>NZ_QPJS01000001.1:0-115450 GCF_003337435.1 Schleiferia thermophila
GACCAGCTCATCAATGGTTAATCCGAAATACCTTGAGATTTTGTTCACGGCATCCAAAGACAAATTTCACTCACCTGTCTCTACCCTAGAATAATTGGAGAGCGACATAGGGCCCGTTTGGGAAATTGCCGATACGTAAATTGTTTCTTTCTGTAGGTGGTTTTTAATTGGACCACATGGCTTAAGGCTTTTATACTTTTACAGACAATCTTTATCTGTAGCACAATCGCTAATAAAAATCAATTACCGATATCGTAACTGTTCCACTTAGATGTGAATACAGAGTCTGCAGTTGCAAGAATCAGCCGGCATTACAATCTGCTTTTTGTGAGCCCTGGGGCGCAATGGAGGGTTCATCTTGGTCATATAGAGTATGTGACTGCATATAGAGTATGTGACTGATAGAGTAGAGGTGCCGTACTGATATTTCCACAACTTAAATATTTGTAAATAATAGATATACAATGAGAAATAGCATCATTAAACCTTTTAATTCCGACATTTTTTATTTCTTTTAGAATTTTATAAAAACTTAACTTTGTTACTGACTGAATTACCAAAATATTTGTTTAGAATTAATCTAAATAAAAATGAAACAAGCTTTATCGTTTATTTTACTGATTTACAGCTTACATTCTTTGTCCCAGGTATCCAATGAGACAACACCCACCACACAAGGCTTGTGGGGTGCTGCAGAAAGCGGAATTGGCCAACTTTTTATGGTGGGCAACAATGGAACCATCATCCGTCGGAATGCCGGTTGTGTAGCACAGTGGAGCAGCATAACGGCACCGACAACTTCTGGCCTTCGTGCCATTACCTTTACAGGGGATAGCATCGGAATTATTGTAGGTGTAAGCGGCACTTTGCTGCGAAGTACAAATCACGGCAACTCTTGGTCAACTGTTTTTTCTGGCACAACTGCGGGTCTTCTCGATGTTATAGCTGATGATTCGATTGTGATAGCTGTCGGCGGAGGGGCTGCCAGCGGAAATGTAGTGATCAGATCCGGTGATTACGGACAAACGTGGACTACGGTTGTCAGTACTCTGCCGGCTTCACCTTTCAGCATCGCCAAGGTAACCGATAATACCTTTGTTTTGTGTGGTGTGCAAGGTACTGTGTTTCGCTCTACCGATAAGGGTCTTACCTGGACTGCTGTAACTGGGCCTTTTGCGGGCACTCTTTCCTCAGTTGATTTTTTCGATCATGCAAATGGAATGATATGTGGTCAGAATGGGGCTGTATATAAGACAAAAGACGGTGGACTGACCTGGTCGCAGGTCAACTACAATTCCAGTGCGTTTTTTAACGGAGGGCTTGTATTAAAACCCTGGCGATATCTGTTGGTCGGCAACTCAGGAGTGGCACTTCAGGCAGATTCCTCCGGTACATCGCATTCAGTAGGTCTTAGTACAACTCAGGCTATGCGGGTTATTATCAGATATAGAGACCGTATATACATCGCTGGTAATCAGGGTTTGGTATTCACTGTCCCATTCGACGGCGACTTTCCTACCATATTCCAGGAAAATTTTTGTAGTTTTACCGATAGCATTCAGCCCCCTTCCGGTTGGTCAAATCAGTCACCTTTACCCAACAGATTGTGGAGATTTGACAATCCATTTCCCACCACGTCTGCTGCAGCCTCTTTGTTCGTTCCCCCGTTTGCAGTTTATCAACCGGGATTCTATGGACCCGGACAAGACAGTGCTATATTGACCACCCCTCCATTCAATACCACTGGAGCATTGTTCCCATTGGTCCAATGGAATGAATTTGTACAGCCACCCCTCTCTGGTACCATGACCATGCGGATTCAGGCTTTCAATGGAAGTCAGTGGAGTACTATTTATGAATCCAACGGATTTTTTGATGGTGCCGCACCTACAGCCTTGGCAGCCTCACCTCGGTTAAAAAACACTGCACGTAGAGCAGCAGTTTTACCATTGCCAAACATGACCGGCGTACAGTTGCGATTTATCATATCATCTTCGAATTCCACCGGCGGCTTTTGGCTGATTGATGATATTCGTGTGACCAATTCCTCTTACGATGTACAGCTTGATTCGGTCATTCATCACACTGGTTGCAGCCCGGTGAATAGCGATTTACCACAAGCTGTCGTGTTTAACAATTCGCAAATTGACCATTTTCCGATTTTAACAACCCTGTGGACAAACAGCGGAACGATACAACGCACTATTTCAGAAGTAGCTCCACCATTCAGCGACTATGCAGTAAATCTCGTACCATCTCCAATTCCTGTTTCCAATGGCGATAGTTTATATGCTCAAATAAATGCATGGGATCAGTCAGCCACCAACCATGCTGCATCGTTTATTTACAGCTTTATGCAGGCTGTTCCAGGCACAAATGGCGCTCGATATACCCTATGCGGCCCTGATACCATCACAGTAAGTCTATCAGCCCCAGCGGGCATTTCGATACAATGGACACTCGGAGGCATACTTTTATCCAATCAATCATCAATACAGATTGCTCAACCCGGCACCTATTACGTCACTTTTCAGGAGGGAAATTGCTCAGAGACGGATTCGGTAGTGGTACATCAAGTGGCTCAGCCAGCGAATCCATTACTATCCATTTCCGATACCATAAATCCACCCACAATGGTAACCATCCCAATAGGAAATGCAGATTCCATGCATGTAGTAGTATATCACTCTACCCTAGGGCAGTTTGTTAATGTAATCACTACTTCCGATTATTCCTTTACTCCCGGAGCTACCGGCAACATGACTGTTCAGGTTACGCTTTTTGAGGAAACTTGTGATTTTACTTATACAAAGTCCATCGCTGTAGTGTCAGGTCTTGGCCAATTTGAATCAGACCATCCACTTTACTCACTCTTTCCAAACCCAGCATCTGATTGGGTTTCAATACAAAGCGCTTCTTCAATTGCTCGGATGAATGTGTACAATTTACTCGGTCACCTTATTTGTTCTGTGGAATATCCAGGGAGCGATATTGCCATCGGACATCTTATGGCTGGTCCTTACATTGTTGAAATCATTGACCACTACGGGCACATAAAAAGATTCAAACTCATCAAAAAATAAATTCAGGTTGCCGGCATGGTATCTTTGGCCCCATGCCGGCATACCTGTTTAGAAATTTTTCCTACATCACACTTTCGCAGGCCGCTAACTATTTGATTCCGCTTTTCACTATTCCTTACATCAGCCGTACGGTTGGTGTGGATAAGTTTGGAATTCTCGAATATTCGTACACGCTTACTTTATACTTTATTCAAATAGTCGAGTACAGCTTCGACATCACTGCTACCCGCCGTATGGCGGTGATTGCTCACAGGCCAGTTTTGGTTTCGAGGCTTTATAGCACGGTTTTCTGGAGCAAAATTTTTCTTTGGGTAATGGGTGCATTGGTATTTGCTGCGATGATGGTTTTAAAGAGGCAGTTACATCCATACATGCCGGCCTTATTGGGTTATTTTGCTATGACGATTTCTTTTGTATTTACACAAAACTGGTTTTTCCAGGGATTGCAAAAGCTGGGAGCAGTGGCTCTGGCCAATGTAGCCATTAAGTTAATATTTGCACTATTGCTTTTTTCACTGGTAAAAAATGAAAGTGATTATTATCTGGTGGCAGTGAGCACTTCCTTAGGATATCTGATTGTATCAGCTTTCGTCTTTAGGTATAGTTTCAGGTTAATGCCTGAGCTTCGGTTGCGCTTCCCCGGAATCCGTTTGGTATTGAAAAATCTGACCAGTGGTTTTTATGTATTTGCAGGTGGCATGGCCAACAAAGTGTATGCTTTAGGTGGAATGTATTGGGCTGGTCTTTTGTTAAGTGGTGCTACACTTGGTTTTTATGGGGCTGCTCACAAATTGTATCTGGTAGCTCAGAGCATGATGTTTTACCCTCTGCACATGACATTGCTTCCTCATCTTGCTCAGAAGGCCTCTGAGGGAATAACCATGTATAAAAAAGTGCTCTTCAAATACATTAAATGGCTTGTTGTCCCCTTTACAGGTGCAGGAGTGTTGCTTTTTCTGGTTTCTGAACTTGTGGTTAAGTTATTGTTTGGGTTGGAATATCGTGAATCTATTGAACTATTCAGATGGTTTATTCCGTCGCTGGTAGCAGGTCTGTTCATTCATATGTTTGTTTATCAGGCATTTATTCATCTCAAAAAAGATGATGCACACCTTAAGATTCTGCTGGTAATGATGGTCATTTCAGTAGTTGGAAATTATTTTGCCATTAGAAATTTTGGCGCGTATGGGGGGGCAGTTTTTCGGTCGGTAATGGATGCAGGATATGTGCTATTGGCCTGGAGATGGGTACATTTGATTTTACGAGATAAAGAGTAAGAAGTTGAAACCTGAGGTATCAGTTTTATTAAGTGCTTATAATGCAGAAAGATATATCAAAAAGTCTATTGAAAGTGTTTTGGCACAATCGTACAAAAATTTTGAATTTTTGATAGTAGATGACGGCTCAAAGGACCGTACTTGGGAGATTATATCAAGGTTTCGCGACAAACGAATCAGAAGTTTCAAAATAGATAATTCAGGAGTAGCACGCGCCAAAAATTTTCTACTAAAAAATGCCAAAGGTGATTGGATTGCCATCATCGATGCGGATGATATCTGGCATCCGCTTAAACTGGAAATTCAGCTTCGATATCTCAGAATGCATCCGGAGTGCAAAATGTTGGGCACTTTTGCTCAGGTCATTGATGACCAGGGTAATAAACTGCATGTAGAGCCTAAAGTGACGGATTGGCTTACAATTCAGAAAGTTATTTCGCAAAGAAATGTATTTACACACAGTTCCTTAGTGTATGATGCCTCCATAGCTGAGCGAATAGGCGGATATCCTGTTTCGATGCAAAAGGACTATGCTGAGGATTATCAGATGATAAAAAACTTTATCAAATATGGAAATGCTGAAAATTTACCCGTTGTGCTGGTTGAATACAGGATAGCACTTCAATCCATCACTTCATCCCGGAGATTCAATTTCATCACGACATCTCAGAAAATCAGAATGGCCAATCATTATTACATTTTGGCACGAATACATGCCTTTTATCTCAATAACAAAAAAGAAGCTCTTAAAAATATCCTGAAAAGTATACAATATGAACCTGGACTGCCGATGTATTATATTTTTATTGCAATGCTTATGATCCCCGGTATACAACTATTGATTCAAAAGAAGATTATGAAAAGAGAGCATTTTGAATATCTCCAACAGCTTGAAAGCCCTGAAGAATTTCTCCAAAGATTAAAAGTAGAAGAAACACAACATCAGCATCCGGAAAGTTTAACCTGAAATTTTCAGCCTAAGCCTTTTTGAAAATAACACCTCTTTCCAACTTGTAAGGAGCGATTGACAAGGGATTAAATTTACCCTTATTGATGAAGGTTACACATCTGATCCCTACACCTCTAGTATTCATACAACATTTGTCTGGCAAAGCAACCTTGACTTAAGTAGTGAAAATTACCCTTTACTATTGAGACAAAATTTCTATTGAGATACTCTGGTTAGATGCGGTTATACGATAGTGACTGCTTGAGGACTAGGACAGTGTCATCTTTATGGGATGCAAGCATCAGGCACTACTGGCTTTTCAATGTAACGAACTCAAACATGGACCAAAGGTCTTCAGTACATCAATAGTTTGATTTAAGGTGATCTATGTGATGTACTAAGAAGTTGGGGCGGTGGTTACTCATTGATTATAAGAAAGGAAGTGTTAACTAAGGGGTCTACTGGGACCCGTATCATACAAATCAACTACAGTGATCGTGCCTTCCTGCAGTTATATTTGGCGGGTTTGCTTTAGCTGTGTCGGATAGCGAATTATTGTTATTGGCTTCATTCAATGGATAATTGCACCTACGACAGCGTAGGTCTTTAGGCTCATTGGCGTACCCGCAATAGGGGCATCTTACAGGTTTGTTGGCCATAGGTATTTGCATTAATCAATTTTAGGATCTGGGGAGGGCTCTGTCGACGATGACATAGGGTGATTGCACCTTTTGCAGCGCTTATTCCTGGGATCGTTTGCATATCCACAAATTCCGCATCTTATTGTTTTGTCAGGTGACTCGAGTGTCATGTCTGATGTTTTAGTATTTGTCTCAAAAGTAAATACATTTTCATTTATATTAAGATTTTTTTGTGAATAAGGCTTTTTTTTATAAGAAGTAGTCTTTTTTCTCAGGCTTGCTGGTAGTTAAGGTCGATTTTCCTTAAATCGGTATCTTTCGGATGGTGCTGCCAAGCATATGATATCTGATAGAGTCCAGGAAGAAGTATTAAATAATGAATGAAATTTATTATATTCTTACTGTTTACATGCATTTTTAATGCTCACTTGGGTAAGTCGTAGATCGGATGGTGAGTCAGATGGTTAACTGGATGGAGCAATACTTTTTGTATAAATATGTGTGAAGATTCCCTACTTGCATGAATGGTCTTAAAAAATGCTTGCGGTGTATGTATAAAATTGGTTTAAAAAATTTTCCTGCAAATTTCAGTTTCCTATCTGAAATTGTCGGTCCAGCAGATTGGACTCACAATGTAGGTCAAGGTAATTTGATTGTTTTTATGGATCAAAGAGGTTTTCATCGCTAGTACAAGTGCAACTTCAACAGAGATTTAGGATACCGTTTTCAGCAACCTCTTAATCCAATGAATATTATGATAGCTTATGGTTGATTGGTACATATCTTAAATTTTTTGTCTTGATTTTTTTAAGGCCGGAATACCGGCGCCTTGCATATGAACCGATCATGTCATTGGATGAATGAGATCTGCTCGGTATTGCAACTTCAATGCTAATCAGTTGTTTTGAGTTGCTCCTGGTAAGTTCTCGAAATTATACCATTATGACCATTGTCGATGTCAGTGTTTTCTACGATTTGTTGTTCAAATATTTTCATGCGGATTGCAACATTGGTCAAAATTTTTAAAGTGGGATATTCAGGCCATTCAAGCATACCGAGTATTTGTATGGAATGACAATGCAAGCTTAAAAAATGTCTGTCCGTTTTGATAAAGCGTTGATATTTCTGAAATTTGCACAAAAATTTTGATAATGCACACCAAAATTGTTTTGCTTGGATACATGGGATCTGGTAAAACAACCATAGGTCACCGACTTGCCAATGAATTGAAATTGCCCTTTTGGGATTTGGATGAGGTGATTGGCCAGATGTTCGGAATGAGTGTGCAGTACATGATAACCAGAAAAGGGGAACTCTATTTTAGAGAATGTGAACAAAAGGCTCTGAAAGTAGTGATTTCAAATCAGGCCTACATTTTGGCCACCGGCGGAGGCACTCCGTGTTATTACAACAATCTGGAGGTAATCAAAAATTCATCCACCAGCATATATCTTCAGTGTAATCCCGGCACTCTTGCAGAACGTTTGGTGCCAGAAAAGCAAAACAGGCCATTGATTGCCGATATCGAGGATGACTTTATGACAGAGTTTATAGCAAAGCATCTGTTTGAAAGAAATCCTTATTATCAGCAGGCTCATTATACGATAGACGCCAACAACTCTCCTGATATAGTGCTTGAGGATGTCTTAAGCGCTCTCGATGTAAAAAAGGTGGAATAATAATTTTAATAAATCCGGCATTTCTCATCATCCTATAGAAAGTCTGAGCCTTGTCAACAAAAAGTTTGCTTTTCAAAATCTTGCTAATGCACGTATGACAAGTGCATGAGTTGTAAATTTAAAAGTTTTGAAAAAACCCTAATTCGCTAATCTTTTAATTCTGCCAGTAATCTGTCGATTAAATCTTCCATCGCTGCGCGTTCAGCTTCGTTCCATTGCTTCATAAGTCTGGCTTGCCGACGCAAGTGGTTGTACATAGATCTTTTGCGTATCTCCAAGGCAATATGAGTTTCGTATTGATTGTTTGGCAGTTTGAACGTACGTTCACCTATCACCCTAATGTCGGCCAGCATGGTATTGGTCACTTCTCTGTTGAGCTCTTCGTATTTTGACATAAAATCGCTGGCATTCAAAGTGCTATTTTCCTTTACATAGCGGTCAGCCACCGTGCGCATGGTAGTATTAACAGATGACGCAAGGCGTTGCTTGGCCGTTATCATGGCTTTGCTCTTTGAAGTGTTTAAATCCATACTGGTGCCACTCCCAGTACCTCGAAAATATCGGCTGTTAGTCTGATATCGTGATGAAGAAAAAGGCCCCGTAACTTCTTTGCCTGGTTTTTTAAAACCTGAGCAAGAGGTGATCAGCAGCAACGAAAGCAATATTCCAAAAGAGCTATAAGCAGACAGTGGTTTCATTAGGTTAAGGGTTTAATTAGGATTAAGTCAATAACTGAGCCAAAGTACGACTAAAAAAAAACCGCCCGCAAGGGGCGGCTTTGCGTATGTTGTTTGGGTACTATCGCAAAATAGCTTTTTTTACAAACCATTCGTTTTCCATTAAAATTCTGACCATGTATACACCTCTGGGTAAGTGTTCGGTGTGTACTGTGTGAAAGGACTCGTTGGGTGTAGAGTTGAGTACCACACGACCTGTTATGTCTACCAGCTCGAGTTTTTCTATCGGTTTGTGTGTGCTGAGGCTGAAGTGGGTAGTTGCTGGATTGGGATACATAATAATTTTTGCATCCAATTGATTTTCTGATACGCTTACTGGGATTTGGTATCCTTTGGTAGTTAGCATTTTTGCTATTCTGGGGGCAATAAAGCCCATTACCGTATCGATGTATGCGATGCTTTGGGCTTTAATGTTTGGATTTGTTTCGTTTTGTGACAATGGGTCATTTGGATCCCACCAATCCCATGGATTGGAATTCACGCGGAAAGGCATGGCGGGATTGGGAGGTGGAATGTCAAAAGGCAAAATATGGTGGATTTGTCCCGGGTTGATGGTGGCATTGGCTCTGGCTTTTACGCTGATGGGATCGTTCCAGTTGGTGGTAAGTACGTTGTTGTTGCCGATGGAATTTGAAAGTCGTACAGCGGTGTGACTACCTGCTACTTCTACTACCGGATAAAATTGTCCGGCAATAGGTACATTTACCATACCTTGAATGTATGGGGCAAAGAAATCCTGAACTACGTGTACGGATACGATAGGGGGGTCACCGGCCTCTAGCCATGTGGAATCTCCCAATGCGCCTCCTAAATTTACAGTCATCGCCACATCCGAGGGCACGCCTACGTAATTTTCGAAGTTTCTGCCTCTTTGCGACATGTCTATTTGTGGAAGTCCCAGAGGAGTCTGCTGACCTGTGAGAGTGACTTTTCCTCCGAATCCATTCCAGTCGCCTACCACGGAAGTATCAACATACATATCGCCTGCTTGAACGGGGTATCCAAAAAGACCGGTAGAGCTTGAGTTGTCGTATTTAAACTTATCTAACTGAAGTTCAGAATATTTATTAAGCGTTGCGTACGCTAAGGTTATGTACCCTCCGGATCCCTGTCCTATCAGCGTTATGGCATTTGTATTGATTTTTAAGGGATTGCCTTGAGATGCTGTAACTCTTAGATACCTTACCATTGTTTTGGCATCTTGTATGGCATTGTAAACCGCAAGCAAGTTGGTACCTCGTCTTAAGTCCAGGTCGGTACTGTTGGCAAGCCATCCGACTCGATAGGAAGCGGAGACCGCCACGAACCCCATTCTGGCAAATCTCTTGCAAATTTCTACAGCAGCACTATCTGTTTTTTCTCCCATTGGGCTAGCAAGACCTTTGGGCAAAAAACTTCCGGTATGGAAATAGACAATTACAGGCCTGTTGGATACATTGTCGACATTGGTATCGGGCATGTAAATATCGCACCTCAAGGGCAGGAGTTGGGGACCTCCGATGGAAGCGGGCGCATAGGCAAAGAAGTTGATGCCGTAGTTTACATCGGCCATCTTTACTATTTGCGCATCAGTAAAAACAGGCTCAAGATATCGTACCTGTGCCTGTAGTGCATATGCCGTCGCCACAATGGCGGTTAGCAGTTGTAGTGGTTTTCTCATAGAGACTTTATTTAAAGTTAAACAATTACGAATGTACATTAAATTTTAAAAATCTACAACTCCTGATACATATGCCAATCTTCCTACTCTGGGACCACCATACACCATAAAGACCTTATTGTTCAGCAAGTTAGTACCTCCTAATTTGAAATTTGTATTCCATCGTTTTATGTAATAATTGACCTGGGCATCCAGCATGTCATAGGTGTCGACACTTCCTGTAAACTGAGGTGAACCTTCGAATAAAAACCCCTGAATCCAACGATAATTTACACTGAAACCAAATAGGTTGTCAGAGGTGCTTTTGAACTTTAGGTCCCGTCCGTTGATGCCGATATTGAACTTGTTTTCCGGTGTATTAAAGGCCGGGATGATGGGATCGTCGGTGGCGGTATTCAGGACATTCCAGGTGTAATTTCCGGTGAGGGTATAATTATCCAAAAAGTAATAGTTGGCACCTATCGAAAAACCTTGTGTGGTAACTCTGTCGCGTGCATTGGTAGAGACGCGATAAACCGTCACTTTTGTAACCCTGTCAAAGGATGTCTGTCCGCCCTCTTCTATGTCCAGACCTATGTTGAATCCTATAAAATCACGATACCAGGAGTAGTAGTAATTCATATCGAGAAAAAGGCGCTTGAAAAGCGTAGTCCGATATCCGATTTCTGCTGTCTGTACTCTTTCCGGGCGAATGGGGTCAATATTGTAGTAGTCAAATACGTGATCGAGTCTGCCTTGTGAGTTTTTTGCCAGATATTCACTCAAATTTTCCGGCGATACCAGGCTGTCTACCCCGTTGAGATTGCCCAGCAAGATAGCTCTTCCGACATTGTAATACAGGTATTGGTCCTGGAGAGTAGGATTTCTGATAGCAGAGGAGAGGCTTATTCTTAAGGTGTTGAGCTTGTCAAGCTGATAAATCCATGATAGGGCCGGGCTTACCAGATAGGGGAAGTTTTGATTTTTGTCCAGCCGGACGGTCAGATTGAATTTGTGCTTGTCATTGAGAAGTTTCTTTTCTATGCCTCCATAGATTCCAAATTCAAAATTTGTAATACGGGCATATCCGAGAGCTAGGCTGTCATAGACCAATCTCCCGTTGGGGAGGGTATCTACTACAAATCGGTCATAGCGCATGGAATCACTGAATATGTTGCCTCTTGAGTTGGGGACGTAAAGCCTCATATTTCCGCCTGAAGTCCAGTGAAATCCTTTCCAGTCCCACTCATATTGACCATGTATGTGGTAGAGAGCTGATCTGTCAAAAAATTTTGTTCCTCCTTCTGAAAAGGTTCTTGAAGTAAAATAGGTAAAGAGCGAGTCGAAAAGCGCTGTTCCGGGGATCAAAGGACCTCCATAGCGTTCTTCTACTCTTCGGCGATTTCGGTTGTGCATATATCGCAGGGTGTCTCGGTTGATCAAGAGATATTCCTGATATTGTTGCATCCAAAGCTCCCTTTCTGTAAACCAGTTGGCCGTGGGGTATCCCGGAAGGTTTTCAGCGGTTGATTTTTCAAAACTGTTCCAAAACGAACGATATGTATTTTGCCAGGCAAGGTCTTCTGCGAGGGCATTTTGCATTCTTAGAGCGGTAAAGTACGCATCATACGAATTGCCGGCGTCTTCGTTGGTTGCGTATGCGCGTAAGAAAAATTTGTTTTTTTTCCTGAATTCGATGCGGTTTTGGAAGAATTTGATATCTTTAAGTGAATATCTGTTGTCTCCCTGGTATACAGTGGTTCCGTATCCAAAATTGGAAGCCAGGATCACTTCGCGGTCGTTGCTGAATTTGTGATGTAAAGAGAAAGCCAGTTTCAAATTTCGGGTGTTGTAGTCCACCAAATGAATTTCTTCAATCCCTGTACGGTGAAATCTGTAGAGTCCAGGATATGTTCTGGGTAGCTGACCGTCGTCAAACATTATTTCGTCTCCATATCGGTTTACCCCATCATACCATCCAGGGTTGTCTTTGCCCACTTTGGATTCTTCTGTGGGTTCATAATTGTCGGCTACCCAGTCAAAAGCTTGCAGATAAAACAAATTGAACTTTATGGCCACCTTGTCATTTCCTTTTGAATCCCTGAACACCTGTGCATGCCTGAGCGCCAATTCGTGTAGTGCTCTTTCTCCTATTTTGTAGGAGGCTGTAGTTCCCGGAAAGAGAAAGGGGTCTTTTGTGGTCATGGAGATGACCCCATTAAATGCATTTGGACCATAAAAAGCCGATGAGGCACCGGCTATGATGTCCACGTTCATTACATCCAGATCAGGGGCACCGAGAAAATTTCCAAGGGAAAAGTTAAGACCCGGTGCCTGATTGTCCACGCCATCGATGATTTGGAGGGACCGGACTGGTGATGTACTGTTGAATCCCCGGGTGTTGATTATCTTAAATCCAAGTGAAGCAGCGGTCAGGTCTACACCCTTTAACGAAGCAAGGCCATCATAAAAGGATGCAGCAGGAGTTTCTTTTATGGCGAGCATATCCATGGCTTCTACCGTCAAGGCGCTTTCTTTTTGTTTGTCAGAAAGTCGTTGTTCGACTACACTTACCTCTCCGAGCATCACTTTGTCTTCTTCGAGGTCGAAGGTGTATTTTCCGCCTTTTCTTATTTCAACTTTCCTGGTCCGGTAGCCCACAAAACTAATTTCAAGGGTGATGGGCATAGAGCCTTTATGTTCTAAAACGAAGAAACCACTCATATCTGTGGAGGTGCCTTTTTTTGTTTCTCTGATGACCACATTGGCTCCTGGTATAGGTTCTCGGTCTTTGGCATCTCGCACTACACCTGTTATCACTTCTTGTGCATGCATAATATTTAGCGATACTGCATTGATCAATAGCATTGACAAGAATGTAATGGAGCTGAAATGCAGCATTTTAAATATTTTCAACCTTCATCTAATTTTAGATGCAATCATAATGAATTTTTAAAACATATAAAATTTTTAAATTTGTCCTTTGTACAGTCCTGAAGTTTTATTGTACTTCGTATGGTTTACGAAACTCTGTTGATGTTGGCGGTATTGACCCTGCCGCTACTTGCCGGTGTGTTTCTAGTGTGGTTTATGGCCACTGGCAAAGGAAATCCGGCCCCTACACAGGATGAAATTGAGGAGTTTAAGCGAAATAGAGAGGGACACAAGGCAAGTCAGCAGTAAAGTAATTGCTATAAAAAGTATCGTCCTGTGAATTCGTCTTTTCTCAGTGCATTTGCAAAAGCTTAAAAGTCCTGAAAGTGTAGATTTTACACAAAGTTTCAGCGAAAAAAATTATGATTTTGTATTCTGAGGATGACAATACATTTGCGCCAATTTTCAAAAAACGATAGTCAGATATGTCATCTAATCTTCATGGACAAATAGAGTCCTTTATGGCGCAGGTCAGGGCCAGGAATCCACACGAACCCGAGTTTCTTCAGGCAGTACAAGAGGTAGCCGAAACGGTTATACCTTTTATAGAGGACAATCCCAAATACAAAAGACACAAAATTCTGGAACGAATAGTAGAACCTGAGCGCGTTATTATGTTTCGCGTTCCCTGGATCGATGATCAAGGTGAGGTGCAGGTAAACAGAGGCTACCGTGTACAGTTTAACTCGGCCATTGGCCCTTACAAAGGAGGAATCAGATTTCACCCTACGGTCAATCTTTCTGTATTGAAATTTTTGGGGTTTGAGCAGATTTTTAAAAATGCACTGACTACCTTACCGATGGGTGGTGGAAAAGGTGGTAGCGATTTCGATCCTAAAGGAAAAAGCGATAACGAAGTCATGCGCTTCTGCCAGTCCTTTATGACGGAGTTGGCTCGCCATATTTCGGCAGATACCGATGTACCAGCCGGCGATATTGGTGTAGGCGCCAGAGAGATTGGTTACATGTTTGGCCAGTACAAAAGGATTAAAAATGAATTTACCGGTGTGCTCACCGGTAAGGGCATCAAATGGGGGGGATCGCTCATCCGTCCGGAAGCGACAGGATATGGCACGGTGTATTTTGCCCAAGAAATGTTGGCTACAAGAGGCCATTCCTTCGAAGGAAAAATTGTGGCCGTGTCAGGCTCTGGCAATGTGGCTCAATATGCTATTCAAAAGGCCATGCAGTTGGGTGCTAAGGTGGTAACGGCATCTGACTCTTCAGGCTTTGTTTATGATGCTGAAGGTTTTACACCAGAAAAGCTGGCCATCTTGATGGAAGTGAAAAATGTACAACGCGGAAGAATTAAAGAATATGCCGATAAAGTGGGGGCTCATTTTTACGAAGGAAAAAACCCCTGGGGGGTAAAATGCCATATTGCATTGCCCTGTGCTACACAAAATGAACTAAACGGAGAGGATGCAAAAACCCTCCTTTCCAATGGCGTAATATGTGTAGCCGAAGGAGCCAATATGCCATCGACACCTGAGGCGATAGAAGCTTTTCTAGAAGCCAAAATACTCTTTTCTCCGGGCAAGGCATCCAATGCCGGGGGAGTGGCTACCAGTGGACTGGAAATGTCTCAAAATTCCCTAAGGCTATCCTGGAGCAGAGAAGAGGTGGACCAGCGGCTGCATAGCATTATGGTCAATATTCACAAATCTTGCGTAGAATTTGGAAAAGAATCCAATGGATTTATCAACTATGTAAAAGGAGCCAACATTGCTGGCTTTGTTAAGGTGGCAGATGCAATGATTGAACAGGGAGTTGTTTGATTTTTTCTCACCAGAATTGTTTCCCCGGCCTGTCGCCGGGTTTTTTTTTTATCAAAAATTCGCAGATGTAATCTTAAGACTCATGGAGAACCGGCAGGTTTGATTTCTGATGTATGACATCGAACTTAAATGTCAAGCCTGTTTCCTTAGATGCATCTTTTCAAATAAAATCAGGTATTCTGCCACAAACCCATAGTGCTTGTGATGAGAGCGGGTGGCACGTTGGTGCATAATCGATTCGGAGCAGAAATGTTTTATACCATGGCTTTTTTCAGGGGCTCAAGTTTTTGCCGGGAAATGAGGCTGAATAAAGCCAAACTAAAGATGTAGAGCGAATTCCTGGCTGCTTTTTCTTATATTCTTTCCACTTTTTACCACTAGACAAAGTATTGTATAAGCAGCTATTTAAATTACTAAACAAAGCTCTCTTTCAAAAATTTTTTCAACAATTTGAAAATAAGTGGAAAAATGTGGGAAAAGTGTTTTTACCTTTGAGCATCAGAAAAATAAAAGCGAAAATCCTTGAATTTGATAGGGGTACATGAACTAAAGGCTGATGAAAAAGCGCGCATTCTGTTGCCATCCGCGCTTAAGAAGCAGCTCTTGCCCTATCTGGAGGATGGATTTATATTGAAGCGAAGTGTGTTTCAGAAGTGCCTTGAGCTGTATCCGATGAAGGAATGGGATAAAATCATGGCAAAGCTCAACAAGCTGAATCGGTTTGTAAAGAAAAACAATGACTTCATCCGGATGTACACTGCCGGTGTGCGAATCGTGGAGATCGATGCAAACGGCAGATTGCTGATACCAAAAGACCTTGTAAACTACGCCGGAATTCAGGGTGAGATTGTGCTCAATGCCATGGGGGCCTGGATTGAAATCTGGGACAGGGAGGCATATGAATCGACTATAAACGATCCCAGAGTGGACTTTGCATCGCTGGCTGAAGAGGTGATGGGAAGTCTGGGAGATGACCTTCAAAATTAACCGCATGAAACCTCAACTCTATCATACACCGGTGATGTTGAGGGCTTCGCTGGAGCTACTGTCCGTGAAGCCAGACGGCGTTTATGTAGACTGCACATTCGGTGGAGGAGGACACAGTAGGGGTATTCTCTCCAGGTTGGGCGATGAAGGTCGGCTTATTGCCTTCGATCAGGATCCTGATGCGGTAGTCAATGAAATAGAAGACCCGCGCTTTACACTCATACAGGCTAATTTCAGGTATATGGGCAAATATCTCCGCCTGGAAGGGATCAGGCAAGTAGATGGCGTACTGGCCGATCTGGGGGTATCGTCACATCAGTTTGATACAGCTGAGAGGGGATTTTCACTGCGGTATTCAGGGCCGCTGGACATGCGGATGAACCCCGGTATTCCCAGATCAGCAGCCGACCTCATCAATGACTGGCCCGAAGATCAGCTGGCAATTCTCTTTTATCAATATGGGGAGCTTCCTCACAGTCGCCGGATAGCTAAAGCAATCGTCAGAGCTCGGCAGCAAACCCCAATCACGACCACCGAACAGCTCAACCAAATCTGTGCTCCCTTCTGTAAAAAGGGATTTGAGCATCATTCCCTGGCCCGGATTTATCAGGCACTCAGGATAGAGGTCAATCAGGAAATAGCGGCCCTTAAAGAGATGCTGCTACAAACCACTGCCCTGGTAGTGCCCGGTGGCAGGCTGGTAGTGATATCCTATCATTCCATCGAGGACCGATTGGTAAAAGTCTTTATGCGCTCTGGAAATTTTGAAAATCGCACGGAAAAAGATTTTTACGGCAACGACCTCTCGCCCTGGAAGCCGCTGACGCGCAAACCACTGGAACCGGAAGAAGAGGAAATTAAAGCCAACCCCAGGTCGAGAAGTGCCAAACTGAGAGCAGCAACCAGAACCCATTGTTCATGAGCAAAAGCGGAACAAAAATAGCCGAGGTGTTGAAAGGCAGTTTTCTGGCCGATTCCAAATGGAACAGACACAGGTTTTTTGTGCTTTGGCTCGCCCTTTTGGCTCTGATCAGCATTTACAGTGGGCACTTGGTTGAAAAAAGAGTTCAGCAGCTGGCTCAACTGCAGGCTGAGGCAAAAGACCTGAGTGCAGAGTTTACCGAAGTCCGAAGCCGGTTGATGAGATTGAGCACTCCAAGTAAAGTACGACAACGCGCTGAAGCGCTCGGACTTAAAGAGAGTAAAGAACCACCTGCCAGAATACTCATAGACAAAAAAGGCAACCTGTTAAAAGAAAACAAGTGAGAGACCTGCAGAAAAAAATACAAAAGCGCATCTATCTGCTTGCAATAATGCTTGTTTTGCCATTTATTGCCATCGTTTACAAGCTGGTGATCCTTCAATGGGTAGAGGGACCCGAGCTTAAAGCCAAGGTTGAAGAGCAAATTATAAAATACCATACAATTCCTCCTATACGCGGCAATATTTACAGTGCTGACCGCAAACTGCTGGCTACATCTGTCCCTACATTTGATGTATACTTCGATCCGATAGCAGTAAGTCGGGATATCTGGAGCAATGAGCTTGATGCACTTGCTGCAAAACTAGCCCAATTTTCAAAGACCAAAGGTGAATGGACTCGAATACTGTCCGCGGGAAGGCAATCTGGAAATCGATACATAAAATTGCTTGAAAATCTCACTTTTTCTGAGCTCCAGCAGATTAAGCAATTTCCGATTTTCAGACATGGCAAGTTCAAAGGCGGATTGATTGTGGAGCAGAAAGCGCACCGCCGGATGCCAATGGGCACCATCGCTGAGCGTACCATTGGCTACAGCAGCGCCAATAGAGGACAGACCGGACTCGAAGGTGCCTGTGATATATGGCTCAAGGGAAAAGAAGGTAAGCGATGGATGCAACGCATGGCCAAAGGTCATTGGAAACCCATCAACAATGGATGGGATGAAGACCCCGTAAATGGCTATGACGTCGTAAGTACATTGGATTCAAGGATTCAGGATATCCTACACCACGAATTGCTCCAGACATTAATAAATTTTGAAGCAGACCATGGTACGGCCGTAGTGATGGAGGTAAAGACCGGTAAGATAAAAGCAATGGTCAACCTGGGGCGCACCGAAGGAGGCTACTATGCAGAACGACTCAACTATGCTATATGGGAGAGCAGTGAGCCTGGAAGCACTTTTAAGCTGCTGACCGCTATGATTCTGCTCGAAGACAAAAAGGCCGATACCAATACTCTCATCGACATTGGCAATGGTTCATGGGTCTTCTACGACCGGATAGTTACAGAATCAAATTTCAGCGAAAAAGGCTCATTGGAGTCCTCAGGCCAAATCACATTGGCCAAAGCATTTGAACAGTCGTCCAATGTTGCCTTTGCGCGTCTGGTATTTGAGCATTACAAAGATCAGCCATCAGCTTTTGTGGATAAGCTCTACAAAATGGGCCTCCACAAATCGGTAAATTTCGAAATAAAAGGCGAAACTGCCCCCATGATTCCACACCCTGAAGATAAGACTCAGTGGAGCGGTATTACCCTGCCCTGGATGGCTTTTGGCTATCAGACCAGTTTTACGCCTTTACAACTTCTCACTGTTTACAATGCCATTGCCAATGACGGAGTGATGGTACGACCGTACATAGTAGAAGAGATACGAAACAGCAAAAGAGTCATTAAACGATTTGGCACGACTGTTCTTAATTCGTCAGTCTGCAGCCGGCAGACACTGGAGAAACTCAAGGTGCTGCTCGCCAATGTAGTGAGGCAAGGAACAGCAAAACATTTATACAACCCAGCTGTACCTCTGGCCGGTAAAACCGGAACTGCAAAGCTTGACTACTGGAAAGAGAAAAACAGTCGTAAATACAGAGCATCTTTTGCCGGATACTTTCCAGCTGATCAACCACAATACAGCATTATTGTAGTGGTCGATAGGCCCAATCCGGATAAGGCTTATTACGGCAGCAAGGTGGCAGCACCTGTGGCAGCCCGGTCGGCATCGGCCATTATGGGGCTCACTCCGGCTTCAATGCCGGTGGACTCGAGACCGGCTGAGCGAATCCTGGCGCTTTCAAAATCAAAAAAGGACCCTCATGAACTCGAAGATCATGTCCGGAAGCAAGTCATGCCAAATCTGGTAGGTCTGACAATGGCTCAGGCCGTCGCCCTTATGGAAAACAAAGGTTTTAAGGTCAGCTCTACCGGTTCAGGGCCTGTGAACTGGCAATATCCGCCACAAGGTTCCCAGTTGTCAAGATCAGTTTTAATCGAATTAAAAAGTTTTAATCCGTGAAGATTATCAAAGACTTGCTCTACAAAGTGAATCTCAAAGGAGTAAAAGGCAATGTTCATCATACCATAGCCGACATCGCCTCAGATTCGAGACTGGTAAGTCCTGGAAGCATGTTTGTGGCCATCAGAGGAAGCCAATCCGACGGACATTTGTTTATCGAACAAGCCATTCAGGCCGGAGCGACTGCCATTGTTTGCGAAAGTGATTACGGGTATACTGAAAAATATCCGAATACTTCCTTCTTTTTTGTCGAAAACAGCGCACGCGCTCTGGGGCTTATAGCCTCCAATTTCTACGACAATCCATCAGAAAGCATCAAAATAGTTGCTGTGACGGGCACAAATGGTAAAACCACCGTTACCACTCAGCTCTATGAGGTTTTCAAAAAGATGGGGTATAAATGCGGATTGATTTCTACGGTAAAGGTGATGATCGGTCACGATGAACAACCGGCCACCCATACCACTCCGGATGCTCTTTCTCTGCAAAAACATTTAGCCGAGATGCACAAACAGGGCATTGAATACTGCTTTATGGAGGCCAGTAGTCACGGCATTCATCAGGAACGTCTGGTTGGTACTCACCTTACCGGGGCAGTTTTTACCAACATCACACACGACCACCTGGATTATCATAAAACTTTTGCCAACTATTTAGCTGCCAAGCAAAAGCTTTTTAATGAGCTTCCTTCCAAAGCCTTTGCCCTCTACAATGCCGACGACAGAAATGGAGCCATCATGGTACAAAATACCCGCGCCCGCAGGTATTCTTATGCCATAAAGCAAATGGCTGACTTCCACTGCAAAGTAATTGAAAACAACATTGGGGGACTGACCATCCGCATTGGTGGAGCTGATGTATATACCACTCTCACAGGAGTATTTAACGCCTATAATCTATTGGCGGTATATGCGACAGCTGTTCTGCTCGGTGCCGACGATAGCCTTGCACTGATGGCTATCAGTTCGCTAAGCCCGGTAGCCGGTAGATTTGAAACCATTACCGGTCCAAACGGTATAGTGGCCATTGTAGATTATGCACATACTCCCGACGCATTGCTCAATGTGCTTCAAACCCTCCGGGAATCCATAAAAACAAGCCAGCAGATTATCACAGTGATGGGATGTGGTGGCGACCGCGACAAAGCCAAGAGACCTCTGATGGGCAAAGTCGCAGCTGACTGGAGTGACAAAGTCATCATTACATCCGACAATCCCCGGTCTGAAAATCCTCAGGCCATCATCGATGAAATCGAACAAGGCATCGATTACCATCTCCGCAAAAAATGCCACAAGATCGCCGACCGTAAGGAGGCTATTCGGCTTGCGCTGAGCATGGCTAATCCGGGTGATGTGGTGCTTGTAGCCGGAAAGGGTCATGAAAAATTTCAGGAAATCAAAGGGGTAAAACACCCCTTTGACGACAAGGAAGTCATTCTACAATACTTCAACGAATAAGGCGATGCTTTACTATCTCTTTGACTATCTCAATGATGTGTACGACCTGCCAGGAGCAGGGGTGTTTCAATACATTACGTTCAGAGCCTCGATGTCTGTGATTGGAGCACTGTTTATAACAATGATTTTTGGAAAACGCATCATATTGATTCTTAGGCGAAAACAAGTTGGAGAAACCGTTAGAAACCTCGGTTTGGCAGGTGAGAATCTAAAGGCCGGTACTCCAACCATGGGTGGATTGATTATTCTTGGTGGGATAATGATTCCTGTGCTGCTATTTGCCCGGCTCGACAATGTGTATGTCATTTTGCTGTTGGTTTCTACCGTGTGGATGGGTATTATAGGATTTATAGACGATTACATCAAAGTATTCAAAAAGGACAAAAAGGGTCTCAGGGGAAAATTTAAAGTGCTCGGTCAGGTCGTCCTTGGCCTCATCGTTGGAACTACCCTCTACTTTCACCCGGAGGTGACTATCAAAGAGAAAACAGTCAATTCCAAAATTGAAACCCTCACCGCTCAAATCGACCAGGGTAAAAAGCCGGTTTTTGGTGATGCGAAAAAAAGCATTAAAACAACCATTCCCTTTCTTAAGAATAATGAACTGGATTATTCCAAAATAATCGAATGGACCGGTCTGAATGGAGAGACCTGGGGGTGGGTGGTATTTATCCCCATTGTCATATTTATCATCACGGCAGTATCCAACGGGGCCAATCTTACCGACGGTCTGGATGGGCTCGCTACAGGTACATCTGCCATCAGCGCTGTAGCTCTGGGCATCTTCGCCTATGTGTCAGGTTCGATCATCTTCGCTGATTATCTCAACATTATGTATATTCCCAATTCCGGTGAGATGGTAGTCTTTGTGGCTGCTTTGATAGGAGCGTGTATAGGCTTTTTGTGGTACAATACCTATCCGGCGCAGGTTTTTATGGGTGATACCGGGAGTCTGGCATTGGGAGGAATTCTTGCTACACTGGCCATAGCGGTGCGCAAGGAGCTCCTGATTCCAATCGTTTGCGGAATCTTTTTGGTCGAAAATCTCTCTGTGGTCTTGCAGGTCAGTTATTTCAAATACACCCGAAGAAAGTTTGGGGAAGGACGTCGGATTTTTTTGATGGCACCTCTGCATCACCATTTCCAGAAAAAGGGATATCACGAAGCTAAAATCGTAACAAGATTCTGGATAGTAGGAATCATGCTCGCAGTCATTGCCTTTGTAACACTGAAAATCAGATGAAAGCACCGCGCGAAATCCAAAATATAGCCATAATAGGAGCCGGGGAAAGCGGCACCGGTGCTGCACTGCTGGCCCGTCATCTAGGCATGACTGTGTATCTGAGCGATGCAGGGCGCATATCGGACAAGTACAAAGAAAAACTCTTGCAGAATGGGATTGCCTGCCAAGAGGGTACTCACCAACTGGAAAAAATCCTAGAAACTGATGTGGTGATAAAAAGTCCCGGAGTACCAGATAAAAGCCCCGTGGTCCAAAAGGCACTGGAATCTGGCGTATCGGTGATTTCCGAAATTGAATTTGCTTCCTGGTATACTACAAAACCCATCGTGGCCATCACTGGTACCAATGGAAAAACCACAACCACGGCTCTTACAGGTCATATCTTCACAACAGCTGGTATCCGTACAGGCATTGGAGGCAATATAGGTCGCAGCTTTGCCGAGCTGGTGATGCATGACGAGCAGTACGAGACATATGTCTTGGAAGTGAGTAGTTTTCAGCTGGATGGCTGTTATACGTTTGCACCAGATATCGCAATTCTCACCAACATTACACCCGATCACCTCGATCGCTACGATTACAAATTCGAAAACTACATCGCTTCAAAATTCCGAATCGCTCAGTCTCAAAAACCTGATCAGGTATTTGTGTATTGTGCTGATGATGAGGCTACTGTGACCAACTTGCCAAAATTTGCCATACAATCCCGGAAAATTGCCTTTAGCGCTCTCAAAGAGCCGGAAGAAGGAGCATATCTACTTAATGAAAACGAATTCATCGTAAAAATTAATACCATGGACACTATGATCATCAAAGACTTCAAGCTCAAAGGCACTCACAATGCCTACAATAGCATGGCAGCAGCCATCGCAGCGCGCATTCACGAAATCAGGCAGGAAAAAATCAAAGAAGCTTTTTCAGACTTTAGAGGAGTGGAGCACCGCCTGGAGAGCGTAGCTACCATTGGAGGTATTGAGTTTATTAACGATTCAAAAGCTACGAATGTAAATTCTGTGATTTACGCGCTCAGCAGCATAAAACGACCAATCGTCTGGATCGCGGGTGGAGTGGATAAGGGCAATGACTATTCTGCACTGCACGACCTGGTAAAAACATATGTAAAAGCAATCGTATGCCTGGGTAAAGACAATTCAAAACTGCTCGATGAGTTTACAGGTATGGTAGATGTAATAGCCGATACTCACAATATGGAGCAAGCCGTAAAAACTGCCTATAGTCTCGCCTCCAAAGGTGATGCTGTATTGCTCTCTCCGGCATGTGCCAGTTTTGACTTGTTTGAAAATTATGAAGACCGTGGCAATCAATTCAAATTCTGGGTTCGGCAATTGTAAGTAAGAAAAGCCCATGATTTCCTTCAATCGGCTTAAACTAAAAGGGGATAAGGTTATTTGGATAGTGGTATTTCTGCTGTCCATTTTTTCCTTTCTGAGCATATACAGCGCTGGCAGCAATTTGCAGTGGAACAATAAAATCACGGCTCTTTCGCTGTTGTTGCGTCACGCTATGCACATAGTTATGGGCTGGTTAATTATTTGGATGCTTCATACCATTCACTACCGGTATTTTGCTCCTATTTCAGTACTACTGATACTCCCGGCTATTGTATTGCTGATTTACACCCTCTCCCAAGGATATACCATAGGCAATGCAAATGCAAGCCGATGGATTCAGATACCCATGCTTGGGATCACCTTGCAGAGCAGTGTCATTGCAGGGCTTATCCTTCTGGTGTATTTGTCCCGTACACTTTCAAAGAAAGAAGACCCAAAAGACTGGAATCTGAAAAGCGCAATTGCTCAGGTATTTGCTCCGGTATTTCTGGTTGTAGGATTGGTGTTTCCAGCGAATTTCTCTACGGCGGCTTTGATTTTTATTCAGTGCATCTTGTTGATGATGATTTCACCCTTTCCGGGCAGGTATGTAGTTTCATTGATCGGATTTGGAGTAGTGTCCTTTGGACTTTTTGTTTCTGCTGTAGTCACCTTTCCTGAGCTGATGCCCAATAGGGTGGATACCTGGAAATCGAGGATTGAAAATTTTGTATCTGGCGATGCTGAGGAGAGTTATCAGGTCCAACGTTCAAAAATGGCTATTGCCAATGGTGGTTTGATAGGTACAGGCCCCGGCAAGAGTACTCAGAAGTATTTTCTGCCACAGTCATCCAGCGATTTTATATTTAGCATAGTTACCGAAGAATATGGTTTTGTTGGTGCATTTATACTGCTATTTCTCTACTTTGTTCTGCTGATTCGCTTCCTGCTGATAGCCACCCGAAGTCGTTCAGTTTTTGGCAGCCTGTTGGTCGTGTCGGCAGGCTTTGGCATCGTCATTCAGGCGTTGATCAACGTAGGAGTTGCGGTAAATTTATTGCCAGTTACCGGGCAAACATTGCCATTGATCAGTGCCGGGGGCAGCAGTATCTGGACCACTTGTGCAGCCATAGGTATAGTGCAGTCAGTAAGTAGGTTTTCATCTGATGAGGCCGAAGAGGAAGGGTCTGAACAGCCGCATTCAACCATTGCTATTTCCAATGATGATGCAAATGAAAGAGAAGAGGTTCCTGCTTAGTGGAGGTGGCACTGGTGGTCACATTTTCCCGGCCATTTCAATTGCCGGAGAAATCAAACACAGATGGCCTGATGCACGCATTCTGTTTGTTGGTGCAAAAAATCGCATGGAGATGACACAGGTGCCGGCAGCAGGTTTTGATATCATTGGTTTACCCATTACCGGACTTAGGAGATCGCTAAGCGTTAAAAATCTGATTTTACCTATTAAACTGATTTACAGCCTGCTTAGATGTTTCAGCATTCTTTTGAAGTTTAAACCCAGCGCAGTCATTGGTACAGGGGGCTTTGCCAGCGCGCCCGTAGTGATTGCAGCAGGTTTGATGAGATTACCGGTTTTTGTTCAGGAGCAAAATTCATTTGCTGGCCTTTCCAACAGGCTTGCCGGACGATTTGCTAAAAAAGTCTTCGTTGCTTTTGAAGGCATGGACAGACAGTTTCCTCCTCAAAAGGTTGTTGTAACAGGCAATCCCGTACGCCAGGAAATTCTCAAAACCAATGAAATACCATCGGGTATTGCTGAGCGCTACCGGCTTAATGTACAAAAGCCCACCTTACTGGTGGTTGGAGGTAGTCTCGGCGCAGCCAAAATCAACGAAACCATCGATCGCTTTACAGACTCCATTCTGCCGATAGCCAACCTGATTTGGGTTTGCGGGAAGCTCTACTACAACCGGTATCGCATCAAGTATACTGACAATATGGAAGGTTTTTACCTCACTGACTTCATACCTGACCTTTACCAGCTGTATCCTGTAGCTGACTTGGTAATTTCAAGAGCTGGTGCAGGTACTCTTTCAGAGCTGGCAGTGGCGCAAAAAGCCTGTATCTTGATACCTTCGCCTAATGTAGCCGAAAATCATCAATACAAAAATGCTATGGCCTTTGGCAACAGCGGTGCTGCTGTGGTGGTGACCGAAGATCAGCTGGATTCGCTGCCGTCGGTAATCGATGATCTGATCAAAAACCCGGAAAAACGAAAAAATCTTGAAAAGAACATTCGTCAATTTGCCCGTCCTGATGCAACCAAACAAATTGTAGACTACATCGCAAAATACCTTCAGACATGAACCTTCCCCTCGACGATTTCAAATACTGTTATTTCATTGGTATCGGCGGCATTGGCATGAGTGCAATTGCCAGGTATTTCAATACCCGGAAGGCTGTGGTATCAGGATACGACCGCGAAAAATCTAACCTAACACAGGAACTCGAGCAGGAAGGTATTTCCATTACCTATTCGGACCGGGTAGAAGATATTCCAATGAATAAAATAGGAAATGCAAATGATACCCTTGTGGTGTATACACCGGCTATTCCATCCACTCATCCACAGCTCAATTGGTTCGAAACAAGAGGATATACGCTTGTGAAAAGGGCGCATTTGCTCGGTTGGATCACCAGATCATCTGAAAGCATCGCAATAGCCGGAACGCATGGTAAAACAACCACCACAGCCCTGGTGGCTCATATCCTCAAGCGCAGCGGAAGGCATATCAGTGCGTTCATAGGGGGTATTTCGGCCAATTACAACACAAATTTTTTAGTCGGCACTGAAGATACGGTTGTGGTCGAAGCAGATGAATTTGACAGATCGTTTCTGCAGCTTACTCCAGATTGGTCGGTCATTACATCTACAGATCCCGATCATCTCGATGTATATGGCAATCAAGATGGTGTCCGACAGGCGTTTATTGAGTTTGCCAAAGTGGCCAGAAAACATGGAAAACTGGTGGTAAAGGCCACTTTACCCGTAGCAGGTGATTATACCTATAGCATAAGCGAACCGTCAGCCCATTTCTATGCTGACCAGATCAAAATTTATGACGGAAAATTTCACTTTTCTCTTCATCTCCTTGATGAGCCGGTTTTGGAAACTTACCTTCAAGTTCCAGGCTTTCACAATGTGGAAAATGCGGTGGCAGCCGCGGCTTTATGTTATCTCTATGGCATAAAAACAGCTGAAATTTCTACTGGAATTAAAACATTTAAAGGCGTAAAACGCAGATTTGAAATTGTGCTTTCCCGACCAGAAGTTATACTAATCGACGACTATGCCCATCATCCTGCAGAAATCAGGGCTTTACTCACCTCGGCCCGGGCATTCTATCCTGGCCGAAAAATCACCATTGTCTTTCAGCCACACCTCTATAGCCGTACCAGGGATTTTTATCTCGATTTTGCGACTAGCCTATGCCTTGCAGACCGAGTCTTGCTCACTGAAATATATCCGGCAAGAGAAGAAAAAATTGAGGGTATTTCCGAAAAGTTAATTTATGACAATATGACCATAACGGATAAGCATCTGATTCAATTGACCCGTATTGAAAGTGAGATAAAAAATTTTCACTTTACAAACGATGTAGTCATACTGGCAGGAGCAGGAAATATCAGTGATTATGTAAATACAATAAAACTAATACTCGATGAAGGTCACTAAAGTAAAGGCAAAATGGTTTTTGATACTTGTAATGACCGGAGTCTATTTGACCATTTCGGCATTCTCGTCCGATAAATTGGATGAAATTCAATGTGTAAAAACTACCATCGATATCCAACAATTTGAAAACAACTTTCTTCTTATCCGTGAAGATATTCTTTCAGTGGTGAATAACCAGGTGCCTTTAAAACATCCGTTTTACAAAAAATCTTTCAACATTCAGTTGTTAGAAGATTTAATTGACAATCACAAAATGGTAGAAAAATCAGAGGTATTTTTCACGTTAAGTGGCGAGTTGTATATACGTGTATTACCAAAAATACCAATAATGCGAGTTCAAGCAGATAATCATTCATATTATATTGATTACAATGGGGATAAATTCCCCTTATCGCCACATTATACACCGGTAGTTCCTATTCTTTCTGGCAAAGTAAATGACCAAAACATACAGGATGTTCTTGCTATTTTAAAAACGTGGAAATTGCAATTGTTTCATGCAGATTTTTTCAGCGGCTTTTACATAAGTCCAAATGACAATATTACAGCCTACAGTTATGAAACAACTGAGTCGATAGAATTTGGAAAGGCTGTTAATATAGAACAAAAACTCTTGCGACTAAAAGCATTTTATCAATATTTCTATCCCACTATTTCAAATAAAAAAATAAAGAAGATCAATTTAAACTTCGAAAAACAAGTTGTCTGTGAGTATGAATAATGAAAAAATATCAGTAGGACTCGATATCGGAACTACAAAAATTGTAGCAGTGATTGGCCGTAAGAATCCACATGGAAAAATTGAGATTCTCGGCATGGGACGGGCCAAATCGCTGGGAGTAAGTCGCGGGGTAGTCACCAACATTACGCAAACAATAGAATCCATAAAACAAGCAGTGAGCGAAGCCGAAGCTCGTTCAGGATTAAAAATTTCTGAGATAGTGGCTGGAGTTGCAGGTCAGCACATTCGCTCGCAGCAGCACAGAGACTACATTGTCCGCAATAATCCCGATGAGGTAATAGGAGAAAGTGATATCGATAATCTGATCTCCAACGTTCAAAAAATGAACATGCTTCCAGGCGATGAAATAATTCACATCATCCCTCAGGAATTCAAAATCGATGGCAATATTGAAACTACAGAGCCCAGAGGAATGTATGGTTCACGACTGGAGGCAAACTTCCACATTGTAATCGGCGACATGGCCTCAATAAAAAACATAGGACGCTGCATCGTCAGTGCCGGTCTTACCCTTCAGCAGATTACACTGGAACCCTTGGCCAGTGCAGAGGCCGTGCTTACAGCAGAAGAAAAAGAAGCTGGTGTAGTATTGGTCGACATCGGTGGGGGTACCACAGATGTAGCCATCTTCAAAAACGGCATCATACGCCATACTGCTGTAATTCCCTTCGGAGGCAACATCATTACTGAAGATATCAAAGAGGGATGCTCCATAATAGAAAAACAAGCCGAATTGCTGAAAATTCGGTTTGGCTCGGCCTGGCCTGGCGAAAATAGTGAAAATGAAATCATCTCCATTCCTGGACTTAGAGGTCGTGATCCCAAGGAAATTTCTCGTCGCACCCTTTCGAAAATCATTCACGCCCGGGTAAGCGAGATTATCGAGCAGGTATTTGTTGAAATCAAAAATTACGGTTTCAATGAGCAACGAAAACGCTTGATTGCCGGCATCGTGCTCACTGGTGGTGGCTCTCAACTTGCACATCTGAAGCAGCTTACTTCCTACATCACAGGTCTGGATACACGCATCGGTTATCCCAACGAGCACCTGGCTCAAAACAACTATCCGGAGTTGGCCTCTCCAGCTTACGCTACCGCCATCGGTCTGGTAATGAAAGGCCTTGAATATCAAGAGGTTGAAGAAAAAAAGCGCCAGCGGGAAGCGCAACATCCCACTGTCACCTCTACCGAGGAAATGACCGGCAAAAAAGAAGAGTCAGAAACTCAAGAAGTTTCTGATGCTCCCCACCCTCCCAAAGCAGAAGACAGACAAACGAAAAGAGCTAGTGTCTTTGACGGCTGGGTAAAAAAACTCATGGACTTTTTGAATAACGATGTAAAAGCTTAAAAACAGAAAGATATGGAACTAAATGAAGCCTTCAACTTTGACCTACCCAAAAATAAATCCTCCATCATCAAGGTAATTGGAGTAGGTGGGGGCGGTGGAAATGCCGTCAATTATATGTATTCACTGGGCATCAAGGGAATTGACTACGCCGTATGCAATACTGACCAGCAACATCTAGAAAACAGCCCCATTCCTATCAAATTGCAGCTTGGCGCCAATATAACCGAGGGATTGGGTGCAGGTGCTAATCCTCAGGTAGGAAAAGCTGCTGCTGAAGAGAGTCGCGCTGAAATCGAAAAACTCCTGTCTCAGGATACAAAGATGGTTTTCATCACTGCAGGCATGGGAGGTGGCACTGGCACAGGTGCTGCACCAGTGATTGCCGAAGTCTCAAAAAGTCTTGGAATATTAACCGTAGGAATCGTCACCACTCCATTTCAATTCGAAGGCAGGGTGCGACTCCAGCAAGCCGAAGCCGGCATTGAGGAAATGAAAAAATACGTGGACTCACTAATCATTATCAACAACAATAAATTGCGTGAGATATACGGCAACCTGAGTTGGAAGGAAGGATTTGCCAAAGCGGATGAAGTAGTGGCCACTGCAGCACGGTCGATAGCAGAGGTCATAACCCGAAATTTCAATATCAACATAGACCTGCGCGACGTTCGGACCGTGCTTTCAGATAGCGGTACCGCCATCATGGGTAGCGGAAGAGCAAGTGGTACTGACCGGGCAGCAAAAGCCGTAAGGGCAGCTCTCGACTCTCCACTTCTCAACGACAATCACATAAAGGGAGCTACCAATGTACTGTTGCTTATCAATGGCTCCAGCGATGTTACAATAGATGAAATTGCCGATATCAACGACTACATACAACAGCAGGCAGGCGGCAGTGCCAACATCATCATGGGACTGGGCGAGGATGAAAGTCTGGGACAGGACATCTCCGTTACAGTCATTGCAACTGGATTCTCAAGAGATACATATACTTCTATAGTACCAAAAGAAGAGAAAAAAACCATATTTGTACTAAATGATGATGAAAATGAAAAACCTAAAAATTTAACTGAAGTAAACAAAAAACCCGGCGGGATCAATCAAAAATCATCTAGCTCAAAAGAAGACGTACAACCCACTTTGTTGGATTTTGAAGAAAAAATTCCAGCGGAGGATCAAAAAAATTCACCAACAGCCAATCAACCACAGCAACCCTCTCCTACTAATCAGATAGTGCTCAATACAGAAAGTGACGAAGAAGTAATTTTTGAACTGAAAGAAGATGCGGAACAAGTTGATTTGCTCTATACCACCGAACAAGGGACCGATACCCAAATCGTTGAGTTTGATTTCGAAGTACCCATCAGCAAGGTGATGGCCGTAGAGGGTAAAAAAGAAGTGCATGCTCCAGATTCTGATGCCACTGAAAGGCCCGGCATTCAAAGATATACTTTAGAAGATGCAGAGGAGGTAAGTAGTCAAAACAGCTCTTATGTCTCATCTAAGGAAGATACAGAAATACACTTTGGTATCGAACTGAAAAAAGTAGATAAAAAATCAGAGCCTCTCCAAAATGCCTCAGATACCACCAAAGCCAGTGTATTTGAAATGTCTATAGAAGAGGGATTCAAAAGAATGAATAAAATCAAATCCGAAGCAGTGCGAGCTTATAATTTCCGATTTGGAACTCAAAAACAGAAGTTGAGAGAGTTAGAAGTAGAGCCAGCCTACAAGCGCAGAGGTATCAGTATCGATGAAGAACTCTACTCCCGAAAATCAGACGAAAGCAGATTTTCTGTAAGCGGTACTGGAAATTCAACAGAACTTAAGACCAATAATTCATTTCTCCATGATAATGTGGATTAATGTAGATTGAAGACTCCGTAAAAAGCTGAATAAGCCATCCATTTTCTCCAGGGGATGGCTTTTTCCTTTTTTAATCAGAAGAGTAGGTTCCGGTGGAATTAGTTTTTAAGATATTCATTAATAGCGCCCAGAAAGTGACATCCTTTGAAGTCATTTTTTTTCAAATTAATCACCAGGTGATTTACCGCATTCTGTACCTTTTTTTCTTTTGATACGTAGGATTCTGCGCAATCGAGCTGGTACAGAAAATCTTTTACCCTATGAATCAGCCATCTCTGAAGATATATTTTGTGCCACTCCACAAACTCCATGATGTGCTTGTGGATAATTTGCATGGCTTTAGGCACTTCGGCTTTGCGTTTTTCGAGCGTTTTATCCAAAATTTGTGATATGTCATCAATATTAAAATATTGACAACCCTTTTCAACTACATTCGAAGAGATACCAGCAGGAACGCTCATATCCAAGAAGAAAATACCACTTCTGCTCACTTCTTCCCGGCTGAGGATGGGTTTTTCTACTGCAGCTGTGTTGATTACGATATCAAAGCGGTTGAGTTGTTCATTGATTTTTTCAAACGAAAGCACTGAACAGGGGTGATACCGGGAAAAATGCTCAGCTTTTGTCTGAGTCCTGTTGGAGATGGTAAGTTCTGCTTTTGGAAGATAATGAAGAATGTTTTTGGCCACATTTTCTCCAAAAGACCCAAGACCTATCAATAAGATGGATGGGTTTGTTTTTTGGCAGCGATCCTGAATTAATTCAATGGCTGCATAAGAAGCCGAAACAGTCCCCGTCGATAGCTGTGTCTGCGATTTTACTTCTTTTGAGGCTTGCAGAGCATAATTTACCAATCTTTCGGTCAGACTGCTTAATCTACCGTATTTTTTTGAAAATTTCGCAGCTTGTTTGAGCTGTCCGGCGATTTCAAAGTCACCGAGAATTTGAGAATCCAGTCCCGAAGCAACCTTAAATAAATGGGCTACCGCTGCTTTAGCAGTAAGGATATACCCATACTTGTAAAAGGTCTCTTCGGCCTGTCCTAAATAAGAAGCGACCTGCCTTAGCAGGACGTGAGGATTGCCCAGACCGTATATTTCCGTTCTGTTACAAGTACTGAGGATAATGATATCGCCGGCTTCATTTGTAAATGATTCCGATAGAATTTCTTCCGCTTGCTGAGCACCGATGGCAAACGTGCCTCTGATCTCAGCAGAGGCTTTATGATAGTTAATACCAAAAACAAAAAAGTCGTTTAATCCCTGACATGACTTCTCTTCTGCCAGATACTTCATTGCATCTTCAGATTTCATTTCCTTTACACCGGCAAAACTAAAATGACCCGAATTTCGAAAAATCTAACCTTTATCACAATTTTCGATGCTTTTTGTTATTTAAATTGATTCTAAACTTCAAGGAACTTTGTTTTTTAGGATTGTATCAAGGATTGGAACTTCTTAAACGGCAAAAAAGTATTATGCAGGAAGCGAAGGACGATGAAGACTAACATTTTTTTAATATATTTATTTCGATGGCATAAGCAGGAGATAATCTGTGAAAAACAAAATTCTATTTTTGCAGCCTCAAAGCGATATACACAAAATGTCGATAGAAACAAAAAATTCCGGTAAATTTGAATATGCTGAAGCCGGCGAAGGTCATCCGCTTGTTTTGCTACATGGTTTGATGGGGGGGTTGAGCAACTTTGACGATGTATTTCACTATTTCAGCCGGCGAGGATACAGGGTTTTGATACCAAAATTACCTCTGTACACCCTACCACTACTCAATACCAATGTCAGCTCTTTGGCATCCTATGTAGTAAATTTTATTAAAGAATTGAAGATAGCCCCGGTCACCCTCATTGGTAATTCTTTGGGGGGGCATATCAGCTTGATCATTACTAAAAATCATCCTGAATTAGTACATTCCCTGGTACTTACAGGCAGCTCAGGTCTCTATGAAAATGCGATGGGTGATTCTTTTCCCAGACGAGGTGATTATCAATATGTTGCCAATAAAACAAAGGACGTTTTTTACAACAAAGAGGTCGCAACCAAGGAGCTTATCGATGAGGTATACTCTATTGTAAACGACAGAAATAAAGTGCTGCGTACGCTATCTATTTCCAAATCAGCCATTCGCCACAATATGGCCAAAGATCTGGTAAATATGAAACTTCCGGTCTGTATTATTTGGGGTGAAAACGACAATGTAACTCCTCCTGATGTAGCCAAAAGATTTCATGACTTGCTTCCAAACAGCGATCTGTATTGGATTCCCGAATGTGGACATGCAGCCATGATGGAAAGGCCATTGGAATTCAACCAAATATTGGAAAAATGGCTCGAAAAGGTAATCGTCAGATCCAATGCCGGCTGATGAAATGACCATCAATTCAGCCATATTCATCAAAAGCAGTGAAAGTGTAAAGCAACTTCCCAAGTCAAACTATCCGGAATATGCCTTTATCGGCAGGAGTAATGTGGGCAAATCTTCCCTAATCAACAGTTTATGCCAGCGAAAAAATCTGGCTAAAACCTCATCCACTCCTGGAAAAACCAGGCTTATTAATCATTTTCTTATCAACAATGCCTGGTATCTGGTAGATCTGCCGGGCTATGGGTTTGCCAGGGTATCCAGAAGTATGAGAAATAAATTCTCCGGCCTTGTCCATGAATACTTGCTTTCAAGGGAATCCCTGGTTAATACCTATGTCTTAATTGACTCCAGATTACCACCCCAAAACATTGACCTGGAATTCATGGAGTGGATGGCTTTGAATCAGCTCCCCTTTACAATGATATTTACAAAAGCTGATAAACTAAGCAAAAATCAGCTCAATACCAATTTGATACAGTATCATTCTGCTATGTTGCAATTTTGGGAAGAACTGCCCTCCCATATTGTCACCTCATCTCTGGATGGTAGAGGTCGCAATGAAATTTTATCTCAAATTGAGAGCTGCAATCGGCTTTACAATACTCCGAAATGAAAGGTCATCTACTGACGAGCTGCTTTTATCTGATGGTATTGATCACTGCTGCCAGTAGAAAAGAGAAGGCCGGTGGATTTGATGGCCTATGGCTTGATTGGAAGGGATTTATCTGGCAGGTGAAGCGAAAAGAAAATCCTGTAGGACCGGGTCCAAACTACTTTGGCATGGATCATCGGAATGTATCGATTTCCAAATCAGGCGATCTGGTACTTTCGATCGAAGAAGTTGATTCTTTGTGGAGCTGTGCAGAAGTTTTTTCCCTTACCATTTTTGGAAACGGCCTTCTCTTATTTGAAGTTGAAGGCCTGGCTAGAGAACTACATCCGCAGGCAGTACTAGGAATGTTTACCTTCAACGAAAACGAGGAATCCCATTTTAATGAGTCGGATGTGGAAGTCTCCAGATGGGGTCAGCCAGATAACCCAAACGCTCAGTTTGCCCATTATAGCTTGGCCGATACTCCTGAATTACACCGTTTTGAATTGAGTAAAAAGTCAAACCTTCACACATTTATATTGGCCAAACACAGGGGCGAAGTGAGTTTTTACTACCTTGACCGAAAGCATGGTCTGAAGTTGCCGGACGTGTCAAAGGCCAAAGCATTCCAGAGATATTCAAATCTTACGCATAGTTCCGGTTCTTACAGGATTCACATCAATCTTTGGCTTTTTAAGGGGGAAAAACCCATGAAACTGAACAAAAAGAATGTGCTGAAGGTAAGAATAAAAAATTTCATGTATCAACCTTTGGCTCCCTAACTTCTAGATCTTCACCCTCTCCATAGAACTGGCTCTGAACGGGTTCGGCCTGTATTCCTATTTTGGGTAAATATCTGGCAAATGGGTCTGAGTATCCATGGGTGAGATAAACTTTTTCGGCTCCTGTACATCGAATTACCTGAATGAGTCCGTCCCAATCGGCATGATCGGAGATCACAAATCCTGCATCGGCCGCCCTTCTTCGCCTGATTCCTCTTATGGCCATCCAACCTGATACAATTCCAAGGCTAAAGGGTGAAAATCGCCTGATCCACGTGCTTCCTATCGCTGAGGGAGGTGCCAGTACTAGTAAGCTTTTGTCTTTTACCCTGTTGTTCAGTTCGGAAATCTTTTCACAAGATGCAATCGGAAGTCCAGCATGTTTGAGTATCTCATTCATGCGGTAAATCGATCCGTGCACCACTATGCGTCCATCCCCGGCAAGGTCATTGAGTAATCTCTGGGCCTTACCCAGGGCATATGCAATTAAAACAGAATTTTTGTTCTGGGATTGATTGGTCATCCACCAGTCTGTTATTTCTTGAATAGAAATTTCAGATGGCTTCCACCGAAAGATGGGCAAGCCAAAAGTACATTCGCTTACAAATTCATGACATCTGATAGGTTCGATAGGGATTGATAATCCGTCTGGCTCAGTTTTATAATCTCCGCTCACCACGGCCACATACCCATTTTTTTCTATGCGTATCTGCGCACTTCCGGGAATGTGACCCGCAGGATGTAGGCTTACCGATACTCCATTGATGGTCAATTTTTCCCCATAATTCAAGGCCGTAACGGAAATATCCTCTGAAATCCTGGCCTTCATAAGTGCAGCGGTGATAGGGGTACTGATGTAGCATCCCATTCCTTGCCTTGCGTGATCACTATGTGCATGGGTGATGAAAGCTCTTGTCACCGGAAGCCAGGGGTCGATGTAAAAATCTCCTGCTGGGCAATAAATACCTCTTTCAGTAAATTTTAGCAGATGTGCCATTTTACAAATAGTCTCATATTTATATATGCTTGCATCACAGGAATTGTTTTTTGTCTTTATCCGGGAACATGATTGTATCTACCGGTGACTTTTGAAATGAGTGCAGATAATTGGACTGCTGCTTACTTTTGGCCATTGAAATTTTTTCCAATGAAATTCGGAGTAGTAGTATTCCCAGGAAGCAATTGTGATGAAGACATGGTGTATGTGCTTAAGAATATTCTCGGTCAGCAAGTCGTTAAGCTTTGGCACAAAGACCATAACCTACAGGGTGTGGATATGATTGTTCTGCCGGGAGGATTTTCGTATGGCGATTACTTGCGCAGTGGTGCCATTGCCAAATTTTCCCCCATCATGAACGAGGTGACAGAATTTGCTAAAAAAGGAGGTTATGTGTTGGGAGTGTGCAATGGTTTTCAAATACTTTGCGAGGCCCAATTGCTGCCAGGTACATTGATTCACAATACTTCTCACCGCTTTATATGTAAAAATCAATTTATTGTAGCGGATAACAACGTTTCACCTATCAACGCTTCAATTCCTTTGGACAGAGTATTGAACATTCCTATTGCACATGGTGAAGGCTGTTACTATGCAGATGTTGAAACAATAAAAGAAATAGAAGACAATGCCCAGGTGCTCTTTAGATACTGCAATCCTGAGGGTCATATCACAGAGGATGCCAATCCAAATGGCTCGGTGAACAACATTGCCGGGGTGACCAATATACATAGAAATGTATTTGGTATGATGCCACATCCGGAAAGGGCTGCCGATGAAGAGCTTGGCAATACCGATGGCAGATTGATTTTTGAAAGCCTTCTCAATCACATGATGGCAAATGTCTGAAATTTCCAAGGCGTCGAGGGCCAAGGTAATATGGCTGACCGGACTGCCCGGTTCTGGAAAAAGCACGATTGCCCTTGCTCTTCAAAACCGATTGTCAGAAAAAGGCATACCAGCTGTGGTACTCGATGGAGATGATCTACGCCAGGGTCTTAACAGCAACCTTGGCTATACTGATGAAGACCGACTGGAAAACGTAAGGCGCGCAGCCCATGTGGCAGACTTACTCAGGCGGCAAGGCATTTGGGCTATAGCAGCACTTATCACCCCGCGCGAGCCAATGAGACAGCTGGCCACCAGGATTATTGGTACCGAACACTGTGTCCTTGTCCATGTAAAAGCCTCGGTAGAAACATGCAGCAAACGAGACCCAAAAGGACTTTATCAAAAAGCGAAAAAAGGATTCATCAGTAATTTCACGGGAGTATCAGCGCCATTTGATCCGCCTGCGGCTCCCGACCTTACATTGGATACCGAGATGTACGACCTAACACAGACCGTTGATCACTTGTACAGTTATATCTTCGGGCTACAAACGGATCCTTTTTAACTCATAGAAAATTACCCGGACCTCTGAGCTTCAAAAACAGAAAAAGTATCTTTACCCCTGAAAAATATTATATTAAGATGCTCTCAAAAGAACAGATTGCCAAACGCATAGCTCGTGAACTCAGAGATGGATATTATGTTAATCTGGGAATCGGGATTCCAACCTTAGTGGCCAACTATGTGCCAGAAGATATTGAAGTGGTTTTTCAGAGCGAAAATGGCTTGCTAGGAATGGGACCTTTTCCCTATGAAGGAGAAGAAGACCCGGATGTAATAAACGCTGGTAAACAAACAGTGACAGTGCTTCCGGGAGGAGTATTCTTCGATAGCAGCACCTCTTTTGCTATGATCCGAGGCCGCCATGTCCATCTTACAGTGCTCGGAGCAATGGAAGTGTCTGAAAAAGGAGACATCGCCAATTGGAAAATTCCCGGAAAAATGGTAAAAGGTATGGGAGGAGCAATGGACCTGGTTGCGAGTGCCAAAAACATCATAGTAGCCATGATGCATACGGACAAATATGGCAATTCAAAACTGCTGAAAGAGTGTACACTTCCCATCACAGGTCTGCAATGTGTAAAAAAAGTCGTCACCAATCTGGCTGTTCTCGATATCACAGAGCGAGGCTTCGAGCTGCGCGAGCTGGCGCCTGGTGTGAGTGTGGAAACAGTTCGCAAAGCCACAGAGGGCACCTTGATTGTAGAAGGCGATATTAAAACTATGGAGATTTAATCAGGCTTTCTGATGCTCGAAAAACTGCGCCATCATCCGGCATGGCCTGCCAGTCTGATTGCTGTTTTCCTAATTGTGTACATTACATACGACAGGCGATGGACATATAGCCCCATTATCGAATGGGATGTATGCAATTATTACAGTTACATCAAAGGAGTGCTTTTTGAAGGGGACCCATATCTAAGGGTTTGGAACGTAGATTCCAACCGTATGGAGATTTTTACATACAAAGGTGAGAAAAGTGAAAAAATGACCGGAGGTCTGGCCTTTTTATACCTGCCTGGAATTATTGTTTCACACATATTTGCTTCGATAAGCAATGATTTTAGCCCCGACGGCTTGAGCTTGCCCTACAGAATCGGGCTTCAGTACAATGTGCTTATTTATCTCTGGATAGGTTTTTTTGTGCTTTACAAGGTGGTTTTCCGCCTGGTAAAAAATCACCTGGCAACTTTTCTCTCCTTGCTTACAGTGTTTTTTGGAACCAATCTTTTCTACTATGCTGCAGTCGAAAATGCCATGTCACACGCGTATACCTTCTCGCTATTCTCCCTGTGGCTCTATTTGAGTATGAAGTGGATTGACAGACCCTCACAAAAGCTTTCAGTAGCTATGGGCCTAATTGCTGGTTTGATTATCTGGGTAAGACCAGTGAACTTGGTTCTACTTCCGGCCGGATTGGGTTTTTTGTTCGCTAATCAGGGACCGAAAAAAGTTTCTATGGTGATGAGAAAGTTGCCCATGCATTCGATGGTCGTTGTTCTGATGGTTATCATCGTATTGATCCCACAGATGTACTATTGGTATACGACTGAGGGTCGACTGCTTGTATATTCTTATGGCGAAGAGAAGTTTTTCTTCAACGACCCTAAAATAATCGATGGTTTGTTGAGCTGGAGGAAGGGTTGGCTTGTGTATTCACCTGCACTGGTAGCCGTCATTCCGGGTTTTACATGGCTGTGGCACAGATATCCCGGTGCGTCTTTGGTGTTTTCGACGGTAGTGTTGTCGTTTTTGTACATCACTTTTAGCTGGTGGTGCTGGTGGTATGGGGGAGGCTACAGTCAACGGTCACTTATTGATATGCTGCCTCTACTGGCGGTGCCCATGGCAGCTACTTGGTACTTACTGTTTAGGTTTATAACACCAATTAGACTGGGTTTGATTTTCGTTCTTTTGGCGTTGATTAGTCTCAATGTGTTTCACATATGGCAGTATAAAAACTATTTAATCCATTTTGATTCGAATACAAGAAAATCCTATTGGTTACATTTTTTGAAAACCCAACATGTACACGGTTGGTGGGAGGCATTGGAAGCCCCGGATTATGAAGCAGCTATGAAGGGTCACAGATAAAAAAATTTCTGAATTGTCTCCAATTGTACATATATTTTCCAATAAATGAATAAATAACCTTTTGTAATTGCGGGGATTGGTACGAGTGGTTTGAAGATCGATAAGTTTTTTCGCCTATTTCATTAATGGATAAAATGTAATTTCGCGGCCTACTTGTTTATTCTTGAGAGCAGCTGTATTTGGGATCAACATTCCAGGCGATGCCAGGGGCTATGTGCAGAGGTTTTTTGACCTTTTGCAGATGTTTGACATTAAATTTAGTATCTACTTACCTCTGATGAAAGTTCTCAGGGACCTGAAAATTGAATCCTACACCAAAGAAGTTTTTGAAAACGAAGAAGAGCTCATACTTAAAAGGCCAGACTTTTTGATAAGCCTTGGTGGCGATGGAACCATACTCGAGGCTTCTACCCTTACAGCAGGAAGTGGTATAGCTGTACTCGGGATCAACCTGGGAAGGTTGGGATTCTTGTCGAGCGTATCGAAAAATGAAATCGAGCCGGCACTCAGGGCGTTGATCACCGGAAAATACTCAATTTCAGAGCGATCAATGCTGGCTGTGAGGCATGCTTCTAACTCACTTGCAGCAGACCATCTTGCACTGAATGAAGTCACCGTTAGCCGAAAAGATACCGCCTCGATGATAAACATTCACGCATGGATCGACGGAGAGTTTCTAACCAGTTACTGGGCTGATGGGCTTATCATAAGCACACCGACCGGATCTACTGGCTATAACCTGAGCTGCGGGGGTCCGATAGTAAACCCTCAAAGTGAAGTTTTTGTAATCACACCCATTGCACCTCACAATTTGAATGTCCGCCCGGTAATACTTTCGGATGCATCGCAGATCCGTTTGCAGATCGAAGCCCGGGAAAAACACTTTCTGGTAGCAACCGACTCCAGGACTCAAAATTTTGAATGTGGCAAAGACATCATTATCCAAAAGGCCAGAGTTACCTTTTCGTTGGTTCAGATTGAAGGTTATCCTTACTACCGAATTCTGAGGGAAAAACTCTACTGGGGCATTGATAAGCGCAATTAAACATAAAATAAGCTGGCAAATGACATCGTTATCATAGCATTTGATGAAAAAATTTATTCAGACTTTTACACTGTTTTTATCGATTTCAAAAGCCTCCATTGGGCAATTTATAGGTGCGGGTTTTACCGGTGGAATGTCGCATTTCATCGGAGATGTGGGGCATTATGGCATCCATGTACCGCAAGGTTACAACATCGGTGCAAGTGCCATTTACGGCATTGACCCTCATTATTCCATTGAGCTGTCAGGTATTTACGGAGTTGTTTCAAATGATGATGCTCTCAGCAGCATCCAATGGAGGCAAAATAGAAATCTCAGCTTCCGAAGCTTTGTGTACGAAGCCAGTGGAAGAGTAAACTTCAATTTTTTCCCGGTCACGCTCAAAAAGGGAGAAAACCACAGCCCATTTATCTTTCTAGGATATGGAATCTTTGCCTTTTATCCGGAAGCCTGGTACCAAAACCGCTGGGTCAAATTGAGACCCCTCGGTACAGAAGGACAGGGAACTCTCCTCAGCAATACTGGGATCTATCCAGAGACCAGTAGTTTTATCCTCTTTGGCTTTGGTTACACCATTGCGCTATCTCCCATCGTCAATGTGTATTTGGAAACAGGATTCCGACGTACTGCTACGGATTACCTCGATGATGTAAGCGGATTTTATGTCGATGCTGGTGAGCTTGCGGAAATCAGAGGACCAGTGGCAGCTGAATTGAGCAATAGATCCATTATCAGATATGATACAACAGATAGACTTAGGGGAAATCCAAACAACAACGATTGGTATGTCTTTTCAAATTTTAAAATAATATTCAAACTATCTTCGTCGCGCGAAAAATGCACCCGGGGTTGGTAAACAAGACAGTAAAGAAAACATCAGATTCTACCATTATCTCACTTGATAAAAATCGTCTTCCAAGACACATAGCCATCATTATGGATGGCAATGGGCGCTGGGCAAGGTCCAAAGGATTGGTTCGCACCCTTGGCCATGAAAATGGCGTTGATGCATTAAGGCGAATAGCCACAGCTTCCGCAGAGATTGGTATCGAATACCTTACCGTATATGCGTTTAGCACAGAGAACTGGCATCGCCCGAAATCCGAAGTAAAAGCCCTGATGTCAATTCTCGTCAGAGCGCTCCGAAAAGAGCTCTCTACTTTACTGGACAATAACATCAGACTGCAAGCCATAGGAGAAATTGCACTGCTTCCCAACGAGATTCAAAAGCAGCTTAGAGAAGTCATTCAGCTTACATCAGAAGGCGACCGAATGGCGCTTACCCTGGCGCTCAGCTATTCTTCAAAAGAAGAAATTCTGAGAGCAACCCGATTACTCGCCGAAGATGTGCAAAGAGGCTTTTTGTTGCCAGAAAATATAACCGAAGAAGTGTTCGAAAACTATCTCTATACCAGAGGAATGCCTCACCCTGATTTGTTGATCAGAACCAGCGGAGAGTATCGTATCAGCAATTATCTGCTCTGGCAGTTAGCATATACGGAATTGTATTTTTCTCCAAAACTTTGGCCTGATTTTACGAAAGAAGACCTCTACCAGGCAATCGCAGAATATCAAAAGCGCGAACGAAGGTTTGGACTAACATCAGAACAACTAAATGAAAATACATAAATATAAGCGGGCTCATAATCTGACTTTACCACTGCTTTTTTTAATCTTTAACATCTTACAATTCAACGTTTTGCGCGCACAGTCAGGCGAGCCTGTGGACATCATCGAAGGTTTAGAATATGAAATTGGCGGAATTACACTTGCCGGTGCCGAAAACCTGGATTATAATCTGGTGCTGCTCATCGCAGGAATCAATGTAGGCGACCGCGTTACATTTCCTAGCGATAAAATAACACGCGCCATCAAAAATCTATGGAAACAAAAACTTTTTGAGGACATCCAAATCTATGTAACCGGAAAAAGCGGTCGCATTATTTATCTCGAAATTTATCTGAAAGACCTCCCAAGACTGAGCAAATATTACATCACCGGAATAAAAAAAAGCCGCAGAGACGAACTGCGCGAAGAACTCAAACTCAATCGCGGCATTGTAGTAACTGACAATCTGATACTCACATCAAAAAATAAAATCCTAAAATACTACGAAGAGAAAGGATATTTCGATGCCTCAGTAGAAATTGTCACCGAAAAAGACACCGCTGAGTCCAATGCCGTGATATTAGGATTTAACATTACCGAAGGGGAGCGAATCAAAATACGCGACATTTACTTAATCGGAAATAATGCACTCACCGATCGTCAGCTGCGCAAAACCATGAAAGAAACCAAAAGACATCGAAGCTTCAATATTTTCCGAACCTCTAAATTCATTGATGAAAAGTTTAGGGAAGACCTGGAAAAAATAATTGATAAATACCAGGAAATTGGCCACAGAGATGCACGCATTATCAAGGACTCCATCTACAAAATACCAGGAGAAAACTTCATCAATATCTACATCGCCATAGAGGAAGGCAATAAATTTTATTTCAGAAACATCACTTGGATAGGCAATACCAAATATCCATCAGAGGTGCTCAATTCTGTACTCAAAATCAAAAAGGGCGACCCCTACGATGCTAAACGACTTAGCGAAAGACTTTATGCCGACCCCAACGGCAACGACGTAAACTCGCTCTACATGGACAACGGGTATCTGTTTTTTAATCTGACTCCCGTAGAAGTACTGATCGAAAATGACTCCATCGATTTGGAAATGCGAATTCGGGAAGGTAGACAAGCCACCATCAATCGTGTGACGGTATCAGGTAATGAGCGCACAAACGATCACGTGATCATGCGCGAAATCCGAACCCGACCAGGCGACCTCTTCAGAAAAAGCGACATTCAACGCACCATGAGAGAGCTCTCCCAACTAGGCTTTTTTGACCCTCAGCAGCTAAATGTCAATCCCGTACCAAATCCCGAAACTGGCACTGTAGACGTTGAGTATACTGTCGTTGAGAGAAGTACAAGTCAGCTGGAACTTCAGGGAGGATGGGGAGGTGGTCTTGGAATTGTCGGTACTCTGGGACTTAGCTTCAACAACTTCTCCGCAAGGAACATTTTTAACAAAAAAGCATGGACACCTTTACCCTCAGGCGACGGGCAAACACTCAATTTGAGAGCACAGAGTACAGGCAGATATTTCCAGAATTACTCCTTCTCTTTTACCGAGCCATGGCTCGGAGGTAAGCGACCCAATTCTCTCACCATATCAGGCTATCACTCTGTGCAAAACTTCGGAGGCCGCCGTATCGGCGACCCCCTCCGACAGGCATTAAACATTACCGGACTAACAGTAGGACTTGGCAGACGCCTCCGCTGGCCCGACGACTACTTCACCCTCTATCAAGCTTTGGAATTCCAGCACTACCGCCTTGACAATTTCGAGCTTGGCATTCCCAACTTCCGAAACGGATTTTCCAACAACTTCTCCTACAGAATTGTGCTGACCAGAAACAATACCGATGTGCCCATCTTCCCCACCAGAGGCTCTAACACCATCTTTACGCTAAAACTTACCCCACCGTACTCACTTTTGTCGGGCCGCGACTTTACAGATGCAACACCTCAGGAAAAATTCTTTCTTCTTGAATATTACAAGTTTAAGTTTAATACCACCTGGTACACCGAAATTTACAAAAACCTCGTCCTTTCATCCCACGCTGAAATGGGTTTTATGGGAGCCTACAACCGTACCATAGGTTTGAGTCCTTTTGAGCGCTTCTTCGTCGGGGGTGATGGTTTGCAGAATTTCGTACTCGACGGCAGAGAAATTATCGGCCTCAGAGGATATATGAACAATTCCATAGTTCCCTCAGGAGTAGCCGGATCCAACCAGTTGGGCAACGGAGGTGTGCTCTACAGCAAATACACTGCCGAGCTGCGATTTTTGATTTCTCCCAACCCCAGTGCTCAGATCTGGCCCCTGTTGTTTGCTGAAGCCGGCAACAATTTCGGTTCGTTCAACGAATACAGGCCTTTCCAATTGTACCGAAGTACAGGTGCCGGAATCAGAATTTTTATGCCCATGTTTGGGCTGCTTGGTATAGATATTGGCTACGGATTTGATCCGATGCCCGGGTTTTCCTCACCCTCCGGCTGGAGAACACACTTTATCATTGGACAGCAATTTTAATCTGAGTAACTTTGCCTTGTGAAAAACGGTAAACTGCTGAAATTTAGTTTTATAGCAATATTCTTTGCGACAATCGGCGGTCTCCTCGGTCAGACTCAGCGAATTGCCATTGTCGATACAGAATACATCCTAAAAAAAATTCCCGAATACAATCAGGCTCAAATGGAGCTTGACCGACTTTCAGCCCAGTTTGAAGGCGAAATAGAGGCGCTGAAAAGCGAACTTCTGGCCCTGCAGCGCACTCTTAACGCCGAAAAAGTTCTCCTCACCGACGATATGATCCGCGAACGCGAAGAAGCTATCGCCAAAAAAGAAAAACAAATCATCGATACCCAACGCAAATATTTCGGTGTGGAAGGCGAGCTCTTTAAAAAGCGCAAAAGCCTTGTGAAACCCATTCAAGACCAGGTATACAACGCCATTCAGGAAGTAAGCCGCCAAAAAAAATTTGACCTGGTGATAGACCGATCCAATGCCTTGATCGTTTTGTATTTCAGCGACAAAATTGATATTTCAGACGAGGTGCTCAATAAATTAGGCTACAGATGAATTTTATAAACAAAAACCATAAATACCAATTGTCATGATCAGAAAAACCCTATCAGCCGCAATAGTCTGCATTTTTTCTCTTGCCGGACTAAACGCACAAAAATTTGCACACCTGGATTTCACAGAGCTCGTCCGCTCCATGCCTGAGTACAAACTGGCTCAGGAAGAAATGGAAAAAATGCGAAAAGAGATGGAAGACGAACTCATCGAATTGCAAACCGAGCTCAGAGAAAAAGCCCAAAAATTCGAAAAAGAAGCTGCCAGCTATACCGACCTTGTACGACAAAGAAAAATCCGCGAAATCCAGGAAATGCAACAAAAAATCCAGGAATATGCCGAGGAAAATCAGGAAAATCTCGCTCGACGTCAGCAAGAACTCCTCCAGCCACTCACCCAAAAAGCTCAAAAAGCCATTGAAGAAGTGGCCAATCGCAACGGATATACCTATGTATTTGATTCAAGTCAAGGCAATGGATTGCTCTTTTTCAAAAATGGAGAAGACATCTTACCCCTGGTAAAAAAACAACTGGAATCAATGCCAGCTATCGATATCCGAGGTACTGGTCCTTCAGCACCCAGTGCAGGCTCAGCCCAGCCAGCTCAAAACAACCAGCAACAAGCTCCCGCTCAAAATCAGCAATCAACCAAACAAAAGAGAAAATAAGCCCCGCTACATCACACTATCTCCAGACCTTCAGTTCAGAAGGTCTTTTTTATTTTTGCAAGATAAATTATTCCTGAGAATGGCCAAAAAACAATACAATTTCGATAAACTCATGGAACTGCTTAGCAAAGAGCCTTGGCCTCAGGTGTATTACTTCAAATTTATCGTACCAGCCGATAACAAACTTATCGCAAGAGTGCAATCCCTGTTTAACTCACAAGAAGCAAACATCAGCATGCGCAGGTCTTCCAAAGGCAAATACATCACCATATCAGCTAAAGAAATGATGCTCTCTGCCGAAAGCGTTGTCGAAAGGTATAAAAAAGCCTCAGAAATCGAAGGTATCATATCCCTTTAGCACACCTATACTGCCATGACAATACCAATAATCCCTCTGCTTAAGCCAGGGGATAAAGTATTTCTTCATGCTCCGGCCAGGGCCATAGATACATCCATAGCTCAAGCAGCCGTCGAAATCATGACATCACATGGTTTGAAAGTAGAATCTGGAAACACCCTCACTACCAAATACCTTCAGTGGTCAGCACCAGACATTGACCGTGCAAAAGAACTTACCAATGCGATTGCCCGGCCTGATATCAAAGCCATTTTTATGGCACGAGGAGGTTACGGATGTGTCCGTATCATCGACCATGTCGACTTCAGCCCATTGCATAAGTATCCAAAGTGGCTGGTCGGATTTAGCGATATCACTTGTATATTGGCTCATCTATGGCAAAGCCAGAAAATGCCTTCCCTACACGCACCAATGCTTATCAATTTCAAAGACAACACTCCGGAAAGCATCCATTCCATCTTTCAACAACTGATTACGGGCCGTGGTGAACTTTTCGGAGACGATGGTATCCCGGGCACTGCCGTAGGTCACCTGATCGGTGGCAACCTTTCTGTTCTTTATTCACTCCTGGGCTCTGTCTCCTTCCCGGACCTCAAAAACAGCATACTAATCCTCGAAGATGTTGACGAATACTCGTATCACATTGACCGCATGCTCTATGCCCTTCGGAGAGCAGGTGCTTTTCAACACTTGGCAGGTCTGGTAGTAGGCTCCTTTACATCCATTCGCGACCACGATGTTTCTTTCGGCTACACCGTACACGAAATATTTCTCCATCACTTCGCCTCCATGGGCATTCCGGTAGCATTCGGTGCCAATATAGGCCATCATCGCGATCAGCGAGCCTTCATTCACGGAGCTATGGCTACCCTCGACGTTTCCCCGCAACAAACCTGGTCACTGCAATGGCACTACATCACAAAACAGGAAAAGGAGGAGAACAATTAGCAGCCGAATACCTCCTTAAAAAAGGCCACAAAATTCTCGAGCGAAACTGGCGCTGGGACAAAGCCGAAATCGATATCATATCCCTCGATGCAAACTTTCTGGTATTTACCGAAGTCAAAACACGCTCAGGCTATCCGGTCCCTGAGGCCTACGAAACCCTTAACGAATCAAAAATGACCCACTATGCCGAGGCTTCCGAAGCCTATCTCGAATGGAAAAACCTCGATCACGAAGTCCGTTTCGATTTTATCGTCGTATGGCTCATTCCCGGAAAAGACCCCATTATCCGCCATTTCCCCTTTGCCTTTAATCCCTGAATAACAGCCTAAATACCGCCCGGAACATTTGTACCAAAAAATGAAATTAAATATTCCTTAGGCAGGTGTGCAACAAAAGTTACGCAATCCTTGTTATAAGCATCGTTTCTTTACACTAAATTTTAATCTATCAAACTAAATGGCAACCATAAAACTAACCACCGAAGATTTTAAAGAAAAAATCTTTGACTATACAAAAGAAAAAGAGTGGAAATACAAAGGTCAACGTCCCGCACTTATTGATTTCTATGCAGACTGGTGCGCCCCCTGCCGCATGGTAGCACCCATCCTGGAAGAGCTCTCCGAGGAATACAAAAATCAAATCGATATCTACAAAGTAGATACAGAAGCCGAAGAAGAACTCTCCGCAGTATTTGGCATCCAAAGCATCCCAACCTTCCTTTTTATCCCTATGGAAGGCTTGCCCATGATGCAACCGGGAGCCCTTCCAAAAAATGTATTTAAAAAAGCCATCGACCAGGAGCTGCTCAAGCAAAAAGCTTAATCTGTCACAACACATCACCACTAAAAATCCCGTAGCTCTGATTGAGCCATGGGATTTTTTATTTCCCTACATTTCAGCAAGTTTTGGAAATTTCTGCATGCACCTATCCCTCTTAATTGACAATTATCAGCACTACCAGCAGGTTTCAATTTTACCTTAGCCGCGAAATTTGAAGCTCCGGCTTCAGCTTTCATCACACGGATTAGTAACCAAACACTTTTAAAATGAGCGATTATTCCAAAGACGTAAAACACAAGAAACTGCTCAACTGGGTTCACCAAATGCAGGAATTGCTCAAACCCGATAGAGTTCACTGGTGTGACGGAACGGAAGATGAGTACCAGGCTATGTGCAATGCCCTTGTCAAAAAAGGTACTTTCATACCGCTGAACCCGGAAAAAAGACCCGGGAGTTATGCGTGTTTTTCCGATCCCTCAGATGTAGCTCGCGTAGAAGATCGCACCTTTATATGCAGTCTCCGGGAAGAAGACGCCGGCCCGACCAACAACTGGATGGCCCCTGAAAAAATGAAAGCCATACTGCAGCCCCTCTTCGATGGCAGTATGCAGGGCCGCACCATGTACGTCATACCCTTCTGTATGGGTCCGCTTGACTCACCCCTCTCACAGTTTGGTGTGCAGATCACCGACAGCGAATACGTCGTTATCAATATGCGCATCATGACCCGCATGGGCAAAGCCGTGATCGACAAACTAGGAGCCGATGGCGAATTCGTAGAGGCCGTACATACCGTCGGAGCACCCCTGAAACCCGGCCAGCAGGATACCAAGTGGCCCTGTAACCCCACAGTCAAATACATAGTCCACTACCCCGAAGAACGCAGCATCTGGTCCTATGGATCAGGCTACGGCGGCAATGCCCTCCTTGGCAAAAAATGCTTCGCCCTGCGCATCGCCTCCGTTATGGGTCGCGACGAAGGCTGGCTCGCTGAACACATGCTCATACTCGGCGTCAAAAGCCCGGGAGGCTCCAAAAAGTACGTAGCCGCTGCCTTCCCGAGCGCCTGTGGCAAGACCAACTTCGCCATGCTGATCCCACCAAAAGGACTGGAAGGCTGGGAAGTCACCACCGTAGGCGATGACATCGCCTGGATACGCGAAGGCGAGGACGGCCGCCTCTATGCCATCAACCCCGAGTCAGGCTATTTCGGTGTAGCCCCCGGAACCAGTGCCCACACCAACCCCAACGCCATGGCTACCATCAGCCGGAATACCATCTTTACCAACGTAGGCGTTACCCCTGATGGGGATGTTTGGTGGGAAGGCATCGGCTGGCCCATGCCCGAAGGCACCATCAACTGGAAAGGACAAGTCCATGACCCCAATTCAGGCGAACCCTGCGCCCACCCCAATGCACGCTTTACCGTATCGGCCAGCCAAAATCCGGCCATCGACAGCGAATGGGAAAACCCCTCCGGCGTACCCATCTCAGCCTTTATCTTCGGCGGCCGGCGCAGCACCACCGTCCCCCTCGTCTACCAGGCCTTTAACTGGAACTTCGGCGTCTACTCCGCAGCCACCATGGGCTCCGAAATGACCGCAGCCGCCTTTGGTCAGATCGGTAAAGTCCGCCGTGATCCCTTCGCCATGCTCCCCTTCGCCGGTTACCATATGGCCGACTACTTCAACCACTGGCTCAATTTCGGCCGAAAACTCAAAAACCCACCCCGCATCTTCGCCGTCAACTGGTTTCGAAAAGATAAAGACGGAAAATTCCTCTGGCCCGGCTTCGGCGAAAACATGCGCGTCCTGAAGTGGATCTTCCAGCGCGCCAGCGGACAGACCTCAGCCGTAGAAAGTCCCATCGGCTGGATGCCCCGCTACAAAGACATCGACTGGACCGGACTGGACTACACCCCAGAACAATTCGAAGAAGTCATGCGCATCGACACCAAAGAATGGAAAGCCGAAATCCTCTCCCACCAGGAACTCTTCGAAACCATGTACGACAAAATGCCGAAAGAGTTCTTTTACATGCGCGAACTCATCCTCTCCAGCATCTGGCGCAAACCCGATGACTGGCATGTATAGCACATCAGCAAATCCTTTACTACACACCCGGCACCAAAGCCGGGTTTTTTCTTTCATCTCCTATTCATTCCCTTGGGCGTGCCCCCGCGCGCCGGCCTGATGGCCTTTCCGCGCGGGGTCGGGCTGCTCCGGGGTGCGCTTCGCTCCCGTGCTCCGCTGCGCTGCGCACCGCCCTGCGGGCGCCCTCCGCATCCCTCACGCAGTACTCCCCCCTGCAAGTCCACACCCCCACCACATTCCAACCTTTCAACCGACCAATCCGACCCATAATCCGGCTCCCACTCCCTTACAATCCTCCGCGTAACCACTCCTTATTGAACTTCCATATCCCGCACACACCCGCTTTCCAATTGCTTCATTAGCCACAAAACCACGCCTGCATCAGGCCTCCCTGTGCTAAAACTACCGGCTCGCTCAGCTCCGCAAGCCCGCCAATCCCCCAATTTCCGGCCTATCCAATGCCATCCCGGACCCATTGCCTATAGCTTGCCTTTCCCTTTCATCTCTTCCCTTTTCATGCACCTGAACATCTCCCTTTATTCACTTTTCTCTTTTTTCACACTTCTGCGCGGTCTTCAGACGGGCTGCCCTTCACCGGCACATATTCCGGAAACAGGCTCCCACCCTCACAGGCCTTTGGCACTGGTTGAGGCCCGCAGGCTCCGTCCGGCCTCTGAGGACTACTGCCCTTCGATCAGGAGGCTATTGGCATCCTGATTATGCAGGGATTGCCGGTCGAGATAGTTTTCTTGCCGGGCGTAGCCTTTGTCGGTTTAAGAGTCAGGAAGCTACGCGATGGAATAGCCCGATCGGACGTGGCTTAGATGAAGTGTTACAAGATAGCGTATTCATTTATTGGGCACTGCAAGCGCCTTACGGCCCGGTCAAATGTGATTATGTTTTATTCATTGGGTGTACCAGCTGACAAGAAACAGCTTTATGCGGTAAGCTTTATCAAAAATTCTCTTTAAAAGCTCAAAGCCGATTCTGTAGAATTTTTTAAAAATGCTTTCCGTCCTTTATACAGATGAACAATTCCTTTTTTGCCAGCGTCGTAAATAAAAAAATTACAATGCCCACTCTGATCTTTAAAGGCAAAAAAATTGAAATTGACCAATCCAAAACCTTGAGAAATCAGCTCATCAAACATGGGGTGTCCCCGCACAATTATGCAGCTGAAATCATTAATTGCCGTGGAATAGGGACCTGTGGTACCTGTGCTATAAAAATTGTGGACGGACTATATACTCCACCCACCCGACAAGAAAAATGGCGTTTAAACTTTCCTCCCTTTAAAAACGGCCTACAAGCCGGATTTCGCCTTTCTTGCCAGACCAGAATTCTCTCTGACTCCATTGCAGAAAAAGGCATTGGATTTTGGGGAGAAAAATTTTATGATAAAAGTACATCATCCGTCGGGTAATTCTCTGTGGTATTTTCTATTAATCTGTCCCCTGAAAATGCTGATGAAAAACCGAAATTTTCAAATTCCGAAGGGGTCCTTTTATATCAGAGAGAAGTTCTTAAGGAAAACAAAAAACTCAGTAAATCTTGGGATTATAAAGTTCCGGATATTTCCCTTTAACGTCTTTATACGTCTCCTCAATGATTTTCATATCTTGTTCAAAGTTGCCGGTGGGTTTGAGAACTTTCAGTACTCCGGTTTCTTTTTTTTCATAGTCAGCAAATCCCAGCGTTATATTGCAAGAGGCCAGCTGAGCAATATGGTAAAAACCTGTTTTCCATCGATCAACTCGTTTACGCGTTCCTTCAGCCGGCACTAAAATCACCATATCGTGGTTTTGTTTCAAAAGGTTGGCAGCGTATTCCACCAGATTGTTCTTCATTTTTTTTCTATTTACACCAATAGCACCTGTCCATCGGAAAAACCAACCGATTATCGATTTGGTGTAGGTGTCTTTTATAAAATACCTGAAAGGAATCTTCATCTTCCAGAAAGCAAATAAAGCAATGGGAAAATCCCAGTTGGAAGTGTGTGGAGCTGCCACCATTACGGTCCCTTTTATCATATTATAGTCAGATACTTTCAACTTCCATCCTGAGACCTTAAAAAAAATACTTGCCAGTAGATATCTCACAATTGTTTTCTGATTAGATTGCAACTTAATTTGTAATATCTTCCAAAACTAAAACAATTTCTAATCAATCGAAGTTGAAAAACACAATTTTGCAAAAATCAGCAGAATTTGAACTTTGACCTTGCTAAAACGCCCGTTGAGTATATCAAAGGTGTCGGTCCTAAAAAGGGGGAATTGCTCCGAAAAGAGCTTGATATCCACACCTTGGAACATCTTCTGATGTACTATCCGTTTAGATATGTAGATCGCACCAACTTCAATACCATATCAGAAATAAGAAGTAATGATATTGATTATCAGGTAATTGGTAAATTTAGGGGGCTTTCAGAAAATAAAACCAAGAACGGACGAAAATTACTTTCTGCATTCTTTTACGATGCTACAGGAACGGTTGAAGTTACCTGGTTTCACGGATTTAAGTGGATTAAAGAATTTATAAAACCCGATCTAGAGTATGTTTTGTTTGGAAAGCCAAATTACTTCAACGGAAGCTATTCTTTTATTCACCCGGAGTTGGAGGTCAAAGGTGAACAGGTATCAGTTTCCTTTGGCAAGCTTCAACCGATTTATTCCACTACTGAAAAGCTCTCTGCCATTGGGCTCCACTCAAAAGGAATCTCAAAAATACTTCAAAATGCCCTTGAAATCGTCAAGGGCAAATGGAATGAAATTTTACCTCAAAGTGTGATCGAACAATTTAATTTAATTGATAGGGAGGAAGCATTTACTCAGATTCACTTTCCAACTACTCAGGAACACCTGCATCAGGCGAAACTTCGGTTAAAATTTGAAGAATTATTTTTTATCCAGGTTTCAGTGGTTTGGCAAAAAATGTTTATAAAGCACAACCAAAAAGGGTTTGTTTTCCATGAAAAAACAAACTTTCTCAAAAGGTTTTATCGAGAAAAGCTCCCGTTTAACCTCACTAATGCACAAATCAAAGTGCTACGGGAAATAAGAGCTGATGTCACCTCAGGTCATCAGATGAATCGCTTACTTCAAGGCGATGTAGGAAGTGGTAAGACTTTAGTCGCATTGATTAGTATGCTTATGGCGGTAGACGCAGGGCATCAGGCCTGTCTGATGGCTCCTACTGAAATTTTGGCCCAGCAGCATTTTCAAACCATTTCGGAGTTGCTTGATGGACTTCCAGTTCAGGTCAGACTACTCACCGGCAATACCAAAGCTTCCTTAAGAAAAGAAATCAGTCAGATGCTCTCCGATGGATCTTTGAAAATATTAATCGGCACCCACGCATTGATCGAAGACTCTGTACGATTTAAAAACCTCGGGCTGGCAGTCATTGATGAACAACACAGATTCGGTGTGGAGCAGCGGGCTAAACTTTGGAGCAAAAACAGACTGCCTCCTCACATTTTGGTGATGACGGCCACCCCAATACCTCGTACTTTGGCTATGACTCTGTACGGGGATCTGGATGTGTCCATCATAGATGAAATGCCGCCCGGGCGCACTCCGGTGGCCACTTATCACATCACTGAAGCTCATCGGCTTAAACTCTATGGATTCATTAAGCAGCAAATAGCCAAAGGACGTCAGGTGTATATCGTTTATCCGCTAATCGAAGAATCGGAAAAACTCGACTTACTAGCCCTGGAAGAGGGTATCGAAAGCCTTCAACGCATATTTCCCCTACCAGACTACCAGTTCAGCGTTGTACACGGCAAAATGCCTCCTGATGTAAAGGCACATGAAATGGACCGATTTGTCAAAGGAATTAGCAACATTATGGTCTCCACAACCGTCATTGAAGTAGGTGTCAATGTCCCTAATGCTACCATTATGGTCATTGAAAATGCCGAACGCTTTGGACTTTCTCAGCTACATCAACTGAGAGGCAGAGTTGGACGAGGGGCTGAAAAATCATATTGCTTTCTGATGACGGGAAATAAAATCTCATCAGATGCCAAAGTGCGAATTGAAACCATGTGCCAGACCAATGATGGATTTAAAATTGCAGAAATAGACCTTAAGCTTCGAGGCCCGGGTGAAATCTCAGGCACCCGACAGAGTGGATTGGCAAGGTTAAAGATTGCCAATCTCGCTACCGACCAGGATATTATTCAGATTACGCGCGAGGCTGCTTTCAATCTCTATAAAGTTGATCCCGAGCTATCAAAGCCCGAACACAAAAATACCAAACTTTACTACCAGCACCTTTATGCACACAATTCACACTATGCTAAAATCAGTTAACACTTTAAACAAAATGATTTCTATCCTTTCTAAGTTTCTAAATTTGTAAAAAAGATAAGATTATTTAACACTTATAATGAAGAAAATAGTTTCTTGTTTCCTCTTTTTGCCAGTACTGATAAGTGCTCAGGTAAATTTTCCTCACCGCTGTGGCACCAATCATATGACCGAACAATTGGTACTCAACAATCCTTCTCTGAAAGAACTCATCGAAGAATACGACCAAATATTGGCCAAGGGAGCTCAGGAATATGAAATGATCCACAAGCGCACACAAAATAATTTGATCATCATTCCTGTAGTATTTCACGTAATTTATGATGATGCTGTCAGCAACATCTCCAGGGAGCAAATCATGGACGCCATAAGAGCACTAAATGATGATTTTCGCCGAAGAAATAATGATACTGTAAATACCAGACCGATCTTCAAGCCTCTAGGAGCAGATGTTGAGATAGAATTCAGGTTGGCCAGCATCGATCCATTCGGCAATTGTACAGATGGGATCAATAGAATATTTAGCAATCTAACTAACAATGCCAATGACAATGTCAAGAACCTCTCTATGTGGAATAACCGCAGGTATCTGAACATATGGGTCGTAAAAAACATACAACTGCCCAATCAGCCCGCTCAAGGTACGGTTCTGGGGTATGCTTACAGACCCTTTTTTAATCAGCCCGGTATAAATGACGGAATTGTCATCAGGCACGACCGAGTAGGAACCATCGGCACTTCCAATACCAGAGGCAGAACCCTGACCCATGAGGTAGGGCATTTCCTCGGGCTCAAGCACCCTTTTGACGGCGGATGCTTTGGCGGTGACGATATCGCTGACACGCCTCCGGTTGCTAATGAAAGCTTTGGATGCGACTTACAAAAGAATACTTGCACCAATGATGTTCCCGATTTGCCCGATATGATAGAAAATTACATGGATTATGCCAATGACAACTGTATGAACATTTTCACCATTGGCCAGCGCAATTACATGCGAAATGTACTTTCAACCTTTGCTCACAGAGCAGAACTTGTTTCACAGGCCAATCTGCAGCGAGTGGGTCTTATCAACAACACTCAATGCCCTCCGAAGGCATTTGGATTTGCTCCTCGCAGAGTAGCTTGTCTGGGGGACACATTACAATTTATCGACATCTCAGCCGGTGGACCGGCTTTATCGCGTACGTGGTCTTTTGCAGGAGGCACCCCCTCTACCAGCAGTGATGAAAACCCGAGTGTCATTTTCAATCAACCAGGCTTGCACAAAGTAGAGCTCACACTGACCAATGCCGCAGGCACAAGTACTTTCAAGAATTATGAGTACATAACAGTAAGACCCAAACCAGCAAATTTCGGCAACTTCCTGAAAGAAGATTTTTCAGTCACCTGGTTGCCCAGTTTTAACTGGTTTGTTGAAGACGTAAACAACACCGGAAATTCATGGACTACTGCCACCAATGCAGGCTACAATGATTTGCGCTCTGCCCGGATACTCAATGCGGACACAATGGCAGGCACTGTGCACAATCTGATTTCACCTACCGTCGATGTAAGGTTTTCCACTAATCTGACGATGCGCTTCAGATATGCTTACGCCCGTCGAGATCCATCTAACAACGATGCCTTACGGTTTTACATTTCACTGAATTGCGGCCGCACATGGATTCTGAGAAGAGCCGTTTTAGGCAATCAAATCATCACGGCACCGGATATGCCTACCGGCTCCTTCGTGCCGACCAACAACAGCGAGTGGAAAGAAGTAACAGTTCCTTTGGGGATCTATTCAAATTTTCCGGAGGACATCATGTTTAAATGGGAATTTACATCCGGTGGAGGCAACAATTTTTATCTAGATGATATCAATTTGGATGTGGTGGTCGGACAGGATGAGTGGAATACCCCATCCGAGATTTCTGTGTATCCAAACCCTGTATTTCGCGGTGGAATCGTGATTTTCGAAGCTCCTTTGGAGCTGGGACAGAAGGTGAAACTTCTCAGCATAACAGGACAAGTTGTAGCAGAATTTGAAAATTTAAACAACCAAACAACTCAGGAACTTCAAATTCCGGCATCTTTGTCCCCGGGTGTATATTTTCTCGTAACTGGTTCAGGAATTTCCAAAAAACTAATTGTCCGCTGATGTTGGCCGAAATCATAACCATTGGCGATGAGCTGCTCATAGGACAGGTCATCGATACCAACTCGGCTTGGATAGCTCAAAAGCTCAATGAGTCAGGAGTCGAAGTGATACAACGCAGAGCCATAGGTGATAACAGAGATGAAATTTTCAGAGCGCTTGACTCCATTCATCCAGATACAAAGCTGGTAATATTGACCGGAGGTCTGGGACCAACGCGCGATGACATCACAAAAAAAACCCTTGCTGAATACTTCGGCCAGGAGTTGATCTTTCACGAAGAGACCCTTCGACATATTACCAACATTTTTACCAAGCTGGATAGGGAAGTCAACGAACTGAATGCTTCCCAGGCCTGGCTTCCATCGGGTTGTACCCCGTTGAAAAATATGTACGGCACTGCACCGGGCATGCAATTTGAAAAAAATGGAGTTTACTATTTTTCCCTTCCGGGTGTGCCTTACGAAATGAAAGCCCTGTTTGAATCCTACATTCAGCCTTTTATCAGGGAGAAATTGACACCCGATTATCAGATTGTCCATGCCGTTTTTCACACACAGGGAATTCCGGAAAGCATACTCGCAAAAAGACTTGAAAACTGGGAACTCAATCTGCCACCACAGCTGAAATTAGCCTATTTGCCATCGGCTGGCGCTGTACGGCTGAGACTCACCGCCAGAGGCAAAAAAAATGAAGACCTGAAGGCAATACTGGATGCTCAAAGCAAAAAATTACGCGAATTGCTAGGGGCTGATTTGTACGCTGAGGGCGATGAGCCACTGGAAGTAGTGGTAGGCAAATTACTCAAAACCAACCACAAAACCCTTGCACTGGCTGAAAGCTGCACCGGCGGGTATATCTCACATCTGATAACAAGCGTTCCAGGAAGTTCGGCTTATTACATGGGTGGAGTAGTGGCCTATGACTATATGGCCAAAGAAGTTGCGCTGGGAGTTAATCACGACGATATTGTCAATTTTGGAGCAGTGAGCAGTCAGGTAGTGATTCAGATGGCTGACGGTGCACGTTCCGTATTCAACACAGACTATGCCTTGAGTGCTTCCGGTATTGCCGGTCCTGATGGAGGCACACCTGAAAAGCCTGTAGGCACTGTATGGATTGGGATTGCTACACCTACCGAAACTCGAGCATATCTGTTTCGCTTTGGAAACGATCGAATGCGCAATATTCGCAAAACAGCCCTTGCTGCACTTAATCTTCTGAGAAGATCTCTCAATTCCTTAGACCTGGACGACATCGACCTTCCCGACCTGAAAAGCATCGTGGTAAGCAAGCGAGAAAAGATGGCAAATTGATCATTCAGAGCTTGATGCAGAGCCTGATGGAGCTGCAGATAAATATACAACCCAGGCTCCCCTGAGTTCGTTCAAGTTAAAATCATACGCCCTGTCGTCGGGATATCGCTTTTGTATCTCTGCCATGGTTGCATCGGCGATGTCACCGCGCTCCCGGATCCCGTGGCAATTCAGACATAAAGGTTTCATGATGATCGGTTCAAAATGACGGATGTAACCATCGAATAAATCCAAGGTCTGAGCCGGTGGTATCTGACCCTTGGCCGAAAGTTCTGCCATATGCTGGAGTACAGCAGATTCAATTGAATCAGGTTTGTTGGCGGGATTGCGGTATCTCAGTGCCACTCTTCTGACTAATACGCCATAGTGTTTTGAAAGAGAATCCGTGACAAACAATGCCCTTTCATTGCAATACCCGACCGCCTTTGAAGCGTCTCCATCTTTCATCCCCTTCATCAATTCGTTGAGCAGTGCTTCCTGCATGATACCCACTATTTTCCGGGCATCTGTCCTCGGCTGCCCGGTAAACAGTTGGCTAGTCTCCTCTTTCTCGGCTCTCTGACCACATTGGTTGCAGAGAAGTACGATTGCTCCGATTACTACAACAGCAAATTTTTTCATCTCCTTGACCATTTGTTGTATCCACCATCGAGATTTCCGATGTACGAAAATCCAGCTTTTTTCAATACGTCTATGCTCGCTGTGCTTCTGCGACCGCTGGCGCAATACACCAATACGCTATCGTACCCTCTGATTTGCTTCACTTTCTGCTCAAAATCATCACTGTAAAAATCAATGTTGACAGCACCCGGAATATGACCAGCTTTATATTCGTCCAAGGTACGGACATCCAATATCAATACATTTGGCGATTGTCTTATTTTATCAAACTTTGATTTATCTAAAACATATACTTCACCTGGCTCGGTGACCGATGTACATCCTAAAATCCAAAGCGAAAAAAATAGCGACTTGTAATAGGCTCTCATGGACCAGGTTATTTCTTAAACACCAAATATACTGCAATCACTAGTAGAATAAAAGCAATTACATGATTGAGTCTGAGGTGTTCGGATTTGAAAAACAACAAAGCAAAAATCAGAAAGACTGTAATAGAAATTACTTCCTGAATTACTTTAAGTTGAAGAAGCGAAAAGGGGCCGCCGTATTCCCTGAATCCAATCCGATTGGCAGGTACCTGCAGGAAATATTCAAAAAGAGCAATTCCCCAACTGATCAAGACTACCGAGATAATACCAAGGTTTTCAAATCCTTTCAGGTCTTTAAATTTCAGATGTCCATACCAGGCCAGTGTCATAAATGTATTGCTCAAAATAAGCAAACCTATACTTATAAATCCCTTCATCTTTGGCAATAAAAAACCATCGCGAAGGTAATTTGAGGCCTTCACTTGATGGTATCGCTACAGGCTGGAATGGCTAGTTTGTTCAACTAAATTTTTTGCAAATGAATAAAAAACTCTTTTCCTGCCCTTTGTGGAATACTTTTATCAGTTTTCTCAAGCGAAAGAATTTTGAAAAATTTAGAAAATCGGCTCATGTATTCTTCATAACTGCCTCCGAAAGGTGGACCTTCATTCGAGAGTGGAAAATCAAAGAGCAAACCGGCCAGTTGGCCGCCTTTTCTGAGCAGTGACCACGATTTTTTGACATAATGGTCTCTGAGCGATGGATTAAGAGCGCAGAAAAATGTTTGTTCCAGAATCAGGTCATATTGCTCTTCTGGAAGATTAAAAAAGTCAGAATGAACAAGCCGATGCTCCGGAAAACCTGGAAATCTTTTCTTCAAATTTTCCAAAGGCACTTTGGATATATCCACTACGGTTACATCAGCGTATCCGGCTTTATAAAGAGCCTCAGCTTCATAGGCATTGCCGGCGCCGGGGATGAGTATTTTTGAATCTTTGGAAATGTTGTTAAAGACAAATTCCACAATGGCGGGCGACGGATATCCAATATCCCACCCGGTTTGACCGATGCTCCATCTTTCTGTCCAATACTTTTCACCTAAAATTACAGGATCCATAGTTTTTGGACGACCTCTTTGCCATTTAGACCTTTTACCCTCAGCAAGTAGACTCCGGTTTTCAGACCACTTAACTGCACACTAATTTCTGTTTGGTTATTAAAGTACTTTTCCAGAATCCTGCGTCCATCGAGGGTAAAAATCTCCACATCGGTAAAAGGTATATCCGACACGATATTGACAAACTCGTTTGTTGCAGGGTTGGGAAACAACTTTACCTGGAATGGTGGCCTATAATCTCTCTGACCGAGAGACGCTTCCTGCACAATCAGGCTGCCCAGTATAGTTTGATCTCCAGAGGTTGTGCCATTGTCGTTTACCGCATTAATTGCCGTGTAGAAAGCCACTTCTCCGCTTCCGGCCGGAGGAGCGGTCCAGTCAACTTGCCAGGTGCGGCTGTTGTTGGAGCCCTGAGTACCTTGAAAAGTATGCGATACGTATCTGTTGTTGATTCTCAGCTGAGTCTGATTGTTTGTCAATGTCCACGTGCCTGTAAAAGATGGATTTGCTGTAGTATTGGTCTGGGAAGTGAGCATAAATCCAAACCGATTAAAAGTCGGGTGAGATGCGCTGAGGGTGATGGTGTAGGTGGATCCTGGTTCATATCCGCTGGCTGGAATGTTGGTTTGAATTAAATTGGTTCCTGTCACAGGCTGTTCGCTGTGGCAGCTCGAACAATTCAACCCATTGTCTATAGGAGCTCCGGTGTAACCTGCAGAAAAGGCTCCATTCGAATTTGAGTTGAGATGTACCGAGAAAATCAGTGCGAAAAGAACTGAAAAAACCACGAAGTATGTGTTCTTCATAGCATTAGTTTTTTCTTTATAATGTTTATAAACTCAGTTTTGTTTTCAATTACGAATTCTATCTCAAGAATTCCGATCAAGTGCCTGTAGGCCTGATAAAGTTCTTTTGGCAATTTTACTTTTTCTTTTTGTGTAACAATGCAAAATAGATTAAATCTCATGCAATATTCCAAAATTTCAATCCACTTTGCCGGATCGATTGTCTGATGATCTTTGAATCGATAAATTTTTTTTACGCAAAATCCAAGCAATCGAACGGATTGGACCATCTGATCGGGGTTGGCTATTGTGCTCACTACTGCAACTTTTTGATGCGTTGGGTGCGGTAGAGCAGCTATTGTATTGATAAAGGTACAAAAAAATACCGGAGACCCGGAGTATTTGGAGTGTATGGATTGCAATGCTTTTTTTCGCTGTATTGAAGCATCGGCAGGCGTCTTGGTGATGACTGTAACATCTACATTTTTCGCGCGTTCTTTGAGGTCTCTGAGGGTGCCTGCCGGAAAAAGACAGTCAGAAAAATAAGGTTTGTCCCAGGTGGTGAGCAATACAGAAACATCCGGATGTACTTTCCGATGCTGAAGTGCATCATCCAGGATAATGAGGTTCAGATCTGGATACATACCTTTTAGTTTGCGTATGCCTTCCAATCGATCTTCGCATACGGCTACAGGGACATCGGGAAAGTTTTGTTTGATGAGTAAAGGTTCGTCACCTACATCCTGGTAATCGTCCTCAGGCTCCACGATTCGAAATCCTTTGGTAGTCCGACCATAACCTCGCGACAATACAGCAATTTGGTATTCTGATGAAAGCAGTTGAATTAAGAGTTGCACCATGGGAGTTTTGCCAGTACCCCCAAAAGAGAGATTCCCGACAGCAATTGTGCGGATTTCTTCAGGCTTTTCTGATAAAAGAATTTCAAGGTTAAAAAGAATGTGCCTTAATTTGATTACCAAATAAATTGGCAAAACAAGCGGTATTAAAAGAATTCTTTTTATTGAAAAAATAATAGCTGACAATTGGTACTTTGTATAAAAAAATTAAATTTGACGCTGGTAGTTGCTTAGCTATGACAAATAAAAAACAAATCATGGTCGTCAACGATGATCAGATTCAAAATCTCATTTGCCGAAAGGTTTTTACAATGAACATTCCAGATACTGAAGTCATTGATTTTGTCGATCCAGCGGAAGCATTCAACGCTATTGTCGAACAAAAAGCTGCTCCGAGATTTATTTTGCTGGACGTGAATATGCCAGGCATGAGTGGATGGGATTTTATCGAGCGGCTCAAAGAAAAGGGATTAGAGTTTCCTATTGTGATGTTTACAGCTTCAGTAGACGAGGAGGACAGGGAAAAAGCCGCTGCCGCAAAAATGGTAAAAATGTTTCTGGACAAGCCTATGACTAAAGAAAAACTGCCGCTGCTAATACCATTTTTGAATGGTCAGCAGCATTGAGATGCGTCGTGCTTTTGTATTACTTACTTGTTTTTGTTTTGTTGTTTTAAAAGGAGCTTCCCAATATTTTTCGGGGACGCTTGTCGATGCATCTACAGGCGAAAGGCTGCCATTTGGCCATATCAGTAGCAGCGATTTCAAAAGGGGGGTTACAAGCGATATTGAAGGTCGTTTTGCCTTCAAACTTCTTCCGCAAGATACAGTGTTGATTATATCGTATGCCGGGTATCAGCGTAAGGAAATTGACATCCGGCACTATACATGTTCATCCAATTGTGTTATTTCTCTTAAACCTACACCCCAAGTATTAGGTGAGGTGAATGTTTTTCCAGGTGAAAATCCTGCCCTTCGTATCATTCGACAAGCCTCTTCTCGCAGAAAAGAAAATGATCCGGAGAACCTTGAATCGTTTAGCTACAAGGCGTACAACAAGTTCATAATGTCATTTGACACCAATGATCTAAAAACTATTACCGATTCACTTACACCTGATAAAATAGATTCATTTGCATTAAAAGCTATCGAATTAGCCGGAAAACAGTACCTTTTTCTTTCGGAATCTGTATCCGAAAGACGCTATCTCAGGCCAAATAAAGTAAATGAAACAGTTATTGCTTCCAGGATTTCTGGCCTAAAAAACCCACTCTTTAGCATCTTAGCTACTCAACTGCAGAGCTTTACATTTTACAAGGATGAATTTGAGCTCTTTAACATCACACTGGACAATCCCCTGTCGCCAAAAGCTGAAAGACAATACTTCTATTTAATTGAAGATACCTTGTACAACTTGCCCAATGCGGATACTACCTTCATTATTTCATTCAGACCGCGTCCTAGTCACGAGCATAAAGGAATGAAAGGACTTCTCTACATTGCTACTCCCGATTATGCAATATCCAATGTAATAGCATCTCCGGGCAAGGAGCAAAATTTCAACGTATCCATACAGCAATTGTACGAAAAGATAGAGGGAAGATGGTTTCCTATGCAATTGAACAGCGATTTTAAAATTTTAAATGTGGCAGTCAATGGGTTGCATTTGTATGGTCGAATGCGCTCCTATCACAGCTACGTGAATCTCTCCCCAGGGCTCAAGTTTAAAGATTTCAGAAGCATCGATATCCGAATAAATCCGGATGCTGCTGAAAAGGATTCGGTATTTTGGAGTCAATTTCGCGTTCACCCACTCACAGAAATGGAACAACGCACATACGAAGTCATTGATTCACTGGGAGATGCGCTGAACCTGGATAGAAGATTGCTCTGGCTAAAGGCTTTTACAGAGGGTAAGATAAGGGTAAAATTTATCGATCTTGAATTGGATAGGATACTCAGCTTCAATCTTTTTGAAGGATTAAGAACAGGAATCGGTCTATCGACCAACGAACGCTTTCATCCGCGATTTACAGCCGGAGGTTTTGCCGGCTATGGATGGGGGGATCGCATTTGGAAATTTGGCTACAAAGCATCATATCAGCTATATCAGCCTTACAATGTGGTAATCGGTGCAGGATATTCATATGATATGATGGAAGCCGGCCAGCCATTTTTTGCCTTTTCTACCCGTAGAAATGTGTTGGAGTCAGCTGCCAGAAAATTTTATGCGACCGGCTGGGATTATGTTTCATCAGCCTTTGGCTATGCAGCATGGGAGTGGACGCCGAGATTTAAAAATCAAATACGGTACGTTAGAGAATTTAGAAAGCATGGTCAGGACTACTACTTTTACTATCCCGAAAAGGACATTGCACAATTTACCAACGGTCTTGCTATACATTTTCTGGAATCTTCTATGGAGTTTGCTCCAAACGATGTAGTTACCGAAACCTTTCTTGGGCGACAAACCATACGATTCACCTATCCACGCTACTACTTTACCTGGATGCAATCGATAACTTCTATCCCTGGAGAGCTTCAGTTTGCAAAGTTGGATTTCAAAATATTGCATCGCTGGGGAAGAATGCGAACGGGATATCTGTATGCCGAAGTGTCGGGCGGTCATGTATCGGGCGGGGCGCCTTACGGATACCTCTACACCGGGCGAGCTAATCTCTACAATGGTGAAAGCGACAGATTCAGGCGATTTTCACTTGCCGACCGTAGCAGTTTTGAAACCATGCTGTTTAATGAGTATCTGATGGACACATACCTTCAGACTTTTCTGAGGTATGATACCCGGAATATGCTCTTCGGAAGAAAACCCAATCGGCCGCATCTTGAAGTTGTGTATAGAGTTTTGTATGGATTGCAATCTCAGGCAGATGTGCACTTCCTGGTAAACACTTCAGCTCCCAGGGGGATATTTCAGGAGGTGGGATTGGAGCTCAACCGTGTACTGTCCAATCTGGGTGTGGGGATGTATTACAGAATTTCCCCGGTCAACACCACGATGCCAGGAATGTCTGCCTTCTTACTGAAGTTAACCAATAAATAAAATCTGATTTACAACTGACTTTTGTGTATTGAGTAAGAGAAGTCAGTATATACTTTTATTCCACCAAACGATGAGTACTCGTACCAATGCTTTGAAAGCTGATATATCGGCCAGCATAGTCGTTTTTTTCGTCGCGCTACCCATTTGTCTGGGTATTGCCATGGCCTCCGGAGTACCTTTGATGTCGGGGATTTTGTCGGGTGTGGTCGGAGGTGTTCTCGTAGGACTGCTAAGCGATAGCAAGGTTGGGGTTAGTGGTCCTGCTGCTGGTCTTGTAGCGATCATACTCAGTGGTGTAGCTTCTTTGGGGTCATTTGAATCCTTTTTGATTAGCGTATTGATTGCAGGTGGTCTGCAGATTGTTTTGGGGGTATTTAAGCTCGGCAGTTTGGTATATTTTATTCCCAACGCTGTGATAAAAGGAATGTTGGCAGCTATAGGAATCATTATCATATGTAAAGAATTGCCCTATGCCGTTGGTTGGGCAGCAGATGTACAAGGAAATGAAAACTTTTTTCAGTTCACTGGCGAAATCTCATTTTCGGATCTTTTACATGCATTTGAATTTGTCAGTTTCGGCTCAATTTTTATTTCTATCATCAGTCTATTCGTATTGGTGATTTGGGATAAATATCTCTTGAAAAAACACTTTATTTTTACCTATATACAGGGCCCTTTATTTGTCATTATATTGAGTGTATTTATACATTTTCTTTCTAAAAAAGGCGCATTACCATTTACATTGAACCCTGGTGAGTTGGTATCTATTCCATCAATAAACGGACTATATGATTTGCCTTCCATTTTTATTCCTCCGGATTTCTCTTCGTTTTTCAAAAAGGAAACCATTTCGATTGGATTTTTTCTGGCCTTGATAGCCAGTGTGGAAACATTGCTATGTGTAGAAGCCACCGATAAGCTGGATCCACTCAGGAGGATGACCAATCCAAACAGAGAACTGATAGCTCAAGGAGCAGGTAACATTGTGGCAGGTCTGGTAGGTGCTTTACCCATTACTCAAGTGATTATAAGAAGCTCTGCCAACATTGAATTTGGCGCAAAAACTAAATTGTCGGCGATACTACATGGATTTTGGTTGCTTTTAGCTGTGGTATTTTTGGCCGATATGCTCAACATGATCCCCTTGGCTTCGCTGGCAGTTGTTTTAATGCGCATCGGATACAAGCTTGCAGAGCCTTCCGCCTTTACGGAAATGTATAAAAAAGGAAAGGAACATTTTGTTCCGTTTATGGCTACTGTGATGGGTGTTGTATTCTTTGACCTGCTTATTGGTGTGGCACTTGGGGTGCTGGTATCAATGTTTTATTTATTGAACAATGACTATAAAAATCCATTTACAATCGTCATTGGCGACGATGATAAGTTTCATATTGAAATGGCCGAACAAGTAACATTTTTAAACAAAGCATCTGTAAAAAATCTATTGGCAAAAATGCCCGAAAATGCTTCTGTAATCATTGATTTATCCAGATCAAAATATATTCATCAAGATGTGCTTGAATCAATAGAAGATTTCAGATTGCAAGCCAATTCTAAAAAAATAGATCTCATTGTAGTGGGAGATGATTTACACCTGAACAAAAAACTAGCCTAAAAGCAGGTTTATTTTGCTCTTTTACATAAGTCATCATCATTGAGAATGAGCTATTACATCTGCATATTTTGGGAGCTTTTTCCACAAAAAAATTTGACAACTTTTGAAAATAAGTCAGATTTTTATAATCGAGTAGATTTTTAATGATTTGGTAACAAAGAAAAAATACATTTGTAGAAAATCCATTCGATGAAAATCAAAATTGGACTAATCGTATTGTCTATTGTAATGGTATCCTGTCTGAAAGACAGAATACTTCCTTTGGCCCCGGGAGGTGATCCGCCACCTCCGCCGTTAGCCGATACCGTCAAAGTGCTGACTGAAGGCGTACTGCGCATCAATGAGTTGGTGGCCAGCGGAAGTACCCTGCCCGATGAATTTGGTCAAAACAACGACTGGGTTGAAATTTTTAATCCGGCATTCAACAAATGGGTCATGCTGGAAGGAGGGAAAACGTTTCTAAGCGACAGTAAAAATAATCCGACCAAATATGCAGTACAAAAGGACTGGTATATTCCTCCACGTGGGTTTTTAATACTTTTCTGCAATTCAAGAGGTGTTGAAAATCAGTCCATCAATACTTCATTTGGACTTTCTTCTTCCGGTGAAGACTTTGTTATTGCCTACCGCAGCAATCCGGGAGAAACCTTGGTAATAGTGGATCAGATGACTTATACACCGTATGATTTTACCCGGTCTATTGGTCTACGACCCGATGGAGTAGGTACTACATATTTTGAGATGATCATGACACCAGGTGCACCCAACCAATAAGTATTTCTATTAATAATAGGTAAATGAACGGAAAAAAATTTCTATCAATAGCCATTGCGTGGATTGCAATACTGATTTGTACAGGGCAAAAAATTAATGCAGTTAAAATCAAACCTTTCCTTTCGCATTATATTGAAGTTTCAGAACCCAGCGATTTAGTCTATTACCCGGAGAACAACAGTTTCTTCATCGTAAGTGATAACGGGGAGCTGTATGAGACATCGCTCAACGGTAAAATTTTGAGAAAAGCCCCTATAGATGGAGTTGATTTTGAAGCTATAACTTTAGTGGACAATTACCTGTATGTGGTGGAAGAGCGCCATAGGAATGTGCTGAAAATTGACCCCAAATCCCTTGAAGTGGTTCAAACAATCTATATCCCCTATGCCGGGGGCAGAAACAAGAGTTTCGAATCCATCGCATATATACCCGATATGGAAAAATTTATTCTGATTACTGAAAAAGATCCCATCATCATCATGGAATTTGACCAAAATTTCAATAAAATAAACATGACAAGATTTACAGGTGCCCGCGATATCTCCTCAGCTACGTATCATTTGGGCTACTTGTATTTTCTCAGCGATGAAGACCGCACTATTTTTAAAATAAAACCAACCAACTACGATATCTTAAAAGCGTGGAAAATTCCTGTTATTAATCCAGAAGGGATCGTAGTGATGCCTGATCACACCTTTCGGATTCTCAGCGATGACCGTGAGAAAATGTATTATTTCAAAAATCCCGACTGATGAAGGTATTTCTACGCTTCTTTGGCATTTGCGTTTTGTGGTTCCCCGGATTGAGCTCAGGTCAGATTACCATGACCAACGGCGACCATACCATAGAGATTACAGGATCGATATCCACCTATTACAATCACAGGTTTATGAAGGAGGGGGAACTCAACCTTCGAAAAAACAGATTTAGGTTGCGCGATGCCCAATTGCAGATCGAAGGCCGCTATAAAAAAACGATAGAATACGAACTGCAAGTAGACTTTTCGGACATTGGCCAATCGCTCACTGGAGTAATAGATCCTGAAAACCCTGGAATTATGGATGCCTACGTGCATTATAAAGGACTTGGTATTGTTGATCTTACGTTTGGATACACAAAACTGCCCTATTCGCGCTCCTCTCTGGTGCCTTTTGTATATACCCCCTATTGGCAGCGGGCCGAAATTGTAAGAGGAGATATTTTTTCAAGAAGGGATATCGGGGTTTCTCTCAGCAAGACCTTCTGGAGGCAAAGAGTCAAAATTGAAGGTGGCATCTACAACGGTCTGGGAGAGCTCAGTTTACGAGGCGATAATGACCCTTCGGGCAATCTGGAATATATCGGAAGGGCTGAAGTTGCATATCCCTCCAGATTCCGCTATCGGGATATAGACGATCGAATTACTCCTGTACCCATGTTTGCAGCGGGATTTAATGCCCGATATACCGATAAGTCGCAACCGGTAGGCAACAGAACCCTTCCCGGAGGAGCCGGTGGAGAGTACAATGTTAAAGTCATTGACGGAAAGAAATATGTGTATGGATTTGACCTTGCCTTTCAGTGGATGGGATTCTCGGCTCAATATGAATTTCATTATTACAGGGCCACACCCCGTGATTCAAACAACTTTATGCTCATGGGCTTGCCCAAATGGCAGACTGGAGGGTTCTTTCAGGGCGGTGGGATGTACGGACAGTTAAACTATTTTTCCAAACCCCTGAAATCCATATTCTCAGTGCGCTATGAAGAGCTAATGCTCAACGATTTGATTGCAGGTAAAATGGTTCGCTTTGGTGGAGCTTATGCCTTTCAGCTAAACGGTTGGAAATCCATGATTAAAGTGCAATATTGGCTCATCGACCAGGAAGATCCTCTGGACCCACTCAGATGGACTTCGCAAGTCCGGCTCGGATGGCAATATTTGTTTCAGTGATGGACTGTTTCTGCGCATTTAATTGTATGATTTTCTATACTTTTGCAGCCGCTTAAATGAGCAAATGATAGAAATAATATTCCCCGACGGAAACAAAAAAACATTTGAACAAGGCATCACAGCGCTGCAAATCGCTGAAAACATCAGCAACCAATTGGCTAAAAAAGTGCTTTCCGCACAGCTTAATGGAAAAACTATAGAATTGAATGAACCGCTGTACGAGGGTGGACAGATAAAATTTTTTACCTGGGATGACGATGCGGGAAAAAGAGCCTTCTGGCATTCTTCAGCCCACCTGCTGGCACAGGCCATTTTGGATTTTTATCCAAAGGCTAAACTGACCATCGGTCCCCCGATCGAAAACGGTTTTTACTACGACATAGATTTTGGGGAGGAAGACTTCGGAGAGTCTGATTTTGAAAAAATTGAAAAACAAATTCTCAGGCGTGCTCAGGAAAAAGCTGAGTTCAAAATGCGCAAAGTCTCCAAAACCGATGCATTGGCCTTCTACAAAGACAATCCATATAAAACCGAGCTCATCGAAAATCTGGAAGACGGCTCAATTACTTTTTGTGACCACAGCGATTTCACCGATTTGTGCCGGGGAGGACATATTCCCAATACCGGATTGGTAAAAGCAGTAAAAATACTCAACGCAGCAGGCGCCTACTGGAGAGGTAATGAAAAAAACAAACAGCTCACCAGGGTCTATGGAATATCCTTCCCCAAACAATCAATGCTCGACGAATACCTCCAAAAACTCGAAGAAGCTAAAAAGCGCGACCATAGAAAACTTGGTGCCGAGCTGGAATTGTTTGCCTTTAGTCAACGGGTCGGAAAGGGCTTGCCTTTATGGCTTCCGAAAGGCGCTGCTTTGAGAGAGCGATTGGTAAAATTTCTCCAGGATGCACAAAAAAAAGCCGGATACCTCCAGGTCATTACTCCACATATCGGGCATAAAGATCTCTATGTGTGCTCCGGACACTATGCCAAATACGGCAAGGACAGTTTTCAACCCATCACAACACCGGAAGAAGGAGAAGAATTTCTCCTGAAACCGATGAACTGTCCTCATCATTGCGAAATTTACAAAGTAAAACCTCGCTCTTACAAAGATTTACCACTCCGGCTTGCAGAGTTTGGCACCGTGTACCGATACGAACAAAGCGGTGAGCTTCACGGCCTAACCCGTGTAAGGGGATTTACCCAGGATGATGCGCACATCTTCTGCACAGCAGACCAGCTGAAAGACGAGTTTAAGAAAGTAATTGACCTGGTGCTCTACATCTTCAAGGCATTGGATTTCAATGACTACAAAGCCCAGATTTCACTTCGTGATCCCGAAAATCCTGACAAATACATTGGCTCCGAAGAAAACTGGAAAAAAGCAGAACATGCCATTATCGAAGCTGCAGCAGAAAAAGGTCTTCCCACAATAATGGAATATGGTGAGGCCGCTTTTTATGGCCCTAAACTCGATTTTATGGTAAAAGATGCTCTGGGCAGAATGTGGCAGTTAGGCACCATTCAGGTCGACTACAATCTGCCGGAACGTTTTGAGCTGGAATACAAAGGAGCCGACAACCAAATGCACCGACCTGTGATGATACACAGAGCACCTTTTGGCTCTCTGGAACGTTTTGTCGCAGTCTTGCTTGAGCACTGTGCAGGCAATTTTCCGATTTGGCTCACTCCGGAGCAGGTCCGAATACTTCCCGTTAGCGAAAAATATCACAATTATGCATCCCAGGTATTGCAGCAACTGGAAGCTCATAACATAAGAGCCTCCATAGACGAGCGAAATGAAAAAATCGGACGAAAAATTCGCGATGCAGAAGTAGCAAAAGTACCCTACATGGCCATTGCAGGTGAAATAGAACAAGAACAGAACAACCTGAACATCCGTAAACACGGAGGCTACAATCTGGGACCAATGGACGTGATTACTTTTGTCCAATACATAGAAGAAGAAATTAAAAAACTCATACCCGAATTTAATAATTAAAAACCCAATCCAATACGAATGTCGAAAGACGCATTTAACTTCAGAATTAACGAACAAATCACTGTGCCACAAGTACGATTAGTAGGTGATAACGTAGAAAACGGCGTGTACAGCACTCAAAAAGCATTGTCGATGGCCGAAGACCAAGGCCTTGACCTAGTGATGATTACCGAAAAAGCAAATCCACCGGTCTGCAAAATCATCGATTACAAGAAATTTCTGTACGAGCAAAAGAAAAAACAAAAGGAAATTCAGCAAAATGCAGCTAAAATCATTGTAAAAGAAATCCGATTCGGACCACAGACCGACGACCACGATTTCGAATTTAAAAAGAAACATGCAAAAACTTTTCTCGAAGAAGGCGCTAAAGTTAAAGCTTATGTTTTCTTTAAGGGCAGAAGTATTGTGTATAAGGAACAAGGAGAGATACTTTTGCTTCGCCTTGCGCAGGAGCTTGAAGATGTAGGAAAAGTTGAGTCATTGCCTAAGCTCGAAGGTAAGAGAATGATAATGATTATAGCCCCTAAAAAGAAAAAATAAACCGTCGAATTCTCATATAAAAACTGATTGGTTATGCCAAAGATGAAAACAAAATCAAGCGCCAAGAAGCGCTTCTCGATCACGGCCACAGGCAAGATCAAGAGAAAACAATCAGGAAAACGCCATATCCTGACCAAAAAGGCCACCGACCGCAAAAGAGCGCTCACCAAAGACGCTTTTGTGCACAAGGCTGACCTTCCCAATGTCAAATTGATGCTCTGCATCTAAATACTTCCAACACGGTTTCAAAACCCTGTGCATGGCCTTTAAAGAGCTTGAAAATCAAGCCGCCTATCACAAAAAAACGCAATCCACATGTCAAGAGCAGTAAATCACGTAGCCTCAAGAGCCAGGAGAAAAAAGATTCTTAAACTCGCCAAAGGATATTACGGCCGTAGAAAAAATGTATGGACAGTAGCCAAAAACGCCGTTGAAAAAGCACTCAGCTATCAATATCGCGACCGCAAAGCCAAAAAGAGAAATTTCCGCTCTCTTTGGATCATGAGAATCAACGCTGGAGCGAGGCAGCACGGTATGTCATATTCCGTTTTTATCAATAAGCTGAAAAATGCCAACATCGACCTCAATCGGAAGGTGCTCGCAGATCTGGCGATGAATCATCCAGAAGCTTTCAGAGCTGTAGTGGAAAAAGTAAAGTAATGATACAATAGAGAATTCGACACTCTGACCGGCCTATGGGCCGGTCTTTTTATTTTTAAAAGTCCTTCCTTCGTATTGGAGCATAGCGTATGTGTAATCGGTAAAATATTTTTGATTTACTATTGTCATATTCAAGAATTTTATTTTCATTTGTCCCATGCAAACAATCTGGTGTCCAAATATCAGGTATAATAAGGTGATGATGAATCACCTGTACCCACTGTTTGGCGCCCGGTTGATGGATTTTGGCACATAATTACAAGACTTAAATCGAAGAGTTAACCAGAAGGGCGCCCCAAAAAGGCGCCCTTCGCAATTTTACGGGCCTATGATTCACCAGACCGAAAAAATCAGCATCTATCCACCTGAGACTTCAGGGCCAATTTCGGCTGATCAACAGTATTCACTACTTGAGCTTCTGAAGATCGTCGAGTGTGAATACAGAAATCAACTCTCAGAGCTTCACCACAGGTATCAAAAGCCTCTTACGCTGAGGGATGTGGAGCTCCAAAATCAGGAACCTGCCCCTCGGAATCAGAAACTCGTCGTACGAAGTTATGTGTACCGCAAGGACAAAAAAGGCGATATTGAAATACGAATTTTTGTACACTCAACAGGAAAAAAAACCGAGAGAAGAGTAGCTAAGGCCATCTACACTCTCAATGTTTCATCCAATGGTTGAAACACTGGATTGTCCTTTTGAGAAGGTGGGTAGCTGGGAGAATCCACCGGAACAACTCTTACAATCCCTGATTCATCTATAGAGTTGAGCACTACGCGCTGAGTAGAGTTGACCAGATGAGGATTCCAAAAGGTCTTACAGCGAATGTAGTTTTCCGTATATCCTTGGATATACCCCTGCTTGTTTTCGGTTTCCCAGAGCACGGTGTGAATTTTACCCAGCTGACTTTCATAATAAGCCCTTTGCAGCTTAGCTGACAGGGTTCGCAGCATTTTGTTTCGACCTTTGCGCTCTGAAACCGGAACTTTGCCCGGCATCATTGCAGCAGGGGTATTGTCGCGCTCTGAGTATGTAAACACATGCAAGTACGAGATGGGAAGACTTTTAATAAACTCATAGGTTTCCATGAAATGCGCTTCTGTTTCACCTGGAAATCCTACAATTACATCCGCCCCTATACAGGCATCAGGCATCAGAGAGGTAATGAGTGCTACCCGGTCGGCATATAGTGCGCGCTTGTAGCGCCGGCGCATAAGGCCGAGGATGTAGTCACTTCCGCTTTGCAGGGGAATGTGGAAGTGAGGCACAAAACGCTTGCTTTGGGCTACAAATTGTATAATTTCATCCGATAGCAGATTGGGTTCAATGCTCGAAATCCGGATTCTGTCAATGCCATCTACTTCATCAAGGGCTGCGATGAGATCCATGAAGGTGTGCTCGTGTTTTTTGTTGCCAAATTCTCCTTTGCCAAAATCTCCTGTATTCACTCCAGTGAGCACAATTTCGCGAATGCCTTGCCCTGCTATTTCACGGGCTTTTGTCAGGATGTTGTCCAATGTGTCGCTTCGGGATATGCCTCTGGCCAGAGGGATGGTGCAATAGGAGCATTTGTAGTCGCATCCGTCTTGTACTTTCAGAAATGCCCTTGTACGGTCGCCTATGCTGTAAGAGCTTACAAAAACATTGGCCTCTGATATCTCACAGGAATGCACTTTTCCTTTGTCGCTTTTCTTGAGGGAGGTCAGATAGTTGAGAATATTGAATTTTTCGGTAGCACCAAGCACGAGGTCAACTCCCGGAATGTTGGCGATTTCTTCGGGTTTCAGCTGAGCATAGCAGCCGATGACTATTATCACACCTTCCGGATTTGCTCTGAGAGCGCGGTGTACGATTTGCCTGGTTTCATTGTCCGCATTTTGAGTGACAGAGCAGGTGTTGATTACAAAAACATCTGCCGGCTGATCAAATCCTACTTTCTCAAAACCGCTTTCTACAAAATTTCGGGCAATCGTAGAAGTTTCAGCGAAATTAAGTTTGCAGCCTAAGGTGTGAAATGCAACTTTTAATCCGGTAGTATTCATGAGCGCAAAGGTAACATTTAGATGCAGTTGGTTGTTTTTCACAGCTTTGCTCTTTTTAAGTGCTTTAACGAATTGTCAAAAAACGGATACTAATACACGCAGCTACTCCGTATTTCGCTACAACGAGTCAGCGGGAATCAGTTCGCTCGACCCGGCCTTTGCCAGGGCACAAAACAACATTTGGGTCGTACATCAACTCTACAACACGCTCGTGGAATATGATGACCAGCTTCAAATTAAGCCCTCGCTTGCAATACAATATTCCATGAGCGATGATGGACTTCAATACCATTTCAAGTTGAGGAGGGAAGTCTATTTTCACGAAAGCCATCTCTTTCATCCACTATCCACGAGAATGGTCAATGCTTATGATGTCGTGTATTCACTGCGTCGTCTCAGCGACAGCAGACTAGCTGCTCCGGGTTCCTGGACTATGAACTATGTGGACAAGATCGAAGCCGTAACCGAAGACAGTCTGACCATTACCCTGAAAAAGCCTTTTCCACCTTTTCTCGGAATTCTCACCATGAAATATTGCAGCATCGTGCCGGCAGAAGTAGGTAATAAGCCTTCCGGATGGTTGAGTAAAAACCCCGTGGGTACGGGTCCTTTTTATCTGAAACTTTGGCAAGACAACGAAATAATGATCCTTCGAAAAAATCCAAAATACTTCGAACTCGATGAATATGGTCACCACTTGCCCTATCTCGATGCCGTACGTATTAGCTTTATAACCGAAAAACAAAGCGCTTTCCTGGAATTGCTCAACGAACGACTTGATATGATCAGCGGACTGGATGCTTCTTACAAAGATGAAATTTTAAATGAACTCGGTCAGCTCAATCCCAGATATCAAAAGCGCTTTGTCTTGCAAAAGGCTGATTACCTGAATACAGAGTATTTGGCATTTAACTATGCCAAAGTAACCGAACAAAGCAATCCGTGGAGCGATGTGCGACTTAGAAAAGCGATAAATCTGGCAATCAACAAAGAAGCAATTGTACTTTACTTGCGTAATGGAGCGGGCATACCTGCCAGGCAAGGTTTTGTACCACCGGCACTTAATCCACAAGTTGTCTATCGAGAATCCTTTAACCCCGAATTGGCCAGGCAGCTTATATCCTCGTCCGGTATTCCTGCCGATGATTTAAGGCTGATATTAAACACTACTGCGGCCTATGCAGACATGGCCGAACTCATTCAGCAAGACCTTGCCAAAGTGGGCATACAGCTGCAGATAGACGTACAACCTCCATCCAACTTACGTCAGAATATGGCTTCCGGGGCAGTAACGTTTTACAGAGGTAGTTGGATAGCGGATTATGCCGACGGAGAGAATTATCTCAGTTTGTTTTACAGCAAAAACCTTCCGCCAGCCGGCCCAAATTATGCCCGCTTTACCGATGTAAATTTCGATCGCTGGTATGACGAATTGGCTCGTACTACAGATGCTGACCGCCGATTGTATTTGATCAGTCGCATGGATAGCCTGCTGATGGAACAAGCAGTGGTGATACCACTGATGTACGACCAGGTGGTGCGATTGGTACACCGCAGAGCGGCCGAACTACCTATTAACTCGATTAATCTTTTGGAGCTCAGACGTTTGAATATTTCAGCTCCCTAACCAAAAATGACCAAGGCTGTGAGCACTTATTGCCGTGAAAAAGGAGTCCGGCATATTCACGCCTTCCCAGACTTCTGCAGGTATATATAGGAGAGAAATAATGCAATGAGAGCCAGATATATGGCAATATTCCAGTGCTTAATGGTTTTTTTTATTCGGATACTTTTTTCATCGTCGCTTTCGGCCATATCTACCGGAAATAGCAATGGATACATCAGCAATGCTTCTGAGCGGATTGCCCTTTCCTCTGGATTTTTCCAATCGAAGATCACCAAATCTATAGGACTGAATACGGGTTTGGTTTTGTATTGCTTCTTTTGGCTTTGCTGATGCTGCAGCAGTTTCAAGTGCCAGTACACTTTGAAGAAATACAGTACAAACAGAGAAAAAGTGGTGACAATGAATAGAAACAAGGCAATAAAAATGGCCGTCATGAAGCGTTGGTTTGATTGTAAAGATCTCGCAATTTCAAATATCTCTCAAATACTGCCCAGGCCTGTATGGTGCTGATGGCCAGCCCGGGAATACCATCTAATATACCTAATTGAATGAAGTAGTGTTTTATAAATCTGAACATGGGTTTCACAACAAAGTGAAACATACTAGGATTTGTGCCTTTGCGGTAAAGTTCCTGGCTTTGCCATGAGGCGTAGCGATGGATTTTTTTCATGTATTGATCCAGTCCCTGATAGGTGTAATGTAATATATGGCCATCGAGTCTGCCGATAGGGGTAGGACATTCCATTTCCTCGTGGACCAAAACATCAGGGTATCTGCAGGTACCATCATTGAGGATTAAGCGCACGACACTGTCGCCTTGCCAGCCACTGTAGCGGATCCACCGACCCATGAATTGATTTTTTCTGCGAATCCAGTAGGCTTTGTGCTGAGGAGCCGGACGGGAAAGTAGGCTGTCGATAGCTTGTCTGAGGTGCTGTGTTACCTCCTCGTCGGCATCGAGAATGAGCGTCCATTGAGAAGGCATTTGGTCGAGTGCCCGGTTTTTTTGGCGGGCCGGCGTATCGTAGGGATGTCTGAAAATGGTGACGGGATAGGCAGAGGCGATGCTTTCTGTGCGATCCGTGGACCTGGCATCGAGCATCAAATAAATAGAATCTGCCCATCCATGTACTGACTGTAACACACGGGCAATATTTGCTTCCTCATTACCTGCTGTAATAAGGACCTGAAGGGGATGAAGGCGGGTCATAGTCTCAATCGGTCCATTTCGCGTTTTTGGTCCCGTTCTTTGATGGATTCGCGTTTGTCGTACAGCTTTTTGCCTCTCACCAGAGCGATGTCCATCTTCGCAAGGCCCCTGTCGTTGATAAAAAGGGAGAGTGGTACGATGGTCAGCCCCTGGTTTTTAATGAGTTCGCGTAGCTTGTGCAGCTCCCTACGAGTCAGCAGGAGTTTGCGCTCCCTCAGAGGTTCGTGATTCATGATATTGCCGTGCGAATATTCGGCTATGTGCATGTTTTTGACAAAGAGTTCATCGCCTTTGAAATAGCAATAACTGTCCGAAAGGTTAACCTTCCCCTGCCGTATGGATTTGATTTCCGTTCCGAGCAGCTGAATTCCTGCGGTATAGCGGTCCAGTATTTCGTACTCAAACCGAGCTCTGCGGTTTTGGATGGAGACTTTCTTTTCGATTTTCTCTGCAGCCATGATGTAGGTAAAGGTAAGAGGTTTTTGCAATAGCAGTGATTAAAATAAAACATCAAAAAAACGATAGACCTCCCTTTTTTCACGATCTTGTCCTTGGTTTATTGTTATGGGATTTGCTTGCTGTTATCAGGACAAGGGACGCAGTCAGCATTCTGTGAGAGCGGTACGTTAATAGCTCTGTAGGAGCCAAAGGGGGTCGGTCTTTGCGCCACGGTATCGGCCAGATTTTTTAGCTAAGAATGACGCTGCAGGTGATGAATAATAAAAAAGTAATCATCAGCAATCAGAGAACCATTGTGAAGTGCCGTGCGTGCCTAAGCTACAGGCACCTGCGTGAGGGATGCGGAGGGCGCCCGCAGGGCGGTGCGCAGCACGGGAGCGGAGCGCACCCCGCAGCAGCCCGACCCCGCGCGGTAAGGCTGCCGTCAGGTAGCCGGCGCGCGGGGGCACGCCCAAATTTAAACTTTATCTTTTGATACCTTAGCAGGCAAAAATTTTGACAAACTGTGCTGTATGCAGTGGTGGATGTGGAGACTACCGGGCTTAAACCGGGCAAGGCGTCAATGACCGAAATTGCCATTGTGGTGACCGACGGGCATTCGGTGCTGGAACGGTGGTGCTCGCTGCTGAAACCGACGGAACCCATACCTCCGGATATTGCGCGGCTGACGGGCATTACGCATGAGATGGTGGCGGTGGCGCCTGATTTTGGCGCTGTGGCAGGGAGGATCTTTGAAATGCTGAAGGACAAAATTTTTGTGGCGCATCATGTGGAGTTTGACTACGGTTTTGTGAAAGAGGCTCTCAGAGGGCAAGGATTGCATCTGAGAGCCGAACGCGTGTGTACCTCAAGACTGTTTAAAGGGCTCTATGGCGAAAAGCGGTCATCGCTGGCGTATATATGTTCGGCGCTTGGAGTCAAAAATGAAAGGCCGCACCGGGCGCTGCCCGATGCACTGGCTACGGCAAGGGCTTTTATCCGAATGTTTGGCGACCTGGGCAAGCGACTTGGCCGGATGCCGGTAGCAGGCGATCTGAAGAGGTTTCGATTGGATGGTTCCGGCGATGAATTGCCGGCGGCCACAGGGGTGTATTACCTCGTCAATGAGGTGGGCACAATCGAATATGTAGGCAAGGCAAAAAATCTTGCTCAGCGGGTGAAACAGCACTTTAACGATACCGAAAAAGGACGGGTGACCAGTAGAGTGCACTGGAAGGTCACATACAGCGAATGGCTGGCATTGATCGTAGAAGATGCGGAAATCCAGCGTCTCTGGCCCCGGCTTAACAGTGCACAGAGAAAACTGCCGACACGGTATGGTCTGCTGAGCTACACGGATGGCCGTGGCAACATCCGCCTTGCCATCGATAAGTTGCAAAAGCATCAGGTGGCATTGGCTGAGTTCTTCAGTTTTCAGGAGGCCAGGCAGTTTTTGCTCAGCAAGGTGCGACAATACGAACTGAATGCTTCCCTTTGCGGGGCATCGCCCGACCGGCTGACAGTATATGATGAAGTGCACAATACCCGTTGCAAGGCAATGTTGGATGAGCTGAGCACTGCCAAAAAACAAGACAGAGACCTGACCGGATGGCTCAGACTCACCGATACGGATGACCGAGTGCAGGCGTACCTGGCTTTTTACAGCGGGCTGTTGGTGGGCTATGCTCTTTGCAGGGGCGGTATGCCCGGTGTCTCGTACCTGCACAGGTTGAAACCTGGTGTACTGACGCCGTATTACCTGAGGATGATATTTTCGCAGTCGGATTCAAAACTTTTTATCAGAGATGCACAACTTGCTGCTGCATTGGAAGCGCTTTAACTGGCTGCTGCTGGTGGCTCCACTGATGATTGCCTGTGGCCGTAAAGAACAGGCCGGATACATACTTACCAATGCTGTGCTGATTTCGGCAGATGGGCAGTTGGACGGTGATTGTGTGGTGATGGCTGGCGATACGCTGGCTGCTATCGGCTGGTACAGGGAGTTGAAAAAGTACTGGAAGGCAGCTGAGGTCATCGATGTCAAGGGATCGGCTGTGATGCCCGGATGGATCGATGCTCATGCGCACTTCTATGGATTGGCTGTCAATATGCTCTCGGCCGATTTGAGGGGATGTGAATCACCGGAAGAGGTGGTGGAGCGTCTGATGGTGTTTCATTCCCAGAATCCCGGTCCATGGATTACGGGGAGAGGTTGGGACCAAAACCTCTGGGCTGATGGACAGTATCCGGGTGTGGAAGCGCTGGATTCGGCCTTTCCAGAAGTGCCGGTGTATCTGATGCGTATCGACGGTCATGCGCTTTGGATCAACAGTGCAGCAGCACGGCAGCACGGGATCACCGGCCGGGAGCAAGTGTCCGGCGGAAAAATCGAAGTGCGCAACGGACGATTTGCCGGTGTACTCGTAGACGAGGCCATGAAGCTGGTGCAAATCCCAAGTCCGTCGGTAGGCGATCTGCTGCCTCAGTTGCAGAAGGCCGAGCAGGAGCTCTTTGCTGCAGGCGTCACTTCGCTCACCGATGCCGGCTTACCGCGCGCTGTGATTGAGGGTCTTCGGGACCTGTATCGAAGTAACCAGCTCCGAATCGGACTCAATATCCTGGCTGCCGACGACGATGAGACCTTTGAATGGCTGCTGACCCACGGGCCCATTGAGGAAGGTGAGCTGACCGTCCGGGGCATGAAGTTTTACAGCGATGGAGCATTGGGTTCGTACGGTGCATGTTTGCTGAAGCCCTACACCGACAAGCCCGACCATTACGGGCTATTGCTCAGATCCCCTGAATATTTCATATCGCGCTTTGACAAGCTTCGTTCCTATGGCCTGCAAGTAGCTACCCATGCCATTGGCGACAGTGCCAACCGTTTGATTCTCCGGATTTACGCCGACCTGCTGAAGGGATATGACCAAGACCAGCTGCGCTGGCGCATTGAGCACTGCCAGGTACTACACCCCGTCGACATCGAGTATTTCAAAGAATTCAGAATTATCCCCTCGGTACAACCCACACACGCCACCAGCGACATGACCTGGGCTCCCCGTCGTCTGGGAGAGCGATTGAAAACCGCCTACGCCTACAAGTCTCTGCTCGAAGCAGCAGGATTGCTGGCCCTGGGCACCGATTTTCCGGTCGAAAAAATCTCGCCCATCTATACTTTTTACGCAGCCACTTATCGAAAAAATGAAAACCATGAGCCTCAGGGCGGATTTTTCGGCGACCAAGCCATCAGCCGCCTCGACGCCATCCGAGGTATGACCCGCTGGGCAGCCTATGCCATGCATCAGGAGCATACACGTGGCGACCTCAGGACCGGAATGCTGGCAGACCTGGTAGTGCTCGACAAAAATTGGCTTACCTGTCAGGCCTACGAAATACCAGCCACGCGTGTGCAAATGACCTTTAAGAGAGGAAAACCTGTCTACCAAAGCGATGAGCGATGAGAAGACCCCAACGCCCGTCCGACAGTCTTGGCAGCCCTTCTGTCCACCCCGATGGCCATTGGCACCGCTGGCAAAAAATCAATTCTCTGTGAATTGAGCAATAAACAATTGCGCTAATGCTTAGTTATATTTGCATAAAATTGATTGACTATGCTATTAGATGTAAGTCTTGAAAACGAGCTTAAAGCCATACGCAGCAAAAGCCGCAAGTCGACACCAGGGCCAGGCCAGGAATCCGATGCCACCATTCTCCGGCGGATATTAACTACCGACGGCAGACACACCCAACTCAATCACCTCGATGCCGATCGCCTATACACCATCGACGAAATCCGAAAGCTATGCATCAGCTATCGTCTCAGATTTCTGGATGCCTCCCGATTTGCCAACGAAATACCAAAAGAAGCATTCGACGAAATTCGCAAAATCCAACAATCCGAAAATATAGTCCTTGAAGGCTTTAAAATCATAGCGCCGGCCTCCATGTTTCACCTGATACAAAAAGACAAAGACCCCATGCTTTTCCTCGATCTGGGCCAGGGTTGGTATTACCTGATTCACCGGTGGGGTCGCGACCTGAAGATATGGCGCAAATGGCTGGTGTATCCCCTTCGCAGTTTTGAGACATTTCTGGCCACCCTTCTCACCCTGGCACTGATAGGAGCATTGCTGCCCTCCGATTCACTGATGAAGGGCCCTTACGATACTTCGGCCCTGCCCATACGGGTCATTTTCTTCTTCTACCTGGTCATCGCCCTCAGCGGTCTGGGCGCGCTCTACGGTTACTCCCGTATGAAAGACTTTTCGGACAAGCTCTGGAACTCAAAATATACGCTCTGAACCCCCATTTTATACCCACATTACTTGCCGGAGCCTTTAGCGCCGGCTTTTTTATTTTATTTGGGCGTGCCCCCGCGCGCCGGCCGTTCGGCCTTACCGCGCGGGGTCGGGCTGCTGCGGGGTACGCTTCGCTCCCGTGCTGCGCACCGCCCTGCGGGCGCCCTTCGCATCCCTCACGCAAAGTAGCCATACACAGGTCTCACATCCGTATCGCAGCATACCTTTACGGAATTTGGTTTTTCCCACATTTCCTCCCCAAAAATTTCAATTTCCAACCTAAAATTGCATCTGCAAAAATTTGCCATTCAGTATGACCTTCAGAGAATTCCGATACCTGATTCTTTTATTTCTATTCACCGCCACCCTCAGTGCTCAGGACGATCTAATTAATAAAATCAAACGCCACGACCAGGCCGGAGCCGGGCAACAGTATCAATTTACCATCATCAAAAACCATGAAGCACTGCCCGTAAAAGACCAGGCTTCCTCGGGCACCTGCTGGAGCTATTCGGCCACCTCCTTTATCGAGTCCGAACTTCGCCGACTCGGACGTCCGGTAGTCGACCTGTCGGAAATGTTTACCGTTCGCCAGGTTTATCTCGACAAGGGCATCAAATACGTCCGTCTCAACGGCTACCTCAACTTTGCCCAGGGAGGTCAGCTACCCGACCTGCTCTACGTGATGAAAAAGTACGGAGCCGTACCAGCAGCAGTATTTCAAGGACTCAACTACGGCGAAACCAAAAACAAACACTCCGAACTCGAAGCCGCACTAAAAAACTTCCTCGATGCCATCGTAAAAAATCCCAACGGACGCCTTTCCACAGCCTGGCTATCGGCCTATGAATCCATCATCACAGCCTATCTGGGCAGCTATCCGTCCGAATTTGTGTGGGAAGGAAAAAAATACACACCACGTACGTTTCTGACCGATTACCTCCGCATAAACCCCGACGATTACATACAGATCACCTCCTTTAGCCACGAACCCTTTTACAAGCCCATGTACGTAGAGGTCCCCGACAATTGGGCCTGGGGCCTCAGCTACAACCTGCCGCTCGACGAGATGATGCGCACCCTCCGACATGCCATCGACAATGGCTTTACAGCAGCCTGGGCCACCGACGTAAGCGAAAAAGGCTTTTCCATCAAAAACGGAATAGCCATCGTCCCACAGAAACCATACGAACAAATGACCGATGACGAGAAGAAAACCATGTTCGATGGCCCCCGTCCGGAGATGATCGTCACCCAGGAGCAGCGACAGCAGGCATTCGACAATTTTGAAACCACCGACGATCACGGAATGCACATCACCGGAATCGCCCGCGATCAAAACGGTACCCTCTACTACATCACCAAAAACAGCTGGGGCCTCATCCCCAACGCGCACCGCGATGGCTATCTGATGGCTTCCGAAGCATACGTACGCTACAAGACCATTGCCATACTGCTGCACAAAGATGCCCTCCCACGAGACATCAGAGCCAAACTCAACCTCTAAAATCCTACAACCAGCTATTTCTCAAACTTTCATGAGCGAAAATGTAATCGAACTATACCAGATCAGGCGGGTCTTTCAAATGGGAACCACACTCGTTGAGGCACTCAAAAAAATAGACCTCACCATTGCCCGAAATGAATACACCGCCCTGATGGGACCCTCAGGAAGTGGCAAATCGACGCTCATGAACATACTCGGTTGTCTGGACACCCCAACCTCCGGCACCTACATCCTCAATGGAAAAGATGTCAGTAAAATGGACGACGACCAACTCGCCCAAATCCGAAACAAGGAAATTGGATTTGTCTTTCAGACCTTCAATCTTCTGCCCCGCATCACAGCCCTTGAAAATGTCAGTCAACCCCTTATCTACGCCGGAGTTTCCAGGGCTGAGCGGTTGGAACGTGCGCGCGAAGTACTCGAAAAAGTAGGTCTGGCCGACCGCATGGACCACAAGCCAAATCAACTCTCCGGCGGACAGCGCCAGCGAGTTGCCATTGCCAGAGCCTTGGTCAACAATCCCTCCATCATCCTGGCCGACGAACCTACCGGAAACCTCGATACCAAAACCTCCTACGACATCATGGAACTCTTCGACGAAATACACCGTCAAGGCAATACCGTCATCCTGGTGACCCATGAAGAAGACATCGCCCGTCATGCACGACGCATTGTACGCCTCCGCGACGGGGTAATCGAACGCGCGGAAGTATCAAAACAATAAATCCACTTTGTGCTCATACTGCGATTTTCAAAACATTACAGCATACATTTGCGGCCGTAGTAACGATTTAATAAAAAGAAGTAATGAAATTCATCGTCAGCAGCCATAAATTACTCAGATACTTACAAAGCTCAGCCGGCCTGCTCAGCACCAGCCAGATGATCCAATTCACCCAGTATTTCCTCCTTGAGCTCAGCAACGGCAAACTCAAAATCACCGCTACCGATACAGAGTCAACCATGACCTCTACAATAGAAGTAGAGTCGGAGAGCCAAGGCAGTATCTGTGTAATAGGGCGAACTTTCATGGACCTGATTAAAAGCCTGCCCGACCAACCCATCACCTGTACACTGGTAGAAGAGACCAATACCCTTGACATTATTTACGAGTCCGGAAAGGCATCACTGGCAGTGGCCGATGCTGCAGAATTTCCACGGCTGCCTGAAATAGAGCCTGATAGCGTGGTAAAAATGTCTTCTGAAGCACTTCTGAACGCCATCGCCAAAACGCTCTTTGCCACCGGCACGGATGAACTTCGTTTGGCTCTAATGGGCGTCTTTTTTCAGCTCACCCCCTCCGGTTGCACCTTTGTCGCTACCGACGGACACAAATTGGCTAAATACGTCCGAAGAGATATTACCAGTGAAGTTACTTCAGAATTCATCGTGCCAAAAAAACCCTTAAACACACTAAAATCACTACTCACAGAAACAGAACAGGTAGAAATCCACGCTACGAGTTCTAATGTTAAATTCGTCGGTGAGCATCAGGTCTTTATCACCAAGCTGATCGATGCAAAATTTCCCAATTACGAAAACGTAATACCCAAAGACAACCCCAACCATTTGCACATACTCCGGCAGTCGCTGATCGCCTCACTGCGTAGGGTTTCCATCGTAGCCAGCAAATCGTCCAATCTGGTTAAATACAACATCAACGGCAATATGCTCACCATCACCGCCGAAGATTACGAATTTTCAAACAAAGCACAAGAAAGCATTCCCTGCGAATACAATGGAACAGACATGACCGTCGGGTTTAATTCCAAACATCTGATTGAGATTCTCTCCATTTACGATTCCGAATTCGTGCGCTTTGAATTATCTACCAGCAGCAGACCGGTGCTGATTCTTCCGGAAGACGGACTCTCTGAGGGAGAAGAAATACTGATGCTCATCCTTCCGCTGATGATCTCATAAACAATTGGTCTGATCCGGAAGTTCTCTTTCTGATGAATCTGCTGGTCGTAGGTGATGTACACGGGTGCTACTACACCTTCAAAACACTGGTAAAAGAACGGTGGAATCCTGATTCGGAATTCCTCATACAAGTAGGCGATCTGGTAAACAAAGGGCAATATTCGGCAAAGGTGATCCGATATGCCTTTAAACTTTTGGAGAAATTTCCGTACTTGGTGTATTTCATACGTGGAAATCACGAGCAGATGCTCTACGACGCCATGAAGGCCAATTCGCACAACCTGATCACCCGTGACACCTATCAGCAAATTAAAAACCATCCAAAACTCCAGGTCCCGCGCATAAAAAACTGGCTCAAAGGAATGCCCGTAAAATGGGAAAACAGACACATTCTCATCACACATGCCGGTGTAGCCAGAGGAACCACAGACCCCTTTAATCCATATGCCGACCACAATGTACTTACCAACCGCCAGCCACTTAAGCTCATGAGCAAACTACAAGTCGTCGGTCATGTAGTTCAGCCTGCCTTTACCCCAACCTATGTACCAAGGGAAAATGCCTGGCACATCGACACAGGTGCCTATCTCGGCCAAAGATTGAGTGCCCTCAGGATTACTTACACCGGTGAGCTGCTCGAAGTAATCCAAGTAGATACGGACAAAAGGGATCTGATCGGCGCTCCAAGCACTTATCTGCCCACTGCCGCCGATAGTCTTAAATACTTTTAACCCACTCCACCGATGTCAGAACCCATCACCGCTCATTGGCATGCCCCCAGCAACATTGCCATCGTAAAGTACTGGGGGAAGTTCCACAACCAAATACCCGCCAATCCCTCGATCAGCTTTACCCTTACTTTATCGTATACCGATACCAAAGTCACCCTTACCGAAGCTAAGGAGCAATTGCCCACAGCTGATGTTTTCTACGAAGGGGTTGAAAAGCCCGATTTTTTGCCAAAAGTCCTGAAATTTCTGGACCATGCGATGGCATTTTATCCCTGGCTGGCGAGCAAGCACCTGAAAATTGAGACGCGAAACACCTTCCCTCACAGTTCCGGAATAGCTTCATCTGCCAGCGCTATGGCCGCCTTGGCCTGCTGTATTGAAGATATACATTCACTGTTGACCTTCACACCTTTTGATCGGCAGAGAGTAAGCCACATGGCACGCCTCGGCTCGGGCAGTGCTTGCAGGAGTATATACGGAGGTTTTGTTCAGTGGGGAAGTACGGCCGATGGCGCAGGGTCTGACCATTTTGCAATACCGGTGGAACAGGTCCATACAGCCTTTTTAGACGTAAAAGATTACATACTGATACTCCACTCCGGTAAAAAGACCGTTTCCAGCAGTGCCGGCCATGGACTGATGAAAGACCATTCCTATGCAGAGCCGAGGTTTCAGCAGGCAAAACAACGGGCTCTTGCCCTGAGAGACATTCTGACTTCAGGTGACTGGGAGATGTTTATCCGACTTATGGAATCAGAGGCGCTCACCCTCCATGCCATGATGATGACATCCGACCCTCCATATATCCTTATGAAACCTAACACATTGGCAGTAATCGAAAAACTCTGGCAATTCAGGTCAGATACAGGCTACCAGATTGGGTTTACCCTCGATGCCGGCGCCAACCTACATCTCATCTTTCCTGCATCTCTGACCCATATAGTAGAAAGAGATTTTTTACCTGAAATACAATACCTTTGCGAACAAAACCGAATCATACGCGATTGTATAGGCGACGGTCCACGTAAAATCACCGAAGGATAAAATGAGCTCTTCACCCCTGTACTATGCCAAAATTCTCCTTTTCGGCGAATACGGCATCATCAACGATTCCAGTGCGCTTTCGATACCTTATGGCAATTTTTTCGGTAGTTTCAAATTCTTTCCATCTGACAGCGCCACAGAGGAACAACTCACCTCCAATCAACACCTCAGGCAGTTTACCGATTATTTAAAAAAAATGCCTGTTACCGAAGAATTTTTTACAACTTTTGATTTCGAACGTCTGGATGCAGACATAGCTAGAGGACTGTATTTCGACTCCTCCATACCTCAGGGATTCGGAGTGGGTAGCTCCGGCGCTTTGGTCGCAGCCGTCTACGACAACTATTCCACAAACAAGATAGATCCGGATACCACACTCAACATCAATAATTTGCCAAAACTCAGGCATCAACTGGCTGTCATGGAGAGCTACTTCCATGGCAAAAGCAGCGGTATGGATCCACTGATCTGTTATTTGAAAATTCCGGTGATACTGCAATCGGGGCATTCTCTAAACCCGATCACATTGCCGGAAAGCAAGGCCGGCAGTTCTGCCATCTTCCTCATCAATAGTGGTATGCCCGGAAAAACGCATTCCATGGTCACACTTTTTATGGAAAAAATGAAAAACGAAGGTTTCCGCAAATTGCTCAAAAATCAATTTGTCAAGTACAACGATGCCTGTATAGAAGCTTTTCTAAATGGTGAAATCTCCGGCCTGTTTAAAAATCTCAAAAAGCTATCCCGCTGGGTATTTACTCATTTTAACCCCATGATTCCTGAACATCTTCATTCCCTATGGCTTCAAGGTCTGGAAACCAATCAGTTCTATCTGAAGCTCTGTGGCAGTGGTGGAGGGGGATTTATTCTTGGCTTTTCGCCTGACTTTGACAAGGCCCATCATCTGCTGAAACCCTACAACCCGGAAGTGATATACCGATTTTGATGACTTCGGACCGCGGTGAACGCACGCACATACCTAAGCACCCTTCTTTTGTAAAAATACTTGCACTGCTGAGCCAGGCTCGCTGGCATAACATAAGTGTTTTGGCCTTGTCGCAGTATCTGGCTGTCTTTTTTGTACTCAACGATATAAGCAACTGGAAAACCGTGATCACCGACTGGGTCCTCCATCTGATAGTACTATCCGGTCTGTTGATTGTGGCTGCCGGCTTCTTGATCAATAATTTTTATGACAGAGAAAAAGATTTGATCAACCGACCCAACCGTACATTATTCGAAGCCTATCTCGACAAAGATCTGGCTGTAATGTTGTACCTGCTGCTCAATGCTGTGGCCCTTGTCATTAGTCTGGCAATATCTGTCAGAGCGTTTGTATACTATTTGGTCTTCGTATTTCTGCTGTGGATGTATTCTCATAAAATTAAGAAAAAACCTATGGCCGGAAATCTGATGGCGAGTTTTCTGGCCATCTATCCATTTTTTGCAGTATTTATTTACTACAAACTGCACAATGTCTATGTGGCACTTTATACCTTTCTGATATGGACACTCTTATATACACGGGAACTTGTCAAAGATCTCGAATCCTTGAAGGGCGATTTATTGCTCGGATACAAAACACTGCCTGTAGTCATCGGCAAGCTGAATTCATTGAAATACCTGAGATTTGTATTGGCTGTTGATTGTGTGGTTTTTGTACTTTTTTACCGCCATACATATCATGCACTACCTTCCGCTGGAACTTATGCGCTATGCGTGGCATTGGTATTAGTGATGCTTTTGGTATCCACATTTGTTCGTGCCAGCTATACGTTGATCTCTATCTGGCATAATGCTTTTCGACTTTTGATATTTATAGGAATTTGTTTTCTGGCAATCGAAAGCCAATGGAGCTTTGTCTACTAAAAAACTTAACATTGGAAAGTTGCTCTTCAGGATAATTTAGCCGCGAAATTTTTAACTTATGCCCACCGGCAAGAGTAGTAAAAAACAAAAGAAAAGCCCTAAAGAAAATTCATTACTTATCAATCTGCTGAACATGGATTTCAGCTCGGTACTTATAGGCAGAAGATACCGGATTCTCAGGCTTTTTTTATGGAAAGAACGACAATTTCTGCAGACCATTATCATCTTTTTTATCATTGCAGGTATCTTTTATCCATATCCAACAGTGGCCATGTGGCTAGGATTTGCTTTTGCGGGGTATAGTGCCATAGCCAATGATTCGATACAAACCATCGGGACTTTTCTGGCGTCAAACTTTGATAAGAAATGGTGGGTGCTTTGGATTTACATTGGAGGAATTTTCCTGATAACGATGACGGTCGGCTGGATCATTTACGATGGAGATGTATCGTTTCAGCGTCTTCAATCCAAAGGCTTTGACAAGGCACCTGAAAGTTTTAACTTTTTACAAGTTGCCTCGCCTCTCGTGTTACTTATTTTGACCAGACTGCGAATGCCTGTATCTACCACCTTCCTGCTGCTCAGCACATTTTCGGCTACCAGTACTGGTATCATAGGCGTAGCGCAGAAGAGTCTTTTCGGATATTTGATCGCTTTTGTGGTTTCCATTTTGGTTTGGCTGATTTTTGCTAAGGGCATTAACAATTTGAATAAGGGAAAAGCCCATGGAGTCTGGACAGCCATTCAATGGATAACCTCTGGTCTTCTATGGGCAGTATGGCTCATGCAGGATGCAGCCAATATTGCGGTCTTTTTACCCAGAAAACTTTCGGTAGGAGAGTTTTTGGCTTTTAGTCTTTACATTTTTTTAGGCCTTGGTCTTCTTCTCTATTTCCGCGGAGGTAAAATTCAAAACATCATAAACGAAAAATCTGCAGTAAAAGACGTAAGGGGTGCTACCGTTATTGATTTTGTGTATTCTATGATTTTGATATTCTTCCAAAATCTCAGCAAAGTGCCTATGAGTACCACCTGGGTATTTCTTGGACTGTTGGCAGGTCGTGAAATTGCTATGAACCTCTCGCCAAAATACACAACAGTGAAAAAGAGAAAGCTCGGATTTGTATTTAGGCTTGTTGGTCGCGACGCATTATTTGCATTAATCGGACTGGTGATTTCAGTTTTAATGGCCATTGCTGTGAATCGGTCTATTCAGGAAGAAATCATATCGCTGTTCAGATAACAATCTCCGTTAATTAACACTTAAAAAAAAGACAACAACAAGGACAAATCAAGCAAAAAATAGCTTGCTAATGCGTCATATTCAGCCGGGGATATTCACAGAAAACATCAATTGATTAAAAAAGCATAAACACCTATTTGTCAACAAAAAAAATTATTTACATTTGCAGCCCCAAATAAAGGGGGTATACTTTATTGTAAAACAAGAAATTTATTTTTTACAACTATATGCCAACCATTCAACAACTGGTTAGAAAAGGAAGAACCAAAATTAAGAAAAAGAGCAAGTCGATAGCGCTAACGGCTTGCCCGCAGAGAAGAGGGGTATGTACACGTGTGTATACCACTACCCCTAAAAAGCCCAATTCAGCTATGCGTAAGGTGGCTCGGGTCAGACTGACCAACGGCAATGAAGTCAACGCATATATTCCGGGCGAAGGCCACAACCTTCAGGAACACTCTATTGTGCTGGTCAGAGGAGGTCGTGTAAAAGATCTTCCGGGTGTTCGCTACCATATAGTCAGAGGAGCACTAGATACCGCCGGTGTAGAAGGGCGCAGACAGAGAAGAAGCAAGTACGGAGCGAAGCGACCGAAGAAAGGAGCAGCAGCCGCACCAGCAGCTAAGGGAAAAGGTAAAAAATAATTATGCTTAGAAATCATGAGAAAAGGCAGAGCTAAAAAAAGAATATTACTTCCTGATCCGGTGTACGGCGACCCACTGGTCACAAGATTTGTCAACAACCTGATGCACGAAGGCAAAAAGGAAAAAGCATTTAAAATATTCTACGAAGCCATCGATATAGTACAGCGAAAATCCGAAAAACCCAATGGACTTGAGGTCTGGAAACAGGCACTTACCAATGTGATGCCACACGTAGAAGTCAGAAGTCGTCGCGTGGGTGGTGCTAACTTTCAGATTCCGGTACCTATCCGTCCCGAAAGAAAGGTTTCGCTTGCCATTAAATGGCTGATTCAATTCTCTAGAAAAAGAAATGAAAAAACCATGTCCCAGAGACTGGCCAATGAAATTCTCGCTGCAGCCAAAGAAGAAGGTGCTGCCGTGAAAAAAAGAATTGATACACATAAAATGGCTGAAGCCAACAAAGCATTTGCACACTTCAAAGTCTAACTATATCCATGGCAAGAGATCTCAACTACACTCGAAATATCGGAATTGCCGCCCATATTGATGCTGGCAAAACCACCACAACTGAGCGCATTTTGTATTACACCGGTAAAACGCATAAAATCGGTGAAGTACACGATGGCGCTGCCACTATGGACTGGATGGCACAGGAGCAGGAGAGAGGTATTACCATCACATCTGCTGCTACTACCTGCCGATGGAATTTCCCCACCGAACAAGGCAGAAATATTCCCGAGTCCAAAGAATACCACTTTAACATCATCGATACTCCGGGTCACGTTGATTTTACTGTTGAAGTAAACCGCTCGCTCAGAGTGCTGGATGGTCTTGTATTTCTCTTCTCGGCAGTAGATGGAGTAGAGCCCCAGTCAGAAACCAACTGGAGGCTTGCGGACAACTACAAAGTACCTCGTATGGGCTTTGTCAATAAAATGGACCGTCAAGGGGCAGACTTTCTCAATGTGTGCCGTCAGGTAAGAGAGATGCTCAAGTCCAGAGCAGTCCCTATTGTACTGCCCATAGGCGCCGAAGAGACATTTAAAGGCATTGTGGACCTGGTGAAAATGCGCGCCATTATCTGGCACGATCATACCCAGGGTGCTACCTTCGATGTGGTGCCCATACCAGATGATATGGTGGAAGATGTAAAAAAATACAGGGCAGAACTCATCGAAGCCGTCGCCGAAGTGGACGACCGCATCATGGAAAAATTCTTTGAAGACCCGGATTCCATCACCGAAGATGAAATCAACGCTGCACTCCGTAAGGCAACTATTGAAATGAAAATTGTGCCCATGCTTTGCGGAAGTTCATTTAAAAACAAGGGGGTTCAGTTTTTGCTCGATGCTGTGTGCATGTATTTGCCCTCTCCTCTCGACAAGGAGACAATTAAAGGTACCGATCCCAGAACTGGAGATGAAATTTTCAGAAAACCTCTCCCGACCGAACCCTTTGCTGCCTTAGCCTTTAAAATTGCTACTGACCCCTATGTGGGTCGTCTGGCCTTTTTCCGCGTATATTCCGGTAAACTGGACGCCGGATCCTATGTTTTTAACACCCGCACCGGAAATAAGGAGCGTATCTCCAGAATCTTCCAAATGCATGCCAATAAACAAAATCCTATCGAATTCATAGAAGCTGGAGATATTGGCGCAGGAGTAGGTTTTAAAGACATAAAAACCGGCGATACCCTATGCGACGAAAAACACCCAATCGTATTGGAAAGCATGGTGTTTCCAGAGCCTGTCATCGGTATCGCAGTGGAGCCCAAAACCAAAGCCGATGTGGATAAGCTCGGCATGGCGCTTTCCAAACTGGCCGAAGAAGATCCCACATTTCAGGTAAAAACAGATGAAGCTTCAGGCCAAACCATTATCAGCGGGATGGGTGAGCTGCACCTGGAAATTATCGTTGATCGTCTGAAGAGAGAATTTAAAGTCGAGGTTAATGTAGGTCAACCGCAGGTTGAGTACAAAGAAGCCCTTACTGCACCTGTCGAACACCGTGAACTTTACAAAAAACAAACCGGTGGTCGCGGTAAATATGCCGATATTATTTTCAGGTTAGAACCTGGAGAGGCCGGTAAACACGGTCTTGATTTTGTCAATGAAGTAAAAGGTGGAAATATTCCTAAAGAGTATATACCTTCCGTAGAAAAAGGCTTTAAAGAGGCCATGAAAAATGGTCCGTTGGCAGGCTACGAAGTAGAGTCAATGAAAGTAACCCTGATCGATGGTTCTTACCACGCGGTTGACTCTGACTCTCTCTCATTTGAGCTTGCAGCTAAGCTTGGCTTCAAAGAAGCTGCCAGAAAGGCCAATCCTGTAATTCTGGAGCCCATCATGAAACTCGAAGTAGTAACACCCGAAGATTACATGGGTGACATCGTCGGTGACCTCAACCGCAGAAGAGGTCAGGTCGTATCAATGGACGATCGGGCCGGCTCCAAGGTGATCAAAGCCTTAGTCCCCCTGTCCGAAATGTTCGGATATGTGACCACTCTCAGAACCCTTTCATCAGGAAGAGCTACTTCTTCAATGGAATTCAGCCACTATGCTGAGACTCCAAAAAACATTGCAGATGAAGTAGTTGCAAAAGTAAAAGGACAGACAGTTTAATACATTACTCAACAATGAGCCAAAGAATAAGAATCAAACTAAAAAGTTACGATCACAATCTGGTAGATAAGTCTGCGGAAAAGATCGTTAAAACCGTGAAGAGCACAGGTGCCCTAGTCAATGGACCTATTCCTCTGCCTACTGACAAAAGGATTTACACTGTGCTCCGCTCACCACATGTCAATAAGAAAAGCCGCGAGCAGTTCGAATTAAGTTCCTACAAACGACTTCTCGACATTTACAGTTCATCGGCCAAAACCATTGATGCGCTGATGAAATTGGAATTGCCGAGCGGAGTAGAAGTAGAAATAAAAGTGTAACAATTTAAGAGTACCGCATAACCATGCCCGGATTAATTGGAAAAAAAGTTGGAATGACCAGCATTTTCAGTGCAGACGGAAAAATGATCCCCTGTACAGTGATAGAGGCTGGCCCCTGCGTTGTGACGCAGGTCAAAACAAAGGACGTTGATGGATATGAGGCTGTTCAGCTTGGTTTCGGCGAACGCAAGCCTAAAAACACCCCTCAACCTCTCCAGGGACACTTCGAAAAAGCAAACACATCACCCAAAGAGAAATTGGCCGAGTTTAAAGTAAATGGTCAGAAATATGAATTGGGACAAACCATCACCGTTGAAATTTTTCAAGAAGGCGATTTGGTAGATGTAGTTGGCACATCCAAGGGAAAGGGTTTTCAAGGTGTAGTAAAACGCCACGGTTTCGGTGGAGTAGGAGAGACCACACATGGTCAGCATAACAGAGCACGTCACCCAGGTTCTATAGGTCCCGGTTCTTTTCCAGGTCATGTTCTCAAAGGTCTTAGAATGGCCGGAAGAATGGGAGGTTCTCGCGTCACCGTTCAGAATCTGAAAATCGTGAAAATCGATACTGAAAAGAACCTCCTTCTTGTAAAAGGAGCTGTGCCAGGTCATAAAAATTCATTCGTAATTATTGAAAAGTAATGGAAGTCGCTGTATATACAATAGAAGGGAAAGAGACCGGAAGAACGGTCGCCCTCGATGAGAGCATCTTTGGCATTCAACCAAGCAGACAGGCATTATATCTGGATGTAAAGAGAATTCTCGCTCATAAGCGTCAAGGTACCCATAAGACCAAAGAAAGGGCAGAAATCGCCAGAACCACCAAAAAACACCACCGCCAAAAAGGAACGGGTGGAGCCCGACATGGATCCCTTAAAAGCCCTATTCACAGAGGTGGAGGAACTGTTTTTGGACCCAGACCCCATGACTATGTCGTAAACCTCAATGCCAAAACTATACGACTGGCCAGGAAATCTGCACTATCCACCAAAGCAGCTGAAAGCGCTATCAAGATCGTTGAGGATTTCACTTTTGAGAAACCAAAAACAAAAGATTTTCTTAATATTTTAAAAAATCTGCAAATCGCTGATAAAAAATCACTTGTGGTGCTTAGCGAGAAAAATAGCAACGTATATTTGTCGTCCCGAAATTTGGAGCGCTCTAAAGTCGTAATTGCCTCTGAATTAAACACTTATCAGATTATAAGCTCTCAAGTATTGCTGATATCTGAGAGTGCTTTGGGAAAAATAAAAGACCAGTTAAATAATTAACCATGAGCATCATCATAAAGCCGATCATCACTGAAAAAGCAAACCTGCTCTCCGAGAAGAGCGGTGTATACTGTTTTCATGTCCAGGTTGACGCCAATAAAATTCAAATTAAAAAGGCCATTGAAGATGCTTATGGAGTCACCGTGGAAAACGTAAATACCGTAATAATGCCGGCAAAAAGAATTGTAAAATATACCAAGGCCGGGATGATTGAAGGAAAAAAGCCTAAGTACAAAAAGGCTTATGTGCAAGTGAGAAGTGGAGAGATTATCAATATCTACGAAAACATTTAACAATGGGGCTTAAAAAATTAAAACCCGTAACACCAGGGACCAGATTCAGAGTGATAAATGGTTTTGATGTCATCACGGCTTCAGAGCCTGAAAAATCATTGATTGCGCCGTTAAAGAAATCAGGCGGAAGGAATAGTGACGGAAAAATGACCATGCGTTATATCGGTGGTGGTCATAAAAGGAAATATAGAATCATTGATTTTAAAAGAGACAAAGATGGTATCCCTGCTAAAGTTGCCACCATTGAATACGATCCCAACAGGAGTGCCTTTATCGCTCTTCTCCATTACGCCGATGGAGAGAAACGTTACATCATTGCCCCTAACGGATTGACAGTAGGAATGCAGGTGATGAGTGGACCGAAAGCAACCCCAGACATTGGAAACGCTTTGTTTCTCTCCGATATACCGTTAGGTACCATCATCAGTTGCATCGAGCTTAAGCCCGGACAGGGAGCCAAGATGGTTCGTTCGGCCGGTTCGTTTGCCCAACTATTAGCGCGTGATGGTAAATATGCTGTGATCAAAATGCCGAGCGGAGAGACTCGTCAGGTACTGGTCACCTGCAAAGCCATGATCGGCTCCGTATCCAATAGCGACCATTCTCTGGTTGTAAGCGGAAAAGCGGGCAGAAGCCGCTGGTTGGGTCGCCGTCCACGTACTCGCGGAGTAGCTATGAACCCTGTAGATCACCCAATGGGTGGTGGTGAGGGTCGCGCCTCAGGAGGTCATCCCAGATCAAGAAAAGGCATTCCAGCCAAGGGGTACAAAACCAGAAGCGCGAAGAAATATTCCAATACATTTATCATCGAACGTCGTAAAAAATAAAATACATGGCTCGTTCATTAAAAAAAGGACCTTTTATCCACTATAAACTGGAAAAACGAGTACAGGATAATAAAGCCACCGGCAAGAAAACCGTGATTAAGACCTGGTCACGTGCCTCGATGATCTCACCGGATTTTATAGGTCAAACAATTGCTGTTCACAATGGCAAGGCATTTATACCCGTATATATTACCGACAATATGGTAGGACATAAACTTGGGGAATTTGCTCCGACCAGAACTTTCAGAGGTCACGCCGGAAACAGAAAAGATAAAGGTAAAAGATAAGATTTCGAATCATGGGAGTACGAAAAAGATTAAGTGCTGAGGCAAGAAAGCAGCAAAAAGCATCCAAGGCGACTGCTACATTGAGAAACTGCCCGACCTCTCCTCGCAAAATGCGCTTAGTAGCCGATGTGATTAGAGGAATGAGCGTTGAAAAGGCACTTTTTGTCCTTAGAAATACCGGAAAACATTCGGCTCGTGACATGGAAAAAGTGCTGCTAAATGCCATAAATGCCTGGCAGCAAAAAAACCAGAATGCGAATATCGATGAACAGAATCTGGTAGTGAAGACGGTAACAGTAGGTGGAGGTCCAATGCTTAAACGCATTCAGCCTGCACCACAAGGCAGAGCACACCGGATAAGAAAGCGCTCAAATCACGTATTTATTGAAGTTGAAGCCCTAAATTAAGAAGACAAACTCATGGGACAAAAAACTAATCCGATAGGCAACAGGTTAGGTTATATTAGAGGTTGGGAATCCGCCTGGTATGGAGGCAGAGAATATGGTGACAAAATCGCCGAAGATTATCATATACGCAAATACCTCTACGCGCGCCTCAGCAGAGCTAATGTTTCGAGAATTATCATTGAGCGCACCCTTAAAGTAATAACCGTAACCATCACAACGGCTAAGCCCGGTGTCATTATAGGTAAAAACGGGCAGGAAGTCGATAAACTACGTGAGGAACTGAAAAAACTTACAGACAAAGAAGTTCAAATCAACATTTTCGAAATCAAGCGCCCCGAACTAGATGCCAAACTCGTTGCTGACAACATAGCCAGACAGATTGAAGGTAGAGTCAGCTATAAACGCGCTGTTAAAATGGCAATAGCTTCCACCATGCGGATGGGAGCCGAAGGAGTTAAAATACAAATCAGCGGTCGACTCAACGGAGCCGAAATGGCGCGCAGTGAAATCTATAAAGATGGACGCATTCCACTCCATACATTTAGAGCAGACATCGACTATGCCCTTGGTGAAGCACTTACTACTTATGGTCTTATAGGAGTGAAAGTTTGGATCATGAAAGGGGAAGTATACGGAAAAAGAGATTTGTCAAACTTCCTCGGCGTAACCAGCAAAAAGACCAAAACAGCTGACAAACCCACTATCTCCCCAAAGTCCGGAAAAGGAAGAAAAAAATCAAAAGTCTAAAAGCGTAAGAGATGTTACAGCCCAAAAAAACAAAATACAGAAAGCAATTCAAAGGCAGAATGAAAGGAGCCTCCCACAGAGGCGCTACAATCTCCTTTGGTAGCTATGGTATAAAATCGCTGGAAGCTGCCTGGATTACCGCCCGACAAATAGAAGCAGCTCGTATAGCAGCCACCAGATACATGAAACGTGAAGGACAGCTGTGGATCAGAATTTTTCCCGATAAGCCCGTGACCAAAAAACCGCTGGAAGTACGTATGGGTAAAGGAAAAGGTAATGTAGAATTCTGGGCGGCTGTAGTCAAGCCAGGTAGAGTAATGTTCGAAATTGATGGGGTTCCGTTTGAAGTAGCTAAAGAAGCGCTGCGCCTTGCTGCTCAAAAATTACCCGTAAAAACCTCCTTCGTAGTACGCAGAGATCTACAACTAGAACAAAATTAATGACCATGAAACAATCTGTGGTATCCCAAATGACTACTGAAGAGCTTAAAGAGCAGATCTACGAAATGAAGAGGACTCTGGCTAAGCTTAAAACTACCCATGCTCTGACACCGCTTGAAAATCCAACCGATATCAGGAGCAAAAGAAGAGCGATCGCCAGAATGCTCACAGAATTAAACAAAAGAAAAAGAGAAGTAGTCGCATAATTTTTAAACAATGGAATCCGTAGCTACAAATAGAAATGTTCGCAAAGAAAGAGTTGGTGTAGTAACCTCCACCGCAATGCAAAAAACCATTTCGGTTTTGGTAGAGCGCAAGGTAAAGCACCCCAAATATGGTAAGTTTATGAAAACTTCCAAGAAATACCATGCTCACGACGAAAAGAATGAGTGTAAAGTGGGTGATGTCGTTAGAATTATGGAAACCCGTCCGCTGAGCAAGACTAAAAGATGGAGATTGGTAGAAATAATCGAAAGAGCTAAGTAACATGGTACAGCAAGAATCCAGATTGACCGTAGCTGATAACACCGGAGCAAAAGAAGTACTCGTGATACGTGTAATAGGAGGAACAGGCAGGCGCTATGCATCCGTAGGCGATAAAATAGTAGTCACCGTAAAAGATGCAACACCCTCCGGAAACGTTAAAAAAGGACAAGTAGCTACGGCCGTAGTAGTCAGAACAAAAAAAGAAATCAGAAGACCAGACGGTTCTTACATACGATTTGATGACAACGCCTGCGTGCTGCTGAATGCCGCCGGCGAGATGAGAGGTACCCGTGTATTTGGGCCTGTAGCCAGGGAGCTCAGGGATAAGCAATACATGAAAATAATTTCACTTGCACCTGAAGTGCTTTAAAATCAAAGAACATGGTAAAGTTTCACATAAAAAAAGGCGATAAAGTAAAAGTAATAGCCGGAGATGAGAAGGGAGCTGAAGGCGAAGTATTGCGTATTATCCGCGATAAAAACAGAGCCGTTGTCAAGGGAATAAATATGGTTAAAAAACATGTAAAACCCACAGCTCAGAACCCTGAAGGTCGAATTGTAGAGATGGAGGCGCCTATTCACATTTCTAACTTAATGCTGATTGATCCCAAAACCGGTCAACCAACTCGAATCGCCAGAAAGCGCGACGAAAACGGAAATCCCATCCGAATATCCAAAAAATCCAATGAAATAATCTAAGATGGAAGCTACATACATTCCAACACTGAAAAAACTATATAAAGAAAAAGTGGTACCTGCTTTGATGCAAGAATATGCATACAAAAGCATCATGCAAGTGCCTCGAATCGAAAAGATTGTAATATCCCAAGGTCTGGGTAAAGCTACAGCCGATAAAAAGCTGATAGAATATGCTGTAGATGAAATCAGCAGAATAGCCGGACAGAAAGCTGTGCCTACAAGATCTAGAAAAGATATTGCAAACTTTAAACTGCGCAAAGGAATGCCGATCGGGGTAAAAGTTACCCTCAGAGGAGACCGGATGTACGAATTCCTTGAGCGCCTGATGGTGGCCGCTTTACCCCGCATCCGGGATTTTAACGGAGTTAAGACCACTGGATTTGATGGCAGAGGGAATTACAATATGGGAATCACCGAACAAATTATCTTCCCCGAAATTGACATTGATAAAGTAAATCAGATCTGGGGAATGGATATCACCATCGTGACTACAGCTAAGACCGATAAAGAAGCAAAATCACTATTAACTTATTTTGGATTACCCTTTAAAAAATAAAAAATGGCAAAGGAATCTATGAAAGCGCGCGAAAGAAAGCGCGAAAAACTTGTAGCCAAATATGCCGCCAAACGCGAGGCCTTAAAAAAAGCCGGTGACTATGAGGCTCTGCAAAAATTACCCAAAAATGCCTCTCCGGTAAGATTACACAACCGATGCAAACTCACCGGCAGGCCACGTGGGTATATGCGTCAATTCGGAATTTCTCGTGTACTCTTTCGCGAAATGGCCAATAATGGATTGATTCCGGGTGTCAAAAAAGCCAGTTGGTAAATTTTAAATTAAAAAAATAACAATCTCTATGTACAGCGATCCAATAGCTGATTTTCTAACCAGAATCCGAAATGCAGTAGCAGCAGGACACAAAGTAGTAGAAGCTCCTGTATCAAAAATGAAGCTGGAAATAGCCAGAATACTCAAAGACAACGGTTACATTCACAGCTTCAAAGTAGTGAAACCGGATAAAGGACCGGAAATCATTAAAATAGCGCTTAAGTACGATTCAGTAACCCGAATGCCTGCCATCAGAAGTATCAAAAGAGTAAGTACACCAGGTCTCAGAATTTACAAAGGAGTCAACGATTTGCCTCGGGTATTGAATTCACTTGGTATTGCCATCGTATCTACCAATAAAGGGGTAATGACCGACAAACAAGCCCGGAAAGAAAATACCGGAGGAGAGATTATCTGCTATGTATATTAAAAATTACTAACGAAATGTCAAGAATAGGTAAACTTCCCATCACAGTGCCGGCCGGTGTAGAGGTAAACATCGGTTCCGACCAAATCACTGTAAAAGGTAAACTGGGAACTCTTACAACTAAATACAACCCTGTCGTTAAAATTGAAAAACAAGGAGATATCATTTCTTTGACCAGAACTTCTGATGATAAAAACACAAGGGCACTTCACGGACTTTACAGAGCTTTACTGGCCAATATGGTGACCGGTGTTTCCCAAGGATTTGAAAAACAACTTGAACTGGTAGGCGTCGGTTACAGAGCAAATGCGACTGGTCAGGTGCTTGACCTCTCGCTCGGGTATTCTCACAATATCGTCATAGAACTGCCAAAAGAAATCAAAGTTGAGACCATCAACGAAAAGGGAAAAAACCCAATTATTAAATTGTCTTCTTTTGACAAACAATTATTGGGAATGGTATGTGCAAAGATCCGTTCATTTCGAAAACCTGAACCTTATAATGGTAAAGGTATCCGTTTCGTGGGCGAAATAATACGTAGAAAAGCTGGTAAAACTGCAAGTAAAGGTAAAAAATAAGCCATGGCTCTGAGTAAAATTGAAAGAAAAACACGAATTCGTAAAAGAATACGAAAAGTGGTCAGCGGTACAGCCGACCGACCCAGACTCTCAGTCTTTAGAAGCAATAAAGAGATCTATGCCCAATTGATTAACGATGACAACGGAACTACTTTAGTGGCAGCGTCTAGCCTTCAAAAAGATGTAAAAGACAAGATAAATGGCCTCACCAAAACTGATGCAGCCAGAGAAGTAGGAAAAGCCTTGGCCGCAAAAGCTCTTGAAAAAGGTATTGAACACTGTGCTTTTGACAGAGGCGGCAATCTCTATCACGGTAGAGTTAAAGCGTTGGCAGAAGGTGCTCGTGAAGCTGGACTAAAATTTTAACAGACAATGAAACTGAAAAACAATATTCAAAGAGTAAAACCCAGTGGTCTTGAACTCGTAGATCGGCTCGTAGCTGTTAATAGGGTAACCAAAGTAACAAAAGGAGGTCGTCATTTTCGCTTCTCAGCTCTTGTGGTAGTTGGAAATGAAAATGGGGTAGCCGGTTATGGATTGGGCAAAAGTAATGATGTAAGTGAAGCCATTGCCAAAGGAGTGGAAGACGCCAAAAAGAATTTGGTGAAAATTCCAATTGTCAATCACACAGTACCTCACGAGCAGGAATCAAAATACGGTGGAGCCAGAGTGTTCTTACGGCCAGCCAGCCACGGTACAGGTGTAATAGCCGGTGGTGCTATGCGGGCTGTGCTCGAATCCTTTGGCATCCACGATGTGCTCGCTAAATCCAAAGGCAGTTCCAATCCGCACAATGTGGTCAAAGCCACTTTCAAAGCACTGACCGAAATGCGCGATGCCTACACGGTGGCCAAAGATCGCGGAATTTCTGTAGAGAAAATGTTCAACTCCTAAACGTTATCAGTGGTGGAAAAAATAAAAGTAACCAAGATACGAAGCACCATTAAAGCTTCCAAAAACCAAAAGCTCAATATGAAAGCTTTAGGGTTGAAGAGGATCAACTCAAGCAATGAACTTGAATTGACACCACAAATTGCCGGAATCATCGAAAGAGTCAAACATCTGGTCAAAGTTGAAAAAATTTAAACAATGAAATTACAAGATCTAAAACCTGTAGAAGGATCTACTCACAAAGAAAAAAGAATAGGCAGGGGAGAAGGCAGCGGGCATGGCGGTACTTCTACTCGTGGTCACAAAGGTGATAAGCAACATTCTGGCTACAGAATTAAAAGAGGATTTGAAGGAGGTCAGATGCCTCTTCAAAGAAGAATTCCAAAATTTGGATTTAAAAACTTCAATAGAGTAGAATACAGGGCCATAAATTTGGATGTCATTCAATCACTGATTGACCAACAAAAAGTGGAAGGGCGTATTGCACCTGATGACTTGGTAAAATTGGGACTTGCCGGAAAAAATGACTTGATTAAAATTCTTGGCCGGGGAGAGTTGAAGACTAAAATCGAAGTTGTAGCACACAAATTCTCCAATTCTGCCATTGAGGCCATAAAAAATGCCGGTGGAGAAGTTGTGACCATTTAATTTCAGCCCAATGAAAAAGTTTCTTGAAGTACTGAAAAATATATGGAGTATCGAAGAGCTGAAAAACAAGCTCCTGCTCACGCTTGGATTGCTGTTTGTTTACCGTCTGGGCTCCAATGTGGTCTTGCCGGGTATTAACCCCGAAAGCCTTTCAGCACTTCAGCAGCAAACTGATGACAACAACCTCCTGGGCATATTAAATGCTTTCACGGGTGGAGCATTTGCAAATGCCAGTATAATGGCATTGGGCATTATGCCCTATATTTCTGCAAGTATCGTTATTCAGCTGCTGGGCATTGCAGTGCCCAGCATCCAGAAACTCGATAAAGAAGGAGAGAGTGGCAGGAGAAAGAAAAACAATTATACACGTTTTCTTACCATATTCATCACTCTTGCTCAGGCGCCCGGTTATCTGGCCAATCTGATAGCCCAACAGGTAGAAATCACCATCAGTCCGTCCACCTTTTGGTTTTTAGGAATCATTGTATTGGTCACAGGTACCATTTTCGCAATGTGGCTCGGCGAGCGCATTACCGATAAGGGCATTGGAAATGGAATCTCACTGCTCATTATGATTGGAATCATAGCAACCTTGCCTCAGGCTTTCCTACAAGAGCTCATTACCAAACTCGAAAATCAAACCGGAGGATTACCCATCTTTCTGGTCGAGATTGCAGCCTTGTTTGTTGTAATTCTGCTTTCAGTAGCACTTGTATCTGCTACGAGAAAAATTCCTGTCCAATATGCTCGCAGAGTAGCTGGTGGAAGATTGGCCGACAATCAGATTACCAGAAGCTATATTCCCCTCAAAGTCAATGCAGCTGGAGTAATGCCCATCATCTTTGCTCAGGCCATCATGTTTATTCCCATCACTGTGCTGACCTACGCCGGCAGTACCGAAAGCACCGGCTGGATCGTAACACTCTTTGGCAACATCAGTGGATTTTGGTACAACTTTCTCTTCGCAGTGCTGATCATCCTCTTTACATATTTTTATACGGCTATCCAGATCAACACCAATCAGATGGCCGAAGATTTAAAGAGAAATGGAGGTTTTATTCCCGGCATCAAGCCAGGAAAACCTACTGCTGAATACATCGACCTGATTTTGTCCAGAATCACACTTCCCGGCTCTATATTTCTAGCCTTGATAGCTATCCTACCAGCCTTTGCGATGAGCGCTGGAGTTACCACTCAGTTTGCTTACTTCTATGGCGGTACTTCCTTGGTCATAATGGTAGGTGTGATCATCGATACCTTGCAGCAGATTGAAAGTTATTTGCTTGCACGGCACTACGATGGATTGATACAAAGCGGAAGAATCAGGGGTAGATCGTCGGTATCAGTAGAATAAACAAAAATCAGGAATGGCGAAACAGTCCTTAATCGAACAAGACGGAACCATTATCGAGGCCCTTTCAAATGCTATCTTTAGGGTGGAACTTGAAAATGGCCACGTTGTGACCGCACACATATCGGGCAAAATGCGTATGAATTACATCAGACTCTTGCCCGGTGACAAAGTGAAAATGGAGATATCTCCCTATGATTTAACCAAAGCAAGAATTATTTACAGATATTAATACAGTCATGAAAGTAAGAGCATCACTAAAAAAAAGAAGTCCTGAATGCAAAATCGTTCGCAGAAAAGGACGTCTTTATGTCATCAACAAAAAGAATCCTAAATACAAACAAAGACAAGGATAATACGTAAGCTATGGCAAGAATTGCAGGTATTGATTTACCAAAAAACAAAAGAGGTGAAATAGGTCTGACCTATATTTTTGGAATAGGCAGGAGCCGTGCCCGTACCATCCTCGATATGGCAGGTGTCGACTACGATACCAAAGTACAAAACTGGACCGATGAACAGATCCAGGCCATTCGCCGTGCTATTTCAGAAAACTTCAAAGTAGAAGGTGAACTGAGATCAGAAATCCAACTCAATATCAAAAGGCTCATGGACATTGGATGCTACAGAGGAATCAGACATAGAAATGGCCTGCCGGTAAGAGGACAGAGAACCAAAACCAATTCACGTACCCGCAAAGGCAAGAGAAAAACCGTAGCGAACAAGAAGAAAGCCACCAAATAATTAAGTACTCCTATGGCTAAAAATACAAAAACCGTAAAGAAGCGCATTGTAAAAGTAGAAGCTGCTGGTGAAGCGCATATAAATGCTACTTTTAACAACATCATCATTTCCCTTACCAATTTAAACGGACAGGTTATCAGCTGGTCATCAGCCGGAAAAATGGGTTTTCGTGGGTCAAAAAAGAACACCCCCTATGCAGCTCAAATGGCCGCTGAAGACGCTGCCAAAGCTGCATTGGAAGCCGGCCTGAAAAAGGTGAAGGTCTATGTAAAAGGCCCAGGGGCGGGAAGAGAAGCGGCCATCCGAACAATTCACAACACCGGTATTGAGGTAACTGAAATCCTCGATATTACCCCCATACCACATAACGGATGCAGACCACCAAAGAAAAGAAGAGTTTAATTATTGTAATTATCTAGATCAAACAAAAAATGGCAAGATACAGAGGTCCTTTATCCAAAATAGCCAGAAAATTCGGCGAACCAATTTTTGGTCCGGACAAGGCACTTGAGAGAAAAAACTATCCTCCGGGTCAGCACGGTTTTGCTCGAAAAAGAGGAAAAAAATCAGAATATGCCGTTCAGCTCGCAGAAAAGCAGAAGGCCAAATACACCTATGGAATCCTTGAAAGGCAATTTGAAAACCTCTTTCAAAAAGCAAATCGCCTGAAAGGTATTACCGGTGAAACCCTACTCCAACTCTGTGAGACAAGACTCGACAACGTAGTATATCGCCTTGGCATCGCTCCCACCAGAAGGGCAGCTCGCCAGTTGGTATCTCATCGTCACATTGAAGTAAACGGAGAAATAGTCAACATTCCCTCTTATCAGCTTAAACCAGGTGATGTGATTTCAGTACGCCAAAAATCACGCTCAATGGATGCCATTAACCTTACAAAAGGCACTCAAATGGATTGGCTTGAATGGAATAGTGCCACAGCATCCGGACGTCTTCTCAATGTACCTCAAAGGGAGCAAATTCCGGAAAACATCAAAGAGCAACTTATCGTAGAGTTGTATTCTAAATAATCACCTCAAACAACTGATTTTATGGCTATTTTAAGTTTCCAAAAGCCTGACAAAGTAATATTGATCCATAGCGACGACTTCGAGGGTCAATTCGAATTCAGACCCCTCGAACCAGGGTATGGCCTTACCATCGGAAATGCACTCAGACGTGTTTTGCTCTCAAGTCTCGAAGGCTATGCTATTTCCTCTGTCCGTATCGAAGGAGTAGAACATGAATTTTCTACCATCAAAGGCGTGGTGGAAGATGTCACTGAAATCGTTCTCAATCTTAAACAAGTAAGACTGAAGAACCAAATTCCTTCGCAAGAGAATGAACTTGTAAAAGCCAACTTTTCTGGTAAGGACCGCATTACTGCAGGCGACCTGGGCAGTTTTATTTCAGCTTTCAAAGTGTTAAATCCCGAGCTGGTCATCTGTAACCTCGATCCATCTGTTTCTCTGTCTTTAGAGTTTACGATCGATAAAGGAAGGGGTTATGTGCCCGCAGAAGATAACAAAAAAAGCAATGCACCACTCGGCACCATTTTTATCGATACCATCTATACACCGATAAAAAATGTAAAATACAGCATCGAAAACTACCGTGTCGAGCAGAAAACAGACTATGAAAAACTCATCATAGAAATCACCACCGACGGTAGCATATCTCCTCAAGATGCTCTGACAGAAGCAGCCAAAATATTGATTGAACATTTTATGCTCTTCTCCGACAAACTGGTAAATGTAGAACCAGTGAAAAAAGAGGAAGAACCGGATACATTTGATGAAGAAATCATCAGAATGCGCAATCTGCTCAAAACCAAGCTCACAGACCTAGACCTTTCCGTAAGAGCTCTCAACTGTCTGAAAGCTGCTGAAGTTGAAACACTTGGTGACCTGGTGACGTATACCAAACAGGACCTGATGAAATTCAGAAATTTCGGTAAAAAATCCCTGACCGAACTCGATGAACTGATAGAGTCCAAAGGATTGCACTTCGGAATGGACCTTTCCAAATACAAACTAGATAAGGAATAAAAATGAGACACGGACGTAAAGTAAACCACCTTGGCAGAAAAACAGGTCATAGAAAGAGCATGCTTTCCAATATGGCCAGCTCTCTGTTACTACATAAACGAATCACCACCACACTTGCCAAAGCCCGGGAATTGAGAAAATTTGTAGAACCTCTCATAACCCGCTCTAAAGAAGACAGCACTCACAACCGAAGAATCGCTTTTGCCAATCTCAAAAATAAGTATGCCGTAACGGAACTTTTCAGAGAAATTTCGGTAAAAGTAGCTGACCGCCCCGGAGGATATACCCGCATTATCAAGTTGGGCAATCGACTCGGTGACAATGCGGAAATGGCATTAATTGAATTGGTCGATTACAATACGACTTACACAAATGAAAAATCGGCCAAAAAGACCCGCAGAAGCAGGAGAAGTAAATCAAAGGCAGAGGGGACTGCTCCAGTTGAGGTACAATCAGCTGCCCCTGAAGCAGAGGCTCCCACCATTTCACCTGCTGATTCGCCGGCCAATGAGGCCACCTCGACTTCCGAGAACGAGGATAAAGCCTGAGCATTCCAGTTGTAATTTTTAACAAAAAGGTAAAGCCAACTGCTTTACCTTTTTTTTTGCTTTCCCTATTGGTGGAAATTTCTCTAGGTCAAAGAGAGTTTCAGATTTTGCATCAAGAATTTAGTGCGGATAACCCGGTGAATTACGACGGAACTCACATTTCTCTTCACTGTTGTATTTCGTCATCTAACGTAATTCTGCTGGATGTTACAGCCAAAGAGTTATCAGCAATGAAGGTGATCACCTACATCACGCTGATTATTTTCCACAGAGGTGATTTCCATAATATGAGCCATTGAGCATACATCATTGTCGGAGATATATCTGCGTCTGTGCCTCCGGTTAAAATGATATTTATAAGAGATAATACATTCATTACCAATGCATTGCTACAGGGTAATGAGGGATTTTTAGATTTTCTTTTATACAACTGGAAAAAAAGGTTTACATCTCAGATGCCTTCTCAGGAGGGGCCTGGCGCATTAAGATAGGATGGTGTACCGCCATTGATTTCGAAAGCAGAGAAAAATCCTCAATGGATTAGAAACAGTTGGAAATTGTGTATCATGGGACGAACGGATATGGCCTGATAACGGGCGAAGACAAAAGAAGCTATTGGATAAAAAAGGTACCTTTACTGGTGATGAGCACTGTTAGACCCGAAGTCTGAAGCTATTTAGGTGCTACAGATGTCTCAAAACTCCAACTGAGCGATTTCCTCCTCAGCAAAAAAGTAAAGCAATACAGACCAGGCTGCCCAAACCAATGCACCGCAAAAAATGCCAGCAGCAAGTGAGTTGAAATATCCGCTGCCCGCTATCACTACCAACACAGATGGAGCAACACAAAAGGTAAGCATTGCGACGTAGCCCAGCGGCAAAAAAAGGTAGCGATCCAGCGCGTTGCGAACTCTCAATTTTACATTGAGCTGGTATAGAAACCCCGTCAGATATACCACTTCCGATGCAATTACACAGCCCAGTACGAAGTAAAAATCTATGCCTCCGGCTATCCATACTGGCAGATAAAACACAGTGGTTAAAAGTCCTATCTGAAGTAAATCCAACAAAATAAAAAAGAAAAATTTCCTTGCGGTGGTGTCAGGGATCAATGCAAATATTGGCCTGGCAAGGTCACCAATGCGCACACGCATCCATCCGGCAAAAAAGGAGAGGAACATCAGCAGGATAAAGCTTACAGTGGCGATTTCTGAGAGGTTGTCAGCATCTACTACTCCTAGTCCATACAACAAGCCAAGAAGAACGCCCAATACACCCATTACCAGCGTAGTAGGGTCGACAACCGGAAGGCCCGATTGTCGGAAGCTCATTACCCAATTTTTCCAGAAGAGCGCTACAGCGCCCCTGCCAAATTCCTTGTGGTGCCGTATGGTGCGCGTATTGATCGCCCAGCTGTACTCTACATCGTCCGACAATTGGGATTCGCCAGAGCGGATTTGTTCAGCTCTGGTCTGCAATTCTGTGGAAGCCAGTACGTCTTCGTAATAATTCTTGCCAAGTACATAAACACCTGCTGGTAGCGCAGCCGAAGTTGCTGCAAACAGCAGTAAATTTAAACTGAACAATTGACCTTCCAATATGGATGTTACACTGGCCTGAAACCACCCGACATACGGAACGAATTGAAAACTCCCGTGTACAAATACTGCACGCACTAATTCCTTCACCCCCCGGAAGTCGGATATTTTTACTGCAATAGCCAACAGTGCTGAAATCAGAAGAAGATTCCGCACCCACCGAATGTGCCGGACAGCCCTTTGGGACTGCCCGCCGGCCACATAGCTGAAGATCAAAAACTGGATAGGCCGCAAGCTGAAGAAAAAAAGACCAACCGGCAATGCCAGAGCAAACAACTTAACGGTATCAAAAGGCAGCTGTTCCGGAGTTAGAAACACAAAAAAATAGAGCAAAACAACCAAAGCAGAGAATAAGGCCGGCAGCAAACTCTTGACCATTTGGTAGAGAAGGATGGACTGTGGCCTGAAAGGTCCGGGAAATAAAAAGTGGGTATCGGCATTGATAAAAAAGGTAGTATTTTTTTTCACTGCTCTGTTGAGCACAATGAGCAGCGCCACCAGTGCCCCAATTCCTGAGACAGCACTTAGTACCACCACAAGCTTATCAAAAGCCTCATTAGAAACGGGATACAAGCTGTCTATGTCCGGATAGCCACTTTCCGGTGCGGTGACCATGACCACCCGTCTGTAGATAAAAAATCCGAAAAACACAACCACTACAAGCCACCTCCATGGCTTTTTCAGAGCCATCTTGAGGTTGTTTTTCAAGATCAATAAATCTTTAATCAGCAGAACCTTCCATGGATGCTTCATCGACGGGGGAAGATTGGGTTAATGTGAAAAAGATGTCTTCAAGCGTGTGGACCTCGTTTCCAAAGTGGGTTTTCAGTTCGGCTGGTGTACCATTCCACAGTAAAGTTCCGGTGCGCATGATCAACAAGCGGTCAGCAAAGCGCTCAACTGTATCCAGTATATGGGTAGAAATCAGCAAGGTTTTTCCTTTTTGCTTTTCTTCTGCCATTAACAGTTTGACTTCTCTGATGGCTTTTGGATCGAGCCCAATGAGCGGTTCGTCGAGCATAATAAAGTCAGGATTGTGAAGGAATGCCGTACAGATGCTTACTTTTTGGCGCATTCCTTTGGAGAGCTCACGGCCGAGTTTGTTGCGGTGCTCTGTCAGCTCAAACCGTTCGAAAAGCTCTTCAGCCCTGGGTTTCCAATTGTTCAGGCCATAGGCCTGCGCAATGAACTGCATGTGTTCCCAGGCAGTCAGCAGAGGGTAAGGTTCCGGCATTTCCGGCACATAGGCCATTCTTCGCTTGGCTTCGATAGAGGTGTGATCGTATCCGGCAATGGTGATGGAGCCGGTGTCGAGTCGCAGGAGTCCGGCTATGCATTTGATGGTAGTGCTCTTTCCGGCTCCGTTAGGACCAATCAACCCGGCAGTCTGGCCGCTGTCAAGTTCAAAACTCAATTCCTTGACGGCGTATTCACCTTTTTTGAAGGACTTGGATACTTGTGATAGGTTGAGCATGAGGGATGGATTACAAGTCAAAAATAATGGTATACTGCTATCAATAATTGTAAAGTTTTGGAATTTCCTGGTAGTCAACTTTAATGTTTTTGCAACATTAGTTACAATTATTACATTCCATTTTTCTAGTTGATTTTTTTAAAACAGTTAATTTCTCCTAATTTTTTTCTACTGGTATATCTATTATCCAAAAAAATAAGTGAAATAGGATATAGATTACTCATACTTCATATTTCTTTACTGCTTCTCGTTTCGGATTAAATTCATGCTATTAATAAATTGTCTTAAATTAAAAAGTTGAAAAAAGGTATTAATTTTTGGTATATAACCCCTTAAGGAAGGCTATTGCTATGGTTATTTAAAAATTGTGTTTGACATCATAACATCTTAATTGTTTACCTCCGAAGAAGCTTTAGTAGCACCTTCTTTGTCATACCAATAATCTAGCAGTACATTTTTCTTATGCCTCCAATACCAAAGGCAAAACAACAAAATTTAAAGCTTAAGAAAAATTACTTAGATTAAATATCTTAATGCATCCTTACCGGATAAATATATCATAATTACTCTAAGCACATGTATTTGCATTTATACTGTCAAAAGGTACTGTACTTTCCCAGGCGGTTAGTTCTTTTAGGTATATCGAATTAAAATTTAAAAGTAAAAAGTTTTTTTCTATAACATTACGTAAACCTCAGATTATAATAATATTTGAATGTCAACTTACTAACCTTTACAGTGCTTTTAGAAATAATTATTTAATGACTTTTTAAAGTTAAAAATTTTCGTTTATTTTTGAGGCAGTATATAAAAATACTGATTCATGGTTTTAAACTGATGATTGAAGATACAATAAGAATGAAGCAAATAAAGATAGTTAAACAATAAAGCCCCACAGAAGTATGCGGGGCTTAAGAGTGTGTCACTCTTCGGCTTATAGCCTTGTTGTGATTCCTAAGCGCAAATATAATATAAAATTTAAAATTAAGTAAAATGAAAATTTTAGGACTTGACCTTGGGACCAATTCTATCGGTTGGGCAATCCGTGAAACTGACAGGGTATGCCGAAAAGAATATTCTAATTTATTCAAAAATAATTTATTAGACTTGGAAAATGAAATTGTAGATTATGGAGTGATTGTGTTTAAAAAAGGGGTTGGTAATGGTAAATCAGGCGAATTTTCGCTGGCTGCAGAAAGAAGAAAAAACCGAAGTAAGCGAAGATTATACAATGCTAAGCGATACAGGAAATGGGAGTTACTTAAAGTTCTCATTGATAATAATTTGTGTCCGCTTACTATTGACGAATTAAAACTATGGAGTGTTGGGGAATGGGTTGTAGAAAACGGAAAAAAGCGTAATAAAGGGAGAAAGTATCCGATGTCGGCTGATTTTTTAAGATGGCTGGCAATGGATTTTGATAAAATTGGAACTGAATTTACTGACGGAGAAAAACTTAAACCCGAATTTGAAAATCCTTATACGCTTAGGTGTTTTTTGTTGGAAAGGAAACGAGATGATAATCAAAAGACTAAATATCAGATAGGTCGGGCTTTGTATCACCTTGCTCAACGAAGGGGATTCAAGTCAAGTCGCAAAAGCGGGATGTCAACGTACGCAGAAAATAAAGAAATTGAACAAAAGAAAAATCTTGATTCTAGCTACAGTATTTCAAAGTATGCAATAGAAAAAATTCAGTCAGGAAGATTTCGCGCAAGCGGTGTAATTCAAAGAAAATATTATGAAGAGGAATTTTTATGTATTTGTAAAACACAAGGATTGGAAGAAGAATTAACTAAAAAATTGTTCAATGCGGTCTATTATGTGCGTCCTTTAAGAAGTCAGAAAGGATTGGTTGGTAAATGTACTCTTGAAAAAAATAAAACTCGTATTCCAATCAGTCATCCTGTTTTTGAGGAATTTAGAGCATTGGCATATATAAACACGATTCAATGGAGGGTAACCGGAAGCAATAAGCCCTTTGAACCAATACCTATAGAACTTAAAAAGAAAATTCTTGAACAACTTTTTTTTAGAAAAAAAAGGAATGGTGAAATTGATACAAGAGGTTATTTTAGATTTGATGAAATCATAAAAGAATTTTCTGAAAATTTTAAATATGAGTTTAATTATGCCAAATATAAGGATAATAATCCGGAACTTTCTGAAAATAAAAAAATATCCGACCTACTTAAAGCAAATCCAAATATTACTGCTTGCCCTGTTATTGCGGGCTTGATGAATGTATTTTGGGAAAGTTGGAAAAATAAATTCATTACTGATGACAATAAGTTTGGAATTGATTGGAGTGGATTAAAGTTAGACTATACAGTTAAATACGGAAGAAAAAAAGGAGAGAAAAGACAGCTTGACTACGAAAGTATCTGGCATTTACTCTTTGATTATATATTAACAAAAGATGACATTGATAAACTAAGGATATTTTGTAATGATGTACTTGGGTGGAATAAAGAGAGAATAGACCTATTCGTTGATATTGGCTTATCTCAGGGCTATGGGTCATTGAGCAAAAACGCAATCAAGAAAATAATCCCTTATTTACAACAAGGTTTTATCTATTCAGAAGCGGTACTATTTGCAAATCTTGAAAAAGTACTAGGGCAAGAAAAATTTGTCTCAAATAAAGAAGACATTTTAAAAACTATCGCCGAAACAATTAAAGGTGTTGATATATATAAAGAAAAATTGCACATAGTAAATTCACTTATACAAAAATATTTTGGTGAAGTTGAATTTAAAAATGCAAAAGGTTTAGATGAAACAATAATAAAAAGTGCAGAACACGAAGTGATAAATAAATTGAAAGAGTACTTTGGTGAAAAAAATTGGAACATAAAATCCGAAACAGAAAAAAAAGAATATTATGAATTTGTACTTGATAAATACTTAACCTTTTTAGATGGAAAACAAAAACCTGAAGAAAAAGCATCTACACGTTTAAGAAGGAATCCAGAAATAGATTATTATTTATTACCCCGACTTGATGAGTGTGTAAAGAATATTTTATCAGAAAAATTTTCTGCATCTGATGAGGGGTTGAAACATTTATACCATCCATCAGATATTGATGTATATCCAAAAGCAAAGAATAAGCGCCTAGGCGATCCGGTCCCTCCGAGCAAGGGTTGGAAAAACCCAATGGCTATGCGTACAATGCATGAATTGAAAAAACTGATCAATTATTTATTAGAAATTGGCAAGATTGATGAACAAACAAAAATTGTAGTCGAAATGGCACGCGAATTAAATGATGCAAATTTACGTTGGGCCATAAAAACATATCAAAAACAAAGAGAAGAAGAAAATAAAGAATTTGCAAAAATTATATTGGGATTGGCTCAAGAGAAATATCCCAATTTAAATGAAAATGATGTTGATAATATTAATAAAGTTCGCTTGTGGTGGGAGCAACTTCCAAATGGAGAAGAAATTTATAGGCAGGTAAAAGAATTAAAAGATTATGTATTGAAATATCGGTTGTGGAAAGAACAAAAATGCCAATGTATATATACAGGAAAATGGATTAACATAACGGATTTATTTGATGGTACAAAAGTTCAGTTTGAACATACTTTTCCATTAAGTGATTCCTTTGATAATTCTCTTGCAAATCTTACCGTTTGTGATGCACACTATAATATGAATGTTAAGCAAGATCGCATTCCTACACAGTTAGAAAATTACAACAAGGATGCCATTGGATATTCAGCCATTAAACCACGCCTCAAGAAATGGTTTATCAAAAGAGATACATTGAAAGAACGAATTGAAAATAATAAAGTCGAAACAAAAAAAGCAATTAGAATTGGTAATATTGAGCGCAAAAACTATCTGATAAGGGAGCGTCATTTGTTGCAGTTCGAATTTGATTATTGGGATAAAAAGTTAAAAACCTTTACACTAAAAGAAATTCCTAATTGGTGGAAGAATAGTCAACTTATCGATACACAAATTATTACTAAATATTCTTCTGCATATTTGAAATCATTGTTTACTAAAGTAGATGTTGTCAGAGCAAGACGAAATTCTGAAGACATACAAGATGGGACAGTAAACATTTTCAAAAAAATATATGGAATAAAAGGCGATGAACAAAAAGATCGAGGCCGGCACAGTCATCATGCAATAGATGCAGCTGTACTCACATTAATTCCAAGTTCAACAAAACGAGAGGAAATAATAAAGCAATATTTTAAAGAAAATAAATCAAAAAACAAATTTCACATGCTGCCCTATCAAAATTTTGATACTAACCATATTTTGCAAATAGAAAAAAATATAATCGTCAATCATATTGTTAAAGATAAGACACTAGTCCGAACAAAGAAAAAAGTTCGTAAAAGAGGATTGGTTCAATATACTTCGGAGGGCAAACCTATGATCATGCAAGGTAATAGTATACGTGGACAGTTGCATAAAGAAACTTTTTACGGTGCGGTTTTAGTACCGGAAAGAAATGAAAATGGATACATCATTAAGGAAAATGATAAAGTTAAATTGAAAGAAAATGAAGTATGGATAGTATATAGGAAACCAATTCAAAATATTGATATTAATGAGGATATTATTGTTGATGAGTTACTCAAAAAACATATACAAAATCAAATTAATAAAGGTGTGAAGATTACAGCGGTTAAGGACTTTCGGGGTAAGCTTATTCGACATTTGAGATGTAGAGCAAAAGCAGGCAGAGGATATTTAACAAAGAAAAAAACAATTGAGTTGAAAAAAAATTCAAGTAATCCTAAAAAATTACATAAACAATTTGTATTGACGCAAAATGAGGAAAACTATTTGTATTTATTATATGAAAATAACGTTGATTCTAAGAAAATATGTCGTGAAGCCCGTATTGTCAGTTTATTTGAAATGCAACAGCTATTACGTGACGGTATTTCAATAAAAAAAATTTGGAAGGAAAATGAACTAAATCAATTACTTGGTTTACCTTTAAGGGCTATAATAAAAGTAGGTTACAAGGTAATATTTTATGAAAAAAACAAGGAGGAATTGAAAGAACTTAAATCAAACGAATTGCAAAATAGAGTTTTCATTGTTTATAAATTTAATGAAATAGGTTCACCTTATATTTATTTACAAAATCACATTGACGCAAGAATAGATGACGAATTTCAAAAACTTTCACATGGAAAAGATGGTTATACTGAATTTGATGTATCAAAATATCAATATCGTTTAAAATTAAAAGCACGAAAATTAAATTGTGTTTTCGAACGAATTGATTTTGAAATTAAACCTGATGGTGAATTAATATGGAAATTTTAAAACATATTTGTTTTCTTAAGGGATTAATTAAACATCAAATCTATTGTATAAAATGTTAAAATGTTATTGTCACAATATTCTATAAGGTACTTGGATTGTTAAAGTAATTACTTCCTTTCAATTTTTAGTATTTTTGGCTCATTGACATTCCATTTTTTTTCAAGTGCACTCATAGTTCTGTTGTGATTTCCTTTCAATTTTTAGTATTTTTGGCTCATTGACATTTTAAAAGAACATAGCGGCATTATCGCTGTGTTGTGATTTCCTTTCAATTTTTAGTATTTTTGGCTCATTGACATTCAATTGGTAGGGATGATATAGTTGCCGGAAGTTGTGATTTCCTTTCAATTTTTAGTACTTTTGGCTCATTGACATTAATGAAGGCCTACATATCTTTGTTGTTCAAGTTGTGATTTCCTTTCAATTTTTAGTACTTTTGGCTCATTGACATTAAATAAATCCGAAACAGGATGATGTAAATCGTTGTGATTTCCTTTCAAT
>NZ_QPJS01000001.1:115549-136865 GCF_003337435.1 Schleiferia thermophila
AGTTGTGATTTCCTTTCAATTTTTAGTACTTTTGGCTCATTGACATTAAATAAATCCGAAACAGGATGATGTAAATCGTTGTGATTTCCTTTCAATTTTTAGTACTTTTGGCTCATTGACATTTTGATGGACCAGGCACAGAGACAAGCGACTGTTGTGATTTCCTTTCAATTTTTAGTACTTTTGGCTCATTGACATTCCTTCGCGGAAAGTAGGCTGCGCCATGAGTGTTGTGATTTCCTTTCAATTTTTAGTACTTTTGGCTCATTGACATTGTTTCCGAGAAATAGTCGTACGGTGTCTTCGTTGTGATTTCCTTTCAATTTTTAGTACTTTTGGCTCATTGACATTATGAGAGATTTAACAAAAATTAAACCATACGTTGTGATTTCCTTTCAATTTTTAGTACTTTTGGCTCATTGACATTGCTATATTGCTGCTAAAAGAAATAATAGAGTTGTGATTTCCTTTCAATTTTTAGTACTTTTGGCTCATTGACATTCTTATCCCTTCAGGGTTAAATGTGTTATCGGTTGTGATTTCCTTTCAATTTTTAGTACTTTTGGCTCATTGACATTCTATCTTATTGTGGATGAATGCCATATTGGGTTGTGATTTCCTTTCAATTTTTAGTACTTTTGGCTCATTGACATTGGAGTGCCGTTTTCATGCAACTCTTGAAGTGTTGTGATTTCCTTTCAATTTTTAGTACTTTTGGCTCATTGACATTTCCCTGCCGTCAAACGTTATATTCTCAAGAGTTGTGATTTCCTTTCAATTTTTAGTACTTTTGGCTCATTGACATTTGGTGCTGCTTTATTTTTCCCCTCTTTTTTGTTGTGATTTCCTTTCAATTTTTAGTACTTTTGGCTCATTGACATTTCGGCTCTGACTTTGAACTTTTCAATATCCGGTTGTGATTTCCTTTCAATTTTTAGTACTTTTGGCTCATTGACATTAAAAAGACATCCTTTCTACCCTGATGACTTGTTGTGATTTCCTTTCAATTTTTAGTACTTTTGGCTCATTGACATTACCGGGTTAATAGCAGCGCAAAGCCTTTGAGTTGTGATTTCCTTTCAATTTTTAGTACTTTTGGCTCATTGACATTAAATAAATCCGAAACAGGATGATGTAAATCGTTGTGATTTCCTTTCAATTTTTAGTACTTTTGGCTCATTGACATTTTGATGGACCAGGCACAGAGACAAGCGACTGTTGTGATTTCCTTTCAATTTTTAGTATTTTTGGCTCATTGACATTCAGAAAGCCTTACCGGCTCGACCTTTCTATGTTGTGATTTCCTTTCAATTTTTAGTATTTTTGGCTCATTGACATTCTTGTCGGTTTGCAGCTCCTCAATTTGGCTGTTGTGATTTCCTTTCAATTTTTAGTATTTTTGGCTCATTGACATTTCTGCCGATTGCGCTCTTGCATTGCCCGGTGTTGTGATTTCCTTTCAATTTTTAGTATTTTTGGCTCATTGACATTTTGACGAAGCAGAAGAAGTACCTTCGCTGGGTTGTGATTTCCTTTCAATTTTTAGTATTTTTGGCTCATTGACATTGTTTTGTAGGTAATTTACCTAAACTTTTTCGTTGTGATTTCCTTTCAATTTTTAGTATTTTTGGCTCATTGACATTAAGAATGTGTTTTTTTAGGCGTCAACCTAAGTTGTGATTTCCTTTCAATTTTTAGTATTTTTGGCTCATTGACATTCCAACGCTTTCTCACGCAAAACAATATGCGGTTGTGATTTCCTTTCAATTTTTAGTATTTTTGGCTCATTGACATTCCGTCGCATAAGTCGCACTGGATTTACAAAGTTGTGATTTCCTTTCAATTTTTAGTATTTTTGGCTCATTGACATTAGTTACTGGCCACTAAATTGCTGGCCACCCGTTGTGATTTCCTTTCAATTTTTAGTATTTTTGGCTCATTGACATTTTCTGGGTACTCCAAACTCGCAATAATAGGTTGTGATTTCCTTTCAATTTTTAGTATTTTTGGCTCATTGACATTTAATTTAAGCACCTCGTACGCCTCAATGTGTTGTGATTTCCTTTCAATTTTTAGTATTTTTGGCTCATTGACATTGATGGCGAATCGTATGAAATTCAGGACGTTGTTGTGATTTCCTTTCAATTTTTAGTATTTTTGGCTCATTGACATTTCTTCACATCTCTTTACGTTTTCGTCCTAGTTGTGATTTCCTTTCAATTTTTAGTATTTTTGGCTCATTGACATTTTGTGTTCCTTTTCCACAACCTCAGAAACAGTTGTGATTTCCTTTCAATTTTTAGTATTTTTGGCTCATTGACATTTGCTCTGGCTTACGTATCAGCCTGGACATAGTTGTGATTTCCTTTCAATTTTTAGTATTTTTGGCTCATTGACATTTTTTTTCTGTTTTTAAGTGATTGCTTCTTAGTTGTGATTTCCTTTCAATTTTTAGTATTTTTGGCTCATTGACATTGAGCAGTTCAATCAGGAGTTTTGGCGAGATGTTGTGATTTCCTTTCAATTTTTAGTATTTTTGGCTCATTGACATTCATAAAAGGAGCTTTAAATGTGCTTAGTGTGTTGTGATTTCCTTTCAATTTTTAGTATTTTTGGCTCATTGACATTAATTACAAAACAAAGATAAGCATCCTTTTTGTTGTGATTTCCTTTCAATTTTTAGTATTTTTGGCTCATTGACATTCGATGATTTTTACTACTTTGTGCAGGCAGGGTTGTGATTTCCTTTCAATTTTTAGTATTTTTGGCTCATTGACATTGTAAAGAAAAAGGGGATACTGCAATTATTGGTTGTGATTTCCTTTCAATTTTTAGTATTTTTGGCTCATTGACATTACTGGTGGACGAATAGACCGCAGGCAGACAGTTGTGATTTCCTTTCAATTTTTAGTATTTTTGGCTCATTGACATTTTTTACGTAAAGATCGTATTCCGACTTTAGGTTGTGATTTCCTTTCAATTTTTAGTATTTTTGGCTCATTGACATTGCCTCCATCAGCTATCTGCTCATAGGTTAGGTTGTGATTTCCTTTCAATTTTTAGTATTTTTGGCTCATTGACATTACATGGCACTTGACCCTATTGACGGCAGAGGTTGTGATTTCCTTTCAATTTTTAGTATTTTTGGCTCATTGACATTTTTGAAACGCTTTCGAAGTAATCGTTGTTTGTTGTGATTTCCTTTCAATTTTTAGTATTTTTGGCTCATTGACATTCTCCATTAAGCGACTACTACGACGACTTGTGTTGTGATTTCCTTTCAATTTTTAGTATTTTTGGCTCATTGACATTTCTGGCCATCTTTCCCTGAGCGCTCGAAAGGTTGTGATTTCCTTTCAATTTTTAGTATTTTTGGCTCATTGACATTTGTGAGCGGCAGTCTAAGCTATCACGTTGGGTTGTGATTTCCTTTCAATTTTTAGTATTTTTGGCTCATTGACATTTCGGAAATTCGTATTTATTAATCATGGCACGTTGTGATTTCCTTTCAATTTTTAGTATTTTTGGCTCATTGACATTATAACACTCGGTACTCGCTTATCTCCATCGTTGTGATTTCCTTTCAATTTTTAGTATTTTTGGCTCATTGACATTCTGGCCACCCGTATTTTAACTGTGCGCATAGTTGTGATTTCCTTTCAATTTTTAGTATTTTTGGCTCATTGACATTCACCACCAAACGACTCCTTCCATAAATTCGGTTGTGATTTCCTTTCAATTTTTAGTATTTTTGGCTCATTGACATTTTCCAGCTCTTTTATAAGCTGAACCTCAACGTTGTGATTTCCTTTCAATTTTTAGTATTTTTGGCTCATTGACATTATAAAGAAAAAGTAAAAGAAGCTTACGATGGTTGTGATTTCCTTTCAATTTTTAGTATTTTTGGCTCATTGACATTTACACTGCGTTGCGGTAGGCGTAGGTGCGGGTTGTGATTTCCTTTCAATTTTTAGTATTTTTGGCTCATTGACATTTGCGGGTGTTTGCTCAACTGGATAGCAAAAGTTGTGATTTCCTTTCAATTTTTAGTATTTTTGGCTCATTGACATTTAGAAGAGCCTCTAAAGATCGCATAACCAGGTAAATACAACTTGTTGTGCAATCAAAAAACGAGGGTGATCAACCCTCTTTTTTTTGATTTTATGTGATTTTTTGCATCAAAACAACTCCAATTCCAACTGAATGATTCGTTGGTCAGGTGTTTTTTTCGGCTTTGTTTTTCCGGTATAAAACTCCATCATCCCAAACTGCTTGTCTGTGATCTCAAACAAGATGACGTTGCCCTTTTCCGGAATTACGGATTTAACTCGCTTTTTGTGTACCTCAAGGTTTTCGCGACTGGCACAGTGCCTGGCATAGATAGAATATTGAATCATCATAAAGCCGTCGAAGAGCAATTCTTTTCGAAATTGGGCATAGGCTTTCTTGTCTTGTTTGGTTTGGGTGGGAAGGTCGAAATACACAAACAACCACATAATTCGGTAAGCGTTTAAGCGGGTTTTCATATTCGATTTCAGTGTTATTCCAGGTTTGGATAAAGTATTTTTTTGGATTCTCCTTTAAAACATGCCACCAGAGATGATGTGGTGCGTTGTGAGCCGACCATCAGGGGGCTTTTTTGGGAATCAATTATCACATCGATTGCTGGTATACTGAGCAGTTCTTTTTTGTGTGCTGGTGTGAGGGTTTCGGGAATTTGGCCAAGTCTACTGACAAAGTCAATGATGAGCCTATCGATAAAGGGTCGGTAAGGTTCCATGATATCGTCGGCCAGGCAATAGGGGTTGTATTTGTTTCTGTGATATATGCCTACCATGAGCAAGCAGCCGCTGGCCACCAGATTTCGGGCAATCACGGCTCTTAGGATGGCATATCCATAGTTGAGCAGATTGTTTGGGGGTGGTCCATGCCTGTGTCTGGTCGTTCGGGTATTGAGGTACGTAAATATTTTTTCCCAGTAAAAAGAAGCTGCCTTGGCCTCAATGTTTTCTTTGTCGCCACTACTTACTTCAGTGGACCACCGCTGAAGGGGCTTGTATTCCAATCCCAACTGGCGAAGCAGGGAGGCCTGGTTTCTGATTTTTGCCGTCACGGTCTGTTTCCAGAGATTTTTTTTCAGAGGTTCGGAAGCTTCGAGTTGAAATCGGACTTTTTCGGTGTAGGTATGGTTATGGGCCATGGAAAGCAATAGTCCGGATGGCATGTGTTTTTCGTCGCACCATAGGACGCAGGCGTTATTTTCTAGCAGTGAGGCAATGACGGATTGTGTAATGGTAATTTGCTGGTTTTCGAGCACTACGATACCAATGTCTTCGATGGGGACCTGGTGCCTGGTACCCTCTTGCTTCAGCTCAATGATGAGCTGCTTGTATTGCTGATGCAGATGGGCCGGTTTGCTAAAGAACAAAGTTTTTTTTATCATGGCAAAAGTTTTCAACAAACGGATGTTCATAAATAATGCCTTCTGTTGCATTTCAGCAGCTTACGACTTTAGAACCTATTGAAAATTCTGTGAAATAAAAGATTTTCTTTATAAACCGTTTTGAACTGAATGAGAGTACAGAATCTTAAGGTGTTAATAAGTGGAAAACTTTAAATGCGCGCAAAATTTGCGAATTGCGGGTGGAGAATATCTTTACATTATAGAAAATAGAAGAGATGAAAAAAGATCCGTCTTTGAACATATTTGAACTCCCACTGGAGCCATGTAGCCTAAAGCCAAAAACGGGCTTTTTCAGAAATGGTTGTTGTGATACCGCTCCGGAGGATGTGGGCTGTCATACCGTGTGTGCAGTGATGACGGAGGAGTTTTTGCTCTTTTCACGAAGTAGGGGCAATGATTTACTAACGCCCAGGCCTGAATACGACTTCCCCGGGCTGAAGCCTGGAGATCGGTGGTGTCTTTGTGCTCTGCGATGGAGGGAAGCTTACCATGCGGGATGTGCTCCGCTGATCATACCTACAGCTACGCATAAGGCTGCACTTCGATACATCGATATGGAAATTTTGGTGCAATATTCATTGAGAGACAAGCAGATAGACTCAGAAGATTAAAAGTGTAATTCGTACACATAGGATGTGTAATCTGTGTTACTTTAGGCGCCTGAAATAAAATGTTAAAATTCACAATTTCAAATGGCGCGTAAAGAAAAACCTTTACTCTCCTTCTGGCAAATCTGGAATCTGAGCTTCGGATTCTTAGGTGTACAGATTGGGTATTCCCTTCAGAATGCCAATACCAGCAGAATACTCTCAGCTGTAGGGGCCGATGTGCATCACTTAAGTCTCTTTTGGCTGGCTGCTCCCTTAGCGGGTCTGATCGTGCAGCCAATCGTTGGCCTGTCGAGCGATAAGACCTGGACACGGTTTGGCAGGCGAATACCCTTTATCCTCGGTGGTGCGATGGTGTCGGCTGTAGCCATGTTTTTTATGCCCAACAGCGAATTTTATGCTCATTTGATGCCTCCGGTCATCTTTGGGGCATTTATGCTGCTGCTGATGGATACTTCATTTAACGTTACCATGCAGCCTTTCAGAGCATTGGTGAGCGATATGGTACCGGACCGGCAGCGCAACCTGGGCTACAGCGTTCAAAGTTTTCTTATCAATGTGGGGGCTGTGGTTGGAAGTGTTTTGCCGGCTATTCTCACTTTTATTGGAATAAGCAATGTTCCGGCGGAAGGAGAGAAAGTGGCTGCTACAGTGATTTGGTCGTTTTATATCGGGGGAGCTACGCTTTTTCTCACGGTGATTTGGACCGCTATCAATACGCGGGAATACCCCCCCAAAGAGTACGCTGAATACAACGGTATATGTGAAGATAGCCAGCCAAAGAGTATTGGCAGGCTGATCGTGTCTGCACCAAAAGTGATGTATCAGCTGGCTGTGACACAGTTTCTGAGCTGGTTTGCTCTTTTTCTGATGTGGGTGTATACCACGCAGGCGCTGGCCGAAAATGTGTGGGGCACGACCGATCCACAGTCCCGGGAGTTTAACGAAGCCGGCAACTGGACCGGGATACTCTTTGCGGCCTACAGTGTATTTGCAGCTGTTTACAGCCTGCTGATGCCACGTCTGGCCAATCAATACGGACGACTGAAGGTCTATGCTTTTTCACTTATCGCAGGGGGTATTGGTCTTATCAGCATGTTGCTGATTGCAGACCGGTATCTGCTGTTGATTCCTATGGCCGGTCTGGGTGTGGCGTGGGCGGCTATTTTAGCAATGCCCTATGCAATACTGGCGTCGAAGTTGCCGGCTCAGGACACCGGAGTATACATGGGATTGTTCAATGCTACGATCACCATTCCCCAGATTGTGGCCGGTTTGACCGGTGGATTATTACTCGGATTGGTAGGAGGGCACGCAGTGTGGATGTTGGTAGTGGCCGGAGCATCAATGACTTTGGCGGGTCTGGCTGTTCCATTTGTATTGAAGGAGTAGCAGTACTTCGGCGCAGCATCCGTGGGCCGATTACGATTGGTGCGTCTCTTATGTACGATATTGAAATCATCGAAAAGTGGGATTTTCCGGCTTTAATTGATGAGATTTTGCGCATCATTTTCAGGGAAAAACCATTGCGTATTCGAATACGAAAGCAAAACCCGAAACGATGGAGTTCAATTCCACAGTTTAGCACCTTATTTTGCCCGAAATTTTTAAGCAATTGAAATGGAAAAAGCTTTATCAAAAATTTTAGTGCCCATAGGTTTTTCGGAGCAAAGCTTACTGGCATTGCAGCAAGCTGTATTGTTTGGCAAGGCCATGAAAGCCAAGTTGTATTTGCTCAGCGTACTCGAAGAGTCCAGTCTTTTGGACAGGATTTTTTCGCAAGATGAAGAAACGGAAGTAAAACTGCGAAAAACTCTGGAAGAGAAGCTGGAGCAGCTGGCCATTGAAACGAGAAACAACTCGGGGCTTGAAGTCGAATACCTGATTTCTAAAGGTACTGTTTATGAAGAAATTGCCAAGACTGTGGAGCTGCTCGATGCCGACCTGGTGGTGATGGGAACCAATGGCCGGCCTAGCAACTTTAGAAAAAGGTTTGTGGGCTCCAATGCTTATCGTACGGTGACGGCAGTGAAACCTCCGGTGCTGGTGGTAAAGGGGGTCAATAATCCCAACAGCGTGAGCAGAATCATCTTTCCGGTGATGACCGATCCAAAATCCAGGGAAAAAACGCCTACAGTGATTCACTTTGCACGTCTTTTTAAGGCTAAAGTGGTCTTTGTCGGGCTTTTTACCACCGGTGAGGAGCGTGAGAAACTGCTCCCGATTCTCAGGCAGCTGGATCGCGTGTTTGAAGATGCCGGAATCCCGCACGAAACTCATCTGAAACAAGTCACCTCGAGCAACAAGAAGATTGAAGAACTGCTTGAGTTTTCGTACAGTCAAAACGGGGATATCATCGCCATCACCGAAGAGGGGGAGGAACCTGATCTGGCGACACGACTTTTAGGCACTGATGTACAGGAAGTGTTGTATTACTCAGAAATCCCTGTACTGGCCATCACCCCAAGAAGAGTAATCTACGGTGGAATCATCGGAAGCTGATGAATTGACGAAGAAAAAGTTACTTGTAATCGGGGGGCCCACAGCTTCTGGTAAGACGGCTTTATCGGTGCTTCTTGCCAGGGAGCTGATGTGTCCGGTAGTTTCGTACGACTCCAGACAATTTTATAAGGAAATTCCGATCGTGACGGCTCAACCCGGCAAGGCTGAACTGTCCGAGGTGCCACATTATTTCATAGGCGATCGAAGCATTCACCAACCCTTACACGCTGCCGGATTTGCGGAATTGGCAAACGGCAGGTTGCAGGATATTTTTACAGAATCGGATTATTGCGTGGCTGTAGGGGGTAGTGGTTTGTATCTTAAAGCATGGTTGGAGGGTCTGGATGATATCCCTTCCACTCCTCCGACCATAAGGGCTCAGGTGAATGTCGTTTTCCGCGAACAAGGACTTGAGGCGCTCCGCTCATGGCTAAAGTCTGTAGATCCGGAATTTTACAACCAGGTGGATCTCAACAATCCCCGGCGCCTGACTAGGGCATTGGAGGTATATCTGCACACGGGAAAGCCTTATTCAGCATTTCTCAGCCGTAGTAAAAAGAGGAATCCGAACTTTACAGTGGTATACATCGGAATAAATCCAGACAGGTCTGAGCTCCACAGCCGAATAGCTTTGCGGGTGGAGCAGATGGTGGCCAATGGTTTGTTTGAAGAAGTTATGCCGCTGTATGCATTCCGGTACTTGCCGACCTTGCAGACGGTAGGTTGCAAAGAAATTTTTGACATGATGGAGGGCAAGTACAGCTGTGAGGAATGTCTGGAACAAATTATAATTCACACGCGTCAATATGCCCGGCGACAGTTGACCTGGTACCGTAAGGTGCCCGGCATTCATTGGTTCGAAAGCGACCCTGATCCGAAGAGTATACTGAAGCTCATTGATTGAATACTTGATTTGATGTTCCGTCGGGGGTTAAAAGAGCTTTCTGACAAGGTCGTCTGTGGTAAGTCCTTCAGCTTCGGCCTGGTAATTTCTCACGATTCTGTGGCGAAGTACCGGTAAGGCCATTTTTCTGACATCTTCAAAATCAGGGGTAAATTTTCCATGCAGGAATCCATATGCTTTTGCTGCCATCACCAGGTATTGCGATGCTCTGGGCCCGGCACCCCAGTTCAGGAATTTTTTGGTGATTTCCGGGGCTTTGGATTCAGTAGGACGTGTTTTCCTAACAAGGTCGATGCAGTATTCGTAGATGACATCGGTCACGGGCAACTGTCGTATGATCTGGCTGGCCTTGTCGATGTGTTCGGATGTAAGGATGGTTTCGGGGGTGGGTAGTATATCGGCAGTAGTTCGTTTTACGATTTCAATTTCTTCCTTTCTCGAGGGGTAATCGAGCACAATGTTAAACATAAACCGGTCGAGCTGCGCCTCTGGAAGGGGGTACGTACCTTCCTGTTCGATGGGGTTTTGGGTAGCTAATACAAAGAAGGGTAGGGGGAGTTTGTATCTGTGTCCGGCTGCAGTTACGGCTTTTTCCTGCATGGCTTCCAGAAGGGCTGATTGTGTTTTTGGGGGTGTTCTGTTGATTTCGTCAGCCAGGACGATGTTGGCAAATACAGGTCCCGGTATGAATTTGAACTTTCGGTTTTCGTCCAAAATTTCAGCTCCTATAATGTCGGAGGGCATCAGGTCAGGGGTAAATTGAATTCTGTTGAATTGTAGTCCGAGGCATTTGGACAAAGTATTGATAAGTAGGGTCTTGGCAAGGCCTGGCACTCCGACAAGAAGGGAGTGTCCCTGACAGAGGATGCTGATAAGGAGTTGTTCGACTACTTCGTCCTGACCGATGATGACTTTTGAAATTTCACTTCGGAGTTCTTGAAATTTTTGAATGATGGCTTTCGCTTCCGTTATTTCTTTGGGTTCATTCATTGCTGGCGAGTTTTTTAATCCAGTTGCTAGTAAAGTTGCAATTGTAGTAGTTGTGGTTGATGCGTACGTAGGTGGATTGTAGTTTCTTATCAATCCAAGAGCGGATTGCTTTGTTTTGTTTGTCCATAAGGGCCAGCTGTTTGATTCGGTTGTAGTCGTCCTGAAGGTTGATTTTATGGGCCTCTGTTTTTTTATTGAGCCTTATGATTCTGAAGCCCTCTTTACCATCGGGTTTTCTGAAAAATACCGGACCGGAGATTTCGCCTGGTTTTAGGTTTTGTACTACGGTGAAGATATCTCTTTCCAGGTTGCCGATTTCCCAGGTGGGTTCCAGGGTATAAGGATTTATCAGAAGGCCTCTGTTGAATCGGGTGTCTTCGTCCATGCTAAAGCGTTCGGCTGCATCTTCAAAAGTGATGACTCCTTCGACGATAAGGGTGCGAATGGAGTCAAGCTTTCGGTTGGCTGATTCCAGGTCTTCGTCATCGATTTTGGGTTTGATGAGAATGTGTCTTAGGTCGAGCTCTTCGCCACGGCGTGCCAGGAGCTGCACAATGTGAAAGCCGTATTCGGTTTCAAATGGGTCGGAAATTTCGCCTTTTCTCAATACGAAGGCGACCGCCTCAAATTCCTTGACAAACTGGCCGCGTTTGATGCCTTTGTATTCACCTCCATTTCGGGCGGAGCCGGGATCTTCGGAGTAGAGTACGGCCATGGATGAGAAGGAGGTGCCTCGCTGGATGCGCTCTTTAATTCTTTTGAGTTTTTCGATGGCTTCCAGCTTAGCTTCTTTTCTTATGATGGGATAGATGACAATTTGGGAAATTTCAACTTCGGCATTGACTACCGGAAGGCTGTCTGGGGGTATGGAATGGAAATATTCCACTATTTCGGTAGGGGTTACTTCGATTTTTTCGGTAATCTTTCGCTGCATTTTTTCGGCTGTCATTTGGTCTTTTATCACCTCGCTCATTTCCTCTTTGATTTCGATAATGGTTTTTTTATAGAATTCTTCGAGTTTTTGTACGGAACCGATTTGTTGTACAATCATTTGGATTCTCCTTTCGATATTGGCATCGACTTCTTCGTCGGACACTACTACAGAGTCTATTTCGGCCTGGTGAACGAGTAGCTTTTCGAAGAGTAGGTCTTCGAATACTTTGCACTTGTCTTCTTGTGTGTTGTCCATTTGCCCTTGTCTGACCAGGTTGTCGAGATGTGATTCAATTTCGGTTTTGAGGATGATCCGATTGCCTACCACAGCAGCTACGCCGTCGATGGTTGTTTTTTGCTGTGCCATCAAGGGAGCCGGGCCTGAAAGCAGTCCGAGGAACAATAGCAGTTTGAATACCGATATTTTTATTGTGCGATTCATCAGATTTGTTTTGTTTATCAGGGAGTAACGAAAATCTCAGCTTGTTTCTGATTTAGGGATTGTTTTACCAGGTTTTCTTCGAGTGATTGCAACAGGGCTTGCTTTCGGATATTTAATATTGAATTTCGAATGGACTCTACGACATACTCCAGTGGTGCTGGTGCGTCTTTTTTCATGACCTGCTTGATGTTGAGCAGGTATGTAAAATTTTCATCCTCAAAAATAAGCTGTCTGGAATATCCCGTGTTGAGCAGGTTTTCGGTAGCAAAGGGGATAATTTTAACGATTTCGGTAAAATTGACCCAACTGGTATCGCCTCTGGAATAAATTCGGGCATATTTAAGGGCACTTTCCCCGAGGAGAGTTTCCTCTTTTTTGGAGCGGGCGTTGAAGAAGATTTTTTTGATTTCATTGATTTTGGGAGTGGAGGAGGGAAAGATTGCATAATCTGCTACTACGATGTTTTCTCTAAGCTGAAAGATGTTTTTGTGGTTGTTGTAAAATTCTCTGAGTTCTTCGTCGGTGATGTTTGTATCGAGATTTTGACTGACATAGGCCTGTTCGTAGGCATGAATAATCAAGTCTCTCCTGTAATCTTCTATTTGTTTTTCAAATCGTTTGACGTCGTCGCCGAGGTTGAGCAGGGCTTTGTCCATCAGGACTTTGTTTTTAAGCCAGTTGGCAGCCATTCGGTTAATGATTTCGAGGCTGTCGGCTCTAGTTTCGGCACTGGTCAGCGATTCGGCTATATCACTGAGCAGCAGATATTCGTTTTTGTATCGTGCGATAATTTCTTTGCTTGAGTTTTGAGAGTTTTCCTTATCTGGAGATAAGAGTGTGCAAGCTGCGAAAGCCAGCCAAAGCGCAGCTTGCAATATGGTCAGCAGGAAATTCTTTAAGCCCGTCATTAAAGTTCCCTTGATATGGTGTCGAAGACCTCCTGATGGACGGTGACGGTATATTTAGTTCTCAGTGAGCTAAGCCACTCTTTTTCGAGGTGATTTTGGTAATCGGTGATGACCAGACCACGGGTTTCTTCCAATTTTTTGGGGCCTGGCGGGATGTAGCCTTCGATTAGCACAAAAACAGTCCTGCCATCTTGTTTGTCGGGCATTCTGTAGAGGCCTTTTCTTCCCCAGACGATATCTGCGATTTCGTTTGTACCCTTTTCAAACGGGCCTTTTTCTACGGTAATTTCCAATGGATTGACGCGATTGAAACGGTTTGCTATGGTATCCACGGGAGTTTTTCTTTTCAGCTCTCGCTCTACCTGGTTTGCTGTCTGATCGGTGGTGACCTTCACGATGGTGGCTTGCATGCGTTCATTCCATTGATAAAACTGGCGATGCTTTTCGAAGAAATCCCGGAGGCCGGTAGTGTCTTTCAGTGCTTTGCCCCAAACTTCTCGCTCCATTATTTCGAAGAGCAAAATTCCATCTCTGTATTCATTGACCAGGTATCTGAAATCGGGATATTTTTCTTCCAGACGACTGTCTTCGTAGGAGAGGATGTAGGTTTCGACAAAGCGATGGAAATTTTTCCAAACTTCTCGTTCGAGCGTTTCGCTTTTGGCATCTTGTGCTTGATTGAGCAGCATAAAGTCGATCAAGTCAGCCTGCGTAAAGGATTTTCCGGCGAAGGTGAACACCGGTTTTTTCATTTTTTTCTCATAGTTTTCAGGGGTCCATTCGTTTTTGAGGTACGCTGGCTTGAGGTATTTTGCTATGGCATTGATGTTTTTTGGGTATTCCTGGTAGTTGTATTCTTCTTTGAGTTTTTGAAGTACGGCTTCTCGACTGAGATTACCACGGCCATCTCTTTGAACTTTTGCTTCCAGCTCTGCTCTTGCTTCCTCAAATTGTGGAATCGGATAGCGCTTGATGAGCTGAATGATATGGAAACCATAGGGTGTTCTGAAAGGTTCGGTATAAGTGGATGGGATGGTGAGGCTAAAGGCTTTTTCTTCAAATTCCTTAACCATTACATTAATGCCGAAAGGGGGGAGTTTCCCGCCGTTTCGCGCAGAGGATTTGTCGTCCGAATATTGGCGTGCAAGGGCATCAAAGGGTTCAAAGCTTTTGATTTTTTCGAAGATCTCAAAGATTTTTTTCTCAGCTTCGAATACAGTGGCTGAGTCGGCATTGGGAGGTACACCTACCATGATGTGAGCTACTTCTACCTGACCTCTGGCAGGTCTTTCTTCGTACTTTTTCACCAAATGATAGCCAAATTGTGTACGGATTGGCATTGATAGTTCGCCGACTGGGGTGTTGTAAGCGGCTGTTTCGAAGGGATACACCATATTGAACACGGTAAAAAATCCCAAATCGCCTCCATTATTGGCGCTGTAGGTGTCCTTGGAAAACTTTCTGGCTGCCTCTTCGAAAGTGATTTTTCCGGAGAGGATATCTTGTCTGATTTTCAGGATTTCGTTGTAGACTCTGAGGGTGTCGGAGGGGCCGGGATTTTGAGGCAATTCCAGCATGATGTGCCCTGCGCGGACGTCTTTGAGCATTCTATTGTACGCTTCATTTACGAGAGCTTCTTTTACGGTATTGTCAATAAAGTATGGCCTTGCCAACGAGGCTCTGTAATTATTGAATTCATTTTTGAAGCTTTCCAGAGTATCAAGGCCCTGAGTGCGGGCTTCTTTGACTTTAAGCTTAAAATCGATGTACATCTGTAGGTACTCCTGGGGACTTTTGGGGTCGAGTTGCTGTCCTATTTCTTTATTTTTTCGATAAATAGCGAGAAATTCGTCGGCATAAACAGGTTCATCGTCAATTGTAAACAGCACTCCGGTTTTCTGTTGAGCAAATGTGGGTAGTGAAAGAGTGACAAATAGAGCGATAGCTGCTATTGCATTTCTGATCATAGCGTTACGTTAAGTTTGTGAAAGGCAAATATAGGAGAGTGACATTATCTGCTGTAGTTGGGCGCTTCGCGTGTAATGATAACATTATGCGGGTGGCTTTCGATAACGCCTGCCTGGGTAATTCGCACAAAGCGAGCTGTTTTTTTAAGCGTTTGAATGTCTTTTGCACCACAATAGCCCATACCAGCCCTAAGCCCTCCAATAAATTGGTATATTACTTCAGCGACTTCACCCTTATATGGCACCTGACCAACGATGCCCTCGGGTACGAGTTTTTTGACATCGTCTTCTACGTCCTGGAAGTAGCGGTCTTTGGACCCTGATTGCATGGCTTCAATAGAACCCATGCCTCTGTAGGTTTTGTATTTACGGCCTTCATAAATGATGGTTTCGCCGGGGGCTTCTTTGGTGCCGGCCAGCATAGAGCCCAGCATTACACTATCGGCTCCTGCAGCCAGGGCTTTGACGATATCGCCTGTGTAGCGAATGCCACCATCAGCAATCACCGGTACACCGGTATCGGCTATGGCTTCTGCCACGTGCATTACGGCGCTCAACTGCGGAAATCCCACACCGGCTACCACGCGTGTGGTGCAGATCGAGCCCGGACCTATACCGACTTTTACTGCATCTGCACCTGCATTGACCAAAAATCTGGCGGCTTCAGGAGTGGCAATGTTACCTACTACTACATCCAGTTGGGGATATTTAGATTTGACTTTTTTCAAAGCATCGACTACGCCTTTGGAATGGCCATGGGCCGTATCCAACACGATGGCATCTACAAAAGAGGCTACCAGTGCATCTACCCTTTCCAGGACATCGGCAGTGATGCCGACAGCGGCTGCCACGCGTAAGCGCCCGTATGCGTCTTTGCAACTGTTGGGCTTTATTTTGAGTTTGTTTACATCTCTGTAGGTGATCAACCCTACCAAAATCCCTTCTTTATTGACAATGGGGAGTTTTTCAATTTTGTGAAATTGAAGAATGGACTCTGCCTCTTGAAGGCTGGTGTTTTCGCGAGCTGTGACCAGTCGTTCTTTGGTCATTACCTCACCTACGGATTTGTTTTCGTCGTTCTCAAAGCGAAGATCTCTGTTGGTCAGGATTCCAATGAGTTTTTTGTTTTCGTCTACAATGGGGATTCCTCCGATTTTATATTCGCTCATCAGCCTTTTGGCTTCGCGCACGGTGGCTGTAGGTCGGAGGGTCACCGGGTCGATGATCATTCCGCTTTCGGCCCTTTTTACCTTTCGAACTTCGATGGCCTGCTGTTCGATGGTCATGTTTTTGTGTAGCACGCCGATACCCCCTTCCTGCGCTATGGCGATGGCCATAGTTGACTCTGTGACCGTATCCATGGCTGCACTTGCGATTGGTACCTTAAGATGGATATTTCTGGTGAATTTGGTGGTGGTATCTACTTCTCTGGGCAATACTTCTGAATATGCCGGTACGAGGAGCACATCGTCGTATGTATAGCCCTCGTACAATATTTTACCTAAGTCCATGATGGCAACTTCTTATAGAGTTGCGTGCAAATGTATTGCGACCGTGTGGATTCCTACCGACAATTCTGTATGAAGGAAGATATGCAACAAAACATCTGAACGATTTAAAAAACCTCTAAGATTGGCGGGGTTATAACTGTTAATATTGGTTAAACTTTTCAGATATCGTTTACCAAATTGTTAATCATGTCATTGGAAAGTGATAAATTTAAGTAATTTGAGGCAAAATCTAATAGCAATGAGAAAAGTAGTACTTTCCATTTTTGGTTTGCTGACGCTGGGTTTATATGCGCAGCAGCCAATTCCATTCAACCTCGGCTCAGGCAATTTTACCTTTTCGCACTGGGCACCCACATCTCCGGCAAATACCTATCCGGCCAACATGATGTTTTACTTCAGCACGGATCCCTCAGCAGCTTCCTATGACAGCACTGCTCCCGGAACCATGCCCTGGGATTGTGCCTACAATCTGACTTCCAGAAACAGAATTACTGGAGGAGGTGACAGCGGCATTTTTTTCTTGGCTACTAGCTCTCCGCTTTGGGACAACTGTGCCTCCGGTACAGCATCCAATACCCGCTTTGTGGGTAGTGCAGTTGCAGCGCTGAATGCTACGGGCCGTGAAAATATCATGGTCACATTCAAAGCTCAGACAGCCACCCCAGGAGATGGTGGAGGAGGGACTAACCCCAGAGTCTTCAGAATTAGACTTCAATACCGGCTCGATACTACTTCCAATTTCATTAATGTGCCCGGTGCTTCGTTTTACACTACTTCACCGATAGCCGGAGATTCGGCTATAATCACATCTACACTACCTGCAGTCTGCAACAATCAACCTCTGGTACAGGTCCGTTGGGTATATTACCAAATAGCATCTGGAGCTGGAGGTACCAGACCTCGGGTAAGACTCGATGACATAAGTATCACCAGCAGCCCACAGGCTGGCCCGGGACTTCCTATATATCCCATTTCAGCTCTAAAAGGTGTAAATGCCAACGGTGTAGCTGACTCTCTGAACGTTAGCTGTCGTATAGAAGGACTGGTATCCGGAGGAAATCTGCGTACACCAGCTCAAGGTGGAGTAGAGTTTTGGTTCATCAGTCCAAACAACGATGCCGGATTGCTCGTTCGCCAAACCAATTACAACTCCTATACTGTGACCGAAGGGGATCTTCTCCGCATCACGGGTACCGTAGGTCAATTTAATGGACTGATACAATTTTCGGTAGATACCATCATCATACTTTCACAAAATAACCCTCTGCCCAATCCTGCCATTGTAAACAAACCTGATGAGAGCACGGAAGGTCGCCTAATCCGAATCGACAGCCTCCAGCTGACGGCTACCTCCATTTGGAATTCTTCGGGCTCATTCAATGCAACTGTATACAATACGGTAGGTGATACCTTTACGCTTCGGATTAATGGCAATACGACAGCATCGGGTACTCCTCAGCCAGTCGGACATTTTACCGTAATCGGTCACGGCAACCAATTTGACAACACTTCGCCATTCACCTCAGGATATCAAATACAGCCACGACGTGCTTCGGACATTATAGCAGCCACTGCTCCTCCTCCTGCTACCATTCCCACTTATGACATTGCTCAGCTGAGAAGCGTGAATGCACAGGGAGTCCTTGATTCGCTCAACGTATATTGCAGGATCGAAGGCATCGTATCAGGTGGAAATCTGCTAAGTCCTACCCAGCAAGGTGCGCAGTTTTGGTTGGTCAACGACAACAACACGGCCGGATGCATGGTACGTAGGGTAGGACCCACGCTTGGCTCTTTTGTACCGGTGGAGGGTCAGCGGCTCCGTCTGGTAGGCAAAGTCACCCAGTTCAGAGGACTCTTTCAGTTTGAGCCTGACTCCCTCACCATACTATCGACCAACAATCCGCTTCCGGCTCCAATAGTCGTGACTCAAATAGGGGAAAATGAGGAAGGACGCATCATAGAACTTCAAAACCTTACGCTAGTGGATCCTACCCAATGGCAAACTCCCAGCACATCAGGCCTTAATGTCAATGTGACCAATGGCACAGACACCTTCCTGTTGCGAATCAACCAGTGGACGACTCTTAATAATGAACCAGCGCCTACTGGTACTTTTACACTTCGCGGTCATGGCAGCCAGTTTACTGCCTCTGCAAATCCGCCATTTGTGGGCGGATATCAGATTCAGCCCCGATACAAGGAAGACCTCATCATCACCGTAAATGTTCCTCTGCCAAAACTTTATGTATCAGAGGTAATGTTTAATTCAGTGAGCACTAATTCGACGTTAAATCCTGACTGGTTTGAAGTCACGAACTACGGAAGCACTCCCGTATCGCTTAATGGTTGCTCATGGGATGACGATAAGCTTCGTCCTGGTGTCAACATTTTCCCCAATGGTATTACGATAGCTCCCGGTGAAGCTATCGTGGTTTGGCATGGGCTTTCTACCAATAAAGCAGACTTCTATACGATGTGGAAAATGCCAAATAACGCGGTTCAAGTACTTTGCCGCGACCAATTCACCGGAACAGGTGGCTTCCCCGGTCTTGGAACCGCCTCTGACTTGGTGGTACTCTACGACAGCCTTGGCCGTGAAATCATGCGTTCGGCATGGACCAATGGTACACCAGGCTTCACCTTCAATTTTGACACTGCGGGTACCAATCTGGGGCTTTCCGTAGATGGAGTCAATGGGGCTTACACTTCTACAGAAGGTGATGTGGGCAGTCCTGGAAACTTTACGGTAAGTGTTGGGGAATTTACAGCTGAAGTGGGTAAAATCTATCCCAATCCGGCTTCCGATGCCTTTCACATAGAGCTGTCAGTTCCTTCGGTGGTGGATATCCTAAACATTCATGGACAAAAGATGTATGGCACTCAGGTGAATAGCAAAGCCACCATACATACCAACAAATGGCCAACGGGTATGTATGTTGTTCGAATCACCAACCATATGGGGACCTATACCACCAAATGGATGAAGAAATAAGTTAACGCCCAGGGACAGAAATGAATAAACCGCCTCATCCTCCGATGGGGCGGTTTTTTATTGTTTTTTTTTGATTTGATGCAAAAATCGCAACAATGTGTATGTGACGAACAGAAAGTAATTGGATATGCATTTAAAAACCACTCAAACAATACATCCCTGACAGGAAAGCAATGAGAAGGTGAATAGTAGGCTAAAAAAGCATTCAAGGATTTAGTCCTCCTCTGAAATCCATCCAAATTGTTTCGCGAAATCAATAAATGACAGAACCTCCGATACGGTATTATCTTTGATTTTGCAAATGAATACCTCACTCGTCTTAGGAGGGATAAAATTTTCTAAGTCAAAATAATTAACCTGTATCTTATGACTTTCATCGACTGCTTTGATCAGATCATGTACAGCAGGATATATTCCATAATTAGATGTGTATATCATCTTAATATCAATTTCGTTAAAAACATTTGTGTTTTTTACAATAAATTCTAAAACAGATCTGATGCATGTATAGCATCCTGCAGTAGGTACAATGAGCAGGTATTCAGGCAGATTTTCTTTTATATAAGAATCAAAAAGTGTTAGATCCAGATTATCTACTTCATCTATTTGGTGTATTTGGTTTTCAAGATGATTGAAAATGTCGTTGAGGTTTACACGTCTTTTAGTTTCTTTTAGTCTAAAGGATTTCATGATTAATTGATCACCTTCCTTATAAATTACATAATTATTTGAATCGTATGTAAATAGGAAATTATAGTAAATATTGGTTTTAAAAATGCCAAAAGGCTGTAATTTTGAGTCATATAATACAAAAAAACAATTATTATTTAGGTAATTTCGGTAATCTCTGTTTCGGAGTTTTGGATTCTGAGAAAATACTCGTATCAGCCTGATAAAAACTTGATCAGATCCCACTTTCAAAAGGTCGGGATTAAAAATATAAGTATTCAATAGATGTGTTGTATCCTCTAAATGCCTATCAAATAGGATATCAACCCGTGAAGAATCACTGATGACATGATTGGATATATCATACCGGAATAGTTTCCCATTTACCTGATTGCCGATGATGAATGATTTTTCATTTAAATCATAAAAAATACCTCCGTATAAGTTATGAGGTTTGAATGCTGAAGTATTTGCAGCATTATTTGAAATTGACAATTTATCTAATACGTGATGTATCTCCTTAACCTCTCCACTGAGCAGGTCTACCTGGAGAAAATCGGGGATCTTGTATTTGCGAAGGAGTTCTTCAGTTTTGTTGGCATTGAAGAGGTATGGGGAGTAGCACCACAAGTACAATTTGTTATCAGATACAAACGGGGTAACTTCAAAAAAGTGAAAAATGCTGATGGCTGAAGAATCTTTACTTTTTGATTTGTAGAGTCTATGATACTTCAATGGCAGGTTTTGTACCGCGGAATCTGATACTAAAAATACTACTTGGTCCCAGTCTCCGGTGTTTGCATCGTTTCTATAAATGACAAACTGATCAGGTACGCGGATTGAAACAAAAGAAAAATATGGATAGGGATCGTTTTTTAAAAATTTCAGTTCTGATTTGTTTACATCAATAAGGCGATTTTTGTGTAGTTTGATCGAATAGATTTCCTTTTCTATCTGATCAGATGCATAGATATATAAGGTGTCTGATTCCATTCTGGAATGAAAATAGCTCAAATTGTTTTTGCAGCGCTCTAAAATGGTCAGACTGTCTATTAACTCGAATTCAAATTCAGTAAGTGTAAAAGTGAGGGATTTATGGTTTTTACAACTTATAAAAAGTACCAAAGGCAAGAGAAGGCCGTAAAGCCTTCTCTTAATAATAAAAGTGGTGTTGTTGTTCATAAGCCTATGTTTCCTTTCTTAATGTATATAACTCCACCATTGATAGTACCAACCATACAGTCATCTCCCGGATCTATACAATACACATATTTCCCTCCATTTTTAAAGCTTCCTTCCACCCATTTTTTATTAAAATCTCCGGAAATTCTGCCCAGGAAAGTATCGTCTTCGTAGGCATAAATTTGAAAATGATCTCCATTGGGTTGTTGGAGGAAATAGAGGTCTGTGGCATCGAGGTATT
>NZ_QPJS01000001.1:136961-140416 GCF_003337435.1 Schleiferia thermophila
AAATTCTGCCCAGGAAAGTATCGTCTTCGTAGGCATAAATTTGAAAATGATCTCCATTGGGTTGTTGGAGGAAATAGAGGTCTGTGGCATCGAGGTATTCGGGAAATGTGGCGTGCTGGTCGATCCATTCCTGGTCAGGTTTGATGACTGTACCAAAACGGGAGAAATAGTCGATCACCGGATCTGAAGTTTGAAAGACCGGAGCAGGTACGTTGTGTACTTCGGGGCTCTGTACTTTACTGCAGGCTGGCATGATTGCCAGCGATTGCCCATGCAAATAACAACTTTTTCATGTTTTTTACAAAAATTAGAGGTTAAACGATGGGGGTCTTACAATCTGCTGATGGCCATCTTGTATATGTAAGACGTTACAAAAAAAAAAAGAGAGTTAATATTTGCAAAAAATTAAAGTTAAAATAAACATAAAACATCCTGGAGGGGTGTGTGGGAAGCTATAAGCAAACTGGACGGATAAGATCGATCAGCTTTACCCGGCAGGGATTATTTATTACCGGCTGTCTGTCAGGTGGTAAATGAAGGGTTGTATGCTGAAGTAAGTAATGGGTAGTCGGAGTATGTACATGATTTAATACTTTGTGAGGGGAGTCAGGTTTTGCTTTAAGACGAAATGTGTTATGCATATATTTGATGGTCGCTTCCATTTTTTAAACTTTTTATATCCGTGTTAATAGATTTTACTACTTCTAAATTGGTTGATGCCAATTAATTTAGAAAATAAAAGTCTTATCTGTTGATGGTTAAAAATTCAATTACCTGTTCTTTGGATACAACTTCTTCGTGCTGTGTAACTTTACCATTTAGTACTTTACAGACAGTGACATAGCTTATTTCTTCCGGAAGAAATGCGTTAAGGTCTGAGTATTGAATTTTAATCTTATTGATTGAATCAAGTTTATCGATGAGGTTTGAATTTGTGATATAGATAGGTGATTCAGTTGAGTACATAATTTTTATATTTTCTGATGAAAATAATGAATTGTCTTTCAGAATATCGCTTAAAGCAGAAATAGCGCATCCATAGCATCCTTTTAAAGGGATTATTATGAGGTATTTTGGAATTTCCTGTTCGTTTAAAATGTTTAATGAGTTCAAGTCAAATTTTTGTATTTCAGGTATATTTTGTGTACTAGAAATGATGCTATTCAATAACTTCCTTACGAGAATTTTATGAGAAGTGGGAGTTAACCTGAACTTATATATCTTAAGCAGTTCATCGTGTTGTTGAATTGCAAAGTTTTCTCCTTTTGACTCAAAAATATTAGTGTATATCTTTTGATCTGCTTTAAAAACTCCATCCAGTTGGAGATTTGAATCATACAGCAGATAATAATTGTTTTTTAACAAAAATGTTCTAAATGCTTCGGTGCTTATATTGCGCTTTGGAAATATCCTTAACTGTCTGACGTAACTTGTAGTTGTGTTTTTTTTTATTGGAGTAGGATCGAAAATAACTAAATTATAATCATTGATATGATCCCGGAAATATTCGATGTTCAAATCGAAATTTGTAAGGTTTTTAACTTTTTTATCATTAAGGTCATATCCTGTTATTTTAAATGAATTTCTTTGGTTTAGAAGCAATCGGTTTTTTCTTTCGTCCCTGGTGAGATAAAAGTGCATGTTCAATGCGCTGATAAGAGTGTCAAACCGCGCCTCAGGAAGTACATTATGTATGTCGATGCATTCCCCATTTTCAAGATTTATTGCCAATATGTGGGGAATGTTGTATTTTGAAAGTAATTCCGGATTGTGTTTAAATCCGTTAAATGGTATAGGATAACCGTAGAAAGTATTGCCAAACACACAAATTTCAAAGGGTGTTGGAATAAAAATAACTTTACTGGAATCATTGATTTCTTTTCTGAATAGCCTTGGACAATCGATGTTGACTTCTTTGATTTGATCTTGTGTGACAATGTAAAAGACCTTGTTCCAGTTGTAATCAACATCTTTCTGATCTCTGTAAACAATATAGGCATCGAAATAATCCGAATAAGTATACATTACATATGGAAATTCATCATCTTTCAGAAAATTTAAAAAAATATTTTTAGTATCCAGAAGAGAATCATTTAGTACGTAAAAAAGATACAGTTTTTTCTCTTTGTGATCAGCTGCTGAAATTACAAGTGTATCGCCTTTGGTGTGAGTTTGTACTATTATAAGTTTCTCCGGTGAATTTAATTTTATAATTATGCTGTCGTAGACGGAAAAATTATACTCTTGCAGATATGTGTCTTTTCCGACATCGCAAGAAAATAATATCATAAAGAATGGAAGGCATAGAAGCCTTCCATATATTAAAATGGACAATTTTAACTTCATCATTAGTTTGCAGATGGTTTTTTAATTAAAAGTGCTGAATCATTGTGTTTGGCCATCATGCAGTCATTGCCCGGATCCGGACATGATACGAAGCGTGTTCCGTCACTTAATTCTCCTTCGTTCCATTTATATTTGAAATCATTGCTTATTCTGCCCAGGAAAGTATCGTCTTCGTAGGCATAAATTTGAAAATGATCTCCATTGGGTTGTTGGAGGAAATAGAGGTCTGTGGCATCGAGGTATTCGGGAAATGTGGCGTGCTGGTCGATCCATTCCTGGTCAGGTTTGATGACTGTACCAAAACGGGAGAAATAGTCGATCACCGGATCTGAAGTTTGAAAGACCGGAGCAGGTACGTTGTGTACTTCGGGGCTCTGTACTTTACTGCAGGCTGGCATGATTGCAGCGATTGCCCATGCAAATAACAACTTTTTCATGTTTTTTACAAAAATTAGAGGTTAAACGATGGGGGTCTTACAATCTGCTGATGGCCATCTTGTATATGTAAGACGTTACAAAAAAAAAAAGAGAGTTAATATTTGCAAAAAATTAAAGTTAAAATAAACATAAAACATCCTGGAGGGGTGTGTGGGAAGCTATAAGCAAACTGGACGGATAAGATCGATCAGCTTTACCCGGCAGGGATTATTTATTACCGGCTGTCTGTCAGGTGGTAAATGAAGGGTTGTATGCTGAAGTAAGAGGAAGGGTGAAAGTGTCATTCTGATGTTTGCAACACTTTGACAGTATGTGTACAACAACCGGGCAATCAGGGGAGAGCACTCAGGGACGTATTGCAGATCGCGTGAGCCTATGAGGTGCTTACCTCTTACTTGTGATGGAAGGAATTTTATATTGTCTGGTGATTTACTTTTTTGATTGAATGCTTAGTACAGGGGTTTTGACTGCCTCCTGCGCCAGGGCGGAGGCGGATATGAGCCGCAGCAGGCGTGCAGAGTAGCCTCCGTGCGAGGAGGCGGAGCGACAGCGAGCCACCGCAGCGCGAGAGGTTACGCCCGATCTGCAAGGGGAATAGGAGCCGCAGACCGGCCCCCGGCTGCCCGCTGGAAGCAGCCGGGGGAGGCGCCCAAAAGAAAAAATTATACTTG
>NZ_QPJS01000001.1:140512-923899 GCF_003337435.1 Schleiferia thermophila
TTACGCCCGATCTGCAAGGGGAATAGGAGCCGCAGACCGGCCCCCGGCTGCCCGCTGGAAGCAGCCGGGGGAGGCGCCCAAAAGAAAAAATTATACTTGTGTGATTTTGAGGGTGTTGGTCATTCCTTTTTCATAAATGGGCATGCTGGCGATTTGGATGATGAAGTCTCCGCGGTTGAGCAGGCCGTTGTCGAGGCAGATTTGGGCAATGTCGGCAAAGGATTCGTCGGTGGTGGTCATTTTGTCGTCTAATTCAGTGCCCACCACTGTCATCAGAGCCATACGGTTTTCAACCCTTGATTTCAGGTTAAGATAATCTTCGTAGTTTTTGCCCGGCCAAAAGTTGATGCCGCGAATGGTTTTGTTGGGCGAGCCAATACGGTCAATACGTCCCATTCGCTGAATTAAGCGTACCGGATTCCAATGTATATCGTAGTTTACAACGGTGTCGCAATCTTGTAAGTTTTGTCCTTCACTTAAACAGTCGGTTGCAATTAAAACATCAATTGGGTTATCAATTTTGTATTGAGTGTCTTTGTCGTGCTGCTTGATGATTTCCAGCCATTTTTTATATGGCACTTTCCATTTATCAGCTTCTCGGTAATCATCTGAAAGGTTGATTTTTTCATACAAGTCAGACCAATCTTTTTCATTGTAAAGCTTGGTAAAAGGAGCAAATCGTTCCAAAATGGGTTCAAACTTGTCGCCTGAATAGCCATCAAAAGTTTCGCTGATAGAACCTGAAACAAAAGCTACATTAGGAATGCCTCTTTTCTTTAGTTCATCGTATAGAAATTTAGCAGTGTCCTTAAACACGGTAAATACCAGCACTTTCTTATTATCAGATTTCTTTTGCTTGTTGGTGATGTGTTCGATGAGTTTATTGAGTTTTTCATCTTGAGCCTTTTTAGCGTTGAAATCGGCTTCATATTTATCCAAACTTGTTTTTAGTTTAGATAGCTTTTTGATGTCGGCTTCTAAATGCCTTTTGAATAGGTCTATTTGCGTAATGGCAGAAAGTGGAATTGGTTGTTTTTTGCCCAGTGTGATGGGTTCTTCTGTTTCACTATTTATTTCGGCTGCTGTTTCGTCAATTTCTTCTTGCTCTTCTTCGGTCAAATCGTCTTCTATAACACTATCGGTTTTGCTTTGAATATATTGATTGATTTTATTCAGCGCGTTGATGTGATGATTCAAAATATTTTCAACCGTGCTTTTAAATGAAAACCAACTTGATTCCAATCGTTTTATCAAAAGGATATACATCATCTTAACGAGGAACTTTTGGCGTTGCTTTTCATCTTCCAGCACACTCTTAGGTTGAATATCTTTGATATAATCTGCGGGTCGGTATGCTGTTAAGTTTACAGAAATAGCGCTCAATATGTCGTCAAATGATTTCAGGTCGCCAATGTTTTCGGGTGTTATAAACTCATTGATAGGGTTTTCTTTTTTCGGGAAATTCATTTCACCAAATTCGCCTTCAATCAGTTTTCGGGTTCTTGCTACAATTAAAGCATCTGTGAGCTTTTCAAACTTTTTTGGAAGCTTGGCAATAAAGTCAGCAATTTTTCTGTCGTCAAGGTTAGCCCATTCGCTAAAATCTTTTTGAGCGGTCTTAAAAATATTTTCAAGGCTTTCAATTTCTAAATCGGTTTGTTTAAATCCATCGTCAAGTCCTTTGGTCATCAGTTTAAACTGATTGCGAATGTCCATCAGTTTGTTGTTGATTGGCGTTGCCGAAAGATGCATTACTTTTACGTCTCTGCTTTTGTTTTCGGGCAACAATATTTCATTAATGAGGAATTTGTATCGAGAAGATTTGTCGTTACGCAGGTTGTGGCTTTCGTCAATTACAATGAGCAACTTTGGTCTTGTCTTGAAGTAACGTAGTGTTTTGTCGTTGTAGCAGTCAAAACGACCTTCCTGCAAGTCGGTGTGATAGCGGATATAAAAATCAATTTCGTCTTTTTCAAAACGGCTTTGCTGCCCGATTTTGTATTGCTGCCAGTTGTTTGCGAGCTTTTTAGGACAAAGCAATAAAACCGTGTAGCCTTTCAGTTCAAAGTATTTCATCACGGCCAAGGCGGTCCATGTTTTTCCTAAGCCAACGGCATCGGCTAAAATGGCTCCATTATACTTTTGGAGCATTTTAATTAAACTGATTGCTCCTTTTTGTTGATAGGGGAAAAGCGATTTGTAAATAACAGTTTCTTCTAAATGAGCTATTTCACGTTTGAATTCGGCATCACCCGAAAGTTCCATTATGTCGTCCTTAAACATTTCGTAAAGGACTTTGAAATACAAGTCGTGTGGTGTGTATTCTTTGTAGAGTTTTTTTATTAGTTCAATGATGTATTGTTTAACTTCTATCTGGTTTTTGTTGGGCAATTCGATAATTTCCGATGCCACTTTTTCCCATTGCTCCTGAAACCACTTTTTTAAGTTTTTAAATTCGTCTTCATAATCGTGTTTGGCAATGTTTAATTCAATGTTTGAACTGTCTTTAATTCCGAGTCCGGCATCTGTCAAGTTAGAGCTTCCAACAATGAAATAGTTTTTGGTTTTAGTTTTATCGGTGTAGAGATAGGTTTTTGCGTGGCAAAAATTCTTCTGAATGTTTTTTACAGATACTTTGTCCTGTTGCAGAAAGGCAACGGCTTTTTGAGCCGATGTGCTTAATGAAAGTGTCGAGCTAATGCCGGTGTCGCCATTTAGCAAGTCAATCACTTTGTTGATTTGTGATTCTTCTTGCATAAGATTGCCCAAAATCAGTCGGAATTTTTCCACTGAATTGATGTGGTCTTTCATTAAGGCCAAAGCGTTTATTGTAAAGTATCCGGTGACAAGGTCAAGCGAACCGTTTTCGGTGTTTGCTTTTATGAAGTCGAACACTTTGTAGTGTTCATTGTCGTCTGTTTTTGTTTTGTTATCTAATAGCATTTTAATATCAAGAATTTGGCTCGTGAATATCGCAAATTATCATTACATGTTGGCAAAAAAGTGGCTCTTTGGCCTTTGCCTGAGGAGTTGGATTGTGTGGTGGTTGCACGAGCCAATGTACCATTTGCGGGCTGGCATAAAACTGAATAGAAGAAAGTGTACAATGGGAAAATATTAATACACGGAAAGGTCGGCTGTGAGCGTCGGAATTCTGGTGTTGTCAACATTTCGTTTTTCTGTTTTTTTACAAGGGGTTGCTTTTTATTTGGGTATTATCATTTACTTTTTTGGTTGTTTTCAACGTTTTGGCCTTGCGTAAGGGAGGGTTTGGGGGGTCAAAATTGTCAATTTGCTTTGTGCTGCTGTAGCAATGCAACGTTGGGGTGTGGGCGTATCCTGTGGGTCAGTCGGCGTGTGGTGGTTTTGTTCTGTTTTATTGTCGACCCTTTGGTGCTGTTTTTTCTGGTCTTGTGTTCATTGAAATGGTTTCGGGATTCTGTGCCATATACCGGCACAGTGGTGCATATCTCCAGATGGTTCTGCAAGTAGTTTTCGCCGACAGGATGTTTTCATCAGTTTATGAAAAAAGAGTTGTTTTTTATGTCTGGCCTTATGGACGGGTGTCTTGTGGAAAAAATTGTATGATTTGCCTGTCTATGGAGCGAATCTTTCGGTTTGAGGATGGTATTTACTTTCTGGATTTTGGGACTTTGAAATTTTTATTTTTTATGGCGATGATGGCAAAAAATGTCGGCCGTACTGAGGAGTGGCGAGTTCTTTGGGGCCTTGCATTTTACTTTGCTTACAAGAAAAATATTTTCAATTTAGACTTATTGAATTGTGGCTAATAGTGCAAAGGAGCGGTGTACGATTGGTGATAAGGGTTTGTGACGGGTTGAGTGGAGGAGTTTTTTGTGAATGTACTCCAAATGGGGGGTTTTCGGGTTGCGGAACGGGGAGCAGATTTGTGAGGGTTGATTTTTTTGGGTTAGATGGGTGGTTGCTGCGGTGGGGTGAATGCGCCAGGGCGGAGGCGGATATGAGCCGCAGCAGGCGGGCAGAGTAGCCTCCGTGCGAGGAGGCGGAGCGACAGCGAGCCACCGCAGCGCGAGAGGCTACGCCCGATCTGCAAGGGGAATAGGAGCCGCAGACCGGCCCCCGGCTGCCCGCTGGAAGCAGCCGGGGGAGGCGCCCAAAAGAAAAAATTATACTTGTGTGATTTTGAGGGTGTTGGTCATTCCTTTTTCATAGATGGGCATGCTGGCGATTTGGATGATGAAGTCTCCGCGGTTGAGCAGGCCGTTGTCGAGGCAGATTTTGGCAATGTCGGCAAAGGATTCGTCGGTGGTGGTCATTTTGTCGTAGTAAAAGGCTTTGACACCCCAGACGAGGCTGAGTTGTGTGAGGATGTCGCGGTTTGCGGTAAAGACGAGGATGTAGGAGTCGGGTCGGTGGGAGGATATTTTGAAGGCTGTGTATCCGGAGTGCGTCATGGTGAGGATGCCCATGGCGCCGATTTGGTTGGAGATTTTGGAGGCGTTGTAGCAGATGGAGTCGGTGATAAAGCGTACGGAGTGATAGGTGGGGATGCTGTGTTCGAGCTGAGGGCGGAGGGTTGAGTCTTCTACGTGTTTGATGATTTTGGCCATGGCTTCGATGACCTGAACGGGGTATTTGCCTACGGAGGTTTCGCCGGATAGCATGACGGCGTCGGCTCCGTCGAGCACGGAGTTGGCTACGTCGTTGACTTCGGCGCGGGTGGGGGTGAGGCTGTTGATCATGGATTCCATCATTTGGGTGGCGATGATGACGGGTTTGGCTTTGGCGAGGGCTTTTTTGACGATGAGCTTCTGGATGAGGGGGACGCCTTGCATGGGGACTTCGACTCCGAGGTCGCCACGGGCTACCATGAGGGCGTCGGTTTGGTCGATGATGTTGTCGATATCGACTATGGCTTCGGGTTTTTCGATTTTGGAGACGATGCGGGCGTGGCTTTTGTTGTGGTCGATGATACGGCGCAGCTCTGCGACATCGGTGGCTGAGCGTACGAAGGAGAGTCCGATCCAGTCAACTTTTTCGTCGAGGGCTACTTTGAGGTCTTCGAGGTCTTTTTCGGTCAGACAGGGCAGGGATATTTTGGTGGAAGGCAGGTTGACGCCTTTTTTTGATTTGAGGGGTCCGCCCTGGATGACGCGGGCTTTGACTTCGTCGATTTTGTTGGTATCGATGACTTCGAGGATGAGTTTTCCGTCGTCGAGGAGTATTTTTTCGCCCAGTCGGACGTCTTGCGGAAATTGTTTGTAGGTCATGTAGACGCGTTGGGCGTTGCCTACGCAGTAGTGGTTTGTGAAGGTAAGGGTGTCGCCGGGTTGTAGTTCTATGCCTTCTTCTACTTCTCCGATTCTGAGTTTGGGGCCCTGGAGGTCGGCGAGGGTGGATATGTGGAGGTTGTGTTTTTGGTTGAGTTCTTTGACGAGTCGGATGTAGTGGCGAGTGTCTTCGGGCTTGCCATGGGAGCAGTTGATGCGAAAGACACTGACGCCGGCTTTTGCCATCTGGAGCATGATGTCGGGCTGAGCGCTGGAGGGTCCGAGGGTGGCTACGATTTTGGTTTTGTTGAAGTGCATGGTTGGGTTACTTAGTGTATTTGGTACGCAAATGTAGGCTGTTTTGATGTGGTGGAAGTTAAAAGAACAGGAGGTGGGACCAGTATTTTGACCTGGAGGGGTCGAAAGGTTGGATGTGGGTGATCAGTGGGAGTTGGCGTAGGGCGTGGGTTTCGGCAGAGATGTCTACATCGGTGGAGCTGAGCAGGAGCCAATAGTTGACTTGCTTATGGTCGGGTATGAGGTGGGTTTTGGATTCGGTGTCGGAGTTGCTGAACAGGTCGCTTTGGGTGGGAGTGGAGCCAGGTGGCAGTGGTTGAGGGGCTGAAAGATTGCTGACGAGCATCCAGACGGAGAGTCTGTCGGGGTCGTCATAGGAAAAGGCGCTGAAGTGGTATTCTTGTCCATTTTTGTGCAGGAGGGTGTGGTCGGGTATTCGATGCAGGCAGATGTCGAGGGTGGAATTGATGTGAAAGGCGAGTTGATAGTCTTTTAGTGCGGTGAAGATCTGAAGACATTGAAATTGGGGCTCAGTGTCTGAGAGTTGTAGGATGTTTCGTTTCAAGAGAGATTTAGTTTCCTGATGGCGATTTTGGCGGCTTCTTCTTCAGCGGATTTTTTAGTAAGTCCTGTTCCTGAGCTGATGAGTTCATTGTTGATATAGCAGCCGATTTCAAAGGTTTGATGATGGCTGCTGCCCCAGGAATCGATGAGCTGAAAGGTCAGGTGTTTTTTGCTTTTTTGTGCCCATTCGTGTAGATAGGCTTTGTGGCTATTGATTTTTTGTACGATTTCGTCGATGGAAATGTGTTTGGCCATGATTTGCCGGAGGATGAATTTTTCGGCTTTTTTGTAGCCTCTGTCGAGGTAGATGGCTCCGATGAGGGCTTCCAATACATCGCCGTAGAAAGATTTGGGCAGGTTTACAGTTTCTGTTTTCTTATGCCGGATTAGGGAGGGGATATTTAGGTTGATGGATATTTGGTGCAGGTGGTTTCGGTTTACGATTTTGGCTCTGACTTCGGAGAGGAAGCCTTCTTTTTTTTGGGGAAATCGATGGTAGAGAAATGAGGTAATAACTGCGCCGAGGATAGCATCGCCGAGAAATTCGAGCCTTTCGTAGTCTTCCAAATTTTGTCCTGGCTTGGAGAGGCTTCGGTGATGTAAGGCTATCTTGTAATGGGTGAGCTGCAGTGGAGTGATGCCCGTAATTTTTTTTAGGGCCTTTTTGAGGCTTTTGTCGGTGCCGACTGTGATAAAACCGGATAGGGATTTTATCCAGTTGGTGACCATTAATGGTATTTTTTGAAGAGGATGCTGGCGTTGTGACCGCCGAAGCCAAAGGTATTGGACAGGGCGGCACGGACGGTGCGCTGCTGTGCTTTGTTAAATGTAAAGTTGATGGCCGGGTCGAGGTCGGGGTCGTCGGTGAAGTGATTGATGGTGGGTGGAACGAAGTCGTGGCAGATGGCAAAGACAGTAGCGAGTGCTTCTACAGCTCCTGCACCTCCGAGCAGGTGGCCAGTCATGGATTTGGTGGAGCTGATATTGAGCTGGTAGACGTGGTCGCCAAAAACTTTTTGGATGGCCTTGACTTCGGCAATGTCGCCCAGGGGTGTTGAGGTGCCGTGTACATTGATATAGTCGATGTCGGCGGGGGACAGGCCGGCATCTTCGATGGCATATCGCATCACATTGGCTGCGCCAAGACCGTCGGGATGTGGGGCAGTAATGTGGTGTGCGTCGGCTGAGAGGCCAAAGCCTGCTACTTCGGCGTAGATTTTAGCGCCTCTGGCCAGGGCATGCTCCAGTTCCTCTAGAATGAGGCATGCACCTCCTTCGCCCATTACAAAGCCGTCGCGGTCTTTGTCAAAAGGTCGGGAGGCTGTTTCAGGGGAGTCGTTTCGGGTGGAGAGAGCCTGCATGGCATTGAAACCTCCGATGCCTGCTTCAGTGATGGCTGCTTCTGAACCACCGCTCACCACTACGTCAGCTTTGCCGAGCTTGATCATGATGTAGGCATCGATCAGGGCATTGGTTGAAGAGGCGCAGGCAGATACTGTGGAAAAATTGGGACCTCTGAACCCGTATTTAATAGAGATGTGGCCGGGTGCGATATCGGCTATCATTTTGGGTATGAAAAAGGGATTGAAGCGGGGTGTACCGTCACCCTTGGCATATTCTACTGATTCTTTGAGGAAAGTATCTAGTCCTCCGATGCCCGATCCCCAGATGACACCCGTACGGTCAGGATCGAAAGATCCTTCCCTATCGAGACCAGCATCTTTGATGGCCTCATCAGCACAAACCAGTGCAAAGTGGGTAAATCGGTCCATTCGCCTGGCTTCTTTGCGGTCGATGAACTGATTGACATCAAAATTTTTTACTTCACAGGCAAAACGTGTTTTGAATTTTTCGGTATCAAAGGCTGAGATGAATGATGCCCCGCTGACTCCGTTTTTCAGACCACTGAGGTATTCCTGAGCGGTATTTCCAATAGGAGTAATAGCTCCAACACCGGTAATTACTACACGTCTTGCCTGAGTCATAAAGAATATTTTGATTAACTAATACGATGATTTTAGCCTTTCACGGCTTTTTCGATGTATTCGATTGCTTGACCAACGGTTGAGATGTTTTCTGCCTGATCGTCGGGAATCTGAATATCGAATTCTTTTTCAAACTCCATGATGAGTTCAACAGTATCTAGAGAGTCAGCTCCAAGGTCATTGGTGAAGCTGGCTTCCATGGTTACTTCATTCTCATCAACGCCAAGTTTGTCAACGATTATGGCTTTTACTCTTGAAGCGATGTCTGACATTGTGGTAAAGGTTTAAGATTTCGGGTGCAAATAAATGAACTAGTAATGGATTAGACAAAAAATTGATGTAGGCTATGGAAGTGGTCTAATAGTCTTTATTTCTTTGATAATTACCTCTTTGATAGTCAGTAAGAAGTCTACAAAATGACAACAAAATGAAAACTGAGATTAAATGTGAGAGTTAATTTATGGCTTTGTGCTTTCGGTTGAAAAAGAATATCATTAGTCCTCCTGTGAGAAACATTATCAGGGAGTACAGAGCTGGCGCTACGGTCATGGCCGGATTTTTCAGCAAGGTAGCGGTAATTACGATGCCCAAGGTGCCGTTTTGAATTCCGGATTCAATGATGACAGAGATTTTATCTTCGGTGCTAAGTCCAGCCATCAGACCGGCGATCCAACCGATCAGCATGGTAGCCAGGTTGAGCAGAAGGGCGGCAAGGCCTGCAGTGCGAATGTATTCGGGTAGATTTTCGCGTTCTTTAAGAATAGCAGCAAGGACGATCAAAGCAAAAACGACAGCTGAGAAAATACGCATGGGCCTGTCTGCCCTTGACGCAAATTGAGGAGCTTTATATCGAATCAGCATGCCAATTGAAACTGGAAGGAGTGTGATGCCAAATATTTGAATCATAGTGGTGCCTACCGGCAACCTGATTTCGGCTGTCTGGGACATGAAATGAGACAAACTAAGGTTGACAATCAAGGGAATGGTAAAAATGGTAATCACGCTGGTGATGGCTGTAAGGGTGATGGATAGTGCTGTATTTCCACGGCTCAGGTGAGTGATCAGATTGCTGGTGACACCTCCGGGGCAGGCCGCCAGCACCATTAAACCAACAGCTAATTCGGGTGAAACAGGAACGAATGTAACGACCAAAAATCCAATAACAGGCAGTAAAATTACCTGATTCAGAAGACCTGTGGCTACAGATTTGGGAAATCTGACAATCCGGGTAAAATCGTCCGGTGTAAGGCTCAGACCCAGGCCTAGCATGATGGCAGCCAGAGATAAAGGCAGGAATACTTCTGTAAGTACATTTGTTTGCATAGCGGATTCTTTACGCACAAAGAAAGTGTTGATCAGCTTGTAATGCAATTCTTTGTCCGCTACATGTGCCGGACCTCAGTTGAGAAGATTGTCTGTTCGCTGGTCAATGTTTCGGGTCGAAGTAGTGTGGCGGGCAAGTATTCTTTGGCTTTCTTTTACTACAGCGGGCCATTTTTGTGCCTGGTGCAGAAGTTCCTGGGCCTTCTTGTACGCAATCCCAAGGTCGAGTATAGGTTTTGGGTAGTCTGCGCCATATTTAAAATTGTACAGCATTTCATCCATGGGCATGGTTTTCCATGGCTCAATGGCCAGCGGAGCTGGAAGCTCAGCCAGTTCAGGTACCCATTTTTTTATAAATGCAGCCTTAGGGTCGTGGTCCAGAGCTTGTTTTACAGGATTGTATATGCGTATGGTATTGATACCCGTCACTCCGGCCTGCATCTGAAACTGCGGATAGTGAATGCCGGGTTCGAAGTCGATAAATTGTCTGGCCAAATGATGGACACCCTCTCTCCAATCGTGGAGCATGTAGTGGCAAAAAAAGGATACCAGCATGGCCCGCATTCTAAAATTGAGATAACCAGTCTGGTTAAGACAGCGCATGCATGCATCTACCAATGGGATACCGGTGGTGCCTTCCATCCATGCTTTGATATGAGAAGGGTTGCTTTGGTAAGGGAAATCGAGATATCCTCTGTTAACGGGTTCAAATTCCATCCTGTCTTCGGATTCGAACTTTTGAATAAAGTGGCAATGCCAATGCAGCCGGCTGATAAATGCCCGCAGCGGAAATTTGACAGTGTCTTCGGATTGGTACTTTTTGATGGCAAGTTGATAGACTCTTCGCAAACTTACACATCCCCACGCTATGTAGGCCGAAAGACGGCTACAGCTTTGTCTGCTCTCTTCCGGTTTTGAAATATGTCTGCTGTAGGACGTGTAGCGACTTTGCAGAAGGGATTCCAACTGAAACAAAGCCTGCGACTCCCCCGGTGATTGAAACTGTGAGGAATATGCTGTCCAGCTTTTTATCAAATGTTCAGGTAGAGAGAATGGATTTTCGAAATTTACCCAGCCGCCATCGTATGTGGAAAGTCCGGGATCTTCTTCTGGTTTGTGCATAAACTCCTTCCATTTCCTGTCCCAGTCTTTGCGGTGGGTAAGGCCTCTGATGACGCCAAATTGCCTGTACTCTTGCCAATGAATACCCTTATGACGAAAAAAATCTTTCAATAGAAGATCTCGCTGATATGTTAACTGTACACCGGTCTCCTGATGCGAATGGACAGAAACTATAGCCAAATTCTCCGAAAGATGTGCAAAAATCTCTCGACAATCGCCAAAGCATAGTTCACACCGGATGCCAGCGGCCATCAGCTTTTGTTTTATTTCCAGTGCACTGAGAAATTCAAAGGCAAAATGCCTCTGGCTGTAGTCTGGATGCAGGATAAGATTTGGCTCGGCTATCCAAGATGACCAAAACGGTATGCTTAGAACGTATGGCCTGAGCAAGTGGTTTGTGGTCGTGAATGCGAAAATCTCTTTTCAGCCAGACTATTGAAATATGTTTTTCCAATCAAGCGTTTTTACATTCACATACTCAAACCAATGCAGGTGCACACCTGTTTAGAAAAAACAAAAAAAGACAATGGCTGTTATGCGGAATGTTTTTCTGATGATTTTTGCGGCAATTCATATGGTAAGTGGACAGAAAATGAATGACGACAAATACCAGAGAGCCATCCTGGCGTCAGGTTGCTTTTGGGGCACGGAGTATCACCTGAAGCGGATTCCCGGAGTGATCAGCACACGCTGCGGATATACCGGCGGACATGTGCCCAATCCCACATACAAACAAGTATGCACAGGTACTACCGGGCATGCCGAAGCAGTAGAAGTGGTTTACGACCCTACTCAGGTAAGTTTCGAAACCATTTGCAAAGTGTTTTTTGAAACTCATGATCCCGGACAACTCAACAGACAAGGGCCCGACATCGGTCACCAGTACCGCAGCGCTGTTTTCTACTTAAACGAAGAGCAAAAGCGTATAACCGAAAAGCTAATTGCCATCCTCAGAGAGAAAGGACATAAAGTAGTAACTAAATTAACCCCGGCTGGAGAATTTTATCCGGCCGAAGACTACCATCAAAATTATTACGACACCAAAGGCACTACGCCCTATTGTCATTTTTATGTAAAAAAGTTTGATTAATCCACAGCGGTGGAATGAATTTGTTAAAAATGCGAATCGCATCAGGTAATAGCTGATTAAAATGTGTTACCTTTGCGGGCTCTGAAATCCATGTAGTAAAACATTTCACTCAACTCAAAGACAACTATTTGCAAAGATGATGAGAAAAGATGAACGCTGGCTTAGAGAGTTCGACATTCCATTTGTCGGAATGAAGCTTGGTGTTCATCAATTCGAATACGATTTAACCGACGATTTTTTCTCGCACTATCCGGAGCAGGAGTTTCGCAATCCCAGGCTTAAAAGTTTGGTCAATTTTGAAAAAAAAACCAACATGCTGCTGATTGATTTCAAAGTCAGTGGAGTGGTAGAAGTCGATTGCGATATAAGCACCGAACCTTTTGACCTGGAAATTAACGGTGTCTGGCATTTGATCGTAAAGTTCGGAGTAGAAAATACACCCGAAGAGGATGGGGTGATGACGTTAAAACACGAAGAGCACACCATCAATATTTCGCAATTTATCTACGAGACAGCAGTTCTGGCTGTACCCTTGCAAAAAATTCACCCAGGCGTGAAGGACGGTTCTCTGGACAATGAAGTATTGCGAAGGCTTGCCGAGCTGAGAGTGGAGACCTTACCCGGCGAACCTCAAGCAGAGCCCGATAACGCCCATGATCCCCGCTGGGACAAATTAAAAGACTTGTACAACAAATTAAATTAGAATACACCATGGCACATCCCAAGCGCAGACAGTCAAAAACCCGCAGAGACAAGCGCAGAACACACTACAAGGCTGAAGTACCAACCATAGCCGTATGCAATGTAACCGGCGAAGCTCACCTCTGGCACAGAGCATACTGGCATGAAGACAAACTGTACTACAAGGGTAAGGTACTGCTCGATAAGTCAGCTACTACATAGCAGTATACCCATTTGACTATTACCAGGCCGGCTATAAGCCGGCTTTCGCCGTTTTGAGGCAGATTTATTTGCTTTCTTCCCATTCGCTGGTGTGGGAAAATTTCAGATGTGTATTGTCTTGATACCATTGGTTTTCATACGATACCGGGGGTACATAAGCTTTGTCCCGCAATATCAGATAGACCAGCCATATCAGTACAAGGGGCGATATCGAAAACAAAAACATCCCCAAAGCATAATATCCACTCAAATAAAAAACAGGACTTAGGATGCCGCACAACAGGTGAAGAAATGCGACTGGAATAATTTTTTTCATTTTACTTTTTTTTTTAACAACCATCGGTCTTGCAGTGTTTTACTGCATTGATAATAAAATAAAGTAATTGCTTTTTATACTTTGGTACCATAGATGTAGAAAAAGAATCGCTTTGGCCTGATGAACTATTGCCTGTTTTCAGTCACGGAACAATCTATTTTTGCCAAAAAGAAAGGTACATGCTGAAATTTGGGATCATTCGAGAAGGAAAAAATCCACCAGACAGACGCACTCCCCTCACCCCGGGTCAAGTGAGGCTGTTAATGGATAAGTTCCAAGTTGAGTTCTATGTGCAATCGAGTCCATACCGCGCTTTCAGTGACGACGAATACCGGGAAAGAGGTATCCCAGTGACTGAAGACCTTAGCATGTGTGATGTGATTCTGGGAGTAAAGGAAGTACCTGTCGACATGCTGATACCCGAAAAGACGTACATCTTTTTTAGCCATACTATTAAAAAACAACCCTACAACCGACAGATGCTTCAGGAAATACTCAGGCGAAAAATCCGATTGATCGATTATGAAACCATGGTTGATGCCAAAGGAAAAAGATTGGTCGGTTTTGGCAAATATGCCGGTATTGTGGGAGCTTACAACGGATTGAAAGCTTACGGATTGCTGAGCAATGCCTACCATCTGAAGCCCGCTTATCAGTGTTTTGACCTGGCAGAAATGCTCGATGAGCTTACCAAAATTCAATTGCCAGTAGATTTTAAAATAGCTATCACAGGTACCGGAAGAGTTTGCGAGGGTGTCATTGAAATAATGAGGGCAGCCGATATCGAACAAGTATCCCCTTATGAATATGTTTTTAGGGATCACACCCAGCCGGTATTTGCCGTGATAAAACCCACACAGTATTACAAGCGCAAAGACGGCAAGGTGGCCCGGAAATCTGAAATTTACGACAATCCGATTGGATATGAAAGCGATTTCCTGCATTTTGCCAGAGAATCTGACCTGTACATCACCGCACATTATTGGGACAATAGGGCCCCATATATTCTTACCAATGAAATGCTGCTAGATCCTTTTTGCCGCATAAAGGTGGTAGCTGATATCAGCTGCGATATTGGAGGACCTATAGCATGTACCCTCCGACCATCGACCATCGAAAATCCGATCTATGCCTACGATCCTGCCAGCCGAAGTGAAGTACCGCTTAACACCCCCAACAGTATTGCGGTAATGGCAGTAGATAATCTGCCGTGTGAGCTGCCGCGCGATGCCAGCGAAGGTTTTGGCAAGGAACTGATGGATAAAATTTTTTCTGAATTGCTAAAATCTCATTCCCCCATTATCGAAAGGGCCACTATCACCCTGCCTGAAGGCGTGTTGGCCCAGCGCTATGAGTATCTTGCCGATTATGTAAGCCAGGAATCCGACCTGGAAGTGTCCACCGGACAAAATTCAAAATAAACATGCTTCCAATTACTTCATTTGGTTGAATTGATAAGTTCCCATTCGAAATTTTTCTACCCTCTTTGGCATCCAGATGAGCTTTGCATTGCATGGATTGAATACTGCTTTCTTCACCACGGATATCACAGTTGCGAACAGGCAGGGCACTTTCTTTTCGAAATTCAGCTGTATCGATTCAAGTATTAAAGTTTTATTTCTTTTTTGAATTACTCCTGTATGGGACCAATTGATTTACACATACAATTCTTCAACATTGAAAAAACTTTTAGCTATCGATTTAGATGGTAAGAAATCCTGAATGCAAACACCGGTTGCATACTATGTATTTGATAAAGTCAGTCGCCATTATAGGCCTGATTGTATCTTTTAGACACTGTTTGCTCTTGCTTTCGTAACGACAAATTTTAATACCTTGCAGCGCTTAAAATCAGTGTATGTATCGTTCAAAGATTTCAGGTATAGGTCATTATGTACCAGAAAATGTCGTCACAAACCATGACCTGGCAAAAATGATGGACACCAGCGATGAATGGATAATAGAAAGGACTGGCATCAAAGAGCGAAGATTTGTAAAACCCGGCGATGGCAATACTCCTTCAAGCATGGGAACCAAAGCAGCCCTTCAGGCGATGGAGCGGGCCGGTATTACACCAGATGATATTGATTTTATCATTTTTGCTACTTTGAGTCCTGATTATTACTTCCCCGGACCGGGTGTGCTGGTGCAGGAGCAGCTTGGTATCAGAGAGGTCGGTGCGCTGGATGTGCGCAATCAGTGCAGTGGTTTTGTATATGCATTGAGTGTGGCAGACCAGTTTATAAAGACCGGTATGTATCGCAACATCCTCGTCATCGGGTCTGAACTACATAGTGGAGGACTCGATTTTACCGATAGAGGCCGCAATGTAAGCGTGATTTTTGGCGATGGGGCTGGAGATGTAGTGGTATCACGTGCAGCCGACGACGAACCGGGAGGAATTCTCTCCACTCATTTACACTCAGAGGGAAAATATGCCAAAGAATTGGCTGTGACCGCTCCTAATTCAAGCCGGTGGATACCTCAGATCATCAAAGAAAATGATCCGGAAGACGCATCGTATTATCCCTACATGAATGGCAATTTTGTCTTTAAACACGCCGTAGTACGTTTTTCAGAGGTAATTCAGGAAGCACTCGAGGCCAATGGACATGCTCCAAATGACATTGATTTGCTTATACCTCACCAGGCCAATCTCCGGATCAGCCAATACTTACAGCAAAAAATGGGATTGGCCGACCATCAGGTATACAACAACATCATGAGATATGGCAATACCACAGCAGCCAGTATTCCCATAGCTATGAGCGAAGCCTGGGCTGAAGGTCGTATCCGACCAGGTAACCTGATTTGTCTGGCAGCTTTTGGCAGTGGCTTTACCTGGGCTTCGGCGTTAATACGCTGGATATAAATTTCATACGACCCCGACCAAAGCCCCCTGAGCATTGGTTGCAGGGCATTATCTTTGTTCTGACAACTGTGTTATGTAATCAATTCAACGAGTGAAGCATTATTCAATTTTTTTACTGCCACTGCTGGTTTTAATTTCCTGTACCATGCCATCTTATGGGCAAAAGGGAGTCAAAGCCATTCAAATTTCAGGAGTAGTAATCACGGACGATGATATTCCGCAGTTTATCCCCAATGCCCATATCTTGATTCGAGCTCGGGGCCAGGGCACCATCAGCAGCAGTGACGGTTTTTTTTCCATAGCTGCCATGCCCGGTGATACCATTTTGTTTAGTTGCATTGGCTTTAAAAGAGAAAAATTCTATGTTTCACCCGATCTAAAGGACGAAAAAGGCTATCTGATGACCGTCACGCTGGTACGCGACACGGCCATGCTTCAGGAAGTAACCCTCTATCCTTGGCCGTCGCGCGACAGGTTGTATACCGAGCTGTTGGCCATGCGACCCAAGACCACCGAGCTCGACATTGCCCAGCGAAACCTGGCACTCGAATCCCTAAAAGACCGCGCCAGAGCCATGGGCTTCGATGCTTCTGAGGCAGCAAGATATATGGTACGCCAACAAGAACAAGCCATTTACAATTACAACCGCTACAACGGCCTGGCCAATGGTGGACAGGCCATGCTCCTGCAGCTTTCCAATCCATTTGCCTGGCTTGAGCTCTTTGAATCCCTAAAAAAGAAAAAGTAAATCCACACATTGATTGTTTCTGATAAACGCCGGCCTCTGGTCATATTGGTAGTTGTTGCTTTTTGCATAGTGCAGACTTCATTCGCTCAAAATTCTGTAATCACCGGTAAGGTGGTATCTTCTGACGGTCTGCCGCTTCATATGGTTGAAATCTACTGTCGCGGATATCAGACCTATACCGACGAAAAAGGTAAATATACCCTCGAACTGCCCGCCGTCAAAAATTCTTGGGTATACTTCTACTTGCTCGGTTATCGAAAAGATAGCCTCCGTGTAGACCTTCAATCCAATAAGGCATACAACTTCCGCACTGTCCTGAGGCCCCTGTCCGAAGAGCTCGGAGAGGTGGAAATTGTAGAAGAAAAATCCAGAATCACCAATACCACCGTCATCGAGGTAAAGGCGCTCGACATGCTCGCAGGACCCGTCACCGGAGTGGAAGGCCTTATCAGGCTCTTGCCCGGCGTCACATCCCGTAATGAAATGAGCTCACAATACAACGTACGCGGAGGAAATTTTGACGAAAACCTGGTGTATGTCAATGGTATAGAAGTTTATCGTCCCTTTTTGGTGCGCAACGGACAGCAGGAGGGCCTCAGTTTTATCAATCCAGATATGGTCGGTAACATCGAATTCAGTGCAGGAGGTTTTGATGCACGCTACGGAGATCGGATGTCGTCAGTATTGGATATCACCTATCGCAAGCCCGAAAAATTTGGCCTCCGCTCTGAAGCCAGCTTTATGGGTGGCAGCCTTACTATAGATGCAATAGGATTGAAAAATCGATTTACAGCCCTCAGCAGCATTCGCTATCGCACCAATGAATTGTTGCTTGGCTCTTTGGATACCGATGCAGACTTCCGCCCACGTTTCACCGATGCACAGGTGTATTTGACCTATTCATTAACTGATAAACTCGAAATCAGCTATCTGGGCAACTATTCGCGCAATATTTACAAAGTCATCCCATCCGTTAGGACTACCAATTTTGGCACCATTCAGCAGTCGCTCAGGCTTACGGTGTTTTTTGACGGCATGGAAAACTACGACTTTACAACACGCTTCTCAGCTCTGGCGGCTGATTTGCGCCCCTCCAAAAAAACTACCCTGCGCTGGGCCGTTTCCGCATTTCAAACTACTGAACAGGAATACTTCGATATAGCAGGAGCGTACCGCCTGGCTGAGCTCGACAACAATTTGGGTTCAGACCAATTTGGCGATATCCGCTTTATCCGGGGGGTAGGAGGGTTTCAAAACTACGCACGCAATCTGCTCGATGCCATCGTAATCAATGCCCAGCATACAGGCACCTTTGTCACCTCCCGGGGCACCTGGGGTTGGGGCTTGCGCTGGCAAACCGAGGACATTATCGACCGCTACAAAGAATGGGAAACCATCGACTCTGCCGGCTACAACCTGCCCCATTTCCGTAGGCATATCTTCCGGACGGATACCCTGGGCAATGTATTCGTCGATACCGTAGAACCCACCGGGCTCTTCCTCTTCGAAAGTTTCGACTCCAGAGCATCCGTCGTATCACAACGCTGGATGGGTTACGGTGAATACTCTGCGCGCCACAAAATCTGGGGAGGAGATCTCTACTTCACCGCTGGACTGAGGCTCCACTACTGGACCCTCAATCAACAGATGCTCTTCATCCCAAGGACCACCCTGAAGTTCAAACCCACGGGCCCAAAAAACATCATCTACCGCCTCTCACTCGGTGCCTACCATCAGCCAGCTTTTTACCGCGAAATGCGCGACCTGCGCGGCAACGTCAATACATCCCTACGTGCTCAGGAAAGCTATCACCTGGTCACAGGCATCGACCAGGTAGTCACTATTTGGGACCGGCCGTTTCGCATCATCACGGAATACTACTTCAAATACCTTCGAAATTTAGTAACCTACGAACTGGAAAACGTTCGCCTCCGATACTCTGCACTCAACGACGCAGATGGATTTGCCACTGGACTCGACTTCCGCATCAATGGCCAATTTGTCAAGGGAATTGAATCGTGGTTCAGTGCTTCCCTGATGACTGTACGCGAACGACTGCGCGACCAGCCAGAACTCGGCTATCTTCCCCGTCCTACCGACCAGCTCTTCAATACCAGTATTTACTTTCAGGATTACCTGCCCAAAGACCCCTCATGGCGCGTCGGACTCACCCTTAGCTTCGGTACAGGCATACCCTTTAATCCCCCGCAGTTCCCGCGCACCACGCAGACCTTCAGAATACCACCCTACCGCCGTATCGACGTCGCATTCTACAAAGTGCTCAAAGAAGAGGGCAAACCCGCACGTTACAAAGCTCTCAATACCTTGAAAGCCGCCTGGATCGGAGCCGAAGTCTTTAACCTCCTGGCCATTCGAAACACCATCAGCTATTTATGGATCAAAGACATCAATGCCGCCAATCCCGATATTTCCACCGGCAGGCAATTTGGCGTACCCAACTACCTGACCAATCGCCTCATCAACCTGAAGGCTGTGGTCAGAATCTGATCCGTCGTTACTTAGCGAATAATCTCAGTTCGATATTCACCAATATTACCCACACCATCGGTCACCTTCACTTTTATCTCCATCTTCCGGCCGGCCGGCGGAGTTTCAAAAATATGGTAGAGCAATCCCGTTTTCCCGTCAAATTCGGCCAGCACCCATTGCCCGTTGATTTCCATACGGTAAGACTTGATGCCACTCAGGTCATCAGAGATCCGAAATCTCACCAGCGCCTGATGGCGCATATTGCCTCCAGCTGGAATGTTTTGCGGCACTATGGTAGGCACCTTCAGGTCTGCTTCTACCCAATATTTGCCAAACGACCTGATTTTGGCAGTATACCAATCTCCTTCAAGTGTGCCAGTGACCACATTTCTTTTGTTTCCAACGGTATTCACTAACACAAACTTTGACGCATTCGGATGACTGCCATTTACCTTCATCCGCAAAGTAGCAAACTTGTGAAACGGCACACTTTCATCCCTGAAGTGAACTTGTGCCGAAAGACTTTCTGGTTCCAAAGGTTTAACCGAGAAATTTACCCTTACCGGTCTGTAAAAAGTACCGCTCTCTGCCAGAAAGACAAAATGGTCGTCCTTGATCACAATCTCATCGTTAAAACCAAAATAACCTCTTCGTTGTTGAGGTTGCGCATTGATTGTTTCGGATACCCCCCTTGCCCAAAAAGCTAACTCAGAAACATTTCCGCTGATATCGCTTGCCACTATCTGCACTCTCACCACACTATCGGGTGTTAAACTGATTAGACCTCTGTTTACGACTGCTGTGTACACATCAAGTCGGTTTCCGGGTAACACAAAAAGTTGATGAACATTTCTGCCACTGTTTACACGGTAGTCGTAATCGATGTGCGCGTTCAGATACCTTGTTTCGTCGAAACGTACAGCATCTGCCGAAAATTTGTAGATCAGCTCGCCATCTACATACAGCGATAGTGTGTAGACTCCAAACTTAAAGCCCGATCCATCCTTGTAGTCCACCGTCTCCACTCCCAGCCCTGCCAAAACCGGAATAGATACCGTGTCTTTTTCAAGCCTGTAAACGGAGGGAGATACTCTCCTCACGGGCAGGATCCTTCTTTGAATCTCAAGAAAATCCTCATCCAGTTCATACACCATACATTGCAGGAATTCCGGGGGCTTGCTGTCGGGAACTTCATATCCAAAAGCCATAGGATTGATCGCCCGCTCACTCCCCTGATCCCGGATTTCAAAATGCAAATGCGGACCCGCCGATCCGCCGGTATTGCCTGACAGGGCAATTACTTCACCCTTTTTTACCCTTAGCATACCAGGTTCGGGGTACAAGTCCACTTCAAATGACTCCCTTTTGTACTGCTCTTGTCTTACATATTGTTCAATGGCGGTATTAAACCTCTGCAGGTGCGCATACACCGTCATATATCCATTAGGATGTTGGATGTAAAGTGCTTTTCCATAGCCATAGGCACTCACCAGTATTCTCGCCACATAGCCATCAGCAGCAGCAAACACCTTTTTGCCCTCCACTCCGCCGGTGCGCAGATCCAGGCCGGCGTGGAAGTGATTGGATCTCAATTCACCAAAATTGCCTGACAACTGAAGTGGCAACTCCAGAGGCGGTCCAAAATACTCCGGTAATTTTATTTCAGGTTGTCCGCTCAGTGAACCGACCAACCCAAAAACAGCAAAAAGCGCCACCAATCCTGTATCCCAACGAATCATGCGGCTAAAATCCGTTTTTTTTACAGCAAAGCGCATACCTCGACACTTAAAATATTCACAGGCCTGTCGGATTACCTTTTTTTTAAATAATTGAAATATGTACCCATCGCAGATTAATTCTATCCTTTTATAAGGAAGGCAATGAAAATTTAATATACCCGGTGAATCTGGCATCCGGTTTTAATATCTTAATTGAGAAATCCGAAATTGATGATTTTTACTTTCGTCATCAGACAAAACATTTGAATAATTGGAAAGACCCTTAGACGCGCCTGAATATTTTTATCTGGTAATTTCAATCAATTAACACAAAATCATTGAACATCAGATGATGATTGAAAGTCGCTGCATTTTGTAAGCCAATCGTTTTTTTGTGAGCTAATTTGTTATTTCATTAAAAAAATCCGGCCTACTCTGTTAGGTGAGATTCAGGAAACAGGTTTCTTTAAGGAGAATTCAATGAATTTTTTATCATATAATTCAATGTAAAAACACACTAAATTGCAGGCGAAATATTGGATATCATTTGGAAAAATTGTGTAGTATTTTTGAAGTACAAAATAAAAAAAATATCATAACAATTACTTAGTGAAGTTAACTTCTCAGACTTTTCTAAAAGGCTAAAAATTGTTTGTTTCTTACCTGAAAATTTATAAAATTGATTTGAATTTATTTTGGACTGAATGACCTGATTTAAAACTTGAATTTAGTAAAAAATTCATGAATTGGATTTTTTTCAAATCCTGGGCCTATTGTGATATGAATCTATTTTTTGAATTACAATAAATTACTGCGAAAATACCTATGACTTTCTTAAGATATAGCGAGTTAAAATGATACAAGGCGAATTGTTGTTGTCCGGATGAACAGCAGTGGTCACATTTATAATTTCCCACCCTTGCTTTTGCAATTCATTCAACTTCATAGTAACGAGGTTGTCATTGCTCTTCAGGTTTTTTTCATTAATAAAATTTGCTACTGAAAACAAACCTTTCAATTCAATGGTCTCCTGATTTCCGTCGGGAAAAGTTATCAGCATGTGGGACGCTGCTCCTGTCAAGAATGATGCATACTCCACTACTGTCACTGTCATGGATTGTTTTAAATCCTGGGTGACGATCATGGATTGCCGGGAGGACTGGCCTGTTGCATACTCACTCATAATAATAGCAAAGAAGCTCAGAAGAAATATTTTTTTCATAATGGATATTTTTAATATTGTAAAATTTAAAAAAAATAACATTGCACTAAGTAAATTGAATATTAATTCTTTATTAAACAATGTGTTTCCTTGAAGTTGATAAAGTTAATAAGACAAACCAATAAACTTTTATCTTCAATTTCGGAGATATACTTTGGCACAATCACTTGCATAAAATTTAATATGAGCTGTATCGTAACACATGTTGAGTATGTTGTACAAAAGATTTTCGGTGTCAATCACTGTGTTATTGGCAGCTTTTTGTTACATGGTAGCAATTGGTTTAAATCAGTTTGAGTACTTGCCTCGCATTGCCAATAGTCTGGTAGATTCTTCCCTATCAAGATTGGTGATTTTTTTTAACCATTCAATGATGAAGTAGCTTTTGATCAGTATAGATTTTTTTTCCGGGATTATACTACTTTCTCCAATTCCGAATTCCTTGCACATTGAATAGATTTTTATCTTTTAAAAGTTGCCTGAAGGGAGATAGCAAAACGAATTTACTTACTCCATTCCGTTAAAAAACTGTTTTTCATCGGATGACTTAGTTTTCAGTTTGAAAGTAATCCCACGCCGTTCTACGTTCAATGGCTGATGCTATTAAACTCCTGTTTTTATTAAAATTTTTTATTTTCTGAAGTTTTATCAACGCTCTGCGATATTTTTCAAATAGATTTTATTTGGCTTTTATAAATCAACGGAAATGCAATCATCAAAAAGAGTTTGAATGCAGTAAGTTCAACTGCATCCAAATGCTTACTATCATTGCACAGCCGTTTCAAATCTTCAGGCCGATGAAAGAAAGCTTCAAAAAACTGCTGGACCTTAAAGACGAAGCCCTGAAGGGCGGGGGAGAAGACCGCATTAAAGCCCAGCACGAAAAAGGCAAACTCACCGCCCGTGAGCGGATCGACTTGCTGCTCGACCCGGGCAGCTTTCAAGAACTGGGGATGCTCGTCAAGCACAGAAGCAAAAATTTCGGCCTTGATAAGCAGGTATTCCTTGGCGATGGAGTTGTGACCGGCTATGGCACGATCAATGGCCGTTTGGTATATGTCTTTGCGCAGGACTTTACAGTGCTTGGAGGCTCGCTGGCTGAGGCACATGCCGAAAAAATCTGTAAGATCATGGACCATGCCATGAAAAACGGAGCCCCCGTAATCGGGCTCAACGATTCGGGCGGTGCCCGCATTCAGGAGGGCGTAGTCTCCCTGGCCGGATATGCCGATATTTTCTATCGAAATACCTTGGCCAGTGGAGTGATACCCCAGATTTCAGTCATCATGGGTCCGTGTGCAGGCGGGGCAGTCTATTCGCCCGCTCTTACCGATTTTGTGGTGATGGTCGAAGGCACCTCCTACATGTTTGTCACCGGACCAAATGTGGTAAAAACAGTAACCCACGAAGAAGTCACCTCCGAAGAATTAGGTGGCGCAAGCGTGCACAGCACCAAAAGCGGGGTTGCCCATCTTACCTATCCCAATGAAATAGCCACCATAGAAGGTATACGCACATTGCTCTCGTACATTCCTCAAAATTGTGAAGAAAATCCACCTTCATTGCTCTATACCCCCGGCGACGAATCCAGACCTGCTCTCGACGACATAATTCCCGACAATCCCAACCTGCCTTACGACATGAAAGAGATCATTCAGCAGGTAGTCGACCCGGATTCGTTTTTTGAAATACACCGCGACTTTGCGGAAAACATTGTCGTCGGCTTTGCCAGGCTTGCCGGTCGTTCCATCGGTGTGGTGGCCAATAATCCGGCATTTCTGGCCGGTGTCCTCGACATTAAAGCCTCTCAAAAGGGCGCCAGGTTTGTCCGGTTTTGCGATTCATTCAACATTCCTCTGCTTGTGTTTGAGGATGTACCCGGATTTTTGCCGGGCACCGACCAGGAGTGGAACGGTATCATCACCTCAGGCGCCAAGTTGCTCTATGCTTTCTGTGAAGCTACCGTACCGCGTATCACAGTGATCACCCGCAAAGCCTACGGTGGAGCTTACGATGTGATGAATTCCAAACACATCGGTGCAGATCTCAACTTTGCCTGGCCTACAGCCGAAATCGCCGTAATGGGGGCTAAAGGTGCGGCTGAAATCATTTTCAAGAAAGAAATCGCAGCCGCTGAAGACAAAGACAAAAAGCTCAAAGAAATGGAAGCCGAATACGCCCGAATGTTTGCCAATCCCTACAGGGCAGCTGCCAGAGGTTTTGTAGACGACGTCATCCTGCCTCGCCAAACCAGAGAGGTGCTCATCCGTGGATTTGAAATGCTTAAAAACAAAGCCGTATCTCTTCCCAGAAAAAAACACGGCAATATTCCTCTCTGACACCCAATGATTCATCCGAATGGATCGGATGGAAATTTTATGTGAATGTTCCTAAAAGCAGTTGTCTTATGGCTTAGTTTTTTAACCAACAAATGCCTAAATCTTAATGTTGATTTTAAAAACCGGAAATAGCTGTTACACTGGCAAGGAATCTGATTTTAACTTTTTTTGCTAAAAATTGACATGCAGTTTCGATTGTGTCCTTGTCATATGTAGAGTAAATACAATTTAATTTTACAATTCAAAAGTACAAACTTTTATTGCGTTTTAAGATTGAAAAGCATCGGTAAATCGAAGCATTGAACCAATGATAAAATAACAATGAAAGATAAATGAAAATTACCAACTATTGTATAAAAATTTAACTCCGGTAACCTTTAAACAACTGAAGTGCAGGTTGCGTAAGGAATTTAAAATATCTCACCTGAAATCGAATTTGAAAAATAAACCATCGAATCACTGAAAAACAGCATCCCTGTTGTTCTTTCTTAGATTACCAAATTCTGACACCTGAATTGTTTAATAAATTTATGGTATTTAATTTAATTCCGTCTGTGATTTCTTACCAAGTCCGGTGTAAAAAGAGGGAAATCTTCCTGGCTAATGAATACATGTGAAACAATGCTTTATTCAGCAAATATTCAAATTGATTGGATGGGTATTATATATGGTATAAAAAGCTGTAAACGGTCGGAAAAAATTCTACTATCAATAAATCATATTACGGCTCATAAAAGTACAGAATGCAATAAATTAAATATTGCAGTTTAAAACTTTCTAATTGGGGATATGAACAATCAAACAGTTAAACCAGCAAAAGGCATAGTAGATAGATCACAACTCGATTCCTTGCTTATTGCCTTTTATATACATTTCCCAACCGTTTCGAGCCATTCCATAGCCATAGCCCACCATCATCACCAGTGTGGTTATTATGGTGAGAAAGCCGATTCTGACGCTTTCATTGGTCATGGTGGAAAAAATCATGACCAAACTCAGATACAAGAGATACAGCATCAACGGTAACTCGGTAAAAGGCAAAAGCAGCAAAGACATCAGTAACCCGATGCTGAATACCAGTGGAAACAGATGTGTAATCTTCAGATTACCGGGATGGCGTTGGTTGAGCAGCAGCCTGGCAGCCCCAAACCGGTATACTTGTCTGAAAAATTTTTTTAAGGTCGTCCTTCGCTTGTGGTATACACCTGCCTCTGGAATGTACGCCACTTTATACCCTGCTTTAAGTAAACGTATGCTCAGCTCTATGTCTTCTGCACATAAAAAATCAGAATATCCTCCCACATCGTCAAAGGCTTTCTTGCGCACACCCATATTAAATCCTCGGGGTAGGTAGGTTGTTACAGATCTTCTGCCACCGCGAATGCCTCCGGTCGTCAGAAAGGAAGTCATGGAGTAATTAATGGCTTTTTGAAGCGGTGTAAATCCCTCTGCGGCCAGGTCCGGTCCACCAAACACATCGGTATCCGGATGTTTTTCGAGAAAAGAAACTACCTGACTCAGGTATTTATCTGGAATGATGCAGTCCGAATCCAGGAAAATCAGGTAATCTCCCCTGGCTGCTGCAGCAGCAGCATTACGTGCGGGGCTCACGGCTATATGCTCGGTGTAAAGTATGGTCAGTGGATATACTCCGTTGTTTAGAAATCGACTGATGACTGGCCTGAGTGTGTCACCTGGGGTACCATCGCTCACAATCACTTCAAACTGCTGATACTCCTGCTTGAGCAGACTTTCCAAAAATTCCACCACTTCATCAGGTCTGCCAAATGTCGGGGTGATAAGACTGAAATAAATTGGTTTACTTGAATTCATTGACTTTTGACTGGTCTAGATTGGCGGTGCGCTCGATCACAGAAGCATCAAATTTTCGTGGGTTGTTTCGAATGATCAACTCAGCCAGAAATCCAGCCAGAAACAACAAAGTCCCCAAAATCATGGAGGTCAGAGAGATGTAAAACCACGGATTATCGGCTACAAGCATTGCTGGGACTCCCTGTCGCAAAGAATATAATTTTGAAATGCCAATATATAAAGCGGCAAAAAAGCCAAACACAAACATCAGGGTGCCCAGCAATCCAAAAAAATGCATGGGCCTTTTGCTGAATCGACTGACAAAAGCCAGCGTTACCAGGTCGAGAAACCCATTGATAAATCGCTCCCAACCAAATTTTGTCGAGCCGTATTTGCGTGGTCTGTGAATCACTGTTTTTTCACCAATCTTGGTAAATCCTGCACTTTTGGCCAATACAGGTATGTAGCGGTGCAATTCTCCATATACTTCTATGTGTTTAACCACTTCCAGCCGATATGCTTTCAAACCGCAATTGAAGTCATGGAGCCGGATACCCGACATTTTTCGGGTGGCGTAATTAAAGAGTTTGGTAGGGATGGTTTTTGACAAGGGATCGTAGCGCTTCTTTTTCCAGCCCGATACCAGGTCGTATCCTTCCTGAGTGATCATCCGGTAGAGTGCCGGAATTTCATCCGGACTGTCCTGCAGGTCAGCATCCATGGTAACAACCACCCGCCCGGTAGCAGCCCTGAATCCGGCGTTCAGCGCTGCTGACTTACCCTGATTTCTTCGGAATGAAATTCCTTTCACCTCAGGATATCTTTCTGCCAGACTCGAGATGACGGTCCAGGATCGGTCGGTGCTGCCATCGTCCACCATGATGACTTCCGCGGTAATACCTTCGGAGTCGCAGACCCTTTTGATCCATTCAAACAATTCGACCAGAGATTCTTCCTCGTTGTACAGAGGTATGACCACACTGATGTCAGGTGTATACGAGCTTTTCAAGCGGAGTATTGATTTGCGCTCAAATATCCGATGTTTGGGGCAAATAAAGACAGAACATTCCTCTTTAGTGCCATGCCAGATCCCAAAAAGCAAAAAATCCTTGACTTATGCGCTAATCTTGCGCATTTCAATGCCATCTTCCTGCAGATACAGTAGGTAGCCTTCAGCCTTTTGACCGCCCTGGCTCAGCAGATGTACATAGTGCCTGAGCTGATCCAGATGAGCATCCGATGGATGACCGGTTTTGTATTCTACTACCTTAATCACATCTCCAATCAACGCCATGGCATCTGGTATTACAAACTGGCCATTGCTCAGGATAGCCCTCTCAGTGACTACTTTCGGGGCCGTATAGATGGCTTTTAACTCATCGTTTCCATCTATAAATTCCACAAGCTTCTGCAGGATATTTCGTTCGTAAAAGGTCAGTGCGTTTGAGTGAATTCTTTCCTTCAGGTCATTCAAGTGATTGCACTGAGACAAAATTTGGTGCATTTTACTTCCCGTTGAAATTTTCTGTGCCTGAGGCAGACTATAGTGCCGCGCTATCTTCAATTTGTCCCTCCAGTGAGTGGTTGTAGTTTCAGTTTGTAATGGCTGTGGGCTTATTTCTGTTTGTTGTTTAGATTTTTGAGTGGCTTTAACTCCTTTCACATATACGGATGATTCTGAAGCAATAGGATTGCCATCGAAAACAGTGCACTTAATTAAATGGGAAATTTCATCCTGGTAAGGCTTGTTTTTAATGCTTATATACAATTCGCTTTTGGGTCTGGTGAATGCCACATACATAAGATTTACAGCATCTTCCATCTGTTCTTGTACATAGCGCTTTCGCATTTCCTCCAAATCATCTTCCTCAGGCCAATTCTGGTTTTTATAAATATGTACCAGAGCAGCGCCTAGAAAATATCTATTCGGATTGAGAGGGATGATTTGCATTTCTTGCTGGAAGGTTTTATAGTCAAAAAACGGCAGGATCACTACAGGCCATTCAAGCCCTTTAGCCTTGTGTATGGTCATTATGGATACAGCATCGGGGGTCGTTGATGCATTGATCGAGCGATCCTCATCAATTTGATGGGTATAGTAGTCGAGAAATCCTACAATATCTGATGACCTGTATTTTTCTACATAATCATACACCAGCTCCAGGTACGCCACAATAAAAGGATCCTGCCGTTCATTGGGAAAGTAAAATTGCACCAGCTGAGTTGCCAGCTCATGTACTGGTATTCGTCTCAGCTCGGATGTGTATCGAATGCGCTCGAGCAAGCTGTGATTTTTTTGAATCTTGCAAGTACTCAAAAGATAGGTAAAAAAACACTGATTATCATTTAGTATTTCTTTGTACAATTGATGTTCAGATTGTCCATTTAGGTCGATGATTTTTAGCTTGATCAGGTCGTATGCGATTTTGAACTTTAACAATTGATCCTGCGGATTTTTTATCAGTCGCAGCGAATTGTCCAACACCTTTACTTTGGGGTTGGATTTTATAGCAAATGAATCCTGTGACGATACGGGAATTTTTTCAAAAGTTTGTTCGTTGCTATTGAGCTGTTGAAAGTAATCGGCAAGCTTTTTACCTTGTGCTTTGCTTCTTACCAAAATGGCTATGTCTCCATATCGGTAATTTCTTTGAATGCAATCCCGTATGATTTCCTTTACATGGTTTAATGTGGCCTCTTCGTATTCATCTGCAGTAGATGAATTTAAAGCCTGTATTTCAACGTATCCTTTTTCTTTTGAGCTGGCATTTTGTACTACATCGTGATAGGAATCTTTTTCAAAATTCCAAATCGATTTTTTGATTTTTGAAAAAAAATCGTTGTTAAAGTTTACAATCTCTTGGGCACTTCTGAAATTTTTATCTAATACTTTCTTTTCTGGTGATATGTTGAATGGTGTTTTTTTATGGTTAAGAAGCTCAATCATTAGTTGGCTGTTGGCATTTCTGAACCGATAGATGCTTTGCTTCGGATCACCGATCAGTTTCAATGTCCCATTTTTAGCTAATATTTCATGTGCCAGTGGTTTAATATTTTCCCATTGCCGGCTGGAAGTATCCTGAAATTCATCTATGAAAATGTAATGGTATCGATTGCCGAGTTTTTCAAAGATAAAATCTGCTGCTTCATTTCGTATGAATGTATGAATAGTTGCACTGATCTCGCTTAGCAACACCTGATTTTCTTCTTCGGAAACTTCTTTTATTTTCTTTTCAATATCGCGAAGCAATATGAGCAATGAGGAGAGCTTAAGAATATTTTCGATGAGCCTGACTTTTATAAGACGTGCAAGCAGTTTGCTTGCTGATGACTCAAAACATTTTGCCAAAGAATTTATGTTTTCAATGTTTTTTATGGAGGAATTTAATAAATATGACTGGAATTCATTATTTTTAATTTTGTTTGATATAATTTGTAACTTATTAATTGTATCATTCAGGTTTATTTCTTCCGATGATAATTCTTCAAAAAAAAGTTTGTATAATGTCCCTCTGGAGCAGTCTTCCCTTTTTAAGTTATGTTTACTAAATATTTTTTTTGTGCATTCATTTATTTGATTTACTTCATTTAATAATTTTTTTTTGTATTCTATAAGTTTTGTTATTGTATTATTGAAATCCTCATAATTGATATTTTGAAAATTATTCAAGAAAAGTTCTGCTTTTTCATCGGAGATTTTTTTGGTAATTTCCCGCAGGATGAATGTTGGGTCCTGGATGTATTCACTGTCATTAAACGTTATATTCAGATAGTCTTCAAAGAATTTTGTAAGTTCTGAATTAGTTCCTAATTCACTTATCAGGCTATCGATGGCCAGAGTTTGAATATACGTTTCGTCTACACCCGGAGCTTTGTTCCATGAGGTCAGCAGTTCAGCGGTGAATGCCTTGTAGAGCTTCAAAAAAAATTTATCGATGGTAATAACGTGAAAGCCGCTCATGTCGTGAAGAATTTCAAACAACACTCTTTCGGCTTTTTTCTTTAGGATGTTGTCAGAGAGGTTGGTTTTTTTTTCAATTTCAGCTTTGAACGCCTGAAAATTTTCGGAAGAGTCTCCGGCAGCGAGTTTTTGTAGATTTTTCAGGATGCGTTCTTTCATCTCTTCTGCTGCCTTGTTGGTAAAAGTGATGGCCAGAATTTGCCGGTGCACATTGGATGGACCGGTGAGGCATATGGAGATGTAATCAGAAGCCAAAGTAAATGTTTTTCCGGAACCTGCAGAAGCTGAGTAAATTACAAATGGTGAGTCCATCGTTGAAAATTTACCCTAAAACTAAGGCACACCTCAATTGGTCAGTTCTGAAGCGGATTTTTTCAATGAAAAATTTTTTCGTGACTTCAATAAATGCTTATATTGTAATCTGAAAATTGATAAATAAATTGACAAATAGAGCTGATGTTATGAGTTTCATGCTGCTGAACAATGACAAGCGAATCGTCACTCACATGGATTTGGATACCTTTTTTGTTTCTGTGGAGCGACTCAAAAATCCGAAACTCTACGGTTTGCCTGTGATTGTGGCTGGCAGTAGCGATCGGGCTGTAGTAGCCTCCTGCAGCTACGAAGCCCGTCGCTATGGTGTCCACTCGGCCATGCCCGTCAAAATGGCACGTCAGCTATGCCCTGATGCCGTATTTGTACGGGGCGATATGGAAGAATACAGCCGCTACTCCCACCTGGTCACCGGGATTATAGCCGAGCATGCACCGGTGTACGAAAAACGCTCTATCGACGAGTTTTACCTTGATCTCACCGGTATGGACCGATTTTACAACGCCTATCGTTGGGCGCTCGAACTCAGGGATCGCATCATCCGAGAGACAGGCCTGCCCATCTCCATGGGCTACTCCATCAACAAGACAGTAGCCAAAATAGCCACCTCTGAAGCCAAACCCGCTGGCACCCTTCAGGTAGAGAAAGGCTCAGAGCGCTCATTTCTCGCACCTCTGCCAGTGAAGCGTATTCCCGGTGTAGGCACTAAGGTCCAATCTACCTTTTACGAACTCGGAATACGCCGTATAGCCACCCTTCAGCAGATGCCACCACAGCTGATAGAACGTACCCTCGGTCGCAATGGGCTCGACATCTGGCAAAAAGCCAATGCAATAGATCCCTCACCTGTGGAGCCCTACAACGAAGCCAAATCCATCAGCACCGAGCAGACTTTCGAACGCGACACCATCGACCACTACTCCGTCAGACGCATCCTGGCCGCCATGACCGAAGAGCTTGCCCGCCAGCTCCGACAGCAGCACCGCCTCACCGGCTGTGTCACCGTTAAGATTCGCTACAGCACCTTCGATACTGTGAGCCGCCAGCAGAGCATCGCTTATACTCAGGCTGACCATAAACTCATTCCAACTGTCCATGCTCTCTTCGACCGACTCTACGACCGCCGTCTGCGTATACGCCTTGTCGGTGTGCGGTTTAGTAGGCTCATCTACGGCTCTTATCAGCCTGATCTCTTCGAACCCCATGAAGAGACCATCCAACGCCTCTACCGAGCCCTTGACCACCTCAATACTCGCTGGGGAAAGCCCGTTGTAGGACGAACAAACAGCATCCTGACCATACATCCCGCATGAAAAATCGACTCCTCATATAAATAATGTAAACAATCTAATCAAAATATATGTATCAACAATAAATGTAAATACATATAATAATGGAAACAAAAGCACTAGCCACCACTACTTGGCAACTCGACAAAGCTCACAGCGAGCTGCTCTTTAAGGTAAAACATCTGATGATCACCCATGTAAAAGGAGAATTCAGAGACTTCGATGCCACTGTGAGCACAACAGGTATCGATTTTCAGGGGGCTGAAATAGAGGCTGTCGTACGCACAGCCAGCATCGACACCAACCATGCTGACCGAGACGCTCACCTCAAAAGTGCCGACTTCTTCGACTGCGACAACCATCCGACCATGACTTTTGCCGGAAAAGCTTATCACATCAGTGGCAGCAATTACGAAATCCGGGGGATCCTTACCATCAAAGCTATTAGCCACCCGGTGACACTGAAAGCAGAATATGGAGGAATTATGAAAGACCCCTGGGGCAACGAAAAGTGCGGTTTCTCCTTTACCGGAAAAATAAGCCGCAGCCTATGGAATATCACCTGGAATGCTGCCCTAGAAGCCGGCGGGGTATTGGTCAGCGATGAGGTCGTGCTCATGGGCGAAATCCAGCTTTCAAAGCTCTGAGCTTCACCAGGCAAAGCGCATTTTTTACATTCAGAGCAGAAAATCCCGGCATGAAGGGCACGGGATTTTTTGCTTTCATTATTATATAAGGTTCTTTCGTACAAAGCGAAATACACCGTGCTAGGAGATACATATTGGTGCTCAGATTGTGAAATCGTATGTTTGCCGATATGAGCAATACGTTTGGCAGAATATTACGGCTAACAACGTTCGGCGAGTCGCATGGGAAGGCTATTGGGGGTGTGATCGATGGATTTCCGGCCGGGATAGCAATCGATTTTGCGCGGATCAACCGGCAAATGGCACGCCGGAGACCCGGCCAATCGGCCCTTACCACAGAACGCAAGGAGACAGATAAACCAGAGTTTTTGTCCGGTATATTTGAGGGGAAATCTACGGGAGCTCCCATAGCTTTTGTAATTCAAAATGCAGATAAAAGGTCATCCGATTACGACCATCTCAGAACAGTCAACAGACCCGGACACGCCGACGAAACCTATACAGCCAAATACGGACACCGAGACCATCGCGGTGGCGGACGCTCATCAGCCCGAGAGACTGCCAATTGGGTAGTAGCCGGCGCTCTGGCCTCTCACTTGTTGCCTGGTGTAGAAGTGTTGGCATATACCAGTCAGATTGGTGAAGTCGTAGTACCCGCTGGTAGTCTGGTCACACCTGAAAGTATTGATGCACATCCCTCCCGAATGCCCGTAAGCGAGTACGCCCGCAAGGCAGAAGCCATCATCGCACAGTTTAAGAAAACCGGTGACTCTATCGGAGGAAAAGTGAGGGTAGAAGTCAGAGGTCTGATGCCCGGACTCGGTGAACCAATATTTGACAAACTCAGCGCCCGGCTTGCCTACGCGATGATGACCATCAATGCCACAAAAGCATTTGAAATAGGAAGCGGTACCAGAGCAGCCTTTATGAAAGGCAGCGAACACAATGATGCCCCGGATACCGGCGGAGTATTTTCTTCAAACAATGCTGGCGGTGTGTTAGGAGGTATCAGCACAGGCAGAACACTGTATTTTGAAGTAACATTTAAGCCTACGGCTTCAATCTCCTTAGCTCAAAAGGCATTGGATTCCTCTGGCCAGGTGATAGACCTGGAGATTAATGGAAGACATGACCCCTGCGTGGTACCGCGTGCTGTGCCCGTGGTAGAGGCTATGACTTGGCTTGTATTGGCCGATTTTTACCTGATGTCTAAAATAAACGCATAATGAACATCTCAAAAATAACCAGTTGGCCTCTGCATTGGAAAATTTTGTCGGGTATGCTTCTGGGCATTGTTTATGCTATCGCAAGTGTTCAGTTGGGATGGAGCAGATTCACCTCTGATTTTATAGCCCCGTTTGGTACCATATTTATGAACTTGCTTAAACTGATCGCTGTACCACTGGTACTTTTCAGCATCATCAGCGGTATAGCCGGGCTTGGCTCGCCCGAATCTCTTGGAAGGTTGGGACTGAAAACACTTTCAATATACCTCGGTACTACCATCGTGGCTGTAAGTCTTGGCCTGTTGTTGGTCAATTTGCTAAAACCGGGAAAAAGCAACGACTCAGAATTGATATTGGAAAACAGAATCCGATATGAGCTTTGGAAAAGCTCTACAGGAGCTGAAGACCTCGACGAAATTTGCCAAATATGTAAACCCGAAAATCAAGAGGTTGTTGAACGAGTAAGAGCAGCTACTGCTACATTTTCATCAGAAGAAGCAATTGAATCTAAAATCGAAAAAGCCAAACAAACCCAGAGCCGGGGCCCTTTGAGCTTTCTGGTAGATATGGTGCCCGATAACATCTTTACCAGTTTGAACGACAGTAAACTGATGATTCAGGTCATTTTTTTTGGGATTTTTTTTGGAATCTCCCTTTTGTATGTATCCATTGAACGACAGGCTGTATTGATTTCATTTTTTCAGGCTACGACAGACGTATTCTTAAAAATGGTAGACTTCGTGATGCAAGCTTCACCATTTTTTGTCTTTGCACTGATGGCTGCTACTATAAGTCAGATAGCAGGTGATGATGTGAGTAAAATGTTGCCGGTTTTTGCTTCTTTGGGTCTTTACAGTATCACAATAGTTTTCGGTCTGGTGCTTATGGCTTTTGTCATATACCCTCTCGTAATACATTACCTGGCACCTGGCATTCGATATACAGATTTTTTAAAAGCTATAAGTCCGGCTCAATTGCTCGCATTTTCCTCCTCGAGCAGCGCGGCTACATTGCCTGTTACCATCGAATGTATGGAAGAAAACATGAAAGTTGATAAAAAGTATACTGCCTTTGTATTACCTATCGGAGCCACAGTTAATATGGACGGTACCAGTTTATATCAGGCAGTAGCGGTGGTTTTTCTGGCACAGCTCCACGGTGTGGATTTAAACTTCGTTCAACAGTTGACCATAGTGCTCACTGCCACACTGGCCTCCATCGGTGCGGCAGCTGTGCCAAGCGCCGGGCTTATTATGTTGATAATTGTGCTCAACTCCGTTGGACTCAATCCGGCCTGGATTGCAATTATTTTGCCCATTGACAGGATTCTTGATATGTGTCGTACGGTGGTAAATGTGACTGGTGACGCAATGGTTTGTACCTTAGTAGCCAAATCTGAAGAATACAATCACTCAATTTCAAATGAAAAGGGCAGGTAAACTTTTATTAATCTTATTCGGAATTATTGGGGTCTCCGTTGTGGTTATACCCTTGATATTTAAGGACCAGATTATCAATAAGTTTAAAGAAGAGGTCAACAAACAGCTGCTAGCGGACGTGGATTTTGGACGCTTTAAATTGAGTCTGATCCGTGACTTTCCCAATTTGCACTTTGGGGTGGAGGACTTTGTCGTTACAGGGAGAGACACTTTTGCCGGAATTGAGCTGGCCAGAATTGGAGATTTCAGAATCTCACTGGACCTGCTATCTGTGTTTAAAGGTGAGCAATTCAAAATTAGGAAAATCGGAGTGGAAAATGCAAATATTCATTTGATTGTATTGGATTCTGCTACAGCTAATTATCTGATTCTGCCGACTTCAGAAGAGGAAGAAATACCTACAGAAGACACGATATCCACATCTTTTAATCTTGCGCTGAAAAAGTATTATTTCAAAAACATAAATCTGATTTACGAGGACCGCCTAGCAGGAATTTATACAGAAATTAACCACTTGAATCATGAAGGAAAAGGGGATTTTACTGAAGAAATAGTAAATCTTAGCACTTCTACAAAAATTGATGAATTGACATTTAAGTCCGATGGAATCGCACTGCTCAGCAGGGTGGCGGTAGCTTCTGATTTTGACATCAAAATCAACCAGAATACCATGGAGTTTAGCTTCGGCGATAATTTTCTCGAGCTTAATGATTTGAGATTGAATTTCAAAGGCGTTATTAGAATGCCGGATGAAAACATTGAAACCGATGTAGAATTTGACACCCCCAACTCATCTTTCAAGAGCATTATTTCTCTTATCCCAGCCATTTATTACCAGGATTTTGCAAAGCTAACAGCTCGAGGTACTGCCAGCCTTACCGGCAAGGTTCAGGGAACCTTCAACAGCGAACAGGAAATCTATCCAAAATTCAATATTCTACTGACCATTCGGGACGGATATTTTAAATATCCGGACTTACCTGCTGCAGTCGAAGCTGTAAATACTGACTTTCGGATCACCAACCCGGGCGGAAGTCTTGACAATACGCTGCTCACTATACCGGGCTTTTCAATGAAATTGGCCGATAATCCCATAGAAGCTGCATTGATGGTTTCTACACCTATCAGCGATCCTTTCATCGATTTCATGTTCAACGGAAAATTGGATTTGGGGACCATCAGCAAGCTGGTGCCGATCGACAAAAGTGTAGAGTTAAAAGGATTGATGGATGCTGGATTGACCCTTAAAGCTAAACTTTCTGATATCGAGTCAGAAAGATATGATAAAGTAGTTGCCGAAGGAAGGGTTTTGGTCAGAGATTTTCTGTTCAAGGACCCGGCTGCATTGGCACTTCCGGTCAGCATTAGCAAAGCCAAAGTGGTGGCACAGCCTGAGCATTTCAGACTCGAAGAGCTTTCGATGGCCATAGGGCAATCAGATATACGAGCCACCGGCCGGTTCGACAATCTGCTCTCCTATGTGTTTAAAGATACCTCGCTTTTCGGGCGATTTGATGTGAGCAGTAAAATATTTGATTTAAACGAGTTGGCCAATATATCGACCGACACCGCTGCAGCATCGGCCACTGAGGGTACAGAAGAAGATTACATACGCTTACCTGATCAAATCGATTTCACACTGACAGCTTCGGCAGACAGAGTACTGTTTAGCGATTTCGACATCGGAAATTTTACAGGAACCGTCACGCTGTCTGACCAGAAAGCGATCATGAACAATGTGCAGATGGAATTGGTAGGCGGTAGAGTGCTTTTAAGCGGTTTTTACGATTCGAAACTACCGGTGCCAGTATTTGACTTTTCCTTGAATCTTGAAAATTTTGGGATACAGCAGAGCTTTCAAACCTTTTCAACGGCGAAGGCTCTTGCGCCCATCGCCAAAAACTCTGAGGGTCAGTTCAATGTGGCCTTCAAAATTTCCGGGCCTTTGAACCGGGATATGACACCGGATCTGACGAAAATCACCTCAGCCGGAAGTATTAAGACCAATAACATACTACTGAGATCTGACGCATTGGCACAGATAGGCAGTTTCCTCAGAAATCAGGATTATTCTACTTTAACACTTCGGGATGCTAATATTTCCTTCAAAATTGAAAATGGACGGGTATTTGTCACACCATTTCAGGTGAAGACCGGACAGGTCACTGGTACCATTTCAGGTTCTAACGGATTGGATCAGACACTTGACTACGACATGGAATTAAAAATTCCTGGCTCTGCTGTCAGAGCCGACCAATTGCTGGCGTCTCTTGGAGGTAAGGCTCCGCAGACCATTGACCTCAGAGTAAAAATAACAGGAACTTATACGAATCCCAAAGTTTCTACTACTTTGGGCAATGTAGTCGGGGATCTGGTCACTCAGGTAAAGGAAAAGATTAAGGAAACAGCAGAACAAAAGGTTGAAGACTTAAAACAGCAAATCAATGCTGAAGCAGAGCGCATCATGGCCGATGCGCGTGCACAGGCTGAGCGTATTATGAATCAGGCTCAGCAACAAGCTGATAAGGTCAGAGCCGATGCCAGGGCTGCTGCCGACAAAGTAAGAGCCGAGGGAAGAGCACAGGCACAGCGATTGCGGGATGAGGCCAAAGGAAATATAGTCAAAGAACGCGCAGCCAATGAAGCAGCCAGACGTCTGGAGCAAGAAGCCGAAAACAATGCCCGCAAAATTGAACTAGAGGCCGATCGCCGTGCCGAACAACTTGTGCAGCAGGCAAGAGAGCAGTCCAATCAGATATTGACTGAAGCGGAAAATAAAGCCCGGGTGAAATAGTCTATTTTTCTGCCTTACACTCCGGATCGTATTTTACAAAAAAATGAATCCAAAGCGACCGCGACAATCTAAACAGCACAGGCGAAAGGATGACCAACACAATGAAATATGTTGGGATCAGTACCTCGATTTCGTTGTGACCTATTAAGGTCAAAATGACTAATACGGCTACAAACAGGGCTACAGCAAGTGCATAGCTCGCATACATCGCACCGTAGTAGAAGTTGGGTTCAATCACGTAAGGCTGTCCGCAGGACGGACACTTTTCGTGCATTTCAAAAAGTTTCGAAATCTTATATGGATTTGGTTGAGTAAAAAGAGGTGATGTTCTGCATCTCGGACACCGCATGGATAGGATATTGACTACCAGTTTTAAAAATTTCATATCTCCAACGTTTTCCGGTTCAAAAGTAGATTCAATAATTATCTTCAAGCGTTACTTATATCACCGGGCTAGTTTTTTAGCTCGTCCAAAACAATTTTACCATCTTCCAGGGTGATGATTCGCCTGGCAGCTTCAATCACCCTGTGGTCGTGCGTGCTGAAAATGAATGTAGCTCCCAATTCCCTGTTGAGTTCGGACATCAAATCCAGTAACTGGCGGGCAGTATTACTGTCGAGGTTTGCTGTGGGTTCGTCGGCTAGCACAAAGGCCGGACGTGAAACCAATGCTCTGGCTACTGCTATCCTCTGCTGCTGACCTCCGGAGAGTTGTGAGGGCCTTTGGTGCAACTTGCTACCCAAACCGACCCTATGCAAAATTTCCTTCGATCGCCTGATATAATCCTCCTTTTTTACTCCTTGAAGCTGCATGATAAAAGCCACATTTTCCAGAGCGCTGAGTACCGGGATTAAATTGTATGATTGGAACACAAATCCAATGTTGAAAAGGCGAAAGTCGATCAATTCATCCTCTGTTAAAGAGCTGAGATCAGTGTTATTTATGATTACCTGCCCTGAGGATGGCCGGTCCAGGCCACCTATCAGATTCAGCAGAGTGGTCTTTCCTGAGCCAGACGGACCAATGATGGCTGTAAACTCCCCAGGCTCAATATTGAGGCTTACCCCATCCAACGCTCGTACCTCTATTTCTCCGGGATAATAGATTTTACAGACATTGTTTACAGTAATGATTGACATGAAATAAAACGTGACATCTTAGAATGCAACGATGCAAATAAATCATATGTTTTCACGTTCATTACAAATGAATTATTAAACCCGTTACTGAAAATGGTGTTGGCCCATACAAGCGTAAGCGGTTGTAGAGATTCCCATTCAATAGTTTGCGTCTGTACTTTTGCATAACCAATAAATTAAAAGACCTTGATCCGTTCAACCGAATGCCGGATAAACTTATAAAAATCGCTATTGCCGGGAGTACTGACGATGGTAAAAGTACCCTACTGGGTAGGTTTCTGATGGACACGCACAATGTACCAGATGATCAGCTTCAATCAATAGCCGAAGAAAGCAAAAGACTTGGCCGCCCAGCACCTGAGATCGCATGGCTGACCGACGGCCTTAGTACCGAACAACAAAAACGGATCACCATAGATGTAGCATACCGAAGCGTCAACCTCAATGGAATAAGATTCCAATTGATTGATACACCAGGTCATCTGGAATTTCTTACAAGGGCAGCTGTCGGCATCAGTGAGGCCGATTCCTTGGTTTTGATTACAGATATTTCCCGCTCTATCACTGACCAAACGATCCGGCATCTGATATTGGCACGTATGTTTGGCATCAACCGGCTGATTGTGGTAGTCAATAAAATGGACGTTGTCGATTGGAAAATGCAACAATTTTGTGACTTTCAAAAATCACTTACAGCTAAGTTCTCTCTACTTTTTCCCGGTCAAATTACTTATATACCCGTATCAGCCCTTTCAGGTCATAATGTGGTATTTGACAGCGGTTATACTCAATGGTATCAGGGGCCGACTCTATTCCAGTGTTTTCTGAATCTGGCAGACCAAAACGTAAGTAGACTGAAAACTCATTCCAATACTACAATTGCAAGGATTGCCTGGTATCGTCCGGATTTGAAATGTATAGGAATAAAGATATTATCTGGGATACTAAAAAGCGGAGATGAATTATTTCTCAAAGGCAGTGAAAAATCAATCATAATTCAAAGTATTTTTTACCACGGAATTAAAGCAGATACTGCCTTCATGGGTCAAAGCATCACTGTACTGATAGAGGGTGAATTTAATGAGATATTTGAAGGCATCTGTTCTAAAAAACCGTTGAATTATCTTTCTGCTGATATCGTAGTTGAAGCAGTTTTATTTGAAAATTGTAACAATAAGACTTTGAAATGGGTCACCCATGCAGGTAACTTTGATGTAACTGTTGAAATACTAACGGATTTAACCAGTGAAGCCTTTGAATGCGAATGGACGACATCTGCAGATTCATTTGCGGTTTTCAAAAGATTGCGAATTCACGCGTACTTGCCGGAGGGTTTGCCAAGCTACATTCTAAACAGGGGACTATTATTTGGCAACAATAAAAAGTTGGTAGCTATTACAGGAAGAGAAATAGGGCAATAAAAAATACGAAAGGGTGGCATTAGCCACCCCTGGGGTATTTGAATAACTTTCTGAATCACCTATTTTTATACATCTCTTCGTAGTATTTTTGATACGCACCGGATGTAACATTCTTCAGCCATTCCGTATTCTCCAGATACCAATCAATAGTCTCTGAAAGGCCTGTTTCGAAAGTTACACTTGGCTTCCAGCCCAGCTCAGTATTGATTTTTGTTGCATCTATTGCATATCTTCGGTCGTGACCCGGCCTGTCTTTAACAAAGGTGATCAGCTTATCAGCTGTTCCCTCCGGTCGCCCGAGTTTTTTGTCCATGAGTCTGCATAATAATCTGACTAAGTCTATGTTTTTCCATTCGTTGAATCCTCCAATGTTGTAGGTTTCATGCTTTGCTCCCTTGTGGTAGACCAGGTCAATCGCCATGGCATGGTCAATTACATAGAGCCAATCTCTGGTGTAAAGGCCATCTCCATACACTGGAAGAGGTTTATTAGCGATGATATTATTGATAAAGAGAGGAATCAGTTTTTCGGGAAATTGAAATGGACCATAATTGTTGGAGCAATTTGTGATGATGTAGTTCATCCCATAAGTTTCTCCATAGGCTCTTACAAAATGATCGGATGCAGCCTTTGAAGCTGAATAGGGTGAGTTGGGATCGTAAGGTGTAGTTTCAGTGAAAAGACCCGACTCTCCTAAGGTGCCGTAAACTTCGTCGGTAGAGATGTGATAAAAAAGAGTTTCATCATACCGACCTTTCCAGATATCTCTGCACGCATTGAGCAAATTTACTGTTCCAATCACATTTGTTTTTACAAATGCGAGAGGATCGTTGATGGACCTGTCTACATGCGATTCGGCTGCAAGGTGAATGACACCGTCTGGATCGATTTCCGATATAATCTCATACATTTTATCGGCATCCGTAATGTCTGCTTTTATAAATGTATAATTTGGAAAGTTTTCTACATCTCGCAAGTTTTCCAGATTTCCGGCGTACGTCAGGGCATCCAGGTTGTAAATCTGATATTGCGGATATTTAGTCACAAATCGTCTTACAACGTGTGAACCTATAAAGCCGGCACCACCGGTAATGATAATTTTTTTCATAAGCAACTGAAATGAAATGGAGCACAAATTAAAAGTAGGAAATAAAATGCCAACAGAATATTTGTCTGTAAGTGTTAAATTCTTTTTAATTTCCTTAAAATATCTATGGAAATGGTACAATTTGCATGACCTGCTATTGAGATGGTTGAATATAAATTAATGAATATCAATAATATAAAAGAGTCTTCAAAATCTTAAAAATGGTCAAAAAGATGAAAGATCTGGAAGCTGAAAAGATTTTGATAATTGAAAAACCGAGCTACATTTGCAATCCGAAATTTTAAAGCCGGCATAGCTCAGTTGGTAGAGCAGCTGATTTGTAATCAGCTGGTCGGGGGTTCGAGTCCCTCTGCCGGCTCAACTTTAAGTTCTTTAAAAAATTTGGGGAGATTCCAGAGTGGCCAAATGGGGCAGACTGTAAATCTGTTGCGAAAGCTTCGGAGGTTCGAATCCTCCTCTCCCCACGATAAGTATTGCGGAAGTAGCTCAGTTGGTAGAGCATCAGCCTTCCAAGCTGAGGGCCGCGGGTTCGAATCCCGTCTTCCGCTCCAGGTTAGCCGTTGTAGCTCAGTGGTAGAGTGTTTCCTTGGTAAGGAAAAGGTCGAGGGTTCAATTCCCTCCATCGGCTCTGATTTTTTTATTTTTATCAACATTAATTGAGCTTCCGAAATGGCAAAAGAGCAATTTATTAGAAAAAAACCCCACGTAAACGTGGGTACCATAGGTCACGTTGACCACGGAAAGACCACCCTTACTGCCGCCATTACCAAAGTGCTTGCGGAGAGAGGTCTGGCTCAGGCTCGCGACTTTGATTCAATCGACAACGCACCTGAAGAAAAGGAAAGAGGTATCACCATCAACACAGCCCACGTAGAGTACGAAACCGACAAAAGGCACTACGCTCACGTAGATTGTCCAGGCCACGCCGACTACGTGAAAAACATGGTTACAGGTGCTGCACAAATGGACGGTGCTATTCTTGTAGTAGCTGCTACTGATGGTCCTATGCCACAAACTCGTGAGCACATCCTTCTGGCTCGCCAGGTAGGTGTGCCCAGAATCGTGGTGTTTTTAAATAAAGTGGACATGGTAGATGACGAAGAACTCCTCGAGCTTGTAGAAATGGAAGTTCGTGAGCTTCTGTCATTTTACGAGTACGATGGTGACAATACCCCTGTAATCAGAGGTTCTGCGCTTGGTGCACTGAACGGTGAGCCTAAATGGGTTCAGACTGTTCTCGACCTGATGAATGCAGTTGATAACTGGATCGAAGAACCAATAAGAGACAAGGATAAGCCATTCCTGATGCCGATTGAAGATGTCTTTACCATCACAGGTCGTGGTACTGTAGCTACCGGTCGTATCGAAACAGGTGTAATCAATTCTGGTGATGCCGTTGACATCATCGGCTTTGGCGATGAGAAACTCACATCCACCGTTACCGGTGTTGAAATGTTCCGCAAGATTCTAGACAGAGGTGAAGCTGGTGACAACGTAGGTCTGTTACTGCGCGGTATTGAAAAATCTCAAATCCGCAGAGGTATGGTAATCTGCAAACCAGGCTCTCAAACACCGCACAGGTCTTTTAAAGCCGAGGTGTATATCCTGAAAAAAGAAGAAGGCGGCCGTCACACTGCCTTCCGCAACAAGTATCGTCCTCAGTTTTATCTCAGAACCACAGACGTTACAGGTGAAATTATCCTACCAGAAGGTGTGGAAATGGTGATGCCAGGTGACAACCTCACCATCACTGTTAATCTGATTACACCAGTAGCAATTAGCAAAGGTCTCCGTTTCGCTATTCGCGAAGGAGGTCGTACTGTAGGAGCTGGCCAGGTAACTGAAATCCTCGAATAAAGTAATAATTCATAACTTTACAGGGTGTTTCGGGGTAAAACCTGAAACACCTTTTACCACATACGGGTGTAGTTCAAGGGTAGAATAGCGGTCTCCAAAACCGTTGATGGGAGTTCGAATCTCTCCACCCGTGCTTAGAGAGGTAGAAATAAGATTGTGATGTTCGAATCGTTAAAAATTGCATTGAAAGAATCTTATGTAGAGCTGGTGCAGAAGACTTCCTGGCCTACATGGGGAGAAATGCAAAAAACTGCTGCAATCGTAGCAGTGGCCTCAGTGGTCATTTCTTTGATCATATTTGCCATGGATAAGGTTATAACCCTTGTTTTAGAGACGTTTTATTCACTCTTTTAAAAGAGGACTACTCAAAATGACTGACAATAAAAAATGGTATGTTGTAAGGGCTATAAGTGGCCAGGAGAATAAGATCAAGAACTACATTGAAAACGAAGTTCACAGAAATAATCTGTCAGCTCAGCTGGGCAAAGTCCTTATTCCAACCGAAAAAATAATACAAGTCAGAAACGGAAAAAAAGTAACAAAAGAGAGGAATTATTTTCCGGGTTACATCATTATAGAAGCCAACCTCGAGGGTGAAATGATACATGTAATCAAGAACATTCCCGGTGTGATTGGATTTCTGGGTGAGACAAAAGGCGGTGACCCGGTGCCACTTAGGCCATCTGAAGTGAATAGAATGCTTGGAAAAGTCGATGAGCTGGCCGAAAGTCTTGAAATGACCCAGGTTCCTTTTACTGTAGGAGATACAGTAAAGGTAATAGACGGTCCTTTTACCGGATTCAATGGGGTCATTGAAAAAATTCACGAAGAGAAGAGAAAACTCGAGGTGATGGTAAAGATTTTTGGTCGAAAAACACCACTTGAGCTTAGCTATATGCAAGTGGAACGAGACGCTTAACAACGATATTGATGTGAGCTCAATATACAACAACAACTGACTGATACTGCTTCCATATCAGTCGAAGATAAAAGTAAATAAAATGGCAAAAGAAGTAGCAGCAATCATAAAATTACAGGCCAAAGGAGGCCAGGCCAATCCTGCTCCCCCTATAGGACCTGCACTTGGCTCCAAAGGTGTTAACATCATGGAGTTTTGTAAGCAGTTTAATGCCCGTACACAGGATAAAATGGGCAAAATACTTCCCGTACTTATAACTGTTTACACCGATAAATCATTTGATTTCATCGTTAAGACCCCTCCCGCAGCCATTCAGCTTATGGAAGCGGCAAAAATCAAAAGTGGAAGCGCTGAGCCAAACCGCAAGAAAGTAGGTAAAGTGACCTGGGATCAAATCAGAGCTATCGCTGAAGATAAAATGCAGGATTTGAATGCGTTTACTATTGAATCAGCTATGAGTATGATCGCAGGAACAGCCCGCAGTATGGGATTGACAATTGTAGGTGAATCACCTTTAAAAAAGTAGAAAAATGGCTCGGATGACAAAAAAAATGAAAGCAGCACTCGCTAAAGTTGAAAAAAATAAAAACTATACACTCGATGAGGCTGCAAAATTGGTCAAAGAAACATCGATTGCAAAGTTTGATGCATCAGTAGATTTAGCAGTTCGCCTGGGAGTTGATCCCCGAAAGGCTAACCAAATGGTACGCGGTGTTGTAACTCTGCCTCATGGAACGGGGAAAACAGTAAGAGTGCTTGCCCTGGTTCCAGCAGATAAAGAGGCCGAAGCCAAAGAAGCAGGCGCAGATTACGTTGGTCTTGATGAATATATAGAAAAAATAAAAAACGGTTGGACTGATGTAGACGTAATCATCACTATGCCATCGGTAATGGGAAAAATTGGTCCTTTAGGTAGAATATTGGGGCCACGCGGTCTGATGCCCAACCCAAAAACCGGCACAGTAACCATGGACGTAGGAAAAGCTGTAAAAGATGTAAAAGCCGGGAAAATTGATTTCAAAGTAGACCGTTACGGTATAGTGCATGCAGCTGTTGGAAAAGTATCCTTTGAACCTTCAAAAATCAAGGAAAATGCTGAGGAACTGCTGAAAACCATCGTACGCCTGAAACCTTCGACTGCAAAAGGCACTTATATCAAAAGCATCAGCATGAGTGCCACTATGGGCCCGGGAATTCCAATCGACCCACGCCAGGCTACTAACTAATAAAACAAACGTACTGAAATGAATAAACAGGAAAAAGACACACTGATAAACGAGCTCACAGATCTTCTAAAAGAAAATAGTGTCATATATCTTACAGATATTGAAGGTCTAAACGCTGCCCAGACATCGCAGCTTCGCCGAATTTGTTTTAACAAAAAGGTGCAGCTTAGGGTAGTAAAAAATACATTGTTGAAAAAAGCAATGGAGCGATCAGGTAAAAACTTTGGGGAACTCTTTCCAACCCTCAAAGGAATGACAAGCCTGATGATCGCCGAAAGTGGAAGTACTCCTGCCAGGCTGATCTCCGAAGTGCGCAAAAAGTCGGAGAAGCCAATTCTTAAAGGTGCTTATATCGATGAGGCAGTGTTTGTAGGTGATAATCAGCTCAAAGTCCTTGAGAACCTGAAATCACGTGAAGAACTTATAAGCGATATTATATTGCTGCTTCAAAGCCCCATCAAAAACGTGGTATCTGCTCTTAACAGCGGAGGTCAAACTATCGCCGGATTGCTTAAATCTCTTGAAGAAAGAGCACAGAATTGATGTAATTCCTAAGTACGCACTCAGCTTCCAATAACCCAAATTCAATTATTAACAATTAAAAAATCAAGCAAAATGTCAACAATTCAAGAACTCGGAGATAAACTGGTAAGCCTCACAGTAAAAGAAGTACAAGAGCTTGCCAATTACCTAAAAGAAACCTATGGAATCGAACCTGCCGCTGCTGCAGTTGTAGCCGCTGGTCCTGCTGCTGGTACTGGCGATGGAGGTGCTGTAGTGGAGGAGAAAACTTCTTTTGATGTAATCCTCAAATCAGCTGGTGCCCAAAAACTCGCTGTAGTTAAACTAGTAAAAGAACTTACAGGTCTCGGACTTAAGGAGGCTAAAGATGTAGTAGACAATGCACCAAAAGCGCTTAAAGAAGGCGTTACAAAAGACGAAGCCGATGCTCTCAAAAAACAACTTGAAGAGGCAGGAGCTGAAGTTGAAATTAAGTAACTTTACTTTCTTAACCACATTGGTTTAGGCTTGATGTTTCAGGCCTAAACCTTTTTTGTATTTCAATCCTTATTCAAAACGAACCGCTTATTTACTTATGAGCAGCCAAATTCCTCACGAAATAGTACACGGAAGGGTCTCATTCAGCAGTGCAAAACTCCTGAATGATTATCCTGATCTGCTTGAGATTCAAATCAAATCATTTAAAGACTTCTTCCAATTGGAAACAAAGCCTGAAAATCGCAAGAATGAAGGGCTTTACAAAACTTTCCTGGAAAACTTTCCCATTACAGATGCCAGAAATCAGTTCGTCCTGGAGTTTCTGGACTACTTTGTTGATCCACCCCGCTATTCAGAGGTCGAGTGTATTGAAAGAGGCCTATCGTATTCAGTGCCGCTCAAAGCCAGATTAAAACTCTACTGTACCGACCCCGAACATGAGGAATTTGAGACCATAGTTCAGGATGTCTATCTCGGAACCATTCCTTACATGACCGAAAGAGGCACCTTCATCATCAATGGTGCCGAAAGAGTAGTCGTATCTCAATTGCATCGCTCACCCGGTGTATTTTTCGGACAGAGTTATCATGCCAACGGTACTAAATTGTATTCAGCTCGAATCATTCCATTCAAAGGAAGCTGGATAGAATTTGCTACCGATATCAATGATGTCATGTATGCATACATCGACAGAAAGAAAAAATTGCCCGTCACTACACTGCTAAGAGCCATTGGCTTTGAGCGAGACAAAGACATTCTCGAACTCTTTGATCTAGCCGAAGAAGTAAAAGTCTCAAAAGCTGGTTTGAAACGAGTAGTCGGCAGAAGACTCGCTGCTCGTGTTCTTAAAACCTGGATTGAGGACTTTGTAGATGAAGATACAGGAGAAGTAGTTTCTTTGGAAAGAAATGAGGTTATTATTGACAGAGATGAAATTATAGAAAAAGAACACATAGACCTCATATTCGATGCAAATGTTGAAACCATTCTGCTCCACAGAGAAGATGTAGAATCATCAGAGTATTCCATTATATATAATACACTTCAAAAAGACCCGACCAATTCTGAGCTCGAAGCCATGGAATACATCTACCGACAGCTCAGAAATGCAGATCCTCCAGATGAGGAAACCGCTAGAGGTATTATCGAAAAACTCTTTTTTTCAGATACACGTTATAGCCTCGGCGATGTGGGACGTTACAGATTGAATAAAAAACTCAATTTGGACATCGATCCAAGTATCCAAATCCTGACTAAAGAAGACATTATTGCTATTGTAAAATATCTCATTCAGCTTATTAATTCAAAAGCTGAAGTTGACGATATCGACCACTTAAGCAACAGAAGAGTAAGGACCGTAGGCGAACAGCTTGCAGCACAGTTTGGTGTAGGTCTGGCACGTATGGCACGCACCATCCGGGAGCGCATGAATGTTCGAGACAATGAGGTGTTTACTCCCATCGACCTCATCAATGCCAAAACACTCTCCTCCGTTATAAACTCTTTCTTTGGCACCAACCAGCTCAGCCAGTTCATGGATCAAACCAATCCATTGGCAGAGATTACACATAAACGCCGACTATCCGCACTAGGGCCTGGGGGTCTTTCAAGAGATCGGGCGGGTTTTGAAGTGCGCGATGTACACTATACACATTATGGACGGTTGTGTCCGATTGAAACGCCCGAAGGACCCAATATTGGTCTTATATCCTCACTCTGTGTATACGCGAAGGTCAATAGTCTGGGTTTTATCGAAACTCCCTATCGCAAAGTAGAAAACGGCCGAGTAAAGCTGGACGAAAACCCAATCTATCTCTCTTCGGAGGAAGAAGAAGGTATGGTGATTGCGCAAGCTAATGCACCCATAGATGAAAATGGAGAGTTTGTAAACAATAAAATCAAATCCAGATTAGAAGGTGATTTCCCCATTGTAGAGCCCAATGAAGTGAACTATATGGATGTGGCGCCTAATCAGATTGCCTCCATATCTGCTTCACTCATCCCTTTCCTCGAACACGACGATGCCAACCGTGCATTGATGGGCTCAAACATGATGCGCCAGGCTGTTCCGCTTCTCAGACCTGAAGCACCAATAGTTGGAACTGGTATGGAGCGAGTAGTAGCTAAAGACTCCAGAGTCCTAATCAATGCAGAAGGTGATGGTACAGTTGAGTATGTAGATGCCAATGAAATTCACATCCGCTACAACAGGACTGAAAACGAACGTCTTGTGAGCTTTGAGGATGATCTGAAAATCTATACACTCACCAAATTCCGCAAAACCAACCAAAATACTGTCATCAATCTCAAACCCATTGTAAAGGTAGGCGATCGCGTCACCAAGGGTCAGGTGCTCTGTGAAGGTTACTCCACCAAAAACGGTGAACTGGCACTTGGCAGAAACCTCAAAGTAGCATTCATGCCATGGAAAGGCTATAATTTTGAGGACGCCATCGTGATTTCTGAACGGGTAGTGCGAGAAGACATCTTTACCTCTATACACATTGAGGAATACTCGGTGGATGTACGCGATACGAAGCTCGGTATGGAAGAGCTCACTTGCGATATCCCCAATGTAAGTGAAGATGCAACCAGAGACCTGGATGAAAACGGAATCATCCGGATCGGCGCTGAAATTAAACCTGGTGATATCCTCATTGGAAAAATCACACCTAAAGGAGAGTCAGATCCCACTCCCGAAGAAAAACTCCTCAGAGCTATCTTTGGAGATAAGGCCGGAGACGTAAAAGATGCCTCACTAAAAGCGCCCCCTTCTGCTTATGGTGTTGTAATAGACAAAAAGCTCTTTTCGAAAGCTCTCAAAGACAAAAGGTCTAAACAAAAAGAAAAACAAGAAATACAGGAAGCAGAAGATGAATACAACAAAAGTATTGCAGAGCTTAGAGAAGAATTTCTCCAAAAACTCAACATCCTGGTAGCGGGAAAAACATCTCAGGGTGTGTACAATGATCTAAATGAGGTTGTTATTCCCAAAGGAACCAAGTTTACACAAAAAATCCTGAATTCCATTGAAGATTATACCAGGATTCAAGGTGGTCAATGGACTACTGATGAGGAGAAGAACAATCTGATCACTACCCTGCTTCACAATTATAAAATTAAAGCAAGTGATTACCTTGGAATTCTGAAACGCAAAAAATTCAACATCACAGTTGGTGATGAGCTTCCTCCGGGAATTGTCAAACTGGCTAAGATTTATGTGGCCCAAAAGCGCAAACTCAAAGTAGGTGACAAGATGGCCGGCCGCCACGGAAACAAAGGTATTGTCGCTAGAATAGTCCGGGAAGAAGACATGCCATTCCTCGAAGATGGTACTCCTGTAGACATCGTCCTAAATCCGCTGGGTGTTCCATCGCGGATGAACATCGGACAAATCTATGAAACAGTACTAGGCTGGGCAGGCCAAAAACTTGGACTTAAGTTTACTACTCCTATATTCGACGGAGCCAGCATCGATGACATCAACTATTATACGGACCTTGCAGGATTGCCGAGATTTGGCCATACGTACTTGTACGATGGTGGTACTGGCGAGCGCTTTGACCAAAAAGCTACCGTAGGTATCATTTACATGCTCAAACTCGGCCACATGGTCGATGATAAAATGCACGCACGATCTATTGGACCTTACTCCCTTATTACACAGCAACCACTCGGAGGAAAATCTCAATTTGGTGGTCAGCGCTTCGGTGAAATGGAAGTCTGGGCTCTCGAAGCCTACGGCGCATCCAACATTTTGAGGGAAATTCTTACCATTAAGAGCGATGATGTGGTAGGAAGAGCAAAAACCTATGAAGCTATTGTTAAAGGTGAAAACCTGCCCGAACCAGGAATTCCTGAATCATTCAACGTATTGTTGCATGAGTTGCTTGGATTAGGACTAAAGATTACAATGGAATAAAAGCTTAATACCGAATCATCATGTCATTTAAAAAGACAGAAAAAAATACACAAACAAGCCGATTTAATTCAATTACCATCAGTCTGGCATCGCCTGAGTACATTCTTGAGAAGTCTTATGGTGAGGTACTAAAGCCGGAAACCATCAATTACCGTACACACAAGCCGGAAAGAGATGGTCTGTTTTGTGAGCGGATTTTTGGTCCTGTTAAGGATTATGAATGCGCATGTGGCAAATACAAGAGAATACGCTACAAAGGCATCGTATGCGATCGATGCGGTGTAGAAGTAACAGAGAAAAAAGTCCGTCGGGAGCGAATAGGCCATATTACACTCACTGTGCCAGTTGCACATATTTGGTACTTCAGATCCATACCAAACAAGATAGGGTATCTGCTGGGACTTCCATCCAAAAAACTGGATATGATTATTTATTATGAGCGATATGTGGTCATTCAGCCTGGAATCGCTAAATATCCAGATGGAAAAGAGATCAATAAAATGGATTTTTTAACTGAAGAGGAATATCTGGACATCACAGAGAAACTACCGGCCGATAATCATTATCTAGATGACAGCGACCCAAATAAATTCATAGCAAAAATGGGAGCGGAAGCCTTGTTAATGCTCTTGCAACGTCTCAATTTAGATGAGTTGTCGTATGAGCTGAGACATCAGGCCAGCCGCGAAACATCCCAACAAAAAAGACAGGAAGCACTTAAACGCCTTCAGGTGGTCGAAGCTGTAAGAGAAGCCAACAGCAGAATTGTAAATAAGCCCGAGTGGATGATCATGAAAGTAATACCAGTCATCCCACCTGAGCTTCGTCCATTGGTACCTCTGGATGGAGGAAGATTTGCCACATCTGACCTCAATGACCTCTACAGAAGAGTAATCATTCGAAACAATCGCCTGAAGCGATTGATGGAAATAAAAGCTCCGGAAGTTATTCTTAGAAATGAAAAGAGAATGCTGCAAGAGGCAGTAGATTCCCTCTTTGACAATACTAGAAAGTCCACAGCCGTAAAAACTGAGTCAAACAGAGCGCTTAAATCCCTTTCGGATAGCCTTAAGGGAAAACAAGGTCGCTTCCGCCAAAACCTATTGGGAAAAAGAGTCGACTACTCAGGAAGATCTGTTATTGTTATAGGGCCTGAACTAGCCCTCCACGAATGTGGTCTTCCGAAGGATATGGCAGCAGAGCTTTACAAACCTTTTATCATCCGAAAACTCATCGAAAGAGGTATAGTAAAAACAGTAAAGTCAGCCAAAAAGATTATTGATCGCAGAGAACCCGTCGTATGGGATATACTGGAAAATGTGATGAAAGGACACCCGGTATTGCTCAACAGGGCTCCAACCCTTCACAGACTGGGCATTCAAGCGTTTCAACCCAAACTGATCGAAGGTAAAGCTATCCAATTGCATCCGCTCACCTGTACGGCATTCAATGCCGACTTCGATGGCGACCAGATGGCCGTTCACCTACCTCTCGGACATGCAGCCATCCTGGAAGCTCAGATGCTCATGCTCGCTTCGCACAACATCCTGAACCCTGCCAACGGATCGCCGATTACAGTTCCATCACAGGACATGGTTCTTGGTCTGTATTACATTACTAAACCTAGACCTTCAACTCCTGAGCATCCCGTCAAGGGTGAGGGCAAGATTTTTTATAGTGCAGAAGAAGTCCAAATCGCATTGAACGAAGGTAAACTCGACATAAATGCTAAAATTAAGGTAAGAGCTAGGGTAAGAGAAAACGACCAATTGGTGTACAAAATCATAGACACTACTGCCGGACGTGTTGTTTTCAATACCATAGTACCTGAAGAGGTCGGATTTATCAACGAACTTCTAACCAAAAAGTCACTAAGAGACATCATAGCCCGGATCCTTCGCCTTACCAACATTCCGAAAACTGCAGCCTTCCTCGACAATATGAAAAACCTTGGCTTTAAATATGCCTTCAAGGGAGGTCTTTCGTTCAGTTTAGGCGATATCATCATTCCAAAAGAAAAAGAACAACTTATAGTCGAAGCCAATGAGGCCGTTGAAAATGTGATTGCCAGCTACAATATGGGTCTCATCACTAACAATGAACGCTATAACCAGATCATCGATATCTGGACCAACACCAATGCAAAACTCACAGAGAGAGCTATGCACTATCTCTCAAGCGATCGCCAGGGATTTAACCCCATCTACATGATGCTCGACTCCGGTGCAAGAGGTTCAAAAGAGCAAATCCGCCAGCTTTCAGGTATGCGTGGTCTGATGGCTAAGCCTCAGAAATCAGGCTCCGGAGGAGGAGAGATCATTGAAAACCCCATTATAGCAAACTTTAAAGAAGGGTTGTCAATTCTCGAATATTTCATTTCTACACACGGTGCCCGCAAAGGTTTGGCAGATACCGCTCTGAAAACAGCAGATGCCGGATACTTGACCCGCCGTCTGGTAGATGTGGCCCAAGATGTAATAATCTCTGAAGACGATTGTGGCACACTTCGCGGTCTGGAGGTCACAGCACTTAAGAAAAATGAAGAAGTAGTAGAGCCCCTGTATGACCGTATCCTCGGCAGGGTATCGCTTCACGATGTGTACGATCCGCTCACCAACGAACTATTTGTAAAAAGCGGTCAAGAAATTACCGAAGAAATTGCAGCAAAAATTGAAAATTCGGCCATTCAGATGGTGGAAGTGCGCAGCCCGCTGACCTGTGAATCACAAAAAGGAATATGCGCAAAATGCTACGGTCGAAATCTCGCAACTTCCAAAATGATTCAAATCGGTGAAGCCGTAGGTGTGATTGCCGCTCAATCCATTGGCGAGCCAGGTACTCAGCTTACACTCCGTACTTTCCACGTAGGTGGTACAGCCGGTAATGTGGCAGAGGAATCAAAAATAGTAGCCAAATTCGACGGCATTATCGAAATAGATGAGCTTCGGACAGTAGTCAGCGAAAACGACCAAGGCGAAACTGTAGAAGTAGTCATTGGACGCACTGCTGAAATGAGAATTGTTGATGAAAAAGCTGGAATCGTAGTACAGACCAATAATATACCCTATGGTTCTACTATTTATGTAAAACCAGGCAACAAAATTTCAAAAGGCACCAAAATCTGCGAATGGGATCCATACAATGCCGTAATCATTGCCGAACAAAACGGAACAGTCAAATATGAAGGCATCGAAATGGGAGTGACTTGCAGAGAGGAAGTAGACGAACAAACCGGATTTAAAGAAAAAGTGATCACCGAATCAAAAAACAGACGACTGATCCCAACTCTTCATATCCAAACTGCCGATGGAGAAATTCTCAAGTCCTACAATCTTCCGGTTGGAGCATATCTGATCGTAGAAGACAATACTTCCATAAAAGCGGGCAAAGTAATCGCCAAAATACCACGTAAATCAGCCAAGGCTGGCGACATTACAGGTGGGTTGCCCAGGGTAACTGAACTCTTCGAAGCCAGAAACCCATCCAATCCGGCCATCGTGTCTGAAATCGATGGTATTGTTTCCTTCGGACCAAAAATCAAAAGAGGTAACCGCGAAGTAATTGTAGAAAGCAAAACAGGCGAACGTAAAGTTTACATGATTAACCTGTCAAAACAAATTCTCGTACAGGAAAATGATTTTGTTAAAGCAGGTACACCTCTGTCCGACGGAGCTATTTCACCAGCTGATATTCTTTCTATCCAAGGTCCCGGTAAAGTACAGGAATATCTCGTAAATGAAATTCAGGAAGTATATCGCCTTCAGGGAGTGAAAATCAACGATAAGCACTTTGAAGTAATCGTTCGTCAAATGATGAGGAAGGTTGAAATCGTAGAGGCGGGAGATACAAGCTTCCTTGAAGACCAGCTTGTACATATCAATGATTTTAACGCTGAAAATGACTACATCTTCGACAAAAAAGTGATTGAAGATGCCGGCGATTCTGCTGAGCTTAAGCCGGGGATGATCATATCTGCACGCAAGCTCAGAGATGAAAACAGCCGCTTGAAACGCCAGGACAAAAAACTGGTAGTGGCAAGAGATGCTAGACCAGCTACTGCCAAACCCGTATTACAAGGAATCACCAGAGCTGCTCTGCAAACGAAATCATTTATCTCAGCAGCCTCATTCCAGGAAACTACTAAAGTGCTCAATGAAGCCGCTGTAAGTGGTAAAGTAGACTATCTTGAAGGATTGAAAGAAAATGTAATTGTAGGCCACAACATTCCAGCAGGTACCGGCCTGAAATCTTTCGATCGAATCCTTGTGGGTTCGCTGACAGAATACGAATCAATGAAATCAAGAAAAGAAAAAGAAACTACTATTCATTAAAAAATGGAAAGGCAAGATCTACCGGAGCAGCAAATCAATGTAGAAATCGCTGAAGAAGTGGCCGGAGGAGTGTACAGTAACCTCGCAATCATCAATCACAGCCCTAGTGAATTTGTGATTGACTATCTGCAAATAATGCCGGGTATGCCTAAAGCAAAGGTTAGATCCCGCATCATTCTAACACCTCAACATGCAAAAAGACTCCTTCTGGCACTCAGCGACAACATTGCTAAGTACGAAGCTGCTTTCGGAAAAATAAATGAAATAGAACCCGGTGGTCCGGTACCTCCGATGGCATTCGGACCTAAAGGACAAGCTTGAGTCTGTAAAAAGTCTTAAAGTTCAATTCCAATCCGAATCCGATACGATCGGATTCGGATTTTTTTATCACTACATATATAAATATTTCTATTTTTCTCTCTTAAAGACAAATGATCTTGGAATTCATTAAATTTAAGTAGGTGAGAAGATCAAAAAAATTTACACATATTTTTAAGAAAATCGCTTTTTCGAAACTTCTCCAGAGGCTACTTTTGCAGCCCGTTTACAAATAATAAACCAGTTCTTTCAATTATCGGGATGTAGCGCAGTTGGTAGCGCACTACGTTCGGGACGTAGGGGTCGCTGGTTCGAGTCCAGTCATCCCGACTTTGTGTTCTCGGTCCACGTAGTGTGTCGAAAGCTGTATTTAGTGATACTATCGGGATGTAGCGCAGTTGGTAGCGCACCTGGTTTGGGACCAGGGGGTCCCAGGTTCGAGTCCTGGTATCCCGACTGATTCAGGTATTACATCTGTAATACCTGAATTTTTTTATCGCGGGATGTAGCTCAGGTGGTAGAGTACACGTCTGGGGGGCGTGTGGTCGCTGGTTCGAGTCCAGTCATCCCGACTGATTACCTATCAAAAGCAGGTTTATATCACCTGCTTTTTTCGTTTTGAAGAGTATGTTTTCCAGCAAAAGAAAGCAAAATCCAGAGGCCGAAATGAGTTTTCTCGGTCATCTTGAGCAACTAAGGCAGCACCTCATCAGGTCAGTAGCAGGTGCTTTAATTGCCGCTGCTCTTGTTTTCTATTTTAAAGAGTTTTTTTTTGATAGCATTTTGTTAAAACCTACGAAAGTAGACTTTCTGACCTATCGATTGTTTTGCAATATAAGCAAATTATGGGGAGGTGAGGTCTTTTGTCTGGACTCAATGCCGTTCAAACTAGTAAATCTCAAAATGGCCGGGCAGTTTGGTATGCATATCTGGGTTGCACTCATAGGAGGAATTATCCTTTCTTTTCCATACATTATTCTCCAGCTATGGCTTTTTGTTTCCCCTGGACTAAGGCCGGAAGAAAAAAAATATTCAGGTCTGATGATATCTTCCAGCAGTCTTTTGTTCTTTCTAGGGGTATTTTTCGGGTATTTTATCATTGTGCCACTTACAGTACAATTCTTGGGAACTTATCAGGTGAGTGTCGATGTACAAAACCAAATCGATCTGTCGTCGTACATTTCTACCATCACTAGTGTATTACTTGCGTGCGGCCTTATGTTTCAGTTGCCAGTTTTGGTTTATGTTGGAACTAAACTAGGACTTTTAACCCCGCAATGGATGAGAAAATACCGTAAGCATGCATTTGTGGTGGTATTGGTAATAGCTGCTATCATTACTCCACCTGATGTCGCCAGTCAAATATTGGTCACAATCCCTGTGATGCTCTTATATGAAATCAGCATACTTATCTCTGCCAGAATTGTAAAAAGTGAGCAATCCGGACAATCCCGTGTCATATAAGTTTTCAACACTTTAAAAATTTTGACAATTTATCTTCACCTTTACAGTCTGAGAACCTTTATAGCTAAATCTTTAAAAATAAATATACCTGATGGAGCAAATCAGCCAGATAAAGCCCAAAAAAGCACAAGATGAGGCTAAAGATTACTCATTGATTTATGGCAAAGTGCCTCCGCACGATGTGGCACTGGAAGAGGCAGTACTTGGAGCTTTGCTGATCGACAACAGAGCCATCGGGGAAGTGCTGGAAATTCTACAACCGGAGCATTTCTATCTGCCCCGCCATGGAATAATTTTTTCCAGCATAAAGGATTTGTTTAGCAGAAGTGAGCCTGTAGATCTACTAACTATCAGTGCAGAGCTAAAGAAAATTGGTAAAATATCTGAAGTTGGCGGAGATTCCTACCTGGTATATCTGAGTCAACGGGTTTTTTCTTCAGCCCACGTAGAATACCACGCCAGAATCGTCCTGGAAAAATATCTACTCAGGGAGATTATTTCCATTTCAGGACAGTTGGAAAGAAAAGCCTTTTCCGATGAAACAGACCCTATAGAACTTCTTGATGAGACGGAACAAAGGCTATTTGAGCTTACCGCAGGCAATCTAAAGAAAAATTTTACCACGGCTGGAGATCTGATAAAAGATGCTCTTAAACGCATGGAAGAAATCAGCCGAAAAGAAGGGCTCAGCGGTGTATCCAGTGGTTTCAGGGCCTTGGATAGCGTCACCGGTGGCTGGCAACACTCCGATCTCATCATCATCGCAGCTCGGCCATCAATGGGTAAGACAGCCTTCGTCTTATCCCTGGCTAGAAATATGGCCATTGAAAACAATATTCCGGTAGCATTTTTCTCATTGGAAATGTCTGCTGTTCAGCTGATTATGCGTCTGATATCTTCCGAAACTGGAATCCCTAATCAAAACTTAAGAAACGGGGACCTCTCATCAGAACAGTGGAATTTGCTCTACACCAAAGCAGTAAAACTGGAAAAAGCCCCCTTGTTTATCGATGATACCCCCTCTATCTCCATATTCGATTTGAGAGCAAAATGCCGAAGACTCAAAGCCGTACATGATATTCAATGTGTCATCATCGACTATCTGCAGCTGATGACTGCCGGAACTTCAAAAAATGGAACGCGTGAACAGGAAATATCCAGCATCTCCAGAGCACTCAAGGTAATAGCCAAGGAATTAAACATACCCGTAATAGCATTGGCTCAGGTGAACAGAGCGGTAGATTCCAGGGGCGGCAGCGACAAGCGACCTATGCTGAGCGACCTGCGGGAATCGGGCGCTATAGAACAAGATGCTGATATCGTCAGTTTTATTTACAGACCTGAATATTACAAGTTTGAGACTTGGGAGGATGGAACTCCCTGTCACAATCAGGCTGAGCTCATCATCGCCAAACACAGAAACGGAGCTCTAAAAAACGTTCGATTTAGGTTTGATAATGAAACTACCTCGTTTATTGAACTGGGCATTGCCGGAGAAATGGATTCATCACATTTTAATGAAATAACTTTTGAATCAAGAATCAATAAGGAAAAAAGTCCTATTCTGACCGATTCGAGCAGCGAATCAAGTACATCTTTTCAACTTCCGGTTTTTAACCCATTTGATGTGAAAGGTTCATCGTCTACTCCTATGCATGGCAGTAAATTTGAAGATGATTTTAGTGATGAAATGGATGAAGACGACACTCCTTTTTAACAAAATCATTTGCACTCTTCTATTACTGCTTACACCTCCTTTAGTTTGGTCGCAATACCTGCTTATTCCGATGGATGAAAGCAATCAGCAAAACCATTTGAAAAGTTATGGTATAGCCTATTGGACAATTAAAAACCACACATCAATTGAATGGCTACTCAATTACAGAGGGGGTTCATTTTTAATACCCGCCAACGATGCTATAATTCGGGAATGCAGGGTAAGAGGCGTCTCCTTCGAACCGATCTCAGCTGCGCAGGCTGCACAGATCAAAGCAGAAATTTCGAGTCCAGCTGTCAATATGGATGTGGTTAAACTGGAAGTGGTACCCAAAATTGCCGTTTATACCCCACCGGGGAGCCAGCCATGGGATGATGCTGTGACACTCGCCATGGAATACGCAGAAATCCCCTATGACAAAATCTACGATCGTGAAATTCTAAACGGCAAACTAAAGGATTACAACTGGATACACTTGCACCATGAGGATTTTACTGGCCAATATGGCAAGTTTTACGCTGCATACAGAAATGCACCCTGGTACATCAGGCAAAAAAACGAGTTGGAATCACTTGCCAAAGACCTTGGATTTTCGAAAGTATCCCAGCTTAAACTTGCGGTAGTTCTCCGGCTGAAAGAATTTGTTGAAAATGGTGGCTATATGTTTGCAATGTGCTCTGCAACCGATACATATGATATTGCTTTAGCTGCTGTCGGCCTGGATATTTGCGAAAGTATGTTTGACGGCGACCCAGCCGAACCCAATTACAACTCAAAACTTGATTTTTCAAAAACTTTGGCGTTCAGAAATTTTACTCTAAGTACCAATCCTTATGAATATGAATATTCAGATATTGATATGACCAATTTCAGAAGAGTCAAACAAGAAGATGATTACTTTGGATTGTTTGAGTTTTCAGCTAAATGGGATGTGATTCCCACCATTTTGACTCAAAATCACACAAGAGTGATCAAAGGGTTTATGGGACAGACAACTGCCTTCAATCGAAAACTGATTAAACCCGGTATCGTGATATTAGGCGAAAACAAACAGCTCAATGAGGTAAGGTATCTCTATGGAATTCATGGAAAGGGCTTTTTTACATTTTATGGTGGCCACGATCCGGAAGATTATCAGCACAGGGTGGGAGATAAGCCTACAGAACTCGACGATCATCCAAACTCACCGGGATACAGGCTCATTTTGAATAACATACTTCTGCCTGCAGCGCAAAAGAAAAAACAAAAAACTTAATGACAACATTTTATTACAATAAAGTAATCTGGATTACGGGAGCTTCATCGGGTATTGGCAGAGGAATGGCTCTTTATCTGAACCAGATTGGAAATTGTACCTTGATCCTCAGTGCTCGCAGAAAGGAATTGCTGCAAATGCTGGCCCGGGAGTGCTCAAATGTAAAGGCTCATGTTTTGCCTCTGGATATGGAAGATTTTTCCCAAGCTTCTCACTGGGTAAAAAAAGCCCTGGAACTGGCCGGCCGAATAGACATTTTAATCAACAATGCAGGAATCGGTCAGTTGGGAAATTCTCTGGACACTCTCGACGAGGTGGAGGAGAAAATTATGAAAATCAATTATTTTGGAAATGTAGCACTCTCAAAAGCAGTATGCAGATACTTTATTGAAAATTCAATACACGGTCAGATTGTTGTGATTTCAAGTGTCTTAGGTCAATTTAGCCAGCCAAGATTAGCCACCTACGCTGCTTCAAAACATGCTCTTTACGGATACTATGAAGGGTTCAGAGAAGAAGTCAGAAAATACGGTATTAGGATTCAGATTGTCAGTCCAGGTTTTATTCAAACAGATGTAACACTGAATTCTTTGACACCTGATGGCAAAAAACTCAATAAAAACAGCCCAGCCCAAGAAAAAGGCATGTCTACCGAAACATTTGCCAAAAAGCTTAGCAAGGTCATTATCAAAAAAAAAGAACATGCATACATAGGGGGGCCGGAGATTTTGGCAGCTTATTTTAAACGTTTTTTACCAGATTTTTTTTATTTTCTTATGAGAAAGTTTGTCTTTAAGACCTGAAAGTACAAATATGCTCATATTTAGTTTTGCAATCCAATAAGCTCTGCTCCAATGTCCCTGAAAACGCTACAAATTAATTTTGAACTTTTTGCAGATAAGTTCAGCAAAAGTGAACTTATTGATATTTATAAAAACATCCTTCTACCAAGACTTATTGAAGAAAAGATGCTGATATTGCTCCGTCAGGGTAGAATATCCAAATGGTTTAGCGGATGGGGGCAGGAGGCCATTTCTGTCGGGGTAGCTTATGGAATGGACAAGGATGAATATCTCCTGCCTATGCACCGAAATCTTGGACTTTTCACAACCCGAGGCATCCCCTTGCACAGATTGTTTGCCCAGTTTCAGGGAAAACCTTTAGGGTTTACCAAGGGAAGAGATCGCTCTTTTCACTTTGGAAGCAAAGAGCACAAAATCGTAGGGATGATTTCCCACTTAGGTCCGCAAATGGGAATAGCCGATGGTATTGCTTTGGGAAACAAATTGAAAAACCATCGCAAAGTCGTAGCCGTTTTCACAGGCGATGGGGGGGCAAGTGAAGGAGATTTTCACGAATCCGTAAATGTGGCGGCCGTCTGGCAATTGCCGGTAATTTTTGTTATCGAAAACAACCAATGGGGTCTTAGCACTCCCAGCAGAGAACAGTTTCGATGTGAAAAATTTTCAGATAAGGGAATCGGATACGGCATACATGCAGAAACCATCGACGGAAACAACATCCTCGAAGTTATAGATTCAATACGATACTGGAAGAAAAAGATTTCCGAAGGAGAAGGCCCTCTGCTACTAGAGTGTATTACATTTAGAATGAGGGGACATGAGGAGGCCTCAGGCACTAAATATTATCCTCAGGGGCTGCAGGAAGAATGGTCTAAGAAAGATCCCGTACTTCAGTACGAAACCTTTCTACAGCTCGAGAAAATATTGGATGAAGAGCAGATTTTTACCATTCGAAAAGAAATTAAAACCTTGATCAATTCTGAACTGGAAATAGCTTTTAATGCCCCAGACGCTGAATTCGATACATTGAAGGAGTTAGCAGATGTTTATGCTCCTTTTGAATACCATGAGACAAAGCCAGCATCTGATGCCAAACGCGAGATGAGACTTTTGGATGCCATTTCAGATGCTTTGGATAAAGCAATGCAAAAGCATCCAAATCTGATTTTGATGGGACAGGATATTGCAGAATACGGAGGAGTTTTTAAAGCTACGGAAGGACTGGTTGCCAAATATGGTAAAGAAAGAGTCAGGAATACTCCTTTGTGTGAAAGTGCAATTATCGGTGCAGGTTTGGGACTTTGCATAAATGGTTTTAAAGCCATGGTTGAGATGCAATTTGCTGATTTTGTAACAGAAGGTTTTACGCAGATTGTAAATAATCTCGCAAAAATTCACTACCGATGGGGACAAAATGCAGATGTGGTGGTGCGAATGCCCACAGGAGCCGGAGTAGCAGCGGGTCCGTTTCACAGCCAGAGCAATGAATCATGGTTTACACATGTGCCTGGTCTTAAAGTAGTATATCCAGCATTTCCTTCCGATGCCAAAGGGCTACTGCTGACGGCTTTTGAAGACCCAAACCCAGTGATGTTTTTTGAACATAAAGCCCTATATCGCTCGGTTGCAGAGCATGTGCATGAAGACTATTATACATTGCCATTTGGCCAGGCCAGAATAGTACAAGAGGGCAATGATCTGTCCATCATTACCTACGGATTAGGAGTTCATTGGGCATTGGAATATGCCCGTCAAAATCCATTCATTAGTTTCGAAATCGTCGATTTAAGAACTTTGATTCCACTGGATACAGAAACAATTTTTAAATCTGTGATTAAAACAGGCCGGGCACTGGTTCTTTATGAAGATACATATACCGGTGCTTTTGGTGCTGAAATTTCTTCTCTGATTTCAGAACATTGTTTTAAATGGCTTGATGCTCCCGTGATGAGGGTAGGGTCACTGGATACTCCTGTGCCTTTTAATGCTAAGCTGGAGCAAGGTTTTCTTGCCAAAAGCAGGTTGGGTGCAGCAATAGAATACTTGCTGCGGTTCTGATTACTTTCCTCTTCCCTGAAGGACTATCAGAATAGTGTAAAACAGTATCTTTATATCGTTCAATAGATTGACATTTTCCAGGTACACAAGGTCATACTTTAGACGCTGAATCATTTCATCTACATTTTCAGCATAGCCAAATTTGACCATGCCCCAAGAGGTGATTCCTGGTTTTATTTTGTGAAGCTGTTTGTAATAAGGAGCCTTTTCCACTATTTTCTTTATGTAATATTCCCTTTCAGGCCTGGGGCCTACAATGGACATTTCTCCTTTAATAACATTAAAAAATTGGGGTAACTCATCGATTCTGTACTTTCTCATTATTCGCCCCCATGGTGTAATTCTAGGGTCTTCTTTGCAGCTGAGCTGAGGACCATTGGTTTCGGCATCTGCCACCATCGATCTGAATTTTATGATGTTGAATTTTTTCCCCTTATATCCCACTCTTTCCTGTCGAAAAAAAATATCCCCTTTACTGCTTAATTTCACCAAAACCATTGACGCCAAAAAAATTGGTGAAAAAACAATCAATACAATGATTGAAACTACAATGTCAAATACCCTTTTTATAAATGCACCTGTGACACTAAGAGGGCGATTGGGTATTTCGACCAAAGGCTCTCCATAGGACTCCAGCTTAACCTTTCCACTTAATATATCATAAGTGTCAGGTATCATTTTGATTTTTACATTTTCATCTTCGAGGAGATTCAGAATATTTTGCACCTTATTGTGCTCTTTGGATTCCACAGCTATAATCACTTCTTCGATGTCATTTTCAGAAAGAATTTTATCCAGGTCTGTATAATTTCCCAAGTAATTGAGTTTCTTTTCCAGCAAGAATTTTATGTTGTTATCCACACTTACAAAACCAACAAAGTTGTGACCGGTTGAAAAGTTTTTATTACGTAGTTTATTGTATAAGTCAACTGCATTTTGATTGCTTCCAATGATTAAGGTATTATAGGATATTTTGCCTTTTTGAATCAAAAAGTTAGTTCTCGAAGAAAGAATAAATCTGAATAAATATGTGAGTAAAAAATGATATGAAAAGAAGATGAAGAAGGATTTGTAATAATCTTTATAATTAGTCACAATATCATCAAGTATAAACAGGAAAAAAAGCAATATGGAACCAAATAATGACTGATTAAATGTCTGAAAAAATTCTTTTAGTCTTGATCTTCTGAAAATATCATTGTAAAATCCAGAAATTTGGTAAATTGAAATCCATAGTGCTGTAAATACAAATGCACCAAATAAAAAATTAATGTCAAAATCAAAGGGACTTTTTATATCAAAAAGCTTCGTTTCAATATATTTTTTACGGTAAAAAAATAGTACTGAGTAGGAGAGTATAGACGATATAATATCGAAAGTTATATAGAATGCTCTTTGTTTGGCTTCTCGCTTTTTGCGTTGCGTTGATATCATTATTTGCCGTTCACTATTCCAGGTAGAGTATTTTTATGTTGTCCAACAAAAATTCAGTTGAGCCGGAATTAGGGTCTGCTTTTACTGCTCCAAAAAAAATCTGATAGTCCAAAGCATTAACATTTCCAGAAATTTCCGGTGTCAGGTCAATATAAATTTTTCTCCACTCTCCGGGTGTTGGTCGAATTTGTACAACAGGAGCTTGAACCAGTCTGTCAAATAAATGAGCAAATACACCGACCGTAAATGGTTGATTACCTGTGAAATTCATTTCCAGAAACACCTTGTTACCGCCCTTTGGTAAAACATATCTGTTGGATGTGGCAATTTCAACCAGTGTCTGTCCGGGTGGAAGCACTACCTTGCCTGATGCGGAATTGTGTTCCGGTCGTTGCAAATTTCTGAATATGCTATCCTGGTGCGTCACTTTTACTATATCCGCGTCCGATTTATCGGTTCGTTGCAACGATATGCCGACTCCTTCAAAATCTTCAACCAATAGTACCTTGGCATTTGTACGATATCTGGCTCTGGGTAGAGAATCTGTTTCTGGTTCAAAGTAGTAGGTTTCTCCTGGTTTGAGGTCAAATGTTGTATTTGTTACTTCCAACATTGGGTATACATCCCGCATGGAACGAATTCCATTCACCGATATTCCATACCTCACCTGGACTGATTGGTTTCCTGAAAATGGAATTATAATTCTGGCAGGCAATTCGTACACTCCCAATTCCCTGTTTTCTAAAGTAACCCAGGCGCTGTTAATGGCATGTGAAGATGTGCCCTGAGTGATGTAGTCGGTTTCCATCACTACATCATCTATGACCAGATATGACGGTATGGTGGCTTTTTCAAATTGACAGGAGGCAAATCCTGATAGTACAATAATCAAAATGGAAATAACTCGTAAAATCATTGAATAAGCGTCAGATTTACCTTAATTTTCTGAAGAATTTCATGCGCCACCTCAAGCGAATTGATCCCATCGTCCAATGAAACTTCTTCAGGAGTATTGTTTTTGATTGAATGATAAAACGATTTTAATTCTGCTTCTATTGCATTGATTTGAGGAGATTCTGGTTTAAAATATTCGAGTTCTTTTACATCGCCATTTGCACTCGTTAGCGTCATAGCAAAGGGATTTTTTCCCCTATCAGCTTCAGGCACTAAGGAGATGATTTCGCTTTCTTTTTTCAGAAAGTCTATACTGATATAGGCTTCTTTTTGAAAAATTCTCATTTTCCTCATCCTCTTCATGCTGATTCGGCTCGCCGTGAGATTGGCCACAGCACCATTTACAAATTCAATCCGAGCATTTGTAATATCCGGGGTTTCGCTAATGACCGCTACACCACTGGCGCTGATTTTTTTGACCGGACTTTGAATAGCTGCCAACACCACATCAATGTCATGAATCATTAAGTCCAGGACTACAGGCACATCGGTGCCACGGGGGTTAAATTCTGCCAGTCGGTGGGCTTCGATAAACATTGGATTCTTAATCCTGTCTTTCACCGATATAAAAGCCGGATTGTAACGCTCCACATGGCCAATCTGTATTTTTACATCAGCCTCAGCATACAGTTTCTGAAGCTTGCGGGCCTCTGTAAGGGTATGTGTTACAGGTTTTTCGATAAAAAGGTGTTTTCTGCTTTTCAAGGCTTGGCTGGCCAGCTCGAAATGAGTGGTGGTAGGTGTGACCAGGTCAATGGCATCTGAAGCATCCAGCAGCGCTTCAAAGGTCGGAAATACTCTGACCCCAAACTCCTGGCCTACTTCTTCAGCAGTCTTTGGATTGGCATCGTAAATGCCACCAACTTCCCATTCCGGGATGTTTTTTAGACATTTTAAGTGAATTTTACCCAGATGTCCGACTCCTGCTAATCCGATTCGCATTTGTTAAGTGAACTTTAAGGGACAAAAATATTTATCCATCTGATGGATATACTACCCATATGAAATCGTGTTATACACATTTAGATATTGATTTGTATTTATCAGTAGTTAAGTCAATATGAGAAAGCCGGCTGATGACCTGCCTGTAAAGGAAAAATTTAATGTCTTGTGAATGCAGTGTATATCATATATCGTCCAAAAAATTTTTTGGATTAGCTCTATGATCGAATAAATTGATTCATTGTGGAATAACCTACTTGTAAAAATCTATTGTTTGCGGATTGCTGGGAGGTCATTTATAATGAATGTCAACCTCATTGTATGGTTAAATATGTAACTTAATCACAAGTATTCCATAATTCCACCAGCTAATACAGTTCATTTAAAAGCTTATGACCAATTTTCTATTTTGATGAATGACAGCTCCACTTCTATGATGTGTTTAACAAGAGAGAAACTTTCAAAAAGTTTTAATAAGAGCGGTATTTTTGCAAAAAGGATGGTTGTGTTGATAAAATTAAATGCAATTTAATCAATTGGTTCATTGAACAAGTTAAGATAATGAATTTATTTTGTGAAAGTGTTCAATAGAGAGGAAAATAAAAGTTCGTTGCAATTCATTACTTTTTGAAAAAAAATAATTTTTCAGGTTTATTTATCAATCAAAGAAAATAATATCCATGTCTGATTTTGAAAAAATAAAACAACAAATTAGTAGTAAAAATCTATCACAATTTTACCTTCTACATGGTGAAGAGCCATTTTTTATTGATAGGCTTGTAGAATTGTTTGAAAAATCTGTACTTCTGCCTGAAGAAAGAGATTTTAATCAAGTTGTTTTATATGGGGCAGAAGTTTCTGCAAAGAGAATTGTTGAAGAAGCTAAGCAATTTCCGTTTGGTAGTCCATATAGACTCGTGATTGTAAAAGAAGCCCAAAGTTTGGCTAAAAGTGATATAGAGGAATTGGAAAATTACCTTAAAAATCCCAACCCAGGGTGTGTGTTGGTGATAAGTGCAAAAGGAAAAAAAATAGATGGTAGGTCATCACTGGTTCAGCTTGCAAAAAAGAAATATGTTGAATTTTATTCACCTAAAATCAAAGACTATGAAATGGTGAATTTTATACAACAGTATTTGACTCAAAATGGAATTACAGCAAACAGGCAAGTTTGCGAATTAATCTATGAAGGGGTTGGAACAGAATTATCGGTTTTACAAAATGAAGTCGAAAAGATTAAAATTTACTACGGAAATTCCCCGATTCATTTGAGGCCGGAGGATGTTGAAAAACATCTTGGTGTCAGCAGGGAATTTAATTCATATGAATTAATTGATGCAATTTTTAACAGGGATATAGCAAAAGCACTGAGGATAATTACTTTTTATAAAAAAAATCCAAAGCAGCATGCACCGATTGGTATACTTGCTGGAATATTTAATTCATTTCAACAACTTTATACACTTCATGTAGCGGGAATAATGGATAAAGATTCTGCTTCAGAAGTATTGAAAATTCACCCATATAGAGCAGGTAATTTCTTATCATTTAAACGAAATTATTCAATGGAAGACTGCGAATTTGCATTACTGTTTTGTACTAATTGCGATGCAAGGCTGAAGGGTGTAGACAATGCAAATACTGAAGATTTTGATGTGTTGTTTGAATTGGTATACAGATTAATAAATAAATATTGGATGTGAATTCAGATACCATAGTAGCTCCTGCCACTTCAGTTGGCTCAGGAGCATTAACAATTATTCGGATTTCGGGAGATAAAGCCTTTGAAATACTTTCAAATTACTTCCGCCCCGTCAAACAAAAATCTTTTGATATAGCATTTGTTAAGAGCCAAACCATAAAATTTGGAGAGTGGCGTTCAGATGGTGAACTGATCGATGAAGTGTTGGTGTCGTTTTTTAAAGCGCCGAAATCATATACAGGGGAGAATGTTGCAGAAATCAGCTGTCATGCATCTCCGTACATTGTTAATAAAATTTTGGATTGCTGCATACAAGCAGGAGCCCGAATTGCTGAACCTGGTGAATTTACGTTTCGAGCCTACAAAAACGGTAAAATGGACCTTGGACAAGCCGAAGCTGTTGCCGACCTGATTGCCTCCGAAAGCAAAGCTGCACATGATGTGGCCATAAGCCAGCTAAAAGGTCACTTTAGCATGGAATTGGAAGATATGCGAAGCAAATTGATCGAATTTACCGGATTGCTTGAATTAGAGCTTGACTTTGCTGAAGAAGATGTTGAATTTGCCGAAAGAAAGAGGTTTTTTGAATTAATAGATTCTATTAAAACACGACTTCAGTCACTTATTAATAGCTATTCACTCGGAAATGTAATTAAAAACGGAGTACCGGTGGCTATTTTGGGTGCTCCAAATGCCGGAAAATCTACTTTGCTTAATGCCTTGCTGGGTGAAGAAAGAGCAATCGTATCGCATATAGCTGGGACAACGAGGGATGTGATTGAAGATGTCATAGTTATTGATGGAATTAAATTTCGATTTATCGATACTGCCGGTCTTCGAAATACTTCTGACGAAATAGAAGAAATTGGTATAAAAAAAGCCCTGGAAAAAGCTTCTAAAGCGAGATTAATAATTTATCTTTTTGATGTAAACAATTTTTCTGAAATTGAACAAAGTGAAATCATTTCGAAAATTAATGATGCTGCACCTGATGCTACTCTCATTCAAGTGGCTAACAAGATAGATGAATGTAAAAATTTATCTGAAAAAGATAGTAAATACATTTACATATCAGCTAAAGAAAAAATTGGTCTAGAGGAGCTTAAAAAGGTGTTGATTAGCGAAATAATTACAAATAAAATTACCGAAAATCAGATTATAGTTACAAATGCCAGGCATGTAGAGGCATTAAAGAAAACTTTGCAGGCCATACAGGATGCAGAAGTTGGATTAAAGAGTGGACTTTCAGGTGATTTGGTGGCAATAGATTTGCGACAGGCATTGTATTATATGGGTTCTATTACTGGACAGGTGGCAGCTGACGATATACTCGGATACATCTTTGCTAACTTTTGTATTGGAAAGTAAGAAAATCCCGACTCATTGAGTCGGGATTTTTAGCCAATCTTTTCCCTTTACAAATGAATGGTGGCATTTAGCAAAAAGTTTTGCGTAGCCTGGGGGAAAAAATAGGCAGTTCCATCAAACACATATCCGTTGGATGCATAGAGGTTTGAAAAAATGTTGTTGATAAACAGATTCAACGTAAATTCTCTGCACCAAGTGACAGGAATCCGACCAGAGATGCGTATGTCAGTCACATGGTAGGGATTTAAACTAAGTGCCAAATCGCCGGTGTTGTCCAGGTATTGTCTACCTACAAACCGATGAATCAGCGCTGCATTGAAGTAATTTGAAAAATACCTTGTGATGCCCCCTTGAACAATTTCGCCGGCTGATAGAGCAATGGGGGTGTTTCCAAGTGAGGTAATCAAAGTGTCGTTGACAGGTTCTTTCCAGTCAATATTGATGTGTCTGGAAAGTGCAAGGTTGGCAAAAATCTCCCATTTGCCGGTCCTGTAATTTCCAACGAACTCGATTCCCGTGCGATAACTCCTACCTACATTCTTTCTCAATGCGAATCCTACATCCGAAAATTCGCCGGTGACGACCAACTGATTAAAATAGTCCATGTAGTAAGCATTGGCTTCGAGGGTCAAATTGCTTTTAGAAATCCTAGTACCCAGTTCGTAATTGATGAGAGTTTCGGGCTGAGGTAGGTCTTCGTTTTCTAGATAGTCCCTTCTAGCTGGCTCTCTGTTGGCCACAGCTATTGAAGCATATGCTTCCACAGTAGGTGATAGTTTATATAATATACCTGCCTTTGGATTGAAAAAGTCAAGTCTGTCGTCGATGCTTATATTTCGTAGATTTCTGTCGATACCTTGACCGACATAGGTCACAGCTCTATACTGAAGGTCACCGTAGAAGAAAAGATGTTCTGAATACTGGTAGTCAGCTCTGACATATGATGTAAAATCCCGTTTCCTCGCATCGTTAAAGTAAAATCTTTGATATGGTGCCAATTCACCTGAATATCGCGCCCAGAGAATCTCACCAAAATGGTCTCCTATGTAGTTGTAGTACGACACTCCTCCGACCACATTCCATCCACCCGAATGGTATCTTATATTGGCTGTTCCCACATAGAGGTCATTGTCAAGCCAAAGCCTGCGTATCAGATCAGTTCTTCTTATGGTATCCGTTCCGGAGACCATTGGTGGAAGGTTGTATCGGTTCAGTCGGTCGTTTTGGCGAAATTGTTCATAGAATCCGGCTCCTTTCGTATAATTTCCTGTAATTTGAAGCGTCCAGGATGGATTAAACGTATGTCTTAAATGAAGCTGAAAGTGCTGCTGACCGTAATTATCCACTTCATCTCTGTAAAAATCAATGACTTCTCCATCAGGGCCAAATTTGGCACCGGCGAAATTAAATCTTCTGCCTAATGTGCTGATGGATGCACTGTCGAGGCCATACCATGCCTGATAGGTGATTTCCCTGCCACCAAATGTAACTAATTTAAATGAGGTCTTTTTACCCAGCCAATTGAGGTTAAACATCCAGGATTGCAGATCGCTGGAGGCTCGGTCCATATATCCATCACTTTGAATACGGGAGATTCTTCCATCCAGTGACCAGCGATTCAGAAGTATTCCGGTGCCAAATAGTGCACTCAATCTTCTTGTATTGAAACTGCCTCCGCCTAATATAATCTTAGCAAATGGGTCTTTTTCAGCTTCATTGGTTTCGATATTTATGCTTGCCCCAAAAGCTCCGGGGCCATTTACTGAAGTTCCTACACCTCTTTGAATTTGGATGGAATTGACTGACGAAATCAAATCCGGCATGTTTACCCAGAAGACCCCTTGGCTTTCGGCGTCGTTGATCGTCACCCCATTGATGGTTACATTAATTCTCGTAGGATCACTGCCTCTGATCCGAAGTCCAGTATACCCGATGCCTGCTCCAGCATCCGAAAAGGATACCACACCAGGTACATTTTCCAAGGCCACCGGAATGTCGCGTCCATCGTTGAGCTTAGTGATTTGTTCGCCATCTAGTTTGGTTTGAGTTACGGGGGTGGTGCTCAGTGCTCTGTAAGCCAGTACATCCACGGGATTTAGTTGTGTGGCCAATGCCTCCAGCAGAATGGTGATATCTCCTTCAGACCAGGCAATATCAACTTTTTTGGTACTATATCCATCTGCTTCCAGGATGACTGTCGCTTTGCTGAAAAGTCTTGTCAAACAGACTTTGCCGACATGATCTGATGGCAGTCGCTCTCCGGTAGATGGGACGAAAACTGATACACCCTCTAAAGGTTGACCGGAAGAGGCATCTTTGATTGCAAGACACAGACCTGATTGACCTTGTGCTTTCAGGAGAGAACCGAAAAACAGGGCTAAAAGAAGTGCCCATGCCCTTATAGAAAGGGCCACAGTAGATATACCTGATATCCACTGCACACTGTACCGTTGTAACTTTCTCATGATTAATTATTTAAATTAATCACAAGTAACAGGGGCGGTTACCCGTGTGCATCACTTGTAAAAGAACCATGACTCCCTTGGCAGCATTACCTGCCCAGGTTCAATGGGTGTAATCTCAGCCAAGGTATCGCGCGCCTACCTTAGCACCCCTTAAGATTCGCCGACAAAGCTATGTTGGTTAAGCGAATGTTTATCGGTAAATTTTTTAAACAAAAAGTAAAAACATTTTTTTAAAATATCAAAATAAAAAAACCGCCTTTTGTTCTGGGAATAAGGCGGTTTTATTTTCGTGAACGGACTTCTGCAGAATTATCCTAAAGCTATTCTTTTAAATCCGGTAACTGTGAGTCCTTTATGAACAGTTTCTAAATATTGAGCAACGGTCATTTTACCCTCTTTCATAAATTCTTGTTCCAGGAGTGTATTTTCAGCAAAGAATTTTCCAAGGCGGCCTTGAGCGATTTTTTCTATCATATTTTCAGGCTTTCCTTCCTGACGTGCAAGTTCTTTTCCTATTTCCAATTCGCGATCAATGATCTCCTGGGGTACTGAATTTCTGTCGAGGGCCATTGGATTCATTGCTGCTACCTGCATGGCGATGTCTTTGGCAGCTTCCGGAGCAGGTGCTGACAGTGCAACGAGCACTGCTATTTTTTTGTTGTGATGAATATAGGAGGCCACATAAGTGCCGTGAAGAGTAGCATACCCTACAAGATCGATTTTTTCTCCAATTACTCCTGTTTGCTCGATGAGCTTATCTGCCACAGTTAGATTTTCATAGGGGAGGTTTTTTAAAGATTCCACATCTGAAGGTCTATGTGCAATAGCGATATCCAGGATGCTCTGGGTTAATTGTACAAATCCATCGTTTTTAGCCACAAAGTCTGTTTCGCATCCCAGTGCTACAATAGCTCCGAAGGTATTTTCAGAATTGATTGCCGCCAAAGCACATCCCTCTGAGGTAGTTCTGTCTGCTCTGTTGGCAGCTACTTTTTGTCCCTTTTTTCTAAGGATATCAATAGCTTTTTCAACATCGCCCTCTGCTTCCATAAGGGCTTTTTTACAATCCATCATTCCAGCCCCGGTGATTTTCCGAAGGTTATTAACGTCAGCAGCTGTTATGTTTGTCATTTCAATTAATTGATTTATAGGTTATTACTAAGAAAATAAGGGCAAAGTTAGCTTTTGCCCTTACGGATATGGTTAGTCGAATGTTAAGTTTAGCAGGCAGCTCATTTAGTCTTCATCAGAAACTGCCATTTTTGAAGCTTTCTTGGCTACTTTTTCAGTAGCTCCTTTGTCTTTGTCGGATTTTCTCTCATTTAATCCCTCCAACATATATGTTCTTATGTATTCGAGAATTTTTGCGATTGCCTTTGATGAATCATCATTACCGGGAATCGGAAAATCCACTTCGTAGGGATTTGTATTTGTATCTACTATGGCGAATACCGGGATGTTTAGCTTATGAGCTTCGCTTACGGCAATATGTTCTCTGTTGATATCAACGACAAATAGAGCAGCTGGTAATCGGGTCATTTCGGCAATTGATCCCAGGTTTTTCTCCAGCTTGGCCCTTAGACGCTCCACTTGCAATCGTTCTCTTTTTGAAAGAGTATCAAAGGTGCCATCGGCTTTCATCCGGTCGATGTTGGCCATTTTTTTCACTGCTTTTCGGATGGTAACGAAATTGGTGAGCATCCCTCCTGGCCAGCGTTCTGTGATGTAAGGCATGTTCAGCTCGGTAGCGAGTGCCGTTACGGCCTCTTTGGCCTGTTTTTTAGTAGCAACAAAAAGTATTTTCTTTCCTCCGGAAACCAGTTTTTTTAGCGCTTCACCAGCTTGTTCAAGTTTTTGAACTGACTTGTACAAATCGATGATGTGAATTCCATTGCGCTCCATAAAAATGTAGGGAGCCATTGCCGGATTCCATTTGCGGGTGAGGTGTCCGAAGTGCACGCCGGCTTCGAGCAACTCTTTTACTACTTCTTCGTGATTGAGATTCATTTATGGAGATTGATTATTGGTTATTTACTTTCCTTTAACTAAGCAGCAAGCTTAGCAACTTCGGGGTAGCGTTGAATTCCGGTCCCTGAAGTTTGGATGCTAAACACCCTGTTATCTTTTGGAGAATTGAAATCTTTTCCGGGCTTTTTTCTGGCCGTATTTTTTTCTTTCTACCATTCTGGGATCTCTGGTGAGTAAGCCTTCTGCTTTTAAAATCGGACGATATTCTGGGTTGATACTGCATAGTGCTCTGCTGAGCCCATGGCGCACTGCTTCAGCCTGACCTGTTATGCCTCCGCCTTGTACGTTTACTTTAATGTCAAACGCATCTGCGGTGTTTGTAAGTTTAAGGGGCTGTAGCACTTTGGATTGAAGGATCATTGTAGTAAAGAAATCCTTCAAATCACGACCATTAAGAGTAATTTTTCCTGTACCTTCTTTTACAAAAACTCTGGCTACGGCTGTTTTTCTGCGGCCTATTGCATGTGTCATAGACATATTGTTAAATCCATTCGTTAATGTTCAAAACTTCTGGTTTTTGGGCTTCATGGTTGTGCTCAGCCCCTGCATATACTTTAACATTTCTAAAAAGGTCACGCCCCAACTTATTTTTTGGAAGCATTCCTTTCAATGCCAATTCGACCACTCGTGTAGGATTTTTCGACATAAGTTCTTTTGGACTGCGGTGATATTGCCCCCCGGGATAGCCTGTGTGAAATACATATTCCTTGTCTGTCAACTTATTGCCAGAAAGTGCTACCTTATCTGCATTTATAATTATTACATGGTCCCCACAATTGATATGTGGAGTGAAGGAAGGCTTATGTTTTCCGCGCGCTATTTTCGCCACTACAGAAACTAACCTGCCTAAAGTAAGGCCAGTGGCATCGACTATGTACCATTTCTTTTCTAAATTGGGCGCCACAGAAACGGTTTTATAACTTATTGTATCCACTTTGCTCGGATTTATAATCGTTTAAACATAATAATTTCTTCCCCTAAAAACGGGCTGCAAAAGTAATTCATTTTTTAATATTACAAATCCTCTTGAATTATTTTATGTTGCATTACTGTGATTTAAGATTTTATAAGTGTTTGTCCTTTGTGCCAATAAACACTTGAAGAAGGCACAATTGAGCCAGTCATTTCTTTTGTGTGAAAAAATGTATCATCAGGTCAATCTATCTTTGCGGCCTATGAGCGCAAAAGTTTTACTCTGCATTTTAGATGGGTGGGGCTTAACTACAGATCCCGAAAAATCAGCCATCCACAAAGCCCATACACCATTTATCGATAGTCTCTACAAGCGCTTTCCAAATGCTACTTTGAAAACATCCGGACTGGATGTAGGCTTACCGGATGGACAAATGGGAAACAGCGAGGTAGGCCATATGAACCTGGGAGCAGGTAGGGTGGTGTACCAAGACCTGGTGAAAATTTCACTGGCACTACAAGACGGGACTCTTGCTTCCAATGAGGTTTTGAAAAAGGCTTTTTTATATCTGAATGAAAATCCTGATCAAACACTTCATTTCATTGGCTTACTCAGCGATGGAGGCATTCATTCTCACATTGACCATTTACTTGGTTTATTGGAAATTTCATCAAATGCGGGCATAAAAAATTTGGCCGTTCATGCATTTACCGATGGTCGTGATACGGACCCTAAGTCTGGCGTGAGATATATACGCAAATTGCTCGAAAAGCTCTCTGAAACCGGTGGAAGGTTATCAACCATCGTCGGCAGATATTACGCAATGGACAGAGACAAACGATGGGAACGGATAAAAGTTGCTTACGACGCTATGGTAAATGGAGTTGGAAAGTTTGCCAACTCACCTTTGGATGCTGTAGAAGAAGAATATAAAAATGGTCTTACAGATGAATTTTTAAAGCCGATTATTGTGGCTGAAAGTGCTGAAAAAGCCGTAAAAATCAAAAATGGTGATGTGGTCATTAATTTTAACTTCCGCACTGACCGGGGAAGACAGATTACTACAGTACTAACGCAGCAAAACTTTCCCGATTATCAGATGAGCACACTTCGTCTTAAATATATAACACTTACTAGATACGACGATACATTTAAAAATGTAGAGGTTTTATTTGAGAAAGATAATCTCAGTATGACATTGGGTGAAGTTTTGGAGTTGCATGGCAGGGGTCAAATCAGAATAGCTGAGACTGAAAAGTATCCACATGTTACCTTTTTTTTCTCTGGAGGAAGGGAAGAGCCTTTTAAAGGCGAGCGTAGAATATTGATACCATCTCCAAAAGTACCTACTTACGATTTGAAACCCGAAATGAGTGCTTTTGAAGTTACAGAGGCCATTTTACCAGAAATTGAAGGTAAAACAGCTGATTTTATTTGCCTAAATTTCGCAAATCCGGATATGGTTGGGCATACAGGTGTGATGGAAGCAGCAATTAAAGCCTGTGAAACAGTGGACCAATGTACCAGGACTGTGGTAATTAAAGCCCTGGACAACGGATATACCACTATAGTATTGGCCGACCATGGCAATGCCGAGTACATGGTCAATCCTGATGGCAGTCCTAATACTGCGCATACCACTAATCCGGTCCCAATATTTCTATGTGAGCCAAAGCAAAAACACTTAGTTTATGATGGAAGATTAGGAGATGTAGCTCCTACAATCCTGCATTTGATGGGATTGCCTGTCCCTGAAGAAATGACCGGTAACATTCTTGTTAAAGAAATATCCAATTAGCAATGTTTAGAAAAGATTCCAAAATCATTGCAATTGATTTTGATGGTACAATAGTCGAAGATAAATATCCTGAAATAGGAAAACCCCTTGTTTTTGCTTTTGAAACCCTGAAAAAATTGCAAGCTGACGGACATAGACTCATTTTGTGGACTTACAGGACAGGGGCCAGATTGGAAGAAGCAGTGGAATTCTGTAGAAAAAATGGTATAGAGTTTTATGCCGTCAACAAATCGTATCCAGAAGAAAAGTTTGATGAACTGCAAACTTCCCGCAAAATTCACGCTGACCTGTTTATTGACGACAGAAATTTTGGAGGTTTTCCCGGTTGGGGGGTTATTTATCAAAATCTCTACGGCAGCGAAGAGGATATAGAAACGATATTAAACCGCTCCAAAAAGTCAATTTTTTCCAAATTGTTTGGCAAATAAAAACTATTAATGATTTATCTGAAAACCGAAGAAGAAATTGAACTCATAAGACAAGCTGCACTCCTTGTGAGCAAAACGTTAGGACTTCTGGCAAGCGAGATTAAACCCGGAATTACACCATTACACCTTGATAAACTAGCTGAAGAATTCATTCGCGACAATGGAGGAATTCCAGCATTTTTGGGATTATACAAATTTCCCAACACCCTCTGCATAAGTGTCAACGAAGTGGTGGTCCATGGAATTCCGGGTAATAAACCATTCCAAGAAGGCGATATCGTATCAATTGATTGCGGAGTCAATTTAAATGGATATATGGGCGATCATGCCTATACTTTTATGGTTGGAGAAGTAAGAGAAGAAACAAAAAAACTCCTCCAGGTCACCCTAGAATGTCTCTATCTCGGTATTGAGCAATGCAAGGCCGGCAATAGAATCGGCGACATTGGATTTGCAATACAAAGTCACGCCGAAAAACACGGATATGGAGTTGTACGAGAACTCGTTGGACATGGACTCGGCAAACAACTACACGAAGACCCTCAGGTTCCTAATTACGGAAAACGCGGCAAGGGAAAAAAGATCGAAAACGGATTGGTCGTGGCCATTGAGCCTATGATTAATTTGGGCACTTATCGAGTGTTGCAATTATCAGATAAATGGAGTATCGTAACTGCTGATGGCCTTCCTTCGGCACACTTCGAACACAATGTCGCAGTCATCGATGGCAAACCCGAAATACTTTCTACATTCCAATATATTTATGACGCTCTTGGTAAAGACCCATTGCAGTAGCTTTTCAAAAATTAACATTATGCTTGCATAATAATTATAAAAATTTTTCTTCCTGATTTCCTAATTTGGCAGTTACATTTGTGTAACAAATCATGACCAAATATGAAAAACAATTACTTTGGAGTATCTATCAGGGCATTTTTCTTTTTGATAGGTCTTTTAACGCTGAGCAATCATGTGCGGGCACAGACCTATTGCATTCCTACCAGTTCTTGTGCTTCCGGTGATCAAATTGATAATTTTTCTACTACCGGTGGAGTGACCAATATTAGCAATCTCAACTCCGGTTGTTCGCCAAATGCATATCAGTTTTTTTCAAATCAAATTGTGACCGCCCTTCCAGGCACTCAAATCAATTTTACTGTCCAGTCAGGGCCAAGTTGGTCACAAGGCTTCAGAATTTGGGCAGACTGGAATAACGATGGTGATTTTAACGACCCCGGTGAAGACTTGTGGAATTCGGTAACCTGGGCAACTACCCCATTTTCCGGAAACTTTACCATCCCTGTGGGCACACCTCCGGGAAATATCCGGTTAAGAGTCAGATGTAATTACGTAGCTGTACCTTCAGATCCATGTGCAGCTCAAACTTTTGGAGAAACGGAAGACTATGTCATAAATGTACTGCCGACTTCACCCTGTACCTCACCTCCTCCGGTAGCCACTACCGTGGCTTCCGATACTTCAGTTTGTCCGGGGGCAACTGTCAATTTTTCGTTGGCCAATATCACATTTGGTGCCGGTCAGACCTATCAATGGCAGTCTGCATCTTCATCTACCGGTCCCTGGACGGATATTACCGGTGCTACTTCACCTTTTTACTCTCAGGCTGTTTCCACTACGACTTGGTTTAGATGTAATGTTACCTGCGGTTCGGCCACGACTGCCTCCACACCGAGACAGGTTGTCGCATCAGGTAATGTTTTTAGCGGCACATATACAATTAATCCAAATGGCACCGGAGCGACCAATTTTATATCTTTCACAGCTCTGGCCAATGCCTTGGCCTGTGGAACCGTAACAGGCCCCGTTACCATCAATGTAGTACCCAACTCCGGACCCTATAACGAGCAGATTGTTTTGCCCTTTGTTCCAGGAACCTCCCCAACAAATAAAATCGTCATCAACGGAAACAATAACATACTCCAATTCAACGCCATCGATGGAAATAACAGACATACCATCGAGCTCAATGGTGCAAAACACTTTGAATTTAACAATCTGCAGATACTTTCTACAGGGGCTACATTTGGGCATGCACTTGAATTTAGAAACAGTGCCGACTCCAATAAATTTACAGGATGTGTCATCGGGCATGCTGATATCGAAAACACATCCTTTTCAACAGGTGCAATAGTTTTTACCAATTTAAAGACTACTTCTACAGGCCAAGGTAACAATGGTAACTTTAATGAATTTGTCAACAACACCATCCAGGGTGGCTATTACACTATATCCTTGAATGGAACATCAACCACTCCAAATATAGGAAACAAATTCATTAACAACATCATCCGAGAAAGTTATATATATACTGTGTATGGGGCAAATACTGAAGATCTCGTATTTGAAGGAAATGAGTTTCGTAGAACTGACAGAAATTCTCTGACGACTTGTTATTACATGTATTTCTGGTCTTCATTTAACAGAGGCCTTCGAATTGTTGGCAATAAATTTCATGCACCTTTTGCCCAAAATACATTATCGACCCTGTCTTTTTACGGAATATGGTTATCAGCGGCATCTGATGATACATCAAAAATTAACCTTATTGCCAACAATGTCTTCTACAACATTCGTACTAATGGTCTGGCGTATACAATTTATCATACTGCATCACAGGGAAATACAGACTATGTGCACAATACAATTTCTGTCAACAACCCTCAGTCTACGTCAGCATCAGCAAACCGACTTGTATTTATAAGTACAACACCCGCTAATCTGCGAATAGTAAACAATGTGTTCACTTGTAACAGAGGTGGATCCGGACAAAACCATTTGATTTATCTTTCAAGCAGTACGTACACCCCTATCATCAATCACAATGTTTATTTCATAGACACGATTGGCGCGTCAAATTTCATTGGCTTCAGAGGCACAAACGTCAAAACCTGGAGCAACTGGCAATCCGTAGCCTCAGGAGCTTTTGATCAAAACGGAGCATATGCCAATCCAATTTATGAAAATGAAAATGCAGGAAACTTGAGACCGATCAACCCTGTAATCAATAACATTGGATTGAATCTCACCTCTATAGTTCCAGTCGACATCAATAATGTAACAAGGTCATCCACTCCCGACCCTGGTGCTTATGAATTTACACCCCTCCCGGGAGTTGATGCTGTGCTAACAGCATTTATCTCGCCAGTACCTGGTAGTGGATGCTCGGGTAACATTGCTGCTTCCGTAAATTTGAGTAACTACGGCCAAACTACACTTACCTATGCCAGAATTCAGTGGTCAGTAAATGGTGTGTTACAATCACCTGTTGCCTTTACTGGCAGTATTCCCACTGCAGCAAATCAGGTAGTTTCTCTTGGTACTTTCCCGGTAGTAGCTAATCAGACCTACAATTTGGTTGCTTATGTCGACAGTGTGGCACCTGGTACAGATGCCAATCCTTCAAATGATACGACTTCCACCACCTATCAGACAAGCGGATTATCAGGGGTTTATACCATAAATGCCGGCCAGCCTGCTTCTGCCACTAACTTTCAATCATTCAATGCTTTGGCTTCTGCTCTCAACACATTTGGTGTCTGTGGTCCAGTCACTGTTAATGTCGTTGCAGCTTCTGGTCCTTACAACGAACAAGTTCAATTCAATCAGGTCATAGGCGCCAGCCCTGTGAACAGGATCACAATCAATGGCAATGGCGATACTATCAAATTTGATGCGACAAGCAGCGCTTCGAATTATGTGATCAGACTTAACGGAGCTGACTTCTTTACCATCGATAGCTTAAACATAGTTGCAACGAATGCTTCAAACAGCTGGGCACTGCATCTGACCAATGGTGCAGATCACAATATCATTCGCAAGTGTCAGATTCTGTGTCCAATAAACACCACCTTCAACAATGTCGCTATAGTCATTTCTGGTAGTAATACCAGTTCTACAACGTATGGACCATCAGGCAACTACAACCTTATTGAAAATAACACGATAATAGGTGGTTATTATGGTATTACCTTAATGGGTCTTAGCTCCGCATTGGGAGGTGAAGTATTAGGAAATAAAATTCTGAATAACAAATTTTTAGATTTCTATTTATATGGACTGTATGCGGCCTCTCATGACAGCCTTGAAGTAAGTGGTAATGAATTTGCTCAACCCACCCGGACAACATTCTCTACCTATTACGGAATATTTTTAGCAGGTGCTATCCGCAACTCCAGAATAATCGGTAATTTGATTCATCAAATCTATTGGGGAGCAACTACACCTCCTACTAGCAGTGTATATCCTATTTATATTTCCGCTCTTAATAGTCCCGGAAATTGGAATGTACTAGCCAACAATATTGTTAAAGATATCAGGAGTAATGGACTTATTTATGGTCTTTACTTCTTGTCATCCAGCAATTACTGGAAAGTGTATCACAATACCTTTGCCATCTATACGCCGACCTCTACCACAGGTTCAGCTACTCGTGTTATTTGGCATTCAACAGCCAACGACAGTATCCGATACTTCAACAACCTAATTTATCTCATGAGGGGCGGATCTGGGCAAAAGCATGTCTTTTATTTGAACAATGCTTCTAGCCGTCCCTTAATCAATCACAATGCCTACTTCATCCATGATTCTGTTGGTACCAACTATTTCTTTGGATGGAGGGGATCCAATGTCAACACATTTTCAGACTGGCAGAGCCTGGCTAGCAATGCCTTTGACCAACAAGGAAGATATGCCAATCCAAATTTCGTCAATCTTTGGGCAGGTAATGTTCAGCCAACCAATGTGCTTTTTAATGGAATGGGAGCAAATCTCTCCGCATGGGTGCCTACCGATTTCTTTGGAGTCCCAAGAGGAGCATTTCCGGATGCCGGGGCGATCGAATTTAATCCACCTCCCGGTCCAGATCCTGCTATAGTATCCTTCCTTCAGCCGACTGGAGCTATCTGTGATACATTCGCCACAGCTCAGGTTCAGATAGCCAACCTTGGCCTAGATACAGTAACTTCTCTTACAATTGGTTGGACTGTAGATAACGTTCCTCAAACACCCGTATCATGGACTGGAATATTAGCCAGCTCTCAATCGGTTAATATTACACTTGGTACTTTCAATATACCCGCCAATGCCACCGTAGATCTGACTGCCACCATCACAGCCAGTGGCCCTGGTGTAGATACAGATCCATCCAACAATACCTTGAACAAAAACGGTGTTCGTAGAAGCTTGCAAGGTACCTACACCATAAATGCTTTCTCAGCACCCTCTGCCACCAACTTCCCAAGTTTTACCGATTTTGCTTCAACTCTTAATCAGGTGGGAGTTTGCGGTCCGATAACCGTTAATGTTGTGACCGGTTCAGGCCCATACACAGAGCAAGTATATTTTAAAACAATTCCAAACTCCTCCCCAGCCAATACGGTAACACTGAAAGGCAACGGTGAAACCATCTCCTTTAATTCGACCAATACCGACAAAAGAGCCATTATTGGTTTTGAAGGTACCAAAAACTTTGTCATCGACTCGCTCAACATAGTTTCCAACGGCACAACCTCTCAATTTGCCACAGGAGTATTTATCACAGGAAATGCAGAAAACATCACCATTAAAAATTGTTCGATCGTGATGCCCAACAATTTTACCAATCTCAATTACAATGGTATCATCGCCAGCGGAGTCGAATCCAGTGTTACAGCAATTGGAAAGGTGTGTGACAGAATTACTATTGAAAACAATTTCATCTCCGGAGGCTACAATAATATTTACATCGGAGGTAATACTGTAGCTGCAGGTCCATATGTTGTAGGATTAAAAATCAACAACAATGTATTGGCAGACGCCTACATCTATGGTATCTTCCTTCGGGGTGTAGATAGTCTTGAGATACATGGCAATGATTTACATAGATTGAACAGGCAAACGGTTACTACCTATTATGGAATCTATGTTACCAATGAAATCAGAAATTCCAAGATCACCAACAACCGAATAAGAAATACACATGCATCTGCAAGTTCACTGACAGGATCTGTGTTTGGGTTTTATAATTTTACATCTACTGGAAATCCAAATAATCGTAACCTTTTTGCCAACAACTGGATGTATGGTTGGGAAAACACAGGATTCAATTACGGATTTTACCTATCCAGTTCAAGTAACTGGAATGTATATCACAATTCCATTTCAATCGAGCATTCTACCACTGGTACCGGAGGCGAATATCTCATCTACCTACTAGGTACAATGAGCGATATTGATTTCAGAAATAACCTTATTACCAGCAGCCGTCCAACCACAGGAACAAGCTATATGATTTATCAGTCTTCTACTGTAACTAATATTACCTACAACAACAATGCGTACTGGCGACAAACCAATTCAACCAATGCATTTTTCGGTTTTAATGGGACAAACATCAACACTTTTGCAAATTGGCAATCATCTACCGGTAATCCTGATGCAAATAGTCAATTCGGACAACCCTTTTATGTAAATCCAACAGCAAATAACTTTACACCAGGTTCACCACAGTTTAATAACATAGGCGCCAACCTGTTATCCGTAGTTCCTACAGACATAAATGGTATAGCCAGAACAGCAACACCTGATCCGGGAGCGGTTGAATTTGTGCCTCTTCCCTGTACAGGGCCATTCAATTTCGTACTGGTCAGTACAACGCCTACCTCAGCGACTCTCAACTGGGGTAGCTTCGACAACAATCACCAAATTGAGTGGGGACCAGTCGGATTTACTCCCGGTTCATTACAAGGCACATTGATTACCAATATTACGACCAAACCCTACACTGTCACAGGCTTGACATCGAATGTCTGTTACGACATGTATGTTCGTGACAGTTGCGGTCCAAATCAATACAGTCAATGGGTAGGTCCGGTTACTGTGTGTACACCTATCGCTTTCGATGCAAGTTTGGAAGCCCTTGTAAATCCAAAGAATGGTCAGTGTGGAGATAGTGTAATGGATGTAAAAGTAGTAGTACATAATCTCGGAGCCAATACCATCACCAATGTACCGGTAACCTGCCAGATTACCGGTGACATTAATCAGACCTTTAACTCTACCATCAGCTCTTTGGCACCCGGAGCCAGAGATACCGTAACTTTTGGTGCGATTAACGGTTATCAGGGTTTGAGCTTAAACATCCTAAGCTATACCTCTTTGCCAAACGACCAGGTAACCTCTAACGACTCCCTCAACCTGGTAGTATTCATCAAACCCAGAGATCCGGTTGTGTTGCCTTACACCGTTTGCGCCGGTGTCGATACGGTTACACTTATAGCTAAACCAGGACCTGGTCTGCTGTATGAGTGGTATGACCAACCCACCGGAGGTACGCTACTGTCTACATCCGATACGTTTTTTGTACCTTCTATTTCCACCAAAAACGACTACTACCTGCAGTACAAACAAATCTCCGGCGATTCAGCTTCAGCTACCCATGGCCCTCTGATCCAAAGTGCAGGTACATTTATCAATTCTCCGACATCTTTCAGCCCATGTCCCGGAATTCTCAAAATTCCAGTGCCTAATGGAGCTGTTATCGACTCCGTACGGATTTCTTATCAAATTACGGCGACCGGAGGAGGTTGGATTTCTGAGCAACTATCAAGAATCAGAGTAGTGAACAACAATGCAGCAGAGCCTGTAGTAACCGGTCCTTCAATTACAACAGGAGGAACCCAAAACTACAGTAGGACACTTACCATCGCCAATGGACAAATCAATGCAGATACACTGACCCTTGAGTTACATGTTGGCCGTACATGGCCTGATGGAGGTACCGGTCCGTGCAACGATCTGTACCAATTCGTACCAGCTAATACTTTTACAGCTACGGTGTACTATCAAGGTCAGGCATGTTCGCAGGTACGAACACCGGTGATTATTACACCTACTCCCTTGCCTACCGTGTCTTTTACATATAACCAACAGCCAACCAGCTATACAGTAACATTCAACGGTACAGCTACTGATGCTGATTCGGTGCTTTGGGACTTTGCAGGATTGGGCACTGCCAGCACTCTGAATGCAACATTCACCTTCCCTCAGAATGGCTCCTACACGGTTTGCTTCACAGCTTTCAATAGCTGTGGAACTGCTACCAGCTGTGATACACTCGATTTCAAAGTATCTATAGCCGAAAACCTGCTCGGCAGCTTCCTAAAGATCTATCCTAATCCCAACAGTGGAGTATTCGAAGTTACCTTCAGCGACGATCTGGCCTCTATGCCCGTGGAAATAGTCGATCTTACCGGAAAAGTAGTGTATCGGAATGAATGGATTAGCGCCGGCGGATACTTCAAAGAGGTCATCAAACTTAACAATATAGCAGCAGGTACATACATGATACGTGTGTACTCATCTGCAGGTGTCATCAACCGTAAGGTGGTCATCGGAAAATAACATCGAGGACTCTTATTCAACCATCTACATCAAAACCTGTCTGCAGCCTTCTGCAGACAGGTTTTTGATTTTCTTAGGTTTGTTCAAATTCATGATTTGAATTGTAGGTTTGTACACATAAGTCAAAAGCTCATGGATGCACTGAAAAAGTTACTTATCCCACTGGTTATCCTGGTTATTATAAACATTTTATATTTTGCTCCTGCTCTCACTGGCAAAGTCATCCCACAAGATGATATCCTTCACGGTCTTGGCATCAGTAAAGAAATCAGAGACTGGAGAGAAAAAACTGGTGAAGAAGCACTTTGGACGAATGCGCTATTCTCAGGAATGCCTGGTTTCCAGTGCGGAGTTTTGTATTGGAACAACATTTTTCACTACTTCCAAATCAATCTGGCAAGACTTTTTGTCCTTAGTGCTGAAATCTACACCATCGCATGGCTAATGGCCGGGATGTATTTTCTGCTGATAGTATTAGGTGTAGAACCCAGGCTGGCTGCTATTGGTGGATTGGCGTTCGGATTTTCTGCATTTTTCATTATTTCCTTTGGAGCCGGCCACGTCGCAAAAGTGCGTACCGCTGCATTAATAGCTCCCACACTTGCTTCCGTCATCCTCGCATATAATGGCAAAAAGTGGTTGGGATGGGCATTGACATCCATGTTTGTAGGTCTGGCAGTCACCTCCAATCACATTCAAATCACTTACTACAGTGCCTTTATGATCCTGGCCATTGTCATATACTACGCTGTCGAACACGTAAAACAGAAAAACCTGACCCAATGGTTTACGGTATCCGTTGGGTTGGTATTTGCAGCCGTTCTAGGCATTTTGCCAAACATCAGTCACCTCTGGACCAACTACACCTACCAAAAAGAAACCATGCGGGGTGGAATTTCTGAGCTTAGCAAAAACCAACCCTTCAAAGGCGGACTCGACTTCGACTACGCAATGATGTGGAGCTACAGCCCTGCCGAAACTTTTAACCTTGTAATTGCAAACGCTACAGGAGGCGGTATCGCCCAAAATTACCAGGGCACAAAAACCCATGAAGCCTACTTTACGCGATTCAGGCAGATGTACATCGAGCAAGGAATGAACAAAAAAGCCGCAGAAGAGCAAGCCAATCGAGCGATAGCTTCCTTTTTTTATTGGGGCGAACAGAGTCTTGTCAATGGAGGATACTACATTGGAGCAGTGGTGTTCTTTCTTTTAGTTCTTGCTTTTTTCACCGTAGAGCGCTCATGGCTTATTGCTTTCGGTGTACTTATCGTTCTCTCCATTATGATGGCTTGGGGAAAATACCTGGAAAGCTTCAACCGATTCTTGTTCGAGCATCTTCCCTTGTATAAAAAATTCCGCGTTCCATCCATGGCCTTTACGATACTGTTCGTTGCCACACCTGTTTTGGGATTTATGGGACTTCAGCGATTTTTGAAAATTTCCAATCAAAAACAAGCAGTCAAAATATTGCTCAAAACCCTTTACATCACCAGCGGACTTTGCCTGTTCTCTATTCTGTTTGGAGGTGCATTATTTGATTTTACCGGAAACAACGACGAAATGCTCCGTCAAAACGGACTGAACGTTGACCAACTCATCGATGACCGAAAATCCTTGCTCCGCTCCAGCGCATTCAAAACTCTGTTTTTCATACTACTGACAGCCGGTACACTATGGATCTACATCAAGGGAAATCTGAAAAAAAAATACCTACCCATTGTACTCGGCTCCCTTGTCTTATTAGACCAATGGTCATTTACACTCCAGCATCTGAGTTGGAAAGATTTCGTGACCAAACAGGAATTTGAAAAACCCTTAAGACCCACACAAGCCAATATACAAATCAGTCAAGACCCTGATCCGCACTTCCGCGTCTTCAATGCCCAACGCGGGCTCACCAGCGACGCCTTCACAAGCTACCATCATCACTCCATCGCAGGCTATCATGGAGCAAAACTCCAACGCTACCAGGACCTCATCGACTATCACCTCTCCAAAGGCAATCAAGCGGTATTCGATATGCTCAATACCAAGTATATCATCTACAATGACCAACCACAGCTCAATCCCAATGCCTGCGGCAATGCCTGGTTTGTAAATGAAATCAAATGGGCAGCCAATGCCGATGAAGAGATAAACGCCTTAAGCGAACCCTTCAATCCGAAAACCACCGTAGTAATTGATGAGCGCTACCGGGGAAGAGTCAGCAGAAATGAATACAACCCCTCCTCAGCACAAATAAAACTCACTTCCTACAGCCCCAACGTGTTGAAATATTCAGTCAAAAACCCTGAAGGTTTACAGTTTGCCGTTTTCTCTGAAATCTACTATGAAGGCTCAGGAAACGACTGGAAATCCCTGGTCGATGGCAAAGAAGTCCGCCATATACGAGTCAACTATGCCCTGAGAGGTATGGAACTGCCAGCCGGCGAGTACGAAGTAGAATTCCGCTTTGAGCCCGAAAGCTACCTCAAAGGCGAACAATATGCCCGCTATGCCTCCGTCAGCTTCGCAATCCTTATTGCTGCCAGTTTGTTTTTCTCCTACAAAACCGGCGAATTTGGACAAATCAAAACATAACAAAATACAATCTATAGAATCCCGGCCGCATTTGCTCGATCGGGTTATCGAAATGGCTTGGGAAGATCGAACCCCCTTTGAGGCTATAAAAGCACAATTTAACCTATCGGAGCCCGAAGTCATCGACCTCATGCGCCGAAATCTCAAACCCTCCTCCTTCCGATTATGGCGAAAACGAGTCTCCGGACGCTCTACTAAACACCAGGCACTTAGAGGATTTCGGGTAGGAACACACAAATGCGACCGACAACGCCACATCACCGGCAATAAATACCGAAAATGAACACCATAGCACTTCTCGACAGCGTTCACCCACAATTTCTGCAAATCTGCAAGCTTCATCAGACCGAAGTCCTGGATTTTACAAAAGTTCAACCCGACCAACTACCATCCTACCTCCGCGGAGTCCATGCCATCGTCATTCGCAGCAGATTTCTCATCGACAAAACCTTTATCGACCTTCTACCGCCCACTGTCAAAGTAATCGGCCGTTACGGCAGTGGTATGGAAAATATCGATGTCGCCTATGCCCAATCCAAAGGAATATCCTGCGTACATGCACCGGAAGGCAACCGCCAGGCCGTTGCCGAACATGCCCTAGGCATGTTGCTTACACTCTTCAACCACATCTGCAGAGCCGATGCACAAGTCAAATGCGGCATTTGGCAGCGCGAATCCAATCGCGGTGAAGAACTCGCCGGCAAAACTATCGGAATCATAGGATATGGCAATACTGGTTCCGCCTTCGCCCGCCTGCTCGCAGCCTTCCCGGATACAGAAATCCTCGTTTACGACAAATACAAATCCGGATTCTCCCATCAAAATATCATCGAATCCACCCCCACCGAACTACAGCATCGGGCTGATATTCTCTCCCTCCATATCCCCCTCACACCTGAAACCCACCACCTTATCAACAGTCACTGGATCGCAGCACACCACAAGCCTTTTTATCTCATTAATACATCCCGCGGACCCTGCGTCAGGACTCCCGATTTGGTTTCAGCACTTACTCAGGGCAAAATACTCGGCGCGTGTCTTGACGTGCTCGAACACGAAAAAACCTCCTTCGAAGGACTTCAGTCCGATCAACATCTCGACTATCTCTACCAGCATCCACGCGTCCTGATCACACCTCACATCGCTGGCTGGTCCCATCAGAGTCACATCAAGCTCGCCGAAATACTGGCCCGGCGCATCCTTTCGCACCTGACTTAAAAAAACCTCCTTTCATCCCGTACAGGAAACAACCCATAAAGCTACAGAGCTATGACGGATACTATGGGATTTTTGTATTTGGGCGTGCCCCTCACATCGCTTTCGCTCTGTGAGGGTCGGCGTCTTTCGGAGTTCCGTCCGGCAGAGTGGGTGCTTGTGCCACCCGCTCTGCCGGACCACCCTGGCGGGTGTCCTCCAGCCGCCTCACGCAGAAACAATCAGCCATTCACCCCACCAGGATCAGGGCTGCATGATGATGGGCTGATTTCCACTGCCAATTATAATCTTGGTATTTGGAGAGCGCGACAACTCGCGGTAGGCTTCTATAGTCTTGTATTGTAAAATAGCCGGTGTCAGCCCTTCCGATATCAACTTGTTGGCATCTCTGATGCCTTGTGCCTCTACTAGTTTTCGCTCGGCTTCCAATTTTTCTCTTTGCAGTATAAACTTCATTCGCTCTGCATCTTGCTCGGCTTCAAGCTTTTCTTCAATAGCCCTGTACAGACCGGGAGGTAGCTGAATGGTTTTCAGCAGCACAGCTTCAATCACAAATCCACGTGGCTCCAGAAGCTCAGCCATTGTATTTCTGATTTCATTCTCAATTCCCAATCGGTTGCCACTGTGCATGTCCTTTGCCATGTATTTGGCAGTCACATCCGAGGCAGCAGCCCTGAAGACCGGCAAAATCATGCTGGTTTCAAAGTCTTTTCCTATCGTTGCAATCACATCCGTCGCCTTTCGCTCATTTACGTGGTACAAAATCGAAATATCCGCCTTTACATTTAATCCCTCCTTACTCGGAAGATCCATTCGGATCTCAATATTCGTGGTCCTTGTTGGTACCCTAAGTATGGTTGTAAAAAAAGGATTGTAAAATGTCAGACCAGGCTGTACCTCCCGCTTACTGATTTTTCCCAGAGTTCTTTTGACTCCCACATCGCCTTGCCTGATTACTGCACAGCCAGGGAGTACAACGGATAGAATTAGGAGCGATACTGCTAATTTTATAGTTTTCATAATCAATGATTTAAGTTTTTTTATTAATCGAAAAAATCACGCCAAAAAATACACAAAAGTCACTTTTTCTTACTTGTTTAACAACGTCAAGCCCCCATTCCGTACCTTTATCCAAGGAATTTACCTTGCCAAAATGCAGCCCACCAACGAAGCCATTTTGCAATTTATTTGGAAAAACAGACTTTTTCCAGCCCAAAATCTTTTCACTACAGATGGCAAGCCCATTGAAATCCTTCATCCCGGTTATTACAACACAGATTCCGGCCCTGATTTTCAAAATGCCCGCATACGCATCGACCAACAACTTTGGGCGGGCAATGTAGAAGTGCACATACGAACATCAGATTGGTATCGTCATGGCCATCACACCGACAAGGCTTACCAGAATGTAGTGCTACATGTAGTAGCAGTCCACGACAAGAAGGATTGCCCTGCCGGTCTTCCGGTACTTGAGCTGAAGGACCTTATCGACCAAGAACTCATCAGCCGGGCAGAACACCTCCTTCACTCAGCCGACGACATACCTTGTCACGCACATATTTCCAGTGTACCACCCAACCTTTTGCAGGCCATGGTACATCGTACAGCAGTAGAAAGGATGGAGAACAAATACCGGGAAAAGCTATCCACTCTTCAAGAGCTTGATTTTGACTTTCACCGATGGTTTCAGATAGAGTTGTTTACCGCCTTTGGTCTGAAAGCCAATTCCGAGCCTATGCGCTCGCTTGCCCGCAAAATACCTTTGCAATATCTCTTGAAATCTTCCGACCAGCGAGTATCTCTGGAAGCCCTGCTCTATGGAGTAGCTTCCTTGCTTCCTGCAGAGCCGACCGACCCCTACACACAAGAGCTTCTTTTAGAATTCGATTTTCTCAAACACAAATATCAAATCACCGATGTACTTCCGGCTCATGTATGGAAATTTCACCGCTTACAGCCAGTAAGCTTTCCTACATTAAGACTTTCGCAATTGGCTGCCGTCTTCAGCCGTTGGGAAGCTTTAATTTCGGCAGTCTTCAAACTGCCGGATTTACTTGCCGTGCAACACCTACTTACCACTACGGCATCGCCATACTGGTCGGAGCACTATCGCTTCGGTGTAAAATCATCATCTCCTCATTCCAGGTCAGTAGGGCGCGACCTGGTTGGGCGTATTATCATCAATGCCGTACTACCCGTAATGACGGGTTTTAGCAAATACAGCGGACGTCATGAGTTACAAGAGGCAGCCATCGAATGGCTCGAAACACTCCCACCCGAAAGCAATCGGATCACACGATTGATGAGCACTTATGGCTTTACCAATCAAAGTGCACTCGAAAGCCAAGGTCTCCTGGAGCTAAAAAACAATTATTGTCTGCGGAAAAAATGTTTGTACTGCTCTATCGGTTACAAAATCATCAAATCTCAGTAAGTAAATTCATAAATCAAAACCGATAGGTTTGGCTGTATTTGGCTGATTCAGCAACTTGTGCAGAAATCAAGTTTCACAGTCAATTCCCGTCTGCCCGCATTAAATATAATTTCCCGGAACCTCTACAATACATTCTTCCTCAGCTTAAAAGCCTTTCCCATTCTATTGAAAAGGTTTTGTTCACAGAGCAAAACCAATTCAGGAGTCGGCCAAAATACCAGGTATATTTCATCAACCAAATTCTGGATAATCCCTCCTGCAATTACAATCAGTTTCTCGGCCATAGAGGTATCCACAGAGTACCTTACCCCTTTATTTAGAAAACCAGCTCCTTTTTTTTTCGCAAAAAACAGGCTTACACTTCGCAAAAAGTATTTACTTTGTTTCATAGTAAATACAGGCAAGGTATGAGAGCAGATATCGAATACATCAGATCTTTTTTCGAAAAGTTTGGATTCGAAGTCTGTGAACGACTTGGAGACTACCTGGGCATACAGGCCGCTCGCATTCGGTTGTTTTTTATATACGCAGCATTTCTTACCATGGGATCCCCTGTTATTATCTACATGATTCTTTTGTTTATCAAAGAAATCCGTTTCTACATCCGCAAGCGGAAGACCTCTGTTTTTGACTTGTAATTTTTCTAAGCTAAATGTAAAATTATCAAATGAAACAATTCGGTGCTTTATTTCTCTTTTTCATTGTAAACATTTCAGTATCTCAAGGAATTCGGTTTGAGAATTCCACTTTTGCTGAAGCATTACAAAAAGCCAAAGAACAGGATAAGCTCCTGTTTGTAGATGCCTATACGGTGTGGTGTGGTCCGTGTAAATGGCTGGCTCGTGAGGTCTTTCCTGACCCGGACCTCGGCGATTACTACAACCGGCATTTTGTGAGTCTTCAGCTCGATATGGAAAAGGGAGAAGGCATCGATTTTTCCAAAAAGTACAACATCACAGCTTTCCCTACCTTATTGTATTTCGACAACGAAGGCAATGAAATCCATCGCCTTTTGGGAGCCAGGGCAGCTGTCCGCCTTCTAGAGGAGACCCGCCCTATTGTATCCGGCGAAAACAGGCTCTCTACACTCAGAACCAAGGTCGAACAATCCTCTGAAGTCGACAAGAGTTCTCTGGTGAAGTACCTCATCTCCCTTTTTAATGCCGGAGAGATCGATACCAAAAGGCTTCGGCAGTTGCTTCCCATGATGCAGCCCGATGATTGGAAAAATCCTGAGCTTGTTTTCATAATCTTAACTGCTTCCGGCGAAACCAACGACTGCAACGATGACTTCACCCGGGCACTTTTTGCCAACTATCAGAATCTGCTCGACGTCTATTCAGATATACCTGACTTTAAGTCTTCCATTGAATCTTTTTTCTACGAAAAGTTGGCTAGCTCATTTGCTCATAAAATTGACGATAAAACCTACGACAATTCAGCAGCCGAGACTTTCTTATCTACACAGAGCAGGACATTTGACCGAAAGCGCATTGAACTCCTTGCCGAAAGGAAAGCTAAAAAAAATCAAAACAATTTCCGAAAACTTCTTGAGCTGGACCATAAAATTTTTATGAGATATTCCGAAAATGAAACCGAACTTAACAATGCAGCCTGGCAAATCGCAGAAAATGCTGAGCCCACAAAAAAAGAGCTTAAATATGCTATTCTCTGGGCCAAAAAGTCCATTTCAATAGATGAAAACTACTACAACACCGATACCTTGGCCCATCTGTTGTACAAAAGCAAAAAATACCACCAGGCCAAATACTGGGCTGAGAGAGCCATTGCCCTGGGAAAAAAGGTCGGTGAAGATGTTACCTTAACTGAAATATTGCTTCAAAAAATTCAGACAAAAATTTAAAACATTATTTGTCAGCAAGGATTAGATACACTCCATCAGGTGGTGCGTTTTAATGGTTTGCTTTAACAGTATCTCCTCAGCACCAATACATACGAAGCTGGAAAAGAAAGTCAAGTACAACCCTAAACAGTCGATAATGCTTTTTACATACAACATTATTAAATAACACACTGGTACCTATTTTTGAATCCGAATGCTTCGCTCACTAAATGCTATTGTATTATCTTCTGTCCCTGTTGGAAGTGGGGGAGTAGTGATCCGGACGTTTACCGATTTGGAAGGGAAATTGAGTTTTTTGGTCAGAGGATTGCACAGCAAAAATGCCATATTTAAACCCTCCTACCTGCAACCTCTTGTAGTGCTTAAAGTATCAGCAGATATCCGTGCAAATCGCCAACTCCATTATATCCGAGATGCTACCATTGAGCCTGCACCCCAATCGCTTTTTACCAATCCTTCTACTCGTGCGTTGTCTTTTTTTGTCGCTGAGGTGCTCCAGCGCAGCCTCCACGATTTTCAGCCGCTTAAGCCCTTATTTGAGTTTACTGTCACATGGATAGGGCAGCTTGACCAATATAAAGGAGCGCAGGGGTATCGGGTACTTTGGTATCTATCAGAATTGATCAAAATACTCGGCATAGCCCCTAGAATTCTTCCACATCATGCCTGGCTCGATCTGGCTGAAGGCATCAGCACTGCCGTTGAACCCTCTCATCCGTATAAAAGCCCCCCGCAAATTACTGAACTACTTCATACGCTCTTTAACCAGCCCGATGAGCAGTTCATTACTCAGAGCTCCGGCTTTAAATCCGAATTACTCGATGTCCTCTTGCTGTATCTTCGCCTCCACATTCCGGGCTTTGGAGAGCCAAAGTCTCTTAATGTGTTAAAATATATTTTTCTCTAATATGCAAGAAACAGATTACCAACCCGAGGAGTACAGACCTAAACCCTTTTGGCTCACGCTGCTATCATTGGTAGCAAGCGTATTTGCTGGTATTTTCATCGGATCCTTCATAGCCTCGCTCACGGCTCCATTGGTTTTTAAAATCTCTGTAGACCAGGTGGCAGATATCATCCTTGATACCAAAGAACACCCGCTGAAAGGAGCACTCTTGCGATACATCCAGCTTTGGACTTCTGGATTGGGATTTGTCGGTGGCGGTTGGTTTTTTCTCGCCCGCATCGTAAAGTCCATTGACCAGGTTGGACTGGATCTTAAGTCACTGCCGAGCCCTCCCATTTTTTTTATGGCCATCGGCTCAATGGCCATGTTGCTTCCCGCCACGGAGTGGCTTCAATGGCTCAACAACCAAATCAACTTTCCCGAATCAATGGCCACTCTGGAAGCCAACCTCCGTTACCTTCAAAAGCTCAACTTGGATCAGATAAAGCTTATGATCGAACCGGAAAATACTTCTCTCTGGCTTTATAATCTTATCTTGATAGCTGTTTTACCCGCCGTTGGTGAGGAACTGGTCTTCAGAGGGGCTTTGCAAAATTTACTGATTGGCAAGTTTGGTGCACGCTTTGGCATCTTGCTTACTGCCGTCATATTCACGCTCATTCATCGGCAGTTTTACAACATTCTGCCCATGTTTGTACTTTCATTGCTGCTCGGGTATGTGTATTATCTTACCGGCTCATTGTTCACCACCATTGCCATGCATTTGCTCAACAATGCTCTATCGCTATTTATGGTCTATTATTTTGGCTGGACCGACGATATAACTCAACCTGAATTTTCTCCACTTATATCTTTCCCATTAGCTGTTGTGGGCGTAATACTTTTGATATGGATGAATTCCCTGATTGACAGCCAATCTTCTGAAAATTAATGAAAACGGTACTTATTATCGGCGCAGGTAGATCTACCCTGAGCCTTATCAATTACATGCTCAACATAGCCGAACAAAAAAACTGGAAGATCCAGGTAGCCGATCTCGATCTCAGCCTGGTCCATGAAAAAATTGCTGACAATCCACGCGCAGAGGCCTTACAAGTCGATGTAACAGACGAAATAAGCCGCGTGAGAGCCATAGCCGGTGCCGATTTAGTAATCAGTATGCTCCCGGCCGATATGCACGTGCCTGTGGCTGTCGACTGTATAGCTCTCCGAAAGCATCTGGTTACTGCTTCTTATGTGTCCGAAGGGATGCAACAGCTCCATCAAAGAGCAGTGGATGCTGGAGTCATTCTTATGAACGAAGTTGGGGTAGACCCTGGAATCGACCACATCAGCGCAAAAAAGGTAATCGATCACATCACCGGTCTAGGGGGGCGTATGCTCATCTTTGAGAGTTTTACCGGTGGTCTGCCTGCTCCTGAATCGGACGACAACCCCTGGCATTATAAATTTTCATGGAACCCCCGGAATGTCGTACTTGCCGGAAGTGGTGGAGCCGTCAAATTCATCCAGGAAGGGCAGTACAAATACATTCCCTATCATATGGTCTTCAGGCGTACAGAGCTGATTGACATTGAAAATTATGGACGCTTCGAAGGATATGCCAACCGCGATAGCCTTCGCTACCGGTCTGTGTATGGGCTCGATGACATTCCCACCATTTACAGAGGTACACTCAGGCGCCCCGGGTTTTGCCGCGCCTGGGACATTTTTGTGAAGCTCGGCATGACCGATGATTCCTATTTGATGGAGAAAGCGCATACCCTCACCCGAAGACAGTTTCTCAACTCCTTCCTTGCATATCATCCTACGGACTCCGTGGAGCTTAAGCTCATGCACTATATGAACATACCGCAAGACCAGGCAGATTTGCTTGAAAAATTCAGTTATCTAGGACTATTTGAGGACATTCCTTTGCCTGAAAAAGCCCTGGAAAAACCCACCCCGGCTCGAATCCTCCAGGCGATTCTGGAAGAAAAATGGCAAATGAAACCCGGTGACCGCGACATGATCGTCATGTGGCATAAATTCGGCTTCGAACTCCATGGACGACGTCGCATGATTACCTCCCACATGGTTTTTAAAGGGGTCGATCATCGAAATACTGCCATGGCACATACCGTAGGTATACCAGTGGCCATTGCGGCCCGCCTCATCATGGAAGGGAAAATCCTTAAAACCGGTGTACAGATCCCCACTACTCCTCAAATCTATGAACCTATGCTTGATGAACTAAAAACATATGGCATCACATTCACAGAAAGAGAAGTACCTTACCGCATCTGAAAATCTGTAATCTCATGCCTACTACCGGTATACGGGCACTCTTTTACAATCACCTGGCGCCTACCTCTCCCTCACCCCTGGCGCTGCACATCGTGAGCGCAAATGGACACTACCTTTACGATGCCGACGGAGTTCGATATCTCGACCTGATAAGTGGAATATCCGTAAGTAACATCGGTCATTGCCACCCTAAAGTAGTCGAAGCGGTCAGTCGGCAGGCGTCTACGTATATGCATACCATGGTGTATGGTGAGTTCATTCAAAATCCTCAGGTACGCCTGGCGGAGGCGCTTCACCGGCATACCCACACCACACTTGATATGGTCTATCTGACCAATTCCGGGGCCGAAGCTACTGAAGGAGCTATTAAACTAGCCAAACGTTTTACTGCCCGTCCTGAAATCCTGTATTGTCGTCATTCATATCATGGCAGCACTCAAGGAGCACTCAGCCTTATGGGGGGAGAGGAATTTAAACAAGCTTACAGACCTCTGATTCCGGGATGCCGAATGATTGAATACAACAACTTCGACCACCTGCGCTACATTACCACCCGTACTGCAGCTGTCATTACAGAAGTGGTCCAAAGCGAATCTGGCTACATCCCGGCTGACCCTAACTGGATTGCCGAAATCCGACAGCGCTGCACGTCCGCCGGAGCACTCCTGATTCTCGACGAAATTCAGACCGGTTTCGGCCGTACAGGTCGGTTATTTGGCTTCCATCGTTTTGATATAGTACCCGACATTTTGCTTCTTGCCAAAGGTATGGGAGGGGGTATGCCTATCGGTGCTTTCCTCGCTCCTCGCCAAATCATGCTGAGCCTGGCCGAAAATCCCATACTTGGTCATATTACGACTTTCGGCGGTCATCCGGTATCTGCAGCTGCAGCTCTTGCCAATTTAGAAGTCATCGTGGAAGGTCGGCTCTGGGAGGCTGCTCCAAGTATCGAAGCTCGCTTCCGTTCGCAGCTCCAACACCCACTAATCCAGCGTATCACGGGTATGGGTGCCATGCTTGCTGTACACCTGCCAGACGTTGATATCGTACAGCAGACTATTCAGTACTGCCTTGAAAATGGACTTATCATCGACTGGTTTCTGTTTAATCCCAACAGCTTGCGTATTTCCCCACCTCTGACTCTCACTCACGACGAGATCGACTTTGCTGCACAAACCATTATCGAGGCTCTCGAACTTGCCAGCAAATCCTGAGCCGGCTGGTGTAGGTCTTTATTTCTTTTGACTACAAGTCAGTATCCGTATCTTGGATTCTAATTTGAATATGCCTGTTGAAAGCCAATGGTGCTACACAGGAAGGCTAACACCTGAAGTTGAACTTAAAATTCTTGAAGCTTGATAAGTCGCGAATAGATTCCGCCAAACTGGAGGAGCTGTTCATGTGTTCCGGTCTCGACTATTTGGCCGCGATCCATTACGACTATTTTGTCTGCATGACGAATGGTACTCAACCGATGCGCAATGATGATAGAGGTGCGGTTTTGCATCAGACGGGTAATGGCCTCCTGCACCAGGCGTTCGCTTTCGGTATCCAGTGCACTGGTAGCTTCATCCAGAATGAGAATCGGGGGATTTTTCAGAATTGCACGGGCGATGGCAATGCGCTGGCGCTGGCCACCGGAGAGGCGTGAGCCCATATCACCCACTATGGTATCAAATCCCATTTCCAGTTGGCATATGAAATCGTAGGCATTAGCTATCCTGGCTGCATCTTCGATTTCTGACCACGAGGCATCCGGTTTGCCCAAGGCGATATTGTTGCGCACAGTGTCGTTGAAAAGGATGGGTTCCTGGGTGACGATTCCCATGAGTGAGCGGAGAGAGCGAAGCTCAATTGTACGGATATCTCTGCCATCAAGCGTGATGCAACCAGAGGAGATGTCGTAGAAACGCGGTATAAGGTTGACAAGAGATGTCTTGCCGCTACCAGAGAGGCCTACAAGAGCGGTGGTGCTGCCACGAGGTATAGTGAGTTCAATATTTCGCAATATAAGATCCTCTCGATAGCCAAAACTTACTTGATGAAACTGTATGCAATCGCAAAATGCGGTAATGACTTTGGCATCAGGTGGTGAGGTGATAGGGTTGGAACTTTCTAGAATTTCAAGCACGCGTTCTGCCGAAGCTGCTCCTTTCCGAAGGTTGTAGGAAGCCCTGCTTATTGCCTTACTGGGAGGAATCATCTGATAAAAAAACAGGATATAAGCAATAAAATTGGCAGGACCAAATTGATCGGAAGCTATCACAATACGTCCACCAAACCATATAACGGCAGCCATAATGACAGCTCCGAGCATTTCGCTGGTGGGAGAGGCCAGGTCAAAACGTCGCATGACGCGGTTGGAGGTTCGATAGTAAGCATCGTTGATGCGTTCGAAGGCCGATTGTTTTACGTGTTCAGCATTGAAGGCTTTAAGAATTCGGAGTCCGGTAATGGTTTCGTCTATGTGACTCATAAGAGAACCGAGCTGCGACTGGGCTGTGGTAGATTGGCGTTTGAGGGTACGTCCAATGCGGCTGATGACCCAGGAAACAAAAGGAAGTGTCAAAAGAACAAACAGAGTCAGTTTATAATTCATCCAGAGAAGTACGGCCAATGACCCAATGATCATAAGGGGATCGCGGAAGACCATTTCCAGCAAGGTGATAAGAGCACTTTCAATTTCGCGAAGATCAACGGTAATGCGCGAGATGATATCCCCCTTTTGCCGGCGGGCATAGAAAGCCATAGGTAGCTCGAGAAGCTTGGCATGGAGCTGTCTGCGCAGCTGATACGAAATTCCATTTCGCACGGGAGCTAATACATAAAGAGCGAGATAGTGGAATAAATTTTTGAAAAAAAACGCAGCTAAAACCCAAAGGACCACATAAAGGAGCGCTTCGGAAACGGTTGTGGTCTGAAGGCGAATTTCAATCTGGCGATAAAACTCGCGTTTGATCTGATCAAATAGCGTGGTGCCGGCTATGGAGTCTGACATTGAGCCATTAACGCCAAAGATGAGCTGTAGCACGGGAATTACAAGCCCTATAGACACCAGCGAAAAGAGTATACTCAGAGTACTAAACAACAGGCTGAGGCCTATCTTCCCCTTATAACGGAGGAGATATGGGTAGATTTTTCGAAGGGGATTTTTCATGTGATGAAATTAAAAACCAAGTACCTCCCGGACACGCGAAAGTACCAGACTTCCTATGGCACGCGCTTTTTCTGCTCCATTTTTGAGCAATTGTTCGAGGGTGGCGGGGTCATCCATCAGGCGGTTGTATTCTGCGCGTGCTTGTGCAAAGTGGTCTAAAATCAGAGCAAGCAATTCTTTTTTAGCATGGCCATATCCATAGCCGCCGGACAAATATTTTCTACGCATCTCCTCAATGTGGCTGGGTGATGCCAGCAGACTGTAAAGAGCAAAAACAGTACAGGTATCCGGATTTTTTGGCTCCTCAAGCGGTGTTGAATCGGTGACAATGCTCATCACTTGTTTCTTGAGCTCCTTCTCAGGAGCAAAGATGTCAATCGTGTTTTTATATGATTTACTCATCTTTCGTCCATCGGTACCGGGTATCGTCATCACTTCCTCCCGAATAAGAGCTTCTGGTAGCTTTAGAACTTCCTTTCCTACTGTGCGATTGAGTGCAGATGCAATGTCGCGAGCGATTTCCAGGTGTTGTTTTTGATCTTTCCCAACAGGTACAAAATCGGCATCGTAGAGCAGAATATCAGCAGCCATCAATACAGGGTAATTAAACAATCCGGCATTCACGTCGCTCAGACGGTCGCTCTTGTCTTTGAAGCTGTGGGCGTTGGCCAGCATTGGATAGGGTGTAAAGCAGCTTAGATACCAGGTGAGCTCAGTGACTTCTGGCAGATCGCTCTGGCGGTAAAAAACATTTTTCTCAGCATCAAATCCACATGCAATCCATGATGCAGCTACACTTTGGGTGTTTGCTCTGCGCTGTGCAGCGTCTTTAATAGTAGTAAGTGAATGAAAATCAGCTATGAAAAAAAAACTTTCGGCATCCGGTTTTTTTGAAAATTCTACAGCTGGAGCAATGGCTCCCAGGACGTTTCCAAGGTGAGGTTGTCCGGAACTTTGTACACCGGTCAGATATCTAGGCATAGCACAATATATTGAGACGGCAGCAAAGGTAAGAGGTTACAAAAGCTGAATCTCAAAGGAAGTGTTAGTAAAACAATAGCCTTGGTTTCAGAACCATTGAATAGGTCATCTGGCCATACATAGAATTAACCTAAAAAAATCATCAGTTAAGTTTTGGTTTAATCCCTTACCCATTCTGTATTTTAAGAAATGGTATCAATTCAGATAGGGTGTTGAGCATAGTCAGACATGGAGATGGATTTCACTACATTTGCCTAAAATTAGTACTTCATGATAGGAGATTCTGCAGTCATCAATCCAGAAATAATGGCGAAAAAAGAACTCTTTAAAAGGCAATTTGCTGAAGGAGTTCCTTGCAGACATGTGGTAATTGAAAATTTTTTGATACCTGAAATTGCAGATCAGTTGTATGAAAAGTTCCCGCCTTTTGAAACGCTGAATGTAAAGCGCAAGAGTATCAACGAGGACAAGGCTGAAGACTATCATTTTGAACGTTGGGATCCGGTATTTGGCCGGGTAAGGGATGCTTTGCAAAGTGAAGCTTTCTGTATTTGGTTGAGTGAAGTGACTGGTGTAGAGGGACTTCGGTCAACGGACGACAGCTTGGGCAGCGGTCTGCACCAAGGTAAAAACGGAAGTTTCGTAGACGTTCATGTGGATGTAAATATGAATCCGGAAAAAGGACTATGGAGAAGAGTAAATCTGTTGATTTACTTAAATAAAAATTGGAAACCGGAGTATGGTGGAGATCTGGAGCTATGGGATGTGGCAATGCAGAACTGTGTTAAAAAGATTCCACCATTTCACAATGTTGCTGTTATTTTTTATACAGATGACAATTCACCTCATGGCTACAGCAAAATACACGTTCCGGATTATGAGTCCAGAAAATCTTTTTACACATACTATTACACCTCAGTAGGTGAAGGATTTTCGTATCGAGACAGCAGGTTTTTACCCAGACCAGATGAAAGCTTTTTAAAAAAAGCAGTGACGACAGTAAAAGAAACACTGAAAATCAATGCAAAAAAAATTCTTAAGACCTTGGGCGTAAAAAAATTGGACTTTCAGGACAAAAATTAGGATTGTTAAGAACATAGCGTCATATTTGCCTCATAGTCACAGAGGATGAATGTCTTAGTAATTGATGACAATCAAATAGATTTATTGATCAACCAAAGAGTAATTCTGAATCTCAGACCCACAGCCCATGTAGTGAGTTGTTTATCCGGAATCGAGGGATTGAAGTTTATTGAGCAGTGCATATCCGGTGGTATATGCGAACAATTTCCGGATTTAATATTGCTCGACATCCGAATGCCACTGATGGATGGATATGAGTTTCTTGATAAAATGCTCGATATGATCAAACACTGTGAAAAAAGGCCTTTTGTTGTAATGGTTACCTCATCGATTGATACCGGCGATTATGAAAAGTCGCAGACTTATCCAGAGGTAAAGGGATATCTGAGCAAACCTCTTAAGCAAACAGCAATGCTGGAAATATTGGAGAAATTAAATTTTTAAGGCTCGGAGCATTTCTCTTTTTCCTGGCGGGCCAGGGATTTTTTCAACCTGAAAACCAGCTTTAATCAATGCTCTTCTAACATCACCTTTACATGAATACGTAACCCACACCCCCGGTACCGACAATGCCTGAAAACATGTGCGCATTATGTCTTCAGACCATAGTTCTGGTTGTACACTCGGCGAGAAGGCGTCGAAATACATCAGATCGATTGAGCCAGGAGATAAGAGAACCTCCCGCATATCCAAATGTCCGACAGCAATCAGAAAGTCGTCATCGACGCACACTGCATTCGGAAAATGTTGAGAATGGTGAAATTGAGTAATCAGAGTCTCCGATACACCAAGAAAATGATGGAGATTAAGACTCAGAACCAAATCAACAGGCAGGGGGTGTTTTTCAACGGCTTGGTAGTGAATTTTTAGTCCGTGAGCTTTGGCATATTGATACGTGAGCAAAGCATTCAGCCCTGTGCCAAATCCCATTTCGAAAATGCGAATAACCGAATGCTGGAATTTAGAAGTAAAATACTGCAACCCTTCACCAATAAATACATGCATGGATTCCATCAGAGCTCCATGCATGCTGTGGTAGGATTGATTGAGCAAAGTATTGATGACTGTGGGCGTTCCGTCGCGGGTTTCAGCGATTTGAAACATCAGTGGAAGGCTCTACATACAATTTTTTAATTCTGGGAATGGGGCCCTGGCAATAGTGCTGATGACAAGTTATACAGTTGCTGACTAATGTGTTGAAGGTTTTTGGTTTTTCTGCAGCGGGTGCATCTTTGAACTGCCTGACTGATTCAAGCCATGCAGTTGCCATTGGATGATAAATTTCAGTAATCTCCGATGGATCTGTAGCTTCGGCCGTATGGATTTTTTCCAGCCAGTCAGGGAGCTCAATGTCTGTGTAATTGCCTTTCTCAGTAGCTTCTTTCCATTGGGCAGTGAGTTTTTCCATCCGGCGCATCAGAAGAGCGAGCTCGGACATATCGGCCCTTTTCACAAGGTCCCTGTCTGTGTCAGCAGGTTCTTTTTTTTCACCCAAGCTGCAGCCGGTAAGCATTGGGATAAACAGAACCACCAGCAGTAGGTAATTTTTATTTTGACTATTTAATAATGACGCCATTTGCCATAAAGGTAATACTGGTTTCCGGTTCGTTGATGGCAGCAATTTCTTCTTCAGATTTTCCAGCGTCATGAGCTTTGTGGCGAAGCCATTCTATGTCTTGTACTTCCAGTTTGGCATAGCCCTCCATGATAGCCGTATAACCTGCAGCATTCTTAGGTACAAAAAAATCATAATCTTTAAACCTTACCAGCATGCTCTGGCCATTACCGAGGTCCACATCCATCCAACAGCCTTTTTTTTGACAGCATGCGTTGATAGTTCCTTTCACTTTCACAAATACGGAGTCGCCCGGTTGCAGGATGGTAAGCAATTCAGATGCGTCGATGGCTCCTTCCTCTGTAATTTGCTCACCAAAGACTCCGGTTGGAGTCTCCGCTTCTTCTTCGGACTGGGCTGAGATTTGCTCAGTAGAATGGGTATCGCATGAAATAATATGAAATGTGAAAAAAAGAATAAAAATCCAGCTTTGAAATTTCATAAGTTCCTAATATTTAGACAGGCAAACTTATCCCAAAACCTCTTAATTTATCCTAATTACATTCAAAAAAATTATTGAGGGTTTTACATTTGTCCTAGGGGAAAACAGTTTTTGTAATACAATACTTTCATGAAAATCACAAGAATCAAAAATTCAAGGATTCATATGGTGGATTTTGATAATTTACCATTTGGAAAAGTATTTACCGATCATATGCTCATCTGTGAATATAAAGATGGGAATTGGGGTGAACCGGAAATATTGCCGTATGGTCCAATTCCGATGACTCCAGCGCTACATGCTTTGCATTACGGGCAGGCAGTGTTTGAGGGCATGAAAGCATATAGAAAGGTGGATGGCACGGTGAGCATTTTTAGACCAGAAGCAAATTTCAACCGTCTCAACCGCAGTGCAGAGCGGATGACAATACCAACTGTACCCAAAGAAATCTTTATGGATGGTCTTGTAGAGCTGATAAAACTGGACTACGACTGGGTGCCCTTTGGTGAAAACCTTTCACTGTATATACGACCATTTTTGTACGCTTCATCGGAGTTTATTGCAGCCCGACCTTCAGATTCCTACGTGTTTTGTATACTGTTAAGTCCTTCAGGTCCTTATTACAGTGGTAGCGTAAAAGTGAAAATTGAAGAAAGATATGTGCGTTCGGCAGATGGTGGAGTGGGTTTTGCCAAAGCTGCCGGAAATTATGGAGCTGCTTTCTATCCTACCAGACTGGCCCAGCAGGAGGGTTACACACAAATAATATGGACAGATCACAAAAATCACCATTTGATTGAAGAATCAGGTACCATGAATATAGCAGTGGTTATAGACGGTGTATTTAGAACCCCTGCCTTGAGCGAACGTATTCTGGCCGGTATTACACGCGACAGCATCCTCACTCTGTTAAACGACCAGAATTTTCCCATAAAAGAGGGGCCTATCACTGTAGATGAGCTGGTAACAGCCGCCCGGGAAAAGAGGGTTTCAGAAATGTTTGGCATGGGGACGGCCGCTGTAATAAGTCCAATTTCACATCTAGGTTTTAGAGATGAAGTCATTGAAATTCCCACTCCTGACAATGGCTTGTCGGCACTTGTAAAAAAATCACTGACCGATATTCGTCTGGGTAAGGTAGAAGACACATTTGGATGGATGTACGATATTGAAAAACCGGTACAACACCCTACATATTCCTGAGTTTTTTCCTATCGATTTTTCCGGTGTCACTTTTTGGAAGTGTATCCAGTAGCACCAGATGCTTGGGAATTTTATACTTCGCAAGACCTTTTTGACAAAACATCCTTAGCTCGTCGTAAGTAAGATGATGACCGGGTTTCAGGGAGATAAAGGCCTTGCCTGATTCTCCCCACCTTTCATCAGGCACCCCGATCACAGCTACTTCTGATACTGCCTCATGCTTCTGAATGTACTTCTCCACTTCGGCTGGATATACATTCTCTCCACCGGAAATAAACATGTTTTTGATCCGGTCGACCACATAGAGGTATCCTTCTGAGTCTCGATATATGACATCGCCAGTTTTAAACCATCCGTTGAACAGACTGTTTTGTGTGGCTTCTGGGTTTTGCCAATAACCGGGTGTCACAATTGGCCCTTTGAGCCATAGCTCACCAGTGCCTTCACCGGTAATCACCTGACCCTGTTCATCCACTAATTGATGGTCTACATAAAAATTCAAAAATCCGATAGAGCCGCGCTTTCGGATAGCATCCTCTTCTGGAAGTGAGGTTACATTTGGACCACATTCGGTGAGTCCGTACCCTTGCCTGATGGGCACGCCTTTCTCAGCCCACAATTGAATAAGAGTTACAGGCAAAGGTTCACCACCTACGATAAAATATTTGAGCTTGGAGAATTCTGCTGACTGAAAACCATCGGTCTCTGACAACATACGCACCATAGTGGGGACGAGCATAAAAAGTGTAATACCTTCCTGAAGAAGAATTTTGAGGCTGCTCTCCGGATCAAATTTTTTCATCAAGTAAACGGTACCTCCAAAGTGAAGCAAAGGAGTCAGCAAAACATTCCAGCCACCTGTATGAAAAGGAGGGGTTACAATGAGGGTGCTGTCGTCAGAGTGTAGTTTAAGCCTTAGAGCAGTGTTGATGGAGTTCCAAAAGAGCATTTTATGAGTGTAGATGGCGCCTTTTGGAAAGCCTGTCGTGCCACTGGTATAAAGAATAAAAATCGGGTCATCTTCGGCGATTTCAACAGATAAATCCGGGTTATAACCTTCGGATAGGGGAAATAATTCCTCAATAAAACTTTCCTTCACATCCGCTTGTACATCTTTCCAAAGGCTTTTCAATTCGGCTGAACAAAACACCATGCTACATCCGGCATTTGAAATTATATAGGATACTTCAGGGGGCGTGAGTCGGTAATTGATTGGCACCAAAATAAATCCGGCCTTCTGGGCAGCCAGAAAGAGAACAATATATTCAGCGCAAAATGCCGATAAGACACCTATTCTGTCACCTTTGCCGATGCCTGACTTCTGCAAATAGCCAGCAGTCTGACGTGCCAGCCGATTCAGCTGTTCATACGTAAATTTTCGGCCGGTATCGGTTTCCTGTAATGCAACCTTATCAGGCAAATAAAGACTCCATCGGTCTGCCCAGTCAGCAATCATAATTTTAAAAATGAATGGATTGCAAACTAAGAACACTGTCTCAATCCGTCAATTTCAGCCAACTGAATGTACATGAGACCCAAGGGTTTATTTGCCTTTTTAGAGATTAGTAAACTCCTGAAAGTTAATACGTACAATAATTTTTCACAAATCGGACTATCGATTACCAGGTTTGATATGAGTTATCTTAGAGAAAATAACTTCATCTTCATTTGCTTTTTAAATTTCATGAGCCACATTAGAAGAGTTGGATTTTCTATGTTCATCCGATGCTTGAAAATTTTCAGGTGTACTAAAATTATCTTTCATAAGTATCGGTTTAGTGCCTGAACCAAAAATTCAAAGGATGGAAAAACATCAGTTTAATTTCCTCACCGGACGATTAATATTTTGGCAACATAGGTATTAAACCCCAGTTCGTCGCTCATGTATGCAAGGTAAACACCAGTTTGTACTTTGCGACCTTTGAAGTCGCGTCCATCCCAGATGGCCTGACCTCCTTCAGCACGTGTTTCAAACACCAGATTTCCGGTCACGTCTGTGATTTTTACAAATGCACCTGTTACCAGGCCTCTGATGAAAATGGGACCTTCATAATCTGGCCTGACGGGATTGGGATAGGCATAGACATCGGTAAACTCTTCATTTCCTTCGGTAGCAGCTCCTTGATAGGCAACAATTCCTCTGTCAGTAGCGATGTACACAAGTCCTGTTTTACGGTCTATTTCAATGTCTAAAATGTTGTTTGAGGGAAGGGGAGAGTTGTTTCTATTGAAATTAAAAATCTGTTCTCTTCCATCTGCGGAAGTATAGAAAACCCCTGAATTTTGTGTGCCAAACCATTTTTTGTTGGCGCCATCCACGGCTACTGCTGTCACGATTTCCTGTGCCAAAAGAGCTTGTACGATTCCATCTTCTTCAAAAGTAATCCGACGAACATCGTAGTTTCTGTTGGGTTCAAAAATGAATCGAGGGGTATATAAAACAGCTACACCTGCTGAAGTACCGATCCATACGGCTCCGTCCAGATCTTCGGCGAAGGCTCTGACGTCAGCAGACGGCAGGTTTCCACTGCCTTCGAGTTGTGTGAGCTGATTCAGTTGGAGGGTCCCGTTGTCATTGAGTTTTGCCACAGCTATGCCGCGATTTTGAATGCTCATCCAGATCTGGTCCTCACGGGTCACAAGCATTCTGCCGATATTGGTATTGGTTCCTGCGATGGTACCCATTGGAAAGTTTTCCCAGACACCCTGAGGCGTCCTTCGGGTAAGAGGTCTGTCGCTGAGCGATGTAGCCGTCCAGAGATTTCCCTTCGAATCGAATACTACATCATAGGCTCGAATCTGGTCCGGTGCTGTGACCACGGGCGATAGCGCACCGTCGGTGTTGGAAGCGTTATAAGTGGTGATGTATTGCCCGTCGGAGATTTTAACAATCCCCTGTCCCCAGGCTGTAGCATACACCGTACCCGGCTCTGAATGGGAAGGGGTGATTGAGAGGATATCGGTTCTGTTTTGTAGTTGGGCGGAAGGGATGTGTTGCCAATCAAAATTTTCATAGAAATAAATACCCTTATTGTTGAATGTCGGACCCCATACACTGTTAATTGCACCAGGTGCGACCCATAACCTCCCATTGTGGTAGCGCATACGAAATACATCTTCATCGAAAGGCCCATCAGGAAGAAAGGTGAACAACCACCCCTCAGGATAAAAATATCCGTACAATCCTTCTAATTCGGATGCAATCCAATACCAGTTGCCATCGCGCGCCTGGATGGCTGCCATGGGTTTAAAGTTTGGATTAAAGAGGTTTCCGGGTTCAATATTTAGCCTTTTGGAGCGATTTGGCCGATAGCTCACTACTGAAAAATCATTGGTTACAAGTAATTCGTCGTTACAGACTTCGAGGTCAAAGTTTTTGGAAATAAACACATCGCTCATCCATGTCCATGTTCCGTTTTCCCGGATAAAGAGACTGTCATCGTTGGTACCTGTAAGGCGGTTGGCTACAATTTTCCCTCCCCAGTTGACAATGTGGTTAAAAGGTCTGGTGGTCATGCCTGGTTCAGGTGTCCAATTGGCAAAAAACACCAGGCTGGATGAGAGGGAAGCAGAAAAAACTCCAATCTCGGTTGCGGCAAATACTCTGTTGCCTGCTTCGTCAAAGGCAATATCAAACACTTCTATTTGCGAGCCATTCGGGCCAATGATAAGTGTTTCGGGAAACAGACGGTTCTGAAGGTCAAAAACTACTATGCCAAATCCCATACAGATGTAGGCTCGGTCTTTGAATATACGAATTTTATTGAGTCTGCGTCGTCCAAGAAAAATATTGGAACGAACGATGTCGCTGACATTACTTATGGTGTGTGTCGGAGTTATCAGGTCAATATTGCCGTTTCTGTAGCCTGCGATGACCAGGTCTTCTGGTTCGTACCAGGCCAGATGCTGAATGTCGATGTCGCTGAGACCTTTGCTTTTTGTCAGAGTTTGGATTTCACTACGCTCTTTTTTATCAATGATGATAATTCCTTTTTCGGAAGCAGCCATTACTTCATTTCGTGTTTCAGTTACTGCTATGGTTCGTCGAAAGGACACATGTTCGATCCATCCACCGAGGGGAAGAGATTGATTTTGAGCTGTAATTGAAGTAAATGCCAATGAAAAGATGACAATAGCGACTCTCATGAGGTGTGGAAAAATTCTCAAGCTTCAAAAGTAACGCTTATGAGGTGTTTTTAATTTTATAGTGTCCTGAGGAAGTTGGGTACCATTTCAACTTTAAGTAGCACAGAAAGATTTTTAGGATTGCTGTTGTCTGTTACAGAGTAGCGGGCAGGATTATTTTGAAGGTTGTCCCTTTACCAGGCTCAGAATACGCTACAAAGATTTTGCCTCTGTGATAATCGGTTATGATTCTTTTTGCCAACGAAAGACCTAATCCCCAACCTCGGTTTTTGGTCGTGAATCCCGGGCGAAAGATGGCTTTTTGAAGATGTCTGGGAATTCCTTTTCCCGTGTCAGAGACGGATATTTCGATCTTTTTGTCTTTATGTTCGAGGGAAATGGTTACTAATCCATGGCCTTCTATTGCATCCAAAGCGTTTCGGATGAGATTTTCCAATACCCATTCCATAAGCAATGGATTGAAGTAGGCCATTACGGGCTGTTCGGGAAAAATTTGCTGAATCTGTACCCGCTTTGGAATGCGGGATTGCAAATATTCAGTGCTTTCGTTTATGATACTTCTTAAATCGCCATAATCGAGATTGGGTTGACTTCCGATTTTTGAAAAGCGGCCAGTGATTTTCTGCAACCTGTCCAGGTCTTTCTGCATCTCGGCAACCATCAGCGGATCGTGTTCGCCGGTTTTTAAAATTTCCAACCAGCCAAGTAAAGAACTTAATGGTGTGCCAATTTGATGTGCAGTTTCCTTAGCCAGTCCGTTCCATACCCTGTCTTGTTCCGCCTTGCGTGCATTGCTGAAAGCCACATAAGCTAAAAGCATAAAGGATGCTATCACACCCAGCAGGATTCTGGGATATATTCTCAATTGGTATAATAGTCTCGACTCATCGTAATACAACTTGTTGAAAAGCCCGTCTCCGAGATCTATGGTGATCACGTTTTTTTTCTGCTTCATTTTTTGAAGAGTGGTTTTGATTTTGCGCTCCTGTGAGGAGGATAGATTATTGGTGCTTATGATGTTGTCCTCTTCATCTGCAAGAATGATCGGTATGGTGGTGTTGTTAATCAAGATTTTATTTGCCAGATTCAAATCTTCTCCCGGCTCGGCATAGGCTGCTATGTTGATGGCATCTGCCCAGAGTTCTACTTTTTTGCGTTCTTCGATGCGGAGTTCTTCAGCCAGACTTTCGGTATAATACAAAGTGACGCCTCCGATTAATACCATGAAGGTTAGGAGCACAATTTTCCAAAAGTTTTTTCTTGAATAAAAATGGGTATAGGCAGGTCCCGAACTAAAGATGTTTTTCAAATTAAAACAGATTTAGCCCCAACGTGGATTGGGATTGACAAGAATACGCAGAAAAACGATAGCCATAAAAATTGGGTACAACAATGTGGCAGCGGCCACTTGCCAGGGTTTAACTGGATGATGCACTTCTCGGGCGTATTTGTAAATAATCCGCACGTCTACCCATGCCTTTGTCAAGACGATCACCAATGCCATTAGAACCAATGGTACCGAGGGAATAGCTATAAAAAATATTCCGTAGGTCATCAATGAGCAGTACAAAACTAAAACCGATAGTAGAAGTGAAAATACATCTCGATAGTATATGGCCTTGCCTCCCCACCTCTGTCGTTGTGATAAAAGCTGACCTAATGAAATGGGCATATCTGTGACTACATACGATTCCCTGTAATCATTGAATCCGATGGACTCAGGGCCGAATTTCTCTTTGATTTTGTACAGTAAAATCACATCATCACCCGAAGCAAAGTGATGATATCCTTTATACCCGTTAACATCCATGAAAGCCCCTCGTCTGAATGCCATATGGCTACCGGAGCACATCACCGGTTTTTGCTTTTTGATAAGGACCTCACCTGCTGCCATAAGAGCCATAAAATCGATCGCTGCAAACCATTGTCCGTTGGCTGGAGCTACACGACCGCAAACCATTTGTATATTTTCATCGGAAAATGTTTCCAGGATACCCTCTATCCAACACCTTCCTGGACGTGTATCTGCATCTGTGCAAATTATTATTTCACCCCTGGCAATGGACACTCCATATTCGATAGAGCTTTTTTTTCCTCTGTGAATTCGGTCGACTAGTTTGATGTTTTTTTTACCATCACTCGCTAATTTTTTTCTGAGCTTCATAAGTGAATTTACAGAGCCATCATTTATCAAAAGGACTTCCACTTGATCTGCCAGTGGCAAATTTTCAAATGATGCCAACCAGACGAGCAGCTGCTCTGTAGCATCTTTGAAGGGAACTATTACTGTTACCTTTGTGCCGGTAGGAAGGATTGATTTCTTAATTTCTTTTGTGTTAAGAAATTTCCAGGCATTAGCAAAAAGGTTGATGTAATAAGCAAAAGGCAACAGTAATATAGTAAATAAAATCAACTCCACATGGTAAAGTTAAAACAGTCAAATATTGCATTATGACAATTAAAAAAAAAATTATTTTAGGAATTGATCCAGGCACTCAGGTAATGGGTTTTGCTGTAGTGCTGGCCCAAGGTCACAGCATAACTGTACTAGAGTGCAGTGCACTGAAAATAAAAGACAAAAAAGACCCACTGAATAAGCTCAAGACTATCTTTGACGAGACATTAAAAATAATTGATGCCTTTAAAACGGACGAATTAGCCATTGAGGCGCCATTTTACGGAGAGAATGTACAATCCATGCACAAGCTGGGACGGGCGCAGGGGGTGGTCATAGCGGCTGCCCTCTACAGAGATATGACCGTGGCTGAATATTCACCACGGAAAATAAAACAAAGCATTACCGGAAGGGGCAGCGCTACCAAACAACAAGTGGCCGCTCTTTTAAATGCTCAATACGCATTACCACCAAAGGCTGCCGGCTTGGATGCAACGGATGCTTTGGCAGTGGCTATTACACATTTGCAACAGCAGTCTGGAAAAGTCGTCGGATCAGGAATTTCCTCCAGTTGGGAAAAATTCATCAGACTACATCCTGAAAAGATTAAAAAATAGCGGAAAGCGCGACTCTCTTGATCAGCCGCATAGACGCCATCACTTTATTTTAGCCCAAAATTTTTTAAAAATCCAAGATAATGAAAAACATTGCTGTAATAGGAGCAGGGACCATGGGGAATGGAATCGCTCAGGTATTTGCATCCAAAGGGTACTCTGTGCACATGGTGGATATAAGTGAAGAAAACCTTCAAAAAGGAATGGCCACCATTGCCAAAAGTTTAGACAGAATGCTTAACAAAGGCGTTATAAATGACGTGGATAAAAATCAAACATTGGCCAACATTTCAACTTTTACAGATTTAAAAGCGGCTGTAAGCAAGGCGGATCTGGTAGTAGAAGCTGCAAGTGAAAATTTGGACATTAAACTTCGGATTTTCGCCGACTTGTGCGCTTATACACCTCCCCACACCATTCTGGCAACTAATACATCCTCAATTTCTATTACAAAAATTGCAGCGGCTACCAAAAGACCTGACAAGGTAATAGGAATGCACTTCATGAATCCAGTTCCTATCATGAAGCTGGTGGAAATCATCCGAGGCTACAGCACATCCGATGAGACGACCGAAACCATTATATCCTTGTCTGAAAAGCTTGACAAAATCCCTGTAGCCTGTAACGATTATCCGGGATTTGTATCAAACCGCATTCTTATGCCCATGATCAATGAAGCCATTATTGCGTTACATGAAGGGGTAGCTGGTGTGGCCGAAATCGACTCCATCATGAAGCTAGGCATGGCACATCCGATGGGCCCGCTGCAGTTGGCTGACTTTATCGGTTTGGATGTGTGCCTGGCTATCTTAAGAGTCCTGCAAGAGGGGCTAGGAAATCAAAAATATGCTCCCTGCCCATTACTGGTCAATATGGTGACAGCGGGCAAGCTGGGTGTCAAGAGCGGAGAAGGTTTCTATGATTATTCAGAAGGAGCGAAAGCTTCAAAAATAAGTAAAATGTTTTTGAAATAGTTTGTTCGTTTTAATAAAAAACAAAGAGCTGTCCGACATCGGACGGCTTTTTGTATTGCAAATCAGTAAAATGAATTTACATATGCAGAGCTCTTTTGCCCGTTGCATCGAGAGCTGCTTCTTTGATAGCTTCGGCAAAGGTGGGGTGTGCATGTGATATGCGTGCCAGGTCTTCGGCAGATGCTCGGAACTCCATGGCTACTACACCCTCTGCCACCAGATCGGCAGCACGTGCTCCAATCACGTGAAAACCGAGTATTTCGTCTGTTTCTTCATGAGCAATGATTTTGACCAGCCCGTCTATATCCCCGCTTGCACGGGCCCTTCCGAGAGCGCGCATTGGAAATGTACCCGTTTTGTAGGGGATTCCTGCCTCTTTAATTTCCTCCTCACTTCGGCCTACTGAGGCCACTTCCGGCCAGGTATAGACTACGTTTGGGATGAGATGGTAGTCGATGTGCGGTTTTTGACCGGCAATCCATTCCGCTACAAAAACACCTTCCTCTTCAGCTTTATGAGCAAGCATTGGACCTCTGACTACATCGCCAATGGCAAAAATGTGTGGTACGGATGTCTGTAAATGGTCATTTACAGGGATACGACCACGATCGTCCGTTGTCAGTCCGGCGGCCTCAAGGTTAAGTCCTTCGGTGTAAGGTCTACGTCCAATACTTACCAGGCAGTAATCCCCGGTCAATATAACCTCTTTTCCGTCGGGAGCTGTGGCACTCACTCTGACCTCCTCACCATTTCTTTCTACCGATGTTACTTTGGTGCTGAGGTAAAAGTCCATTCCTTGCTTTTTGAGCACCTTGTAAAGTTCTTTGCTTAGTGCTGAATCAAAAGATGGAATTATCCTATCCATGTACTCCACCACGCTTACCTTAGCCCCAAGGCGTTTGTACACACTGCCCAATTCGACGCCTATGACACCTCCGCCGATCACGACTAGATGTTTGGGAACTTCTTGCAGCTCAAGAGCCTCTGTGCTGGTAATGATGCGCTCTTTATCAATTTTGACAAAAGGAAGGGAAGAGGGCTTGCTTCCGGTGGCTATTACAATATATTTAGCGTTGAGTGTTGTTTCGCGCTCACCTGCCACTTTTACGGTATGAGGATCAACAAATGAACCAAGGCCGTGATACACATCTACTTTGTTTTTTTTCATCAGAAAACGGATGCCATCCACTGTCTGATTTACCACTTTGCGCTTTCGTTCTATCATCTGAGGCATATTGACCTTTGGAGTGTCTATTTCAATGCCGTGGATTTTAAAATTTTCGAGCGCATTGTGGTAGTGCTCTGATGAGTCAAGTAAAGCCTTGGAGGGGATACACCCCACATTTAAGCAAGTACCGCCCAGGGAATTGTATTTTTCCACTAGGGCTGTCTTAAATCCCAGCTGCGCAGCCCTTATGGCACATACATACCCTCCCGGGCCGGAACCAATCACTACAATATCGTACGAATCCATGTAATAATAAATTTATTGGTTAATATTCATCGGGGTCAATCTCGTGAAACCCATCCTGGAAATCTTCATCGTCTGGATAGTCTTCGTCTTCGTCGAAGAGAAATTCATCTTCTGATGTTCGTTTTGCTGATTTTCGGTCTTCCTCAGAAAAAAATCTCACCGGAGGCTCAGCGGGTAAGACTCCGATGCTGTGTATTAAGCCTACGGGAAGTGCAGGACCCTGCTTCTTCTTTTCAACATAAAAGGTCCACATGTTTAAGAAATCATAGACATACAACAGACGCTGATGATTTGTAAAATATGCTTCTACCGAAACTTCATTCATTGAAAGTGGAACATTGTCGCCCTCCCCGAGTGGAATGAGGGGTATTTCGTCTAATTGTTCCCAGTTTTCATTGGTGCGATAGAAAGAAGCCAGTTCACCTGGCTGTAGACCAAAACTTTGGATTATCAAGGTGTGAAGGTCTTCTAGGGATTTACTGCCTTCAATTCCTAATTCTCTGATTACATTAGAGTTATCATCGTCAAGGGTGACTAGAAAAACAAAATTCTCCATGCTCATGTATTGGATGGGGACAAAGGTAGCTTACAAGACCTTTGTGTCTGGAGAATGATTTCTCAATCTTAAACTGTTTGCCACCACACTTACACTGCTGAGCGCCATGGCGGCTCCTGCCCAATGAGGCTTTAGCAGAATGCCAAAGGAAGGATACAATGCCCCGGCAGCGATAGGAATAGCTAAAATGTTGTAAAAAAATGCCCAGAAGAGATTTTGATAAATGATGGTTCGAACCTTTTTGGAATATCCAAATATCCAGGCTATATGTTTGGGGTTATCGTCTTTGACAATTACCTGAGACGACTCAAGCGCCAAATGAGCTCCACTGCCCATGGCTATTCCCAGGTCGGCCGTTGAAAGTGCTGCGCTGTCGTTGATGCCATCACCAGCCATTGCTACTGTTATTCCTCGTTTTTTCCAATCATTAATAATTATCAGTTTTTCTTCAGGGCTACACTGGCTGTAGTAGTTTTTTATGCCTGCTTCCCGGGCTATCATGGTCACTGAATCATGACTGTCACCTGAAATAATACTTGTGCCAATTCCTAATTCCTCCAGTTTTTTTACAGCTTCTTTTATTTCAGGACGAATGCTGTCTGACAGGGTCACAGACGCCAGCACTTCAGTGTCTGTAAACAGGAAAAAATGACTTTGTTCATTTGTTGACGGTTTGCTTTGGGATTGTATAAGAATTTGGTTCATCCAAAGGCTGCTACCCAGATAATACTTTAAACCTTTATGGATGGCTTCAGCCCCTTTGCCTGGAATATATCGGACCTGGTCGAGTGCAATTTCTGGAGTGAGACCTTTGAAGTATTCCAACACAGCCCCGGCAATTGGGTGATTGGAATGCATCTCCATGGCGACCAGGAGTTGGTCGACAAAGGTTTTCTTATCCTGGTGGTAATAGTTGATATTTTTTATTCTTAATTTTCCTGTGGTCACTGTACCGGTTTTGTCAAAGAATACATGTTTCACAGTAGATGCGATTTCCAGTGACTGAGCATTTTTTATCAAAATTCCCCTTCGAGCTGCACTCCCGATAGCATTGACTACCGCTGTGGGTGTAGCAAGTCCTAATGCACATGGACATGCCACTACCAGCACTGCAAGGGTACAGGAGATCCCGGTGAGTAGAAATTCTTTCCCACCAAAAATCAGCCATAAGAGCAAAGTCATCAAACTTATTGTTAAAACCACGGGAACAAATACCGCAGAGATTTGGTCAGCAATTCGTTGTACTGCTGGTTTTGAGGACTTTGCATTTTCTACCAGTGTTAGAATTTTAGAAAATCGAGATTCGGCCCCTGTGCTTTGGGCTCTGTACGTAAAGCTACCATCTACGATCAAAGCTCCTGCAAATACTTGATGGCCTTTTTCTTTGGCTACGGGCAGTGATTCGCCGGTCAGCAGACTTTCGTCCACCCACGCATTTCCATCTTCCACCATGCCATCCACGGCCACTCTGTCGCCGGTTCTACCCAGGAGCAGATCACCCGGCCGAAGAAGTTGAAGGGGTGTGTGTTCCTCACGACCGTTGACTATTCGGATGGCACTGTCGGGAAGCATCGAGCTCAGCTCATCCATGTAGTCAGTGGCTTTCAGGCGCGATTGCTCCTCGAGAAATTTACCCAGCAATACAAAAGCGATGACCATCGCTGCAGGTTCATAGTACGTGTGTATTCCAAAATAGGGTTTTGCAATCTCCGGAAAAAAAGTGATAAGCGAACTAAGCAAATAAGCTGTTCCGGTACTGATGGCTACCAATGTGTCCATACCGGCTTGCTTTTTAAGAGCCATTTTCCAAGCATGTACAAAAAACCTTTTGCCCAGCAAAAGAATAGCTGATGTAAGTACCCATAGTGTAAGGTTAGCTGCTTTGTGATGTATCCATCCCATGGCAATGACCATTACCGGCGCCGACAGTGCCAGGCTGGCAAAGGTTTTTGTCTTTAGCTTCCTGAAATTCTCAAGTTCAGTTTCCCTAATTTTTTTGTGGTTGTATTCAGTGATTTCAAGGTCATAGCCCAGTTGTCTGACGGCTATTTTTAGCTGTTGTGGGTCGATGGTTTCTTCGTCAAATTCTACCAATGCACTTGCTGATGCGTAGGAAACTTCGGCATGTTTTACACCAGGTTGTTTTTTCAGTTCCTTTTCAACGGCATTGGCACATGCAGCACACGACATGTCCAGTACCGGGAAGGAGGCTTTTACCGTTTTCATTGTATTGCCCTAAGATTACATATCATCAGAAATTGTATAATGTAATAGCGAATTCACTTCCTTTACCGGGTTCAGAATAAGCTGTTATTTTTCCTCCCAGCATTTTAACCAGGTCAAAACACATTTTCAGTCCGAATCCTGTACCTTTTTCTCCATGCGTTCCGAAAGTTGATTGAATTTCGCTCATGGTATTAATGGCATCGAGCTGTTCTCTTGTCATTCCACATCCTGTATCCTTTACTTTTATAGTGATGTGAAGGTCTGCAGAGACTGCAGCCAGGTGAATTTTTCCGTTTTGGGTAAATTTTGTTGCGTTTTGAATGATGTTTCGCAAGATTATTTCCAACAGATCGCGATCAGTGTTAAGAATGATATCGGCAGGAATATCATTGATGAGTGTAATATTTTTTGAGTTGAGAATCAGCTGAAAGAGTTTTACAATTTCATCAACCAGTTTTTTAAGACTCAGAGGTTCTAAATTTATCGACCGGTTGGAAGTATTTAAACTCCACTTTAGCGTGTCATTTACCATTCTGAGTGTAGAACGCACCGAGTCAGAAAGTTCTTTGAAGGTTTCAGTTTCATCTGTCGGGTGAAGATATCCATTTGAAATTAAATCCAAAATTCCGTTGATGGATGTCAGAGGGCCGCGGATATCATGAGCCAATAGTTTCAGAGCTTTGCTGACAAAGTCGTTTTTTTCTTTTAATTCTTGTTTTTGCTTTTGGAGGCGCTCGATGAGTTTTTGTTGTTTATTGTTAATGAGTCTTAACTCAATGAGATTCATCACTTGTCGACCAAGTATTTCCAGTGCACGGTGTTGCAGTGGGGTGAGATCTCTTGATTCTGTATCGAGGATGCAGAGAGTACCTAATTTTTTTCCAGTTCGGGTTTTGAGAGGTATGCCGGCATAAAATCTGATACCGTCATTTATTACAAATGGATTGTCGTAAAATCTTTCATCCAGTAGAGCATTTTCAACTATAAATACTTTGTCCTGGAGAATTGCGTGGGCACAAAAGGCCAATTCCCGAGGTGTTTCATCCAAATCAATCCCTTTTTTTGCTTTAAACCATTGTCGGTTTTTGTCGATCAGAGATACCAGGGAAATGGGAGCTTGGCAAATAGCGGATGCAAGTTCTACCAATTGGTTGAAATCTTCTTCTGAAGGTGAATCGAGAATTTCATAACGATACAACTCTTTTAATCGCTCATCTTCATCTGCCGGAATTGGAGCGGCAATCATAATATCAAATATTTGATTCAAAATTAGTACTACCTGTCATATTACTATGTGCCTAAGGACACAAAGATGGAGTCAGCTGTTGTGAGAAATTTAAATAAAGTATTTAAAGGACCGGTTTGTAAAGGCAAATGGCAAAAAGGTATAGATATCGGGAGCTATCAACACCTTTCCACTTCCATTGACTAGGACTATCTCGATGGGAGTGGATTGCATCGCTCTATATTCGGCAAACACCTGAAGGCAAGCTCCGCAAGGTGGTACTAGGTTTTCACCTTTGATTTGAGGCACTGCTACAGCAGCCTTTACCAAGTATCGGTCTCTTTTGTCAAAACCAAATTTAAAAAGAGCCACCCGTTCGGCACAAAGTCCGCTGGGATAGGCTGCATTTTCCTGATTAGCGCCTGCCACTATTTCGCCGTCGCTTAGCAGCAAAGCCGCCCCTACATGGAATGACGAGTATGGGGCATGGGCATTTTGGGAAGCATTTTTTGCATGAATTATTAATTCTTTAGTTCGCTCATCCAGTTTGCTTTGGATAGTTTCCTTGTATGATAGTACTAACTTTACTTCACTCATATAGTATAGTAGCAGGGTTACAAAGAAATAAAAAGCCGCCCGATTTCGGGCGGCTATTAGAGAAAGCGAAAGAATCGTGACTCACCTTACTATCATACGTTGAGTGGCTATACCGCTGTTTCCTCTTACATTAATGAGGTATACACCGGAGGCCAGATCAGCTGTATTCACCTGTGTACGTTGAATTCCTTCACCTACAAATCCCAATGAAGAGCTTTGGATAATTTTACCTGTGATATCGGTAATCTCCAGTTGATAATATCCTGCTTCACTGTTTTCGAATATCACCTGAACAGGCCCTCTGTTAGATGGATTTGGGAAAATTCTCAGATTGCTGAGGCTGTTGAAGAATTCATTTGTTGAAGTTGCAGTCCAGGTATATTCGAAGTTAAAGTATTTATAGGTAACAGGCAGCAAGTCGTTGGCAATGTCTCCGTTTTGATACTCTTGTACCACTACAGGTACTCGTAGTTTTGGAATTGCTGCAGAAGTAGAGTCAATCAGGAAGTGGCTTAAACAGTGCTGATGACCTGCACCCTTATAGTTTAAATCTTGATCCATAAAATTCTTTATTGGATAAAGGGTAATGTTGTTTCCCTGAACTCTGAATCCTCTTGCTTTAACATCGGGAAATACGTTTCCCCCGCTAGGACTTCCCCAGAGATCAAAATCAGTATCACCCCATGTCATCACAATATACTCACCGTTTTCAGACCTTGATAGTTGAATCCTGTTGTCCTCGGCCAAATTGGCTCCAGAGCCATACAATCCTCTGAAAAATGAGATGGTATCCATAAAAATGGCAGACCAGGTACTGCCTCCATTTGGTGAATAGATATCAACAGCAAAGTTAAACGCGGAGTAAATGCTGAAAGGAGATCCCGAACCACCTGAACTTGTCAGCGTAGAAACTGCAGCTGGATTGATGTTTACGCCAAAATGAGGGTTATTGTTGGCATCTACCACCACATCAATGTTAAAAGCTGTGGATATGTGGTTGATCGTCCATCCATTGGCGGTTCCGTAGGCTTGCATAGAACCAAGAACACTACCTGTGAGACCATGAGAATACTGAAGTGTTTGAAGATTAATGGGGAATGGACCTGTCCAGGTTTGTCCTCCATTAGTGGTTTTCATGTAAAGTGGATGAAACGCTTGAACAGGAGAAAAATTCGTATCACCGGAATATCCGATAATTCCGATGTATCCTACCTGTCCATCGGGTCCAAATGCGATTTTAGCATCTGCTATTTGCTTTGTGCCATTGGAATCCATTCCCATGGGGCAGTGCAGATATTGGTTGGTCCAGGTGAAAGACTTTGATGTATTGTTCCATGTGCCTACCGTCAGTACCAAGGTATCGTCGTATGCAGTTCCAATTCTTTTTTCTGCAATTCCGAATACCTTTTGTTGTGGGTTGTTTACATAAAAGTCATTAGGTACCTGCACTGCAAATGAAGCATCAGGCGTAAAGGAGCTGAATCTCGTGGTGTTTAAATTGGCATTGTCAGATGCGCGTGAACTTCCGACCACTATACCACCCCAGTTAGAGTTAGAATTGTCCAAGACGGGAGCAAAGAAAACTACGTATACACTGTCGGGATTAGAATTTCCGGCAGGGTTGAATAATCCTCCTTGTGGATATCTCGCCACTTCTGTAGATGGCGTAGGGTTCCAAAGAGGGCCTTGATTGATGTTCCAGGACAAACCTTTGTTGGTAGAAAATCCATATCTCAGCGAACCTGTAGAGACATCATTCGTTATGGAAGGCGTTGATCGATATACCATTCCGGCAACATTTAACGAGGGATGTACCCATAGGTACGTTTTTGCATCAAACATAATCCCATATGCATTGCCTCCGTTACCTATGGTAATGCCTAAATTGGCCACTTTAGATGCGGTTTGACTGTAGGGAGCCCAGGCGCCGGCATCATTGATTCCTTTAACCGGTGGATACGCTATGTCCTCACTGATAAAATTTTGCCCGGAAGCTATGATTCCTGAAGCAAATAGTGAAACGAGTAGTGATTTTTTCATCATTACTAAAATTTTTTGTGTTAGTACAAAATTAAAAAAAATTAAAAATTGGATAACTGTTTGGTAACAAATTTTTTTATTTCTTCAAAAGCTTGAATATCAATGGAATGCCCTGCTCTATATCCATAGAAGCGATGATTGATAAAGTTTTTTTCAAGAAATTCAGCGCTTTTCTTAGCCCAGTCATAGGGTATTACAGGGTCTTCCGTACCATGGGTAATTAAGATATTGAGGTGTTGAAGACGGCTGTATTCCATTTGTTCGGGGAGGATTTGACGGTTCAGATATCCACTCATAGCCACCAATGCTGAAACAGATTCTGGATAAGTTAAGGCCACAGAATAGCCAAGAATAGCTCCTTGACTGAAACCCATAATGAGCACGTTAGCTGTCTCTATATTGAGATCGTGGTCTTTTAAAATGGAATTGATAAACTTGTGAATTAATTCTCTAGAGGCTAAAGCTTCTTCCAGATTTTGCCCGGTTACCTTTCCATCAGCTGAAAAGTCAATTGTATACCAACAAAATCCCCCCCAGGGCAGGCTAAACGGTGCTCGCAGGCTGTATATATGAGCATCATCAGGAAGACTGTCAACCATAGAGTACAAGTCCATTTCATGGCTGCCGTAGCCATGCAACAGTAGTATAAACTTATTGGATTGTAAGTGATTTGCCTTTTTGCACTGATAAATCAGTCCCGTATTTCTGTCTTTCATAATGTGTAAGTCGTGGTAATTTTAAATTTATAGTAGTTGACTCAACAAAGTTGGATTTTATTAAAGATAATTGATTCTTAAATTCAAATAAAATTAATTTTACAACACAATTTCTAGGATTATGAAAACCTTTATAAAGGTCCTCTTTGGAATGTTGATATGCATTTTTACATCAGCTCAGCTGGTGGTAAATAATACAGGTCAATACCAAAACGGCCTTTGGTTGGTGAAAAACATCTTCGTACAGGATTCAATGATTGTCTTTTGGTTTGGTCCTCAACCTCAATGGCCAAATACAAATCAAATTGGAGCGTTTAATGGCGTTAATACAAACATCGGCATTGACACAGGTATTCTCATGGTGACTGCTCCAGCTACGGATGCCTTGGTAGGAGGTAATGCCGTTGGGCCTGGAGGACCGATGACCGATGCTCAACTTCAGGCATTACAACAGCAAATGGGTATTACAGGTGGTCTGTTCAGTATTGCTCGTATTGAATTTGATTTTATCAGTTACGCTGACTCCCTGGAATTTGAATACGTATTCGCATCAAAAGAATATCAAAGCTATACCTGTACAAGCTTTAATGATGTATTTGGTTTTTTTCTGACGGGCCCGGGAATAAATGGTGCACCAGCTAATCAAATTACCACGCAAAACATAGCTCTGATTCCGGGCACCAACATCCCTGTGGCAATCAATACACTGAATGGTGGAGCTCCTACAGGAGGTGGAAGTGCTGCTATCTGTCTGGCTGCTAATCCAAATTTTGTGGCGCATAGCATTTATTTTAACAACAATCCTTCAGGTACGTCTTATAATGGAGCTACTAAAGTTTTGAAGGCTGTAGCTTCCGTTCAATGTGGTAACTACTATCGAATTAAGCTCGCTATTGCTAATGTGTCTGATAATGCCCTCAATTCGGCTGTATTTCTTCGGGCGAATAGCTTCAAAATACCCAAGCTGGAAATGTATCATGTTGGCAACTCTCCAGGTTCCCAAATAGTTGGAGATACCATATCAGAAAGCTGTGGGGCATTTCCAATTGTATTAAAACGGACTTTTAATACTCAGATACCTTTGACCTTAAAATTTAATCTGGGAGGAACAGCTGTACCCGGTACAGATTACGTGGCATTTCCTGATTCTTTTGTAATTCCAGCCGGTAAAGTGTACGATACATTATGGATTACACCTATTAACAATAAGATTTCTCAACCGCCTAGATTGTTGTCATTTAATTTGGTAAGTTCATGGAGTCCATGCTATCAATATCCTCTTGATACGGTAAGAATCTGGATCAGAGATCCAAAACCCTTCAACGCTGGAATACTCAATAAAACAGGAATTGATACCGTGTACTGTCCGGGAGATCCTGTTACACTGGAGGTTATGAAAACGGGAGGCGAAGGGGGTACTTTTGGCTGGTGGCACGATGGTGACACCAGCAGCACTCGAACCTTTACCATCACAGGTGATACTACTTTGTACTTTTATGTTACAGACTCATGTTATTCGGATACCCTTATCCTCTTTAAAGAGTTGTATGTTGATAAGTCCAATGAAATTACTATTGAAACGTTTGACTATGGAATATGTCGAGGCGAAAAAATACAAATTGAAGCCAATTTCAATGGTGACAAGCCTCCTTTTACTTACAACTGGCAAGGTGGATTTCCGCAAGATACCCGAATGACTGTACAACCAGCTGACACTTCGGTGTATTATTTTGTGGTTACAGATGCTTGTGGTAATGTGATGATAGATTCATCTGTGGTGTATGTATATCCTGAGCCGGAAGCATCTTTCAGAGCTGAGCAAATAAGCTTTGTGGAGCTTGCCGTACAGATGTTTAACAACTCAAAAAATGCTACTGCCTATCAATGGGATTTTGGAGATGGAAATTCATCTATTCTCACAAATCCAAAACATATTTATTCAGCACCTGGAACTTATACAATAACTTTGGTCGCATCCAACGAATATGGTTGCCAGGATACTTTAATCCGATCCATCAATGTACGGCGTGACTTTCTCATATATATACCCAACAGCTTCACTCCTAATGGGGACGGAATAAATGATGTTTTCAAAATACACGCTGAAGGTATTGAAGGATATCACCTACAGATTTTTAATCGTTGGGGTCAAATGGTATTTGAATCCTTTGATGTGAACAATTCATGGGATGGATCCTTTCAGAATCAAGAGGCTCCACAGGGCTTATATTTGTACAAGATAACACTGACTTTGAAAAATGATGTAAAAGAGTATAGATCAGGAAATATCTATCTAATACGATAAATTATGAAAAGATTTATTACTATATTAACACTTATCATAAGTGCTCTCCTTGGGAGGATACAAGGTCAAATATCGGTAAGTCAGCAAGCACCCATGTATTCACCGGTAGCTAATCTGATTCAAAATATTTTGATTGGGACAGGTGTTACAGTATCCAATATAAATGCAGTTGGAGTGTCTGGAGTTGGTTTTTTCAATGGGGTAAATTCAAACATTGGTCTTGATAGTGGAGTCGTGATGTCAACAGGTGGCATTCAGCACGTAGTACCTCCAGGCACTGTCGCAGCACCTGTAGGGAATGCCGGAGGTAGCGATCCAGACCTACAGGCGTTGCTTGTATCTATGGGCTTACCGGCTGCTTCCATTAACAACCTGATCAGAATTACCTTTGACTTTGTACCCATGGGGGATTCCATCAAGTTTCGGTACGTGTTTGCCTCAAGGGAATATCCTGGATTCACTTGTTCGGTATTTAACGATGTCTTTGGATTTTTTCTCAGTGGACCAGGCATATCAGGCCCCTTCTCAAATAACTCAACCAATCTTGCACTTATTCCAGGAACCAACATCCCTGTTGCCATCAATACCGTAAACAGTGGTGTGCCCAGTGGGGGGAATCCCGGACCCTGTCTGGCTGCAAATCCAAATTTTGTGGCTCATTCCATTTACTTCGTTAACAATTCTTCGATGACCACAGTAGCCATGCCAGGCTTTACTGTGCCCCTTACGGCTGAAGCAAAGGTACAGTGTGCTCAAACCTACACAATTAAAATGGCTATCGCAGATGCATCTGACGGAGCCTTGAATTCGGCTGTTTTCCTAGAAGCCGGAAGTTTCAAAGGTATTGAACCAGAATTGCAAATAGCCAACCCATTCCCCAATGCACCTAACGACAGCACTTTGATTGAAGGCTGCAACTATGGATTGCTCAATTTTGTAAGTCTGTTTCCAGCAGTGGACACCACAATGATTTATTACAATGTTGCCGGTACTGCTACTAACGGTGTTGATTACGATTCGCTGGACGGAATCATCCGTTTTGAGCCTGGAAATACGGCAAAAGGCCTAATTGTTTATCCATTTGCTGATTCGATTCACGAAGGGGTAGAGACCGTTATCATTACCACTGCTGACAGTGGTTGTTTTACTCCAGGGGTTATGCGTACCTTTTACATAGTTGATAATGATCCCATATATGTTAGTAAATTGCCCGATACATTGTTTTATTGTGACCTTCCATTTCAGTACGTACTCAATGCAGCTCCCGACAGCGGTGGAATTCCTCCTTATTTTATCGATTGGACCTATAGAAGCGTTACCTACTCTACAAACGATACGCTATGGGAATCGGAAACATGGGCTGAGCTTGACTCCGTCGAAGTTTTCATTTATGACAACTGTTTTGCCGGTCATACCTTCCGGAAGATGGTATATTTGGTCAAACCAGACACCTGCCCAGTAGACACGACAACGCCTCCGCCTCCACCTCCACCCCCTGGTCCTGAAGAAATTACCATCCCCAATGTATTTACACCCAATGGCGATGGAATAAACGATGTGTTTATTGTCATTAAACTTAATACACACCCTTCTGCAAGCATCCGAATATTTAACCGATGGGGAGAGATTGTCTTTCAATCAAACAATTACCAAAACTGTGACGAAGCTAATCCATCTGCCTGCTGGAACGGACGACGAAACAACACCGGCGAAGCCCTTGCTGACGGAGTTTACTTCTATGAGTTAATCGTTGGTCAGGAACGCTATAATGGTACCATTACATTGACGAGATAATCCGTACAACAAATATCAAAGTTCGGAGGGACTACCCTCCCTCCGGCTATTTTTATAAATGAAAAAAAAATTGAGTATTCGGGTCTATGCAATTTTTCAAACAGAAGATGGAAAAATTCCCGTTTTACGAGAGAAGTATCAAGGCCTTGAACTGTTAAAATTCCCGGGTGGCGGTATGGTCTGGGGTGAAGGGGTCATAGACACTCTTAAACGCGAATTGTACGAAGAGTTAGGAATGCGTCATTTTTCCTATGAATTGTTCTTCATTTATGAAAAACCCATCATCTCCATATTCAATCCGGAAGTGTCGGTTGTGACTATATATTACATCGTGACTTCAAAAGAGAATCTTTCCATCAGAAAACAAACTCCAGTTAAAAAAGACAATGCTCTTTTAGAGATACTTTATTTACCACTTGAAGAATCGTCGTGCAACCTGCTTACTTTTGAAAACGACAGGCTGGCCTTGAAAACCTTTCTCCAGAGGCAACAAACACAAATGAGAAACACAGAATGCTAAAATTGCCTGTAAACCTATAAAAGTCAGTCCTAACCAAAGCTTTTCGTACTAGTACATTTGTCTTCACAAACTTTTGTAAATGCATCTGGAAATACGTGAAGTTCATTGGATTGATTTTAAACAACTCTATGAGTTTTATTTTCACAAAAACGTTCAGATATCTCTGGCCCCGGAAGTATGGCATCGGATAGAAACTACCAGAGAACAGTTTGAACAGGTGATGTTTAAAATTCAATCTCCAGTTTATGGAGTAAATACCGGTTTTGGTTCCCTTTGTAACGTAAAGATCAGCGAGGACCAATTAGCCGATTTGCAGCGCAACATTGTAGTATCGCATGCATGCGGCACAGGCCCTTATGCCGGAGATGAAATTGTCAGGTATATGTTGTATTTAAAAATCATTTCTCTGGCCAAAGGGTACAGCGCAGTGACTTCAGCGACCATTCGGGGGTTGATGACACTTTTAAATCACAATGTTTTGCCTTATGTCCCTAAGTATGGATCTCTGGGCGCTAGTGGTGATCTGGCCCCTCTTGCCCATCTTTCGTTACCACTGCTATTGGCCGGAGAAGTATATGAAAATACCGCAAAAAAAAGAGCTTCAGAATGTGAACTTCTAAAAAGTGCAGGCTTTCCTATTGCCCTTAAGTCCAAAGAAGGATTAGCCCTGCTCAATGGCACACAATACATGTCAGCTGGTTTGACAGTCGCTTTGGTAAGAGCATTTAGAATTTTTCATCTTTCTGCTTTAATTTCCGCAATATCCCTGGAAGCTTTTCTGGCCAGGAGGGAACCCTTTGATGCACTGATTCACGAAGTCAGACCATTTAGAGGTCAGCAAAAAGTAGCTCAATTCGTTCAAAGTTTACTCAACGATAGCGAATTTAAGTACCAGGAGAGAAGTTGGGTTCAGGATCCTTACTCCTTCAGATGCATTCCACAGGTACTGGGTGCGACCCTCGATACGTTGAATTATGCGCTAAATCTTCTTCTTACTGAGGTAAATTCCGTGACCGACAATCCTCTGTTCTTTTGCAACGAAGAAGTAATACTGTCCGGAGGCAATTTTCACGGACAACCTCTGGCCTATGCTGCCGATTTTGCAGCGATTGCCATCCACGAACTTGCCAATATTGCTGAACGTAGAATATTTATCTTACTTTCCGGACAAAGAGACCTTCCTCCCTTTTTGGTGATGAATCCCGGATTAAATAGTGGACTTATGATCATGCAATACAGTGCTGCTGCTCTTGTGAGTGCATCCAGACAGCTGTGTACACCAGCATCTGTTGACAGCATTGTATCTAGCAATGGCCAGGAGGATCATGTGAGCATGGGTGCCAATGCAGTTAATAAATTGCTGGAGGTAGTGGATTTAGTCGAGCGCGTAATCGCTATGGAATTGATTGCAGCTTCACAGGCTCTAGTGTTTAGAAAAGGAAAAATCAACCAACATCTCGAAGATTTCCTTTCCTTGTTCAGAGATGGAGTACCGCCTATTGAAAATGACCGCGAACTTTCAATTGATCTTCAACGTGCAGTAGATTTCATCAAAACATATCCTATTTCCTTTGAACACATTCAATATTGGATCAGCCAAAATGAATAATCACCTAATCATCGGCAGTGGGCATGCAGCGCGGTTTGTCATACAACTATTGAGAGAAGTCCTTCCTTTTGTGTCCATTTCGGTGGTTTCCAGAAATAAAAATCAGGCTCTTCGCAAATTAGCAGATTTGCAGGAAATCAACATATTAACAGATGAAGATGAGCTTCCTTTGGCAGACATGTTGTGGCTTGCCGTCCCTGATGAACGAATTGCAGATACGTTTCAGAAATACAAAATGCTGGCAACAAAAGGCGTATGCCACCTATCAGGTGCCACTTCACTAAAGGAAATCACAGATACAGATGCCTCTCCCATAGTTATCTGGCCGGTGGCCTCTTTGTCATTGCCTTACACCCTCTCAAAAATTTCATTGGTAATCGAGTGCTCAGATGATCACTTTTTTCTTCACACACTTCAGGAACAGAGACTTAATATTTTTAAAACAACTTATGAAAACCGAATCAAAATGCACATGTTAGCCGTAGCGGCCAATAATTTTGTACATCACTTACACACACTGATTGAAGAGGAACTCAAAAGTCAAAACCTCTCCAAAGATTTTCTTATGCCACTGATTGAGCAGACGTACTACAACATTCTGCATGACAACCTAAAAAATCTGCAAACAGGACCAGCGCGCAGAGCTGATGTAGCAACCATTCGTCAGCATGAAAGTATCATAAAAACACCTGCTCTGAAAAATCTGTATCAATCGATAACCAACAGCATCCTTAACTTCTATGCAATTGAATTATAAACAAATACTACCAGAAATAACCACCTTTATATTTGATATTGATGGTGTTTTAACCGATGGAAGAATCCATGTACTGCCCGACGGTCGAGCAGTTAGAAATATGACGACACACGACAGTTTTGTAATTCAGCTGGCGATAAAAAAAGGATTGAAAGTAGCTTTTATAAGTGGCGGATCCGGATTAGGAGTTTCAGAAATTTTGAGAAATCTCGGAGTAGTCGATTTGTATTTGAATGCCAGCGACAAAATGGAAGCATATTGCGATCTGAAAGCCTGTTACGGACTCTCTGATGCAGAAATTTGTTATATGGGTGATGATTTACCCGATTATAACATAATGACAAAGGTTCGTCTGGCCGCCTGTCCATCCAATGCTGCTCCTGAAATCAGAGCTGTTTCACATTACGTATCACCTAAAAATGGCGGTAATGGATGCGTAAGAGATATCCTGGAGCAAGCCCTAAGAGTGCGCCAATGGTGGAATGATTCTCAATGCCACACCTGGTGAAGAACCTGGCTCGTTTTTTAATGTTCGTACGCTGGCAAAATCTCGCTCTTGCAGCATTTATTCAGTTGTTTCTAAGGTACGGATTTGTCATCCCGTTTGGCATGACACCAGCTCTCAGTCATTTCCAATTTGCTTTGGGTATAATAGCTACTATTTTGCTCATGGCTGCCGGGTATATTGTCAATGATATTTTTGACTTAGAAGCCGATAAGATTAATAAGCCTGAACGAACTTTTATCAATAAATTTATTAGTGAAAAATACGCATGGAATTTATATTTTGTTTTCACCATTTTCGCATTAATTATTTCACTATATTTATCTCTTATCATCAATAGGATTAACTACTTTTCCATTCCGGTTTTGACTGCTCTTTTGCTCTATCTTTATGCAACTGATTTGAAGCGAAAAGCTCTAATTGGAAATTTTATTATTGCATTGTTAGCCGGATTAAGCATTATCACAGTCTTGCTTTTTGATATTATGCCAGTAATAACATCTCATAAACATTCATCAGCACTTAAATATTTTATTTTAATTGTGCATATTTTTATTGCTTTTTTTGCTTTTCTGACTACTTTAATCCGGGAACTTATCAAGACTCTTGAAGACTGCAAAGGAGATCATTCTGCCGGATATTCTACAGCGCCTATCCAGTTCGGAGAACAAATAACACTTCATATAGTTCGTATATTGATGGTTTTGCTTGCCTCAATCACTCTTTATGCCGCCTATATGGTCAAATCTGTCTATCTTTATATATACATTTCCTGTTTATTGATATTGCCATGGGCATATATTTTTTATTTGCTTTTTCAAAATTCATCAAATAAATATTCCAAATCGCAAAAGTGGATGAAAGTAACTATGTTATTTGGAATACTCTCCCTCTTTATCATCCAAATATAATTTATAATCTGACTGGATGAATACCATAAAGTGCAGAAATTGTCATCAATGGACTGATAACGATAAACCTCAATGTCTATACTGTGGTTATGAACATCACCATGAAATCAATAGAGAAAGGGAAATATTAAAAAAACCCCTTCGGACAGGCTTCCCTTTTATCAAAATCGGGAAGAGTGATGGATGGCCTATAAAAGCTGGGAAATACATTATTTTTTTCTTTCAATTGATTGTCTATGGAATAGTATCTATAATCATGTATATTGCTTCTTCAGTAGTACATTGACTGATGTCCGGAATTGTATCTTTATTGAAAAGTAATTTGCAAATTTATGGTAGATTTGAATTTCTTTTACTATTGATTTTTTTGTTCAATCAATTAATTGAAAAATTCGGTTTCTACATACCAATAATTCACTCATACCTCGATGATGTTTTAGCCATTCCAATAACTTTGTCTGTGACAAAATATATAATGTACTTTCTCCACAATCCAACCTACAGATCTCTTTATTCTTCTTTTCAGGTTGGCATTGTAGTTGTAATGTTTTCAGTGTACTTTGAGTGGTACTTGCCTTTAGTATACACTATTCATTACCGTGATTTTATCGATATAATCTGCTATGCTTTCGGAGGAGTTTTTTATTTGGAATATATCCAAAATACTAGAAAATTAAATTAAACAAAAAGCCACCAACTAAATAAACAAAAACAATACCCACGAAACCTATAAATACCCCAGTTTTGACAAATTCTTTACTTTGGATAAAGCCGGTGGAGTATGCTAGTGCATTGGGAGGTGTGCTCACCGGTAATGCCATGGCCAAAGATGCCGACATGGCTGCAAAAAATGCAATTTCTCGGGCAAGAAGCACATCAGCAAATCCGTCTGAATAGGCAGCTGAAATGCCGATTGGAATCACCAGATTAGCTGCTGCAGTATTTGAAATAACAGTTGAAAGCAAGAGTGTAAATAACATAATGGCCAAAAGCAGCACATGTATGTCCTTTGGCAGAAATCCAATCACCATTCTGTCGAGACCGGTATCTGTCATCCCTCTTCCGAGTGCTATACCACCGGCTATGAGAATTAATACATTCCATTCCAGTCCATTTATATCCGATTTTGTAATTAGCCCGGTGACCGAAAATACTACAGCTGGTATGAGAGCCACTACACTGGTGGGCAAACCGTGAAGTTTTTCAGTGATCCATAGCCCTACAGTTAGGATGAAAATAAACATTACAAATACCTTTTTTGGATCCAAATCTCCTGGGTTTAGTTCGACGAATATTTTTTTAATTTTTGGTGGATACATCCACTTTATAAAAAGCAGCATCGCACCAATCAATATAATGACTATAGGTACAGCAATCAACATCCATTCGACAAATCCAATCCCAATTCCCTTATTCTGTAAAAATCCAAGAGCAATTGCATTGGGTGGTGAGCCAATAGGGGTTCCCATACCCCCTATATTGGCTGAAAATGGAATGGCCAACAAAAGACCGATTTTAAATTTTTTTTCATCTTTAATCTGCGCCATGATGGGACCTATCAGTGTGATCATCATGGCTGTAGTAGCTGTATTGCTCATCCACATCGAAAACAGCGCCGTAAATCCACTTACTCCAAGCATAAGCATCGATGGACTTTTGCCAAAGTACTTCAGTACCCAGGTAGCTAGTGTCTGATCTACACCTCTTTTTACACAGGCATGAGCCAAAATGAATCCTCCTAAAAACAAATAAATTACTGGCTCTGAGAGTGGTTGGAAGTAATGCCTGAAATCTGGCTGAAGCTCAGGATTTTCAAAACCAAGCATCTGCCATTCACCGGGATTTGCTAGCAACAGTACCTGAAGTCCTATTATAAGTAATGAAGTGGCAAATAATGGAATGGCCTCGCTGACCCATAGCAGACAGGCAAACACAAAAATAAAAACCATCAACGATGCTTCCCGAGGCATACTGGTTGATTTTGCATAGTAATACACCCCCAGCGACACAATCAACAGGCTCAAAAAAATGCTCACAGCCCTTGAGTTCCATCGAGGATTCTGCCCGGCAATTTTTGTGTGGATTTTGATGAATTCCAGTACGTCCTCAAGCTTTCTTGTCGGATAAGTCCCCACGAAAATGGCGCCTTTTACCAGTCTGGAGAGGGTTTGATTGTTCTTTCTGTTTATCATGATTAGTGTGAATCATACACTTACAAAAGTGTCATCAAGTCGAATTCCTCAAATATGATAAAAACTATGTTTACCTACCGAACGTTTGAATAAAAGACTTTCTTTAGTTTTTGACCACGGCCATAACTGTCCGAACAACAATAAACAGTCCATCGGATTTTTTTATTTCTTTGCAGCCCAACACCAAATTTTAAATTTCAGCCAATGGCATGGTTCAAAAGAAATAAGGAAGGCATTACTACCAGCACCTCCGAAAAAAAGGAAACGCCCGAAGGGCTTTGGTACAAATGCCCAAGGTGCAAAGTAATCACCGCTGTAGAAGACCATCAGGCCAACCTTTGGGTCTGTACCAACTGCAACTATCACGAAAAAATCAATGCCAAAGAATATTTCCAGATTCTATTTGACAATGGCCAATACGTAGAGCTGGACCCCAACATGAAGTCCGTTGACCCACTCAACTTTGTCGATACCAAAAAATATACTGACCGCCTGTCAGAAGCCATAAAAAAGGTAAAAGTCAACGAAGCCGTAACCACCGGAGTTGGTAAATTAAACGGACGCGACATCGTTATAGCTGCTATGAATTTCAATTTTATCGGTGGCTCTATGGGAAGCGTAGTAGGCGAAAAAATAGCCAGAGCTATGAAATATGGCCTTAAACACAAAGTACCCGTTATGACCATATCAAAATCCGGAGGGGCACGGATGATGGAAGCAGCCTACAGCCTGATGCAGATGGCCAAAACAGCTGCCTGGATAGCCCGAATGAGAGAGGCCGGCGTTCCATATATATCATTTCTCACCGATCCTACTACCGGTGGTGTCACGGCATCATTTGCTATGCTTGGCGACATAAACATCGCAGAGCCTGGAGCTCTTATCGGATTTGCCGGTCCAAGAGTAGTCAAAGAAACCATAGGGAAAGACCTCCCCGAAGGCTTTCAAACCTCTGAATTCCTTTTGGAGCACGGATTTATTGACTTCATCGTAGAGCGAAAAAACATAAAACAAAAAGTTGATTTTTTTCTTCAATGTGTCATGTGATTTAACTTTGATTTTTCCCTGTTTGAAGTATCTTTGCCGGCCATAATTCAGGATTGTGTAAACACCTTATATATGTATCTCACCACAGAAATCAAAGAAAAAATATTTGCTCAGTATGGCGGAAATACCACCAACACCGGCTCACCCGAAAGTCAGATAGCACTCTTCACCTACAGAATCAATCATCTGACTGACCATCTCAGAAAGCACAAAAAAGACAAAAGCACCGAGAGAGCCCTGGTGATGCTCGTTGGTAAGAGAAGAAAATTGCTGAACTATCTAAAAAACAATGACATTGAGCGATACAGAAAAATCATCAGTGAGCTCAACATCAGAAAGTAATTTTCTCACATTCCAGCCCTACAAATCCATTGAAAAAGGACATCAACCATTGATGGCCTTTTTTCGTTTTTAAATCGCAAGAAAAATTATGATGCCAAGTCCTATCGTTCAGGAAATAAAAATGCCTGATGGCCAAGTGATAAGTATTGAAACCGGTAAGCTCGCACGGCAAGCACACGGAGCTGTGGTCGTCAAATCAGGGGCTACCATGCTGTTGGCCACCGTAGTATCCAACGAAGATCCCATCGAAGGCATTGATTTTATGCCACTTACAGTCGAGTATAGAGAAAAATTCTCTTCATCAGGTCGCGTACCAGGAGGTTTTATCAAACGGGAAGCTAAGCCAACTGACGAAGAAATCCTGGTAGCACGCCTTGTGGACAGAGCCCTCAGACCACTTTTCCCGGAAGACTATCACTCCGATACCCAAGTCATTATCAATCTTATATCCTACGATAAAAACGTAGCTGCCGATTCACTTGCAGGTTTAGCTGCCAGTGCAGCCATTGCTGTATCCAACATCCCCTTCAATGGTCCGGTCAGCGAAGTGCGTGTAGCCCGTATCAATGGTGAATTTAAAATAAATCCTACGCCTGCCGAAATTCCCTCAGCAGATATTGACCTGGTAGTTGCCGGCACCCTGACCAGCATCATCATGGTCGAAGGCGAAATGAAAGAAGTCTCTGAAAGCGAAATGCTCCAAGCCCTAAAAGCAGCCCATGAAGCCATTAAAATTCAGTGTCACGCACAGATAGAACTCGCCTCCAAAATCCCAGGAGCATTCCCAAAACGCCAATACAATCACGACGCTCAGGATCCCGACCTGCAGAAAAAAGTCGAAGAATCAACCTACCAAAAGGTTTACCAGGTAGCTAAAAGCTTTCTCCCCAAAAAAGAACGTTCCAAGAGTTTCAAACAAATTTTTAAAGAATTTATTGAAAGCCTTGGAGATGCCGCCGATGAAAAAACTGTAGAACTGGCAGAGCGCTATTTCGGACTCGTACAATACCATGCCGTCCGCAATATGATCCTCAATGAATCTGTAAGGCTCGATGGTCGGGGACTTTCAGATATCAGACCGATCTGGTGCGAGGTTGACTATCTGCCGGGAGCCCACGGCTCATCCATATTTACCAGAGGCGAAACCCAATCGCTCACCACCGTTACACTAGGCACAAAGCTCGATGAAAACCGCATCGATTCAGCTACCTATGTAGGTTCAGAAAGATTTTACTTGCACTACAACTTTCCCCCATTCTCCACCGGCGAAGCAAAACCCATACGAGGCGTCGGACGTCGGGAAATAGGCCACGGCAACCTAGCCCAACGTGCCCTTGAGCCTGTAATCCCGGAAGACACCCCTTATACCATCCGCATTGTCAGCGACATCCTCGAATCAAACGGGTCATCCTCCATGGCTACCGTCTGTGCCGGTACACTGGCCTTGATGGATGCAGGTATTCCCATCAAAGCACCCGTTTCAGGCATCGCCATGGGCCTCATCACTGACGAATCCACTGGCCAATGGGCAGTACTAAGCGATATACTCGGCGATGAAGACCATCTGGGCGATATGGACTTTAAAGTCACCGGTACCGCCAAAGGCCTGACAGCTTGTCAGATGGATATAAAAATTCAAGGCCTCTCCTTCGAAATTTTGGAAAAAGCCCTCGATCAGGCTCGGGACGGCCGTATGCACATTTTAAATGAAATGCTAAAAACAATCGACAAGCCGCGACCCGAACTCAAGCCACATGCCCCCAAAATCATCAGAATCAGCATCCCTAAAGACCTCATCGGCGCCGTCATTGGTCCGGGAGGCAAAATCATTCAAAACATTCAAAGCGAAACTGGCACAGTCATCGTAATAGAAGAAGTCAACGAAAAAGGTCTGGTCGAAATTTCCGGCACAGACCCCAAAGGCATGGAAGAAGCCAGACGCCGAATACTCGACATAGCTTTCGTACCTATAGTAGGTGAAGTATATACTGGCACTGTAAAATCCATACAAACTTACGGTGCCTTTATCGAAATCGGAAAAGGAACAGACGGGCTACTGCACGTATCCGAAATCGACCATAAGCGCATTGCCAACGTATCAGACGTCCTGAAAGAAGGCGATAAAGTAGAAGTAAAACTCATCGCCATCGACGAAAAAGGCAAGCTCCGACTGTCGAGAAAAGTACTATTGCCAAAGCCCGAAGTATCAGGCTAAAACCACAGAAGCCACCCGCATCTGCTACCCAAACAAATCCCTATCAAACCCCCTTTCTGACTAATAAAAGTTGACAATGAGGCAACTAAAAATTACAAAACAAGTAACCAACCGCGAAACCGCATCCCTGGATAAATACCTCCAGGAAATCGGCAAAGTAGAGCTCATCACTGCCGAACAGGAAGTAGAACTCGCTCAGCGCATCAAAGCCGGAGACCAAAAAGCCCTCGAACAACTCACCAAGGCAAACCTCCGCTTTGTGGTCTCCGTGGCAAAACAATACCAAAACCAAGGGCTAACCCTACCAGACCTAATCAACGAAGGCAACCTCGGCCTCATTAAAGCCGCACAACGCTTCGATGAAACACGCGGCTTTAAATTCATCTCCTACGCTGTCTGGTGGATCCGTCAATCCATCCTTCAGGCACTGGCCGAGCAAAGCCGCATTGTAAGGCTGCCACTCAACAAAATAGGCTCCATAAACAAAATCAACAAAGCTTACGCCCAGCTCGAACAAGAGCACGAACGCGCCCCATCCGCCGAAGAAATTGCCAACCTACTCGACATGTCCGAAGAAGACGTAAAAGAAAGCCTCAAAAACAGCGGCCGACACGTCTCCATGGACGCACCACTCGTAGAAGGCGAAGACTCAAACCTCTACGACGTACTCAGTTACGGCGAAAGTCCAAACCCCGAAGACGACCTCCTCCACGAATCACTACGCATCGAAATCGAGCGCGCACTTTCCACCCTCACCCCCCGCGAAGCCGACGTAATCCGGCTCTTCTTCGGCCTAAACGGACAGCATCCTCTCACCCTCGAGGAAATCGGCGATAAATTTGACCTTACCCGCGAGCGCGTTCGCCAAATCAAAGAGAAAGCCATCCGCCGGCTCAAACACACCTCCAGAAGCCGCATTCTCAAATCATACCTCGGAAGCTAAAACCCATACAAAATCCAACTCAGCCACCCCTTCAGGGGTGGTTTTTTTTTGGGGGCGTGTCCCCGCGCGCCGGCCATAAGGCCTTACCGCGCGGGGTCGGGCTGCTCCAGGGTCCGCTTCGCTCCCGTGCTGCGCACCGCCCTGCGGGCGCCTTCCGCATCCCTCACGCAAACAAACAGCAAGCAACATTGATAAATAAAACATCCTTACACATTGCCAAAAGGTGTATAAAATACACTAACTATCTTTGGAGAAATTTCCAACAATGAAAAATTTTTACCCCCTTATCATCAGCCTGTTACTTTTTCTGTGCACCAAGGCACAAATCCTCGTCGTAACACCAATCAACCCCACTACCGATGACTCAGTCACCATCATATACGATGCCACCAAAGGCAATGGTGCACTTGCCAATCATACAGGACCGGTTTTCGCCCATACAGGTCTTATTACCACCAATAGCACCAGCCCCAACAACTGGTATTACGTTCAAGGAAATTGGGGCACCTACGACACAGCCCGTCTTATGACGCCCTTGGGTAACAACCTTTATTCCATCAGCTATCACATCCGTACATTTTACAATGTCCCTCAAAATGAGCAGGTACTCCGACTGGCCTTCGTATTCCGAAATGTAAATGGAAGTTTAGTAGGCCGTGATGCTAACAATCAAGACATTTTTTACGACATCAATCTACTCACTCCACAGACCATTACCTCTTTTTCGATGACTTCAGGAGTCATGACCATTTTGTGCGATACAGGAGCATTACGGTTGACCCGAGTCAAGAGCAACGTTATTAAAATACAGTTTTCGCCCACCGGGCAGTTTTTACCACAAAATTCTATTGTGACTTCAGGTGACACACCTAAACCAGCCATTGGTCTTCAGACTCCACTCGGATTGATATTCGGAGGAGCGGATGTCGCAGTTCTTGTTAAAAGCAATCCTGTGAGAATAGCCTATATCTATAAAAATGACACATTGCTTCGCGATGAAAGAGGTTTGTGGCAACAATACACTCGTAAAGGCATTAGCTTTTCTCTTGATAGCACAGAACGATTATATGGAACAGGTTCCAGAGCCATCAAGACCAATAGACGCGGAGAAGAGCTCGATGTGTATAACACAGCAATATATGGCTATGGCCCGGGAGCTAAAACCCTGAATATTACTTTTCCATTTGTAGTCAGCTCCAAGGGCTATGGAATTCTGTTTGATAACTATGCTCCATCCAAAATAGATCTTGGAAAAAACAATCCTTCAGAAATGCGTTTTTCTTTCGAAGAAGGCGATCTTACGTATTATTTTATAGGAGGTAGTCAATACGACGAAGTTCTTAGAGGATATGCTCAAGTCACAGGTTTTCAGCCGCTTCCTCCACGTTGGTCTTTAGGTTACATTCAGTCACGCTATGGCTACCAGTCCGAAACTGAAGCACGACAAGTAGTTAATGCCCTTCGAAACCAAGGCTTCCCCCTTGACGCTTTGGTCCTTGACCTCTACTGGTTTGGATCACCCGCTACCATGGGCAATTTTAGCTGGGACTATTCCAAATTTCCCAATCCCATACAAATGATTAGCGATTTCAACACTGCCGGTGTAAAAACAATCCTGATTACTGAGCCTTATTTTACCCAGCAAAGCACCAAATTTCCAATCCTCTCACAAAATGGCTGGTTGGCAAAAAATACCCAGGGACAGCCCTTCATTATAAATGGTTTTTGGGCGGGTAATGCCGGACTTATTGATCTGACCAACGACTCGGCTCTGGACTATTTCTGGAGTCTTTACCCACCACGAATCAATGAAGGCGTGGGCGGCTGGTGGTGTGACCTTGGAGAACCTGAAAATCACCCAGCGACAATGATTCATCACCGAGGTACAGCTCGACAGATCCACAACAGCTATAGCATTTTATGGGCACGAAGAATCTTCGAAGGCTATCAGCAGCAGTATCCAGGTCAGAGGCTGTTCAATCTCATAAGATCAGGATTTGCCGGTATGCAGCGCTATTCCACCTTTCCATGGTCTGGCGATGTTCAGCGCTCATGGGGAGGCTTGAAAGTTCAGATTCCCAACATGCTTGGCATGAGTATGAGTGGTATTGGATACATGCATTCAGATTTAGGAGGATTTACAGGAGGTGGCCAGGATCCAGAATTGTACACACGCTGGTTTCAACTAGGTACTTTTAGCCCCATCATGAGGGCACATGGCGAAGGCGTTCCTCCCGAACCCTACAATTATCCCACATTCTACAAAAATATTTGTCTTGAATATGCCCGGTTAAGATATCGCTTCCTCCCTTACAATTACCATCTGGCATTTATCAATTCTACCACTGGTACACCTTTAGCCATACCAAGCGACTATTACAATCCTGGCAATCTCTTTCTGGCTGACAGGGATGAGCAATATTTATGGGGTAAAAACATATTGGTAGCACCAGTACTCGATGCCAATACCACATCAAAAACAGTGTATTTTCCTCCGGGGAAATGGGTTGATTTCCACACTAATTTGCAGTACACCGGTCTGACTCAAACCTCCATCTCAGCACCCATTGGAAAACTGCCCTTTTTCGTAAGGTCAGGGGCCATTCTAGCCATGGCTCCCGAACACATAAAAACAACAGCATTTTACACGTACGATACCCTTATACTTAGAAATTATAAAGATGATTTAGCGACCAGCGACACCCTCTCACTTTACACAGACAACGGCATTAGCCCGGGAGCTTTGGCCATGGGCAATTATGCATTTCTCAACTTCATTTCCGCACAGTTCGGTTCAGATTACCACATTACGTGTTCACTTTCATGGCCAGGATATTCAGGTATGCCAAATACAAGATTTTACCGTTTTGAATTGGTCCGTTATCAGCAAGCTCCTACTTCTGTTGAATGGAACAATCAACTGCTACAATCCTTCCCTTCACTCTCTCAATTGGTATCCAACAGTACTGGTTATTATTATGATCAAAACCAAAAAATCCTTTACGCTCAAGTATATTACAACAACGGGGTTTCAACACTCAAAATCCAACATGGAATTACGTCAAATCTCGAAAATAACCTCTCACCCTTAACAACTGTTCCATTTCCAAATCCCACATCAGGCGATTTGTTTCTTGAGGTCTTAGATTATGACCAACAGTCTGTTATTGAAATTTTCGATTTATTGGGCCGAAGGCTTTTTGCTGATAAAATTGTTAATCTTATAAATGTAAACAATCATGTTTACATAAATTTAAGAAACCTAAGTATGAGTACTCAAAGTCAAGTACTTATAATAAGAATTAACCATAAAGGAATTACCAAAACGCACAAATTGGTGTTTAAAACCATGTAAAACAATCCTTTTACCTACATTTTTTTAGCAAAAAATAAAATTATCTTTCACGGTTTAAAAACATAATTATATTTGCTCTATCACCAAAGTCATGTTCTCATGAAAAACAATTACTTGATTAAGAGTATTATTACACTCTTTTCATTCGTGCTATTAGGACTTACGGCTGTCAAAGCACAAACAACTCCTACCACGGTATCCGGATACTTTTATGCCACAAATACCACCGGAAACCTTGGCCTGGATATCAACAACAATGTGGTAGATATGACAACCGGAGTCACCACACACATTGCAGGACCGGCACCTGCCTCTGGCACCGGTAGCAATGCTACCGCAATATCTTTTCCGATTCCATTTGAAATCCTGGGACAATCTGTCACTACCTTTTCTGTTGCCACAAATGGAATATTAGGGTTAAACTTTAACGCCTCTGCAGGCAATAATATTGGCGGTGGTACAGGGATCCGATTGGGAGCATTCGTAACAGGTTTAAGCAATGGAGGTCTACATAGCACCGGGTCAATTACCTCAAAAGTCGTTGGTACTGCTCCAAACCGGTGTTTCGTCATTCAATGGACGGGAGTTACAATCAATAATACCTCGACAACTCCAGATGGTACCTGGCAAGTTAGGTTATACGAAGGTACCAATCTGATCGAATATGTGCTTGGTCCAATCTCACTGGGAGCTGGCTCTCTTACAGCAGCCAAAAGCGGTTTTTCCAATGGAACGGCCGTCAATTCTTATTATGTGGTAAACTTTACCGACCACTCCGCATCCACTACAACCAATCACAACAATGTAATAAACACCCTCGGTCCTGTAACATCATTAGCAGGAGGTGGTACCGCTACCACAAGGAGACGTTACCTCTTTTCACCTACACCCTTCCCACAAACATTGGTGTCTGTGACCAATGAACAGGTTACAGGCTCAGTGGCCCAGGGGGCAACCAATGCACCGGTGATCCGTCTTAACGTACAAACGAGCGGTACAGCTAACCCACTCAATGTAACAAGTATCACTGCCTCTGCCAATGGCACCACCAGCCTCTCCGACATTTCCAATGCGCGCATTTACTACACTGGCAACAGTGCGACTTTCTCCACAGCCACACAACTTGGTACTACCATCGCCACCCCTTCTACCAACATGGTTTTTACATTCCCGGCGCAAAACTTAGCTGATGGAAACAACTACTTTTGGCTTACCTACGACGTAAGCCCGACTGCTATTACAAATAATGTAATTGATGGAGAAATTTCCTCTGTAACCGTTTCAGGTAACCCGCAAACACCATCACCAATAGCTCCTGCCGGAAACCGAATAATACTGGCCCCGCTTTCAGGTACCTATACTGTAGGGACCGGAGGACAGTTTGCTACCTTGAATGATGCATTTGCAGCCATTAACAATGTAGGTCTTTCAGGAAATGTCACTCTGAACATTATCTCCGATATGACCCTCTCCGCTCCGGCTCAACTTAACGCATGGCCAGAAACCGGTGTTGGAAACTACACCGTAACCATTCAGCCGTCCGGCGGTCCCAGAACCATACAGGCCAGTGTTACCAATTCCGGAGTGCTGATCATTACCACAGGTCGAGTGATAGTGGATGGAAGAATTTCAGGCTCAGGCAATAATCTAACTATCCGAAATACCGCAACAGCCGCTTCTGTAGCAGTTTTAGTCGCAGTGACCACATCAGCAGGTATTAACGACGTTACCATCAGAAACTGTAAACTTCAATGCGGCCCTACTCTAGGAACTACTACAGCTACCACAGCTCTTCAGGTTCAGACTTCAACCGGAAACCCGGGAGCCAACAATGTGAAAATTATCTCCAATATCATCCAAAGTGCTTATAATGGTATCGTAATAAATCCCACAGCAGGAAGTGCTGCATCCAATGGTATTGAGATTTTGAACAATATTATTGGAGAACCTAATGTTTCTGACACTACTTTTAGAATAGGTTTCAGAGGTATCGTAGTTTCAAACAGTGCCTCGCCCCTAATACAAGGAAATGAAATCAATGATATCATCACCAATCTAAGCATTAATGCAGCAGGGATCAATATCGGAACCGGAACCAGTTCAGCCAAAGTATACGCCAACAGAATAAAAAACATTCATTCTCTAAATACTTCAGGGTATGGAGCATACGGCATCAATTGCGAAGCGGGAAGCGATCATGAAATCGTCAACAATGAAATTACTGGTATCAGAACTATTAATTACTCGGCTACCAGTACTACATGGAATGCGTTTGGTATTCGATTTACAACGGGTACGGGTCATAAAGTATATTTTAACTCGGTCAACTTGTTTGGTTCATATGACAATACAAATTCCCAAGTAGCAGCAAGTGCTTGTTTGGTAATTACTACATCAGCAGTGACGGCTGATTTGAAAAACAATAATTTTGTCAATCAGCATACTTCAGTCGGTACGGGCGATGTACAATTTCATACTTTGTGGTTTCCATCAGGATACAATTTTGGATCAAACCTGTTAAGCAATCACAACAACCTGTTCCCTCCTGCCACGAATGGATTTGTAGCCAAAGTGGGGACCAGTGTGGCTACTGGCAATTATGCTACACTTTCAGATTTTCAGACTTTTAGCAATAAAGATAGCAACTCCGTATCAGCTAATCCATTATTCAACAACAACCTGATCTTAATACCAACTAATCCAATTCTCAATAATGCCGGCATCCCCATCCCATCAGTCACTACCGACATAACAGGTGCTACTAGAGGAGCACTACCAGATATCGGTTGTTATGAATTTACCCCAACTCAGGTATGCTTACCTCCCACCGGATTAACTGTTTCAAATATTACAAGTAGTACAGGAATAGTAAGTTGGACTGCTGGTAGCAACAGTGCAAACGATACGTTGTTCCAGGTTAGTTGGGGCCCAGTTGGATTTACACCTGGTTCAAATCCAACCACCATAGCTCAATGGAATTTTAATGGAACTAGCACCACCACTATACCAGGCGGTACCTCTTCGCCCACTGTAGCAGTTGGATCCGGTACTGTTTCCCTTATAGGAGGTACTACTGCCACTTTTGCTTCCGGTGTTGTGGGGGGTGGAAGCTCTGACCCTTCTACCACTGCTCCACCTAATTATGCATGGAATATTTCCAACTTTCCTGCACAAGGCACTGGAAATAAAACTGCGGGAATTCAAATAAACGTCTCAACAGTTGGATTGTCTAACATCGTTCTCCAATTCGACCAAAGACTTTCAAATACATCGTCCAATACGGTGGTGGTTCAGTACACTGCCGATGTTACGGCAACATCTCCTGTGTGGGTTGACTTTGCCACTTTTATAGCTCCTTCCGGTGATACCTGGTACAACAAAAGAACAGTAAACTTCTCATCTGTCACTTCGTTGAACAACAATCCAAATGTTGCCTTCAGAATTGTCTCCTCTTTTTCTGGAAGTGGATCTTCATATTCGGCATCTTCTTCATCTTCCTCTTACTCCACAACTGGAACCTGGAGATTTGATATGATTACAGTGACGGGTTCGGCTGCTGGTACCGGAACTACGGTAACTACTTCATCTAATCCGTACAACATTACTGGACTTATGAGCAGTACAACCTACCAGGTGTATGTACGTGCTCTTTGCGACACCACCCCAAGTGCATGGTCTGGACCAGTATCCTTCACTACTTTATTTCAATGTCCACCTAATGCAGTCTGTGAAACGTATTCTGCAGGAGCTATCAATACCATGCTAAGCTCTGTAGTTGGTCCTAACGATACTTCTGCATGCCCCGGAGTTTTGCAGATCACAGTACCTACTGGAAATGTCATTTCCGGAATAGATGTCGAGTACACTATTGTAGCTCAATCAGGTGCGTGGCTGAGCGAACAGAGAAGCAGATTGTTTAGCCCGACAGTCAATTCCGGGGAAACCATGGTAAGTGGCCCCTCCGTAAATTCTGGAGGTAACCATACCTATAACAGAAGCAACCTTTCCTTTGCCAATGGAGCTTCTGGAACTGTCACCTTCCAACTTCACGCCATCAGAACTTGGGGTGGTACAGGAACAGGTCTCCCCACATGCGATACCATCTACCAGTTTGTTCCAAACAATTCCTGGCGTTTAGTGGTATATTATCAGCCAGCTCCAACATGTCCTGTCGTTACAGGATTGGCGGTTGGGACGATCACTGCCAATTCTGTAGCTCTTTCTTGGAATGCTGCTACCGGGGCTACAGGTTACACAATAGAATATGGTGTTTCAGGATTTACTCCAGGCAGCGGACAGACGCTCTCTGTCACTTCAAACAGCGCAAATGTGACAGGGCTAATGCCGCAGACTTCATATGAATTCTATGTAAGAACAATTTGCGGAACGGATTCATCTGCCGTTCAGGCGGGTCCGGTCTCTGCTACTACACTTTGTGCAGTTCAGCCAATTCCTTTCCACGAAACATTTGATTCCAACTCCACTTCGCTACCGTGTTGGACAGCAGCTCCTCAGTTTCAGTTGGTCAACAACGTGAATGCGTATGGAGGAATAGGGTCGTCCATAAGATTCCCCTTCTACAATATCTCCTCTGGTTCATATGATGCTTTTTCACCTCTGTTTCAACCAGTACCTGCCAACTATAGACTGTCTATAGATCATGCATACGCTACTTATATTAATGAAGTGGATAGTTTAGTAATATCCTACTCAACTGATGGTGGTAGCACTTATTCGACACTGATTGGTTTAGCTGGTGGTCCAAATGGTCCGCTTGCTACAGCAGCACCTACAACTTCTCCATTCACCCCATCTGCTTCCCAATGGAGTACCTTCCAAATACCAATACCCCAGGGAACAAACAGGATTAAATTCACTGCCATCAGCGCATATGGAAACAATCTGTATCTCGATAACTTCAAAGTCGAACCAAATGTGCCAAGCGGCTTTGCATTGATATCTCCTCCGGATAGTGCTATAGTGTTGGTCGCAGGTCCGGCACAACTTCCGGTGAACATTACGTGGGAAAGTGCTAAGTCGTTGACCAACCCTTCATACACGTGGTTACTTAAGACACCAACAGGAAGCTTTGCGAGTCCTCTGGCCGCTATTCCCTCCAATAACGGCGGTAGCGATACAACGCTTACACTTACCATTAGCCAAATTGACGCACTCCTTGCTGCCAATGGTGTTAATATTGGTGATACTATCGGCTTGCAATGGACTGTTAGGGCCATTTCAGGTAACGATACTTTGTTTGCCAATAGCCCATTCTTTATCAATCTGGTAAGACTTGGAGTAGCAGCACCAAACTTCTTGGCTGCACCATTAAACAATGGTGCTACAACACAAGTCCGCGCGCCTAACGGAACTTCAGGACATACCTACATGAGGGCAGCTATGATTATCCGCCAAAATGAGTTCCAGACAGCCGGAATTGACTCAAATACCATCCTGAGAGGAATGGGATTCACTTTAAGTACACCAACCTCTGGCTCAGTAACCGGTATTTTTAAAGTATACGTTCAAAATACAACCGACATAAACTATAATAAAGGCACTGCCTGGACAGGCATTTTGCCTGGTATGTCACTTGTGTATGACGATACGTTGGTCATTCCAGCCAATCAAACATTATATAATCTATTGTTTGACTCTATATTTACGTATACCGGTCAAAATCTCTATCTTGCTTATGATTGGCAGATGATATCATCTCCGGCTCCGTCACCTTTCACTTACTTATCAAATAATATAATCGCCAGCTCTCTCGTTTCCGGAGCTTCAACCACAGCACCACCTGCTACATTGGGTGCTACTGCCTTCAGGCCAGAAATTCGTTGGGCTGTTGACAAGAAAGCAAACGACCTGGAAGTCAAGGCAATATTTGCAAAAGGTAAAAATGCAACCCCTTGGGGTAAACCTGAAACAGTAAGTGCAATCATCGTGAACAACGGTTATCTTCCACAGAACCAAAATGTAACATTAACAATATCGGGTGCCAATACTGGTACAGTCACTGCTGGTGTAAACCTTGCCAGTGGAGCTTCCACTACTGTAAACTTCAATTATACATTGAATAATCTGGGCTTCAGTACACTTACCGTATCTGTACCTTCCGATGATGTCAACAGCAACAACCAAAAATCCTACACACAAGAACTCACAACAGACAGGTTCAGCTATGCAGATACAACATTGTCTGGACTTAGTGGGGTAGGCTTTAATACCGGCTCCGGACTTTTGCTCACAAGATACCAGGTTAATGGAACCAGATCGGTATCTGGTGTAAGGGTAAGAATCAGCAACAATGCTGCTTCAATTGGTCAAACTATTTATCCGGTATTGTTGAAAGATACAGTCATTGTGGCGCAAGGACCCAATTACGTAATTGCGGCTTCAGATACATCCACCTATAAAACTTTCAACTTCCCGACACCCTTCACATTTACAAATGAAGACTTTTATGTAGGTATCGCTCAGACTGTTGGTACTCAGGGATACTTCCCATTGGCTTTCCAAAGCGAAAACCCAACAAGACCTAATGCCTACTATGCAGCAGCATTAAATGGTTCAGGACTTGGTACAGTCAACAATTTCAGGCTGATGATTGAAGCGATTTTAAACGTTCCGGATTCATTAGTACCCTTCACATTGGCAACCCCTGCTAACAATACCACCTACAATGCTAGTGGACCTGGCTCAGTTACCATTACATGGAATAAGACGCAAAGGGCCGTCGGAACTGCACCGGCTGTCACTTATGAGTGGATGGCCGACGTGCCCACTGGAAACTTCACAAATCCACTGGTTACATTGCCGTCTAACAGCAATGGGTTGGATACTTTCCTGGTACTGACCAATGCTCAGATCAATGCACTCTTAGCTGCCAATAATGTTCCACCAGGCACACCAGCAGATGTAATATGGACCGTAAAAGCAACTTCTGGTACACTTACCAGGTTTGCTAACCAGCCCTTCAACATTACTTTAATAGGTGCTGTCCCATGTTCTACTCCTACGTCTATTTCAGCAGCAGCTGGTTGTGATACAGCTTTTGTGTCCTGGACATCAGGTACTGGTAAACTTACCAGCAGGATTGAATTTGGCCCTGCCGGATTTACCCCAGGTACGGGCACAGTGATCTCAGGTATTACTACCAATTCAGCTACTCTTACAGGTCTGATACCGGGTACCTCGTACGAGCTGATAGTGACTGACTCTTGTGCCTCAGGTCTAAGTACTCCTTCGCCCAAAGTACCTTTCAATACCGATCCTGCACCCACTGCAGCCTTTACAGTTGGGACACCTGTAGTGACTGCTACCAATGCAACAGTCACATTCGATGCCTCGACTTCCCAAAACGCCACTTCTTACACTTGGGATTTTGGAAACGGAACTCAGGGCACAGGAGTCAACCCAACGGCAACATACACTTCTAATGGGTCATATACAGTGATACTTGTTACCACCAATACTTGTGGATCAGATACTGCTACTGCTGTAGTCAATATCCAGGGAATCAACATCCGTGAAAACTCCTTAATGGGTATTGTTCTCTATCCAAACCCAACTAATGGAATTTTCACCATTAAAGGTATGGAAAGACTTACAAACGTGTATGTATCTGTAGTCGATGTTACCGGTAAAGTTGTATTCCGGAAGAAATTAGAAAATGGTGTTTTCGCGGAAACCTTTGATCTGAGTAAACTTGCTTCTGGTACCTATCAGGTTAAAATCAACAGTAATGAAGGTACTGCAGTCAAGTCTATTGTGATTAATAAATAAAATTATTTATTTACGTAATAAAACTGCCCGAAGCGTTAGCTTTGGGCAGTTTTTTTTATGATACCGGAATTTTATCACTTTTCTAAGAACAGAGGGAAAATTGATGGATTTTCTATCATCATTCCATCCTGGAACAATCTCAAATACCTTAGTCTTTGCCTGCAAAGTATTTATAAGTACTCTTTTTATAATCATCAGATTATTGTTGCCATCAATGAGGGTAGTGATGGTACTGAAAAATTTTGCAGAGAAAAAGACCTTGATTATGTTTATTTTAAAGATAATGCTGGGGTATGTTTTGCTGTAAATGCTTGCAGAACTATAGCAATATCCGATTGGTTGATGTATATGAACGATGATATGTTTGTTCTACCCGGATGGGACCTTGAGATATTTAATTTTTTAAAAAAAATCAATACAAAAGCAGTAATGGTTTCAGCCACTTTGATTGAACCATTAGATACTAAAAACCCTTGCGTTATAGTCAAGAATTTTGGTACAACCTATGAGGAGTTTTCTGAAAACGATGTTGTAAATTTTGCAAAAGAAAATTACAGAGAAAACTGGACAGGTGCCTCCTGGCCACCTGTGTTGGTTCATAAAGAGATTTGGGATTTGGTTGGTGGTTTTAGCATTGAATTTTCTCCTGGTTTTTATTCAGATCCGGATTTTTCGGCAAAGCTTTACATGGCAGGTGTTACAGAATTTATTGGGTTGGGCAATTCGCTTGTCTATCATTTTGGCACTAAATCCACCAAACGGGTTACTCGTAACGATGGAAAAAATTTGTTTCTTCTAAAGTGGGGTTTAACTGCTTCAGATTTTTACCGTAAAATTCTCAACTTAGGAAATACCAATTTTACTAAAATTAACCTGAAACCAACTTTTTCTATTTCACAAAGATTAAAATATATGATTAAATCTTTAGCTATACTGCTTAAAATCAAAATTAGGATTAAATAGCCATTTTATTTTCATTTAAAAGTAATCGTAATCCTTGCCATTTCAATATGCAATCTTTTATCTCAAGAGGTTTTACAGGTTTTGACACAAAATCATTCATACCAGCCTCCATACATTCATCTCTGTCGCGATCAGTTGCATTTGCCGTTACAGCTATAATTACTGGACGATCTTTTACCTTTGACAATATTCTTTTAGTTGCTTCCAATCCGTCCATTTCAGGCATTTGAATATCCATGAATATGATGTCGTACATGTTTATCAAACTTTTTTCATACGCTACTTTGCCATTTTCAGCTATATCAGCATTGTAACCAAGATTTTTAAGCATCATTACCATAAGCTTTTGGTTGACAGGGTTGTCCTCTGCTACTAAAATTTTTAACTTAGGATCGAGCTCTAATTTACGAAACATAATATTATTTTGAGCTATTGGAGTAACCTCACTTTCTTTTTTCAAGGTTAATGTGAACGAAAATTTTGTGCCTTTTCCTTCATGACTTTCAACACTTATTTTTCCACCCATTAGATCTATAAGACGGTTTGACAAAGCAAGGCCTAATCCAATCCCGCTGTGTCTTCTTGTGTGGCTACCATCAGCCTGTTTAAAGGCTTCAAACATATTTTTGAGCCTTTCTTTGCTGATACCTATACCAGTATCAGTAATACTAAAAGTAATAGACTGGGTGTTAGCTGATTCGTTGAGCAACTTACCTGAAATGATAACTTTTCCCTTACTTGTAAATTTGAAGGCATTGCTAATAAAGTGGATAAATATTTGTTTCAATCGGAGCTCATCACCTACTAAGGTTTCACTAATTTTAGGATCTATAATGATCTCTAAATCAATACTTTTATCTTTTCTGAAATGATTGGTTAATTCTACACTTTTTTCGATGACTTCACGTATATTAACTTTAGAATATTTTAGTTGAATATTTCCAGTTTCTAAATCGCTAAGATTTAAAATATCATCTATGATGGAAGTAAGCTTTTCTGTGTTTTGAATTATGGTTTCGAGTTTGCTAACTTTTGAGCTTTCATTTTCATTTGATTTGAGGATATTTGCATTTCCTAATATTCCATTTAGTGGAGTTCGCAATTCGTGTGACATAGTAGAAATAAACTCATTTTTGGCTCTTACTGATTCCTCAACCGATTTATACAAATATTTAATTTTGTTGCTATATTTAGACATTAATAGATAAATGTGAATACACAAAAATAGAAAAAAGCCTAAAGTGTTTACAAACCATGAATTTTCAATAATTTTGAAGTGATTATTTATGAAATAAAATGATATTAGTAATAAAGAAAATGAACCAAGATTTGTCAGTAATTTTTCATTTTCATTGAAAAAGATCGTTTTTGAAAAAACATACATCATATATAGCCCGATTGTTGGAATCAAACCAAGTAAAATTGCAGGACTGATCAATGTAAGTAAATAACTTGGCACAAATAGACCAATAAGGCCAAGTCCCGCTAAAAATCCTGAACTTACAATCGAAATTCTCTTGTTGGCATATCTTGGAAATAAATAATAAATGTTTAAAATAAATGATGAGAAGGTAAATAGTAAAAATAAATATCCAAATTTTATATATATGTCAAATTTGATACCTTGAAAAAACGCACTAAATATTTCACTAGAATAAATGGAATATTGAGTGGTAAAAAATATTGAAAATAAAGAGAATATTAGGAATTCAAGCCCTGATTTTCCCAAATTATATAAAATCATAAAGATAATTCCAGTTATAAAAAATATTCCAATCACTATAGCATCTGATATCAGTTTTTTGTAGTATTGATTTATTAAGTAATTGTAGGCTCCCAATATTGGTGGTTTTACAATACCACCCTCAAAATGGTTGAAATTTGATACATGAAGTGTGATGTCTAATAACTCAGATTCTTTTGGATCTATTTCTATAAATATAGGTTTTACTGCTGGTTTGTACGTTTCTTTTTTATCAGAAACTACACCTACAGAAGCATACAATTGGTCATTGACATAAATTTTGACTGATGAATAGATTTTTTCAAACTTCAATAAAAGTCTTGGATTTTCTCTATTGATTTTAATTCTTGCATGATAAGTTCCAAAACCAGTTCTTTTCTCTAGGATACCTCTTTTGTACAGTTCATGCCAATTGTCAGTCGCAGAAATCCTGTACCCCTTTAGGTTTTTCAAAGATTTAATTTCTTTGCTTGTATAAAATGCATTTGGATAAAATATCCATCCTTCATTTAGCAATACTGGTTTTTCATTAAAAAAATTTTTTCCACTTACATCAAATAGCTCTGCTCTGGACACTACCACCAGGCAAATCAAAAAAATTGTTTGCAAAGCCTTGATTTTCATAGGTAGTGAATAGTAGCAATCATTATTCCAATGTAAATATCAATTGTAATGCGCTGGAATACAAATTTGTAATACAAATTTAAAAATTCATAAATTCTCAAAAATGGAATTTAATCCATAGATGAATTCTATTTGACTCGACTCACATTGATGAAGTAATCCAATCCATGTCCTTTCTTATTTACAAGATGGCGTTAAAGAAAATTAAATGAAATGCTACGTGATTTATCACGATATACCAGCCTCGATTACCTAACGTTAACTTTGTGGTCCTATACAAAATCATTTTTTAAATGAAAGAACAAACTGAAGAGTTTATAGCTTCCTACTCTTTAATCGAAAAAATTAAGGATGAATTGTCCAAAGTTTTAATTGGACAGGAATACATGGTCGACAGATTGCTTATAGGGCTGATATCTTCGGGACATATTTTGCTAGAGGGTGTGCCTGGCTTGGCAAAAACTTTGACCATTAAATCACTTGCATCGTGTTTTGATGCTAAATTTTCAAGAATCCAATTTACCCCTGACCTATTGCCTTCTGATGTCATAGGAACTCAAATTTACAATATCCAATCAGGTCAATTTTCAGTCAAATTAGGTCCTATTTTCGGGAATTTTATTTTAGCAGATGAAATCAATCGGGCACCAGCCAAAGTTCAAAGCGCATTGCTCGAAGCCATGCAAGAAAAACAGGTAACGATAGGGGAAGAGACCTATTTTTTAAAACAACCCTTTTTGGTTCTTGCAACTCAAAATCCATTGGAACAAGAAGGCACCTATCCTCTGCCCGAAGCTCAGCTAGATAGATTCTTTATGAAAGTAGTAATCACTTATCCAAGTTATGAGGAGGAGCTAAAAATATTAAAGAGTTATGCAAATACTAGCAGCGAACACCACTTGAATCCAGTAGCAACAGTAGACCAAATCTTCTCACTTCGACAAATCGTTCAGTCGGTTTATATGGACGAAAAACTAGAGCGATACATTGTAGATTTGGTCATAGCTACCCGAAGTCCTCAACAGTATGGACTGGCTCAACTTAAACCTTTAATTTCCTACGGAGTATCTCCTCGAGGGACGATCGCACTGGCAAAAGCAGCTAGAGCCATGGCATTCCTTCAGGAAAGAACTTATGTGCTTCCCGACGACATTAAGGCAGTAATTAACGATGTATTCAGACACAGAATCGGACTGACCTATGAAGCTGAAGCAGAAGAATTGACACCAGAGTTTTTAATAGAAAAAGTATTAAATCAAATTCAGGTACCTTGATGGAGATTGCTGAGCTTTTAAAAAAAGTAAGACAAATTGAGTTAAAGACCAGAAAAAAGAGCAACGAAGTGTTGCTTGGTAGTTATCACTCTGCTTTTAAAGGTCGGGGATTAACAGTCTCTGAGGTCAGACCGTATGCCTTCGGGGATGATGTAAGGTTACTGGACTGGAAAGTCACCGCCAGGCTTTTAATACCCCATATTAAGGTAATGCAGGAGGAACGGGAGCTCACGCTTTTGTTGGTAGTTGACCGCAGCGGCTCTCACCTATTTGGAACCAGATACGCCCAAAAAGCTGATTATATTACAGAAATAGCTGCACTTTTGGCATTTTCTGCCCTCAATAACAATGACAAGGTGGGGGTTCTGTCCATCGGTACTAATGGATTACATCTGATAAAGCCTCATAAAGGAAGACAACATGTTCTCAAGATCATCAGGGAATTGATTGGCATGAATGGTGATAATGGTACTGCCCATTTATTTCAATCCTTGGACTTTATAAACAAAGCTTTCAAAAAAAGAAGTATTGTCTTTATATTATCTGACTTTCTTATTGAGGAAAATCTGGAGAAAAGCGTAAAACAACTTAGCACTAAACATGACCTGGTAGCCATAAGAGTTCAGGACAATTTTGAAAAACATCCGATTCCACTTGGCTTTACGAAAATGAAAGATATTGAAAGTGGGGAAAGCTATTGGGTTAATCTCAACAAGAAGAAAATTGAAGCATACAAAAAAGATATTGAACTTCTAAATAACGAAATAAAAAATATGTTTCAAAAAAATGGAGCAGGCTTTATAGACCTAACCGTGGGTGATGATTACTACAAATCCTTAATTAAATATTTTCAGTCTAGAAGATGATCAAGTTATTTAAGTATAGAATTACTGTTTTATATACCTTTATTTCTTTATCATTATTTGGCCAAATAAAAACCTATTCAGATACAAATGCCATATTTATTGGACAACCACTTAACTTGTTTTTTGAAATTGAAAAAGGAGTTTATGTGCAACAAGTGCAACCGCATGATACACTAAACGGATTTTTTATACTAAGTGAGTTTGATACAATAAGTCAGGATAATAATTCAATTACATTGGCTTTGACGGTGACAAAATTTGATACTGGTTTTTTTGAATTTCCCCAATTGATTTTTCTCAAAAATTCCGATACTTTACTGAGCAGTACGATTGGAGTTTTCGTACTAATACCCACTTTAAATGAGCAAATCGAAATCTATGATGTAAAGGAAAATATTTCTTTTTACGACGATAGTTGGATTATATTCTTATTACTTGCAATATTGTTGATTATAATAATTTATATACTATATAAAAAATTAAGTAAAAGAAAAAATAAAAACTTTCAAAAAATCCTACAAATGACTCTGGAGAAAGAGACAATAGAAAAGATGAGAAATCTTGTAAAAATGTATGAGAAAGGTGATATAGATGGTAGAACATTTTACTTTGAATCAGATGAACTTATCAGAGGCTATATGGAAAAGAAATATGGATATAAATTTTTAGAAAGTACAACGAGAGAAATGTCAAAATATCTTGAAAAGATTCCAATAAGTATGACCAATCTAAATTTATTAAAAAAGTATTTTAAAACAGCTGAATTGATAAAATTTGCAAAAGTTCTCGACGATAGAGATAATACTATTTTTATGATTCAAAAAATTATCGAATTTATGCAGTCACAGGAGATAAATGACATGCAAATTAATGAGATAAATGAAGTAAAATAAAATGGAAATAGAATTTGATAGACAATTTGTATTATACTTTGTATTAATACCTATCTTCTTGCTTGCTATTAAGAAATTTTTAAAAAAGGAGTATTTTCCGTATTTTAAAACAAGTCATATTTTTTTTAAAAAATATGGTTTCAAATACTGGAATCCAGAGGTAATCGGAAAAACTTTATTTGCATCGAGTTTTTTAGTTTTATTGATTGCTTTATCTGGACCTTTTGAAAATGCTACCGTCAAAAAAAGTCTTGATGGAGAGGGTATATCCATTGTACTTTCAATAGACGTTTCTGCCAGTATGTTGGCAAGAGATTTTAAACCAGATAGACTACGAGCGACAAAAATGGTTGCTACTGACTTTGTTTCCAATCGACCTGATGATTACATCGGTGTAGTGTTGTATGCAGGTGAGAGCTTTACAAAAATTCCCCTGACCGTCGATAAACAGGCGTTGATAAAAGCTATTGATGAAATTGATTATGGACTTGTAGACGATGGTACTGCGATCGGAATGGGCCTTGCAACTGCAGTCAATCGCATAAAAGACAGCCATACGAAAAGTAAAGTAATTATACTGATGAGTGACGGCGAAAACAATATAGGGGAAATAGACCCTTTAACTGCTGCAGAATTGGCAAAAAAATATGGAATACGAGTTTACACTATAGGTGTAGGAACGAAAGGCTATGCCCTAACACCAATTGCCTATGATTTTAAAGGAAATCTTGTCTTCGAAAACAGGCCTGTTTCAATCGATGAAAATTTATTAAAAAACATAGCAAAAATGACAGGAGGTAATTATTACAGAGCCACAGATACTGACGCACTTAAACAAATATACGAAGAAATTGATAAATTAGAGAGATCCAAAATTTCTGAAATTACATATAATAATAAAAAAGAATATTTCAAATACTTCTTGTTTCCTGGATTGCTTCTGATTTTAAGTGACACTTTATTGAGACTGTTTGTCTTCAAATCTTTTGTGGAATGAATTTGGAATTTGAAAATAAAAATTTTGTATATTTAGGTATATTTTTCTTACTTCTGATATTATTCTTTGCAATAATTAATTTTCTTAAAAGTCGTAAGAAGATAAGTAGGTTAGGGGAGAAATATTTAGTGGATAAGCTACTTGTAAAATACAACAGTTTCCGGCATTTCTTAAAGTATATTTCAAGAGCATTAGCAGTCTTTTTAATTTTTTTAGCAGCAGCAAATCCCATAGAATATTTGAAAGGCTACAGGAAAAACGTATTGAGTAGTGATGTTGTTATAGTACTTGATATTTCAAACAGTATGTTAGCAGATGATATTAAACCAAGTAGACTTGAATTTGCAAAGCAATTACTTTTAAAAGTCTTAACCAGCTCTGATGATAGATTTGGCCTCGTAGTATATGCAGGTTCAGCTGCTATTGTACAGCCTCTTTCAATCGATAAGGAAATGTTTAAAGGCATCGTTCGCAACATAAAACCAGATTATATTTATCAACAAGGAACCGATATTGAACAAGCTGTATCAAAGTCTCTTTTACTCTTTGACAAAGATCGAATATCAGATCGGGTAATTTTGTTGATCACAGATGGAGAAGATCATGAAGGGGGCGTAAACAATATTGTAAAAGAAATCAAAGACAAAAATATAAAACTAATTCTTTTGGGAGTTGGAACTAAAAACGGCAGTCCCATACCTATTTCTCAATATAATAGAGAAGATTTTAAGCGAGACAAGGATGGCAATGTTGTAATTACCCGACTTGATGAAGGAAATTTGCAGGATCTTGCAAAGAAAACAAAAGGAACCTATATTAAAGCAACTTCCTTACAACAAGCTCATTCCGCACTAAAAAACGAATTTGAAAAATTAAAAAGAGAGGAAAGTGAATTTTCCATTCGGGATGGGTACAACAGTTTATATTATATTCCCTTGTCGTTGGCTATTTTTCTCATTTTATTTGAAATGGTTTTATTAGATTTTTTTTACTTTTTAATAAAAAAATGAGAACGGCTACTGCTCTTATGTTTTTCTTGTGTACCTTCTTTGCTGAGGCACAGATTTCCGGTTACAAGAGGTCTGTTAATGAAGGCAATCGACTGTTTAATGAAGAAAAGTATGAAGAATCGTATAAAAAATTTCAACAAGCTATTGCTAAAAGAAATGGAATTAACACGGAAGCTGCTGAATACAATGCAGGAAATGCCAAGTATAAATTAAATGATTATCAGGAAGCTGAAAATACATATAAAAAAATTATCAGGTCGACTAGCAATAAAAGTTTAAAAGCAAAAGCTTATCATAACTTAGGCAATACCCATTATCAAAATAAGGATTATCGCAATGCTGTTGAAGCATATAAACAAGCACTTATACTTGATCCATCTGATGATGAAACAAGATATAATCTAGCCAGGGCATTAACAATGCTACAAAATCAAAAGTCATCTGAAGGAGGAATGGCAAATGACAAAAAAAATAATAACCAGCGGCAAAATGATTCAAAAAGTGGCCAATTGTCAGAAAATGAAACTCAAGAAAATGAGAAATCAAAAATTGATGAGACAATCGCTGAAAATCTGATGCAGTACTTAAATCAAAAAGATAACGAAGTACAATCCAAAGTTAGAGAAAAAGAACATAAGAAGAAAAGAACACGAAAAAATGAAAAAGATTGGTAAAAAAACATGGCTTGTTCTATCTATTCTACTTTTGAGTTCTTTTCACTTCCTGGAGGCTCAAGAGCTCCTTTTTATAGCCAAATCAAATAAATATAAAGTAGGCAAATATGAGGAATTTGAAATTACTTTTTCTATAAATGCCCAGGGAATTGGATTCAAAGAGCCCAAAAATTTAAGAGAACACTTTACAGTGATTTCTGGTCCAAATAGTTCGACCTTTACTAGCATCAGTAATGCTGGATTAAGAATTGAACAAACCTATACCTTCATTCTAATGCCTAAGAAAATGGGTAAATTTACCATTTCCGAAGCATCCATTAATGTCGGTGGTAAAACAATTTATTCTAAACCATTTGATATAGAAGTAGTCCCACAAGTATACGATGAAAGTATAGACCCAAATGATCCAAAGACTATAGCAAAAAAACTGGCTTTTGTTAAAATTAAAGTGCCAAAGAATAACTTTTATGTTGGCGAAGTATTTACGGTAGATTATCTGCTATATTACCGTACCGGAATTGGCAATATTGAATTACTAAATGTACCTGATTTTAAGGGTTTTTATTCAGAAATATTAAGAGAACAAGTCAATCCTTATCAGGAGACGGTCGATGGCGAATTGTTTAATGTTGTTGTATTAAAACGCATGCTGGTATTTGGCCAAAAGGCGGGTACATTTAGCCCCGGAAGCCTTGAAGTAAGAATTCCTACAGAAATTCAAACCAATTCAAGAGACTTATTTAATCCGTTTTTCAGGTCTTCTACCGTTGTCAATCAAGTTAGTGTTTCTCAGTGCCCAACAATTACTATAAAAGCATTGCCAACATATACCTACAAAACTCCATTTTCAGGAGCAGTGGGAAAGTTTAGATTTAAAGCAAATCTTACAAAATCTACAGCTAATGCGGGCGATGCTGTTTCATTAAAATTAACAGTTGAGGGAAATGGAAATCTCAAATTTATTCAACTGCCGGAAGTTGAATTCCCAGTACAGTTTGATGTCTATGAACCCAAGAAAACGGATAAAATTTCCGTCACATCCGCTGGGATGGTTGGCTCCCGTGAGATTGAATATATTCTGATACCAAAGTACAATGGAGAATATACCCTTCAACCATTGTCTTTCACCTATTTTGACCCTTCTGAAAATAAATATGTAGAACAAGTTCTGGATCGTTTAACTCTAAAGGTAACAGGTGGAGAACAGTATGTACAAATAAGCGAAGACCAACGAAATATAACTACTCAGGACAAAGAATCTGGCTACCTTCAAAGAGATATTTTATTTATAAAACAGAATTCAAATTGGATTAAACATGTCCAGGCTTCCTATTATGTTCAAGTGTTTAAGTGGTGGACCTTAGGAGTGAGTGTTGCAATAACCTTTGCTTTGTTATTAGTACTGGGAAAACAATTATATGGATCTAATATTTACAGAAAAATATACTTTAAAAAACAAATACATCAAGCATTTATAGAAGTTGAGAAAAACTATACGGAACCAAAAGATAGACTCAATTTATTAAATCAAAAACTTCAGATGATTTTAAGTAATTATACTTTAAATAATTCACAAATTACGGCTAAAAAATCTGATGATTCTGTAAGTGAGATAGCCAATCAATTCAAGTCATTCAATAAAAAAATAGAAGAGTCGATCTTTAGCGGAAGTACCAATGATGAATTGATAGATTTATATCAGGATATTAAAATGTATTTTTCCAAAAAGCTCAAAATTACTATATGATGTTAGGCTTCAGGGCATTGTGTTTGCTTTTGTTTTTATCATTGAGTCATTTGTTGTTTTCTGAATTATATTTAAAAACGGAAATAGACTCCCTGTTTACGGTGGCTAATGAGTTTTATAAAAATGAACAATATCAAGAGGCCATTCGTATGTACAATTCAATTCTTGATAAGAGGTACATAAGTTCAGAGCTTTTTTATAATCTGGCCAATGCGTATTTCAAAGAATCCCAATATGGAATGTCCAGATATTATTATGAAAAAGCTTTGATGTATACGCCATATGATGCCGAGATCTTGCACAATGTGAACCTGTTGCTTGAAAACATTCCATATGATATTGGTTTCGGACTTCCTTCGGAAATTGAAAAAGTAATTTTCTGGTTAATTCATTCGGATGTGATGCTGTATTTAACGATTTTATCATTTCTTTTGGTCATACTTACTTTTTATTATTGGGTTAAAAATTACTTTTTTAGAGATGTAAAATATTTTGTGCCAAAAGTGGTTTCATTGCTTGGTATGAGTTTAATCCTTATTGGGATTGTATATTGGATAGATTCAAAGAATGTGGAAAACTATTGCATCGTTGTGAAAAACACAACTTTTATAAAAAGCGAACCTGTAGAATCGGCAAAAGAAATTTTTATTCTCAATGAGGCTATGAAAGTAATGAAATTAGATGAATACAATGGATATGTAAAAATTCGATTACCAGATGGTAAATTAGGTTGGGGAAATAAGGATGATTTCTTTTATCTATAAAATCTTTTTGAATGTATCAAAAAATTTTCTGTTGTGGTCATTTTTAAATGATATTCGGTAATTACATTAATATATTTCTTTGTGTTTGTGTGTTGGTAATGGACTTCGTTATTTGTGAATTTAACAATTAAAAAAAATTCTGGTTGTTAACTTTGCTGTCCTTAATATATTCATTATGAATGTTACTGAGACAAAATTTATCCCATACAAAGTAAAAGATTTATCACTGGCAGAGTGGGGCAGGAAAGAAATTCAGCTGGCCGAAGCCGAGATGCCCGGATTAATGGCTTTAAGAAAGAAGTACGGTGAATCGAAACCGTTAAAAGGAGCTCGAATTGCTGGGTGCCTGCATATGACTATTCAAACGGCTGTATTGATTGAAACCCTTGTGGAACTGGGGGCCGAGGTTACCTGGTCTTCATGCAATATTTTTTCTACACAAGACCATGCTGCAGCTGCCATTGCAGCTCGAGGCATACAGGTATATGCATGGAAAGGCATGACTGAAGAAGAGTTTGAATGGTGTATTGAGCAAACACTCTTTTTTGGACCTGAGCGTAAACCCTTGAATATGATTTTGGATGATGGTGGTGATCTCACAAATATGGTTCTTGATCGCTATCCTGAGCTCGTACCCGGAATTCGCGGTATCTCAGAGGAGACGACCACTGGTGTACACCGCCTCTATGAGCGTATGAAAAAGGGAACGCTGCCTTTACCAGCTATCAACATCAATGACTCTGTTACGAAGTCAAAGTTTGACAACAAATACGGCTGTCGTGAATCTGCAGTGGATGCTGTACGTCGTGCAACTGATGTAATGATAGCAGGCAAAGTAGTAGTAGTCGCCGGTTATGGAGATGTGGGCAAGGGAACAGCTGCATCTTTCAGAGGGGCCGGAGCTCGGGTCATTGTCACAGAGATAGATCCCATTTGTGCCTTGCAGGCAGCAATGGATGGATATGAGGTGAAAAAAATGATTAATGCTGTACCATTGGCAGATATTGTAATCACTGCTACTGGAAATTGTGATATCGTTCGGGAAGAACACTTCCGGCTTATGAAAGACAAAACCATCGTATGCAATATTGGCCACTTTGATAATGAAATAGATGTAGCCTGGCTTAAGAAGAACTATGGTCATACCCATGTCAACATCAAACCTCAGGTCGATTTGTACAACGTGGACGGTAAAGACATTATTCTACTTGCCGAGGGTCGCCTTGTTAATCTTGGCTGTGCCACTGGTCATCCATCCTTTGTGATGTCAAATTCTTTTACCAACCAAGTGCTCGCTCAGATGGAGCTATGGACCAACGGTGAAAAGTATGAAAATAAAGTTTACACACTACCAATGCATTTGGATGAAATGGTTGCCAGACTTCACCTTGAAAAAATAGGTGCAGAACTCGATGAACTTACTCCCAAACAAGCTGAATATATTGGAGTAAATATGGAAGGACCTTACAAGCCTTCATATTACAGGTACTAATATGCACATTAATCAAAGGAATTAGCCGTCAATGCTTTTAGACGGCTTTTTTTTTAAATTAAAAAGCCATCTCATTTGATGAGATGGCTCTTAATACTCTTTAAACTACTTTCTGATTACTCAGCAGGAGTTTCTGCTTGCTCTTCATCAGCAGCTTGTTCAGCTTCAGCAGTTTCAGCAGCTTCTTCCTGAGTAGCTTCTTCTTGTGCTACTTCTTCAGTCTGAGTTTCTTCTTGAGATGTTTGTTCAGCAGCGTTGTTGCATGCTACAAAGGCTACCATAGCAAGGGCAGCGATGAACAGATTCACTTTTTTCATGACGCGTAAAGGTTTATGGGTTTATAATTCTGGTACAAAAGTATGGAGAAGAATTTTCAACAAACAAGTTAGCTGGTTTCTTTTCACTTGATTTACAGTTGGTTTTAATAAGGTTTTAACTATGGTTGCTTTTTATACTAAATAAAAGTTATAGGTGAATCTCTGGCGCACTGCATTGCCCAACTTTGATGCTTTGTATGAGGTTACTTTTGTCCATAATCTATAAATATGGTCAATTTTGAAAAATATCTGAAAATCCTTAATGATCAATTACTTCGATTCGAATCGGGCAAGTATCCGGAAAACCTTCACCAGCCAGTTCGATATTTCCTCGGATTAGGGGGAAAACGCATTAGGCCGGTTTTGGTGTTGATGGGTTATGAGTTGTTTGATTCTCAGTATGAAAAAGCTCTGCACCAGGCACTAGCGATTGAATTATTTCACAACTTTAGTTTGATACACGACGATATAATGGATAAAGCTGACTTACGAAGAGGTCAGAGCACTGTCCACAAAAAATGGAATGAATCAACTGCTATATTGGCAGGAGATTTAATGCTGATAAAGGCCTATGAATTGCTGGCGGATGCGCCATCGAAATTTTTACCGGCCATTTTTGAATGTTTTAATAAAATGGCGGTAGAAGTGTGTGAAGGTCAGCAAATGGATATGGATTTTGAACGTGCAGATGCGGTGGAGGAAGAGTTGTACTTAGAAATGATTCGAAAAAAGACTTCTGTGCTTCTGGGTGCAGCATTACAGATTGGTGCACTTCGGGCAGGAGCTGATGCCGGGCCTGCTGAGCTGCTGTATGAATTTGGTGTGAATATCGGCATGGCATTTCAGATGATGGATGATTTCCTGGATGTATTTGGTTCGTCTGAAAAAACGGGGAAAGTAGAAGGCGGAGATGTGCTAAATGGTAAAAAAACATTGCTTTATCTGCACAGTATGAATCATCTGAGTCCAACCGAAAAAGAGCAGCTGATGGAGGTTTATTTGCCGACGTGCAAGCGGACACCTAAAGAAAGAGTCGAAGTGGCACGGAAATTATTCCTCCGCACGAAATCCGATGTTTATCTGAAACAAAAGGCCAAGGATTATTATACCGTTGGAATTAATTTGCTGAAGAGTATCGATCAATCACCGGAAAGGTTAAGACCGCTCTTGGAATTGGCGGAATTCCTTGCCAACCGGGACTATTAAACGAATAAGCCCCCATGAGATTCTGGGGGCTTATGTTTGGACATAAAAATTTCATTTTCCTATCCTTCAGCATATATCTTCTTGTATAGGTCCTGGTATTTGTTTAAAATGACCTTTCTGCGCAGTTTCATGGTGGGAGTCAGATGCCCGGCTTCAATGGTCCATTGATCCGGTGTCAACTCAAATTTTTTGATTTTTTCCCAGTTGCCAAATTCCTGGTTGTATTTGTCAATTTCTCTTTGATATCGTTCAATTATTCGGGGATTTTTTATCATTTCTTCATTGGATGTATAGGGGATTCCTTTTCTTTCGCACCATTGTTTCAGGAATACAAAATCCGGTTGAATAAGGGCGGCAGGGTGTTTTTCGTTTTCGCCAATGACCATGATTTGTTCGATGAATCGACTTTCTTTAAATTTATTTTCCATGATTTGAGGGGCGATGTATTTTCCTCCCGAAGTTTTAAAAATTTCTTTTTTTCGGTCAGTGATTTTGAGATATTGCCCTTCTACCATTTCGCCAATGTCGCCGGTGTGGAAAAATCCATCTTCGTCGATGACCTGAGCAGTGAGGTCAGGTCGTTTGTAATAACCCATCATTACGTTTGGACCTTTGACAAGGATTTCTCCATCATCAGCGATTTTTACCTGACATTCTTTAATGGGGCGACCTACCGTGCCGATTCGCGTTCCGTCGTTTTTAGGGCAGTTTACGGCCACTACGGGTGATGTTTCAGTGAGGCCATAGCCTTCTTGAATGTTAATACCAGCGGCCAGGAAGATGCGGCATAATCTGGGATTGAGTGCAGCTGCTCCGGACGCAATTGCCAAAACCCGGCCTCCCAGAGCTTCCTGCCATTTGCTGAAGATGAGTTTTCGGGCTATTTTGAGTTTGAAATGATAGAAAGCGCTTTTTCCTTTGACGTCGTACTCTTCGGCCAGGTTCACAGCCCAGAAAAAAAGTGCTTTTTTAATACCGGTCAGGGCAGCTCCCTTGTCCATGATTTTGGCAAATACTTTTTCCAAAAGTCTGGGTACTGCGGTGAAAATGGTAGGTTTAACCTCTCTTAGGTTATCGCCTATGGTTTCGAGGCTTTCTGCGTAGTAGACGGACATGCTGTTGTAGCAGTACAGGTAGTTAAGCATACGCTCGTAGATATGACACATAGGCAGAAAGCTGAGGGCTATTCCCTGGTCTGTGATGGGCAGCCGGTCCTGACAGTTTTTAACGTTGCTGGCAATGTTTCGGTGGCAGAGCATTACCCCCTTTGGCCGGCCGGTAGTTCCCGAGGTATAGATGAGGGTGGCCAATTGCTCGGGGTCTATTTGCTCCATTATTTTTTCCAGTTCGGCTCTTTTGTTTGATTTTTTACCTAATTCTATTACCTGATTGTAATTAGGCAGACCTTCAACCTCATCAAAAACATATACAGACTGTAATGAAGGAACCTGGGGTTTTATGCGCATTACTTTATCATACAGGTCCTTATCCGATACGAAGCAAATTTTTACTTCAGCATCATTGAATATGAAAATGTAGTCCCCTTCGGAGGCTGTGGGATATACGGGTACGTTGATGGCTCCGCATTGCATGATTCCTATGTCGCAAAAATTCCATTCGAACCGATTATTGGTGCTGATCAATGCTATTTTGTCATCAGGTTTGATTCCTAACTCCATTAAACCTAATGAAATGCAATCAGATGTTTCAACATATTCCTTAGTGGGGATTTCTTTCCAAACTCCGTTTCTCTTTGAAGCAAGGGATACTTGTAATGGCTTGGTAGCAAGTTGATATCTTGGAAAATCGAATAATCTGGTCGGTTCTTTCATTGTTAAAGATTTTGTAATGTTTGCAAATTAAATAAAATTTTATGCAAGCGTTCAATAATGGTCGTTAAAAATTCTCCTTTAGAGGAGTTCAAAAGTAGTAATGTGAAACATGAAATGCTGATGTAGAAGTCAAAAGTTCCATTTGTCCAGACTGCCAGAGCGATATGAAATCAGCAGCTGGATTTGGATTGTCATTTACGAGTGGAACTGGACGTTTCTGCGAAGCTCTGAGTAAAATTCGGTGTTCGTGTATTTGCTGTTGACAATTAGAATATCACATTTTGAGCATTGGTGTGCATATGATATGACCAAAAACTCATTTTTTTGCGAAGAAGATAAGTGTACGCGATAAAATGCTTCAGACTTGAGCATCAGTGAAATAAAATGTTGGAATTCAATAAAAAATCCGGAAAAATTATGATAATAAAATAAAAAAACCGCCTCTATGTCGGAGACGGTGTGCAGATTGTTACGCGTTTGGTTTTAGTACTCGTCTTCGTTCCAAAGAAAATCCTCCTGGGTTGGGTAGTCTGGCCAGATGTCTTCAATGGATTCGTAAATTTCACCCTCATCATCTTCAATGGCCTGGAGGTTTTCAATCACCTCAAGAGGTGCACCCGTCCTGATGGCGTAGTCAATAAGCTCATCTTTGGTAGCAGGCCAAGGTGCATCGCTGAGATAGGAGGCCAACTCTAATGTCCAATACATCCTTTAAGGGTTTTAAAATTGCTGCAAAAGTATAAAAAAATCAAATTAGTTTTACAATACTAACAGGGTTAAATATAAAAAAAATTATCATTCCGATTTCCAGATAATTTCTTCAGAACCTGTAAGAAATAATGTATATCTTGCCAATACAAATAGATAGTCGGATAGTCTGTTCAGGTATTTAATGATGTCGGGATTGATTTGTTCTTCGGATGCCAGGAATACGGTTACGCGTTCTGCTCTTCTGCACACACAACGGGCGATATGGCAATAGGACGCTATGGAATGTCCTCCGGGAAGAATGAAGTTTTTTAATGGTTTGAGGTGTGAGCTCATTTCGTCGATGGAATTTTCCAATAGTTCACAGCTTTCAGATGGCCATGGAGGTAGGCTGGAGGTGGTTTGGTCATTTTCAGCAGCCAGGTAGCTGCCTGCCAAAAAGAGTGTCTTCTGGACCTGATGGAGTTGTTTTTTGATGTCAGGATGCATGTGCTCATCGGCGATGAGTCCGATCCACGAGTTGAGTTCATCCAATGTACCATAGGCTTCGATGCGCAGGTGATACTTATCAACCCGGCTTCCTCCGAGGAGTGAAGTTTGTCCGGTGTCACCGGTTTTTGTGTAAATTTTCATGGAATCTGTTGTTTTTGTTTAAAATAAGTCTTTAGCTACTTAGAGTTCTTTAATGACGAAGACGGTCCTTCTGTTCAGAGCCCGGCCGCTATCGGTCTGGTTAGAGGCGATGGGCCTGTCGGGACCAAAACCCCGGTAAGTCATTCTGGTGGAGGGTATCCCCTTTTTAACGAGGTATTCGTAGACTACACGGGCTCGATTTTCAGAAAGTACCAGGTTGTCGTCGCGGGTGCCTACATCATCGGTATGTCCTTGAATTTCAATTTTAATGTGTTTGTTTGCGATGAGAAATTCATAAAATTCTTCCAGAATTCTAATGGCTTTTTTATCGAGCTCATACGAGTTGGTGGCGAAATTGATGTCGTGTATTCTGTATTCTTCGCCTTTTTTCATTTTTTTCAGTTCAATGGTTTCCCCGGCAACTAGGTGGTTTTGGTTGGGGTCTTGCTCGGATTCACTGGCAGCATAGTATCGGGAAGTAAAGGCGGTACCTGATTTTTCGGCTATTAGAATGAGGTCATCGGATTTTTGGGTAGTAATTGCAACTGAAAATAATCCGGATACTGTATCTATTCTGGCTCGTGTGACCTCGGATGACCGGACATTTTTAATTTTTACTTCGACCTGGCCTGGTGGATTTCCTTGTTCTTCTACCAGTTGGCCGGTGAGGAGTCTTGTATAGGCTGGTTTTGCCGGGTCGGGCAGGTCGAAGTAAAAAATGTCCCAGCCTCCTTTTCCTTTGATTTTATCGGTACTGATGAATCCTCTGCTGCCGTCCAGACTTACGAAGAGGCCAACTTCGTCATTTTCGGTGTTGATGGGATAGCCGATGTTTTCGGGTGAGCTCCATTGACCGGTTTTTTTATCGAGTCTGGAGTAGAAGATATCCAAACCTCCAAGTCCGGGGTGTCCGTTGGAAGCAAAGTACAGGGTGAGGCCATCGGAATGGATGTATGGGGATTTTTCATCTCTGGCTGTGTTGATGGTAGGGCCAAGGTTTTCTGGTGTGCTCCAGCTTCCGTCAGGTAGTCTGTAAGAGCGATAGAGGTCGATACCTCCCAGACCGCCCTTGCGATTGGAGGCAAAATACAGCCAGTCGCCGTTGGCGGTAACCGATGGTTGGGACTCCCAGGAGTCGGGTCGGTTGATATGGTCGCCTACACTTTTGGGTTCGCTCCACGTTCCTCTTGTGTAGGTGGAGTAGTATATGTCGCAGTTTTGGTAGCCAGATGGCAGCAACTCGCAGATGGTAAAGTAGAGTTCGCGATTGTCGCCTGTGATGGAGGGGCCTCCTTCATTGAAATATTGGTTGAAGGGAGCAGGTAATGGATTTCCTCTATCGAATTTGCCATCGGGTCTCTTTTCGGCAAGTGAAAACCTTTCGACGATGCGCTCTGTGACTGCCGGGCCGCTGCGTCGGTCGAGTTCTTTGGCTCGGCGGGTAAAGAAGCAATATTTTCCATCGGGTGAGATTGTGGCCAGGTATTCATCTGCTTGTGTGCAAATATCTTCCAGTGGTTTTGGGTTGAAGATTACTGGATTTTCTCTCAGAGAGCGCTCCATATCCATGGTGTGGATGATTTCCTGTGCCTCTCTGGCAAATTGAGGTTCCCGGTCCGGGTGCTTGATATATTTTTTCAGTAATTCGTGGCCTTTGGTCGTTTTCCCGTTTTCTACCAAAACCACTCCTAAAAAAAAGAGTACATCGGCTTTGTAGTCCGGACAAAGCTCCAGAAGGCGCATCCAGGAGGCCTCTGCTTCGCGGGTACGCCCGCCTCGTACTGCTGTTTCGCCATATAGGTAGAGGGCATGGGGACATTCATTGTCGTAGCTAATCATGAGGTCGGCATATCGACGAATTTCAGCATAATTTTTTGATCGCCAGGCTCGGTTCCATTTTTCTATTTGTGCTTTGGCTTTGTCATGGCAGGGGTGGTCACATTCACCGAGCTCCGGCTGGGCAGAGGCAAAGTTGAAAAGGCCGATCAAGGTCACACTTGCGAATATGAATTTCATTTTATTTTTGAAAAAAACAACCATGAAAGCTAACGTAGGAACTGTAGACAAAGGTATTCGACTCACCTTAGCAGGCGTATTGATCATATTGTATTTTACAAAAGTACTAACTGGTACGCCGGGATTGGTGGGGTTGGTGGTGGCCGGATTGCTGGTATTTACTTCATTAGTGAAGTTTTGTCCGGCATACACTCTTTTTGGCATTAATACCTGCAAGCGGTAAGATAAACCGCGCGGGCTTTCATTTTGTGCAATTTTAGGGAGGTACTATTTCAACTTTCTGGGACTATCTCTTGGGGAGTTTATTGTCCTGTGGAGCCAAAACCGCCAGTGCCCCGCTCGGTGTGAGGTAGCTCTGAAACCGGGGTCCATTCTACTCGGGTGTAGGAGGCTACTACAAGCTGGGCAATGCGGTCGCCTGGCTTTATTTCAAAGGGTTCATTGCCGTGGTTGATTAGTATGACGCCTATTTCGCCTCTGTAGTCGGCATCGATGGTGCCGGGAGCATTGAGGCAGGTGATACCGTGCTTTAGAGCCAATCCGCTTCTGGGGCGTACTTGTGCTTCAAATCCCTCTGGCAGTGCGATACGGATGCCGGTGGGGATGATTTGCCGTTCGCCGGGGTGTATTGTAATGGACTCTTTGATGTGTGCTCTGAGGTCCATACCTGCTGAATGGGGAGTCTGATATTCGGGCAGGGGATTGGCGCTTTGGTTGATGATGGATACTTTTATCGATTCCATTTGGTTTTCAATTGCTTAAGAAATGGGATAAGTTGTTGCTTGTTGATGGATACCAGCATGAGGAGTGTGGTGAAAAAGACCAGTATTCTCAGCCAGTGGTGGGAGGATAGACAAAGTACAAAGGAGGCTGCGGTGGCCAATAAAATATTGGCTGCAATCCTGCTTACCGGGTAGGGGATGGGGTAGTGTTTACGGCTTAGGTGATAGGAAACGAGCGTCATTGTAGCATGGGAGACCAGTAGTGCAAGTGATGCGCCGAGTATGCCAAGTGAGGGGATCAGGGAGATATTGAGTGTAAGATTGGCAAAGGCGCCGGTTCCGCTGATGAGGATACCGTATTCGGTTTTTTCGGTGACTTTGTACCAGATGTTTAGATTGAAAATGATACCAAGCAGCATCTGTGCGCTGAACAGAATGGGGAGTATGTACAAGCCTTCCCAGAACTTGTTGTGGATGAAGTATTTTATCAAAGGAAGGAATAGGCTGAGTACAACTACTGCAAGTGCCATCAGAACGACAAAAATATCCATGACCCTGGCGTAGAGTGCGGGTGCGTGGATGTTGTCAGCGTTTTTGAAGAAAAAGGGTTCGGCGGCATATCTGAAAGCCTGGAGGAAGAGGGAGATAAAGACCGATAGACGGAATACAGCGGCATAAACTCCTAATTCTTCCAGGGATGTAGCAGGGGGCAGGAGGTATTTGAGCAGTTGTCTGTCGAATACTTCGTTGATAATTCCGGGTAGACCTGCCAACATGACCGGAAGGCCATATCGCAGGATTTTTCTGAGCGGGTAGGCTGGTTCTTGAGTGGTATAAATTGGTTTGAGCAATGGGGCAAGAAGCAGGAGCTGAACTACTACTGCTGCGGCATTTGCGAGGAAGATACCCAGTACCGGATTCACCGGGGCTGGCAGGTAGAGTCCTCTTTCCATAGTGTATGGCACCAACAGAAAGAAATAGAGATTCAGGCCAATGTTGATACAAATATTGGTAAGCCTGATGAGGGCAAATTTCATGGCTTTGCCTTGCTGTCTGAGGCGGGCATAGGGCAGGGTAGCGAGTACTTCGCCTGAGAGTATTACCATCAGCAGCCAGAGGTATTCCGGATGTGCTGTGTAGCGCATGGCCTTTAGGATGTAAGACTGAAGCAGCAGAACCAGAATGTTGAAGATAAGGACGCCTGAGAAGAGTATGAGATAAGTTTGCCGGAAGATAGCCTTTTCGCTGACATCCCGGCGCGTGGAAAATCGAAAGTAGGTAGTCTCGAGTCCGAGCGTGAGCACTACGGTGAGCACTGCTATCCAGGAGTAGATGTCGGTGTTGATGCCCATCTGCCCTTTGCTGAGTACGTATGTGTGCAATGGGGTAAGCAGGAAATAGGCCAGGCGACCGATGATGGATGAAAGGCCGTATATGGCTGTCTGGCCTGCCAGTGAACGCAATGAGGACAATCTGGTTTGGATTAATCGAGTGGCAAATAAACGTAAAAATACGGTTTGGGGGGAGTGGTGAATGTGTGGTGATGGGTTACAGGAGAGTTTTTAAGGATTGGTAGGAGGGGGGATGTTGAGTGTGTTGTTTAAAGCGGTGAGGATATCGTTTGCGATTGTGGACAGGGATTGGGGATTATTTTTTAAGTCCTTGCGGGTGTAGGAAGTGGATTAATTAGTGAGGTGCACTTGTGTACGGATGGAGTGGTATAGAGGGATTTTGCAGATATGGGGTATTTGTGATTGGGACTTTTAGGGCGGGGTAAGTCATTGGTTTTGGATTGAAGCGGTGATTTATTGAACAGGACAATGCGCCAGGGCGGAGGCGGATATGAGCTGCAGCGGGCGGGCCAGTGGCTCACGGGCGAGGAGGCGGAGCGGCAGCAAGCCACCGCAGCCCGATGTGCCACGCCCGATCCGCAAAGGGAATAGGAGCCGTAGACCGACCCCCGGCCGCGCCTTCATGCGGCCGGGGGGGCGCCCAAAAGGAAAATGTTTTAAAATATCTGCCACCAGCGTCGCCGTGGTTTTTGGATAACTTCGCCGGTGTCGTCGAAGTCGGCGGGGTCAAATATTTTCTTCTGCCTGGGGGTGAGGATGCCTTCGGCAAAGGCGCGCTGGAGGATGTTTTCGATGAAACGGTCTTCGGGGTCGTTTTCGGGGTCGTATTGTTTTTTGAGGGAGATTTCGTAGAAGTTGGCGGTGATGTTGTAGAGAAAGGCGCGCATGCCTCCGCGGTATTGCTGGATGAGGTCGTAGGTGGTGATGCCGGTTTCGCGGTAGATGAGTTTGCAAAGGATTTGCCCTTCGGAGCGGGTGAGTCGCTTGAGTTCTTCTGCGAATTCTTGCTCGAGATATTCCTGAAATTGCTTGATGAAGCGTTTTTTATCGCGTTCGCGACGCAGGAGTGAGAGGCGAAACTGCAGGGAGTCGAGCTTGTCGCCGGCGATGACGGCGTAGGGATATACTTTGTGGACTTTGCGACGAAGCAGATAGTAACGACGGCGGGCTTCATCGGAGTCGAAGGCGGGTGTGGAGACGAAAAGTACTTCGTCGAGTATCCAGATGGGGACGGTGTCGCCGTCGATGATGATGGCGTGGAGGCGGTTTTCTTTGTTTTGGTAGATGTAGTTGAGGATGCTGTCCTGGGTTTGCTTTTCGGTGGGTTGTGCCAGTGCATGGTGGTACAGGCACAACCACCAGAGCGCGAGGAGGCTAATAGATCTGACGTCGAATTTTCCAGAGGGAGACATCGCTGGTGTGGGATTGTCCGTTTTGGGAGATAACGGGTGGGTTGGAATTATGGTATGCCCAGGCGGCAGCTGTGAGGGCGGCTACGGTGATTTCTTCGTCGGTAGGGGCTGGAAGCTGGTCGGGTGTGAAGTGTTGCTTAACGAAGTTGGTATCGAAGTCGCCGGAGAGGAATGCGGGGTGCTGCATGACGTATTCGATAAAGGGCAGAGTGGTGTGCACACCTGCGATTTCATAGTCGCGGCAGGCGCGAATCATGCGTTGTATGGCTTCGGTACGGGTGCTGCCATAGGTGATGAGTTTGGCAATCATGGGGTCGTAGTAGATGGGGATTTGCATGCCTTGGCGGTAGCCGTCGTCTACGCGTATGCCGGGGCCTGAGGGCTGGTTGTATACGGTGAGGGTGCCGATGTCGGGGGTAAAGTTTTCCCAGGGATTTTCGGCGTATACACGGGCTTCGATGGCGTGGCCGCGTATGCTCAGGTCGTCTTGAGTGTAGCCGAGGGGCTCGCCACGGGCTATGCGGATTTGCTCGCGTACGAGGTCGATGCCGGTGATGAGCTCTGTGACGGGATGCTCTACCTGCAGACGGGTATTCATTTCAAGAAAGTAAAAGTTGAGTCCGGCATCTACGAGAAATTCTACCGTGCCGGCTCCTACGTAGCCGCAGGCGCGTGCTACATTGACAGCGGCTTGTCCCATAGCCCGGCGCAGTTGGGGTGTAACAAGGGCACTGGGGGCTTCTTCTACTACTTTTTGATGACGGCGTTGTATGCTGCATTCTCGCTCAAAGAGGTAGACTACTTGGCCGTGCTGGTCGGCGAGGATTTGAATTTCGATGTGGCGGGGTTTTTCGACGAATTTTTCGATGAAAACGGCTCCGTTGCCGAAGGCTGAGGTGGCTTCGTTAATGGCCAGTTGCATTTGTTCCTCGAGCATGTCGATGTCTTCGACCAATCGCATACCTTTACCTCCACCGCCTGCCGATGCTTTGATGATGATGGGCAGGCCGATACGACGGGCTACTTCGAGGGCTTGGTCGATATGGCTTACCGCTTCATCGGTGCCGGGTACCAGAGGGACGCCAAAGGCTTTTACGGCATTTTTGGCCGATAGCTTGTCGCCCATGATTTCCATGGCTGTGGGTGGAGGACCGATGAATGTAAGGCCGCTGTCTTGTACCAGTCGGGCAAAGGCAGCATTTTCGCTCAGGAATCCATAGCCCGGATGTATGGCATCAGCTCCTGTGCGCAAGGCTGCTTCGACAATCGCTTCTCCGCGCAGGTAGCTTTGTGAAGAGGGAGCCGGCCCTATACAGACTGCCTCATCGGCGTAGTATACGTGTGGGCTGCTGGCATCAGCTTCGCTGTAGACGGCTACGGTGGCTATGCCCATATCTCTGGCAGTCTTCATGATGCGGAGGGCTATTTCGCCCCTGTTGGCTATGAGTATTTTTTTCATTCGTCAGAAGTGTGTTATTTGTTGTCGCCCAATATGATGGGTAGTCCGTTTCGAGAGTTACCGATGATGACGACTTTTGAGTTGTTGCTTTCTGCCAGTTTCAGGGTGGCTTCAATGCCTTTTTCTTGCAGGATTTTTTCGGTCAGTGAGCGGTTGATGATGTCATAGGCCTCTGCTTTGCCTTTGGCTTCGATTCGAAGTCTTTCGGCTTCTTTTTCAGCGGCTTCCAATCTGAATTCGTATTCCAGAGCTATTTGTTCTTGTTTGAGTTTCTTTTCGATGGCTTCCTGAAGGGAGGTTGGCAGTGTAACATCGCGGATGAGTACATCATCGAGCAGAATGTGTTTACCGGCTATGGATTTGCGGGTACGATTCATGATTTCGTCTTCGATTACTTCGCGTTTGGTAGAGTAGAGCTCTTCGGGCAGGTATTTGCCAATGACTTCGCGTGTTGCGGAGCGTATGGCGGGATTTACGATTTTTTCGTGGTAGTTGGGTCCGACTTCGTCGTGCAGTAAGGGAAGGCGGTCTTCTTTGGGTTTATACCAGTATGAAACATCCACGCGGATGGTCAGTCCGTTGCGTGAAAGTACTTCCATCATGGAGTTGGCTTCCTGAATTTTGACATCGTACTTATACATCTTGTTCCAGGGTGCGATAAAGTGGAAGCCCTGGTCAAAAATCTTTTTTTTGTCGATGCCTCCGCTAAAAGTTCGGAAGATGACCCCCTTTTGGCCGAAGTCGATTGTAGTTGTAATGGAACCCCACAACAAAACCACAAGTAATACAGCCAAAAACCCGCCAACGAGCAAAAATGGTAGACTGCGATTCATGATTGAAGAAGATTTAGTGGTTAATAACTGCCCAAATATCGCCTTAAAAACCACTCGGCCGCCAGTAAGAGAAAGATTAAAATGAAATAGGGCCACCATTCGATGAGTTGAAATTTTTCTGTGCGGGTGATTAGACGGGGTGCAAAATCTCTGGCCCTTAAAGAAGCTTCCAGCTGGTCGAGCTGGTTGAGGGTAAAAAACTCCCCATCGGTGTTTTGTGCGATTTGTCTGAGCCTGGGATGGTCGGCTGTGATTTCGGAGGTTTCTACATCGTATTCCTGTATGATGATAAAGCCCCTGTCGTTCCATTTTGCAGAAGCTTTGACGGCTTGAGCTGTCCAGTTGTAGACGCCAGGATTCAGGTCTTTAATGGCAGTTGAGTAATATCCGGATTCAGGGCTGAAGTTGTAGCTGAAAGTTCTGCCAGCGGTATCTCGGAAGGCGATGGATACTTGAGCACCCGACACCGGTAAGCTGGCTTCATCGGTCAGGTACGCTTTTGCTGTGATGAGGTCGCCGGAATAGGCTCGTCCTGGTATGATGACTTCAAAAGGACGTTGGTTTTCTCCTGAGGTCAGCCATCGCATCAAAGGCATCCAGAGGTTTACCATGCCCATGGTATCGCTTTCAGCCATTCGATGATTTCGCCATTTCCACAAGCCTTCTCCATTGAACAGGACAATTCTCCGACCTGATTCTCTGAGCAGGGTAAGAGGACGGGAGGTGGACACTCCATTGATTTTTTGAAAGTTCATGATTTCATCTTCATTGGCACCTGTAATGCCGTAGAAAACATCAATGGGTGGCATTCCGGTGGCTGAGCTAGCAGTGAAAAAACTCTGCTCAACCTTGTAAAATTTGTCGTTGATGGCGGGGAAAGCCTTATCCGGGCGGGCAAACCGTGTAAATTCCAGTCCGGTGAGGGTCGCCAGTGCCCGGGTGTCTGCTCCATAGCCAGCAATCATCAGCAGGGGTACAGAAGCTTTGCGCTTCAGGTAGGCAAAGGTTTCCGGATGTGCAGGGCTGTGCACAATGGCAAAATCCGGCTCATCGGAGAAATATTTCAGACTATCTGGCGCTACAATTTTCAGGTCGTGCTCCGAATGCCTCAAGACGTATTCTTTTAGAATACCAATGTCAGGATGCTTGATTTCATCGATGAGCAGCACCTTTTTTCGGTCCTCGGTTACCTCTACATAGAAGGTAAATGAGTTGTTTTTCAGATTACGCTCACCTGGCACAGCTGTGATAGAGACCGTGTACTTATGAATGCCGGCTTTATCAGCTTTGATTTTAAATTTTGCGGATTTGGTGGCTATGTCCTCAGCAGGCGAAAAGGCTGCTCGGTTTGTGACCACTCCCTGGCCTGAGACGGTCAGCTCCAGATTTTTTCCGGTAAGAAAGGTGGCTTTGGCTATTACTTCTATTTCGAACGTGGTGTTGGGAAGCACCTTTCGTGGGTGAATGACAGAATATACCCCAGCATCCGGTACTACAGCAGTATCGCCTGTACCTACTACAAACACTGGTACTCTAAGCCCCGATACAAAAAATTCCGGGGAATAGGAAGTGTTAAAAATTCCATCGGTCACCAGTACCACAGCTGCTATTTCATCCCTTGCCCGGGTTTGCTGCAGATGACGGATCCATTGGTATCCATCTGTCCTGTTGTGATCAAAGTCAAAATTCGGTTTTTCTGTGACTTCCTGACCAAATCCGATTACATCGGCAAGGAACAGTCCCTTGAGATTTGAATTGATGTTATCGATTTTTTTTGCCAGCTGCCTTACCTCAGAGGAGTCCTGTGAAAGTACCATGCTTCGCGAGTGGTCCACCACCCATACCAGCGATTTGGGTTGCAGCTCTGCCTTTTGAAAGATGACATAGGGATGCACCAACAGGAAGGTGAGCAGGGCAAGGGCGGTCAAACGCAATCCTCTGAGCAGTCGGTACATTCTCCTTCCAAAAATAGCTGCCTGCCCTCTGTAGAGCCAATGAACCAGTACAATGGCTCCTGACAGAGCCACTATCCACCACAAGAGCGAGTATTCGGTGCCAATCTGCATAATCCCTCCTTAGCCGGAAGTCGTCACGTCAGCATTCCACCGCATACATGGATGGTTTGCCCGGTGATGTAGGCGGATAGGTCGCTGGCCAAAAACAAGCAAGCATTGGCTACATCTTCCGGTGTACCTCCACGCTTGAGCGGAATGCTGTCTCTCCAGCCCTGAACGGTTTTCTCATCCAGTACAGCAGTCATTTCAGTTTCGATGAAACCGGGTGCTATGGCATTGCAGCGAATGTTGCGGGAGCCAAGCTCCAGCGCTACAGATTTGGTAAAACCTATGGCTCCTGCCTTCGATGCTGCGTAATTGGCCTGCCCGGCATTGCCCTTTACTCCTACCACACTGCTGATGTTGATGATCGAACCGCTGCGCGCCTTCATCATCGGCTTAATTACGGCCTTGGTCAGATTAAAGACTGAGTTCAGATTGACCTTAATTACTTGATTGAAATCCTCCTCGCTCATGCGCAGCAACAAGTTGTCTTTCGTAATACCGGCATTATTGACCAGGACATCAATTTTCCCAAACTCTGCCAACACTTCATTTACCAATGCCTCAGCCTGAGTAAAGTCAGAAGCATCACTTCTGTAGCCTTTCACTTTTACACCGAATTGTGAGAGCTCACGCTCGAGCGCCTGCCCTTTTTCTACCGACGACAGATAGGTAAACGCCACCTGACAGCCATTTCTGGCAAATACCTCGGCAATACCACGCCCGATCCCCTTGGATGCTCCGGTGATCAAGGCTACTTTATTCTCTAACAATTTCATGCAAGTGACAAATTTTTCAAATCCCGGTGCCAAAGATAGACACGTTTTACAAAGTCAACCTTTTGCGCATTACAGGCCTTCTACCATCCAATCGCCTTCCAGCGGTACATTTGCCCGAAAGATTAAAATCCCGAAAACAGCATGAGCAACGATTTATTTCAGTCGCACGACTACTACCTGGTGGATGAATTGCTGAGCGAAGAGCACAAACTCGTGCGCAACACCACCCGCGAATGGGTCAAAAGAGAAGTCACTCCCATCATCGAAGAATATGCCCAGCGCGCAGAATTTCCGGCTCACCTGCGCAAAGGACTGGCCGAAATCGGCGCCTATGGCCCCTTCATTCCGCAGGAATACGGGGGCGCCGGTCTTGACTACATCTCCTACGGTTTAATGATGCAGGAAATCGAACGCGGTGACAGCGGCATACGCTCCACTTGTTCCGTACAGTCCTCGCTGGTCATGTTTCCTATCTACAAATACGGCTCCGAAGAGCAAAAGCGCAAATACCTCCCCCGACTGGCCTCGGGCGAACTGCTCGGTGCCTTCGGCCTCACCGAACCCAACTACGGCTCCAATCCCGGCGGCATGGTCACCCACTTCAAAGACATGGGCGACCACTACCTGCTCAACGGCAGTAAAATGTGGATCAGCAACGCTCCCATCTGCGACATCGCCATCGTCTGGGCCAAAAATGAAGAAGGACGCATCCACGGCCTCATCGTAGAGCGTGGCATGGAAGGCTTCTCCACGCCCGAAACCAAAAACAAATGGAGCCTCCGCGCCAGCTCCACCGGCGAACTGGTCTTCGACAACGTACGAGTACCCAAAGAAAACCTGCTGCCCGGCCGCTCAGGCCTCGGCGCCCCCCTCTCATGCCTCGACAGCGCCCGCTATGGCATCGCCTGGGGAGCCATCGGCGTGGCCCTCGACTGCTACGACACCGCCCTGCGCTACGCCAAGCAACGCATCCAATTCGATAAGCCCATCGCTGCCTTCCAGCTTCAGCAAAAGAAACTCGCCGAAATGATCACCGAAATCACCAAAGCCCAACTGCTCGCCTGGCGCCTCGGCACCCTTCGCAACGAAGACCGCGCCACCACAGCCCAAATCTCTATGGCCAAGCGCAACAATGTAGAAATAGCCCTCCGCGTCGCCCGCGAAGCCCGTCAGATTCTCGGCGGCATGGGCATCACCGGCGACTATCCCATCATGCGCCACATGATGAACCTCGAGTCCGTCATCACCTACGAAGGCACACACGACATCCACCTGCTCATCACCGGAGCCGACATCACCGGCATCCCCGCCTTCAAATAATACTTCCTCACCAAGGCCGTCAGCACCCTCACAAGCCCCCTGAGCGTTTTTTTTACTAGTGTTTGGGCGCCTCCCCCGGCCGCTTTTAACGGCGGCCGGGGGCCGGTCTGCGGCTCCTACTCACCTTGCAGAGCGGGCGTGGCACATCGGGCTGCGGTGGCTTGCTACCGCTCCGCCTCCTCGCCCCTGTGCCACAAAGCCCGCCGGCTGCGGCTCATATCCGCCTCCGCCCTGGCGCATTTCGCCCGCCACTATCAGAAAGGTTGGCTCTCGTTAGTCAAAACCAGATGAACTTCAGAAACTCACAAATTTTACCCCCCATACCAATGCAGTGCAATAATTTCATCAAGGGACTATTTCCCCGGTCCACTCTGCAACATTTGCAAATACCTCCCATTCAATTATCATCACCCACCGGCCTATGAGCCGATTAGCGACATTTGCCCGGGTAAGCAAGTAAAAATTTCACAGTAAAAACTAGATACATCACATCTACGAAGTCGCTAAATCCAGTCCTTTTACCTGGCTTAAAACCTACCAACGGCCACCGGCACCTCCCCCGCCAAATCCTCCACCGCCGAATCCACCCCAGCCGCCCGCGCTGCCTCCCCAGCCGGAGAAACCACCGCCTCTGCTCACCGGCGGAAAAATCACAGGCCCTCCGCCTTTCAGCCCTCCACCTTTTCTTGGTGTACGCGTCATAATAAACAATATGACAAAAACAATCAGAACAATAAGCCACATTGGTATCTCCTCACCTCTCTGACCTTTGACTTTTGGAAAATTTTCTTCAGCTCCTCTGCTTTTGATAGCCTGTATGGCCAACCTAAGCCCTTCGTAATATCGACCTTGCCTGAAATATGGTTTCATAATTTCCTCCACGATGCGCTTGGCAATGGCATCGGGCAGAAACCCTTCTGCACCATACCCCGTTTGGATGAAAATGGCTCTGTCTTCCAGAGCGATATAGATCAGTACACCATTGTTGGATTCCTTTGATCCTACCCCCCAACCCCTCGCGATGGCCAATGACCTGTCAAACTCACTCTCACCCCCCAAGGTAGGCTCTATACACACAGCTATCTGAATACCAGTGCTGTCCTCAAAAGCGATGAGCTCCTGGTTGAGTTTTTTTGCTTCTACAGGCGCTAGAAAAGCTCCCGTATAATCATTGACCGGTGCCCTGTAAGTAGGAATCGGCCTGCTCTCGGTGCGGGCCGGCAGCCATGTCAGACCAAAAACAGAAAGAACAAGTGAAACCAGCCAGTTTTTAATCATACGAAATGTGATTTGGCAACTGGTTTTTGCTAGCAGGCCGCCCCGGGAAAAACATGGCCAGCGATTCTCCAGCCTGTTTGATGCCCGCAATCAGCCCATCAGCAAAACGCCCCTTTTTAAACTCCTGGACCATGGCATCGCGGGTAGCATCCCAGAAGTCTTGACCTACCAACTTGTTGATACCTTCATCACCGATGATGGCAAATTCCTTTTTCACCGGACAGATGTAAATCAGTACTCCATTCCGTTCCTCCGTATTGTCCATTCCAAGCTCTGCAAACTTATCCACAGCTGCCATCAGCACATCGTCGTAGTCCGACTTATGGGTAATGTGGATGCGAATCTCTCCTCGACAGACCTTCTCTGCTTCAACTATGGCTTGCTCGATTCGCTGAACTTCCTGCTCGGTCAGAAATTCCCTTTCCATAAGGATCTTTTATTTGAAATCAAATTGAACCTCCGGGGCTTTCTCTGCTCCTGCCTCGCTTTTAAACATAGCTTTAGGTTCAAATCCAAATACTGAAGCCCAGAATCTGCCGGGAAATCTCTTAACCGCTTTGTTGTATACGGCTACTACGTCGTTGAAGTCTCTTCGGGCTGTGGCGATTCTGTTTTCAGTGCCCTCCAGCTGGGCTTGTAGCTCCAGAAAGTTTTGGTTGGCCTTCAGCTCAGGGTACCGCTCCACCACCACCAGCAGTCTGCTCAAAGCTGACCTCATTTGGTCCTGAGCAGCCTGAAATTCGGCTAGTTTCTCTTCTGTCAATTCATTGGCATTGAGCTGGATAGATCCTACTCTTGCTCTTGCTTCAGTGATCTCGGTGAGGGTGCTTCTTTCAAAGTCTGCTGCTCCCTGTACAGTTTTTACCAGATTGCCGATCAGGTCCAGCCTTCTCTGGTATTGCGTCTGCACATTGGCCCAGGCTTTTTCTGCGTTTTCATTAAATTCCACAAACTGATTGTAGGTGTTGCAGCCATTGAAACCAACCAATGCAAGCAAACCTGCTATCACCAATAAAATAAGATTTCCCTTTTTCATCTTTTAAATTTTCACGCGAATGTATGCTCAAAAGAACTTTTGCCTGAAGTATTGTTCAGAGTTTTATTTAAAAGGATTGACACTGAAAGGCCGATAGCCGGGCAGAAGTTTATCCCTCTGTAGCATTCGCTACAATGGGGTCTCCCCGGAGCTGTACAAAGGTTCATCATCTCCTGGTAGTGTATTCATTGGTATTGGCCGGATGTTGTGCGCATGCTTCTGCAGCCATTCTCTTATAAATCCTCTGATGACAGCATCTTCTGGTATGGGCGAGAGGGTTTTTTTAAATGCTTCGAATCGGACGAGTTCGTGGTGGAGTCGGTAGTAACCATAGCCCACAGCGGTGTAGTTTTCGATCAGTATCACGGCTGTCTCATCCAGAGATCGCCCGCTGAGTTGTATCAGCATGTCTTTTCGTTCATACACCAATTGTTTCACCCGATCGATGGCTTCTTCGGTATGGTCGGGAAGGGGCTGATCGAGGAGTTTTTTCATGCACTGAACGGCCTGATGTCTCATCTCTAAACTTATCAGAGATGCTTGGGGAGGTGATTTCTGTCGGACCAGCCCATACCTCCCCCCGGAAAATACTATATGCCATTCAGGAAGCCAGTGGTATGCGTAGGTTGCAGGCAGCGAAAAGTTCCGGGATTCGACGTACAGTTTGATTTTTGAAATCAAGTCATTGCCGGTGAGTTCCGTCTGCAAGTCTGCGATGCTGGAGCTGAGTGTATCGTCTAGCAAGAAGAGCTGATGCAGCTCGGCAAAGAGATTTTTTGAAAATCCGGTCTTCAGTATCTTACCTTGCTGGTCTCTCAGATAGTAAACACCCGGCTTTGGCTGCACCAGGTCGAGCAAACGGTTCAGCTTGCCAGAAGCAGGGTGTTTTTCCAGATTCGTGCTGCCCGGGCTGGCCAAAGTGAGAATTTCCTTTTTCTGGTCTTTTTCCAGCAGTATTTTGAACAGCTCCAGGGTCACCCGTGCATCACCAGCTGCCCTGTGCCGCTGAGGATTGTAAATGTTTAATTCACGACACACGTTCTCAAGACCATAGGATTTTAATCCAGGAATCAGCTTCTGTGTCAGTGGTATGGTATCAAGTGTCTTTCGATTGAACTCATAGCCTAAAGCTGCAAATTCCTGCACCAACATCCGGTAATCAAACCCGACATTATGACCTACCATGATGGCATCTTCCGTGATTTGAACAATGCGCTTGGCCAATTCGTAAAATTTCGGTGCCCTGCGCAGCATGTTGGGCGTAATACCGGTCAATTTCTGCACATAGGGCTGAATGTATCCGCTGCAGTGGACCAGGCTGATGAGTTGGTCTACAACCTGCTGTCCGTCAAAGCGAAATATGGCTATTTCGATGATTTTTTCCTTTCCGGGTTTTCCTCCTGAGCTTTCGATATCGATAATTGCATACATGAGCACAAAGTAACTCTTCCGACACAAGCTTCCTGGTTGAATTTTCCTAAAAAAACAGGGTTAGGTCTATTTTATGTGTTACTTTTCATACCCTTGCCCGTAAATTCGCCCTTAGTTTCAATTAACCAAGAGCATTCAGAATTATGAAAGTAATTGTTCCAATGGCAGGTAGGGGCACCCGACTGCGTCCGCATACACTTACCACACCCAAACCATTAATTCCGATAGCCGGAAAACCGGTGGTCCAACGGCTGATGGAAGACATTGTAAAAATTTGTGGTCAGAAAGTAGAAGAAATTGCCTATGTAATCGGAGATTTTGGCAAGGAAACTGAGCAAATGCTGATAGAAGTCGCCCAAAGGCTTGGAGCCAAAGGCACCATTTATTATCAGGATCAGCCGCTGGGCACTGCTCATGCCATACTTTGTGCAGGTCCATCACTCACCGGACCTGTAGTCATTGCCTTTGCAGACACACTTTTCAGAGCTGATTTTACTCTCGACAGCAGCCTCGACGGGGTGATCTGGACCAAAAAAGTGGACAATCCCAGACAATTTGGCGTGGTGAAAAAAGATGAAAACGGCTTTATCACCGACTTTGTCGAAAAACCCGAGCATTTCGTTTCCGATGAAGCCATAATCGGCATCTACTTCTTCAAAGACGGGGAATACCTCAAAAGCGAACTGCAATATCTGATTGACCACAATATCAAAGAAAAAGGGGAGTATCAGCTCACCAATGCAATGGAAAACATGAAAAACAAAGGCAGTAAATTCAAAACAGGAGCTGTAGATGAATGGATGGACTGCGGCAATAAACAAGTAGTCCTTGAAACCAACATGAAAATACTCGAATTTGTAAAAAATGACGAACAACTCATTCACCCGAACGCACACATCGAAAATTCTGAAATTACAGAACCTTGTTTTATTGGCAATGGTGCCCGCATTGTCAATTCCAAAATTGGCCCCTATGTTTCCGTTGGAGAAAATTCAACCATACAAAATGCACAGCTCACACAGACCATAATTGGCCGGGATACCGTTATCAAAAATGTCGGGTTGACTCAATCCATGATCGGAAATCACGTATATTTCGATGGAAATTTTAAAGAAGTCAGCATTGGCGACTACAGCAGATTGGAATAAACCATGCAGTATAGACCAATAAAAAAAATATCAATCGCATTCTTAATTCTAGGATGGGCAGCTGCCATCCTCTCCGTAGCGCAGCCAGAAGAAGGTACTGATCTGGCTGCAGCTCACTCAGCCTCATTGCCATTTGACAACAATTTTTTTGAAGGCAATCGAGCATACGCCATTAACAACTATCTGGAAGCCATACCTTTTCTGAAAAATTGTTTGAATTTTCGACCAGACGAACATTCCGTGCACCACATTTTATCCAAAATTTACAAAGAACTTGGTCGAGCCGAAGAGGCCTTTTTCCATGCCGGAGAAGCAGTCAGGCTAAATCCTCAGAATTACTGGTACTACGTAGCACAATCTGAAATTTACAGAAAATTCAATTACTACAAACAAGCAGCTGACGCACTGATGGAAGCCTCCAGGCTGGTACCAAGCGGTGCGAAAGGACTTCAACTGGAAGCCGCAGACCTCTACATCGAGGCAATGGAATACAAGCTTGCCTTAAAAATTCTGGACCAACTGGAAAAAAAAGCAGGCTTGCAAGACGATATCATTCGCCGGAAATACAACATCCTTATCAAATTAGGTAAAACAAAACAAGCCGAAAAATTACTAGAAAAGCTTCGCAATACCAACAATACCTCAGACCTCATCAATGGAGCATTGCTCAACCACTACAAATACTTCAGAAAAGACGCAAAGCGCGAAAAACTTCTCAAAGATTGGCTGCGAATTGCTCCGGAAAATGGGGAAGTGATGGTCGAACTTGCCAACCTGTACCTCGAAAAAAACCGAAAAGATCAAGCGCTGCATCAATTTAAAAAGGCAATGACCCAATCCGATCTCGATGGGCGTCGGAGTGTAGAAATACTGCTGTTTTTAGTTCAGAAATTCAGTGAGATCCCATTTGATGAGACAAAAAAACTGGCTGAAAATGTGGCCAGCCACCACCCCTATTCACCAGAGGCACAAGCCATGTTGGGTGATCTTCTGGCCAGGGAAGGAAACATTGATCAGGCCATAGAAGCCTATAAAAAAACACTCAGCAATGGCGGCAGAAAAGAAACGGTGTATCAAAACCTTTTGCTTCTGCTTAATGATAAAAAGAGGTTTGATGAAATACTTGATTTTGGTACTGAGGCCATCGCAAACTTTCAAGATAATCCACTTTTTTATGTTCTCACGGCCATGGCGGCCTTTCAGATAGCGGATTACCAAAAAGCAGTTGAACTTGCAAAGTCCGGCCTGCCATTCAGCGTAGGTAACAAACAGGTAAAGTTTCAGTTGCATTACCTATTGGCCGAAAGCAATCATCACTTGTCCAATCACCACGCGAGCGATGACCACTTCGAAAAAGCCCTTAACATCGATCCCAACAACATTTCAGCTCTCAATAATTATGCTTACTACCTTGCCGAGCGGGAGCAAAATCTCGATAAAGCACTTGTGCTCATCACCCGTGCGGGGTCTATAGCCAATGATCACCCCTCAGTACTCGATACTTGGGCTTGGGTATTGTACAAAAGAGGAGAATATGAAGAGGCACTTGTCAAAATAAAAAAAGCCATCGAAATTGATGGTGGCAAAAGCGCCATATTACTCGAACACTACGGAGATATACTCTTCACACTTGGCAAAGCCAATGAAGCAATAGTCGCATGGCATCAAGCACTTGCCATTGACAAGGAGAATAGCAAACTTTTGAGCAAAATCAATAATCATTCACTCCGTTGAACCAAAAAACTGTATTGATTGCAATAGCATTGTTGGCAGTTTCCTGCAAAGGAAAAAAAACCACCACCAGAGGACCTGCCGAGTTGCCGGCTCCTTCTATAGCCGAAAGCATCCTTTCCAAAATACCTTCCTATCCATATCTCACCCTTAAAGGAAAAGGAACCTACAGAGATCAATCCGCCAACCAAAATTTTCGTTTTGACATACGAATTCAAAATGAAGACCGAATACTGGCTGAAGTCTCCGACCCAATCCTTGGACTCAGAGTAGCCAGATTGTATGCCGATGGAGATACCTTTCTCTTTATCAATCGCATGGAAAAAACCTATATTGCCGGAAACAGCACAGACATCAGCAGGCTTGCAGGCATCGAAATTCGCACCGATGATCTGATACGATTGGTCAAAGCATTGCCCGTCCGCTGGAATGCCCATTGGAAGCCAGAGACAGAAGGTCACGAGCTCATTCACCTCTACAGCATAATCCCAATCGATCAGACCGACCACCTCAACGGAGAACTTTTCATATCGGGTTTTGATTTTAAAATCCGAAAACAAATTTTGTCAGGAAATCCATACTGGCTGATGGCAGCCTATGATTACACCAGCCAATCCGAAACAATCGCACCCCGGATGATCACTTTCACATTGAAAGCCAAAGGCATCGAAAACCATCTCATACTTTCAAACGACCGGGTAAGCAGCGAATACTTTGAAATCAAAATTCCTGAAATACCCAATGGATATACTCCGGTGCGTTGGTAAAGTGGCATGCATCCTGGCCCTATCGGTAGGAGCTCTTTGTGCCCAGAGCATATCCCAAAAAGAAAAATTGCAACAACAACGAGCTAAGCTGCTCGATGAAATAAAACTTGCCAATTTTCTGCTACAGGAAAACAAAGCCAATCAGGCAAACAGTCTGACCATAATCGAAACGCTTTCCCAAAAAATAAAAATCCGTGAACAACTGATTGATAATCTCGAAGCTGAGCTTCAATTTATCCAGCAAGACATAGAACAATCAACACGCGAAATCCTGGAACTGGAAAAAGAAGTTCAGACTCAGCGAGACAACTATGCTGAAATGATACGCCGGGCCTACAACAGCCGCAGTCGACATGCCCGTCTTATGTTTATCCTGTCAAGTCAGAACGCCTACCAGGCCATCAGGCGGATGCAATACTTGCGTCAGTTGGCCAATGCCAGAAGGAGGCAGATCCATCTGACCATCGAAAAGGAAAAATTGCTGCAGGAGCAAATCGCCCGACTTCAAGCCCGAAAAAACAGCCAGCAAAAACTGCTCGCCAGTCAGGTAGATGAACGCAACCAACTGTCCGCGGAAAAAAAAATGCTGGAGGAACTGGTGAGAACCCTTAATATTCAAAACCGTCAGCTGGAACGCCAGATCGCTGAAAAGCAGAAGCAAAGCAAAGATCTGGAACGCGAGATTCAGCGCCTGATAGCCCTCGAAATCAGGCGTGCCCGTGAAGCAGCAGAACGCAAGGCTTTAGAAGAGCGGGCTGCCTCAGAAGGCCTTGTAAAAGGAAAAGATTACACAGCACGAACGCCCAACACTGAGCTCGAGAAGCTCATCGCCAGAAAAAGAGCTCAAAACGATGCTGCAAGACGAGCAGCCACGGCTTCAGCACCTGCAAGCCGACCAGAGGCACCTGCGGCTTCGACAGGTCCTGTAGCCGATGCTCTGAAATCTACACCTGAAGCCCGTCAGTTAGCGGCTAATTTCGCTGCCAACAGAGCCAGGCTTCCCTGGCCTGTGGATAGAGGCATAGTGGTACAGCGATATGGAAAGCAGCAGCACGAAGTAGCGAAGTATGTGGTGGTCGAAAATCCGGGAATCAACATTGCCACAGAAAAAGGGTCAAAGGCCAAAGCTGTGTTTGACGGGGAAGTTACCGGAGTGCTGCAATTGCCTGATGGCTCAATGGCAGTATTGCTAAAACACGGAAATTTCTTTACCGTCTATGCCAATCTAATCAATGTACTGGTAAAGAGCGGGGACAAGATAAAAAACAGGCAAGAGCTGGGTACGGTGTTTACCGACTTTAAAGAAGGAAAGACGATTTTACACTTTGAAGTCTGGGAGGAGTCAAGACACATGGACCCCATGCTGTGGCTTCAGAAGTAGCAAGAGTTTAAGAGAACCTTGGTTTTGAAATCATACATTTGCACTTTCCGTAAAAATCCCTGATGCCGCCAAAAAAGGCCACAAAATCAACCAAAAACAGCCAGAACTCTAGAGCAGCCTTCCACTTCAGCGACTTGCTGAGCAAGCCCGCCTATAAGCTGTTTGCAGGCTTTTTTCTGTTGTTTTCGGCACTCTTCATTGCGGGGTCTTTGGTAAGCTATTTCATCTATTGGAAGAGCGATATGAGCGCCTTCGACCAAACCTTCTGGCAATTAATTTCCAATAGAGATTTCACGGTTCGAAACCTCTGGGGCAAGCTTGGAGCAGCACTGGCACACTCCATGGTATACCGCTCTGCAGGTGTGGCTGCTTTCGCTTGGGTATATGTGTTGTTTCAAATGGGCTCGCGCTTGGCGCTCAATCTGGGATTCCGCGGATTTTCCACTGTGCTGATCAGGTTCTTGTTTATCATCATCTGGCTGCCAACCTTTCTGGGACTTGTTTTACCCGATTCGCTTGCTCTTTTGGCAGGAGCCAATGGATATTTTCTCGCCGGGTGGCTGGTGAGTTCCGCCGGACCGGCAGGAGCGTATACCGTATTATTTTTTGCTTTGCTGACCTACTTAGCAGCCTCTTTTGAATGGACACCCGAAAAAGTAGCATCGTGGCTCGCTGCCCTCCGCTCTGCATTCAAATCAAAGAAACAAAAAAAATCAACACCAGCCGGAGAAGCCCTTGAAAGTTTTGACTACACAAATGAAACCTGGCAATTCAAAAACCATTCGACCCCAACCAATAGTGACAACACCTCAGATAGCCAGCTTATCCCTGAACGAGAATCTCCCAACACTGATGAAAAGGAAGATGATTCCTTCACAGTGGAAATAAAACAAGATGAACAACCTCCTTCCGATGTCGGAAAGAATAGACCGATTGATGAAATCGAAGTTAAAGAGGAATCTCCCCTCGACGACGACACAGCCAATCGCCTGATCAAAAAATATGGCGAGTACGACCCCACCCTGGAACTTTCTTCTTACAAATCACCCACACTCGAACTGCTGGTTGACTACGGCAGCAGGCAAATCACCGTGGAAAGAGCCGAGCTGGAGTCCAATAAGGACAAAATCGTAGAAACCCTCCAGCAGTACAGCATTGAAATATCAAAAATTAAGGCCACTGTAGGTCCTACGGTTACCTTGTATGAGATAGTGCCGGCTCCTGGAATCAGGATTTCTAAAATAAAAAATCTGGAGGACGACATCGCTCTTAGCCTGGCAGCCATGGGTATACGCATTATTGCCCCTATACCCGGAAAGGGTACCATTGGAATTGAAGTGCCCAATGCCCACCCTCAGATCGTACCAATGCGCACCTTATTGGTCAGCGAAAAATTTCAAAACACCGAAATGGAACTTCCACTGGTCCTCGGAAAAACCATCAGCAACGAAACCTTTGTGGCAGACTTGACCAAAATGCCACACCTGCTTATGGCTGGCGCCACAGGACAGGGAAAATCCGTCGGTATCAATACCATCATCACATCCATCCTCTATAAGAAGCACCCTTCTCAGGTAAAATTTGTACTCGTTGACCCTAAAAAAGTAGAACTCAATCTCTACAACAAAATCGAAAGACACTATCTTGCTCGCCTTCCCAACAGCGAGGAAAGCATCATCACCGACACAAAGAAAGTCGTTTACACGCTCAATTCTTTGACCATAGAAATGGACAATCGGTATGAATTACTCAAAGCAGCCAATGTCCGCAACCTAAAGGAATACAACACCAAGTTCATTCAGCGTAGACTCAATCCCGAGGAAGGACACAGGTACCTTCCCTATATCGTACTTGTGATAGATGAGTTTGCCGATCTGATTATGACCGCCGGAAAAGAGATAGAAACGCCCATAGCCCGACTCGCTCAACTGGCACGTGCCATAGGCATTCACCTGATTATTGCCACCCAAAGACCATCGGTCAACGTGATCACAGGCGTGATCAAAGCCAACTTTCCGGCAAGAATTGCCTTCCGGGTATCCAGCAAAATCGACAGCCGAACAATTCTCGACACTGGAGGTGCCGAACAACTGATAGGACGAGGCGATATGCTGCTTTCTACGGGCAATGATTTAATTCGCCTTCAATGTGCATTCATCGATACTCCTGAGGTAGAAAATATCGTTGACTTTATCGGTTCTCAACGAGGCTATCCCTCTGCCTACTTACTGCCCGAATACGTAGGCGATGATGAAGAACCCGGCATACTTGATGTAGACCTGAGCAAGCGCGACAGCAAATTTGACGATGCAGCCCGTCTGGTAGTTGCTACTCAACAGGGAAGTGCCAGCCTCATTCAGCGAAAGTTGGGATTGGGATTTGCCAGGGCAGGCCGGCTTATTGACCAGCTGGAGGCTGCAGGTATCATTGGGCCTTTTGAAGGAAGCAAAGCCCGCCAGGTGCTGGTTAAAGACGAAGCTGAGCTGGAACACATTTTGAAAAACCTCAAAGAAAAATTCGCCAAATAATGCATAAAATTTCCTTTTTCCCGATGCTCTTCACAGCAGTACTACTTACTGCACACGGACAGACCACTCACAAAGAAGCAAAAGCACTGCTGAACGTCGCTGTGGAAAAGCTTCAATCCGGAAAATTGTACACCATAGAATTTGAATACCAGTTCGAAAATCCAAAAGCCACTCCTCCTGTGACACAGACCGAGAAAGGGAAACTCATGCTCAAAGGAAACAAATATCACCTTTTTTTCATGGATATGGAGCAAATTTATGACGGCACGAAAGCATATAATATCCTGCCCGACGATAAGGAAATTCAGGTAATGGAACCCGATGAAAACGACATTCTAAGTCCTTCAGCCATCTTAAACCAATACCGCGAAGGGCATACCTACTACCTCGGTGGTAAAGTAAAAATCAACAACATCACACATGAAGTAGTGGTCATAAAACCCAAAGCCAGTGCCGAGGTTGACTATATAGAAGTGGTAATCAACCCCAAAAACCATCAGCTCCAAAGTATGACTCAGCGAGGCAGAGACGGAACCACAACTACATTTAAGATTTTGAGAATTGCTGAAAATACAGCAGGAGGTACCATTACTTTTACAAAAGACAAGTACAAAGGCTATAAAATCATACAATAGTACAGGCCGAAGTGAAAATCCTTGACCGGTACATTCTAAAACTTTTTCTCCGCCCTTTTGCCATTGTATTTGTGGTAATGGTGCTCTTTCTGCTGATGCAGTGGGTATGGAAGTACATCGACGACCTGGTGGGCAAGGGAGTGGAATGGTACTACATTGCTGAGCTTCTTCTGTATTTTGCCGCGCAAATGGTACCTCAGGCCATTCCTCTGAGTGTATTGCTGGCTTCGCTGATGGTCTTTGGAGACTTGGGAGAACATATGGAGCTGGCGGCTTTAAAATCAGCCGGAATATCCCTGTACCGTATGATGTTTCCACTCTTTTGGGCTGTGACCGCGATTGCTGTGATCTCATTTCTCTTCAACAACTATGTAATACCCGTCACCAATCTAAAAGGGGAAACACTGCTGCGCAACATCGCCAGCAAAAAACCAGCCCTCAACATCAAACCAGGAGTCTTCTATGCCGGCATCGATGGATTCAACATCAAAGTAGGCGAAAAGTACGGAGAAGACAAAAGCAAATTGAAAAACATCATCATTTACGATCACACCGATCGCCTCGGTAATATCAAAGTGATCAGTGCTGCCAATGGAGAAATGCGCGTGACTCCAGATAAACAATTCTTAGAAATCACTCTCTACAATGGCTATTCATACGAGGAAATTCAGGCACGGAAGAGGAGTGAGCTAGAGCGAAGACCCTTCGCCAGGTCCTCGTTTGACAAGTCAATCCTTCGGCTCGACTTATCATCATTTGAGTCAGGAGACCTCAAAAGACAAACCGGAAAAGACTTTTCGATGCTTACCATCAATCAGCTCACAGTGGCAGCAGATTCCATACGAAAAGTTTTTGACAAGAGAATCAACGAGCTCAACGGAGCTATGCTTGAGCGCATTACAACACACAATGAAAATGCAGTCATTGCTGCACAAATGGGCTTTACCACTGACTATGAAAACTCACCTCAGGACACTGCTGCATTGATTCCTGAGGATATGCTGCATGGACTCAACTCCGAGCAGCGGTCAGTGGTGCTCGAAAATGCGCTCCGACTGGCGCGCAGTCACAAATCCTATTTTGATCAGGCACGATTGGAGTTCCATTGGTGGCGCAAGGTGATAGCCCGCTATCACATCGAAAAGCACAAAAAATTAGCTTTGGCCTATCTGGCTTTTATTATGTTTTTTACCGGAACTGCTCTCGGCGCTATAATTCGTAAAGGAGGATTAGGTATGCCGGTGGTCATTAGTGTGTGTACTTTTATTGTATATCATGTCACTAGTTTTACTATTGAAAAACTTGGAAGGGAGATCGTACTTGAACCATGGTTTTCCATTTGGCTTCCGTCACTGATTTTTACACCTCTTGCCGTATTTTTGGTCTATAAATCGGCCACAGATTCCGCCATTATGCAATGGGAAACCTGGCAAAAGCTGATTAAACCACTACAATACCTGAAAAAAATAAATATAAAGTACCATGAGAGTCCTGCTGCTGACCAATAAATATCCCTATCCCGGCAGAGACGGGAGCAGCATAGCGATTCTCAATATGATCCGCGGTCTGCTGTCGCAAGACATGGAGGTACATCTCTTTGCGCTGAATGCCAGTCGGGTTTATGTACACCCCACCCAGTTTAGTTTCGATGAACCAGGGGAGCTCTACATCAAATCCATGCGCGTCAATACCGATTTTACTTTATGGGGTGTCCTTAAGAGCTTGTTTACTCGCCAGTCGTATCACGTCAGCCGGTTTTACAACAGGAAATTTGAAGATCGTCTTATTCAGATCCTAAAAGACTATCGGTTCGATGTGGTTCAGCTCGAGGGAGTTTTCATGGGGGTCTATCTACCTGCAATCCGTAAGTACTCTCCAAAAAGTATTGTGAGTCTCAGAGCGCACAACGTAGAATATAAAATTTGGAACAGATGGTTGGAACACAACAAAGGGATAAAACACTATTATGTAAAACTGCAGGCCCACCGATTGCAAAAATTTGAAGAATCCATCTGCAGACAGGTAGACTGTATCTTGCCGATTTCCGATGTTGACAGCCGTGATTTCACATTGATGACCAAAGAACCTAAAAAAGTCTATACCATTTACTTTGGCCTGAAGCCTGGCTCCATGCGGCAGTTTTCAAATTTCAAATACGGAAAGAAAAAAATCGTTTACCTGGCCTCCTTTGATTGGTTGCCCAACCGACAAGGGTTAGATTGGTTTTTGAAAGAAGTGTGGCCATTGGTTAAAGCACTAGTGTCCGATGCTGAATTCCATGTAGCCGGGCGTGGTTTACCACCCAGATACCTTCATTACAGAGGAGAACGGCTTAAATTTTACGGAGAAATAAATTCGCCAATGGAGTTTTTGTTGGGTGGCAAAATTACCGTCATACCCTTGCTTAGTGGCAGTGGTGTTCGAATTAAACTGCTTGAAGCACTGGCCTTAGGCATTCCGGTCATCTCTACCGGCATAGGGGCAGAAGGGGTGAATGTGGTCAACGGTGAGCATCTGCTTATTGCCGATAATCCACGCGAATTTGCACACGCCATTGCCTTGCTGCTCGATGATGAAGAGCTGCGCATAACGCTCAGCTATAATGCCCGAAAACTCATCGAAAGTCAATACAATCTCGACAGTATATCCCTGTCATTGGTCAATTTTTACAGGCAGGTTTCCGAAAACCGAATTGCTTACTGAATTGAAAAAAAAGTTTCAGACCTCAAAAGAGGTTGCAATGGCATTTTGTGCTGTTTTTTCAGGACTTTCACTTCAAGCCCAATTTCAATGGCCCGAGCCAATTCCTTCGGTAGCCTTTCAATACCGAACCCTTCAATCGGATTTTAAAATGCTGGATACGGCCTTTAGGCCGGAGCTTTACGGTGGATTTGCATTCGACGAGTCCACCTCTCGACTCAGATTGGAGGCAGGAAACCTGGGTGCACCCGTTTTTGAGCCCATTTACAATCCGATGTACCATGCGTATCTGCACTGGGGCAATTACCCTTTTTATCACAACAGAGTAAGGCAAGAGCAGGTGCTTTTTTTCAAAGTCACTGCACCGCTTACCGAAGCCAGATATCTGCAAGGATATAATCGCGGGCAACTTTTTCGCATTTTTCACACACAAAACATACACTCCCGCTGGAACTTTAATCTGCATTGGCAAAGGTTAAATTCCGAAGGCTTCTATCCTCATATGAATACTGAAAGGTCCAATTTTACTATTTCGACCGATTATTGTTCTCCTGATAAAAGATATGTCTTCACCGGTTATTATACATATCAGCGTCAGCTGTCAAATGAAAATGGCGGTTTGCGTTTTGATACGGTCTTTACTCAAAACACAAGGCGCGATCGACCACTTGTACCAGTGAAGTTCAGAGAAGGCAGGAGTGTGTCTTCCATTCAGGAAGCCTACTTTCAGCATCGGTACAGTCTGATTTCTGCCATTTCAGATTCTGACGAAACCGGTCGTAAATATTCTTCTGTTACAGGTATAGGTCATCGCATGTACTACTCTGGTGAAAAATACCAGTACATAAAATCTCACCGACCAGATGATACTTTGTATTTCAGAGATTTTTACTACAGTTTTGAAAAGACCGATGACAGTACTGCGTTTATTTTCTTTAGAAATGAGGCATTCCTCTTCGCTGAATTGAGCAAAAACGCTTATGCTGAAGCAGGTGCCGGATTTCAGCACAGTTTACACGGAGGCCGATTTCACAGCCGGTATTTCTCACAATTCCGATTGTATGGCGACGTAAGCTGGAAGCTGAATAGATTGCTTCTGACTGCCGGAATAAGCCACCATCCCGTGGGTGAAGCTTCTGGAACATCTTCGCTACAGGCTGCTGCCAGCATTTTTTGGTTTAAGCACTACAGTGCCAAAGCATATATAAAAAACTCCGTGGAAGCGCCCCACACATTCTTCGTTCTTCACCTCTCCAATCTCACTGCTTGGAATCGCACATTCAGCTACATCAGATACCGCGAAATGGGAGGAACTGTGGAATTGCCAATAGTAGGCACCTTGGAAGCAAAAGCATGGATCAATCAAGGGTTGTTATTTATAGGCGACGACTTGAGACCTGTACAACATCAGGGACCTATCTCGATAGCCCAATTTCAGTGGAGAACAGAATACAGACCTGCCAAATTCCTGACTTACAGACATAGGATAACCAATCAACAAATCTCAGACCGCGAAGTGCTCAGGCTTCCACAGTGGGCTGCTGAGGCTGACGTATTCGCTAAATTCTCTCTTTTCAGGGGCAATCTCAGCGTCATCGCCGGAGTAGGCGGAATGTACGTAAGCCGGTTTAAGGCAATGGGTTATACACCTGTGCTCGGAACTTTTTATCTGGCCAATTCCGGCCTGATTGGCAATACATTTATCGCAGATGCATTCATGCATTTTCAAATTAAAAACGCTGTCATCACCGTAAGATACGAAAATGCCACCGCCGGCTGGCTTACACCTTTTAATTACTTTGCAGCAGCCGGTTATCCTGTAGCAGATCCCTTCCTGAGAGTTGGAATTTTGTGGAGATTTTTCAATTAAATCCTTTTACTGGATTTTTTTAATACTCGGGAAGTGTAGAGTTCCTTTCAAGCTATCAAAATCAATTTGAAAATTTTATATTCAAATTATCAAAAATCCTAAATATTTTACCGAAAATTGTAAAGTTCTAAAGTAGCTTAAGGTCTATCTTTGTTTACCTTTACCAGCTAAAAGTGGATAAAGAAATGATGAAAAAAATATTCTGGCCAACCATTCTTCTCTTGTTATTTCTATATCCCAAATACGGCCATGCATTTAAAGGGACAGTAAGAAATATTTATGCACAGCCAATTTCCAACGCTTTGGTCGAATTTGTCAATGAGTCCGGAGAGAAATTCACAACCCGTACCAATGCACAAGGCGTCTTTGAAATCAACCTGAAACTCTTCGATACAGAGGCGGAAAAAAAAGGTCTATATGTCTTTGGAAATTATCCCAATCCATTTTACCGGGAAACAGTAATTCCCTTCTATCTAAACCGGGAAAAAAAAGTTACCCTTTACATAGCCGATCGCTCCGGACGCATTTTGTTTACGGCATTTAGAAACAAATTGTATCCAAAAGGCATTAACAACTATCGACTTCATACCCTTATGGACAATGGAGCTTATTTGCCTCCCGGTATGTATTTAGCTGTCCTTACCGATGGAAAGGTTTCTCATAGTACTAAGCTCCTGGTCATAAGCAGTGGTACCCAATCTCCAAACATCCGAGACATTCAGGATATTTCTCTTGAAACCTTAGATCCTTCTGTATATCAGCTCACCATATCAGCACCCGGGTATAAGGATTACGTCAACAAGCGATTCATACCGGCTGACCGAGATGAAAGATTTTTTGTACTACATCAGCACGACTCGCTACCATGGAAATGTGTAGATCATTATCTGGCTCGTCATCAATCTGATGGCAGTTATGCTCCTGTTTTTATCAATGGCATCTGCCTCGGTATATCCACACCTGGCACCAATCCGGGAGAACTAGCAGCCAGTAAAGAAGAATACAGAAGATGGCTGAAATTAATCTGGGAGGCAGGATACAATTCCTTTCGAACCTATACCATACATTATCCACGCTTCTATGAAGTACTGGACGAATTCAACGCGGAGCATATCGAACGTCCGCTATGGCTCAACCAAGGTATTTGGCTCGATGACGAATTCGTGACATACAATCTCTATGACAAAGAGCAAGAATACAGAAACGATATAGAAGAGGTAATTGATGCTATGCACGGAAACCGGACAATTCCCGAAAGACCGGGCCGAGCTTCAGGCACATATGCATTGGATGTGACTCCCTGGATTATGTGTTGGATGCTCGGCAGAGAAGTCGAACCTTACGAAATTATAGGAACCGATACTCTAAATCCTACAAAAACCTCCTGGGATGGAGAATACGTGTCCATTGACAGCGCATCTCCATCAGAAGCCTGGTATGCTCAAATGATTGACTTTGCATTCAAACACGAATGGGAAACTTATGGTGTACAACGACCCATAGGCAATTCTTCATGGCCGACACTCGACCCCCTACATCATCCTACAGAGCTGCCTGAGCTGTCCGATGAGGACATAGCACAAGTAGATCTTACTGGTCTTAAGCTAAAAAAAGCATACGGAGGATATTTTGCCAGCTATCATGCTTATCCATATTATCCCAATTTCATCAGCGATGATCCCGGATATCAAACGTTTTCAGACCAATACGGCCCCAATAGCTATCTGGGTTATCTGACAGACTTAAAAAATCATTACGGTAATAAGCCTTTGCTTTTGGGAGAGTATGGCGTACCGACTTCTTGGGGAACAGCTTCTTATGCGCACAGTGGTATGCATCACGGTGGTCATACGGAAGAGAAGAAAGCATTCTACAACATACGAATGATTCAAAATATCCATCAGACACACTGTGCCGGCGGATATGTCTTTGCATGGATGGACGAATGGTTTAAAACCATGTGGTATACCAATCCCTATGGTCCGACAAGAGATCGCAGAGCATTATGGCACAATGTGGTCAGTGCGGAAGAAAATTTTGGTCTGCTGGCATTTGAAACCGACAGCCCTACTTTTAACAGATGGCCGGTACTAAGTAATAGTTGTTTTGAGAAATTAACTTATGATTACGGGCAAGACTTTTTCTACATACTGGTCAGATTACGACAACCTTTACAGGGAAGCGATACCCTGTGGTTTGGCATTGACACCTATGATCCGGAACTTGGCGAAAGCATTCTGCCAAACGGACGTATCCTCACAGGTTCCAGAGCTGAATTTGCGCTGATGATCACTGCAGATACTGGGAAATTGTACGTTACAGAGGCCTACAATCCTTTTGCCATCAACATCTACCACATCGACCCGACCTTTGCTCCTCCACAGGCCAAATGGCACTCAACCAAAACAGATGGAAAACCTTGGGAAATCTTGCGGTTTACAAATGGGTATCGTGATTTTGAAGTAGATACTATAGGTCATTTTTATGTGAAAAAGCCAGATGAACCTTACATCAATAAGCACGCAATCATATGGCTAGACTCCCTTGAATTTGTAGTTCGAATTCCCTGGACGTATCTGCTTGTGGCAGATCCCAGTGACCACCAAGTAGTGCATGACTACAGAGAGACAAAACAAAATGAACGAAGAAAAACCGATGGATTTTTCATTACAGCTTTCAGAAATGAACAGTGCGGCCTTCCCACACCTTACCGCCTGCTCTGGCCGAGATGGGATAAAGCCTGGCCTTATAAAGAGCGCATTAAGGAAAGCTATTGGATAGTAAAAGATGCAAATTTTACATTGGATTTAAAACCATTTTAATCAACGAAAAATGGAATTTAAAAAACTGTATTTTTTTGTACTTTACACAACTACAATGTTTGCTTTTGGGCAATATTTACCTAAGTGGACCCTGCAAGGATGGACATATCCCGGCTATTCGGCTGTCGATCCTACGTGCTGGGCGTATGATGAAATCATCGATGGAAGATTTATTAATGTGGTCAAGTCTGAGTTTTTGAGTGTGGATGAAAATGGCTATTTAGATTTGAAAGAAGATGGATTTATTTGCAATCATAACACCGCTACAAATTATGAGTTTTTAAGATCAAATGTTGCCTATAACCTGGTTACCATAAGCGGAGCATTTAATAGCGCGTTCTCCAGCTTTAAAAAATTACTGGAAGATACACAAAAAATCAATTATTTCGTTAATAATGCTCTATCATTTGTGGTTGAAAATGATTTTGATGGTGTAGAAATAAATTTTGAACAGTTCAAATTGTGGCAACCCATCCATTGGAACAATTTTAAACAACTTGTTACTCTACTGGGCGATACCCTTCACTACCACAGCAAAATGCTATGTATTATTGGGCCACCATTTGAAAATCACTTGGATGACAATGCAGTATTGTGGAGTTATAATCAACTAAAATGGTTGCCAGTAGATTATTTTGTAATAATGGTTTACGACTATTTCTATTGTAATTTAAATGCTCCAGTAGCACCATTGAATTGGTTTAAAAATGTTTTAGAATATAGTATTTTACAAATTGGTGATGTAAGTAAAATAGTGGTGGGAATAAATTCTTATGGATACACAACTAGCGAATTGATTGATATCGACAATTGTCATTTTGCGCAACCATTGAGAACATTTTCGCAGATTTTGCAAAATCCAAATTATCTCAATGCTACAAGAGATCCTGATTCTTATGAGCTTTTCTGGGAAGAAAACGGGGATTACTATTGGTTTTCAGATGCATTATCTTTATCAAAAAAATTACTAACAGCTGCTTCTTATGGAATTACAAATTTTTCAGTTTGGCATCTGGGAGGCAATCCATGGTTTGACGAGGGATTAACCGAAAAAAATTTCTCGCCAGATTCAGTGCATTCAGTCGATTGGTCCGATATCAATAATCTTCTTATACTCAATAAGTCCCATGCACAATCAAATGCACTCGGTTCTGAAGTGTTGTTGTATTTTATCTTAAAAGAAAAAGAAAATTTTATTAATGCAAATACACTAAAATTTATTTTAATAGGGTCGTGTACAGACTGCGGAAATGATTCAGCCAGAATTGAAGTGAGTATTTCAGGAGATGGTGGAAATTCTTACTTTCCTGTATCATTTTTACATATCAGAATACCTTTTGATATCAGCTACGAAATTCTTTGTGAAGATAGTTTGTTGAGTTTTATACAGGCAATCTACCCTGATACACTTATTGTGAAAATAAAGGCGTTGGATACATTTAATATACGCATTAACACTATCCGATTACTGTCCGAAATACATCAGCCTGCCGGCGATACCATTGTGATTAAAGTTTCAAGTAGTACAGATGATGCTCGCAATTCAATTGGTGGCGGAGCGTACAATCACACTGTATATACTCAATACATTGGTAATTACAACTCTGTCTCGTACATTCACGGTTTACGATTTGAAAATATCCCCTTTGATGATCAAACAGTTTTTGACTTAATAATACTGGAATTATTCTATGCAGGGATCAGCTCTGGCGATACAATTAATGCAAGGATTTATGTTGAGGATTCTAATTCGCCGACAACCTTTACCCATTCTAACGGCCCATATCATCGGACAAGTTCCGTACAATATTGCGATGTAAAAATATTTGATTTACCTGAATTTGAATCCGGATTTGGTTTTTTGAACTTTGATGTTACTGAATTAATTTCAAATCATCTATCAAAAAACTTTTGGAATAAAAATGATAACCTGGTCATCATTATTGAATCATTGGAAAATCACAACAACACTTTTGTTGGTTTTAGTACATTTGACAGGGACCCGAAAAGGGGGGCTAACTTGAAATTCGTCAAGCAGTCTTCATTTAATTATAAAAGGAATCTTACTAGTATTCAAAATGAAATTTCTTTGTTGAAAATACTTCCTAATCCTGCTACAGAATGGATTTCCATTAAATCAGATTTTTACCCTTTGGAAATAAAACTCTATAATGTATGGGGTCAGTGTGTTCATTCTTCAACAATCAAATCGGAAATCGAGAAAGTCAATTTACAAACATTAAAACAGGATTATACGTAGCAAAAATTGTCATTGAAAATAAAATTTTTTTCCATAAAATAAAAGTAAATAACTTATGAGAACAATCTTAATCTTATATTTTTTCTCTGTTTTGGCATTTGGTCAGAAAAAATATGTATTAAAATTTGAAAATTATCACAACAATCACCTTTTAAAAATAGATAGTATTAAAATTATAAATATATCCAGGCAGATCGATACAACCTTGTATTATCCAAACGATGTATTTGAATTGATAGAAAGTAACTTTGAATTTGATTTCAATGTATTTGACAATCAAAAACGATTTTCAGTTATTAATAATATTAATTCTTGTGAAACATATTTTCGGATCTCCATCGACATGGATCAGCCTGTTCAGATTACAGTTACTGATGTTTCGGGAAGGGTCATTCAGCAGTTTAGAAAGAGGCTTGCATCCGGAAAGCATTATTTCACTATACAAGGCGGTGGTAATAATGTTTACATTATAAATGTTGATACCAGAAGGTCCAAGGATCATGCAAAAATTTTCAGACAATGTGACAACAAATCTCTTTCACTAAATTTACTCTACAGCGAAGAAACTCAAAGCGAAAATGATAAAAACACTTTTGATTTCAGAAGAGGAGACAGCATTGAAGTAAGGTCGTATTCAGTTGATTTCGATGATGAAGTATTTATAGGTAATGAAATTTTTATCCCAACGGAAAGCCGCATTTTTAAGTTTAAAAAATTTACTGACTACAAGGCCTTGGTGATTATGTATCACAAAATAACTTTAGATACAGCTTCAGATTTATATGAGCGGTCGGTTTGGGATTTTGAAAACGACTTAACGTATATTAAAAACAAAGGCTATACAGTAGTATCAATTGAAGAATTGGAGGATATATACAAAGGAAAAAAGGTTTCAGAGGTAAATCTGTCATCATTACATTTGATGACGGCTTCAGTTCTGATTATCATATTGCAGCCCCATTGTTAAAAAATTTAAATATGCCAGCGACCTTTTTTATTGTGCCGGGGTGGGTCTCTGTATTTCCTGATTATTTGACTTGGCCTGAGGTTTGGCTTCTCAGTCAGGAGCGTGATACCATCCGTAATAGCAGACTCTTCCACATAGGTTCACATACCATGTATCATCCATTTCTTGAACAAATGGCCAATCAAATGTCATCTCAGGACTATCAAACTTTCTTGGATGAAGAAATTGGCGAGAGTCGCGATTGGATTTTAGACGTCACCGGACAAAACAAATTATTTCTAGCATTACCCTTTGGTGATGGAGCAAATAATAAAAAAATAATAGATACATGTAAAAAATTCGGATATACGGGCATAAGACATTCGATATGGAATACAATCACTCAAAGTACATTGAATATATGGTCTATTCCATCATTGCCTATACTTTCGTTTACCGAAATTGAAGTTATAGATGATTGGTTGGATTAAATTACACATTATCAACAGCCGGTCCCGGTTATTAAGCTTTGCTTAAATCGATGAAAGGTTTCTAAATTCACCATTTAGTAAAAGTATTGTTTTTCTTATTTCACCTGGAAAAGATTTTTGGCTGGTGCAAATACATTTTTCTATGGACTGCCTATATGACGGATATCAGTCGTTTTGCCCGACGATACAAAGGTCATTCGTACAATGATTTTCTGAATTTTAAAAGAAATTACAACAAGAGATATTTGCTGTATACTCATTTAATTGATGCCTTTGAACTGAAAAGAAAATCGGTTGTATATCTGGAGTTTGGAGTTTCCAAAGGGCACAGTCTTCGTTATTGGTCTTCGCAACTGAAACATCCTGGTAGTTGTTTCTATGGGTTTGATACGTTTCAGGGATTGCCTGAAGCATGGGGAATGTATAAAATAGGCGATATGAAGGCAGCTGAGAAAGAGCTTGAAATTGACGATCAAAGAGTTATGCTTGTAAAAGGACTCTTTCAGAAAAGCCTGCCCAATACGATTCTGTCTATTGACTTCAGCGGGTTTGAGCATAAAGTAATACATCTGGATGCAGACTTGTATTCATCTACACTATTTACTCTTGCCACCTTATTTCCGATTCTGAAACCAGGCGATATTTTAATTTTTGATGAATTCAATGTGCCTCTGCATGAGTTTAAAGCTTTCGATGATTTTTGTAAGGCGTGGTATGCCGACTTTGAGTTTGCCGGTGCTGTAAACAATTACTTTCAGGCAGCCTTTGTGTATCGTGGGCAGAAATTACCAACTCTCTGATCTTAGCCGGATTGTATGTTTGCGGAGAAAATCCTACGCAACCCATGACAGACCTTGAGGCCCTGGAGCGGATCAAAGAGCTCAGAGCACAATTGCATCACCACAACTATTGCTACTACATACTCGATAAACCGGAGATCAGCGACCAGGAATTTGACATGCTGATGAAAGAGCTGGAATCGCTGGAGGCTGCATATCCGCAGTTTGCAGATGAAAACAGCCCGACACGCCGGGTGGGCGGGGGAGTGCTCGATGGCTTTGAAACAGCTCCGCACAAATATCCCATGCTGTCCCTTGGCAATACCTATAGCGAAGAAGAACTTCGCGAATACATCAACCGAACCGAACGCCTGGCAGGCGGCCAATGTCAGTTTGTCTGCGAATTGAAATACGACGGTACTGCGATCAGCCTGCACTATAAAAATGGCCAGCTGCATCAGGCCCTTACCCGTGGCGATGGCCTCACAGGCGATGTAATCACAGCCAATGTGCGTACCATCAAAAGCATTCCATTGCAGCTTAAAGGCGATTATCCTCAGGATTTTATTATCAGAGGTGAAGTTTTTATGCCTGTTGAAGCTTTTCGAAAACTTAATAAAGAACGCATTGAACAAGGATTAGAACCATTTGCCAATCCGCGAAATTGTGCATCCGGTACTTTAAAGCTGCTTGACACCCGTGAAGTAGCCCGTCGTGGTCTTGATTCCTTTATCTACTTTTTGCTGGCAGAACCTCCGGTGGCCGATACCCATTATGAGTCTATGCTCAAAGCGCGATCCTGGGGCTTTAAAATCCCTGATCCGTCTAGAAGAATGGTTCAAGTGGCCAATAATCTGGAGGAAATCATGGATTTTATCCGCTACTGGGATGTGGAGCGGCATCAACTGCCTTTTGAAACCGATGGCGTGGTCATCAAAGTAAATCAATACCATCTGCAGCAAGAGCTGGGTTTCACCGCCAAAAGTCCACGGTGGGCCATTGCTTACAAATTCAAAGCTGAGCAGGCTCGAACCCGCTTGCTCTCCATCAGCTATCAGGTAGGACGCACGGGCGCCATCACACCGGTGGCAGAGCTGGAGCCTGTGTTTTTGGCAGGCACTACGGTTAAGCGAGCTTCCCTGCACAATGCCGATCAAATTGCCCGGCTTGATATTCGCGTGGGTGACATGGTGTATGTTGAAAAAGGCGGAGAAATCATTCCAAAAGTGATCGGAGTGGATCTGACGGCAAGATTAGAAAATACCCACCCCCATCGGTATATCACCCATTGCCCTGAATGTGGTACGGCACTGATCAGGTATCCAGGCGAAGCCCTGCACTATTGCCCTAACCAGGAAGGTTGCCCTCCGCAAATCATCGGACGAATTGAGCACTTTATCAGCCGAAAAGCAATGGACATAGAGGGGCTCGGCAGCGAAACAGTTGAAATGCTCTACAAAAAGGGACTTATCGCGGATGCTGCTGACCTTTACAGCTTAAAAAACAAAAAAGAAGATTTATTGAAACTGGAGCGAATGGCCGAAAAAAGTGTAACAAATCTCCTCGAAAGTATCGAGCGCAGTAAGTCACAACCTTTTGAGCGGGTCTTGTTTGCTCTAGGAATACGATATGTAGGTGAAACCGTCGCGAAAAAGATAGCGCGGACAGTCAGATCAATCGACAAATTAATTGCAGCCACCAAGGAACATTTGATCGCAATAGATGAAGTAGGCGAAAAAATTGCAGAGAGCATCGTGGATTACTTTGCCAAAGAAAAAAATATTCATTTCATAAGCCGACTAAGAGAGGCTGGCCTTCAGTTTGAAACAAGAGAAGAAGCACCAGTTACCCTCTCGGATAAACTCGCGGGCAAAACCATTGTCATTTCAGGTGTATTCCATACAATAAATAGAGATGAACTAAAAGCTCTATTGGAGCAACACGGAGCAAAGGTTGGGTCTGGAGTTACGGGAAAAACGGACATGATTATTGCAGGAGACAACATGGGTCCTTCAAAGTTGCAGAAAGCCAATCAATTGGGAATTAAAATCATGTCCGAAAAAGAATTTTTTGAATATTTCAATTCCATCTGATTTTTTTAGATAAAAAAAACCAAAACCGAACAAAGCTGTTGAATCTACAGTTGTAATGATGTTAAATTTACACCCATTAAATAAAAGAGCAAATGCTTAACGAACAGGAAATGCTGGATAAATTTCAGCAATATGTAGATGGAGAAAATAAGGTAGAGCCCAAAGACTGGATGCCGGAAGCCTACCGCAAAACGCTTATACGCCAGATCAGTCAGCATGCGCACAGTGAAGTAGTTGGCATGCTTCCTGAGGCCAACTGGATCACAAGAGCACCCTCTCTGCGGAGAAAAATCACTTTGCTAGCTAAAGTTCAGGACGAAGCCGGACATGGGTTGTACCTGTATTCTGCAGTCGAAACGTTAGGTGTAAAAAGAGAAAAAACAATACAAGACCTATTGGCTGGCAAAGCAAAATACTCCAGCATTTTCAATTACCCCACGCTTACCTGGGCGGATATTGGCGCCATAGGATGGCTTGTAGATGGTGCTGCAATAGCCAATCAAGTGATGCTCTGCCGCACCAGTTATGGGCCTTATGCCCGCGCTATGGTGCGTATCTGCAAGGAAGAAAGCTTTCATCAGCGTCAGGGGTATGAAATTATGATGACCCTTGCCTTTGGCACTCCCGAGCAAAAAGCAATGGCACAAGATGCACTCAACCGCTGGTGGTGGCCATCACTGATGATGTTTGGTCCTTCAGATGACAATTCTCCCAACAGCGCTCAGTCAATCAAGTGGAAAATCAAACGCAAGACCAACGATGAGCTTCGTCAGGAATTTATTGACAAAACCGTACCTCAGGCCGAATACCTGGGATTAACCATTCCCGACCCGCACTTGAAATGGAACGAAGAGAGAGGACATTACGACTTCGGACCCATTGACTGGGATGAATTTTACAATGTAATTTCAGGCAATGGCCCCTGCAACAAACAACGTCTGGATGCCCGAATAAAAGCTCATGAAGAAGGTCGATGGGTTCGTGAAGCGGCAGCTGCTTATGCCAAAAAAGCAGCGCAAAGACAATTGGAAACTGTATCATAAATAAGTTTACGATTCCTCTATACAAAAAAATGCCGTCCGTGAATCGGACGGCTTCTTTCGTTTTAGGACGTTATTTATTGAGGTACCTGGTAAATTTTTTCCGGGTTTCTGTATCCAGGCAGATGTAAGTACCAGTCAGGATAGATGGAACCTACACTCTGCGCCCACTGAGAAAATTTCAGATGAGCATCCGTGATTTTGGCCTTTTCAACAGGATAGTCAAAAGTGCCGGATACATGTATGGCCCATGGTAGATTTTGTTTGTTTTTATAAAACTTTCCTGATGAGGGGTTTGAATCATCATCACCAGTTCCAAACAGATTCAGATCAGCAAGTGAAGTAGGCGGATAATCGGGTAAGTGAATTTCTCTTCCTCTTGCTGATTGGAAAAGATAAATGGATTAAAGCCAGTTAAATTGAGCTCTGCGATGGTATAGGAAGCTGTACTGAAAGTGATATTGATGGTTACAGTGGCCGGCTGTTGGTAAGCTGCACCCGGAGTCGTATTGACACCTATGGCTCCACCTCCGGGATGGGGCATTAGTTCATAAGCATTGTCAAATACGATAACTGTTGGAACGGCCTGTCCGGATTCCAAACCATTGCTTCCGAGTTGAATGAAATCTTCGGTTAAAATGCTGCCTGAAGCAGTGATCAGGGATTGATTGACGGTTGAATTGCCAAATTGAAAACCAAATCCATTTTTAAACCCTGCCCCAAAAGCTCTGAGTTTGAAAGTGGCTTTTATATCTTTAACCTTATTGGAATTGCTGGTGATTGCTGTGAGTTGATATTCGATCACCATATCGTTGAAGTCATAATCTCCATTGAAAGGCCATAAGTCTTCAAAGGCTAGGGTACCTTGTGCTACCTTGTTGGAAAAAGCCCTTTCAGAATCGTTGGGAAATTCATCTTGAGCGTCAGGTACTCCATCTCCATCGCTGTCGGCAGGTAAAGGTGCACAGGAGGTACCATTGCAATTCATCACATACCTAAAATCTGCAATACTAAAGGTTACAATTTGTCCATTTGTACCGGCTTTAGCAGAAATTCGCTGACTTTGCAAGGAAGTTAGCGTGTAGATGATCTGGAGGACTCCAGCTTTGCCTCCACCAATATTTTTTATGTTGTCAAATTTAAATCCCTGAAAAGGGTCGCTGCCCAAATTTGGACCAACAACAAGATTGCCACCCTTCATATTTCCGCTTAGGACTTGCAGGCTCATATTTGAGTAGGTACCTGGAGCGGCTTCTATTGAAAGGTGTGATAACTCTTTGCATTTAGGTCCTCCACATCCGTTGTGTGAGACTTGCAATACAATGGTATATGTGTTATTTGGATTGCAAACTACAGATTTGATGGTGGTAGAAAATCCTCCTCCATTTATTTTAGTGATATCACAGTTTTGTGACTGCGCTTTAACCGATTGGGATTCAGAAATTATTCCTATAAAAAATAAGAATGTGACAACTGCTTTTTTCATTTGTGAATATTTTTTAGTTAAGAGTGTATTGAATTTTGTTGTGTGTCAATTGAATTGTGTAGGTGTGTTCCAAAAATTCAACTATTACCACTTTTTGAAATGCAGGAAGTTGAATTTGTGTACTATACACCTGGTCTTTGTGAACAAAGGCTTTTTGCAATACTTTCCCATCCTGATCTTTAATCAATAAGACAGTAGAAGCATAAGGTGTTATTTCCAGCGTGTAATTTTTTGCCGAATTCCAATCGAAATTTCCATCCACTACCAATTGGTCAATATCTTGGGCTATTGGATCATTACCACCGATTTCTTTTTGACAGGAGAACAGACTTAAAGTAAGTAAGAGGATTAGTGTTTGGTGCTTTTTCATTTCATTTTATTTATAATAAGTATCTAAAACATGGTGCCAAAAAAAATATACATTGAAAATCAGTAATTTAAAAGTTGCTTTCTAATTAAAAGTTTCAAAAATGGAATTGTAAATTTCCAAATAATGGAAATTCTCTCAATTTGCAATTTTTAAAAAATGGAATGCTTTTAAGGACCAAATTTGGGTACATTTGGTCTTTATCCTGTATTTCTAAGTATACAGCTTTGATTGGTTTTATCCAGGGAAGGACAAAAGTGTAAAATTTACACTATAATAAAGAGTCTGGACCCAGCAAATTTTTAGATTTGCAGAACAAAAAAATCTATTCATGAATTTTCAGGACCTGCCTTACCTACCTGCAGGAGAGTATTCAAAGAGAGTTGCTTACTTTTCAATGGAATTTGCAATAGATCAATGCCTTAAAATTTACGGTGGAGGATTGGGCTTTTTGTCGGGCTCTCATATGCGGTCGGCATACGAGTTAAAACAAAACCTTATCGGTATTGGCATTCTATGGAAGTATGGTTACTACGACCAAAACCGAAATTCGGATCAAACCCTAAGGGTGGATTTTATCGAAAAAAATTATACTTTTTTGGAAGACACAGGAATCGTGATCGATGTACACATTTTCGACAATCCTCATGTAAAAGTTAAAGTCTATAAGCTCAACCCTGAGACTTTTCAGACCGTCCCGGTATATTTGCTATCGACCGATATTCCTGAAAACGACTATCTCTCACGCACCATTACCTATCGGCTGTATGACGATAATGAGCTTACCCGTGTGGCACAAAGCATCGTTTTGGGGCAGGGAGGTGCAAAACTGGTTGAATTGTTAGGTGGAGCAGATGTCTATCACCTGAATGAAGGACATGCTTTGCCGGCATTTACTTATTTGTACGGAAAGGCTCAAGACAAAGAGACCATATGTCGAAAATTTGTTTTTACCACACATACCCCTGAAAAAGCCGGTAACGAAGAACATTCACTAGACCTATTGAAAAAAATTAACTTTTTTCCCGGATGGACTGAGCATGAAATCAAAAAGATAACCCATCAGACCCCCGGAGTGGTCAACTACACACTTGTTGCCCTTAGATTGGCAAAAAGAGCCAATGCCGTCAGTCGCTTGCATGGAGAAGTTGCTCGTCAGATGTGGAGGGATTTTGAAGATATTTGTGAGATAGACCATATTACAAACGCTCAGAGCCTGACGTATTGGGGTGATGCCCCTATTCAGGCGGCCTTGGCAAATAAAGATTACGAGGCCATCGTCAGCAGAAAAAAGGAGCTAAAAAACGAGCTCTTTCGTGTAGTAGCCGACCAGACCGGAAAATTCTTTGATCCAGATGTAATTACCATTGTGTGGGCCAGAAGATTTGCAGCTTACAAACGTCCTGATTTGCTTTTCAGGGACCTTGACCGATTTATGGCTTTGTTGGAAAACAAAAAATATCCGGTTCAGATCATTTGGGCCGGCAAACCTTATCCAACGGATTATCGTGCCATTGATATTTTTAACCAAATCGTATACCTGACACGTCATCTGCCCAATGCTTGTATTCTGACAGGTTATGAGCTGGAACTGTCGCGGATTCTCAAAAATGGAACCGATGTATGGCTCAATACACCTCGAAAGCTCAGAGAAGCTTCTGGCACCAGTGGCATGACGGCTGCTATGAATGGGGCTGTCAACTTTTCCATCAACGATGGTTGGATGGTAGAATTTGGTCAACACCGGAAAAACTGTTATCTGATACCGGATACCACTGCGCCAGGTATTGTCGATATACAAGATAGGGAAGACTTTGAAAACCTATACAAGGTCCTGGAAGAAGAATTGCTTCCTGACTTTTATGAAGGTAAAGGCCAATGGAAAGAGGTAATGATGAATTCTATGACCGATGTGCTGAAATATTTCATATCAGATAGGATGGCAGATGAATATTATAAAAAACTGTATCATTTTAGTCCGGAAAAGGATTTAAATCAAGACTCCTCCAAAAAGAAAAAAACGCGAAGAGCAACTTGATTCTTTTTGTGTCAATGCTGCGTTTCGGTGTTGTGGATATGGATACGTATGCTTAATTCCGCGAACTGTCTGAACATATGCATTACTCCGCAATATTTTTCTTCCGATAGCTTTACGCAGCGCGTCAGCTTCTCCATGTGGAGATTCGTCCCGGTGAATGTGTATTCTATGATAACCTGGTGGTAATATTTCGGATGTTGTTCGGTAAGCTCACCCGTTACATCGATGGCAAATTCTCTGGTTTCTATTCTCATTTTCTTCATCAGCATCACTACGTCTATTGCAGTGCATCCGGCCAGGGAGGCGAGCATAAGCGGTTTTGGTCTAAGTCCTGCTGAAGTCCATTGGACAGATTGCCCCGTTTGAATCAATAATTTTTGCCCCTCGGGCATTGTGATTTCAAAGTTTTCGTCACCCAGCCAGGTGAGATGAATGTGATGTTTCATTTCGGAATGGATTGTTACAAGTACCAGCAAATTTCCTAAAATCCATTTGTCAAACATTTTTCACTGGCATGAAAAATTTTCTTCTAAACTTTTTGCCCGATACTGACTTTTGTCTTAACATAATCTTAGCACTTTTAGTATCATTGCAACAAAGACATGCAGTGGTATGAAGAAAGTTGTGAGCTTAAAACCCTGGTCTGAGGTTTGGAGCTGCGAGCAGTTTACACGTGAATTTACCCTAAACCTGCTGCCTGAATACCTGAAATCCTGTCGATGGTTTGGCAGTAAAACCGCAGCCGTAAAGCGCCTGGATGTGCGGCATGATGTGCGTTGGAATTTTTCCGATAGCCGGTTGTCGTACTTGCTGCTAATCGATGTGGTTCATTACACGGCCCATACTGATACGTATTTTTTGCCTTTGGTGTACAGAGCAGATGTGGAAGAGCCTGATGGCCGTGCTGTAATCTGCGAGTTGGAGCTGCCAGAATCGCGCGGATACATTGTCGACGCACTTTGTGATGATGACTTCAGGCAAGCCCTTTTTATCAACATCCTGAAAGAGAAAGAGCCTCCTGTAGGGCAAGGGCATTTGCGGTTTGAAAAAGGCAAAAAACTACAGGCTCCGGAAGTTATAGAATCACGACTGCTCAATGCTGAGCAGAGCAATACTACCTTGGTGTATAACGAAAGGTATTATTTGAAAATGTACCGGAAACTGTTCAGAGACACCAATCCTGATCTTGAAATCACCCGGTTTCTGAGCGAAGAAGCCGGATATAAATATTGTCCAACCTATGCGGGCTCTATCACCTGGAAGCGACCGGGATACTACGATGTGTCCTTAGGTCTTATGCAGAAGAAAATCGAAAACCAAGGCGATGCCTGGACTTATTTCCTTAGCAGAAATCTGGATACATTCCTGAAAGTTAAAGAATTGGATATCAGACCGGCTGACCTACCCAAAGTCCCACTGTACAAAAGCGAAAAGCCCGAAGACATTCCCGAAATCTTTCACAAAATCACGCCAGAGGGATTTTTTGGCGATATAGCGCTCCTGGCTCGTCGAACGGTGGAAATGCATATAGCCCTTTTCAGGGAAAAAACCAACAGAAATTTTTCTCCAACCCAGTTTAACCAGGACTATCAGGTTTGGCTGCTCAACAGACTGCTCTATCAGCTGGATAATCGTCTTAATCTTCTGGAAATCAATTATGACCGTTTGCCAGATCAGGGCAAGATCTGGGCTGCTGAAGTACAGCGAAACGCCGAACACATCAGAAACCGAATCCTGAATTTTGACTACCATACCCTTAACAGCATGCGAATACGAATACACGGCGATTACCACCTAGGTCAGGTACTGGTAAGCAATGGTGATTTTTTTATTTTGGATTTTGAAGGGGAACCCGAGAGCACCATCAGAGACCGAAAAGTGAAACAGCCTCCTATCAAAGATGTAGCAGGCCTATTTAGATCATTTCACTACAGCCTTTATGCTACGGTCTTTAATCATCCAGAAATCGGCCTACCACAAGAATTGCTTTTTGAAATAGCAGGAAGACTCTACAGAGCCATCACCTCGGTGTTTCTGCACTATTATACCTGGCAGGCTTTTGAGAACAATCTTGACATTGGTTACCGACCTGAAGTGGACTTTCTGCTCCGCTACCATGTATTTGAAAAGGCAATTTATGAGTTGGGATACGAACTCAATTCACGTCCGGAGTGGGTAGTGATCCCTCTGAAAGGAATTATGCAAATAATCAACAACGACTGATGGCAACTCCATAAACAATCAGGCATGCAAGAAAATCCTATCGCCAGCCGAATTTTTGAATTTCTGAGAAAATATCCACCTTATCACCAGGTAAAGACTACTCAGCTGCTGGAAATATGCCGCTCATCGGAGTTAACGTATTACCATCCAGGAGATGTAGTCTTCAAAGCTGGCGAATCGATCAGCAACAAGGTTTTTGTAGTTTATAAAGGCATGATCCACCTGAAGTGGCCTGATAGTCAGGAGGTCTTTGAGTCAGCTGAACCAGGTGATACTTTTGGAATTCGGGCAGCCTTCAGTGGCAATCCTTATGTACTCACAGCTGAAGCAGCCGAAGAAAGTTTAATCCTATCACTTAATCTTGAGCTCTTCAGGCAACTGATGAAGTCCGATGCCAAATTTTCATCCTACTTCGCTTCCGGCCTTGCCAGTGGCACTATGCTTCGCCACCATCAGTGGGAACAACTCAGCAAAGCCGGCAACAATCTGATCGATGACGCACTGAAGTTAGAAAACTTCTTTGACCACGAGCGAAAACCCATCACTTCTAGTCAGGCTGTTTCAATTCCGGAATTGGCAAAACTGATGATACAGCATCAGGTCGGCAGTGTGGTCATTACCAATGACGGTGGCCGTCCTATTGGCATTGTCACTGATAAAGATTTAAGAAAACTAATCGCTGCCGGGCAAGATCCCTGTCAACTGAAGTCTGCGGACATCATGTCGGGTCCAGTAATAACCATTGATAAAAGGAGCAGTTGGTCTGATGCCTACCTTACAATGGCAGAACACAGCATCAGACACTTGGTCATCACGGACGATGGTACACCCCACACAGTGGTCAAAGGCGTGATTTCTGAGCACGACCTGCTGCGTAACACCAGCATGCAGATGCTCTCTACCCTGAAAAAAATTAAATCAGCCCCAAATGTTGAAACCCTGGCCGAATGGCGCTCCGATGCTGAGCTTAAATTGAGAAAATTTCTCGATCAGGAAATAAATATGGATAACATTCTGCCATTGGCCAACAAGGTTAATGACCTGACTACCTGTCGTGCCATCGAATTAGCACTCAGTCAACTTGGTGAGGAAACTGCCTCTCTGACACCTGAAAATTGGTGTTGGATGGCATTGGGCAGCTTAGGACGCAGAGAGCAGGTGCTTCGTACCGACCAGGACAATGCTCTCCTGTATCTGGGAAGCGAACACTTTCGCGAATTGTTGATAAAATTTGCCACAATAGTCAACGATATCCTCGAAACATGTGGCTATGAAAAATGTCCAGCTTTGGTAATGGCTTCTAATCCGCAGTGGTGTCTTACCCTGGACGAGTGGAAGCGGACCTTTGAAAAATGGATCCGGCAGCCGGAACCAAAAGCCGTAATGTACACCACGATTTTTTTTGATTTCAGACCTGTGTATGGGAATTATCCAATAGCCATTGAACTGAAAAATTATATTTTAGAGCTTATTGAAAAAAATCAAAAATTCCTTTCCTATCTGGCTGCTAATGCGCTTTCGGCGCCTCCAGCTTTTACCCTCTTTAAGTCATTGGCTACCGAAGACAGTGGCGAGCATAAAGGAATGTTTGACTTAAAAGGCAGAGCCCTTGCACCTTATGCCGATATTGCGCGTATTTTAGCATATCAGCATAAAATCGCTGCTATCAATGATACGGCAGGAAGGTTTGAAACCATTGCAAAATTAGAACCGCACTATGCTGAGCTACTGCAAGATGCAGCCAAAGCTTTTAAATGGCTGCTAAAAATTAGATGGAAAAATGCGAACGGAAATCATACCGGCAGATATCTTTCCAAATCCTTTCTTTCGCCTCTCGACAGACAAATTTTAAAAAAGGCATTGATGCCTCTGCAGGAACTTCAATCAATAATTGAGACTCGATTTCAAACTCAATTGCTTCGATGAGCTTGCTGAAAAGAATTAAAAAACTTTTGATATCTAACGAGAAAACGGCACAGATTGACATCGAAAAAATTGCTGACGAAGATTTTGTGGTGCTCGATTTTGAAACGACCGGGCTTGATACTGCCAAAGACTCCATTGTGGAGGCTTGTCTATTGCCAGTGGAAAGAGGTTCGATCCTAATCCGAAATCAATTGTATCTGCAGATACAGTCAGATGACAACTCATTCAAAGCATCTTCAATCCACGGAATTTTACCATCAGACGGCATCATGGACCGGCGAGACAGCTTAATGAAAATTGCTAATTACGTAAACGGAAAATGGATGGTGGGCCACTGTGTCGGATTTGATTTTCTAATACTCAGCAATCATTGCAATGCACTAAACATATCGCTTAAAGTAAGAGGACTGATCGATACCCATCAGATGGCTATAAAACTGGAGAAAACAACAAATTTCTCAGGCGACGTTGTTCCATCAAACTATAGTCTGAAAAGCTTGTGCAAAAAATACAAAATTCCCCTTGAAGAAGAACACACGGCAACGGGCGATTCATTAGCTACTGCTATGCTCTTTATTAAGTTAATCAATCTTTACAAAAAGCGAAAGTATAGGGTCCCCGTCACAAGATTTGAATGATTGTAGGTAAAAAAATAACCGGGAATAATCCCGGTTCAAAGCTCCTTCCCGTAGGAGTTTTATCTGTAAATAATCAAATTGTTGTTTCTGTAGCCAGGTTTGTTTTCATACCAATCGGTTCGTTCGGTACCGATGGTGTTGACCCAGGTGTTAAAATGTAGATAGGCATCCCAAATTTTTGTTTTCTCTGTAGGTGGATTGAAATCATGGCTTACTAATATCGCCCATGGAAATCCGTCTTTGTTTCGGTAGGTTAGAGTACGTTGTTTGTTGGTAATGTCATCGCCTGTACTCAGCAGCGATAGATCTGCGAGTGCTGTTGGTTGCTTGCCTGAAAGGTGAATTTCGCGACCTCTGTTTCCATCTACAAAGGTAAAGAAGTTTAATCCACTTTGATTAAGGCTTTGAAGTGACTGGGGAGTATTGTATTTGATAGTGATAGTTATGGTATCGAAAAGTTGTTTAAAGGCGTTGTCAAACACAATCACAGTGGCCAAATTTTGGTTGGTTTCCAAGCCTTTGCTTGTAGCTGTGATGATGCCTTCTGTCAATCTTATCCCATCAACGCTTTGGACAACCGATTCGGCATAGGGCAATTGGAATCCGAAACCGTTTTTATATGAAGCTCCAATATGGTCAACAATAAACTTATATTCAGACTCAACAATTTGGTTTTGAGCATTCAGAATGTTTTTAAGGTTGAACTTTACAACCAGATCATTGAAATCGTAATCACCCAAATAAGGCCAGAGGTCCTCGAATGCTATAGATGAGTAAGAACCTTTAAAGGGTTGGTAGTGGTTAAATGCTTTGGTGGCATCATTTGGATATTCATCGATAATATCGGGTATGCCATCACCGTCGGTATCTGCGGGTGGCGCACCGGGAAGGGGTACGTTGGCCTGGCTGATGGCTGTGACAGGATTGGAAGATATAAAGTAAACAGCATCATTAAAGTCATTGTCACAAGAGGAAAGATCTCTCCTCAAGTCTTCAAATCCGATGGCAAATCGGTTGTATTGCGGAAAATTGAGCATTACCATATGCCGCTTCAGATTTTGATTTGGTTCAGGATTAAAGGTCGGATTTGAGTAAAATTTTATATTACCTGGTAATATGGTGGCACTTCCCCCGGGATTGGTAAATCCATTTTGGATGAGTACCCAGCCTATGGATTTGCCTGCCGGAAAACGACCGAGTTTTACCTTCATTCCCGGCAGAAGCTGTCCTCCACTACCATTCAGTGAGTAGTTGGGAAAAATAATTGTGATGGTATCAATTTGGGAAAGTGATGTGGGTGGATTTTGTGTGTCGTATATATAAAAGCCGAGTACATTTCTGTATCCCGCCCCTTCATGTACTACGGTCACATATACATCGGCCAATTCTGTAATCTGCACATCCGTTTGCACACCGGATTGGATATAGTGAGGGTTAAACTGTGGTACAGGTCTGTTTTCAGGCAGGGCATCGTTTACTGCTTTTAAAAAAGAGGAGGACAGCTGATCACCCGGATTTTCAAGATACGTGGGTAAACCAACGCTGTTGAATGGACCTATAAACTTATACACGATGCCATTATGCGTAATTGGGGCAGGTATGTTTTTCAGACGGGTGAAAGTATTTTTGGCAGGAGCAAAAAAATCGTAGTTGATAGTATTGTTAGCTACTGGGATTTCAATGTCTCCCGGGAGTCCGATGAAAAACGATTTCAGAAACACTGATTTCAGAGAAGAGGGCAGGTTGATGGAGGATTTGTACGTACCTTGAGCGTCGAGTCGAAGAGTCTGCAAAAGGCTGCCTCCTGAGTCGGGATTGTGAGTGAAAATTTTTACAATTGCACCGGCGTACTCGGGCTTTGCTGTCAATGTGATGCTTCCAGGCTTTACGGTCTCGAAGTCAAAGTTTAGGGCGGAAGTATAGGGCTGTTCATCAGATTGTTTCTTACAGCTTACCAATGCCACTGCCAATACTATGCTGAAAAGAATTGTTTTAAAACTCATGGCCCAGGGTTTTTTAAAATTCTCTATACCAAATGTTTGCTAGAAAGTAAGTTCATGATTATCAGAATTTAAGAGTTGACATCGAGTCCAATTTTTGGAAAGAGTGAAGTTTTTTAGACTTTTTGGTCTGGTCAAAAGACGAAATATAAAGATTCTGATCCATAGATTTTTAAGCATGACCTATGAAGCCTTTTGGCAAAAATGGTTGAAAATATTTTTGTTATCGGGAGCCGAAGACCGCACTGCCAATTCGTACCATATTACTGCCGCATTTCAGCGCAATCGGATAATCTCCACTCATTCCTATGGAAAGAACATCAAGTTGCAGCTCAGGAAATCGATCGGATAGCTGGGAAAATAAATGTTTCAGATGCAGAAATTCCCTTTCTACGGCCGATAGGTCATTGGTATTGGTGGCCATGCCCATTAGTCCGCGAAGCCTACAATTGGGAAATAGGTTCTTGGCCATTTTTTCGGTTAGTTGGTGACATTCCTCGTCATTCAGTCCGAATTTGGTTTCTTCTTTAGCAATATGAACCTGCAACAGAATGTCTATGGTGCGCTGATTTCTGGAGGCTTGTTTTTGTATTTCAGTCAGTAGTTTCTCACTGTCCACACTGTGAATCAGGTAAATAAAAGGGGCAATGTACTTGACTTTATTGGTCTGCAGATGTCCGATCATATGCCATCGGATGTCGTTGGGCAGTTGTGAGGCTTTATCGGTCAATTCCTGAACGCGATTTTCTCCAAAATCTCTGTGACCTGCCTGGTAAGCTTCCATAATTTCGGGTATGGATTTGAATTTTGAAACCGCTACCAGAGTCACGTCAGTGCCTATCTCATCTTTTATTCTTTTGAGATTTTCAGCAATGCTCATGCTTTGATTGCCTTTAGTTTCGTGATGATTTCATTTTCGATCTCCTCACTCTCCCAAATGGAGTGGATATCTGGCCTGTTCATAATGCTTTCCATGATTTGGTCGTGAATTTTTCCAAGCTTCAAAGCTTCTGAATAGCGAATGTGGCTAAAAGTGACCATGGAATAGAGCGGAGTCCACAAATCGGGGTATTTTTGTTGGATTCGTGCTTCAATTTTTTTCTGCAGCAGAAATTTTGGGTCTGCGGTGAGGTCTCGCATTTCGATAAAGTTTCGCATGGCAAGATCGGCAATGGCATCGGCATCGGGCTTGCGCAGTTTCTGGTATTCGTCCAGTGCTTTATCCCAATTGCTCTGGCTGTCGAGCAACTGAAACAATACTTCGACATCCTCAAAACCGCTGTTCATTCCTTGGCCGTAGAAGGGAACGATTGCGTGAGCAGCATCTCCGATTAGGGCTGTTTGGTTGCGTACCCAAGGATAGCATCGGATAATGCAAAGTGACGACACAGGGTTTTGCTGCCATTGGTTTTCAAAATCTGGAATCAAGGCCAGTGCATCGGAAAAATTTTCTTGAAAAAACTTTCTGGCTGTGTAGGCGTCTGTTAGAGTGGCGAACGAGTATTCACCTTCAAAAGGGAAGAACAGTGTGCATGTGAAGGTACCATCCAGGTTGGGCAAGGCGATAAGCATGTAGTCTTTTCTGGGCCAGATGTGAAGAGCATTGTTCTCAAGCAAAAATTGGCCATCAGGTCCGGCCGGTATATTGAGCTCTTTATAGCCATGGGAGATGTACTCCTGTTGGTAGTTAAATCGATCGGTTTTCATCATTTCGCCTCTGACACCGGAAAAAGCACCATCAGCTCCGAATATGTAGTCGGATTTTACTACTACTTCGTTGGAGGAGGAGTCCAGAAATTTGACTTCAGTTGTTTGGAAGTCCACTTCTACACATTTCCGGTTGAAAAAAAGTTCTACATTGTCAAAGGCGTCAGCAGCATTGAGCAGAGCGATGTTGAGTCCACCGCGGGACACGGAATAGATGGCTTGTCCGGGCTGGCCGTAGGGTTGTCTTACATATTCGCCTGAAGGCTGGTGAATGCCGCGGTGATACATGGGCAGGGCAATCCTTTTGATTTCCTGCTCGAGTCCCGCATCGCGCAGGGCCTTCCAACCCCGGTCGCTTAATGCCAGATTGATGGAACGACCCGCATAAACACTGGTCTTTCGTGGATCGGGTCGGCGCTCAAATACTTTGACTTTGTGTCCTCTTTTGGCAAAATAGATGGCCAGCAGGGCACCTACGAGTCCACCGCCCACGATGGTGATGTCTTTCTTCTGTTTCATTTTTGTTGCTCAATTACAGCGCTTTCAATGGTTTCAAGGGTTTTTTGGATATCGGAAAAACTGTTGTACAATGGTACAGGAGCCATGCGGATGACATCCGGATGTCGCCAATCGGTCACAATGCCGGCTTCTGTGAGCCTGTCAAAAACCTGCCTTCCGATACCTTCGAATACTACACTAACCTGGCAGCCTGAGTGTTCATTGGAATAGGGAGTCAATATGCGGATTCCGGACGAATGGGTGTCGTTGATTTCTTCAATGCCTCTGGCCAGCAGAGTGGTGAGTTTACGGCTTTTATTTCGCAGGGCTTCCCAGCCAGCTTGCCGAAACATGGGCAACGATGCCAGCAATGGTGTAAGGGAGAAGATAGGCGGGTTTGAGAGTTGCCATGCTTCGGCCGTGGGAATGGGCTGAAAGTTGTGTGGCATCTGGAAGCGTGTATCCTTGCAATGTCCCCACCAGCCTTCAAATCTGGGCAAAAGGCGATTGTGATGCCGCTGGTGGACGAAGATACCTGCTACAGCGCCCGGGCCTCCGTTGAGGTATTTGTAGCTGCACCAGGCCGCAAAGTCAACACCCCATTCATGAAGTTTCAACGGTATATTGCCCACGGCGTGTGCCAGATCCCAACCGACTGTATATCCCCTTTCTCGGGCAAAGGTGGTAATTTCTTCCATATCAAACACCTGCCCCGTGTAGTAGTTGACCCCTCCCATCAGCAGGAGAGTGGCTTCGTCGGCATATTTGTCGATATACTCCAGTATGGTTTCGTGTTTTAGAATACCTGTGTGCTTGTCGGCCGGAATTTCAAGTACTGCATCGGTGTAGCCATGAAACCGCGCATGGCTGTCCAGAGCGTAGTAGTCACTGGGAAAGGCCTTTGCTTCGCAGAGAATTTTGTAGCGGAATTTTGTGGGTCTGTAAAAGGACGCCATCAGCAGATGCAAGTTGGCCGTAAGGGTATTCATTGCCACGACCTCATTGGGTTCAGCCCCTGTCAAATAGGCCAGTTCGGCAGTAAACAACTCGTGATAATGCATCCATGGTCTTCGGGCATGGGTATGCCCATCGACACCCAGATTGGCCCAGTCGTCCAGCTCTTCAAGAAGATATTGCTTTGCTTTGATGGGCTGGAGTCCCAGCGAATTGCCGGTGAGATAGACTTTTTCTGTCCCGTCGGGGTTTCGTGGCAAGTGAAACTGAGAGCGGAATTCTTTCAGTTTGTCCTCAGCGTCAAGGGCGTAGAAATCTATAGTTTTCCATTGCATGCTTGCAAAAGTAGGATCAGCTACTGTTCATCAGCATGGTGGGCACGGGAATTCTCAGTTCTCCGGTTTGTATCCTCTTAAGTACAAGGTCGTACCTGGTTGGGGTTGTTCGCCGGCCGACATTCGGTTTCTCTTGTAGAGGTATTTGAGTTTAATGCCAAATTGCTGGCTGATGTGGTACATGTCGTCATCGGGTTTCACGGTGTAGGTTTTTACTTTTCGCGAGCTTCTTCTCTTTGGCTGCAAAAAGACGATGTCGCCGGCTTGCAGGGCATGTGCATAGTTGACTTCGTTGTATTTAAGCAGATAATCGACCCGTGTATCAAATTCCTTTGCGATGGATTCCCAGGTGTCGCCGGCTTGTGCGATGATGTATTTAATTCTGTTTTCGTGGTATTGAAGGCGGTTTTCCCCGGTCACTAAAGCACCCAAAGCCTCCCGGTCGAATTGATACAGCTGATTTTCCTCGATGATTTTGATAAGCAGTTCTGGATATTTGGGATTAGTGGCATATCCGGCTTCGCGCAGGCCATAGGCCCATGAGCGATAGTCCTCTATCGGCAACTCAAACAGCTTTTTGTACCGTGTTCGTTCGCTTAAAAACAAGGAGTGGTCCCGAAAGGATTCTTCAGCGGTTTTGTACTTTCTGAAGCATTCGTTTTTTTGGTCGTCGTCGTGGTAAACAGCCGGACCGTTCCACTCCCGATGGCATTTGATTCCAAAGTGATTGTTGGCCTCTACAGCTAACCGGCTTGTGCCATCGGCAGACTCCAGTATGGCTTGTGCCAGTTTGATGCTTGCCGGTATTTTAAAGGTTTTCATCTCTTCTATGGCGATGGTTTTATACCTGGCGATGTACTCCTGCCTTCGCTTATTGGCTGGTTGAGCATACAATTCCAGGGTGAGTACGCCCAAGATGAGCCACCAATGGTGCTTCATAAACAAGATTGTGGTTTTTGGCTTTAATTTGTGGCAAGATACCCAACATGCCTTGTAATCCTCCAGTATGAATCAACAAGTTTCTTACAGTCTCTGGTGAATTTTCCAATTCAAAAAATGCTCTAAAGGCTTTAGCAGTGTAGACAAGGTCAGTCATTATACCTGTTTGCCTGTAAAAATCATTGGCAAAAGTGAGCAGTCTTTCATCCCAGCGGGCATATCCTCCGGTGTGCTGGCTATTAAAGTAAACAAGATTTTCGGGCTGCTTGATGCCAAAGAGTTTGGTGTACTCCTCCATAAGTGCTTCGCCATGGGCTTTCAGTACCGGCACGGCTACCACTTTGGCCTTGGGTGCGGCAAGCGCTACACCGATGGCTGTGGTGAGCGTACCGGCAGCGAGCCATATTACCTGATAGGAGCTGAGTTGTGATCCGTAAGAGCTCTTCACCGATGCAACTCCTGCAGGGCCTTTTCCTCCTTCGGGAACGGTGATCCAGTTTTCATCTTCTGCAAAATCGTTTTTCCGCCTGGCAAATTCTTCTTTATTCAGCGAAATTAAATTCATGCCCAGCGATTTGCAGATATTCAGGGAGGACGTCATATGATAAGCCCCCCTTACAAAAGCTCTGCATGGTATTCCAAGCAATTTTGCAGCATAGGCTGTAGCTACTAAATGATTGGAATAAGGGCCTCCGAAAGTTTGGAGTCCTTTTTTTCGCTCCTGGCATGTGCACAAAAAGCGCCATAGTTTTCTGAGCTTATTTCCGGAAATAACGGGGTGAATCAGATCGTCTCTAAGCACCTCAAATTGCCTGCCTCGGAAGGAAAAAGATTGAACGGGAACTGACCGAAGGCGACCGATGAAATGTTCTAAAGATTCTGCCACTAACTTAAAGGATTGCTGAAAGTCATTGCAAAATTCAGTCATTCTTCACATAGATTTGGGCGTGATTAATCCGCAGTATAAATATCAACCTTCCGAAGTCCCCTCTGTACAAGAGCTGTATGCGGCTATAGCATCTGGCGATCGCACAGCATTGGCCAGAGCCATTAGTCTGCTGGAGAGTACAAATCCCACACATCGCTCTGTGGCAGCAGAGCTTGTTGAGCTTTGCACCAAATACCCGCGGGATACCTATCGTATTGGAGTATCGGGTGTGCCCGGAGTAGGTAAAAGTACTTTTATTGAAGCTTTTGGCAATTATTTAATTGATGAATTTGGCTTCAAAATAGCCGTCCTGGCCATTGATCCGAGCAGTCAGACAGGAGGGGGCTCCATCCTGGGCGATAAGACCCGCATGCCAAAGCTTGCCTCACGTAAGGAAGCATTTATCAGACCATCACCTTCGGGGAATCAGTTAGGAGGAGTGAGCCGAACTACCCGGGAGTCAATGCTGTTGTGCGAAGCTGCCGGCTATGATTTTATTTTGATTGAAACTGTGGGTGTAGGGCAGAACGAAACCGCAGTATATCATCTTACTGACTTTTTTATGGTTCTGATGCTGGCCAATGCTGGAGATGAATTGCAGGGAATCAAACGCGGAATTTTAGAATTGGCTCACTTAGTGGTCATTAACAAAGCTGACGGCGACAACATTACTTCGGCCCGTCGAGCAGCCGCCGAGTATGCCCGGGCGCTGCATCTGCTTCAGGAGGCTCCTTCTCAATGGTCGCCCAGAGTGTGTACTGCAAGTGCTTTAACCGGTGCTGGTTTGACTCAGATCTACGACTTTATGGACCAATATCAGCGATTGACGCGGGCCAATGGCTATTGGCATCAAAACAGACTTCGGCAGCTATCGTATTGGTTTGATCAGGCAATGTCAGCATCCTGGCAGTTTTTTCTGCAGAAACATCCCGATAAGTATCAAAAGTATAAAGAGCTCAAAGACAAGGTATCCCAGGGTGCAATGGATCCCTTTCTCGCAGCAGAGGAAGTCTTCTCCACTCTGTAAAAGCGCATTTCAATGCTCAGTGGCAGAGAGATGAGGCGCCGAAGGTGTAATTGGCCGAGAGGTTGTGCACTTCCGCGATCCTTGCATCTGTTTAACTTTTTTACCGGTGTGGATATCCTCACCGGGGAGCACTAGGAATTTTTTGCACCTTCTTTGGCCATATGCCTGTTTTCCAGTACAGAAATCACGTGCTTCAGATTCCTGCCTTTTGACTGGAGCAATATCAGAAAATGAAACAAAAGGTCTGCTGCTTCATGGAGAAATGTATCATCAGCATTATTAGACACGGATTCTATTACCAGTTCTACGGCTTCTTCGCCTACTTTCTGGGCTATTCCGGGCAAGCCCCTGGCGAAAAGGTCAGCTGTGTACGAATGTGTTTCAGGCTGTAGCCGGCGTTTGGCGATAATATTTTCCAGCTCGTACAGAAAGCTGTTCCCTTCATCGCCGAAACAGGACATGGTGCCTGTATGGCAAATGGGCCCTTCGGGCTCGGCAAGAACCAGCAGACAATCCTTGTCGCAGTCCAGCATTACATTTTTTACCTTGAGGATATTGCCGGAGGTTTCCCCTTTTGTCCAGAGGCGTGACTTACTCCGGCTGTAGAAGGTGACCATTTCAGTTTCAAGGGTCTTAACCCACGCTTCTTCATTCATATAGCCAAGCATGAGAACTGTTCCGGTCAGATGGTCTTGCACAATCGCGGGAACAAGACCGTCCATGTACTTGTCAAAATTTGGCTTCATCGTCTTACAGGTATTTTTTGTTGAAAAAGGAATTCTTTAATCTGCTGAATGGTAAAATTTTCGTAGTGGAGTATGCCGGCTGCCAGAGCGGCATCTGCCTGTCCTATGGTGAAAACTTCTGCAAAGTGGTGAAGAGCTCCGGCTCCTCCTGAAGCTATTATGGGCACTTGGACCAAAGAAGCTGCTTTTTTAGTCAGCTCGATGTCAAATCCAGCCCGTGTACCATCCCGATTCATCGATGTGAGCAATATTTCACCTGCACCTCTGTCTACACCTTCTTGAATCCATTGAACAGCGTCTATATCAGTGGCCATAGTACCTCCTTTGAGATACGCAATCCATTGGTACGGTGCGATTTGACGTGCGTCTACGGCCAATACGACGCATTGACTGCCAAATTCTTTGGCCATATCGGTGATGAGGTCTGGATTTAGGAGTGCTGCAGTATTGATTGAAATTTTATCGGCCCCGTGATGAAGCAATGCAGCAGCATCTGCCACACTTTTTATTCCACCACCCACTGTAAAGGGTATGCTGATGCAGGATGCTACTCTGTATACCAGCTCAATCAAGGTTTTTCGCCCTTCGAGGGTCGCTGTAATATCCAAAAACACCAATTCATCCGCACCTTCCGAAGCATAGCGCGAGGCGAGTTCTACCGGATCTCCGGCATCTCTCAGGTGCAGAAAATGAGTCCCCTTCACGGTGCGACCGTCTTTTACATCCAGACATGGAATGATTCTTTTTGTCAGCATATTTTTAAGCGTTTGATAGCAACCAGGCCTTTAACTCATGTAATTGAATGGTACCTTCATACAAGGCTTTGCCTACAATGGCCCCCCAAAGACCTGCTTCTTTAAGGCGGTCCAGTTCACTTACGTGATGGATTCCCCCACTGGCTATAAGTTCTAAGTCGGGAAAGGTGCTCAGCACTTCGTTGTAGATGTCGGTAGAAGTGCCGGCAAGCATTCCATCGCGCGATATATCTGTACAGAAAAACCGCCGGATACCTTTGGCTCTGTATTGAGCTATGAAGTCCTTTAAGGTTATTTCTGATATTTCAGTCCAGCCTCTCACTGCGAGTCTATGTTCTTTTATATCAGCGCCGGGCATAAATCGGTCTGGACCAAATTGTTCGATCAACTGCAGCATCAGTTTCTGATTCTTTACAGCGAGAGTACCTACAGAAACCCTTGTAGCACCCGCAGCAAGAACAGCAGTTACATCCTTCTCTCCGGTAATGCCCCCACCGAAATCGATTTCCAGACCTGTATGAGTAGCGAGTTGCTCCAGCACTTTCAGATGAGTGATTTTGCCCAATCGGGCACCATCGAGATCTACCACATGTAGGTAATTGATTCCTGCTGCCTCAAACTGTCGGGCTACATATACAGGGTCTGCATGGTAGGTTATGGCAGTACCATAGATGCCCTGCGACAACCGCACACATTTTCCATCCATCAGGTCTATTGCGGCAAATACTTTCATGTCTTCAGTCTTAGGAAGTTTTTTAAAATCTGTAGTCCTGGTTCAGCTGATTTTTCCGGGTGAAATTGTACACCTCTGAAATTTAAGTGCCGTACAGCAGCTGAGTAGCTGATTCCATATTGGGCCTCTGCTATGGTACGGTCTCCTGTCTCCAGGTAATAACTATGCACAAAATATTGAAATTCTAGTTTTTTTAGCCCGAAAAAAAGCTCATCCTCAGCAAACTTCACGCAGTTCCAGCCGATCAAAGGAACTTTAAGTTTGGATGAAAATTTTTTTACTCTTCCTGCTATGATGTTTAAACCATCGGCATTTCCCTCATCCGAGCTTGTGCAGAGCAGTTGCATACCGAGGCATATTCCTAGAAATGGCTGTTGCAAAGAGCGGAGTATATGGTCTAAGCCTTTTTCCCGGAGATAATTCATAGCAGATGAGGCTTCACCCACTCCAGGCAGTATCACTCGGTCAGCTTCTGCAATTTTGCCCGGATCATCGGTAATAACATAAGAGGCGCCTAATTTTTCCAAGGCAAATTTTACTGAAGTGATATTTCCTGCATTAAACTTTACTATTGCTACACTCATGCTCTTGTCTTTGATTGAAAATGGGTTTGTGATTTACAATACTCCTTTGGTGGTGGGCAACTGAAAGTTGCCTTTTTCACGTCTGATGGCCATCTTCAAAGCTCTTCCAAAAGCTTTGAAAATACTTTCTGCTTTGTGGTGTTCGTTTTTGCCTTTGGCCCGGATCAGCAGGTTGCATGCAGCTGCATCGCTAAAAGACTTAAAAAAGTGATACAACATTTCTGTCGGAAAATCGCCAATTTTTTCCCTCCGGAATTTTGCTTTCCAGACTAGCCATGGTCTGCCGCCAAAGTCTATTGCCACCAGAGCACGGCAATCGTCCATAGGCAATACAAATCCATATCGCTCCAAGCCCGATTTATCGCTCAAGGCTGCTTTAAATGCCATTCCCAGAGCGAGTGCCGTGTCTTCTGCGGTGTGATGTTCGTCGATGTGCAGATCGCCTTTGGCAGCTACCGACAGATCGATACCGGAATGTTTGGACATTTGCTCGAGCATGTGATCTAAAAACCCAATGCCGGTGCTAATCTGGTGGGCCTGCCCGCTGCCGTCAAGGTTAATTTCGACGGTGATATCTGTTTCAGCAGTTTTTCGACGAATTGCGGATTTACGGGGTGGCGAAATCAGAAACTCCTCTATTTCCTGCCAATGACCGGCCGTGAGTGCAATGGGCAGATGACTGCTCTCAGCAGCTTCGCTGTTATTAATGAGAATGGCTTTGCATCCGAGGTTTGCAGCCAGCTGTGCATCGGTGAGTCTGTCGCCTATCACAAAGGAGTTTTCCAAGTCATATTCTCCTGTTATGTAGCGCGTAAGCATAGCGATGCCGGGTTTTCTGGTGGGCAGATTTTCTTCAGGTCTGGAGCGGTCTATGTGGACTTCACTGAAATGGATGCCCACAGATTCCATAGTTCGTAGGATCAGCTGCTGAATGGGCTGAAATCTCTCTTCGGGATAGGTGTCTGTACCCAGGCCATCCTGATTGGTCACCATCACCAATCGATATCTTTCGGATTTGGCAATACGGCTTAGGGAGGTCAGCATTCCGGGCAAAAAATCGACCTGTTCAAAGTGGTCGATTTGAAAGGTAACTGGTGGCTCTTTTACCAGTGTACCATCTCTGTCGATGAAGAGAATTTTTTCTTTCATGGATCAGTGGTTGTATCTATTTCCTTAAGCGCTTGTACTAAATGCAGAACTTCTTCAACAGTTCCAACAGTGATTCTCAGGCAGTTTTGGCAGTTGATTTCTTTTGAACGGTTGCGGACAATAATGTGTCTCTGTCCCAGCAAGCGATACACTTCGTCAGCATTGTCAAATCGGACCAGCAGGAAGTTGGCATCCGATGGAAAGATATGTTTTACTCTGTTTAACTGGGATAATTCACGGGTCAGCAGCTGGCGGTTTACTTTGACTGATTCTTTGATTTTCAATGGGTAATCATGGTTTTTCAGCGCTTTAACTGCCATTTCCATCACCGGAGTGCTCAAATTATAGGGTAGTTTTACTTTGTTCATTGCCGAGATCACTTCGGGATGCGCTATGGCTATACCTACTCGCAGTGCAGCCAGTCCCCACAGTTTAGACAGCGTTTTCAGTACTATCAGATTCGGATGGTGCAGCACCTCCTGTGCCCAGGAAGTGCTTTCAGCAAAATCCATATAGGCTTCGTCCATCACCACTACTCCTTCAAAGTGTTGCAGAATTTCCAACACTCGCTGGTGATCCATGAGGTTACCGGTTGGATTGTTGGGGGAGCATAGAAAGAGCATCTCGGCTCCTGTTCCCTGCCGGATGATTCCGGGTACATCAGGCTGGAATTCATTATCAAGGGGCACCTTGATCACATTGAGCTCATAGATTTCTGCCAAAACTTCATACATTCCATAGGTTGGTGGTAAAATGACCACACCGCTATGACCAGGTGTGCAGAACACTTTCATCAGCACATCGATAACTTCATCGCTTCCGCTTCCGCAGAAGAGCATGTCTGCCGGAAGTTCTAACCTATCGGCCAGTACAGCCTTCAGTGCTTTGTGGCTAGGGTCGGGATAGCGATGAAGGTCTTTGGCCACAGGTGAACCAAAGGGGTTTTCATTGGCGTCCAGAAAGATGCCTTGTGTGCCCTTGTATTCGTCTCTGGCAGTCGAGTAGGGCACCATACGGCGGATATGAGGCCGCATCAGTTTACGTACATCTAAGTTTTTCATGTATACAATGCCTTTAGTCTGATTTCCACTGCCATGGCATGTGCTTCCAATTGCTCAGCTCTGGCCATGTGCACGATGGCCGGGCCGATCTGCTTAAGACCACCTTCTGTGATGTGTTGGAAGCTAATTTTTTTTACAAAGCTGTCAAGCGAAACCCCGCTGTAGACTCGGGCATACCCATTAGTAGGCAAGGTATGATTGGTGCCGGAGGCATAGTCACCGGCACTCTCCGGTGTGTAAGCACCTAAGAATACAGAGCCCGCATTTGTAATTTTTTCTTCATACCATTGGTGATCAACAGAGTGAATTATAAGGTGTTCCGGTGCGTATTGATTGGAAAAGGAAATCATTTCTTCTCTGCTTTTAAAGACGATGCACCGGGAGTTTTTCAGAGAGGCCTCAGCTATTGCTTTTCTGGGTAATTTTTGAAGCAGATGCTCCAAAGCTGCCAGTACATCCATGGCCAGTTCAGGGCTATCGGTCAGCAGTATCACCTGCGAATCAGTTCCATGCTCAGCCTGAGAGAGCAGGTCTGATGCCACAAATGCCGGATTGGAGCCTTTCTCTGCCAGCACAAGTACTTCCGACGGACCAGCAGGTAGATCAATTGCGACTCCGAATCTCTGAGCCTGAAGCTTTGCCTCGGTCACATACTGATTTCCCGGTCCGAAAATTTTATCCACTCTGGGGATGCATGCTGTGCCGAACGTCATGGCTGCTATGGCCTGAGCTCCTCCACATGCTCGTATCTGGTTCAATTTTAGGCGTTCAGATACATATAGAATTTCATCAGCAATTCTCCCGCTCTTGTCTGGCGGTGTACATACCACAATTTCTTTGCAACCCGCTATCTTAGCAGGAACCGCCAGCATTATAAGAGTAGAGAAGAGAGGTGCCGTACCTCCTGGTATGTACAGACCTACCCGCTCAATAGGTACAGACCTTCTCCAACATTCTACACCTGGTATCGTTTCAACTTTGGCGACGAATTCTGCCTGGGATTGGTGAAACTTATCAATATTGGATATCGCCAGCTCGATTGCCTCTTTTACCTCTTGCTTGATTCTGCCAGCCGCCGTAGACATCATTTCCCGACTTACCAACAGCGAGGAAGCATCAGGATAATCAAATTTTCTTGTGTACCTCAGCACAGCCTTGTCTCCTTCCGTTTTTACCTCCTCCATGATGGTTTTTACTATTTGGCTGAGGTCATGACTATCAAATGAAGCTCTTTTGCAGAGAACATCCCACTGTTCTCGTTTTGGATTTACTACTAGGTTCATCATTCAATCATTTTTTCAATCGGTATTACTAAAATTCCTTCAGCTCCCTGGGTTTTGAGCTCTTCGATGATGTCCCAGAAGCGGTCTTCCTGCACAACGGAGTGCACAGAACTCCAGCCTTCCATAGCCAGGGGAAGTACCGTAGGACTCTTCATCCCAGGTAGTACGCGGAAGATGGACTGGAGTTTTTCGTTTGGGGCATTGAGAAGGATGTACTTGTTGTTCACGGCTTTTTTTACCGCCTGAATTCTGAATATCAATTTTTTCAGAATTTCTTCTTTTGCCTCTGTAAGTGTTTTGTTTCCCACCAGCACTGCCTGGCTTTTCATCACCACCTCTACTTCTTTCAGTCCGTTAGCCAGCAGGGTGCTTCCCGTGCTTACCAGGTCGCAGATGGCATCGGCCAGGCCGATGCCAGGTGCAATCTCCACTGAGCCGCTGATGGGGTGTATTTCTGCTTTCACCCCACGGTGATGAAGAAATCCGCTGAGAATGCGTCCATAGCTTGTAGCGATACGCTTTCCCTCAAGCCATTTCAGACCATCGTATGCCTGTTGCTTAGGCACAGCGATGCTGAGCCTGCACTTTCCAAAACCTAGCTCTTCTAGTATCCTCACGTCCGAGCCCTTCTCTGCCAGCACATTCTGACCCACAATGCCGATGTCCGCTATACCATCCGTTACATATTGAGGGATGTCGTCATCTCTGAAAAAGAATACTTCAACCGGAAAATTTTCAGCTTCCACTTTCAGTTTCCCCGAACCGTTAAACAGCGATATACCACACTCTTTCAGCAGTTTTACAGAGTCTTCGTGCAGTCTGCCAGATTTCTGCAACGCCAGGGTAAGTTTGATGTCCTTCTTATTGCTCATGAATCTGTGAGTTGTCTGTTTTGCAAAAGGTTAAAAAACAAAAAAGGCTTACCGGATTGCGGTAAGCCTTTTCTGCAGGAAAGTCAATCTTTGCAACGACAGCTACAGCCTACCGCGGGGGCGGAGGTGCAGATGATGATGCAAAGTCGACATAATTCCTTTCACAGCCGCAAAAATAACACTGTTGATTACTCTCGCAAGAGGTTAGTGACATGATTTTCATCCTTTGCATTTATTAAAAAATCTATAAATGACTCCATCCCGGCCATACTCAATCGTTAATTGTCATCTATCGGGTCAATAAAATCCCCTGACACAATTCAATTGCTTATTTTTGCGCGCTTCATGAAGGGTATCAAATTTCTATTTGCGGTATTGGCTTTTGGTCTGCTGTTCACTTCCTGCAGTGAATACAGCAAGGTATTAAAATCCAACGATTTGAATTACAAATTTGAAATGGCCAAAAAGTACTACGACAAAAAAAAGTACAACAAGGCCTACCCCATCTTTGATGAACTCCTCAATCTATATCGCGGTACAGCACAGGCTGAAGAAGTATACTATTATTACAGCATGACCCTGTATAAACTGGAAGATTACATGCTGGCGGCCTACCATTTCAAAAACTTTTATCGCACTTTCCCGCAGAGCAAATACGCTGATGAAGCCGCCTTCATGACCGGATATTGCTACTACCTGGAGTCGCCGGTCTATTCCCTTGACCAGACCTACACCATCAAAGCCATCAACGAACTACAACTCTACATCAACACACATCCCAAAAGCACACGCATCGAACAATGTAATGAACTCATCATTGAGCTGCGTCAGAAACTCGAGCGCAAAAACTTCGAACGCGCCAAACAATATTACACCACCATGCAATACCAGGCTGCCATTGTGGCTTTAAACAATGTACTCAACGATTTCCCCGAAACCAGATACAGAGAAGAAATACTGCTCCTCTTGCTCAGAAGCAACTACGAATTGGCCCGCTTCTCCATCGAAAGCAAAAAACTCCAGCGCTTTATCGAAACCCGCAAAGCCTGCGAAGACTTCCTCGAGCGCTATCCCGACAGCCGCTTTGCCAAAGAGGCCTCAACCATTCGTGAAAGAGCAATGTTTCAAATTGAATTTTTAAAAGAGAATCAGGAATATGGAAGCTAAGAAAAAGCTCAACGCCCCAAAAGTCACCTCCACCGTAGATATCGAAAAAGTAGCCGAAAAAACAGGCAACATCTACGAAGCCATCATCATCATAGCCAAAAGAGCAGCCCAAATCGCCGAAGAGCTCAAAATGGAAATCAACGAAAAAATGGAAGATTTCAACGTCCCGGGCGAAATTCTGGAAGAAATCTTCGAAAACCGCGAACAAATCGAGCTCTCCCGCTACTACGAAAACCTGCCCAAGCCACACCTGATGGCCCTACAGGAATGGCTCGATGGCGAAATCTACTACCGCTACGCCGAAGCCAACGAAGCTTCACACAACTAATGCTCTCCGGCAAAAAAATACTGCTCGGCATCACCGGCGGAATTGCCGCGTACAAATCAGCCTTCCTCGCACGGCTTTTGGTCAAGGAAGGTGCCGACGTTCAAGTAGTTCTCACTCCCGGAGCCCTTGACTTCATCACACCCCTCACACTATCCGCCCTCACCGGCAGACCCGTGTATGTACATTCCCACGACACCACCACAGGTCAATGGTACAACCACGTCGAGCTCGGCCTCTGGGCCGATGCCATGGTGATAGCCCCGGCTACCACCAACACCCTGGCCAAAATGGCTCACGGCCACTGCGACAACTTTCTGCTGGCCTGCTACCTCAGCGCCCGCTGCCCCGTGTTTTTTGCCCCAGCCATGGACCTCGACATGTACGCACATCCCGCAGTACAACACAGCATTCAGACCCTTCAGACCTTTGGTTGCCATTTAATCGATTCCGAATCAGGCCCCCTTGCAAGCGGACTCTCCGGCAAGGGCCGTATGGCCGAGCCCGAAACCATATTGGCTCACCTGCAAGACTACTTCCGGAAGCGCACCTCCCTGTCCGGCAAAACAGTACTCATCAACGGAGGCCCTACCTACGAGCACATCGACCCGGTCCGCTTCATCGGCAACCACTCCTCCGGCGACACCGCCGTGTACCTCGCCCGCGAAGCCCACTCAAGAGGCGCCCGCGTCACCCTTGTCCTCGGTCCCACCCGCTACACAAGCCACACCTTCCCATTCGAAGTCGTCCATGTCACCTCAGCCCTCCAAATGCACACCGAGTGCCTCGCACGGGCAGCCTCTGCTGATGTCATCATCTGTGCAGCAGCAGTGGCCGATTATCGCCCCGCCGAATACCAGATAAACAAAATCAAAAAAAACCAGGACTCCCTCTCCATCCAACTCGTTAAAAATCCCGATATCCTCGCCGACCTCTGCCAGTCTAAAAAAGCCCATCAGCACATCATAGGCTTCGCCCTCGAAACCGAAAACCTCACCCAAAACGCACTCACAAAACTTCACCAAAAAAAAGCCGACGCCATCATAGCCAACAGCCCCGGACCACACACCGGATTTGCCACACCCACCAATCAGGTCACAATTCTCTATTCCGATGGCACTATTCACCAAAGTTCCCTCGTTCTAAAAAATAAACTCGCCAGCTGGATATGGGACCACATCTCAGAACACTTTCAAATATCACAATAGCCTTCCTTCTATCCATCAGCCCCCTGGCCGCCCAGGAGCTCAATGCACGCGTTACCATCAACCACCAGCAAATCCAGCGCAGCAACGTCAACATCTTCCGTACCCTCGAAGCCTCCCTCTTCGAATTTCTCAACAATACCCGATGGACCGGAGCCCGCTACACCATCCAAGAGCGTATCGAGTGCAACTTTACCCTCATCCTCGAACAGGAACCCTCCCAAAACGAATTCCAGGGCAAGCTCCAAATCCAGTACAGCCGCCCCATCTATGGCACCAACTACAACTCACCCGTTCTCACCTTCCAGGATATCGACATCTACTTCCCCTACACCGAATTTGAACGCCTCGAATTCAACCCCCAAAACATCGACAACAATCTGGTAGCCATCTTCGCCTTTTACGCTTACCTCATCATAGGTCTCGACAATGCCACCTTCGCCCCCAACGGCGGCCGTGAGCAGTTTGAAACCCTCCAGAACATCGTCAATTTTATGCAAAGCCAGGCACGCTTCCCCGGCTGGCGCGACGACGGGCGCGGCTTTCGCAATCGCTTCTGGATCGCCGAGCACCTCAATCACTCCACCACACCCGACTTCCTCCAAACCCTCTACACATACCATCGCCTCGGCCTCGACGTCATGCATACCGTCAGCCGCGTCAAAGAAGGCAAAGAAAAAGTCGCACAAGCCATCACCTCCCTGCAGCCCTATTACAAAAAACGCCCCCAAAGCATCCTCCTGCAGATGTTTTTCCAGGCCAAAGCCGACGAAATCGCCGGAATCTTCTCAGCAGGCGACCCCATCAATACCGTCGAACTGCGCAATGTACTCAGCGAAATAGACCCCCTCAACAGCTCCAAATACACCCAGCTGAAATAAACTCCAAACACCGGAAAATTCTCTTCACTCAAACACAAATCCATTTTTTCTTGGGCGTGCCCCTGCTCGCCGGCCACCTGACGGCGACCTTACCGCGCAGGGTCGGGCTGCTCCGGGGTACGCTTCGCTCCCGTGCTCCGCACCGCCCTGCGGGCGCCCTCCGCATCCCTCACGCGCACCTCCCACCGCACCGATCGCTTACATACAGTCCGCCATATTCCACAGCACAACCCTTCCGGTTCAAACCTCCTGCTGTACTTCAGATTCAAAACCGTCGGTTGTGAAACAGTTCCGGATGTACCATCGACCCCTCCGCTCCCGGGAGGCGATCCATTTCCCTTTGACCGCGTTTTATTCAAATAAAAATTCCATAAGACCCCTTACACCCTGTCAGAAATTACCACACCGATCTGCACCCACAGAAAAATCTGAAAATTCTATTTACACCTTCAGAATCCGCGATTGCGCATCCTATCAGCTAGGATAAAGTTTATAAAAAACAAAGGCCGTTTGCGACCGCAAACGGCCATTGCTCCAATCGGTAGGTGATGTAGTACAGATCAAGCTACTTCAAGGCTTTCAAGTATTTGCTTAGCGTGATTTTTTGTATCTACTTTGGTAAATACTTTCAGAATAACCCCATTCTCATCGATGACAAATGTTTCCCGGTGAATGCCATCATACTCCTTGCCCATAAATTTTTTCTTTCCCCACACACCGAAGGCCTCAATGACTCTGCGATCGGGGTCCGAAATAAGCGTAAAAGGAAGATTGTATTTTTCAATAAATTTTTGATGAGACTTCTGGCTATCGGTGCTCACACCCACCACAGCAAAGCCCTTGGCCACCAGTTCCTCATATGAATCTCGGAGGCTACAGGCTTCAGCCGTACAGCCCGGAGTGTCGTCTTTTGGGTAGAAATACACAATGAGCTTTTTGCCGGCAAAGTCCGATAGTCTTACCGGATTACCATTTTGATCCACTCCTTCAAATTCAGGGGCACGATCCCCCTCTTTCAGATGTGTCATATCACGCGATTTTTGGCTTTAAACAATCAGACAACCAACAAATGTTCACGATGTGAACCACTTTAAACCCCCGTAAATCACCGCCAGCCACACTAAACCCTTGACCAAAAAAAATAAAAATAGCCCCATGGCCACCTTCCATCCAGCCTCGTTTACCACAGCTTTCCAGCCTTTTTCCTTTAGAAGAAGTTTGTATTTTTTCATGCCGTACAGATAAAAAAACGAAAAGCCTGAGCTGTAAGCCGGATTCTGTACCCCTTTAGGGGTTTCTGTCATTTATCTGTTGCGGCCTACCCACTGCTCATACGCACCGGGCCAGTGCGACGGTCTGCTTTAAGCAGACCCTTGGCAGTTTATTTGGCCTTGCTACGCACAAGGTTTGCCATGCCTACGCCGTTACCGGTCGTAGCGGTGGGCTCTTACTCCACCTTTTCACCCTTACCTGCACTCATCAGAATGCAGGCGGTATGTTTTCTGTGGCACTATCTGTCAGCAGCCCTTTACGACTGCTGCCCTGCCTTTCGGCAGGTGTGCTGCCCTGTGTAGTCCGGACTTTCCTCACCCGACCGACCCATTGGTCAGCCGGGCGCGACAGAACGCTCAGGCTTTTGTTTTAATTCTTGCCCTCAAAGGTAAGGCCAAAAAGGGGATCAGATCAGTTGGCGACCACTACTTTGGTGCGCTTGATTAATTCGCCGTTTTCATTGATTATCAAAAGATTGTAAACACCATTCCGCAAGGGTGTGGTGTTGAACGAAAATCTGTTTGCTCCTCGACGCACCTGAGCAGCATGCAGGTCTATACTCCCCCCTTTGGCATGAGCGGCCGTAGTAAGCACAAACCTGAGTTTCTGTGGCTCATCCAAAATAAACTCCACTTCAAAAAAGCGCTGAGCCGGATTGGGATAAAGTTTGAAATCCCTGGCAAAATCCACACTCGGCGGTCCGCTTTGCCAATGTGGAGATGACAAAAGAGCGATGCGGGTTTCGGGCCTCCTGTTGGCTTTGGAGCCATAGCCGGCCCCTATCACCCAGCCGGGCGTTTGATACAAGCGCTGGCTGCCTGAGTAGTCGCCCCACCGTTCGTAAAAGCGCTGTACCCCAATGCCCAGTACATCCACATAGCCTGCTCCGCGTTCCACCTCTTCCCTCTCGGAAAGCCTTCCCTCGTGATCCACATAGCAGGCACTCATGCCCGATGGATATTCACGCCCGCAGTGATTGAACGTAATGATGGCATCGTTTTCCAATGCATTGCGGCCCGTGTAGCTGATGGCAGGAAAGCCAAAGTCCAGTGAATCGTGGTAATAATGCGCGATATCAATCGAGCGGTGTTCAAATTCAGGAAAATATATGCGCCCATATACAAAACCCGCCCCATTGAGTGGAGTGATGGTATTGTGCACAAAGTGAAGAATGTTGTTTTCAAAAAAACCATCCTGGATCCGCGCATCTACACAGTCAAAGCGATGGTTTTGCATCTGGCGGGCATCCGGAGGAAGTCCATAGGACTGGCTGCTTCTCATTTCTACCATCTTCAGGTTACTGGAAGCTGCACCGCCATTCACTATGGTGAGAAAATACCTGTTGCTCTCTGGTGCCAGGTTTTCATTGGATAGCAAAAACATTTTCTCACCATAGTGCCCGCTTCCACCTTTGATGGGCGTAAAGTTGAAAATCGGCTTCATCGTATCAGCTCCGTCTGGCTGGTAGCGGAGCTGGTGAAAGTAGGCAGCCGTAAGTCCCGAGTCACCCCTGTAGCCGGCCATTTTGTCCAACTGCCAAAATGTAGACTCTACATATCCGCTGTTGTTAAACGATCCATTCAGAAAAGTATTGACCGTGATAAACAAGTCGCTGCCACTTACGGCCAGGTGAGGATAATCGCTCCAGGTTTCATTGTCGAGAGGATTGCCGTTCAGGGCATAGAGATTCCACCCGTCGGCCGCGGGATTGCTACTGCGGCTGAATGCCACTGCAATCCAGGAAGTCTGCCAGGTAAATCCATTCAATATCACCAGGATAAACCTGTCTTCATCAGGATCATAAAGGACCCTGGGATCATACTTTACATCGGGAAGACCCAAAGGAGCACAAAACTGCTGCAGCGATTGTACAGACAGCAAACTGTCTTCGTTCAGGTCGTAGGTAAATATATTGGTGTTTATAACGGAAATGATGAGATTGTTTCGCGAGATGGCAATGTGGTTGTCGTTGGGTGCGGACCCATTGTAGCTGTTGCCTTCAAACTGACGGTGCAGTATCGGTCCGGGAATCTGTTCAGCAGTACCTCTCTTACGGTCCGTACGTCTTGGAAGTTGATTGATGCTGTCTTTCAACTGCTGTAAATAAGCCCTGAAACCCTCGCCCCCGGGCGGAGGAGCTTCAAGGTGTTGAACATGAGAGAAGAAATCTTCCGATTCCGGTTTATGAAGGGTAATATATGGCCCCTCTGCAGATAGAATTTTCTTCTCCCAGCTGACCGAAGTGTGCTGAGCACAAAGCCGGCTCTCAGCCATCCAAGTAAAGGCAAACAATACAATTGCAATCCTTTTCATATGGCTAAAATAAAGAAAGAAAGCCACTCTATAGCTCAAATTTGTCGATCTGATTAGGCGTGCTGCTGCCTTAACTTCCAAAATTCCATTATCATTTAGCTGATGAAACATATTACCAAGGCCAATACGGCAGTGTTCCGGATGGCAACGGCTCTTATTGAAATTTTCTGAGAAGATTGATCTCAAAATTCCTAAAACGTGTATTTTTTGCATTTTTTCCCTGTAAAGTTCATCGATTAACTTGCGCCGGTCTATTATTTTCAAAACAATTACTACCGATGTGGGACAGACTCGCTGTCTGGATCATCAGGCAGCCGATGGCTATGATTCTGCTGCTGGCGGCTTCCTTGTCGTTTGCCATTTTCAGGGCTGATGAAGTGCGTATGAGTTATCAGTTCAGCAGATTACTTCCGGTGAATGATTCCGTGCACATTCGCTACGAGTGGTTTAAAAAAAACTTTGCACAGGTCAGCAATACAGTAATTCTGGCTGTTGAAACGACTTCCCCAGAAGACCAAAGGTTTCTGGACCATTGGCTTTCACTGGCCGATTCTCTGAGGCAAGTCAGCGGAGTAGCTGAAGTGATTACTTTCAGCAACGCATTGGAACTTAAAAAAGACGTTTCGAATGCTAAATTTCAATTCAAACCGGTATTTGAAGGCAAACCCTCCATGAGCAGATGGGTAAGCATATTAAATGATTCCTTGCCATTTTACAGAGGCATTTTTGTCAATGAAGATGGCTCTGCGGTACTTGCATACGTACAGATTGACACCCAATCGCTTTACAATGAGCGAATTATTACCATTATCGGTGAGATTCAGCAGATGTTAAACACCTTTGAAGCATCTACCGGACTGGAAGTCAAAATTTCAGGCATTCCTTATCTAAGGATGGGGAATGTTGCACAGTTGAAAAAAGAAATTTACCAGTTTGTACTTTTGGCCACAGGTGTTACAGCACTGTTGTTTTTCCTCTTTCTTCGAAATCTCAAGGCTACGTTGATTTCGCTTTTTGTGGTAGGTACAGGGGTCATCTGGTCCCTTGCGCTCATGTCGATTTTCGATTTTGAAATCACCTTGCTCACCAGCCTGATTCCCCCGCTTGTGATCGTGATCGGAATACCAAATTGCATCTTTCTCATCAACAAATTTCATTACGAATATAAAAACCACAAAAACAGAATCCTTGCTCTTCAGCGTACCATTGCCAAAATTGGAAATGCTATTTTTTTTAGCAATCTGACCACTGCATTTGGATTTTTTGCCCTTGCATTTACGCGAAGTTCCACACTTGTGGAGTTTGGTCTGGTGGCATCTCTTAGCATTTTGGCGGTATTTGTGCACTCTATTGTCATTATCACATTGTATTATTTATATGCACCTGCACCCAAAGAGCGACATATCAAACACTTCGACCGGCGCTGGTTAGGGGGGTGGATCAGGATTATTCAGCATGCGGTGTTTAATAAGAGGCCCTTGATTTATGGAATTGGTGCAGTGGTTATACTAACCTCCATCGCAGGTATGCTAAAAATGGAGACTTCAGGCAGGATTACCGACGATTTGAACAAAAACAGCAAAACTTACCAAGACCTAAAATTTATAGAGGAAAAATCCGGAGGGGTGGAACCACTGGAGATCATAATCGATACGAAAAAAAACTTATCTGCACGTAGGCTCAATACAATCAAAACGCTTGCTGCTATACAAGACTCCCTGAAAGCTATTGGAATAGAGCGCAGCATGAGTCTGGCAGACTTGTCAAAATTTGCCACTCAGGCATATTATTTCGGAGATCCAGCTGCTTACCGCACTCCTACTACACAGGAGAGCCGCTTTATGTCCAGATTTCTGAAAGGTTCCTTCGACCAAAGCAATGTCCTGATGCGTTCATTGAATGATGAGTCGGGACGATTTCTCCGTATTCACACACTTGTCAGGGATTTGAATACCCTGGAAATGATGGCCCTCCGAAACCAGATAGAGGCTATTCTGGACCAAGTGATGGAGGATACCGGTTTTACAGGTTTTGTCACAGGAGCCTCTGTGCTCTTTCTGGAAGGGACCCGCTATTTGGTCAGAAATCTGATTCAAAGTCTTGGAATAGCGATTTTGCTGATTTCCATGCTGATGTTTTACCTGTTCAGATCCTGGAAAATGGTACTGATCAGTCTGGTGACCAACTTTATTCCCCTGCTCTTTACGGCAGGATTTATGGGTTTTGCCGGCATTCCACTGAAGCCCTCTACCTTGTTGGTCTTCGGTATTGCTTTTGGGATATCAGTAGATGACACCATTCACTTTCTGGCTAAGTACCGACAGGATTTACAAAAAACCGACTGGGATATACCCTTGAGCATCCAGATGGCCATCAACGAAACAGGTGTAAGTATGTTTTACACCTCTGTAATACTCTTTTCCGGATTTATCATATTTACATTTTCAGGTTTTGGCGGCACGGTAGCTCTGGGCCTTTTGGTATCGCTCACATTACTTGTGGCCATGCTTACCAACTTGTTTTTGCTACCGGCTTTTGCACTTTCATTGCACCGAATACTGGCTGATGAAGATTTTGACAACCCTCCCATACAGGTGGTCGATCCAGATGATGCACCGGACTCTGAGCTGATTGAGACTTCTGAAGATAATAAAGCCGGCAGCTCAGATCAGTTCGGAAAGTGATTTCAAACCAGGCGTACGAGAAAAGATAAAACCCTCTCCATGAGTTGTGCCGATCAGTCGTCCCATATCGCGTGCCCGGTACTCTATACTATCAAGAAATTCCCTTGAGCTGATCACAGTTTCGGGCTCTGTACTGTCCGGATTGTACAATTGTGATGCATGGGCCTTGCAGGAGGCCAGTTTACGGTCAAAAAAACCGCTGATGTCCAAAATGACATCAGGCTGAAGATTCATAAACTGAATGTAATGCATCAAAATATGTGGTCTCCAGGGTTGTTGCGGCTCACCCAGGTATGTGGTCTTCAACTTGTGTAAGCCAGCCGAAAAAACTGCCTTTTCTGCCAAACGTGCAGAAGCTCCATGGTCCGGATGTCTGTCCTTTGGCGCATTGGCCAATACTATCCGAGGTTTGCAATACCGTATGACTTTAATGACTTCTCTGACAGCCTCTTCCGAATCGCGGATCCATCCATCCGGCAATCGGGCATTGAGCCGAAACTGAGCCCCTAGAATTTCGGCAGCTTTCTGCGCTTCTGCCCTGCGAATGGCCGGGGTGCCTCGCGTGCCCATTTCACCTTCGGTCAGGTCCAGGATACCTGTTTTAAACCCCATGGAAGCATGCTTGGCTAAAGTGCCACCAGCTCCAAGTTCCACATCGTCCGGATGAGCACCTATAGCCAGTATATCAACTTGCATTGCGAATGTGATTCTATTAAGTCCGCAAAAGTATGTTGATACATTGATTTCAAGTGAACTGATTTTGCATCTGATTCATACTTCCAGTACATCTTTTGGTTTCTCGCGCTGTATTTTACCTGCATTCTCCGGCTACTCCACAAGAGGGCAATGTTGAAAAGTATGTAATAAAGCTCCCTCAAACTGTCTTATATTAGCACAAAATACTGATATTCAGATTTGTACAGATAAATTTCTGATTTAAAGATGTTTTTGATTTTCGATACGGAAACTACCGGCCTTCCAAAAGACTACAAAGCACCCGTTACCAATTCGGACAATTGGCCTAGGATGGTTCAAATCGCCTGGCAGTTGCACGATGATTTTGGAGCGCTCGTAGAGCATAAATCGTACATTGTAAAACCCGATAATTGGGAAGTGCCTTACGAGGCTGAAAATGTGCATGGCATATCTACGGAGTATGCATACCAGGCCGGCGAGCCTGTTCAGAAGGTATTGAACAGATTTCTTGAAGTGCTGCAAAAAGCAACAGTATTAGCAGGCCACAACCTGCAGTTTGACATCAACATCATTGCCAGCGAGCTGTATCGGTATGGTTATGATTTTAGTTCCTTGCTTCACTTCTACAGGCTTGATACCTGTGATGAGCTTACCGCCCGGATCACCTGTTTGCCGGGAGGCAAAGGCGGTAAATTCAAATTTCCCAATCTGACAGAACTGTACAGCCACCTGTTTCAGGAAACCTTTGAAGAGGCCCACAACGCTACCGCCGATGTGGAAGCTACCGCCCGTGTTTTCTTCGAATTGATAAGAAGAAATCACTTTACGGAAGAGCAACTAAAAAAGCCCCAGGGTTATCTGGACCTCTTCAGGCAAAAGAATCCAACTCCAATTTCTCTTTGGGGTATCCGACACATCAATTTAAAAGACGCCAGCAAAAAGCTAAAACAACCCACAGATAATCAAAACCCAAACTATCAACAGACAGTAGCCAAATCTAATCTCACCGGATTCTTTCACCTGTACAACAAAACGAGGTTTTCGGTTTTGTCTTCTACCATCGAGATAGATGAACTGGTAAATAAAACCGCTGAATTCAATCTGCCGGCGGTGGGCATAGCAGATAACGGCAATATGATGGCCGCCTTTGAATTTATGTCAAAAATCAAAGAAATCAATGCTTCACGCAAACAGGACCATCAAATCAAAGGTTTGGTGGGCTGTGAACTTCAGTTGGTAAACGACATTTACAAGAAAACTCATCAGGAACGCACCAGCAGTATTGTACTTTTTGCAAAAAACAAATCCGGATATTCCAATCTTTCAAAAATTGTATCTATTGCCAATACCGATGGTTTCTATTACACCCCAAGAGTAGACCGAAACCTGATACAGCAATACAAGGAAGATCTCATTGCCCTGAGCGGTCCTATTACCGGTGAAATTCCCGCACTTATTCTTTCCCAGGGAAAAACAGCTGCCGAAGAAGCCCTCCTCTGGTGGAGAGAACAGTTTGGCGACGACTTTTACCTGCAGCTCAACCGACATGGTCTGCCAGAAGAAGACCATGTAAACCGTGTTCTGATCGAATTGGCGCACAGCTATGGAATAAAGATTGTAGCCGCAAACAACAATTTTTACCTAAATCCCGACGAACACGAATTACTCGATGCCTTGATATGTATACGCGATGGAAATTTGGTGTCCGACCCTATAGGTAAGGGAAGAGGCAATAGGTTTGGCTACACCGAAAGAGCTTACTACTACCGTTCCCCTGATGAGATGTACGCGCTATACTCCGACATTCCGGAGGCCATCAGCAATCTGGCAGAAATCCTTGAAAAAATTGAAAACTACGACTTGAAAAGGGATGTAGTACTACCCAAATTTGAAATACCGGAAGAATTTAAAGACCCACGCGACGAAATCGACGGAGGTAAAAGAGGAGAAAACAAATACCTTAGACACCTCACCTATGAAGGAGCCGGAAAAAGATATCCCGAAATCACTGATATCATCCGAGAAAGACTGGATTTTGAGCTGGAAACGATAGAGAAAACCGGCTATCCGGGTTACTTTCTCATCGTGGCTGATTTCTGTAAGGCCGCCAGAGATATGGGAGTAGTGGTCGGGCCGGGACGAGGCTCAGCTGCCGGTTCAGCAGTGGCATATTGCATCGGCATTACCAACGTAGATCCCATCAAATACAACCTGCTCTTTGAGCGGTTCCTCAACCCCGAACGTGTAAGCCTTCCGGATATCGATACGGATTTCGACGATGAGGGCCGTAACAAAGTCATTCAATATGTAATGGATAAATATGGTGCAAACCAGGTGGCGCAAATCATAACCTATGGCACCATGGCTGCTCGCAGCTCTGTGAGAGATTGTGGCAGAGTGCTAGGCCTTACACCCGCTGAGGTGAACCAACTGTCAAAAAAAGTACCCTCAAATCTAAGTCTCTCAGAGCTCTTTCGCCTCGATGACAAAGACCTTCGGGAGAGGATCAAATCAAACGAGTTTCAAAGCGCACTCGAATTAAGAAATATCTACAAAAAAAACCAAAGCACTGAAGCAAAAGTGCTCAGATTGGCCGAAAAAATGGAAGGCGCTTTGCGAAATACCGGAATTCATGCCTGTGGGATCATCATCACTCCGGTCGATGTTCGCGACCTGGTACCCGTTGCCAGGGCCAAGGATTCTGAAATGTGGTGTACACAGTTTGACAACAGCATTGTAGAATCAGCAGGACTACTGAAGATGGATTTTCTGGGTCTGAAAACCCTGACTATTATTAAAGATGCCTGCGAAATAATCAAAAAACGCCACGGCATATCCATCAATCCCGATGACATCCCTCTGAATGACCCTGAAACATACGAGAAAATTTTTAAAACCGGAAATACCAAAGGGGTCTTTCAGTTGGAATCGCCCGGTATGCAGAAATATCTTCGACAACTGATGCCCACCACTTTTGAGGACATCATAGCGATGGTGGCCCTCTACCGACCAGGTCCAATGGAATACATTCCCGACTTCATAGATCGCAAACACGGGCGTAAGCCCATCGTTTATGACCTGCCCGAAATGGAAGAATATCTGGCTGAAACCTATGGAATCACCGTCTACCAGGAGCAGGTGATGCTGCTATCGCAAAAACTGGCTGGCTTTACCAAAGGTGAGGCGGATGTACTGCGCAAGGCCATGGGCAAAAAACAAAAAGCAGTACTCGATAAAATGAAACCCAAATTTATCGACCAAGCCTCTGCCAAAGGATTTCCTGTCGAAAAACTTCAAAAAATATGGACCGACTGGGAGGCCTTCGCCTCATATGCCTTTAATAAATCACACGCTACCTGCTATGCTGTGCTGTCGGTGCAGACAGCCTATCTCAAAGCACACTACACGGCTGAGTTTCTGGCATCTACCATCACCCACTATCAAAATGACATTAAAAACATAAGTTTTTACATGGAAGATGCCAGAGCCAATCGTATACCTGTGCTTGGTCCCAGTGTCAACGAGAGTGATATGAAATTTTCGGTCAGTAAAGCCGGAGCCATTCGATTTGGTCTGGCAGGAATGAAAGGCGTAGGCGAAAATGCGGCCCTCAACATCATCGAAGAACGCGAAAAAAACGGCCCCTTCAAATCGGTTTTTGACTTTGTCGAAAGAGTGGATCAAAAGGTGGTCAACAAGCGCGTAATGGAAGCTCTTGCCCTCGGTGGTGCTCTTGACGATTTCAGCGAATGTCATCGAGCGACCTACTTCTGCGAATCAGAGGGCAAAACTTTCCTCGAAACACTGATCAAATACGGACAATCTTACAAAAACGCCATGTCTACAGCACAGATGACGCTCTTTGGCGATTTGCTATCAGATAGCTTTCAGACCCCTTCAGTTCCCTCTGCTGAGCCGTGGAATACGCTACATACTTTGCAGCTAGAGGCCGAGGTGAACGGATTATACCTGAGCGGGCATCCACTTGACGACTACGATACCGAAATTCAAAGTTTCGCCAACGTCTCAATGGCTGACCTCGCCAATCTGGACGAACTGACCAATCAGGAAGTAAACGCCATCGGTATAGTGACAGCCTTTTACATCGATACCGAACGAAACGGGGAGCGAACCTGCCGATTTGATTTGATGGATAGAAGTGGTACGCATACCTTCAGATTGCGCTCAAGGCACTATTTGAATTTTGGTCATTTCATACAAGAGTCCAATGTGCTCTTCATTTCAGGAACTGTACGTCCTCCCTTTATCAAAAAAGACGGCACACCGGGCAAGGCCTACCTGGAAATCAACTCCATCCTGCCGGCAGTAGAGCTTGCCGCTAAAGCTGGTCGGATGACCATTAAAATCCCATGTAACCAACTGGATACAAACCTGATATACCAATTGAAATCCATACTGACCTCCCATCCGGGTACTCACCTTGTAAGAGTAGTTCTTGAGGACGAATACAATGAAATAAGTGTCCCCGGCATTTCCAGGCTCAAAGTAAAGGTGGATCGCCAACTGATCTATGAGCTCCAGCAATTACCCGTAATCACCACCTTGCTGAAATGAGAGTCCTTTCCAAGACCAACGCCTTCGGTTGAAATGCCCTACTTTTGCCCCTACTGAACTAATTGAAATCAATGCTGATCGTATACCACAATCCTCGCTGTGGAAAAAGTCGCGAAGCACTTAAATGGCTCGACGAACGAAACATCTCCTACACCGTAAAAAAATACCTCAATGAGCCAATGACATTTGAGGAAGTGCAAGGCCTGGCCGTATTGGCGGGCCTCCATACCATCAACATCATCAGAACAACCGAGCCTGTATGGAAAGAGAAATATGCCGATCTCGAACTGGATGACGATGAACTGGTATATGCCATAATAGAGGATCCCATCCTGATGCAACGGCCGATTGTATACAACCCTGAAAAAGATTTGGCTGTGATAGCACGTCCGGCTGAAAAAATCCGGGAAATCCTGTAAGATGGAGTTAATCCGTTCGTATTTCGAGCATTTTTCAGAGGAACAATTGGCTAAATTTTCAGCCCTGAAACCATTGTATGAATACTGGAATGCCCGGATCAATGTAATATCCCGCAAGGATATGGAAAATTTCTACGTTCACCATGTGCTTCACAGCCTTGCTATAGTTCGATTTACCTCCTTTTTCTCGGGCGCAAAAGTGCTGGATGTCGGAACCGGGGGAGGATTTCCGGGCATACCATTGGCCATAGCGTTGCCTGAAGTTGAATTTCATTTGGTAGATTCCATTGGAAAAAAAATAAAGGTAGTCCGGGCAGTGGCCGAAGCTCTCCAACTCACCAATGTGATGGCCAGCCAAACAAGAGCCGAAACCCTGAAGCAGCAATACAACTATGTTGTGAGCAGGGCTGTGACCAGACTGCCGATTTTTTCCTCCTGGATCAAGGGGAAACTCGAAAAAAACAATCCCAAAGGCGCACTACCACCGGCAGTGCTCTACCTTAAAGGCGGGGACCTGGAAGACGAACTGGTTCCTCCGGTGCAACCTATCGAAATTGTATCCCTTCACTCCTATTTCCGCGAAGCATTTTTCGAAACGAAAAAGCTGGTAGTATTCCGGGTTTGAAATTCGAAGCTTTGCATACGATTCCATTATTTTTGACGTTGAATCCCTTAAAGCTCAGCTATTGAAGAAATCTTTAATTCTGGTATGGATTTGTCTGATTTCTGCAGGAAGCCATGCTCAACTTATCAGAAAGTACAGCAATGAATTTTTAACAATCGGTGCCGGTGCCAGAGGTCTTGCCATGTCCGGGGCTGTCACAGCTAGCACCGAAGGAACAGAAGCCGGATACTGGAACCCAGCAGGGATGCTCCATGGCGACTTTCTATATGATGCTGCACTGATGCATGCTTCCTGGTTTGCCTCCATAGCCAATTTCGATTACTTGTCACTGGCATTTTCACCCGCAGAGAGTCCATATCGATTTGGTGTATCGCTATTTCGCTTTGCTATTGACGATATACAAAATACCCTTAATCTGGTTGATCAGGAAGGACAGGTAGATTATGGCCGGATCACCAGGTTTTCTGCTGCCGACTATGCGCTGATGGCACACTTTGCAATGCCTGTGACAGGAGTTGAAAATCTTCAACTGGGATTCAATACAAAGCTGATATACAGAAATATAGGCCCATTTGCCAACGCTTTCGGTTTTGGCTTTGACGTGGGTGTTGCTTATCGGCCGGGCAATTGGCAGTTGTCAGCTGTGGTCAGAGATGCCACCACTACCTTCAACGCCTGGTTTATCAACGAAGACCAACTCAAAGAAGCCTTTGAACAAACAGGCAACGAGATGCCCGAGGAAAACATCGAACTCACTCCACCAGTGCTCACCCTTGGTGTAGCAAGGCGATTTGCCCTAAGCCCGGATTTTGGACTGCTGACAGAAGTGAATACCAGCCTGCTGGGAGGGCCACAAGCAGGAGTTAATTTCGGCACAGTACTGACGCTGAATCCGTCCATTGGTCTGGAAGCAGATTACAGAGAATGGGTCTATTTGCGATTTGGGGCTGGCAGATTTCAAAAAACTACTACTTTCAATGGGGGTGAGCATTGGCTATTTAGCCCCTCCATGGGATTGGGACTGCAGTTTGGCCGGTTGAAAATTGACTATGCTTTGACCAATCTGGTATCGTTTGAAAGCGCTTTAATTAGTCACGTCTTTAGTCTCAGAATGCAGTTTGTCAGGAAGTAAAATCGTCTGATAATCAAAAAAAATTAGTTTCTCAAATAGCATTTGACTCATTCCATTCTAGGCACTTATTTGTATGGCTATACGGTTTGTTTCTTTGCTATTATTGTTAAGAAATTTTACGCTTTATGAGGAATAATAGTCAAGCAAAGAGATCCGCCATTGTGGAAGAGCTTAAACAGTTGGCTGATGCAGAAGCCTTTTATGACGAATGGCATCTTTTTGCTTACAACTATTCTGCTGGTGATCCTTTGGTGAAACAAATCGGACAGGAAGCCTTCAATCTGTTTATGGACAAGAATGCACTGGACTTCACCGTTTTTCCCAGTGCTATGCATCTGGAGAGGAGGCTTGTATCCTTGGCCAAAAGCTGGATGAGGGGTACGGAAGAGACAAATGGCATATTTACCTCAGGAGGAACTGAGAGTTTGCTACTAGCAGTGTTGGCGGCTCGTGAGCAATACAGGGCTCTTGGAAAAAACAGAACCCCTGTGATTGTAGCCCCCGAAACCATTCATCCATCATTGGTCAAAGCAGCATTTTATTTTGGAATGCGCGTCCATAAGACACCAATAGGAGCCGATGGAAGAGCATTGGTAAAGCCTCTGATAGACGCTCTCGGCGAGGATACCGCTCTGGTAGCATTGTCTGCACCAAGTTGGGCCTATGGCAATATTGATCCGGTAGCCGAAATAGCTCCGGAAGCTGCAAGACTCCACATTCCGGTACACGTAGATGCCTGTTTTGGTGGTATGTACCTTCCCTTTGCCAGGTTGAATGGCTTATCAATTGCCGATTTTGACTTTTCCGTTACCGGGGTTAGCAGCATTTCATTGGATTTTCACAAATTCGGATATACCCCGAAGGGTGCTTCTATGGTGCTTTTCAGGGACTTCTGCTACGCTATACGTACGACGTATGTCAATGCGCAGACTCCGGGTTATGTCCTGGTCAACAGGGGTGTGCTTTCCTCCAAATCTGTGGGGCACCTGGCAGCTGCATATGCAGTAGTCAGTTACATTGGCACAGAGGGGTATCGACAATATGCGCAGGAAATAGGGAAAGCAGCAGAAGCTTTTCGAAATGGGTTGAGCAAATTGGGATTTACTCCGGCAATTTCCTCAGAAGATATTGTTTGCACCTTTTATCATCCAAAAATTGACCTGGTCCGTCTGGCTTTAAATTTAAAGAAAAAAGGCTGGGTTTTTCACCTGTTAAAGGCCAACCCAGATGCTGGTATTCCGGCATGTATTCATTTAACGATCAATCCGGTACATCTTCATATTGTCGATCAGTTTTTAAAGGATATCGAAAGTGCCATGAGTGAAGATTCAGGATTCAACGGGGATTTTCTGAGGGAAAATCCCTCCGACCTGGTGAGAAAACTCTCGGATGGCAGCATAGATCCGATTCTGCTACCGGTGCTGCTCGATGTAGTACCGCCCTCAGAAGCCGAAGTACAAATTCGTAGCGTAGTCAATTCTTGGTTTAAACCTTGAGAGATTTGGTCAGCCGGTCGCTGTTGCTTGCTGGATTTGTAATGGTCACCTTTGCCAATCAGGCGATGTGGGTCACCTTTGCGCCGGTAGCCAGTCAGGTAGCCGCCAAACTTCAGGTTGAGGTTCGCTGGGTGGGCTTCTTACCTGTGTTGTATCCTGTTGTTTTTTTGTTATTGTCCATCCCAGCCGGAAAATTGGCGGATATGGATGCTGTTAAGTGGGTGATGATAGCCGGAGTGCTTACGGCTATTGGCGCAACCGTTCGATTTGCCGGGTTCAATCTTTTTGTTTTATACTTCAGTCAGTTTTTGGCCGCTGTTGCTCAGCCATTGATTTTAAATGGATTTGTACCACTGACCAAACTCTATTCTCAGGAAAAGCGCTCGGTGGTACTCACTACCATGAGTGTTTCGATGTACAGTGGGATTGCTTTTTCCCTGCTGGCAGGAGTACCTGTATACAGTACGTTTGGAATTACAGGTTTGATACTACCCGCTGCAGTTTTGTCGGTTATTGGGTTGGTTGTTTTGATTTGCGCTCATCGGTTTCTCAGCACCGGACCAGCAACACCCTCTTCGGTCAATACAGGTTTTGGATCAGTTGTATGTAGGCCTTTTGTGATGGTTTTTGGTTGTATTTTGGGCCTTGGAGTGGGGACTTTTGACAATCTGTCGACATGGCTGGAGCCGGCTCTCAGTTCAACAAATTTTTCACATCATGCTGGACAGATTATGGGGATTGCTATATCAGCTGGTGTTATCGGGGTGGGCGTGATATCTCCCGCAGTGGCACGATATAGGTGGCACATCGGATATTTAAAATTTGTATTGGTGTTTGTCCTTTTATCTATGGTTTTGTTGACCGTTTATCCGAAATTGGTTGTTTTTTACATTTTAATTATCACCAGTAGTGTGTTGATGTTTCCGGCTTATCCCCTTATAATGGAGATGGTGGCAGAGCGTTTTTTGCAGGGGGGATTGGCAGCAGGTGCAGTTGGTATGGTCAGCCGGGTCGTAACGGTCACACTTACCCTGCTGGCATCTGCTTACATCGGCGATGCCTCTCTGTTTTTTCGATTTTTATCGATACCGCTTTTGGCAGGTGTTGCTTTGATTACTTTGTGGAATGACACAATAATTTAGTGCAATGAAGGTGTTATTCTGTGACAGGCAATTGAACTACCCAAATTACATTTGTCCTGTTTTTTTCTAAATTTTCATTAGTGTCAGTAAAGAAAATAAAAACTGCCTTAATTTCAGTATTTTACAAGGATGGATTGGAACGACTTGTGCGCGAGCTTCGCGATAAAAATGTGGAAATTTTTTCAACCGGAGGGACTCAGGATTATATTCAATCGCTCGGAGTACCAGCTACATCAATTGAGGAGATTACCGAATTTCCCGAAATTTTAGGAGGAAGGGTTAAGACCTTACATCCAGCAGTATTTGGAGGAATTTTGAGAAGAGATTCCAATCTGGATGACCTGCTGCAAATTAGTCAATACGGTATCACGCCTTTCGACCTGGTAGTGGTGGATTTATATCCGTTTGAAGAAACAGTAAAATCGGGAAAGTCGCATCAGGACATTATAGAGAAAATTGACATTGGCGGCATTAGCCTTATCAGAGCAGCAGCAAAAAATTTCACCGACGTAGCCATAGTGTCCTCAAGGTTTCAATATGATCGTTTTCTCGAACATTATCTGTCATACGAAGGCTGCACAGACCTGGACTTCCGCAAAGAGCTGGCAAGGGAGGCTTTCCGCATCAGTAGTACGTATGACAGAGCTATTTTCCATTGGTTTAGTGATTTGCCATTGCCATCGGAAAAAGTGCATTCGCTACGCTACGGAGAGAATCCTCATCAGCGCGGGTGGTTTGAAGGGGACCTTTCCGAAATTTTCACTCAACTATCGGGTAAGGAGCTCAGCTACAACAACCTTCTGGATATAGACGCTGCCTTGGCCTACCTAGGCGAATTTGACGAGACCTCATGTGTGATCGTAAAACACAATAATGCCTGCGGACTTGCTTCAAGAACCGATGTATTTCAGGCATGGACGGATGCACTGAAAGCGGACCCTGTTTCTGCATTTGGAGGTATTATAGCCTTCAATGCTCCTGTGGATACAAAAACAGCTGAAGCAGTTTCCGGAATTTTTTTTGAAGTACTCCTTGCTCCAGGCTTTGACAGTGAAGCCCTCGAACTACTGCGATCCAAAAAGAACAGAATTATTGTCCAAATCCATCCATTTGTACCCAACAGACTCACCAAGCGGTCAGCACTCAATGGGTATTTGGTACAAGACAGGGATTTGCATACCGATAGTGCTGAGGATTTCAAATATGTAACGCGTAAAAAACCCACCCATCAAGAGGTGAAAGATCTGATTTTTGCCTCCAAAATCAGTAAGCACACCAGAAGTAATACCATAGTATTGGCCAAAGATCACATGCTGTTGGCTGCCGGGACTGGGCAGACTTCAAGAGTGGATGCCTTGAGGCAGGCTATTCTGAAGGGTCAGACCTTTGGTTTGAGTCTGCAAGGTGCTGTGATGGCAAGTGATGCATTTTTTCCGTTTCCGGATTGTGTCGAAATTGCACACCAGGCTGGAATTACTGCCATTGTTCAACCCGGTGGGTCCATCAAAGACCAATTGAGCATCGACTACTGCAATCAGCACGATTTGGCTATGGTATTTACCGGTTTTAGACATTTTAAACATTAATAAAATATTCTAATATGGGATTTTTTGATTTCCTTACCGAAGAAATCGCTATCGACCTGGGTACTGCCAACACCCTTATAATTCACAGGGATAAAGTAGTAGTTGATGCACCCTCTATCGTGGCGATCGATCGAAATACGAACAAAATCATAGCTGTAGGCCATCAGGCCAGAATGATGCACGGAAAAACGCACGAAAACATAAAGACCATCCGCCCGCTTAAAGATGGGGTGATTGCCGATTTTGAAGCCTCTGAGCACATGATAAGGGAGCTGATCAAAAGCATCCCAGGGCTGAAAAACCGATTTTTCACCCCCTCTCTGCGCATGGTAATTTGCATACCTTCGGGTATTACAGAGGTCGAGAAAAGAGCAGTGCGCGACAGTGCCGAACATGCCGGAGCCAAGGAGGTCTATCTTATTCAGGAACCAATGGCTGCGGCCATTGGCATTGGAGTGGACGTACAGGAGCCGAAAGGCAATATGATCATTGACATTGGAGGGGGGACCACCGAAATAGCCGTTGTAGCACTGGGAGGTATTGTGTGTGATAAATCCATAAAAGTAGCCGGTGATGTATTTACCAACGACATCAGTTACTACATGCGTACCAAACACAATCTGTATGTAGGCGAACGCACCGCAGAGGAAATAAAAATTCAGGTTGGAGCAGCTCTCGATGAACTCGACAACCCGCCAGATGACATGCCTGTTCAGGGCCGAGACTTGCTGACCGGAAAACCAAAACAGGTAGTGGTCAATTACAAAGAAATAGCCCGGGCTTTGGAAAAGTCCATCATCAGGATAGAAGACGCCATCATGGAGGCCCTCTCCATGACTCCTCCTGAACTAGCAGCTGATATTTACAACAGCGGAATATATATGGCAGGAGGAGGAAGCATGCTTAGAGGACTCGACAAACGCATCTCTATGAAAACTGACCTGCCTGTATATGTAGCTGAGGACCCCTTAAGAGCCGTAGTACGAGGTACGGGCATAGCTTTAAAAAACCTTGATAAATTTAATTTCCTCAGCCGCTAGCCGGTTTTTCATTACATTGACTCAAATCCAATCCATACCCTTGAAGAAGGATGAATAAAGTCTGGTCTTTTTTAATCAAAAACGCATATCTGATTTTATTTATCCTGATACAGGGGTTTTGTCTATCCCTCACCATTCGGCACAATGTGTATCAAAATTACGTTTGGTTTACGAGCAGTACCTATGCGGTAGGTACTATACACGACAGAATTTCGGCCGCCTATGAGTATCTAAGTCTTAAACAACAGAACCAGGTGCTCCAAACAGAAAATGCAGTACTTCGTACGGCACTGGAAGAGTTTAGAAACTCTTTTATATACGAATCGGGAAGAATAGAAGACACATTACTGAAGCAGGTGTACACCTATCAGGAAGCCAGAGTGATTCACAGTACCATTCACCTGCAAAACAATTATCTTGTCATCGACAAAGGCGAAATCCATGGTCTGAAACCGGGTATGGCGGTCATTTCACCTATCGGTGTGGCGGGTATCATCAAAGATGTGGGCTCACGCTATTCCACTGCTCTTTCAGTGATTCACAGTAAATTTTCCATAAGTGCCCGCCCTGCCAATGCCAAAAACTTTGGCTCCCTAATCTGGAATGGCAAAAACTATCGATATGCACAACTGATCGACTTACCAAGGCAAACTCGGATCCGAAACGGAGATACGGTCGTCACAGATGTGCGCAGTCTTATCTTTCCCGAAGGAATAGGTGTAGGCATTATCAAAAGTTACAGAACCAGGGAGCCGGGCGATTTTATTGAAGCTCAGATTGAACTTTTTACAGATTTCAGCAGCATACACCAGGTCTATGTCATTGATTTTATTGATAAAAAAGCCATTGAGGATTTAAAACTGCTCATTAATGAAGGCAAGTGATGCAATGTCATGGACTGTAGCACTTGTGGCTGCTTTAGTACTGCAGGTTGGAGTATTTGACCAGATTAAACTTTCCGGATACATCAATCCACAGATTGTACCTGCATTATTCCTAGCTGCTAAACTGTTTCTTCCCAAATACTTGCATCTGTTGCTTTCATTTCTTACGGGTCTTGCCATCGACTGGTGGTACAACACAGGGGGAATTTATGCTTCCGCACTTTCTATGATATCTTTTATTCCTTTGGAAAGGTTGTTAGGCTTACTGGTTACCAGTGATCTCGGGATTATCCGTGTGAGCACTGTGGGATTCAGACGATATTTCGTTTATATATCCATTTCTTATGTGGTATTTTTCGCATGGTTGTATGTATTGGATTCCATGGCGTCTATAAAATTTTTAGTTTTGGGTTCGAAGATCTTATACTCCACTGCCATAAGTTTATTGATTGTTGTCCCCATTGAAATTCTCCTAACACCTGATGCAACCCGTGTAGGAAAAAGAAGATTGAAATGAAGCGAATCACGGTTTTTGTAATCTTTCTCATAGCCGTGTGGATGGCTTTCACAGTCAGGCTTTTCCACATACAAATTGTGGACAACAGTTGGAAACTCTCTGCCGAAAACAATGTGATTCGCACCCTTAAGATCTACGCTCCCCGGGGTGAAATAGTCGACCGTGAGGGTCGGGTTATTGTTGCCAATCAAGTGGCCTATGATCTGATGGTCATTCCCATGCAGGTCAAAGAGATGGACACGGCCGAGTTTTGCCGGCTGTTTGCCATATCGAGGGAGTTTTTCGAAAAGCAACTGGAGGCAGCACGGAATTACAGCCGATACAAGCCATCCGAATTTATCCGATACATACAGGCCAAGGACTATGCATATTTACAGGAAAAATTGTTTTTATTTCCAGGCTTTTTCTTCCAACGACGCACCCTGCGATACTATCCGTATTCATCGGCAGCCAATGTCCTTGGCTTCATTGGAGAGGTGGACGAAAGCACCGTTAAAAACAATCCTGAGTACAGCAGAGGAGATTTCATCGGTGTTGCCGGCATTGAAAAATCTTACGAACGATATCTGAGAGGTAAGCACGGTGTAAAGAGAATACTCGTAGATGTGCGAGGGCGGGAGAAGGGCCCTTACAAAGCCGGTCTCTTTGACTCACTCGCAGTGCCCGGCAGCGACCTTATGGCAACCATCGACATCGAACTGCAGATGTATGGTGAAACACTCATGCGCAATAAGCGCGGTAGCATTGTAGCCATAGAACCCTCAACTGGTGAAATTCTCCTACTTGTCACCAGTCCCACATATGACCCAAATTTGCTGGTTGGTCGCGACAGAAACATCAATTACAGAAAGCTTTACAACGATTCTATCAACAAACCACTCTACGACCGTGCCCTGCTTGCTGAGTATCCTCCCGGTTCCCCGTTCAAAATACTTCAGGCCCTGGTAGCACTTCAAGAAGGAAGCATTCAACCTTCAACTACGTTTACGTGTGGAGGAGGTTTCAGAGCCGGCAGTCTTTTTGTGCGGTGTAAGTGTGGCACCTCGTATCCATTACCTCTTCAAGTCGGCATCTATAAATCGTGCAACAATTACTTCTGCAATACCTACAAGCGCACCATTGAAAAATATCCCGATGCCCCTACTGGTGTTGAAATCTGGAGCCGTCATATGAAAAGCTTCGGTCTGGGTACGTACTTCAACAACGACCTTTCCACCGGCAGACGAGGGTTAGTACCAGATTCAACATATTACAATCGAAAATTTAGAACAACCCGCTGGAAAGCACTCAACACCATTTCTCTAGGCATCGGACAGGGTGAAATGCTCGTTACTCCTATTCAACTGGCCAATGCAGCAGCTGCGATTGCCAACAGAGGCTACTTCTATACGCCCCATCTGGTTAAGCGCATAGATGGTAAACCGATTACTGACCCACATTACACACAGCCAAAAAAAACTACAGTAGATAGCATTCACTTTGAAACTGTGATCGAAGGGATGTTTCAGGTCTTCGAACAAGGAACGGCCAGAGCCTCACGAATCCCCGGAATTGAGCTCTGTGGAAAAACGGGAACCGCCCAAAATCCCCATGGCCAGGACCATTCGATTTTTATGGCCTTTGGTCCAAAGAACAACCCCAAAATTGCCATCGCTATCTTTGTTGAAAATGGCTACTGGGGCTCTCGCTGGGCTGCTCCGATTGCCTCCTTGATCATCGAAAAATACCTCACCGGAAAAGTAGAGCGTAAAGAACTCGAAAGACGCATGATGGAAGGCTCTCTTCAAGACGAGTATGACCGTCAGCTGATCAGAATTTTCGGACAGAAACTTTTGACAACCAGCGGCAGATGAGAAAAAGAAACTCCATTTTTGAAGGGATAGACTGGTCGGTACTTTTGCTTTATTACCTGCTGGTAATCATCGGTTTTTTCAGTGTTTTGGCTGCTGTTTACAATCCGGACACGTTTTCCCTTTCGAATCTATCGCACAACTACAACAAGCAGATGATTTTCATTATTGCATCCACTGTGATCGGATTGTTCATACTAAGTCTGGAAGGCAGGTTAATAGAACCCCTGTCATTCCCCATATATCTGCTCACTTTGGGATTGCTTGTAGCAGTTCTTTTTTTAGGAGTAAAAATTTCCGGGGCGCGTTCATGGTTTCAGTTCGGAGCTTTTAGTCTACAGCCAGGTGAATTTGCCAAACTATCTGCTTCTATGATGGTGGCTGCAATACTAGCGGGTGCCAATCGAAAAAATTTTAACAAAAAGCTTTTTCTAGCCATAGTGGTCATAGCCATCCCGGCACTGCTCATACTGCCACAGCCTGACCTTGGCAGTGCAATAGTTTTTTCTTCATTTCTGTTTGTCTTTTACCGAGAAGGTTTACCGTTGTTTTATGTATTGATCTTCATTGCTTTGGGTGTATTTTTTATCCTGGCACTGGTGATAGACCCTGACATACTTTCCGTGGTACTTGGTGGCATGGGTGTCTTTGTTGCCATTCTATTGCGGAGAATGCGCAGGGTTTGGTTAACCATTGCAGCCGTTACGGCATTGCTGGTTCTTTTCATTCAATCGGTCGATTATGCTTTCTACAATCTCCTGGAAGATCGGCACCGAAACCGCATCAACATCATGCTTGGCAAGGCGCACGATCCCAAGGGTATCGGGTACAATACCCATCAGAGTATGATTGCTATTGGTTCAGGGGGGGTATGGGGTAAAGGATTTCTTCAAGGCACACAGACGAAGTACGATTTTGTCCCCGAACAGCAGACAGATTTTATCTTTTGTACCATTGGGGAAGAATGGGGTTTTGTAGGGTCTTTTCTTTTTATCTCGCTTTACCTGCTTTTTATTTACCGGATTTTTGTGTTGGCTGAGCGACAAAAGCTTGCATATGCACGGATCTTTGCGTATTCTGTTGGGAGTATTATTTTTTTTCACTTCACGGTAAATATTGCCATGACTATCGGTTTGTTTCCTGTGATAGGAATTCCATTGCCATTTATAAGCTCTGGTGGGTCTTCGATGTTGGCTTTTTCGATGATGATTTTCATCTTGCTCAGGCTTGATACGTATAGGCAGGAAATTTTGTAAAATAAGAGCTATTTCTCCACAAAGATTTCTATCCTGTAAATCTTTTAACTTAGTAAAGGCAGAATGTTTGTGATTTCAAGTAAAAATCTGTGCAAGTGTTTATTTACATAAATTCTTGCACTGCGTTCCTTATCACACCTTCTCTCTGCGGATTGGGGATTAGCAGAATTGAAAACATTCTAAAACGAGGTTGTGCGACCGTCAAATGCACTTAAAGTAGTCAAAAGGTTCAAGGCAATCCAGACAACGATACAATGCTTTGCAGGCTGTAGAGCCAAACTGGGAGACCATTTCTGTGTGTAAGGATTTGCAATGCGGACATCTCACTGCCGATTGTTTTCCGAAGAGCACACGCTTATCGGGGGTACCCTTTGAGGGTGGAGCTATGCCATATGCTTCGAGTTTGGCACGGGCTTCATCGGTCATCCAATCCGTTGTCCAGGGCGGTGACAGTTTTTCTTTAATCACTACTTTTTTGTATCCGTGAGCTGCGAGAGTTTTACTGATTTCTTTTTCGATGGCATGCATGGCCGGACATCCGGAGTAGGTAGGTGTGATGATTACTTCTACAGTGCCGTCATCCTTTAGGTCAATATCCCTTAGGATGCCCATGTCCTCAATGGTAAGCACCGGAATCTCCGGGTCAGTAACCTGGCTGAGCAGTTGTCTTATGTGTGTCTGGGTTGTCTGATTCATACGGCTACTTCTGCCTTAATGTGGGGATGAGGGTCATAACCTATAAGGGTGAAGTCTTCAAATCGGAAATCAAAAATGGTTTTTACTTCCGGATTCAATAACATTCTCGGGAGTGGTCTTGGTTCGCGGCTGAGCTGTAAATGAGCTTGGTCCAAGTGATTGAGGTAGAGGTGAGCATCGCCGAAGGTGTGTATAAACTCTCCGGGTTCCAGTTCCGTGACGTGTGCTACCATCATGGTGAGTAGGGCATAGGATGCAATGTTAAACGGCACCCCAAGAAAAACGTCGGCACTGCGCTGATAGAGCTGGCAGCTCAGTCTACCGTTTGCCACATAAAACTGAAAGAGGGTGTGGCAAGGGGGCAATTTCATGCGGTCAATGTCTGCGACGTTCCAGGCGCTCACAATGAGCCTTCGCGAATCTGGATTTTTTCGGATCTGGTCGATCAGATTGGAAATCTGATCAATTTTTCTACCATCGGCTGATGGCCAACTGCGCCATTGGTAGCCATACACTGGTCCAAGGTCGCCGTTTTCATCCGCCCATTCGTCCCATATGGTTACCTTATTTTCCCTCAAATAACGAATGTTGGTATCCCCTTTCAAAAACCACAGCAACTCATGTATGATCGATCGGACATGGAGTTTTTTGGTCGTGACCAGTGGAAACCCTTCCGAGAGGTCAAATCTCATTTGATATCCGAATATGCTAATTGTACCTGTGCCTGTCCTGTCGTGTTTGCGCACTCCTTTCTGTAGAATGGTGCGCATCAGCTCATGATATTGCTGCATTTTTAGCGTTTTGATTCTTGAGAGTATTATCGTATATCGAGGGTTAACTCGCCAAAGTGAACGAATTTGAAACCGGCAGTCTTCGTTCCAATGGTATCGATATGGGTAGTGCCTCTTGCCAGATGGACTTTTATTTTTTTCTTTTTGTTGAAAAAGAGAAATGTGGGTGGATAGTAATATTCCCCATCCCATTCGGCCAGAGTATCAACAAAAAAATGGTCAGCTCCCATGATATCAAATTCAGTGTATAAGAGTACAGGATTATTTGCTGGCAACATTGAATCAATTGGCCATATGATGGTAAAACCTTCTAATGTATCCACCTTTTGCTCTTGTGTAAGGCCTTCTACAGCAAAAAACATAGGCATGGGTGCATAAATTGGATAGAAAAAAGAAGGAAAATTTTGATCCGTAGATTCTAAGGACAGGATGCGCTGATGACCGGTAAGGCTGTCTGATTTGAGCAGGTTTCCGTAGTAGTGATTTAAGCGAAATGCCAAAGGCGTAGTATGCCACAACAACTCACCAATAAAGCGATTTTGAAAATTGTAAGCAAAAAAATCAGTGCTCAGCCTGCTGGGTTGATACAGATTGTCTGTTGCAGCTCGGTAGGTACTCATTTGCTCAAATCTGAAGTCCAATGTACGCGGCAGGTCAAAAAGACTATGAGCAATACTGGCGATGCCAGATGTAGGAGGTGTATTGGGCAGCTGCGGTCTTTCCTCGCGGCTGCATGACATCATTACAAACAGCGCTATGAATGGTGCAAAGAGTTTTTTCATTCTTTTAAAATTCCCTGAACAAATATACTTGTTGCCAACGGGCTTTTTTACTTTTTGGGAAGACTTCTGAATTTGCTGATCCCTTCTTCCATCCAAGCGAGGTAGGCTTCTATGTTCGTGTTGTATGCTTCGGGCTTGTTGAGCGGTGTGAGGTCCTCGTGCCCTATGATCACATAGTAGGGCTGGCTATTGGTGCCATAGTGCTTTGCCTGAAATTCAGCCCAATAATTTCCAATGTTTCTGATTTTCTGACCCAGAATTTCTGAGTAATACTGTTGGTCAACTGGCAGAGGTGTTCGTTCGTCTACATAGAGTGAAATGAGCACAAAATCGTTTTGCAATTTGGAAAGCACCCTTGGATCGCTCCAGACTTTTTCTTCCATCTTGCGACAGTTGACACATCCCCAGCCGGTAAAGTCCAGTAAAATTGGTTTATTAACTACTTTGGCATATGCCAATCCCTTGTCAAAATCATGAAAGCAATTCAATCCATGCGGGCAGCTCTCCGGATGCGCACCTTCGATGTACTCGGACACACTGTGTTGAGCTGTTGTACTCTTGCCTAAAGGAGCTTCGGTGTACCACATCGGTGGGGTGAGTCCGCTGATCAGCTTTAAAGGGGCCCCCCACAGACCCGGAATTAAATAAAGAGTAAACGACAGGGAGATAACTGCCAACATCAGCCTGCCTACTCCGATTTTTTCACTCTTGCTGTCGTGTGGCAAACGGTAGAAACCAAGCAGATAAATGGTCAGCAGTATGCCGATGGCTATCCAAATCAAGATGAAGTATTCTCTCAGCAAAATGCCAGACTGCCAAACCAAATCGGCAGTTGAGAGAAACTTGAAGGCCAGTGCAAGTTCGATAAAGCCGAGGACAACCTTTACACTGTTGAGCCAGCCCCCGGAGCGAGGCAGGGAATTGAGCCATCCGGGAAATGCTGCAAACAGAGTAAATGGAATGGCCAATGCCAGAGAAAATCCTGTCATCCCGATAAGAGGTCCTTTAATACCACCACTGAAGGCTTCAAAAAGCAATGTGCCAATGATAGGACCGGTGCAGCTAAAACTGACCAATGCCAGTGTAAAGGCCATGAAAAAAATGCCGATAACACCTCCTCGCTCGCTGGCACTATCCGCCTTATTTACCCAGGACGAGGGCAAAGTGATTTCAAACGCCCCGAAAAATGAAATGGCAAAAATGACCAGCAGTGCAAAAAACAAAAGATTGACGTATGGATTGGTGGAAAAGGCATTCATGGCCGCTGGCCCGGCTAAACGCGTGATGGTGTAAGTAACACCCACATACAACACCATAATGCTTAAGCCATAGATGAGCGCATTGCTGATACCTTGTGCCCGATTTTGGCTTTGCTTCGTAAAATAGCTTACCGTAAGGGGAATCATAGGAAATACACACGGGGTCAGCAGAGCCGCCAATCCTCCTAAAAAACTAAAAATAAACAATCCGGTAAATGAAGATTTTTCCCCCTCTGAAGTAGTGAGCTGAGCTGTTGTGACTTCTTCCGAAACAGCTTCATCAGGAGCCATTGCCATTTCATCATCGGCTGAGGTGGTTTCTTCCAGAACTTCTTCAGAGGCTTGAGTATCCCTAGATGCTGCATAGTTGATGGGGTCCTTCTCAACAGGAAGCTGAGTTTCTTCTTTGGGTTGTGGAGGGACAATCTGAAATTCAAAATCCACAGCAGTGGGTGGCAGGCAGGTCTCATCGTTGCAAACCATGTACTCCAGATATCCTTTTGCTACAAATGGCTTGCTGCTGAGCATCCGTATCCTTTGTCTGAATTCTGCAGACTTACCGAAATATTTGACTACCATGTTAAAATTGGGGTCAAATTCTTCTTTTGCCACGCCTTCTTTGACCTTACCGACCAGTTTGTAATCAGCACTTTCTTCAAAATTAAACGAAGTAGGAATGGGGCCACTGCCCACCGGTAGAGTTGAAGAATACAAATGCCAATCACCTTCTATACGGGCTGTAAAGACCAATTCAGCTTCATTATTTTCTAAATAATTAATTTTGAATCTCCAGCTGACCGGTGATTTGAAAGCCTGAGCTTGTCCGGCCAGCATCAAGAACAAAAAAACCGCTGTGTTTAAAAATTTCATTTGGCTGGGGTTTCACACGTAAGAAAGCTGCAAAATAAATAACATTTACCCCTTTTCAAAAGAACCTGACACACCTTTTGGAATCTTCCCTACAGTTGACAATCCGCAATCCGGTTAATACCCGAATAGACGTACTTTTGCTTTGCATAAAAAAATCCCGAATGAGTTTAAAAATCAACAATCCATGGCATTCAGTTGAAAATCAGGCTGATTTCATTCAATCAACCGTCAATGCCATCATCGAAATACCAAAAGGCTCCAGAGCCAAGTATGAGCTCGATAAGGAAACCGGCCTTCTCACCCTTGACCGTGTGCTCTACTCCTCGGTATATTATCCGGCCAATTACGGCTTTGTCCCCCAGACCTTTTGCGACGACAATGACCCGCTCGACATTCTGGTGATTTCACAGGTAGATACCGTCCCGCTATGCATCGTACAGGCACGAGTGATAGGCGTCATGCGAATGCTCGACCAGGGAGAAGCCGATGACAAACTCATTGCAGTAGCCGCTGGGGATCCATCCGTCAGTCATATTACAAGTATCACGGAATTGCCCCCGCATATGATTGCCGAGCTCAGAGCCTTCTTCGAAGACTACAAAAAGCTGGAGCATAAAGAAGTAAAAGTAGAAGAGTTTCTCGATGTCAATATTGCTCTTCAAATTCTCAAAGATGCCATTGACCTGTACGACCGCACATTTGATTAAACTTCACTACTACAATTGCCCTGATGAACAGTAAAAACCTTAACCCCAATGTATCCGTTGACTGCGTTGTTTTCGGTTTTGACAACGAAAAGCTCAACATCCTCCTTATAGAGCAAAAACCGATTAATCCCTCCATTAAGCCTCAAAGTGCACTTCCTGGCGATCTGGTGCTTGAAGAAGAGAGCCTGGACGATGCTGCCTGCCGTGTATTGCATGAGCTTACCGGCCTTACTGGAATCTACCTAAGGCAGTTTAAAACCTTTGGCGATCCCAATCGAGTTCGCGATGTCAAAGACCTTGCCTGGCTACAGACCTACCGCGAGTATCCCCAGGCACGGGTTATAACCATTGCTTACTATGCCTTGGTTAAAATGAATGACTTTTCCCCTGAAGCCAGCTCTTTTGCCGATCGCGTTTATTGGTGCGATATTCATAATATTCCACCCTTGGCTTTCGACCACAATCTGATAGCAGCTGAAGGTCTTCTTACGCTTCGCCGTGAGTTTGAAGCACACCGCATTGGATTTGAGCTCTTGCCCAAAAAATTCACACTCTCGCATCTTCAGCGTCTGTATGAAATAATCCTCGATCGAAAGTTTGACAAACGAAACTTTCGAAAAAAAATCCTACGCGAAAACATTCTCACCCCTTTGATGGAGAAGCAGCAAGGTGTCTATCACAAGCCTGCCCGTCTCTATCAGTTTAACCTTGAAGAGCTCCAGGAGCATACTGCCTTCAATGGCAATCCCATCGCTATTTGACCATTTGTCCATACAATCCAGCTCGTCCTATGAACCACCTGGCTGTAATCACCGGCACGCATCGAGGCCTTGGTCATGCTTTGGCCAAACATATGCTCAGCACCGGCCGTTATATGGTTTGGGGCATTTCCAGGTATAATGAGATAGAACATCCCAATTTCCATTTCCATCAGACCGATCTGTCTTCTTCAGATGCTGTCGACAGTTTACCTGATATACCTACTCACTTTCACAGCTATACCCTTATCCACAATGCCGGCATCCTTCAACCCATAGCCCCTGCTCACCGGATACAACCTACCGAATTACAGCGTATATATCAGATCAATATTCTTTCAGCACATTTATTGAGCGCCTGGTTTATACGGCAGACACTACCGGTCACTGCCTCCAAACACATCCTGCACATCAGCTCAGGCGCCGGACGGTACCCGGTCACGCATTGGAGCGCCTATTGTGCCACCAAGGCTGCCCTTGATATGCTCAGTCAGTGTCTTGCACTTGAATATCCACAGTACAGGGTCTATGCACTTGCTCCCGGCATGGTCGATACCGATATGCAATCCTTTATTCGCAGTCATACACCAGATACCTTTCCGGAGGTCCAACGCTTCAAATCTGCAAAGGAGCTCAATCAACTACTTGATCCCTTAATGGTTTCAAATAAAATCATACATTTGATTGAAAATTCAACTACCAGTTTACCCGTCAAAATCTCCATCAAAGACCTCTAAACCAACATCTGCCATGAAAAATCACTATATTCCCATCCTCCTCACCGCACTGATGCTCGCGGGCGCCTGCCGTAAGCGGGTTGAATACATTTACATGGACCCTCCTACACCCCCGCGTGCATTGGCCGATCGGCTACCCGGTGATTGGACTCCGTCCTTTGTCACTTATTCCGCACAGATTGATCTCGGTCAGCAAGGGCTGCCCCCCATCAATGTTTCAGGCATTACCGAAAACCCCAATGGACGACTCACTGTGCAAAAAGACCCTAACACCCTCACCATCCAACTGCAGTTTACAGCTTCCATAGACCTGGGGCTGGGATTTCCCGTCCCATTGCCGGTCAACATCAACTTGACAGGCACTTATGATATCTCAACCGACGAAAAACAAATACTACTTACCCAGACCAATGGTGAAAAACTCACTCTCAAAGTCTTGACCAACGAGCACAACGTGCAAGTCTGGAGAACCACTTATCCTTTTCAAACTCCCTTACTCGGGACGCTGCCAATTGACATGATCATTACCTTCGTGAAGAATCAGGCCAAATAAGACCATTTTCCCCGCAGGGACTTATTACAGGGTAGTTTGGGAATTGGCAGTTTGCTGGTGCAAGGGAACGGACGTGAGGCAAGAGAGCAATATTACAGAAAAGGTGTTTTGACTACACGGGCTCTGAGATGCCTGCCCCGGATATCGATGAAAATTTCAGTGCCTGGGGCAGAATGGCTAATGGGAACATAACCCAGACCGATGGCTTTACCGAGGGTAGGTGATTGAGTTCCAGAGGTGACGTGACCTATGGAATGCCCTTCCGCGTCGTGGATGGAATAGTGCTGTCGGGGTATTCCCCGGTCTATCATTTCGAAGCCTACCAGACGTCGAGAAGGTCCCTTTTCTTTTATTTGTCTGATGATTTCGGATGCAGTGAAGGTTTTGGTAAATTTGGTAATCCAGCCAAGGCCGGCTTCAATGGGATTGGTAGTATCGTCAATGTCATTGCCGTAGAGGCAGAAGGCTTTTTCGAGTCGAAGAGTGTCGCGAGCACCTAATCCGCAGGGTTTGATTCCATAGGCTTGGCCTGCCTCCAGGACGGCCCGCCAGAGGTGTTCTGCGGCTTGATTGGGCACGTAAAGTTCGAAACCACCAGCACCCGTATAACCGGTGGCGGATATGATGACATCGTCCACATCAGCCATTCGGCCTTTTACAAACGTGTAGTAACCCATGGTGCCAAGCTGCACATCGGTGAGGGTTTGAAGAGCTTCTGTTGCCTTGGGGCCCTGAACCGCAAGCAATGATGTCTGATCTGAAACATCGGTAAGCTGTGCATCGTAAATGTTTCTGGATTGAATCCAGAGGAAGTCTTTTTCAATATTAGAAGCGTTTACAACGAGCATGTAAGAATTTTCTGCAAGCATGTACACAAGCAGATCGTCGACGATACCGCCCTGGTCGTTGGTCATGCAGCTGTACTGAACTTTTCCCGGGTATAGTTTGGATGCATCGTTAGTGGTGAGAGATTGTACAAGGTCCAGAGCTTCCGGTCCCTGTATGAGAAACTCGCCCATGTGAGAGACATCAAAAACTCCTACTGCCTGACGCACGGCGTGGTGCTCAGCGATGAGGCCTTCGTATTGTACCGGCATTTCAAACCCGGCAAAAGGAACCATTTTAGCTCCCAGGGAGCGGTGTATGTGAGTGAGGGCAGTTTGCTTCATGCAATGCTGAGTTTGGGGCAAAGCTAAGTGCCATTTGGCCTGCCAGGTCAGAAGTATGCTGAAAAAAAATTAAAGAAACAGGGCTTTCAGCGCAGTATGGTGAGGGTGCCGTATTCCTGTTTGCGATGTCGGCTGCCGTTGATTTCGTATTCGTAAATGATGCGATAGGGATATTGGCCCTGTGGCAACTTTTGGCCGCGGTAAGTTCCGTCCCATTCAAAATCGGCAGTATAGGTTTGAAAAACTACCTCACCCCAACGGTTGAAAATAATCATTTCAAAATACGTAATGTACTGGCTTATCGATACGCGAAATCGATCGTTACGGCGGTCGTCGTTGGGCGAAAAGGCATTCGGAACGAAAATCACCGGAAAACAGTCAAAACTGATCAAGATGCTGTCGGTATAGATGCATCCGAGATCATCGCGGACTATGACGGAGTAAAACCCTCTCTCGGATACAGTAATCGTACGGGTGGTGTCGCCAGTGTTCCAAAGGTAGGAGGCAAACAGTCCTGGATCGAGGGTAAGCGTCTGTCCGGGGCATAAGTTGGTATCCGGTGGAAGCAATTGACCGGAAGGAGGGGTAACCGTAATGATATACACAAGGATGCTGTCGCAACCTTGCTCTGAAAGGAGGTTGACGGTGTATATGCCGGTCTGAGATACGACCTGTCCATCTGGTAGGGTAAGCGTTTCGCCGGTGCAAAGAGAGCCGGTAAGTGTTTGGCTGTAGGTAGGGAAGACCTCAATCGTATCGTATGAGATGGAAACACAGCTTCCGACCGGTGAAACATAGAAATATTCAATAGGATGTTTGCCAACACCAGCTATCGAGGGGTCAAAAGTATTGCCTGTAACGCCAGGCCCTGAATAGGTCCCACCGGGTGGACTGGCCTGGTTAAAGGTAATGGATGGTGAATTGACGCACAAATCAGGGAAACCACTCCATGTGATGGAATCCTGCACGCCTTGATGCAATACCACGGTGTCGGTAGTCAGCAGACAGGAATTGCTCAGTACCTGAGCATAGTAGTTACCAGGCTGATTGGCTGGTAATACAGGTTGGTTGGCACCTGGTATGGTATTTCCGTTGAAATACCACGTAATGCTTCCGCTGGAATAATTGGCAATGGTAAGTGTATCCCAATCATCGGGGCACAGGGTATCTTTGGCAGACAAAAGCGATAGCTGACCGTCGGCCAAAACCTGCAGGGTATCGCAGTAGTGGATGGAAGAAAAAACAGGATTTTGCGATCGAATGCGAATCAGATATTGACCGCTACCGACCGTTATTGGAATCTGGCAGGTGATCGAACTTCCACCGGTGGAATAATTGGGAATCTGACCAATTAGGGTGGGGGAGGCGAAAGAAAAATTCTGATCGGAAAGTTCGGCAAAAACGGTGGTAGGAGCACCAAAACCACCTCCAATAAATGCAACTGTAAAAATTTCCTCCGGACAGAGGCTTGTCTTGCTCACAGCCCTTATTTCCAGGTGTAGAGGAGTGGCAAAGAACCGGGCCAGAGCACCTGAGCTAGGGCCTTGGGGTGAATTTTGAAACCCGAAAATACCTAACTGCGAACCTAAGGTAAAAGTCCGGCAGCTTAGGATTACCGTATTGTTGAGCCCGAAAGTGATAGAGGGTTGGTCATCGTTGCCTGTGCCGCCGTAGTAGCTGGCCCATGTACGTGTGCCATTTATTTCAAAACGACCAATTATGATGTCTTGAAGGCCGATTTGATTTGGAAATTGAGAACCGGGTGTGGCCAGATTGTTTGCCGACGTGGTACCTGCAAAGAATACATTGCCAGTAATATCAGTGGCCAGGTCCACCATGCTGGAGTTGTTTCCACCGTAATAGGTTCCCCAATGGCGGGTAGTTCCAGATGTATCAAATCGTACGAGAAACCCTGCACCACCGGGCGGAAGGGTCGGCGTGAAGCTTCCCGGGGTAGCAATGTTGTTTGGGCTGTTGGTGTTGCCGGCTATGTAAAGGTGTTGATTTCTTACAGCAATTCCAAACAGCTGGTCGGTACCGGTGCCTCCGTAATAACTGCTGAAAATACGCGCACCATTGGTGGTGAATTTTGCAAAAAATCCAGCCTGAGTGCCTGGTAAAGTGGTTTGATAAGCTCCAGTGGAGGCAATATTGGCCGTAGAGTTGGTACTGCCGCAGAAGTAAAAGCAATCGTTGGAATCAAAAGTAATTTTGCCGGAGGTTTCGGCCTGAGTACCTCCGAAATAGGAGGCGCTTAATCGTGTTCCAGAAGAGTCGAAAATAGCAAAAAAGGCGTCTTGCTGGCCAGCAAGTGTGGGCTGATGACTGCCGGGTGTGGAGATGTTGTTATTTGAATTGGTGGTGCCGTACAATACGACTCTGGTTCCGGTATAATTAACTGCAACGGAGGCACTTTGCTCTATTTGCATGCCTCCATAATAAGTAGCCCAAAGCCTCTGTCCGTTTTCATTGAATTTTACAAGGAAAAGATCTGATTGGCCCCCGATGGCCGGTTGATGACTACCTGCTGTAGCAATTTGGTTGTTTGACGTGGTCTGACCTGCTACATAGATGTTGTTGATGGGATCCGCAGCTACACCTGTGGTGAAATCGAGAATGGTTCCACCGTAATAGGTAGCCCAAAGCCGGCGGCCACAGCGGTCAAATTTGACTATTATGGCATCAGTACCTCCGCCTGGCTGAGGCTGGTGGCTCCCAGGGGTGGAAAGATTTGCAGAAAATATTGAGGAAACGGAGCCAACGGCAATAATGTTTCGGGAAGAGTCAATGGTATTGGCCAATAGGCCATCCGAACCTTGCCCTGTGTAGTATGTGCTCCATACAATTTGTGGATCAATGATAAAAGGTCGATCGAGGCGGGAAAATAAATCAGCAGCGGGTCGAAAGTCAAACGTCAGTGATTGCCCCTTTTTACTAAATCTTCCGGCCATTTTACTGCCATCTGGCAAGACGATATAGGGGATTTCATCTGTAAAAGATATTCGAGATGATTTGGCTTTATAGCTTCCTTCCGGAGTAAGTTCAACGGACAGATCACTGCTGAATTCCATTTGTATTGCTGAGAGATCAGCGCCAGGTTGCGCAATAAACTCATACCTTAGACCGCTTTGGCCCGGCACCATCTCCAGGTCGATACCAGCATACAGATTGCAGACCCGGAGTTTGCGTACGCTGTAAATGGGTCGGCCATCGTCGTGAACGGTATAATGTCGTTCAAAATAGGATCCCTGGCCCACTTCTTCCAGTTTTGAGCCCTGAAGGGCTCCCTTGAACTTCAAAGATGAGACAGCTAAAGAAGTAGCTTGACTGTCAGCGGCATAGTACCACCTCCACTCTGTGGAAGATATTTCCATCAATGCTCCTGCATGCCGGATGTAGTATACTGGAGTCGGTCTTTTGATTCCAGAGTTGTATTGCCCTTCGTCGCGCATAATGTGGATATCCGCATCTGACAAGATTTCGGCGGACTGACCGCTTGACAGAAACATACTCAGAGCAGTGGCAATACAAGCAAATATCCGACGCGCTCTTACCTCCATTGCGGATCAATTGATATGAACAAAAGTACTTTCTTTAGCAGCCCCGGATGCCGATTTTGTATCCTGACGGCCCTCAATTGAAAAAAAATCGCTGAAATGCACGCCGAGGATGGTTTTTTTATTTTTTTAATTGAAAAAAATCGTCTTTCCGGGCAATCAGCTGCTCGGTCTGTACTTCTATCTGATCGCCCGAATGCATGTTTTTAAGCAGGACTGTGTGTTTTTTTGCTTCATTCTCTCCGATGATTACGGCAAATGGAATGGAGGTTTTGTGAGCGTAAGCCAGTGACTTTTTGAGCCGGGCACCACCCGGATACAATTCAGTGCTGACGCCTGCATTGCGCAGTTGGGTGGCTATTTTTGCGGCATCGGGCATTTGGTCCTCACTGAGAGCTGTCACTAAAACTGTGGATTTCAGGGGAAGCTGCCCATCAAAAAGTCCCAATTCCTCCATGGCAATCAGGATCCTGTCAAGTCCGAACGAGATGCCCACACCCGGTATACCATCTACACCGAATATTCCCGTCAGATCATTGTAGCGGCCCCCTCCACCTACGGAGCCTACTTCTACCCCCTGGACCACAACTTCGAAAACGGTACCCGTATAATAATCGAGTCCCCGCGCAAGGGTCGGATCAAATCTGACCGGTGCAGCAGCAGATATTGACCGAAGGTGCTTCAGAATAAATTCAAGTTCCTGAATGCCCTCTTCATCCCTTGCTAGTGCTTCGCGCACTTGCTCCAGGTTTGGATTTTCATCAAAGATCCACCTGCTCAGAGCATCTATCCCCTCGGGGCTAAAGCCTGCATTCAACCATTCCTTAATGACTTCCTCTTTTCCGATTTTATCCAATTTGTCGAGGATGATGACGAAGGTGGCAAACCGCTCGCCTGCGCCGGCTTTTGCAGCTAAGGCATTGAGCAGTTTTCTGTTGTTGATCCGGATGGTGACGGGTATGTTGAGCTTTTGAAATACTTCTGTGTAGATGAGCAGCAATTCTACTTCCTGCCAAAGTGAACTGCTGCCGACAACATCAGCATCGCATTGATAAAATTCGCGAAATCTGCCTTTTTGAGGGCGGTCGGCTCTCCAGACAGGTTGAATCTGATATCTCTTGAAAGGCAGAGCAAGAGAATACATGTTCATGGCCACATAGCGTGCAAAGGGTACCGTGAGGTCATATCGCAGCGCTTTTTCGCAAATAAGTGCCGCCAATGCGGAACTTTCCGCCTGATTCCAGGTCTGTGGGTCGACTTCTTTTTTAAAATCGCCGGAGTTGAGAATTCTGAAAATCAGCCTGTCACCCTCTTCTCCGTATTTACCCGTCAGGGTATCGAGTCTTTCCATGGCGGGCGTTTCCAGAGGCTGAAAGGCGTATTTCTCAAAGACGTCCTTTATGGTGTGGATGATCAGGTTTCTTTTGTGCATCATTTCAGGGCCGTAGTCGCGCGTGCCCTGTACCAGCGTAGGCTTTATCTTATTCATTGTTTAAAATTTCTGCCCGGTATCCTTTGCTTTCCAGAATTTTTATCGCCTTATCCGGCGATTCGGGATTTTTAACGGTTAGGATTTTTGGATTCGATGAGAGATCTACTTCCCAGTTTTCTTCTCCGAAAGCTTCATTGAGCTGTTTTGCCACATTGTCCACGCATCCCTGGCATTTGAGTGTGGTGGAATATTTAACCTTCATTTTGTACGTATTGTGTTTAAAAACTCAGCAGCAAAATTCAGATAAAAACGGAAGTGATGAAATTCAATGGAATGTAAAAATACCGGAGGAGCTTTTTTCTCCATGGGTATTTGGCTTTGAGCGATTTGCTGCCAATTGCCGGATTTGCTTTGAAGTAAGGCGCGAGCCGTCATGACTCCATCCGGGAGGACCGAAGAGGTACATCAGAGCACTTTTAAAATCAGGAGCATTTCTCACATCACGCCATAGATCAGCCCACTCATGGAAAGCTATTTTTAGCGGATTATAGGTGTTGATGTTTTTTGTAAGTCCGTACACTGGCTTTTGTTTTTCAGCTACAAAAGTGCCAAATATTCGATCCCAGATGATGAAAATGCCTGCATGGTTTCTGTCCAGGTAATCGGGTTGGCTGGAATGGTGAACCCTGTGATGAGAGGGCGTGTTGAAGATCCACTCGAACCAGCCTGGCAACTTATCGATCACTTCCGTATGTATCCAAAACTGATACAGCAGATTGATGGATTGCATAGTTAAGACCATGATGGGATGGAAACCTACCAATGGTAGCCATGCCCAGAAGAGAAAACCCCCGGAAACGGTACCCGTCCAGGTTTGTCGGAGGGCTGTTGAAAGGTTGTAGCGCCGGGATGAGTGGTGCACTACATGAGAAGCCCAGAGGTATCTGACTTCGTGCGAAAGACGATGGTACCAATAGTAGGTAAAATCATCGGCCAGTACAATCAAACACCAAACCCACCAGTCAAAGCCCAGGTCTATCCATCTGAATTGCCAGATAAAAAAATAAACCCCAAGGGCTATTGCCTTTCCCAATAAATTGACAATGACATTGCCAATGCCCATGGAGAGGCTGCTGATGGTGTCTTTGGTTTCGTAGAGATGTTTTTTCTTCAACTCCGAAAAAATCAACTCAGCCAATACGAGCACAACAAAACCCGGAATGGCATAGTGTATCAGGTTTGGCATTTGGTATACTTTCTAATAAAGTATGATAAAAGTCACAAAGCTTGTAACAAATTTCAAATTTAAACCTTCTTAATTAAAAATGGCTCTTAATTTGTCAGCAAAACAGGCAATTTCATTTATGGCTGATACCGCATACGTAGGAAGAAGACCCCTCCAGCGGTTTTTTCGCATGCTGGAAAATTACAGAAAGGAAATTTACTACATTTTATTGCTAGGTATACTGGCAGCCCTTGTCAATCTTAGCTTACCACTTGGTGTACAAGCCATTATTAATCTGGTGATGGGTGGCCGGGTGTCCAATGCCTGGATATTGCTGGTTGTGATTGTACTAATCGGTGTGGTATTAGCGGGTTTTTTCCAGATACTTCAAATGTCAATGGCTGAAACCATTCAACAGCGCCTTTATATACGGGCGGTGTATGAGTTGGCTTATCGGATGCCCAGATGGGATTTCAATCATTTACTTAAAGAATACCCCCCGGAGCTGGCAAACCGATTTTTTGATGTGCTTACCATTCAAAAAGGGCTTCCAAAGCTGTTGAAAGATTTTATTACTGCGTTTATCCAGATTTTATTCGGGTTGCTGTTACTATCGTTTTACCATCCCTTTTTCATTTTTTTCGGATTGTTTCTATTGATTTATTTGGTGCTGATCTTTGTGTACAGTGGACCTAAGGGCATGAAATCGAGCCTTATGGAAAGCAAGTACAAATACAAGACGGCTTTTTGGCTCGAAGAAATAGGAAGAGTCCTGCCCTCCTTTAAGCTCAATGGTGGCAGTGATATCATCAATGAAAAACTACATCCCATCGCTGAAAATTACATCAAATACAGAAAAGAGCACTTCAAAGTACTACTCTTTCAGTTCGGAAATATTGTAGTCTTTAAAACCATCATCACTGGCGGCCTTTTGATATTGGGAGGAATCTTAGTGATCAACAGAGATATTAGTTTAGGCCAATTTGTAGCCAGTGAAATCATCATCATCATCATTCTGAACTCTGTTGAAAAACTTATGCTGAGTTTGGAGGTCATCTACGATGTGCTCACAGGTACAGAAAAACTCGGGCAGGTGATGGACATACCCCTTGAAAAGTACGACGGCATCTCCTTCAATGAGCTTGAGAAGGAGGGCCCCAAACCCATAAAGCTCACCATGAAAAATATTTCCTACAGCTTTGACCCGAGGCATAAATCCAGATTAACCGACATCTCGCTTGAGCTTGCACCGGGAGAGCGCGTATGTCTCAGTGGCCCGAATAATTCAGGAAAGTCTACCTTGCTGCACATAGCTGCGGGCTTATACACGAATTATTCGGGCGTCGTATTGTTCAATGATGTACCGATTCAAAATATAGAACCCTTCAGTCTTCGCAGCCGAATAGGTGACAACCTGAGCGATCAAAACATTTTCCACGGAACCATCCTTGAAAATTTGATGATGGGACGCGATGTAGAGCTCAGCGAAATTCTTTCTCTATGTGAAAAATTTGGATTGACCAATCTGGTCAATGAGTTACCAGATGGATTTGAAACTGAGATTTTTCCCAACGACAGACGTATTCCAAAGAGTTTTTTCAAAAAAATTCTGTTGATCAGATCCCTGCTCAATAAACCGGGGTTGTTGTTGCTTGAGGATATTTTATCGGAGTTGGAGACAGGATACTGTGAAACCGTATCTGAATACCTTACCGACAAAAACAATTCCTATACACTGCTCGCCATATCGAACCTATACACATTTGCTAAAAGATGCGATAAGACCATCATTATCGAAAATGGAAAGGTCGTCGCTACAGGTCATGTCGATGACCTTATACGGGATGAATCCATCAGAAAGATGTTTCGGTTTACTATCGAAGGATTAGAACCATAGAAATACCGATAAAAAATGCTAAACATAACAGATAACGAGCCGAAGAAAATTATCAAAGTCGAAAGTACGAAGGCATATAAACTTACCAGCGTTCCAATATTTTTCAATTACCTTTCCAAGGTTATGTGGACTGTGCTGGTATTGTTTCTCGTTATTCTATTTGTGCCATGGACGCAGAATGTGGAGGGATACGGCCAGGTGACTGCCTTCCGACCGGAGCAGCGTCCTCAGACCATTCAATCGCCTATTCCCGGCACTATCAGGCAATGGTTTGTGCGTGAAGGCGATACGGTCAATGCCGGTGACACATTGGTTTTTATCACCGAAGTAAAGGACGAATATTTTGACCCTAATTTGGTGGAGAATCTTACCTCTGAGCTACAGGCAAAGGAAGCAGCTCTGATTTCCTATCAGGACAAAGCAAAGGCATTAGCTGAGCAAATTAAGGCATTAAAAGAAAGCCAGGAAATCAAATTACAGCAGGCATTACTAAAAGTGCAGGCCGATAGCAATGAATATGAAGCCGCCCAGATGCAGTTTAAATTCTCAGAAATACAATTTAAACGAACCGATACCTTGTACCAGGAAGGGGTAAAAAGCCGTTTTGACTGGGAACGCAGCAATCAGGCGTTTCAGGATGCCACTGCCAAACTGACCGCTGCCCGAAATAAATATCTTCAGTCGAAAGCAGATCTTCTGGGCATCCGAGCAGATTTTGCGGAAAAAATTTCCAAAGCCGAAAGCGACCGGCAATCGGCCATCAGCGATTTCTTTGCGACCACGGCTGAAGTAGCCAAACTTCGAAGTAAAATAAACTCGATCAATGTTCGACGCAGTTTTTATTATGTCACCGCACCTCAGCGCGGCATGGTAACGCGGATGACACGAGCAGGCATTGGCGAAAACATCAAAGAAGGCGAACCGATTATGGAAATTATGCCCTTGCAGTATCAAATAGCAGTAGAGGTCTTTATCAGACCTGTTGACCTACCTTTGATGCACCTGGGAGAGAAGGGCAGAATTGAATTTGACGGGTGGCCGGCTATCGTATTTTCAGGGTGGCCGAGCATCACCTTCGGAACTTTTGGAGGTGAAATCATTGCCATCGACAATGTGCTTAGCGAAAACGGTATGTATCGCATTTTAATGGTACCTGACAAAGACGATGTGCCCTGGCCCGAACAGATACGCTTTGGTTCTGGTGCACGGGCGATATTGCTGCTAAAAGACGTGCCAGTATGGTACGAAATCTGGCGACAGCTCAATGGATTTCCTCCAGAATATTATATACCCGTGGGCAAAGGTGGTAGCAATGGAGATAAATCCAAAAAGACAGCTTCAAAATGATGAAAAGACTGTTGCTTACTGCTCTATCTACTGCCCTTATACACACAGCCAAAGCACAATTTGCTGATTCTTTTGACTCAGCGACCGTTATGCCACTTCAGGAGTTTATGAGCCTGGTGCTTAAGCATCATCCGGTGGCCAAGCAAGCGGCTTTGATTCCACAGGAGGGCAGAGCCAGACGCATGATGGCCAAAGGCAGCTTCGATCCGGTCGCCTTTTACTTTGCCTCTGGAAAAGATTTCAGCGATAAGCAATATTACCGATATCAGGATGGAGGGGTAGAATTTTTTACGTATCCCGGTGTGAAATTCAATGCCACCTGGAGCACGGCAGGAGGGGACTTTCTCAATCCGGAAAGCAACATGCCAGTGGGTGGGTTATTGGCTTTAGGAGCCGACATTCCGGTCTTGCGTGGACTGCTTACAGATCAAAGACGCCTTGCTCTGGAGCAGGCCAATCTCTTCAACCGATATTCAGTTCACATGCAAAGACGAGTGCTCAATGACCTGCTCTTTGAAGCCATTTCCGACTATTGGATGTGGTCGCTCAGATATGCAGAGTATGTGATGCGGGGAAAATTTGTGGAAGTAGCCCGACAGAGATTCCAATTGGTGAAATCAGCTTTTCTCAATGGCGATCTTCCGGCCGTTGATACACTGGAAGCCTACATACTGGTTCAATCACGTGAAATCGCTACCGAACAGGCGCGTGCACTTCTCAACGATGCCCGTCTGAAATTGTCCAATCACCTATGGTCGCCTGAGGGTCAGCCTGTTGAGCTTTCCTGGTTTGCTATTCCTCAGCTTCTCAATCAGCCGGTGGAGTTTCCCGTTCCATTTGACAGTATACTCAACATAAGTTTCGAATTTACCAGAATTAACCCTGAAAGTCAGTTGCTTGACTACCAGGTGCGGCTCCTGGAGGTCGAGAGAAATTTTCTCAGAAATGAGCTACTACCAAAATTCAATATCAAATACAACTTTTTGACCGAACAATTTGGGTTTTGGGCGGGCGAGGAAGTGATCATCGCTCCAAATAATTACAAGTTTGGCGTGGACATCAGCGTGCCGTTATTTCTCAGAAGAGAACGCTCAGCGTTAAAAATTAATGAATTAAGACTTACTGAAGCCAGACTTAACCGCGACAATCGACAGACAGCCCTATTCCGGAAAATGCAACAGGAAGCCTTTTTGCTCGAAAATCAATTTGAACAAATCGGACTGGTCAGAAGCAATAAGGACAATTTCTATGAATTGCTCAGGATCGAACAGCGAAAGTTTCAAATCGGTGAAAGTTCTCTTTTTTTGGTAAATGCCCGGGAAGTACAGGCCATAGATGCCGAGCTGCTGTATTTGCAGCTCCTTCACCGCTATCAGACCTCGATTGCTTCTTTTTTCAGAGCTGCTGGTCTGCTGTATACCTATCAACCGGAGTTATAACTTTTTGATGTAAACTAGAAGGAATCGATCTTTGTAATTTTGTTTAAAATTCTGCTTATGAAAACTTCCACATTGCTTCTTCTGTTGGCCCTTCTCCTTGGCTCATGTACTTTCAACTCCTCGCAAAAGGAAACCTCTGCTGCCGACGTTACTGCTGTAGCCAATACGTCAGCAGAGCTTGAAATCAGAGGTATGACCTGTGAAGTGGGCTGCAAAAAACTCATTGAAAAAACAGTGCGTAAAACTGCAGGTATCACGAAATTTGATATTGATTTTGAGCATAATTCGGCACATATGGAATATGACTCCACAATGGTCAGTGCAGATGATGTGGTTAAAATCATCAACACCATTAACAATGGGGCGTACACAGCCATAGTGCACGACGTAGCTGCACTTTAAAACATCTTTTATGATATCCATTCGATGGTTTGTCAGACTGATTCTCATTGAAATAACCCTGATTTACCTGGTGATACTCGCAGGCAGTATCGTACGGGCTACCGGCTCAGGAATGGGTTGTCCTGACTGGCCTACCTGCTTCGGCTACCTGATTCCTCCTACCGAAAGGCAGCAGGTGGAATTTCACCCGTATCAGAAATACAAAAAAGGAGCTTTCATAGTACACGAAGATGCACTGTACAGAGCCAGAAAAACTTTTGTATCAGGTCAGGAATTTTCGAAAAACGACTGGGAAAAGTACACGGTCCACGACTATGCGATTTTCAATCCGGTGCACACCTGGATCGAATACATCAACAGACTGCTGGGAGCATTGGCAGGTATACCGATGCTGCTGATCGCTGTAACTTCAATAAGCCTTCGAAAACGTTTGAAAATAATACCAGTGTTGTCGTTTGCAGGGTTGTTTTTATTGGGATTGGTAGCATGGTTGGGCAAAAAGGTGGTCGATGGAAATCTTATTCCGCATTCCATTACTATCCACATGTTGGGGGCATTGGCCATTCTTGCTGTTTTGATAACCCTGCTGCTGCTTAGCCGTAAAACGCTCAAAAGCGACCTTACTCTGGACCGTACGCTAAGGCACTGGCTCGGGGCAGCAGTTTTTCTCACAGTTGTTCAGATCATTTTAGGTACACAAGTGAGAGAACAGGTCGATCTGCTGAATAAAGAGCTCATGGGAATGAACCGTGACAGCTGGCTCAGCACCATAGGTCTTACTTTTTACATCCACAGGTCTTTTTCCATTTTGATTGTGATTATCAATGGAATTATCTTCTGGCGAAACAAAAATATCCGAAAACCATTGCGGCTTATCAACGTGATGATCGCCATTCTTCTGACTGAGATTCTGGCAGGCATTGTCTTGGCTTATCTGGGCCTGCCTGCTGCTGCTCAGCCGGTTCACATGATTTTGGCTGCCCTGCTTTTTGGTGTTCAGTTTTATTTGTGGTTGCTTCATTTGATTGCGCGTGTTTCAGATCTGGAAGCCGACAATGATGCTTCCCTCTTTTCCTTTCAAAGGTCAACGCTGATCAGTGAGATGAACTCCTCAACTAATAAAATCCACTCGTCCGACACGAATTAAGACAATGCGCCTGTTAGAAGTCATTCCTTATAAACAATTCAGAATAAGTATATATTCACATGATTTACACTATTATGTGGAAATTGAGGGCGGACCTATGAAACAGTGCTTCAGATTTACCAAAGAGCTGGCTCCGGCAGATAAAGGTGGCGTTCGCGCACTTCTGGATGAGGAATTTTTTGCCAGGACTAAAGAGATTTTTGATTTCATGCACCAAAATTTCAAAAATGCCATTGAACGTCAAAAAAGTTGAACTGCTACTTCTGATGTTTTTTCTGTATTCCTGTAGTTCAATCAACGATGTACACTTATCTTCACATCCAGCAGACCTTACTCTTGCGGTCGAGCAGCCTTTCAAAGAGAATGAGTATCTGGCAATTGTAAGGGTGATTGCTATCCATGAATGTTTTACAACAAATCACTGTCAATGGCTTAAAAGCAAAAAAAACCTGATGGCCCACTTTGTCTTTACTCATAAACGTACTGATAACAATCTCAATTTTAAAGCTTTAAAAGAACATTTTCCCGGAGTAAAAGCCGGAGACCGCATTAGAGCCTACTGCATTGCTGAGCGTCAAAAACACGGGGAATATCTGCTCAGGGTGTATCAATATACCCTGCTTTAAGGCACAACGTTTCAGCCAAAGAGTTTTAAAGCTTCGTTGTAAGCACTTTCAAAAGCCAGGAGATTTAAATTATTTGGGATCTGCTCGGAAAGCATGTAGCTGATCAGTTTTTCTGTGGGAAGATTTCCAGTTAGCTCATCCTTAGCCATCGGACAGCCACCAAATCCTCTGATTGCTCCGTCAAACCTACGACAGCCTGCTTTGTAAGCAGCGTCAATTTTTTCAAACCATTGATAAGGGAGGGTGTGCAGATGTGCGCCAAAGGTGACTTCAGGCAGTGCAGGAATCAAAAGCTCAAAAACCTGGGAAATGGATGTATTTGTAGCAACTCCTACCGTGTCCGATACACTTAATATCCTGATGCCTATACCGGCCAGAACTTTACTCCAGTTCAGCACAATTTCCGGTGACCATTTCTCGCCGTACGGATTGCCAAAACCCATGGACAGATATACGACCAGCTCTTTGCCGGCCGATTCTGCCATTTGGTGCAATCTTTCTACCAACACCAAAGATTCATCGATGGATTTATTGGTATTTCTCTTTTGAAATACCTCCGAGATCGAAAACGGATAGCCCAAATAGGAAATCTGCTGATAAGAGCATGCCTGCTCACCACCTCTCTCATTTGCCACAATAGCCAGCAACCTTGTCTTTGACTGTGACATGTCTAGACCTGCCAGTACTTCAGCGGTATCGCGCATCTGTGGAATAGCTTTTGGCGAGACAAAACTTCCAAAATCCAGCGTGTGAAAATTTACTTTTAATAAAGCATTCAGATACTTGATTTTTTGTTTAGTGTGGATAAAAGTCTTAATGCCCTGCATTGCATCTCTTGGACATTCCACGATTGTAAATCCTGTCCCGGATTCAATTTGATGAGCGAATGCCTTCTTGTGTTGGCTTTCCAGCATTGATTGTACGAAATATGCGTTTTCCCCTATGCAAAGAAAAGCAACTTATGTCATTTGATGCATTTCTTTCAAAACAGAACATTTTTTACAAGGCAGATACCTTTGGTCATTGTCCTAAAAGAATAGATACTTCTAATTTCGCCGAAAGCGATTTAATGCAATCTTTATTTTCCATGAAATGCAAGCCCTTTCTTTTGCAGTTTGATAATATAGTAACGATGAAAATTTTCTCTTCTCTTCTTGTCATGTGTGTTTTTTGTGCATCATTGTTGGCACAACCTAAACTGGTTGTTGGTATTGTGATAGACCAAATGAAATATGAGTACCTGGAAAGGTTTGAACCTCTGTTTTCTGATAAAGGAGGTTTTAGAAGGTTTTCAGACCAGGGCTTCAATTTCAGAAATGCTCACTACAACTATTCTCCTACCTACACAGGTCCCGGCCACGCCAGCGTATACACTGGTACTACACCCATGTATCATGGAGTAGTTGGTAATGAGTGGTACGACCGATATAAAGGAAAACAGGTTTATTGTGCCGAAGACCCATCGGTAAGCACAGTAGGCGACAACAGCAAAGAAGGCATGATGTCTTGCAGAAACCTGATTGCCGGCACCATCACGGACGAACTTAAGCTACGAAGCCCAGAAAGCAAGGTGATCGGTATATCGGTAAAAGACCGAGGAGCCATATTTCCTGCCGGACATGCTGCGGATGCTGCCTATTGGTTGACCGACGAAAGTGGACAGTTTGTCACCTCTACATACTATATGCAGCAACTGCCCAAATGGGTATCAGAGTTCAATGAAAAAAAACTTGTGGATAAGTTCCTTTCACAAAACTGGACCACACTCTTGCCCATAAATGAATATGCCTGCTGCGCGGACGACGACTATAGTCCCCACGAAGGTGTCTTTACAGGAATGGCCAAAGCGATTTTTCCCTACCCGCTTCCTTCACTTCGAAAAAAAGCTGGAAGAAAATTGATTAAAGGAACACCTTTTGGAAATTCAATTGTGATTGATTTTGCCAGAGAGGCAATTCAACAGGAGCGATTGGGACAAAGAAATCAGACAGATTTCCTGGCTATCAGCTTTTCCAGTCCTGATTATATCGGACATATGTTTGGCCCGAGAAGTGTGGAAATAGCCGATACCTACGCACGTCTGGACAGAGAGCTCGGTGAATTTTTTACTTTCCTCGACCTTACGGTTGGAGCCGGTAATTATTTGGTATTTCTGACTTCTGACCACGGTGTGGCCGATATTCCGGCCTACCTCACCGATCGAAGAGTTCCAGCCGGAGGCTTTGACTACACCCTGGTATCCGGCCTGAAAAAACACCTTTTTGATACCTTCGGAGATTCACTGGTAGAAAATGCAACCAATCTCAACATTTATCTCAATCATCAGATCATCGAACGGGAGCGTCTGGACTACAGCAAGGTAATGGCCTCAGCCCGGCAATTTTTGCTTAAAGGCGAAGGCGTTTTACAAGTATTTACTGCCGATGAAATAATCCAGTCGCATGCCCTGGCATTCGAATCCATCAGCCTTACCTCCAGAGGGTATTTTAGCAAGAGAAGTGGTGATCTGCTGCTGGTGCTGATGCCGGGCTATATCGAAGGCAGCAGCAGCCGACGTGGCACTACTCACGGCTCCATCTATACCTACGATACTCATGTGCCCATCCTGTTCTATGGCTACAACATCCGGCATGGCAATACTACCAGACCGGTATATGTCACCGACATCGCACCTACGCTGTCTTTCTTACTGAATATCCCCCTGCCCAATGCTGCTGTGGGCAGACCTCTTTTTGAATTAACCGAAGATTCTCAATAGTTAGTGTTTTTTGTACACTTATCGCCTATATTTGTTGCGTTTTTTACCAAATACGATGCTTAAAACCACCTGTAAGCGCTACTGGATTGTATGGATTGCTGTGATTTCTCTTTCCTGCAGCCGCCAATTCGATGATTTCGAAGCATCGCGAGAGCAAGCCTTCATTTATCCGTTTACTCCCATCAGGCTGAATATTGATACCACACTGGTTTACATAGACGATTACTTCCCTTTGATTGAAGTGGATTCTGTTAGGGTACCTGCTCCACTTGGTCAGTTGTTTCAGAAAGAGAACAGGGAATTGCATTTGTTTGGCAATCTAAAGGAAGCCATTGGTGTAGCCGAGTTTTTCACTGAAAAAGGCAAGTTTGATATACCCATTTTCAGGTCCGATAAGGTAAAGCTCACCTATGTGCTGCCTCCATCGATACAATTCAAAAGGTCCATAGCCATCAAGGGCACCTTCAACAGTTGGAATACTCTTGCCAATCCCTTTGAGCTGGTAGATGGAAACTATCAAACAACCATCGTGGCAGATCCCGGAAAATATGAATATGTGCTGGTAGTGGATGGCCGGGAAATGATAGACCCCGAAAACCCCGATACGGTCAGCAATGGAATGGGCGGTTTTAACTCGGTGCTGGACATCAGATCCGACCTTGCCGATAGCTGCAGTTGGGTAGAGGCTGTGGGCTACAACAAAGGAAAAATAACTATTCGCAGTCTTCGGGAAGGTCAGAAGGTAATCGCATTTTTTAACAATCAAAAAATACCAGAACAATTTATAAAAAAATACCCGGAGCATGTGGACATAGTTTTCCCGTTGGCTTCTGTTAGTTTTCCCCGCTCCTGGCTCCGGGTTTATTCTTTTTCAGAAGGGTGCAGAAATAATGAAATCTGGATTCCGTTGGCAGAAGGCAATCCGGTGAGCCATTACGGTCAGCTGACCAAAAACGATTGGCATGCCAGTATTTGGTACTTTTTAATGGTTGATCGGTTTTTTAATGGAAATCCCTCCAACGATCAGAAAGTGGAGGATCCAGAGGTTCTACCCATAGCTAACTATATGGGGGGTGATTTGGAAGGCATTCGACGGAAAATAGCAGATGGCTACTTCGATAGCCTCGGAGTAAATGCTATATGGCTATCGCCCATCACTCAAAATCCTGCAGGGGCGTATGGCCTATGGGATAAAGGGGGTGTAAAAACGAAATTTTCAGGATATCACGGCTATTGGCCTGTGTCCAATGTCCGTGTTGACCATCGCTTTGGCACTGCAGAGGAACTTAATGCTCTTCTAAACGAGGGACATAAAAGGGGGTATCGCTTTGTGCTGGACTATGTAGCCAACCACGTGCACCAGGAACATCCCATCTACCAACAAAACCCGGACTGGGCTACTTCTCTCTACCTGCCCGATGGGAGCTTAAATACCGAGCGGTGGGACGACTACCGGCTCACGACCTGGTTCGACGTTTTCTTACCTACTTTAGACCTGACCCGGCCAGAAATCGTAGAGCCCATGACAGACTCGGCCCTGGTGTGGGTAAAGGACTATGGTTTCGACGGATTCAGGCACGATGCCACCAAACACATCGACGAGCTCTACTGGCGGACATTGACCAAAAAAATCAAAACGCTCGAAAGAGTCAAACAGCAAGGCGATAAAATCTACCAAATCGGCGAAACGTACGGAAGCCCGGAGCTAATCGCCTCTTACATCTCCTCCGGCATGCTCGATGCTCAGTTTGATTTCAACCTCTATGACGCTTCCATCCGGTACTTTGCCACAGGCCAAGAGGCTGACTTACAAAAACTACTTACTACCCTGAACACCAGTCTGAAAACCTATGGTATGCACCATCTGATGGGCAACATCACCGGAAATCAGGACAGGCCCCGATTTATATCCCTTGCATCCGGCGATGTGCGATTTGATGAAGATACAAAACTGGCAGGATACACCCGTATAATAGGCAAACCAAAAGAAATTGCCTATAAAAAACTACAACTTTTAATGGCATTTACCATGGCCATGCCCGGAATTCCGATTATATATTATGGGGATGAAATCGGCATGCCCGGCGCCAATGACCCTGACAACAGAAGAATGATGAAGTTTGATGATTGGGATAGCGATGAAAAAAACACCTTTAAGACCTCGCAAAATCTGATAGCACTTCGCAAAAAACTTTTACCTCTTATATATGGCACTACAAAGGTTTATACTGCAGATGATTTGCTCGTGATAGAACGAAATTATCTGGGCAAAAAAATCTCAGTGTATATCAACAACACAGCTGAGGAAAAATCCATCGGTAGTGGGCGCATACTTTATTCTAATTCTCTGCATACTGACAAATTGGAGCCTTACACTTTTGCACTGATTGAAAATTCGGATGCAGTTCTAGTAAATTGAGCTAATAATAACATCTAAATTACCGCTATACATTTGATTTATTATCCTTTACTGATTCTTTAAATGGCGGGGTGTAGTTTACTTCACTTTTGTGTAACTTTCATCCGTTTAGATAAAGAATTTTATTATTGTGATATCTTCTATTTATTTATACACTTTTTGGGATAGTATACGTATAGATGTCACATATTATTTTTTATCTATATCAAATTTGCTAAAGTTTCCTTTTAATTGATTTCAACATAAATGAATTCAAAAAATTCAAGCTCAAATTGAAAGTAAACTATTCTAAAAATTCCCGATAAATTAATAATGAAATCACAAAAAGTTGTCTTTTCACTGGTTTAATTTTATTTGATCTTTATGCACTTACTTTTCTGATTGTATTCTTAAAACATAAATTTTCATATTTTTGCGTGAACACCTGATTGAATCCTAATTTTATTCCATGACTCAATATACATTAAGGCGCAATGCTCTTTTAGAGTCCCAGGCAAGGTTAAATATTTATTTATGAAACTATCATTAAAATATCAAATTAGAAAAATTTTGGGAGATAAATAATCCAATTAAATATCGACATCAATAAAATTTAAAAAATCATAAGCAATGAATATACAATATATTACAAAAAACATTCAGATTAAAAACAAAGATTTAGAACTATTAAAAACTCACTTTTCTCATTACTTTGATAAAAATGGCAAGTTCGACTTTGTAAAATTTCAAAAAGAATTAGAATCCCAAAATATAGAGCTCAGTTTTGAAAAAGAAAGCTACGGGCTCGATTGGCTGGGCAAAAGCTATGCACGGCTTTTAGCAAGCGACCCTGCAACAACCCTACTCAAAGCCGATGAAACACACAATCAAAAGCCAGAAAATGTCAATTCACAGAATTTACTTATAAAGGGCGACAACCTTGAGGTCTTAAAACACCTTGCCAACGCCTACTACGAAAAAGTAAAGATGATCTACATAGACCCGCCCTACAATACCGGAAATGATGGCTTTGTGTATAACGATGACCGAAAATACACGGTAGAACAATTGCAGGAACTTTTAGGCATAGACAAAGAAAGAGCCAAACGAATTTTAGACTTTACCCAGAGTAAAAGTAACAGCCACAGTGCCTGGCTTACCTTTATGTATCCCCGACTTTACATTGCTAAACAGCTCTTACGAGAGGATGGGGTAATCTTTGTCTCCATTGATGACAATGAGGTAGCACAACTCAGGCTTTTGATGGATGAGGTGTTTGGGGAGGAGAATTTTGTTGCGAAATTTGATTGGCGTAAAAAAACAGGTGCAAATGATGCTAAAGATATAGCAGTTATAACAGAAAGTATTTTGTTATATGCAAAAAACAAACATTACACCATTGAAAAAGACATTTGGGGGCGAGATGAAAGGTCTGTAAATAAAAAAAGGTATAAATTATCAGATGAATTTATTGAAGAACGAGGTAAATATTATTTGGATACTCTTGACAGAGGTGGTTTACAATATTCAGATTCTATGAATTTTGGTATTGAGGCTCCTGATGGTAGTTTAATTTTTCCTAATGGTCGTTCAGAGTTTAAAAATGATGGATGGATATGGAAATGGAATAAAGAAAAAATAAAATGGGGAATTGAAAATAAATTTATAGAATTCGTTAAATCAGAAAAAAGCTCTGGCTCAAAATATACAATAAAATATAAAGTTTATGAGAAGGTAGATAATGAAGGGAAACCGCGTGTTAGATCGGGCAGAGCATTTACTAATTTAATTACAGAACCTATCAATCAGCAGGGGAATAACGATTTTTCTAAATTATTTGATGGTAATACATATTTTACTAATCCCAAACCTATTGGTTTAATTAAATATTTAATTAGAACAATAGATAACGACACTTTAACTGTCCTCGACTTCTTCGCAGGCTCCGGCACCACAGGCGATGCGGTAATGCAACTCAATGCCGAGGATGGCGGCAACCGTAAATACATCCTTGTACAACTCCCCGAACCTATTGACCCCAAGAAAAACCAAACGGCTTACGATTTTGTCAAAGACGAACTCAAAGCTGAGCCAACGATTTTTGAGATTTGCAAAGAACGCCTGATCCGCGCTGCAAAGAAAATCAAAACCGAAACCATTGATAAAAATATTGCCGAAAAAGAAAAAGAACTGCAACAATTACAGAGTGAATTAAACTTAGAAGAGAGAGATGAAAAAATAGCTATCCTGAAACAAGAGATTGATGCTCTAAACAATCAAGATCTGGGATTCAAGGTTTTTGAAACCATGCCTATATGGGAAGATTACAATTTTGAAGCCGAAACTTTTGATAGCTCTCAAACACTTTTTGACACCGGCAAACTTACTGAAGACGATCTAAAAGCTCTTCTCATAACCTGGAAAACCTACGACGGTATGCCCTTGACAGAGGATTTAGAAACCATTACCCTGGATAGCTACACAGCCTATTACGGCAATGGCAAACTTTATCTTATGCACAAAGGATTTACAACCAATACCCTCAAAGCCCTCTTAGAAAAGATTGACAGCGACAGACACTTCGAGCCCAAAAGCATCATTGCCTTTGGATATCATTTTGAAAGTGCGCGCCTCAGGGAACTGAGTGAGAATGTAAAAAACTATGCCAACAAAAAGCATATTGATATAGAGTTCATTATAAGGTATTAGTTTTTAGTTTTGAGTTATGAGTTTTGAGTTATGAAAGAAAGTGTTGTTAAAAATAAAAGTTTTGATTTTGCCCTGAGCATAATAGAATTGTACAAAATTCTGCAAGCTCAGAAAGAGTTTATTTTGTCTAAACAACTATTGAGAAGTGGCACTAGCATAGGTGCAAATATTAGTGAGGCATTGGCGGGAGTTAGTAAAGCAGATTTTTCAAATAAAATGGCAATAGCAAGTAAAGAGGCTAGGGAATGTTTATATTGGTTACAGCTGTTAGAAAAAAGTAATTTGGTAAATTTTGATTTTAAACCTTTTATTAAAGATTGCGAAGAGTTAATAAAAATACTAACAAGTATTGTAAAAACAACTCAAAATTCAACATTAAAAATTAAAAACAAAAGTAAAATTTGAATGAACTTTGAGAAAATTTAAATTATGTCAACAAAAAATCAGTTGATGGTATTAAAATGAAAAAGGAATCATCACGTATAGAATACAAAAAATTATATTCCGATGACCTCGATATCGAAAAAGAAGTGGTAGCCTTTCTCAACTATCGCGAAGGTGGCTTTATTTACATTGGAATTGACGATTCTGGCAAAGTAGTAGGTGTATCTAACACGGATAAAATCATCCTCAAAATAAAAGATCGCATAAAAAACAACATACAACCATCTGCCTTGGGACTTTTTGATGTAGTTGAGGAAACCAGAGAAAATAAACCCGTGATTAAAATCATTGTGGCAAGTGGAACAGAAAAGCCATATTTTAAGAAAAAATATGGTATGACCGAAAAGGGTTGCTTTATACGGGTAGGAACTGCCTCTGAACCCATGCCACAAAAAATAATTGATGAACTCTTTGCCAAAAGAATAAGAAATTCCATAGGGAAAATAAAATCGCCAAGGCAGGACCTCACCTTTGAACAACTTCGAATCTATTACGAAGAAAAAGGCAAACCATTAAATAAACAATTTAAGAAAAACCTTGAATTGCTTACCGAAGATGGGTATCTGAATTATGTTGCCTATCTGCTTGCCGATGAAAATGGAACATCCATTAAAGTTGCAAAATATGCAGGGAAAGATAGGGTTAACCTGATTGAAAATACCGAACTTGGATACTGCTCACTCATCAAAGCAACAAAAAATGTGCTGGATAAAATAAACATAGAAAACAGAGTGTATGCCCGAATTACTCCAAAGGAAAGAATTGAAAAACGGTTATGGCAGCCGGTAGCCTTAAGGGAAGCCATCATCAATGCCATTGTGCATAATGATTATACGAGAGAAGTCCCGCCTAAGTTTGAAATTTTTGACGACAGAATTGAGATTACCTCTGCCGGCTCTTTACCCGATTTTTTGTCTGTTGAAGAATTTTTCGAAGGCGTTTCAGTACCGCGAAACAAAGAGTTGATGCGAATTTTTAAAGATCTCGAACTGGTAGAACAATTGGGATCTGGACTACCACGGATACTACAGTTTTATGGCAGAGATTCTTTTAAATTTACTGATAATTTCACCAGGAGCATCTTTTATGCTGACAAAGAAGTGCTAGAATACCTTAAAAATGAAGAAAGTGCCGCTCAGGTTACCGAGCATGATACCGACCAAGTTACCGAGCAAGTTACCCCGCAAGATACCCCCCATGATACCCCGCAAGTTACCTCGCAAGTTACCGACCGAGTTACCGACCGAGTTATCGACCAAGTTACCGACCAAGTTAAAAATTTATTATTAGCAATAGATAGAGAATATACAAGACAAGAATTAATGACTATACTTAGTATGAAACACAATCAAACATTTAGAGAAAATTATCTTTATCCAGCATTGAAAAATGATTTAATAGAAATGACTATTCCAGATAAACCAAATGATCCAAAACAAAAATACCGCCTTACAGAAAAAGGAAAACAGTTGCAAAAACAACTAAAAAAGCAGACAAAATTATGATGAAAGGTTTTCATTTTGAAAAAGATTTACCACATCAAAAACGAGCAGTAGAAAGCACGATTGCTGTTTTTGAAAATTTACAAATCCATCAGCCATCCGATGTAGATAAAAATTATATCAATCCATCAATTATATGGGAAAATGATATTCAATACAAAAATAACATTAAGCAAATTCAAAGTAATAATGATATCAAAGAGGATTTTAAGAAAAGCAATATCATAGACATAATGATGGAAACCGGTACGGGAAAGACCTATACGTACACCAAAACCATTTTTGAACTTAATAAAAACCTTGGTATTTTTAAATTTATTGTAGTAGTTCCTACTTTATCAATCAAAGCCGGTACCATTAGTTTTTTAAAATCAGAAAACTGTGTTGAGCACTTTAAAGAGCAGTATGGCAAGATATTACATTTACACATAGTAGAAAGCCAAAAAAGCAGTAAGAGTAAAAGAAACTATCTGCCCCCGTCGGTAAGCAGTTTTGTGAATGCGGGGAGTTACGAAAAAAACAGCATACAAGTAATGATTATCAATTCCGGTATGATTAACTCAGAAACTATGCAAAAAAGCTTTGATAAAAGTTTGTTTGATAGATATACCGTACCTTTTGATGCTTTGGCAGCCACTCGCCCTTTTATGATAGTTGATGAACCACATCGCTTTGGAAAAGACAATAAAACCTGGGAAAATATTCAAAAAATGGAACCTCAGTTTATATTGAGATATGGAGCTACCTTTCAAAAATACGAAAATCTTATTTATACGCTCACAGCAGTTGATGCCTTCAATAAAAATCTTGTCAAAGGTGTAATTGGACATATTACCGAGTTTGAAAGCGGAAAAAATACAATAATTAAATTTATAGACTCAGATGGCATAGAAGCAAGTTTTGAATTAATTGAGAACAATAGGTCAAAAGCCGTAAAAGTATCAAAAAAAGAAAGTCTTAAAAAAGTTCACCCCGAAATGACCGATTTATTTATTGAAAATTTGAATAAAAGTACAGTTGTTTTGTCCAATGGATTAGAGCTAAAAAAAGGCGATAAAATCAATCCCTATTCTTATGCAGAAAAATTACAAGAAATAATGATTCAACGAGCCTTACAAAATCATTTTAAAATAGAAAAAGAGCTCTTAACAAGAGAAGTAAAAATAAAACCTCTGACTCTTTTCTTTATTGACAACATTGATGAATATCGAAATAAAGATGGATATATCCGAAAAACAGTTGAGCAATACATCAAAGCCGAAGTAGAAGAATTGCTTAAAACAGAAAATGATGCTTTTTACAAAGTCTATCTTGAAAAGACATTGCTTGACCTTTCGGCAACACATGCAGGATATTTTTCAAAAGATAATACAGAGAAAGATGAAGCCATTGAAAAAGAGATAAACGAAATTTTGCACGATAAACAAGCATTGCTCGATTTAAATAATCCCAGACGTTTTATATTTTCCAAATGGACACTACGGAAAGGATGGGACAATCCAAATGTGTTCCAAATTTGTAAACTTAGAAACAGTGGCAGCGAAATCTCAAAATTGCAGGAAGTGGGAAGAGGACTCCGTTTGCCTGTAAATGAATACGGAAACCGTGTAAAAGACGAAGAATTTTACTTACACTATTTTGTAGATTTTACCGAAGGTGATTTTGTCGATAAATTAGTAAATGAGATCAATGAAAAATCTGGAGCAATTTCTATCGAACAGGTTCCAGAAAAGTTATCTGAACAAATGATTAAAAAGATTTGTGAGGTATATAAAACCACTGAAGATGAACTTTTACATGTATTGGATGAAAATAATGTGATTACCAGAACCAATTCATTTAAACCAGGAGGATTTGATTATATTAAAAAAAACTATCCATTGATATTTGAGGGTGTTAACTCAAATAAAATTCGAAAAACAACTGATCCTAAAAAGAAAGTTACAATAAGAACAGAAAAATATCAAGAACTAAAAGAACTATGGGAAAAACTCAATGAAAAAGTGATTCTGGAATATAAATTTGATAATGAAGCAAGTTTTAAAAATTTACTTTCCGATTTTTTTAAAGAAGAAAAAGATAAATTTTCTTCTGAAAGTATAAACGAAAGAGTCGCAAGAGTAGAATTTGAAGACGAAAAAGCTATTGTCAAGGATCCAGAATCAATTTATAATCGAAATATTGAAAGTGTTTCAACAATTAAATACAGTGATTTTTTGAAAGAACTTTCAAAAATTATAAACGTTAATATTGCAACTTTACATCATTCTATTAAAGAAGCAGAAATAGATATCAATAAATATCTTAATCAGAAAATTTTGAGAATAATAAAACAGAACTTTGATAATTTTTTAATGGCACAAGCAATTGAGAAATACACAATAGAATACAAAAAGACTACTAATACTATTCATCCAACAAAAATTACTGACAATAATGGTAAAGTGCTTACCGAAATTTCAGCCTCGGATATTGGTATTTTATTTTCGGATGAATCTGTTGCTTCCAATTACCTTTTTGAACAAGCTTATTATGATTCAGAATTGGAAAAAATAAATATTACAACAAATATAAAAGAAGTAGTAGTATTTACTAAAATTCCGAAAAATTCAATTAAAATTCCAGTTGCAGGAGGTAAAAGTTACACACCTGATTTTGCTTTTGTTTTGGAAAGTAAGGATGGTAATAAAAAATTACATCTTATCATTGAAACTAAAAATGTTGAAGACAAAAAAGAACTTCGTGAAGAAGAAAAAATTAAACTAAAACATGCTGAAAAGTTTTTCGGTGAAAACGTGAAAATTCATTTCAAAACACAATTGAAAAATGATGATTTGTTAAAAATAATTAAAGAAATAAAAAAATAATATACTACAACGCTACAATATTGATTTTCACTGATAAGAGAAAATTTGCAATGCAGCTGGTAAGTCTTTCAAATTTGAAAAAATTATGCATTTAAAGTAAGCTGGCTTTTAAGGTTGGTGTCAGGCCAACGATTAAAATCGTTGGGTATGAGGGGCGGTGTTTTTTTGTGACCAACGATTAAAATCGTTGGGTATGTGGGGGATGAGTCAAAAAAAATTTTTATCATTGGGCTAATGTTTTAATGATAGACAACGGTATTAACTGTTGGTTAAAATGGGATGGATGTTTGATGGGTTTGAGATATGTATACGTAAAGAGAATTAATGGTTTTAGAAATACATTGATATGCCGCATTCATTTAACAGAATATGGATACATGCCATTTGGTCGACGAAAGAGAGGTTGCCTTTGATTGATTCTACTGTTGAGAAGGAAGTCTATCAGAATTTATCAGAGCAGTTTCGCGAATTGGGATGTCCGGTTAGAATCATCAATGGCATGTCAGATCATGTTCATTGTTTGTTTTTGTTAAATCCTCAGAAATCAATTGCAGAAGTTATCAAACAAATTAAAGGTAGCAGTTCATATTACATCAACAAAAAGAATTTAATTGACGGGCGATTTGCATGGCAGACTGGATATGCGGCTTATTCGGTATCGGAATCAGTCGTTGAAAGTGTGTATCAGTACATAAAAAACCAAAAGCAGCATCACAGGTGAAATCGTTTCAACAGGTGTGTGATGCATTGGACAGAATAAAAAAGCTTTCTGTTGAGAGATAAGGAATAGTTGATTGGGGCTGGCGATGATTTTTATGTGTGACTAACGATTAAAATCGTTGGGTATATGTGGCGATGTTTTTGTGTGATCAACGATTAAAATCGTTAGGGATGAGGGCGGGGGGAGGGGAGTATGAGCGGATAGCCCGGTCCCGTGCCCTTAAGGAGGGCACGGGATGCGCCCTGAAAAAAATCAGAGGAGCTCGTTGGCGAGATTGGCCAGTTCGGAACGTTCGCCTTTTTCGAGGGCGATGTGGGAGAAGAGTTTTTGGCCGCGGAGTTTGTGAATCATGTAGGAGAGGCCGTTGGATTGTTCGTCGAGGTAGGGGGTATCGATTTGGTAGATATCGCCGGTGAATACGATTTTGGTGTGGTCGCCAGCGCGGGTGATGATGGTTTTGACTTCGTGAGGGGTGAGGTTTTGGGCTTCGTCGACGATGAAGAAGATGTTGGAGAGGCTGCGACCGCGAATGTAAGCGAGGGGTGTGATGAGGATTTTTTCGTTTTCGACCATTTCGTCGATGGTTTTGGCTTCTTTGTCTTTTTCGTCCCACTGGTTTTTGATGAATTTGAGGTTGTCCCAGAGGGGTTGCATGTAGGGGTTGATTTTGGCTTTCATGTCGCCGGGGAGGTATCCGATGTCTTTGTTGGAGAGGGGTACGATGGGGCGTGCGAGGTAGATTTGCTTGTAATCGCGTCGTTGTTCGAGGGCGGCTGCCAGGGCGAGGAGGGTCTTGCCGGTGCCGGCTACGCCGGAGATGGCGACCAGGGGGATGGAGGGGTTGAGCAGGGCGTGAAGGGCGAAGGTTTGTTCGGCGTTGCGGGGTTTGATGCCGTAGACGGTGTGTTTGGCTACGTGTTCGAGGTGGGTGGTTTGGCTGTTGTAGAAGGCCAGGGCGGTGTTTCGGCTCGAGCGTAGGATGAAGAATTGGTTGGCTTCTGGTTTGAAGGTTTTTCGGCGTTTTTGGATTTTTTCCAGTTCGGTGCTTCCTTGTTGGTAAAGGGTGTCGATGATGTCCGGGGGGAAGTTGTCGATTTCGGCTTTTCCGGTGTAGAGGGTGTCGAGGTCTTTGATTTTTCCGGTTTCGTAGTCTTGTGCTTCTACGCCGAGTGCTTTGGCTTTGAGGCGGAGGTTGATGTCTTTGGTAACGAGGATGACGGGTCGGTTGGGTTCTTCGCGCATGAGGTTGAGGCAGGCATTGAGGATTTGGTGGTCCATTTTGTTGCCCATGTACACGCGGGTGGCGTCGATTTCGCCTCCTATGGCATTCATGATGACTTTAAAGTTGCCTTTGCGTCCGCCGTTGAGGGAGATCCATTCGGTGAGGCTTTTGTCTTTGGCCTTGCGGTCGAGGTAGCGGATGAATTCGCGGGCTTCGTAGTTTTTGGTGTCGTTGCCTTTTTTGAATTCGTCGAGCTCTTCGAGCACGGTGATGGGGATGGCTACGTCGTGTTCCTGGAAGTTTTGGATGGAGTTGTGGTCGTAAAGGATGACGGAGGTGTCGAGTACGAAGATTTTCCTTTTGGAAGCTGTGGAGCGCCTGGCGGTTGATTTGGCGGTTTGGGGCATAGAGGTGGAGTTTGCTTTTGCTAAGGTATTTTTTAATGGCTGAAGGGTGGGTATGGAGTGGTTTGGGTTTTTAAACAAATTATTCACATGAGTTGGGCAGAGACCATTGCAATGCAGGTTTTGAGGATTTTACAGTTTCAGAGGCAGCTCAGGTGCCGCATGGGCCGATAGGCTGAAGGGTGGGCTTTGCGGATCGCCGACAGTGAGGGATAAGGCATCGGACTCATACCTTTGCCACGTCTAACAGGGCGATAGATACAGATCGATGATATACATACAGCGAAAAGAGCGGTTCAGTGCAGCTCATCAGCTTTACAATCCTTCGTGGAGTGAAGAGAAAAATGATGAAGTTTTTGGCAAGTGTGCCAACCGGAATTTCCATGGCCATAATTTTACGCTTACGGTGACGGTGAAGGGGGGGATTAATCCGGACACAGGTTTTGTGATGAATCTTACGGAGCTGAAGCACATCATCCGTGAACATGTAACGGACAAACTGGACCACAAAAATCTGAATCTGGATGTGGATTTTCTGAGGGGCAAGATGTGCAGTACGGAGGTGATTGCCATGGAGATTTGGAAAATTCTGGAGCCGCTGATTGCTGAACGGGGTGCCAAACTGCACTGCGTGCGGCTGGATGAAACGGAAAACAATGCGGTGGAGTATTACGGGGAATAATTGATTTATTTTAGCGGCCTTACCATAGAGATTGAAAATTCACTGTATGAAAAAAGCGTACGTATTCCCGGGTCAGGGGTCGCAGTTTTCGGGCATGGGGCATTCGTTGTACCACAGCCATCAGGATGCGATGAATCTTTTTGAGCAGGCCAATGAGATACTTGGATTCAGGATTTCAGACATCATGTTTGATGGAAGCGATGATGAGCTGAAACAAACGCGGGTAACTCAGCCGGCCGTATTTCTTCACAGTGTGATTCTGGCACTGACGATGGAGGATTTTGCGCCGGATATGGTTGCCGGGCATTCGCTGGGCGAATTTTCTGCCCTGGTGGCTGCCCGGGCTTTGCGGTTTGAAGATGGATTGAAGCTGGTATATGCGCGAGCTATGGCCATGCAAAAGGCCTGCGATGCCGTACCATCTACCATGGCGGCTGTGCTGGGGCTGGACGATGAGCAGGTAGAGCAGATTTGTGCAGGTGTAGAGGGGATTGTGGTGGCTGCCAACTACAATTGTCCGGGTCAGTTGGTGATATCTGGCGAAAAGGTGGCTGTGCAGCAAGCCTGTGAAGCTCTGAAAGCTGCCGGTGCCAAGAGGGCTCTGCCGCTGCCTGTGGGAGGAGCCTTTCATTCACCGCTGATGCAGCCGGCTGCTGAAGAGTTGGCAAAGGCCATTGAAAGCACCCATTTTAACAGGCCTATCTGTCCGATTTATCAGAATGTGACAGCTCAGCCGCACACGGATGTAGAGGAAATCAAGCGAAACCTGATCGACCAACTTACCGGTCCGGTGCGCTGGACGCAAACCGTACGCAACATGGTGGCCGACGGAGCAACTGCTTTTGTGGAGGTAGGTCCGGGAAAAGTGCTTCAGGGTCTGGTAAAAAAAATAGCACCTGAAGTATCTGTTGAAGGTGTGCAATAACTCAACTAAAACTTTGTGGTATGTCTGATTTTATTCAAAGTGAGCTGCAAAATCAGGTGTTGAACATCTACTTCAATCGACCGGACAAGTACAATGCCTTTGTGAGAGAAATGGCTCTTGCCTTTCAGGCGGAATTGGATAGGGCGTCTGAAGATGACAACATTCGGGCTGTGTATGTGTCGGGTAGGGGGAGGGCCTTCTGTGCCGGTCAGGATTTGGCTGAGGCCGTAGATCCAAACGGACCGGAATTATCCAGGATAGTAAGCGAGCATTACAATCCTATCATCTTGAAAATAAGGCGCTGTCCGAAACCTATCGTAATGGCCGTGAATGGGGTGGCTGCCGGAGCCGGGGCCAACATTGCCCTGGCCGGCGACGTAGTAGTGGCAGCGAGGTCAGCCAGTTTCATTCAGGCGTTTAGTAAGATTGGATTGATCCCTGACAGTGGGGGCACTTACACACTTCCGCGGCTGATCGGCTTTGGCAAGGCTTCCGCCCTGATGATGCTCGGGGACAGAGTTAGTGCCGATGAAGCTTCGGCCTTGGGTATGATTTATAAGGTACTGGACGACGAAGTATTTGAAAAAGAAAGCCTGGCCATAGCTCAAACCCTGTCACAGATGCCTACTAAGGCGCTGGCACTTACTAAAAAAGCTTTAAACAAATCCTTTTCCAACGACCTGGTGACACAGCTCCATCTGGAAGACGAGTTGCAGACACAGGCAGGCAATTCACTCGATTATCAGGAAGGCGTCAAAGCTTTTCTGGAAAAGAGGAAACCAGAGTTTACCGGAAAGTAATCTTGTATTCTGTGTCCGATTTTGTCATCTTCAGATATCCAGGCTTTCAATATGCCGAGATGGCCACTTTGAGCCGTGCGGTGGAATACAGCAGACCAACGCCCGAGGTACCGATTTTTGTAGTTGCAGGTTTTGATACGTCTCAATTCCTGCATCTATATGCGGTAAAAGAAATTTTAAGAGAGGTCAACTGGAGTTACGTCGATAGGGAAGTACGTAAGAATCTTGTGGGTATTCCACCATTTGAAGCTAAGAGCAAGGAGTGGTTTACAAAGCTGGTAGAAAAAGCCAAAAGCCGTTTTGATCAGTCGATTTTCACCAAAGTAGTACTTTCGAGAAAGTCACCGGTTTATATTGACCACCTTCAGATCTCAGATGTTTTCAAAGAGCTGTGCCGCCGATATCCCAATGCGATGGTTTTTCTTCTTTACACGAAAAAAACCGGCTGCTGGATTGGTGCAACTCCGGAATTGCTGCTTTCGGGCGATAAACTGCAGGTAAAAAGTATGAGTCTGGCTGGTACCAAGTATGAATTGGATCCGTCGCCCTGGGGGCAAAAAGAACTGCTGGAGCAAAAGATCGTCACGGATTATATTGCGGATGTGTTTCGCGAAGAGCTGCACACCCATCAGATATCGGTTACCGGGCCCTATGAAGTACATGCCGGGCCGGTAAAGCATTTGAAAACAGATATACAAGCAGTTTCTACAGAATACATCGATCTGCTGTCGCTCGCGCAAAGGCTGCACCCGACGCCGGCAGTTTCAGGTCATCACCATCAAAAGGCCAAAGAGTTTATCCTGAGCCATGAGGGATATGACCGAAGATACTACACCGGGTTTTTTGGATTCTGGAATTTTGACAGGGCTGATTTTTTTGTGAATCTGAGAAGCATGGAGGTGTTTTACGATGGAGTAGTGCTCTATACGGGTGCTGGGATTACGGCTGATTCAATAGCCGAAAGCGAGTGGAGAGAAACAGAAATCAAAATGCAGACGCTGCTTAGCGTATTGAGATGATAGGGTCAATGGATCAATTTGAGATTGTAAATGCGGTATTGTCCATATGTCTGGATGCAGGGGTGCGTGATGCAGTGGTCAGTCCGGGTTCGCGAAATGCCCCTCTGATGATAGCTCTGAAGAGAAATTTTCCGGAATTTCGGGTTTACAGTGTGGTGGACGAACGCTCGGCTGCCTACAAAGCCATTGGCATTTCCGATGTTTCCGGTCGGCCGGTAGTGCTCATTTGTACGTCGGGCACAGCAGCGGCCAATTATCTGCCGGCTGTTTGTGAGGCCTTTCACAGGGCGGTCCCGCTGATTGTTATTACTGCCGACAGACCTGCACGCCTGGTGACTGCCCGCGACGGCCAGACCATTTTTCAGGAGCATCTTTTCGGCAGACATGTCGATGCGTATTTTGGCCTTGATCCGGAGACGAATACGGAAAACATTCTTCAGCTTCTTGATGCATTATCCAGTACACTTTCAGTGGCTTCCAGACCGGTGCACATCAACCTGCATTTGGATGAGCCTCTCTACCAGTGGAGAGTGAAATATCCATGGCCAGCGGACAAAAGGATGCCAAAACGGAATAGTGGTCATACTTTCGAAACAGATGAGCTGAACGGCTCTCTCAAACCGATGGTAGTAATCGGGCAGAGCAAGCCCGGAAAGCTCCCTGCAGATTTGCTCAGAAAGCTTGTGGAAAAGGGTTTTCTTGTGGTAAGTGGCGGTTTGAGCAATCTGCCACCGGAATATTGTGTTGGTCATTTCAACCAGTTAGCAGTACATGAACTTCCACAGCCGGACCTGGTAATAACGGTGGGAGGAGAAATTACCCATAAACCGCTTAAGCAATACCTTAAACGTATTGACAAATTAAAACACCTCCATGTAGAAAAAACACTTTATCCACCCGATACTTTTGGAAAAGGCGTGCGACTGATCCATGCGGAGGCGGAGGACTATTTACTCTGGCTTACAGCTCAACCTGCAGAGGTAGGAATTGAATTTGTGCAACTTTGGCTACAATACGACCAGTCAGCAGAAGATGTTCAGTTCAGAACCCAAGAAAGGGAAATTGCAAACTATTATTTGCCGTTGGCGATGGCCGCTTTCGAGCAGCAGGTGCTTTTGGCACTTGGCAATAGTGCAGTGGTCAGAAAATTTTTGAATGTTCCCAAGAGATTTCACCGAAATCTTTACGGCAACAGAGGTACAGCCGGCATTGATGGCACCCTATCGGCAGCTGTGGGGATGGCATTGGCAACTGAACTTCCGGTATGGTGTCTGATAGGAGATCTGTCATTTTTTTACGATGTAAATGCATTGTGGCAAGTGCCATATCCTGAAAATCTTACCATATTTGTCTTCAATGACCATCGCGGGAGCATATTTGAGATGATCGAAGGTCCCAAGGATTTTCCGGAAATCTTCGAATTGCAATCGACTCCGCACCCGTTTAACTGCGAACACATCGCCAGGCATTTCGGGTTGAAATATGCTCGGATCGAAGAGAAGCTCGATGCGCACACCATTTCAAAACATCAAGGCGGACTTGTAGAGATCATGCTATGATAGCATTTAAAAACGGCACTCATATTCACTTACATCCCGCCTTGATTAAGGCTTATACGGCTCTCAGGAAGAGCAGGCTGGTGCTTTGGATAAAATTTTTGGTGATTGGCGCTTGCATATATGTGCTGCATAGCCGACTCAACGCATTCGATTTCAGGCCTGATTTTCTGTACAAGTATCCTGATTTGGGTAAAATATTATTCTTTTTTCTTCTGTTGGCGGGAATAAATTTTTTCCTGGATGTCTACCTGTGGGCCATTATCTCAGGGGGTAAAAGAAAGAACAGGTTGAGACTATCGCACTACGCCAGGCATCACCTGATTTCAATGTCTCTGGGTTTTATCACCCCCAACAACCTTGGGGAATACGGCGGAAAGATGCGGCAGTTTAATGCTCCAACATCCAAAATTAAAGGTTTTCTGCTAGCGTTTCACTTCCGTACGGTGAAGACCGTGGCCAGAAATCTGATAGGACTGGCAGCAGTGATCTGGCTGTACACTACTGATCGATTGCCCTATTTAACCACATGGCAAATCGGGTTGCTGGCACTTTTTGTCAGTGTGTATGCTTTATTCTATGTGTTTCTTGAAGACTTGCTACCCCTGATCAGTTCTTTTTCCATTCAAGGTAAGAATTACTTTCAGTTGTTTTTGCGAATCCGCTTTAGCTTGATTCAAAAAACAAAGTGGACACTGGTGTCGTCCATTAAGTTTTTGATCTATGTAGTACAGTTGACGCTGTTATTGAAAGTGAGCGAGCAGGACATTGGTCTCTTGGAACTGATGGCCAATGTTTGTTTTTACTATTCCCTGGCGTCTTATTTGCCTACAATACTTGCATTTGATCCGATAGTAAAAGGAGCAGCAGGGATTCTCATGCTAAGACATCTTGGGCTAAACGACTGGATTGTTCTTACATCGGTGACAATGGTATGGGTGACCAATGTAGCTTTTCCTTCGATAGTGGGTAGTTTTTTGTGGTTGCGAAAGAAGAAACCCACTCATTTGTAGGTCACTGTAGGGTCTAAAGCTTTGTAAATCATATCGGTTAACAGATTTACAACGACAAAAACCAGCGAAAAGGTCAAAACGCAGCCCATTAATACGGGCAGGTCGAGTGTGGTAGCCGATTCAACCACGAGTTTGCCAATGCCATTCCAGCCAAAAATATATTCGACAAATACGCTACCAGCGAGCATGGATGCCATCCAGGAAGATGCTACCGATACGACAGGATTCAGCGCATTGGGCAGGATGTGGCGAACTATAATTTTTCTGGAAGAGAGTCCTTTGCTGAGGGCCGTGAGTACATACGGCATGGACGACTGTTCCAAATAAGAGCTTCGCATCATTTGGGTAATGACACTTAATGGTCTCACGCCTAGGGTTAAAGCCGGGAGAAGCAGATTTTTCAGCACCAGTTGTCTCGATTCGCCCAGGTCATCCCATTCCCATAGATTACCGGTAATGTTAAGACCTGTAAGGTCATGGAGTACAAAGGCAAAAATCCAGGAAGCCAGTATAGCGCTTACGAAGGAGGGCAGAGCCATACCGGATACACTTATTAAGGTGATTGAGCTATCGATCCACGTGCGGTGAAAAGCACCGGCTACCAAACCCATTAATACTCCTGTCAGCATCGAAAAGGCGAAGGACGTAAAGGCTAGGATCAGCGTATTTTGAAACCGCCAACCCAGCAAGGTCGAAACTTTTACACCTTGGTATTGAAAGCTTTCACGTAGATAAGGCCATTTTATACAAAGGTAAACTGCCTTCAGGCGCAGGATTTTTTTATGAGGGATGTTTCGTTTTTCAGCATTTAGCAGCGGTATAGTGGCAACATCTGAATATGCGCTTACTACCGATAAATCGTTAAGATAGAGCAAATACTGCTTCCAGACGGGCAGGTCAAACCCGTATTGTTGCCGTATGGCGCGCAGCTGTTGTTCGTCTTCCCTCTGGTCTGTCATCATTCGGGCAGGGTCTGCCGGTATTATAAAAAACAGTACAAATACCAGGGAGGCCACACCCCAGAGAATGGTAATGATGTACCCGAATTTCCGGAAAGCAAGGCGCCACATAGAACAATCAGAACAGTCCCATATTCTCAGCTTTCTGTGGCGAAGGAGTATCCCAATGGCTGAACATAGCTTTTACCGTGCCTCGCTCCAAGACCATCAAGCCGGGGTTTGAGCGCACCATGGTTTTCAGCGTGGTCATATCGCAGGTTGCCCAGGGAAAAGCTGCTTGTACCTCATGCCGTATTGGCTCGAAATCGGTCGATGAGCTGCCTGTCAGACCAAAGACTTTGGCACCTTTGCTCTCCGCATATTCGGCCAGTTGATTGATGCGCGTAAAGTTTCTGAAATCCGATTTGTGGATGTCGTACATCACCACCAGCAATACTTTATCTGCCGACAAGACTTCGTCGGTTATATCCATATCGCCGAGCATCAGTTTAAAGTCGTGAATAGGAGGCTCATATCCGTCTTTTACTTTCACTGAGCGGGTTTTATCCGTCACGATTTCCCAATCTTCCTTTTCCCACCAGCGCTCTGCTATGTAATCGTCGCTGTTTACTTCCACAATTTTGCCATCAGAGTGCCGCAGCGTGTAGATCGTCAGGTATTTAGGCGACTCCAGCCCTAACTCTTCTGCTGTTTTCATTCCCTCAACGATGCTTTTTCCCACGGCATAGGGCCGGAAATCAATAAATGGGAGATGCCGAAGCACATGGCGAGCCGTAAACAGGCTGATCAGGGCAGATGCAGCAGTAATACTGATCAACACCGCACTGCTGGCAATTGGCTGAATCAGGTGTCGGTATACAATCAGAAAAACAATTAATACCAGAAGAATGACATCCTTTGTAAAGGATTGCCAGGGCGTAAGCGGTATGGCATCGCCGAAGCACCCGCAGTCGGTCACTTTGTTGTAGTATGCTGAGTAAAATGTCAGAAAAGTAAAAAATACGATCATGGCCAACAACGCGTAAAGCGTAAACCGCACTTTTAAACCAATAAGGAGCATGACCCCAAGTACAATTTCTATAGTGACTATAAAAATTGCCAGTCCTAGGGCATAAGGAGTCAGGAAGGGTAAATTCAAAACATCTGCTGCAAAGTAGTCTTCCAGTTTAAAGCCAAAGCCCATAGGGTCATTGAGCTTTACCAAACCGGAAAAAATAAACAGCGCTCCTACCAAAATCCTTGCTGTGGTGACTAAAGGTTTCATGCGAAGGTTGATTTGACTTCTGACAACCGAATCAAAGCAAATATAGAATAGTTGACAATGTCCATGTAGTTGGCTTCCATGCCTTCTGAAACGAGGGTTTTTCCGCAATTGTCTTCTATTTGTTTGATTCGCATTAGTTTTTGTAAAATCAAATCCGTGTAGCTACTGATTCGCATCTCTCTCCATGCTTCACCATAGTCGTGATTTTTCTTATCCATCAGCTCCAGGATGGACTGGGCTTTGGCTCGGTACCAGTGTTTTGCTTCCTCAGGAGAAAGGTCTGGTTGGTCGGCTACACCGAGCTCCAATTGAATCAGAGCCATAATGGCATAGTTGATGATACCGATGAATTCGCTTTCCACACTGTCTCCCACTTTTTGAAAGCCTTTTTCTTCGATTGTGCGGATTCGTTGAGCTTTTATAAAAATTTGGTCGGTTAGCGATGGCATTCGCAGTATCCTCCAGGCAGTGCCATAATCTTGTAATTTAGCTGAAAACAGCTGAAAACAGCTTTCGATCACCTGTTCTGCTTGTTTTTTGGTGGTCTGAATCATTTTTTCTGTTGTAGTTGTCTTTTTTGATCTGTTACGTGGTACAAACAAAAGTATAATCAGCCAATAAAAGAAATTTTACGGTCAGTTGAAAATTTGCATCATTTCCTTTTATGCGTTTTTTAAAAAATTTTTTTGAATACAATTTAAGTATCAATTTTTGCTTAGTCGAATGCCATTAGATAAAAATGAGAAACGGATTACAAGATAAAAAAGGGTTAATAAAATACCCTATCCAAAGAAAATAAACCGACAAAGCACCAAATATCATACAGTGAATGTATGCAAAAACTCAACTAAAGTACAATTTAACAACAGCTGCTGACTGAAAGCTTAAAGAACGAGTGCAAACAGACAATTTTTTATTTGTAAAAATTATAAAAACATCTGAAAGGCACAGGCAAAACAGCGATAAAGGCTGAAATTAATTTTATATATTTTGCTCTTCAATGGAATACATTAAAACCAATATCCAACAGCCAGATACCCCAGTACTCTGGACGACTTACTGTTTCCCATCAGAGACAACTCAATCGGTCCGATGATAGAATTAAATCCATACGAAAGCGCAAAACCATCCAGGATCGGATTGTCGATAAGGTCTACGACCTCTTCCCCAATTTTTCCAATATTATATGTAAAAGTAATAAATTGATTGGGAGTAGTTTTAACGAAAAAATCTGCTCTGAAAATGGCTGATTGCCTACCGCTTAATTCCATATATTTATATCCTGCAAAAGGTACGATATGCTGAATGTAATTCTGTCCCAGGCTTCCCATAAAAACTTTGTATGGAAAAAACTGCGTAGTTCCAAACGACAATAAAGATTGAAAGGTTGTATTTAAGCCTACTCTTCCATATCCAAAGGCCTGTTTGTAAATTCCTGAAACTACGGTTGTGGGTTTGATGTAGAGGCGAAATCTCTCTGTACGTGAGAGTACCCGGACGCTCACATCGAATAGGGAGCCGCGTTGTGGCTTAAAGAATTGATTGAGATTGTCAAAGTAAATATTTCCGAAATAGTTCAGATAAAGCAGATTGTCTCTTATGAGCGGGTCAATAGGCAAATTGGGTACGATATTAAAAAATTCTGTCTGAATTCCTCCGCTGATTGAAATGGATTTTGCAGGAATAGATTGAACAAAAACATCTGCACTAAAATCTCGGTAACTAACAAAATTTACCGGTGTTTCGTTTTGAAAAATGCTTGTTGAAAAAGTATTAAATCTGCCGCGTATTCCCAAGGTGGGTATGATCCCTCTATCCACTACATAAATAAGCTCTCCTCTTGGGTTGTCACCTAGGATTAAATCCAGATTGAAAAAAGAATTTCGGAATATCATATTTTTTCGGTAATATGAGAACAAAAAAGCACTTCCAAAATCAGTGTCGAAATGGAGGCCAATACGCAGATATTGATTGTATTTAAAAGGTCTGAAAAGAAAATTTAATGCATAAGAGGTATCCGTAGCTGGGTACAGGTCATACTTGATGATTTCGTGATTTTTCTGACCATAGAGTTGGTCTACAAATTTATTGATTTGAGCGAAGGATATTTTGGTTTTCTTTTTCATTCCGAGCGCAGATTCAATGTATTCGGTATCGAAATCGCTGGTACCCGATATTTTAATCGTTTTAACAAAGATTTCGGATGCAGGTAGCTGGGATTGATAGGGTATAGTCCGCGGATATTTTTTCGCAAGAGCTACAAGGATATCCCAATACTGAAGTGCGTGCTTTCGGCCTTCCTGAATAAGTCGGTCCATCAGGTCAAAGGTCAACAGACCGGCCTCTTCAATCTTTGGTTGAATCAGGAGGTCGACTTCGCAAATATTGTCCTGGTATGCTTTAATATTGGCAAATGTGGCAGCCTGTTCGAGAATTTTACTGATGGAAGTGAGCTCTTCTTTGGAATACGCGGGGTTTTGTACATCTGATGCGATGATAAATTGGAGATTGCGTTTTTTCAGCAGGGCTATGGGCAAGTTGTCCATTACGCCTCCATCTACATAGAGTCTGCCGTCGATTTCATAGGGGGAGAATACGCTCGGAAAGGCTGTAGTAGCTCGCAGGATATCACTGAAAACACCTTCTTCGAACTCAACGAGCAGACCGTTTTCGATATCAGTGCCTGTACAAACAAATGGTATTGGTAGTTTTCTGAAATCCTGATATCCCGGAAAGCTAAGGGTCAGTCTGGCCAAAGTCTGAAAAATGTAATGCCCGTAATTGATCCCTGGAGGGATGGTAATTCCTTTTTCTGTAATGGGAAGACTAAAGAGATACCGGTCAGAGTTTCTTTTGTCGAAAAACGATAGTTTGTTTCTTGCTACTTTGTTGTCGCTGATGGCTTGCCAATCTACTTTTTTCATCAGGGCTTCGATTTGGTGGCCTGAATAACCCATGGCGTAGAAGGCGCCGATTACAGCTCCCATACTGGTACCGGCGATGTAATGCACCTGCAAGCCTGCCGAATCCAGAATTTGCAGAACACCTACATGCGCCATGGCGCGTGCTCCTCCTCCGCTCAAGGCCAATCCAATCACTTTGTCTTGTGCATAGGCGGTGGTGCAGAGTATACCTAATGCAAAAAACTGAACGATGCGCTTAGCACTTTTCAATTGGGCTCTGCTTTTTCGCCATGAAAGTATGAAAAAATCTTTTCAGCTTTTGCTTTACCGACCACCTGGATTAAATTTTCCATGTTTGCATCTTTGATTTTTTTCAAACTACCAAAATTTTTCATCAAAAGAGCAGCTGTCTGATGGCCAATGCCGGGTATTTCGGTGATTTCGGTTTTAAGAGCAGCCTGGGTTCTCTTTTTTCTATGATGTGAAAGTCCGAATCTGTGCGCTTCATCCCGAAGGTGCTGTAAGAGTTTCAGAGTATCGGATTTTTTACTGAGCATTAATGGCAAGGGGTCGTTTGGAAAATACAGTTCTTCAAGTCTTTTGGCGATACCGAGAATTTTTACTTTGTTTTCAATCCCCAGTTCACGCAGACTTTCAATGGCTGCATTGAGCTGACCTTTTCCGCCGTCGATTACAATGAGTTGTGGCAAAGGTTGCCCTTCGTCAAGCATTCGTTTATATCTTCTGTACACGATCTCTTTCATGGTTGCAAAGTCATCAGGTCCTTCCACGGTCTTTACATTAAAGTGTCGGTATTCCTTTTTACTGGGTTTTCCGTCTCTGAATACTACACAAGCACTTACGGGATTTGTCCCCTGGATGTTAGAGTTGTCAAAACATTCTATGTGTCTGGGCTCTACTTCCAGGTTTAAATCGGATTTCATTTGCTGCATCAGGCGATTGATGTGCTTGTCCGGGTCGGTAAGCTGAAGGTTTTTAAGTCGTTCGATTCTGTGATATGCGGCATTTTTGATGCTGAGTTCGACGAGGTCGCGTTTGTCACCTCTGGCTGGAGTTATAATTTTTACGCCAGGAATGTCGATTTCTACAGGATGAGAGGTGTATATTTCGTTGGCTTTTGAATCAAACACGTTTCGAAAGTGTGGTATCGCGAGCTCCAATATTTCAGCTTCGGTTTCTTCTATTTTCTTTTTAAACTCGGTGGAGAGGCTGTTAACTATACCCCCATCTACGATTTTCAGATAGTTGACATACGCAAACTCAGCATCTGAGACCAGCCCAAACACATCGGCCTCTTTGATGTTGAAGTCTACTACACTGGATTTGGATTGATATCTAAGCAATGCATCAATTTTTTCTTTAGTTTTCTGGGCTTCTTCAAAGTTCAATTCTGCTGCAAGAGCATTCATTTGTTCGGTCAGGATTTGCTTTACGATATTTAAGTGGCCTTTGATCAGGTGTCTGGCACCTTCTATTTCTTTTTGGTAGTCTTCTTTGGTCTGATATCCTTCACAAGGGCCTTTGCAATTGCCCATATGATATTCCAGGCACACTTTGTATTTACCGGCTTTTACTGCTTGCTCTGTCATGGGCATTTTGCAGGTGCGTACAGGGTAGAGGGTTCTGATGAGTTCGAGCACTGTCCGCATTACTTTGACAGATGCATAAGGACCATAGTAGGCTGATCCGTCGTTTAGTTTTTTTCTTGTAGGGAAAATTCGGGGAAATTCTTCATTTGTGATGCAAATCCAGGGATAGGTTTTGTCGTCTTTCAGGTTGATGTTGTAGCGAGGTTGATATTTTTTAATCAGGTTGTTTTCCAAAAGCAGAGCGTCGAATTCTGTATCTGTAACAATGACTTGTATATCAGATACTTTTCTAACAAGCATTGTCAATCTTCCGCTTAAGTGTTCTTTTTGGAAGTAGGAAGAGACTCTTTTTTTGAGGTTTTTGGCTTTTCCAATATAGAGGATATTTCCATCTTTGTCCAGATGTTGATAGACGCCGGGTTTTTCGGGCAGGGATTTGAGAATGTTGGAAAGGTGCTCAGAAAGTTCCATATTTCAATAGTCAAAAACTTTATTGGTTTGTCACAACGAAAGACGCTTCAGGATATCCGGATGTTTTCCTGATTATGGCAGATAAAAGTATGGTTATAATGAAAAAGAAAAGCTCCCGATGGGGAGCTTTTCGGAAGCTGATTTTGGCAGTTTCCTATCTGAATATGGATACAGATCCGTTTCGGATTTCCACTTCATTGGTGATGGTGTTCAAATATTGTAGTGTGTAAAAATACACTCCATCAGCCACAGGTTGTCCGGTGTTTCGGTGGTTACCGTTCCATGGAGTTGCGGTTTCATAGTTGTCGCTTTCATATACAATATCGCCCCAGCGGTTAAAGATTCGAAGGCGGGCATTTCTGTGTAATTCGATGTTTTTGATGACGAATTCATCGTTTTGTCCGTCTCCATTGGGTGTAAATACATTGGGTATTTCGATAGGAATAGCAGGTGGGGGGGGGGGTGGAGGAGGATTTTCGGTGCACGTAAATTTTTCATAGTTTGATATGCTGAGGTATTTGGCATTAATACCTGAGGTGTCATCGGCTACTACTCGCAGCCAGTAGTCTTGATTTGAAGTACCGTCGCAAGGTTTTTTGACTTCAAATACTGTATCGAACGTCGGATTGCCCACAGCTTCTATTTTTTCCCAAACAATTTCCTGAGTCACACTATCTTCTATTCCTATTTCAACTGTATATCTGGGGTTTGGCCAACCATCGTAGTGATTCCATACCAGTCCCATAACTGAGTCGGTCTGATACAGTGTATCGAGCAGGATGCTTCGGATAGATCTCGTGATGTAAAAAGGTTGGGACATAACCAATTGAATCTGATAGTGGTAGATTCCTGAATTGACTTCCGGTGTGTTCAATGAAATATCTCTGAAAAAGAAATCGGTAGGAACGTTTTGGAAGGCAATAAAATTGAAGGTCTGTCCGCTGTCGTCGCTTCGGTAGATGTTCCAACCATCTATAAGGGGAATGTTAACTGTGGGAGAATCAATTTCCCACTCCAGAAAAGGATGCATGTTTTTCTCAATGGTAACATTTTTGAGATCATAAAGGGGATTCGGGCAGTTGGTTACCCGGATGATGATGGCATAGAATTCTGGTAATGGGAAACCACAGGAATTCAGGAGTGTATTCCCGTCATTTCCATTCTTGATGTAAAGAACATAATCTCCATTGACCGTAAAGGGTTTGTGAAGTCTGAGCTGAATTTTCTTTGTTTCCAGTGCAACATTACAATTTTTTATCACCCCAATTACAGGTCTTAAGATAGAGTCAGGGCCTACGATTCTAAATTCAGATCCTTCATCGGTAATGGATTCACATTGGATATTTACATCAAATTCGAGTTCTACAAGGCTGTCATAGCAATTGTAAGGTACGATCGGGATGATCTTGCTCCAACCGGTAGGCGATGTTGGATCCTGAATTGAGTCGTTGTTGAGGGGATAACCATAATTGCTCATAAATCCGTGTACATAGCCACCGGCCGGCTCGGTTACGTTGGTAAATCCCGGAAGGTTGGTATTGATTTTTGGTCCGTTTTGTACTTCGGGTTTGCAGTTGTTGGTAAAGTTTACCTGCATGTCCCTTTGCGAAGTTCCAACCAGTACCCATACCTGAAAAATTGTATCCCAGCGATATTCTTCTACTTCTACCTTCAGGACAAATAACCCTGTGGTAGTGCCAGTGGTAAATTTGAAACTTCCGTTGTTTTCGATGATGATCTGGGTACCCGGAGCTATTGGAAATGGCTGATTAACGGAATATCCCGGCTGCCACGCCATGTTGGCCCCCGGCCCGCAGTTTGGTCCCTCCTGAGGATTTGCCCAGCGGTATCTGACAGAGTCTCCGTCTGGTTCGATTGTAGCCTGAGACCAAACAAAATATTTTCCGGTACAAAAGGATTTTGCTGCAAAGGTGACAAATTGAGGAGAGGTGTTGTTGCCAATGTTGCTGTTGAGCAAAGCTTCTACATAGAGAGTTGCGCTGCCTGCTCCAACTAGATTTTGGTTTGGATTTCTACAACATACCACAGAATGGGAAAAACGAACGTCCGAACAATTTTGTGGAAGAGTTACTACGCCCTGATACCAGTGTGTTTCAATCGCCTGAAAGCCAGCACCTGGAGCAGTAGATACACATTCATCCTGTCCGGGTGTGAGAAAACCTCCACTACCGGGTCCGCTTGTAATAGGGGTGTAACCAAGTGTGGCGGGCGATATTTTGGGCAATGTGACATTCATGGTGGAGAAACAGCTGGAGCGTACACATAAACTTACACTTCCTGCCAAAGCTACTGGAGACGACTGCAATCGATACAATTTCACAATCACAAGATATTGTCTGGGAACATTGGTGCTATCCCCAATATATCGGTACATGATCTCTGCTCCCGCTACGTGTGTCGCATTTACCTCAGCCGTAAAAAACAAAAAGATCAGAATAAAAAAAGAGAGAATTTTATTCATTATTGGTGGTTTTGAAATTTTATCAGACAAATTAAGGGATTAATTTTTATTCATCAAAACAAGTAGTTTAAAATACTCTGGATCAATCAAACAAAGCAGGGTTTTTTAATTTTTGCTCTGCCAATGATATAATCAGAACAATCAAACCATACTTTGGAAAACAATGTAAAACAATTTAAATCATACTATTTTATGTACTTAAAACAAGTGTACTTCGAAGAAAAAAGGGTTCTCTGTCTTTCCGAGCCCTAAGCATACGTTATTAGATTTTTCTTAGATTTTTGTTGAGTTTTGGTTACGGTATCGAAAACTTTGTCCCTCCAAACTACTTTTTAATTTGAATAATTTCCGGTTCTTTGAGTTTAAGATAAAATTTGTTTGATTAAAGTAATTATTTTGATTTGCATACTTTGCTTTTTTCTCAGCAACTTGAAAGGTTTACATTTGAATTTGTGCTGTAGTGACTAGAAATTTCAATATTCATTGAGGATTTGGAATAAGTCTGTAAACTCAATTAGGTGAAAGGGGTTTTTAGTACTAAGTGAAAGTATTTTTGCTCAATTTTTAGTGAACGGCTGACGAATGGAGCACATCAGAAATTTTTGCATTATAGCGCATATCGACCATGGCAAGAGCACGCTGGCAGACAGGCTATTGGATTTTACCAATGCCATAAGCGAGCGGGAGAAAATGGACCAGGTCCTTGACAATATGGACCTGGAAAGGGAAAGGGGCATCACCATAAAAAGCCATGCTGTGCAGATGTATTATTCACTTAACGGCAAGGAATACACCCTAAATCTTATTGATACACCGGGTCATGTGGACTTCAGCTACGAAGTATCGCGAGCCATAGCTGCCTGCGAAGGGGCTTTGCTGATAGTCGATGCTTCGCAGGGGATTCAGGCTCAGACCATCAGCAATCTGTATCTGGCTCTGGAACATGATCTGGAAATCATTCCGGTACTCAACAAGATAGACCTTCCATCGGCCAATCCGGAGGAGGTCAGTGATCAGATCATCGATCTGATCGGATGCGATAAGGAAGATATCATTCACGCCAGTGGAAAAACAGGTTTTGGTGTAGACAAAATCCTGGAAGCAATCATCACCAAGATTCCGGCTCCAAAAGGTGATCCGAATGCTCCGCTGCAGGCTTTAATTTTTGATTCTGTGTACAACCCTTACAGGGGGATCGAGGCTTATTTCAAAGTGGTAAACGGCACCATTCGAAAGGGCCAAAAAGTAAAATTTATGGCGACTGACAAAGTGTATGATGCGGATGAAATCGGCATATTGCAGCTGAAGCAGTACCCACGTGAAGAAATTTCGGCCGGTAATGTGGGTTATATTGTTTCAGGTATCAAAGATGCCCGAGAGGTTAAAGTGGGTGATACGATCACCTCTGCTGATAAGCCGGCCGATAAACCTATAGAAGGTTTTGAAGAGGTCAAACCGATGGTATTTGCGGGGGTTTATCCGGTGGAAGTCGATCAATACGAAGAGCTGAGGTCATCACTGGAAAAACTGAGGCTTAACGATGCTTCGCTCACATTTGAACCGGAGTCGTCGGCGGCCCTGGGCTTCGGGTTCAGATGCGGATTTTTGGGCATGCTGCACATGGAAATCGTCCAGGAGAGGCTCGACAGAGAATTTAACATGGATGTCATCACCACGGTGCCTAATGTATCGTATCTGGCTTACATGAAGAAAAACCCGGAACAACCGGTGAAAGTAAACAATCCGGCTGACTTCCCCGATCCTATGAAGCTGGACCGAATTGAAGAGCCCTACATCAAAGCGCAAATTATTTCTAAAAGCGAATATGTCGGCTCTATCATGAAGCTGTGTATTGATAAGCGGGGTATATTGAAAAATCAGGTTTATCTGACCTCGGACCGCGTAGAGCTGACTTTTGAGATGCCGCTGGCTGAGATTGTATTTGATTTTTACGACCGGTTAAAATCCATTTCAAGGGGGTATGCATCCTTTGATTACTATCCGATCGGCTACCGGGAGAGTGATCTGGTGAAGGTGGATATACTGATCAACGGGGATCCGGTAGATGCTCTGTCGGCTCTGGTGCACCGCTCCAATGCGTATGAAATTGGCCGAAAGATGTGCGAAAAGCTGAAGGAACTTATACCTCGTCAGCAGTTTGTGATTGCTATCCAGGCTGCTATTGGTTCCAAAATAATCGCCAGAGAAACCATCAGTGCTCTCCGAAAAGATGTAACGGCTAAGTGCTACGGCGGTGATATCACCAGAAAACGGAAGCTTCTCGAAAAACAAAAGGAGGGCAAAAAGCGAATGAAGCAAATCGGAAGTGTGGAAATTCCACAGAAAGCCTTCCTGGCGGTACTCAAGCTCAATGATTAAAAGAAGCCCCGTATTGAAGGGGCTTAATTTATTTACGGATGTATTGTTTAAAGTCGCGGTGCTCCTGCTTATAAAGTTCTTCTGTGGGCAGGGACTTGAAGTATTCATATGTGATTTTTAACCCTTCAGCGCGGCCGACTTTTGGTTCCCATCCGAGGATTTTCTTTGCTTTCGTAATGTCAGGCCTTCGTTGCATGGGGTCGTCTTTAGGCAGGGGTTTAAATACTATTTTTTGGGTGGTTCCTGTCAGTTTGATGATTTCCTCGGCAAATTCGAGTATGGTGATTTCATCGGGATTGCCAATGTTGACGGGATAGGGATAGTCGCTGAGCAACAGGCGATAGATGCCTTCGATCAGGTCATCGACATAACAGAAGGACCTGGTCTGGCTGCCATCGCCAAAGACGGTAAGGTCTTCGCCTCTGAGCGCCTGGCCTATGAATGCGGGTAGTACGCGACCGTCGTTTAGGCGCATGCGGGGGCCGTAGGTGTTGAATATGCGGACGATTCTGGTTTCCAGACCGTGGTAGGTGTGATAGGCCATGGTCATAGCTTCCTGGAATCGCTTGGCTTCGTCGTATACGCCTCTGGGCCCGATGGGATTTACATTTCCCCAGTATTCTTCGGTCTGGGGGTGTACGAGTGGGTCTCCATAGACTTCAGAGGTGCTGGCTATAAGTATTCTGGCTCTTTTAGCCATAGCAAGGCCGAGACAGTTGTGCACACCCAGGGAGCCTACTTTCAGGGTTTGGATGGGTATTTTCAGGTAATCGATCGGGCTGGCTGGTGAGGCAAAGTGCAGTATGTAATCCAGAGGCCCGGGAACGTGAATAAATTTTGAAACGTCGTGATGATAGAATTCGAATTCTTTGTATTTGAACAGGTGTTCGATGTTTTTCAAATCGCCTGTGATCAGATTGTCCATGCCTACTACATCATATCCTTCTTGTATGAATCTGTCGCAGAGGTGTGAACCGAGAAAGCCGGCTGCTCCGGTGATTAATACCCTTTTGTTCATCGCTTGAATTTTGTGTAAAGGTATTCTGCCAATGGATTATATGGATTGACTGCGGGAAAAAATAACTTTTGCGGTGGGGTAGAGGAGTGTTGCCTGAGGGTGAGGAGGATGTGGATTCTGGGTGCAGTCAGGTTATGGGGTATGTAGGGTGTTTTTATGGGGGGGGTGAATGGTGTTTAGGGCGGATTGGTCGTGGAAGGGGTTTTAGGAGTAGGTAAAGAATGGGTGGGATTGGTGAGCCGGGAGGGTTGGAGAAGGGTTGGGTACTGGTTTTTGAGGCGGATGCGCCAGGGCGGAGGCGGATATGAGCCGCGGCAGGCGGGCGATGTGGCTCACGGGCGAGGAGGCGGAGCGGGAGCGAGCCACCGCAGCCCGATGAGTCACGCCCGATCTGCAAGGGGAATAGGAGCCGCAGACCGGCCCCCGGCCGCCCGGTAGGGAGCGGCCGGGGGAGGCGCCCAAACGGAATTGCAACAGGGGATTACAGGATGATGTCCATCTCGTCGAGCAGGTAGCCGGCTCCGGCGTAGATGTCGGTAACCCAGAGGATGTAGCGGATGTCGACCATGATGTTTCGGCAGCGGGTGATGTCGTAGTTGATGTCGCTCATGGTGCCTTCCCAGAGGCGGTCGAAGTTGAGTCCGATGAGGTAGCCGTCGGCGTTGAGGGCGGGGCTGCCGGAGTTGCCGCCGGTGGTGTGGTTGCTGGCGATGAAGCATACGGGCAGGCGGCCGTCGGAGTCGGCATATCGGCCGAAGTGGCGCTGTTGATAGAGATCGATGAAGCGCTGTGGCAGGTCGAATTCGTAATCGCCGGGGATGTATTTCTGCAGGACTCCTTCGGCGAAGGTTTGGTGGTGGTAGCGGATGCCGTCGCGTGGCATCATGCCTTCGACCTGGCCGTAGCTGACGCGGAGGGTGCCGTTGGCGTCGGGGTAGAAACGCCGGTCGGGGAATGTGGCCATGAGGGCGCGCATGTAGTCGGCTTGCAATGTTTGTGCGATGAGGCTGAGGCTATCATAGGGGCGGTTGATGTGGGTGAGGAAGTGCTGGTACATGTCTTTGGAGAGGGTAAAGAGGGGGTCGCGAGCGAGCTTGCGGAGTGCGGTGGCCCACTGGGCATCGGTGAGGTTGGGAGCCTGCTGCAGGATGGTGTGGAGGTAAGAGCGGTCGTAGATGCGCTGACGGAAGCGCTGGCGGTCGCGGAGGATGTGTTTTTGGTGGCGGGTGAGGGCAGGAGCAGGGGCTATTTGCAGGTTGGCGGTCAGGTAGAGATGGAGGAGGCGTTCGAAGGCTTCTCCGTCGGCGTTGGGGTCGAAGTCTTTGGTGAAGTCGGCAATGGTAGAGAGGATTCGGTCTTTGTTTTGTTTGATTCGGTTGATTCGGGCGGTGTCGGGCAGGTCGATGAGGGGGATGAAGTTGCGGGCGAAGTTCATCAGTTCGATTCCTTGTATGGCGATTTCGATGTAATAGTCGCGGGCGAGCTGGTAGGGGATGAGGTCGTCGTAAGCTTTTTGGAGGGCCGGGAGTGTGTGCTCATATTGGCTGAGGAGGTCGGGGTTTTGCCGGAGGCGGTTGGTAAACTCTGTTTCGAAGGTTCGCCTGCGGTCGACGGCGTTGGTTTCGCGGAGGCCTTGTGATTCGCCGATCCACTTTTTCCAGGCGTTGGCGATGCGGGCGTACTTGGCTGCGTACTGGATCCGAACCTGGTCGCTGGTGCGCATCCGGCGGTCGAGCAGGGAGAGGAGGGTGTCGCGAATTTGGATTTTGGCGGGGTTGTAGATGTTGGCGATGTTGTGAATTTCGTTGGAGGGCAGGTATTGATTGGTACGTCCGGGAAAGCCAAAAATCATGGTAAAGTCGCCGGGTTGTACACCGCCGAGGTATATTTTCAGAAAGTTGCGTGGGGTGAGGGGTTTATTGTTGTCGGATATGTCGGCGGGTTTATTGTTGTGGTCGGCATATACGCGGAAGAGTGCGAAGTCGCCGGTGTGGCGGGGCCAGACCCAGTTGTCGGTGTCGGCTCCGTATTTTCCAATGGAGGAGGGGGGTGCACCTACGAGCCGGATGTCTTTATAGGTTTCGGTGGCAAAAAGGATGTATTGATTGCCGTGGTAGAAGGGTCTGATGATGTAGTCATAGCCTTCCTGTGCTTTCTTTTTTCGGATGAGTGTCTGGATGTTTTCCTGGATTTTTTGTTGCTTGTCGGCGGCTGGAAGTTGGTGAGTGCCGCGGAGGATGTCGTTGGTTACGTCTTCCATGTAGCGGACAAACATGGCGGTGAGGCCCGGGTTTTTGAGTTCTTCGGTTTGGGACATGGCCCAGAAGCCGTTTTTGAGCAGGTCGCGTTCTACGGTGCTGTGGTATTGGATTTGTCCGTATCCGCAGTGGTGATTGGTAAGGAGGAGTCCTTTTGAGGAGATGATTTCTCCGGTGCATCCTCCGCCAAACTGTACGATGGCGTCTTTTAGAGAGGCTTGATTGACGGAGTAGATGTCGTGAGCTGAGATGCGCATGCCGAGGGTTTTCATTTCGCTTTCGTTGAGCTGGGCAAGGAGCATAGGGAGCCACATGCCTTCGACTGCGCGGGTGGTATGAGCAATGAGCAGGGCCAGAGTGAGGAGTTGGGTTTTGAGGTTTGCCTTCAGGTTCATCGGTTTGGAAGATTTTAGGGTGTGCAATGATAGGAAAGGATGGGGTAATGGGGATGGTCAGGCGCTGTTTCGGCCTGCGTTGATATTGCCAAAGAAGCAGCGTACGATGAGTTTTTTGTAGGCTGGCAGTGTGGGGTCATCGGGTGGTAGGGTTCTGGTTTTATGCAGGGCATATTGCTGGATGACGGCCAGTGGCAGAATCATCTCTTCGCGTATGGCTATGGATTTTCGATTGGTGGGGGCTTCCTGAAGCAGTTGAGAGTAACCGGTTATTTTGAGGAGCATTTCTTTGGTGAGGTCGGCTTCGGCTTTGAGGTCTTGCCAGATGGTTCCGTATGTAGGGTCCTGGGAGAGATGGGCGGTGAGTTTGAAGTTGGTTTTGGCCAGGGACTGCATGCTATTGAGTACCAGTGCGCGGAAGAATTTTGATTGGTGGAAGGCTGATTTCAGCTGGTCGAGGTATCCCTGGTCAATGGCATGTTTCAGGGCTGTTCCGAAGCCGTAGTAGCCGGGGACGTTTTGTTTCATTTGTGCCCAGGTGCCGACGAAAGGTATGGCGCGCAGGTCGTCGAGGGAGAGTTTTTCGGTGCGGCCTCGTTTAGCGGGTCTGGAGCTAATGTTGGTTTCTGCGTAGTAGGGCAAAGGGGTGGCATGAAGTAGATAATCGGTGAATGAGGGGTGATTTTTCAGGTTGAGATACTTTTGGTAGGCGATTTCGGCCAGTTGTGAGAAGAGTTCTTTGTTGGCGGGTTGGATGGTGGGGATGTTGTTTCGGAACAGATGCCGTCCGATACCGGCGGTAAGGAGTTGTTCGAGGTTGAAGCGGGCGGCTTGATGGTTTCCAAATTTGCTGGATATGGTTTGGCCTTGAATGGTGATTTGGATTTCGGAGCAAGCAATATCGGCTCCTTGTGCTGCGTAGTAGAGGTGTGTATCGCCACCTCCGCGAGCGGGGGGACCTCCACGACCGTCAAAGAAGATGGGCTCGATGCCAAATTGGCGGCAAAGGGATGTAAGGCGGACTTTGGCCTGGTGAATGGCTATATTGGCCATGAGATATCCACCATCCTTGGTGCCATCGCTAAAGCCGAGCATCACGGTCTGCCGATGGTGATGGGAGGAAATCCAATGGTAGTATTTTGGATTGGAAAATAGTGTTGTAAGGGTATCGACGGAGTTTTCGAGGTCATTGATGGTTTCAAACAGGGGTATGGGCTTAATATTCAGATAAAAATCGGGTCCGGCAGCTGAGAGGAGAAATTTCAATATTGCAAGGTCTTCAGCTTTTTGGGTATTGGAGATGATGTAGCGTTCGATGGCTTTTGGCCCGTTTTGAATATTTATCATCTGAATGGCTCTGACCAGGCGGACAGCATCGGCCATCTCGGGAGAGAGAAAGAGAAGCTCATCTGAGGTGGGATTGAAAGGGGTGTTCCACCAGAAGTTGATTTTTTCGTCCTCTGTGACGAGGGAATCGTAGTGGGTTTTAAGTCCTTTGTATTCCAGGTATTCGAGGGCCCAGGAGCGATGTACGCGGGAGTCCTGCCGGATGTCAAGGGGGGCGAAATGAAAGCCGAAGGTTTCGATTTGGCGGAGGAGTGTATCTACTTCTTCCCGGTGAATGGAGAGAAAGTCTCTCTCGAGGATTTGAGCGATTTCTTTCAGGTCGGAGGAGAGCTCCTGTGGGGTGTTGTAGTAGCGGTCGTCGTGACGATAGATGGTGGATTGGACGCGCAGTTCGATTAGTCTGAGTTTCTAGTCAACTCCGGGAAAGGTGAGCTTGCGTTTCAGAGCTCGGATATCTTTCAGGTAACAGCGCAGGATACTTTCTTTTAGGCGTTTGCAAGTTTCGATGGTGGTATTGGAATTAACGGTGGGATTTCCGTCGCGATCGCCACCGGGCCAGAAACCTGTCGTGATGAGATGGGGATTAAAAGTGTAATTGGGTACTTTTTCCACGAGAAAGGTGTGGATTTGAGCGTTTACGTCGTAAAAGATGTTTTCCAGATACCAGATGAGGGAGATGGCTTCTTCCAACGGTGTTGGCTTGCTGCGCCTATACATGGCGGTGAGTCCGAGCTGGCGCAGCAGCGTGGTGACTTCGGATGGGCTGCCTTTTCGTATGGCTTGCTCCATGTCGGTGATGATGCTCAAGATATGGCCTGGGTAGAATTGTGTAGGATGTGCCGTAAGGACTACTCGTATGCCAAACCTGCTGAGCTCATGGCCTAGTTGCTCCAGAAGATTTTCGGCTTTGGCTTCCTGGATCAGAAAGGCCAGTGAGCCTTTTCCCTGGGGGTCGTGGAGTTTTTCAAAGGCAGCGTCTTCTACGGCATCAAAGAGTACGACCTGGCGCTCAATATACTGGACTACGCGAAAGAGGAAGTCGATTTTGTCGTTTTCGGAAGCGACCGGGTAGTGGTCATGGAAAAAACTGTGGATGATCTCTTCCGGAGATATTTGATTTTCAAGACCTTCTGAAGATTTTTTGTGCAATATGGGGATGTAGGGGCCTGCTGTTTGGATTCCTTTGTATGGGATGGTGAGAAAAAGACTGTTGTAAAGGTGGTAGGTTAGGGTGACATGTTTGTCGAAGGGATTGTCAAAATTCATAAGAGCAGATGTGTATTTCTGCCAAAAATAAAAAACCCTGCTTGAAAGTACAGGCGGAAGTGCAGGTGTTTTTCGGAAATTTAATGACGAACGAACGCAGGTTGGAGCATTGGCTGATATGGATGCTATCGGAGCATTTGGATGGCCCGTTCGAGTTTGGCAATGAAATAATCAATTTCTTCCTTTGTGTTGTAAAATGCAAATGAAGCTCTGACTGTGCCTGGAATGCCGTAATAATCCATAATCGGCTGAGCGCAGTGGTGACCTGTGCGCACGGCAATTCCCTGCTGGTCGAGGAGGGTGCCGATGTCATACGGGTGGCAACCATCAGGAATAAAGCTTATTACAGGGGCTTTACCGGGGGCTTGTCCGTAGATATGCAGGCCATCGAGGTTGTTAAGGGCATCGGTGGCATAGCTCAGCAGTTCATTTTCGTAAGCTGCTATTTGTTCCAGGCCGATGTTCCGGAGATATCGGATGGCTTCTTTAAGGCCGATGGTGCCGGCAATATCAGGGGTGCCCGCTTCGAATTTAAACGGAAGGTCGGCCCAGGTGCTCTTTTGGTAAGTGACGGTCTTGATCATTTCACCACCGCCCATATAGGGAGGCATACTGTCAAGCAATTCTTCCCGACCATACAAGATACCAATACCGGTAGGGCCATACGCTTTGTGACCTGAGAAGGCATAGAAATCGGCTCCTATGGCCTGTACGTCGACTTCCATGTGCGGAATGCTCTGTGCTCCGTCTATGAAGATGACCGCTCCTGCCCGATGGGCCATTTCGGCCATTTGTCTGACAGGATTGATGGTGCCAAGAGCATTGGAGATATGATTTACGGCTACCAGGGCAGTCGGACGCGCTGTGAGGATGTCTTCATATGCCTGCAGGTCGAGTGTGCCGTCGTGGTTCATAGGGATTACATTCAAATGAAGGCCGTAACGCTCTGCGGCCAGTTGCCAGGGAACTATGTTGGAGTGGTGTTCCAATGCTGAAAAGACTACCTGCTGGTCTTTTGGCACTGTGCTGAGGTAGCTGTTTGCTACCAGATTGGCTGCTTCGGTCACACCACGTACAAAGAGGATTTCGTGAGCAAATCGGGCATTCAGATGTAGGCGAATGTATTCCCGAGCTGCTTCCATGGCTTCTGTAGCCAATTGGCTCAACGCGTGCACACCGCGATGCACGTTGCTGTTGTAGTGATTGTAGTATTCTGATATGGAGTTAATAACCTGAAGGGGTTTTTGTGATGTAGCCGCATTGTCAAAATATACCAATGGCTTGTTGTGATGTATTCTGGTGGAAAGGATTGGAAAGTCCCTGCGGATATCTTCTACGGAAAAAACAGCTGTGTTCATCTTCATTTTTGACGATAACAAAAATATAGTTTAGAATGATTAAAAAGAACTTGTTTTTTTAAAAAAAAACCCGGCGAATGCCGGGTCTTAAAAGGGGTACGTAAAGCTGGAAGTTATCGTCTGATTTCCATCTCTTCGAGCAGGTGACCGGCGTTGGCAAATTTGTCGATGATAAACAGCACATAGCGAATGTCCACATTGATGGTTCGCTGAAGTTTATTGTCGAATATCACATCGCCGGCCATGGCTTCAATGTTTCCGTCAAAGGCGCATCCGATCAGCTCACCTTTACCGTTGAGGACGGGAGAGCCTGAGTTGCCTCCTGTGATGTCGTTGTCCGTCAGGAAATTAACAGGCATGAACCCGGCTTTATCGGCGTAAGGGCCGAAGTCGCCTGCATTATATAAATCGATAAGGCGCTGTGGGAGGTCAAATTCTTCATCGCCGGGTTTATACTTGGCAATGGTACCGCGCAGGGTGGTGTAATAGTTTTTGGCCGCATCGTTTCTGGGATCTTTTGGTAGGGAACGCACTGTGCCGTAGGTGAGTCGCAGGGTGCTGTTGGCATCTGGATAAAACGCTTTTTTAGGGTTGGCTTTTCGTGTACCATCTACCAGCAATCTGAAAGCCCTTCTGTATTTGGCGTCCAGTTCTTTTTGTTCCGGAGTTTCTTCTCGGTATTTTTCGAAAAGTGCATTGGAAATTCGGTAAATCGGATCGCTTTCGATCACCGTTGGATCTTCAAGTTCAATAGCAGCTTTAAGCCTTTCGGCAGAAGCGAAAATGCTGATTTTCATCGCATTGGCGATATAGGGGTGGAAGTTGTCTCCGACTTTTTTGTTCAGGTCGGCGATGTAGGGAGCTATCGGGTAAGGCTTTGATTTTGAACTGTATAAAGCCAATTGTGCTGCCAGAACATCCTCTTCCAAAGGCATGTGCATTGAAGCATATTGCTCGTCGATGGTGGCAAGGATTCTGTCCTTAACCAAAGCTCTGCGGTCGCCATCGGCTTTAAGCATGGCATCAACAGAATTTTTGATCCGCACAGGCAAGATTGCGAGTGAGGCTGTACGCAGGGTGGTCAGCAGATAATTATCATGCCGTGCCTTGTGGTTTGTAGCTTCGTAGTAGGCCTGGATATCGGACAGTACATTGCCGTATAGTTCCCGGTTTTCAGCTCTGTTGGCCCAACGTTGAAAGTCTCTTTCTTGCTTGGCGCGGGTAGCCACGGTGCGATGCTTGGTTAGTGCATCAATCATTCCCTGGCGATTTTTCCAGTAGTTGGCTACTTGGGAGTATTTGGTGGCATACATTAGCCTTATGGCGTCTTCTTTGTCCATGTATTTTTTCATTACATCCATTCCGAGTTTAGAGCCTTCGACCCAAGCCGGGTAGGCGTAGGAAATGTTTTGCTGCACGCCGGCTGATGGCAGCCATCGGTTGGTACGTCCCGGATAGCCTAAAATCATGGCAAAGTCGCCTTCTTTAAAACCGGCCAGCGATATGGGAAAATAATGTTTGGGCTTGAAGGGAACATTGGCTTTGCTGTAGGCAGCCGGTTGATTGTCGGCGCCTGCATAAACTCTGAAGAGTGAAAAATCTCCGGTGTGGCGGGGCCACTCCCAATTGTCGGTATCGCCTCCGAATTTTCCGATGCTTTCAGGTGGTGTACCTACCAGGCGCACATCGGTATAGTCTTGATAGACAAAGTAATAAAATTCGTTGCCTTCATAAAATGAACGAACGGATACTATGTATTTGCCACCTTCGCTGTTTTCTTTTTCAATTAATGCAGACTCTTCGCGAATGATTTTTTCTCTCTCTTGTTCGGTCATGAAGTTGTTTACCTTGCTGAGGATTCGGTCGGTTACGTCGTCCATGCGGATAAAAAATCTCACAAAGAGCGACTTGGGTTTGAGTTCTTGTTCTCTGGTTTGGGCCCAGAATCCATCACGGAGGTAGTTGTTTTCCGGAGTGGAGAGCTCGGCAATGGCACCATATCCGCAATGATGGTTGGTGAGCAGGAGACCATCATTGGAAATGAGTTCGGCTGTACAGCCTCCGTTGAATTGTACGACTGCATCTTTAAGGCTGGTATTGTTGATGGAATAAATTTCCTCAGCGGTCAGTTGCAGACCTAACTTTTGCATATCGCGATAGTTGAGCCTGGCAATGTGCATGAGAAACCACATGCCTTCGTTGGCTTTGAGTGCCGGTGGAAAGATGAGCCCAAGGGCCAATCCGAGGATTAACAGATTTTTTTTCATTCTTTACAATGGGTTTTTGATTTGCGAATGTGCGAATGTAAAGTTCACATGTCAAAAAAATGGCGTGAATTTTAGCCTGTCCTTTGGATTAAAAAATTTCTGGAAAGTCACACAATTGACAAATAAAATACTCAAGCACAGTAAGCTCTCCTCTAATTTTGACACGGGACGATACCTAGATTTTCAATTTATTGGAGCGGGGCAGCCGGTGTGAGGTTCACGAGTAAAATGACCAGATTACTAGTACTGCAGGGGGCACGATGGTTCGGATAGAGGTTGAGTTTCAGGCCATCATATTATCAGTGATTTAGGATTGTAGAACTGCTACGGCGGGTATATTTGCAGGCCTTTTTTCAATTAAAATTAAAAACTGATTTTCAATACTTTATGTCAGGGTCTAACTTTGTGGACTATGTAAAGATATGGTTTGCCAGCGGCAAGGGCGGAGCCGGATCAGCGCACCTCCGCAGGGCAAAGTATGTGCCCAAAGGCGGTCCTGACGGAGGTGATGGCGGAAGAGGAGGCCATGTGATCTTACGTGCCAATCCACAAATGTGGACCTTGCTGCACTTGAAATATCAGAAACACATCAAAGCTGAAGCAGGCGAAAACGGCTCAGCCAACAACTGCACGGGTCGCCAGGGTAAAGATGTGGTGGTGGAAGTACCTCTAGGCACAGTAGTGAAAAACCCCGATACCGGTGAAGTAGAGTGTGAACTTACAGAACCTGGACAGGAATACATCCTGATGCGAGGAGGCAGAGGAGGACTTGGAAACACACACTTTAAATCGCCGACCAATCAGACTCCGCGTTATGCACAGCCTGGTGAGCCGGGCGAAGAGGGTTGGAGAGTGCTCGAATTGAAAGTACTGGCTGATGTGGGGCTGGTGGGATTTCCAAATGCTGGAAAATCCACACTTCTGGCCACCATCACAGCTGCAAAACCTGAAATAGCAGATTATCCCTTCACCACACTGGTGCCCAATCTTGGAATTGTGCCCTACAGGGATTTTCAATCGTTTGTCATGGCCGATATTCCGGGGATCATTGAAGGAGCTGCTGATGGTCGTGGACTTGGACACCGATTTCTCCGTCACATAGAGCGAAACAGTGTGTTGCTCTTTATGATTCCGGCAACTAGCGAAAGCATTTCAAAAGAATACAAAATCCTGGTCAATGAACTGCGCAAATACAATCCCGAGCTCCTGGACAAGCGTCGGCTGTTGGCCGTAACAAAGTGTGACCTGCTCGATGCGCAAAGTATGCAAAACATGCATCGAAAAATTCCAAAAGATATCGATTATGTGCTGATATCTTCAGTGGCACAAATGAATCTCGACGTACTCAAAGACAAATTGTGGAAGCTGATCAATGAGTGATTTCTGGACATGGTTTATTGAAAACGACACAAACCTTCTGCTCTACATCAACGGCACAGGCAGTGAACGGATGGATGCCTTTTGGCTGTTGGTAACTGGCAGGTGGACCTGGATGCCCCTCTACGGTTTTTTGCTATGGTGGGTTTGGAAAAAGTCGGGCCGGAGAGGCCTTGTCGGCGTACTAGTGCTTTTGGCCATTGGACTGGTGCTTAGTGATGCTGGTTCGGTATGGGTGTTCAAAAACACGATCAAGCGTCTTAGGCCTTGCCATGTAGAAGAGTTGCAGGAAGTGTTGCGATTGCCAGCGGGTTGTGGAGGTCTCTATGGTTTTATTTCCAGTCACGCAGCCAATTCCTTTATGCTAGCCGGAATGTTTTCGGCACTGGTCTTCAGGCGAAACAAATTACTACCCTTGCTGCTAGTGGTGTGGGCTACATTTGTTTCATACAGTCGAATGTATCTTGGAGTGCATTACCCTACCGATGTACTCTTTGGTGCCGTGTATGGTGGCAGTATTGGCTTGTTTTTAGGATTGAGAGGCCGGCATTTGATTAATCTGTGATTTGCCGATGAGAATAGACATCATCACCGTTCACCCGGAATTGCTCTCAGGACCCTTTAGCCACAGCATTTTAAAGAGAGCACAGGAAAGAGGTTTGGCTCAGGTGGTAGTGCACGACCTGAGGCCATGGGGCCTTGGCCGGCACCAGCAGGTGGATGACTATCAGTATGGTGGTGGAGCCGGAATGGTAATGATGATAGAACCCATTTACAATGTTGTTCAGCATCTCAAAGAAGAGCGCCATTACGACGAAATCATCTACATGACCCCTGATGGTAAGCGCTTCGACCAACCGATGGCCAATCGGCTGTCACTACAGGAAAATTTGATGATGATTTGCGGTCATTACAAAGGAATCGATCAAAGGCTGCGCGACATGCTTGTCACTCTGGAAATTTCCATTGGCGATTATGTCATTTCCGGTGGAGAGCTTGCAGCTGCCGTCGTAGCCGATGCCGTCATTCGCCTCATTCCGGGTGTACTCAATGACGAGACTTCGGCTCTGACAGATACGTTTCAAGATGGCTTATTGGCACCTCCGGTGTATACCAGGCCGCCGGATTTTATGGGATGGAAAGTTCCGGATGTCCTTCTGAGCGGTCACCAGGCAAAAATTGAGCAGTGGAGATTAGACCAATCCCTTCAAAGAACCAAAGAAAGAAGACCAGATTTATACAAAAAATTTATCGAAAACGACCATGCGAACCAAAAGCCTTAAAAAGAAAACCATAAATGTAATAACCCTCGGCTGCTCAAAAAATCTCTACGACAGCGAAGTGCTGATGGGGCAATTGAGAGCCAATGGCAAAGAGGTAGTGGCCGAAGCACCCGCGGGTGATATTGTGGTGATTAATACCTGCGGATTTATCAACAATGCAAAGCAGGAGAGCATCGATACGATACTGCATTATGTGGACCTAAAAGAGAGAGGCAAGGTAGAAAAAGTCTATGTGACCGGCTGTCTGAGCGAGCGCTATAAGCCCGATCTGGAAAAGGAAATTCCGGAAGTGGACCAATATTTTGGCACCAGAGATCTGCCGCGCCTGCTCAAGGTGCTCGGTGCCGACTACAAACATGAGCTTGTGGGCGAGAGGCTGCTCACTACACCATCCCATTATGCCTATTTAAAAATTTCTGAAGGCTGTGACAGGCCTTGTTCCTTCTGTGCCATACCGCTGATGCGGGGCGGCCATAAAAGCACTCCCATCGAAGAACTGGTAAATCAAGCCAATAAACTGGCTGCCAAAGGGGTAAAAGAGCTCATCCTCATAGCTCAGGACCTGACCTATTACGGGCTTGATCTCTACAAAAAGCGCGAGCTGGCCAGACTACTGAGAGAATTGGTGAAGGTAGAAGGGATCGAGTGGATTCGCTTGCATTATCTGTATCCGGCGGGGTTCCCGGAAGAGGTTTTGGATGTAATAGCAACAGAACCAAAGATTTGCAACTATGTCGATATACCACTTCAGCACATCAGTGACCCCATCTTGAAAAGCATGCGTCGAGGCACCACACGCGAAAAAACAGACCGCCTGCTGGCGCTTATGCGGCAAAAAGTGCCCGGAATAGCCATCCGTACCACCTTGATTGTTGGATATCCCGGTGAATCCGAAGAAGATTTTCAAGTTCTCAAAGATTGGGTGCGTGAAACCCGTTTTGACCGCCTTGGTTGTTTTACGTATTCTCACGAAGAAAATACGCATGCTCACCAGCTTTCAGATGATGTACCGGAAGAAGTAAAGCAATATAGGGCTAATGAAATTATGGCCGTCCAGCAAAAAATATCCGAAGAGCTCAATCAGACAAAAGTAGGACAAACTTTTAAGGTGCTCTTTGATCGGACAGAGGCCGGATATTATGTAGGACGCACCGAATTTGACTCCCCAGATGTGGACAATGAGGTCCTCGTACCGATGGAATCAGACACGTATTTGAGACTGGGTGAGTTTTATAATGTGAAAATCACCGAGAGCACTGAATACGACCTGATTGGAGAAATAGTAGAATAGCTTTACCAGGTGTTTTCTGCCACATTTGCTTCCAAAGGGATTATTTGATCGATTCCCTGCCCGTCGATGATTGAGTAGATAAGGTCGGGAATTTTTTCTGTCAGCCGGCCAGCCATGCTTCGTTCGGGCCAATCCGCAGAGCTTCCTTCTATAAGCCAATTCTGTACAGCCTTTGTCGAAAGTTTGTCAAGCACTTTTACATTCAGCTGCCTGAGAGCTTCTGCATTGCAATATTGTTCGTATTGTCCTTTTATGGGAATACAGAGCAGCTTTTTCCTCAGGTATAAAGCTTCGGCTGGCGTTTCAAAACCTGCCCCAGTAATGACACCGCTGCATGAAATCAGCCTTCGGCTGAACTCTTTTGCATTGGCAGGCTCAAAGGTTACATTTCCCTTTTTGTACCAAAAAGCCGCATATTTTGAAAAGACTCTGAAGGGGGCATCAATTTTTGAAAGTATTTTCCATAAAACAGAGTCGCCGTAAGCAGGTAAATACACTACAAACTCGCCCGAATCAACAGGATTTGATTCTAAAATCTCCGGCCTGATGACAGGAGGCAAAATCCACTTTTCATATCTGCGAAAGTGAAGTCCTATCGAATGGCTGCAGGGTGCGTAATGCTTCAAAATAAATTCGCCTACCAGACTTTTCCTCGAAGGTCTTGGAGTGTTCTTGCTTAAAAAAGATGCTTGATGACTGAAAGCCAGGGATGGCACACCTCTTAACTTTGCTGCATAGGCACTAATGGGTTCAAAGTCGTTGATGATCAAATCATATTGATGGACCGGCAGACTTTTAATTTCTCTGACAATCTTCCCTAAATTATTTTCCAGCAGTGTCTTTGAATAACTCAGGCCGCCCGATTTATCATATACAAAGCTTAGCCCCGAGCACCTGAACTGAATCTCAAAGGGCGGTGACAGATTGCTTTGTCTTCCGCTGATGAGCACATCTACTTTAAAATATTTTTTCAAAAGAGGCAGGAGCACCAGTGCTCTGGCCATGTGGCCGTTGCCTGTGCCTTGGATGGCATAGAGAATCCGCTTCATCGAACTTCTGGTTGAAAGGCTGCAATTCTCAACCAGAGCCTGTCCAGGTCTATGGGATCAAGGTCTGGCTCATCTGTGGAATTTTCTTCCTCGCAAAATTCTTCCTCAAATCTGAAGATATGCCACTCACCCTCGCGATATTCAAGAGAAGTGAGATTTTCTACCCAGTCGCCTGAATTGAGGTATATGGTTTTTCCTTTCTTGTTGATCACTTCTCTCATCTGAGGCTGATGAATATGCCCGCAGATTACATAGTCCATACCATTGTCTATAGCCAGTTCAGCTGCTGTTCGCTCAAAGTCCGTAATGTATTTTACGGCTTTTTTCACGCTGTTTTTGATTTTTTTAGAGAGCGAATATTTTTCCCTTCCCATTTTTTCCAGCAGGTAATTTACAAGGCTGTTGATCATAATCAATACATCATAGCCCCAACCTCCGAGTTTGGCCAGCCACTTGGCATTTTGAATGCTTGCATCAAAGACATCACCGTGAAAGATCCAGGCTTTCCTGCCACCGTCCAGGTCAATCACCAGTTTGTCGGCCAATGTGAAGTTTCCCATGGAAAACTCACTGAATTTTCTCAACATTTCATCGTGGTTGCCTGTGAGGTAGTACACATTTGTTCCTTTGCTCATGAGATTTATTACCTGCTTGATTACTTTCAGGTGTGAGGCCGGGAAATAACTCTTTCTGAAATTCCAGATATCGATGATGTCACCATTCAGCACTAGTATTTGAGGCCTTATGCTTTTCAGATATTTATGCAACTCCTTTGCCCGGCAACCATAGGTACCCAGATGTACATCCGATAGTACTACCAGACTGACTTCTCTTCGTTTTTCCAATGGCGTGTTTTTGCAAATTTCATGTAAGGTGTATTAAGTGTGCGTTAATCTATTGTAAATCAATAGTATTTTATCACCAATTGTTTGTTTATATCATTTATTCCTTTCTATAAGCAGCCATTAAATACTTTCGTGACTCAAATGTAAAGTTTCATGTCTGACCTGCAAATCAGGCGATACCTCGTCGGCACCGCCTGTCTGATTGTCCTTGTATTGGTATACTTGTTTCAGAGAGAATGGTTCTATTCCGGCTTTTATGACACAGGTGCTTCCTCCGATAAGGTACCGGACTTCGATCCCCTAAAATTTTTCATATCCAAATACGCCCGATTTTTGATCAACGACACGATGGCTTTGGGAATCCTTTGGTCGCTGTTTTATGAAAAAAAATATATGAATTTTGCATTTGCCGTATTTCTTGTTGAGGCCATAGTATTGATGCCATTTTATATAACAGGCGTTATCTGGTTTTGGGATTCGCTTCGCTGGTTTCTCAGCCATCTGCACCGTTTGGTAGTCAATCCTTTCTTTATGATGCTGCTCATACCGGCATTTTATTATCAGAAAAATTCTTCCGCCCGATGATTAGCAAGAGCACCATCGATCAGATCTATGAAACAATGCGGATTGAAGAAGTCATTGGCGACTTCGTACACTTGAAGAAAGCCGGTTCCAATTACAAGGCCCTTTCCCCCTTTACCAATGAAAAAACGCCCTCCTTTTATGTAAGTCCTTCCAAACAGATATTCAAATGCTTTTCGTCGGGCATTGGCGGCAATGCCATCACCTTCCTGATGGAATACGAAAAAATGACGTATCAGGAAGCACTGCGCTACATAGCCAAAAAGTATGGTATTCCCATTGAGGAGCGTGAACTAACAACTGAGGAAATCTCCCAAAAAACCCGGGAAGAAAGTCTTTACATCGTCAACGATTGGGCGCGCCGATGGTTTGAAGAGCAGCTTTGGCAGACTGAAGAAGGGCGCGCCGTAGGTTTGGTATATTTCAGAGAGCGCAGTTTCACGGATGCTACCATACGAAAGTTTCAGCTTGGATATTCTCCTACCAACCCACAGGCACTTTTGAATGCAGCCAACCAGGCAGGCCACAATCTCGAATACCTCCTCGAACTTGGCCTTGTAAAGCGTTCAGAGAAGGGCGAACTTTACGATGCTTTTCGCGAGCGAGTCATTTTTCCAATTGTGGACCGTGCAGGACGTGTGGCCGGATTTGCCGGTCGCATCATGAACTCACAAGCTAAAGCTGCCAAATACATCAATTCTCCCGAATGCCCCATCTACAACAAGAGCAAAATCCTCTATGGCCTCTACCATGCTCGTAAATCAATAGCAAAGGCGGATATGTGCTTTTTGGCTGAAGGCTACACGGATGTCATTTCGCTTTATCAGGCAGGTATCGAAAATGTGGTTGCTTCCAGCGGTACATCGCTCACTGAAAGCCAGATTCGACTCATCCGTCAGCTCACGGGTCGCGTAGCCATCCTTTTCGATGGAGATCCTGCAGGCATCAAGGCCTCACAGCGCGGCATTGATATGTTTCTCAGAGAAGATTTCGATGTCAGAGTACTGCTTTTCCCCGAAGGTCACGATCCTGACTCCTTCGCCCGGCAGCACTCATCATCAGTAGTCCAGGAATATATTTCGGAAAATCTCCAGGATTTCATCCGATTCAAAGCTCAGTTTTTAGCGACCGGCCCCGAAGCTACCCCAACCCAAAAAGTTCAGGCTGCACGTGAATTACTCGAAAGCATTGCCCATCTAAGAGGCGAGCTCAAGCAATCCATCTATCTCCGGGACACTGCCCAGATTTTAGGTATCGATCAAACCATCCTATCCACGGAGCTTCGAACCATTCAGGCGCGCCTGCAAAAAGAACTCCTGAAAGATGAACAAAACCGGCAGCGCACAACTGCACCCAAACTTCAGGTGGTCGAAAATCCCAAATCTGAGCCCCGAAATTCAAAGCTCTACTACATCGAGCGGCAGCTGCTCTGGCTGCTGGTCAATTTTGCAAACCGTGAGGACAACTTCACCAATCCCTTTGACCACAGTCAGAAATTTTCTGCCCGCATTGGCGAACTTATTTATGATAGTCTCCTCGAAGACCAGCTTGCTTTTACACACCCCGAGCACAACGTCTTGGCAGATATGATTTTTAAATATTTTAGAAATCATAATAAATTCCCTGAAAGCCAGGACTTTATACGTCATCAATCCATCGACTCCCTGTATGCAGAGCTCTCATCCATCACTTACAAGATCAGTCCAAATTGGGAAAATAAAGGAATCTATGTCACCGATTTTAACCAACTCCTCGAAATCGATACCATAGAAACCATCCTACGCTTCAAAGACCAGCATTTGGCGCTCAATATTGGCGAACTGACCAATGCCCTTTCACAAACTGAAGACGAATCCCAGCGCCTTCAGATAAATAGACTCATCCTCAATAAAATTCAGCTGCGTCAGAAGCTCAACAATCTCCTTCGACGTGTAGTAGGCTGAAAATTTGCAACAGTTTTTCAGCAAATTTGAAGGGTATTGCTAATGGATCGGCAGCCTGGATTAGAAAATTTCAGGTTTATTGGGCTGGTGATAGGTATTTTCGCAGCCGTTTTTACAAGATTTTTGAAAGAATGTCAGAAAAATTCAAAGAATATCAGCAGCTCAATCTGACAGCTGTTCACAAGGAGATCATTGAATTCTGGAAGGAAAATAAAATTTTTGAGCGAAGTGTGGAAGAGCGCGAAGGGGCCCCTGAATTTGTCTTTTACGAAGGTCCCCCAAGTGCTAATGGGATGCCGGGAATTCACCACGTAATGGCACGTACCATCAAAGATCTCTTCTGCCGGTATAAAACCCAACGCGGCTACAAAGTCATACGCAAAGCAGGCTGGGATACACACGGTTTACCCATTGAATTAAGTGTAGAAAAGACGCTCGGCATCACCAAAGAAGACATAGGAAAAAAAATATCGATTGAAGAATACAATGCTGCATGCCGGCGTGAAGTAATGAAATATACTGACGCGTGGAATGAGCTGACCGAGTTAATTGGTTACTGGGTTGATTTGAAAAATCCCTACATCACATACGAAACTGCCTACATCGAATCTGTCTGGTGGTTGCTCAAAAAGATTTACGACAAAGGCCTGCTGTACAAAGGATATACCATACAGCCTTATTCACCCAAGGCTGGCACCGGGTTGTCTTCGCATGAGCTCAATCAGCCCGGATGCTACCGCAACATAAAGGATACTTCAGTGGTGGCGATTTTCCAACTGCGCGATCAGCCGTCCAACAGGGAAATTTTTGCCCGTGCATTCGGCACCGAATTTCTTCCAGGGGATGGAATTCTGGCCTGGACTACCACACCATGGACCCTGCCTTCCAATACCGCGCTCACCGTAGGGCCGGCCATCCAATACGCACTGATAGAAACATTCAACCCATACACCCATCAACCACAACGCGTAATACAGGCCAGTGATTTGATCGAAAAGAATTTCGGAAAGCAGTTCATTCAGGTATTTACATCTGAAGAAATTGGCACCTACTCCGGCGATCCAAAAGCTAAAATCCCCTACCGTATTATCAGCACCTGTACTGGTGAGGCCCTGTGCGGTTTACAGTATCATCAATTGTTGCCTTATGCTTTGCCATATAAAGATGCCGAAAAAGCATTTGTGGTGATTTCTGGCGACTTTGTCACTACAGAAGATGGTACCGGTATCGTGCATACCGCTCCTACTTTCGGGGCAGACGATGCCAAAGTTGCCGCTGATTGGGGAGTACCGCCCATGCTCGTACCGGATCGTGATGGCCGTCCTGTGCCTCTTGTAGACCTACAAGGCCGGTTTACTCACCACGTTTCAGATCCACAGTTTGGGTTTGCCGGAGAATATGTAAAGACCGAATACTATACAGACGAGGAACTTAAAGCTGAATACGAAAAGCAAAAAATTTGTCTTAAACCCATAATTCCCGAGCTGAAGCATTATCTTTCTGTAGATGAGCGCATTGCTTTGAAACTAAAAATGGAAGGACATGCCTTTAAAATTGAAAAATATGAACACAGTTATCCACACTGCTGGCGTACCGATAAGCCTGTTCTGTATTATCCATTGGACAGCTGGTTTATCAATGTAAGAGCTGTAAAAGATCGCCTGGTAGAAAACAACCGCCGTATCCGCTGGAAACCGCAATCTACCGGAACAGGCCGTTTTGCAAATTGGCTCGAAAATATCAACGACTGGAACCTCTCCCGGTCGCGCTTTTGGGGCATTCCATTGCCTATTTGGCGCACCGAAGACGGCTCCGAAGAAAAGTGCATAGGGTCACTGGCAGAGCTAAAAGCTGAAATAGAGCGCTCTGTGGCACTTGGAAACATGACCCACAACCCGCTAAAAGACTTTAATCCGGAAGATACTTCAAAACAGAACTACGAAAAATTTGACCTTCATAAACCATACATCGACGGTATTGTGCTGACCTCTTCGGACGGGAGGCCTATGTACCGCGAAAACGATCTGATCGATGTGTGGTTTGATTCTGGAGCCATGCCGTTTGCCCAGTATCACTACCCGTTTGCTACTGGCGAAAACCTCAGCGCACTTCCCTATCCTGCTGATTTTATCGCCGAAGGAGTGGATCAGACCAGAGGATGGTTTTATACCCTCCATGCCATCAGCACCCTGGTTTACGATACCATCGCGTACAAGACTGTCATATCTAACGGACTCGTATTGGACAAAAACGGCCAAAAGATGTCCAAACGTCTCGGTAATGCCATTGACCCCTTTGATACCATCGAAAAATATGGCTCGGACACTTTACGCTGGTATATGATCACCAACGCACAGCCCTGGGACAATCTGAAATTTGATTTTGAAGGCCTTGTCGAAGTACAGCGCAAATTTTTTGGCACCCTCCACAATACTTACAGCTTTTTTGCTCTCTATGCCAATGTGGATGGATTCAAATGCACTGAGTCACCTGTACCCATGGCACAGCGCACCGAGCTCGATCTGTGGATACTCTCCGAGCTTCATACCCTGATCAAGCGCTGCACCGAGTGGTTCGACGACTACGAGCCCACACAGGCCGGCCGGGCTATTCAGTATTTTGTTACAGAAGATCTTTCCAACTGGTACGTCAGACTTTCACGGCGTAGATTCTGGAAGGGGGAATACAATGCCGACAAAATAGCGGCCTATCAGACCCTCTACGAATGCCTTCTCACTATTTCCAAACTAATGGCCCCCATAGCCCCCTTTTATGCTGAGCAATTGTATAGAAATTTGGTCATCACCACTGGTACCGAGCCTCATCCTTCTGTACACCTGGCTCCTTGGCCCAAGGCCGACGAAAGTCTAATCAACCCCGAGCTCGAAGCACAAACCCACCTGGCACAGCAGATCTGCAGTATGATACTCTCTCTGCGAAAGCGCCAGAAAATCCGAGTCCGCCAGCCCCTTCAAAAAGTGATGATACCCGCACTTCAACAGCAATTGGCTGAGCGCATTGCCCGTGTAGCTGACCTAATCAAGTCAGAAGTCAATGTCAAAGAAATCGAAATCCTGACCAAAGACCAAGGCAAAATCGTAAAACGCGCCAAACCCGACTTCAAAAAACTGGGTGCACGCCTCGGAAAAGCCATGAAAGAAGCCGCACAGGCCATTGCCAGCCTCAGTCCCTCCCAAATCGAAATGCTTGAAACCAATGGATCCATCACTCTTCAGCTCAGCTCTGGACCCGAAACCATAACAGCTGATGAGGTCGAAATCTTTGCCGACAACATACCTGGTTGGCTAGTAGCCGTTGAAAAAGGCCTCACCGTAGCCCTCGATATTACTATCACACCTGACCTCTACCGCGAAGGACTGGCGCGTGACCTGATAAACCGTGTCCAGAATTTACGCAAAGAGCACGGTCTGCAAGTCACCGACCGCATTCACCTATACCTTCAGCCACATCCTGATCTGCAAGAGGCAGTCACACATCAATCGGACTACATCCGTGGAGAAATTCTGGCCAATGAAATTACCTTCACTGACTTGGCCGAAGGTGACCTGCTGGAGTTTGACGATTTCACAGCACTTAGCAGGATAGAAAAAATTTAAATCTGAAATAAGCTAAAAAGCGAAATTTTACTATTTTTTTGAGTGTATACACTACACTCCTTTCTTTCATAAGCCGATGTATAACAAGCTATTAATGGCGTATTGCACATTTGTAAATCTACTGTTTTACCTGGCGGATGGATTTCTGCGAGGGTGCGGTTATTGTAGGGCACGAGGTGTATTTTAGCCGCTGAAATTTTTAATGATGAAAAATAAATTTAAATTGTTACTCGGATTTTTTCTGTTGGTTGTAGTTGGGTTTGCTCAGCAGCGACCAGTAGCTAATAGAGCTCAGAATGCTGCATCCAAAAGAGTTTTGGCCGGGTATGAAGTGACCCTTAACTTAAATGAAGCCAGAGATGGATTGATTCCGGTAGAAATGAAGACTCCCATAGTGGAAGCAGATACAGCAGTATTTGGAATGCCGGCTATAGTGCCGGGCACTTACAAGATTTATGATTTTGGGAGGTTTATTTTTGATTTACAGGCATTTGATGCAGATGGTATGCCACTTTATGTCCAAAAACACGGGTTGAATCAGTGGAAGATTTATCCGGGTCGAAAACTGGCATCTCTACGCTACAAGGCTAAGGAAACCTACAGCGATGAAAGCGACCGAAGAATTTTCGAACCTGCCGGGTCAGATTATCAGGATTCTGTACATTTAATGAATTTGTTTACGTCGGTAGGATTTCTCATTGGACAGGAGCAGCGACCTTACAGGTTAGTCGTCGAGCGTCCGAAATGGCTGTATGGAGTTACCTCCTTGCCCGTGGTTAGCAGAGGTGAAGAGAAGGACGAATTCCGGGGGAGAAATTATTTTGAAATACACGATAACCCGATTTTGTACAGCCGGCCTGATACGGCATCGCTTCAGGTAAAAAATACCCGTGTAATGGTGGGTGTGTATAGTCCTAACCGCGTGATCACAGCCCAAAAATCCCTCGAGCAAATGCAGGATATTTTTGAAGCCGCTGCACTTTACCTGGGAGGAAAACTGCCAACTGAACTGTATACCGTGCTGTTGTATCTTGCAGATCCTGAAGAAATGAGAGGTTCAGGCTTCGGGGCATTAGAGCATGAAACCTCTACAGTCCTATACATGCCCGAGTACGATGGAGATGAGTTTTTCCAATACATGAACGATATCGTAGCGCATGAATTCCTGCACATAGTGACTCCATTGACCTTAAGAAGCCAATATGTACATCATTTTGATTTTAATACTCCGAGAATGTCAAAACACCTGTGGCTTTACGAAGGTGTGACGGAGTACACATCACACCTCATTCAGGTAAGGGCTGGTTTGATTAATGTCGATGAGTTTTTGAACAGAATGAGGGAAAAAATCGTAGCAATGGTCAATTTCAATGCTTTTGTTCCGATGACCACAAGTTCGAAATACGCGTTGGATATCTATCAGGATGAATATCTGAATGTATATAACAAAGGTGCAGTATTGGGAATGTGTATTGACCTCAACCTAAGAGCTCTTTCCAATGGTGAAATGGGGCTGGGAGACGTAATCCGAAAATTACAGAATGTCTACGGAAGGGATACTTTTTTTGTAGATGAAGATTTTTTTGAGATTTTTACTTCACATTCACATCCGGCGATGAAAGAATTTTTTGCCAGATATGTGGAGTCTGCAGAGCCTCTACCCCTTGAGGATTTGCTCGGTAAGGCTGGAGTGAGGTATAAACCCGTATTTACGAGAAAATTTCCCTCTTTCGGAGGAATACGAATTGCATACAATGAAGATCGTAAAGCCATCTATGTATCCGATGTATCAGATCTCGATGCTTTTGGAAAGGAAATGGGCCTGAAAGAGGGCGATGAAATTGTAACTATTAAAGGTATGCCATTTTCGCTGGAGACATTTGAAAGCACTGTGGCCAATTACTTTCAGACGACTAAAGAGGGCGATGTGGTCGAATTTGAAATCAACCGCCCACAAAAAAAGAACAAATACAAGCGCCTGAAGCTCAAGGGAAAGGCAATATTGGTGAATGTAGAGCAGGAACATTTGCTGGAACTCGACCAAAACGCCAGTGAAAAAAACATAGCTTTGAGATTAAAATGGCTAAATCAATAATGAGATACTGCGTTTTATTTTTAGCAAGCTGGCTAATCCTAGTCAGTTGCAGTTCGATCCGAAAAGAGACGTCACCATCGGTGAAAAAAGACGTAGAAGAGACCATTCCCGGATTTGATGTTTCGAATCTCAACCCTGCGATTTCACCTTGTGAAGATTTCTACATGTACACCACCGCCAACTGGATGAGAAAAAACCCTATCCCTGAAAGCGAATCGAGATGGGGGTCTTTTAACATATTGATAGAAAAAAACAATGAAAGACTCTATGCCTTGCTGGAGGAGTTTGCACAATCAAACCAGACAGTAGAAAAATACTCGGCTCGGCAGTTGTGTACAGACTTTTACAAAGCTGCCATGGACAGTGCAGCACTCGAAAAAAAAGGATTGGAAGGCATCACACCGCTGGTAGCACTTGCCGAGCAAATCAAAGATATTAAGTCACTTACGGAATGGTTTCAGTATTCCATGGGTTTGGGAATCCGAATTCCCTTTTACATGGGAGTGCGCACAGATGCCAAAAATCCTGACCGTTATATCGTCTACTGGGGGCAGTCGGGACTTTCGCTACCGGATCGGGACAATTATCTGCGTACGGACAGCTTGAGCTCATTTCAGCAATCCGAATACAAGCGAATGCTCACAGACCTGCTCTCCATGGCCGGATATCAGATCGCAAAAGCACAAAAAATGGCAGAGGATATTTTCCATATTGAGCATGCCATGGCAAGGCTTCACATGGCCAGGCAGGACATGCGCAGGCCTGAACTGACCTTCAACAAAATGAAACTCTCCGAAGCAGATCAAATGACCCGGCATCTAAAGCCAGGTACCATGCTGCAAAATCTGAATGTACAGACAGACTCTATAGTAATAACACATGTGGCATATCTGAGAGCCATGGATTCGCTGCTGGAGGCCTTCAGTCCTGAGCAGTGGAAAAGCTATGCTGTCTGGAAAACCTATGAGGCTTTTGTGGACGCTCTGCCGTATCCCTTTCTGAAAAGACATTTTGACTTTTTTTCAGGTGTGCTCTATGGCACAAAAACCATGAAACCAAGATGGAAGCGTGTGCTTGCCAAAATGAATGAAGGCCTGTCAGAGCCCCTGGGCCGCTTGTTTGCTGAGCGGTATTTCTCACCGGAAGCCAAAGCAGATGTGGAAGAAATGGTGGAAAACATTCGTGAAGTTTTCAGAGAGCGCATCCAAAGCAGAGACTGGATGACTCCTGAAACAAAGGCTAAAGCACTGGAAAAACCCGATGCCTTTACCTACAAGATCGGCTATCCCGACAAGTGGAAAAGCTTCGAAACCCTCGAAATTACAGCAGACAATTACTTGCGAAATATTCAGGCACTTCGTCAGTATCAATTCAGGGAAAACCTGAGCCGCCTGGGCAAGCCCGTCGATAAAGACGAATGGTTTATGGGGGCACATGTAGTAAATGCGTATTACAATCCCACTTTTAATGAAATTGTTTTTCCAGCTGGAATACTACAACCACCATTTTATGACCCGAAAGCCGATGCTGCCATCAACTACGGAGCCATTGGAGGGGTTATAGGCCATGAATTCAGCCATGGATTTGACGACCAAGGCCGCAAATACAATGCTTTCGGACAATTGAGTAATTGGTGGAATGCTGTGGATTCAGCACAGTTTGAAGAAAGGGCTCAACTGCTTGCCGAGCATTACAGCATGTATGAACCACTACCCGGATATACAATTAATGGCAAAATGACACTGGGGGAAAACATAGCAGACTTGGGTGGTCTTACTCTTGCGTACTATGCCTTTCAGCGCTACAAGCAAAAACACCCCTCAAGTTCCATTGCCGGATTTACACCTGAACAGAGAGTATTTCTGGGGTGGGCACAGGTATGGCAAAGTAATGTAACAGATGGATTTCTTCGCATACAGCTTACAACCGATTATCATTCGCCAGCCCGTTACAGGGTTAATGGACCTGTGAGCATGATGAAGGAATTTAAGGAGGCCTGGGGATGTAAAGAAGGGGACCCCATGGTAAAACCGTCAGACAAGCGTGTGGTCATCTGGTAATGAGCGAATTTCAATACAGAGGTTTTGCGATCAGATGTCCTTCTGACCTGAAGAAACTAGAACTTGAAGAGCTCCCTGATGTTTGCCTTGAGCTAAGAAAGTATATTGCCGGAATTCCAACCGATAAGCCTGCGCATCTGGAGAGTTCACTTGGAGTCACCGAACTGACAGTGGCTCTCCATTATCTGCTCAATACTCCAAAAGATGCACTGATCTGGGATGTAGGTCATCAAACTGCAGTTCATAAGGTACTGACGGGTAGGGGAAATCAGATGTATCTGTCATTGAGAAGCCTGAATGGAATATCAGGCTTCCCACTACCTGAGGAAAGTGAACACGACTTGTTTCAGACAGGACACTCTTCCACGAGCATATCTATGGCTCTGGGACTGTGGTTGGCCGATAAAAATCGCCGAATCATTGCTGTAATTGGAGACGGGGCTCTCACAGGCGGACAAGCATATGAAGCCCTCAATATAGCGGGAGCTATGTGCGCCAATATTCTGGTGATTTTCAATGACAATCATTTTTCAATTGAACCTAATGTTGGCGCACTTAGTGTCCACAGCCGATACGAGGAGTTTTTTAAAGCATTAAATTTTCATTATTCAGGACCAATTGATGGAAATGATGTGGTCCGGCTCTTGACAGCATTAAAAGAAGAATTGGACCACAAAGGCCCTCGTGTACTGCATATCAAAACCAAGCCACAGCGTCTTCCTTCTCCACAAAAGACAACATCAATTTTACCTATCCGAAATTTGCTCAGACAAGTGCTTGGGGAGGCTTTTGAGAAGAATGAAAATTTGTATCTCCTCTCCCCGGCCATGCTTTCCGGAGGAGGCTTTCTTCAGTTAAGAGATAAATTTCCGGATAGGGTACTTGACACCGGCATTACCGAGCAGGCCTGTGTCAGTATGGCAGCCGGTCTGTCAAAAGGTGGAAAAAAAACAATAGTTCACTTGTACAGTACGTTTCTGCAGAGAGCATATGACCAGATCATACACGATGTAGCACTCCAAAAGTTACCTGTGCTTTTTTTGATAGACAGAGTCGGTCTTGTGGGCGAAGACGGACCCACGCATCATGGCTTGTTTGACGTGTCCGCTTTATGTAGTTTGCCTGATTTTGAAATTTACCAGCCAGCTGACCTCGAGGATATCCGAACCAGCCTGCAAAATTGGCTACAAAGTCCTCATTTAGCTGCCCTCAGATTCCCTCGAGACAGCTCGTTAATTTCTGGTGAGCAAATACCTGAAGAGCAATTCGATTATTCCAGTACATGCATTCTGGCCAATGGTTTTATTGCCCATATGGCTTATGATGCGTTCCAAAAACTCATAGGGCTTGGATATACGCTCGATTTCAGAATCCTAAAGAGAAAATCTCAGGTATTTGATCCGTCATTTTTAAAAAGTTTAATGCAGTATGATACGCTCTTCTTAGTTGAAGAAGCTTATTTATCAGGTAGTTTTTCGCAAATGGTCATTGCAGAGATTTTTTTACACACTGAAAGAGAAAAAATCCCTAAGATTATCCCAATTGTGCTAAAACCAGGTTTTATCACGCATGGTCATCCAGATGAATTACTATTTTTGACGGGCCTGCATTCGGACCAGATTGTAAAGAAAATTTTATCCAACTTAGACTACAAATGAAAAATAATTCCAATGTAAGTGTGAATAATGACGACAAAGAATTTCAGAAGTATTTTCACAAATTGCTCAATGAAAGAATTCACAAATACTTCCAGGAGCACAACCTGAGCCCCAAAGGCAATAAGGAACTTTACATAAAAGCAATCCTATTGCTAATGTCCTATTTTGTACCGTATATCGTGCTGCTTTTCGCAAATGTTTCTACCCCGGTATTTTACGGACTGTGGGTGTTGATGGGACTGGGCATGGCCGGAGTAGGTATGGGGGTGATGCACGATGGCAATCACGGTTCATTTTCAAAATATGATTTTATGAACCGAATGGCTGGCTTTACCATGTTTTTGCTTTCGGGCAATGTCATCACTTGGAAAATCCAGCACAACATTCTGCATCATACGTACACAAATGTCTATGGAAAAGATGAAGATGTAGACACAGGTGGCCTTATCAGGCTGCACCCAGAGCAAAAGTGGCGGCCGATATATAGGTTACAACCCCTTTATGCACCGCTGTTGTATGGACTGCTTACGTTAAACTGGTTGCTTATCAAAGATTTTGTTCAGTTGTACAGATATCATAAAGAAGGCCTTTTGAAGCAAGCCGGAACCACCTACCGCAAAGAGCTTTTGATTCTGATTATCACCAAACTTGTAAATTATTTTGTTTTTCTCATTCTGCCTTTTGTGCTGATAGACAGAGTATGGTATGAGATACTTACAGGCATCTTGGTGATGCACTTTACAGCCGGGATCACATTGAGCTTCATCTTTCAGATGGCCCATGTGATGCCAGATGTAAAACAAATAGCAGACCTCAGTTCTAAAGAAAAAATCTGGAGCATTCACCAGCTGGCAACAACGGCCAATTTTGCCCGAAAAAACAAAATTTTGACGTGGTATCTTGGTGGACTCAACTTTCAGATTGAGCATCACCTCTTCCCTCATATCAGTCATATTCATTATCCTGAGATTTCAGAAATTGTGAAGCAAACGGCGGAAGAATTCAACATTAAATACATGGAATACAAACGCTTCAGCAGGGCACTGGTTGAGCATTTCCGATATCTCATCTATTTGAGCAAACAAACTTCCTGATGATTTACAGGCTGTTGTATGAAATAGCCATCCGAATCTATGGCAGCCTCATCTTGCTTGCCTCCATCAGTTCAGAGAAAGCCAAAAACTGGGTATCAGGAAGACGAAACTGGTCTCACAGACTTAGAACTTTAAGGCCCAGGGGCGAGCTGTTGTGGATTCACGCTTCATCGCTGGGCGAGTTTGAAATGGCCAAGCCGATTCTGGCAGCTTTAAAACAATCAGGTTCCAGGTTAAAGGTGGTCGTAAGTTTCTTCTCGCCTTCGGGGTTAAAGCATTTTGAAAGCGATGGTTTGACAGATGCAAGTTTTTATTTGCCGCTGGATACGGCTGCAAATGCAAAAAAATTAATTGAAATTTTAAATCCCACAGCTGTTTTATATATCAAATACGAATTCTGGCCAAACATTTTGCAAGCGGTAATAGACAGAAAAATTCCCTTGTTTTTCGCTGGGGTAGTTTTTCGAAGAGACCAATGGTTTTGGACCTTTCCGTTTAATCCTGTTAAGCCCATATTGCATCAATGCACCAAAATCATGGTACAGAATCATCAGTCCTACCAAATTGCAGCGATCAATGGGCTGGCTTACAATACAGTATTGACCGGGGATATGCGCTTTGATCGGGCATGGGATATCCGAAGTACCCCTTATGAGAACGAGTTTATTAAAAAATTTACACATGATAGGTTTACCATTATAGCTGGCAGCAGTTGGCAAGCAGATGAAGAAAAGTATTTTCCACTAATAGAAAAATATAAGCAATGGCGATGGATCATTGCACCGCACGATATTTCGATGGAAAATATTAAAAGAATTGTAAAGAATCTGCCATGCGCTCCTGTACTTTTCACGGAAATGAAAAATGATGTATCGGACAGTAATGTACTACTTGTCAACACCATTGGTCATCTGGCTAAGTTGTACAGATTTGGAAAAGTAGCGTTGATTGGGGGAGGGTTTGGCTCAGGATTGCACAACACTTTAGAAGCGTTGGCTTATGGCATTCCGGTGTGCTTCGGTCCAAAACATAAAAAATTCTGGGAAGCCAGCGAATTGTTGGAAAATGGGCTTGCATATTGCTACCGCACTACCGAAAATTTGGAAAATTACCTCCTCCGCCTTCAATCTCCCATTGATGCACAAATTCTATCCGAAAAAATAATAAAGTGGTTTTATCAATACAGAAATGCAGGCAGTAAGGTGGCGGAAATACTGCTTCAATATCTTAATCGCACCACAACTCAGGGAGCGTAAAGTATGGTGTCTGAAAAGGATTTTAAAAGGGCAATTAAATCGGATTTTTCTTCATCAGACAACCTTAATGGCTTAAGCAAAGGCGATTTGGCAAAATGATTTTTTCCTCCTTTATCATAGTGCTCGATTACTTCTTCCAGTGATTTGAGACTTCCGTCATGCATATAGGGAGCAGTGTACAGTAGATTGCGCAATGTGGGGGTTTTCATCTTTCCAATATCAGATGAATCACGTGTCCGTCGAAAAAGTCCAACATCTGAATACTGCTCGTAAAGTCCAATGTTTTGAAATGAATAGTCGGTAAGGTCCGGGCCATTATGGCAGGCTATGCACCCTGCTTTTCCGGTGAAAAGTTTCCAACCCCTTAGTTCAGTAGAATCCAACACATCATCCCCCAGGTAATACCATCTGTCCCAACGTGAATATCCCGAAATCAACGAACGTTCAAAAAGGGCTATCGCTCTGGCTAAATGATAGAAGTCTATCACATCCGTATCAAAAGCCTCTTTAAACAAGTTCCTGTAATGTGAATTTTGGTTGATTCGGTCAATCAGGTTGGGAATGCTGTTGGCCATTTCTTCCCGATTTTCCAAAGGTCCAAGCATTTGCGATTCGAGTCGTGGATTACCTCCTTCGCGGAAGAAGTATGGATGCCAAGCAACATTGAGCAGGGTGGGAGCATTTCGCGCGGTTTCCATTCCTTGATGCCCAATACTTTTAGGCTTCCCATCGGTAAACGCAAGCTCTGGTAGATGGCATGTAGCGCAGCTTACCGTACTGTCCGCAGAGAGTCCTTTGTCAAAAAACAGTTTTTTCCCCAGCTGTATCCGAGAAGCTGTCGGTGGACTATCTTCTAAATACGGCACTGGAGGAAAACCTCTGTGCGGGGGCTTTATTTCAAAGCTCTCCCCTCGACAGGATGTGGTGATGAATAAAACCTTCAAGCATAATATTGGAATCCAAAGTCCAGATTTCCGGTTCATCTCGCTTGCAGTTTATGGAATGCCGATGTATTTGTGCGTTTGCAGAGAGATTCTCCACTTTGGGTTCTCCAAAATATATTGTGTTATGATGGGCATTACTTCATTTCGTTTGCTCCATTCAGGCTGTAGAAATAGGGCACAATCCTTTGAAACTCTTTCAGCATGCATTTCAGCCCACTTAAGGTCGTGTCTGTTGTATACGATTATTTTTACTTCATTAGCTACCTGGTACCACTCATCGCGTGGAGGTTTTGTTTTTTTTGGTGAAAGACAAATCCAATCCCAGATTCCTGTAAGAGGATAAGCTCCAGAGGTTTCCAGGTGAATCTTCAACTTATATTGTTTTAAAGCTTTGGTGAGCGGTCCCATATTCCAGGTGAGCGGTTCACCTCCTGTGACCACTACTGTGTCCGCATGGTTGCGGGCATTTTCTGCTATGGTATTAACATGGGTAGGCGGATGGAGGCTGGCATTCCAGCTTTCCTTCACATCACACCAGTGACACCCCACATCGCACCCTCCAATTCGTATGAAATAAGCGGCCTTACCTGTGTGAAATCCTTCTCCCTGAATGGTGTAAAACTCTTCCATCAGTGGTACATAGTACCCATCGGAAACGAGTTCTAAATTTTTTACTTCCAATTCGTTCATGGCTTTACAAAGGTAAGGTTAATCTATACTTGAAAATGTGACGGAGATGGATTTAGGATTTTGAAAAAAGAATTAGTGTATTAGTTTTGCAGCCCGAATTTTAAAGCGCTTTTAGCTCAGCTGGTTTAGAGCGCTGCCTTGACAGGGCAGAGGTCACTGGTTCGAACCCAGTAAAGCGCACAGAATACATAGGACTCTATTGATGGTTGAAAATAATGGATCAATCATACATAGAGGGCCTGATTTGGCGAGGTAGCTCAGTCGGTTAGAGCGCAGGATTCATAACCCTGAGGTCACGGGTTCAACTCCCGTCCTCGCTACTCTTGTCAAAACCGGTTTTATTCGACCGGTTTTTTTATTTCCAAATCAAAAAAATATTATTGAGAAAGGAAAATAAGACGTTTGTTCCGCACGATGAATAAGAACAAAAAATACTGTTGAGTCGAATTGGTCGGCAAGTCGCCAGCCATGAGCGATCATTTTTGGCTTTTTGTATAGAAATCTTTTTCGGAAAGTTACTACGGCTCTCTGTGCAGAAGCTCATTTTCCATATTTTTTTCCTTTTTTTTGCTCACGTCCAGGGCGTGTGTGACCCAAAAGACTGCTGTATGATAATAAGTTATACGTCCGGGAACACTGCCTTGAACCCACCTGAGCATATAGCCCAGCTGCAAGGTTAGACCAGGAAACTGATACCCGATATTTAACCAGGACCTGTTTTGGTCAAAATAATTCCAAATTATGTTATCTCCAAAATTGAACAAAATTTCATTGTTGATGGAAAAAAACGGATTGTAATCGCCCAACTGACTACCAAGAAGTGGAAACCGCAAACTTGACATAAAACGAAGTCGGTGATATGCTGTCCACTCATCATTTAAGATATCTCCTCCTCGCAGGACCTGTCGTATTCGGTAATCATATCGAATCCTGTGATTAAAAACAGCCCGAGCGCCAATTTTAAAATTAAAAACCAACTGCATCCAGGGTCTGTGCTCACTTCGGGCAAGAAGTCCGTTGGTTCGCGGTGAAGTATTCAAAAAAGCATACCCGGCAGTACCAGTGACTTGCGGAGTAAAATGCCAGGACAAACCGGTTCTGTAAATAAAAAATGAATTGGGCACATAGTGCAGATCATTCCATACAGAAACTTTTTCACTTACTCTTACACTGGAGATGTACCCGCCCCAAATGGCAGGGGAGTGTTCAATATCTTTAGAAATTTGTCCCTCTGCAAGAGTCAGATACACTAATGAAAAACTACAAAACAAAAATCTCACGTTCATCAAATAATACAGCAAAACTGTCGCCAATTAATTAAAGAAAATGTAATGAAAATCATTATTCTACTCAACAAAAGTGCTTTCAAACATCTGATTCAGGTTTCCTGAATGAGAAATCCTGCATGTATCAGATCTGACCAAAAATTTGGATAGCTCTTTGACACAACACCCGGATGCTCGATAAAAATTTTTCCAAATATCCCTAAAGGCGCAAAGGCCATCGCCATTCGATGGTCTCCGTAGGTGTTAATTAACGTATTCTCTGCAAAAGTGAATCCTCCGCTCAAGCGAATACAATCGTTTCCAAATTCGCATTGAACGGAAAATTTTGAAAGTTCATTGACCAATGCTTCTATTCGGTTGGTTTCTTTAATTCGAAGCGTATTCAGTCCTGTCAGATATCCTTTAATGCCCGAAGCAGCAAGGGCCACAGCAATCGTTTGGGCAATGTCAGGTGTATCTATAAAATTGAGAAACAATGCTTCCGAATTGATTTCACGCATTGAATTCCTGAATAAACGGATACCTGAACCCAGATAAACCGTCTCTACTCCTAGCATATCAAAATATCCCCTTAGAGCAGAATCCCCTTGCATGCTCGGTATCCTCAGACCAGGGAGAAAAATTTCTGCCTCTTTGCTCAGCAAAGCCACAAGGTACCAATACGATGCAGCAGACCAATCGGGCTCTACCCGTACCTTGCTCATTTTTATCGAAGCGGGCAGTATAGTAATATCGGGCAATTGAATTGACACATGAAACCCCAGACGCTGTAAAGTCGATGCAGTCAAATAAATATATGGCACTGATACCTGCCTGCCAGTTATCCGGATGTGCAGACCACTTTTCATTTTTGTCCCGATCAGCATCAGTGCACTGATAAACTGACTGCTGGTTGACCCATCAATTTCTACGTAATGCTCAGTCAAATCTTTGCCTTGAATCCTTACAGGAGGATAACCATCTTTCCCCAAATAAGTAATATCTGCACCCAAATTCCTAAGAGCAGCTACCAATGGACCTATAGGCCTTTCCAACATTCTCGGGGCACCAGTGAGCAGCACGTCACAGCCTGGCATGCTGGCAAAATATGCAAGCAAAAAACGGTATGAAGTGCCAGCCAATTGACAATCGACCACCCCTTCCTTTAGGTCATTATCGAGAATTTTCTGCAGCAATACCGTATCATCCGACTCCGACAGTCCCATAATATCTAATTCCCGGTTGTGCAATGCTTTTAGAATTAAAAGCCTGTTGGATTCACTCTTAGAACCGGGCAGTTCAATTTTGGCACGAATTACACCCGTTGGATGAAATATGGAAATGCTATCGTACTGCAAAAATTCATAGCTCATCACTGGCAAATATCCCTACTTTTCAACTCATAAAGGTTATTTTTGCCCGTAATCACCCAAAAGAAAATCTTAATATGAACAACAGCACCGGACAGGAGCTCGAAACCGGCTTTGAAATACACAAAAATGAAGTTGTGAATGACTATGCTTTAGCTGTGGAGTCCAGAGAAGCAAGTCTGATTGGAAGAAGGGAGGTACTCACCGGAAAGGCAAAGTTCGGAATTTTTGGCGATGGCAAAGAAGTAGCACAAATAGCTTGGGCTAAAGCCTTCAAACCCGGAGACTTTAGATCGGGATACTACCGCGACCAAACCTTTATGATGGCCATAGGAGCACTTACTACACAGGAGTTTTTCGCCAGTCTGTACGCTGATACCGATTTAAATCATGAGCCTGCGTCCGGAGGTCGGCAGATGAACGGCCATTTTGCTACCAGAAGCTTAAACTCCGATGGAAGTTGGAAAAATCTGTCAGAGATGAAAAATTCCTCTGCGGATATTTCGCCTACGGCCTCACAAATGCCCCGATTGGTCGGACTGGCACAAGCGAGCAAAATTTATCGCCATATGGACCAATGGAGCGAAAAACAAAAGTTTTCAAACAATGGAAATGAAATCGCCTGGGGCACCATCGGAAATGCATCTACCAGTGAGGGATTGTTTTTCGAGGCCATCAATGCAGCCGGGGTATTGCAGATACCAATGGTGGTAAGTGTATGGGACGATGACTATGGAATTTCGGTTCACAGTAAACACCAGACCACTAAGGAAAGCATCAGCGAAATCCTCTCAGGCTTTCAGCGCGGAGAAAAACCCGGCTATGAAATATTTGTAGTCAAGGGATGGGACTATCCGGCATTGATCGAAACCTATAAAAAAGCGGAAAAAATAGCACGAGACGAACACGTGCCCGTACTGATACATGTGGTGGAAATGACTCAGCCTCAGGGGCATTCCACTTCAGGCTCTCATGAGCGCTACAAAAGCAAAGAAAGACTTGAGTGGGAAAGAGAATTTGACTGCATTCGCCAGATGCGATTGTGGATAGAGGCTAATGGAATTGCTACACCGGATGAGCTCGACGAGATCGAAAAAGCAGCAAAAAAAGCGGCAAGAGAAGCGAGAGCCAAAGCCTGGAAGGATTATATAACTCCAATCTTGGACGAACGAGCTGAAGCCTTGCGACTTCTGCATGCATTGGCCCAACATTCCGTTGCCTCTGATGAAATCACCAGTCTCTCGACAAACCTGGAAAAAATCAGCGAACCACTCCGACGCGATATCATCACTGCCGTACGTAAGTCACTGAGATTGACTTTACGGGAACCATCAAATCAAAGAGCAGCGCTCGAATATTGGCTGAACCAATATATTGAAAAATACCAGACCAAATACAGCAGCCATTTGTACAGCCAAAGCCAGTGGTCGGCCCTTAATATCAGAGAGGTCAAACCCACCTATAGCGAACAGTCGCCTGAGGTAGATGGCCGAATCGTATTAAGGGAAAATTTCGATCAACTTCTGTCTTCCAGGCCAGAAGTCTTAATCTTTGGCGAAGACAGCGGAAAAATTGGCGATGTAAACCAAGGTCTCGAAGGCTTGCAAAGCAAGCATGGGGAAATGCGGGTCTCCGATACGGGTATTCGTGAGGCTACTATCCTTGGACAAGGAATTGGACTTGCTATGAGGGGACTACGCCCAATAGCAGAAATTCAATATCTCGATTATTTACTGTATGCATTGCAGATAATGAGTGACGATCTGGCTACCGTACAATATCGCACTGTGGGTGGTCAGAAGGCTCCCGTAATCGTTCGCACCCGAGGCCATAGACTGGAAGGCATCTGGCATTCAGGATCTCCAATGGGAGCAATCGTACACTCCATGCGCGGGATCTATGTGTTGGTGCCCCGAGATATGACTAAAGCAGCTGGTTTTTACAACACCATGCTCGATAGCGATGACACCGCGCTCATCATCGAATGTCTGAATGGCTACCGCCTAAAAGAGCGCATCCCTGACAACTTATCCGAAATTAGAACACCGATCGGGGTGGTCGAAACCATACGAACGGGAAAAGACCTCACTGTAGTAACATATGGTTCGAACTGCCGAATAGCTTTGGAGGCTGCAGAAGAACTCTCCCGGTTCGGCATTGAGATTGAGGTTATAGACGTTCAGTCGCTTATACCATTCGACATTCATCACGATATTGTGAAAAGCTTGAAAAAAACCAATCGAATCATATTCTTTGACGAGGATGTGCCGGGTGGAGCCTCTGCTTACATGATGCAGCAGGTGCTCGAAGTGCAAGGAGGTTATAGGTGGCTCGATTCAGCACCACGTACCCTTACCTCCAAAGATCACCGCCCCGCATATGGCTCTGATGGAGATTATTTCAGCAAACCATCGGCCGATGACTTGTGCGATTTGGTCATTGAAGTGATCAAGGAGGCCGAACCGAGTAGATTTTCATAAATTCAATAATTCGGATTGGTATAGCATTTGGCCTTCCGGGAGATTTATCATACCAACATGTGATGAAAATAAAATCAAAAATACCCAGGTTTTTTCTTTCGGTCTTTACGACGATTTTTTCCCTGCAATGTCAGGTATTGATTGCACAGGATGTTATCTATGAAAATCGCATTTATAGTCCATCCGTACGAACCGTTTTGTTTCATCCTGTAGGAAACGAAACCGGTTTCCCGGCCATCCGACTTCGCTCCAACGACCGCCTGATGATCCGATTCGACGATATGGACGAGGGAGTAAAAAATTACCAATACACCTTTGTACACTGCAATGCCGACTGGACTCCCTCCCGCCTTTCAAAAAACGAATATCTAAGCGGGATGACGGACAACTTCATCCAAAATTACGAGTTTTCATTTAATACTTTTTTTCCATATACCCATTTTTATCTGAGTTTTCCCAATCAAAATGTAGGATTTAAAATCTCGGGAAATTACCTGTTGATCATTTACGAAGACAATATCAACAAGCCTGTAATCACACGCCGATTTATCGTGTATGAAGAAATCACCAATGCAGGAATAGAAGTCAGAAGACCAACAGTGGTACAGCTCAACAATACTCATCAGGAGGTAGATGTTTTTCTCAGTCATCCGGGTTATGTAATTCCCGATCCTTACCAGGACCTGCATCTGACCATTTTGCAGAATCAACGTTGGGACAATGCCATAACCCACCTAAAACCGGTATTTGTACAAGCCGGAAGAGTCATCTACAACTTTGACAACGGTGAGAATACCTTCCCTGGAGGCAATGAATTCAGGGTATTTGATATGAAAAACCTTCAAGTTCTGGGCATTGGAATGATGAAAACCGAGCTCAATGAAAACAACTGGAACGTATATCTCTTTCGCGAATCGCCACGAAACCGGGACCGGTATGTTTTCTGGCAAGACATAAATGGCCAGATGGTAATCAGAAGGCAAAACTCCAACAACTCACACATCGAAGCAGACTATGCCTGGGTTGATTTTCAGCTACTGGTACCAGAACCCTTCGCAGAAGGAAACGTGTATGTTTGGGGGCAGCTATCGGACTGGCAACTGCTCCCGGATTTTGTGATGAATTACGATTACGATGCCCGAGCATACAAAGCCAAAATTTTTTTGAAACAAGGATATTACAACTACTTGTACGCATTGCAAAATTTCTCCGGGATAGCAGACCCAGGCCCTATCGAAGGCAACTTCTGGGAAACTGAAAATGAATACACGGTTATATTCTATCACCGCGAAATAGGCATCCGGTATGATCGCATCATCGGTTTTGCCAGATTATCCTCCCGGAGATAAGACTCAAATTTACATCGTTCAATGGCTAAACTACTGCATATTCACCCCGACAATCCCCCACAGCGATTGGTCACTGAAGTCTGTGAGGCATTATCAGAAGGAGCTATCGTGATATACCCTACAGATACAGTCTATTCTTTTGGTTGTGACCTTAGAAAACAAAAAGCCATTGAAAAAATCGCTCGAATTAAGGGTATTAAACCAGAAAAAGCCGAATTTTCTATCATATTTGATGATCTTAGCCGACTTTCTGCGTTTACAAAAGCAGTAGACAATCGCACTTACAAACTTCTCCGTAGAGCATTGCCAGGTCCATACACCATGATTCTGGAGGCCTCCAATGCAATACCCCGCTTTTTCAAGCACAATAAAAAAACCATTGGTATCCGTATTCCGGATCATAAAATTCCCAGATCGATTGTAAGTACTCTTGATTTTCCGATTATTGCAAGCTCAGTTCACGACCCGGAAGACCCCATACAGGAGTATTTTACGGATCCTGAGCTCATCTATGAGCGTTACAAAAACGAGGTAGATCTGGTCATTGATGGTGGTATAGGCCAGTTGTATGCCTCTACCGTCATCGATCTGACCGGAGATGAGCCTTTGGTTGTAAGGGAAGGCATTGGTGTTTTAGATGTGCTTTGAATTCTGAGCTATTTCATTGCTTATTTGGTAAAGGGCCAGACCTGATTCTTGAATTCTACGCGTGCCAATCGGATGTATTTGTCTAAAACCACTCTGCGCACGTCTTCGAAGGGAATGTCCGTCTTTAGTTCATACACCGGCTTAACCCATGGCCAGGGAGAAGCTGTGATAAAACCGGGTCGATCTCCTATCTGATACATGAGGTCCAGGGGTATGAAGTAGGCATACTCACGGTCAGCCTCTACATAAATCTCTACAGGCATTACAGCCTTTCCGTAATTTTCAATTAAAATTACCGCTTTGCCATCTTCAGAGGGTTTTACTTCCTTAATGGCCAGTTTTAGTGTTTTGGTCGAATGAATCCATTGATGAAAGTACCAGTGGAGTTTTACGCCGGAAACTTTTTCAAGGCATCTGCGCAATTCGTCAGGTCCGGGATGTCTAAACTTGTATTGGTCATAAAACAATCGCAATCCTTCGATGACCTTGTCACGGCCAATCATCCCTTCTAACTGAGCCAGCAGAAGTGAGCCCATATAATAAGCTGCTATAGTGTAGTTTCTATTGGTATGGAAGTGGTCGGCATGAATGCTCTTAGGTTCAAACGATCCTTCTCGGGCCAGGGATATATATCGATTCAATGCCGGTACATGTGGGTTTAAGGCTTCCAATTCGTTAGTCGGTGGAAACAGTTCGCTCATAATCAGATTTTCCACATAAGTGGTAAATCCTTCATCCATATAGTGGTGAAGGGATTCATTGAAGCCCAATATGCCGTAAAACCAACAGTGGGCAGCCTCGTGTACACATAAGCCGACCATACCTTTTAGTTCACCGCTACCAAGTATCAGGGTTGCCATGGGATACTCCATCCCTCCGTCACCTCCTTGAATAAAGGAGTATACAGGGTACGGGTATTTTCCAACGTATTTTTCCATCAGTTTAAAAAACCGATTCATGTATTCAGGCAACTGTTCCCACACAGGAACATTGGCAGTGCGGGTTTTGTAGAAAAATCGCAGCAGAGGGCCATCCTCTATTTGAAAGGTGCGGTGAACGTATTCTGGGTCAGCAGCCCAAACAAAATCGTGTACATTTTCTGCCCTAAAATGCCACGTAAGCCGGTCATTAGGTCTGTGCTTGATGGGAGTTGAGGTATATCCGTGACCTATTTGCTCTGCATTCATCAGCTCACCTGTAGCTGCTACCACGTATTTTGCCGGAAGATTAATTTTTACATTCCAATCGCCAAAAATCCCATAAAACTCTCTACCTATGTAGGGATTGGGATGCCAACCCAGGTGGTCGTAGTTACAGAGTTTGGGATACCATTGGGCCATGGAATAAGCTACTCCTTCCGCATTGTAGCGCCCTGTCCGGCGAATCTGCACAGGTACCTGGCTATGATATGTCAGATGGATGACTGCACTATCACCGGGATGAATTCTCACCGATGGTACATGCATGATGGTTTCCAGGATTCTGTATTCGACAGGGGCTCCGTCGATGCTTAAGGTTTTTATTTGATGAAAACCCGTCTCGTTTTCCTTCAGTTTACTGATTCGATCTCCTACTCTTCGGTCGGGGTCGGCTATGGTCCGCGATCGGATGTCCATCATGCTCCCCGGCTGAAATGCATTGTAATAGAGGTGAAAAAACAGCTCGGTCAGCGTGTCAGGACTTTGGTTGTAGAGCACCGTGGTCTGTGTGCCGTCGAATCGATGCGTTTTGTCGTCAAAAACAATGGATATATCGTATTTTACCCGGAGTTGCCAATCTCTTGCATAACTGCAGATCGCATATAGCGAAAGTATTCCTGAAAAGACAATTTTTTTCATTGAAGCTGGATATTGACCGAACAGCAAAAAAACAAAAAAGCCGGTAATAAGCCGGCTTGAAAAAAGAAAATGATCGCAGGTGAGTGGAGTTGGCGGGATTCGAACCCGCGTCCAAACAAGGAATCAGCCAGCTTTCTACATGCTTAGTCTGTCGTTGGGTTTTCGACCAATGGATGGGGACAGACACCCTGCCATTGGCTTAGTTGCTTGCATTTCAGAAGGCAGCCGCAACTTCTGTCCTCCTATTCACCCTTTTCTGACACCCCGAAGTCCATCGCCGGGTGAACGGGCTATGGCGGGATGACTTGCTCTGCCACCTGGTGGCAGATAAAGCTAACCAACCTGTGGTTGATTAAGCAGCAAGTGCGTAGTTAGTGTTGCCATTTATGGCTGTGACCAAGATTTACGAGCTTCGTCACCTGGCTCGGCATGCTTACTGACCCATTCTGCTTGCTGTCAAAACCGGTCAACCCCAAAGAACTTCAGGTAGCAAAACTACAAACAACGTGCTAATTTTAAACTTCTGTATCTGATTGAAAAATAATCGGTGCGTCCTCTGCTATATTGACGGTTGTCATATTTTATTTCCTAAGTGAGTAAAACCTTTACGGTGTAAAAATTACATCGACATGAACCTCAACATTCCCGTAAGAGCAATTATGACTTCCCAGGTCCACACCATAGAAGTAAATCAACATTTGGCTGAAGCAGAAAGGATAATAAAAAAACATAAAATCAGGCATTTACCCGTAGTTGAAAAAGGAAAAATCGTGGGCATGCTCAGCCTTACTGATTTACTACGCGTAAGCTTTGCCGATGCCGTGACGGGAAATGAGTTCAATCCGGAAGTATATGATTTGTTTACAATTGACCAGTTAATGAGCCGTCAATTATTGACTTTAAGGCCGGAGGATACTGTCAAAATTGCCGGAGAGATTTTTGTCAAAAATCAGGTGCATGCCCTTCCGGTGGTAGATGACAGTGGTAAAGTGGTGGGAATTCTTACTACGACTGACCTCATCAAATTTCTTCTTCTACAAGATTCAGACAGGCGCTAAAAAATATTTGCCTTTTACAAAGTAAATGTCCGTTTGCGAGGGTGGAGCAATTAAATTCTGATTGATAGTGTACTTTTGACACTAAATCAGAATTTTATGAAAAACAAATATCTTGTAGTTTTTGCATTATTAGGGCTAGTAGTTCATGGGCAAATTTTTGCTCCTGAAGGTTTGAACATGCCCGGCAACTGGGATTCGTGGTCTAATCCACCTACAAACAATGCCTTACGTGGAGTACAGGGGGCACCTGGAGGAAGAGTGCAAATCAAAACTGGACTGGGAACCAACATTTATCAAACTATTTTCAGTGTAGCTGCCTCTGGAGGAGATTTGGTTGGTGGTCCGTATCAATGGCTCTTTACCAGCGGACCCACAGGTGAATATTATAAAAATAAATGGGCCGGGGTTAATGTAAGTATGAATACATTTCAAACCTACACGCATAATACTTGAGTTGACAATACGGTGCCCCTAACTAACGGAAAATGGTACACTGTAAATTTTCATAATATCGGGTATGTAAATACCAGTGCTATCTTTATGGAAACCAGCGGTGAGCCGCGAACCATTACATCTGTTACTACTTCCCAACCTCTTACGGATGTTTATCCCGGAAATCTAACCGTAACTATTAATTTGAGTGGAACCCCGGCCTCTGACGAATACTATTATTTGCGTTGGACCACAGACAATTTTTTAACTAACAACATTGCTGCTTTTACGATCTTAGGAAGCACTGGCACCGCTACCATTGCGGTATTACCCAATCAAAACATTGATTTTTACATCTTCAGCTCTTCCATTAGTTCCATTAGTAGTGGAAAAAACAGTTTATTTTATGACTTACGAACCATTCATTTTAACAACAATGGAGGATCAAACTACACATGTACAATAAAACCCGCTTACAGAACCGTTTCAACTGCAGGGACCTATAATTTTAATATGGCATCTGCATGGAGAGGAGGCGTCGTACCCCTGGCATCGGCAAGGATAGAAATTGAGCCAGGGGTATCCATTAATGCAAGCTATCAAACCTTGACGCTGGACTCTATTGAGCTATTAGGCTCGGGAGCATCCTTCGATGCTACAGGCACACAGATCACAATGGTGAACAATGCTGCCTTAATAGTGCCATCCGGAACTTCATTTACCTCAGATTTCTCTACATCAATCGAATTTGCCGGCACCGGCAGGATACCAAATGCTCTGACTCTAAATGGCACAATCATCATCAACGATGAACTCATTTTATCACCAGGAGTGGTCTTCAACGATGAACTCCAGATAAAAACCGGCGGTTTTGTCAGCTCTAATGCTCCTGTTTGGGGTTCTAACAGCACTTTGGCATACCATGCAACAACATATACACCCGGCCTTGAATGGAGTCATACCGGATCAGGAACTATAGGTACTACTCCCGGATACCCCAATAATGTAAACGTTGGAGATGGTTTAAACGCTACTACTGTTAACTTTAATAATCTGGACAGAGCCATGGAGGGTACTTTATTTGTCAACACCTCATCTACCTTCAATTTCAACAATACAACCATTGCAGCTGACCTTTTAACAAAGGGATTAAATCTCTGGGGTACGATACACATGAACAACAGCAACAGAAAGATTATATCCATGGGTGATGTAGTAATCAATAGTGGAGGTGAATTAAATCTTTCATCTGTAATTGGAGGTGATTTAGAGATCAGAAGCGGGGGCATTATTTAGAATTGGAGGACTATTTAATCCAAACAACAGGGCTTTAATATTCAAAGACAATTCCAGTGGAGGCATCAGTGGTTTCGGAATTTTTCAATTGCCATATTTGATCGTAGATAATTCACATGTTATAACATATACGGACGTACTAATAGAAGAGACGGGATTTATCCAATTAATTAATTCTTCTACATTATTTACTGTAAATTCACCAGTCACCTTACGAGCTAACGCTACAAATTATGCAAAACTATTGGTGTGTGGAAGTTGTACTCTTTCAGGCTCATCAAACATAGTAAAGGAAACGTACTTCGCTGCCGGCGCAGCCAATACCAACATGGCATCACCTGATTTTAACGATGGCAAAAACGGCCGATGGTACTCCATAGGAATGCCCATGCCCGGTGTAGCGATGAATTCATTTGACGGTGGAAGTCCGGCGTTTTTCTCTTCTGCGACACCTGGGCCGATTGCCCGATGGGATGCCAATACCGGTAATTATGTGTATCCGACCAATCTTCTGACAGACAATTTTATAGCCGGTCAGGGCTATGTAATCTATATGGGAGAAAACCAACACGGTATCATTACCCGTGACCTTTCGACCCAGAATTTAATAAGCTTGACCATGGATGTGGCGAACCCTTCCGCTACTATTTCTTTAGGGTATACAAACTCTCCATTGTTGACAAACATTTTTGGATCCAATACCGACGGCTGGAATCTAGTGGTGAATCCATGTTTAGCCCCGCTCAATCTGCAAGGCACCAGCACTGTAAACGCCGATGCAACGGCCTATATTTACAATCCTACCACCGGTAATTTCACCACGTTTAATTTTTCGGATCCTTCTCCGTTTTTTATTGCTCCGTTACAGGCCTTCTGGGTGAGAGCCACCACCACAGGAGGTAGCATCAGCGTGTTGCCTGCCAACCAATCCACCTCAGCAAATCCGGCTCAGGCCAAGCCACAGATTCAAATGGAACACGCCTGGCTGAAATTGGTACGACAAGACGGCAGTGAAGACCTTCTCAAAATTTATTTCCGTCAGGAAGCTACTGATGGCTACGAAAATACTTACGATAGCGAGAAACTAACCGGCGACCCGACCCGAATAGGTCTTTTTTCTACTGCAAGCGGTAAACCTACTGCTGTCGATAGTCGCTCGCCCGTTACCGGTCACAAGCAAATACCGGTGTATGTGTATTGTGGAAGTTTCTCTGTTTTAACTATTTCAATCGAGTCATTGAATCTGCCAAGTGGTTACAAAGCATGGCTCGAAGATCACATTACCAACCAAATGGTGGAAATCGAAAACGGACCTTATACTTTCTATCAATCCTTCATAGGAAATCATCACAGATTCACACTCCATATAGCTGAAAGTATGATTGGGGTAAATGAACAGGTTAAATCCTACGATAGTCAGGTATGGACCTCGGGCACAAACCTGCACATATTGCTCAGCGCTACTACCAATTCCGGAGACTTCAGCCTCTTTGACATGTCTGGTAAATGTATTTACACTAAAAAATTTGAAGGCATTGCTGGTCAACATCTGACATTTGATCTGAGTCATCTGCGTAGCGGTGTGTATGTTGTGCGTACACGTATCAACGGATTAGAAAAATCAATTAAATTCATTCGATAATTATGAAAAATTTACTGACTTTTGGCTTGTTGCTCCTTGGATTTGCTGTGGTGGCTCAACCTGGAATGCCTAACAATCCTACTCCGATCGATGGTCTGACAGGCCTATTGGTGGTCGGTGGAGCCATCATTGGATTTCGGAACAGAAACAAAATAAGGTAATCGATAATTGCAGGAAAAGAAAAATCCGGCTCTGTGAAAGAGCCGGATTTTCAGAAGTTGGCCGCATATTCTCAAAAAAAGGTGTTATTGATTCATACAACATCCTGCGTCTTTTTTTAAACAAATTGGTCTCCGGCCTTGATTTTTACTACGTTTACAAAGTTTTTGATCAGTTGCTCATTTTCACGGCGACAAATCAGCAATGCGTGGGGTGTATCCACTATAATGTATTCGTTTAATCCGTCAATCACAGCTACTTTGTTACCTTCTATGCTGATGATGTTTTTACAGGTGTCGTGGGTAAAGATGTGCTTGCCCACCCTGGCATTGCCGCAATCATCCCAGGCAAGGTGGTCGTACAGCGAGCCCCAGGTGCCCAGGTCGCTCCACGATAGATCGGCCGGAATCACATGTACATTATCGGCTTTTTCCATGATCCCGTAATCAACGCTTTGATTTTCACAGGAGGGATACACCTTTGCAATATATTCTGTTTCTTTGTTGGTGTTAAAATACTGCAGTCCACGTTCGAAGGTCTGATGAATTTCAGGCAAATGCTTTTTAAATGCACTGCGACAAGCTTTTACTGACCAAATGAAAATGCCGGCATTCCAAAGGAAATCTCCGCTATCCAAAAACATTTTTGCCAGCTCCTTATTGGGTTTTTCAGTAAAGGTTTTAACTTTTCTGATTTCGGGATGTATGGAGGGGCCCGGCAGATATTGGATGTATCCATAGCCTGTATCAGGTCGGGTGGGCTTGATGCCAATGGTGAGCAGGACATCAGAAGTCTGCGATAGGGATAGTCCCAATCTGGCGATGCGCTCAAATTCCGCCTCTTTCAATATCAGGTGGTCACTTGGGCAGATCAGTACTGAAGCATCTGGATTTTTTGCAAAAATTTTATACACGGCATACGCTATAGCCGGAGCAGTGTTTCTCCTGGCCGGCTCTGCCATGATGTTTGAAGGTGGAATTTCGGGCAGCTGGGTCTTTACCTCTTTGATGTAGTCGGCACTAGTGGAAATGAGTATGTTATCTGCAGGACATATTCTTTTGACACGGTCAAACGTTTGCTGTATCAAAGTTCGGCCGGTACCTAAAATATCGTGAAACTGCTTGGGATGTGCTTGTGTGCTGGCTGGCCAGAATCTTGAACCAACTCCCCCGGCCAGAATCACGGAAAAAAAATTTGAATTCATCAGGATGTATGCTATTCTGGTTTATCGGCAAAGGTATCCAGAAAGCAAGAATAGGGTGGGGCAGTTTTCCTGAAAATTGAAGGTGAACAAAAGGTAGAAATCTCCTATTGGCTTATGCTAGGCATCTACCTCAAAGAAAAATTTCACCGTTTTGTATTCAGGATGCGTAAAAAAATCAAGGCAAACAGACCAGATCTGTCTCTTCGTTTTGAGGTAGGATTTGTTTCTGGGAATTTTCAGAAATATTCCCATCCGATAATAGTTGTTTACTCTGTTCACCGGTGGAAATTCAGGTCCGATGACCAAGATTTCGCTAACCGATTTGAGCATCGATGTCAACTCGATGGAAGCTTTTTGAAGCAACTTCAAATCTTTGTGCCTTAGCATCAGATGAATCATTCTGACAAAAGGAGGATACAAAAATGTTTTTCGCTCCTGGCTCTGCCACTCATAAAATGCCTTGTAATCATGCGTCTTAACAAATGTAAGTACTGGATGTCCGGTATTGTAAGTTTGAATAAAAACTTTTCCTACCTGTCCGCTGCGGCCGCTGCGGCCAGCTACCTGTTCCAGCAGTTGAAAAGCTCTTTCATGCGCTCTATATTCGGGAAAGTAGAGCAAATTGTCGGCATTGACCACACCAACCACTTCTACCTTGGTAAAATTCAAACCTTTGGTCACCATTTGTGTGCCTACCAGGATGTCTATTTGTCCAGACTCCATATCGGTCAGCATCTTGTTGTATCTTTTTTTGCTCTGGGCGGTATCCAGATCAAGTCGTTCTATCCGGGCTCCCGGAAACAGTGAGGACAATTCATCTTCTATTTGTTCGGTGCCTGCACCCAGCATTTTCAGATGAATGCTTCCACATACCACGCACGCCGGTGGAATGCTTTTTTCCCTTCCACAATAGTGGCATTTAAGGCGGTGTACAGCTTTGTGGATGGTAAGGGAAATGTCGCATCGATCGCACATCTGAACTGTACCGCAATCTTCACATATCAGCTTAGGCGAGTATCCACGGCGGTTTTGAAAGATGATGGTTTGCTTTTTTCTGCGCAGTGCATCGTCGATAGCTTCGATGAGGGTCTGGCTGAAGTTGCCTTTCATGCGGTTTTTTTTCTTTTCTTCGCGGATGTTTATCAGGTGGACTTCGGGTAGTTGTAGGCCTTCGTACCGCTGGTGGAGCTCGATCAATCCATATTTGCCCTGGAGTGTATTGAAATAGCTTTCTACCGACGGGGTAGCCGTTCCCAGCAGTACATGAGCTCCAAAGAGTGTAGCCAGATAAATAGCTGAATCTCTTCCCTGATATCGCGGATTTGGGGCATCTTGTCTATAGGAGGAGTCGTGCTCTTCATCAATGATGATAAGCTTTAGGTTGCTGAAGGGTAAAAAAATGGCACTCCTTGCTCCGACGACCAGTTGACTTCCCGGATCGTTTTTTCGTACTGATTCCCATACATCAGAGCGCTCCCGGTCCGTCATGCGGCTGTGGTATAAACTTACTCTCTCCCCAAAAAAATGCCTCAGACGGTTAATAAGCTGTGTGGTAAGTGCAATTTCGGGTACGAGCATAAGACATTGGCCCCCTGATTTTTCGATTTCTTTCATAAGGTGTACATACAGCTCAGTTTTGCCACTGGATGTGATGCCATGCAGAAGAGCTATTTTGTTCTCAGCAAAGGTTTTTAGTATTTTTTCGTATGCCTCCTGCTGTGCCTCAGTGAGTTTAGCTGCTTGTACTCCACTTCTGGAAAACAATGCCGATTCTTTTATCTCCCGGATTTCCAGAATATTTTTTCGAACTAATGCATCGAGCGCAGCTATGGTACTGGTTGATCTGTTCAGCAGCATTTCCCTGGTGATGAACAAATGTCCCTCAGCTTGAAGCTGGTAATAAGCCAATACGATATTTTGTTGTGCCTTTGCTTTTGTTTTAGGGTGGAGGATGGCTTCAATTTCCTTTTTTTTATGCGCGTTTATGTGCACTACTTTAATCCACTTCTCAAGCGAATGATATTTAATGGATTCTTTAATGCCTAAGACGCCAATGTCAACCAGTTTTTTAGCGCGCTTTGCTGCTGCTGTGCCATATTGTTTTACAAGGTCGTTTAGTGTGGTTTCGGGTGAGTTCCTGGTGATGGTAAGTATTTCCCTGTCTTCTGCTTCCAGATTTTCATCCCAGTATTCTTCTTCAATCAAGCACTGAAGCTGTGTTTCACTTTCCAGCTTTAGTCGGGAGGGCAATGCTACATTCATCACCTCCCCGGGGGTACACATATAATACTCTGCCATCCATTGCCAGAACTGTAAGTTTCGAACATCGTCAATCACAGGGCCCAAAACTTCCAGAATTTGCTTTGGTTCATAGTTGTCCGGGGCATTGTTGTGTAATCGGATAACGATTGCAGAATAAATTTTTCGGGGGCCAAACTGCACAAGCACCCGTGTACCGATCCTGATGTGTGGACTCAACTCGGTGGGGATTTCGTAAGTAAATCCGTTGGCCAGTGGTCTGGGCAGTAAAACTTCAGCAAACCGAAACCCGACGAGGTGGCTCAAGATGTTCAGATTTTAAGGGAATTTTCAAAAGGAACTCTGTTTAGAATACTTCTTCCCAGTGTGATTTCGTCGGCGTATTCCAACTCTTCACCTATGGCAACTCCTCGGGCTAATGCAGAGATTGTGATGGGTAAGTGTTTGAGCTTTTTGTATACATAAAAGGCAGTTGTATCGCCCTCAGCCGTGGCCGGCAGGGCTACGATTACTTCTTCACAGCCTGTTTTCTCCACTCTTTCGGGCAGGTCGGCTACATATAGGTCCTGTGGACCCACACCTGCCATTGGATTAATCACACCCCCCAGCACATGGTAATACCCTTTAAATTGGCCGGTGTTTTCTATAGCCAATACATCTCTCACATCTTCTACCACACAAATCCTGGTGCTGTCTCTCCTCTCATCTGCACATATCTGGCATATATCGCTTTCGGATATGTTGTGACACCGTTGACACTGTTTAGTTTCGGTTGCCAGGCTGTGTATGGATTCGGCCAGACTCAGTCCAAACTCTGGTCCTTTGGCCAATATATGTAAAGCTAGTCTGATAGCACTTTTTCGTCCGATTCCCGGAAGCTTGGCCAATTCTCCTACGGCTCTTTCCAATGTACGGGAAGGCAGGCTTTGTTCGTTCATCTGTTTTGATTGCGCAGGTTTATGACTGCAAATTACCGGATTTTTGACTACATCCCATCCTCTTATATTTCCAATTCAGAGATTGTGAAAATGTTTTTGGATTTTACACAGAAAAGAAAATCATCTGGAGCTGACTTAGTCTGTCCAAAAAGACGGATAGAAGCCTGATGCCTCCGGGATAATTTTGCTCGGTTTTGGTTTTGAGCTGGCCAGTTGTTTCGTATCATACTTATATATATTGAATGGGCTATTTTGCAAATTACTGATTTCAGTTCAACGACGATACGGGAAATTAGCTGTTCTAACCACAGCCTCCAGCAGATGTATTATCGTGAAGTGCAGCGATTCAATCAATGGTATTTCATTGTACTGCATCTTCTCATTCTGGGGACTGGTATTTTGATTTTGTATTCAGAATACTTAGCTAAACCGGTAACCAATCCTACGGATCCCGAACCTTTCCTATTCTTTGTATTGTTGGTACTGATCAACATTTTTTTGATATGTATTCAACTGGAGGCGGTGTTAAGTGAAAAAGGGATGAGCGTTCGATATTTTCCTTTCGCTTCTGAATTTCACCCCTGGGAAAATATTCAGCAAGTTGAGGTTGTAACACTGCCATTTAGTGGTCCGGGCATCCGGTGGTCTGATGATTACGGTTTGATATACAATGTAAGAGGAATTAAAGGTGTTTTTGTCATCTGCCACAACGGCGAAAAATACATCATTGGTTCTTCCAATCCGAAAAAACTGGCTATGGAAATTCGCAAAAGGCTAACAAGAGGAATGTGATATTTCTTTGCCAAAAAATTTTACCCAAGTGATTTGGTTTTTGCTAAGCGTATTCTGCTCCGTTTCAATTTTTTTGATTTTCAGGTTTTTTCCAAAATATGAGGTAAATACATTCCGAGCTATAGTAGTCAACTATGTAGTGGCATTTACACTCGGGATGTGGATTTACCTGGGTAAGGGGCAACGCATTCCCGGCGACCTTGGGTATTGGCCTTTTGTGGTGTTGATTGGCTTTTTGTTCATAACGCTTTTTGGGTTGATGGCCAGCGTCACACAGATGTATGGAATTACGGTAGTTTCCATAACTGTGAAAATGTCACTGGCTATACCTGTATTGTTTTCCTTGTTGTATTTCGGCGAAAAATTAACGGTCTGGAATTTTGCCGGTATTGTTCTGGCTTTTCCTGCCCTTGTGCTTAGTACGTATCAAAAGTCGTCCGATACCGGAAGATTTCGACTTGGCTGGATGCCGGTGGTCTTGTTTCTTGGCAGTGGTCTGCTGGACAGCTTGCTGAAGCTTGTGCAGCAGACCTATCTGACAGAGGCTACTTCATCGCTTTTTTCTGCATTGTGTTTTGGAAGTGCATTTGTATTTGGATTGGTCTATCTGGTGCACCAAAAGGTCAGTTTTGGCATGCCTTTGATGGATGTTCGCTCGTTAGTAGGTGGAATTGTATTGGGAATTCCCAATTACGGCTCTATTTACTTTCTGGTCAAGGCATTGCAGATACCCGGAATGGACGGTGCAAGGGCTTTTCCCATTAACAACATGGGAATTGTGATCGTATCTGCTTTGGTTTCGGTTTTATTTTTTGGAGAGCGTTTCACTTTGGCAAGAAGCACAGCTGTAGGTCTTGCTGTGGCAGCCATTCTGTTGATGAGCCTGTCCTGAGAGGTTGGATTGTGGTTTTATATGTATTTTTTAGCCTCTTCCAAGGTGATGGTACTGCTGCCAAGTATCATCAGGCGCTCTACTACATTTCGAAGCTCCCTTATGTTGCCTGTCCATGGCAGTTGCTGCAAATAGCTGATGGTATCGGGTGCAAAGGTTTTCATGGGGAGGCCTTGTTCTTCAGCGATTTTTGCAGAAAAATGCTCTACCAGTAAGGGGATGTCATCGACTCTTTCCGAAAGTTTGGGCATTTTGACGATGATGACTGACAGACGATGGTAGAGGTCTTCTCTGAAGTTTCCTTTGGAAATTTCGTCTTGCAGATTTTTGTTGGTGGCAGCAATTACACGTACATCTACGGTGATGTCCTTATCACCTCCCACGGGAGTGATTTTATTTTCCTGGAGAGCGCGTAGCACTTTTGCCTGAGCGGAGAGGCTCATATCTCCTATTTCATCGAGAAAAAGGGTGCCACCATCGGCAAGTTCAAATTTGCCCTTTCGGTCTTTCACTGCCGAGGTAAAAGCTCCTTTTTTATGTCCGAAGAGTTCACTTTCAATGAGTTCAGAGGGTATGGCGGCACAGTTTACTTCTACAAAAGGTCCTGAATTTCGGTTGGATTTTTCATGGATTTGACGGGCTACGAGCTCTTTGCCAGTTCCATTGGCACCGGTGATGAGTACCCGCGCATCCGTAGGAGCAATTTTGTCGATCATGTCGCGCACGCTATTTAGCGCTTCACTTTGTCCGACCATTTGATATTGCTTGCTGACCTTCTTTTTTAGGATTTTGTTTTCTGTCAGCAGGTTTTTCCGGTCGAGCGCATTGCGCACCGTGTTGAGCAGGCGGTTCAGATCGGGTGGTTTTGACAGATAATCGTAAGCACCGGTTTTAATGCACTCTATGGCTGTATCCATATCGCCGTGGCCTGAAATCATCACTACTTGTGTGTCAGGTGAGTACTCGCGATAGTATTTCAACACTTCCACTCCATCGATGCCTGGCATTTTAATATCGCAAAGCAACAGGTCATAAAAGTTGTCGCCGGCCATGTCAATGGCCTGCTGGCCGTTTTCAGCTTCGTCGATATGATATTTTTTGTTTTCGTTGAGCAGAATGTCGCGCAGGACTTTTCGGATTGCCTTTTCGTCTTCTACAATAAGGATTCTTGCCATGGGCATTGGTTGTTAAGGATTTGATACATCACCCCTTCTTTAAGGGCAAAGGTCGACAACATCACAGTAGGGACGGATACGTTGAGCAACACCATTTCCAGCTGCAAAGCAGACATGTGGATGGTGTCGGCCCGCATAGATTCCATACCGGGTATTTGCAGCCTGAACTGCTCGTTTTCTCTGATAAGCTGATGGATTAGCTCCAGGAGATCGCTCACCGGAAGAATAAAACCGTTGCCGGGTTTATCATAAATTTTTTGTTTGAAGGCCAGGATCTGGGCAAAAGTATCAAATGAGCCTGATGAACCCACCAATATCTGGGGCTTATGATGGGCACACACTTCAAACAAATCCTCCAACTCGTCGCGCAGATACTGCCGAATGGCGCCTAATTCATCGGCTTCGGGAGGATCGGCGGGCTTAAACATCTCAATTAATCTGCTTCCACCTATAGGATAGCTCTTTTTCCAAAGCAACTGTGCGGGATCTGCCAGTATGAATTCGGTGCTTCCGCCACCGATGTCCATGATGAGGAATTTTTGATTGACCATTCCTCTGATGGAATTTTTTACTCCCTCATATATGATGGAAGCTTCCGTTTCTCCGTCGATTACATTTATTGTGATGCCGGTAGTGTTAAGTACGGCCTTCACAAAATCAGCTCCGTTTTCGCTGGTTCTGACGGCTGAAGTTGCCAGGGCGTAGATCTTCTTAACCCCTAACTCCAGGCAGGTTCGCCGGTGCATTTGTATGGCTTCTACTCCTCGGGAAAATGCATCGGGTTGTATGACGCGTTTTCCTAAACCACCTTTGCCAAGTTTTACAGGTATTTTGGTATTGTATAAAATTTTTCCCTCAGGTACTTCGAAAATTAATAAGTTAAAGGTATTGGTTCCCAGGTCTATGACTGCCACATTCATTGTTTTGTGTTTGAGGAGTGGAGAAAAACTTCATTCTGTGGAATGGCAAAACGCAGGTTTTTGTCTCTGAAAAGCTTTTCAATTTCCATTCTGATCTGGCTTTTTACCATAGGTATGCCAAAGAGGTTGTTGGAATAAAAATACAGGTCAAAGACAAAACCCCGAGTTCCAAAGTCATTGAGCATTACGCGGGGATGGGGTTTTTTCAGCACATCTTTGTGGGTAGAGGCAGCCTGGAGCAGCAGTTTTTCGACCAGTTGTGCATCAGAGCCAAACTCTGCCGTAACGGTGATATTGAAGCGGGTTGGTTTCTGATTTTGACTCCAGTTTATTATCGGGAAATTCGTCAGTCTGGTATTTGGAATTACCACGGCAATATCGTCAAGTGTATTTACAATGGTCGCACGCAGGCCTATTTCAGACACTTTGCATACCATTCCGTTTACTTCTATTACATCTCCTATAGCTACAGATCTCTCAGATAGTAAAATAAGACCGGCTACAAGGTCTTTGAAAAAATCCTGTAACCCCAATCCAATACCTACCAGTATGGCCGTAGAGCCTGCCAACAAGACCGTGATTTTCGCTCCTGTCGTCTCGATGGCCAGCACTATCCCAATGACATAGGCCAGATACACAATGATTTGATACAGGGCGTGAGCCTTGCCGGATTCAATCTTTCCATTGGATACCAGGCGATCAAAATATTTCTTGATGGCATATATCGAAAGCCGGACTATAGCAAAAATCAGTAGTATCAGCAGGATATTTATTACCCGGAAATGAATCGTACCGATGCTGAAAAGCTCAAATTCAATGAAATTTTTTAAATTCATAGTGTATCGCTTTAAGGGTTGGACTTGGATCTTTCGCGGGTTCTTCTCTGTGCGAGGAATGCGATGTAGTGTTGTATCAGCAATTGGTCGTTTTCCAGGATGTGAGGCGGGGTATTTTGAAAGAAAGGTATAAGTCCTTTCGGATAGCTGCCAGAGGCGTGTATGGCTCTCAGACTGTATTTGATGATTTTATGAATCTTTGGTTGATACTGAGGCATTTCCCATTTTGGCTCATATACGAGGTTAAGGGTGTTCAGAGCGTCGTTGTGTAGGCCAAGTTTGTGCTCTATTTCTGCTTTGTTGAGCAATGCTGCGGTATATCTGGGGGCAATCTTCAGTGCACGTAGGTACCACTCACGGGCGAGCAACAGGTCTCCTGTCGCCTTGTAATAATTGCCCATCTGATTCATGCTGATGAAGTGATACGGTGTCAACTCAAGGCTCTTCTCAAACATTTCTTTCATTTTGGGCCAGTTTTGCTGAGCCATGTATCCAAGTCCCATGTAATAGTACATATTGTTGCTCACTCGGTCTACTATGAAATAATTGCTGATGGCGCTTTGGGCCAGCGGTATAATTTGTCGGGCATCCTGTCGTGCATTGGCTTGCAGTACTTTTACGCTGATTTTTTCGCTCTTCAGCTTTTGAAAGGCCGTATAGCTGCTCAGCAAGGCAATTCCCGAGAATATCAAAATAAGCCAACCTGGTAGTTTGACAAATCCCGATCTGCTCTCGGCGAGAACTAAGGCTGCTCCGGTCATTAAAAGCATTTGTAGCTCAGGTCGTTCCATTGGAAAATCAAAAAAGCTGAAGCCCAGGTAGGCTGTGAAACTCAATAGAGCGACTCGCATTTTAATGGTATTGATGTTTTCGTGGCTTTTTCGAATGTTTTGAATAGCACTGTAATAAACTAAAAACCAAAAACTTATAAAAAATAAAAAACCGATACATCCGCTTTCGGTAAGCACCCAAAGAAAATCGTTGTGGGGTTGGGGCAATACCGTTTCTCCGTCCATCACTGAGGTGTTCATACCTTCTACTCCATATTTCGGAAACCAAAACTGCCAGTTACCGGCACCTACTCCGAAAGGATTTTCTTTAAACATTTCAATGCTGTTGCTCCAGAATTTCAACCGATGGTTGAGATTGGTAGGATCGATTATCTGATGGCGTGAAACATAAATGCTACCCGCCAGGGTCAATACTACCAGCGTTAATGGGATAAGTCGCTTGTAGTTGAGCTCCATTTGTTTTTTGCTCTTCAACCATTGTGCAGCAGCTGGAATCAGAATCACCAGGGCCAGCAGCAGACCTATCCATGCAGCCCGGGTGCGAAGCAAACCAATGATGACCAACGACAGCCAAAAGCCGGCTATTGCAAAGATTTTAGTGCCCAGGTCGGCAAATCTGATCAGATAATACATCCAAGGCAAAGTAATGAGCAATGCACCGGATACCAAATTCTTGTGACCGATGACGGATTGGACACCATAAATCTGCATCATAAAATCTTCTTTTTTCAGCAACATGAGGATTTGAAATATGGCTACAGATGAAATAATCAATACCGATGAAAGGTATAAGCTTGCCAGATGATCTTCTGAAAAAATTTTTTTTCTAAAGAGCGAAGTAGCAACAACCAAATACGATACCGTGAGACCATGACGAATAAATTCGACCCTCGCATCGACCTCCACGAGAGCCCCCGGAATTAAAAAAGCCATCGTGATCCACCAGCCAAAGAGAGCTATGGCAGCAACGTGCAATTCAAAGGTCTGGCCTCTGTTTTTAATATAATACAACACCCCGAGACCAGCGGTGGCCAGTCCTATGGCAATTTGCCTCGGCAGTTGAGAAGGGTCAGGTAAACTCTTGTCAAAGTACAGAAAAAAGAGCAGAATTGAAAATAAAGTCCATATGAAAACTGGAAAATAATACTGTTTTTCAGAGGTTTGCTTTGAGTTGGGGGCCACTTTGGATTTTTGAGAACTCATGATTTTAATCAAGCGTTGCAGCTGTCAGACAATGGTATTTTTAAAATTCAAATTCTGCTGCTAATGTAAATGCTATCGGACCAACCTACGTCATGATATGCGACGGAGCCAGGGCGCAAAAGAGCCGAAAGCTCCCTTTTATCCTTTTGCGGTTTTGTATCTTCTTCTCATTTCGCTTTTTTTGTCAGAAATACGATTTTAATCAAACAAAACAACTTTTTTGTCCAAGTCTTTTTTACCTTGCTGGTATTGAAATGGATTCTTTGTAAACCTCTTCTCCATTTCTCATGAATACTCACGGGGACTTTGGCAGTTTAGCTTTTGTCTTAGGAGGAGGATTAATTTATCAGGCTCTAACCGTTTGACAAGGCAAACGAAGGGTTTTAAGTCCATATTCGCACGGATAATATTGTATCCATATACGTTTGTATATGTCAAAACAAAGGCAGCTGAAACAAACCGCCTGCAGCATTCCGGATTGGCATTTGAAAAGGTAATCTGGGGTTTTACACGTCTTTCAGAGTTGCAATTGCCCTTCTATGCAAATCCAGCCGGATATTGAATGACCACTTTACATTTAATCAAAGTCAGAAGCTGCAGGTGTATTGTTTTTTGTGTGGTTGAAGTTTGATTTACAGTGGAGTACATATATATGCCGCGCACCGTCACATACCTCTACCGCTCAAACGCGATTAAGAGTAAAATTTTATACATTTCGCCACTCTATCAGTGAAGAAAAAATTTTATGGAATATCTTGATTTTGAAGCTCCTATCAAAGAAATTGAAGAGCAAATTGCCAAAGCAAAACAGCTGCAGGAAGAAACAAAAGTGGACATGACGTCCACACTCGAGGAGCTCCACCACCGGCTGAATCAAACCAGAAAACACATATATGAAAATCTAACGGCTTGGCAAAGAGTACAGCTCAGTCGCCATCCAAACAGACCCTATACTTTGGCATACATCAATTACCTGACCAATGGGCAGTTTCTGGAGCTCCATGGCGATAGAAATGTAAAAGACGACAAGGCCATGGTTGGTGGTTGGGGGTTATTGGATGGAAGAGGAGTCATGTTCATCGGCCAGCAAAAGGGCATTAACACCAAAATGCGCCAATACCGCAACTTTGGGATGGCCAATCCTGAAGGCTATCGCAAAGCGCTCAGACTGATGAAAATGGCCGAAAAGTTCAACAAACCGGTGGTCACCCTGATTGATACTCCGGGGGCATATCCCGGCCTGGAGGCCGAAGAGCGAGGCCAGGGAGAAGCCATAGCGCGCAATCTTTTGGAGATGAGCGTACTGAAAGTACCTATCATATGCATCATCATCGGCGAAGGAGCATCTGGTGGAGCGCTCGGCATTGGAGTAGGGGATAGGGTGTACATGCTTGAAAATACCTGGTATTCGGTAATATCGCCCGAAAGCTGTTCGTCCATTCTCTGGCGAAGCTGGAATTTCAAAGAAAAGGCAGCAGAAGCCCTTAAGCTGACCGCAAAAGATATGCTCGAACATGGATTGATCGACGGCATCATTCCCGAGCCTCTAGGCGGTGCACATACCGATCATGAAACCACCTTCAAAACTGTAAAACAATACATTATCAAGGCCCTTGAAGAGCTAGAGCCCATGAAGCCTGAGGAGCGTATCGACCAACGCATTGCCAAATTCACTTCGATGGGAGTATATGCTGAAGATTGATTCAGAAAATGCATAGACCGCTTACAACATTCGTATGGTTTTTCTGGCTGGCAGGAGCGGTTGTATGCGGATGCAAACCAACACCAGAGCCGACACAGGACAAACCTCAAAGTCATACCGCTGGATGGATCATCCCCATCGGTGGCGGACCAAGGACGGAAAAACTTATTTCAGACCTGATCGACTATTGCCAACTGAAGCAAGGCGATACCATCCTGGTAGCTCCAATGGCAAGTGAAGAACCAGACTCGGCCTATGAATATGTAGCCCGGGACTTTGAAAAATTTGGTCTGTTCTGCAAGAAATATTATTTCACCCGAGAAGATGAATACATACCTGTTTCGCATCTGAATGCTAAAGTGATTTTTTTTACCGGAGGCGATCAAAACAAGCTGATGCAGGCATTATCCCTGCCGGGCGTGGCCGATGATCTTCAAAAATTTCATATCACCGGTGGTCATATTGCAGGTACAAGTGCCGGAGCTGCAGTGCTTAGCCGGTATATGATTACAGGAAATCAACTTAAATACTCCCAATACGAACCTACCTTTAGTCGGTTGATCACCGATAATATCGAATTGGCAACAGGGCTTGGGTTGATCCGAACAGCCATCGTCGATCAGCACTTCATCGTGCGGAGTCGATACAACAGACTTTTTTCTGCGCTCTTTGAGCTACCTGACTTACAGGGGATCGGGATAGATGAATCGACGGGTATAGTTACCGACGACAGTCTTGCAATTGTGATCGGATCGGCTCAGGTAGTTCAAATGATACCCGGCAGACCTATGCGTAGCGGTGAGCTTATAGGTGTGCGCAGTTGTATGGTGAACATCTATCTCCCCGGTGATACGTTTTATTTAAAAACAAGATAGCATATACCCGACCCAAAAACATTGTCCCGAAGGAAACTTAAAGCGAAAATTTGCAGTACAGCTTCTGAATATGTAAATTCATTGAAAATCAGGTTGTAACGAAGGAGAAAAAAGATAGGGTGTATAAAATTGTTTTAAAACTGTCTGTCTATATTTGCGGCCTCATATTCCAAACCATTCTCATTTAATTTTTGAAAAAGAATGCAGAACAAAGGACTTATTAAAGGTTTTGCCATCGCATTTGCCATCGCTTGCTTGTATCAGTTGACATTTACTTTCACCTCCAACAGGATAGAACGCAAGGCCCGCGAATTTGCTCAGGGTGATAAAGCTCTGGAACAGCGTTACCTGGATTCAATGGCCTCCGAAAAGGTGTTGAATCTTCTGGTGAGAAAATACACATATGCTGAAGTAAAGCAAAAAGAACTCAACCTGGGTCTCGACCTCAAAGGTGGGATGAACGTAATCCTGGAAGTACAGGTGAGAGAAATCATCAGAAATCTGGCAGGCGATCCCAATAATCCAATCATCATAGAGGCGCTTAACAATACAGACAAAAAACTCAGAAGCACACAGGACAACTATGCTAATCTCTTTTTCAATGAGTTAGATGCAATAATTCGGCAGAGAGGTTTATCGCTACGGTATTCCGATCCTACGTTGTTTGGCACCAAAATGCTTAATGATCGCGTCGGTTTTAATGCACCGGATGAAAAAATCAAAGAAGAAATCCGCCTGGAAGTACAGGGAGCTATAGACAATGTATACACAGTGCTCAGAGCGCGTATAGACCAATTTGGCGTGGTTCAGCCCAACATTCAGAAGCTCGAAAACAGCGGAAGAATCCTGATCGAGTTGCCAGGGGTGAAGGAACCCGAACGCGTAAAAAAACTCCTGCAAAGCACTGCTCAGCTCGAATTCTGGAATCTGTACGAAGGGGCCGAATTTCTCGATTTTCTAGGAGATGCCAACGAAAGACTCAGAATACTCTTTCCAAAAGAGACCTCAAAACAAGAATCAGTCGCTGCTGAGAAAAAAGAGCCATCTGCGATACTCGACATTAAAAGCGTAGAAGACGTAGATGATACAACCTCTGATGCCATGGAGGCAAAAGATACAGCAAGCACAGATGCTTCCGACACATTGTCGCTCGAGAATCAATACAACCCCTTGTTTGAAATATTTGCTCCTTACTATGACTTTCAAAACAATAGAGCTATTCCCGGTCCTATTGTAGGCATAGCGCTGGTAAAAGATACGGCCAAGGTTAACCGCTATCTCAATCACCCTCAGATTAGAGCTCTTCTGCCCGGCGATAAGCGCTATGTGAAATTTCTCTGGTCCGCCAAGCCCGAAGGTAGTTCACAGCAGCTTTATTTGCTTGCCATAAAAGGCAACAGAGACAATAAGCCTGATCTTTCTGGAGATGTAGTGATCGATGCCCGTCAGGATTTTGACGAACGCAACAGACCCATCGTCACGATGACGATGAATGCAGTTGGAGCCCAGAAATGGCAAAAAATCACCCGTGAAGCAGCCAGCCAGGAGCCCAAGCGCTCAGTGGCAGTGGTACTTGACAATTTGGTATATTCCTTTCCGCAGGTGCAAAACGAAATTCCCGGAGGTCGTACACAGATCACCGGCAACTTCACCATTCAGGAGGCTCAGGATCTTGCCAATATCCTTCGAGCTGGCAAGCTGGCTGCACCCGCGCGCATCGTTCAAGCTGATGTGGTAGGTCCGTCTCTTGGCAAAGAATCGGTCAGAGCCGGCATCTGGTCGTTTGTCATCGCATTGATTATCGTGCTTATCTACATGATCTTTTATTATCAAAATGCGGGTATTGCGGCCAATGTGGCATTGCTTGTCAATATGTTTTTTATCTTCGGACTCTTGGCCTCGCTTGGTGCAGTGCTCACACTGCCGGGTATCGCCGGTATAGTCCTTACCATTGGTATGTCTGTGGATGCCAATGTGATCATTTACGAGCGCATTCGCGAGGAAATCAGGGCAGGCAAAGGTTTGAAATTAGCTATAGCGGATGGGTACAAGGCTGCTTACTCATCGATCATCGATGCCAATGTGACCACATTGCTCACCGGTATAATTCTTTACATCTTTGGTACCGGTCCGATTCGTGGATTTGCCACCACATTGGTAATAGGAATTTTTACCTCTCTATTCAGTGCAATTTTCATTACAAGGCTGATTTTTGAAGCGCGACTTGAGAAGAAGAAAAATGTAACCTTCTCTACGAAGTTTACCGACCGGTTGTTTGCCAATGTCAAGCTGGATTTTCTAAGTCAGCGGAAAAAGGCGTACATCATCTCAGGAACCATCATCACAGCTGGTCTTATTTCGCTGTTTACCAGAGGCTTGGATTTTGGGGTTGACTTTGTCGGAGGCCGCTCCTATCAAATTCGATTTGATCAACCGGTAAATACAGTGAAACTGGCTACTACACTAGGTGACTACTTCATCGATGAGTCCGGTAAAAAAATAATCCCCACCGTCAAGACCATCGGCTCGGCCAATCAGGTGATAGTGACTACCAAATACAAAATTGGTCAGACGGGGCTGGAAGTCGAAGACGAAATCAAAGAGAAATTGTTTGAAGCTTCCAAATCGTTTTTCGCCAATGAAATCAACAAAGAAATGTTTCTTGACAACGACAGTGGTATTGGCATTGTGGCTGAGCGACAAGTGGGTCCGACTATTGCCGACGATATTAAAGAGTCTGCCGTGTGGGCAATCGTTTTGTCGCTAATCATCATTTTTCTCTACATTCTGGTCAGATTCAGTCGTTGGCAATTTAGTTTAGGTGCTGTAGTTGCGGCTTTTCACGATGTGATCGTAGTGATATCTCTGTTTTCCCTGCTCTATGGAGTGGTTCCTTTCAGCCTGGAGATCGATCAGGCGTTTATAGCCGCCTTGCTGACTGTAATAGGGTATTCGCTCAACGATACAGTGATAGTATTTGACCGTATACGGGAGTACTTTGCTACCCACAGTCGCCGTAAGCCAATACATGAGGTCATCAACGAAGCGGTATCCAGCACGCTGGGCCGGACCATTAACACATCGTTGACCACTTTATTTGTATTGGTGATCATTTTCATATTTGGAGGGGAGGTGATCCGAGGCTTTATGTTTGCCTTGATGATGGGCATCATCGTAGGAACCTATTCGTCACTTTTCATTGCTACGCCGGTGGTTTATGATACCTTTAGCGAAGAAGACAGGGTAAAGCTTCAGGAAGCCCACAAAGCAGCCAATGTTTAATTCCTGATTAAAATACTCAGTTGGCCGGGAAGATTCCCGGCTTTTTTCGTTTTAGCATATACTTTTGTTACGCAAAGTGTTGATGATGTTTCTGTTTATAGGTGCCAGTGAGATTTTTTTTATTCTGCTGATTGTCTTGCTTTTTTTCGGAGCGGATTCCATTCCTGAAATTGCAAGAGGGCTGGGAAGAGGTATCTATGAAATCAGGCGTGCCACTCAGGATATCAAAAATGAAATCACCAAATCGGCACAAGAGGTTATTGAAAAAGAGGAAATTGCAGAACAGGCCGAAACCATCCGGAAATTGAAGGATGAAATAGAGGGGACCATCAGCAGGAAAAGGTGATCAGATGTGGTTTGTTTTTCTCATCCTTTCAATTTTTTCCATCGCGTACGGATTTTGGAATCTATTCAATTCTTTGAGCGGGTTTTTGTCGCGCTGGCAGATAAAGCCGGTTATAGCCGGATTCATTGTTTTTTCGGCCATTACTTCCCTTCCAGAAGTATTTGCTGCTGCATATAGCCTCAACCGCCAGTACACCTTGGTGCCTTTGCCCATGGTGATGGGAAGTAATTTGTTTAACTACACAGTTTTGTTGGCTGTAGTGGTTGTGCTGAAAAGAGTTCGGATCAATGCCACGGCCAGGGACGAAGATTTTTGGGCAGAAATACTCATTTCCATCGTTTTGTTTTTCAATTTTCTCGAAACACCGGCCATTCATTCTCTTTCTTTGCTGTCGGTGGTGTTGCTCTTTATCGTGTATGGGTTTCTGGTGCGTAAAAGCAAGTTGAGAAACAGGGAAAAAATGGCTTTTTCGTCGATGGAATTACCACGGCAGCACCACTGGTGGTTTCTCTTTGCCAAGGGGTTGGTTTTTACGATAGCGGGAGCCATCTTATTGGTTGAGGGTTCGCTCTCTCTTTCGGCCGTTACAGGGATTACTTCCATGGTATGGTCCTATGCAGTAAACGGTGCTATTGTAAGCATTCCCGAAATTTTGTTACTTATTTATCTGATCAATGACAATCAGATTTCTGCATCGCTATCCACCATAGCAGGTTCAGGGGTGTTTAATTGGGTCATGGGTTTTGCTGTGCCTCAATATTTTTCTGGTCTGGTACTGGATGAAACCTTACATGTACGGAGCTTGTTTGGTATCTATTATGCCACAATATTTATTGTATTTCTATGGCTTCGCTATAAAGGCAATAAAGAGCTGAAAAAAACGGAAGCCATTGCTTTGATTTCGCTGTTTTGTCTTTCGGTTTTGGCGGTTTTTTTAGAAGTTAATTTTTGCCAAAACGGGTAGATATACTTTGAATGTAGAGCCTTTGCCGAGTTCGCTTTCCAGCTCTACAAATCCATTGTTGAGTTCGGTGTAATTTTTTACGATATACAGTCCGATTCCTGTGGAGCTTTCTCCTTTGGTTGGCTTGGCAGAGAGCCTTTGGAAGAGGCCAAACATTTTTTGCTTGTCATCTTCTGTAAATCCGGGACCCTGATCCGAAATGCTTATGACTGCATACTCCCTTCCTTTTTTTACGGCCGATGAAATCACGACCTTCACATTTGAATTTTCAGGGCTATATTTAATGGCATTTGACATCAAATTTTGAAAGACTTCACCCATTTTTCTGGCATCGATGGTAACCAGATATTTTCCGTCGGTATGATAAGTCATCTGAATGTTTTTTTGCCTGGCGTAGTTGTTCATCAGCTGGTAGTGTTCTTCTACCAATCCGGATATTTCTACGTCTGAAAACTCCAGTTTTTGCTTATCCGACTCCAGCTTCACGCTGGTAAGTATGTCCTGGATGATGGCCGTGGTCTGATCGGTGGATTTTTTTATCATCTCCAGGTATTGTATAAACTCTTCTTTGGTCGAGGTATCGATACTCATTTCCTCAATCGTATGACTCATTAGGGCTCTGATGCCGTCGATGGCTGAGAGCGGATTTTTCAGGTCGTGTGCATACACTCCGAGCAGTTGATTTCTCTGTTCAGAAAGTTGGAAAAGTTCCTCTTTTGAGCGCTCGAGCTCTTGCTTTTCTTTTAAGAGCTCTTTGGTTCTCATTTCCACGATTTTTTCCAGTTCTCTGTTTTTTTTCTGTAGCAGAGATTCCCGATATTGTAGTACACCATAAGCTGCCATCATCAGCACAAGGATGTACAAAGCGATCATGTAACTTCTCAGGTAAAAAGGAGGTAAGACTTTGAAGGGTATTTTTAGTACATCACTGGTCATTTCATAGATATTTGTGGCGTAGATCTGAAGCTCATCATCGCCAATATTTAATTTGGGAATGACTATGGTATTGGAGTTTTCCAGTTTGATCCAATCAGCACTTTGATTTTTCAGACGGTAGAAAAATTTGATGAAATTCTGACCTTCATAGTAAGGGGAAGTTATGTATACGACCAATGGTCCTTGGTCATAGTTGATCACGATTTTTTTTCTGTTGTTTTCCTCTGTTATCATGCCCGGAGAGCTAAATGTAATATCTCTTATGGAGATCTTCAGAGGCTGGAAGATTTTATGCGATTTGTTCAGGTCGAGTACGTACATATTTTCAATGAATGAAATCAAGAGCAGGTTGTCTTCCGTTAAATGCCAACCGGCAAATCCCCTTTTTGGTAAATACTTAAAAATCCGATTAAAAGTGCTGTTTTGATCGATGCTATCGTTTAGCAGAAGGTATTCACTTTCTGTTCCCTTTGTAAACTTGGCAAACAGACCAATAGGTGTGAGGAGCATATTGTTGACAAAATACGATTTGGCCAATGGACCGAAATCATTGGTTTTTAAGAGCGAATTCCGGTACTTATCGAGTTTGTATACACCTTCCTGAGTGAGGATGTAAACGCGTCCGTTCAGTACTTTTACCTGGTTGTTGAAATAGGAAGGAAGACCGGATTTTGTGTCATAGAATCGTATGTAATCGTCGTGCCAAAAACCGACCCCGTTGGCGGTAGTCGAAAACCATAAAATCTGCTCGTTTTCTACTTCGACATTTTTGAGTTCTACATTTTCAAAAATCCGTACTTTGTGGATTCTGGCTTTATTTCCTTTCAGTGAGAAAATCAGTATCGAATGTGGATTAAAAACTCCGTACAGATGTTGACTTTCGCTGATGGTAAAGACCGAAATTCCTTCCTGAAATTCCAGTATTTTTTTTCGGTTTTTTTCGTCTGCGAGATAGAGACCCTTGTTGGTGAGCAGAAGGAAGTTTTGCTCATTGTAATGGAAGAGGCCTCTGATGGATTCACTTATTTTATCCAATGGGGTAAATGAGAAATTTTCAAACTGATAGATATAAAATTCATCTGCACAGAACACCGTTCCTTTGAAATTCAAAAAGGAATGAACGACGCCTTTGATTCCGTCTTTGCTGTCGTAGACGCTGAAGGGTGAGCCGTAGTTGATAAAATTTACTACGGTATTTTCGGCGGACCAAAGGTTCCCGAATCTATCTTCATACACATGATTGACTGAGCTTCTCGTGAGGTTGTTGTCGGAGTTGAAGTGGTACAGGATTTTAAAATCCGGTTTTGTGATGATGATTCCGTTGTTTCCCAGGGCAAAGACATAGTTGCCATCGTACAATCCGGATATGTTGGATAATCTGCCGCTTTTGATGTACTCGCTTACCTCGGTGGTGAAATAGGATTGGATAGAGAGTTCATGGTCTTTTAGTGTGCATTGGATGGATATTCCATCGCTGGTAAACATTACAAGACCGTCGGGAACCTCTACTATGGATTCGATGATTTTGTTGTTGAGTTGATCGCTGTTTTTTATAAAAATTTTTCTTTTATCATGCAGTGCATACAGTCCGATGCCTTCCTCCTGAACGATCAGATGGCGGGATGTTTTGAATGCTTTGTGAAATGTGTTGTTTTCTGCCTTGTGGATTTTAAATCGGGTGCCGTCAAACTCGAAAATGTATTTGTTGGAAAAAAAGTAAATATTGCCATTGATGATGGTTTGCCAAACTCTGCCTAAGGATGGCTGGCTGGCCGGCAAGAGATTAACCAGGGAGAAATAGGTGAATTGATTTTTTTCGTCCAGGTCGATGTAGCCTAAATCGTCGAGGCCACCGGTGTATACAAGGCAGTTTTTTTCATCGATGTCCAGGGAGTAGATTTCGGTGTTGAGATTGTTTTTTACGATTTCCCAGTTGTATCCGTCAAATATTTTTACTCCGGAGGAGGAGGCGATGAAGATGTATCCGTTGACGTTTTGTGCGATTTGCCAATTGACTCCACTGCCTTTTGTAACCGTGGGGCCGAAGGTTCTGACTCTTGGTTTTGGATTGGCGGCTGTACAGAAAGCGATTAAAAAAATCAGGAAAGGGAGAAATTTTTTTCTCAAGAATTTTTTCCGGCAAAAATACACAGCTGTCTGTGGTTTTTTTGTGTAGTGATTGAAGTTTTGCAAGGTCGGATTTTTCGGGGGATTGGAAAATTCCTGCAAACGCAAAAATTCCCAGTGTATTTGAAAAAAAGGCTGCCAAAGATCCGATGAATCTCAGGTGATTTATCTCACCAGAGACAAAGGCCGGAATCTTCAGCCATGCCTTGGGAAAGACGAGCTTGCAACTTGTGTTTTTAGGGTATTGGTCTGGTGGATTTTCAGGTGATTTTTGCTTGGATTGGAGCCTGTGTGATGTATTGTAGCCGGAGGGTTTTGGATGTGAAGGAGTGTTGTTTTTGTTTTTTGCTTTTTTGGGTGATTAGTTTTTACTTGAAGGGTAAAATTTTGAGGGTCGTAGATGGCTGTGATGGCCGGGTGGTTTTGTGTCGTTTTTTTACGTTTTTGTTTGTAACAACAATGGGGTTTTCGTGGCTATATTTTTTCGATTGTGGTCCTGAAGTCGGTATGTGTGTTGGTAGGATGGGGCTAATCTGTGCTTGATGGATGTGGGATTCTGTTGGAGTGTGGGTTTGAGCTGTTGGGTAATGGGTGGAATTGGTTGGTTGGGTTGGTTGTTTCTGAATCGGGTTGTGTTGAAATGATGGGTGTAGGTGTGTGTGTATGGTATGCAAGCGTTTGTTTTTGGTCCGGGGGCGTGTTGCCCCCGGGCATTGCGTGAGGGATGCGGAGGGCGCCCGCAGGGCGGTGCGGAGCGCAGCGGAGCACGGGAGCGAAGCGCACCCCGGAGCAGCCCGACCCCGCGCGGTAAGGCCACTGTATGGTGGCCGGCGCGCGGGGGCACGCCCTGGTAAAAATCTGGAATTAAAAGGGTTACTCGAGGGTGACCTGGTACTGAAGGAGTATGCGCATGGGGGGACCGAGGAAGGCTGGGCGGATCATGACTTCGCGGTTGAGGAGGTTGTCGATGATGAGGTTGGCCATGGCGCCGGAGGGCCATCGGTAGCCGATGCGCAGGTCGATGAGGAGGTCTCCGCGGTTGAGGCGCTGATGGACGGATTGTACGCCGGGGATGACCTGGTAGAAGACGCGGTCGAGGTTTCGCATGTAGTCGTTGAAGCGGATGGAGATGCCGGCGCGGTAGCCGAGGCGGGTGTGGGTGTATTGGAGGTCGGTTTTGAGGAGGTGGCGATAGCGGTATTTTAGGGTGCCGGTGGAGTCGTCGGTGCTGAGGTCGGAGTATTTGAGGGGCTGGCCGGTGATGTCGTTGAGGATGAAGGGTTGGTCGGGGAAGCGGACGTGTGGGTCGCTGTAGGCGTATCCGGCGAGGAATTGGATTTGATGGTGGGAGTGGCTGTAGAGGCCGGTGGCGGTGAGCTCGAAGCCCTGGATGCGGACGGGGCCGATGTTTACGGATTTGAAGCCGAGCTGGCGCTGGATTTGGGCGAAGCCGCCGGTGGTGTCCCAGCGGGAGAAGGTGAACTCAATCATGTCGTCGAAGTCCATGCGGTAGAGGGCGAATTCGAGTTGCATTTTGAGGTGCTGGCCGGCGGAGAGGAGTTGTTTGAGACCGAGTTCGTAGGTGTTGCCGTATTCGGGATTGAGGCGGGGGTTGGGGAAGATGTTGACAGTGCCTACGTTGGTACGGGTGAAGGCTTCGGCCATGGAGGGGAACCGGAAGCCCTGGCCCCAGGAGGCAAAGAGGTGGGTATAGGGTGCGGCCTGGTAGTTGGCTCCGAAGCGAAATACGGGGCGTGCCTGGGACCGGTTGTCAAGGAGGAAGTGTTCGTAGCGGGTACCGGCGCTGAGGTTGAATCTGCGGAGGCGGTAGTCGGTCTGGATGTAGGCGGCCAGGTTACGGCTGGTGTGCCGGCCTACGAAGAGCTCGCTGTTGCTCACTGCCCAGAGGCCAAAGAGTCCTGTGGTGATTTTCCAACCGGAGTGGGAAAGCCACTGTGTCTGGTACTGCAGGAGATAGGATTGGCTGGCATTGTCGAATACGGTGCTGTCGTCGCGGGATTGATTGTCGATGGCGAGGAGGCGGGCGTTGATCTCGTGGCGGAGGACGCCGGTGGAGCGAAATTGATGGAAGGTGAGCCAGGGGTCGATGTGGTAGGTAAAGCCGGCATTGGTAGTGATGCTGCTGTCCAGGGCGATGAGGGCCTGGTCTTCGCCGTTCCAGATGAGGGGGCTGGCACTACGGCGGTAGGAGATGTTTCCGTTGAGGCCGTAGTGCAGGTGGCGGCTGCGGTTGAAGTGGGTTTTGAAGAAGAGTCGTCCGCGGTTGTCGGGGGAGCGCCATTGGTAGCCTTCGTCCCACTGGCCGAGCGCTGAGATGAGGTAGCCAAACCAGCGGTTGGGGTTGGTGGAGTCGTCGATTTTATTTTGGAGGCTCATTTGCAGTCCGCCGAGGGATTGGAGGCCGGTCCACCAGCGCAGCTCCGGGCGCGGGGCGATGGGATGGCCGCCGGCGAAGAGATTGACCCATGTGCGCTTGTGGTAGTCGCTGCGTGTGCGGACATTGATGACTCCATTAAGGGCGCTGGAGCCGTACAGGGCTGAGGAGGCGCCTTTGATGATTTCCATCTGGTCGAGCGATTCGAAGGGGACGATGGTCCACTGGACCTGGTTGGCGTCGGGGGAGATGAGGGGGAGGTTGTCCAGCAGCAGGAGTACGCGGGTACCGGCTCCGTAACTCCACCCAGAGCCGGAGCGAATGTTGGCCTGGCCGTCGTTGACATTAACGCCGGGCACCTGATTCATGGTTTGCTGTATGTCGGTGGGGTTTTTGTTTTCGACCAGGTTGGGGCGTATGACGGTGAGGGAGACGGTGGTCTCTTCGATGCGCTGCTGGGCTTTGGAGGCGGTAATCACTACATTGGGCAGGGAGTAGGTTTCTTCTCTGAGGGTGATGTGGTACGTGGTGGTTTGCGGGTTCAGGGTGAGCCATTCGGTGCGATAACCGAGCATGCGGATTTCGGCAGATCGGGCTCTGTCGGCGGGGACTTTCAGGGCGATGCGGCCATCGGTATCGGTGATTCCCCCACTGATGGGAGCGGTCTGCTGCTGGTCGAAAATGCGGACGGTAGCGCCGGCCAAAGGTCCCTGTACGTCCCTGATGTAGAGGGTGTAGGTGATTTGCTGCGCGCGTAGCTGTAGGGTGGTCCACAGGAAAATGAAGGAAAGTAGTCTTGCCGGCATGTTAGCAAAATTTTAACAACAAAGATGATGAGAATATTGGTAATGAAAAACAGGATGCAAGTGGCGAAATCGGGTTACCTTTGGTAACGAATGGCTTAAGGATGAAAAAGACGGTTATCTTCCTGGGAACTATGCTGTGGCTATATGGCTGCCGGCCTGAAAAAGCAAAGCCTGAACCCGAGGGGGAGCGGGTGGAGGTAGTATTGGAATTCAGGCATTATTACGATGGGACACCGATGGAGCCGGAGGCTGTTTACACGGGGTCTGATGGCCGAATGGTACGTTTCCGGTATATAAGGCATCTGTTGACGAATATCTGCTTGTTGAACGATAGCGGGGATACTGTACGGCTGGAGGTGGACAGGGTGCTGATCAGAGAGGACAAGGTGTCGTACCGATTGGGCAGTTTGCAGCCTCGGGAGGGAAGGTGGCAGATGATGTTGCTCTATGGAGTGGATTCGGTGACCAATATTACGGTGCAACCTCCGATGGTGATGGATGTGAATGATCCGCTGGCACCTCAGTTTCCGTCGATGTACTGGACCTGGGAGAGTGGTTATCTGTTTAGCAGAATAGAAGCTCAAGCGGATACGAGCAGGCTACCATCGGGACAGCTGAACGGGTTTCTGGATTTTCACCTGGGGAAGACCGGGTGGAGCCGGTGGCTGGGTCCGTTTCCTGTGCGCATGGAGGGGAAGAAATGGCTGCTAACCCTTACCGGAGATTTGTATCCGATGATCACGGAGCTGCAACTACCTGAGGAATTCAGCTGCCATACGTTTGAAAACACTGCGCTGGCCGCAAGAGTGATGCAAGCCATCACGGCGCACATAATGCCGCTGGAAGAGGGCTGAGAAGAACTCAGGACTGCAACGGGATACCGGGTATCGGACGGAATTCTTTCTGCATTTGCTGGTATTGCACAGCGTCCTGAAGGATGAGCAGGCCGGTGTGCATGAGGTTAAGTGTTTGGATACAGTCCGGGTGCAGGTGTTTGATGGAGAGCAGTTCGCGGTGCAGGGCAGAGCATTTCTGTAATGTGGAGTAATAGTCTCCGGCGATGAAACCTTTGTAGAGGATGTCGCGGAAGTGTTCTTTGAGTCGAAGTACTTCATCTGAGTAGTCTGGTGACGGGGCAGTGCCAATGGGTTGACCGACGGCAGACATGTAGGTACGTGCCGGGGACAGATCAGAGAGTTTCATGGCCAGGTAAGTGCTGAACACCAGTGCTTCGGCCAGTGAATTGGAAGCAAGTCTGTTTCTGCCATGGAGGCCGTTTTCGGCGCATTCGCCTATGGCAAAAAGACCGGGAATGGAGGTAGCTGCGGACAGGTCGGTGGCAATGCCTCCGCACTGATAATGGGCAGCAGGGCTTACGGGGATCGGGTCGACTGCCGGATTATATCCTTTGGTCAGCAAGGTCTGGACAATATAAGGAAATTGTTCCCTGAGTAAGGTAACTGGTATAGGACGCAGGTCGAGATAGACATGGTCAAGACCATAAGTGCTCATTTGGCGGTAAATGGCCGAGGAAACGACGTCTCTGGTTGCCAGCTCTGCGTCTGGATGTTCGTGCAACATAAATCGTTGGCCGGTATGATTGAGCAGGTGAGCACCTGCTCCCCGCAGGGCTTCTGAAAGGAGAAATCTCATTCCGGAGCCTTTTTCATACAGTGCGGTGGGGTGGAACTGTACAAAGCGCATGTGCCGGATGTGAGCTCCTGCCTGATGTGCCAAGGCGATGCCATCGCCTGTAGCCTGCGGAGAGTTTGTGGTTTGGGAGAAGGCCTGTCCGGAGCCTCCGGTAGCCAGCACCACAGCCTGCGCGCGCAGTTCAAAAGTCTGCTGCAGCGGATGATGTAAAGCTTTCACTCCTGTGCACTGGTGATGTTCCTGTATCAGTTCGGTGACAAGCAGGCCTCGGAGCCATTGAATGTTGGGCATTTGAATGGCTTTGGAACGCAGCACGCGCATGATTTCCTTTCCGGTTGGGACTGCAGCATGGACAATCCGGTGTGCCGAATGTCCACCCTCACGACCGAGCACGTAACGATTGCCGTTTTTGAGAAATTGCGCTCCCCAGGATTCCAGTCTGGCGATTTCCCCGGTAATTCCATGGACAAGAGCTTCAACGGTAGCCGGGTTGTTGAGATATCCACCCGATTGGAGGGTATCGGATATGTGCAGATCGAAACTGTCGTTTTCAGGATCCAGTACGGCAGCCACTCCCCCTTGGGCGTAGTATGAATTGGAGTTATCTTCTGAGCCTTTGTTGAGTATGGCGATGCGTAGGTCGGGCCTGGACTCAGCTGTTTTGATGGCCGTGGCAAGACCTGCGATGCCTGCTCCTACAATGATGATATCGCTATGCATGTACGGCTGATGAGAGTTCGAGCATTTTTTGGAGGGGTTTTCGGGCTCTGTCCATCAAATCGGAGTCGAGAGTGATTTCAGGTGCTTCATGGAGCAGGCAGGTATAGAGTTTTTGCAAGGTGTTGAGTTTCATATAGGCACATTCGCTACAGGCACAGGAGTTTTCTTCGGCAGTAGGAATGGGGATGAGGGATTTGCCGGGTGCCGATTTCTGCATCATGTGCAGAATGCCAGCTTCTGTGCCTACGATAAATTCAAGGTGTGAACTGTTTTTCACATAATCCAACATGGCCTGGGTGGAGCCAATGAAATCGGCAAGTCTGAGTACTTCTTTGGAAGATTCGGGATGGGCAATGACTTTGGCTTCCGGATGCTCGAGCACAAGTTCGGTGAGTTTTTCCAGTGAAAAAGCTTCGTGGACGGTGCATACACCGTCCCAAAGAATCATCTGTCGACCGGTTTTTTCCATCAGATAGCGACCCAGATTTTTGTCCGGGGCGAATATGATGGGTTTGTCGGTTGGAATGGATTGAATGATTTTAAGTGCATTGGATGAAGTGACGATGATGTCGCTCAATGCTTTGACATGTGCACTGCAATTGATGTAGCTGACCACATAGTGGTCCGGGTATTGGCTTATAAAGGATTCAAAGTCACCCGGGGGACAACTCTCAGCAAGCGAGCAGGATGCATTTAGGTCAGGCAGGAGTACTTTTTTTTCCGGATTGAGAATTTTTGCAGTTTCGGCCATAAAGTGGACTCCGGCAAACACGATGATGTCGCAATCGGCCTTTGAAGCTTGCTGTGCAAGGGCAAGGCTGTCGCCTACGCAATCGGCTATGTCCTGAATTGCAGCTTCCTGGTAGTAGTGAGCCAGCACAATGGCATTTTTGTCTTTTTTGAGTTGTCGAATCTTTTCTGCGAGATGTCTCTTCATGAGAATGTATTGATTTTCAAAAAGATGGGTTCAGGATACGTTTTTTATACAGATGCGGCTAATTACCGAATTTTTAAGTGCTTAACACATTGATAAAAGTCAAATTTGCGAATTTCCGTATCCAACATTTCAGGGGTACCCATGAAATGGTTTAAATGGATTCAACCCATAGCAGTGGTTGATTGCGGTGACTTTTTATGAATTTTTACAAAAAATATGTGAATGTGATTGATAAAAAGAGGATTGATTTAAAAGTTATGAATATTTTTAAGGTAGCCGTCGGATGTTAAATTTAAATGGTTACATTTGTTTCGAGTTTAAAGCAATCCAAATGAATCCAAAGGATAAAGCCAGGAGAAGTATATACGGTCGATTCAGGCGAAAAAGACCGATCCATCCTGAGGGAGAGTCGAAAGAAAATGAGACTGTTGAGAAAATTTTTGTGATCAGCCTGATCGTGATCATACTGGTGATCGCCTATTTTTTGAGCAGATAGCTGGTCGTTCTTTTCTTTGCAAATCCCCAGAGGAGGAAGTTTTGAATTCCCAGATTCCAGGTTTGCTGATTGTGTTCTCCGTTTTCAATTTCGAGGTAGTGAATGTCGTAGTAGGGTTTGTATCCAGTGCAAATAAGCTGGGCGATTAAGTCGAGTTGGTCATCGATTACGTCAATGATCCCGTTGTTGTTTCTGTCCTCCAATTCTTCTTTAGTACCGGCCATAAACCAGAAGCGCAAGCCCTTTCTGAAGCCTTTCTTTTTGACCATTCGATGGACGATGCGATCGCGTCGTTCATCGAAACTGCGAAAGAACGCTTTTTTTCTCCACCAAAAGGAACCGCTGAAGCAGCCTGCAAGGCCAAAGGTATCCGGATTTTGGTAAACCAGGTCAAAAGCGGACAGAGCGCCCATGGAAAATCCCATGACTGCCCTTCTGGATTTATCCGAAGTTATTTCAAACTGCTCATAGACCCTTGGAAGAAGTTCGCCAATTATAAATTTATGGTACAGAGCTGCACCTTTACCGCGATTGAGGTAGTCAGCACTGTAGAGTGTTCCATATTCATGCAGTCTGTCGGCTGCGTGGATGGCCACCGTAAGTGGTGCACATTTGGGATGAAGGTTGTAAAAACGTTCGAGTTCCCGTTTTAGATGCAATTTTTCAGCATCTTGTCCATCGTTCATGAGAAGCAGTCCCAGAGATTCCCTGGATTCCGGGACGTAAAAATCCAATTGTACATCTCTCTGTAAATGTTTAGAAGTAACTTGTATCGAATGAGTGGTATAATAATCTTTGGATTGGATTTTAATCATTTTACAGCACTTTTAACGCATAAAGCTACAAATAAAGGGAACTTTGCACCAAAATTAAATTGATGCAAATAGCTTTCGATGAGTTTTTAAAAGTCGATGATATAGAGTTCTTTACCGATACCATAGCAAGATATCTCAGGCTCTCACCTGCTATGGAGGAGCTGCTGATACTGCTTGTGGATTTTCTACTGCTGTTGCTGATTACATCATTGGCCTATGTGGTCAGCAAGCGAGTTTTGCTAAACCTGCTTCACAGGGTAGTAAAGAAGACAGATACCCAATTTGACGACCTACTTCTGGAGAAAAAGGTCTTTGATGGATTGGCCAATTTACTTCCGGCAGCAATCGCCTACTATTCACTCCCATTGCTGCTGAGAAATTTTCCCTTTTTGACCAGATTAACGGAGATCGCAATACTGGTTTTTGTTACCATTGTGCTGATTGGGGTCATCAATAAATTTCTGAGAGCCCTTGAGGTCTATTTCAATGGAATTGAAAAGTACAAAGACAAACCAGTAAAAAGTTACCTTCAGGTAGTAAACATTATCAACTACATTGGCGGGGGGATATTTCTGATAGCCCTTATTACCGGGTCGGAGCCGGGAAGCATTTTTCTCAAGCTTGGCGCCCTTACGGCTGTTTTGCTTTTGGTGTTTAAAGACACCATATTGGGACTTGTAGCCTCTATACAGATATCCGCCAATGAGCTGCTGAGAATAGGCGACTGGGTAAGTGTGGATAAATATGGAGCTGATGGTGAAGTCATCGAAATCAATCTGACGACAGTAAAAATCCGCAACTGGGATAAGACCATTACCACAGTGCCTACTTATGCATTTATTGCCGATAGTTTCAAAAACTGGCGCGGTATGCAAAGTGCCGGAGTTCGTCGGATCAAGCGTTCGCTCTTCATAAATGTAAATACAGTGAAAATCTGCGATGAAGAGATGCTGGACCGTTTCAGCCGCTATCAACTGATCGCTCCCTACATCGCTTCAAAAAAAGCGGAAATCCACCAATATAATGAAGAACGCCACATCGATACCTCAGAAAAAATCAATGGAAGACAATTGACCAATCTGGGAATCTTCAGGCAGTATGCTATGGAATACATACGTAGCAAACCTGATATAGCTGCTGAAGAGCCAATAATAGCTCGCCATCTTCAACCCACTGAGCATGGACTTCCATTGGAGATATATTGTTTCAGTCGTCTCACCACTCTGACTGAGTATGAAGGATTGCAGGCGGATATATTTGACCATCTGATAGCTGTAGTTAAGTATTTCGATCTCGAGTTGTTTCAAAATCCTTCAGGAGCTGACTTTCGCGCACTGAGAAATTACTGAACGAAGTCAATTTCTGTCGTATCCATCGAGGCAGAAGAGAAAAAGGAAAGAAACCGATATTGAACCTTCTGATTGGATAGCCCTTATTTAGGCTAAGCTTTTTAAATATTTTGGTGTGACAAGTTTAAAAAGCAGATATATGCTTTTACTTTGTCACATTTGTATGAAGAAAATTTGCCTGGCGACGTTGCTGCTATTGTGGATAAGTGCATCCAAAGCCCAACAATGGCTTGAGTGGTTTGGCTTTCGCTCCCTTAACGACACGGTATCTACAGAAAAGACAGGTTTTGCGTTGATTCCTTTGCTTTATTACACACCCGATACCCGATTTGCCTTTGGTGCTGCGGGAGTCTATTATTTTTCACTGAAGGCAAAACGTCCCGATCAGAGAGATGCAAGGCTTTCGTACGTTCAATTTCTGGCAGATTATACGCAAAACAATCAACTCGATATTTGGGGCTTGTGGAATATTTTCACGCGAAACGAAGATTATTTGATTAAGGGAGAGCTTCGATACCGCAACTTTCCGGACAGATTTTACGGCATTGGAAATGCCACAGGAAGAGACCAGGTGGAATATTATTCCTATGATTTAAAGTCATTTAAGTATTTGATGCTGAAAAGACTGACAAAAGAGATGTTTCTTGGGTTCGACTTTATGATTTCAAATGAATACAATTTCAGAATAAAAGAAGGAGGCATACTGGATTTAGGCAACATTACAGGCAACCGCGGTGGGGTGACCAGTGGGATAGGAGGCGTGGTGACATTTGACAGCAGAGACAATATCGTAAACCCTTATTCAGGGCATTTTTTCGAGATTTCGACGTATTATTTTCACCCTAATATCGGGAGTTCCTTTTACTTTTTCAATTTTAACATCAACTATCAAACATACTGGGAAACTAAGCCAAAAAATATACTAGCTTTTCAGATAGTAGGCAGATTTAATACAAATGGGGTTCCCATGCTTGATATGGCCACGGCCGGTGGCGATGAAATACTTAGAGGATATGCACGAAATCGATTTCGCGATATCAACTTTGCAGGGACTCAATTGGAATATCGCTTTCCGCTCTTCTGGCGGCTTGGATTGGTCGGCTTTGCTGGAGTAGGCGATGTCTTCAACTCCACCGCAGACCTTTCGATTCAACGTCTTAAATATTCATTCGGCACAGGACTGAGATTTGCCATCAACCCTGCTGAGAGACTAAACCTCCGTTTTGATGTAGGCATCGGCAGAGAGGGAGCTCAATATTATCTGATGGTTACCGAAGCTTTTTAACACTGGGATGAATACACAACCACCGATTGATATACTCAATCAGCTACTTAAATCGAAATCTGATCCCGCCACAAAAAGTTGGATGGAGGCATATATGCGCCATCAATTTCCATTTTTTGGTGTATATGCACCTGAAAGAAAATCCATTTTTATCAGATGGTACAAAGAAGAGGTCGTACAGCTTTCAAATGCTGAAATTGAAGACTTGATCCTTCAGTTGTATGCAAAAGAGGAGCGGGAGTTTCACTACATTGCAGCAGAGCTATTTTACAAGCAGTTAAAAACAATAGAATGCGATGGAATAGAACATATTTTAAACCATCTTATCACCCGGAAATCATGGTGGGATACTGTAGATTTTTTAGCTGTATCAGCAGCCGGAAAATGGCTAAAAAGCGATTCGGAATTGCAATATGAAATGGTGAATAAATGGATAGAAAGCAGGAATATTTGGTTGATACGAACAGCGATTATTTTTCAATTGAAATACAAGAAAAATACTGATGTAAAATTGCTTAAAAATACCATACTGAGTGCAGTGAACTACAAAGATTTTTTTGTGCAAAAAGCCATTGGGTGGGCGCTAAGGGAATATTCGAAAACCGATCCTGTATTTACCTGTCATTTTGTTGAAAACTTCGGTAGATTGATGTCTTCTTTAGCTGTGAGAGAGTCCTTAAAATATTTGAAAAAGAAAGGAATTCGGATATGAATTACTGTTCGGAGTGTGGGTCTGAAAATCTGAAAATCAAAGTGCCCGATGGTGATCATTTTGAGCGCATCTGCTGTGAAGACTGTGGAAGGATTCATTATCAGAATCCCAATATGATAGTAGGTACATTATCGGTTTGGGACGATAAAATCCTCCTGGCAAAAAGAGCCATCGAACCGCGAAAGGATTTGTGGAATTTACCTTGTGGATTTCTTGAAAACGGAGAGACCGTAGAGGAAGGAGCCATGCGGGAGACTTTTGAAGAAACGGGCGCGAAAGTAAGACTTCTGAGGCTGCACACAGTCTATAATCTTCCTCATGCCCGGCAAGTATATCTGATTTTTCTGGCAGAAATGTTGCAGGAATCCGTGCGAATCACTCCTGAGAGCAGCATGGTATCGCTCTTTGACAAAGAAAAAATTCCATGGGATCAGCTGGCTTTTTCTTCTACGTACTTTGCACTGAAAAAATATTTTGAAAACCCCGACTATCAAGGAGTTCATTTTGGTGTTTACAGACCAAAAGTCTGATATGGCTTAAGGCAACTTTAGGATATAGTTGCGATTCTTTCATCGTATTTTTGCCAGGTTTTTTTTGACATGAAAATTATAGAAACCGGAATTGAAGGCTTGTTTGTCATCGAACCAAAAGTGTTTGCTGATGCCAGAGGTCATTTCTTTGAGTCTTACAATAAGGAAAAATTTTATCAAATAGGCATCACCTTCGAATTTGTGCAAGACAATCAAAGTTTGTCAAACGCGGGAGTTGTCAGAGGGCTTCACTTCCAAAGGCCGCCACACGCCCAAGGCAAGCTGGTACGCGTGGTAAAGGGCGCTGTACTCGATGTAGCTGTGGACATCCGAAAAGGCTCCCCAACCTATGGAAAATTTTTTGCCCACGAGCTCACGGAAGAAAATTTTAATATTATGTGGATTCCGCCGGGTTTTGCTCATGGTTTTAAGACTTTGAGAGACCATACCTTGTTTCAATACAAGTGCACAGATACCTATCATCCGGAAAGTGAGGGGGCTATCCGGTGGAATGATCCACAAATTGGAATTGACTGGGGGTTAGAAAATCCAATCTTATCTGCCAAGGATCAGATCGCTCCGCTTTTTAAAGATTTTGAGAGTCCTTTTGTCTATGGCGAAAATTGTTAAATTATCCAAATACGTAAAAATTACAGTCGTCACCTTGTTGATTATGGCTGTGGGAAAGGTGCTGATGTATGCGTATAGCGAATATGAGTCAGACCATGAATTTTTTAAAAAATTCAATGAAAAATACAATGTCTTTGCTCTTCTGATGCCGGATGATGTAAAATTTGCCGATGAGGAAGTTCCATTTGATGATCCTGAAATCCTGGAACGCTTCGATAGAGAATTGCTGTCCAACACCTACTTTCAGTCGCAGAGTCTGCTGTATTTTAAAAGAGCTAACAGGTATTTCCCCAGTATTGAAAGGATACTTGATAAATACAATCTACCGGATGATATAAAGTTTATCGCATTGATAGAGAGTGGATTGACAAATGCAGTAAGTCCGGCAGGAGCAGCCGGGCCCTGGCAGCTGATGAAAGAGACAGCCATAAAATACGGACTGGAAGTAAACGATGAAATAGACGAACGATATCACCTGGAAAAATCTACAGAAGCTGCTTGTAAATATCTGTTGGATGCCAAAAAGATGTTTGGCTCCTGGACATTGGCCGCTGCAGCTTACAATATGGGTCAGGGAGGAATTGCCCGTCAGCTGAGCCGGCAAAAAGTTTCCAATTACTTTGACCTGCAGCTCAATCAGGAGACTTCCCGATATGTATTTCGCATCCTGGCAGTCAAGGAGATTTACAACAATCCCAGAAAATATGGATTCAACTTCAGAAAAAAAGATTTGTATCAGCCTATCCCTGTCAATTATGTCACTGTGGATAGCACTGTGAATAGCTGGGTTGATTTTGCTGAGCACTACGGAATTACCTACAAAATTTTGCGCTACCACAACCCCTGGATAAGGGACCTGAAACTCACCAATCCCAATGGAAAAAAATACAGGATAGCCATTCCAAAAAAGGGATATTACCACATCATGTCCGACATTAAGGGAGTAGTACCCGATTTCAATGATGAAATGGAAAACTCAACAGAGCATTCCACTGTTGAGTAATTCTTGTATAAAAGGTGATGGCATGTTGGAACAGGAAGTAATCCAGGTAGAGGGAGCCAGAGTTCACAACCTCAAAAATGTACACCTCTCCATACCCAGAGACGCACTAGTAGTCTTTACGGGTTTGTCGGGCAGTGGGAAATCATCACTGGCTTTTGATACGATTTATGCGGAGGGTCAGAGGCGGTTTATCGAGACTTTCAGTGCGTATGCCAGGCAGTTTCTCGGCAATCTGGAGCGACCCGATGTAGACCACATCAGTGGATTGAGCCCGGTAATAAGTATAGAGCAAAAAACTACAAACAAAAACCCGCGGTCTACCGTGGGTACGGTCACTGAGATATACGACTTTTTGAGACTTCTGTATGCCAAGGTATCGGAGGCGTATTCACCGGTTACGGGTGAAAAAATGATTAGCTATACCCCTGATGACATACTTCAGCAGATCCTGCAACAGTACACTGGCAAGGGTATTTACATCATGGCACCTGTGGTCAGGTCGCGAAAAGGTCACTACCGTGAGCTTTTCGAACAAATAGCGCGAATGGGATTCGTCAGGGCTAGGGTAGACGGCGAAATTCGGGAGATTACCCGAGGAATGAAGGTGGACCGATACAAAACACACGACATAGAGATCGTGGTAGACAAACTTCCTGTGTCGGAAAAATCGGCTGCCAGATTGAAAGAGAGCATCGATATCGCTTTGTATCATGGTGATGGAGTACTCATGTTGTCAGAAGTCAATGATGAACAAAAAATAAGGTATTTCAGCAGGCACATGATGTGTCCGGTATCCGGGGTATCTCTACCAATACCAGAGCCCAATACATTCTCTTTCAACAGCCCAAAGGGCAGCTGTCCGGTATGTCATGGACTAGGCAAGTTAAAAGTGGCGAATCTGGAAAAAATAATTCCCAACCCAAAAATTTCTATAAAAAACGGGGGTATAGAACCCCTTGGTAAGGCCACACAATCCTGGATTTTCGGACAATTGGAAATCATAGCCGATTTATATAATTTTTCACTAAGCGATCCGATAGAAGAAATCCCAAAAGAGGCTTTAGATACCATATTGTATGGACCCGATGAAGTGCTCGAAGCTCATAACAAAGTAATGGGCATAAGCCGGAGAATTCACAAGACCTTTCAGGGAATCATTAATTTTTTGGAAACATCAGCACAGGACGACAAAAGTGCTCAGATCAGACGTTGGGCCGAAGAGTATTTAAAAGAATCAGTTTGCACGGAATGTGGTGGGAGCAGACTCAGAAAGGAATCACTTCTCTTTAAAATCAATGAAAAAACTATTGGAGAGGTTGCCAATATGGCACTTGCCGATGCGTTTGACTGGATACTCCGGGCCGAGGAAAATTTCACTGACAAACAGAAAAAGATTGCAGCTGAAATCATAAAAGAAATAAAAGACAGAATCCACTTTTTGCTGAATGTAGGCCTGGGATATCTAACTCTCAACAGGCCAACCGCATCCCTGTCCGGGGGAGAATCCCAGCGTATTCGACTGGCTACTCAGATTGGTTCCCAATTGGTTGGAGTACTTTACATACTGGATGAACCCTCTATAGGCTTGCACCAGCGGGACAATCGGAAATTGATTGAAAGCATGAAAAACCTGAGAGACCTGGGCAATACAGTACTGGTGGTAGAGCACGACAGAGAAATGATCGAGTCAGCAGATTACATTGTGGATATAGGCCCTGGAGCCGGAAAGCACGGTGGGAAAATCGTATTCGCCGGAACTTATGAACAACTGCTGAAGTCAAATACCAACACAGCACAATATCTGAACAACGAAAAGCTCATCCCCATCCCGGCAATACGGAGAGCTGGTAACGGAAAATACCTGACTCTTAAAGGAGCAACCGGCAACAACTTAAAAAATGTAACACTTAAAATACCGCTCGGCACTTTCATCAGCGTGACCGGCGTAAGCGGTTCAGGAAAATCAAGCTTAATTACAGAGACCCTATATCCGATCCTCAGCAGGCATTTTTATCGTTCATATGCCGAACCACTCCCGTACAAATCCATTTCGGGCATAGAACATATCGATAAAGTAATCGATGTGGACCAAAGCCCAATTGGCCGTACTCCTCGCTCCAATCCAGCCACTTATACCAATGTTTGGACCGAAATCAGAGCATTGTTTGCTCAGCTCCCAGAATCTCAGATACGTGGCTATAAGCCCGGAAGATTTTCATTCAATGTAAAAGGCGGGCGCTGTGAAACGTGCGAAGGAGCAGGCGTCAAAACCATTGAAATGAATTTCCTGCCCGATGTATATGTGTTGTGCGAAACCTGTCAGGGCAAGCGTTTTAATCGTGAAACACTTGAAGTCCGATACAAAGGAAAGTCCATATCCGATGTGTTGGATATGACCGTAGAACAAGCCTTGCAGTTTTTTGAACACATTCCCCGAATTTACTCAAAACTTAAAGCCCTGGCTGATGTTGGGCTGGGCTATTTGAGCCTGGGCCAGCCCTCTACTACGCTTTCCGGGGGTGAAGCTCAGCGGGTAAAGCTTGCCACGGAACTTTCGCGACGCGACACAGGAAACACTCTCTACATCCTCGATGAACCTACCACCGGTCTGCACTTTGACGATGTAAAAATGCTCATCGACGTACTGCAGCGCCTGGTGAACAAAGGCAATACCGTGTTGGTCATCGAGCACAATCTCGATGTGATTAAAGCAGCAGATTACATTGTGGATATAGGCCCCGAAGGAGGTGATGCCGGAGGGTTTATCGTAGCTGAAGGCACCCCCGAAGAAGTAGCAAAAAGCAAAAAAAGTGTCACCGCTCCCTATATTGCGATGGAATTAAAACGATTAAAATCATAACGAAATGACTGCTGAAGACGAGAAAATTATCAAAGTTTTTGAACCACGCACATGGAATGAAATCAAAACCAATGACTCATGGGCGATTTTCAAAATAATGAGCGAATTTGTAAACGGATACGAAACCCTCAGTCGCATAGGCCCGTGCGTAACTATATTCGGCTCAGCACGTACCAAGGAAGACCACCCCATGTACAAATACGCTGAAGAAATTGCCTTTCAGCTGACACAAAGAGGTTATGGGATCATTACCGGAGGTGGTCCGGGTATCATGGAAGCCGGCAACAGAGGTGCCCGAAGAGGTGGTGGTACTTCAGTAGGTCTCAATATTGAATTACCTTTTGAGCAAACTTCTAACCCCTATATTGACCACGACAAAAATCTTCAGTTTGATTACTTCTTCGTGCGCAAAGTGATGTTTGTAAAATATTCACAAGGATTCATCGTAATGCCCGGAGGTTTTGGCACAATGGACGAACTCTTCGAAGCGCTGACACTTATTCAAACCAACAAAATCGGGAAATTTCCTATAGTGCTCTTTGGAAAAGACTACTGGGGAGGACTGGTGGAATGGCTCAAAAAAGTAGTACTTTACGAGAAAAACATCAATCCCGAAGACCTGAATCTCTTTCACCTTGTCGATGAGCCTTCGGAGGCTATCAAAGTCATCGACGAATTCTACGCCAAATACCTGCTCAGACCAAACTTCTAGCATTTGAAACTCCAGGCCCGAAATATCACTAAAAGCTACAAAGGCCGACAGGTCGTCAAAGATGTTTCCTTTGAGTTGGAACGCGGTGAGATCGTCGGTTTGCTGGGGCCAAATGGCGCCGGTAAAACCACTTCATTTTATATGGTCGTAGGTCTTATAAAGCCCAACGAAGGTAAAATACTGCTCGATGATACCGACATTACTGCCGATCCGATGTACAAACGAGCTCAGCGGGGTATCGGATATCTGGCACAGGAACCGAGTGTGTTCCGCAAATTAAGTGTAGAAGACAACATCATGGCTGTGCTTGAGCTGCGTAACTTGACTTATCGCCAGCGAAAAAAACGATTGGAAGAACTCCTTGATGAATTTTCGCTCAATCATGTGCGGAAAAACAGGGGGGATCTGCTCAGCGGTGGCGAGCGCAGACGTACAGAAATAGCCCGTGCGCTGGCGGCTGACCCCAAGTTCATCCTATTGGACGAGCCTTTTGCCGGGGTTGACCCAATCGCGGTAGAAGACATTCAACACATTGTGGTTACTCTGCGCCAAAAAAACATTGGTATTTTAATTACAGACCACAATGTACAGGAGACATTAGCCATCACACACCGAACTTATCTGATGTTTGAAGGATCTATTCTCAAGTACGGCACGGCAGAGGAATTGTCTGAAGATCCGGTTGTCAGGAAAGTGTATCTCGGTCAGAATTTTGAGCTCCGGCGACCTAAGGAATTTCTGGAGAAATTAAAATAATCCTCTTCAAATCAGCAAATTTTTTTAAAAAAAAGCTGTCTGGAAGACAGCTTTTTTGCTTTGGAGAAGTATATTACTTAATTCCATGCATCCAACGGCTTACCATCGGACCCAGCAAGAAGAGCACTACACCACATCCGATAGCAAACAGACCAAGATTGCGAAATACTCCCAGACCAAGATTCAACGAATCGTTGCGAAGAGATGAAATCACCAGTCCACTGATGCTGCTTTCAAGGAGTTTAGACGCTTCTTCCTGTGGAATTATGCCATAATCTCTGGTATCGCCATTATCGGCGTATATGAGAAAGGTTTTTTTGCTTTCCTCGAGGGCTCTGGTCCTGAGTAACTCATTGCTCAGTTCATTGGCTCTCTCCACAGCTTCTCTGATTTGTAAGGTAGCCACGGCATATACTGGTTTTTCCAATCCCTCGTTTAGGTTTGTCAATGTTTGTTCACTGGTTAGAGCTTTTTCAGTGGACATTTCCTTAAGCTGTGTGATGAAATTTTCACTTGAAAGAACCTTAAACAATCTTTCATCCGATACGTACTTTTTAAACTCCGGATTGCTGATGATTTTAGCTTCGCTTACAGTAGTAAAGCGAGCGATGTGTTTGCCAGCCTGGTGTGCTATGGACGAACTTAAAAACCAGATGCCCATCAACATACCAACAATTTTCGCCGGCGATAATTTGGTGACCAGAGATAGCCCAACAGGCGAGAGGGTGAGTTCTCCGAGCGTATGGAGTAAGTACAACATAATGAGAAAAAATGCCGGTACTAAACCAGCTTTTGCCGCTGTATTTCCTAAAGTAAGTACAAGAAATCCCAATCCGAGCAACGATAGCCCAACAGCAAATTTGTAAGGCGCGGCAGGCTCTTTGCCCGATTTGCCTAAGGTGATCCAAAGCCAGGAAAACACCGGGGCAAACAGCATGATAAACAACGGATTTACACTTTGGAAGAACGTAGTGGTGAAGGTCATCCCCAGAAATGTTTTATTGACGTTACGCTCCGTAAAGAGATTCATGGCACTGCCCGCCAATTCAAAGAAAGTCCAGAACACTGTGGTAAACAGAAGTAGCAGTACGATTACCCAGATGCGCTGTTTTTGCACAGTATCATATTTGGCAGCAAGAAAGAGAAGATATCCCAGGATACCTATTGCCAATACCGCAAGCATCACGTCTACCACATCGTTTTTCAAAATCAGTACCCATGCGACAGGGACCAGCAGAATGGTGGTAAGATAGGGGAGAACAGTATTCCCAATGCCCTTTACGATAGGTTTGGCGGGCTCTTCAGGTCTAAGGCCATGGTTTTCATACCAACCCTTGCGCTGCGCCCAAAGAAAAATTAAAAATCCAAGCACCATCCCGATGCCTGCTGTAAGAAATCCATACTGCCAGCCTTCTATCTCTCCTATGGCGCCACAGGTCAGAGGGGTCAGAAAGGCGCCTATGTTGATCCCCATGTAAAAAATGGTAAAAGCTCCGTCTCTGCGAGGATCACCTTCAGGATAAAATCGGCCAATCATGCTGGAGATGTTTGGCTTAAAAAATCCATTGCCGATAACAAGCAGTGCCAATCCGATGTAGAAGGTTGCCTGATTGTTGAGAAATAAGGTAAACTGTCCGGCAGCCATCAGCAAAGCTCCCCAAATAATCGCATTTCGAAAGCCCATGATTTTATCGGCAAAAAATCCACCTAAAATGGGAGTGAGATACACCAGTGCTCCATAGGCTCCATAGATGCCGTAAGCCTTGGCATCATCAAAGGCAAAACCGCCTTTTGCCAGCTCACTGGTCATGTAGAGCACCAGAATGGCGCGCATACCATAATAGCTGAATCGCTCCCAAAGCTCCACCATAAAAAGGGCAAAAAGGGCTTTGGGGTGGATTTTTCTGTTTAGAATAATGACAAAGGCAACCCAGGCGGCTACTGCGGCCCAGGCAATAAACATTAATTTATACGCTGGATGCATCTTGAGAAGTGGTTTGTAAAAGAGTGAACGGCGGCAAATCTATAGTGCTTTTACAAATTATTAAGGATGAAATCGGTCATTTTCCGATAAAGGTGCAGTCGCGTGTATCCGCCATATATCCCATGATTCTTATCGGGATACATCATCATCTCAAAGTCCTTATTGGCCTGTACCAGGCGCTCTGTCATATACATGGCATTCTGATAGTGCACATTGTCGTCAGCAGTTCCGTGGATGATTAGATATTTTCCCCTCAACTTATTGGCAAACAAAGCAGGTGAATTGTCATCATACCCTGATGGATTTTCCCGAGGGGTGCGCAGGTAGCGCTCGGTGTAAATTGTATCGTAAAATTTCCAGTGAGTTACCGGTGCTACAGCAATTGCAAGTTTGAAATAGTCAGCACCTTTGGTGATGGCCAGCGATGAGAGGTAGCCTCCAAAGCTCCATCCCCAAATGCCGATTCTTTCTTTATCTACAAATGGCAACGTGCTTAGGTATTTGGCTGTTTCTATCTGGTCCAAAAGTTCCAGTTTACCAAGTTGCAGATAGGTAGCTTTTTTAAATTCTGCACCGCGATGACCCGTGCCTCTGTTGTCTACCGAAACTACAATAATTCCTTTTTGTGCCAGCATCTGATGCCAAAAGTGATTGGCCGGATCGTAACGGTCAATTACGGTCTGGGCACCCGGACCTCCGTACACATACAAGAGTACAGGATATTTTTTATTCGGGTCAAAGTCAGCAGGTTTGATCATCCAGCCGTGTAATTCCAAATTTTCAGAAGTTTTGAAGCTGAAAAATTCTGTCTGTGACAATTGAAAGGCAGAAAGTTTCCCGACCAGATGCTCATTGTCTGTCAAAGTTCTGACCAGAGCCCCGGTTTTGTTTCTCATGACGATTACCGGAGGCTGTCCCGCTTTTGAGTACGTGTGAATAAAATAGTGAAAAGTCTTGCTGAAGGATGCCGTGTTTGTACCATCGTCGGGCGTCAGTCGCTTCAGATTTTTACCGTTTAGTTGAATACTATATACTTCGGTGCGCCCGGGGTGATTGACCGATGCCTGGAAATAGAGCGTACCGGACTGAGGCTCATATCCATAAAAGTCTGTCACATCCCAGTTGCCTTTGGTAATAGGGCTTATTTTTTTACCTCTTTTTTCGACCAGATATAAATGGTTGTAACCATTTCTTTCGCTTGTCCAGATAAATGCATCCTTGCTGATAAATCTGATGTTGTCATTGACATCTACGTAGGCTTTGTCTGTTTCGGAGAAAATTTTTTCAGCCTTTCCTGTGGTAGCATTTACCAGATATATATCAAGCACATTCTGATGCCTGTTCATGGCATACACCATTAGAGTGGCATCATCAGGTGTCCACTTAATCCTTGGAATGTATTCGTATTGTCCGGGCAATATTACAGGGATGGATTGTCTGGTGTTGAGTTGGTATATGTACACCTGAACATCTGAATTTTTCTCGCCTGCTTTTGGATATTTAAATTCTTCTCGGGTAGGGTAGAGGCCGGTACCAAATACATCCATGCCAAAGACAGGTACCTCAGATTCATCAAAGCGATAATATGCCAGAAAATTTCCCTTTTCTGACCAGTAATGACCCCGATCAAAGCCAAATTCTTCTTCATATACCCAGTCGGTAGCACCGTTGATAATTTCGTTTTTCTTGCCATCTGCTGTTATTCTGGTCTGCTCTCCGGTAGAAAAATCTTTGAAATACAAATCGTTATCAAATACAAAAGCTACAAGGTTTTTTACCGGGTTAAAAAATGCCAATCGTTGGTATTCTGTGTCCGAAAGTTTTTGCAAACGATTGTTGATGAGGTCATAGATGTAATATATTGCTTTTGACGAGTGTCTGTAGATGGGCACTTCACTGGTGGCGAGCAACACCAAACTTTCATCTGCAGAAAATTCATAGCTCGAGAATTGCAAAGGTCCTCCATTGAGCTGTGAGAGTTTGGCGGCACTCACCAAAGTGTCTACGGTTTTTCCATCGGAATATCTGTTTCTTACCAGCGATACCCCCGACGGAGTCATCACCATCAGGCTGTAATGCTGGCCATCGTTGAGGCTTGCTCCCGCCCTGTAGTTGGAGGCCACAAAAGCACCTTTAAGCCATATGTCCTCTATCGTGATTTCCTTTTTTTGGCTTACAGCCGGGACGGAGAAGGCAATAACGAGTAACGCAATACTACTTCGTACGGTTGTAATTTTCATAAAAATCTACTTTTTAGCCGCCTAAGCTACACCAAATTCACTAATCGATTACTGTGACCTTCACTTCATCGCCCATAGTAATGCTCTTTCCGCCAACGCGGTATTTCCTTCTGTCAATGATGGTTGTAAATTTCTTCCTCCCACATTCGTCGATGTGAAGTGTAAAGGTCTCTTCCCGGCTTATGTCTTTGATGGTGAGTAGTCCGATTACCTTGTATTCATCTCGGCCAGCAGTTTGTTCGATTTTGCGTGCTTTGAAGGTGATGGTGGGAAATTTTTTTGCATCGAAGTAGGATGATGAACGCAGATGACGGTCTCGTAACCCAATACCGGTATTGATACTTTCCACCTGAACTGATCCTGAAATTTTTGAGGTGAGAGGATTGCTTTCATTCCACTGGATGTCGAGCGTAAATTCTTCAAAATGACCTTCGACTGTTGAACCCAAATTTTTTATCTCAAATCTTACCTCTTTTTGCAATTGTCCATACAATGCAAATGGAATTGAAAGGATGAGTAAAAGAGCCCTCATAAGAAGAACATTTTAAAAGAAACTGTTGCTGCCAGAAAATGTTTTGTAAGGAGATGTCACTATGTCATCAGGTTTGGCAATGATCGAGTGTTAAAATTTATTATGCTTGCATAACGAATTCTTGTTTACTTCAGGCAAAGAATTGATTTTGCGATTTTTGAATCTGTCAATTTTTTTTATAAAAAGCTGGTTTATCTTAGTGAAAAGAGTCTAACTTCGCCTAACCTAACTTAAATTTCATTCGTTATGTATGCACCTTTTAACGAAATGAAAGATTCGTCGAGAATCTGGATTTTTCAAAGCGACAAAACTTTAAATGATGCAGATCTCGATAAAATATCAGAAAAACTATACAACTTCTGTCAGAACTGGACAGCTCACGGCAAGCCTTTGTTGGCCTCTTTTGCCATATTTTTCGACAGATTTATCGTACTGGCGGTAGATGAGAGCTTCAATCAGTTAAGCGGATGCGCTATAGATGCTTCCGTCAGGGTGCTGAATCAATTGGAGAAGGAGTGCGATATCATCCTCTTTGACCGCTTTCAGGTGGCCTACCGAAATGGTAATGCTATCGTAGGGTGCAATCTTCAGACTTTCAAGCGACTGATAAAAGACGGGGAAATTGGTCTGGAAACTCTAGTCTTCAACAACGTGCTCCATACTAAAAAGGACCTGGAGTCCAAATGGATTGTGCCGGTAAAAAACAGCTGGCACTTTCAATACATCAAATAAGTTTTCCCTGAATCTCAGTATAACCAAAACGGGGGATTTCCCCCAGTCTTTTATTCTTGTTGATTAGAGTAAAGATTTATTTAAAAATAAAAATTCAGACAACGAACGTTTTTTAAGACAGTTTGGATTTAAAAATTTACTATTACATTTGCGCGCCCATTGGTAGGAGGATAAACAAAAATTTAATCTGCTGATATACAACCTCTGGCAAAAATTGTGTACGTTGGTATCAGAAAACTTTAAAACAAAAAACATGGACTTAATCAAGTACGTACAGGAAAAGTTTGTGACAACAAAAAAATGGCCTGATTTTAAAGCAGGTGACACCATTACAGTTACCTACATGATCAAAGAAGGTGATAAAACCCGTCCTCAGTCCTTTAAAGGAGTTGTGATACAGCGCAGAGGGTCAGGTGCTACTGAAACCTTTACGATCCGCAAAATGAGTGGTGAAATCGGAGTTGAAAGGATATTTCCAATCAACGCTCCTTCTATATCAAGTATAGAAGTAAACAAAAAAGGTAAAGTACGCAGGGCGCGTATTTTCTACCAAAGAAATCGCACTGGTAAAGCAGCGAGAATTAAAGAAAAAAGAATATAGACTTTACGAATTTTTAACAAGTAATCCGCTACTTTGTAGCGGATTATTTGTTTATGAATGCACGTGATGAACTAAATCCTCTAATCAAAGAGTTTAGAAGTTTTTTAAAAAAAGTAACTATTGTTAAGATAAACGACAGGCTCTTTGTTGTGCATTTGAGCAAGCAATTTTTTGGGATGTCTTATTATTCTCTAAGTAAAGAATTCAGGTCTGAGCAAGAGGCCATTCAATTTTTTACACAAATTACTGGGATGCAATCGTAGAATTTTAAAGCTATCAATCAAATATCGAAGCAGCTTCTCTGTATGTAGATACATGTGCGTTGACGATATCTGACAGACGTTGTGAGTATCCGCCACCCATGCTCACAGCTACGGGAAGTCGATGAATTTTGCAAAACCTGAACACCAATCTGTCACGCAGGGCACATCCGTGAGCGGATATGGCCAGACGACCTAGTTTATCGGTGTGAAGAATGTCCACTCCGCTTTGGTAGAAGACAAAATCCGGTTGAAATCTTTCTGCGATTTCGTTTAAATGTCTCTCCAATAGCTTCAGATAAGGTTCATCCGTGATGCCATCAGGCAATGGAACATCCAGATCAGATTGCTCTTTGTGGAGCGGATAGTTGTTGGCTCCGTGCATGGAAAAAGTGAAAACCCCTGGTTCATTTTTAAATATAGCTGCAGTACCATTGCCTTGGTGTACATCCAGGTCTACAATTAGCACTCTCTCTCTCAGTCTATGGCGAAGCAAGTAGCTAGTGGCCACTGCAATGTCGTTAAGAAGACAGAAACCCTCTCCCCGATCACTGTAAGCATGATGTGTGCCTCCGGCTACATTGATGCTGCATCCATTCTCAATCGCATACAAAGCATTGTAGATGCTGCCATTTACGATGCACTTTTCCCTGAAGACAAGCCGTTCATCATGCGGAAATCCAATCTTTCGCTCTTCACTTCTGGATAGTGCAAGGGTTTCCAGCTTTGTGAGATATTCTTCGCTGTGTACCGCCGTGATGTCAATCCTTTTAGCTGGTTCGGGTTTAAAAATTTGACTTTCGCGAATGATGCTCTCCCGTATGAGCTGCTCAGGAATAAGTTCGTATTTCAGCATCGGAAACCGATGCCCATCAGGCAATGGTTGAATATACTCAGACCTCCATGCTACTGTCAACATATTTTATCAGATGTGGTACTTATAAAATCGTTAAATAAAAAGGTAATTTCGAAGAATTTGTTGATGTTCAAAAAAACTTTCGACCATAAAATATATGCATTACAATGCTATAAAGTTCATGCGAAATCCATCTTAGAAATTCCTAAATAATAAATTTCATGAACATGGTAATGAAATAAGTCTTTTGTCATTTTACTCTTTTTATGTGTCATCGCGTAGCGTAAACAAAGGTGTGATGTACCGTAAAAAATTGCCTTCAATGGTTAACCAAAGGTAAAGTACTGCAAAAAAACTCTATTCTAGACTTACCGCTGCGTGAATTGCATATTACAGTATATACCGCTTTGAAAATGCCCAGTCAATACCAGATAGGAAAAGTTTGAACCTAAAATGCAGGACACGAAAAAGCTTACTGGATTGGATGAATTTCCCTTGGTTAAGCTGATAGTGGATTCAGGTTTGGCTTCTATCGATAGCTGTGAGTATTGTATCATTATTTTGGACAGGCTTTCCTGAAGTAATGGTCATACGGGATTATCTGAACTTGTGTGGCCAATAAGTACAAATTCTACTTAACAATAATTGGCATAAAAAGGTGTCTGAAGAATACAAAAAAAGTTAGTTAAAATGCATTATGCTGAAGCATCATTTCAATACAGCATTTTATCGAGATTCAAGTTCAGATTGTCAAGGTGCTGATAGAGAATTCAGTTCTACTTTCAAGTACGAGTTTTATATCAAATATTATGTGAGGTTGACGGTGTTGGATTGTTTACCGATTTTATAACATTGAGACTTGAAGTTTTCCTGATTCCTTTGTAGATGTATATGTAAAAAAACAATCATTTGTTGTTCCTTATGTTGATAATAATAAAAACTATCTTTGATGAAATCCTTTACTGCCTAAATGTATTTTTTTAATAAACTCCGAAAGAAACTACTTGACTTTCTTATAGTAACATTAACCAAAAATGCAGGACTTGACCGCTTTAAAGAACATAATTTACTGTTCAAAGCGTTTTGGTTGGAATTTGGTAAATTTTATCCTTGGTCATCAAAAGATATGAATAGTCGCTTTTATTTTGGCACAAATTTCAAAAAATGAACAAAAAAATATTGGTTACCGGAGGGCTTGGTTACATAGGGTCTCATACTGCAGTACAGCTCATAGAATATGGATTTGAGCCCATAATTATAGATAATTTGTCAGAATCGCCCATTGAAGTAAAAGACAAAATTGAGAAAGTCATTGGGAGGTCGGTAATCTTTGAACGTGTTGAAATGTGTGACAAATCGGAGATGGCACGTCTGTTTGAGAAATATCCTGATATGGTTGGAGCCATTCATTTCGCTGCTTATTTGCTTGTGAACGAATCGGTAGAAAAACCATTGAAATACTATTACAACAATCTGGTCAGTACCATTAATCTGCTGGAAGAGATGGGGCGAAGGGGCATTCGCAATGTGGTCTTTAGTTCATCATGCACGGTATATGGAAATCCGGATAAGCTGCCGGTGAGTGAAGATGCACCCATCAAACCCGCCGAATCTCCCTATGGAAATACTAAGAAGATGTCAGAAGAAATACTTCGTGATTTTGCCGCTACAGGTGCTGTTGATGTGATATCTCTGAGGTATTTTAATCCAATCGGAGCCCATGACAGTGGAATCATTGGTGAGTTTCAGGACGGGCCTCCGCATCACCTGGTACCCTATATTACGGAAACTGCTATAGGAAAAAGGACTGAACTGAAGATTTTCGGGGGCGACTATAATACTCCTGATGGCACGTGCATTCGCGATTATATTCATGTGGTAGATATTGCAGATGCCCATATATACGCACTAAACCGCATGCTAGAAGATAAGATGGAAAAAGCCTTTGAAGTTTATAACCTTGGCACTGGTGAAGGCTATTCTGTCCTTCAGATGGTTAAAGCCTTTGAGGAAGCTACCGGAATTAAAATACCTTATCGCATTGTAGATCGCAGACCTGGTGATGTCGAAGCTGTATATGCGGATACCAAATTGGCAAATGAAAAACTAGGCTGGAAAGCAAAATATTCGCTGGTAGATATGCTCCGTTCTGCCTGGAATTTTGAGCAAAAACTCCATTCTAAATAAAAATGCTCCCCCAGTTTGAAAAACAAGGGAAGCATTTTTTACACAAATGAAAATCAGGTACTAGTGCACGTGAAACTCGTGCTTTTTTTCAGACTTATTGCCTGCAGCGTCTTCGGCCTCCACCTTTAGGATGTAATCATCATGACCGGTAGGAGCTTGTGCTATCCACCACGAATTGATGTTCACTTCCTTGCTATGGCTGTGTCTATGTAGGTGATATACTTCTTCACCGGATTTTTTGTTATTGATGTGAACATCTACTTCGTGCATTTCAACATTGTCTACCACGGATACCTGAATAAACACGGTATCTCCGACTTCGAATTCTACGGCTGTAGGTTGAATGATTGTGATCACTGGGGGCTCTGTATCGTTTTTGTCGTGGTCGTGATCGTCTTTTTTACAACTTGAAACAGAAACTGCCAAATAGGTGGCTACCATGACCAGGGATAAGAAAGTTCTTTTCATACCTTTGTTTAGTTTTTTATTTTGCAACAACGTTGCAAATATACGTTACAATACAATAAATGCAACTACGATGCAAAAAGAATTTGTTTCGGCAGGTGAAATACTCAAAAACTCGTCCCTCAAAGCTACTCGTTGGAGGTTGGTTTTATTGGGGATGATAATGAAGAGTGAGTCCGGAATCTCATATCAGGAGCTTTCAGAATCAAAGGACTTTGAAGGTCATAGGGTGACCCTTTACAGAGCTCTGCGCGATTTGGAAGAGGCTGGAATCATAGAAAAACTTCGTGATGCCAGTGGTAATGTAAAGTACATGATGAAACCTAAGGAAAGTGGAAGTCATCGGCTGCACCCTCATTTCAGTTGTAGGATTTGTAACTCGATGGTTTGTCTTACGGACATAGAGCTTCCGGATATTTCATTGCCTGCTGGCTATACACGTGAGCAAGTAGTGTGTCTGGTTTATGGACTGTGTAAATCCTGTGCATCGACTACATCCTAGGTCAGTATGCCTCCTATTTTGAGGAACGAAAGTATAAGGCCAAGTTGAAAAATCCATACAGCAGCTCCTGTAGCCAGTGCTTTAATGCCACTAGTTGTCATCGATTTTCTGGTAAGTTGAAGTCCCACCACTACCATCAACCCTGCAAAAAGCCAGTTGTTGGCAGACTTAATTATTTCAAGCAGGCTGGTTGGCAGAAGTTGAAGATTGGCCAGGACAACAGCCACGACAAAAAACCATATGTAATTGGGAATGACAAATTTACCTTTCTCAGTCCTCTCATTTTTCAGCAGTTGGATTGAGAGAAGAAGGGCAGGGGAAAGTAGTGCAACCCTTGTAAGTTTGGTCAGTGTTGCCCAAATTTCAGCTTGTTCGCCCAGCAGGGAACCTGACGCGATGGCCAATGCCATGGATTGTACACCTGTACCTGCCAAAAATCCTGCTTGTGCTTCGCTTAACTTAAAAATATTGACAAGAACTGGTATAACCACCAGAGCTGCAACGCTGAGTAAGTTGATTACCCCTATGGATATGGCTGCTTCATTGACCTTCTTGCGGCAGAAGGAACCAAGAGCCGCAATGGCAGAATTTCCACATACCGCTGTACCAATACCTGTAAAAGCCCCCAGAGCATTTTTACCAGAAATTAACCATGAGAACAAAATGGTGAAGGCCATCATCGCAATAATGAAAAACCACATGTAGGCCGGGGCAGAGGTTATTTGAATGAATTTAATTTCAAATCCGATAAGCGTTACTACAATGGGGAATAGAAATTTTTCAATTTTTTTCAAAGCTGCGGAATCGGTGAATTTTTGAATTTGATTTTGAAACAACAGGGCAGGAATGAGACCTATAAAAAATCCGGTTCCTACAAGGCCGAGCTTTGTGATGTCTTTGCTTACAAATGATAAAATTACCCCAATGACTCCAAAAATCAGGGCGACAATAAATTTTTTATCCATTTCAGAAATTGTCGTTCAAAAATTTTGGCAAGGATACTTCTATCTGAACCTCTGCTGAGTGATGTAAATTACTCCCGTGTACCGGCCAGCAGATACAACACTGCCATCCGGATGGCTACTCCGTTTTCAACCTGCTGAAGTATAATAGAGTGCTCGCCATCGGCTACTTGACTGGTGAGCTCTACACCCCTGTTGATAGGCCCCGGGTGTAGGATGGTGATGGGTTTGTTAAGTTTTTGAAGCAACTGCGAATTAAGTCCATACTGCATGATGTACTCTCGCAATGTGGGAAAATATTTTACATCCATACGCTCGTGCTGAACCCTTAAGAAATTGGCGACATCACACCATCGCAGGGTTTCCATCAAATCATAGCTTATTTCCACTCCCAACTGATCGATGTATCGGGGTATCAACGTAGCGGGACCACAAAGCCTGACTTCTGCACCCAGCATTTTCAGGCAAAAAATATTACTTAAGGCCACGCGTGAATGTAGGATATCACCTATTATAGCAATTCGCAGTCCTTTCAAATTGTTTCCAAATTTTTGTCGGATGGAGTAAGCATCCAGGAGAGCTTGTGTTGGGTGTTCGTGGGCGCCATCACCGGCATTGATTATGGTTGCATTGACCTGAGTGGCAAGAAAGTGAGCAGCTCCGGGGTTAGGATGTCGCATTACTACCATGTCCACTTTCATAGCCAGAATGTTGTTGACGGTATCAACCAGTGTTTCTCCTTTACTGACCGAAGACCCGGATGCTGAAAAATTGATTACATCGGCACTTAATCGCTTTTCAGCCAGTTCGAAAGAGAGTTTTGTCCGCGTGCTGTTTTCAAAGAAAATGTTGGCAATGGTCTTGTCTCTGAGTGAAGGTACTTTTTTGATGGGCCTTCGGATTACTTCCAGAAATTCATCAGCTGTTGAAAAAATTAGCTCAATATCAGATAGTTGTAAATATTTTATCCCCAATAGGTGCTTTTGACTCAATGCGCTCATCCTTCGTGTCTAATGATTATAACCTGGTCTTTTTCATTTTCTTCTTTCCATTCTACGATTACTCTTTCAGATGCTATAGCATCTACAGGTCGCCCTATATAGGTGGCTTGAATGGGCAGTTGCCGGCTGAAACGCCGGTCAATGAGTACCATCAGCTCTATCTGTGATGGACGTCCGAAAGATTGAATGGCATCCATGGCTGCCCTCACGCTTCTGCCGGTATAGAGCACATCGTCCACAAAAATTACGCGTTGTTGCTCAACCACGAAATCTATTCTAGTTTCATTGGCTTTTAAGGGTTTAGCGTGTATTCTGAAGTCATCTCTGAAGAAAGTTATGTCCAGACTGCCGAAACGCAATTTTTTAACTCCTGATTCTTCAAGCAGTTGTTGTATTCTTCGGGCCATGGCGATTCCCCGTGGTTGCAGCCCTATAATCACACTTTTGCTGAAATCGTTGTGATTTTCGATCAGCTGCCGGCACAATCGCTGCAATGTGATGCTCATCAGCTGCTCATTCATCAAGATTTTTTTATCCATATTTTCCGGGACTAAAGTAGTTGGTGGAGCATTGCAATGTTACATCTCGGTCGGAAAGAGTTCGAGCTCTTTTACAAGTTCTCTGACTTCAGGGTATTTGTCCATGAGAAATTTAAACTTTTTGAAATTTTCAGGTATGGAGCGATCAGCCTCCTCTTCGGGTTTAGTTTCAACTCGCTCAAAAATAAATTCGATAGCAAAATTGTTGAGTTTTTTCCTGAAGGTGTCTATATAGGTCTCCAGATGGTCTTTTATCAGGGATTCAACTGCCAGCGATGGGGTATGCACAGTGATGCGATTGCCGGAGATTTCCACTGGTTTCCATGTTTTCATCTGGTCTGCATGAATGGCATTTTTGTTTTGACGTACCCATTCAGCACACTCGTCCCAAATTTCCAGTACCTTATCCAATTCAAGAGGGTCCTCGGGTAGGTGGTGGATTTCCATGGTACTGTTGAGACTTCCGAGCTGCTGATTAATGGAAAATATACTTTTGCGGGCCTCGGCTCCTTCAGAATTTTTTATGGGCTCTGTTTCTTTAATTTCATACTTTTCAGCTCTAGTGACCTGTTGAATGTCTGGAGGATTTTCTCCCGGGTTTTTCAGAGGCTCCGGAGTCAATTTTTTTTGGTCTGAAGGCCCTGACTCCGTAAGGCCTTCAGACCTTTCTACTTTTTTGGTTCTTTGGATTTAAATATCGAGCTGAGCTGTATCAATGTCAACTCTACCAAAAGTCTGGGATTATTGGAAGTCTTGTATTTAACATCTGTTTCGTTGAGTGTTTTTAACGCCTTGAAAATATCGTTAGGCGACAATTTACTGGCCTGTTCTTCGTATTTGTTTTTAATTTGATGTGGTACTTCAAGCAGTGATTTTGTCCGATTGTTACCGGCTACCAACAGATCTCTGAAATGGGAAGCCAATCCATTGATAAAAATCTGTGCATCGTGTCCATGGTCTAAAATTTCCTTAAATATCAAAAGCAATTGCCATGGGTCGTTGACCAGCAAGGAATCAACGACTTTAAAATAGTATTCATAGTCGAGTACGTTGAGATTTTTGATGGTCTCATCGAAAGTGAGATTTTTACCAGAAAACGATACCATTTTGTCAAAAATGGAGAGTGCATCCCGCAGGGCACCATCTGATTTTTGGGCTATGATATGCAAGGCCATAGGCTCGGCTTGTATACCTTCTTTTTCACAAATCTTTTGCAGATGTGCTACTATCTCATCTACGCTAATTCGCCGGAAATCATACACCTGACAACGAGAGAGAATGGTAGGCAGGATTTTGTGCTTTTCAGTTGTGGCCAGGATAAATTTAACATGGATGGGGGGCTCTTCCAGAGTTTTCAGAAAGGCGTTGAAGGCGGCAGTCGTCAGCATATGCACCTCGTCGATGATGTAAACTTTGTATCTGCCCAGCTGTGGTGCTACTCTGACTTGCTCGTTCAGGTGCCTGATGTCATCTACGCTGTTGTTTGAGGCGGCATCCAGCTCAAAAATATTGAGGCTGTAGTCGGTAAGATCGTCTTTTGATGTCTGATTGATCCTTCTGGCGACGATTCTGGCACAAGTGGTTTTACCTACACCCCGGGGACCTGTAAACAGTAGTGCATGTGCTAATTGGTTGTTTTGGATGGCTCGTTCCAAAGTTTTGGTTATGTGCTCCTGCCCTACCACTGAGCTGAAGTCTGTGGGTCTGTATTTTCTTGCTGAAACAATAAATTCTTCCATACGAGCAAAAGTACAGAGGACTCAAACAACGGTCGGAGACTTCACAACAATTTTTGTACGGGTACAAATCAGGCAAGTCGACAAGCTTTGGTTTCATTTTTAAATTGTCTTAGAGCAGAGTTCTCCACTGTGAAATTGGATTTTGATTTTATTTGATCGGAATAGCGTTGCTGTACGTATGTACTGTTTGTTCTACTTCATTTTCATTGTGAACAGTTGATTTACCGGGCACCTCGATGAATGATGTCAGTGGCCATAGGGTTGCACTAGGCTAATATGTTTGAAATTTTAAGTAAAAAATCTATTCTGGCACAAGCGTTTAGCTGTATAAAGCGATGTTTTGGTCCATTTGGAAAGCTGTTTATGGTCATGTATTGGTAATAGTGACCATCAATCAATCCATGGACTTCAAACGACCTCTTAAATCTGACTCATCCAGACGGCGAAAGTGTGATTTCCCCCTGCAAATTAAGTTGTAGTTTTGCACGAAAAATTTTATTCAGGTACAGATGAATTTCTTGTGGATAATCCTTGGCATGATAGGTCCCTGGCAGATTGTGCTCATTGTTGTCATTGTTTTGCTTTTGTTTGGTGGAAAAAAAATTCCTGAACTCATGCGAGGCCTCGGCTCCGGAGTCAGAGAGTTTAAAGACGCAATGAAAGAGCCCGAAAAAAAAGACGATAATAAAGCCAATCAGTAGTCATACCAACTATTACATTTTGAATATGATGCACTACACCGGACTCAGGAGGTGGCAGGAATCTCTCAATAATGGGGAATTCAGTTGTCTCGATGCCGTAAATCACTACATTGAAAAAATTGAAAAAGATACGCATAATGCCTTTGTTGAGATTTTCTACGGCGAAGCCCGTGAACGTGCTACCGTAGTTGATCAGAAAATCAGATTTGGCACGGCTGGTCGGCTTGCCGGTATGATCATCGGAATCAAAGACAATATTTGTCTTAAGGGTCACCGTGTTTCGGCAGCCTCTAAAATTCTGGATGGATTTGAAAGTTTGTTTACAGCTACCGTAGTCGAACGATTGATAAAAGAGGATGCCATTATCATAGGCCGGCTTAATATGGATGAGTTTGCCATGGGCTCCACAAACAAAACTTCTGTGTATGGCCCTGCGCTGAATCCTCACAATAAGGCCATGGTACCCGGAGGTTCATCGGGAGGTTCTGCAGCTGCTGTAGCAGCCGGACTTTGTCATGCTGCACTGGGAAGTGACACGGGTGGAAGTGTACGTCAGCCAGCTGCATTTTGCGGTATTTATGGCATGAAGCCCAGCTATGGGCGACTCTCGAGGTATGGTCTCATCGCCTTTGCCAGTTCACTCGACCAAATCGGCCCTCTGACCACCAATCTTGAAGACATGGCCCTTCTGTTGGAAGTGATGGCTGGCAAAGACCCTATGGACTCAACCTCCTCGTCGCATGCGGTGGAGCCCTTCTCTGAAGCACTTGGTTCCGAGCGAAAATATACCATCGGATATCTCACGGAAACGCTCGAACATCCGGCACTTGACCCCGAAATTAAACAACTGACACTAGACACTTTGGACCATCTTCGTCAGGCGGGTCACACTGTGGTAGAAGCCCATCTACCTCACCTGGACTATCTAACTCCTGTCTATTATATAATAGCTACTGCTGAAGCTTCAAGCAATCTGGCGCGCTACGATGGCGTACACTTCGGATACAGAAGCCCCAATGCCACCAATATGGATGAAGTGTATACTCTGTCGCGCACAGAAGGCTTTGGTCCAGAAGTCAAGCGCAGAATTACACTCGGTACCTTTGTACTGTCTTCGGGTTTCTATGATGCGTATTATGGTAAGGCACAAAAGGCAAGAAGGCTGATAGTACAGACTACCAATAATATTTTTGAAAAATGTGACTTTTTGCTAACTCCGACGACCCCGGGTACGGCTTTTCCATTATCCAAGGTCTTTGATGATCCGACCAAATTGTATCTGGAGGATATTTTTACTGTGATGGCTAACATCACCGGTATACCAGCGATCAGCATTCCTATGGGCCAACATAGCAACGGATTGCCAATAGGCTTACAACTTATGGCACCGGTCTTTAAAGATTTTCAAATCATAGAAATGGCCGATCAGGTATCAAAATTGAGCACCTACAATCCGGATTTGGTCAACAAATAATGCTGCAACCGGTTTGAAATAAACATGAATGAAGATTTCGCAAACCCGATTGACAAGGATAAGACAACCGATAAACCGTCTGCTTTGCCCTATGCTCATCATGTAGGCAGTGCAGTAGTAAAACCCCTGGATATGGGTAAAACCATCGGAAGAGCAATCGCTGCCATGGAACATCAGACAGACCTTCAGCTGTCGCAGATCAGAGAACAGGTAGAATTGCTGATGAAACAGGCCGATGGGATCCAGCGTCGAAAAGAGTTGGCACGCATCATTTACGGATGTGAAATCCGTTTCAAACCAGAAATAAATCACGTATATCACCTCTATCGCAAAGGCGACGGTTCTCATGTGCTCAGTATGGTAGGACCTGAAGAGTGGGGCAGGTCCAGAAGACCAGGCGAATACCTTTACAGCGTGAAACTACTGGCCGACCATACCTGGGAAATCGTAAACAAATGAAGGTGAATAGTGTTTCAATAGCTTCGCTCTTATCCACCTTCAACCACCAACAAATTGAAATCCAAGCAAGCAGGAGATTTAATCATCTACTAACAAATTGCTATGGTCTGTAAGGCTGTTCTTTAAAATTTTATAAGCAGTTTTGCTATATTTTGCCAGAGGATTCTTTAAAGACCATTTACAGATAAAAACCGATGTATGCACATTGACATTTTTGGTGAATTTGTACTCATTCTTGGTGTTTCAGCTTTGATGATTATGATTTTTCAGCGTATCCGATTGCCTTCAGTCATCGGATTCTTAGCCGCTGGAATGCTTATCGGACCATTTGGGCTTAGCCTGATCACGGGGACCGAACAAATTGAAATCCTCTCTGAAATTGGCCTGGTATTGTTACTTTTTCTCATCGGTATTGAATTTAATCTCAAAACACTGTCAGCTATTCGCACCACCGTTTTCATTGGCGGGGGTTTGCAGGTGATTTTCTCCATTCTGCTGACAGGATTGATATCCTATCTCTATGGGTTTAATCCAAATGTATCGCTGCTCATAGGTTTTATGGTTTCGCTAAGCAGTACTGCAGTGGTAATCAAATTATTGCAGGCTGCTGGCCGGATTAACAATCAGGAAGGAAAAAGTTCAATGGCCATTCTCATCTTTCAGGATTTAATAGCTGTGCCTATGATGCTGCTTATACCAATCATGGCCGGCAAGGGTAGCGGTAACACATGGTACCTACTCTTCTTATTGGTTTTAAAAACTCTTGCTGTATTACTTTTTGTACTTCTCGCTGCCCGGTATTTATTCCCGGCATTGATGTATCAGGTAGCATCGACCAAGAGTCAGGAGCTTTTTATTCTCACTATTTTACTGACTTGCTTTGCTATTGCCTGGCTTACCAATGAAGCTGGTCTTTCACTGGCACTCGGAGCATTCCTTGCCGGTCTGGTCATATCAGAGAGCGAGTACAGCCACCAGGCAGTTGCCAATGTGCTGCCTTTTAGAGAAGTATTTATGAGTTTTTTTTTCATTTCCATAGGCTTAATGGTTGATTTGGGATTTTTCCTTCAGAATTTTTACTGGATAATTTTATTGACCTTAGCGGTAGTTTTTCTGAAATTCATTGCCGGTTCTTCTGCGCTGATTATGCTGGGCAAATCAACGCGTGTTTCCCTTATGACCGGCCTCGCTTTAGCGCAGATTGGGGAGTTTTCTTTTGTGCTGCTCAAAACTGCCAAAGATTACTCTTTGATATCAGGCACTGTAAATCAGTATTTTCTGTCCATATCCATTTTTTCTATTTTAGTGACACCTTTGATAATCAATCAAATGGATAGAATTTGTGACTTGTTGGGGCAGACTAATGTGCCGGTAATACTCAGTAAGTTTAACAATATGATACGACCAGGCGATCGCGTGGAACTCGCTGAAATACCGAAAGAAACCTTGAGCGATCACCTGTTGATCATCGGCTATGGAATCAATGGCAAAAATGTAAGCAGAGCCGCCAGATTTTCGGGAATACCGCACGTAGTAATTGAAATTGACGGGCGCCTTGTCAAAGAAGCGAAGGAACAGGGAGTGCAGGTCATTTTCGGAGATGCGATACACACAGAAGTACTCAATAGTGCTCATGTAGAAAAAGCAAGGGTTGCAGTGATCGCAATTTCCGATTTGAATGCAACCAAGCGAATTATTTCGGCCATTCGTGTGCTAAGTCAAAACGTGTATTTAATCGTTCGAACCCGCTATGTGCGCGAAATCGAAGAGTTGGTAGCTCTCGGTGCCGATGAGGTCATACCCGAAGAGTTTGAAACCTCCATTGAAATTTTCAGTCGGGTATTGCACAAATACCTGGTGCCCATGCATGAAATATCTGAGGTGATTTCTACCATCAGAAGTGCACATTACGAGCTTTTTCGACCCGTGGAAGCTCGAAGCTCCAGCTCCGTAGACCTGAACATACCTGATTTGTCTGTTGCAGCCATCAAGGTAAGCAAGCTGGCTTCAGGATTAGCTGGCCGAAAGATTTCTGAAAGTGGCTTGCGACAAAAGTATAACCTCAATCTTATTGCCATTCGGCGGGGTAAAGACTACATACAGGATATCAGACCTGATGAAGAAATCAAGCAGGACGACGTCCTCTATGTAGTGGGTACATTTGACAATATATCCGCTCTCTATCGTCGGGTAAGTGATACCGGCCACTGGGGTACTACCGATGAATAAACAACTCAACATAAATAATTTTTTCTTATTCTCAACAACTTAAATATGTCACACTACACACCTGATTTTTACAAAATCGTCAAAGAAAAATCGCTGGCACTTACCGATGCCCAATACCTGGATACCATCAATTATCTGGTCGATGAGCAGCCCATTCTCGCTTCCTTACTCTTCGATTTGGACGAAGAAATTCCTGAAGAAATGCAGGAATATCTGTATCAAGCTGTATTGATGCTGGTAAGCGGATTTAAGGAAGTCGGACTACATGTAAACATGGTAGGCGAAGATGGTATAAAAAAAATCATCAACGAAAAAAATGAACTGTATAAATCCATCATCAACGATGAGAACCCCCAGTTTGACAAGGAAAAATTGCTCTCCTTGAGCGATAATCCTTCAGTTCTACGGTTGCTTTTTGACAATTTTTTTGATCGTATATCTCAGCATCAAAAGTACAATGTGTATGACCATCTCAACCTGATGTTTATGCTTGATGTGCTGATATCAGTGATCGAAGAACATACAGATCTACACAGAGAGATATGACCCATGTATACAGCCGAAGAGATTGTAAATTACATGATGGCCAACGATGCATTTAGCCGTTGGCTGGGTATCGAGGTCGATAAGATCAGCCCAGGTCATTCCAGGCTAATCATGACCATCAGAGAAGAAATGACCAATGGCTTTCACATTGCTCATGGAGGCATTGTGTATTCTCTTGCAGATAGTGCCCTGGCCTTTGCAGCAAATGCTCACGGCAAAATTGCCAAAACCATTCAGCTTACATGCCAGTATGTCCAGTCTCTGTTCTTAGGGCAGCAACTTTTTGCGGAGGCTATCGAAACTACGCGCACCCGTAAATTCGCCTATTATACCATTCATATTTACACGGATAACCAAGTTGTTGCAACCCTTCAGGGCATGGCCTACATCAGTGAGAAGGATTGGATTATCAAATCAACTTCTTCAGGTATGTGAGGAAGCCTCCCCTACTTACAACCTCTGCTCCTAGAGATAGCAGATGGTTTGTTACTTGCTGACAATCGATAAGTTGTATTTCTCCTGTTTGAGTCCAATGCCTGCATATACTCAATAGGGCAAACTTGGATGCATTGCTTTCCTGGCTAAACATGGATTCTCCAAAAAATACCTTGCCAATCCTTACACCATAAAGTCCCCCCACCAGGCGATCCCCATTCCAGGTTTCTACCGAGAGGGCGTATCCCTTTTTATGCAGTTGAGAATATGCCCAACGAATTTCACTGGTAATCCATGTACCCGATTGGCCGGCCCTGCGCACATTTGCACACCGGTCAATCACTATTTCAAAGCATTGATTTATAGTATACCGAAATATATTTCTGCTAAAAACATTTCGCATGCTGTGGCTTACATGTGCCTTGTGTGGAAAGAGTATAAGCCTGGGATCAGGTGACCACCATTGAATTACTTCCCCCTCATTGTACCAAGGGAAAAAGCCATGACGGTAAGCATCCAGGAGGACATCTACCGTGAGGTTGCCACCAATGTAGATGGGGAAATCTCCCGGATCATTTGCTCCAGGATATTCAAAAAGCGAATCCACATCTTTAATTTGGCTCAAAATTTCATTTTTGTTTGAAAAGCTACAAAATAAACATACGACGACAGGATTTCTACGAAATGGTCTGGGATGTCGTGCGTATGATTCCAAGCGGCAGAGTGACTACATATGGTCATATTGCCGAATATCTGGGCACCAAAAGGGCTGCTCGGATGGTCGGCTACGCTATGAATGCTTCTCACTCTCAACCTACAATACCAGCTCACAGGGTAGTAAACCGAAAAGGCATGCTTACCGGGAAACATCATTTTGGCTCACCTGATCAAATGAAAAAACTACTCGAAGCTGAAGGTGTACAGGTACTCAATGACCAGGTTGTTGGGTTTGATAAATTGCTATGGATACCTTCCAAAGAACTGCTGTAAAGTAAAAATCCGGCCCATTGGCCGGAAACAAAGTACATTAATAAAAATTTATAGTTTTAGTCCCTGTTGTTGAGAAAGAGCAAAATATAATACAACAGTTGAGCCAGGGACGCCAAAGCAGCTACAAGATACGTATTGGCAGCCCATTTCAGGGCATCTTTGGCCATATGATGCTCTCTTACAGATGTAATGCCAGCATTTTCTAGCCAAACAAGAGCCCTGTTGCTGGCATCGTATTCAACCGGTAATGTAATGAGAGTAAAGAGAGTAATGGCTGCCTGGAGAATGATGATAGTCAGCAAGACCATGTTTATGGAAAACACATTGACGATAAAAGTTCCGAACAGCATAAAGAGAAATATAAAAGAGAGCATTTTGCTGCTGAAGCTCACCACCGGCACCAATGCTGACCTCATTTGTAACCATGCATAGGCTGTGGCATGCTGTACGGCGTGCCCTACTTCATGCGCAGCTACAGCTGCTGCTGCGACAGATCTTCCGTTGTACACTTCGGGGGAGAGATTGACAGTTTTCTCCAAGGGATTGTAGTGATCGGTAAGTTTAACGGGTACAGAAACAATCCTCACATCATAAATTCCATGGTCGCGTAGCATTTTTTCAGCTACTTCTGCACCGGTAAGACCAGCCGCTACAGGTACACGGCTATATTTTTCAAATCTCGATTTGAGCTTTAATTGAACAATGTAGCCAACTACTGCAAAAACAATTAGAATTACAATCATATTTCTTTAAAATTTACAACAAAAATAACAAAGCAAATGCCGATAAAAAGGGCTGTCAGTCTTCAGAAGGCTATTTTTGCAAGCTATTAAGTTATGGAATGAAAAGAGCGTTGATTTTGGTATGTAATGACGATGGCATCACGGCTCCCGGTATCAGAAATCTTATAAAAGCCGTTCAGAATATTGGCGATGTGGTAGTAGTGGCACCAGACAAGCCTCAATCTGGTATGGGACACGCCATTACCATCAATTCCTCACTTCGATGTGATCCGATCAAAATTGACGATGGATCACAAAAAGAATATGCATGTTCAGGCACTCCTGTAGATTGTGTTAAATTGGCTGTATCGTATCTGCTGCCCCGAAAGCCGGATTTGATCGTCTCCGGCATCAATCACGGTTCCAACTCTTCCATCAATGTCATTTACAGTGGCACCATGTCAGCTGCAGTGGAAGGTGCTTTGGAAAATATTCCTTCCATTGGATTTTCATTGCTGGATTATGCGTGGGAGGCCGACTTTTCTAAAGCACTCCGCTGGGTTAGGGTCATCTCAAAATTGGTTTTAAAGCATGGTCTTCCAAAAGGTATTTGTCTGAATGTGAACATTCCAAAAGTAATAAATAACCAGGACTACAAGGGAGTAAAAATTTGCCGTCAGGCAGAAGCTATGTGGGAAGAAGAAATAGATGTACGAAAAGACCCCAGAGGCAGAAATTATTTCTGGCTGTCTGGGTCCTTTGTAAATCACGATAAAGGTAAAGATACTGATGAATATGCCCTTGAAAATTACTTCATTTCGGTAGTGCCTATTAAGGTCGATTTTACAGCCTATGACCAACTCAAAGCGATGTCTAAATGGAATTTCGAAATTTCCCGTCACACCACAAAGGAAGCCTTGCCAAAGGACTTTTAGTTGCTCTGATACCGCCATTGTTGGCAATTATTGGAGTACTAATCAAATATCCCGTTTTGATCTCTGGTCAGTCAAGTCTTACTATCTCTGAAATCAAATCCCTTTTCTTTCAGGTGATCAGTCTAGGATTGATTATCAATGTGATACTCTTTTTTTTCTTCATCAATCGAGACCAAGAACAAACCGCTAAAGGCATCCTGGTGTCTTCACTTGTAATTCTCATCATTGGAGTTATTAACAAATTTTTGTTGTAAATTTCCGTATCCTCTGAATTTCAATGCGATAAGATACACTCTTATTTTGTACTATCTCCAAAACTATGAAATTTTTACTTTTAGCTGGTGAACCATCGGGCGATCTGCATGGAGCCAATTTGCTCAGACATCTCAAAAAATTCTTCCCTGATGGAGCATTTTACTGTTTTGGAGGTGACAAAATGGCAGCAAATGGAGCTCATCTATTGTTGCATTACAGGGAAATGGCGTTTATGGGGTTTTGGGAAGTCATCAGCAACCTGCCCAAAATCCTGAAGAATCTCCGCTTTTGCAAAAATTGGATTTCGAAAAACAGACCCGATGTTGTCATCTTCATTGATTTTCCCGGATTTAACCTAAGGGTAGCTGAATTTTCAAAAAAACAAGGATGTAGAAACATTTATTACATAAGTCCTCAAATCTGGGCATGGAAGGAGAGCAGAGTTTATCAAATCATTAGAAACATCGACTTAATGATCACGATTTTGCCTTTTGAGCGAGATTTTTACAGGAAATACAATTATGAGGTAAAATTCGCCGGACATCCCTTGCTCGATGCCCTATATCTGGACAAGCAATCAGTGGAAAAGTCAGATGCTGATAAGGATATTGACGTAGTACTACTACCAGGTAGCCGGCTCCAGGAAGTCCGTCACATACTTCCTGTGATGACTGAGGTGGCAGTACATTTCCCGGACAGAAAATTTGTAGTGGCTGCTGCCCCTAACCTTCCCGATGAAATTTTTCAGCTCTGCATAAAAGGCAAGTCAAACGTCGAGATTATCAAAGAAAAAACCTATGAACTCATCAGACGGTCAAAAGCTGCTATAGTGACTTCGGGCACTGCAACTCTTGAAACAGCTTTGCTTGGCACACCCTTGATTGTCGTGTACAAAGGCAACTCTATTAGTTATTGGATCGCCAGACAACTGGTCAAGGTTAAATACATATCACTTATTAACCTGATATTAGACCATCCCGCAGTACCTGAGTTGATTCAATATCAAGTGACGCCTTCCAAAATAAAAGAACACCTAAGCATGCTGCTTACAGACCCAAAAGTGGTCGAGGAGCAACATCAGAACTTCAGCAGGCTTCATAAGCTACTTGGCGGAAGTGGCGCTTCGCAACGAGCGGCAATATTTATCAAAGAATATATCACAGAGCATGGTAAGCAAGTTTAAATTGCTTTTTCTCATTACTTGTTGTATTGGCACCGTGATGCTCTCTGCCCAGGAGTCTGATATCAAGGTACGGATATTTAGTAACGAAATTTTTCATGAGGCTCTTTTCCGGCCAAAAAACGGAACTTATTTCATCACAGCCATCGATTCTCAGCGAATGTTGGTCGATACAATCATAGAAGTTTCATCCGCAGGTATGGACAATTTGCTTACCATTACAAAACAGGGCACACATCTTTTGTTGTTCAAAGGTCGCCGAGCGTTAGGCCGATACCATGGATTGTACTTCATTGCCGGCGATACTTCCTGCAGCTTCCTGTTTCACCTCAATAAAAAAGAAAGATGGTACGATGGAAGTCTTTACATCTGGTCTACCTCCCAGTCGATGGTAGCGGTCAATCATGTGGACCTTGAGCAATATGTGGCTGGAGTCGTGGAATCGGAAGGGGGTAATTTCCCAGAACTGGAATACTTTAAAGCACAGGCTGTATTGGCGAGAACATTTGCCATCCGCAACATTACCAAACACCTAAAGGAGGGCTATAATTTAAAGGATGATATCACTTCGCAGGTTTATCATAGCCGGGCTTATTACAGATATTCCGACCTTATCCGAAAGGCAGTATCCGAAACTCGGGATACGATAGTCGTTGATTCGGCCAGCCGGCAGCCCATATTTGCTGCATTCCATGCAAACAGTGGAGGTCATACGGTGTGTGCCGAAGATGCCTGGCATCGAAAACTACCCAATCTAGTGGCTAAGGAAGATCCCTATTCCGTAGGAATGAACTCATATCAGTGGACCAAAAGACTTCCAAAAAAAGACGTGCAGGAATACATAGCCAGAAAGCTCGGTTTAAAAGTAACTTCGGAACTTATAGCTGCCATCGACAGCTTTCATCAGCCCGTAAGGTTAAACCATTTCCGATACCAAAATAAGTCCTTTCCGTTACGGGATTTCAGGTTTCACTTCCAACTTAAATCTACTTTTTTTGACATCCAACCCGATGGAAATCAGTACATCCTTAGTGGCAAAGGCAATGGTCATGGAGTAGGACTTTCACAAGAAGGAGCTATCAACATGGCTTCTCAAGGATTTTCGTACAAAGAAATTATTTATTTTTACTACCAGAATGTAAGCTTTGAGAGCCTTAGCCAATACAAGCAGATACTGGCAGAAGCCACACAACTGGCTTTTTAAGGTCTCTTTATGTTTCATCTCAGGAATTATAACGGCTCGGTTTTGCTTATTCACAATGCCAACTGTGGTGCTGTTGGCAGTGTTCCTATTTTTGATATCAGGATTTTTGGCATTCCAAAACTATAGGGGGTTTTTTGCTCATGTGAGCTTTTATTTTCTAGGTTATTTTCTCTTTGATACAGAGAATAAATATTTCTTACGAAATCAAACTAATTATTCGGATGTATCCGTTGCAAGAGTAAAACGAATTTTGAAAGATTCTGACACCTATGTACAACTCAAAGTATCGGTTTTTGACCTGGCTTCTACCCATCTTTTTGAAGCGATTTTATTTGTAAACAAATCTAAGGACAGTATAATTTTATGGCCAGGCGATGTTCTTTTGAGCCAGACGAGGTTTCAGCCAATAGAAGATGTTACAATACCCTATGCTTTTTCACCCTCTCAATACTATAAAAGCAAAGGCATTTCCCACACGGGTTTTTTAAATGAGGCCAAGGTACTGTATATCGAAAAAAATGGATTTTTATCTCCTTACAGGCCTGCATGGTTTCTAAACAGAAGATTAGTTGAGTCTATTTTACAATGGCCTGGTGATTCAAAGGCAAAAGAAATACTGATTGCACTGATTAGTGGAACCAAGGATTTTCTTTCTGAAGATGTTCGGACTACTTATTCAGACACTGGTATTATTCACGTCCTTGCTGTTTCAGGTTTGCATACAGGGTTGATATATGTACTGATGAGTTGGATTCTAAACTTTGTAATGGGTCATCGTATGCCATTTTTAAAGTCGGGGATTATCATATTATCTCTTTGGTTTTATGCATTATTGACTGGTTTTTCGCCTTCTGTTATCAGGGCGGCTACTATGTTTTCATTTATTCAGATTGGACAATCTTTGAAGCGAAAAACAGGTATATACCACTCCTTAGCTATTTCGGCAGTTACGATATTAACCTTTCATCCATTCCTTCTGTTTGAAATTGGGTTCCAGCTTAGCTATTCTGCTGTTTTGGGAATTGTGATGCTTTCAGATAAATTGTACAATATGCTGTCATTTTCTAATCAATTTGTACTGGATAAAATCACTAGGTTGCTCTCTGTTTCCATAGCTGCTCAGCTATTTACAGTCCCATTTTCTATGTACTATTTTTCACAATTTCCTACCTACTTTTTTATTGCTAATATATTTGCTATTCCCATAGTTACATTGGTGATATATGTTGGATTTCCACTGGCCTTGTTCTGTTCTGTTTTACCTCAATTATCTCCTTTGGGCATCATCCCTGTTTGGCTTATTCAAGTCAATACCTACCTGGCCGAATGCATCCAGTTATTACCACTTTCAGTTGTCAAAGGTATTTTTATTTCCCCCTTTCAGTTTTTTTTATTGATAATTCTTGTTTTTATGCTTTCATTATCTCTTATATACCGAAAGAAGAATTACCTCTTTACCGGATTACTTCTGATATTATTTCTACAGATTACGCAGATATTTCATCACTTAGTACGAGATAAATATATTTTGAAAATTGGATTGTTTTCTTATAAAGAGGAACCTCTGCTAATTCTGAAATCTGGCAGCAAAATGTCGATTTTTTCTAAGTATTATCAGCAGTTAAAAAAAGGGGAAAAACTCTACTTATCCAAATTCAAAATCATGGAAAAAATTGATCCGAATCTAGTCGATTTTCAGTCCATGTCTGATTTAATTCAACTACAACTTTCTGGAGAAAGACAGATTAATCTGTTAACAAAAGACAAGACTAGTTTTATAACAGATAATTCGATTGTGATTAACTTAAAAAATCCAGAGCAATCGTACGCATTTGGGACTGACGTGCATCTTGAGATCCGGAAATCAAATCGTAACAGTTATTGGATTCTTGTATTTTGAATTGCCGTAAATCACTCGCATAATGTGGTACATCAATGCCCTGTTTTCAATAGGCCGTTGAAGCAGCACATTAATCCCGTGATAAATAGCCCTGCCTCGATAATCTTTTGTAGAAAGACCTATGACGGGGATATCCGACTTAATCTCTTTCCGGATTTGATCGATGATCTCAAAGGAAGAGGGGTTTTTATTTTCCATGTCGAGTAGCAGAAGTTCATATGTATGACTTTGAACCTTTTTGTACAACTCTTCTACATTTGGTACTATCTCAGGATTTAGCTCATTTTTTTCCAGCATGATTTTTAGCAAGAGCTGATTCACTTCATCATTTTCAAAAATTAAAACCCTGGAACCAGATATGGTATTCGGATCATTTACATCGTAATCAACCATAATAAGTGTATTTTTTACACGAAGCAAAGATATCAATTTACATAGATACCACCTATCTAACAAAAAAAATTACACATTGATTTAGCCGCATATGTATTTTGGCGAAAAAATTCTTGAAAGGTAGAAAAATCCCGCTTTTCGTTGCTCTACTTCCAGTAGCTATTCTCATTATATTATTGGCATTCAATGTATTATATATATCGGGAAGCGATGCTCTTAGCGGTAGCAACCAACTAATTCTTATCTTTTGTGCTTTTCTCACCTTCGCCTTATCTTACCGATATGGTACTACATGGCGAATGATACAGGACAGTATAGCGGACAACATCAAGCAGAGCAGTCCTGCAATTCTCATACTACTTCTAATAGGTTCCCTGGCTGCAGTTTGGACGTTTAGCGGTATCGTGCCTACCATGATTTACTATGGACTTAAAATTTTAAACCCTTTGTTTTTTCTTCCTCTCACGGTATTGGTATCTTCTATCGTTTCCCTGGCCACAGGCAGCTCATGGAGTACCTCAGCTACTGTGGGCATAGCGATGATGGGCATTGGCAATTCTTTAGGTATTAGTCCGGCCATCTCTGCAGGAGCCATACTCACCGGAGCTTATTTTGGTGATAAATTAAGCCCTCTCTCAGATACGACCAATCTTGCTGCAGCCGTAGCTGGTACTGATTTGGCCCGCCATATTCGCTACATGAGCATTACCACGATACCGACCTATACAATTTCTCTGCTTATTTTCACTGGTATATCACTGACAAAGAGTACGTTTTCTGTAGAAAGTGCTGCTACCGGGCAACTCGTCGAAGTACTTCAGCAAAACTTTTACATTACCCCTTATTCTCTTCTGGTACCAGCACTGGTCATATTCTTGATAGCTTTTCGCTTTCCCAGCATTCCGGCCATATTTGTAGGTCTTCTTGGAGGAATTATTTCGGCCCTGCTTTTCCAGACGGATTTTGCGTTAAGCGGACTTGATTATCGCCAGAAAATTAGCCTTCTGATGCAGGTTATCACCACCAGCCATGAGACCCATACAGGCCTTGATGCCCTGGATGAGCTACTTTCAACAGGGGGTATGGCCGGTATGCTCAATACTGTCTGGCTCATCATTTCGGCCATGTGCTTCGGAGGAGCCATGGAAGCTTCCGGATTTCTTCGCCGAATAACAGATGCCATCATGTCACTTGCTAAGAGTGAATTTTCTCTTTTTGCCGCCACAACGGGTACAACCCTCTTTGTAAATATCACCGCAAGTGACCAATATCTTTCTCTCGTCATACCCGGAAAGATGTATGCTCCTTCTTATACACAAAAAGGATTAGCACCTGAAAATCTCAGCCGAACCCTCGAAGACAGCGGCACGGTAACCTCCGTCCTCATACCCTGGAATACCTGTGGGGCCTATCATTCCGGTATCCTCGGCGTTGCCACATTTAGCTATTTGCCTTTTGTTTTTTTCAGCCTGCTGAGTCCGTTTACCACTCTATTGGTAGCTGCACTTCAAATCAAAATTAAAAGACTCTGACCGTATTCTGTAAACATTCAGAATAAAATGAAAATTCTTTCTGGCTTCCTATGAGAATGTTATGACTGAAAAAAATCAAGCTTGAGGCCGAGTAGGAGGGGTGCGCTGACTGAGGTTTTGCGCGATAGCGTGGAGTATACCAGATATTACAGACACCAGGAAACTGTAGAAAAGTGCACTCCAAAAGCCACTAACGTCAAAACCGTTGACAAGGTCGGCCGCAATCAGGATCACGAGTGCATTGATGACAAATAAAAATATGCCAAACGTAAAAAGGGTAACCGGGAGAGTGAGTAGGATCAGCATAGGCTTAATGGTAATGTTAAATACCGCAAGTACAAGAGCTACGATAAAAGCAGCTAAAATATCTCGTAAATGTACGCCGGGCGCTATATAAGAGGCCATGAAGATGCTTAAGGTACTGACTGCCAAACGAATGTGAAATGGTGGGTCTTGAAGTGAAAAGCGAAAATGAAATTTCATGATGCTAAGTTATTCTTTCCAGAGAAAATGAAACAGGATAAGACTAAGAGCTACGGTGACAACATCAAGCAGGAGTGTGGAGATAATGTAGCGACTAGGGCTGAGGGAGAGCGCCAGGGCCTCGCTAATGCGGATAAGGACTAATAACTGAGGTAAGAGCAAAGGGAAGGACAGTATGGCCATAATGGCGGTGTTGCCTTGTACCGTAGCAGATATGCCAGCGATAAGGGTCAGAGTAGAGGCAAATGCCATAGAACCCAGAAGTGATGTGCTGATCAGGTAGCCAATTGGATAATCAATAGGAAACAGGAGACTGAACAAAGCAGCGGTAAATATTGATATAATGCTTAGCATCAAAGTATTGACCACTATCTTGGAAATAATCAGGGTGCGGCTGTCCAGGGTCTGATAGTAGAAAATAAAACGTTGGGAGGCTTCGCGTATGAGACTGCGCGAAGTGGTGGTGATGGCTCCAAAGCAGAGAATGATCCAGAATACAGAGATGATGACGCGGGGTGATTGACTGTTGCGTAGCAGCATGTAGGCGACAAAAACGGAAGAGGTGATATAGAGTATAAGCGAGAAAAGCTGGTGCTTTTCCCGCCATTCGATTCTCAGGTCAACGGCAATAAGTCGGATGATTTGCCGAAGTGTGTGCATGGATTGGGCTCAGAGTTCAAGTGCTTTGGTGGGGTTGCCGTCCATGAGTTTTTCGATAGGATTTTCCAGGCATTCCTTTACATGGACAAGAAAGCCTACTGACTCTCGACCATCGATAATTCGATGGTCGTAGCTAAGGGCTACAAACATGATGGGGCGTATCACAATTTGTCCGTCTCTGACTACAGGGCGCTCTACTACATTGTGCATGCCGAGTATAGCAGACTGTGGAGGGTTGATGATGGGAGTGGAGAGCATAGAACCAAATACACCACCATTGGTGATGGTGAAGGTGCCTCCGGTCATTTCATCGACGGTGATCAATCCGTCGCGTACGCGAGTGGCCAGGCGTTTGATTTCCTTTTCGACGCCTGCGAACGTCATATTTTCCACATTTCGTAGTACTGGGACCATCAAGCCTTTTGGCCCACTTACGGCTATGGAAATGTCGCAAAAGTCGTATGTGACCATATCTTCACCGTCGATCATGGAGTTAACTTGTGGAAATGCTTTGAGAGCACTGACGCATGCCAGTGTGAAGAAGGACATAAAACCCAGGTTTACGCCATGACGAGCAGAAAAAGTTTCTTTGTATTGCGAACGAAGGTCGTATATAGCTTTCATGTCCACCTCATTGAAGGTGGTGAGCATAGCTGTTTCATTTTTTACGGAAACCAGACGCTCGGAAAGTCTTCTGCGTAGAGCTGTCATCCGCTTGCGTGAAGAGCTGCGACTTCCGGTGCCGGGTGATCCCATAGAGGCACGGCCTTTAGTTTCTTCGACGGCTCTCAGTACATCTGCTTTGGTGATACGGCCATCGCGTCCGGTACCTGAGGATGGCGATACACCTGTTTCTTCGATGAGTTTTCGGGCTGCTGGCGATGGGGTACCAGTGGCATATGTGGCTGTAGGTGCTTTTGGTGGCTCTGAGGAGGAGGAAGAGGGTTGCTTTGTCTCAGTTTTGGGGAGATCTTGCTTTGTTTCTGAGGTAGCTTTGTCTGAAGTTTTTGAGGTAGAGGGACCGGATGCCGAAGTATCAATGGTACACACTACCTGTCCCACCGCCACGGTGTTACCTGCAGGAACGAGAATTTTAATTATACCGGATGCTTCAGCCGGAAGGGCAAGGGTAGCTTTGTCACTGTCTATTTCGGCGATGTCCTGGTCTTTTTCGACATAATCACCGTCATTCACGAGCCAGTTTGCGATTTCTACCTCTGAGATGGATTCCCCTGGAGAGGGCACTTTCATTTCTAAAATCATAGGGAAGCGTTTTTAGGATTGGGTTTTGTCAGATGCTAAAGACTTTTTTAATGATTCTTCTCTGCAAAGCAACAGCTGCCTGGTGTGAGCCGCTGGCCGGACTTGCACTGGCTGAGGGGCACACGACCTGGAGATTCGGGATGTCAAGGTGCATACGAATAAACCAATGGGCGCCCATGTTGGCAGGCTCTTCTTGAGCCCACACGATTTTTTCGGCATTTGAATAGCTCTGCAATATGGAATAAATAGTGTCCACATCCAATGGGTAAAGCTGCTCGATACGTACAAGAGCAGTTTCGAAGTGGTTTTCTCTTTCGCGTTCTTCCAGTAGTTCATAGTACAGTTTACCTGACACAAAGACGACTTTTTTGATCTGCTCTTTGTTTTTAGAGGCTATTGGATCGTCAATTACCTCCATAAAAGTACCCTGTTCGAGATCTTCGAGGGTACTGATGACCCTGGGATGGCGCAATAAGGATTTTGGTGACATGAGTACCACTGGTTTGCGGAAGGGCCAGGCAAGTTGCCGTCGAAGCATGTGAAAGAGCTGTGCCGGGGTGGTGAGGTTGCAGACAATCATGTTAAACTGTGCACAGAGCTGTAGAAAACGCTCAAGACGCGCACTGGAATGCTCAGCGCCCTGACCTTCGTAGCCATGGGGCAAATACATGACCAAGCCATTTTGTACAGCCCACTTGTCTTCGGCTGCACTGATGAACTGGTCGATGATGATTTGAGCACCGTTGGCGAAATCTCCAAACTGTGCCTCCCAGATTACGAGGTGATGAGGCCTTGCAAGAGCATATCCATAATCAAAGCCGAGAACACCGTATTCGCTCAGCGGTGAATTGTATATTTCAAATCGCGCTTGCCCGGGTTGGATATGATTGAGCTGAATGATTTCCTCTTCGGAGTCTTCCACCAGAATAACTGCATGTCGATGGGAAAAAGTGCCTCGTTCTACATCTTCTCCGGAAATACGAACGGGTATACCGTCTAGCAGGAGTGTGCCATAGGCCATTAGTTCTGCCATTCCCCAGTCGAGGGCGTTTCGCTCTTCAACCATTTTTCGTCGGTCCTCTACAAGACGAACAAGTTTGTTGAAAAATTTTTTATCGGGTGGTAATGTGGTAAGTGCTTTGGCTACTTTGAGTAGATTTTCACGAGAAACACCTGTTTTGGGAGAGGGAAAGAAGTCTTTTAAGACGGCTTTTTTAAAGTCTTTCCAATCGTCCTGTAAAAATGGTGTAATTTTATTCTTTTCAATTTTCTTGGATTCGTCGTATTTCATTTCAAGGATGGCCTTGAAGTTAGCATCGATTTGTTTGAGAAATTCTTCATCCACAAGGTCTTCTTCCTTGAGTTTCTTCATGTAAATATCCCGTGGGTTGGGATGTTTGGCGATGATTTTATACAGAAGAGGCTGGGTAAACCTGGGTTCATCTCCTTCATTGTGTCCGTATTTTCGGTAACAGAGCAGGTCGATGAAGATGTCTCTGAGAAATCTCTGCCGGTATTCGGTGGCAAATTTGGCCACATGGACCACAGCTTCGGTATCATCGCCATTGACGTGAAATACAGGTGCCAGAATAACTTTGGCCACATCGGTACAGTAGGTGCTGGATCGAGCATCGAGGTAGTTGGTTGTGAAGCCTACCTGGTTATTGATGACAAAATGAATGGTGCCTCCGGTGCGATATCCTTCAAGCGTTTCCATTTGAATAACCTCGTAAACAATTCCTTGAGCTGCTATGGCAGCGTCCCCGTGAATGAGAATTGGTAGCACTTTGGAGGCATTTCCTTCGTGGCCGTAGTCAATTCTTGCCCGTGCAATGCCTTCTACTACGGCATTCACTGCCTCAAGATGTGAGGGATTTGGCGAGAGGGTCATTTTTATTTGAGTACCGCTGTCAAGTACGCGCGTGGTACTATACCCGAGGTGATATTTTACGTCTCCGTCAAAGTCCTCATCTTCATATTCTTTGCCTGCAAATTCTGAAAAAATATCGCGCTGTGTCTTTCCGAAAATGTTTGACAGCACATTCAGCCGACCTCTGTGTGCCATGCCCATTACCACTTCTCGAACGCCAAGGTCAGCTGCGTGGGTGATTGCCATATCAAGTGCAGGTATCAAGGATTCGGCTCCCTCGATGGAAAATCGCTTTTGCCCGACAAATTTGGTGTTTAAAAATGCTTCAAAAGCGACAGCTTCAGTAAGTTTGGTAAGGATATATTTTTTCTCATCGGCTGTAAAATTCGGCAAATTCTCGTTTATATTAAGCCGATCGATGATCCACTTCCTTCGTTCAACATCGCGTATGTACATGAATTCGACACCTATAGAACGGCAATATACATTTCTCAGGTGCCGAATGATGTCGCTTAGGCTCCTGGCGCTGGAATAACCTAACTCCCGGGCAGCTTCAAAATGCTTCGATAGGTCTTCCTGCCCAAGACCATAGTTTTCGATATCCAGTGTAGGACTGTATTTACGGCGAGCTCTTACAGGATTGGTCTCGGTAAAGAGGTGTCCGCGTTGTCGATAGTCGTGGATGAGCTGGATGACTTTAAATTCCTTTTTTATGTGAATAAGGTCTGCACTATCATTTATGGCTTTTTCTATTACCGCGATTTTTTCTTCTCCACCTGAAGCCCCAATGAATTCATTGGCAAAATCAAATCCTTGAAAAAAAGCCCTCCAGGATGGCTCTATGACATCGGGATTTTCGAGATATTGCTGATAGAGGTCGTCAAAAAACTGTAAATGAGCAGCGTTCAGAAACGAAAATCTGTCCATGCGAGGATAAATTGGGAGGTTTGTTTGAAAAACTTTTATTTCAGGGTCAAAACTACAATACAAAAAGCTTAACGTTTTAATAATCGGCCAATGAGACTTATTATTCATCAAAGTACATGGTATTGATGTGCAAAATCAGGAGTCAGATAAGATATAATCTATTAAAAATTAGGATTATGATTCATTGTAAAAATTGATGAATTCTTAATTTCGGAAAATTTAAGAAAATTTCAGTTTCTTGTTATGCACTTCAAACAAAATAAAAAAGCCGGCTGATTAGCCGACTTCAACTGGGGTGGCAGATGGGTCTCGAACCCACGACCTTCGGAACCACAATCCGACGCTCTGACCAACTGAGCTACAGCCACCATTTTTTCGGGCTGCAAATGTAATATTTAGAAATGTAAAATCTCCAAATTTATTTCGTGAATCTGGTGAAATGTTTCATGTGATTGTACAGAAATATTCAGTCTGCTTTGCTTTTATTTGCGCCTGATTGTTCAAATAAAATAGGTTAGATATGAAAAACAACGAATTCGAAATCCTCGAGTCAAATTTTAATGTTGACAAATATGTGGACCTGGCCATTCAGTATGGTCTGATGCTTATCAAGGCAGCACTCATACTGATCATTGGGTTGTGGCTGATTAAAAGGATGGTTAGGGCAATAGAAAAGGTTTTCACCAAAGCGGATGTAGATGAAACTCTTAGACCATTTCTGCTGACCATCATCGATGTATTGCTAAAAGTTGTATTGATTATTGCAGTTGTTGGATTTCTAGGTGTTCAGACAAGTTCGTTTGTGGCTGTACTTGGTGCGGCTGGTCTGGCAGTAGGTCTTGCACTTCAAGGTAGCCTTTCAAATCTTGCCGGGGGTGTCATCATCCTATTACTAAAGCCATTTAAAGTAGGTGAAGCCATTGACTTCAATGGAATGGCAGGCACGGTAAAAGAGATTCAAATATTTCACACCATAATCTTTACTTTCGACAATAAAAGGATTATCGTTCCCAACGCCCAATTGGCCAATTCCACTATCACCAATATTACGCGTAATGAAATAAGAAGGCTGGATATGGAATTTTCAGTTGCTTACGGTTCAGACATTGACCAGGTGAAAGCTGTCATAACAGAACTGATTTCAAACGATGAGCGATTTCACAAGGATCCGGTTCCTTTTATCCGGCTTATTAAAATGGCGGACAGCTCTCTGAATTTTGTGGTACGAGTATGGGTTAATACTTCTGATTATTGGCCTTGTTATTTCGACCTTAATGAAAATACTTACAAAGCCTTTAATCAAAAGGGTATTTCCATACCATTCCCTCAGCTCGATGTTCACTTAAAGCAGGCATAAAAAAAAGGGGGCCTTAGGCCCCTTTTTTTTTATTACAAGAACTTTATTTTTTGAATTTGGCGTATTTGTTTCTGAATTTATCGACCCTTCCGGTAGTATCTACGATTTTCATTTTTCCGGTAAAATAGGGATGCGAGAAGGATGAGATTTCCATTTTTACCAAAGGATATTCGATGCCATCCACTACAATTGTATCTTTAGTTTCGGCGCAGCTTTTGGTGATGATATAGTCTCCGGTACCCATATCTTTCATTACAACTGGCCTGTAATTCTTAGGGTGAATGTTTTCTTTCATGTTACAAAATTTCTTTACAGCACTTAAAACAGGGTGCAAATGTAGTGAGATAAGCTGTTAATTTGCAACTACTTTTAGCTTGTGAATGAAAAGACGACAACCTTTAACAGTTTATATAATCATTGCAGTATTGCTTGGAGGTATTTCCTGTCGTAAAGAGTTCATTTTTAATAATTTAAATTTAGATATTAGATTTTCAGCAGATACATTGTATTTGGATACAATTTTTAACGGGTTAAATTCTTCAACGCGAGTATTAAAAGTATTCAACAATGCCAACGAAGGAATTTTAATAGAGAAGGTAGCCCTTGCGCGGGGTGAGGAGTCATGGTATCGCTTGAATGTAAATGGAATTTCAGGAAAAGCGGTAGAAAGGGTGGAGATTGGTCCCCGTGATAGCATGTACATTTTTGTTGAAATTACCCCTTTGTCCAATGCCCTTGAGCTGTTGTACGTCGATTCAATTCTTTTCAGCTCAGGAGGTTCTACCCGATATGTGCATCTGGTAAGTCTTGTAAGCGATGCATACTTTCATTTTCCGGACAGATACATACCTCAATTTGGTTTGCCTTACAGCCTTGCTCCTTGCAATACAACCTTGCCCAACGATAAACCACATGTAATCTATGGTTATTGGGTCATCGACAGCTTGTGTACCTTAACCATACTGCCTGGCACCCGACTTCATTTCCACTCCGGCAGTGGTATTTGGGTATATAATGGAGGAAGTCTGAAGGTGGACCCTGACAATCTTGGATCTTATGACAATCCTGTAATTTTCGAGGGAGACCGGCTGGAACCTTTTTACAAAGAAATTCCGGGCCAATGGGGCGGAGCTTTAGGAGGTATTTTTCTTATGGGCGGAAGCATTGACAATGTGATTAATAATGCATTTATAAAAAATGGAACCATAGGAATAGTCCTCGACAGTTTGGATAGTCCGGACCCAAATACAAAAATTACCAACACGCGACTGTACAATTTTTCCAGGGTAGGATTGCTTGGCGGATTTGGTAGTGCAGAAGTGGTGAGTACAGTGGTAGCCAATTGCGGTTTGTATTGTTTTTATGCTCTTGGGGGTCGCTATTCCTTCACGTTTACCACTTTTGCCAATTATTGGAATCAAAATGCCAGAAGTACGCCGGCGGTAGCTATTACCAATTTTTTTGAGGACATCAACAGAAACATTCAGGTAAGGGATATACACAAGGCCGACTTTTCCAGTTGCATCATATATGGCTCCAACAATCAGGAGCTGGGCATACTCAGGGCACCGTCTGCCAATGGAGGTGTTTTGGAGTATTTTTTCAGAAACAGTCTTCTCAGGGTTGATCCCGATACTTCGAAAAGGGGGTTTAATGTGTCCAATCCGCTTGTATTCCAAGATTGCAAGATCAATCTGAATCCGCGCTTCAGAGATGTTTCGCAAAACAATTACTTGCCCGATTCTCTCAGTCCGGTAATTGACCAGGCTTTTTTTGACGATGCAGTCCGCTATCCACTGGATATACGAAGGAAATTTAGGTCAAATGGCGGACTGCCAGACATGGGAGCTTATGAATATTATGAAAATTAACAGTATATGGAAGCAATTTCTCCAACCCAATGGTGGCTAATCGCCGGCATTGCCTTGCTAATTCTGGAAATTTTTACACCAGCATTTTTTGCTGCAGCACTTTCACTAGGTTGTTTTATTACGGCATTGTTTACTTTTTTTGGAGTTTCTTTTGAGGTAAGCTGGCTGATATTTTCGGCTTGTTCCATACTTGGTATAGTATACATCAGACCACTAGCCAAAAAGCTTTACAAAGGCAAGGCCATAAAGACAAACGCCGATGCCATGATCGGCAGACTGGCCATAGCAGAGACCGATCTAACTAATTCGAGATCAGATGGATATGTGAAACTCGATGGGGTAAGCTGGAAAGCCATACTTGCCGAAAATTCTGATCCGGTCTTCAAGGGCGATCAAGTGAAAGTCGTTTCATACGAGAGCATAGTGTTGAAAGTGAAAAAAGTATAATTTTTATGACTTCTGAATAAAACCCTTTTTAAAGACCGTGTGTAATAAAGTTAATTTGCAAAAAATAGTGCTCTGATGGCAAAAAATTTACTCATTGTAGAATCACCGGCTAAAGCTAAAACAATAGAAAAATTTTTAGGGAAAGATTTTAAAGTTGAGAGTTCATATGGACATATCAGGGATTTGGACACCAAAGGATTAAGTGTAGATGTAAGGAACAATTTCAAACCGAAATACGTCATTTCCCCCGACAAAAAAGATGTGGTCAAAAAGTTAAAAAAACTATCCGATGAAGCTGAAAAAGTATGGCTAGCCAGCGATGAAGATCGGGAAGGAGAAGCCATTTCTTGGCACCTTGCCGAAACGCTTAAGCTTGCTCCGGAGAAAATAAACCGTATTGTTTTTCACGAAATTACCAAATCTGCCATACAGCATTCCATCCAGCATCCCAGGAAGATCGATCTCAACCTGGTCAATGCTCAGCAAGCCCGTAGGATTCTGGATCGATTGGTAGGATTTGAAATGTCTCCTGTATTGTGGAAAAAAATCAAAGGGGGACTAAGTGCTGGAAGAGTGCAATCGGTAGCAGTACGATTGATAGTAGAGCGGGAGAGAGAAATTCTGCATTTTACGTCAACACCGTATTTCAGGGTTGTTGGTATCTTTTTGAGCAAAGACGGTAAAACATTTAAAGCAGAACTGAGCGACCGACTATCTACTGAGGAAGAGGCTTTTGAATTTTTAGAAAAAATCACCGGCTTTGACTTCAAAGTACTCAGTGTGGAGAAGAAATCTGCTTCCAGGTCACCGGCTCCACCGTTTACCACGTCCACTCTGCAACAAGAAGCATCGCGAAAACTTGGATTTTCGGTAGCACAAACGATGACCCTTGCTCAAAAGCTTTATGAGGATGGGTACATTACCTATATGAGAACCGACAGTGTCAACCTGAGTGAAGAAGCTATTCATGCCATAGCTAAGCAAATTGCCGTTGAATTCGGCAAGGAATATTCCACACCCAGACGATACACCACCAAAGCCAAAGGTGCTCAGGAAGCTCATGAAGCTATCCGACCCACCTACTTTGATAAGAAATCAGCCGGCAGCGATGCCCAACAAAAAAAACTTTATGAATTGATATGGAAGCGAGCCGTTGCCTCACAGATGACCGATGCCCAGCTGGACCGGACAATAGTAACCATCAACTCCCCAGACCACAAACTGAACTTCCAGGCAAAAGGCGAGGTCATAAAATTTGATGGCTTTCTAAAACTATATATTGAAAGTACCGACGACGAAGAAGCTGATGAAGATGCTGCCTTGCTCCCCAATCTGGCCAAAGGTGATACCTTACAGGCAGTTAAAATTGAGGCCATTCAAAGGTTTACCAAGCATCCACCCAGATACACAGAGGCCTCATTGGTGAAAAAGCTCGAAGAACTCGGTATCGGACGACCCTCTACTTATGCGCCTACCATTGCAACCATCATTAAAAGAGGGTATGTGCACAAACCGATACTAGAGGGCAAGATCAGGGAGTATTCCATATTGACCTGGAATGACAATCAAATAGATAAAAAGACAGAAAAAGAGACCACAGGAGCAGAGAAAAACAAATTATTCCCCACGGATATCGGAATCCTGGTAACGGACTTTTTAGTAGAAAATTTCCAAAATATTTTAGACTATCAGTTTACGGCTAATGTGGAAGAACAGTTTGATGAAATCGCTACCGGAAATCTCGACTGGGTACAAATGATCAGGCAGTTTTACAATCAATTTCATCCGACCGTCGAGCAGGTGACTGAGAAATCCGAAAAAGTAACCGGTGAGCGACTGTTAGGTCAGGACCCGAAAACAGGTAAAAATGTATATGCCAAAATAGGGCGTTACGGGCCCATGGTTCAAATGGGTGAAAGTACTGACAAAGAGAAACCCCAATTTGCCAGTTTGCTGAAAAATCAATCCATTGAAACCATTACGCTCAAAGAAGCATTAAAACTCTTTGAATTACCTAGAAAAGTTGGTGAATATCAGGGAAAAGAAATCATAGCCTCAGTCGGTAAGTATGGACCGTATTTAAAGTACGATTCGATGTTTATTTCTCTGAATACGGGAAAAGGTGACGATCCCATTTCAATCTCCATAGAAAGGGCCATTGAACTGATAGAAGAGAAAAAAACGTCAGCAAATTCTAACATCATCAAAGTATTGAAAAATGATGGTTCTGAAATCCAAATCCTCAAAGGCCGATATGGACCCTACATCAAAAAAGACAAAAACAACTATAAAATTCCAAAAGGAACTGCACCTGAAGAACTGACATTGGAAAAAGTGCTTGAAATCATTAACTCGCAAAACCAAAAGTAACTGACCTTCATATATGGAACTTTCAGAACTTTTGTATCCGGTTTCAGAACACTTGCTCGACGACCTTAAAGATATATTGCCGCATAAATTGGGCAAATTAATAAGGTATCACAGCGAATTCGAAGGATTGCCAAACCTGGAATCCTCAAAATTAGCTTTAATTGGAGTGGCGGAGGACCGTGGATCTATCGAAAACAAAGGTTCGGCTGCTGGAGTGGATAAGATTAGATCCAGATTTTACCGGCTCTATCCAGGCAACTGGCAGGCATCATGTATAGCAGATTTAGGCAATCTCAGGAAAGGTAACTCCTTGAAAGATACATATGCTGCCCTACAGATGGTATGTGAGTATCTTTTTAAAAATCAGATCATTCCCATCGTAATTGGCGGATCAAATGACCTTCTGTATCCGATGTACCTGGGCTTTTCGAAATTGGAACAATACGTAGACATTACGTCGGCGGATGCTATGCTTGATATAGGAACTATTGAGGAGGCGGTCAATGATACCAACTATCTGAGCCATCTGGTACTACAAAAACCCTACATCCTGAACAACTTCACCAATATTGGCTATCAGACCTACTTGGTAAGTCCGGAAGAGCTTCAATTGATGGATAAAATGTTTTTTGACCACTACAGACTAGGTGATTTAAAACCCATAAAAAAAGTAGAGCCATTGGTCAGAAGTGCAGACATACTTTCTTTTGATATGATCAGTATCAAGGCATCTGACAATCCAGGTCATTCTCGATCACAACCTAATGGTTTTACAGGAGAAGAAGCATGCGCCATAATGCGCTATGCCGGATTAAGTGACAAATTAATGGCAGTTGGACTCTTTGGATACAACCCGGCTTTTGATCACCATTTGATTTCTGCTTCCCTGGCAGCAGAGATGATCTGGTATTTTGTAGAAGGTTTTTTCAATAGAAAAGGAGACTACCCACTGACATCAAAAAGAGATTTTCTTAAGTTTACTGTCATCATTGAAGAGGGCGATTATGAATTGGTATTTTATAAAAATCCAAAAACAAGTCGATGGTGGCTTGAAGTACCACAAATCATCAACGGAGATACCACAATGGAACGAAACATATTAATTCCTTGTAATGAAGAGGATTATCAGAATGCAGTAAATCAGGAAATTCCCGTTCGCTGGTGGAAAGCATATCAAAAAACAATTGTAATCTAATAACTCTGAGCAAAAAACAATCAATTTTATTGACAATTTAAAAAATGTTATAAATTAGCCAAATCTTATAGCCTTCTGCATAAACAAACCGCATGAAAAAAATCTATATACTGATTATTGCGATTATACTTATTAAAACCTCCACAGCCCAGCAGGAAATTCAGTTTACCCAATTTATGTTTAATAAAACTTTTTACAACCCTGCCCATACCGGTATAGCGCCATCCATCTGTGCTACATTATTTTACAGAAGTCAATGGGTTGGATTCGAAGGTGCCCCTGTAACCCTAAGTGGAGTAGTAGAATCACCTGTTAAGTTTTTACACGGTGGATTAGGATTAAGACTTTTTAGAGATGAAATCGGATTCTTTGATGATGTGAGTATAGGTCTTTCGTATTCCTATCACCTTCAACTCAATGACGGTGTATTAGGAATAGGTATAAGGGCAGACCTCATCAATAAGTCCCTCGGTCAGGCAGATTGGATTACTCCCAGCGGAAATCTATGGGTATCCGATGGTTCGATTGCTTCGCCGGCATCTACGGGTTTAAGTCCGGATATCGCATTAGGAGTTCATTATGAAGGGTCAAAATTCAACGCCGGTATTTCATCGGTTAGACTTTTAGAAGCAGAGACAGATCTACAAAACGGACAAGGTGGGATTGTGAAATTTCGTGGTCGGAGAACTATGATTGGGCATTTTGGATACAATCTCCCCATCAATGAGACAAATATCGTAATAGTACCAGGTGCCTTTATTAAATACGATTTTACAAAATTCCAAATGGACATCAATGCCATGGCCTATTTAAGCGAAAAATTCTGGGGAGGAATATCCTACAGATTTGTAGACGCGATAGCAATAATGGCGGGTGCTCAAGTATTTCCTTCTCTTGCTTTGGGATATTCGTATGACCTTACTACCTCATCAATCCGAAGAGTGTCATCCGGTAGCCATGAAATATTTTTCAGATATTGTTTTAAAATCACTATTCCACCAAGAGAAATTGGCAGTTATAGAAATGTTAGATTTTTGTAATATAGCGCCCCGAAATAAAAATAAAAAATCATCGTTAACCGGGATGACTAAACATACCTATATCAGTAACCTAATTCATTGCAATATGGTTAGAGCCACTTCATGGTTACTTCTGGCTGGTTTTGTGCTCAGTTCCTGCAGAAGCTCCGATCACGGAGAATTGGTGGGAGTAAAAGACAGGCCAAGATGGTATCCTTCAGAGCCTTATGGCATGGTATTCATTCGCCAGGGATCCTTTAATATGGGAAATGCCGATCAAGATGTCCCTTATGCACAGATCAGTCCTACAAAAACAGTATCTGTTCCGGCTTTTTGGATGGATCAAACTGAAATAACAAATAACGAATACAGACAATTTGTGGAATGGGTCAGGGACTCCATCCTTCGATATAGATTGGCTGAGAATGAAGATGTTCCGGGTTATGAATTCATCTCTCCGGAAACCTCAAGAAGGCCGACTTTTCTGGATGAATACATGGAAAACAATTATCCAGATTCCATGAAACGTTCTCTCAACTGGGAACCACGACTTATTTGGGACCCGAGAAAATATCCCAGTGAGGAGTACACTCAGATCATTGAATCAATGTACCTCCCTCCAGAAGAGCGGTTTATGGGGGAGCGTATCATTGATGCCAGACAGCTTAATTATGTATTTTTCTGGATCAACAAACAAAAGGCGGCACAGAAATCGAACCGAGTACTTTTCGACTTTTATGATGATGACAATGATGGAAAAAAATTTTCATACCGCGATTATATCAAGGAAACAAAAGAAGAATCCGATCGATCATCATTTTTCGAACAGTCAGTTATCAATGTTTATCCCGACACTTTATGCTGGATTCACGACTTCGCATACTCTTTTAATGAACACATGCACGATGATTATTTTTACCATCCCGCTTATGATGACTATCCTGTAGTTGGAATCACCTGGAAACAGGCACGTGCATTTTGCAATTGGAGGACAAAATACAGAAACGATTATCTTGTCTCCATCGGTGAACCAAAAGAGAAAGAGTTTCGCCTGCCTACAGAGGCTGAATGGGAATACGCAGCAAGAGGTGGTATAAACAATATGACATATCCATGGGGAGGTCCCTATGCAATAAATTCTTCCGGGTGTTATTTGGCCAATTTCAAACCGATGAGAGGAAATTTAACGGCAGATGGAGGATTCTATCCGGTAAAAGTAACTGCGTATAACCCCAATGGATTCAATCTTTTCAACATGGCCGGAAATGTGGCAGAATGGACTTCCACAGCATTTGATGCTGCATCCTACTATTATGTTAGCGATATCAGTCCTGACTTTCAATACAACGCAAGCGATCGTGACGACGAAACTTTAAAGCGAAAAGTCATCAGAGGAGGCTCATGGAAAGATGTTGCATACTATCTCCAGGTAAGCACCAGAGATTTTGAATACCAGGATACAGCAAAGTCGTATGTAGGTTTTAGATGCGTACAGTCGTTTCTGGGCAGAGATCTGAAAGATTTTTAAATAAAAATAATTCCTAACAATTGTTTAACCTAAAAACCCAATGAAAAATGCCACTTATTGATGTAAACGGAAAAAAATTCAAAAACTTTTTAGCTAAACTGTACGGCTTTGGTGCATCCATTGTCATTTTAGGTGCAATGTTTAAAATCCTTCATTGGACAGGAGCTGACTTGATGCTAATTATTGGTTTATCTACAGAGGCAGTGATCTTTTTCTTTTCAGCTTTTGAGAAACCTGCACCGGAATACGATTGGACCTTAGTATATCCTGAGTTGGCAGGTGTAGAAGATTTAGATTCAAAAAATAATGCTTTGGTACCTCAAGGCGGTACCAGTCTTACACAGGAGCTCGACAATATGTTGAAGGAAGCTAGCATTGATGAGGAGCTTATTAAAAGCCTTGGCGATGGTTTAAGAAAATTCGGCGATGCTGCTTTGAAACTCAATGAAACTATAGATGCTGCTGAAGGTACTCAAAAATACACTGAGCAAATCACTCTTGCTGCAAAGCATATGGAGAGTCTGAATGCACTTTATGCTGTACAATTAGAGGGTACTGCCAGCCAGATGGAATTGCAAAATGCTTTAATTGAGAAGTTGGGCAGTAGCATTGAAAATACAGAGAAACTTTCTACTGAATTAAGCGAATTAGTGACCAATATGTCCGCCCTGAATAAAGTATATGGAGGTATGCTTTCGGCCATGGGCGTTAGCAAGTAAACATATAAACATTAAATCAGAATAATATAAAATGGCTCAGGGAAAACTCAGTCCAAGACAACGAATGATCAACATGATGTATTTGGTGCTTACAGCTCTGCTGGCACTGAATATATCTAAAGATATCCTCGAAGCACTTACAAAACTTAACGACGACCTGTCCTCCACAGTGATGACCGTGGAGAAAAAGCTCGCGTTTATCTATCAGGCTTTTGACCTGGCTGCCTCTGAAAATCCTGAGAAAGCCGGAGTTTGGCGTGATAAAGCGTACGAGGTAAAAAAACAAGCTGATGAACTCCATAATTACCTTGAGGGCATAAAAAATGACCTTATAGAAATTACTGGCGGGATTGATGAAAAAACCAATAGACCTAAAGGACTCGACAACAGAGAAAAAGTAGCCAACTATCTTCTGGTTAGCGAAGGTGGGAAAGCGCGGGAAATCAGAGCCAGATTAGAACAATTCCGGAACAACATGAAACAGTATGTAGATGAAGAAGCCGCACTTATAAACATGCTGGAAGCTTTATTTAATACGGAGAAAAAGAAAGTAGGTGATGTGATGATTGAATGGGAAAATGCCACATTTGAACACTTCCCGCTTGCAGCTGTCATCCCCTTTATTACTGGTATTCAGGCCAATGTACGCAATGCCGAAGCTGATATTATCTCTCATCTTCAAAGAAACATTGGTAAAACCGATTTAAAGTTTACCGATGTTTACGCTGTGGTAAAACCAAATGCACTGTTTTTGACACAGGGGGAGACCTATGAAGCAGAAATTTTCCTTGCTGCCTTTGACGCTACCCAAAAACCAGAAATCTACATCAATGGCCAACCTCTGGATCCTTCATTGATAAACAATGGAATAGCTAAGTATCGCGTCCCTGCTAGTTCAGTAGGTGAAAAATCTTACTCAGGAAAAATTGTCATCAAACAAAATGGTGAACTCAAAGAATATGAGATTCCCACACAAAAATATACAGTAGCTCCATCTTCAGTTGTCATCTCTCCTACAGCTATGAATGTCCTTTATAGAGGTGTAGACAACCCACTGGAAGTTGGTGTCCCCGGCGTTGATCCATCGAAAGTTGAAGTAAGGGGGCCTGGGCTCACCAAAAAGCCCGACGGTACTTACATAGTAGATATTACCAAAATGGAGGGTACAAAGGCCAAATACGAAGTATTCGTAAAATCCGATGATGGTACCCGTAAGGCTGGAGAGAAGGAATTCAGAATTAAAGGTTTGCCTCAAGCATCTGGTATGATCTACAACAGAAAAGGCGGTCTATTCTCAGCTAACGCTGTTAAAGCAGCTGAAATTCAGGCTGTATTTGAGGACTTTGTTTTTGATCTTTCTTTGAATGTTATCTCATTCGAGGTAGTTATACCCGGATTCCCGCCTCAACAAATCAGAGGAAACAGATTTGATGATGCTGCCCGAAAAAAAATTGAGTCACTAAGACCAGGCTCCAGTATTACCATCAGAAATATCAGAGCTGTAGGTCCAAAGGATTTTCAGGTAACCAATATCAGTCCGATCTCCATAGATATTCAATAATATGAAAAAGTGGTCGTTCTTCCCGGTAATGTACCTTTTCGCCTTATCGATGCAGGCTCAGGTACTCTCGCCTCAGGATGATGGTATTATTCCTTCCCAAACCAGGTTTCACAACAACAATAAAGTGTTTGAGTATCCCTACCTACGTGAAGCTGATCTGATGTGGAGTACACGTCATTGGGAGCGAATTGACCTTAAAGAAAAAGCAAATTTCCATCTGTACTATCCTGAAACTCCGCTGCCTGACAGAAAGTCCCTCTTCAGTGTGCTGATCGATGGAATTCTCAAAGAAGCGACCATCGTCGATGTATTTGGAGATGATCGATTCGAAATACCTTACACATCTGATGAGGTTAGCAGATATGTACGTACTATTGATACAATTTTTAATCCCGATGATCCATCCAAAATTGACCTGATTGATACCATAGAAATCAAAAGCAAGGATGTGATCGCATATTATATCAAATCAGATTGGTATTTCGACAAGCAGAGGGGTGAATTGAAAAACAGGATTATAGCTATTGCACCTGTAGTCAAGAACCCAAAGACCAAGGACATTTATCCACTGTTTTGGATTTGGTTTCCGGATGCGCGATATGCTTTAGCAACAAACACAGCCTTCAATCGCGGTAACAATATGCAACGTCTTACTTTTGATCAGGTCTTCCATTTGAGGTTTTTCTCTTCTGTCATTTATAAAGAGGAAAACGTGTACGATCGATCAATAGCAGATTATAAACGAAAGTCAACACTTGAGCAATTACTTGAAGGTCAGCAAATCAGGGAAAAACTCAGAAATTTTGAAAACGACCTTTGGGAATTTTAAAAGTGTTAAGTGGATATAAATTTGCCGTGGTTCACCACGGCTTTTTTTTTGATAACAAAAAGGTAATATTCAATAAGTACATTTGTCCAGAAACATAGGATCAAGCCACTATTTATGAAGCATTTATACTTTTTAGTACTTTTTTCGCTGGTATTTCTAGGCCTTAATGCACAAACTTATGACACGCTGAGAATTATGACATATAATCTACTCTATTACAGAGTAAATTTCAGCAATTGCAACGCTACAAGCAATAATCCTGATAACAAAGACAACTATATAGCCACTATTTTCGACCATGTTCAGCCGGATATTTTAATCGTTCAGGAAATGGGGGTTAATCCCGGTGCTTTTGATGCTCCGATGGTTGCCTTTCATCAAAATATCTTTTTAAATAGGGGTCTTACACATTATAAAAGGGCGAATTTTACCAGAAGTAATAATTCCAACATCGTCAATGCCTGCTATTATAACTCCAACAAAGTAGAGCTTAAATCCCAATTCCTGCTTACTAATGGAAGCAACAACCAAAACATAGTAAGGGGAATAGACTTTTACACTTTTTATTACAAGAATCCAAACCTGGGTCAACCAGGAGTTGATACCCTGTTTTTTGTATGTATTGGAATGCACCTGAAAGCAGGAAGTACACAATCGGATATTACCCAAAGAACATATGCTCTGGAAGCTGTAATGAATCACATCAACCAAAATATTGGTGAACAAAATGTCTTTATAATGGGCGATTTTAACATGAATTCATCCAATGAACCCGGTTTCCAGGCGCTGATCAATCACCCCAATCAGTCAATACGGTTTTATGACCCAATCAATACCCTCGGAACCTGGTTTAATAATTCCACTTTGGCGTTTACCCACACCCAATCCACCAGGCTCAATCAAACAAATAACAACTGCTTTGTAGGTGGAGGCCTGGATGACAGGTACGATATGATATTGATCACCGATCCTGTAAGGAATGAATCCATGGGTATGCGATATGTAACAAGTTCGTATACAATCCCAGGTAATGATGGATTGAGGTTTAAAAACTTTATTACATCAACCAGTCCTGTGCCTAATCAAAGTGTCCCACCCTCAGTATTGACTGCGCTATACGAAAATTCTGATCACCTGCCGGTATACATTGATGTAGTAGTGCTGAAAAGCAATTTATCAGTCAGCGATTTTACACACAAAAAGTGGAAATGGAATGCAACTTACAACGAGGGTGTCATACGAATACATACACAAGGAGAAATGCCAACTTCTTTTAATCTTCAAATTACAGATCTTACGGGTAAAATCATTTTAACAAAAAAAATAGAAGACGCCACATACACGGATATTGTGTTAAGCAGCCGTCTATCTAAAGGAATCTACATGGTCAGTATCAATGATGCAGGGTTTACCAGCAGCAGAAAGCTAATAGTTTACTGATGAAACTTAAAGGCAGACTATCATTTTTTTTAGCATTTTTGCTTTCACTTGGTCTTGGGGCACAGCAATTTGAAGAGCGAATCACCAATGCAGGTAATGTACGTCTTACAGTGACCAATGCCGGAACTTTCGGAAATGCTTTCAGGGGTTACAGGGATGGCACTGGCAGGCAGAGTTGTGAGTATCCTGCAGGTAGTGGAATTGAACATCTGTTTGAAGGAGGTCTGTGGGTTGGAGGTGTAAGACGTGGTGATGGGAGCATTCTGGTGAGTACATCGGCTTTGGATGCACCACAAGGCTATGCCCCCGGTAGAGCGGGTTTCGAATTTACCATACCCATCGGATCGCCTGGCTTACAAGAAAGGTCTTCGCTCACAGATTCAAGGTTTTTCACCCCCAATGCCGTATCACATCAGGATTTTGTAGCTATTTTCAACGATGTAAGCCAAACCATACCAGGAACTACTATACCAATCACCGGGCATCAGTTTCCGATGAATATTCAAGTCACACAGGAAACATACAATTGGAATTTTTCTTTTTCGGACTTTTTTGTGGTGGTCAATTACAAGTTGAAGAATATCGGAAACGCCACCTTTGACAGTCTATTCGTAGCCCTGTGGAACAATACCGTGGTCCGGAATGTAAAAGTGACCCCCGCCGGTGCCGGCGGCAGTGTATTTTACAGTCAGGGAGGCAACGGATATGAAGATTCGCTTGCCCTGGCATATTGCTACGATGCCACCGGTGATGTGGGATTTACAGAAAGTTACATTGGTCAGAAATTTCTTGGGTCTGAAGATAAATTTGGATTTCATCATTTCTTGCTCGACAGTACATACAACAAAAAAACCGGGCAGTGGGTAAAAGAGAATTTTAAAGCACATTACAATGCCTGGCAATTCAACAATGCAAACAATCCGATTTTCTTTTTTCCAACTAATGATGAGCTCAGATTTATCAAAATGACTTCCGGGCTTAACCATCACCCATGCTGGAATGAACCTACTTCAGCGGGATGTCAGTCCACTTTTGGCGTGGATCTGCAAGTAGAACTCAACAAGAGCGGAAATCGTTCGGACCTTGTCAGTGTGGGTCCATTTAATGATTTTCAACCGGGAGATGAAATTACGGTGACCTTTGCCTACATCATAGCTAAAAAGTTTGAAGACGGAAATCCCAATTCGGTAAACAGTCCTCTTCAAAGACAAAATCTGATCAATAATGCCAACTGGGTTCAGGTGGCCTATAATGGAGAGGATAAAAACTTCAACGGTGTATTGGATTCGGGGGAGGACATAGATGGCAATGGAAAAATTACAAGGTTTATTTTGCCATCGCCACCCGATATACCTCGCACACGTATAGAACCTTGCGATGGTAAAATCGACATTTATTGGTCTGATAACTCTCTCTACAGCATTGATCCTATTTTGCAAGAAATGGATTTTGAGGGGTTCAGAGTATATATTACCAAGCCTGGTTTTGATGTTGTGAATGTACAGGATGTCAGTTCGGCTTTTGTACTTATCGCTGAGTTCGACGAGGTCAATGGAATTGGGAACGATGTAGGTCTTGATAAAATCATGCTCCCTGAACCAGTGAAGTTTGATGGAGATACAGTGGAATATCACTTTAAATATACGGTGGATCAGCTCTTAAACGGATGGCAATATGCCGTGTCGGTAACGGCTTTCGACCGTGGTGATGCCTCTCTGAATCTGGATAAGCTGGAGTCGTCCATACTGGCCAATCAATTTAGGGCGTATCCGGGAACTGGCACCAATGACAATATGAATGAAAATGAGCCCTATGTGTATCCAAATCCATACTACTATGGCAGTTCATGGGAAGGCATCAGCAATTTTCAGGAGGAGACTCGAAAAATTTATTTTTCGAACCTTCCAAAGAGGTGTAAAATTTCCATATACAATCCTGTAGGTGAACTGATCGATGAAATTCATCATGATGAAAATTACGACGGCACCGACATCCGATGGTTTCGCTCTTTTTCAGCCGAGGACCCGTTTCGAAACAGATTTAGTGGTGGTGAACATGCGTGGGACTTGCTGTCCAAAAGTACTCAAATCATTTCAAGAGGTCTGTATTTGTTTACTGTAGTAGACCTTGAAACCGGTAAACGCTATACGGGAAACTTTGTAATCATCAAATAAATCCTTTATATCATGAAAATGAAAAACTACTTCACACTATTGCTCACAGCACTCGTATGCAGTGGTGTGGCTGCCCAGACAGTTCCTTATGTAAGCATACACGATATTCAGTATGTTTCGCCGACCAATCTGGCTAATTGTGTGGACTCTTCTCAATACGAAAATCAACTGATCAGAACCAGGGGCATTGTGATCGTAGACGGAGGTAGAGTGGAGGTACCGTCATCGGCTGTTCAAGGCGGTTTCAGGCCCTTTATGTATATAGTTGATACGGCAGCTGCTGGTCAAATGGGGCCTTTCAAAGCGGTAGAAGTTGCTGGCTGGTATCCGAGTGGAAATCAACAGGTACCTCATCCTATTGCATGGCAGGTAGTGGCCGGAGATGTGGTAGAGGTCATCGGATTGGTAAAAAACTTTAACCGAAATACTCAAATTGAACCCCAACAGTTCAGTCATATCAATCTCATATCGTCAAATGCACCTGTGCCTCAGCCTGCTGTGGTAAGTGTTGGTCAGCTCAATGATCAAAATCGCGTGAATCAGCTACCTACAGGAGAGCAGTGGGAAGGGGCTTTTGTAGAAATTCAAAATGTAACGGTGGTGAATGTCGATTTTTTTGCCAATGGAACTCGTGTGAGTTTCGACGTGGTGGATGCAAATGGAAACAGAATCAACGTTTCTGACCGCTTTATAGCGCAAAGGCTTCCGACCTATCAGGTGACAAATCCCAATTCGCCCTATGCAACGATCAATGGTGGACCGGGAACGGGCCTTTTTCAGCCACCTGTAGTAGGTGCATTCTACCAGAAGATCAAAGGCATCATTCTGCATTCGGCTAATGGCTGTACGGGTCTGAATGGGAGGGGGTATGAGCTCAATCCATTTGACTCTACCCACTATGTGCTTGGGGCTACTCCACCGGTGATCTCGGACAAGCAGAGAGTACCACCAGTTCCGAATCCTACCCAACAGGTAAAAATTACCTTTACAGCTAATGATCCGGATGGGACAGTAGCCAATGCCAAAGTATTTTGGAGCAGCAATTTGTCAGTACCTGTAGCTCAGTTTGACTCGATTACTGCTACACTCAAGCCTGGCACTACGGATGAGTATGAGGTCACCTTACCGTCCCAACCTCTCAATACTGTGGTAAGGTACTACATCAGAGCCACTGACAATCAGGGTAACGTTTCAAGACTGCCTACAGGAAATTTTAACAATGAGCCTAGGGTATTCCACTACACAGTACGGGCATCTGGTATGGTAATCCCTGACATCCAATATGTATTGGATGGTGGTGATTCGCCTTACAGGGGTCAGCAGGTGACTGTAAAAGGCATTGTAACTTCTACAGCTAAAGACCAGGATATGGGCTATGTGTACATTCAGGATCCGGATTACAACGAGTGGTCTGGTATTTGGCTGGTGGGTGTCGGATTGTTTGACCTGTTCAGACATGAAGAAGTGCAAGTGACCGGGGTAGTGGAGGAGTTTTTCAATTACACGCGTCTGCAGGTAGTGAATGTGCAAAAGACAGGCAAGCTTGACAGTACCTCCATACAGCCGGTGGTGCTCAATCCCTCGGACAGTGCTACGCTGCATCCGCTGAATATGGAGAAATATGAGGGTATGCTGGTCAGATTTCAACATCCTACAACTGGGCAGAAAATCCGCATATCAGAACCTAAACTGACCTTTGGTGAATACCGGATAGCCACTCAAGCCGGTTTCACATCGCCAAACAACTCCTTCCGGGTGCATGCGGGTCGTCAGAGCAATACGGCGTTTAGCTCGCTCTGGGTACAGCCGGTCACTGATACCATATATGCTACCGTGGATGGGGTGATGAATGTACCTCCGATAGTGACCAGCGATACCATGACTTTCGATGCAGTGCAGGGGATTGTGTTTTTTAGCTTTTCGAACTTCAAGCTGCATCCTCGGGCCAATGATGATTTCATCGGGGCAAACTTCCCTATGCTGCCTGTAACGGACCGACCCAGGTCTCCGATAAATGTGAGGGAATACGAACATGTGCGTGTATCGCTCTATCCAAATCCGGCTCATGACATCCTGAACATCACTTCTTCGGCCAATGAACACGTGATGGCTACGATTACAGATTTGCAGGGAAGAGTAGTGAAAAGGTTTGAAATACAGCCATTTGAGGTAAACACGTATGATATATCTGCTCTGAAAGCTGGTGTGTATTTGGTGACATTGGTTTCCAAGAGCGGTAATGTAATGGGAAATTCAAAACTTGTGGTTCAATAAGTGATTTGGGTAAAAGCCGGCTCTTTGCCGGCTTTTGCTTTAAGATCAGTTTGAAAACAACAGTTGAATGCAAGGAAGCGACACGATGGAGGTATGTGATGCGTGAGGTGGGTGGAGGGCCCGAAGGGGTCTCATCTGTGGCCTTCATGACCGAAGGCCACAGATGAGACGGAACCCCGGAACACACCGGCCCCTGCCGGCTGAACTCTGCCGACGGTAGACTCAGCCGGCAGGGGACACGCCCAAAGAAAATGATTAACAAAAATGAAGATGCGCCTGATACATTGGACTCTGCTCCTGCTGGCTGTGGCAAGTCTGAGCCACTGTAAGCGGGGGAGTTTTAAGGAGAATCAACCTCCTGTGACCCAGCTTTTTTTGAACGAAATCAACCGGGTGGGAGAAAATAGATTGAATTCTACGGTTTTTCTTTCGTGGTTTGGTTCGGATCCGGATGGATATGTAGTGGGATATGAATTTAGCTTGGATTTTGAGACCTGGACGTATACGACAAGAACGGATAGTGTATTTCGATTTTCCATCACTGCTGGCAATGACACGGATGATATTAATTTTTGGATCAGGGCTGTGGATAATCTGGGTGCGCGGGATCCGAACCCTGCATTTCTGAAAATTCCGCTGAGAAATACTCCGCCGGTAGCTACTATAGACAGGGGTGCTGCTCCGGCAGATACGGTGAGGATAGCAGCGACGTTCCGCTGGAGAGCTACGGATGCCGATGGAGATCATACCATCACAAAAGTGCAAATAAAGGCCAATGATGGGGACTGGGTCGATGTTCCACGGAATTCAAATCTCTTTACAATAGTGCTTCGGAAACCCTATCAAACCGGTGTGCATGAGGCTGATATTTACATAGACAATGCGCGGGTACCCCATGTACAGGCCTTTGACAAGATACGATATAACGATACCAATCGGGTGTACATTAGAGCTTTTGACATTGCTAATTCGGTGAGTTTGGTCGATACGTCTGAGGTTTTTGTGATGGTTCCGGCCTCAAGCGACTTTTTGGTAATCGGAGGGCAGCCCTCAAACATCTGGGATATATATAGGCCGATCATAGAACTGGTCAGCACAGGGTATGACTACCTGGATCTGATCAGGAATCAGGGAAAATACAGACCAAAGTTTTGGAATCCGACGTTCAGACATGTAATAGCGCAGTACAGCCGGTTGTTCATTTTTACAGATCCGACGAATTATCAGAATCCTGTAACTGGTCAGTCGGCTTCGCTGCTGGTATTTATGGCTCCGGCTATAGCGGATTTCAATAATATCGGGGGAAAATCGCTGGTGACAACGACGCTTACAGCCAATGCCGATATTACGGCATTTTCGATTGCTTATCCGATCGATGGGCTTGTGATATCGGGAGGTCAGGCCAGATTAACTGCTGACAGTACGATTTTTTCAGTACAAGGGACACCTCAGCAATATCCGGCCATGAAGCCGCAATTTGTGCTAACGGGATTGGTGCCTATCGTGCGATCGCCGGATTCTGAGCCGTTTTACAGGGCACAGCTCACCAAACTTCAAGGATGGCAGGGGGATAATCTGGTGGGCGTGCGCAGACGCAATGGTCAAGGCCAGGTCCAACAGGTCTTTTTTGGAGTAAACCTTCACCACTTTGCCATGGATGGCAATCATTTGCAAACTTTACTACATCAAATCCTCAACAATGATTTCAACTGGTAGAACTTTAAGAGGGATCTTGTGGCTGATAGCTGCGCTGTATTGGGGGATGGCGGGTGCCCAAAGCAGGTCATCTACCGGCAGCTTGAGAGGGAAAGTAACGGATGCCAAAACGGGTGAAGAACTCATCGGGGCCGGGGTGGTGATCGTCGGCACTTATTTGGGTGCGTCTACAGATTTGGATGGAAATTATTTGATTTCAAACATCAAACCGGGGGATTATGTCCTTAGGGTTCAGTTTATCGGATATGCCACGCAATTGATTACGGATGTGAGCATAAGGGCAGGGGAGACCAAGGTACTCAATGTGGCCCTAAAACCTCAGACGGAATCGCTCAATGAAGTGACTGTGGTGGGAAGAAAGAGCACTGTGAATCTGGAAAGTGCAAAAAGTGAGGTAACTTTCAAATTTGAAGAAATCAGCCAAATGAATGTGCGCAATGTTCAGGAGTTGGTAGCCATGCAGGCCGGTGTGGTGCGCTCGCCCGATGGTCTACAGATCAGGGGTGCCAGAGTGTATGAAACGGAATATATCATCGATGGCATATCGGCCCAGGATCCGCTGGCTGGTACTGGATTTGGTGTAGAAGTGAGCTCCAATGCCATAAACAGCCTGAGTCTGATCACCGGTGGTGCTGGTGCTGAGTTTGGGGGCGGATCTTCAGGGGTGATTTCCACCACCATCCGAGAGGGAGGAGATCGCTTTGAAATATCAGGCAACTGGCAGAGGGATTATCTCATCAACGCTCAAAATCCCACTTCCTTCAACACGGATATTGTGGAAGTGACCTTTGCATCGCCTATACCGGGTACCAGGAAGAAAATGACGATCTTCAACAATCTGACTACACGACTGACGGATGAATATTTTGGCCCTACGGCGAACCAGCTGATATCGTCGCTGCTGCCGGAACAGTCTAAACTTCTGGCGCCAAGGTATTCGAATACACACATACACACGCTGAAACTTGCTTATCAGCTCAAGCCAGGTACTAAGATTACTTTTACCAATCAGTTCAGCCTTTCGATCAATCAAAATACGCGTATGTTGCAAATTGTGGGTTTTGATGCGATACTGGTGCCCGGATTTCAATATGCCAGAAGTCAGAATCTGGACAATGCCACTACCTATACACATAAATCAATACTGAACGCTGTAAACATTAATCATCTGATAAACAAAAAGTTAGGTGTAAATATTTCGCTAGGAAGACTTTTTACCAACCTTAGGGCGGATGCCAATGGTCGGCCTTTTCGAACGGAAACTGTTGATCAGATATTTGATGAAGACCATATCGTAACTGATCCAGTGGAGATTTTCAACCCCGGTGATCCTACGGGAACCTATTTTGTATTACCCGGTAATGGATTGGTCAACAATGGAGGTATTTCGCCCATCTGGCACGATCACTATGCGCAGGAATATTCGATTCGCACAAAATTTACATACAATCCAAACGACAACATCAATTTTATTTCTTTTGGATTTCAACATTCGGCCAACGAATACCAGTGGGTAGACGTGATCAGACCCTGGGTAGGTGCCCCCATCAAAATCAACGATACGACTTTTACCCCTTCGATAAGTATCGGCTCATCCAACGATATATGGGCTGTACGGCCACACAATGGTGGCTTGTTTGTAGAAGATAAAATCACCTACAAAGGCATACAGGCGACCCTGGGATTGAGGTTAAATTACTGGGCTATGGGGAGATTTGCCGATGAGGCAGTAGAAAACTCCCAAAGCCCTGTAATCAATCAGGTACGAGAGGATTATCTTCGCAAGACTACTCAATTGTTAGGACTGCGTTGGAAGGCTCGTCTGATGCCGAGGATCAATGTATCCTTTCCGGTGACAGAGAACAATGTGCTCTATTTCAACTATGGCCACAGCATGCGAATGCCGCATCCACGGTTTGTGTATGCGGGTTTGGACCCTGTATATCAAAACAGGTCTTTTTTGGCGAACCTCGGAAATCCGGATATTGACCCCGAAATCAACGTGAGCTATGAGGTAGGTATCAAAACCAAAGTAAATAAAGATCTGGGATTTACGCTCACGGCCTTCAACAACAACCGCTTTGACTACATTGTATCCAGGTCTGTTATTACCAGAGATCCTACCGGTCGTTTTGTAACCCGCACCATGTTTATCAATCAAGACTATGCACGGATAGCTGGTGTGGAGTTAGGGTTTAATTATCGATGGCTTTCGCATTACAACTTTTTTGGGAATGCAGCCTATCAGGTGGCGCGTGGTAAATCCAATTCAGCCAGAGAATCCGCCCTGCAGATTGCTCAGAACGGCGAAGTGCAGCTCAGCAGAGAGCAGTATCTGGCTTTCGATCGACCCTGGAACATCAATGTTGGGCTTATGTTCAGCCCGGATTCTACCTTCAAGGTTATGGGCAGAAAGATTACAGGATTCCGTGCATTTGCGATTTATCAGTATACCAGTGGATTCCGTTACACGCCAATGCGCCGTGTGGGAGAGCTGGAGGTGCGTCCCGGAGTGGAGCGCCCGCTCTTTATGCCCGAAAACGACAAATTCCTCTCCAGACTTGCTACCCCATGGCACAATGTGGACTTGAAAATCAGCTACGACTATTTCATCACCAAATTTACCGGGCTGACTTTTTCCATTGAAATGAGAAATGCATTGAACAATAAAAACGCGCAGATCATCAATCCCGTAACTGGTAGAGCCTATGAATTCGGCGATGACGTGCCCAATGATTGGAGAGATCCGCGTCCGGAGTTCAACGGACCGCAGGAGCGGGGATTGGACCCGCGCAATCCGGCGCGCTACTTACCACCGCGCCAGATGCTCTATGGTATAACATTCAGATTCTGAGGTAGAATGAGATTCTTTTTTACAGGTATCGCTTTATTGATATCGTTGAGTACCCGGATTTTGGCACAGGTGTTTCCCAGCTATGGGGGGGAAAGAGCCGGATTGTCAGCCCTTACATTTTTGAAAAACGACATCAATCCGCGGTCAGCAGCCATGGGTGGAGCATCTGCTGCAATTACAGGGGATGCTTTCTCCATACTTTCTAATCCCGCTGCTTTGGTTCAGTTAAAAGAGCATGGCTTTACCCTGGCCAACAAGTTTATTGGTGCCGGCGTAAATCAGAGTTTTGTGTCCTACGTAAATCCTCAAAGCGATGAAACATCGGTGTGGGGTTTTTCACTGAATTCGCTGACCTCGGGGTATATTAAAGAAAGAACGGAATTTATGCCTGGGGGTACTGGCAGGGAAATATCTGTAATCAACATGGCCTTTGGGGCTACCTATGCCAAAATGCTTACCGAACAGTTTTCGTTTGGACTTACCATGAAATACGTCTATGAGCACGTGGCTGGGTTTAACAATCATACCGCAGCTGTTGATTTGGCATTTTTATACAAGACCGATTTCAAAAATCTTCAGTTTTCCGCTGTCCTGCACAATTTTGGAGGAAGCAGCTCGCTGGCATCCAGGGAGGACATCCCGGTCACTTTCAACCGGACTACCGGTATTGCACTTGAGTCGAATCCCGTGCCTACTGTTTTTTCAATTGGATTGTCGATAGTACCGTATAAAGTAGAGAAGCATTCGCTCCTGGCTTCTTTTCAAATAAGTCACCCAAATGACAACAGCGAAAACATCCGCCTGGGTGCTGAGTACACGTACGACAATCAGTTTTTTGGCCGTCTGGGATATAAGTTTAATGTTTTAGGACATGTATTTCCTACAGCTGGTGTAGGGATGGCTGCGCCTATGGCCGGCGGACAGGTTTTAATGATTGATTATGCCTTTACGGCCACAAGATTTTTTGGCTCACAGCATTTGATCGGACTAAGATATATGATGCCTAAATAATTTTGGTAAGGATGAAAAGACTTTTTTCAATTTTAATATTGGCTATAATACTGACGGGTTGCCGGAAATACTTTGGTGAGAAGACCGACCTGGGATTTATCGACGTTCCGGAGTTTACCAACAGGGATATCGCATATGTACCCATTTTGCCGGCATTTACAGACTTTGTAAAACCTGTTGATATAGCAGTGGGGTTCGATGAACTCATTTATGTAGCAGATGAGGGCAGACAGGAAATAATACAATTGGATGAGACAGGCAGACGGCTGGGAAGCTTTTTCATTCCAGGGCTGAAATCCGTAACTCAGGACAGGCGTTTTGATTTGATCGCAATAGGTACTTCAGACACCGTGATCGCAGGTAATACCTTTACGTTCACATGTATATACAGGATCCGGATGACCGGGCCGGAAGGCTACAAACTATCGCAGACCAATGCGCAGATCATCCGAAAAATTGTCCATCCGTTTTATTATAAAAGTACCTATTCTACTTCAGATCTGAGTGTTCAGTTTAACCGAATTGCCGTAATCGCCTCAACCAATCCGGCAGAAAATAATTCCTATTTTGTAACGCGTACAGGGCCTGCCAAAAATCCGATCCTCGGCCCTGATGATGCAGTCTTGCTGTTCAACAACAACGACCAGTACATCACACCGGTGACGGTGTCCACCTCTCAAGGTACCTTCAACGATTACTTTCAAAAGCCATTTGGTATAACCACCTTTGCAAAACCACCTCAAATCACTGCAAGGACAGGCCAGAATTTTATGGTAACCATGCTTGAGCCCAATGCTGCCATCAAAGTGCAATACATCGAACGAATCGAAAGCGAATTTGGTGCTGAATACCGGCCGAGGATATTTCCATATGGCGACACTACCAGAGCAGATGGAGGCATTCACGAGCCCTTTAAATTTGAAATGCCCTTAGGAATTACCATAAGTGGCGATGCTGCAGGATTTATCTTTGTAACGGATATCGCCAAAGATTCTTTGTATCAGTTTTCATCAAATGGGCTAGAGGGGGTACAGCCTCCGGCCGCTACAGGGATAACAAAACTCCAAAAAGCCAGCTTCGGCGGCAAAGGCAGTGGTTTCACACAATTCAACCAACCTATGGCAGTGGCCTTTTTCAAGAAAATTTTGTACGTGGCCGATGCCAACAATGGACGAATTCTTCGCTTCAGATTAACTCTAGACTTTGATTAAAATTACCCAAAGCAAATTTTTTAGTGATTTTGTACAATGAAACTGAAATTTTAATTCCAAGGCCTTCGTAAAACTGGAAGTTCTTTTATTTTTGTCGTGTATTAGTATATGTATGTTAAGATTTTTGGGGATTTTTTTTCTGCTGTTTTTCCTAATACCTCCGGGCCTTAAAGCACAGGGTGGAAACGATCGCATACCACCAGAGGAGAGAATTAATGAGTGTGTGCCTTTTATACCTACAGCGTTTACACCTAATGGGGATGGAATCAATGATCGTTTTGGAATTAAAATAAATCCAAACTGTTTTACAGTTCGTTTTAATATAAAGATCTTTGACCGCTGGGGAAGAATGATTTTTGATGCCAACGACCACCGTGAGCCGTACTGGTGGGACGGTACATTCGATGGCAACCCAATGAAAGAAGGCACTTACACCTATCACATCGTTGCAGAGTTTGAACTGCCCGACCGAAGCGATCGGGTTGAGGTGCGAAGGCACGGATTTTTTACGCTGATCCGTTAATATATTTTACAAGAATATATTTGAAAGAGCAGTATTTATCGTCAAATAGCAGGTTTCAGTTTTCCCGTTTTGGTTTACATGTGCGTGTATCTTTTATAAAGAAGGATGTCAGGTCGCTCAATAAATTTTTTTGTAGCTTAATTTTTAAAGGAAACGTAAAAACTTATATTTGAAAAAGCAAAGCAGCTTATATAATGCTAAGGTTTTCTTTCATCGCTGCACTATCGTTTCCACTTTCTCTGGTGTATGCCGGCGATTTAAACAGCCAAAATGATTCCTTATATTCTCCGGATAACCGGAAGAATCCACGTATTTTATTCAAAACAACGGCCAGATATCAACAACGCAAGGCCTGCCGGCTGATTTTGTAAAGTTTGTTTACAAGCACAGGGATGTACAAATTTTTTTACTGAATCCACCAAGCAATTGCATTTCAATTCCTCAAACGGGACACTGTAGAGGAGAGTCCCGGCACGGGAAAAGGTGAAAGACTGGAAATGTATCGAATGGACCTGATTTTGGAGGGGGCCAATGCTCTGGCTGAATTATCTGCTGAGGGTAAAAGTACCGATTATCAAATCTATTATACACCAAGCCCAACTTTAGTACATCATTTTAAAACCATCATTTATAAACCGGAAAGTTGGTAGGTTGTCTTTTGGGATTTTACAAGTCGAAGTCGAAATCGATATGATTTTTCTGGTTAAAAATCCGCTTTACGTACTGTCGCAATTCGGGTAGTTGAATTTTGTCTACTATTTCACCGGCAAAAGCCAGAAGTAACAAGGCTCTGGCTTTATCGGCTGCTATTCCCCTCTGCCTGAGGTAAAACATAGCGTTTTCATCCATTTGGCCTACGGTGCAGCCGTGGGAGCACTTTACGTCATTGGCAAATATTTCGAGTTGTGGTTTGGTATTAACGGTGGCTTTATCGGAAAGCACAATGTTGTTGTTCTGCTGGAAGGCATTGGTTTTTTGGGCATGGGGTGCCACATACACTTTTCCGTTGAAAATCCCTGTGGAGCGGCCGCCAAAAATGCCTTTGTAGAGTTCATTACTCTGGCAATGGGGTGCGATATGTTCAATGGAGGTATGGTGATCTGCTAATTCACTGGAATCTATTTTAGTGAGACCCCATAGATGGGCTTCGGCCATTGACTCGATAAGTTTTACAATTGGATTGTTTCGCACAAACTTTCCTCCAAGACTTGCAGTGGTGAGATTTAGCACAGAGTATCCTTGCAACTGATACACGGTGTTGTCGATTAAAGAAGCTTCGTAGTGGTCAGTTTGTATTTTGTAATGATCAAGGATGGCACCGGTATGTAAGAAAACCTCAGTAGCTGAATTTGTAAATACTGGATTGGCACTTAGCGAAATATGTCTTTCGATCACTGTAGCTCTTGAGTTTTTTCCAAGTACTAAGAGGCTTCTGGGCTGCTGAAAGGCTGGTAAAGCGTGTGGAGTTGTGAAGTGCAGTATTTCTATGGGTTTGTCAACAATTTTATTGTCAGGCACGAAAATATATGCTCCTTCTCTGGCGAATGCCGTATTGAGTGCGGTGAAACTGTCGCCATGATTAATGAGCTTACCTACGTATTCGTCGGCAATTTCTGGGTACCTGTTAATCAGTGCCGAAAATGTACATATGTCGTATTGGTGGTGGGTAGTGAGGCTCAGCCAGGAAGCGTAGTATCCATCGACAAATACAATGCGGTAGGTATCTGTTTCCGAAAGGAAATATTTTCGGGCTTCATCCAGTTGGAGCTTTTGTTCTTTTGGGTGAAATATCTTGTAATCGTGTTTGATGATGGGTTTTAGATTGGTGTATTTCCAGTCTTCATCCTTTCTGGTCGGAAAGCCGTATTTTTCAAAAGCCTCAAAAGCTTTCTGTCTTAATTTGTGAAGCTCAGACTTTTTTTGTCCGTTGAGCTGATTTTCAAAAACTATAAAAGAGGATAGTAAGGTTTCTTTGAATGCTTCCATACCGGGGTGCGTTTTGGTCAGATAGCCACTTCTTCCTTGATCCAGTCATATCCTTTTTCCTCCAGTGCAAGGGCTAGGTCTTTGCTTCCGGTCTTTACAATTTTTCCATTGTAAAGCACATGGACAAAATCAGGCACTATATACTCCAAAAGCCTCTGATAATGTGTGATGATGAGAAATGCATTTTCCGGAGTTCGAAGTGTATTGACTCCCTTGGCTACGATCCGGAGTGCATCGATGTCGAGGCCTGAATCGGTTTCATCCAAGATAGCGAGCTTTGGCTGTAACATGGAGAGTTGAAAAATTTCATTTCTCTTTTTTTCGCCACCGCTGAAGCCTTCATTAAGGGAACGGCTTAGAAATGACTTATCCATATTGAGCAATTCCATGCGTTCGCGGATGAGTTTTAGCAATTCTTTGGCAGGCATGGGCTCCAGACCTTTGGCTTTACGATTTTCGTTGATGGCTGTTTTGATAAAGTTGGTGACGGAAACACCTGGTATTTCCACTGGATATTGAAATGAGAGAAAAATTCCCAAATGTGCGCGTTCTTCTGCTGATAGCTCCAGAAGGTCTTTGCCTTCAAACTCAATGGTGCCTTGTGTGATTTGGTAATCTTCTTTTCCGGCTATTACATTGCTCAGCGTACTTTTTCCGGAGCCATTGGGCCCCATAATGGCGTGTATTTCGCCCTTTTTTATTTCCAGACTAATGCCTTTGAGGATGGGAGTATCGTCTACGGATACGTGCAGATTTTTGATTTTGAGCATTTTGTATATTTTAAAAATTTACTTTATCCAACAGATCCTTCGAGGCTTACCGCAAGGAGTTTTTGTGCTTCTACGGCAAATTCCATTGGGAGTTGGCTGATTACTTCTTTTGCAAAGCCGTTTACAATCAGATTAATGGCTTCTTCTGTCGGGATTCCTCTCTGATTGCAGTAGAAAATCTGGTCTTCACCTATTTTGCTGGTAGTAGCCTCGTGCTCCACCTTGGCGGTTGGGTTTTCTACTTCAATGTAGGGAAACGTGTGGGCTCCACATTGATCGCCCATCAGCATGCTGTCGCATTGAGAGAAGTTGCGGGCATTTATGGCTCTGGGACCAATTTTCACAAGACCGCGATAGCTGTTTTGGCTGCGACCTGCAGAAATTCCTTTAGAGATGATGGTGCTTCGCGTATTGCGGCCGAGGTGGATCATTTTGGTTCCGGTATCGGCTTGCTGATGGTGATTGGTTACAGCCACGGAGTAAAATTCTCCTACGCTGTTGTCACCTTTGAGTATACAGGAGGGATATTTCCAGGTGATGGCTGACCCGGTTTCTACCTGAGTCCAGGAGATTTTGGAATCGCGTTCGCAGAGACCTCTTTTGGTCACAAAATTAAACACACCACCGTTTCCGTCTTTGTCGCCGGGATACCAGTTTTGTACGGTAGAATATTTTATTTCAGCACCTTCTAAGGCTATGAGCTCTACTACGGCAGCGTGGAGTTGGTTTTCATCGCGCATGGGGGCAGTACATCCTTCCAGGTAGCTCACGTAGCTACCTTCGTCTGCAACGACAAGCGTACGTTCGAACTGTCCGGTACCGGCTTCATTTATTCGGAAGTAGGTGCTTAATTCTACAGGACATCGAACCCCTTTAGGGATGTAGCAGAAGGAACCATCGCTAAAGACAGCCGAATTGAGCGCTGCATAGAAATTGTCTGTACGCGGCACTACGGTTCCAAGGTATCTGCGTACCAGGTCGCCGTGTTCCCTGATGGCTTCGCTCATCGAGCAAAAGATAATTCCCAGTTCAGCCAGCTTTTCTTTAAAAGTGGTTTTTACCGAAACACTGTCTACCACCACATCGATGGCCACACCGGTCAGACGTTTCTGTTCTTCGATACTGATTCCGAGTTTTTGAAAAGTTTTTAATAGTTCCGGGTCTACTTCCTCCAGGCTGTTGAGCTGTTTTTTTGGTTTGGGTGCTGCGTAGTAGGAGATTGCCTGGAAATCTGGTTTTTTATATCTAATATTTGCCCATTGCGGTTCTTGCATGGTTTGCCAGATTCTGTAGGCCTCGAGTCTCCATTCGGTCATCCATTCGGGCTCGTTTTTTTTTGCTGAAATATGCCTGATGATGTCTTCATTGAGCCCTGGTGGTACTTTGTCAGCTTCCAAAGGGGTGTAGAAGCCGTATTTGTATTCGCTTTTGGTTACTTTTTCTAGAATTTCCATGGTCGATGGTATTGTCAGACAGCAAAGCTTTCACCGCATCCGCATGTGCGCTTAGCGTTGGGGTTTATAAACACAAAACCTTTTCCATTGAGGCCACCTGTAAAGTCCAGAGTAGTTCCGGCCAGGTACAGTAGTGACCTTTTATCTACAGCTATTTTAATTTCATTATCTTCAAAAATTTTGTCATCCGCTTTAGGTTCGGCAAATTCGAGATTGTAGGAAAGACCACTACATCCTCCGGTAGTCACTGTCACTCTCAGGCAGATGTTTTGGCCCTTGCCTTCAGCTTCCATCAGATGGATGATCTGTTTTTTGGCACTCTCGGATACCTGAATCATAATTTTAATTTAATCTAAATTCAGTGCAAAAGTACATAAGAATAACCCTTTTAAAATGTTATGGTTTAAAAAAACATGACTTTTGGGACAAAATTTTATGTTTTTGTAAAATAAAAAAAAGGGACGCCTGATTACAGCGCGTCCCTTTGTGAAGTGACTTCGTAGGGATTCGAACCCCAAACCTTCTGATCCGTAGTCAGATGCTCTATCCAGTTGAGCTACGAAGCCATTGGTTGATAAATGCGCGGCAAAATTAATGCAAAATTTAATTTTAGTAGTAAAACGAATGAAAAATTGGTATTTTAGTGAATCTCAGCTGATAAGCCTCTGTTTAGCAGCTCGGTACACATCGGTTTTAGTTCTTCATAACTGCCGTTTTTTACATCACACTTTCCTTTTAGATGAGTGATCCAGGCACATTGTTCTGCTTGTTCGGGTGTATGTCCGCAGACTTCTATCAGGGCTTCAATCACCCAGTCAAATGTATTTACATCATCGTTGAAAAGAATAATTGACTTAACGGTGGTGAGCTCTTCGAGGACCGAAACTTTTGTATCTGTTTGAAATTCAAATAATGTGTTCATCTGCATTGTCTTTTCAATAGGCCATACAAAGATACATAATACTTTTCGGGCTTCAAAGCACTACGTGCTCCAGCACGGGCTGGAAGCCAAGAAAATACGATGCAATCTCTTTGAAACTTTCGGTAAGGTCAGAAAGGTAAAAATGATATTCTCCGTGGTAGGTAGAAGGGGAGCGTAGGGAAGTATCAATCAATACCTGCCGGAGGTGGGCTGCTGTGATGGAAGGGGTATCCAAAATTTTTATTTGCTCTTTGAAAAAGGCTTTGATATCTTCTTGAATGAGTGGATAATGCGTACAACCAAGGATCATACAGTCGAGCTGATCAAATCTCTGGTCGCGTAGGTAATGCTTGATCAGTGCACGACTGACCTCTGTGCCGGCAAGTCCCTCTTCTACCATACCTGCCAGCAGGGGAGTGGCCTTGGAGTTTACGGTCACATTGCTGCAGGATTCTTGAATTTTCCTTGAATACACTCCACTGTTGATGGTGGCTTTGGTGCCGATGATGCCGATATTGGCAAAATGCTGCTCGCAAACATATTCTACTACTGGATCAATGACATTGACGATGGGTAATCTTTCCTTCCAATATTCGCATAATGCTTCGTAAGCTGTAGCGGAAGCTGAATTACAGGCGATCACCAGGACTTTGACTCCTTTTTGGTATAAAAATTCGCTGATTTCCAGGGAATATTTTATGATGGCTTCTTTACTTTTTTCGCCATAGGGCATGTGTGCAGTATCGCCAAAGTAGAGGATATCTTCGTTGGGCATCAGATTCATTATAGCCTTTGCTACGGTAAGTCCACCTACACCACTGTCGAAAATACCTATCGGTGCATAACTGTCTTGTCGGAACATGTCAGATTATCTGTGCGAAAATACTGTTTTACCTGTCTATCATATTGCATTGAATTACAAGTATTTTTTAGGCCTGGTTTTTTTTGGTTTACTTTTAGGGAGGTGATGTCGGATGACGATGGAGGTCCATAAAAGTGAGGTTGTTTTCATGGTTTGTAAAATGTAGAAAGCGGAACATGATTTTTTAATTTCTCTGGAATTTTGTGCTTAACTCGTTTTTAATTCGCTAATACAGTAAAAGGGCGGCCTGGCAACTCGTAGATAAGGGTACGAAAAACCAGTTTTTCAGTGGGTCACTTTTCTGCATTCTGGTATTTTGGATTGAGCAGGTTGTGAAAAAAGAGTTCAAAAGGCAGGTGTTAGGATATGGACACCATTCAAAGGCCGTAGTCTGAAGTTATCGAGTTGCGTTTTAATTGCTATCTATGTAGTTGCAAAGTAAAAAAATCCGGTAATCCAAAGCTTTCGGATTACCGGACAGAGTAGTTTTTATCGCTGTCTGAAATTGAGGTCAAAAACGTTTTTCAAAAGTCTGAGTCTGTGTGTATATTTTTTGAGATCGGCGCGGTAAATGCCGTTTTGGTCGAGCATATCGATTCGGACCATACCACCTGAAGCATGAATGATTTTTTTACCCGGAAGAAGTATTCCTACATGAATGATCCGGCCGTCCTTGTCATCGAAAAATGCCAGATCGCCGGGACTGCATTCTTCAATAAAGCTCAGTTGCATACCAATGGTAGCCTGCTGATAGGAGTCTCGTGGCAGATTTACGCCCGCCATTCTGTAGGCTATCTGTACCAAACCGGAGCAATCAATACCAAAATGGGTGCGACCTCCCCACAGATAAGGTGCGTGCAGAAAATTTAGAGCCGTGTCAATGATGGCGGGTCTGTTTTTAATGCCCTTGGTAGTAGGGCCACTGAATACCATTACCTCATCACCTACTGAAAATTCACCGTTTTTTAGCAAAGGGATTTTGCTTCCGAGCAGTATTGAGAAGAAATGATTGCTGTTTTTTTTCATGACCAGGTCTACCATGTCGGCACTGTATCCTGTAAATTCAGCGAAATGCTGACTGTATTCTTCAGGTGAAATGCATTTGATTTGTTCTCTCAGTACCCAGCCTGTGTAGTCGTCGTGCATGAGCGTTACTCTGAGCCATTCATCCGTTTCTTCCAATAGATGCATGAGCTCTCCAAAGAGTATTTGATTAATCATTTCTGACCTATGCGACGGCTCTTTTCGCATGGGAATAACAGAAAGCAGGCAGACACCTTTTGCCGACATATACAGATTGCTAATAATAGGTGGTATTAATTGATATTTTCAATCACGATTGCCGAGGCTCCACCTCCGCCATTGCAAATTCCGGCAGCACCGTATCGTGCATTGTTTTGCTTGAGAATATGAATGAGCGTGACAATAATTCTCGCGCCAGAGCACCCGAGTGGATGACCGAGTGATACTGCTCCTCCGTTTACATTGACTTTGGCAGGGTCCAGATTCAGGAGTTTGATATTGGCCAGTCCGACGACCGAAAAAGCTTCGTTGAGTTCGAAGTAGTCGATATCTTCGATTTTAAGACCGGCTTTGCCAATGGCTATCGGCAGGGCTTTGGCGGGTGCAGTTGTAAACCACTTGGGCTCCTGAGCTGCATCTGCAAAACTGACTATTCGAGCTAATGGTTTGAGATTTAGTTCCTGAGCTTTTTTGGCACTCATCAGAATTAAAGCTGCAGCTCCGTCGTTCAGAGTGGAAGCATTGGCTGCTGTGATGGTCCCGTTTTTGTCAAAAACTGGTGGTAGTGTAGGGATTTTTTCAAATTTTACATTCTTATACTCTTCATCTTCTGAACATACAATGGGATCACCTTTTCGCTGAGGAATGGAGACTGGCACGATTTCCTCATTAAAAAGACCTGACTGCCATGCCTTGGCACTTCTTTTATAGGATTCAATGGCAAAATTATCCTGGTCCTCGCGGCTGAAGTGAAATTCCCTGGCACAGAGCTCTCCACAATTACCCATATGTTGACCGTCGTAGGCATCAAGCAGACCGTCGCGCAGCATGCCGTCCACAAGTCGCAGATCACCGAGTTTTTGGCCGGTCCGCCCGTTGCCGAGGTAGTGTGGGACTAGACTCATGTTTTCCATTCCGCCTGCCACCACTATTTTATTGTCACCTGTTTTTATGGATTGTGCTGCCATCATTACAGATTTCATACCTGAAGAGCACACTTTGTTTACTGTTGTACAAGGTACATCGGCTGGTAGGCCTGCTTTAATAGCCGCTTGTCTGGCAGGTGCCTGGCCTAAGTTGGCTTGTAGTACACAGCCCATTAGCACTTCATCGACCAGTTTCGGATCGAGTTGTATTTTGGAGAGGGCACCTCTGATGGCTACTGCACCAAGTTCAGGAGCCGGTACATGACTCAATGAGCCGCCAAACGAACCTATAGGTGTTCTGACGGCAGAAACGATAACTACTTCATTCATTGTTGTTAATTTAGGTATGCAAGTTAGGAATTACAAAAAGTTCTATCAGGAAATTCCAATTAAAAAAATCGTTGGTTGCTTATCGATGTGTTGAAAATCTTCTGTCTTCCATTCAGATAATTTTTTTGTTTTGATGAATTGATTGATACCAGTGATGTCGGAGGCAATGCACAGCAAAGTGTCAGGTCGCAGAGTTAGTTTGATGTCTTCTACAAGTTGCAAATTTCTGTAAGGCGTTTCTATAAAGATAAAAGTCGTTTTGTCCTTCAAGGATTTGGCTTCCAATTCCTTCAGTTTACGACGTCGGTCGTGTTTGTCAATGGGAAGATAGCCGATAAAAGAGTAGTTCTGACCGTTAAGTCCAGATGCCATAAGCGAAAGCAATATAGATGATGGACCTACCAAAGGAATCACCGGTATGCCTTGTCGATGAGCTTCCAGTACGATCTGGCTTCCGGGATCAGCTACAGCCGGACAGCCGGATTCGCTCATCAAGCCAATATGTTTTCCGGATTTACACTGATGTAAATATTTATAATATTCTGATTCAGAAGAGTGTTTATCGATTTGTATCACTTCCAGAGAACTCTGCTGTACGTATGGAATGGCTTTTTTTAAAAAAGCTCTTGCGGATTTGGCATTTTCTGCCAGATAGATTCTTGTCTCCTCAAGAACTTTCTTCGTCCCAAGGGGGATAACTTCCAAAGGATTTACATCGGAAATAAGTGTGGGAATAAGATATAGATTGCCCATTGATTTAGCTCTGCTGGGTCTTAAAATGTTTTTCAATAATTGCATCGCAGGATTTGTTGATTAGCTGATAGACGCTTTCAAACCCTTCTTCACCGCCGTAATAAGGATCGGGGACATCAATTTTTTGGTTCGGAAAAAGTTCTTCGGTCATCATCTTTACTTTTTTCTTTGCTTCGTGATCAGGAGCCATCATCATCAATGCATGAAAAATGGATGCATCGGCCGCATAAATCAAATCGAAGCGATTGAAATCTTCGGGTTTGAATTGTCTTGCTCGCAGGTCCGAAAGATCAATACCATGACTTAGCGCATTTTTCATGGTTCTCTTGTCAGGCTTCTCACCCACGTGGTAATCTGCAATTCCTGCTGAGTCTACTATGGCCTGAAGGTCCATTTCCCGAAGTTTGTGTTTCAAAATACCTTCTGCCAGAGGTGAGCGACATATATTGCCCAAACAAACCATCAGAATTTTTTTCATTGATTCTGTTTTAGTTCGTTGCTCATTTGTAACACGCTGTTCTCTAAATCTTTTTTGTATTGAACCAACTTATCTGCTAGAGCAGAATCCATCAAAGACAAAATCTGTACGGCGAGGATTCCGGCGTTTTTTGCGCCATTTAATGCTACTGTGGCTACCGGTACTCCGGCTGGCATCTGGAGGATGGAGAGCACTGAGTCCCACCCATCAATGCTGTTGGACGATTTGATGGGGACACCAATCACCGGCAGGGTAGTGACACTGGCCACCATGCCTGGCAGGTGAGCTGCACCGCCTGCCCCGGCTATAATGATTTTCAGACCGCGCTCCTTGGCATTGCGGGCATAAAGAAACATTCGCTCGGGCGTACGATGCGCCGATACTACATCTAGCTCATAACACACTCCAAAGCTTTCAAGTATTTCGGCAGCCTGCTTCATCACTGGCAGATCGCTCATTGACCCCATAATAATACCTACAGACGGACTCATATTTACTGGATTCGGTTAATAAGTTTATTTTCCTTTTGTTTTTTACTTGGTGCTTCTATCACTTCAAGCACATCTTTATCCAGTATCGCAGTAAATTCCAGACCCGCACTGTACAATCGAATGGATATTACATTTTTATCGATTTTGAGAATCTCACCTTCCTGTGCTATCAGAGGTCCGGAGAGTACCCTAGCCTTAGCGCCAACCTCAAGCTGGCGAACATTGATTTCGGACACATGCGCAGAGGAGAGAAAATCCATTAATGCTTTCATTTCCACTTCTCTGACGATGGCCGGCTTTCTCAGCCAATAGACAAAGTTGAGAACACCAGGTGTTTGAAGCACATGTATCCTTTCGCTTTCTTCCACTTTGACAAATACATAAGAACGGATAAGAACTTCATCTACGTATTTCTTCCTGTCACTCCACTGCCTCAGCACTCTTCTGGTCGGGCAATAGTTGTTTATGGATTTTTTAGTGAGTAGGTCTGCTACTTTTTTTTCGTGTCGAGGTTTGGTGTACACAATCATCCATAATTTGCTTCTTTCTGCCATCGGTGGGTGGAATTGGATGCAAAGTAAAGGCTTGACCAGAAAGTGTAGCATCCTTTTATCTAAATTTACAATTTTAGTACTATGTATTGCATAGTACAATTTTACAATTATATCTTTGCACAATCAAAAACTAACTAGGTGACGAGTGATAACAGGGAACAGGTGCTGGCACAAATGCGGAAAGGCGTGCTTGAAATGTGCGTCCTTGCCATTTTGTCAAAATCAGATGCTTATTCAAACGACATCATCGAAACACTTCAGAAAAATCATATTTTAATGGTAGAGGGAACGCTGTATCCATTGCTCACGCGAATGAAGAACCAAGGATATCTCAGCTACAGATGGGAAGAAAGCAAGTCCGGGCCTCCAAGGAAATATTTTTCTATCACAGAAAAAGGAAAAGTGCATTTGAACACCCTGATTGGTATTTGGAATGAATTTTCACATTCAATAAACAAATTGATTAAACAATGAAAAAAACAGTTTCTGTATCCATTAACAATATACAGTTTTATCTGACTGAGCAGGCGTTTGCTTGCTTACAGCAATATCTCGACAGCATTAAATCGGTCTTAGATCCTGAGTATGCAGAAGAAACCCTTCAGGATATTGAATTCAGAATAGCTGAGCTACTGCAACAAGAGCTGCATGGGAGGGAAGTTGCTGATGATAAAGATATATTGAAGATCAAAAAGATACTCGGAAGTCCTTCTGATTTTGATACCGACACAGCGAATCAGGCTGAAGAGTCCGATACGGGAATGGTGATCAAAAAATTGTTGAGGGATCCGGAAGGTGGGATAATAGCCGGTGTAGCTTCGGGCTTGGCTCACTATTTCTCAATCGATGTGCTGATTGTCAGACTTCTGTTTATAGTGTTTGGCTTTATATCAGGTACCGGGCTGATTGTGTATCTGATTCTGTGGCTGATCGTACCAAAAGCCAACTCCAGTATTGACAGGCTGAAGATGAGAGGTGAAAAAATTACCGTTAAAAAAATTGAAGAACAAATCAGAAATGAGTTAAAATCAAGTGACTTTTCTGTTCGAAAAATTTCATCTACCAAGGCGGGAAAAATTTTAAATGACATAATCAATTTAGTTGCTCAGATTATACGAAGTCTGATTAGATTAGGATTGAAATTATTTTCTATTTTGATTTTGATTATTGTTGGAATATTGATTTTTGCTTTACTTTCAGTAATCTTTTCGTTTTTGAGTTCCAATAATGCACACATTTCCATTAATCATTTTGAATTTAATGCAAATAACTTAAGCGATGTTATCTCATTTTATTTTGGTTCTGTTGGCACATTTTATTGGCTTATATCATTTTTATTATTGTTTCTTGTATCTGTTGGTTTGTTGTTCTTTTTTGTTTTCAGATCAATCGCTAAATCTACTTTTTCTACCTACAAAAAATATTACATTTTTATACTTTTCTCTCTGCTCTTATCATCAGCGGTTGTTACTGGGTTTATTATTAATAGAGTGAAGGAATACAGCGAGAGTTCTTCATTGGTTATTTTCTCATCACAAATTAATGTAAATGAACAAGATACTATATTTATACTCCCTGTGCTTGAGGATGAGGCTTATAAATCCAAATTCCAATTTGGCAGAGACAGCCTGTATTTGAGTGATGTAGAGATACACTTAACCAAAGGCGATGCCAAACCCATTGTTTTTATTCGAGCGGAAGCAAAAGGCACTACAAAAAATTCAGCTTTTCTCCGAGCTAAAAATATTGAATATCCTTTTCAGATAAACGAAAGGTTTTTAAAATTGTCAAGATATTTAATTGTTCCTGTTACGGACTCATATGGAGCCCAGAAAGTGAGTATTCATCTGTCAGTTCCAGAAAACACTGTATTGTTTCTTTCGGATGTTTTTAATTATTCGGTAAATTCTGCCATTAAATATAAAAGGAATTCTATAGAAACCGGATATTATAAAATTTCCACGGACGGTTTTGAGAGGTTATAACTATTTGTACAAACCTTTGTTGGGTATCTAGAAAATCCCCTCTATAGTGAATTTGCTGTTTTTTTACAAGATTTTATGTAGTTATACAAGCAACTGAAAGAGCAAGAGCGGCAGCTAGATTAAAAAATGCTGCGGACTAAGGATTAAGTTTTTTGCTTGTTAACAGATTGTTAAATGCAAACAGTGACTTGAATCATCTTTCAATTACGGGATGGAGTTGTTAAATTTGTAGTCGTTGATTATGTGGCGAAAGTTTTTTCATATACTTGTTGCTCTTGCTATTTTGACGCCGACTTGTATCGGTTTTTCAAAGGTCGTCCGTTACTACATAGATTTCGAAGACTACAAAAAGTCATGTAAGAATCGAGACAATTCCGAGATTTCCTGTAATGGACTATGTCGGCTTAGTGAAGAGCTGGCAGCTGAGGGAAATGTAGATGACGTGCATCCGCCTGTCCTACCGAATGTTGAAAACATCTTACCACTGTTTATTGGAATATTTAAAACTTCCGGTTTCGTTGTTATCGAATTCATTAAAGTATTTTCAAAATCTTTTTATTATTTGCTTCATTTCAATTCACATGAATTTGTCAAAGAGCTGATCAAGCCACCCGCCATCTGTTATATTTTGTAATTTCTTATATTTTATACAGGAGTATTCTTTTTCCTGTTTGAATTTTTAGTGGTGATAATTCATTATTTGTTAATTAAAAATATTAAAAATTTACCTTATGAAAAAGCTTTTATCAATAGCAATCGTATTACTGGCTTTCAGCTGTAGCAAAGATGACAATCCCAGTGACAATCCAGCTGATCTGAAAGGTGCCCTTGAAATCAAATTTGAGCATGTATGGGGCCAGAATGCTGCTCCATTTGCACTAAATCAGGAAATGACGCATCCGAGTGGTCAAAAAATGACCTTTACTACATTGAAATATTATATTTCAAACATAAAACTCAAAAAAGCTGACGGCACAGATTGGATACAACCAGAAAGCTATTATATAGTAGATGCAGCCCAGACTCCTGAAGCAAAGATTACCATACCGGATGTACCTGCAGGAGATTATGTGGAGGTTAGTTTTCTGATTGGTGTAGACAGCCTTAGAAATACATCTGGTGCTCAAGTAGGAGCATTAAGCCCGGAGCATGGGATGTTTTGGAGCTGGAATACCGGCTATATCTTTATCAAGGCCGAAGGTTCATCTCCTGATTCACCGACAGGTACTTTCACCTATCACATTGGAGGTTTTCAGGGTGAACACAATGCCATACGCAGCCGTACCATTAACTTCAATGGCGCTGTGCTGATGGTAAAGCCCAATGCAAAACCATCCATTCACCTGATGGTAAATGCAGGCCGATTCTGGCATGGTGGAGTGCAGCTCTCGCAAGTAAACAGAGTGCATATGCCCGGAGCCAATGCATCAATGCTGGCTACCAATTTTGTTGGAGGTATTTCTTTTGATCACCTGCACAATTAACAAGTTGCAGCCGTTTCGGCTCAGTGGCGAAACGGCTTCTTTTATTATCCGAAAGATGAAAGCGTTAAAATATCTGTGCATATTACTTTTATACTTTTTTTACTCCTGCAGAAAAGTTACTGATTCCTTTAATACGGACGAAAAACTATCACTGGAGATACCCGCTTACTTTCCACAACCTAAATACAACTTTGAAGGTAATCCGCTCACCCGGGAGGGGTTTGAACTGGGCAGAAGACTCTTTTATGATCCCATTCTCTCAATAGACAGCAGTCTGTCATGCGGCAGCTGTCATGCTCAGGTACACGCTTTTGCAGACCACAATGTATCTGTGAGTGTTGGAGTTTTCGGGAGAAAAGGAACCCGGAATGCACTTCCGACTTTCAATTTGATTTTTATGCCGCTGTTTAATTGGGACGGGGGAGTCAATCATATTGAAATGCAACCTACTGCACCCTTGCTCAACCATGATGAAATGGACATCACGATGGCAGAAGTTCTCAGGAGACTCAGAAATCATCCAGAGTATCCGAAGCTGTTTAAGAGAGTTTTTGGCACAGATGAAATTTCTGCCAGAGATTTTCTCTATGCACTCACACAATTTCAAGGGGCAATTATTTCTTCTGATTCTAAATACGATAAATATCTGCAAGGCAAGGCTCAACTGACAGCAGAGGAACTTGAGGGACTAGCTTTGTTTTACCAGCATTGCTCTTCTTGTCACGCCGGGCCTTTGCAAACCGATTTTGCTTTCAGAAGTAATGGTCTGGAATGGAACAGACATGAAGAAGGGCGCTATCACATCACCCTTGATTCAGCAGATTTTCAGAAGTTCAGAACTCCATCGCTGCGAAATGTAGCTCTCACCAGGCCGTACATGCATGATGGCCGATTTAATACACTACAGGCAGTTCTTGATCATTACTCAGAATTAGGAAGGTCCAAACCGGCACCAGATTACACCGATCCAAAACTCAAAGACGGCATTCCTTTATCAGAGTCGGATAAAGAAAAAATCATTGCCTTTCTGCACACTCTTTCTGATTTTTCATTGCTTTCCAATAGTAATTATTCAGAGCCGAGATTAAAATGAGAAGGTTTTTATACTACAGGGCATTGTTTGTGTTGGTAGTAATAATGTGGGTCTTCGGAGCTTCAGCCTGTGATATTTGTGGTTGTGGCATTGGGGGTGGGTATTTGGGAGTAATGCCCCAGTTTCACAAAAATCTGATTGGATACCGGTATTTGATGAGTGCATTTTTACATCCTGAAACCCCTTACAATGCAACCAACGGAGACCAGTTGCAAAGAGATGTCTATCACCGTCAGGATGTTTGGATGCGCTATTATCACGGAGCAGACAATCAGTTTTTTGTCTTCATTCCTTATCGGATGAATGTAAGAGAGTATGAAAGCGGGCGAGTGGACTGGATCAAAGGGATCGGGGATATACAGTTGAACTATCTTCGCCAGATCATCAATCAGTCGGCAGATCCCGGGCGCCTTTGGCGTCATAGTTGGTTTGTTGGGGCCGGGCTTCAGATGCCGACCGGCAAGTTTATGCAAAGGGATGCTCAGGGTCGCATGCATCCACTTCAAATTCAGTCAGGTATAGGGGCTTGGGGATATCAGATCCAAAACCTCTATATTCTGCGATGGAAAAATTTTGGCATTCAATCCGATATTCAATATCGGTATTTTCAGCCTAATGAGCTGGAGTATCAGTTGGGAAATGCATTTGTGTCATCTATAAGCTTATTCCATTGGTGGCAGATGACTCCACGCACAGCTCTGCTTCCCATCATGGGAATGCAGCTGGAAGCCTATGGATACGATACTGAATATCGGATAAAAAAGCCCGATACAGGCGGTCAGTTCGGATTCCTTACTGCAGGTGTGGACCTCTACTACAGGGATTTTGTTTTTCAGGTATTTGGACAGTTTCCAACTATTGAAGCAACGACATATGTTCAACCTGAAGCGGGAGCAAGAGTTGGATTAGGAGTTGCCATTTTTTGGTAGACTCCCTTTCTTTTGATCCCATTTGCTTTTTAGAAACTGACAGCAATAGTAGTCATTAAGGCCTGAAATGGCGGCATGGTTCAGTAAGTCGTGTCGGATGCATCCATTTTCATCCACAGCTGAAGAATTATCAACCGCCAGATTAATTATTTCACCCACCACAAAAACCGTTTTATTTGCCTCTATTAGGTGTTCTTCTTTTCTTTTGAGTAAAATCTTCAATGGACTGTCTTCCACCGCAGGGGTGGTGTGATTCGGAAAGTAAAATGGTGTAAAACCTAAAATATCAAATTCATCCTCTTGATCAGAATATTTCAGAGAAGTCTTGTGAGCAAGGTCAAGGATAGCCTGGTTGATCGAATTAAATGTAAAAAAACCTGTGGAGCGAATGTTTTCCAATGTGTGGCGTCTGACACTTTCGGGTCTGAAGACGACACCCAATAACGGAGGGTTAGCTCCGATGTGAACCACAGAGTTGAATAGCCCTAAATTTTTTCGACCGCGGCTGTCTGCAGTACCGATCATCCATACCGATCTGATTCCGGATACGGTATTGAACAGATTAATTTTGAAATACTTGTCTGCACCAGCAAGCAAATCGTCGAGATAGGTCATATTTTCAAGGTACTCATTCCACCGTCTATGTGAAAGATTTGACCCGTTACCCATGCCGATTGCTCGGACAACAACCATAGGGCAGCATTACCGATATCAGATGGAGTACCATATCTTTTTAATGGGTGACGCTGCCGGGCAGATTCCTGCTTGGCTTCTGTATTGAGCAGTTTGGATGCCAGCGGAGTATCTGTCAAACTTGGCGCTATGGCATTGACTCTGATTGCCGGGGCTAGCTCAGCAGCAAGGCTTTTCGTCAGTCCTTCGATTGCTCCTTTGGCGGATGCGATACCCGCATGGAAGGGCATTCCGGTTTGCACGGCTACGGTGCTAAACAAAACGACAGAGGCGGATTCGCTTTTTTTAAGAGCCGGAAGGCATTTTTGAATGGTTCTGAACGCTCCAAAAAAATTAATTTCAAATTCCTCTTTTAACTCACTTTCCGTAATTCTGTGAAATGGTTTAAGGTTGATAGTGCCGGGGCAATACACTATACCATCTAAATTTTCAATAGCCGGAATGGAAGCATTTGGATTCGTAACATCGAATTCAAAATGTATTGCTCCTTGAATTCCTTCGGCTGGTCTGCGTTGGCCAGTGTATATGCGATGTCCGTCGGCAGCGAGTTTTTCTGCTATATATCTGCCAATTCCCGATGAGGCACCAACGATTAGATAGGTCTTCATTTATTGTGAATTATTGAAAGAAATTCTTGTTTTACCTGAGGGTCTGATAAAAATCGGCCTCCATAGTGTACCGTTACGGTGGAGCTTTGACTGTCTTCGATACCACGAGTTTTTACACAGAAATGTTCGGCATCGATATAAACAGCTACATCATCAGTTTGCAGGACATTTTTGAGCTCTTCGGCTATTTGTTCGGTCAATCTTTCCTGGACTTGTGGTCGTTTGGAATAGTATCGGACCATTCTGTTAATCTTACTAAGCCCGATCACCTTGCCATTGCTTATATAGGCTACGTGTGCGGTGCCAATGATCGGCACCAAGTGATGCTCGCAATAGGAATGAACGGTGATGTTTTTTTCGACGAGCATCTGGTGGTATTGATAGGGATTTTCAAAAAGTTGTATCAGTGGTTTTCTTTCCGGGTGCAGACCTGCAAATATTTCTTTCACATACATCTTTGCTACCCGGCGGGGTGTGTCTTTCAGGCTGTCGTCGTTGAGGTCAAGACCAAGAGTGTGCAGTATTTCGGTAAATTTTTCTGTAATGATTTCGATTTTTTCTTCATCGGTGAGCTTAAAAGCATCTTCGCGCAGGGGTGTTTGCTTGGAGGTGCTTATGTGGTCGTGATCGTGATCACAATCACAGCATGTATCATGTAGATTGTCGATGCATAGGGAGTGAACGTCGGAAGAGCCTTTGAGATGCTTTACGCCGTTGCCATTAATTTTCTTCTCCGGAGTATTCAACAAAATTTCTGGGCGTTTCATAAAGAGTGATTTTAAGTTGATAAGTTTGTGGGATGTGTGGTCTGAGCCATCCATAGATGACTACGGCTATGTTTTCAGCTGTAGGGTTTAAGGTTTTAAATTCTTCCACCTGAAGGTTTAGATTTTTATGATCGAGTTTGTCTTCTACCTCTGACTTGATCACATCCGAGAGGGTTTTCAAATCCATCACATAACCTGTAACAGGGTCAATAGGGCCTTTTACGCTAACAATTAATTCGTAATTGTGACCGTGATAATATTCATTGTTGCAGAGGCCAAAAAGTTTTTCGTTGGTTTGTTGGTCTAAATTGGGGTTGTGCAGTCTGTGCGCAGCATTAAAATGTGCGCGCCTAGACACTGTAACTATTTTCATTTTAGCTTTTTACGTGGTTGTAAAATCGGTCAAAAACTATTTTAAACCACTCGGTATAGTTTTGAGGATTTCGAAACAGATCTTTCTTTACCTCATCGAGTGGCATCCACTTATAATCTGAAACCTCAACCGGGTTGATCCGAGGAGTTCCATTAAAATATCCGATAAAGACGTGATCGTATTCGTGCTCAGTCAATCCATCGGAAAATTCAGCGCGATAAACAAAATCAAGGGCTTTTTCCAATTCACAGTCGAAGCCCATTTCTTCCATCAGCCTTCGATGGGCAGCTTCCTGGAGGGTTTCGCCTTTACGCGGGTGGCTGCAGCAGGTGTTGGTCCATAAGCCTCCGCTGTGGTATTTGCTTTCAGCTCTACGCTGTAAGAGCAGCTCTTTGTTGTCGTTAAGAATAAAGATACTGAAGGCTCTGTGCAGTAGTCCTTTTCGGTGTGCTTCCATTTTCTCCATCAGTCCGAGCTCGCGGTCCTGAGCATCGACCAGGATAACTTGTTCGATCATAAGTTAAAGTAAATTAAGTGTATGTTTGATGTAGGATTTGAACAACAGTCTGATTTTTTTATTATTTGGGATCCGTATTCGCTTGTTAAGAATTTCGGTTGGTGGTAGGTTTTTTATGCGTTGAAAGAGCTGGTAGTAATACACATAGGCAATGTAAACGCCCAGTCTGCTAGACTTTGGAAGTCTTCTGATGCCTTCAAAACCAAGAGCAAAGTCAACTTCGATATCCTTTTCTATCTCTTGCTTGGTTTGATAGTCAAATTTTGTCATATCTACTCCGGGAAAGTAAACGCGCCCCAGTTGATAATAATCAGCATTCAGGTCTCTTAAGAAATTGATCTTTTGAAAAGCACTACCCAATTTCATGGCAAAATACTTTAGAGTATTGTATGCTTTTTCGTCGCCTTCGACAAAGACTTTCAGACACATTAATCCTACCACTTCTGCAGAACCGAGAATGTATCTTTCATAAGTCTTTCTGTCATAATCGATTTTTTGCAAATCCATTTCCATGCTGTGTAAAAATGCTTCAATGAGCTCTAAATCGATATTGTATTTATTGACCACCTCCTGAAAAGAATTGAGTACAGGATTCAGGCTGATGCCTGATTGAATGGCCTCATAGGTATCTTCTTTGAATTTTAACAACAATTTCGCTTTATCGTGTTCATGAAATGTATCAACAATTTCATCTGCCAGTCGCACAAATCCATAGATGGCGTAGATGGCATTGTGAAACTTTCGGTCGAGAAAGTAGATTCCCATCGAAAAAGATGTGGAATACTTCCTGGTTACTATTTTACTGGTCTTGTAAGAAATTTCATTGTATAAATTTTTCATAGCAGGGTGGTTTAGTATTGTTAAACGGGAGCTAAGCTCATATCCTTAACCACTTCATTAGCCACCACCCAACCGGATATAAGCGAAGGAGGAACACCGGGACCCGGAACGGTTAATTGTCCGGTGTAATACAAATTTTGCAGCTTTTTATTTTTCAGTGTTGGTTTCAAAATTGCAGTTTGCAGCAAAGTATTAGCCAGACCATATGCATTGCCCTTAAATGCGTGATAATCTTCCAGGAAGTCTTTCATGGCATAGGACCTTTTCACTACCACGTAAGGTCTTATTTCTTGGCCAATTCTGCTTTCCAGTCGCTCCATTACAAGATGATAGTATTTTTCTCTCATTTCATGACAATCATCGAGCCCTGGAGCAAGCGGAATCAATATGGTCAAATTTTCGCAACCTTCGGGAGCGGTATTTTCGGTTTTTGAAGTGAGAGAAATGTAAAACAACGGGTCCGTGGGCCACTTTGGAGTCCCATAAATCTCTTCGGCATGCAGTTTAAAATCTCTGTCAAAAAAGAGAGTGTGGTGGGGCAAACCTTCAATTTTTTTATTCACACCGAGGTAAAACAACAAGCTGCTAGGAGCCATTTTTCTGGATTCCCAATATTTTTTAGAGTAATTTCTAAATTCCGGGGGAAGGAGTTGTTGATCTACGTGATGATAATCCGCACCAGCTACGACCACGTCTGCAGAATAGATCTGGTCAGCAGTTTTTACTTCTGTAATCAATTTTCCGGAAAAGGTAAACCCTACAACTTCCTGATTGAAATGAAATTTTACCCCCTTTTCTTCTGCCAGAGAGACAAGGGCTTGAACGACCGAATACATTCCACCCTTGGGATACCAGGTACCTAACACAAGGTCGGCATAATTCATCAGTGAATACAAAGCCGGAGTTTTCCAGGCTCTCTCACCCAGAAAGAGCACGGGAAATTCGAGCAGTTGAATGATGTAGGGATCCGTGAAAAAACTTCTTATATGCTTGCTGATGTTGGTAAGTAGGTCCATTTTAAACAAACCAGTAAGGACTCGCCAATCAGCAAACTCGAAAATACTTCGGCCAGGTCTGTATACCAGGTCGTTGATACCTACTTCGTACTTGTAAGCAGCTTCTTTTAAAAACTGGTCCAGCCGGGCACCACTACCCGGCTCCCTTTGTTCCATCCAATTCTTTAATTGGGATAGGTCAGCGGGTACTTCTACTTCTTCGTCTTTAAAGAAGACTTTGTACGCCGGGTCAAGCCTGTACAAGTCGTAGTAATCACTTACTTTTTTACCGAATCTGTTAAAAAATGCTTCGAAAACATCTGGCATCCAATACCATGAGGGTCCCAGGTCAAAAGTGAACCCATCTTTTTTCCACTGACGTGCTCTCCCGCCAGGTTGATCATTTTTTTCTAAAATGGTAACGTCAAATCCCATGTGCGCCAATGAGATGGCGGCTGACAAACCAGCAAATCCGGTACCTATTACGACAGCGTTGTAGTTCATGTGACAGAAGAACCAGTTAATCTCTTATCTGTAATCTTTTAATCGTTCCATCATTTTTTTCCTGGCAAGAAAAATACGACTTTTTACGGTACCTAAAGGAATGTTCATGATTTCGGCGATTTCTTCATATTTATAGCCATTGTAGTACATCATAAAAGTTTCCAGGTACACTTTATCAATTTCTTCAATTCGTTTCATTAAATATTCCATATCCAAATTTTTATCAGAATACACTTCTTTATCTCCAGTACCTTGGCTAATAAAAAATTTATTGTCGGTGGTGTCGATGAAAGTATTTTGAAATTTCTTTTTTCGGTACTGGTTGATGAAAGTGTTTTTCATAATCGTGTAGAGCCAACCCTTGATATTTGTGCCTTCCTCGTATTTGTCTTTGTTTTTAATGGCTTTAAAAAATGTTTCCTGTATAAGGTCTTTGGCGTCGTCTATGTCTTTGGTCAGTTTCATGGCCAGCTGATGCAGAAAAGACTTGTGCGAAGTGATCAGATTGCTAAATTCTAAGGTTGACATGGCTCTTTGTGTTTAATTTTAGATGCAACAAAGTTAAACAAGAAAGTGAACTGTGCAAATTTTTGTCTAAAAAAATTGACTAATAATTAAACAAAATGTTTAAAATGTTGAAATTTAGCATAATAAACGGGTAAATATATTATAATAATAAATAAATTAGTTTCAAAAATCAGAAAAAATTATGCCAGTTGTCAAGTCATTCGGTGTAGTATTGAACCCAAAATGGACTTGGGCTACTATATATTGAATTGTAGAGTAATGGGCGATACTTTGAACGAAGCACTTAACTGTTGAGGTGTATTATTGACGGAATGCTTTGTAATTCAGTTTTTTTCTTTGTTTTTTTGGTTTCAACCTTGTCGATAGGGAGCCATCATTTAGTTAGCATGACCTTATAATTTCTCTTAAGGCTGTCACATGCTCGATTATTAAAGTCAGTCAAACGAATTGCATATAGCTTCTACTGAGACATGAAAGTGAAACCTTTCATTATTAAAAGATTCAATATCAATATTTTGAGTTTGATAACCGCTGAAATGAAACCAACAATCATTGTTTCCAAAGAGGTCGTCCAACTTTCTGATGTATTCCCTGATTTGTTCTGAAAATGGATTCGTTGTAAAAATGGAGATAAAAAGTCTCCTACCTGTCTTATCAAATATTTCCTTTAGATTTTCAGCCGGCACCGATTGACCAAGATACAATATTTTATATCCCTTTTTTTTCAGATTGTAATAAATGTACAATAAGCTAAGCTCATGAAGTTCACTTTCAGGTAAGTAAAGCACTATTGGCTCTGTATTGGGGCGGGGATTCACAATCATTTGATCTATGGCCGAAAAAAGCTTTTGCTTGATCAAATTTGATATAAAATGCTCGTGAGCTATAGAAATGGCATTGGTTTGCCATAAAATACCGATTTCATTGATAAACTTGCCCAAAATCTGATTGAAGGTAGTATCAGGCCCGAAATTAAAGATGCACTGACTTAACAATTTATCGAAATATTCTACATCAAAATCGATCATTGCCATTTTCAGCCCGTTTATTTGAGCCTCATATTCACCTTTGTATTTGGAATACTCGAGGACAAGCGATGCTATCTGTTCATCGCTCATCTTTGATATCTTGCTGATTTTTATTCCATTTTTAATCAGGACACTTATGTTCAGCAACTTTTTTAAATCATTGTCAAGGTAGTATCTGATGTTGGTATCCGTTCGCCGGGGACATATAAGATTGTACCTCTGTTCCCAAATACGAATCGTATGCGCTTTTATTCCTGTGAGTTGCTCCAGGTCTTTAATTGAATACTTATTGGTCATTAACTCTTCTACAATCATAGAAATCCGCAAAAGTAAAACTTGTTTAAGTATTTAATTGTTCTGTTAAACAGCAATCTATTGCCTTAATAATTTGAAGGCCAAGTATGAAAACCAATGGAATGGCGAAATGTTGAATTTACAAAGAATTTTTTGTATATCGATTACTCCGGATTTTTATCCACAACCAATGCCTTTTGAGTATCCTTGGTTCGTTTAACAAAATTCAGCCTTTCTTATTTTTTTTTCATTAACGGGGAATTTTCATTCAGCCGTATTACTTTCTATCGGTTTAATTCCAAACTGGTTGAGATCAGAATTGCATACGGGTTCAAATTGAAGTCTTGTACAATGCATGAATTTCCGATTTTCTCAAAAATTCTTTAATTAAATTCATACTCATAGTAAAATTGCAAAAAAATAAACCAGAAAAGCAATAAATAAAATGGCAACTCAAACAAATAACGATAGACAAACCAACAGCCGAAAGATCAACAAGAGTTTTAATTACATCATTGTTTCAGTGGCTCTTATGTTGATGATAATTATTTCCGGAATTTTTGCCATGAAGTCTATCGCAGACCAGTTGCAACAAAGTTACAAAGCAACCAATTCTTTAAAGTCTCTGATGCTGATGGCTAAAAATTGGGAATCATGGTTAACACAGTCGATGAAAGTTTCAGACGGTCTATCAGGTGTAGATGTCGTATTGGATTCCGTAATCAGCAGTAAAAATGAAGTAGAAATGCATTTAAAATTATTGTCAGTATTTACAGGGAAATCGGATATAAAAGATACAGAGTTATTTAGAGAAGGTTTTAAAGGTTTTTTGGAGTTAAGTGAAGAAATAAGAAAAACAAGACCAATGGAAGCTTCTTCAGAAGAGCTTTTGGGCAATGGCTTTGGTCGATTATACGCATTTTTAAACCAAATTGAAAAAAGTGGTTCTGTAGTAAAAATTCAATTGGATCTGAACGTAAAAAGATTGAGTAAAATGACAGATTTTGTGCTGAATGGCAGTTTGGTTTCTCTCCTGATTCTCGGCATAGGTCAGATCCTATTGGTGGTGGTAATGAGCAATAGAATCAAGAACCTTTTTAAAAGCATAATTAATCAAATCAAAGACGGTGTATCCGTCATCAACGCAGCTTCAGCTGAAGTACAAACTACCGCAGCAGAGGTGTCGACCAGTGTAGCTGAAACAGCCACCTCTATCGCCGAAACAACCACTACAATCGAGGAAATCAGACAGACGGCTCTCTCCGCTAATGATAAAGCCCAGAATTTAATACATCGCTCAGAACAGGCAATGAGCCTGGCTGAACGGGGAATTCAATCCTCTAAGGAAATGTTTGAAACAATCCACGATCTGACTGAGCAAATGAAGGAAGTAGTAAAAGCAGTAAACAATCTTGCAGAACAAAATAAGTACATAGGTGAGATCACTACAACTGTTTCTGAGATAGCAGACCAAACCAATTTGTTGGCTGTAAACGCTGCCATCGAAGCGGCTAGAGCCGGAGAGCACGGCAAAGGTTTTAGTGTGGTAGCACAGGAAATAAGAAATTTATCCGAGCAATCAAAAAAATCTACGATACAAGTAAGACAAATATTAGATGAAATATACAAGGCAGTAGAAAATATTGTAGAACAAATTCAGCTCAGCATCCAAAAGGTAAAAAACAGTCGCGAACAGGTATCAGAAAATCAAAAAATTGTAGAAACATTGGCTGAAGATGTGGAGAAAACCCTCAACACATCCATGCATATATCCTCTTCCAGCAGCCAGCAATTGGCAGGTCTGGAACAAATTGTCCCAGCTATGCAAAATATCCGACAGGCAAGTGACCAGAACTTGATTGGCATTCGTCAAACACAAAAGGCAATAGAAGATGTAAATGAATTGGGTAAAAAATTGCACGATATAATGGAAAAACTTGAACTGTGATTAAAAAAGATAACATAGATAAACCCACAGGATATTATCTATTTTATACATTAGGTGGACATGGCTTTTGTGCTCCTATTGAATGTGTAGAAGTGGTACTTGGTGCTGCCACACCTACCGCAATGCCTGTTCGAGAAAAAGGTTTTTTAGGTGTGTTGCAAGTACATGAACAATTGATCCCAGTATTTTCAGGGTTTGAATTACTCGGTTTAAGCCCGATTCCATTAGATCCTTCACAACGAATTATTGTTTTTAATGGTTCGAAAACGGTTTTCAGTGACTCCGAAAATATACAGAATGTCGGACTTTTGGTTGAAGATATAATTGGCGTAGCGTCTGTTGAATCTTATAAACACTATCGATTGAATTTTCCTGCATCCGATACCGAAGAGTATGTTAGTATGTTCATCGATGAACAAAATCAAAAATACATACACCTTCCCTTGGCAAAATACTTTGAAAAAATAAGCTTACAGAAAGACATTTATGAATTAATCAACAATGCTGAAAGAACTATTTTAAAGAATGAATGAATCTCTTAACAGGCTTGCAGAGAGTATTTTATCAGTGATGGGAATTTACATCGCTAATGACCGATTCGAACATTTAGAAAAAGTCATCGCACAGGCATCAAAAGAACTGGGCCTAGACAATGATGTACAAACGTGGATATCAGGCCTTAGTGGAAAAGAAAGTGATCTATATGTAAAAACTTTAGCAAAGTATCTTACCATTGGAGAAACATACTTTTTTAGGGAAGAAGAGACAATGCAATTTATTCGGGAAATAATAGTTGAAGAAGTTCAAAACAGAATAAAAACCAAAACAAATCTTCCCTATAAAATTTGGTGTGCAGCATGCAGCACGGGAGAAGAACCTTATTCGATTGCTGTAATTTTGCACTCTGCAATCAAAGAACTCACAAATGATAAAGTCAAAATATTAGGTACCGACATTAATCCGTCCGAGATTGAATCAGCCAAGAGGGGAATATACAGGGAATGGTCTTTCCGGACCACTACTGATGACATTAAAAATCAATATTTTATCAGATTAGGAAAAGAATATGCAGTCAACGACGAAATAAAATCATTTGTAACTTTTAATTATCACAACCTTAAATCAGACACCTTTCCTTGTCAGAATATCTTTTTTTCAGGAAAAGAATATTTTGATTTGATTATATGCAGAAATGTATTTATTTATTTTGATAAAATAACAATTGCTTCGACAGTACAAAAACTCAGTGAATGTCTTGCAGATACAGGTTGGTTTATTACCAGTCAAACAGAATTGAATGAGGAGTACTTAAAATATTTCAAAAAACTAAATTTCAAAAAGTCATACTTTTATAAAAAGTGTACACTTCCATTTTCGGATATAAGCAAAAGTTTGGTTCTTAAAAGTGATGAAAATAGATTTAATACCTTAAAAATTTCCAAAAGCTCTCATGTATCAGATGATATAATTTCTATAAAAAGACCAAGTGATTGGAAAAAGAACAGATTGTACTCAAGGTCAAATTCTGATCATTTTAATGATACAGAAATGACAGAAAATCAAAATTTACAAATATCTACCGCTCGTGTAGATTATACAATAATGAAACAGGATTTGTATCTGGATGCACTAAAATATGGTGAAAAGGGAGACCTGGAAAAAAAGGAGAAAACTTTGGAAGAAATACTGCTTCATCAACCTGAACATTTTCTTGCCAGATATGAATATGTGAATTGTCTTTTAAAGAAAAATAAGGTCTCTGAGGCAAGAAGTCAACTTGAAATTCTGTTTGAAAAATTAGACAAACTTTCAGACAATTTACAAATCGATGAATGGATAACCGTAGGCTCACTTAAATTTTTATGCAATGATTTAATTACTAAATTATGACTGGATTAAAAGAAAAAATATTAGATGAAAGAGCAAAAAGACTTAAAAATATTCAAGAAAAAGATTTTGTACAATCTGGTGACTATTATTTAGTATTTATCATTAATCCAGATGTTTTTGCCATTCATGTGAGCCATTTATTAGAGGTTGGTAAATATCAGGAACTCTTTCACGTACCCTTACTTCCAGATTATATTCCTGGAGTAATTTTTCGGTCTGGAAAAATTATTCCAGTGATCAATATTAAAACGTATTTTGAATTGAGAACACCTGGTCTGACATCGTCCGATCACGTAATATTTCTGGAAGCTGATGGATTAATTTTTGGACTGTTGGCTGATAGGATAAAGGGATTGTTTACATTTTCGGATGAGGAATTGTTTATGAACCGTGAATTGAGCTTGCCAAAAGAAATTAAAGGATATTTTCAGAATGATATAGCGTTGCTTAGTATAGAAAATATTGCGATGAAATTACGTGATATATCGTTTTAAAGTTGAACACAATGGACTTTTTAGAATCTTTAAAAGCTGACTTTATCGCAGAAGCAGAAGAGTATCTGTCCATAATGCAAAGTGAACTTTTACGGCTTGAGGAATTAGATGGCTCCGGAAACTGGTATGATGAACTTGAAGAAGTCTATCGGACTACGCACAGTTTGAAAGGGGCAGCTAGGTCAGTAAATCTTCCATTGATTGAACAATTGTGTATCACACTTGAAGAACTGTGGAAAAGGGCAAGAAATGGTGATCTGACCTTAGAAAGAAAAATTTTTGATGTGGCAAATGAAACATTAGATGTTTTGAATCAACTACTGCACGATGTACGAAACAATACTGTCACGATCTCTGTTTCAGGTGTGGAACAAATGAGAAAAAAAATTGAAAAATTCTTTATAGATACATCAAAACATACAGGTCTTTTAGACACCTTGAATTCCGAACACTTCTTGAATACTTCTGACAAGTTATTGGACATTCATGATAAAGAGAATGATGAAAATTCAATAATCGAAATACAAAATAATGAAACGAGTACAATAAAAGCCAATATCACAAATAAAAAGGGCCAGAATGAAACTACGAAAGAATTCATCAGATTGGCATTTGAAAAAATCAACAACCTATTGATTGAAACTGAAGAATTAGTATCTTTTGAAAATCAATTAAATTTCATTCAAAATGAAGTAAATGATTTGTACACAGAAGGGTGGAAATATTTTAAGAATGAAGTAAATCCTAATATACAACATAAAACATATATTTCTGAATTTTTAAATCGTTTGAATGCAGTAAATAGAAGTTTACATCAATTAAAACATTCATTTGCGATTCATACAAACACTATATTGGAGCATTCACATGAAATGATCATGTTTCCAATAGCTCAGGTGTTTGAAATTTTACCTAGAATGGTACGTGACATATCCAAATCCCGGGGAAAAAAAGTGAAACTTACATTAATTGACAATCAGGTAGAGATTGACAAACGAATAGTGGAAGGATTAAAAGACCCTTTGATACACCTGGTTAGAAATTGTATAGACCATGGAATTGAAAGTCCTCAAACTCGTAAAATACAAGGAAAACCGGAAGAAGGAAACATTACAATATCAGCATCCATAAATTCAGAAGGAAGACTTGTATTAGATATTGAAGACGACGGGAGTGGTATCAACATTCATAAGATAAGAGAAAAATCACTTCAGAGGAATGTAGTATCAAGTGAACAGATAAAAAAGATGTCGGATGAAGAAATTGTACATCTTATATTCACAAGTGGACTTAGTACAAGTGAAGAAATAAACGACATTTCCGGACATGGACTAGGAATGACTATCGTAGCGGATCAAATTGAAAAGCTTGGTGGTACAATATCCATAGCTACTCAACAGTCTAAAGGAACCAAATTTACAATACTATTACCTAGAGTTTTGTCCTTTTTCCGTGGTATTTTGGTCAATGAAGGAGAAATATGGATACTGATTCCCGTTCAATTTGTAACGAAAGTATTCTCCATTCCTATATCCAAAATAAAACACATCTCTTCATCGACTTATATTGATATGGAAGGCGTGAAAATACCATTGGTTAAACTATCAGATGTAACCCGAATAAATAGAAATTCAGTTCTTGGTCTTAAAGATACTACTATTCAAGTAATAATTTTACAGCAAAGCAATAAAATGATTGCTTTGCATATACAAAAAATTATTGGATTTGAGGTTGGAATTATCAGGTCATTTGATAATTTTTTACTTAAACATCCATTGTTTTCTGGAGCAGTAGTTCTAAGTTCTGGGAAACTTGCGTTTGTAGTAAAAGTAGATGCAATTTTTAATCATTCTTTTCAAACAAATTCAATGGATGTATCTGATGTTAAAAAACATATTTTAGTGGTTGACGATTCACTCACGGTGAGAAATATACTACGAAACTATCTGGAGGCATCTGGATTTGATGTATCTACTGCAGAAAATGGAATTCTGGCTTTGAGTAAGTTAAGAGAAGTTAGATTTGATGCTGTAATAACCGATATTGAAATGCCGGCTATGAATGGACTTGAGCTTATAAAAAGAATTCGACAGGAGGAGAAATGGAAATATTTGCCGGTAGTGATAGTTTCAACTCTTGACCGTGAAATCGATCAGCAAAAAGGTTTTAAAGCAGGTGCTAATGCCTATATTACCAAAGGAAGTTTTGAGAAAGGCAAATTGTTGGAAATACTTAATACTTTGATTTCTAAATGAAACATGATAAAATAAGGATATTGCTTGCAGATGACAGCTTAGTTACCAGAAAACTGTACAGGCATTTCCTGGAAGCTGATGGTGATTTTGATGTTGTCGGTGAAGCAGTCAATGGTGAAGAAGCTGTAAATATGGCCGAATTACTCAATCCGGATGTGATCAGTATGGATATCGAAATGCCAAAGATGAATGGAATAGAGGCTACAAAAAAGATAATGGAATCCTTTGCTAAACCTGTAGTAATAGTCAGTTCGTTATATCAGCCTGGAAACGTCCAATTATCTATGGAATGTCTAGCCGCCGGTGCAGTTGCCATAATTCCAAAGCCTCCTGGTCCTGGTCATCCTGAATATCAAAAGCTGTCTCTGCAATATACCCGTACTCTGAAAACCATGGCGGAGGTTAAAGTAGTCCGGAGAAAACAAACAATATCGATGCAATCTATCCGGACGCAACCACAACAAAATACTACAGTAACAAAATCTGTAAATCCGTATGAAATTCTTGTAATTGGTGCTTCGGCTGGCGGACCAGGTTCACTAAAAAAAATTTTATCTGAATTATCTCAAAAAATAACAATCCCTATAGCCATTGTGCAACATATTGATAATAATTTTGCAGAAGGATTTGCTCAATGGATTAGTACATTTTCTAAGCTTCCTGTTGAAAAAGTGAGAGGCGATATGCCACTTTTACCCGGGCGAGTCTATTTAAGCGTTCTTCCTAAACATTTGGTCATAAAATCTAAAAACAAAATAGGACTTTGTAACGGAATATCTGAAAGTGAAATAATACCTTCAGTGGATAAGTTGTTTACTTCAGCCAACAAAATTTTCGGTGCAAATACAATAGCTGTTTTACTCTCAGGTATGGGGTGGGATGGCGCATTTGCCTTAAAACAACTCAAAGAAGTAGGGGCATATACAATAATTCAGGATGAATCTTCTTGTTTGGTATTTGGAATGCCTGGTGAAGCCGCAAAACTCAATGCACATATAGATTCAATACCCCCGGAGCAAATAGCATGGAAAATAAATAGTTTATTGTTATAATACAAAGGATATGTCATTGCATTTAATACAACCCTTAGATTACATTTTAATAGCTGAAGATTCGGTGGTGCAGGCAAAAAAACTGCAAAAACTGCTCGAGGATTACAAGCTAAATTCATTAGTTTGTAAAAATGGAAAAGAAGCTTTGGAACAAGCCGAGAAAAAGAAACCAATTCTCATTATTTCGGATGTAGTCATGCCAGTGATGGATGGGTATACACTGTGCAAGAATATAAAATCAAATGCCAGCCTCAGAGATACACCATTTATGATACTCACATCGCTAAGTGATCCATTGGATATCATTAAAGGATTGCAGGCCGGTGCTGATAATTTTCTGACAAAACCCTATGAAGAAAAATATCTATTATCCAGAATCAATTACCTTCTGACCAATAAAATGATTCGGGACACGAGCAATGTAGATGTAAATATGGAAATCGTGTTTCAGAATCAAAAATTTATTATCAACTCCGACAAAAAGCAAATACTTGACTTATTGCTTTCTGTATATGAGGCAGCTATGGTTCGCAATAGTCAACTGCAGGTGGCTCAGAGACAGTTACAAATTCTAAACGAAGAGCTGAAGCAAGCCAACTCAGAGCTTGAGTCATTTGCTCATGCCGTATCTCACGATTTAAAAACTCCGTTGACAGGTATTCAGGGTATTTATGAGCTGTTTGTTGAAGAATATGGCAATACTTTGGACGAAAAAGCCATGGAATACCTGCATTGGATTAAGGTGGCCACAAACAATATGTCTGATTTGATTAAAGACTTGCTTAATTTTTCCAAATCATCCCGGGCAAATCTGTATCCTGAGGAGGTACACCTTTCTCAAATGGCCGAGCAGGTTATAAAAGAACTTCGCATGACGAATTTCAAAGCCAATTATCAGATACACATACAGCCGGATATCAAGGTGTATGCCGATCCTTCCATGATGAGAATTGTGCTGACAAATCTGCTGAGTAATGCTTTAAAATACAGCCAAAAAGTGGATAATCCCACAATCTATTTTGGAAAAACTTCCTACCACGGACGTGAAATCCTCTATGTAAAGGATAATGGTGCCGGTTTTAGTATGGAAAAGGCAACACAGCTTTTCAAACCCTTTACCAGGCTTCACAGTGAGTCTGAATTCCAGGGTACAGGTATAGGGCTTAGCACTGTAAAGCGCATTATTGACCGACACAATGGTGAAATATGGTGTGAATCTGAGCCAGGCAAGGGTGCTGTATTTTATTTCACATTAAATCTGGATCCAGCCCATCAAAGTGATAGTGAAACTACCGGAGAAACTCCTGTAAACTAATGCTGCATTCGTATTGATTGCTTTGGTGCGGGCCTGGAATATCTGGATGAAGTTTTTACAGTGCTTTGATACCTGATTTCGGCAGGAAGAACTATGCTTTGAAGGGTATGGGCATCTTTATAGGCTTTTTGAAAGGATTTGTCCATGCATTTTAAAGCCAATGTCAGTGTCTGTATGTTCACTTCCTGAGGTCGTCGGATAGCAGAGTTGGTTACAGTGTTGATTTCCATGTGTTCCCGGCCAAAGAAAAGTATAATTGGACCTTCTATATAGTTGTTTATCAGAGCGATACGGTTTGTGTTGTTTTCTACTACAGAAAATCCATGTCTGGTAATATGGTTTTTGAAGAACACATTGTTTGGGCCTGAGGCTCCGTGTGAATTATCTGCAATGGCCATCCATGCGCGATTACCTTCGAAAAGATTGGCATAAGGATAATTTCCATGCAGTACCATATCGCCGGTCAGGGTGTTTTCGATTTCAATTCCAAATACTCCGGTTGTTTGTCGTGGATGAGTTGATAGGTTGAAAGCGAATACATTTCCATTTGCACCTGCTTGTAAAATCATGGAATGCCTCAGGTGTTCAAAGATGTTGTCCATCACCAGAGTGTTGACGGTACCCAGGTGAAGCATCACACCATAGGCTCTGCCTCCACTTCCATATCCATGTGAAAGAGAAAAGTAGTTTCCAGCAATGGTGATATGCGCGCTATTTCTGGCTTCAACATGGGCATAGTTGGTGTAGAAGCTTTCGACTTCGCTGACCTTGCAGTTGATGGCGTAATTGAAGAAAATGTTAGATGCTTGATCTGTAGTTTTATCGAGCCTGATGATTGTAAAACTCTCCAAAAAAACATTTTCAGCAGGCTGAATGATGGTGATGTAATGATTGGTACCCGGTGCACTGCTATCTCTTACCACATCGTGCAGGAAAAGGGTTGTGCCTTTTGTTTTTTCAATTTTGAACAGTTGTCCGGTGGTGGATTGACACCAGTTGTTGTGACAAAGGTGCTCGTCATCCCTTATCCATCGAATCCATTGTGCGGATTCAAGTAGAGGCTCCTTGAGCTCTATCAAGCGGTGACCCCTGTCAGGTGGACGGATTTCGGTTCTTTTCTGTTTGATCTGTCCTTGTACCGCTAGGCCATGGCGGGAGCCGTTATTTTGTATATACATAATTGTTTTTCCCGGACCTCTTCCCTTAATCATCACATTAGAGGGAATATTCAGCGTGCCATTCAAGAGATATCTGCCTTCTTCGAGCAATACGATACCAGGTTTCCCATTTAGTTGTGCAAACGCTTGTAGAAAGAGTTCATTTACAGGCGTGGTTGTATCCGGCAATGGGTGTATTCGAAGTACTTTCTGTGGTTTGAAGCTGTCTGACAGCAGACCTGCATTACTCCAGTCGCTCAGATAACTGCTGGGTGTAAATTGAGCACTTACACCGTAAAAAAGTAAGACCTGAAAAAATAATGCAAATTGTTTCATCAAGATGGGTACTGTGCGAATAAAAACCTGATTTTGCCGGATATATCCTTTTTAAATTCAACAGTATAATGCGCAGAGGCTATTTTCAAAAGTTCCTCCACGTATTGAGGATTGATTTCAAGTGCAATGAGCCCTCCGGGATTTAGATAATCAATGGCTGATTGAAGAATTTTTCGATAAAACAGAAGAGGGTCACTTTCAGGAGCAAACAAAGCCAGGTGGGGCTCGTACATATACACATTTATCGGCATTGCTGAAGCTTCAACTGGCGAAACATAGGGTGGATTGGATATTACCAGGTCGGCAGATTGAGGGGGTACAAAAGTTTGCCTCAACAGATCAATTCTGTGAAATTGGATTTCCCCCACATGCATTGCTGCATTTTCGATGGCGACTTGTAAAGCTTCAATGGACACGTCTGTGGCTAGCACTTTGGCTTCAGGAAATGCTTTTTTGAGAGCAATGGCCAAACAACCGCTACCGGTACAATGATCGATAATGAATTTAGGTTTGATTCCCTTTTTGTTTCGGTCGGCTTTTACCAATTCGTAAAGTTCTTCAGTTTCGGGACGGGGGATAAGTACAGAAGGATTAACTTTAAGCCAGAGGCCTGCAAATAGCTGCTTGCCGGTAATATATTGATAAGGTTCACCAGTGGAGAGCCTTTGGACCACAGATGTGATTTTGTCCCACCGTTCGTCTGATATTACTTCGCTTGGTTTTGGAAGCTGAAGGTCCAGAAAGTCTTCCAGAATATAGTTTATCAAAGTATAAGCCTCACTCAATTCGTAGAGGTCTTTGAGCTTTTCCAATGCAATGGCACGGAAGTCAGCTACTTTTTTGGTTACGGTGTTATGATTTGGCACCATCCAGCATGAGTTGCAGAATTTCGGTAGCCGCTTCGGCGAGATTGGTACCCGGACCAAATACTCCTGCCACTCCGCAGTCGAACAGGAAGTCGTAGTCTTGTCTTGGTATAACACCGCCTGCTATAACAAGGATATCGCTCCGCCCGAGTTTTTTTAGTTCGCTGATTACTTCCGGTACCAGAGTCTTGTGACCGGCTGCCAGGCTCGATATTCCCAGGATGTGAACATCGTTTTCGACAGCTTGCTGTGCGACTTCTTGTGGTGTTTGAAACAATGGCCCCACGTCTACATCAAAACCAAGATCTGCAAACGAAGTAGCAACTACTTTAGCACCCCGGTCGTGTCCGTCCTGGCCGGTTTTGGCCACCATAATGCGGGGTCTGCGGCCATACACTTCGATGAAAGTATCCACGAGTTTGCGAGCATTGGCAAATTTTTCGTTATTTTTCATTTGTTGAGCATACACTCCTGAAATCGTTTTTATTTGCGCCTGATACCTTCCAAAGACTTTTTCCATAGCTTCAGAAATCTCTCCCAGAGTTGCTCTCACCCGGGCTGCTTCCACAGCAGCTTCCAGGAGGTTTCCCTGTCTGGCACCGGATGCAATTTCCGATATGTTTTGTAAGGTTGTTTCTACTGCAGCCTGATCCCTATTTCTTTTTACCTCCTGAATACGGGCTACCTGCCTTTCTCTTACAGCGCGATTGTCAACTTCAAGTATTTCTATGGGAGTTTCTTTTTCGGCGGGAAATATGTTGACGCCTATAATCCATTCCTGACCGCTTTCGACCAAAGCCTGTCTTTTGGCGGCTGCCTCCTCAATTTTGAGTTTGGGAAGACCGGTTTCCAGTGCTTTGGCCATACCTCCAAGTTCATCGATTTCTCTTATGTGTTCTATAGCTTTGTAAAGGAGCTGATGAGTTAAATACTCCACGTGGTAAGAACCCGCCCATGGGTCCACTGTACTACAGATACCGCTTTCGTATTGAAGATAGAGTTGTGTATTTCTCGCAATTCTCGCTGAAAAGTCAGTTGGAAGTGCGATGGCTTCATCGAGTGAATTGGTATGTAGACTTTGAGTTCCACCAAAGGCTGCAGCAAGTGCTTCGATGGCTGTGCGCGTCACATTGTTAAAAGGGTCTTGCTCGGTGAGGCTATATCCTGACGTCTGGCAGTGAGTCCTGAGGGCCATGGATTTGGGGTTTTTGGGGTTGAATTCCCTCACGATAGAAGCCCATAAAACCCTGCCAGCCCTCATCTTGGCAATTTCCATAAAGAAATTCATTCCGATAGCCCAAAAAAAACTGAGCCTTGGAGCAAAGTCGTCGATGTCAAGACCGGCTTTAAGGCCTGTTTTCAAATATTCAATTCCATCGGCTAGGGTGTAGGCGAGTTCCAGGTCGGCCGTGGCACCGGCTTCGTGCATGTGATATCCTGAAATGGAAATGCTGTTGAATTTTGGCATGTGCAGCGCGGTATATTTAAAAATATCTCCGATGATGCGCATAGATGGCTCAGGTGGATAGATGTATGTATTGCGTACCATAAATTCCTTGAGGATATCGTTTTGAATGGTACCCGACAGCTGGTTGGGCCGTACACCTTGCTCTTCAGCTGCTACTATAAAAAATGCCAGCACCGGAATCACCGCCCCATTCATGGTCATGCTGACCGACATCTGGTCGAGAGGAATTCCATCGAAGAGGATTTTCATATCTTCAACCGTATCGATGGCGACACCAGCTTTGCCCACGTCGCCCACCACTCGTGGGTGGTCGCTGTCGTAGCCTCTGTGCGTAGCAAGGTCAAAAGCGACTGAAAGCCCCTTCTGACCAGCAGCCAGGTTACGACGGTAAAAAGCATTCGACTCCTCTGCTGTGGAAAAACCAGCATATTGTCTGATGGTCCAGGGTCGAAGGACATACATGCTTGCATATGGTCCTCTCAGATAGGGTGGGGCACCGGCTCCATATCCAAGATGTTTGGCTGAAGCCAAAATATCTGCCTCAATATTGTATGGTATTTCGATGCCTTCAGGGCTGAGCCATTTGTCCTTGTAGGTGTGAACAACTTTCGACCTGATTTGGAGAATATCCTCTTTGGTGAGCTGGATTTTCATAAAAATTCATTTTGTATCACAAAAGGCGCAAAAGGGGAACCTTCTTTCGAATCAATTTTAATAGACTTCAACGTTTCATCTTTGGGTTGAAATTTTGTAACTCCGATGAGAATTCTGTTTCCCTTGATAAACTCATCGGTTAATTTCTTCCTGTAGGAATTGACGCTGTTTGTCAAATCCAATGATCCGATGAAATCAAAAACTGAAGGATATTTATTGATCTTCTCTAAGTGGTCAAGTGCTGCATCAATAAGCCCGTCGGTCATAGTTTCAAAGGCATAACTTCCTGCCAATGGATCGCGGTATCGGTTGAGTTTCGACTCGTGTATCGCAATCAATGCCTGATTTCTCGCTAACCTAAGAGCATCTGCATTGTGGGCATCTCCGGTTTTATAAGGCAAGACTGTGATCCCATCAGCTCCGCTTACAATGGCCGATATTACTTTAATGCTGTTTTTGATTAAATTGGTATGATGGTCAATGGAAATCAGATCCGATCTGCCGGTGCGGGTATGGATATAAACGGATTCTACATCTGCACCTGTTTTGGCCTTCCATGAAAGGTGAAGCAACCGCAAGGCTCTATTAAGCACAAAGTCCTGATAAACGAGGCCATTGCAGCAGGTAAGATATCCTATTTTTTTTAGCAAAGTTGGTTTTACTGAATAAATTTCATGTAACATTCCCATACCTAAAGCCAGCGCCTGACCGGGAGGTACTCCGGCTTCCAGAGGTTCTGCCAGGTCAATCAAAAAGCCACTGTGGATTTCGTTTAAGTCAAGAAGAATTTCCCGGAATAATTCAGCATTTGTAGTCCATGGCAAAACCACTTTGACCTTATCAGCCGAATTTTCAAGTCTAGTTAGCGAAAGAAATGCTTCAAGATTTCGATATCCGGCCGAAAAATCTCCTCTGAAATCGAAGACCGATGTAATGTATTCCATTCCAACTTCCCTCAAAGCAGTTTCCCAATTCAGTTGATGGTACACATTTACATATAAACCTGTGGCACCTGAAATAAGGGATTTCAGAATCTCGGAATTTATTTTTTCTGCAGGAAAATTCCCGAAATCTATCCAATCTGCCACTACAGGTTCACTATAGGTACGGACAATATCCGAACTGGTGACCTTGGCAGATTCATGCGAATAATAGGGTCTTATAACAAAGTGATTGTCCACTTCTTTAATAAATTCATCTATGGACTTACCACCAGACTCTTTCAGCCACAATTCAAGCCATTGTGACTCAGTTTGCTGGTCAAAAAGCAGATTGAAATTCATTTGGACAGACTAACGAACGGCTAAATTACGATGGATATGCCATGAAAGAGAAAGGGAGTAGGCCATTTCATATGTTCCTATTCCTCTTACTGGATTTTGATTAGGACCTGGATTGCAATTTGCATCCGAATGTTTTTTATATTAACAATCAATCCTGAAAAATTAGACTTCAATATTGTTTTGGTAGATTTGAAGAGTCGCTTAATTTGATGCGTAGTCTTTTCTTCGTCTTATGAAATACTTTTTCTTTTGTTTTTTAGGTATGCATACAGCCTTTGCCCAGTTTACCAAAGAAGAGTTAACAGGAAAATTCAATCCGGAAAGTCATAAAGATTTTCAACGTATTAATGTGGAATATGCAAGTCACGGCAATCATTTTTTAAGAAGAGAAGTTGCAGAAGCTTTTTACCGGATGGCCGAGGCAGCACGCAAGGATGGTGTGAAGCTGATTATTGTATCTTCAACACGCAATTACTACCGGCAAAAGACCATCTGGGAAAATAAATACAGCAATTTATCCGGTACTCCCTTCGACCGGGCGACCAGGATTCTTCAATATTCCAGCATGCCCGGCACATCGCGCCATCATTGGGGTACTGATTTTGACCTAAACTCTGTCGATCCAGAATACTTCAACACACCCACCGGACAAAGGGTCTATACCTGGCTGCAAAATAACGCATGGAAATATGGTTTTTTCCAGCCATATTCAGCTGTGAATCAAACCCGCGATTCAGGTTATATGGAAGAGAAATGGCATTGGTCGTACAAGCCCTTGGCAGATTTATTTTTATGGGCATATCGGATGATGGTCTCGTATGAGGACATCACAGGATTTCAGGGAGCAGAAGTGGCTCCAATTATAAAAGTAATTGATAGCCATGTGTTGAGTATTTTACCGGATTTTCGATAGATACTGCTGCCGTGATATGTACATTTTTCGATAAAAATACAAGTAGTTTTATTTTGTCCTTCTAGAGTATATTCAGATCACTATATTCAGCTGAAAGTCTTACTGGCAGGAGGATCATCAGGAACTCGCCCAACTGATTTTTCAACCATACTCCGAGTTCGTACACAAGATGAACAAAAAGGAAGTTGATACGTGTGCCAAAAGCAATCAAATTGTCACCTTGCTCTTGATGTGCCGGAGAGGCATTGGATACATACTGCATTACAACTATTTTGGGTTTAAAATGTTGTGTTAATTGGGACCAATACATTTTTAAAGTTACTGCAATATACTCCGTTTTTTGTGTCTATTTGTATATAGTTTAAATACATTTTTTTATTTAAAAAAATAAATGTATCGATTACATATCATCGTATCCTCAAAAACAGTAGTAGATAATCCGAAGCACATTCAATGATATTAGCAAATCAATTTTAAGGGTTTGTATTTTGACATTGTGACTTTTGTAAGTACTGTATGTGAATAGAATAAAGAGGAGAGAGTCTATAATCCGTCCAGTTGAAACCTCCACTCATTGCTGATGACGCCGATTGGATAATGGTGTATTTTATAGCCTCCGATTCGCAATCAACATGTATTGCGAATATCCTTAAGGGTAAGGTTAGAAAATCAGCAGATAAGTTGATGGTTGACGAACTAAGACTTTTCTTAGTTGAGTAACGACAGGCCGAGTGAGGCCGGCTTTATAGTATCCTGAGCAATGTAATCGGGCATTAGCTGCAAAAGCCACCTGAGATTTAAGTTTGCAGCAAAAACCTATGGCACTTATTGCCCCTTCCTTGCTTTCTGCAGATTTTACGCGCCTGACAGAAGTTGCTGACATGCTCAATCAATCTGAGGCCGACTGGTTTCACCTCGACGTTATGGACGGTTTGTTTGTACCAAATATCACTTTTGGAATGCCTGTCATTGCACAACTGAGGAAACTCTCAAAAAAGACCTTCGATGTGCACCTGATGATCGTTCAACCGGAGCGTTACATTGATGAATTCAGAAATGCAGGAGCAGATGTATTGACCGTGCATTATGAAGCATCCACGCATCTGCATCGAACCTTGTCAGCTATTCGAAAAGCCGGGATGAAGTCAGGTGTTGCAATCAACCCACACACGCCGGTCGATTTGCTACAAGATGTAATTGCAGAGGTGGATGTGGTATGTGTGATGAGTGTGAATCCAGGTTTCGGAGGTCAAAAATTTATAGAAAATACTTACAGAAAAATAGAAAAATTATGTGCGATAAGAAGCGATGCGGGATTAAATTTTTTGATAGAAGTGGATGGGGGTGTTCATGCAAAAAATGCATTGAAATTGCTCCAAACAGGCGTCGATGTGCTTGTGGCAGGAAATTTTATATTTTCATCCCCTGAGCCCCTAAAAACCATTCTTGAACTAAAAAGATTGATATGACTTTTGGAAACCCTTTGTTTCTTTGGTCATTAGTGCTGCTTTCGGTTCCGATACTTATTCATTTGTTCAGATTTAGGAAGTATAAAAAAGTATATTTTACACGAGCAGTATTATTAGAAAAAAGTGTTTCAGATCAGCGAAGAGTAAAAAATTTAAAACACATTTTAATCCTTGTGTCAAGGGTATTGTCTTTGCTGCTTTTCATATGGGCTTTTTCGTTGCCATATTTCATTAAAAATGGCCAAAAAACATCTCAAATTTTAGATGACAGTCATTTGATTTTAGTGGTTGATAACCATCTAGGTATGTACTTCAACGATGAGGATAAGACAGGCCGGTTATATGCTGTAAAGCAACAAATAAAATCACTATTGAAAAACCTGAATTCTTTTTCAAAAATTTCATTGGTAACTCTAAATTCAGCTCCTCAAACATTTAACTCCATCGATGAAGCTCTCACTGCCATTGAATCCCTATCACCTACGGCAGCCATTGGCAGTTGGCATGAACTGAATTCCAAAATCCAACGGGTCACCAGAGGTCAGGAGAACAAACCAAATATTCTGCTCTTCAGCGACTTCTTGAACAAAAATGATGATTTGAAACAAATCAGTATAAAATTTACTCCGGTAATTGTCCCTTCATTTGATTTCAACACATTACAATGTATAGACTCCTTATGGGAGTTTCCAATTGCATCTGGCTCATTTTATTTCCAATTAAAGGGTGATACTTCTAATGCATATCCTGTTGTCTACGGAGAGAAAAAACCGATTTTTTCAGCTGAGCGTACCAAAGAAATGCCAAATGTGTATTCATTTCGATTTCCTGCAAATATGAATTTTACATACGGCATTATAACACCTCAGAACAGTTTCAATCCTGCACAAAACTTTTTTTTCATTCCCTCAACAATGGAAAAAAAATCTATTTTACTTCTTTATAATAACAAGAAACTTTCAGACTTATACAAAAGTAAATTTTTCAATATGCAAACTGTAGAAGTGGATCACTTCACTTTTGACGATGTGAAATCAATTAATTTTTTGAAATACAATCATGTTATTTTAATTGAAGTTGAAAAAATCGACGACCGACTCAGCAGAGAACTACAGGAATTTCTGAAACGAAATACCAGGGTATTTTTAGTACCGTCTTCTGATGCGGATCTAACGTCGATCAATCGATTTTTACAAAATTATGGATTGAATTTCACGCAGCAGGAAACTGTAATCACCGAGGCTGAAAAAATTGAATACCAGGACTTGCTATTTCGAAATGTTTTTGAAGAAGAATATGAACTTCCACATTTGCCATTTTTCAAAAAATATTATAATGTTGAGGTCTCCAACGGCATCCCAATATTATATACAATTTCCGGAAAGAATATGCTCGTTAAAACTACCTCAATGAATGGGGGTATCTTATACGTATCTTCGGGTTCTTTTCATCCCGAAAATTCAGATATTTTAATGCATGAGATTTTTTCTCCAATGATATATAATTTTTTGCATAGAGATATGACGATTTCTATGCCGTATTATTTGTGTGGGCAGGACTATACATTTAATTTTTCTTTAGCTGTAAAAAACCATGATGAATCTATCAAACTCAAAACTCCTATGCAAGAGGAAATCATTCCGCTGCAAACGAAAAGAGGTTCTGATTTTAGTGTGACTCTCGGAAAAGAGTTTTTACAAAATGGAATATATTCCTTGTGGTATGATGGTGAAAAAATTAAAGATATTGCTTTTAATTTACCAGTGTGTAAATTAAATAACAGATATTATACACCTAAGGATTTGGCATCTGATGGAGTTATTGATTTGTCTGATATAATGTATTTAACTGATAACAATATTCTTTCCAGAATTCAAGCTAGTACTGGGGTCCAATTATGGGTATATTTTGTAACCCTAGGTATCCTTTTGCTGTTTGTTGAATTATCAATTATTAAATTCTTAAAATGAGTGCTCCGAACGTCAATTTTTCTGATGTCTATAATTTGATTCCAGGTCACGAACATTACGGAAAGATTTGCAATATTTCTCTTACCGATAAGTTTTTGGAAATTAAACCTGTTACTGATCATCTGCATCTTTCTGAGGATACCACTCCCGGTGGAAAATTAATTCTGGCTCCCGGATTTATCGATATGCATTCTGAAATAAACGAGCCTGGTCGAGAAGACCGTGAAACATTATCTCAAACCATTGAACTTGCAATAAAGGGCGGATATATTGCCGTAGCAGCAATGCCCTCTGCCCAGCCTGTAATAGATCACAAAGCTTTTGTCGATTTTCTCAAAAAGAGCACGGTGGGAGCTGTCTGTGAAATTTTGCCAGTAGGAGCAGTTACCAAAGAATTAAAAGGTAATGAGCTCAGTGAAATGTTTGATATGAAAATGGCATCTGCCATAGCTTTTTCGGATTATAAATGCAGACATCGAAATACAAAACTACTCATGCTAGCTATGCAATATGCCAGGCAAATGGATATGCCGATTATGATCAGTGCAGGAGATGTGGATTTGATGAAATTTGGAAGTGTACACGAAGGAAATAATGCTGTAAAACTGGGTCTGAAATCCATACCCTCCATTGCGGAATCGATTGGTCTGAAGCGCGATATCGAATTGGTAAAATATACCGGATGCAAAGTTCATTTTCAATCCATTTCCACAATTGAAGGAATTGAATTGATCAGGAGGGCGAAAAACGAAGGACTTCCGGTGACTGCTGACGTCAATTTTTACCATCTGCTTCTAAACGATGAGTATCTACATACATTTGATTCCAATTACAAGACAGATCCGCCCCTACGAGATGAAGAAACCCGACTTGCTCTGATAGATGCAGTAAAAGACGGAACTATTGATGCCATAGCTGCCGACCATCAACCTAGGACTTATGAAGAAAAAGTTTGTGAATTTGATAGAGCTCAATATGGAATGTTTACCCTGCCTTTTGTATTTGGAACACTTTGGAATTCAAATTATTTTACCATCAGAATGTTAATTGAGAAACTTCATCAATCACCCAAAAAAATACTCAACCTTCCAGCCCATATATCAGAAAAATATTTATTGTTAGATTTAGAAAAAAAATACACGATCAAAGCCGATGACTTTAATTGGTTTTCTTGTACTAACTCTCCCTTTTTTTCCTATGAAATAAAAGGCAAAATAGAGTATATAATCTCAGAAAACATATGCGAAAAAATCAGCTGATAATCTTTCTATGGTTGATGTGCTGGATAGCTAGGTCGCAGGATTACCATATATGCCATCCAAAAGATGTTCGGTATTCACCCAGAGAGCGATATATTGACATGCACCACTTAAAATTAGAAATTGAACCTAATGCCATCAAAGGAGAAGTAAATGGTTTAGCAATTTTGTCATTTACCCCTCTTTGGAGAGAGGTGGATAGCATTTGGTTGGATGCTGTAAAGTTTGATGTTCACTCCATTAAACTCAATGGTAAACCGGTTCGCTTTATAAATGCTGATTCTGGAATTGCTATTTTTCCTCACACACTTGGTAGGAAGGAAGCCAACTATCTTGAGATCAAATACCGGGCAACACCAGAAAAGGGAATGTACTTCACCGGTTGGGATGACCCGACCGGGAGAGGTCGCAAGCAAATATGGACTCAGGGACAAGGAATTGACCATAGGCATTGGATTCCTTACTATGACGAACAACACGATAAACTGACCACCGAAATTGTGGTCTACTTTGATAGCAGATATAAAGTAGTTTCAAACGGTATACTGCTTTCTGCCGATACCATACGAGATAAAATCAAATGGCATTATTTGCAAAACAAGCCTCACCCGGGATATTTAATTATGATAGCTGTAGGCGATTACAATATGTATTCCTCCCTTTATGAAAATGAGGGAAGACAGCTTGAATTTCAAGAATATATGTATCCGGATGTACCCGGGGGCGAGACCTCAACTTATCGCTACAGCAGATTTTTTATGCAAAAGCTCGAAGAGCTACTAAAAGTGCCATATCCCTGGCCTGGCCCTTACAGGCAGGTGCCGGTAGCAGACTTCATCTATGGAGCGATGGAAAATACCGGTGCCGTCATTTTTGCAGAGAGTCTGATAAGCGACCAGTACTCAGAAAGCAATGTAAACTACCACCAGGTAAATGCCCATGAAATGGCTCACCAGTGGTTTGGCAATTTGGTTACTGCCTGGAGTGCACGCCACCACTGGCTTCATGAAAGTTTTGCTACATACTTTGACCTACTCTCCATACAGTGGCTGAGTGGTGACCATGCTTTTTCCAATAAAATAAGAGAGTCCATACATCTGATTAAGGCTCATGAGGTTAAAGACAATCTTCCCATTGCGCACTCAAAGGCAGGGAATGCACGCCATTATCAAAAAGGTGGTGTAGTGCTGCACATGCTTCGAAATCTTGTGGGAGATGAAGCATTTTATAAGTCATTGCAAGTATTTCTGGAGCGATACCAATTTAGAAATGCCCACTCAGACGATTTACTCTATGTATTTCATGAAGTGACCGGCAGAGACCTACAATGGTTTTGGGACCAATGGTTCTATGGCTCCGGTATGCCTGTTATGACTTTTTCACACAGAGTAGTTGCTGATACAAAGGGCAAGCATTTAGCGCTGTATTTCAACCAAAAAAACATCAATAGAATTGACAGCAAAAAGCTGTTTCGATTGCATTTTGATGTGGAAATTGTCAGTTCAAAAAGACGAATTATAACCCCTGTCACGGTTTCAAATGCTTCAGATACCATACGCATATTTGTTGATAAAGACGAAGATATTTGGATGGTCAACCCTGATCCCGGAAAAAGACAATTGATCGAATGGGTAAATCTCAATGAAAATGCACTTGCCATTACTAAACATTCGGAAAATGCATTTGACAGAGTGTTTGCTTACCAACATGCGCAGAAAGTATTCAAAGTTTCGGATCTGGAATTTTTCAGAGATGAAAAAGACTCAGATATATTGGCCATGTGGGCTAAAGCAATCGGAAAAAATATAATGAATCCAATTGTTTGGAATTTTTTTAACAAGGTAGAATCTGATAAGGTGAAATTTGCCGCTTTGGTAAATACCGATGGTAATTTTTGGAGGTTAAGGTCTGAAGGTGAATTGCTTGAGTTTGCGAATTCACATGAATGTCAACTGAAATTTTTGGTATACTTACTGGCAATATCCGCCAGACCTGAGAGGCTGGAATTTTATAAAAAAGTAATACAAATACCAGAAAAGTTCACCCTACAAAAAATGCGTTTACTAATTGCCATAACAGAGTACAATATCAACAAAAGCAATGAAAACATTCGAAATATTGCATCTTTTGCATCCACTGAATTTAGAGGTGCTATAAGGGCTGAGGCAATGGAATTTTTAACCTCAATTGATTATCGTACCGACGAATTGATTAATATATGCGTTCACGCCTTAGGTCACTATGACCGTACGCTGCCTCTGGCCGCTGCAGGATATCTGAAGAAAGTTGCTGAAACCCAGTATAAAGAGCTGATACAAAAAGAGCTAAAGAAATACGAAAAAATCTGGCCGGAGTGGAAGATTAAAAAGGCCTACAGACTGTTGGAAGCGTAATTCGTTGAAGTTGCATTTTGTCACTGAGACATAATGCTTGATTCAGACATAAGATGAAAAAACAATGAAAAAGCAATTCATCTTCCATTCCTTTTACCATGATTTGAGTTGTTCTGGTATTAACTTTGAGCATGAAAGAGCCTTTTTGATACCGGAGCTCTAAATCATTATGCGACTACGATACACCATTATTCTTGCCATTGTGGTTGTAAACATTCTCTCCTTTATTCTGACGGGAGTATACTTTTCGTATTATTACAAAAAAGAAAGTGAAATCTATCATCTGGAGAGAATCAGACGTAAAGAATATTCCATCAAAGCAGCAATAGCCCATCACATAAAGGAGCAAAAGCTACCAAAAATCCCACATCAAATAGCTGCTGCATTTAATCAGAAAATTTGTGAAATCAGTGATATTCACAATGTAGATATTGCCTTCTACAACTTAAATGGAACATTTCTAACCGGAGCAGTGCGCAATCCTATTGATAAAGACAAACTTTTTGTTTTTAAACTCGATTCACTTGTATTAGAAACGATTTTCCATAGCTTCAGTGATCGGGTAACCATAAAAAAAAACATAGAAAATAGATCCTATTTGTATGACTATTTTTTTCTGCACGACGACTATGGTGAAGAGATTTTGATCATCAATATTCCGTATCTTCTGGATAAGAATTTTTTCAATCGGGAAATGAAAAATTTCCTTTTGAATCTAGTTCAGATCTATTTTGTTTTGTTCTTAATTGCTATTGCAGCAGCAATTTTATTGGCGACCACCATTACAAAACCATTGGATAAACTGAGGGCATTGCTCAAAAATAATGTAAAAATTGAGGATGCAAAACCTATAGAAGGTCAATATCCGTCCGAAATTCAGCAACTAGTGGACGATTACAATCGCGTACTTCAGGAGCTGAAAAACAGCGCAATGCTACTAGCAGAACGGGAGCGCGATTCAGCTTGGCGAGATGTAGCACGTCAGGTCGCACATGAAATAAAGAATCCCATCACACCGATGAGGCTTAGTGTGCAATGGATCGAAAGAACACTTCAAACCAATGAGCCCGATAAACTAAAGGAATTCTGTACAAGTATGTTAGTTCAAATTGACACACTTTCGCGCATTGCAGATACCTTTTCGCGCTACAGCAAGTTGCCGGAAATATCCTTCGAAAGAATAAATTTGTGTGAGATAGCCCGTCAGACCAGCAGTTTACTTACCGATCAGCCTATTTCGATCATCACTCCAAAGAGCCCTGTGTATATCATTGGAGATAAAAACCAGCTGACTCAAGCACTGAACAATGTGCTTAAAAACGCCATACAAGCAACGGAAGGCAGACATGCTCCGGAAATAAAGATTGAAGTTTCGGACAATTCACATGAAGCCGCAATTTCAATTACAGACAATGGATGTGGAATCGAGCCTGAACTTTTGGATAAGATTTTTATACCAAAATTTACCACAAAAACATCAGGAATGGGTCTTGGTCTGGCAATCGTAAAAAATATTGTAGAGGCCCATCGGGGCCGCATAGATTTGCAATCTGTCAAGCATAAAGGCACAACCATAAAAATAACTCTACCAAAAAACACGGAATACAATGGAACTCATAAACCTGATCATTCAAAAGTCTGATAGATATGCTCTGGTAACGATCAACCGTCCTGAAAAACTCAATGCATTGAATACAAGTACCATCCAGGAGCTCCACACCGTACTTCAGGAGCTGGTGGATGATAAAGAGGTACGTGTAGTAGTGCTTACCGGCGCTGGACACAAGGCCTTTGTCGCTGGTGCTGATATAGCGGAGTTTGCTTCTTTTGGAGTGGAAGAAGGTATGAATCTCGCTTCTAAAGGCCAGGAGTTGCTGTTCGATTTCATCGCTAATTATCCCAAGCCGGTAATCGCTGCCGTCAATGGCTATGCATTAGGAGGTGGACTGGAGCTGGCCATGGCTTGTCATATGCGAATAGCTTCCAACAATGCAAAGCTTGGACTACCGGAGGTAACTTTGGGTCTTATACCTGGCTATGGAGGTACGCAACGATTGGCACAGCTTGTAGGCAAAGGCAAAGCATTGGAAATGATCCTAACAGCATCAATGATCAGCGCCGATGAAGCATTGAGCTGGGGATTGGTAAACAAAGTGACCAGCCAGGAAGAACTCCTTGATATGGCCATCGAAGTAGCAGCCGCAATGGCAAAAAATTCATCAAGCGCCCTCGCAGCTGCCATTAGAGCTGTCAATGCAGGATATGCCTTTGAAAAAGATGGCCTCAAAAAGGAAATAGAAGAGTTTGGAAAGTGTTTTGGTACCCCTGATTTTGTAGAAGGTACTGCTGCATTTCTTGAAAAGAGGAAACCAAATTTTTCTTAAACCATTAATGACAGCTGGTAAAAAATTTGCTAATCGTAAAGGACTAAATATTTTCGCCCCCAAATCTTACTTCATCCATGAAAAACAGAGGACCTGTTTCGAAGTTTATTGAACACAATTTCAGGCACTTCAATGCGGCAGCATTGGTGGACGCGGCCAAAGCCTATGAAAAACATCTCGAAGAAGACGGCAAAATGATGATAACCCTCGCTGGTGCCATGAGCACTGCTGAATTAGGTGTTAGCTTGGCCGAGATGATCCGTCAGGATAAGGTTCACATCATATCATGTACCGGTGCCAACCTCGAGGAAGATTTGATGAATCTGGTAGCTCACGACCATTACAAAAGAATTCCCAACTACAGAGACCTAAGCCCACAAGACGAATGGGAGCTTCTGGAAAATGGTTTTAACAGAGTCACAGATACTTGTATTCCAGAGGAGGAGGCTTTCAGAAGGCTTCAAAAACACATATTTAAATTGTGGAAAGACGCTGATCAATCAGGAAAAAGATATTTTCCACATGAATATATGTATGAGCTCATTCGCAGCGGAGTGCTCGAACAATACTACCAGATCAATCCCAAGGACTCCTGGATGGTAGCTGCTGCAGAAAAAAATTTACCCATAGTAGTACCTGGTTGGGAAGATTCCACCATGGGCAACATTTTTGCATCCTATTGCATAAAAGGTGATCTCAAGCCTTCCATCGTAAAATCTGGCATTGAATACATGACCTGGTTGGCAGATTACTACATAAAAAACAGCAAGGGCAAAGGAATTGGTTTCTTTCAAATTGGCGGAGGTATAGCCGGAGATTTCCCTATTTGTGTCGTTCCTATGTTGTATCAGGACCTGGAGATGGAAAACATTCCATTTTGGAGCTACTTCTGCCAAATAAGCGATTCTACCACAAGCTATGGAAGTTATTCAGGTGCTATTCCCAATGAGAAAATTACCTGGGGAAAATTGGGAATTGATACCCCAAAATTTGTTATCGAATCGGATGCTACTATCGTAGCACCTTTGATTTTTGCATGGGTTTTAGGACAATAATATCATGGAGCTATGGAGAAGAAAAGAATTATAGTGGATTATAAAAACATTACCAATAAACTTTTAAGTCTGCTGGTTGAAACTTATCCCAATGGATACGAAGATCACATCATCAAATTTAAAAATGCAAAAAACGAATGGGTATCGGCTGTGCCTCTCGAAACTGACGAAGCCAAATACCTGGTAAAGGTGGGAGTAGAGCTCGACAAGCGCGTAGAAGCTTTTACACTGTTGGACGAAGAAGATGAAAATATCCCCGTACCTCTAGATGTACCTCCCACCGATATCGATGACGAGGATCTGGAAAGTGAGCAAGACGATGAAAGACCTAAACGTAAAAAGAGAACCTCTGACAGGCTTCTTGAAGCAGGTTTTGACCCCGAAGACGACGAAGACGAAGAGGATGACTATGCCGATGAAGAAGATGATGAGGACGAAGATGAGTACTAATCATCGATATTTTTATCTTTTTTGGAGCATGGCTATGTCCATGCTTTTTTAATTTTATATCTGATGTACTTTCTTATTAATTACGGTATCTATGTCTTTATCATCTGGATTTAGAGGGATTATTTTATGTATTGCACCCTTCGTATTTGCAATACAAATAGCTTATGCACAATTGCATATCCTGGTACAGCAAATCCCAGTTAATACACCCGTAAATGCCTCCATCTACATTGCGGGCAATTTTAATAACTGGAATCCATCAGATACGGCAACTATATTGAACAAGTCTGGTACAGAGTATTTTAAAACCTTATCAATAACTTCAAATCCGATTCAATTCAAATTTACCAGGGGGAGTTGGCAGACCGTAGAAGGAAACCAAAACGGGAGTTTTTTGCCAAACAGGGTCCATTCCTGGAGTCCGGGCGACACTTTAAAATTGTCAATTCTCAGCTGGGAAGATCTCGGAAGTTCTACTTCTACTGCAGCAGCAAATGTTTCCATCCTGCATCCTTCATTTTTTATGCCTCCACTCAACCGAAGCCGAAGGATATGGCTTTATCTTCCACCCGATTATCACGCTACTGCAGACAGTTTTCCTGTGTTGTACATGCACGATGGCCAGAATCTCTTTGATCAGTCCACGTCTTTTGCAGGCGAATGGCAAGTGTACGAAACTTTGAATCTCCTTCATTCAACTTTAGGTAGGTCTTTGATAGTAGTTGGAATCGATAATGGAGGTGTGGATAGAATCAATGAATACAGCCCTTGGGTGCATCCGCAATATGGCGGAGGGCAAGGTGATTTGTACCTTGACTTTATATCCGGCTATCTGAAGCCCTATATCGACAGCACATTTCGCACTTTTAAAAACCGCTTACATACAGGTATGATGGGAAGTAGTATGGGTGGTCTAATAACCTTATATGGAGGTGTAAGAGATCAGCATGTTTATTCCCGATTGGGAATTTTCTCCCCAAGCTACTGGTTTTCCAGTCAAGTATGGAGTTATCCGGCAAGCATTGGTGCTCAGCATCCCATGCGCATCTACCAATTGGCCGGTGGCCTGGAAGGCAATGGCTCTGTGGCGCAGAATATTGCTCAGATGAAGCAGACGTTGATTAACTCTGGCTTTAATGAAAGTTCTATTCTCAACAAAGTAGTGCCATCAGGTCAGCACAATGAGGCCTTCTGGCGTCAGGAATTCGGAGAAGCTGTTTTATGGTTGTTTTACGACCATTTTTTCATGTCTTTCAATGAAGCAAGCAATAATGCCCATCTTGAAGTATATCCCAATCCAATGAAAGATTCAACGATGCTAAAAGTACGGAAAGGGGGACGATATACTGTAGAGGTTTCTGATCTCACTGGAAGACTGTATTACTTCAAAGAACAGTACGTAGAACGTGGAGAGATATTTTTGGATGTGACAGGGCTTCCTTCGGGCGTTTATCTTTTGACTGTAAATAGCAACGATGCAAAGGAGATAAAGAAAATTATCGTACAGCGATGAACAAAGTGGAGCGATACGACAGAGCATATCTCCGTATGGCCCTGCAGTGGGCACAGCTCTCTCATTGCAATAGGAAGAAAGTAGGAGCCTTGATCGTAAAGGATCGGATGATCATTTCCGATGGTTACAATGGCACTCCTTCAGGATTTGAGAATGAGTGTGAAGACGAAAACGGCGAAACCAAATGGTATGTGCTGCATGCAGAGGCCAACGCTATATTGAAGGTAGCCGGAAGCACCCAGTCATGCAATGGGGCCACCTTATATCTGACACTATCGCCTTGCCGCGACTGCGCTAAACTCATACATCAGGCTGGTATCAGGCGATTGGTGTATATCAGAAAGTACAGCGACACCTCAGGATTGGAATTTTTGGAAAAAGCAGGTGTGGAAATAGCTCATTATCCAGACATGGCCGATTAGGAAAATAAACAAATGCGAAAGAATACAGTTTCAATGATAAATTTACAATGTGAAAGATTCAAAGTTCACATACTGGCCAATTTACATTGCTGCAGCAGTGGCTTTTGGCATTCTTGCAGGTGTATATATCACTGAAAATAAGAGTCCCGCATCTTCAGAATTGAATGTTGGTCCTTTCTCTAAATTCAAAAGAGTTATATCATTAATCGAAAATCAATATGTAGAGAAAATCAATCTCGACTCATTGTTGGATTTAACTATTAATGATCTTCTTCACAGACTGGATCCTCACTCTACGTTTATTGACTCAGAGCATTCTCAGGAAGTGGAAGATGAAATATCCGGAAAATTTCTCGGACTTGGAATTGAATTTACTCTAATGCGTGACACGGCTGTAGTGCTTAGCATTCTTCCATCCTCTCCAGCCGAAGCATCCGGCTTGCAACCAGGTGATAAAATATTGGAGATCAATCAAATAAATATTTGTAAAGCGCCTTATTTCGGCGATTTATCCAAAGTAGTCGCCCTCATAAAGAAAAGCGAAAAAAAGAATATAAAAATCCATGTACTTAGATCCGGAAATAAATTAAATATTTCTGTACAAAGAGATTGGATTACTATGCCATCTGTGACTTCAGCCGTGTACTTGCCGGGAGGGGTAGCTTTGATTGCTATAGAAAAATTCACTGAAAATACTTACAGCCAGTTTTTAAGAGAAGCTAAGCGATTGAGGATTGATACAGCCATAGGCTTGATAATCGATTTAAGAGACAATCCTGGCGGACTTCTTTCAGAAGCTGTTAAAATCACCCGAGAATTCCTTTCGGCTAATGACACCATAGTCCTCATAGAAGACAGAAATAAAAAAATAAAAGCAGAAATAACTCCTTTTGACGGGCGCTACAGACATATTCCCCTTATTGTGCTGGTAAACGAAGGCTCAGCTTCAGCTTCCGAAATTTTGGCCGGTGCTATACAGGATAATTCCAGAGGTATGATAGCCGGTAGTCCGACTTTTGGCAAGGGTCTGGTGCAGGAAGAGAGCATATTACCCGATGGAGGAAGGGTGCGAATCACCACAGCCAGATATTACACACCTTCCGGGAGGTCACTACAAGCGCCTTATTTGCCTGAAATTCATGATGTAAAAACTAAGGAAATCAAATCGCATAAGGCAAAAAACGGCAACTTTCTTTTGGAAAAAGGAGGTATTCAACCAGATATTGAATTAAAAAATTTCACGAATACCACTTCCGTTTTTAACCGTGAATACCTGATCAATCCAAATGAACAGATGCTGGAATATGTACTGCACAACTTCAGTGACATTAAATCCAAAGGATTTGACATGTATTTGAAGCACTTTGATCCCACTTACGAAGAATCTTTAAAAATTTTGGGCCTAAATCCAAAAAATGCTTCATCTGCTACAGAAGAATTAAAAGAATACACAGTACTACATGTCAAAGCTTCCATTGCTTACATGGTATTTGGAGCACGCGCCGGACGTGAAGTCGTTGCATTAAACGACCCTTACATTGCAGCTGCTGCTAAAACCTTTTCAAAAAAGTAATTTTCATTACTCCTACCAGCATAGTTTTTGTCTATTTTTTTTCAATCAAATCTTACTCAAGACCGGACAGTCTGAATTGTACCTTTGCCAACAAAAAAGAACACAGATGGCTCTCGAATTGAACGAAACAAATTTTGAAGAGTTGGTATTGAAATCCGACAAACCTGTATTGGTAGATTTTTGGGCAGAATGGTGTGGCCCTTGCCGAGTGATAGCCCCCACTATTGAAGAATTGGCTAAAGATTATGAAGGTAAGGCAGTGGTAGGAAAACTCAACGTAGACAACAACATGTCCATAGCCTCCAAATTTGGTATACGAAATATTCCAACACTTCTGATATTCAAAAATGGGGAAGTAGTGGACAAGCACGTAGGTGTGGCTTCCAAAAATGTATTAGCCGACAAGTTAAACAAGCAATTAAATTAATACACTGCGCCGGTATAGCCGGCGTTTTTCATTTTTTGTCTCTTGAAACCTAAGGAAATACAACTTCCGGGCAGATTTGAGTTTGGTTCACTGGAGTGGATTTCACGTCAGCTGGCCAACGGATTTATGAGCGGGTACCACAGGAGCCCTTACCATGGATTTTCGGTAGAGTTTGCCGAGCATCGTCCATACTATCCCGGGGAGAGTATTCGATATGTCGATTGGAAAGTCTATGCCAGAACAGAAAAATTGCTTATTAAAAAATATGAAGAGGAGACCAACCTCAGATGTCGAATCCTGATAGACACAAGCTCATCGATGTACTATCCATTGGTCGAAGACGAGTATCTCTATCCGGCCAATCCCTCCAAAATTCAGTTTTCAATATTGGCAGCGGCCTCTTTGATCCACTTGTTTAAATCACAAAGAGATAGTTTTTCAATCACTTTTTTCGATGAAAAAGTTTATCAAGATACGACAGAAGGAACCAGTGCTTTGCATCTGCGCACCTGTTTTGATCTTTTGAAATCGGCTCTTTCCAGGCCAATCTCTCAAGCTGCTAAAACGACAAAACTGCCCGAGGTTCTTCACCAATTAGCCGAAACAGCTCCCAGGCATTCGTTGCTGATTTTGTTTAGCGATCTGATACTCAGTGACCAAACAGACTTCGATGAGCTGGTTAATGCTGTTAATCATTTAAAATTCAACAGAATAGACCTGCTCGTTTTTCATATAGTCCATCGAAAAACAGAGCTGGAATTTGATTTCGAAACAGATGCACCGCTTCTTTTAGTCGATTTGGAAAGTGGCAGAGAAATTAAAGTTTCTCCATTGGAAGCCAGAGAGATGTATCAGAAACAAATTCAGCGACAAATAAAAAAATTACATTCTTTTTGTATTGATGCAGGGATGGATATTCACTTGTCCGTGATTGAAAACGGGTACTACCAGGTTTTGTCCGAGTACCTCAAAAAGAGAAGTAAAAAATAAATACCACCATAGAAGAAAGAACCCATACCCTTCCTAAAAAAAAGAGATGAATTTCTCTTTCTACAAATTATAAAAGTAAGCTGTAGTGTATTTTGGTCGCAAAAAGTTGTTTAGCACGTAGGTAAATGTACCAAATAAAGGATTTTGAAGTAAGTAAGGAACAAGATATACCGGATGAGGAGGAGATTTCGTCCATTTCCATAAGCGAAGTAATAAAAAAACTCCTAAGATTTTGGAAAATCTTTGTGATTTCAGCTTTCATTGGTGGTGTCATTGGTTTGTTTTTTTATCTGAATACAACGCCAAAATATGAGACAAAAGCTATGCTTTTGCTCAACGTGGAGGACGATGGAAGCAGTGCATTCAAAAGTCTTCAGGAGCTGGTCAGAAGTTACAATCCCCGCTTGATGTATGAAAATGAGGTGGTGATAATGAAATCAAACAAATTAAGCTTAAGAACCATCAAATCTTATGATTATCACGTTGCTTATTTTGTTCCGGAGTTTATTAGGCGTAGAGAACTCTTTGGCAACTCACCCATACAGGTGGAATTAGATATAAATCACCCTCAACTGATCAATACAAATTTCATTATCCATGAAGTAAACCTCCGTAATAAAACCTTTAAACTGAAAATAAAAAACCCTTCAAATCTAATCATTGATTATTCAACGGATAAGATTAACGAAATAAAATCAGACGATGATGTCATTAAACATTTCAATACAAGAGAAAATCTATTCAGATTTGATGAATGGATAGTGTCCCCTTTGTTCAAGTTTAAAGTGCTTTTTAAAGGGGAAGAATTTCCATTTTCAGAGCTCTATTTTACCTTTAACAATCCCTATGAACTTGCAGAACAACTGCAAAAAAGTCTTACGTTTACTCCCACAGCCAAGGAAAGTTCTGGTTTGGATATCCTGATAAAATCCAATACACCTGAAAAGACAATTTTTCTTCTAAAGAGACATGTGGAAGAGTATGAGGCAATGGGTAAAGAAATCAAGAACGAAAACATTATTAAAACCCTTGATTTCATACGACAACAATTGAACTTGCTTCAAGATTCACTTAGCTATATTGAATCCAGAATAGAACGCGTTAAATCCAGTCAGATGCTTCTGGATTCCAAAAGTCAAGGTGCCCAATTGTTAAGCAAATTATTTGAATTGGACAAAAAAGATTTTGAGCTCCAAATGGCCGATAAATTTTTAAAATATCTCATTGCTACTTCTGACGTTTCTGATTATGGAATCAGTACCGTTCCACAGGCATCAGGTATCAATGATCCCATCATTTTATCACTAACTAATCAGCTGAATCAGCTCAAGTTACAACGGAGAAAACTTACCGACCTAAGTGACAACAATCCAATAGTTAAGCAGCTTAATGACCAAATCAAAAGTACACTTAGTTTGATAAAATCACATGCAGAAAATCTTCTTAAGGTAAATAGCGAAGCCATTTCTCAAAATAAGCGTAAAATAGAAGAAATTGAAACAAAACTTTCTCAAATTCCCGGTCTGGAAATAGGATTGATATCCATTGAACGCACTTATAAAGTCATTGAAAATATTTATAACTTTTTTCTTTACAAGAAATCTGAAATGGAGATCAGCTTAAACTTTAATAAATCAGGCATCCTGTTTATTGATTACGAAAATAGAGAACCTCAGAAAAAATCCCCCATCTTTATTGTGAATGTAGTTGGAGGTAGCATGGGAACGCTCTTTCTTGCTGTAGCCATCTTTATTGGTAGGATATTTACAAAAACCACAATTGATGAAGTAACCAATTACAACATTTTCACATATGTAAACTTTATAGCTCAAATACCCCATAATCATTACCATATTCCAAATGTAGTGTATCATCAGCCCCAATCCATAATCAGTGAATCGTTTAGAATCATTCGCTCCAAATTAAAGTTTTTTAAGCCTGCTGATCAGGATTCAACTCTTGTCGTAATAACCAGTTTTGTACCCGGGGAGGGCAAGAGCTTTTGCTCTTTGAATCTTGCCACATTGCTCGCTATGGGAGGTAAAAAGACACTTCTCATCGGCGCAGATATGCGGAAGCCAAAATTGTATGACGAACTTAAACTTACCAATGATGTGGGATTGAGCACTTTACTTTCCGGTGGTATTGAGTATCCATCTGCCATCCGGCAAACATTTATTGACAATTTGTATTTGCTCAGTGCCGGACCAGTGCCACCCAATCCCAGTGAGTTGATTATTACGGAAAAGTTTAATGAGCTTATGACTTTTGCAAAAGGCAATTTTGACTATATAGTAATTGATACACCTCCAATGATGGCAGTAAACGATGCATACGAAATTATGAATTACAGTGATGTAAATTTAATCATTGCCAGAAAAAATGTAACTCAACAGAGTTTTTTACAAAATTTAGAAAGAAAAATTAAGCAAAATCAGCTTAGAAATACAACAGTAGTTTTAAATGATTTTGATACCACCATTACGGCCTATGGATTAGGAACTCAGCTAAAAGGATATGGATACATTAAGGAATGAAATTTTTTGAATTCGAAATATCTTTAGCAATTTCAGCTGCTATCAACGCAGCTGAGAAAATTATGCAGATTTACAACAGTGCAGACTATGAGATACGGCAGAAAGATGACCAAACCCCCGTAACAGAAGCTGATCTCGTCTCTGATGAAATCATCCGTGAAGTGCTTTCAAAAACCGGAATTCCGGTGGTCAGTGAAGAAGGAATTTCCGAACTTGGGCATACGCACCCAAACGGTTTGTATTGGTTGGTTGATCCCTTAGATGGAACAAAAGAATTCATCCGAAAAAATGGTGAATTTTGCATAAATATCGCATTGCTTGAGCATCAAATTCCAATATCGGGAATTATAGCCATTCCTGCAAAACGCATATTGTATGCTGTATCTGAAAAAGGAAGGGTTTATAAAGCAGTCTTCCCAAACGGTTTTATTGACCACATGAACACCAATGAATTGAAAAGACCTGATTTAAATCCCGCTCAAAAAGATAAAGTTGTGCTGATGAGCCGATCCCATTTTCAGACCAGTAAACCGGATCCCGTACTCCACACACTGAAGAAAAGATTTACACTACACTTTGCCCAGGTGGGTTCTGCAATAAAATATACCTATTTAATTGAAGGCAAAGGTGATATTTACTACAGAAATGGTCATACTATGGAATGGGATACTGCTGCCGGCGATGCCCTTCTGAGGGCACTGGGCGGAGGAGTTTTCGACTTAAAGACGAATGAAAAACTTCAATATGGCAAAGATGGATTTCTCAACTCCGACTTTATTGCATCTTTGATGCCGATTGACCAACTGTTATGAAATTTAAGACCAAGAGATATATAGTAAAGAGAAAGCATGCATTTCAATTTGCATTCTATGGAATTCAAGAGCTGGTCAAAGAGTCACACTTTAGGATTCATGTATTGGCAGCTGGAATGGTTCTTATAATGGCCATTGTACTTAGAATCAATGTTTTGGAGTGGGTATTTTGTGTGCTTAGCATCGGGTTGGTGCTATTTTCCGAAGCAATGAATTCTGCCATCGAAACCATATGTGACCTTGTGATGCCTCAACGTCATCCTATGGTAAAACGGATAAAAGATATCGCTGCCGGAGCAGTTTTAATTTCTTCGGTTACAGCGGCCATGGTAGGTCTTATTATTTTTGTTCCGAAATTGTATCTTTGGGTTAGGGAATTTTTCTTGTTAGTCAAATGAGCAAATTTATTTTTTTCAGAACTGCTAAACCAAAAGGTTTCCATTACAAGCCATTGTATTATGATGCTTCAAAAGAAAGAATTGAAAAACTCAAAAGAGAATTGGAATCGGAATCACATTCAAGCTCAGAAGCCAGAGCACAAGAGTTTGGTATACGACTGAAAGAAAATCTTGAGAGAATCCGCAAAAACAAACCCAATAACCAATCAGGGCAAAATATCAGAATTTTTCTCATTTTACTGGGTTTATTATTTATTTTTTACATTTTGGTTAAGCCCATTTTGGGGACATCATAAGTGCAGAATTATTTGATGAACAATGTGATAAAATTGCTGCCCGATCACGTAGCCAATCAGATTGCGGCTGGTGAGGTAGTGCAGCGTCCGGCTTCGGTGGTCAAAGAGCTGCTGGAGAATTCGATAGATGCCGGAGCTAGTCAGATCACCCTGGTGATAGAAGACGCCGGTAAAAGCCTTATCCAAGTAATCGACAACGGATGTGGAATTCCGGAGCAAGACGTCAGACTTGCTTTCGAACGGCATGCCACTTCCAAAATCAGTACAGCCGAGGACCTATTTAAAATCCGCACGATGGGTTTCAGGGGCGAAGCACTTGCTTCAATAGCGGCAGTCAGCCAGGTAGATTGCATTTCAAAAACCAAAGATGACCAGGTTGCTACTCATTTGAGTCTGGAGGCCGGTAAAGTAGTACACCAAACGCATATCGCTGCCAACCAAGGTACTATTCTTTCCGTAAAAAATCTCTTTTACAACATTCCGGCCAGACGGAATTTTTTAAAATCGGCTCAAGTGGAGCAGAAGCACATTTATGAGGAATTTATAAAGATAGCTTTGGCTCATCCCGACAAGCGTCTTAAACTCATTAACAACGACACGGAAGTATTTCACCTGCTCCCCGGCAATCTAAAACAGAGAATTCACTCCCTTTTTGGCCAAAAAACAGCAGATAATTTGCTGGCTATCAATGAGGAAACCTCTTTTGTACAACTTGGGGGATATGTGACGACCCCCACTGTGGCAAAAAAAATCCGCGGAGAGCAATACTTTTTTATCAACAAAAGGTATGTGCGAAATACCTACCTGCATCATGCGATAATGACGGCTTATGAAGGATTAATTGGTCCGGAGCTGTTTCCGTCGTATTTCATATTTATCGAAATTGACCCATCGGAAATAGATGTCAATATTCATCCTACCAAGACGGAAGTTAAATTCAGGGATGAACGAACTGTATACCATCTGCTCAAATCAGCCGCTAAAAGAGCCTTGGGCATTAGTGCTGTGGGGCATGTACTGGATTTCGAGCAGGAAACATCCATTCAAGTGCCATTTGATGCTACCAAACCTCCGGTAGTGCCTACCATTCTGGTAAATGCTGATTTCAACCCCTTTAATCCTGAGACTTACAAATCACAGGGAAACACGGTAAAAGTTCCGACGATAGGCACTCCTAAAAATTGGGAAGAGCTGTATAAAATAGCTCAAAAGGTAGAGGCAAATACATCCTCCCCAGATGAGACTGACCCGCTTTTTGGGTATGATATTCCCACTCAGGTCATTTCCCTTTCAGAGGACCTGGTAACTGAGCTTTTTCAACTCTATAAGAAATACATTATGTATGTGCGTCTTGAACAGGCGTATCTCATTCATCAGCAGTATGCACACGAGCGAGTGCTCTATGAGAGCCTTAAAAAATCCATAAAAAACAGAACGGTTCTTTCACAACAGATGCTCATCCCTGTCAAACTGGAGTTTTCAGCTCGTGAAATGGATAGAATCCTCCACTTTAAAACACTGCTGAATTCTATAGGATTTGATTTTGAAGCGATTGGGAAAACAGAAATAGCCCTTTACGGACTACCAATTGAGTTAGAAGCTGCCCATGCTGAGGATATCATGCGAAGCCTTTCCCTTGATGAATCCGAATGGAATGGAGCAGAAGAGGTCCTCTATGATTTTCTTTGCCGGAAAATAGCCGCAGGCTCAGCCTATAAAAGCGGGCAAAAACTTACGCAAACACAAATGGCTCAGCTTGTTAAAAATTTGTTTAACCTGGAGAATCCGGCATCCGGCATTCGTGGAAAAAAAACATTTGCCCTTGTGCGGTTGTCTGATTTTGACAAATTGTTCAATTCATAACATAGCATATTTACATGTACTACAGACCAGTCCGATTCAACCTTCTTCCGGAAGTAATTAAAAACCTTTTGATTATCAATGGTATTTTCTTTTTCGCCACCTTTTCGTTTAAAAATACTTTTGGTTTAGACCTCAATGAGATATTGGGTTTGTATCTACCCGGCTCGCAGCAGTTCAGACCATATCAGTTGGTGACTCACATGTTTATGCACGGAAATTTCGGACACATTTTTTTTAATATGTTCGCCCTATGGATGTTTGGAACCAGTATTGAAAATTACTGGGGGGGAAAGAAGTTTTTGATATATTACTTTTTTACAGGTCTTGGAGCGGCTGTGCTGCATCTGGGTGTCAATTATTGGGAGATGATGAAACTGGAGAGCATTCTCAGAGCTTCGGGTTTCGATGATCTTTCGCTGGCCATGCTTCGCACTGGTGAAATTCATCAAGGCCTTTCCATAGCAGTGCCACGGGATATCTTGCAGCAATATTATCTGAAGTTTAATATACCCACTGTGGGTGCATCGGGTGCGGTATTCGGAGTCTTACTGGCATTTGGCATGATGTTCCCAAATCAATATATATTTATTTATTTTCTGTTTCCTATTAAGGCCAAGTATTTTGTGATGATATACGGGGCTTTGGAGCTGATCAATGGGCTTAGTAATGATCCATCGTCCAACATTGCTCATTTTGCCCACTTAGGAGGCATGTTGTTTGGATTTATTCTGATAAAATACTGGCAAAACAAAGAAGATCGATATTATTATTAAATTGAGTCATTTTATAACGGGCTTATTTGTTATTTTGTAAAGAAATTTAGCTTATGAGGTCGGAGCTGAAAAGATTGATAGAAGATGGAGATATGCTCACCAGACTGATAGTGGTCAATGTGCTTGTGTTTGTAGTGGTTCTTTTTATCAACATATTTCAATTTCTCTTTCAAAGCAATTTCGCTCATCGGATACTCTACTGGTTTACTTTGCCGGCGTTTTTACCCGATTTGGTTACCCGACCATGGACTTTGATTACCTATATGTTTCTTCACGAAGGTGTTTTTCATTTGATATTTAATCTTCTATGGTTGTATTTTGGAGGGCTTATTTTTCTGAATTTTTTTAGTGAGAAGCAGCTGTTGGGCACCTACATCTCAGGCGGACTGGCGGGAGGTGTTCTGTATATTATCTCTTACAATTTGTTCCCAGTATTCGAAACGGTTTTACCGGCGGCTACCAATAGAGGGGCTTCGGCTGCTGTAATGGCGATCATCATTGCTGCTGCCACATACGCGCCGGGATATCCGGTCAGGCTCTTTTTTGTACTGGAGGTAAAACTGTGGGTAGTAGCAGTCATTGCCGTTTTGTTTGATCTGGCGGGAATTGAGCGTTCAAATGCCGGTGGACACATCGCTCATCTTGGTGGAGCTATTTTTGGCTATTTGATGGCAAAATCATTTGACCGGGGGGTGGATATTACACATTGGATTTATGATTTTTCTGATTATTTACAAGTTCTTTTTGGTAAAAAAAAGAAATTGAGAAAAGTATATTCAAAGAAGGGATATACCAATGTGTATTCAAGGTACCAGCATATGTCGGACCAAGAGCGATTGGACCAAATACTCGATAAAATATCCATGTCCGGTTATGATAGTTTGAGCAAGGAAGAAAAAGAGTTTTTATTCAAAATAGGCAAACAGTAAAGCAGTATTTCTTATTGAAAAAGCTACTCAATCTCATCATCTATAGTGTTCATATTTCAGTAGTATTTGCTACTATTCTGTCAGGTTATTCTTATTTTATACCCCCTGATTTAGTCAAATATATTGGAATAGCCGGTTTGCTGTTTCCTGTGTTTCTCATTGTAAATGTTTTGTTGGGATTGTACTGGATATTACAGCTCAATTTAAGGGTGTTGCTCACCTTAGGATCCATCGCCCTCGTATTGCCACAGGCCAATACATTGTTTCAAAATTTTATTCGAAATGAAGAGGTTTTTACAGAAGAAAGCATTACTGTGACGACTTTCAATGTACGACTCTTTAACCACTGGCACTGGTTCGATGAGGATGTGAAAGAGATTATGCCAAAATTATTGGATTCACTCGGCTCTCAAATCGTTGGTATTCAAGAGTATTATCAGTCAGAAAACACTCCCAAATTCAATGATTTCAAATATCAGTTTATTGCTACATCTTTTAGAAACAAAAATTTTGGAATGGCGATCTTTTCAAAATTTCCAATTGCACAAAAACAGGTTGTTTATTTCCAATCAGAGGCTGCTGATGACCGGGATGGATTCATTTATGCCGATATTAAAACTCCATTGGGAATGGCACGAGTGGTTTGTGCACATCTGGTGTCGTTTAAACTCACTAATGAAGACCTGGAAATGGTCGAAAATCCATCGATAGAAAGTGATTCCGAGCAGCTTAAAGCCAACTATCTCTCTGTATTGCAAAAAATCAACCGGGCATTTGAAAAAAGGGCTCATCAGGTACGAGAGCTTAAGGAATTTATCATCGAGTCTCCACATCCAGTTATACTATTGGGCGATTTAAACGATACTCCTGTTTCCTACACCTACAAAGTGCTCAGCGGAAGATTGCAAGATACTTTTACTCAGGCGGGCACCGGTATTGGCCACACTTACAACCGCACTCGATATCCTTTCAGAATTGATTACATATTTCATAGTTCTGAATTCAAAACAATAAAACACATGGTAACAACCCGGCCAATGGTATCAGACCACTATCCGGTTACAGCAGTTTTAATCAGAAGTCAGTATGAAAGTAAAGTATTCCATTCGGACAAGTGAAATTCTGTTCGAAAGAGCTCAGGAGAGCATTCCCGGAGGAGTAAACTCTCCTGTACGTGCCTTTAAGAGTGTAGGGGGGACCCCGGTATTTTTCGAACGTGCAGAAGGGGCATATCTCTATGATGTGGATGGTAACCGATACATCGACCTGATCGCCTCCTGGGGGCCTATGATCTTGGGTCATTCACATCCTACCGTGGTAGAAGCGGTAGCCAGACAGGTGTCTGTGGCTACTTCATTTGGCGCTCCTACTCGTCTCGAAATTGAAATGGCCGAACTGATGAAAGAGATGGTCCCCGGTCTGGAGATGGTAAGGATGGTAAACAGTGGTACTGAAGCCTGCATGAGTGCGCTAAGGCTTGCCAGGGGCTACACTGGCAAAAACAAATTTATCAAATTCAACGGCTGCTACCATGGTCATGCGGATTCATTTCTGGTAAAAGCCGGAAGTGGTGTCGCAACTTTTGACATTCAAAACGTTCCTGGAGTGACCGGAGGTACAGCACAAGATACCCTGACAGCTCCGTACAACGACATTGAAGCGGTAAAAAGACTCATAGACCAAAATCCCGGTGATATAGCGGCCATCATCGTAGAGCCGGTCGCTGGAAATATGGGTTGTGTTCCACCCCAAAATGATTTTTTGAAAAAACTTCGAACATTGTGTGACCTGTATGGAATTATATTAATTTTTGACGAGGTGATGACGGGTTTCAGACTGGCGCCTGGTGGTGCCCAGCAGCGACTTGGTATTCAGGCTGATTTGGTCACCTTTGGAAAAGTAATTGGCGGTGGCTTGCCAGTCGGCGCTTTTGGCGGCAAGAGGGACATCATGAAAGCTATAGCACCTCTTGGAAATGTGTATCAGGCCGGCACTCTATCGGGCAATCCATTGGCAATGACTGCCGGATATGCGACGCTATCCATATTAAACCAACATTCTGAAATATACTCGGAACTCGACCATAAAACTGAATTGCTCGAGAAGAAACTATCTGAAGCACTTAGTGCCAATGGGTGGACCTTTGTTGCTAATAGACTGGGGAGTATGCTCTCTTTTCACTTTGATGTGGACCAGGTAACCAACTTTGAACAAGCTTCTAAGGCCAACTTAAATACTTTTAAGAAATTTTTCCATCACATGCTGAGCAGAGGAGTATATCTGCCACCATCCGCCTTTGAAAGTTACTTTCTGAGCAATGCTCTGAGCAATGCCGATATTGAATATATAGCTGATATGGCCTATGAATTCAAAAATATAGGATGAGTCGGTTTTTAATTTTACTTAACAGATAACATTCAAGAGCTGATGGTTCCGCTTTGTCCTTTTTAAGTCAAGAATTATAGCGCTGTGGTCTCTATTCATATCTGAGTGCTTCTACCGGATCGAGACTGGCAGCTTTGTTAGCAGGATAGTATCCTGCCAGTACACCTGTTACAAAACACAGCACAAATGCCAGCAGAATCCATTGCCAGGGTGCTGTGAAGGTTCCACCTATCAGGTAAGCTGTCAGATTGCCGATGGCAAGTCCAAGTAGGATGCCCGCGGCACCACCCATTTGTGTCAGCACAATGGCTTCTGTGAGGAATTGCTGGCGTATGGTGGCCTTTCTGGCTCCGAGGGCTTTGAGTATGCCAATTTCTCTGGTGCGTTCGGTTACGGACACCAGCATGATGTTGAGCAATGCAATGGCGGCTCCCAGCAAGGTAATGAGGCCAATTCCCGTAGCTGCAAGTGTTACATACCTGAGGTTGCTGATGAGAATTTGGGCAAATGAATCGCTTTTGATAATTTCGAAATTGTTGGGTTGGTCAGGTTTCAACTTTTTGATAGCCCGCATGATAGCTGTGACCTCACCAATCAGACCATCGAGCGCTTCGGCGGTGGGTGCCAACACGTTGACTGCGTAGGTACTGGAAGTTCTCTGGTAGTTAGCCCGTGCGTTGGTGAGCGGGATTATGGCCGAGCGGTCGCCCCCAAAGCCCGAAGAAGCTCCTTTGAGTTTTAAAACGCCGATTACTCTGTAGCGATTGGAACCTATATAAATAAATCGACCCAGCGGATTTTCTTCTTCTGAAAAAAGTAATTTTTGCACTTCATTTCCAATTATGACTTCATTACTTCCCCTGTGCATCTCTTGTTCGGTGAAATATCTTCCCATAGCCAATTCATAGCCTGCTGTGAGCAAATAGTCGCCTTCTGCTGCCCAGATAGCGATGTTGGGATTTGTTTTTTTTGAATTTCTTTTTAGTGTGGCGGTACCGGTGGCCAGATAAGAGACTGAGCTGCTGATGTCTTTTTCGCCGAGTTGAGCACTTAGTTTACGGGCTTGTATCAAAGTAATCGGGGGAAATACCTGTACGGGATTTCTCCTCCGGCCAATTTGGATGTTTAATGCCCTGTTTTGTACGGTAAATGTGGTGGCGCCCAATCTGCTGAATTGACCGCTGATCGTTTGCTCAATGGCTGAGGTAGAGGTTAAAATACCGACCAATGCAGTAATCCCGAAAGCGATTATCAGCATTGTGATTACAGATCTTAGTCGATGACTAAAAATGTTTTTAATCGACTGAACGAGATTTTCTCTGAAAACAATCCAGCTTTCCATCCTCTGATCAGAATTCAACTACTACACTTTGCCATGGCGCAAGATTTATTTCCACGAAGCCTTCTGATTTGCCAATATTTACAAGGTAAGCAGTGTGGCCTGAGAGGAGGTCACTTCCGGGATAGGTCCCCGGACTGAGCTGTAGTTTTTTTACTACCTGAGGAGATATTTTTATGTTTAGCTTTTTGGTTTTCGCTGAAAAATTACATGCGATCAGCAGTCGACTCATATTTTTTGAGCGGATGAAGGCATAGGTTTTTTCATCGTAGTTCTCCGTTTTTGCAGTTCTGTTGTGGAGGTGGAGGTCGTAGTGTGTTCCAGTGAGTGCAGGGTGGCTACGTGCTATGTTGAGCAAGGTTTTGTAGTAATTTCTAAGGATTTTTTCTGATTCGCTCAGAGCGCCACCGTCAAATTTACCACCGTTCATCCAGCGCTGGTGAGCTGGTACACCTATGTAATCAAAGATACTGGTCCTGGTGGGTTTTCCAAATCCGGGATCTTCAGCGGCTGGCTCGCCCACTTCTTGCCCGAAATATATCATTGTGGCGCCTTGGTCCACTGTAGCCGATACCACCATAGCTGGAAGCGCCTTGATAGGATCTCCGGCAAAGGCCGGACTTGCAATACGCTGCTCGTCATGATTTTCGAGAAAGTGCAGCAGGTGTCTCTGTATATCTGCATTCCGTGCTATTATGGAGGGAAGTGCATCGGTGCTGCCGCGACCTTCCACTATCGCTCTCAGGCTGTCGTACATCTCTACTTTGTCGTAGAGATAATCCATTTTTCCCAACATGATGTAATCGCGGTAAAGATTAGGGTTGTAAATTTCAGCCAGCAGAAAGGCGTCTGGTTTTTTGTTTTTAATGGCAGAATTTAAGTAACTCCAAAATTCTACTGGTACCATTTCTGCCATATCGTAACGAAATCCATCTACCCCAAAATCAATCCAAAACTCTGCAATTTGTCTGAATTTGACCCAGGTATCCGGTACGCGTTTATTTTTCCAAAATTCATAATGGGCGCGATAATCCTTTTGTCTGAATTTTTCAGGAAGAGAAGGAAAGTGTTTTTTGCCCTCCGGGTCCACTCCATAATTGAGCTTTACTGTTTCATACCAATCATAGAAATCCGGTTGTGGCGAACGGCTGCCGTTTCCGGTCCACTTTGCCGGATGTTCATCAAACAACCCATCGGCCAGTGGATGTGGCTCACCTCCAAGTGGTAGATATCCATCTTTCCACACCGGAACTTTAAAGGATTTACCTGGTATATAGTAAAAATTATTGTCTACATGAAATTCCACGCTGGTATCATCGGATTCTCCCAAATCTTTGATTCCCGGCGGTCGGCTGATGCTGTTGTACCTTCGGGCCACGTGATTGGGAACCAGATCCATAATGGCCTTTAACCCAACTCGGTGTGTGCGCTCAATCAGGGCTTTGTATTCTTGCAATCTCTGTGACACATCATTGGCCAGGTCGGGATTCACATTGTAATAATCTTTGACTGCATAGGGACTTCCCGCTCGTCCTTTTACTACATCGGGGTCATCTTCTGAAATTCCGTACTGAGTATAGTCTCCTACCAAGGCATGATGTGGTACCCCTGTATACCAGATATGAGTGGCACCGAGAGCTTTCAGTTCCATAAGAGCTTCCAGGGTGATATCGTCAAACTTTCCTACTCCGTTTTCCTCTTTTGTACCCCAGGGTTTATTTACCGCTGCCTTATTTCCAAATAATCTCACCATCATTTGATATACAACGGGCCTATCGGAAGACACTTCCTTTTGATTCATGTCGCCAGAAGTTTTTGGGTCCTTACAACCACTATACATAAGTGTAAAACCAAATATTCCCCATAAAATACGTTTCATCGGAATTGTATTATGCTGTTCCGGCTACGAAATAAGGGAAAATTAAAGATACTTTACTACTGCTTTTTTATTTTTACTGCAAAAGAAGGCCTGGTATAAATCGAAGTAAAAAGCATATTAAAAAATACCTGAGCCAATGCTTCAGCAAACACAAAATCATCATCAATGTCACAGAGCTGCTAACCGAATGTGTGTGATTACGGGCGCCATTCGATACTTTTGCGCCGATGTCGCTTCGAAACCGTTTAAAAAAATCGTTTAAAAATCGCTACAGGCTGGTTATTCTCAACGATGAGAACTTCGAAGAACGGTTCTCTGTGAAGTTGACCAAGCCTCTTGTATTCTCCCTGGTAGCCGGGGGTAGTCTGCTTTTGGTGATAGCCACCACATTTATCATTGCCTTTACCCCTTTGCGCGAATACATACCTGGATACTCCAGTACCGAGCTGAAACGCCTTGCCATACAAAATGCTGCTGCCATTGACTCTCTTGAACGCCAGCTGCAATATGCTGAAAATTATCTCACTGTGCTCAAATCCGTGATCAGTGGTGAAATTCAACCCGACGACTCTACCGATATCAAAATGCTGGCTGAGACCTCCGTGCAGATTGATCTGACGATAGGTAAGCACGACAGCTTACTTCGTTATGAAATAGAACAGGAGGAGCAATTTAACCTGCAACCCGTAAGTCGTGAACAGTTCTTCAGTGCATTGTTGCTGTTTCCGCCGGTCAGAGGAGTAGTGGTTGCGGGATTTGACCCGGAGCAGAAAAATTATCACATTGAAATCACCACAACTAACTCAGAGTCTGTTAAAAGTGTGTATGACGGAGTGGTGGTGTTTGCAGATTTTAATCCTGTTTGGAATCATGTAGTGATCATTCAGCATAGCAATGATTTAATTTCCGTATATCGAAATCTGGCATTTCCTCTTAAGAGAAAAGGACAAAATGTGCGGGCAGGCGAAGTGATTTCATTTGTAGAAAGTACTCGTGAATTCGATAGCAAACCGATTTTTGCATTTGAACTCTGGCAAAAAGGCCAACCGATGAATCCACAATTGTTCATCAACTTCTAAACACAATCTTTTGAGATAAAAAATGTCGCTAAAGTCTTTTTTTGCGCGCCAACTGGCGAAATACGTGGTGGCAGATACACGTCAATGGGCGTCAAAGCCGGTTGAAATCCAAATGAAATGGATGTATAAACTCATCCAACAAGCCAGAAATACTGACTTTGGTCGAGAGCACGGTTTTGAGGAAATAACAAATTATATCGACTTTAAAAAACAGGTTCCCATACGCGACTACGAAGGGCTGAAATTTTACATTGAGCGAATCAAGGAGGGAAATGCTAATGTGCTATGGCCTGGTAAACCTCTTTATTTTGCTAAAACATCCGGTACTACGTCAGGCACGAAGTACATTCCCATCAGTCGCGAAAGCATGCCCTATCACATCAGCGGGGCGCGCAACATGCTGTTGCATTACATTTATCACAGCGGCAATGCCGGTTTTGTAGACGGCAAAATGATTTTTTTACAGGGGAGCCCGGTACTGAGCGAAGTGGCAGGCATTAAAACGGGAAGACTTTCAGGAATTGTTGCACATTATGTTCCTGGCTATTTGCAGCGCAACCGCATGCCATCCTGGGCTACCAATTGCATCGAAGACTGGGAGCAGAAAGTAGATGCCATAGTACGCGAAACCGTGAAGGAAGACATGCGGTTGATCAGTGGAATACCTCCCTGGATTCAGATGTATTTTGAGCGACTTTTACAGCACACCGGAAAGTCCACAGTCGGACAAGTTTTCCCGAATTTTTCGCTTCTTGTGGTGGGTGGCGTAGCCTTTGAACCCTACGTTAAGGTTTTTGAAAAACTCATCGGACGACAGGTTGATGTATTGGAATTATATCCTGCCAGTGAAGGGTTTATAGCATATCAGGATCAGCCCGGCAGTTCCGATTTATTGCTCCTGCTGAATGCAGGTATTTTCTATGAATTCATCCCAGCCGATCGGTTTTTTGAAGAAAATCCACCGCGATATCACATCGGACAAGTTCAAACCGGGGTCAATTACGTATTGATTCTCAACACCAATGCCGGGCTATGGGGATACAATATTGGCGATACCATCGAATTCGTAAGTACAAATCCTTACAGGATACGCGTCACAGGTCGTATAAAACACTTTATTTCAGCTTTTGGTGAGCATGTCATTGGAAGTGAGGTTGAAGCTGCTATCAAGGCTGCTCAGCAGCATCATGGAGGTAGGGTAAATGAGTTCACGGTAGCTCCTCAAGTGGCCCCGCCTGAAGGTGGTTTACCCTATCATGAATGGTGGATCGAATTTGATGAGCTACCGTTCGATTTAGATGCGTTCGCAAAAACCATCGATCAGATACTGCAGGAAAAAAATGTATATTACCGCGATTTGATCGAAGGAAAAATTCTCCGTCCTGCGGTAGTGAGAGTCCTCCCGAAAAATTCCTTCAATCGATATATGAAATCAATCGGAAAGCTGGGTGGTCAAAATAAACTACCTCGCCTGGCAAATGACCGAAAAATAGCCGATGCTTTGGTAGAACTTACCTTACAGTAAACGAAGATTACCAGCTTGAAAATTCTCAATACGTTTATAAAATATGCTTTTTTAAAGGTGTTGTTCTGTTAAAATGAATTTTTCAGGGAGCTGAGAGAGAAATAGGACCTTTCTATACTACCAGGGTGAACTTTTTTGTCCAAAGAATATTTTATTACGATAGCTGATATGGAGACAGAAGAATCCTATCCATTACCTGATTTCTTTTTTTAAAAAAGCTTTAAGCATCCAGACTACGGGAACAAAAACTGTTTTTACGCTAATAAATGCACTGCAAGTTGTTCTAATGATGATAGTACAGAACAGCGTTATTACCGGAGATTCGGATTGTGTTAAATAGATTTCTACAATGCAATTAACGATTTACGTTCAAGGAATTGGACATTCATGAACCAATACCATCTCTGAGCAAAATGGTTAAAGTATCAGCGGAAAGAATAAGCTTAACTTTCAAAAGTTCACAGATAAAAAAGCATATTACGTGTTTGAAAATTTGAAAATTGTTAAGAATCAACATATTACTTTTGCAATCCTTTTTTTTGAGGATAGTTAATTTTTCAACCAATCATAGTATATTAACTCCAACAAAAAATATATTTACAGATATTTAGGAAGATCAGGAAATGAGCAACACAACCTTAGCCGAGAATCTTAAAAAGTTCTTTGGATTCAACACCTTTAAGGGAAATCAGGAAGCCGTAATCAAAAGTTTACTAGAGGGAAATGACACCTTCGTCATAATGCCTACAGGTGGAGGCAAATCCCTTTGCTATCAACTACCAGCACTCATGAGCGAGGGTACAGCCATAATTGTATCGCCCTTGATTGCCCTGATGAAGAATCAGGTAGATGCCATGAGAGGTTTTGCCACCGAAAACGGCGTAGCCCACGTTTTGAATTCTTCCCTTACCAAAAAGGAGATCCAACAGGTAAAGGACGATATTACGGCAGGCATTACCAAAATGTTGTATGTGGCACCGGAGAGCCTAACCAAAGAAGATAACATCGAATTTCTTAAATCGGTCACTATTAGCTTTTATGCCATCGATGAGGCCCACTGTATATCGGAGTGGGGCCACGACTTCAGACCAGAATACCGGAACCTCCGCAGCATCATGCACAAGATAGGTAAGCGACCCATTATAGCGCTTACGGCCACAGCTACACCCAAAGTGCAATCAGACATTCAAAAAAACCTGGGCATGGAAAAGGCCAAGGTGTTTAAATCCTCATTTAACCGGGAAAATCTATACTATGAAATTCGACCTAAGGTCAATACTGAAAAAGAAATCATCAAATTCATAAAAAACAATATAGGCAAAAGTGGTATCATCTACTGTATGAGTCGAAAAAAAGTGGAAGAGCTGGCGCAGACCCTTCAGGTGAATGGCATTAAAGCTTTGCCCTACCACGCTGGACTCGACAGCCATACCCGAGCTCGTCATCAGGATGCCTTTCTGATGGAAGAAGTGGATGTGATCGTAGCAACCATCGCTTTTGGGATGGGTATAGATAAACCCGATGTGCGATTTGTAATCCACTACGATATGCCCAAATCACTCGAAAGTTATTATCAGGAAACCGGCAGGGCCGGACGTGACGGTGGTGAGGGTAACTGTATAGCCTTCTATGCCTATCAGGACCTGGAAAAAATGGAAAAACTCATGGCCGGTAAACAGGTTGCTGAGCTCGAAATCGGAAAACAGCTGATTTCTGAAACCATTGCATACGCTGAGACATCAGGCTGCCGCAGAAAGTATCTGCTGAAATATTTTGGCGAAGAATTCGACGAGGCCAATTGTGGCAATATGTGTGACAATTGCCGGAATCCAAAAGAGAAATTTGATGCTCAGGAAGACGTAAAACTAGTACTCGAAACCGTAGTATCCGGACAAAACCGTTTCAAAGCCCCTCAAATAGTCGCCATTCTCAAAGGACAGCTCAATCAACAGCTTCGCTCCTACAAGGTAGATGAATACGAGCAGTTTAACGAAGGTGCAGATAAAAGCGAGCATTTCTGGAACAGCGTCATCCGGCAGTGCATCGTCAGAGGTCTACTTGAAAAAGAAATTGAAACCTACGGAATACTCAAAATCACCCCGGAAGGAAAAATATTCATCGAGCATCCTCAACCCTTCATGATGGCAGAAGACAACAGCTTTGAAGGCATCACTGATGACGACGATGATCTGATTCTGGCCGGTAAGAGTGCAACAGCCTTCGATGAGGTCCTCTTTAAAATGTTGAAAGACCTGACTAAATCAGAGGCTAAAAAGAAAGGCGTTCCTCCTTATGCGGTTTTTCAGGAAAGTGCACTTAATGAAATGGCGCTGCACTATCCTACCACTCTTGAAGAACTCAAAAATATACCCGGAGTAGGTGAGGGCAAGGCAAAAAAATTCGGACAGCCTTTTGTAGAACTTATAGCCAGATATGTAAAGGAAAACGACATCGAAAAACCCGAAGACTTTGTAGTCAAGTCAGTAGTAAACAAAAGCAGTCTAAAAGTATACATCATCAACTCAACTGACCGCAAAATATCACTCGACGACATCGCCAAGTCCAAAGGCCTCACCATGGAAGAGCTGCTCGACGAAATAGAGGGTATTGTTAACTCCGGCACCAGAATCAACATAAACTATTACCTGGAGCGAATATTGGATGATGACCAAATTGAGGAGATTTATGACTATTTCATGGAATCTGAGACGGATTCCATCAAAGATGCATACGAAGAATTTGGCGGTGAATATACCGAAGAGGAGATTCGCATGGTCCGCATCAAATTCATGAGTGAGGTGGCCAACTGACCTACCATATAAACTCATAATAAAGGAAACAAACTGAGGATTTTTATATGAATTTTTTTATGCACAGCTGTAAGCCAAATAGAGCAAAATGCTAGATATCAAAGAGTTTTGGTATCGTAAACTTGCTTACAAATTTCTTTCTATGGTGCTGGCTCACTCCTGAGTTTCTGATGGCTTCGATATGTGCCTTTGTGGGATAGCCTTTGTTTTTAAGCCACTGATAGTGCGGAAAATGCATGTGTAGCTCAGCCATGATGCGATCTCTGTACACTTTGGCCAGGATGCTTGCTGCGGCTATGGACTGAAAGCGGGCGTCTCCTTTGACAAAGCACAGGTGCGGTATCTCCCAACGAGGAAATCGATTGCCATCGATCAGCAGCAAAGCAGGGGTGAGGTTGAGATTTTTCACGGCCCGCTTCATGGCCAGCAGAGAGGCATTTAGTATGTTGATATGGTCAATTTCTGCTACAGATACCTCAGCTATCGACCATGCAGCAGCTTTTGTACATATCTGTATAAACAGCTCTTCACGTTGTCTGACAGAGAGTTTTTTGCTATCGTTGAGTCCCTCTATGGGTCTAAGTGGATCGAGGATAACTGCAGCGGCTACTACAGGGCCGACAAGGCAGCCTCTGCCGGCTTCGTCACAGCCGGCTTCAGGTACAGCTGTTTGATAATATGCCTGTAAGCTGCTCATAGAAGTGTTTTTTCAATTGAATGCCAAAGTCGAACGGCCGAATCTTCCCATGTGAAGAGTTTTGCTCTGTTCATTCCTTTGATGATGAGAGCATTGCGCAATTTAGAATCTCTCGCCAGCCGTAGCATAGCTTCAGCTATGGCATAGTGGTCAGCAGGATTGCATAGCAAAGCTGCATCGCCAGCTACTTCCGGCAGCGAAGTGACCGTTGAGGTAATTACCGGTACCCCAGCGCGAAAGGCTTCCACTATGGGGATCCCAAAGCCTTCAAAATTCGACACAAACCACAAGCCTTCTGAGGCAGCAAGAATGTCATTGAGTTCGCGACCCTGTCGCCTGCCTGCAAAGATTACTTTTTCCCGGTGTTTCATTTGCCTGAATGAATCCTGCATACTTGTGGTCCAATGCATTTTTTCACCGACGATTACCAACCTAAAGTCCCGGTCGATGCGATCAGCAAATAGATCAAATGACCTGAAAAGCCCTTCAATGTTTTTCCTTGGATTGAAGGCACCCACGAAAATAAAATACGGTTTGCCATCTGATATCATTTGCCGCTTTGACACTTTTTCTGCGGGACTAATGGGAGCAAAAATCTCGGAGGCACCATTATACACCACATCAATTTTGCTGGATGTCACACCATAAGTTTTGACCAGATCATTCGCAGACCATTGGCTTACCGTTGCAATCCTTCGGGCATGTCGGGCGTATCTGGGGAAAAAGTGTCGGTAATAAGCTCGAACAAGCGGAGGCAAAAATTTGGGATGGTGTTCAAAATTGATGTCATGTATCACCGCCAATTGAGGTGTTTTTTTATGTCGAAGGCTTAGAAAGCCATCGGTACTCAAAAACAAATCACACCGATGTCGCCTGAGATATTCATGGATAGAGTATTCGAAATACAAATACCACAACACCGGATGACGAGCCGGTGGTCTCAATATCACAGGATGCACATTGGGGCCAAAAACAAAACCTTTGTCCCACGGCCGGTCAAAGAGAAAAATAAATTCGACCTCAGGATGCTTTTGAGTGATAATTTTCAATGTGTGGTAAGTAAACCAACCAATACCTTCCATACGACCAGGTATCAGAAATCGTGTATTGACAGCAATGCGCACAGCAATTGTTTTCTTGGGGACAAATTTTAAGATTTTAAGCCATTGATAAGGAATAAAATTGCAAAACATCAGTAAGATGGACCGAGTGGACTGGTAATCACCATTGGTTATACTTAATCATTAGCACAAAGACTAACGAATATCCTTTTCAAAATTTGAAAAATTATGTACTTTATTTTGATTGTAAATATCCCAAATACACGATATCCAAATGGAAGAAATCTGAATTTTGCGCAAAAGATTTTTCAACTTTATTCCCGTTTTTTCTATTTACACTGAATGTTGAAAAATGCAAAGTATGATAAATAAAATCAATACAATTCTTCCGATATGTTTTGTCATTTTTTAAGTAAAAATTTCAAAATAATTCGATGAAAGTTTCTTATGAAGCATTCTCTTCTTTTATAGCTGATTAGAATATAAAACAGTATTCGAAATTCCTAAAAATTCTGAGGGAGTAGAAACATGGAGATATGTGTGTAAGTACTTTTGATCAGATACATCCGCTCATGAATGAACACGGGTTTTTTGTGCCATCGCAGGTGCATCTAAGAGGGAATCAAAATCAGTCTACAAAAGGATTCATTCTCTGACTTCACCTTCATCGAACTTTGGTAAGTTAACCTGAATATTTCAAAAATTTAATTACAGAAACATCATAAATTTTTCCAAAGATAAATACTTGATAGCTCCTTTTACAATTTAATGGTCTTTCAAATTTTTTTCCTGACCATATCTACTAGTGAAGATGCACAAAAATCGTCTTCATTTTGACTCATAGAATTTTTTAAAGCCACAAGCAGGAAGAAAAGGACTTAAGAAAAATTTAATTGGCTGAATATTCTCTGATAGGTGAATGCAATGGTAACCTGCACCTGTTTTTTTCGATTATTTTATGTTCAAATAGGCGCTTATTAGCGCGATTCATTAGGTCTGATGAGAGCGAGAATCGTAAGGGTAGAAATGGTTTTAATCAAAGTTTTAAGGCAACAATACGGTTGTCCACCCTTTGGGCCAGTCGTGGAAATGGAAAGTATGATTAACAACACAACAGTTCATTTAGGTCAATCCAAGCCCCAATTCACAATCGAGGACTCTATAGTAAGTGGAAATGACCCGAGGTTTCGAGTGGTTCTATAATTGGATCGCCTTATGTTCGTAAGAAACCTTGCGCCGATCAGGTAAAAATGATCAGCAAAAGAACTTAACCCTTTTAATATAGGCTACTAAATTCATCCCATTGTCCTTGGAAGATGTAGCAAACAACACCGCAGGTCGGGAAATATTTCATTTTAGTAACACAACTTATCTCCTAGGAGCAGCAACATTAGGATGAAGTTGTAAATGAAAATTATTGAACTCTGTAAAACCCAAACCAGAGTTGCAAAGCCCAGCTAAGACACGATATATCAATGAAGGAATGAGTTTGATAGATCCTCTAAACTTTCTGGCATCAGTGCCAGCTAAGCCGAATCGCTCTTCGCGGAGAGTCATATTTCCTGATGCGCATCCCAAATTTTTACACTTAATATCTGAATACAAATCCCTGATGCGAAAAGTGTGAGTTGTCAAATTGGAATCAATAGTTCTGACAATCCACTAGTCTGCCTTTACCCTCTGCTGTATACAATAATTTTAAAGCTAAACTCAGAATGTAAAATTGTTTTGATGGAGATCTAACAATAAAACAAGTGCCCCTACCGAAAAAAATTTTACAAGTTGATTGTTTTTTTATACAGGACGACTTGCATTCGGGATTTGGACCTGGGTGAAATTTTTTCAAAAAAAATGCGCGGTCAGATAGGACCGCGCTTTGTCGATATCATTGTACTTACTATTCCAGTATTTTCCTGACCTCTTTGGCTACCTCTTGTCCCTGGTCATTTTTTGCTATTGAAAAAAATACCTTTTCACCTGGCTGAAGCTCTTGAAAATCAGTATTTACTACATCGGTATAGTGGAAAAAAAGATTGTTATTCGGATATTTGATAAAGCCATAGCCATTTTTTAAAGTTAGAATTTCACCCTCGAATATAGCGTTGTCGGTCGTGTCGATATGGCCATTGTTTTGCGTGTTTGAAGGGGTTGGGACTTTTTCATCCGATGTGAAATCAAAATCCTCTTCTAAGAGTTCATTGTCTTTGTTTCCGTGTGGTTCTCGTTCGCTGACAAAGATTTTTTCAATCCAATAATCTGTAGTGCGCTGCTTGTCGATAAGCTCGCTCATGTTTACGGTAAAGGTACAGGCTTCCAGCAGATTGTAAGAAGTTTTAACGGATACTTCAGTACCTTCATCGTTATGGTAATCAAATTCCCAATGAAACAAAAACACTGGAATTCCCAGAGCATTTACCTTAATGACGGCATCGGCATAGGCTCCGTCGTTTACGATCAGAGCTACAGCATCAAGCTTGTTTTGATAGCATGCATCAAGCAGCTCTACCGATAGTCTGGCTTCCATTGATGGGGTTTCTTTTCTTACTCCGCCATTTGGACGGTAGATGATGTAATGAGGTCTGATGTTTTCGTAAGAGAGGATATCGTCGAGCTGCCGGTCGTAGTAGAGTTGATGTCCCCTATTACTGGCCTCGAATGCATTGATTCGAATTCTGAAATAGTGTGACTCTACTATTTTTACCAGTCTTCGGTCTTGCTCTTCGGTTTGAGCCACCCAATTTCGGATAAAGTCATGCAGTCCGCCCAGATGAAGTCTTCGGCGTTTGGTATGAGTGTAATGATAGTAATTGCTGGTGTGGTTGAGGTAATTTCCGTCGATAAATATTCCAATTCTCCTTGTTTTCACTTGTTGTTTTTTTTATATTTTACATTAAAATCCGATATTGAAACGAAAAATTATTGAATTTGGATAGACTTGATTGGCCCCTTGATGAACGGGATAAAATAACCCTATGCTGTAAAAATTATCTTGTCCAAGGGTGATATATCCTCCTCCTATCATAAATGGATACGACCAGAAAAAATTCTCCCCTGACCAAATTCTCAACATTTCATATTCGACACCCACAAACAGGGTATTGTAGAGCAGCTTATGGACTAAAAAATTTACTCCAGCAATGTTGTATCTGACATTCCAAATTCTGTCGTGAATATATTGGTACATCAGACCAGTGCCTAGAATAGAGCTGACTTTGGATTCGTAAATATTGATGCGTGGGTTGAGCATTATGTTGGTAAAACTGCCCAACATTAATCCGAGATTTCCTCCGTAAAAAACTTTCTTATCACTTAAAAAAGCATCTGAAGTCGAAGAAACTCTCCGCTCATAACTATCCGAAGGATTCGAACGGCGTAGGGTGTATTCATCAGTAGTGTCTTGGGTCTGAGCTGACACTGTATATACACTGATAAATACTATAAATAGGATCTGTCTGATCAAAATGCTTTTTTTACTCAAAATATGCTATAACTGATACTTCAACATGTGCACCTTTTGGCAACCTGGCTACTTCTACTGTTTCTCTGGCCGGATAAGGCTCTTTAAAGTATTCGCTGTAAATTTCATTAATTACTGGAAAAGATGCCATATCTTTCAGAAAAATCGTCGTCTTTACCACTTTTTGAAAATCAAGTCCAGCTTCGTTTAATATATTTTTAATGTTTTCAAACACGAGTCGTGCTTCCACGGCGATATCACCGGTTACCAGTTTATTGGTATCGGGGCTGATGGCGATCTGTCCGCTCACAAACAAAAAGTCACCAGCTCTGATGGCCTGATTGTAAGGGCCTATGGGACTTGGAGCTCTTTTTGTATTAACTATCTGCTTCATCTATGTGGCAAATATAGCAACGTACATCTATTCATTCGGATAGAGAATAAAGATGTCTATGGCTTTGGCTTTTTCCTCTTACTGCGATTTTTATACGATTTTGGTAAGTTGTGTTTAACCGGTACGTCTGGAAGGATACCTTTGTTTTATGAATATTGGAATCCTTTGTCATCCTACCTATGGAGGTAGTGGGGTAGTAGCTACAGAGCTGGGAATGTTTTTGGCCGCTAAAGGTTATAAAGTCCACTTTATCACCTATGCCCAGCCGGTACGACTTGATATACTGGCCGAAAACATTTACTATCACGAAGTGCAGGTACATGAATATCCGCTGTTTGAATTCCCGCCTTATGAACTGGCATTGGCCAGTAAAGTGGTGCAAACAGCCCTGAAGTGGAAACTTGATGTCATTCACGCTCATTATGCCATTCCTCATGCATATGCAGCCATCAGCGCCAGTCGAATCTTACGGGAGCAGGGCGTCAAACTCCCAGTAATTACTACCTTGCATGGTACCGATATCACCGTGGTAGGCCGCAACCCTGCTTACAAACCGGCTGTAACCTATTCCATCAACCACAGCGATATTGTAACAGCGGTATCTCAAAGCCTGAAAAAAGATTCCTACGACAATTTCGACATTACCAAGGAAATTGTCGTCGTTCCAAATTTTGTAGACTTAAAAGCATTTGAGAAGGAGATCCCCTGTATTAAAAGGCAGTTTGCCCCGGAAGGACAAAACATCATTACGCACATTAGCAATATGAGACCTGTCAAAAGACTCCATGATGTAATTCGGACTTTTGGCCTAATCCGCCAGTCTCTTCCGGCCAGGTTGCTAATGGTTGGCGATGGCCCCGAAAAAGAACCTGCCCGCCAATTAGCGCGTGAAATTGGTGTGATCGATGATGTCATTTTTGTGGGAAATGCCGTGGATATATACCGTGTCCTGAAATGCTCTGACTTGCTGCTGTTGCCTTCCGAGAAGGAGAGCTTTGGCCTGGTTGCTCTTGAAGCGATGGCAGCCGGCATCCCTGTAATAAGTACCAACACAGGCGGACTGCCGGAGGTCAATTTAAATGGCATCACTGGATTTACGGCCAATGTAGGCAATGTGGAAGACATGGCTCATTACGCATTGAAGCTCCTAAATGACAAATCACTATACAGCCGCTTCAGCTTGAATGCGATCCAGAACGCCCGTAAATTTTCCATTGAAAAAATAGCTCCTATATACATAGCACTTTACGAAGAAGCTGTAGGAAGTCTCATTAAAAAATAATTTTTTTCATTTCCGCATTTACCAGTTTATCATTTTATTTGAAAAAATTCTTAAATGTGGAAACCGTTTATTACATAGCCTGGTGGAATCTGGAAAACCTTCTCGATGTAGAGGATGCGCCTAGGCCAGAATGGCGTACCCGAAAAATCGGCAGATACCTTCAGGGATGGAACGAGCAAGTCCTGGACCGAAAAATCAGCAATCTAGCTTCCGTCCTGGCCGAAATGAACAATGGAACAGGGCCCGACATCGCAGGTGTCTGCGAGGTAGAGAATGAAAGACTCCTCTCGCTACTTACAGAAAAACTAGCACCTACCGGACGTACTTATGCCTATGTTCACCATGCGAGCTTCGACAAGAGGGGTATTGATATTGCTTTTTTATACGACAAAGACCTCTTTAACGTACCTCAGGACCTCATTTTTACTGTAAGATTGCACAAGCGATCGGCTACCCGGGATCTGTTGCAGGCTGAATTTCACACAAGAAGGGGAAATTCGCTCATCATCATTGCCAATCATTGGCCAAGTCGTACAGGTGGGCAATACGAATCAGAGCCCTTTAGAATTATGGCAGCCGAAACGCTCAGCTATTGGCTCTATCAAATAGCTGAAAAGAGAGGTAACGATCAACCTGTTCTGGTGATGGGCGATTTCAACGACGAACCCTTCAACAGGTCCATTACAGACTACGCTCTTTCGACCGCAAACATCCGGCAAATCCGAAATGCCAAAAAAGACCACAATGGCATTTTTACTCCCTACCTGCTCAATCTGCTATGGAATGAAATGGCAGATGGCAAAGGCACCTTGCTCTATCAAGGGAAGTGGAGCCTACTGGACCAGATCATGGTCAATCGCGCCATTGTGCTTAATAAAGGCTTTACTGTACTTAGTGCTGGAGTCTACGATCATCCGGATCTGATTTCGAACCGTCATGCCCCTATGGCATTTGGCGCTCCCGGTAAAACAACAAAAGACAAAAATGGGAATCCAAAGGAAATTTTAGGCCGGTATTGGCCAAAAGGTTATAGCGATCATTTGCCGGTTGTCGTACTTTTGAAAGAAAATTAATTTTCTTTATATATGAAAATAATGCTCGTGGACGATGATCCCATATTCAATTTCATCGCCCGTAAACTCATAGAATCTACTAAGATAGAGCACGAGCTCGAAGAATATCTGGACGGCTCCGAGGCCCTGGAAGCGATTAAGCAAAAAAAATCACCTGATGAGCTACCTGATCGCATCCTCCTCGATATCAATATGCCAAAAGTAAATGGATGGCAATTCTTGGAGGCTCTTCGGCACCTCAATATCTCCAAAGACGTGAGCGTGACCATAGTAACCTCCAGTATTGATGGTGAGGATCGCCGAAAGGCGTTTTCCTTTCCGGAAATTGATGAATTTCTCATAAAACCCATTTCAAAAAAAGAAATAGCTGAAATTTTAAATAAATAATTTACTTCCAACAACATGAAAGTGAGAAATGGTAAGTCCAAATCAGAATCTGAATATGTAGTAGGCATCGGGGCATCAGCAGGAGGATTGGAAGCACTTCAGGAATTTTTCAAAAATGCGCCGGCCAATACCGGACTTGCCTATGTAGTTGTACAGCATTTATCACCCGATTACAAAAGCCTAATGAACGAGCTTTTGGCGCGTTTTACCAGCATCCCCATTCAAATCATTGAGGATGGAATGCTGATTGAGCCCAACCACATTTATTTAATCCCTCCAAAGAAAAATCTTTCGGTTTTCCACGGCAGACTCCTGCTCGAAGATCAGAGGCAAAACAAAGGTATCAATTTGCCAATAGATATTTTTTTTAGATCATTGGCCGTAGACTACGGTAAAAAAGCTATAGGCATCATACTATCCGGCACCGGAAGCGATGGTACCCTTGGCATTAAAGCGATTAAGGAAGCAGGGGGTATGGTCATCGTTCAGGACGAAAAAACTGCCAAATTCGACGGAATGCCCAAATCCTCAATTGCTACCGGAGTGGTAGACTACATTTTGCCACCGGCAAAGATGCCAGATGCCATCATCAACTATATAAAGCATCCTTTTATCGAAAACAAAAATGGGATAGAAGAAATCCTGAATCAAAATATTGATCAGCTGGTCAAAATCATGCACATACTCCGCGATTACAGTGGAATTGATTTCAGCTACTACAAAGAAAACACCATAATCCGTCGGCTTGAACGTCGCATGTCCATCAACCGACTCAACTCACTGGATGAATATATTTTACTACTCTCTTCGGACGACCGGGAAAAAGATGTACTCTACCGCGAATTTTTGATCGGAGTCACCAGATTTTTCAGAGATGAGGGAGCCTTTGAGTTTTTCAAAGACCATGTGATTCCAGAGCTTCTTAGCAAGGAGAGGAAAATCTTGCGTGTTTGGTCAGTGGGATGCTCTACGGGAGAGGAGGTTTATTCGGTCGCCTTATTGATCCGAGATTTTATTGACACTTTCAATCTTACAACTGAAGTTAAAATCTTTGCTACCGACATAGATAAGACCGCCATCGAAATAGCAGGGCAGGGTGTCTATGCCGAAAGTGTTATCAGCGATATAGATCCTATATTGGTATCCAAATATTTTATCAAAAAAGAAAATACTTACCAGATTTCCGAATCCATTCGGAAGATGGTCATTTTCGCCACCCACAATGTCTTGAAAGATCCGCCATTTTCAAAAATAAATCTGATTATATGCCGCAACTTATTTATATATCTCAAACCTGACAGTCAATACCGAGTGCTCAATATGTTCTACATGTCACTTGCACAAAAGGGCATCCTCTTTTTGGGCACTAGCGAAACCCTAGGAGATCTAAACGAAGCCTTTGAACCTATCAATGTCAAATTCAAAATTTTCAGAAAAAAAGAAGGATACCAGCCCTTGCTGATCCCAGAGACCAATCTGATGTATCAAAATACCAGAAATTTCACCCTCGAACCGCGTACCGGATTACTCAAAGAAGTAAAGCGCCAGTCAGAGCTCACCGAGAAAATTATCAGTGCTATATTACCACCTTCTATAGTCATCAACAATAAATTTCAGATCTTGCATGTCATCAACGACATCAATCCATTTGTCTCCATACAATCCGGCAGGTTTAATCAAAACCTCACCAACATCATTCATCAGGATCTTCAGATCGTCGTAAACAACATCATACGCCGGCTCAAAGATGTCGGCGAATCCGTAGCTTTCGAAAACATCAAATTTGAAAATCTATCCATCACTTACGACGTTCAGGGGACCAAAATCGCAGAAAGCGAGGCAGAAACCATTTATCTCATCAGTTTTTACAAGAGAAAAAGCAAGAAATCCGCTGAAAAAGAAGAAATCCTTACACTGGAAGACCACTACCACGATCGCGTGAAAGAGCTGGAGTACGAACTGCAATTTGTAAAAGAAAGCCTCCAGGCTACGGTAGAAGAATTGGAGACCTCCAATGAAGAACTACAATCGTCCAATGAAGAGTTGATAGCGGCTAATGAAGAGCTGCAAAGCACCAACGAAGAGTTGCAAAGCGTGAACGAAGAGCTCTACACCGTAAACAGCGAATTTCAAATAAAAATCGATGAACTTACACAACTGAACAACGATATTACCAATCTGCTCAACAACACCGGCATAGCAGCTCTCTACCTGGATCGTAAAATGTGCATCCGAAAAATTACCCCATCGTTTAGCGAACTGAGCCATGTGATGGATTTTGACATCGGTCGCCCGATTCAGCACTTCTCAAATTCCATATTATATCCTGATTTTCTGGAAGATATCAAATCAGTGCAGAAAAATCTCCAAATTATTGAAAAGGAAATAGAAGTTAACCAGCATGTATATCTGCTGCGAATAGCTCCCTATCGCACTGATTTTCAGGCTGTAGATGGTATACTGGTCACCCTTACCAATCTAAAGAACATTTACGAGCAGAAAAAAGCCCTGAATCAAGCCACCCAAAGATTGCAGATGGCTCTGGAAATGGGCAACATGGCCTGGTGGGAATGGGATGTAAAAACAGGACAGGTGACAATGCACGAAAAAAAAGCCACCATGATTGGCTACTCCCTTAGTGAATTTCCTAAAGATGTGTACGAAATCTGTCAACTCATCCACCCAGAGGACTATGAACACACTATGCAGGTAATGCGCGACCACCTGGAAGGTAAAATACCCATGTGGGACACCGTTTACCGCATTCGTTGCAAAGATGGGAGCTATAAAATCTATCACGATCGAGGCGGAGTGGTCGCCCGCGATGACCTAGGAAATCCTCTGAAACTAGTCGGAATCGTGATGGATGTATCAGATCACATGATGATGCATGCAGTACCCGATGAAAAAAGAGGATATTAAAAAAAAAATAGAGGAATTTCTCAACAATGGGGAAAATACCGAAAGTCAGATCGAAAACCTGGCCGAAAACATACTTATATTTAAAAAAGAACTCGAATACCAAAATGAAGAACTCCTGCGAATCAACAACCAGCTGGAGCGAAAGAATCAATTTATTGAAACTCTCTTTCACTCCATTCCCGAGCCAATCGTTTTGATTGACCAAAACTTTAGGGTTATAAAATACAATAATTGTGCACTTCTTCAATTTTTTTTTTCCGAAAAAACAAGTGACGATTTCAGAAAATGGATAGATCCATCCAGCCAGGATGCCTTTTACAAACTCGTTACCGGCAGACTTTCAGAAAGTGTGTTGACCACCGTATATCAGAGAAAATATTTGTCGCGAATCAATAATATAGAACTTGACGAATCTTCTGCATTTATCCTCTACCTGTCTGATATTACAGAAATCGAAAAAACAAAACAAATACTGGCAATCGAAAATCAAATCAATCAAATCATCATTGAATACCTAAACGTAGAGGTAAATGAGAATACGGATCTGCAACAAGTGTTCACCAGAGTATTGAGCAGCATTTGTAAAGTCATCAGCGCAGAAGCCATTGTCTGGAAACAGGATGATATCCTTTTCAGCAGCGCTGAAAACACACAGTATCACAGTGAATTATTAGAAAAATGTGTAAATTTTTTTTTATCAAATAATGAATCATCTTTACATACCTTAAGTGTCCAAAAGAAATTGATGGATGAGGCAAAAAAGAGCAATGTATTCATCTATCACTCTACGGAAGAAGATTTAAAAAAATACAAAGGTTCTCTCCTATTACTTTCTAAAGAACAAATAGACATTCAAATCTTTCAACTTATATCACTAGAAGTATCTAATCTTTTTCATCGTTTTAAGGGTGAAATTGAAATTAGAAACAGCGAAAGAAAATTCAGAAAACTGGCAGAAAATACAGCAGATGGCCTGGCAATCATTAAAAATAATTCACTAGTTTATGCCAACGACAATTATTTTAAAATAACCGGAGTACCTCGATACGACAAACGGTATCAAAATCTTAGTGAAATATTCAATTATATTCACCCTGAGGACAGAGAGTCAGTTCAAAGTACATTCTTCAGAAACACACAAAACAAAATCAATTCTTTTGAGTATGAATTCAGAATACTAAATGCATCTGGTGAATACATCTGGCAATTTGATAAAGTAACCGTAGATTATCATCCTGATGGTAGCTATACTTTATACATAATTTCGGTAAACATCGATCAAAAGAAAAAGCAGCTCCAATGGCTGGCTATGCTGGAAAAAGCTATTCAGCAGAGTCCAGCCTCTATAGTAATGACAGATCCAGAAGGAAATATTCAATATGTAAACCAAGCGTTTACAGAAATTACAGGCTATACACATGAGGATATTCTCGGAAAAAATCCGCGAATTCTAAAATCCGGATTGGTATCTGAGGAGACCTATAAAGAATTGTGGAATACGATCATATCCGGTAAAACCTGGAGAGGGGAATTTATAAACCGAAGAAAAAACGGTACTTTGTATTACGAAAGTGCTCACATATCTCCGGTGATAATAGAAGAAAAAATCGCCGGATTTATCGCGATAAAAAATGATATCACGGAACTTAAGGAAATAAACAAAAAATTAGAACTGCTTTCACTGGTAGCTTCTCATACTCAAAATATGGTCATCATAACCGATCACAACGGATATACCATTTGGGTCAATCGAAGCTTCGAAAAATTTACGGGGTATACCCTGGATGAGATGATTGGAAAAAAGCCTGGAGATGTGCTGCAAGGAAAAGAAACAAGTAAAAAACATATCAATGAAATGTCTAATAAACTTCAAGAATTAAAGCCATTTACCCAGGAGATACTCAATTACACTAAAAGTGGAAAACCTTATTGGGTAGAGCTAAACATTACTCCGATTTTTGACAGTTCAGGGCGACATACGATGTATATATCCGTAGAAAATGATATCACCCATAAAATAGAACAGGAACAGAAACTACGCGAAAGTGAACGAAAAAACAGAGCAATTCTCAATGCAATTCCTGATTTGATTTTTATCATTGACAGAGAGCTTCGATATATTGATTATCATGCCTTTGAGCCTGGTCAATTGCTGATGCCTCCTTCGAGATTTCTGGGTAGAACTGTACCAGATGTAATGCCAGAAAATTCCGGAAAAATCATAGTAGATAACATTAAACAAACATTCCGTACTGCAGAGCTGAGTGAATTTATTTTTGAAATAGATGTTGGAAATCGAAGACGGTTTTACGAAGCCCGATGTGTAATGAAAGATTTCAACTCGGTATTGCTACTGATTCGAGATATAACGAAAAGCAAGGAAATTGAATTTCAGTTGAAAAACGAACAGCATTTGCTGAAAACCGTAATCGACAATCTTCCCAATACAATTTATCTCAAAGACAAAGAGTTAAAAAAAATACTTGTTAACAAAGCAGAGATCCTATATCTTGGAAAAACCTCGGAAGAAGAAGTTATCGGTCGTACTGATTTCGAATTTTACGATCGTAAAGTTGCTTTAGGAATTTACAAAGAAGATATCGAAGTATTAAAAAAAGGGAAACCTTTAATTAATAAGATCATCGAATACACCAATCACTTAGGTGACAGGAAATTTATGATGATATCCAAATTTCCTTACAGGGATGTTAGTGAAAACATTATTGGAATTTTAGGGATTGGAATCGATATTACCGAACTTAAGAAAAAGGAAGAAGAACTTCAAAATACAATTGCCATTATCACAGATCAAAACGAGCGCCTGAGGAGTTTTACCTATATAGTAAGTCACAACATCAGAGCCTATGCCGCTAATATCGATGGTCTGGTGGAGCTTATCAATAGTGAGCTCACGCCCGCCAGCGAGAAAAATCAGATGCTGAATCTGTTACAGGTGGCTTCAGCCAATCTGATGGAAACCATCAAAACACTCAACGAATCACTTGCTGCAGAAAAAAAAGGAAAAGAAAATATACAAAAAGTCAATATTTGTGAAGTGCTTGAAAAAGTACTTAAAGTTGTTAAAAAAGATATAGAATCCAACGATATTTTAATCATAAATGAAATATCCAAAGAACAAAACGTGGACTTTAATCCGGCTTTTTTCGAAAGCGTAATACTAAACCTTACGACCAATGCTATACGGTATCGTAGAAAAGATGTAAAAAGCTATATTAAATATGAGTATAAAGAAGAAAATGGCATAAAACAATTAGAAATTTCTGATAATGGATTGGGTATAGACCTTGATAAATACGGACATAAAATGTTTCGCATGTTTGAAACATTTCACATGCATCCGGAATCTAAGGGATTGGGATTATTTCTCACAAAGGCTCATATTGAAGCGATGGGGGGTAAAATTGAGGTAGAAAGCAGGGTAAATGAAGGCACTACCTTCAGAATTATTTTCAATCCTTTAAAACAGTAGTTTGATGTTTTGTGTAAAGAGCCTAATGGAAATCGCCAGGAGTACAATGCCAAAAGATTTTCTCAATATTCCAAGGCCGCTGTTTCCAAAGAGTTTCTCCAGTCTTTCCGTGTTCTTCAGCACGATGTAAACCAACAAAGAGTTGACTAAAATTCCGGCTAAAATGATGGTATATTCATACTCTGCCCGAAGAGAAATAATTGTGGTGAGCGTACCGGCACCAGCAATAAGTGGAAAAGCAATTGGGATTATTGAGGCTGTATCCGGGTTTTCTTCTTTGTAAATCCTGATGCCCAAAATCATCTCTATTGCCAGAAAAAACAAAACCAAAGAACCAGCTACAGCAAAACTGTTTACATCCACACCTAGCAACCCCAGAAGCTTTTCACCTGTAAAAAGAAATACAACCATAATCACCAGGGCAACGAGAGTTGCCTTTTTCGATTGCACATGCCCGACCTTTTGTCTTAATGAGATAATTAAGGGTATAGAACCCAAAATATCTATTACGGCAAAAAGCACCATGGTTACAGTAATAAAATCGTTGAACATATAAAAAATTTTTCCTGCAAAGTAGGTGTATATACTTTTGAGTATTGGTAAAGCAATTGATAAATTAAATGATCGTCAGCGTTAACAGTGAATCCTCTGTCGAAGTGCCTGATTATTTGCACTGCAGCAAAGAGTTTCCCGTGTTGATTACAGATTTGAAAGGGATCATCCGGTATATCAATCGAGGGTATTCAATTCTATACGGATATTCACCAGAGGAGGTACTTGGACACTCAGCCGAGGAACAGGTAATGAATTTCGATTTTGATAAAATGCATTATACTGTAAATCAATGTCTTAATCAGATTGGAATACCCCAAAAAGTATTGCTGAGAAAGCCTTGTAAATACGGCAAAGGCGTACACTTCACAGAGTGGGAGTTTACCGCCATACCTGACACTACCTGTAAGGTAGCGGCCATTTTTTGCCTGGGTAAGATCGTAACGCCGTTGTACACCGGTGAATCCGACCAGATTAAAGAAGAATTCCTGACCGTCATTGACCAATTATCATCCGAAGCCTGGGCCTTTTACGATTGTCAACTGAAACTAAGGCTGGCCAATCGGAAGGCGGTTCAAATCGTAAAAGAGGAGTTCGGACGAGAGCCTCTTCCTGGAGATGACGCGATGCTGTACACAGGAGGAGATCATGCAGGACTGATGCGCGATGCCTACAGCAGGGCTTTAAAAGGGGAAACCATTCAGTATGAGCTAACTTCACCAAATGGGAGATCGTACATTCTTACCATCAAACCCGTTTATTCAAAAAAAAGTGCATTGCTGGGGGTAGTCCATTACATGGTAGACATAACCCAGGTAGTTCAAAACAAAAAACAACTTAATACCTTGTCGACACGTTACAAAACCCTGCTGGATCAGCTAAGTGGCTTGGTGCTCATCATCGAACAGGATGGACAAATCAGCTTTGTATCCGAAAATGTGCAATCTTTGTCAGGGTTTAGTAAAGAGCAGGTGATTGGTAAAAATTTCTTGCAATTTGTACACCAGGATGATTGGGAATTAAGTCAAACATTTTTCAAAGAAGTTTTTTCGTCCCAAAAGCCCAACACTTTGGCTATTCGCACCCTAAATTCAGACCAAACCTACAATTGGACATTGGTAAAGGTAGGTATTTTTGAAGAGGATGGCCAAAGCCGTCTGCTCGTATTATTGATCAATATAGAGGAAACCAAACAAAAGGAAGCATTAATCGAGGATTTTCACGAGACCTTCAGGCGAATTGCTTTTTTACAATCCCATGTGGTCAGGGCTCCGTTGGCCAGGCTCCTTGGTCTGACCCAAGCACTTGAAAACTGCATGATAGACAATCGCGATGAGCTGGAGAAATTTATCCAATACATAAAGGAGGCAGCCTTTGAGTTGGACGGTGTGATTCATCAAATCGTAAAGATGACCACACATAAAGATTAAAATTGTATCCTCAAGTCTTGGTCCACACCTTTCTGTACCAACGACCAATCCAGTTGAGAAAGTGAAAATGAGAATTCATGTTTGCAAACCTAAAACAAGGGAAATAATAAAGCCTATCTCATACTTCAAAGTTTCATTTTTCTATGAGAGATATGTACGCTTGTAATTGCCGTATCTTATGAGCTTCAAAAAAAAAATTCAGACAAATGCGTCAGAATCTGTATTACATCCGGCCGGGAGCGGATATACCCAACAAGTGAAGGCCATCGTAAAGCACCTGTTTAGTACAGTGGCTCAGAAGAATTCTCAATTGTTTTTTCTCATGACTTTCAGCGGTCAGGATGCTATACTTTTGATACATGGCATTGTAATTTCTAGCCAGTTCAAAGAGATAGTTGGCCAACTCAGAAGGATTATATTCAGCAGCTGCCCGATGAACGGTGTCGTTATAATCCAAAAGCGTTTTCAGAAGTTGAGATTCCTCAGCATACAGCTCTTTGGGCAATGCCTTCAGATCAGGTGTTGAAGCTTTTTGAAGCAGACTGTTGATACGGGCGTGGGTATATTGAATAAAGGGACCTGTATGTCCGTTGAAATCAATAGATTCTTCGGGATTGAAAATCATTTTCTTTTTCGGATCCACTTTAAGGATAAAATATTTTAAGGCTCCCAATCCTATGATATGGTAAAGCTCCAGTTTTTCTTCATCTGAAAGTCCTTCTGCTTTGCCCAGGCTGGAGGTAAGGTCAGCACTGGTCTTAATCATTTCATCGATCAGATCATCGGCGTCTACTACAGTACCTTCCCGGCTTTTCATTCGTCCGTGAGGAAGTTCTACCATACCGTAGCTAAGGTGATACAATTGGTCTGCCCATGGAAATCCTAGTTTTTTCAATATCAAAAAGAGCACTTTAAAGTGGTAGTCTTGCTCATTGGCTACGGTGTAAATAAGTTTATGAATGGGAAACTCTTCAAATCGGGCAATTGCGGTTCCAATATCCTGGGTTATGTACACCGATGTGCCGTCGCGTCGGAGCAGCAGTTTCTGATCGAGTCCTTCTGAAGTGAGATCCACCCATATTGATCCATCTTCCTTTTGGAAGAATATACCTTCATGCAAACCCTTCAATATCACGTCTTTTCCTAGTCTGTAGGTATCGCTTTCATAGTAATTTTTGTCGAAGCTGACTCCAAGCTTTTGGTATGTCTGGTCAAAACCTTCGTACACCCATTCGTTCATTTGCTTCCACAGTGCCATAGTGTCAGGGTCTCCCTGTTCCCATAGCCTTAGCATTTCCCTGGCTTCCAGCATGATAGGGGCGTTTTCTTTGGCATCTTCCTCTTTTACACCCCTGGCCATAAGCTGCTGTACTTGTCTTTTGTACTCTTTTTCAAACAATACGTAGTAATCGCCCACGAAGTGGTCTCCTTTTACGCCTTTGAACTGGGGTGTGGCACCGTTGGCAAATTTTTTCCATGCAACCATCGACTTACAGATATGAATACCACGGTCGTTAATGATTTGGACCCTGTATACTTTATGGCCGATGGCTTCATAAAGTTTTGATACCGACCAACCGAGCAGGCAGTTTCGAATATGTCCCAGGTGAAGCGGTTTGTTGGTATTGGGAGACGAATATTCCACCATTATTGCACCTGCATCGGAAACGGGGGTTATCCATTGACCTGATCGATAGTGCTCAGTGAGTTTTTTCAGATAGAGCTCTTTTTTCAGGCATATGTTTAGAAAACCTTTAATTACATTGAACTTTTCTACCAGGTCAGGAGCTGATTCCATGAGCATTTCGCCGAGTTCGCGACCGAGAATTTCCGGATTTTTTCCAGTAATTTTTACCAGTGGAAACACCGTAAAGGTCAGGTCACCTTCAAAATCCTTACGGGTAGGTTGAAGGTCAATCTGTTTGATATTTATGTTAAGGCGCTTATTAAGCAGATGGAGTAGTGTCTGTGCCAGCGTGTATTTCAGGTCATTCATGTCAGTTATTAGATTTTAATACATCCACTACAGTATTGAGTATGCGAAAGGCAGCTTCGCCCATGGCATTGCCTTTATCGTCGAGAACAGGATTGATTTCTGTAAATTCAAGGCATACTACCCTGGGGTCTTCCAGAAGGCGCACAATGATAGCTGTGGCCTCTTCTTCAAAAAGTCCGCCGGGCACGGGTGTACCTGTGCCACGTGATACCGAGGGGTCCATGCTGTCTACATCAAATGAGATGTAGATGATGTCGCAATCTTTCAGGTAATTAAGTGCTTTTTCCGCAGTTTTTACAGGGCCTATTTCCCTTACTTCCTGCACGCGGATTACAGGCACTTTATTTCGGAGGATCAAGTAATCTTCGGGCATTTCGGTGCTTCTGAGCGCTATAAAGACCAGGTCGCTGTATTGAATCCGTGGTGATTGGCCCTTGAGCTGATTCCAATACTGAAGGGTGGTTTCGGGCACTTTTTTGAGTTTGCAGTCCAGATTGTCTTCACTCAAAGCGGTGGCCAGGGGCATGCCGTGTACATTGCCGGAAGGAGATGTATAGGGCGAATGCAGGTCGGCGTGCGCATCAATCCAGATGACACCTAATCTTTTGTTAGGATAAGCTGTTTTGATGCCGGCAATTGTTCCACCGGCATTGCTGTGGTCGCCTGATATTACAATTGGAAAATAGCCATGGTCGAGTACTTCATCGATGCTTTCCTCTATTCGCTTGTACATCTGTACAATACCGTCCAGACGCTTGGCGTAAGGGGTTGCGTCTTCTTCAAAAAGCATGTTGTTGAGGTGCTTGACCTCATCCACTTTATATTTTTTAAAAAATTTAGGGTTGAGCTTAAAAGAGGCTATACGCATGGCATCAAGTCCGAGACTGGCTCCTCTTGTTCCTGCCCCTAGCTCGCTCATTACGCTGATAAGACGAATTTTTCTTTTGGCCATAAAAATTATTGAGAAATAACCTTAATCATTTTTTTTATCTCTACGGCTTTCTCCAAAACCAATTCCAGAGTCTTGTCTATAGTGGTTATATGACCCATCTTCCGATGTGGTCGTGTCACAGATTTGCCGTAGAGGTGCAGCCAGGTATTGGGTATGCTGAGTACTTCATCGGCGCCTTCATACTTTACGGGTCCTATGTATCCGGGTGCGCCAGTCAGATTGATCATGCAAGCAGGTGAAATCAGGTGGCTTGCTCCGAGAGGCAGTCCTGCGATGGCTCTGAGATGTTGCTCAAACTGGGAGGAGGGGGTAGCTTCTATGGTAAGGTGGCCGGAATTGTGAACTCTTGGCGCAGCTTCATTGATGTATACCTCATCTGAAGCTGTGATAAAAAATTCTATAGCCAGGGTACCTACCAAAGAAAGCTTTTCTGCTAATTCGGTAGCAATATTTATGCACTTGAGCTGTAGACCAAAGTCAATATGCGATGGAGTAAAAACCATTTCCACAAAATGAGCTTCCGGATGAAAAGACATTTCAACCAGGGGCTGGCAGACCAATTCGCCGATTTCATTTCTGTGAACAATTACTGCTACCTCGGTTTTGAGCTCTATATGGCTTTCAAGGATGCAAGGAATATCCGGAAGCTTTGATAGATCCCCGGAACTGCTTAGCTTGATCACTCCTCGCCCGTCGTATCCTCCGATGGCTGCCTTCCAAACAAGCGGAAAGGAAAGTTTGCCGGAATCGTTCAGAGCCATAACGTCGCTGATACGCTCACAAATAGTAAACGGTGCAGTAGGGAACTGATTTTTCTGGTAAAATTTCTTTTGTTCTTGTTTATTTTTAAACAATTCTACAAGACCGGGTTGTGGATATACTTTTATGCCTTTGCTCGCTAGTTGAAGAAGGGCATCGGTATTTACGTCTTCAATTTCAATAGTAATCACGCTACAGTCCTTACCAAAATCCATTACCGTGTCAAAATCTCTGAAATCACCCGGACAAAATTCTTTGACAACATGGGCTGCGGGTGCATCAGCCGAAGGATCCAGTACTTTTAGCGAAAAATCCCACTGTGCTGCCTTAAGTGCCAACATTTTTCCAAGCTGACCACCTCCTAAAATTCCAATTTTACGATTTGAAGAAAAAAAAGAATCCATTGATATGGTTTATAAATCTGTGGAGTTTTTACGGGAATTCTGCCTTATGAAAATTCCGGCCCAAAGGTAAGCAAAGGCAGATCAGATCAGTAAAATCTTTAAAAACGCGACGGCCGAATGCTCAAACCAATAGTTGATAACTGAGTGTAAAAAGAACACATACCTTTTCTTCAGCTAAAAAAGACCTTTAAAAATTGGCAGGTCTACCTATTTTTGCCCGGTAAAGGAACCAACATGCCGAAAAAACCAATCACCAAGGAAGTTTACCTCAAATGGTATGAAGATATGCTGCTTTGGCGCAAGTTTGAAGACAAGGCTGCAGCATTATACATTCAACAGAAAATCAGAGGATTTTTACATCTATACAACGGTCAAGAAGCTGTATTGGCCGGTTGTCTATACGCATTGGAACCTGGCGACAGAATGATATCCGGATATCGTTGTCACGTACAGCCTATAGGTTTGGGACTTCATCCAAAATTCGTAATGGCGGAGCTGCTTGGCAAAAAGACCGGATGCTCCAAAGGAAACGGGGGATCCATGCATATGTTTTCTAAAGAGCACAACTATTTTGGAGGTCACGGTATAGTCGGAGGTCAGATTCCTTTAGGGGCAGGCATCGCTTTTGCCGACAAATACCTAAACCGACCCCATGTCACACTTACCTTTATGGGCGATGGTGCCGTGCGGCAGGGTTCGCTTCATGAAACCCTGAACATGGCCATGATGTGGAAACTTCCTGTGGTTTTTATCGTCGAAAACAACGGCTATGCCATGGGAACTTCAGTAGAGCGGTCAGCCAATCACACTGAAATCTGGAAACTCGGCCTCGGCTATGAAATGCCCTGCTGGCAAGTCAACGGTATGAATCCCGTAGATGTGTATGAAGGAGTGTGGGAAGCAATCGACAACGCCCGCGCTGGTAAAGGTCCATCCTTTATCGAAATCAAAACTTACCGATTTAAAGGCCACTCAATGAGCGATGCTCAGCATTACCGTACAAAAGAAGAAGTAGCCGAATACATGAAAGTAGACCCCCTAACGCAGGTACTCAATGTGATAAAAGAAAACCATTGGGCTACAGATCCTGAAATTGAGGCTATTGAAGAGCGTGTGAAAAATCTCATCAATGAATGCGTGGAATTTGCAGAAAACAGCCCGTTTCCAGAGCCCGGACAGCTCTATGAAGATGTATATGTACAGAAAGACTATCCGTTTATCAACATATTTTAAGATAAAAGACTTATGGCAGAAATTGTAACCATGCCCAGGCTCAGCGATACCATGACGGAGGGTACCGTGGCCAAATGGCATAAAAAAGAAGGCGATAAGGTAAAGGAAGGCGATCTGCTGGCTGAAATCGAAACCGATAAGGCTACAATGGAATTTGAGTCCTTCCAGGAAGGAGTATTGCTTTACATTGGAGTCAATGAAGGCGAAACAGCTCCGGTAGATAGCATTTTGGCTATATTGGGAGAGGAAGGTGAGGATATTTCAGCTCTTATCGATGGGAAATCTTCTGATCAACCGGTAGAGAGTAAAGACACAGAAAAGAAAGCTTCTGATGAGAAATCGCCTCAGAACCTAGCCAGTAAATCAGAAAAGGAAGATCCATCTGAAGAAGACACAGAGGAAATTGAGACAGAAGGTAAAAGAATTAAAATATCCCCTCTGGCCCGAAGATTGGCTAAAGAGAAAGGAATCGATATTAATCAGTTGAAAGGCACTGGTGAAGGCGGCAGAATAATCAAAAGAGACATAGAAAACTTCAAGCCTGAAGAAGCTCCAAAACAAGCAGCTGCAGAGGAGTCAAAAGCAGAAGCACCGGCTCCCTCTTATCCGAAAGAAACCACTTATACACCGGGACCATCCGGAGCACCATATACGGAAGAACCAATTTCTCAAATGCGGAAAACTATAGCCCGCAGGCTGGCCGAAAGCAAGTTTTCGGCTCCACACTTCTACCTCACCATCGAAATTGATATGGACAAGGCCATGGAGGTACGAAGAATGCTCAATGAAATTTCCGAAACCAAAATATCATTCAATGATCTGGTAATCAAAGCAGCAGCTCTTGCCCTCAGAAAACATCCGAAAATCAATGCCTCCTGGTTAGGTGAAAAAATCCGTTACAACCACGATATTAACATTGGTGTGGCCGTAGCTGTGGAAGAAGGGCTACTGGTACCCGTCGTTCGCCATGCCGACCGAAAAGGTCTGAGCACCATAGCGGCTGAAATAAAAGAATATGCCCAAAAAGCTAAAAACAAAAAATTACAACCATCTGATTGGGAGGGCAATACTTTTACCATTTCCAACCTTGGCATGTTTGGTATCGACGAGTTTACAGCCATCATCAACCCACCGGATGCTTGTATCATGGCAGTGGGTGGAATCCGCCAAGTTCCTGTTGTTAAAAATGGTGAAATTGTGCCGGGCCATGTGATGAAAGTGACACTAAGTTGTGATCACAGAGCAGTTGATGGTGCTACTGGTGCAGCATTTTTGCAAACGTTCAAATCGCTACTGGAAGATCCTATGAAAATGATGCTGTAGCCAGAAAAATCTATACGTAGGTACAAAGCCCCGGAGATTACCGGGGCTTTTTTCTTCACTGGCTTTCAAAATCAAGTACTTACGGTCAAATAAAAACATCGGTTTTTACCTCAGGAATGCACGCAACTCAGCATAATTCTAAAGAAAAAACCGGAGGTTGACCTCCGGTGTCTCAAGGAACATTTTATTCATTTCTCAACAATCGGTATTAAAAGCAATACCTTCCTTCTTCAATGAGTTTTGAAGCAATGTGTCTTCTGATATTTTTTGGATTTACAGGCTGCTGGTATTTCGTAAAACGTTTCAGACCCATCAACAATATGCGCTGCTCATCGCCTTCAGTAAAGCTGTAAATAGCCTCTCTGGCAGCTTTTTGCACTTTTTCCACAGCTAGAAATGTGTAAAGCTGCGCCATAAGGATCTGATATCGGGCAGCATCTTCACCATTGCGATGCAGGGTTTTCAACGCGCGCAATACGGTTGATTCCGCTACGTAAGTTTCTATTAATATATCCGCTGCATTGATCAGGATTTCCTGCTGGTCTTCTATCTGCATTCCAAACTTTTCAACTGCCTTGCCGGCTACCATAAGAAAGGCCTTTTTTAAGTTGTCTATGATTTCCATTTCCTGAGTGAGGGGCTTACTATAATCAGGAGCATCAAACGATGGAATTGCCATTAATTCAGAGGCCACCTTCATGGCTGGTGTCATAAGGTCAAGCTGGCCTTTTATAGCTTTTTTCAGCAGCATGCCTACCGAAAGCATGCGGTTGATTTCGTTAGTACCTTCATAGATACGGGCAATTCGGATATCTCTGTATGCTGCTTCCATTGGAGTATCGGCACTGTACCCCATACCACCGTATATCTGCAGACCTTCATCTGCTACGAAGGACCCGGTTTCAGAACCGTGAACTTTTAACAGTGCGCATTCAATAGCAAATTCTTCTACCCCTTTCAGTTTTGCTTCCTGGGGATTCATACCAGAAGCTTCAAGTCTGGCGATGTTTTCTTCAATATCCTGACCAGCGCGATATGTGGCCGATTCGCTGGCAAACGTCCGTGTAGCCATATCGGCTAACTTCTGTTGAATAGCCCCAAAACTCGAGATGGGCACGCCAAACTGTACTCGTTCATTGGCATATTTTACCGCTAAGGTAGTAACGCGTCTGCAGGAATCCAATACGGCAGCTGCCAGCTTAATGCGCCCGACATTTAGTGCATTCATGGCTATTTTAAAACCACCTCCACGTTCACCAAGCATGTTTTCTGCTGGTATTTTACAATCGTTGAAAAAAACCTGACGGGTAGAGGATGCTCTGATGCCGAGTTTGTTTTCTTCTTCACCAAAGCTCATCCCCGGTGTGCCGCGCTCCACAATAAAACCAGTGATATACTTGTCGTCTTCAATTCTAGCAAATACGATAAATAAGTCAGCAAAGCCAGCGTTGGAGATCCACATTTTCTGTCCGGTTATGCTCCATGTGTTGTCCGTCTTATTCCATACGGCCTTAGTTTTACCCGAATTGGCATCTGACCCGGCTCCCGGCTCAGTCAGACAATACGCACCCATCCATTCGCCGGTGGCCAGTTTTGGTAGATACTTTTTTTTCTGTTCTTCCGTGCCGTACAGCAATATCGGAAGGGTGCCAATACCGGTATGTGCTCCGTAGGCTGTGGAGAGTGAACCGGAGATTCCAGATATCCTGTCACATACCAGCATCGAGGTATTGAAGCCCATGCCAAGTCCGCCATATTCCTCAGGAACTGAAATTCCGAGCATACCCAGCTCTCCGAGTTTTTTCATGATCTGCAGGGTAAAATCGTAATCTTTTTCCTCAAACTTATGTCGTTGTGGTGCTACTTCCTTTTCAATGAATTCTGTGCAGGCATTGGCCATCATCAGTTGCTCTTCTGTAAAATCTTCAGGGGTAAATATTTCTTCCCAGGATTGCGAGCGAATTACAAATTCACCTCCCTTTATTGGATTTTTTACGAGTGTTTCCATGATTTTAAGATTTAATTGCGTCAAATATACTAAAAAAAGTTATGCATGCATAGTAATTTTTTAAATTTTCCGCTGCCTTAGTAGGTCATTTAGAAAAATATTCTGGACAATGTTGAGACCATTCAGGTTACTGTCCCGCAAATTTCATTTAATCTCGCATAAAGATAGGGTATACGTATTTTTTAATATTTTCAAACTTGGCTGGTTTCTATTTTTGACCACCTTTAAATGGTAATTCGGTGTGCATTGTATGAAAAAAAATATTTGGTATTTACTGCTGTTGGTTCTTTATTCTTTTAGCAATCAATTGTTTGGATGGGGTCAGACCGGCCATAGAATCACCGGGGCTATAGCTGAAAAATACCTCACCTCCAAGGCACGCCGGAATATTCAAAAACTCATAGGCAAAGAATCTCTTGCCATGGTAAGTACTTGGATGGACGAAATCAGGAGCGAACCCGCCTACAACCATACGCATGATTGGCATTGGGTGACGATACCCGATGGTATGACCTACGAACAATCCGAAAAAAATCCAAACGGCGATATCATTGAAGCCATTCAAAGGCTTTCCAATGTACTGAAGAACAAAAGTGAGACCGACTCTGCCAGGCGCGATGCCTTGAAAATGCTCGTGCATCTGGTAGGCGATATTCATCAACCCCTCCATGTAGGCCGAGGCGACGATCGGGGAGGTAATGACGTAAAAGTCCGTTGGTTCGGTCAGAATTCCAATCTGCACAGAGTGTGGGACAGCGATATGATCGAAGCATACAAACTTTCGTATACTGAATATGCTGATTATATCCTTAGAAAATACAGCAAGCAGGCCAACAGTTGGAAGTCAACCAACCCTCTTCAGTGGGCCTATGAATCAATGCAACCCAGAGAACAAATCTACGATTTTGATCCCAAAAAATCCCTGGGATTTGAATACCATTACAAAATGCGTGACCTGTATGAGATGCGCCTGATGCAGGCTGGTGTAAGGATTGCAGCCCTTCTCAATGAAATATTCTCGTGAATGTAATCGTTTTTTCGGGCTTTTATTCTGATAATTATTATTTTTTGAGTTGATAAGGCTCAGCCTTAGTTTGGTAAATCTTTTTTTTTTCACGTTGTCATTTCAGTCTTTTAGGAACTGAAGGATAAATCTAGAAATTTCACAAAAAAAATAAACCATTTAGTGAAATTTCGCTAACAATAAAATTTCGATTAATGCTATGTTTGCAACGGGAAAACTAACCATATAACCTCAAAACCAATCCTCATGAAAACAATTCTGAGCCAACGTTCTGTCCAGTTTCTCAACAAGAGCATCGCCAGTCAGGCCTCACAGTACAACTCACCCTTGACCTTAGCTGTACAGCAGCTGAGTATGGGCAACTACTCGCCCCTGGAAAATTATCTGAAAGAGAAGTTGTTACTTATAGACGACCCGGATATGCGTGCGCAGGTAATCGACAATTTTTTTTCAAAAGTGAAACAACTTATACAATCTCTCCGTCATAATGCTGCTTTAGAACACGACCTCTATGAGATTGAAAAAATGGAAAAAGCAGAGGTCTACCTTCCCATTCTTATGAAAAAATTCAGGAGATGACTGCAGATTGATTTCTAAAAGGTCCCCTTACTTTAAGGGGATTTTTTATATTTCTACTTCTCTGGATGTGGATATCTGCTTCAGTATTGCATCCCAAAGCAGCTTTCGCATTTCCAGAGCTTTTGTTGCAGCCTCCAGTGCTTCCTCCCATTTTATTTGGTTAGTACCACACAGGCCGGCGACCATTTCCAGAGCCAGATGGCTATGATGCTCCCCATCGACCTGTATATGCCGCTCAATGTAATATTTGAATGCACTGATCCTCTCCGGAAACTCCCGGTGAAGTTGGTCAATAATGGAGAGAAACATGTCCGGAATTAAATCCTCTCTACCGAAAGTGAATACGGCTGCGATCTGATGTAATTTATTACTTTGTATGATTTGAAAAGTAAAATTTAAAAATTCGATTACTCCTCTTGGTACTTCCGTTAGGCGGATGGCTGTACCTACATCACCGGTTGCTTGTAAGTGTTTAATAAATTGTCTGATGGAGGCAGTATTGGCTCCTGCACGTTCCATAGCGTCAAGGTACATTTCAAAATGACTGCTTCTCCTGCTCTCATAGTCCAAGTCCGATTCTTCACCGATAACTATTTCATTGATCAGATAGCGAATATTTGCGTCACCTACCGGTAGCCATGGCACCGTTGTACACGTCAGTTGGTTTTGTAAGGATTTGAGTAGCGACATAAAATCCCACACCGCATACACGTGATGTTCCATAAAAGTGTATATGTGCTCCATGGAGTGGATTTTGGCATATACCGGATGCTCAATGATCTGCCTGCGAAGTGGTTGGATAATTTTTTTAATGTGTTCGATCTGGCCTGAATTCATACTGTTTTAATTTTCAACAAAAAAAAACATCATCTGTACGGGCTTGTTTGCATCAACGGCAGACGCAGGACGGGATTACCAAAAATTTAGGATTTCTTCGGATTGGGCAGATCAGAAGTTGGTAGTTATAGTCATGGTAATGCCATTGGATGGAGGAACCACTCTGCAGATTCCCCCTACGCAGAAGATGCCCCGCATTTGCCGTCCATAATTGAGCTGAAATCTGGTGGTATTTAGTGTGTACCCCATCGAGCCCAGTGTATAATGAAGTCGTTCTTCGGGATTTGGATTACCGTAGTTCCACGAATTTTGAACTGCCAAAAACCAGTGTGGTGATACACTGTATTCAGCCAATACCATCAGCCAGTCACCCCTGTCTTGTTTGGTAAACATCCCTTGTATTTCGGAACGAAGGCTGTGACGGGGTCTGAATTTGTAGAGCATTTCTATCACAAAGGCATTGATAAATATCAGATTTTGGTAACCCCTCTGGATAATTTCCGCATCTGTGATCCCTTTTTCCAGCACTTCCTGGTTATAGGTAAAATTGTAATACGTAAAAGTGGATTTCAGATTTCTGTTGATGGTTTTTCTGATTTCGATGTTCAGGTCTTTAAAATAAGTCACAGGTCCCCTTTGCCAGGGATTGGAAGTATAACCTTTGGTGCCTGCCCATGTGCAATCGATTATCTCCTCCGGATTTATCTGGCTGTAAATGGGTCTTTTGTCCACAAATTGACGGTCGATGGACGATATATCTGAGTAATTGACTGCTACGGTAGTTCCATATTTTCCGCCGAGAGGTGTGCCTTTTTTAAAAGTATACGACACCTCCAGTTGTATGCCCATCTCACCATTGGGTTGTACAGCATTGGGATATAAAGCTGGCAAGGTGTAGGTGTGCAGTTTGGTGGTGGGGGGAAGAAAGTTGATCTGAGCATCAATCAATGAAGCATTGCGATCCGAACGAAAACTCATGTTGTCAATACGCTTTGCTGTGGCCATTGCACTAAAGCCTTTGGAAGCATAAGTGAGCGTAGTCAAAAATCCCGTACCGTGTCTAAAGATAAAACCGTTGTCAAATGAAGGGTCATTGATTTTGTAAACGAATTCGCTACTGAGACCAAAATTTCCCCGTTGAATAAACATTCTCCATGCTGAGGATCCTACGTTTTCGGGTAGGTTGAGTACCGGATCGACTGCCCGCTGATACTTACTGACGAAGGAGGCTCCCAATGTGATGCTCCAAGGGGAATTTTCAATACGTGAAACATTTTCATTGAGCACCCACTCTACATCCAGTCCTCTCACAATGCCGGGAGCTTTAGCAAAATAAAGTCTTTGTCTGCCAATCACACCCTTCAGATATAATCCCTTAGCAGGTCGGTAGCGCAGTCGTATGCCGTCCATCGCATTGTCGAGTCCCAATCCGCGTTCTTCAAAGGACCGGAATATCATCCCGCTGCCAAATTGCTCATAATAATTTCCTACGGTGACATCCAGTCCATCTTTTTCAAATCTGAGAAAGCGAAAAGGAATACCTTCTCCTCTGAAACCTTCAGGGAGCCCTAGCAAATTGTTTTGATAATTTTCATAACGCAAACCAGCAGAAAAACTGCCCTGAGTATAGATGAAGTTGGCAAAACCAGCTGCCAACAAGCGCTCTCTTGGAAAAAATTCACCCGTAGGATCGATGGCCTCATCTCTGAAATAGTATTGCACATCGGTCTGAAAATTTCCGTGAAGTTCGCCTTTTGGGGGATCATTTTGTGCAATTAGCCTAAGATTAACGAAACACAGGTATAAAAATATGGTGTAGCCGTTTTTCAATTCAGATAGTTTTATCAGCACAAACATAAGTGGTTAGCTTTAAACTAAAAGCGGGTACTCTTCCGGGCTTTGCATTATAAACTGTCCTCAGCAGATGGAAACTGCTTCTAAAAGTATATACAAAAGCGTGTAAGGTGTTGCATGTATTAAACCACCTCCATATAAATAGCGATCAATACCTTTGCAGCCCAAAAAATCCGAAAATGTTTGAGAATCTTTCAGACAAAATTGATAAAGCTCTGCACATACTCAAAGGTCATGGAAAAATCACAGAAGTCAATGTCGCAGATACCTTGAAAGAAGTCCGCAGAGCCTTGCTCGATGCTGATGTCAACTTCAAGATCGCAAAAGAGTTTACCAATTCTGTTAAAGAAAAAGCCCTTGGACAGAAGGTACTTACCTCTCTGCAACCCGGGCAACTTCTTGTCAAAATTATGCGCGATGAAATGGCCGCGCTGATGGGAAGTAAGGCAGCTGATATCAGTTTACAAGGCAATCCAGCTGTTGTACTAATTGCAGGCCTTCAAGGTAGTGGTAAGACTACCTTTTCGGCCAAATTGGCCAATTTTCTGAAGCGAAAAAAAGGCCGCAATCCAATGCTTGTGGCAGCTGACGTGTATCGACCAGCAGCCATTGACCAGCTTAAAGTATTGGGCGAACAAATTCAGGTTCCGGTTTTTGCCATCGAGGGCAATAAAAATCCAGTAGAAATCGCCCAAAAAGGTATAGAACATGCAAAAACTCTAGGCCACAATGTGGTAATTGTGGATACAGCCGGCCGTCTGTCAGTGGACCAGGAAATGATGGATGAAATTGCACGGATACACAGGGCAGTGAAACCATCGGAAACCCTCTTTGTGGTCGATGCTATGACAGGTCAGGATGCGGTCAATACAGCCAAAGCCTTCAATGAGGTACTCGATTTTGACGGAGTTGTTCTGACGAAACTCGATGGCGACACCCGTGGCGGGGCAGCCCTCACCATAAAAGCCACTGTAAACAAACCCATTAAATTTGTGGGTACAGGCGAAAAAATGGATGCAATTGACATCTTTCATCCTGACCGTATGGCCGATCGCATTTTGGGAATGGGTGATGTAGTGTCGCTGGTAGAAAGAGCCCAGGAACAGTACAATGAGGAAGAAGCACGAAGACTCAACAAAAAAATTGCGACCAATAAGTTTGACTTCGAGGACTTTTTCAGCCAGATTCAGCAAATAAAGAAAATGGGCAATGTAAAAGACCTCATGGGTATGCTTCCAGGTATGAATAAAGTAATGAAAAATATTGACATCGACGAAAATGCTTTTAAACACATCGAGGCCATCATCCAGTCCATGACTCCTCAGGAGCGCAGAAATCCGGAAATTCTCAATGGCTCACGGAAAAAGCGAATTGCCATGGGTAGTGGACGCGACATTTCAGAAGTAAATAAGCTCATTAAACAATTTGAAGATATGAAGAAAGTAATGAAAATCATGCAGTCAGGGGGTCCCAGAGGATTGACCGGGCTGATGCGTGGAATGCGTTAAAAATTCAATGGTCCATGATTTTACTCGATGGCATAAAAACCTCTCAGGAACTTCGTACCGAAATCGCAACGGAAGTAAACAATATCGTTCAAAATGGAGGAAAAAGACCACATTTGGCTGCTGTTTTAGTTGGCAATAATGGTGCTTCAGTTACCTATGTAAATGCCAAAATCAAGGCTTGTGAAGAAGTAGGTTTTACCTCTACTTTGATTAAGCTTTCGGATACTATTTCAGAATCAGAACTACTCCTCGAGGTTGAAAAACTAAACAGTGACCCAGAGATTGACGGGTTTATTGTACAACTTCCCCTCCCGTTGCAGATCGACGAAAAAAAAATAATCCTCTCCATCAGGCCAGAAAAAGATGTGGATGGTTTCCATCCGGAAAATGTCGGTCGAATGGCTCTTGGTATGCCCTGTTTTATACCCGCTACACCAGCCGGTATCATAGAGCTGCTGGACCGTTACAATATCGAAACTGGAGGAAAACACTGCGTAGTTTTGGGTAGAAGCCATATAGTAGGCCAACCCATTTCCTTGCTAATGGCCAGAAATACATATCCGGGCAACAGCACAGTGACCCTTTGCCACAGCCATACGCGGCACCTCAGTGAAATCGTCCGCACGGCTGATATTCTGATTGCTGCTGTCGGACGGCCAAATTTTGTAACTGCTGATATGGTAAAAGAAGGCGTAGTCGTGATTGACGTGGGCATTACAAGGGTGGTAGATAAAACCAAGAAATCAGGATATCGAATTGTTGGCGATGTAGATTTTGACAGCGTCAGCCAAAAGGCTGCCTTTATCACTCCCGTGCCTGGTGGGGTCGGACCCATGACCATCGTTTCCCTGCTCAAAAATACTCTTAAAGCCGCCAGAGGAAAAAAAGCCTGACTCCGGCACATCAAACCAGGTCATTTAGTAAAAAATTGTTTTTTTGCCGGCTCTAATGCTGATATCATGTTTATACCGGACTTCAGACCCTCAAGGGCGGTAATTGCAGCTGTACGACCTTCTATAGACTGCGGAAGATACTTCATCAAAAGGACTCAAGGTGAAACAGTAGATCTGTACGCTGCTGTATTTGCCGATGGGCACGATGTGGTGCAGGCGGAAGTTCTCTATCGCCATGAAAGCGAAACAGAATGGCGCATTGCACGCCTTGTTCACACAGTTAATGATGATTGGTTCGGACAGTTTGTGGTCGAAAAACAGAGATTCTATGAATACAAAGTCAGGGCATGGGTCGACTATGCGCTCAACTGGCAACAAGGACTGATAAAAAAAGTACAGGACGGACAACATGTAGAGGTCGAACTGCACGATGGTCTTCCTTTACTAAAGGATGTCCTGAAACTGATACAAGAAGTAAACGACCAGGACAACTACAAGCAGCTTACCCTCATACTAGATGCCATTGAAAACGGGCATTATTTGAATTCCCTAAGTTTGGCCACCAGTACGGCACTCAAAGAAATACTTACCCAATACCCTACAAGAAAAAATTCTGTTGAAAGCCAAACGTTTAAAATATGGGTGGATAGGCCAAAGGCCGGTTTTAGCTCCTGGTATGAATTTTTTCCGCGTTCAGCTTCACCAACAAAGGGAAGGCATGGCACATTTAAAGATTGCGAGGCTTTACTACCTCGAATTGCCGATCTGGGATTCGATGTGCTGTATTTTCCCCCAATTCATCCCATTGGCGAAATAAATCGCAAAGGGAAAAACAATGCTGTGACCAGTAAACCCGGCGAACCCGGCTCGCCATGGGCTATAGGTTCGCGTTTTGGTGGCCATGATGCCATACATCCGGAACTCGGTACCCTGGAAGATTACAAAAATCTCATTGCCAAAGCTAAAGAATTTGGAATTGAGATAGCAATGGACCTGGCTTTTCAATGTGCACCCGACCACCCCTATGTAAAAGAGCATCCTGACTGGTTTGTCATCAAGTCCGATGGCAGCATTCAATATGCCGAAAACCCTCCGAAAAAATATCAGGATATCTATCCATTTAATTTTGAATGCGATGATTGGCAAGGTCTGTGGCAAGAATTGCTAAGGGTGGTCCTGTATTGGATAGATCAAGGGGTCACCATATTCCGAGTGGACAATCCCCACACCAAACCATTTCGTTTCTGGGAATGGCTGATCGGTCAAGTCCACAGGGACCACCCCGATATCATTTTCCTCAGCGAGGCATTTACACGGCCCAAGATTATGCACGAACTGGCCAAACTTGGATTCACCCAATCCTACACATACTTTTGCTGGAGAAACTCAAAAGCAGAACTTACCGAATACCTTACTGAACTCACCACCACTGAACAGAGAGAATTCTTCAGACCCAATTTTTGGCCTAATACACCTGACATCAACCCTTGGAATCTTCAAAGTGGCAATGAAAGCCTCAGGATGGTCAGGCTGTTTCTGGCAGCAACATTATCTTCAAATTACGGCATTTACGGGCCGGTGTACGAATATGGAATACACGAACCCTATCCCGGTAAAGAAGAATATCTGAACAGTGAAAAATATGAAATTTATCATTGGGACTGGTCAAAAGAAACCCGTCTGACGGTACTCATTCGCCTCATTAATCAAATACGAAAGAGTTATACAGCATTCCAGACCACCTACAATCTTCAATTTTGCCCGGTAAACGATGATCAGTTGCTAGCCTACTACAAAGGCAATCCTGATAAAGGTGAGCACTTTCTGATGGTTGTAAACCTTGACCCTTTCAACACTCGACAGGGGATGGTCAGGCCCCCGTTCGAGAAGATAGGATTATCACCCGGTACACCTCTGTTGATGAAGGATTTTATCACTGGAAATACCTGGACTTGGTATTCAGAGTACAACTATGTGGCTCTCAACCCAAATGTACCCTTTCACCTGTTTAAAATAACCCGAGCCTGATGCTATATCTTAAAGCCCTCCACATCATTTTTGTAGTTACGTGGTTTGCTGGACTTTTTTACATGCCAAGATTGTTGGTGTACATCAGGGAAGCAGATGAAAAAGGGCAAAGTCCTGATGTGCGAAATCAATTGATTCTCATGGCCGACCGCTTGCTTTACATCATCACCTGGCCGTCGGCCATACTCACATTCGTATTTGGCAATTGGGTACTTTTCGAGGCGGGATATCACAAAATCATATTTACGGCACCAGGTTCATGGTTGGCAGTTAAATACGTATTAGTCCTGGTACTGTATGGCTACCACTTTTCTTTAGTTCATATTTTCAGGAAATTAAAAGTCGGTAAACTCAAAATGACCTCATTTGCATTACGATTATACAACGAAATTCCCACCGTATTGCTGATTGCCATTGTGATGCTTGTAGTGGTTAAATCCAACATTTCGGCTGTATATGGCATTATTGGGCTTTTCATTCTGATAGCAGTATTAATGACTGCTTCATACCTTTATAGAGCAAATCGCAAAAAGGTGAACCATGAGTAGGATATTAATTATAATTGGGGTCATTTTACTTCTGGCTGGTATCATATGGTATTTCCTTGAGAAAGTAGGGCTGACATTTCCACCCAGATTACCAGGTGATATCTTAATAAAAAAAGGAAACACAACCATTTATTTTCCAATTGTAAGCTCTATATTAGTTTCAATTATTCTTACTTTATTACTCTATTTAATTTCGCGTTTTAAATTCTAATTGATAAGAAATATTAAATCGCTTTTAAAGCGAACTGAATGGCAGTTTGCAAAAAAAATCCAGTATTTAATGAAAAGAAAACCTTAATAAAGGTGATTAAAAGGATACATTTGTGACAAAATCAGTTTAAATGATTGAATTGATACTTCAAAGATTTTCTGACAAGTTTATTTCAAAGTGGTTGATTTTAATCTTTGATTTACTGATTGTTTTACTTACTTATCCTTTTGCTTACATAGTAAGAAACAATTTTGATTTGCAGAATTTTGATTTAAATCATTTTTCTTTATCTCGCTTTCTTTTTTTACTTTCAGTTTACCTGATTTCATTCCTCTACACTCAATCATATAAGGGAGTTATCCGGCAAACTGGACTCAAGGATGCATTTTCCATTTTCAAAGCTGCCACCATTGCAGTGTTGGGATTGATTTTGCTGAGTTTTATTTTGGATTCTTACAGCCAGAATCATCTATCATTTTCGAGAAATACTCTTGTAATTCACTACTTAATTACCTTGTTGTGTCTTCTTTCTATAAGATTTTTAATCAAGTCTGTCTATCTGAGCTTTACAAAATCAGGCAGTGGAATCAGAAGAATTAGAGTGATTATTTTCGGCTCCGGAGCGATGGGCGAGCTCACCCGGCAGACCCTGTCCAAAGAAGTAGCCAAAACATATGAGGTAGTGGCATTTTTGGATGACAATCCTACCAAATGCGGTAAAGTACAGGATGGAATTCCTGTTTTGAAGCCGGATAATGTACTTAATCCTGATTTCATAAAAAGCAGAAGAATTCATCAGCTTATCATCGCAGTTCAGAACTTATCTATTGAAAGAAAAAAAGCAATAATCGAGGCAGGTGTGGAGCTGGGTCTTAAGGTAAAGGTGGTTCCACCGGCTAAAAATTGGATTCAAGGGGAGCTCACTTCCAAACAAATCAAAAATGTTCGAATTGAAGACCTGCTCGAGCGGGATCCTATTAAGCTTGACTCCACCAATGTAATCAAAGAACTGAGGGGCAGAGTCATTTTGATTACCGGTGCTGCTGGCTCAATTGGCAGTGAAATTCTCAGACAAGTGACACATTACAAACCTAAGAAAATTGTCGCTGTAGATCAGGCTGAAAGTGCTCTTCATGAGATCTCTCTGGAATTACACCCCTATATTCAAAAGCTCAATGTCTCAGTTGAATTCATTATCGCTGATATTAGAGATGAGGGAAGAGTGAAAAATATATTTGAGAAATACAAACCTGAAATTGTGTTTCATGCGGCTGCCTACAAGCACGTTCCCTTGATGGAATCAAACCCCTACGAAGCTGTCAAAATCAATATTTTCGGTACAAAGTTGATCGCAGACTTTTCCGTCCAATATGGTGTGGAGAAGTTTGTAATGATCAGTACCGACAAGGCGGTGAATCCTACCAATGTAATGGGTGCTACTAAAAGGGTGGCCGAAATGTATGTGCAATCTCTTCACCAACAAGGCTCAAGCACCCAGTTTATCACCACCAGATTTGGAAACGTATTGGGCAGTAACGGTAGCGTAGTGCCTCTTTTTAAAAAACAGATTGAAGCTGGTGGTCCCATCACCATTACACATCCTGAAATCACCAGGTATTTTATGACCATCCCTGAAGCTTGTAACCTTGTTCTTGAAGCTGGAGCTATGGGGAATGGGGGTGAGATTTTTGTGTTTGACATGGGTGAATCGGTAAAAATTGTGGATCTGGCTAAGAAAATGATAAAATTGAGTGGACTAACGCTTGGAAAGGATATTGAAATTGTTTTTACAGGATTGAGGCCCGGGGAGAAACTCTATGAAGAACTCCTTGCCGACAAGGAAAATAATTTACCAACTCATCATCCCAAAATATTGAAAGCAAAAAACGCAGGAGTAGATAGCGAGTTACTGGGATATCAGTTAAAAATCCTGGAGCAAAAGCTGGAAGATCACGAAGATTTTTCACTGGTAGCTGTTCTCAAACAAATCGTTGAAGAATACAGAAGCAACAATTCTGTTTTTGCCAAACTTGATAAATAGGTTTTCTTTACATCCAAAATTTTCTTGTCATTAGCAGGAATCTGTACACACTGATATTTGCTGTTTCTGTGCTGTGTGCCCATGCTCAATCTGTGCAAGAGGGCCGGTACGAATTTCATCCGATGAATCAGGAGACTAAAGTCATGCTGTATCGTTTGCTCGACACACTTGAAAATCAACACTCCTCTATATGGCCTCAACGTAGGAGCTTTGTGACCAACAACAAAAGTGAATTACATCAATTCTACAACAGCAATCCAAATTCCCCCCTTCAGCAGAAAACCGCCAACTGGATAGATAGAAAACTTCTGCGGGAAGATTTGATTTTTGTGGAAGGTGTGGATTACAGTTTTTACATAAATCCTGTATTAAACCTCATGATAGGACGTGACAAGTACACTAGCAGGTCTACCTATCTGAATTCCAGGGGTGTGGTAGTAGATGGACGTATTGGCAAAGACATAACATTTCAAACTACATTCATTGAGTCACAAGGCTATATGTCCGAATTTTTTAACGAATATTACAGAAGCAAAGGCTCTGCATTGGGCTGGACACTTCACAGGGGGTATAGTCGGACTGGATTCGATTTCCCCTTCTCGGTGGGACAAGTGGCATACAATGCGGGTCGGTATTTCAATTTCAGTGCCGGCCATGGCAATCACTTTTTCGGAGAAGGGTACAGATCCTTATTTCTGGACGATCATACCATACCGTATGGATTTTTCAGAATTGAAACCGATGTTTGGAAATTTCGATACATCAATCTTTTTACTGTAATGAGTGACATTACAAGAGCCAATATGACCTCAGGCCGATATTTACCTAAATATGGAGCCATTCACTATCTGAGCTGGAACATCTCTAAAAGATTCAACCTTTCCCTTTTTGAAAGCATGATCATTGGCTCCGATACCATGGGAATTCAACGGGGTTTTGATATCAACTATTTGAATCCGATAATTCTGTACAGAGCTTTGGAGGCCAATAGAGGATTTAACATGGGAAATGCAATGATCGGGGTGGCTGCTTCCTATGCAGTGAAAAAGAGGCTCAAAGTGTACACTCAGGTCGCCTTTGACGACTTTTCTTTTGAAGGCATCAGAAACCTGCGAGCCGGTCACTTCCTCAACTTTTTTGCCTGGCAAGTGGGAGTAAGAAATACGGAGACTTTTGGAGTGAAAAACCTCTTTTGGTTGGCTGAACTCAATCAAGCGAGGCCCTTTATGTATTCACACCGCAGTACCATTTCAAACTATGAGCATCTGGGTCTTCCCCTTGCTCATCCTTGGGAAACTAATTTTCAAGAATTCATCTTTATGACACACTACACCTACCACAGGTGGGAAGTACAGGCGAAAGTAAATTTCGGTTTTCGGGGAACAGATACCTCGGATGCCAATTGGGGGAATGACATCCGACGATCATATGAAGATTTGGGCAACGGCTTATTGGGGTACTTTGTTGGTTCACCCGCTAGAAGAAATATTTATCAAGCCTCTATCAGAGTTGGTTTTATCCTTCAACCTATTGTAAATATGAGACTGGAAGCGAGTTACTTCTTCAGGGGAGAAAACTTTTCGCAAGAGCATCCTTCATTCAATGCCTATCAGTCTAACTGGTTTACCGTAGGGATTCGCACTGCCTTATTCGGCTGGAAGGACGACTTTGCCCTCATTCGATAAACGAACGTCTGATTTCAAGGTAGAGTTCCCGCTGGATCAGCCTGGCGGCTTTGTTGTAGGCATCCAAGGCAGCACCCCGGGCATCGGTTTGAATTCCTTTAATAGATTTGACCAAGCGATTGTATATTAATTGACCCTCTTTGTCCACGATTTGAATTCGGAAACTAAGACTGGCGCTGCTCATACGGTTAATCTGACCAGAATCCTCCACATCAGCATCCACATGTATAATGTAATCGCTATCTCTCCCGTTGGGTTGAATGACAAACTGATCTTTGATCATTTCAGCTTTTAACACATCAGCCAGCGGAGATGTGTTCATTTTGGTTTCAAACATCCGCTCGTCAGAAAACACTACAAATGAGGGGCTCTGGACCAGAATATCCAGCGTAAATGGTCTCAGTCGGATTTGGTTCATCAGCTGAATGATCTGAAAATTTGAAGTAGCTTCGGAAGTCCAGGCCTCTACATTGATCACGGCGGTGAGTCTTTCCCGTGGATTGGCTGAATGTATTCGGCCAATATCAGGATATACAGCCCCTGATGTATTGGTTTTAGCATTTGGATTACGCACTCTTCCGCCGGTGAGGGTAAGCCGAATTGGTATGGAGGGCTGTCGGATACCATTTAAAACAACGATGATCTCTAAAAGCTCCTGATCTATTGGCCTTCCTCTGGTAGCAGCGACGGTGCCAGAGGGTGCCTGAATCTGTAGCTCGTTTAAAAAGCTTATAATTCGGGATATCAAATGATTGCCAAAAAAAATTCTATTGCCTTGATAGGTAAATTCCAGTGGTTCGTTCCAGAATTCTTTGATGGCTTCTACCGATTTGATGTACATGATGTATGCCTGATAGCCGTCTTTTCGATTTCGGAATTCTTCGGCTGTGGTAAGCAGATCGGCTGCAGCTGCCAATGCTTTTTCTCGTCTTAGAGCTTTTCTCCTTTCATGCTCTTCGCGGGAGAGTCGGTAAAACACAAAATAATGAGTTTCACTCTCATAGGCATCCACGAGTTCATACCCTTCGAGCTCTTCCGTGGAAGTAAGCGTAGTGTTGGCAATAAACGATTCGCTTACATGTCTGTTGATTTCTATTTGACTCAGAAGTGATGATGCATTTACCCTAACGGATATTTCGCTTGCCAGATCATTCAGGGCGTTGTTTTTAGCTATTTGCTTGTAGTCAAAGTTGGCATGATTGCTCAATTTAGTACTTACTCCGATTCCATGGTAGTAAAAGGGGTCAACTGGCTTCGATTGTGTCCATGCTGGTGCTGGACGCACCTGATTTTCAGCAGTCTTTTGTTTTGAAATACAGGATGTAAAGAGTGCAGTGATGACCAATACTGTAATGCGTTTTTTCATTTTTCGGGGTTGTAAGCGATGATCGCATTGGCTACTCTGGAGCTGAGGTTTTGAAGAAGGCGTTCTTGTAAGGTTTGAATATCAGCAACTGTTTGTCGGGCTCTGAGCAGTTGGTCAAGTTCTCTTTTAGCCCGGGGATTGTTATCGACTCGGTCAGATGGATGGGCCTTGTTGATATGTTGCCAGTATCCGGGATAGAGCAAACGGCTATCTCCTTGAAAAACCGCGTATACTACCCTATCGGAATGACGGCTTTCAAATGAATCGGAAACCAATATTTCTCCGGTCTCTGCACTTATTAATTGGAAGGAGAAGGTACATCTGACTTCGTTTTCTCTTTGAAATACGGGGTATTGCACTTTAGAAAATTCAATTGTCGTCTCTTCCACTCCTTCTTGATTTCGGACTTTTACTTCCCTGCCCAGATAACCTGGCCTTAACTCTCTCTGCAGAGGTCCTTCCACAGCGCGCCAGTCTGAAATTTTGCAAAAGAGCAATGCATTGGCACCCAATAGCTCGCCGGTTTCTCTCGTGGAACGAACAGCTGTGAGCAGTGTTTGGGTACGTTCTTTTAATATGACTTCGGTTCTTTGCCGATCTACTATCCTGATGAAGGGGTTGTTGGCTCTGAGAATTTGATTGATGATGGCGTTGATCACATACTGTTCTCTACCAGTTGCCGAGGTTGATGTTTCCACTGGCATCACGGCAATAACAAAGAGGGCTTTTTCTTGTGAAAGATCGCGCATCTGCCGTGCATCTCTATAACCGGGTCTTATGCTTTCCACATCATTAAATGCATAGTAAGCTGTTCTAAATCTACCTTCATTGTAGGCTTTTAATGCATTTCTATAGATTGGCTCTGCTTTAGCCAGACTGCGAAGATTCTGAAATTCTTCATTGCTGATGTTGAGTTCGGCCAATTTATTGAGTTCTGCTTCTGCATCTCTGAATTTATCCTCACCCAATAGCTCTTCTGCTCTGTCGAGTACGCGCTGTATGTAGATGCGCTCACTTTGTTGGTACAATTGCCTGTAATGCTCAGAAATTGAAGAATTTACACCTAGATTTTTCATGTCTCTGTCCAATCTCATTGCACTGTGATAGCGCATTACAGCGCGTTCATGATCGCCGGCTGTATGTGCAGTATAAAATTCAGAAAGGATCTGCTCTAAATATATTCGGCCAGTATTTGACAGGGCTATTTTTGCTTTTACATTGCTTGGATTTCTGCGCAAAGCCTCCATGTAGTGGTTTACAGCCTCGGCGATCAGGCCACCTTGTTCGAGTTGCTGTCCTAATTTGTAATATCTTTTAGATCCGCTGCACGCTGCCAACGCTATCGAGACGATGAAGTAAATTCCGTATCGTAGTAATTGTTGTTTCATTAAAATAGTACAATGATTTTGAAAAAACTTTTTGGCCAATTTGCCAAGTCAAAATAAGTGCCTAAATACCGAAAGCTATACTTTTGCCTTTTCAATTTTGTAAATCTTGAAAATTTTACTTTCGCCCAGCAAAAATCTAAACGAAAATCTCTCATTAAAGGGAGAAAGTGTCCCATTTTTTTTGGGACAAAGCAAAATCATCCAGGAAAAATTAAAATCCCTCTCTCCGGCAGAGCTGGCCTCACTGCACGAAATTAATTCCAAGCTCGCAGAGCTCAATTACCGGAGAAATCAGCAGTGGTCCGTGGAGCGCCTTTTGGAAAAAGGCACACCAGCCCTTTTTACCTTCTTCGGTGATGTCTACAGAGGATTGGATGTGAATAGTCTTTCTGTTGAGGCTTTAGAGTATTTAAATGACAAAATTTTGATTTTGAGTGGTTTGTATGGAATTTTACGGGCTTGGGACAAGATGTTGCCTTACCGACTGGAAATGGGTACTAAAATCTCTATCGACTCTTTTCCGGATTTGTATCACTTTTGGAAACGCCCAATCACTGAATTTTTGACTTCTACCAACGATGATTTCATTCTAAATCTCGCCTCAAATGAATACGCATCTGCCATTGATTTTAGCAAGGTAGAGAAACCAGTATACACGGCGACCTTTCTTGATAAGGTAAAAGGAAAATACAGACCCGTAAATATCTTCCTGAAAAGAGCTAGAGGGTTGATGGTCAGATATATTGCCTTATATCAGATTTCTTCTCCAGAGGGGATTATGGCTTTTGATCTGGAGAATTACAAATACAACGAAGAATTATCAAATGAAACTACTTTTGTTTTTGTAAGAGATCCTAAATAAATTATTGATATGCAATATCTACGAAAATATTATAAACTCACATTTATTTTTCTGGCATTCAACCTACTACTCACCGCCAAAGCACAAAAAACCCGATATTGGGAATATGGAATCGGCCTGGGAGTATATCATTACAGAGGAGATCTAAATGAAAATTTTTCAGTCGGAAATTTTATAAAAGAAGCCGGGCCACGGATTGTGGTACATCTTCGCCAGAATCCTGTACCTTGGTTTAATTTTGGTTTTGAAGCTGGTTATGGAAATTCAACCATCCGTGATGCAGACTATGGTCGTCTTACAAGAAACTGGGAAGTTTACACTGAGAGCTTTGATTTAAATTTTTCATTTGAATGGATGTTTCTCAGATATGGCAAATGGCACTGGGAGAATAAAATTACGCCTTACATCAAAGCAGGTGGTGGAGGTCTGATAGCCGGAAGCCGTGGACAAAATACCATAGATCTGCCTGAATCCATCGTGCTGCATCCCTATACCTATGGCAGTTACAATCTTTTTTATGGCTATGGAGTAAAAACCAGAATTGGTTACCACACCACATTGTTCCTACAGTTTACCTCGCACATCACAGGAACAGATAAAATGGATGGTTTCGTAGACAACAGCCTTGCAGTCAAAAAAAACGATCGATATGTCTCAATCATTTTTGGTATTTCAAAATTGGTTTTCTGATATGAAAAAGTGGCTGTTTGGCTTTTCAATTTTGCTTTTTTTTCAAACCTATGCACAAAAATCTCATTATAGGTATTCTCAGGTTGGTTTAATTGCAGGAGTTGGAAATTACTCAGGCGACCTTACCCCCAACTATGCAAATCCCCTAAACATTTTTAGAGAAATGCGCCCGGAATTGGGAGTAGGATTGTACAGGGCCTTTAGTCCAATAGTACTTATGGGTCTTGAAACCACCTACAAAAACCTTTACGCCAACGAAGGCAACCACCGGAATGTAGCCAAACCTCGCATCTTTACATCGCATCTTGTTCAGGCTAATTTGGTAGGTGAAATCATCTCCCGAAAATTTGGAAAGCATTTCTACAAAACCAGATGGGCACCTTATGCCAAGTTTGGCGCCGGATTGGGCGTAGTAAGCCCAACTATTGCAGACCCTTCCAGTTTCGAAGCACCGTTTATCGAATTGTACGACAAATCTTATTTCTTTCTCAAATATTTTGCGGGAGGTGGCATTAAGCTGAGAACAAAATACAAGTATTCCATTTCCCTGGAAGCTGTTCTTCACCTGACCAATATCGACTACATTGATGGTTTTCTCGATACCCGATTGAAGAGTTTTAACGATGTGTACGGAGGATTCCGGGTCATTGTATCGAAGTATTACTTTGGTAAACATTTGAATATCAAATGAAAAATATACTATGCCTGGCAAGCTTTCTCACGTGTATTCTGATATCGTCGTCATACGGACAGACTTCTCTGAGATACTGGTCTGCAGGCCTTTATATTTCCACTCAGGTACATTCAGGTTTTCTAAGTAATGGAAGATTTGCCTTTCATCCATCACCAGGTTTTGGATTTGTACTGAAAAATTCGTTTTTTAACCGCATACATGTGGGTATTGAGGCCGGATACATCCACCTCAGAAATGAGTATAAGCTCTCTGACCAGAATCTGTGGAAGGCTTCTATTTCCAATATCGAGCTTTTGCCTACCATAGAGGTAAATTTCAGGTCTTATGGAAAGTATTACCGAAAAAACCCCTCAACCCCGTATCTGAAATTTTGTCCATCGATCAATGTTTTTCAAACAAGGCTTGACAACGTAGCAGATTTTACTCAGGATTTTCAATTTTTTCCATATACATATTTTTCAACCGGATGGTACACGGGAGTGGGATATCGATTTCGCACGGCTAAAGATTATTCTTACGGTATCGAAATATTCCTCAACAACATGCTAACCAATAAAACCTCAGGATTTACCATAGGCGAATCGTATATTGCTGACCGATATGCCGGAATAAAAGTCTATTGGTCATACATGAAACTTTAGCATCATGCACATTGTACAATCCAAATCTGAATTTGCACCAATACCTCTGTTGCATTCTTTTCGCACATTTGTCATCTACTCAGATGAGAGTAGTTTACAAGCGGGAGAGTTCATTTCCCATCCAGCTATTCAGGGCATACGAATCTCTGCGTATTGCATCGCAAAAGACAGTGTGGTTACAAATGCATCGAAAGAAAAAATCTCCTGGCTCGACAGAATGTTTCCGGCATTATTTCTCAGAAAAACCGGATTAAATGCTTTAAAGAATTGTACGATTGTACTGTTTTCAGAAAGTAAATTTCTGCTTAAAGTCATTGAAAAATTAGCTGCAAAAAATACACTGTTGTACTGGGGAAATTTACAAACGAAAAAAGCACAGGTTCACTTTTCACCCCAAAGCAATGACCCGGATTCCATCACATCATTTATTCACTGCATTCAAAAAGTCCGATTCTAATGAATGAACTAAAAGGTACAGGTGTAGCTCTGATTACACCCTTCGATGCAGACGGCCGGATAGACGAGGCTGCATTTAGAAACTTGATTAATTACGTAATCAACGGCGGAGTGGAATATCTGGTCGTCAATGGCACGACCGGCGAAAGCCCCACTACCACCGAAGAAGAGAAACTCAGACTGCTGCAAATAGCACTGGAAGAAAGCAACAACCGCGTACCGGTTGTATTTGGCATCGGTGGCAACGATACCAGTAAAGTCGTAAAACAACTCAAAACCTTCGAATCGGCCGGTGTCGCAGCTATACTGTCGGTATCCCCATACTACAACAAACCCACACAAGAAGGGATCTACCATCATTACAAAGCCTTGTCAGAAGCTTCTCCACTGCCCATCATCGTGTACAATGTACCGGGTCGCACCTCTTCCAACATCGCAGCCGAAACGACTCTGCGGCTGCAGTCCGATTGCAGCAACATTGTAGCGGTGAAGGAAGCCTCCGGCAATCTGGAGCAAATCATGGCTATAATCCAAGGTCGGAATAAAGGCTTTTTGGTACTCTCCGGCGATGACAATCTCACCCTGCCCATCATAGCCCTTGGTGGCGATGGTGTAATCAGTGTATCCGGTCAGGGTTTTCCGAAAATCTTTTCCCAGATGGTGCGCGATGCCCTGAATGGAGACCTTGCCCAGGCACGTGAAAAACATTACCAGCTTTTTGAAATCACCCGCCTGCTCTTTGCCGAAGGCAATCCGGGAGGTATCAAAGCACTGCTGGCACATCTGGGAATTATTCGTGAGCATCTGCGAATGCCTCTCTGGCCTGTCAGCGATGCTACCCGTCAGAAAATCATCAACGAAGCCCAAAAATTGCTTGAATAAAAACTTTTACGGCAAAAGACCGATTGATAAGGTATGTCGAGAACAATCTTAGTAACGGGAGCTACAGGCCTGGTGGGTACAGCCCTGATACCACGCCTCAGAAGTTACGGCTACACCGTACGCACACTCACTACCTCCCGACCTGCTGATGAACATACCTTTCGCTGGAATCCGGAAAAGAGGCAAATCGACCAGCGGGTCTTTGAAAACATCCACACCATAGTACATCTGGCCGGTACTTCCATCGCACGGCGATGGACACCATCGGCGCGCAGGAGCATCATTGACTCCCGCGTGTTAGGCGCGCGTTTGTTGCTGGAAGGTGCCCTTCAACACGGATTGGTCAAGTACATTACCGCCTCTGCCATCGGCATCTATCCCCAAAACGAAGACGGTATCTACGACGAATCTGGTCCACATGGCAACGATTTTCCCGCTGAGATTGTAAAACTTTGGGAAGCTGCTGCTGACGAATATGCTCAACATGGTATTTCTGTAGCAAAAATCCGTACAGGCGTAGTACTTCATCCAAGTGGCGGTGCTCTGAAACAGATGCTGTTTCCTACCAGGTTGGGTTTAGGATCACCTTTGGGCTCCGGCAGGCAAATCGTCAGTTGGATTCACCTGCACGATCTGGTAAATATTTACCTGATGGCTGTCGTTAAGGCCGACTTTACCGGCATTTACAACGCGACCGCGCCCAACCCCGTCAGCAATGCGACGCTGATGAAAACCCTCGCCCGAGTGCTGCGAAAACCCTTTTTTATGCCACCGGTACCGGCTCCTTTACTGCGCCTGGCATTGGGCGATATGTCCAGCATCACACTACGTGGCAGCGCTGTGATCCCTCGTCGATTGCTCAACGAAGGTTTCACCTTTGAATTTCCAGATCTCGAATCTGCCCTACGCGACCTCTTGACTTGATGGTATGGTCACTGGTGCGTGTGTCCGTGATACAACCGATATATTCAACGCGCCAATTTCTCATCAGGCCTTCTGTCTATTCAGCTCCATATCTGGTAAAATCTTGTGAATCTGTACGTTTTTTTTGTTAGGCCGTCGATATTTTTTTTTAATTTTTTTGTAAGAAATATCGGTTAGTGTATTTTTGACACTAAATTTTGTGATATGAAAAAACTGTTATTGTTTTTAATCATCGGCAATACGCCGTTTTTAATTTTCTGTCAATTTCAACTTGCTTTCGATATAGGTGATAATTATCAGTCATGGACCAATGGTTCTAACGAAGGAAGTGGGTTTAATAGCTGGTCACTTACAGCTGTACCTTCCGGAGGTTTTGCAGGACATTTTATTGGAAATCCCTCATCCGGAGGTATATCAGGTATGAGCACCCAATCTTTTGGACTATTCGGAAACCCTAATTATGTCGGCAATGAGGCAAAAGCGACAAGATACTTTTCTTCATCTTCCCCTATGCAATTTGGGGATACACTTAAATTTCAGATGGGGTTAAATTGGGATGCAGATAACTCAAATGGATTTAAAGGTATTGATTTAATAAATTCATCAGGTACCGTCGTATTGAATTTTAACATGGGCGGTTCGTCCACTATTACCTGGTCAAGGCCTGGAGCAGGGTCAGGTGGAGATTTATTCACTACATATGGAACTAATGCGATGAACTTTAAAATAGTAAAGGTGGGAAATCAAACGTATCGGATTATGGCCACTCCAAGAAGTACCTCAGACCCCAACTTCGATCAAACAGTTACCATTGCTGGAGAAATTGCAGGATTTGTGTTTTATATAGGAAGAATGAATGATAATAATGCCAATAGACAACCTTATTACGATAGTTTATCTTTATCAAATTCAGGAGATTTTAATGTCCCAGCTGATTCTTCATTTACCTATTCAAGAAACCTATCGGGTTCCGGGAGTTTATCAAAATCAGGAAACGGAGTTTTAACTTTGACAGGAGCGAATACATATACCGGAAGTACCACAGTAGAAGCTGGAACCTTGCGATTGAACAGAACCGGCGGTGGTACCCTGCCTAATACTGCTAATGTGACCGTAAATGGAGGTACGCTCAGAATCAGTACAAATCAAACGTTGAACAATCTAACAATTGCTTCCGGAGCACAAGTGGAGGTAGATGAAGGTGCGGTATTGGAAGTTACAGGAACCCTTTCAAATAGCGGCACCATTACGCTAAAAGCATCTTCTTCAGGAGTAGGTCAGCTGATACACAACTCGACAGCCTCTGGCCAAGTGGTTACTTCTCAATACATCACAGGTCTGGCCACTGAAGGAAGGTGGATTTACTTAGGCTCACCTACATCATCAGCAAGGCTAGATAGTCTAATTGAAGGCTCTGCAACAATGGTAGCCGCCAACTCCAACCAGGGGACCATATGGAATTGGGATGCCTCCAATGGGCAGTGGTCAGCGCCTGCATCGATTTCTGATAACTTTGTGGTTGGAAGAGGCTACGTCACCTGGATAGGGATGAATGGATCCTACGGACCTTTTACCAGGGTTCTTCCAGGAAAAATCGATGTGTATGGTTCAGTCACCAGCGGTGCCAGTGATTTCTCCATCAGTCTCACTTATGGGGGTACTAGTCCAAACGATGGATGGAATCTGATCGCCAATCCATGGCCTGCTACCTACGATTGGAATGGACAGACTATTGGGTCTTCTCATTTCAATGTGTGGGTATACAGAGATGGTTCCTACAAAACTTTTAACACCGATGGAACCGGAGATCCAGAAGCCAGATACTGGACACCCATGCAAGCAGGATTTGTCCGGAGGGATACCATAGGACCATCCAGCATATCATTTGAAAGAACCAGAAGAATAACCAGTCAGAACATCTTGCTGAGTAAACCTCAAAGTGGAAAATCTGAGGTGAATATCCTCGTGAAGAACAATTCAACCGATAAGGAAGATAACCTGTACATCACTTTTAGTCAAGGCGGAAATGAGCAGTATCTGCTTAGTGAAGATGCTGAAAAGAAGATGAATACAAACAATTATCCCAATATTTTTACGTATAGGGAGGGCAGAAAGTTAATCATAAATCAATTACCCGAACTTTCAGGATATCGCTCAGAGCCCGTTGGGTTTCAAGGTACACAAGCGGGTACCTACACCATTTCCATCAAAAATAAGGACAACTTTGACCCGTCCATCAGTGTGCTGCTGGAGGATAAAATAATGAACAACTTTGCACTGCTCAACAATGCCGATTACACTTTCGTCCACAATCCGGCAAACAATCCGGATCGATTTGTGCTACACTTCAATAAGAGCCAAATAGGTACGCCTGAAATGGAAGCCAATAAATTTAACGCTTGGGTATATGATGGAGTAGCCTATATACGAGGATTAGAACACTTAGGCCAGTCTACAGTAAAAATTTCCGACCTTAGTGGAAGGATCATCGCATCCTATCGCATTGATATAGCCTCTGGTTCTACGAATGAAATAGTGCTGCCATCCTTGCCAAAAGGAGTTTACTTGCTTTCTGTAGAGAGTGTCGCACAATCTAAAACCGTTAAATTCATCTATTATTAATTTTCTAAAAATTCTGGATATGAAAAAGTCTTTGAATTTGCTGATCATACTACTTTCCTTTCCACTCTTTATTTATGCACAGCCTAACCCTCCCAGTGGACCGGTGCCCATTGACGGAGCCATCGGGCTTCTTCTGGCGGCAGGTGCCGCAGCGGGCTATCTGAAATCAAAACGCAAAAATTGACAAAAGCCGGGCAATTGCCCGGTTTTTTTTTGATGATGAAAAGAAAAAACCTGTTACCTTACCTAATTGAAAAACAAGATTATAACTTTTATCAAAACAACAACTCTGCTGAAATCCCACTAAAAAAGACACTAATTCAGAACAAACTGATTCAAAAAGCCAAAACCTTTTGCCAAAGGTCGTAAACACCTGATACAAGGATTGATTGCGATTTTGTAAGAGAAACAGGTACACAAAGTAATCCATTTTAAAGTAAATAAAAGATTTTCTGCAATAATTGAAGTAATTATTAAGATAGTGAGAATGACTGTAGTGCAAGGTTATAAAAAACAAAAAAAGAGCCCTTGCGGATAAAGATTGCTACTTTTTTATCCGATAGCTGCTTCCTTGACATGGAAGGTATTCCAGAGGTACATAGATGGATGAGGAAGGAAGATTACAGCTTTATATGAATGGAATGAACCGGATTGGCAGTTGGGACAGCACTTTTTTTAAAAAACAGAGATTCAAGACATAAAAACCGGCAGTTTTTTACCGTCCATAATGCCGGATATCTCCGGATAGCAGATAAAATAGCGTTCTTTTAGCTCGGTGAGCGCTTCAATTCGGATGAAGTCAGGGTGCTGTTCGATCGGAATGCAAGTCCCGTCAGGCATAAGCAAGCGAATGGAGGGTTGTTCCTGATCGTAAGCTTTGTTTTCTACTTTGCCGGAAAATACGAGATGTTCGGCTTCCTGGGATTCGCATTGGAGGACACTTTGGACCAATCTGCGTACAGCCTCGAGGTATTTGGGGGGGAACTGCTTTTCTTGAAGCTTGATTTTGAGCAGTTTTCTATCCAGTAACCGCATGCACAATCCGGAAAGAACGGGATCCATATCGGTGCTCCACAGCTTGATGACCGACCAGATGTCGGTATCGTCGAGAGAAGTGAAGATGTTTATCCAAACGGGGTCTTCGCGCAGCATTTGGAGGGTGACATCCCGTCGCATCAATGCTTCCAGTGCCCTATGGGCCTTGATCTGATGTCCGTCGCGGAAGCGCTGCCTGGCGCGCTCAAAAATTTTTTGCAGCAGAAATTCGGCCGAAAGTACTGTCTTGTGCAAATATACCTGCCAATACATCAGCCGGCGGGCAATCAGAAATTTTTCCACGCTGTAAATGCCTTTAGCATCAATAACCAACTCATTGTTGTATACATTCAGCATGGTGATAAGCCGCTCGGAATTGACCATACCCTCGTGCACACCAGTGTAAAAACTGTCGCGACGCAGGTAATCGAGTCTGTCCATATCGAGCTGACTGCTCACCAGCTGATACAGAAACCGCTTTGGGTACTGGTCTCTGAAAATCCGCAGGGCCATGGATAGTGCGTACTCAAACTCAAGATTCAGCCTCTCCATGATGATCCGTGAAAGATCTTCATGGCCTACGGTCAAGAGACATTTCTCAAGCGTATGAGAAAAAGGGCCGTGCCCGATATCGTGCAGCAAGATGGCAGCCAGGGTAGCTTCTTCTTCATCCATTGTGATTTCAACTCCTTTCCGGCGAAGCGTTTCAATGGCTTTTTGCGTCAGGTGCATGGCGCCGAGTGCATGGTGAAATCGCGTGTGCGTAGCCCCGGGAAACACCAGGTAGGTCAGAGCCGTCTGACTGATTCGCCTCAGGCGCTGAAAGTTAGGATGATCAATAATTCGCAAAAGAAGCGGGCTTTGAATCACAATGAACCCATAAATGGGATCGTTTATGATCTTGGTTTTATTTTTGAAGAAACTCATTTACGATTACATACCGAACAAAAATATGGAAAACACGCGCATTCTCTGGGCTGATGACGAAATAGACCTGCTAAAGCCACACATTATATTTCTTGAAAGAAAAGGTTATAAAATTGATACGGCCACCAACGGGACAGATGCCCTTGATATGATACAGGACACCCACTACAGTCTGGTATTTCTGGATGAAAATATGCCTGGGCTATCTGGGATTGATACACTTGTACGCATAAAAAAAATCAACCGCAACATCCCGGTGGTGATGGTAACCAAAAGCGAAGAAGAGCGTATCATGGAAGAAGCCATCGGCTCACAGATCGCCGACTATCTGATCAAGCCAGTGAATCCAAGTCAGCTGCTGCTTTCCATCAAAAAAATCACAGAACAGAAAAAGCTGGTGAATGAAAAGACAGCTACCGACTACCAAAGTGAGTTTCGGCAGCTTGCCATGGAGATCAACATGGCTTCGACCTTCGGCGACTGGTCGGCCATTTACCGCGAGCTTATCCGGTGGGACCTCAGTCTCGACCATGTGGAAAATGCGACTTTTCGCGAGCTGCTCGATACACAAAAAAAGGAAGCCAATGCTCTATTTTTCAAGTTTATAACGAAAAACTATCAGCATTGGCTCAAAGGTTCGGACGATGCACCCACCTTATCACCTCAGCTTTTTGCCCGTGAACTGTTTCCTCTGCTGAAGGAAGGTCGTAAGCTCTTTGCCATAGTCATCGACAACCTTCGCTACGACCAGTGGAAGGTCATAGAGTCGGATCTGGCTTCTCAGTTTGTGACGGTATCCGAAAAGCTGTATTCGTCCATATTGCCCACAGCTACTCAATATGCCCGCAATTCGATGTTTGCCGGACTGATGCCTTCGGAAATCAAACGCCGGTATCCCGATCGCTGGTTTGACGACGGCGATGAAGAAACGAAAAATCAGTTTGAGGAATATTTCTTGGGTGAAAATCTCAAGCGCTATGGGCTTGGAAATCTCAAATGGAATTACGCCAAAATTTCTCAACTGGCTTTTGCCCGCAAGTTTGTGGACAATGTAAAAAGCCTGGCCGACAATGACCTTAATGTGGTAGTTTACAACTTTGTGGACATGCTCAGCCACTCCAAAACCGAAATGGAAGTCATTAAGGAGCTGGCTGACAACGACAAGGCCTATCGAAGCCTGACCCGTACATGGTTTATCCACTCACCGCTGTATGAGATCATGCGCTTTTGTGCTGAGCGCAGGATTCCGGTGCTGATCACTACGGATCACGGGACCATCAATGTTCAGAATCCCATCAAAATCGTCGGGGAGCGCGAATTGACCACCAACCTTCGCTACAAGGCCGGGCGCAATATGTCGTACAATCCAAAGGAAGTTCTGGAGGTGAAAAATCCGGAGGACTTTCACCTGCCACGTACGGGTGTAAATACCCATTATGTTTTTGCCGGTGAAAACGACTTCTTTGCCTACCCGAATAACTACAACCACTATGTGCGCTACTACCGAAATACGTATCAGCACGGCGGTATTTCGCTTGAAGAAATGGTAATTCCTGTGGCGTTGCTGGAGCCTCGATAAGTTTGCGGTAAATCAGCTATTCTCATGGCCGACTTTTCAAAAGTCCTGTGGAGCGATTTAGCTGAAGTGGTGTATCCCAGATGTTGTGTTCACTGCGGTGTGGAGCTGTCGCAGGCGGAGAGGTATTATTGTTTCAGGTGCGAGACACAATCGGGTCTAAACCGCGATTACAACCTTACATCCAATCAATTGGTGGACGTTTTGAAGGGCAGGGTGCCAATAGCTGGTGCGCATTTTCTCTTCTACTTTTACAAGCACACTCTGATTCAGAGTCTCCTTCATGAACTGAAATACAGAAACAATCCTGAACTAGGACGATATCTCGGACGCATGCATGCACGGCTGCTGGTGGAACACAATGCACTTCGCTTTCCGAAGGAGTCGCTGTTGATACCCGTGCCCTTGCACATCCAAAAGCAAAAAAAGCGCGGCTACAATCAGGCGGAAGAATATGCAAAAGGATTGTCTGAATATTCGGGAATTCCGGTCTGCACTGGTGCATTGGTGAGAAAACGCTACGCTGGGACCCTGACGAAAAAAACGAGGGTAATGCGCTGGATTACCCTAAAAGAAATGTATCATCTCTCCAGACCTGAACTTGTAGAGGGAAGGCATTGCATACTTGTGGACGACATAGTAACTACCGGTGCTACAGTGGAGCGATGCTATCAGCAACTCATCCGAGCTAGGATTTCTGGCTTCAGTTTGCTAACCATCGCCTTTGCCTCCAGAATTTAGGATTTGTCAGCTTAGGGGCGAATGTGAAGGCCTGCGCCAAGGGAGGTCTGGCCTGATTCGCAAACTAAAGGGCAATAGCCCTGCTTATCTGTAGATCCCGGCCAGAGTAGGCGACCTGCGGTGGGAGCAATCAGAAAGTGGTGAATTCATTACGAGCAGTCGGTGGGTGTAAAGGCTGATATTTAAAGTGTAGCGATGGGTTCTGGTGTGGTTTCAGGACCCTGCGGAGCAGTTGGAAATATTTCTTTGATGAGGCTGACGATTCTGTACGGATTGTAGTTTCCAAACTTTTCAGCGGGAACTGGCTGTGATAGCGGATTGGATGGAGGATTGAAGGCAATGTGCTGAAGATGCTTAAATCGTTGACCGGCAAGGTGATGGGGCGGGAGGGATTTCGCGTTTTTTCCGGTTTGGAAAAATGAGGTTTTTCTATGTGCTGCAGCATGGGTAAGGCATTGGGAGCTTTGCAATAGGGTTTGGGAGATTTTTGGGTGGGCACGTGGTTTTGCGCCAGGGCGTAGGCGGATATGAGCCGCAGCAGGCGGGTGTGTGGCACACGGGCGAGGAGGCGGAGCGGCAGCAAGCCACCGCAGCCCATGTGCCACACCCGATCTGCAAGGTGAATAGAAGCCGCAGACCGGCCCCCGGCCGCCAGAGGAAGCGGCCGGGGGAGGCGCCCAAAAACAAAAAAGCTTCGCGCTGGTGAGTGGCGCAAAGCTTTGAAAGGAGTTAGTTCTTTTTACTTATTGATAATCAATGTCTTGGTGATTTTGCTTCCGTTTTCATCGGCGATGGAAATCATGTAGCTGCCTGCGGACAGGTGGTTCAATGACAGATGTATGTGCTGACGAGCTTCGAGGCTTTGTGTGTAGACTATTCGTCCGGTGATGTCGGTAATCTTGAGGTGTGAAGCTACCAGGGAGCCGTGCATTTTGAGTGTGAACTCGCCGGAGTTGGGATTTGGGAAGATGTCGAATCCGCGGTTGGTGAATTCTGAGGTTTCGAGGCCGGAAACGGTAACTTGTGAGGTAGTGGTGAGGGTGCCACAGGAATGGAATACGGTGAGGGTGACGTTATAGGTTCCGCCGGTGGTGTAGGTGTGTGTGCCGCTGAGGAGCTTTGAGGTGTTGCCATCGCCGAAGCTCCAGAGCAGGGAGTCGTATGAGCCGGTAATGTTGGCGGTATATAAGAGGGTGTCGTAGGTGGTGGAGAGGTTGGTGCCGGCGATGGGTTCAGTGAAGATGGTCAGGTTTTGGGTGGCGGTGGAGGTGCCGGCTGAATTGGTGGCTGTTAGGGTAATGGTTTTGGGGCCGGATATATTGTAGACGACGGTATGGGGGCCTGGACCTGTGGCGCTGCCTGGGAAGGCTCCGATGCCGAAGTTCCAGCTGAGGCTGGTGGGATTGTTTTGGCTATTGTCGGAGAAGATGACGGTGTCGCCTTTGCAGATGTGGCTGGTAGCGGGGGTCTGTATGGTAAAGGAGGCTACCGGTGGCTGCTGACCAAGGTCGATGATGCGTACGTTGGTGATATAGAGATTGTTGCCGTATCCATTGATGGTTTTGAACCGCAGTCGGACGGGATTGCCGGCAAACTGGGTGAGCAGGACGGTATCGGTGCGCCACTGGGCTGCGGTAGGGGTGAATTGGGTGGTCTGGGGGCTGACCGTGGCCAGTTGGGTCCCGCCTTTTTTGTAGAGGGTGGTAAATGCAGGGGCTGTGCAACTGGCAGAGCCTTCTACTTCCAGTGTATCGGAAAAGTTGGGGAATTGCGCATAGGCTACATCGAAGAGCAGGGCGGGTTGGGAAGTGCTGATCAGGGAAATCAGGGGCAGGATGAGGTAATCTTCTTCGCCTATTACGGTGTAGTTGAAGAAGGTCATGCGGGCAGATGCGTTGCCGGTGCTGTGCGGTGTGCCTGCCTGTCGGTTCCAGGTAATGCCGTTGTCGGGGTTTTCGAGGGACCAGCCGGCTGGCGGGAATATTTGTGGCTGGAAGTTTTGGTTGAAGGGCAGATTCTGACCGGCGGTTACCTGGATGATGTTGGATTTGGTGATGCTGTCAGACCCGTTGGCGTTGGAGGCGATGAGTGTGACGGTGTATGTGCCCAGTTGTGTGAAGGCCACGACGGGGTTTTGGTCGTTAAGGGTGGAATTGCCTACAAGGGTGAAGGTCGGGGGAGTAATGCTCCACTGCCATTGTGTGGGGGTACCTGTGCTTTGGTCAATGAGTGTGACGGGCGTTTGGGGGCAGGTGACTGCGGCTGATGGGGTGAAATCAGGAGTGGGGGGTAGGGTATTCTGACGAATTTCAATAAAATCGAGGGCGATATCGGATGTATTGCCGCCTGTGATGCCAATAAATCGGATGGCTATTTGACGGCCGAGATAAGGTGTCAGGTTGATACGGGCATTTAACCAGGAGTTTCCCTGATTACCGGAGCGCTGCCATATGGTGGTCCACCTGAGGCTATCGAGAATCTGGACTTCTAACGAACCCATGGCTGCTCCAAACATATGGTACCAGAAGGAGAGCTCCGGTAGTGTGAGATTGGTAATGCTGAAGCATGGTGAGGAGAGTATGGCTGTTTGATTGGCACAGCTGGTGGCTTCTAGGTAGATGTACTGACCGGCTCCGTTGAGGCTGACATCGCCGGTGGGGCCAGTATTAGCAGTGGGTGTGCTGCCACTGTGTACGCGCCAGTCGATTTGGTCCTGTAGGGTATTGGTCAGGTTTTTCCAGATGTTGACGTCGCAAATAGTGAGCTCACAGTCGGCCTGGTCGCTGCACAGGGAGTCGGTGTCGAAGTGTGTAGTATTTGGAATTGACAAAGCACCTACGGTGTATACTCCTGAGATCAGTTCCAGGGTATCGTTGATGGAGTTTTGGTCGCCTGCACCTTTTACAATTGCTTTGAAGGTAACAACAGGGCTGTTTGGCATTAAAATTTTTGAGGAAAAGGTATGAAGGATGCTGGTACCTGGACCCGGCAGACCACTGGTTAGGGTATCGGTCAGGACCGTAGAATTGTTGATCATTAGTGATACCACAGCACTGGTGAAGAAGTCGTTCGCCAGATTACTAATTTGCACGACAGGCTGGAGACTATCGGAGACTATGCAGGAAGGTATGTATCCATTAGGTAGGTTAAAAATATCCGTGATGGCCAAATCTTTGTTTACGGTGCAGTTGAATAGACCGGGATTTTTCAAGGCTGCTACACCTCTGTTTCCTGTAAGGCCGTTGGGGCCGTAAGCCATCACACTTAGCCATTCTTCATTAGTGAAGCTAAGTCCTGTAAGATGGGCAATGGTGGTGGTCTGGCCTACGACGGTATCGTAAATTTCCATGTATTTCTGCCCTAATCGGGTGATGTAGTATCCTTGGGCATTGGCTACGGCATCCCAGGTGAGGGTCACAGTATCGGGGCAGGCTTTGTTTATGGTGATGTTTTGGGGAGTGCCAATTACATGGACCGGATGGGTAGATACTACCTGTTGCGAACCTCTTGTAAGGCGAATCCACAAGTGGCCGAAGAGATTAGAAGGTACTGTCCATTGTATCCTGCGGGTTGCAGGTGGAATGTTGGTATTGATCGGCACCCAGGTTGTACCGGAGTCTAGAGAATAGTGCAGTTGAAAATTTTGTGTGGATGCGGGTGCTTCCCAACGGATGATTTGCTGGCTGCCGGGTTCCCAGGAGATTTCCGGTCCGTTGGGGTTAGCCAGCACAGGTACTGGATTGATGATGTCGTAAACAACATAGAACTGCTGAGCCGGAAAGGGTACGGATTTTCCCGTGATGGTGATGGTGTAAAGGCCCTGGGAAGGAGTATCAATGACGATTTGCTCGACATTGTTGATGCTATCTACCCCGGGCACTGCTGCACTTGTCAGGGCAGCCACATTGGGTGCCGGATTGAGGATGAGCGGCAGATAAGTGGTGGAGCCCTGGCTCACGACCATGTCCAGGTCGTTGACAAGGGTGGTGGCTGCGTTGGCGACCGCTTCCCGGTCGTGGTAGTAGAGCATAATTTTCAATTGAGCCACATTGGCAGGGACTTCGATGGTAAATGTGCGGGTTTGGTTTTGAGATATGGAGTCGGTGAAGTTCCAATTGTTTTCGATGGCCTGGATGGCTCTTCTTGCGTTGATGCGGCCAAAGCCGTATCGGAAGTCAGGCCCTCTGTTGCCCAGGTCATCGGCTGTGTTCATTAAATGAGCCTTTATCAGAGCGCTGTTGGGTTCTTGATTGTAGAGCGTTTTGTAGGCATGGTAGATGGTGGCCAGAGTACCAGCTGTGCCTGGTGAGGCCATGGAAGTCCCTGTAAATGAAGCATACGTATGTGGGTCTATGGTAGAGAAAACCTGAGTGCCATTGGCCACGACTTCCGGTTTTATGCGGCCGTCCCGGGCTGGACCACGGCTGCTGGAGCTGTTTATAGAGTCAAGAGCGTTGATGTTGCCAACGGCAATTACATTTTTTGCTTGTTTGTGGCCTCCTGTTATGTTGCCCCATCCGGTGATGAAGTTGCAGTTTTGAGTGCCGTTGTTGCCGGCCGAGAAGACATGTATCAGACCCGGCAACTGGCGGGTTTGGATGTCCATATTGCGGGCATTGTTGGTGTAGCCGGTATTGCAGCCATCGGAATAGGAAGAATTGGTGATACGGACGTTGTGTTGGTTATAGTCGGTAATGATGTTTTGCAGGTTTCCTGGATAGGTGCGATAGAAGACTTCAGCTCCCGGTGCCATGCCCATGCCCTGAGGATTTACATTTCCGGCGCCAAATACGGTGCCTGCTACATGATCGCCGTGATTGCCTGTACTGGCCGTGGCGAAGGGCTGCTGTAGCCTGCCTTTGTAGTCGGCATGTGGGCCTATAGCGCCGTCGTCGCCAATACCCACTACTACTCCTTCGCCTGTGTATCCGGAGGGAATCAGTCTGCCGTGGTTTACGTTTTGTACTCTATGGTTTTCGCGGGCAAATTTGTTTTCGGGTTCTCCGGGTGGCTCGGCTTGCTGAATAAACATGACACCAGGTAGTGCAGCCAAGGCCGGAATATCTTCAGTGCTGATAATGGCTTCAATGAGTTGATTTTGTTGGTTAACGCGAATGATTCTGTGAACTTTTTCTGAAATCATCGCTTCAAACAAGCCGACAGGTAAATCCCTGAAAGGAACTATGACGCTTTCTATCAGCTTATCCGTGACAAAGGTATAAGTTGGAAATTCGTTGAAATATACTTCGCGGCTGACTTTTAGTTCATAAGGAACGGGTGTAATGACTACCGCGCCATATTGAAAAAGTTTCTGAATGCGGCTACCGGATTTTACGGAAATGATATAAGCGTTTCGTGGGACATATTCCAGAAAGTTTATACCCAGAGATTTAATCTCGTCTATGGCTTTCTGATCGGGTATCTGGCTAAAGATCACCAGTCTGTAAAACTTGCCATTGACCAGTTCATCGGGTTTTTCGCTCCAGATTTGAGTTTTGTTTTGATTGTTTTCGTATTCAAATTTGCCGTGGGTGAGTTCGATAAAACCTCTTTGAGCCTGTACACCGGTCATCATCAGCATCAATATGCCTGAGAAAAGTAAACTTTTATTCATTTTTGCCTGTACCGATTGAGTTTGGGAAATTTTACACAAACATAACTTTGAAAAATGTACATACATAGAATTTCAATTTTCTTTTTACTTCTTTCAATTAGGGTTTCTGGTCAATACTTTAGCAACAAGCCTTCTTCTGAGATTTTGCACGAAATTGAGAAGTTGCAGAATACGGCAAGGGTTCTTTACATAGCGGCACATCCTGATGATGAAAATACGAGAATGATTACCTGGCTGGCGAATTCCAGGAAGGTAACCGTGGCCTATCTGTCGCTCACCCGTGGGGAGGGAGGCCAAAATCTAATCGGAAGCGAAATGGGAGATGCGCTCGGAGTCATCAGAACTCATGAATTGCTCAAAGCCAGAAAAATCGATGGTGGACTGCAATTTTTTACCCGGGCACGCGACTTTGGCTATTCCAAAAGCATGGAGGAAAGCCTCCAACTTTGGAATGAAGACAGTGTACTGAAAGATGTAGTCCAGATAATCCGGATGTTTAAGCCAGATGTAATGATCAATCGCTTTCCACCCGATGCCAGAGCCGGCCATGGGCATCATTCTGCATCTGCACATTTGGCCTTGAGGGCTTTTGACCTGGCCAATGATCCGGGTTATGATTCCGGTTCTGTAGCAAAATATGGCATTTGGCAGCCAACGCGTTTATATTGGAATACTTCTGTTTGGTGGATTAAGGATCTGGATACTGCACAAGTGGGTAAAGGAAAACTTCTCAAAATAAATGTGGGCGATTTCTATCCGTATCTGGGTGCAGAAAGCGGGGAGCTGTCGGCCTATTCCCGTAGCCAGCACAAAAGTCAAGGTTTCGGAATACCGGCCAGCCGGGGAGAAATCACCGAATATCTGCAACTCGAAAGCGGGCCATCATCCTATCGCGATTTGTTCGAAAACCTTGATACTGGTTATGGCCGTTGGGGGTGTCCAGCGCTCAACAGACAGGCCAAAGCAATAGCCACCACCTTCAACCACGAAAGGCCAAATCTCTCAATTTACAAACTCAATGAGTTTAAAAAGGCGATAAGACAATGCGTTCCGGAGCCCTTTCTTACCGATTTGTCAAAAAAAATAGATGAGCTCATCTGGCTATGCAGCGGCATATATGCAGAAGGGGTCGTTCAGTCACCCGTTTATACCCCGGGAGACACGGCTGACCTGCAACTGACTTTTCTGAACAGATTCGGGGAAATGATATATCTGCGACAGATTAAAACCGGTGATACCACCTGGGTCCTAAATCGCCTGGTACTTCCGGGCCAGAAACTGACCTTTTCGATGAAAAAACGTTTTCACGAAGGTATCTCTCAGCCATTCTGGCTAAAAAATAAGGGAGAATATTTGTATCTATCGGACGAAAATTTCACGGGTAAAAGTCTTGACCCACCGCTAGCCGTTGACTTGCAGGTCGAAGTGGAAGGAGCTGAAATTTGGCGAAAGATTCCAATTGTTTTCAAATACAACGATCGGGTAAAAGGTGAAAAAATACAGAACGTAAAAATTTTTCCAAAAATCACCGGAAGTATACACCAGCGGACGATTTACAAAGTTTTTGATGATGAATTTGATTTGTCATTACATCTCAATCAATTTTCTGCTTTGGATAGTTTATGGATCAAAGCTGTAAAAAGTGACAAAATTCAGTTGCAACAAGACAGTCTATTTTTAGACCAAAATATTGGAATAAAAACCTATAGAATACCATTAAAGGGAAAAATTACTGGGTCAGAGGCAGAAGAAATTTCTTTTCAATACTGCCAAAATTCAGCGGACACTGGAAACCCTTTGCTGACACATCAGTGGATTGAATACGACCACATCGATAAAGATGTATTTTTTTCTGACTTGTCGGTAAAAATTATCCCTCTGTTAAACGATAAAATCAAACCAATCCGAATAGGATACATACAAGGTTCTGGAGATGAAATTTTTCAGATTTTGAAAAATTCCGGATTTAAAGTTTCTGAAATTTCACCAGAAAATACGTCGATGATATCTTTTAAAAACTTTGATGTAATTATCGGTGGAATACGTTTGTATAATACACTAAAAAATAGTGAAGAATTGCATGAACTACTGATGCAATATGTAAAGGAAGGGGGCACTTATATCCTTCAATATCAGACAAGCGGTTCAGACTTGAAAATTCAAAATCCCGGTCCTTATCCTTTCACCATCGGCAGAGGAAGAGTAACGGATGAAAAGGCTCAATCCAAAATTCTAATTCCTGACCACAAAATACTAAACACACCTTATAGAATTACCGAAGAAGACCTGACCAATTGGCATCAAGAAATCGGATTGTATTTTGCTGAAAATTTTGACAGTCGTTATCAGGCTCCATTGGCATGGGCCGATCCCGGTGAAAATCCCCAGTCTGGAGGATTGATCATTACCGAATATGGCAAAGGGAAGTTTGTGTATACCGGGCTGAGCTTCTTCAGACAATTGCCTTCAGGTCATCCCGGTGCTTTTAAGCTGTTTGTCAATCTTTTGTATTTGAATCAGTAAATTTTTTCAGCCAGAGATACTTCAAGTTTGTCAAATTCTATTTCCACCGTTTTTTTCTGCTGATTCCAAATAAAGATTTTCAGGATAAATCCGTTGAACCCGCTTAGGAGCTGGTCGCGATATCGCTTGTCAATCCATTCATCCATCGGAAAAGACATAAACTCCTTGATTTCGCCCCCCTGTTCCACACTGATACAAAAGCCGAGACCATCTGTGCGGGACAGGTTTCTTAGTTTGGCATTGATATGCAAAATATTGAACGTTTTTCCAGATATCATTTCTGAAATATCGGCATTAAAAATTTCAAAAAATTCGTCCTGGCCATAGGCAAAAAAGGGATTTGAAAACAATGGAATTTTGTTTTTGTATTTGTGGGTTTTTAGACTGTCTAAAGTCCGAATATTATCTACCGAATTTTTTTCGTTCAACGTTTTAAACAGGAAAATTTCATAGTCGGATCCATTGAAGGTTTTTTCCGTAATTTTAGGTGCGAAATATTGTATTAATTGTAAGTTCGGATGGTAAAGAAAATCCTTTGGATTACTCATTCCTTCAATGGCACCAAATCTCGTATCGTATAGCACCATGTTCTCTCCGTTGAAACTCGGTTCCTTGAAATCGAATTTTTCCACGCACACAGTAGTGTCAAATGGGTTGAGGTTTAAATAATAAGGAATCAACAGATCGTAGTAATACAGCTTTCTTTCAGATGAATTGTGTTGTTGATACCAATCCAGGGCTGCAAGCATGGCTTTGTCCGCCTCATCGTATCGATATGGAATGGGCAGGTGGATCCAGGGTTGGGCAATTTGAGCCATACTCAGCACCATAAGGGCAATTTTTCCTCGCAGTTGGCTTTTCAGGCATCGAGGTTTTCTTAGCATATGGTGAATGCCGGCAGTAGCAACCATAGCCATGGCAGGAATCACCGGCACAAATACCCTCAGAAGTCCCATGGAAGCGTGTCCGCCTCTCCAGTAAGCGTAGCTATGTGCGGCTAAATGTAACATCCAGAGGCCATTGGCTAATAAAAGCAATGGTTCCTCTTTCAGCTTCTTTTTTTGAATGCGATTTACGATGAACCAAAGGATCGATGCCGTCAAGATCAGTAAAAAGGGCCAGCCAATGAGGACCGGAAGGTTTTTGACAAAGTGCAGGATGGACCCTGTCCCGTACACATCTACGCTTCCCCTATACGGACTTTTTGAAATCAGCCACAACGGATCATTGTAGTAAAAAAATCCGGCTATCGTGTAAAGCGTCGGAAATAAAAATAAATACGGAATATCCGTATATTTTTTATGGTAGATGAAAAATGCAATAATCAAAGGATAAAACACAAAGGTTTCAGTGCGAATCAGAACAAGTGATGAGAAAACAATGGAGGCTGCCGTAAATCTTTTGTTGGCTACAAAGTAGAGAACTAAAGCAATTACAGTGGATGCCATCATTTCTGTCATTGCCGATGCGGAAATAACAAAGAAATAAGGAGAAAATAGGAGCAGTAGACATCCTGCAAAAGCGCTGCTGATCGTATAGGTCTTAATAGCGGTTTTAAAGAGAATATATCCGGTAAATGCGGACAGTATTACATTCATTATCACTACGGATCTTATTCCAATTTGTGCAAAAGGAGAACTGACCAGAGTAAATGCAGGTTTTCCCCAGTGATCCAACAGCAAACGGGGATATTTCCACGAATATTTGGATATAAAAAAATGCGCATAGTTGTCGCGCCCGCCTTCAAAAGTGTCAAACATAAAGGAATATACAGACAGCCCAACGGCGTAAATGGCTAAGAAAATCAGCAAGTTGAGATGCTTCGATTGGTTTGGAAGTCGATTCACCAGAGATGAATAGGTTTCAAATGTAAGGCCTACTGACATTTGAACTTGCCAGAGGCTTTGGTTTTCCGTGGCCAAATTAAGTATCCACTTTCCATTTGCAAATGCGCGGATTAGGATATCTTGCCTTCACCAATCTTTGTACTGTTTAAAAGTTTGAGCTAGTCATGAAAATTAAAACACGTCTTACCCTGTGGTTTACCTCGATCACTGCATTGATACTCGTTTTATTTGCTGTGAGCGTTTTATATTCTTCCGCAAAAATCCGAGAACGAGAATTTTTCAACTACCTTACCACCGAGGCGATTACTCGCTGCAACTTAATTTTTTCCGCTGGTCTCGATCCTGAGGTATTGCAACAAATCTACAAAGGCTCAAGGAAAAACCTCACTGAACCCGAAATAGCCATTTACGATCTCAATCACAAGTTACACTATCACGATGCTCCCGATATAGACGTTGTGAAAGAAGATTCGCTGATGCTGGGTGAAATTCAACAAAAGGGATATTTGCGTTTTTATCAAGGTAGGTGGCAGGTCATAGGATATCTGCATCGGATTGAAAACCAGGAGTATTTAATTACAGCTGCAGCTTATGACAGTTATGGTCATAGTACACTCAACACATTGTGGAAATCCATGTTGCTAATCTCAGTACCATCACTTATTCTGATTTTTGTATCAGGGATTTTTCTCTCGAGGAAAGCTCTAGATCCTATAAGAGAAATCACGGATAAAGCGCAAAAAATTACGGCAACAAACCTGGATTTAAGATTGCCCCAAACCAATAACAGGGATGAGCTGTCGTCGCTCATTAAAACGTTCAACCGTATGCTGCAAAGGCTAGAAGATTCCTTTGAAGCTCAGAAGTCTTTTGTATACCATCTGGCTCATGAAATCAGAACTCCACTTTCAGCCATCATCGCAGAGGCAGAATACCTTATCACCAAAGATCGAACTTCAGATGCATATAAAACTGGGTCGCAAGCCATTTTAAAGGATGCCCTCACCATATCTAAAATCACTTCCGGACTACTGGACCTAGCTCGTGCAAGCTATCATGTATCTCAGATTCAGTTTAAAGAAGTCAGAGTAGATGAAATTTTACTCGATGCAGGACAACAAGTCATGGATTCCAACAAATGCTTTCGAGTAGAAATTTCCTATGAAATACCATCAGAACACGATGGAGAACAACCGCTTACGATTTCTGCTAATGAATACCTGCTTCGCACGGCATTTTCAAATCTGATGGACAATGCCTGTAAGTTTTCGTCGGACAATACCTGCAAAGTAACCATCAGCATGATAGAGGATGTCATTGACCAACAGCCAAAAATAAAAATAACTTTTGCTGACCAGGGGCCTGGAATTTCCCCTGATGACCAGGAAAAGCTGTTTCAGCCCTTCTTCCGCGGAAAAAATAAGGACCTTGCTGATGGCATTGGTATCGGATTATCACTTACCAGGAGGATTATAGAGTTGCACAGAGCACAACTGACCTTGCATTCAGACCCAAACGGTACAGTTGTACACGTAGTCTTCAGTTCGCAGAGATAGAAGTTAGATAACTCCCAGATATGGATTAAGTTAAAGGGCCACTGAACTTAACAGAAATTAATTGTCCTCTGGCTTCATCAAGATAAAACCCACTCCCTGGCGGGTATGTATTAGCTTTCTATCGAAATCTTTATCTACTTTCTTGCGCAGGTAGTTGATGTACACATCAATGAAGTTTGTGCCGGTATCAAATTTTGTATTCCAGACATTTTCGGCGATCTCCTGTCTGGGAAGGACTCTTTCTGCATGTTTTACCATATATTCAAGCAGGTTAAATTCTTTTGGAGTTAGCTTTAACTGTTTGTCTCCCCTGTACGCAATTCTTTTTTTTGTATCAATCACAATGTCGGCGTATTGCAGTACTTCCGCAATTGCTGCATGGGCATGTGTTCTTTTTAGCAAGGCCTTTATTCGTGCTACAAGCTCCCTTATTTCAAAGGGTTTTACCAGGTAATCGTCGGCACCTGCATCGAAACCCTCAAGTTTGTCGTCGATGGTCCCCAGGGCGGTTAGCATCAAGATTGGTATTGAACCCTTGATCTTTCGTATTTGCTTGCACAGGTCAATGCCACTGATTCCCGGCAGCATAATGTCCGTAATCACCAGGTCAATGTCATATTGCCTCAGCATTTTCATAGCTAAGTGTCCTTCATCGGCCAGGGACACTTCAAATTGATTTTCCCTTAGATTTTTCTGTAGTGCAGTGGCTATCCGGCTATCGTCTTCAATTATCAAAATGTGAGCTAGCGTTCCATGCTTCAAGATCTGAAAGAAATTGAGTTTTACTATTTAATCCTGGCATTGATTGGAATGACAAAAGAAAATTTCACAGGTTTTTCTTCTAATTTGGCAGGAATGATCTTCTGCTCAAGATTGTTGAGAGTTCTAACTGCCTCAATAGCAGCCATATCCAGAGTTTCGTGGACTCCTTTGACTACTTTTATATCCGTCACTGAGCCATCTGTGTCAATTATGAATTCTACAAATATTTTTCCTTCAATTTTGTTTTTGCGGGCGTAGTCCGGATATATAAAATTTTTAGCCACGTAAGTGGTTACACTTTTCATGAAGCATTCCTTTCGCTCCTGCTCTGAAGAGTACTGTTCACATCCCGGAAATATTGGCGATTGAGCGACTTCAGAAAATTTGTACGTAACTTCCTTCGAATCTGAAGGATTAACATCTTCGTATACCTGTCCGACTGCATTGCCGGTGAAAAAAACGAACAAAGCAAATGAACCGATAAAAGCTGTTTTTTTCATTTCAATAAATTTTATAATACAAATATATTTCCTAAATTAAAATGAAAATTGTTTTTCATACGCCTTGTAAGTTGATGTAGAGGCCTATGAAACAACTGAATAATTTGATTTATTATCCTACATGTACTTAAGGCGCTGGATTAATATTGTGTATTTTCCATCCCTTTTTAACCTATAAAAAATGTCCGATTGAATGCAGTTACTTTGACCTCATTATCAGGACGATACAACCTTAGCAAAAGGGTAGCCTGCGTTTTTGTTGTTCAGTCCATGTAGGTCAGAGTCATTACAGAATATTATCAATTCTTTACATATTCTTACCTCACAGTAGTCGGAGCGGAAGCGTTAGGCTAATACCCTCATTGTGTCAATTTCTCTGATTTAGTGAAAATTACTGGATTATTAAGTCAAATACTTTCCAACTCGTAACTCTCATTTTCTAACATCTACAAACAAATACTATTCACCTCTTAAACTTATCTACAAATCATGCATGTTCCCTTAATCCTCTTACGAACAATGCGAAGTACTTTATGAACAGAACAGCTATACGCAGGGAAGAATATTGACCTAATCGAATTTTCAGATATGTAAACAGCTTCTGTCTGTGCTCAGTCGTATGATTAATTTAATTGCGTTGTACCATCCTCTTAAGCAAAAAAAGCCGCCAAAAGGCGGCTAAAGCATTATTAGAATATTTTATTGCAAACGCGCATTTACCGGAATGGTAAACGACATTTTTACCGGTTTTCCTCTTTGCTTGGCCGGCTGAATTTTAGGATTGAGATTGTTTAAACTTTTTACGGCTTCAATGGCGGCCTGGTCGAGATTAGGATCCACCCCTCTGGCCACTGCTACATTGGATACTGATCCATCTTTTTCAATAACGAAGGTTACAAACACTTTACCCTGTATTCCCAACTGCCTGGCGATTTCAGGGTATTTAAAGTTTCTGGCTATGTGCTGTTGAATTTTTAGCTGAAAACAGTTGGATCTTGACTCCTCATCTTTTTCCTTTTCACAACCAGGGAAAATAGGCTTATTCTCCACGATTGCAAAACTGAAAATTTCATCTACATCTTCTTCTACGACTTCAATAGGCTTAATTTCCTCGGTTTGAGAAGTTTCAGTAGATTCCATTACGAGTTCTTCCTTGAGCTCTACTTTGTCTTCCACTACGTTAATAATATCTTGGGGAGGCGGTGGGGGTGGAGGTTTTTGCTCTCTTTGCGTCACAATGACTTCCTCTTCATCTAAAACCACATCCAGATCTCCGAGATTGGCTAAGGTGCGGTCGTAGGTCTTCCACTCGATGACTATGTACACAAAAGACAAAGCCAGGAAAAGACCTATAAGAAAAAAGGTTAATTTTTTATTCTCCAGGTCAGCCTCGGGGGATTTTTTGAGTTCCATGACTAATCAGATTAAAACGCGCTGCTAAAATACAAATTTATTAAAACTGCTGAAGATTTTAAAAAAAATATATAACAATTCCTTGTTAACTCGAATAAGCGTTCTCTTGCATCACTTCCAATATTTTTGCCCATTGATTTTAACTATACGATTCGAATGCATATTCCTACCAAATACAGTCCAGCTGAAATCGAGCGTCGATGGAGACAGTTTTGGCAAGAAAACGACAGCTTTGCTTCCACACCCGACGAGCGTCCATCATATACCATCGTAATTCCACCTCCTAATGTGACTGGTGTATTGCATATGGGTCATATGTTAAACAATACCATTCAGGACGTTTTCGTCCGCCGGGCTCGAATGCGTGGTTTCAACGCATGCTGGGTGCCCGGTACCGACCATGCAAGCATTGCTACTGAAGCTAAAGTAGTAGCTATGCTCAGGGAAAAAGGTATTTCTAAGCATCAGCTCACACGCGATGAATTTCTCAGTCATGCTTTTGAATGGAAAGACAAATACGGAGGTATCATCCTTGAGCAGCTCAAGCTTCTGGGGGCTTCCTGCGATTGGAAGCGCACCACTTTTACCATGGACGACCATTACTATAGGGCGGTAATCCGCGTTTTTGTCGATTTGTACCATAAAGGATATATCTACAGAGGCCTTCGCATGATCAATTGGGATTGCGAAGCCCGTACTGCACTGAGCAATGAAGAAGTCAACTACAGTGAAGAAGGCGAACAAGTCACTTTCTATTATGTAAAATATCCCATTAAAGGCTCTGAACAGCACCTGACCATAGCCACTGTACGACCAGAAACCATCATGGGAGATGTGGCTGTAGCCGTCAATCCAACGGATGAAAGGTATGCTCATCTTATAGGACAAAAGGTTATAGTTCCACTCATCGGACGGGAAATTCCCATCATAGCCGATGAATATGTAGAAAAAGATTTCGGGACCGGATGCCTGAAAGTAACTCCTGCCCATGACCCCAATGATTACGAAATCGGCCTTAGGCACAACTTGCCCATTGTCGATATCCTCAACGACGACGGTACACTGAACGCCCTTTGTGAAATCCCGGAATTTGTTGGCCTCGACCGCTTCAAGGTGCGGGCACTCATGAAAGACAAATTGCAACAGGCTGGTCTTCTGGTAAAAACAGAAGAAACCACAACCCGTATTGGTCGCTCGGAACGCACCAATTCAGTAGTTGAACCCCGATTATCCCTTCAATGGTTCATCCGGATGAAGGAAATATCGTCCCGCGCTCTTCAGGTAGTTGAAAATGGAGATATACAACTCCATCCACCCAAGTTTATCAACACTTACCGACATTGGATGGAAAATGTAAAAGACTGGTGTATCTCGCGTCAACTCTGGTGGGGACACCGTATCCCGGCCTACTACTATGGCCCCGGGCAAGATGACTTCGTCGTAGCCGAAACCCTTGAAGAAGCCCTCCAGTTGGCTCGCAAAAAGTCGGGAAATCCGTATTTACAAGCCAATGACCTGACACAAGACCCCGATGTACTCGATACCTGGGCCTCTTCCTGGCTATGGCCACTGCAGGTCTTTGGCGGTTTCAACGACGATTGCTTTGACCACCAAACCGGCAAAATAAACCTGTCAAAAAATAAGGAACTCTCCTATTACTATCCCACCGAAGTACTCGTCACCGCCCCCGAAATTCTCTTCTTCTGGGTTGCGCGGATGATCATCGCCGGACTGGAATATACCGATACCATACCCTTTCGCCATGTGTATCTCACCGGAATAGTCCGCGACAATTTAGGCCGCAAAATGTCCAAATCCCTTGGCAACAGCCCTGACCCCGAACTGCTCATGGAGCGATACGGTACCGATGCCGTCCGCGTAGGCATGCTCTTCAGCTCCCCCGCCGGCAACGATCTGCTCTTCGATGAAAAACTCTGCGAACAAGGCCGAAACTTTGCCAACAAAATCTGGAATGCCTTTCGCCTCATCAGCTCCTGGACTCCCGCAGACCAACCCATGCGCGATTACGAGGCAGCCGCCACACATTGGTTCAGCCATCAACTCTCCCATTCCATTGCGCAGATTGACGACTCGTTCGAAAAATTCCGTATCTCCGAAGCCCTGCTCACCCTTTATGAGCTCATCTGGGATAAGTTTTGCTCATGGTATCTGGAATGGATCAAACCACCTCATGGTCAGCAGATTTCTGTCGAAGCCCTGCATTTCACAGAAAGCTACTTTTTCCAACTCATGCGCCTGTTACATCCCTTCATGCCATTTATCACCGAAGAAATCCATCGCCTTTCCAACCGCGATACCCGGCTCATCATGCAGACTCCATGGCCTCAGCCTAAAGAAGCCGATGCACAGGTCCTGGCCGATTTTCAACGCTATGCCGAGATGGTATCAGCCGTACGAAATTTCCGCAACACTGAGCAAATCCATCCTAAAGAAAAAATCACCCTTCACATTCACCCCTCTCACGAGCACATCCTCCGCCATCCATTTCTGAACCTGCTCACCAAACTCGCCGGACTTCACAGCATCCTCACCACACCCCCCACTACCACAGCCACCAAGACATTCCTGGCCGCAGGTATCGAATTTCTGTATCCCATCGACGAGGCCTCTGTCGACCTAAGTCAGGAAATCGAAAAAATCCAGCAGGAGCTCGACTACACCCGCGGATTTCTCGACGCGGTACTTCGCAAGGTCAACAACCCCAAATTCATGGAAAATGCACCTGAAAAAGTCCGCGAGCTCGAGCTTAAAAAGAAATCCGATGCCGAAGCCAAAATCGAAACCCTCACCCGACGACTCAACCAGCTCACCAAACTAAATACCCAATAAACCATGGCAACCATCACCTTCAAAGGCAACCCCGTACACACCATCGGTACCCTGCCCCCCGCAGGCAGTCAACTGCCGGCCTTCACCCTTACCGACACCTCCCTGCACGAGGTGACTAATCAAAATTTTAAGGGCAAGTATCTCGTTATGAATATTTTTCCATCGGTCGATACCGGAGTTTGTGCCGCCAGCGTGCGACAGTTCAATCAACAGGCAGCTGCACTTCCCAATGTAGCAGTGTTGTGCATCTCGCGCGACCTTCCCTTTGCACATAAGCGCTTTTGCGGAGCAGAAGGCATCGAACACGTAGTCAGCGCAAGCGACTTTCGAAATCCTCAATTTGCCATCGACTATGGTGTACTGATGACCGATGGTCCTTTGGCCGGCCTGATGAGCCGTGCTGTAGTCGTGGCCGACCCCTCTGGTCGCGTTATATATACTGAGCAAGTACCCGAAATAGCTCAGGAACCTGACTACCAGGCCGCCATCAGCGCCATCACCAGCCATACTACTCAATAGAGTTAAACTCTTAGTATTAAATGATTTGGGCGTGCCCCCGCGCGCCGGCCACCTTCGAGTGGCCCTACCGCGCGGGGTCGGGCTGCTCCGGGGTGCGCTTCGCTCCCGTGCTGCGCACCGCCCTGCGGGCGCCCTTCGCATCCCTCACGCATCCACCCGCCTGAAGCCCCCACCAGGCAAATCCCAATTGGTCAAACCAAATAAACCAGTCATGAGCGTACAATCCGTAAAACAAAAAATCGAAAGTATCCTAAACTCCACTACCGATTCCAACGCAGCACTTTCTGCTATATGTCAGACCCTCCATGCTGACATTCCCCATATGGATTGGGTGGGTTTTTATTTTATGAACGACGAAAAACAACAACTCGAACTGGGGCCTTACGTAGGCGAACCTACCGAACACACGCTCATTCCTTACGGTCGCGGCATCTGCGGACAAGTAGCTCAAACCGGCCAGACGCTGAATGTACCAGACGTAAGCAAGTCTGACAACTACCTGGCTTGCAGCCTGAAGACCAAAAGCGAAATTGTTATACCCCTGTACACCACCTCAGGCCGCCTCATCGGCCAGCTCGACATCGACTCCCATGTACTCAACCGCTTCGACCCCCCTACAGCTGAATTTCTCGAAGAAATTTGTACCTTGATCAGCAAGAGACTCTACAATCATTGACCCATGACCTTCGAAGAGCTCAATCTGGTACCCGAACTAAAGGAAGCCATTGATTACATGGGGTTTACCCGGCTGACCGAAATCCAGGAGAAAACCTTCCTGCCGGTAGTACAGGGCCGCGACGTGCTCGGACTTGCTTCTACAGGCTCCGGCAAGACACTTGCCTTTTGCCTGCCATTGTGCCAGCTGCTGCTTACGATTTCTACACCGGCTGGGGTTCTTGTCATCAGCCCGACACGTGAGCTCTGCATCCAGACAGCCCGGCATTTGCAGGGGCTTACGTATCCGACGCGACTCCACGCCGAAGCCGTCTACGGGGGCAGCGATGCAGGGGCATTCGAGCGCGAAAAACAAGCCTTCGAAAATCGCGTAGATATCATCGTGGCTACCCCGGGCCGCTTGCTGGCTCATATGCGAAATGCATATATGGATTTGAGTTTTTACCGATATCTGGTCCTTGATGAGGCTGATAAGCTATTGGATATGGGCTTTTTCGAAGATATCATGCTAATAGCTTCCAAGCTCCCTGATCGGCGACAAAACCTGCTTTTCAGTGCCACTATGTCGCCCCGGATTCGAAAACTAGCTGACCTTATCCTCCGGGAGCCGGTAGAGGTGTCGCTCGCTGTGGCCAAACCTGCTTCAGGAATCGATCAGAAAGTCGTGCTCATCCACGAAGATTTCAAAATCCAATACCTCATCCACCTGCTGAAGTCCTTGCCCTCCGATGAACAGGCCATTGTGTTTTGCGGGAGAAAGAAACAGCTCACCGCCTTGGAGCGAAAACTGCGGAATGCCGGCCTCAGTGCCGGGATTATCTCCTCCGAACTCAATCAGCAAGAAAGGGAGAAGGTCATGGACGAATTCAAGGCCAAAAAGCTCAGGGTGCTGATTGCGACCGATGTCCTGGCCAGGGGAATCGATATCTCTGACCTCAGCGTGGTGGTGAATTTCGATGTGCCGCCCACGGCCGACGACTATATACACCGCATCGGGCGAACGGCCCGGTACGACAGGCGAGGATCCGCTATCACCCTTGTCGGGCCGGCTGAAACCGGTAAATTTTACTTTATCGAAAAAAAATTGGGCATCGCCGTGCCCAAAGTGCATCCTGGCGAATCATTCGGCCCGCATATAGAATGGATAATTCCTTCAAAGCCCGGGAAAAAATCGAAAAAGAAACCCATCCACCAACCTAAACAAACAACGGACCCGACTCAGCCTGCTCCCTCGAAAAAACCCCGATTTAAGAAAAAACCACTTACCAAAAAATCCGGACTTAAGGACTCCTGATGGGCCTCGGTGCTCATGGCTCGGTTGCGTATGTGCAGACGGGGAGGTGGGCAAACCACTGCCCGTGGGGTGTCAGCCTCCGGCTGATGCGTGAGGGATGCGGAGGGCGCCCGCAGGGCGGTGCGCAGCACGGGAGCGAAGCGCACCCCGGAGCAGCCCGACCCCGCGTGTGAAGGCCTCCGCAAGCGGGCCGGCACGCGGGGGCACGCCCTGAAAAAAAACTATTGGCCATGCTTTGGAGTTTCTTTGCTGTATGGGCAGGCAAGAGAAATTTTTGATCGAGCAATGGTTTTCGGAGCAAGGGTGGAGGGCATTTGCTTTCCAGAGAATGTGTTGGGAGTGTATGGTGGATGGGTCATCGGGCATTGTAAATGCTCCTACGGGCAGTGGAAAGACGTATTCGGTACTGGGCGGTGTGCTGGAAGGGCTGAAAGAGGCACCCGCAGGTGGGATTAAGTGTCTGTGGATTACGCCGATAAGGGCTCTGGCCAAGGAAATTGAGCTCAGTGTGGGAAGGGCATTGGTAGGCTGTGGACTGCCGTGGTCGGTGGGTATCCGAACAGGTGACACGGAGCCTTCCGAACGACGCATGCAGGGACGAGCGATGCCGGATGTACTGGTGACTACGCCCGAGAGTTTGCACCTGATGATAGCTGGTAAGGATGCGTTGAGGTGGTTGAGTGGGGTTCGTTTTGTGGTGGTGGACGAATGGCACGAGCTGATGGGCAGTAAGCGTGGTGTGCTTCTGGAGCTGGCACTTAGCTGGCTGAAAGTGGTGTGCTCTGGTTTGCAAATTTGGGGTATTTCGGCCACAATAGGTAATTTGGAAGAGGCATTAGGCGTATTGCTTGGGTCGGATGGTTCGAAGGGCAGATTGATTCAGGCGGGGGTGAAGAAGTGCATCGAGGTGCGGCCGGTGTTACCGGATAGCATTGAGGTGATGCCTTGGGCGGGTCATCTGGGGATTCGGCTGCTGGATAAGGTAGTACCCATAATTATGAACAGCAAGAGTACATTGGTTTTTACCAATACGCGTTCGCAGTGTGAGATTTGGTATCAGAAACTGCTCGAGGCGGCTCCTGAACTGGCAGGGCAAATTGCTATGCACCACAGCAGCATCAGCCGAGAAATCAGGCATTGGGTGGAGGATGCATTGTACGATGGCCAGTTGAAGGCGGTGGTGTGTACTTCGAGCCTGGACCTGGGTGTTGATTTCAGGCCGGTGGAGACGATAGTGCAGATTGGCAGTCCAAAGGGTGTGAGCCGATTTATGCAGCGGGCAGGCAGGAGCGGGCACAGGCCGGGGGAGGTGAGTAGAATTTACTTTGTGCCTACTCACACACTTGAGTTGGTAGAATCGGCTGCTCTGCGAGAGGCAATTGAAAGCAATGTAATAGAGCCCAGGGAGCCGTATGTGAGATCGTTTGATGTATTGGTACAATGGCTGGTGACGCTGGCTGTTGGTCCTGGATTCAGGAGCGAGGAGGTGCTGCGTCAGGTGCGGAATACGCATGCTTTCAGTAGCATCAGCTATGAGGAATGGATGTGGTGTCTGGCATTTGTGACTACCGGGGGGAAGACACTGGAGGGGTACGACGAATTTAAAAAAGTGGAGCTTGCCGAAGATGGGAGGTATGTGGTGCGAAGCAGGCGCGTGGCCATGCGCCATCGACTTGGCATAGGGGCTATTGTGAGCGATGCAGTAATGCGGGTAAAGTTTCTGAACGGAGGTTTTGTGGGTACCATCGAAGAGTGGTTTATCAGCAGGCTGAAGCCCGGTGATGTCTTTTGGTTTGGCGGAAGAAGTCTGGAGTTGGTCAGGGTGAAAGGGTTAGATGTGACCGTGCGGGCCAGCCACCAAAAAGAAGGTATGGTGCCAAGCTGGATGGGCGGTAGGATGCCGCTCTCGGCACAGTTGGGCAAAGTGCTTCGAATGAAACTGCAAGAGGCTTTTGAGGACAGGGCTGTGGATGAGGAATTGAGATTGATTGGGCCTCTGTGGCGTCTTCAACTGGAGCGCAGTACTATACCGGCTGCCGATGAGCTGCTGATGGAGTATCTGGTGGATAGGGAGGGGCATCATTTGTTTGTCTATCCCTTTGAGGGTCGCAATGTGCATGAGGGTATGGCATCGCTGCTGGCATGGAGGCTGTCTCTTTTTGGTCCGATGTCGTTTTCAATCGCTATGAACGACTATGGATTTGAGCTGCTTTCACCGGATCCGATACCGATAGAGGAGGGATTGGACTCAGATGTGTTTTGTACGGAGCATTTGGAAAGGGACATCTGGCAAAGTGTAAATGCCACAGAGATGGCTCGAAGGAAGTTCAGGGATATTGCTGCTATAGCGGGATTAGTATTCAGGGGGTATCCGGGTATGCCGGTTAAGGAGAAGCATTTGCAGAGCTCATCGGGTTTGATTTTCACTACTCTTTCGGCATATGAGCCCGACCATCTGCTGCTGAGGCAGGCCTATGATGAGGTGCTGCAATTTCAGCTTGAACAAGGTCGGATGTATCAGGCGTTTGAGCGGATACGCAAGAGTAAAATTGCGTTGAAGAGGATTGAGAGGCCGACGCCGTTTTGTTTTCCAATTTTGGTAGATAGGTTACGTGAGCGGCTCACCACAGAATCGCTGGAGCAGCGGATTGAAAAAATGCTGAAAGATGCGGGTGTAGGGTAGAGGCCTTCCGACGGAGGATCAGCAAAAAGCCGGCACGAAGGCCGGCTTTGATAGGTTATGCGATTTGGACAAAGTCAGGCGATGGTGATTTGAGGGTCTAGATAGACATCCTGAATAGCATGGAGCAGTGCTACGCCTTCGGCCATGGGTTTTTGGAAGGCCTTTCGACCGGAGATAAGCCCCTGGCCACCAGCGCGCTTGTTGACCACAGCGGTGTAAACGGCATCGGCCATGTCGCTGGCGCCTTTTGACTCTCCTCCAGAGTTGATCAATCCTGCACGTCCCATGTAGCCGTTGGCTACCTGGTAGCGGGTCAGGTCGATGGGATGTTCGGTGGTGAGTTCTGTGTAGATTTTTTCATCGAGCTTGCCGTAAGAGGAGCCGCCGGTATTGAGAGCTTTGTAGCCCCCATTGATGGTGGGAAGTTTTTGTTTGACGATATCGGCCTGAATGGTTACACCTAGATGATTGGCCTGTCCGGTAAGGTCAGCTGCTGTGTGGTAATCTTTTCCATCGCGTTTAAATGCTGAATTTCGTGTGTAGCACCACAGGATGGTGGCCATGCCGAGTTCGTGGGCAAAGGCGAAGGCTTCTGCTACTTCCACGATCTGACGGCCGGACTCTTCGCTGCCGAAATAGATGGTAGCACCTACAGCCACGGCTCCTAGATTCCAGGCCTCTTCGATGGTGCCAAACATGATTTGGTCGAATTTATTGGGATACGTGAGGAGCTCGTTGTGGTTAATTTTGACGATAAAAGGAATTTTATGAGCGTATTTTCTGGCGGTAGAGGCCAATACGCCAAAGGTGGAAGCCACGCCGTTGCAGCCGCCTTCTATGGCCAGGCGTACGATGTTTTCGGGATCGAAATAAGCTGGATTTTTTGCAAAGGAGGCTCCGGCACTGTGTTCGATGCCCTGGTCGACCGGCAAAATGCTCAGGTACCCGGTATTGGCCAGGCGACCGTGGCCATATAGTGCCTGCAGGCTGCGTAGTGTTTGGATATTTCTGTTGCTTGGTCCGAAGATTCTATCCACAAAATCCGGCCCTGGCAGGTGAAGGTTTTCCTTGCGGATGGTCTTGCACTCGTGATTGAGCAGGTACTCAGCCTGAGAACCAAGTAGATTCACAATTTCTGCGTGCGTCATGATGGTTGAATTTTGATCTGGTTTGTGGACAAAGGTATGTGCTGCAAGCGTTGGAATTATGAGATTAGTTTGGTAGAATAAAAGTTTACTTTACAAAAGCCGGCTGGAGAGTGCATAGAAGTGGCAAGGGTTATTTTTCCGGGCCGATGGTAGGATTGGGCACCTATCTTTGTGGCCGAATCTTTCCTAATTTCGAATGAATACTGCACTATATCCGCCAATTAACGCTTCGACTGCCAAAGAACTCGGACTACTGGAAGAGGAATTTGAGAAAATTAAGGAATTGCTGGGCAGGGAGCCCAACTTTACCGAATTGTGTGCATACTCTGCTATGTGGTCAGAGCATTGCTCATATAAGAATTCCATTGTTTGGCTTAAGACCCTGCCAAAAGACGGACCACACATGCTGGTAAAGGCCGGTGAAGAAAATGCCGGTTTGGTAGATATTGGAGATGGTTATGGATGTGCGTTTAAAATCGAGTCGCACAACCATCCTTCGGCCCTGGAACCTTATCAAGGTGCAGCCACAGGAGTGGGGGGTATCAATCGTGATATTTTTACCATGGGAGCCAGACCTATTGCCTTGCTAAACAGTTTGCGCTTTGGCGAACCGGAGTTGGAGCGCACCAAATGGCTGGTAAAAGGCGTTGTAAAAGGCATCGGCGACTACGGCAATGCTTTTGGAATACCAACTGTGGGAGGTGAGACCTACTTTGACAAATGCTACAACCAAAATCCACTGGTTAATGCCTTTTCAGCCGGTATTGTTAAAACAGATCGCATTATCAGAGCTAAGGCCGAAGGAGTGGGAAATCCCGTTTTTATAGTTGGCGCCAGCACTGGCAAAGACGGAATTCACGGTGCTTCTTTTGCTTCCAAAGACCTGACCGAAGATTCGGCAGATGACATTCCCGCAGTACAGGTAGGTGACCCCTTTATGGAGAAGCTCTTGCTCGAGGCTACGATGGAACTTGCCGAGACCGATTATGTAGTTGGAATGCAGGACATGGGAGCAGCCGGTATCATTTGTTCTACCTCTGAAATGAGTGCTGCCGGCAAGCATGGAATGAGGATACACCTGGATCGGGTTCCGCTACGTCAAAAAAACATGGAACCTTGGGAAATATTGCTTTCCGAAAGCCAGGAACGCATGTTGGTGGTGGTGAAAAAAGGTCATGAAGACCAGGTAAAAAAAATCTATGACAAATGGGACATTCATTGTGAACAGATTGGGGAAGTAATCGAAGGTGACAGGCTGTATTTTTACTGGCATGATGAGTTGATAGCTGACCTGCCTGCCAGCACACTGGTGCTTGGAGGCGGGGCTCCCGTGTATTACAGGGAATTCAGGCAGGCTGCCTATTACAGTGAGCTCTTGGACTTCGACATCAATGCGGTACCAGAGCCGAAGGATCTGAAAGAAACAGCCAGAAAAATCCTGTCGCTGCCCAATGTGGCGAGTAAAAAATTCATTTACGAGCAATACGACTCTATGGTAGGTACTGTAAACATGAGCACCAACAGACCTACCGACGCGGCTATCGTAAATCTAAAAGGCACTAACAAGGCCCTTGCTATGACGGTGGATTGTAATCCACGCTTTGTATGGGCGGACCCTGAAATCGGCACTATGATGGCTGTGAGCGAGGCAGCCAGAAATATAGTGGTTTCCGGCGGTATACCATCGGCCGTGACCAATTGCCTGAACTTTGGAAATCCTTATAACCCAGAGGTATATTGGCAGTTTGTAGGGGCCGTAAAGGGAATGGGAAAGGCCTGTGAAACTTTTAAAACTCCTGTCACCGGGGGTAATGTGAGTTTTTATAACCAAACAGTACTCAAAGACCGGGTTGAGCCGGTTTTTCCCACGCCTACTATCGGAATGATAGGAATCGTTGAGGACAAAAAGCACATTACCACCATACCGTTTAAACAAAAAGGCGATTTGATTTATCTGGTGGGCACGGTAAGAGAAGACATCAATCAATCCCAGTATCTGGTACACATTCACGGAATCGAAAAATCCCCTGTACCACAATTTAGCCTTGAAGAGGAATATGCCCTTCAGGAGCAGTTGAAAATTACAATCCGACAAGGATTGATTTGCAGTGCTCACGACATATCAGAAGGTGGACTGTGGGTCACTTTGATGGAAAAAGCACTAACCAGTGGCCTGGGATTTGACATTACCCTGCCAGCCGAAATCCGCAAGGACGCATACCTCTTTGGAGAAGGGCCTTCTCGCGTAGTGGTCACCGTAAAGCAGGACGACGAAACTGCCTTCATCGATTCGATGATGCTCAATGGTGTAGATTTTGATTTACTGGGACATGTGACGAAAGGCAGTATCCGCATAGATGATGAAGACTGGGGTCATGTGGAAGATTACCGAAATCTGTATGAAAATTCACTTACCGATATACTTCTTTCGTAAAGAGCTCTTTACACTGGCGATGATTGTAACATTTCACGCGGCCAACGGGCAGAAGATTCTGACCTGGTTTGTATTGACACAGACCCTCTCTGGTGAAGACCCTGCGCGTCCCGGAGTTTATGCACCAGTCTTTTCGCCCGAACTTGAAAAGCTCAACGGTCAGGAAGTCATCCTAACTGGCTATGTAATACCACTCGATATGGGAAATAATACCTACGCCTTGTCAAAAACACCTTTTTCAAATTGTTTTTTTTGTGGGAAAGCCGGTATCGAGACGGTAGTAGGTTTAAAATTCAAAAACCGCCAAAGTAAATTTCTGGTAGATCAATTCATTGTGGTCAAAGGGATATTGAGACTCAATAAGCATCCGAACGGAGATTTTATTTACTATCTTGAAAATGCAGAATTACATGGCTAAAATGAGTAGTGCAAAGGCAATAGCGCTAGTTTTAGGCCTAAGTATCGCTCAACTATGGGCCATATCAGTACAAGGTCAAGAAAATCAGGGACCAATAAAAATAACCTGGAAGACCCTGCAGGATGTCCAATTCAAAGAAAGATACTACAAAGAGGCTGAAGCCTGGTTCCTTTTTCCGACCTTTGGCAAGTCGCTCAAAAATTTGGATGGGAAGCAAGTTGAAATCAAAGGATATGTGATTCCAATAGATGCAGAGGGTGGACTTTATGCACTTTCGGCATTTCCATTCAGTGCCTGTTACTTCTGCGGTGGGGCAGGACCGGAATCGGTAATGTCTCTGAAACTGAAAAAGGGTCATCGGCGGTACAAGACCGATGACGTGGTTACCTTCAGAGGCATCTTTAAGCTCAACGACACCGATATCAACGATTTTAATTACATTCTTCGAAATGCTGAAGAGGTAAGGAATTAACAGCCACACCTACATCCCGTTGAAAAAACAAAATACATACCCTCGGTTGTATCCGAATCTGGTGGGAGGAGTGATCGAAGCGATCGAAACCATTTTTGGCAGGGATGTGTACGCCGATAAGGTTATTGAAAGACTTTTTAAATCCAATAAAAAATGGGGAGCCCGCGACAGAGCCTTTGTGGCTGAAAGCGTTTATGAAATTGTGCGCAATTGGAGGCTCTTATGGTATCTGGCAGGAGAGGAACCTAGTCTGAAGCGAAAAAAACTGTATAAAATATTTGCTTTGTACCGCATCATAAGTGACAAACCATTGCCTGCCGACGACAAGTGGTCCGATGTGGTAGAAAACAAAAAAGAGATAGAAGCAAAAATCCACCATATAACTGACGCAGAAATAAAGCACTCCTTCCCGGAGTGGTTGGCTGATTTGCTGAGCAGAAACCGACCTTACTGGCCGGAGCTGGCTGCAAAGCTTAATGAACCAGCTGGCCTTCACATTCGGACCAATACTTTGCTAACCACACGAGATGAATTGCTACAGATTCTCAATTCCGAAGGTATTGATGCGAAGCCTCTGTCATATTGTGAGACAGGGATTGAGTTACTTCAACGGGTCAACGTTTTCAGATTAGAGAGCTTTCAACGTGGCCTGTATGAGGTGCAGGATGGGGGTTCACAACTGATTGCTCCGTTTCTGCAGCCAAAGCCCGGGGAACGTATTATAGACGCCTGTGCAGGTGCCGGAGGTAAAACACTACACATGGCAGCTCTCATGCACAACAAGGGTCAAATCATCGCTATGGATGTAGAAGAACACAAACTGCAGGAGCTTCGCAAGAGAGCAGCTCGCAATAGGGTGGATAATGTGGAAGTGCGTTTGATAGAAGGCACAAAGACGATCAAACGTCTGCATCACACAGCTGACAAGCTTTTGCTCGATGTGCCTTGTACAGGGACAGGAGTACTTCGTCGCAATCCGGATACTAAATGGAAGCTCAGAGAAGAATACTTTCAACGCGTTCTCAGTATTCAAAAAGAAATTCTCGACACCTACACCGACATGTTACGCCCGGGAGGTTTTATGGTATATGCCACCTGTTCGCTGATAGAGGATGAAAATCAAAAACAGGTTCAAAACTTCCTGGACCGAAAAAAGGGAGAATATACACTTATAAGAGAACACCAACTGCTACCAACAGAGCTGGATGCAGATGGATTTTATATGGCATTGATTATGAAAAATGAATGAATTTCAACGCATAACAGAGCAAGACTCGCCCTACAGGCATTTGGAGCAGAAGACTCTCCGAGAACTATTGGAAATCATCAATCGCGAAGACCAAACAGTGCCCATTGCAGTTCAGCAGGCCATTCCACAGATAGAAGCTCTCGCAAGCGCTGTTTACCAGAAGCTCGCTGAGGGAGGGAGGCTATTTTACATAGGAGCGGGCACCAGCGGAAGACTTGGCATAGTGGATGCCAGTGAATGTCCACCCACGTTTGGAGTACCACACGGTATGGTCATCGGACTGATAGCAGGCGGTGATGGAGCTATCCGTAGAGCGGTCGAATTTGCTGAAGATGACGAAAAAGGAGCCTGGCACGACCTGTTGGAATACGGCATTTCGGAAGCCGATATAGTAGTGGGGATTGCTGCATCAGGCACGACACCGTATGTGGTTGGAGGGTTGGAACAATGCCGGAAAAACGGTATCCTCACCGGCTGCATCACCTGCAATCCAGGGTCGCCGGTCACCCGGCAAGCAGATTTCCCGGTGGTAGTAGTTACCGGTCCTGAAGTAGTGACCGGAAGCACACGTATGAAAGCCGGCACTGCTCAAAAGCTCGTACTCAATATGCTGACTACCTCAGTGATGATAAGGTTGGGTAGAGTAGAGGACAACAAAATGGTGCGAATGCAACTGGCCAACAACAAGCTCATCGATCGCGCAACGCGAATAGTTTCCGAAAAACTCAATATTTCTTATGAAAAAGCACGGATGCTGGTGTTGAATTCAGGTGATGTAAAATCGGCTATATCTTTGTATAAAAATCAAGGCCAATGAATTTCAATCGGTCAGACAGACCACATTCCAACAAAGAGCAGCTCATCAAAGGTGCTACCTTGATGTTTGGTTCATTGCCATTTGTGTTTAGTGGACCGGTGTTGTTTTATTTTATTGGTTTTCCCTTGCTCGACGAAGGTAAAACCTGGGGGATACTACTCTCAACGGTTTTTAGTATTACTGCAATCAGCCTATTCGTGGCTGGGTTGCTCCGTGTATTAAAAGGTTTTTTTGATGCCCGATAAGAGCGCTACGGGATTTTACGTTTATGAACCGAAATATTGCGTTTTAGAAGTTTTTTATCAACATTGTGCAGGAAAACGTTGATGCATTGAACGACCAAAAACTCAAATCGCTCGATACTTTGCATATCCCGGTCTGGTTGGCCAAAGATATTGCATGGATTTTAGTGTACAAGCCACTGGGAGTGGCCATGATTCTACCAGCTGTTTTTATTGCGGTGTATATCTGTATTAAGACCATTAGTGAAAAATTGCTTTTTTTTCAAAACCTTGCCATCCTATTCTGGATTAGTGCCAACAGTACCTGGATGGCTGGTGAGTTCTTTGATTTTAGCTATAAAGGTCCGGCTATGGTGCTCTTTCTGTTGGGAGTAATCTCTATCGCCCGTCACTACTACCTTGAAGTAAAGCTCAAGCCAGCTGAATTAACAAAACCGTATTTTGCGCGTTTCTTTTCAAAGAACCAAACTACACAAAAACCGTATTGATTTCATGATTCGAAAAAAAATCTTCCGCTCTGTTTATTCCCTATGGGCTGTATCTTTTGCTCTGATTAGCTGTATTCCGGGAAGTACACAAAACAAGGTTCAACAGCGCGAGAGACTCATTCTGCAGATTACCTTCTCAGCATTGTTCAATCAGCATTTGCAGCCGCCTGAGGCCAATCTTTTATTTTCAAACAGGGTCTTTGAAAAAGCCCTTGAAAACTTTGATGTTTCCAGGCGCTTTTTCCTTAAATCAGACATAGATGAATTTTCTGGTTTTAAAGGTTCGATGGTAAAATTGATGAAGGAGGGTGATGTTGCCTTGTTTGAGCGCATGTATGAGCGGATTCAGAAGCGAATTTCAGAAGCCGAACGACTGGCCTTCGCCATACTGGATGAGCCTTTTCAATTCAACAAAAAAGAGATCTATGAAACAGATGAGCTGAAAAGTGACTTTGCCAAAAACCAAAAGGAACTTGATATAAAGTGGAGAAAATATCTCAAATACAGAGTTTTGGTGCGATTGTATGAGTCTGTAGATCACGACACATTGGGCGAAACCATGCCTGAAATTACAGCCGAAGCTGAAATGGAAGCGAGAAACAAAGAAAAAGAACAAATGAAGGAATGGTTTGATATGCTCAAAGAGATGGACCGAAACGATTGGTTTGGCCAGTACATCAATGCATATGCGCACAATTTTGACCCACATACAGAGTATTATCCGCCACAGCGTCAGGAGGACTTTGAAATTGAAATGACAGGACAATTTGAAGGAATTGGAGCCCAATTGGTCTCCAGAGACGGTTATGTAACCATAGAACGCATAGTACCAGGCAGTGCCAGCTGGCGTCAGGGTGAATTGGAAGAAGGCGATAAAATTCTCCGAGTAACTCAGGAAAATGGCGAATCGGTAGACGTAACCGGAATGAACATTCAAAAGGTGGTGAAACTGATTCGCGGTAAAAAGGGAACAACCGTCACTCTCACGGTACGCAAGGCAGATGGCAGCCGGAGAGATATCAGCATAGTACGTGATGTAGTGGAGATGGAGGCAGCTTTTGCCAGGTCGGCGATTTCGGAATACAATGGAAAGAAAATCGGTTATATCCGACTACCAAAGTTTTATGTAGATTTTTACAAAGAAACCAACCGAAACTGTGCTCTGGATATGCGTGCAGAAGTAGAAAGACTTAAAAACGAAGGTGTGGAGGGCATTATCATAGACCTACGAAACAATGGTGGCGGTACTTTGGAAGGTGCTATTGATATTGCCGGGTTGTTTATTCCATCGGGACCTGTGGTGCAAGTAAAAGCGACCGGTCAACAGGCCAGAGTGCTTTCAGACAGGGATCCTTCAATAGTGTACGACGGACCTCTGGTCATTCTGGTGAATCACTTCTCTGCAAGTGCCAGCGAGATTTTTGCAGCTGCCATGCAAGACTACGGAAGAGCTATAATCGTCGGTTCGAACAAAACGTTTGGGAAAGGTACCGTCCAAAATATGCTTGACTTTGACAGGGCAGTAAATTTTGCCGGAAGAGAATTTCGTCCATTAGGTTCATTGAAAATCACCATACAGAAATATTACCGCATCAACGGGGGCACACCCCAGCTAAAAGGAGTAACGCCGGATGTGATATTTCCGGACCAATACAGCTATATTGACTTCGGAGAACGCGAACTAAAAAATGCCATTGCATACTCTGAAATATCTCCAGCCCCTTTTAATCGCTGGACCCAAAACAATACCTTCCCCAAAGCCATACAAAATGCCAGAGAACGAATTGAAAACAACCCCAAGTTTATTCTCATGGACCAGTATGCCCGCTGGCTGGCAGATAACCGGGAAAAATCTTCTATTTCTCTTCGTTTTGAAGACTATGTGAGCTATCAGAGGATGCTTAAAGAGCGCGCTACGAAGTACAAGGATGTGTATGTAAGTACTGACAGTATACCTTTTAATATTCCCGGCTCCACCGTGGATGAATTGACAAGAAAAGGCGATGACCTGCGGGAGTGGAAAAAGTGGGTGGGCGATTTGAGCAGAGATGTGCAGTTGCAGGAAGCCCTGAAAGTCATCTATGATATGAGGTAATGAGAGACAGAAAAAGCAGCCGACATCCCCTCAAGAGTCTTCCGGTGGTGTTGATAGCTTGCTTTATAGCATTGGCCTTTTCTTCATATTTCTTACCCGATAAAAAGCCAGGAGCCTACGATCACATACAACTGGAATATTCCTTATTGCCACCTCTGACGCGGGTTCAATTTCTTTTTCTGGAAGAAAATCCCGAATCTGATGTTGAGAGAATAATTCCATACGACAGTCTTTTTTTAGATTCAGATGGAATCGAGCACTATTTTTCCAAAAGGAAAAAGGTGTACAGCAACTATCATCGTCAACAGACTGCACAGCAACATAGCCGTTTGTTTCTGTTGGGTACTGACAGATTTGGCCGTGATTTGTTTGCCCGGGTAGCGTACGGCAGCAGAGTATCGCTTTCCATTGGATTTCTGGCCATGATGGTTAGTCTATTGGTGGGCGTTCCATTGGGTGCAATTGCCGGCTACCTCGGAGGACTTGCAGATAGGGTTATCATGTGGTTGGCCTCTGTGATGTGGAGTGTACCATCTATTATGCTTGTAATGTCATTTACGTTGGTTTTCGGCAAATCTCTTGTACAGGTATTTGTAGCAGTCGGTATTACCATGTGGGTAGATGTGGCCCGTACCGTCAGGGGTAAAGTACTTACTTTGAGAAACAAAGAGTACATTTTAGCTGCGCAAATCTGCGGTTTGTCCTCGTTCCGAATTTTGGCAGTGCATATTTTCCCCAATATTTTAGGTCCGATTTTGATTTTAGCAGCAAGTCATTTCTCTACTGCAGTATTGCTTGAAAGCGGCATCAGTTTCCTCGGTCTGGGGGTACAACCCCCCACCCCATCATGGGGAAATATCATCAGAGACCACTATCCGTATTTGTTGATGGGTAAGCCATGGGTTGTGATACTTCCCGCGATTTGCATTGTTGGATTGATATTGAGTTTAATTTCACTAGCCAATCGTCTAAGAGACCATTTTGATGTGAGCTCATATTAGTGGTAAAGGTTCTTGTTTTTACCCGGCGAATTAAGAAGTCATTCTAATGATTTTCTAATACTTTTCTAATGTGCATCTAATATCATCTTGAAAATCAACATTTTAATTTTGCAACTCCTTTTAGAAAAGCATAGAAATCTGCAAATTCTGAAACGATGACCATCTGGATTTTTTCCCAACGATTGCTGTTTGCTGCGCTAATGGGAGCTTTGATTGGTCTTGAGCGCCAATGGAGACAGAAAAGCGCCGGATTGCGTACCAATACTCTCGTGGCTCTTGGTTCTGCAGCTTATACGCTTATATCATTGGCACTTACTGCCGGAAATGAGGAGGTATATACCGGTGATTCTACCAGGGTAATAGGTCAGATAGTAACAGGTATTGGTTTTCTGGGAGGTGGTGTAATACTGCGCGATGGGTTAAACGTGCAGGGACTCAATACAGCGGCTACCATATGGTGCTCTGCGGCAGTTGGCGCATTGTCCGGATGTGGTATGCACTGGCTGGCATTGATCACTGCCGGAGCTGTCGCCGGTACTCATCTGCTGCTCAGACCATTGGGTGGTTGGATCAACAGGTTCCCTTCAGCTAAGGAAGATTCAGGAATATTTCAATACGTTCTTTATGTAAGTTGCAAAGAACACGTTGAAAATTTGATAAGAGTCAGAATCGTAAATTTCATCAAAAGAGATAATCATCTTCAATTAAGGTCACTCAAGAGTTCGGAAACCATCTCCGGTCAGTCTGCTATTGAGGCACAAATTGCTGCCTCCGGGAATCACCATTCAGAGGTTGAAAGCCTGGCTGGCCAACTCACACTTGAATACGGAGTGATGGAAGTAAAATGGGAGGCAAACAATATCAATGAAGCGTAAAAAATAGGGAAATGAGTGCAGAAGAGCTGAAAGATTTGGTCAAGGGATTTGAACGGGTAGAAAAAGTCATCGAACTGGTACCTCTACTGAAAAGAATGCCTGTGGTAGAGGTGGCTGAGATTCTCAGCGATATTGATGAAAACTATCTGCTGAGTGTGCTTGATTACTTCTCGCCTAGTCAACAGGGCCTGATAGTAGCAGAATTTCACATTACCAAGCAACTGGAAATTTTTAAAAACACCTCCAGAAAACGGTTTTCTTTGATCTTTGAGCACATGCCGTCTGAGGCAAGAGCAGACCTCTTTCAGCATCTTACTCAACAGGAGCAAGCTGAACTACTGCCATATCTGCGAAAAAAAACCCGTGAAGACGTCATACACCTTTCTGCTTACCCTCCGGAGACCGCAGGGGGAATTATGAGCACCGATTTTGCAACCGTTCGCATCGACATGACGTGTGCAGAGGCGATCGAATCGGTCCGGCAAGATGCTCCCTCCAAGAAGACAATTTACTACAGTTATGTAGTAGACAAAGAGATGAAGCTTCTCGGTTTTATAACGTTGAAAGATCTGATTCTGGCAGCTCCGGATACATTGGTAAGGGATGCAATGCATACGGAATTTGTCTATGTACGAGTGACTGACGACCGGGAGGATGTAGCGGGTAAAATTGAAAAATATGACCTGGTGGCCATACCTGTAATCAATCACATAGGCCAGATCGTCGGGATAGTGACCCATGAGGAAGCCATAGATGTAATTCGCGCCGAACATACCGAAGACATGCAGAAGTTTATGGGCATCATCGAAGCCAATAAAGATTTTGATTACTTGGGAACCAGCAGCCTTGAACATTTCAAGCGCAGGGCTGTGTGGGTCATTTCCCTTGCAGCGCTCGGAATTGTGTCGGGTATGATCATTCACCGATACGAAAGCGCTATAGAAAAGCTGTTAATACTTGCTTTGTACATGCCAATGGTGGCCGATACCGGTGGTAATGCCGGTAGTCAGGCAGCTACAGTCGTTGTCAGAGCGCTCGCCCTGGGCCAACTCAGCTTCAAAAACTGGCTCCAGGTAATCTGGAAAGAGACCAAGATTTCCTCTCTGCTGGCCATCTGTCTCGGTTTGCTGGCCTTTGGGAAGGTCATGTTTCTGAGCTGGGAAACTGATATTCCAACGAAATTTTCCCTTTCTGTAGTCGCTTCTGTCATTGCGCTTGCGCTTTCGCTACAAGTGATATCCTCCACAGTAATCGGTGCCCTGCTGCCATTAATTGTGAAAAGATTTGGTGGCGACCCTGCCGTAGCAGCCAGCCCGGCGATTACCACCGTGGTGGATATCACAGGATTACTGATCTATTTCGGAGTGGCTACTACCTTTTTCAATCTGTAAAATATTAACCTAAACATCAATATGTTATGAAATTCAGATGGATTTTAGTGTCTGTAATTTTTTCCTTGGTCTCTACAGCTCAGGTGACCGTAACCGAACCTACGGAAGATAAACTACCATTTTATATCGATCCTTCTAAGCGAATGCCGGATTCAGATTTAGAGGATAAAAAAGAAGGATTTTTTATAACAGGAGTACCCAGATTTGAATTTGACCCGATCAGGGGCTTTGGCATTGGAGGAAATGCATTTTTATTTTGGAACAATTCTAAAGATGATCCCTTTTTTGAATATACCCCTTACCGGCATAGTCTCAATGCAGAATTTTTTATCTTTCAAAACGGAAGAGTTCGCTATGCACTGAATTATGACGCGCCCTATCTGTTTAATTCCAAATGGAGGGTGAGAGCTGATGCGGTACTTTGGGAAGATCCAAATGCGCAATACTGGGGAATCGGACGCGACTACATCAGGCCGCTGAGATTTACCGACAAGCAAACCGGGCTGAACAGGGAGTTCAGAAGTGTAAATGAGTACGAAGACAACCTCCGTATCGCTACCTTGGGACCTGATGGCAACTATTATACTGATATCAATTACAACAGCATGATTCAGCGCGAGCAACTGTACAATCTTTTGGCTGAAAGAGTGCTAATGGGCGGAAAACTCAGACTTATGTTTGGATTTGAAGCACTGTTTACATCTTTTTCATCTTACCAGGGTGAAGTGTTTAAAGTTGAAAATCAGGAAGGAGAAAAGGTAGAAGCCATCCACAATGAAACCTTAATCGATAAGCAAATTGCTGACGGTACATGGGAGAGATTTAACTTAACCGGGTTTACAGGAGATGACAGCTATCGCTTTACCTCCATGCTGGCTTGGGCAGTGATTTACGATACCCGTGATTTTGAACCAGACCCATCAAGTGGAATATTCCTGCAATATTCCCATGAATACTCTGACCGTTGGTTCGGTTCAGACTTTAGCTTTAACAAGTTTATGCTTCAGGCTCAATACATAGCCACACTTCACAGATGGAAAGGCAATAAGAACAGAATCACATTTGCCGGCCTGGCAGCTTTTGGTCACATCTTCGGCAGCAGTATCAACTTTATAGAAATGTGGGATCTGAGCTCACAGGCAGAGGCAGGGGGAATTCTGGTCTTAGGTGGCGGCAGATCCATCAGAGGATTCAGAGAAGCCCGATTTCTGGCGCCCACGGTTACATTGGTCAATCTGGAGCTTCGCACCCGATTTTACGAGTTCAAAGTCGGAAAACAGCATTTTTCACTTGGCATCACTCCGTTTTACGACTTCGGATCGGTTTTCGATAACCCTCGCCAGCTGAGTCTTACCAAATGGGTAGGTGCTCCGGGAGCTGGTGCACGAATCAACTGGAATCAGTCCACGATCGTACGCCTTGACTATGGACTAAGCCGTGAAGGGGGGCAGTTCTTCTTTGGTTTCGGACATATTTTCTAACCATTCCACTTTTTCTGTGATGAGGCATGATTGAATTCATCATTATGGATTAGACCGGGAATCGAATTTCCCGGTTTTTTCTTCAAAAAAACCTTATTTTACCAATGGATTAATGAAGTACTCTTTAATTGCCGGATAATTTTGCCAAATGGTTTCCGTACAGCAACTCACCGTCGAGTATCCTTCGAAAACATTGTTTAAAGACATCAGCTTTTTGATCAATCCCGGAGAAAAAGTGGGTCTGGCCGGCAGGAATGGAGCGGGAAAATCTACTTTGCTAAAAATCATAGCTGGTGAGATGAGCCCACACAGCGGCATTGTATCCCGACCTAAGGAAATTTCAATTGGCTTTCTTCCGCAAATTCTTCCGCTGCCCGAAGGTAAAACAGTTAGACAGGAAGCTGAGTCGGCTTTGGAAGACCTGAAAGATATCCAAAGGAAGATCGACCATATCAACATACAGTTGAGCACCAGAACTGACTACGAAAGCGACGACTATATGCGTCTGGTACAGCAAATCAGCGATCTGACCCATACATTTCAGCTATTAGGTGGATATGAAACCGGTGGAAAAGTAGAGCGGATTTTAAAAGGGCTGGGATTTTGCGATGCAGACCTCGACCAACCGCTAGAGACCTTTAGCGGAGGCTGGAGGATGCGGGTAGAACTCACTAAACTATTGCTTCGCCCGCACGAGCTCCTGCTGATGGATGAGCCTACCAATCACTTAGATCTGCAATCCATCCTTTGGCTTGAAAACTTCCTGAAAAACAGCGATAAGGCACTCATTCTCATCAGTCATGACAAGGCATTTCTCGACAACGTAACTACGCGTACGCTAGAAATATCCGGAGGAAAGCTATATGACTACCCAGTGCCTTACAGCAGTTTTTTGGAACTGAGAAAAGAACGTATCGAACACCAGCAGTTGCAGCGAAAAAATCAAGAAAAGGAAATCAAAGAGACCCGTCAGCTAATTGACCGCTTTCGGGCTAAAGCCACCAAGGCCTCCTTTGCTCAAAGTCTGATTAAAAAACTCGATCGGATGGAACTGGTGGAAGTTGATTCAGAAGATATCAAGACCATGCATTTCAGATTTCCTCCGGCTCCCCGAAGTGGAAAGGTAGTCTGCAAAGCAGAAAATGTTTCCATATCCTTTGGTGAAAAACAGGTGCTCCGCGATGTGAATTTTGAAATTGAAAGAGGTGAAAGAGTAGCCTTCGTCGGCAGGAACGGGCAAGGTAAAACCACCATGGTAAAGCTTATCCTAGGAGAGCTGAAAGGTTCCGGTCATCTTACCCTCGGTCACAATGTTCAAGTTGGATATTATGCCCAGGAGCAACATCTTTCAGGCGAGGCAGATCTGACCTTGCTCGAAGTCATAGAAAATGCAGCACCCGATGAACTCAGGCCAAAGGCGCGCAATCTGTTGGGAGCTTTTATGTTTTCTGGTGATGACGTCTATAAAAAAGTAAAAGTACTTTCCGGTGGCGAACGAGGCAGGCTGGCTCTTTGCAAGCTATTGTTGCAACCGGTAAACTTGCTCATTCTCGATGAGCCTACCAATCACCTTGATATTGCCAGTAAAAATGTTTTGAAGCAAGCTCTGCTTGATTTTGAAGGCACACTGATATTGGTAAGCCACGACCGCGACTTTTTGCAGGGATTGGCGAATACTGTCTTCGAATTTCAGGGAGGTCAAGTCAAAGAATGGCTTGGTGATATAGAAAGTTTCTTACAGGAGAAGCAAAAAGAAACTTTTAGAGACTACGAATCAACGTCAAAGACGGATACGGCGCATTTGGCCAACACTCATTCCAGGACATCCGATAAGAATACCGTTAAGCTGCAGAGAGAGCTCAAAAAGGTTAGTCAACAGATAGCTGCGTTGGAAGAAAATATTCAACAAACCGAAATTGAAATCAGCAATTTGGAGACCCAAATGTCCGTTCCGGAATTCTTTACATCCGAAAGTGGTCACTGTTTGGTGAAAGCTTACGAAGACAACAAGGCCAGACTTGAAACCTTGATGAGCGAATGGGAGCAACTTACCGGGAAGTACGAGCTTCTGAGCCGGAAGCTTAAAAAAGAAGAGGCCGTATGATGCCATACGACCTCTTGAGAATATATCCCGAAGATGTGAATTAATTCATATTGTCGAGCACGTCCATCATTTCTTTTACGGCAGCAGCACTGGCATAAAGTAGTTCTTTTTCCTGTTCGTTTAGTTTGAGTTCTACAATTTTCTCTATTCCGTTTTTACCTAGTACAACAGGCACTCCTACATAAATATCCTTCAGTCCGTATTCGCCTTGCAGCCAGCTACAAACCGGGAAGACCCTTCTCTGATTTCTCACCACAGCTTCTACCATTTGAGCAGCTGCTGCACCCGGAGCATACCAGGCCGAAGTACCCAGCAATTTTACAATTTCACCACCTCCGAATTTGGTTCTTTCGATGATGGCGTTGAGTCTGTCTTCATCGATGAGTTCAGTCACAGGAATACCGCCTACGGTGGTATACCTGGGCAGAGGTACCATAGTGTCTCCGTGGCCTCCCATCAGCACAGCCTGAATGTCTTTTGGCGAAACATTTAATTCCGTAGCAAGAAACGCTTTGTAACGGGCAGTATCCAGAATGCCTGCCATGCCAAAGACCTTTCTGCTGTCCAGACCAGAGGTTTTATAAGCACAGTAGGTCATTACATCGAGAGGATTGGATACTACTATGATGATGGCATCGGGAGAATGTTTGATGATATTTTCGGTTACAGATTTTACGATACCGGCATTGGTGGCAATCAGGTCATCGCGGCTCATTCCGGGCTTACGAGGAAGTCCGGAAGTGATCACGACCACATCGCTATCTTTGGTAGCGGTGTAGTCGTTGGTCACACCTGTAATTCGGCTATCGTACATGTTGATAGGGGCAGTTTGCCACATATCGAGTGCTTTGCCCTCGGCGAAACCTTCTTTAATGTCAAGCAAGACAATTTCTTCAGCCAATTCTTTTTCTGCACAAACGTTAGCGCAGGTAGCACCGACATTTCCAGCGCCTATTACGGTTATTTTCATTTGATTTGAGTTTAATTATTTGCGTTCAAATGTAAAGGAGAGGTCAAAGTTTGATATTGACTTTTGCCATATTTAACAGTTTTTAGAGCATCGGCATGGCATTAAGCGTTCCAAAGGGACTGATAAGCTCCATGAGGGTCATAAATATCTGCTTGTTTCTTTATGTTAAATACCCGGTTACGGGGGTCATTTCCTACACCTGCTAAATAAGTCCAATTGCCATAATTGCTGCATGGATCGTAATCAATCAGTTGGCTTTCAAACCACATTGCACCCAGGTACCAGTCCTGTTTCAGGTGGTGTACCAGAAAGCTGGCTACATTCTGTCGACCTCTGTTGCTCATAAAGCCGGTGTGGAGTAGTTCTTTCATGTTGGCGTTGACAAAGGGTTCACACGTTTGTCCGAGTCTCCACTCTTCAAATTTAGGTGTGACTTTTGGCCTGTCTTCTGTGCCTATTTTAAAAAACCGATGACCTGATTTAAGTGCGGTAAAATGAAAGAAATCCCTCCACAAAAGCTCGAAAAAGAGCCAATAGGTCGACTCATTGGCTTCATTGTGGTTTTCGTATGTTTTCAATTGTTTAAAGACTGTACGGGGGCTGACGCATCCCGCTGCCAGATAAGCTGAGAGTTTTGAGGAATAATCCTGACCGATCAAACCGTTTCGCGTTTCCTTATAACGCAATATTGAATGTGTTTTAAAAAAGTAATGGTCTATCCGATGTGTCGCTTGTATCTCGCCACCTTTTAGTTTAAAAGCAGACCGTGGGTCGTCGGAGAGGGGCGAAAATCCAAAATCTTCCATTCTTGGAGTAGGACATGCCAGATTTAAAAACTCTTCAGGAGTTTTGACGGATTCAGGCGAGGGGAGAGGTTCCTGTATCCGCAAAGATTTTTCTGTTTTTTTTCTGAAATCTGTAAAAACATGAGGAACTTTTTCTGGAGGAAAGGGTAAATCAGATGGGTGAATTAGTGTGTGCTCGAAAAAGCGTTTCATCGGAATACCAAGTGCTTGCACGCCTTTTTCTATATCCAGCTCTTCTGGTGTAGGGTATGTAGGCAGGTAGATGCAGGAGATGGGAAATTTCTGGTGAATTTTCATGATTTCGGCCGCGGTAATTCCTCGGGTGATGTATAGATCACTGCCGAGCTTTTGTAAGCTAAGTCTGAGCTCTTCCAGGGACTCTAGCAAAAACCGCGTTCGGAAAGCTCCTGTTTTAGGCCAACCGGTATAAAGGGGTGTGTGGAAGTGATCGTCAAAACAATAAAAAGGAATGACGAGTTGGGCTTCTTTACATGCCGTGTACAGGGCCTTAAAATCGGTTGCTCTCAAACTATTGCGAAACCAAACCAGAGCTGTAGTTTCAGAAGGCTTATTCATGCTGCGATGCGATTTTTCGGTATTTGCGGCAGCGATCGCTGCAATACCGGACTTCATCCCAGACCTTTTCCCACTTTTTCCGCCAGGTGAAAGGTCTTTGGCATACCGGGCAAATTTTTGTTGGTAATCCGTGTTTTTTTATCATATCTTGTATGAATACGCGCAAGCGTGTAAATGGTTTTTCGTTGAAAAAATTACTGTGAAAGGCAATGATGTAGGTACACTTAACTCAGGAGTGGATTTAGCATCCAGTTGCAGTGTAATATGCTGACAATAAAGGCTACCTGGTATTCAAAAGATTTGATTGTCGCGTAGTGTGCTTTTGCTGTAAGTTTGACCCATAGGTAATTTTCAATTCAGACTCCTGATGTGTGCCCATCGTGAACATACGTTTACTGTTGACATTCATACGCATATTTTACCTGAGCATATACCGGATTTTAAGCGAAAGTTTGGTTATGGAGGTTTTATATATCTGGAACATCATGCCCCATGCAGGGCCCGTATGCTACAAGACGGCAAATTTTTTCGCGAAATAGAAGACAATTGCTGGGATCCAGAAAAACGACTTAAGGAATGCAAGCAGCATTATGTTGACGTTCAGGTGCTGAGCACCGTGCCTGTAATGTTTAGCTACTGGGCCAAGCCAAAGCATACCTTGTATATCTCGCAATTTCTGAACGATCACATTGCCCAGGTGGTTCAGCGATATCCCATGCGTTTTATTGGCCTGGGAACTGTGCCAATGCAGGATACGGATCTGGCCATCAAGGAGCTGGAAAGGTGTAAATCCATCGGACTGGCTGGGGTTGAAATTGGCACCCACGTCAATGATTTGAATCTGGATGCCCCGCAGTTATTTCCATTTTTTGAGGCATGCCAACAGTTGGATATGGCCGTATTCATTCATCCCTGGGATATGATGGGCAAAGAGCGTATGCCCAAGTATTGGCTTCCATGGCTGGTCGGCATGCCTGCTGAAAGTGCTTTGGCGATCTGTTCCTTGATATTTGGCGGAGTCTTTGAGCGGCTGCCTGACCTTAGAGTAGCAATAGCTCACGGTGGGGGCTCATTTGCTGCTACTTTTGGAAGGATAGCTCACGGTTTTGATGTCAGGCCGGATCTTTGTGCCATTGACAATCCATATCATCCAAGCCGGTATTTAGGTCGGTTTTGGGTTGATAGTTTGGTGCATGATATCAATATGTTGGACTTTATCATCCGTATGTTTGGTGCTGAACGGGTAGCTTTAGGTACGGACTATCCTTTTCCGCTGGGAGAGTTGGAGCCTGGAGAGCTGATCCATCAATATACAGATGATCCCCAACTCAAAAATCTTCTCCTTCATGGCTCCGCTCTTCAATGGCTTAAGAGGGATTTAGCTTTTTTTGTTCAGAATTTATGAAAACCGAATCAATATCTCATTCTTTTCCACAGCTCTTCCCTGACTTACCAGTATGGAACTTACCACACCTGGAGCGCTCGCTTTTATAACATTTTCCATTTTCATAGCCTCAATGGCAAGAAGAGGAGTGCCTTTTTCCACTTCTTGCCCCTCTTGTACCAGTATTCTGGTTACCAATCCCGGCATTGGAGCTTTCAACTCGGTAGCTTTTTGCTGTGTTGAACCAGCAACTCCCAACTGTCTTAGAAGCAATTCCTTATCACTTGTAATTTCGAGCGCTACTTTATGACCATTGACTACCAGGGCCGTCTCACCACTCTCAGGTATTTCAGAAGATTTGAGCACTCTGAACCTCTTCCCGCTGTAAAAGACAACGTACTCGTTTTCATTTATTTTATGGACATCAATTTCATAAGGTTGTCCATCGATCTCTCCTTTTAACCGATTGTTTTTTCCGGGATTTACCTGAAACACCTTGTTTCCGTACTTTATTTGCATGCTGTCAGTTTACCTGGTCAAAAATAATGGAATTTACAATCAGCCACTTTCGTTTCACAATTTTCTTATTCTCATTTTCTGTCTTATCTCTTTGTGACCCTGCAATGGCACAGAGCATCAACCATCAGAATGTTGAAATAAATTTTAACTTCAGCTTTTCGGAAAAGAAACTTGCGATCCTATATCAAATAGACCCTCCTGACAATAAATCAATTTTCGAATACGACTTTGGCGCTCATTCTATTGAAGATTTTTCCAAAATTGTGTTAAGACCAAGAGGTACTTACCCTTTTCAATTCGATGGGAGAAGACTTTCATTTGAACACAATGGAAATCCCTATCAGAAGTATGAATTCAAAATTTATTATGCATTTGATAGATTAGCAGAACAAGGAGTTTTTAAAACAACAGAGGACGTCAGTCAGTTTACTCTGAATTCGGATGTGATCAGTCAATTTGTCCCCATGGCTATCTCATACAATGCAAGGTATTCTGTATCTGTTTGTGCAGATGAATCTTTTCAGAGTTCCTTAAAAAATTACGTAACTTTTACAGACCGGAAGACCGGTCAATCTTGCCTTTTTGCTACCAATGTAGCGATTGATGCATTAACAAAACTAACCATTGCCTTTGGTCGGCAGGATCTTATAGCTTCCAATCCTTTCAAGGCCATCGCCAATACCGAGGGAGCTTCTGGCACACTGGATAAGGATCAAAAATCCCGCACCACCGTGCATACCAGGCCTTCAGAGGACGCCATGGAACATGCAGCCAGAAAATCTCACATTAGGTTGATCAAGGAAAATTTTTGTGCCCGGATTTTGCCCGAAAACATTACTGAAAAATGCGGTACGGATTCAAATATTTTTTTTCCAGGATTTTTCATACCTTATGACAGTAAAATTTTCCTTTTTTCAAAACCATCTGAAAGTCAGATATTTTGCCTGAATAATGCATTTGAAAAATGTAGTCATCAACCTTTTGCTTCTGATATATTGAGTGCTTTTTATTTTGTAAGAGATGCACTTGAAAATGCGGATGATCTGAATTCCTTTTTGGTCATAAAAAGTGCAGTAGAATCTAATATTAATTCGGGTAGCAGAAACTGGGTCAGGATATATTACATTGGAGTTTTTTACAATATCTTTTACCATTTCGGAAAGCAAATTTTATTCAATGTATTCAATGAGTTTTTGGCACAATATCCAAAAACGGATATTGAAGACATCCTGGCAAACAGGAAACTGACTGCAAGGTTGGATTTCAACAGAATACCCCCATCAATGACATTCAGTCCTTTGACATACAGTATCAGCAGTGTGAATACTGTATCCAACAAATACAATATTGCAATTTCGGATTCTTCCCAAGTAATTAGGCCCGGAACGTTGATGAAGTGGATTTTGTACCTGTCCGACCGCACTGTAGATACCCTCTATACGACCAAAGACCAAAATCCTTTTCAGGAGTTCACGTTTCAGACCGATCCGGATATCCTATTTGTTTACCCGAAATGGGAAGAGCACATTATCTGGCCAACTACAGAGAGAAGACCTGATTTTCATGCACTCAATGAACTGAACCGCGGCAATTCAACCTTTAACCGATACAGAGCCTATCGCACGATGGCCGGGACAGGCAATCCAAATCTTCTGGCTACGGCCATATCCCTAGCATTGGACGAAAACGCCGGATTTATCCGCAATTTTGCTTTTGAACGTTTAGGAGAAGTGCCGGATTATCAGGTTTTAAAAGTCAGAGACGGGCTTTTTAAAAGCATTAGTACTACAGACGGATTCTGGCGGCCTACAGTTTATCAGAATGCTGAGCGGCTTGGTTTGTCCGTCCGAAGGCCGGCCCTAGGCAACCAAAAGGGGATTGATTTGTATGCCGATCTGAGGGTGCTAAAACAGTTTGAAGGCGAAAGGGCCATGGATATGGCCTTGGAAAGTTTTGTGGAAGGAAATACCGACGAGGGTCTTTTGTGGTTTCTTGCTGAAAACGGAAGTTTGGAAGTGGTACGTCTTCTGTTGACTTTTGAAGCGGGCACTGATGTAAAGAATGCCATCCAAAGGATTTGCCTTGTATATCAGTCTCAATTGTTTTCTGGAAAAATCAAAATTCAGGAAGCAACACAAGCAGTGTTAAACACAGATAAAGAACTTCAATCAGCAGGCTTTACCAAGGAAGAAATTACGTACATTATAAAAAATACTCTCTTAAATCTACGCATTTTTAATGCATCTTTCACCACCCTGTACAACTAAATTTCTGTTTTTTTGCTGTTTTTTGATGTAATACCTGATATCTTTCTATGGAGTTGCTAATACGAATAAGCCAATTTTTATTGAGTCTTTCCATTCTGATCATTCTGCATGAACTAGGACATTTTATTCCTGCAAAACTTTTCAAGACAAAAGTTGAGAAGTTTTATCTCTTTTTCAATCCATGGTTTTCGCTGTTTAAAAAGAAAATTGGTGAGACGGAGTATGGAATTGGTTGGCTTCCCTTGGGCGGATATGTGAAAATTGCCGGTATGGTGGATGAAAGTATGGATACTGAGCAGTTAAAGAAACCTCCGCAGCCTTATGAGTTTCGCTCAAAACCCGCCTGGCAGCGACTGATTATTATGATTGGAGGGGTAACTGTAAACGTCTTGTTGGCCATTGTCATATACGTGGGCATGCTGATGTACTATGGTGAAGAATATGTACCAACAGAAAATGTTAAATATGGCATCACTACAGATAGTGTGGGCTTACGTCTCGGGCTTCGAAATGGTGATAAAATACTATCTGTCAATGGCAAATATATCGAAAAATTTCATCAGATACCGCTTGAGATCTTGCTTTCCGGAGGAGGTTTAATTGAAGTAGAACGCAACGGTACCGTGGTAAAAATTCCCGTCACCGAAGAGAAAATATCTGAAATCATTCGCTCCAAAAGCACTCTGATAGCCCCTAGAATACCGTATTACGTAGGAGGATTTGTAGATGGCAGTGAGGCAGCCAAAGCCGGATTGAAAGTCGGCGATAAACTGGTAGGCATCAATGATCTGCAAATTCAGTTTTTTGACGAATACCTGGAAGAAATCCCTAAACACAAGGGAGATACCATTCTGATGCGCGTCAATCGCGAGGGTCGTATCCTTTCCATTCCCATATATGTGCCTGAAACAGGCAAAATCGGCGTCTATGCCGAAAATCCTGCAAACTTATTTGATACCAAAGTAATCAAATACGGATTTTTTGAAAGCATTGGAGGCGCTTTAAGCAAGGCAGCCAACATGCTCACCGATTACATCAGACAGTTTAAAATCATTTTCAACCCCAAAACAGAAGCTTACAAAGAAGTTGGCGGATTTATTATGATTGCCAAACAATTTGATACGCAGTGGAATTGGGAAAGATTCTGGTCGTTTACCGCTTTTCTTTCCATTATGCTGGCGTTTTTAAACATTCTGCCAATTCCTGCATTGGACGGAGGCCATGTTCTCTTTTTACTTTGGGAAATAATCACCGGGCGTCCGGCCTCCCAAAAAGTGCTGGAGGCAGCTCAACTGGTGGGGTTTTTCATCCTATTGGCTCTCTTGGTTCTGGCTAACTCAAATGATATCATCAAACTTTTTTAGAGTTTTCAAAAGGGTATCTTTCTGTTTGATTACCAAATATCAGTTTTCAATTTGATTTTAATCATTGGCAATGGACCTGGATAAGTTTTCATTTGTTACGTTGTTCAAGCTGGTGATGAAGGAAAAAGAGGTCTATCTCAAAAGTGCATTCGGTGAACTTTTACCTGGCGGTTCTCATAAGCTGTTGAACTACTTCATCACCCGCGGTCAGATCAGAATCTATAAAGCAGGCGATCAGATTTTAGAAACAGGACAACCTTCCGATCATTTTTTCTGGCTAATCGAAGGAGGAGTTAAAAGCCGCAGAAACGGGGAACTTTTGTTGCATAAAAAAGGTGACTTTCTGGGGCTTGCAGCAGTGCTTCAGAAAATTCCAATTTTATATGATTACTATTGTATTTCCGATGTTTCAGTGCTACTAGAGCTTCCCTCTGACGGATTGTTTGAGCTACTCGGTGATGAGCCACAGGCTATATTTCCTATCATGCAAATCCTTTTTAAAAAAGCAGAGCTTACAGAAAATAACGGAGTACAAATCATGCAGGCCGATTCAGAAGAAAAACTTCTGAGAGCCCTTCAATATGTCGCTAAAAAGTATGGCCTCTCCGATGAAAACACCTTGAAGGTCGAATTAAGTGGCGATGACCTTGCTATGTTGTGTGGTACCTCGCGCACATCTACCTATCGGTGGTTAAAGCTTATTGAAGAAAAAGGAATTATCAAAAGGCAAGGCAGTAAAATCCAGCTATTGTCACTTAACTTACTGGGAAAATCAGGATAATCAGCCCTTTCATATGCTTGCTGATGTATCTGTACGCGATGCCGGACTGTAAACCGTTGGCACTGCCAGATATTTCAGAATAAGAAGCCTTCTCTCTTACTTTTGCCATTTAATGAGCAATATATGCATCAATCCCTTTTAGCAATTTCCCCAATTGATGGCCGATATCACGGCATCACTCAGCCGCTCACCGAATATTTCTCTGAATATGCGTTTTTTAAATACAGGCTCAAAGTCGAACTTGAATACCTGATTGCCTTATCAAAAACAGGTGTGGATGAGCAATTGATTTTTACAAGTGAGGCAGAGCAACAGCTTCGCGAATGGATTGAAAACTTTTCGATTGAAGAAGCACAAAAAATAAAAGCAATTGAAAATACCACCCGACACGATGTAAAAGCTTTGGAATACTACATCAAGCAAAAATTTGAGGCTATCGGCTGGAGTCACATCAAAGAATGGGTTCATTTTGGCCTTACTTCACAGGATGTAAACAATACGTCCATTCCAATGATGCTAAAAGATTTTCACACCCATATTCTAAGGCCTGAATTTTCAAGCCTTTTAAATCATCTTCAATCTCTGGCCCTTACGTGGAAAGATATTCCTATGTTGGCCCGTACACATGGGCAGCCGGCATCACCTACGCTACTCGGTAAAGAGATCGATGTATTTGTAAAGAGGATAAGTGAACAGTTAAAATTGCTGGACCAGATACCTTTTGCTGCTAAGTTTGGTGGGGCCACAGGCAATATGAATGCACACTATATTGCGTATCCTCAGATTGATTGGCATGCATTTGCCGACCAATTTGTGCGGGAGCGTCTGAGATTGCTACGATCGTACCCTACAACGCAGATCGAACATTACGATCATCTGGCTGCCTATTTTGATGCTTTGAAAAGGATTAATGTAATTCTGATTGACTTTTGCCAGGATATATGGCTTTACATCAGTCAGGAATATTTTCAACAAAAGGTGGTCAAAGGTGAAGTAGGGTCATCGGCCATGCCTCACAAAGTCAATCCCATAGATTTTGAAAATGCAGAAGGCAATCTGCTTCTGGCCTGTTCACTACTGGAGTTTCTTAGCAGAAAACTCCCGATTTCGAGATTGCAAAGAGATTTGACAGACAGTACTGTGCTGAGAAATATCGGCGTGCCAATGGCCCATATTTTCATCGCTCTTAAATCCATTGACCGTGGTCTTAACAAGCTATTGGTCAACAAAGAGGCCATACAGCGCGATCTGGAAGCCAACTGGGCAGTAGTCGCAGAGGCCATACAAACAATTTTAAGAAGGGAAAAATATCCGAATCCTTATGAAGCGCTGAAAGAACTTTCACGTAGAGAAAAGCCGCCTGGTAAAGGTGAGTTTATAGAGTTTATCCGTTCGCTAGAGATACATCCAACAGTAAAAGAGGAACTGCTTAGTATTACACCCTTTAATTACACCGGAAGATGGAGGACATCTTAATAGATGCACAGCCGGTGAGTCCCGGAGTACAAAAACGAGTGGACATTGAGGTAGCAAGGTTACCATCAGGTACAGTGATTCACATGCCTGTGTTCGTATACAGAAGTAAAAATCCAGGTCCTGTCGTGATGCTTTCAGGGGGTCTTCACGGGGATGAAATCAACGGTGTCGAAATCATAAGACGGGTAGTTGCAAGTAAGTGGATTCAGCAGCTTCTCTCAGGTACAATCGTAGCCTTGCCTATAATAAATGTGTATGGTTTTATCCATTTCTCAAGGGAAGTACCGGATGGGAAGGACGTAAACAGGTCTTTTCCAGGCAATCCGGATGGTTCTTTGGCCTCGATTGTAGCCTCGATCATCAGCCGAAAAATTCTGCCATTGATTGACTATGGGATAGATTTTCATACCGGTGGAGCCAGCCGGACCAATTTTCCCCAGATCAGATACGACCGTCGAGATCCTGTAGCTGCCGAGCTTTCCAAAGCTTTTAACGCTCCATATACCATTTATTCATCTGTAATCGATGGGTCCCTGCGTTCCACTGCATCCCAGATGAACAAGTCCATCATTGTATACGAGGGTGGCGAATCTATGCGCTTTGACCAGTTTGCCATAGAGGAAGGACTCAAAGGAATCCGACGGGTATTAAAACATTTAGGAATGATCCGAGTGGGAGCTTCATCTGCTTCAAAATCAATTGTTTGTGCAAATACTACATGGGTACGCGCCGAAGCCTCGGGACTATTTACCTGTTTAAAACAGTCGGGGCAGGAGGTCTTTGCCGGCGAAGTCATTGGATATGTGCACAATCCTTATAATCTTTACAATGTACCGGTAATCACATCGGTATCAGGTCATATAATAGGGCATAACAACATTCCGCTAGTTCACCGTGGAGATGCATTGTTTCACATAGGATATACATAAAGGCTATATGGAAGTTGACAAAAGACTCACCGAAAACTTTATCTATTACAAGGATACCAACATCGCATTTTACCAATATGGTAACCCTAAGGGTAAAGCTGTAGTATGGCTACACGGATTTTTGGAAGATAGCCGTATGTGGAAGTACCTGATCGATGATTTGCCGGTAAGTTTAAGACATATTTTTATTGATTTACCAGGATTTGGCAACAGCCAATGCATAGCATACGTACATACTATGGAAGAGATGGCTGAGGTGGTCATGCGTGTGCTTAAAGAACTGAAAGTCAAAAAAGCCGCTTTAATAGGGCATTCGATGGGAGGATATGTGGCCCTTGCTTTTGGTGAAAAATATCCGGAAACTGTTCGAAGTATGTGCCTCCTTCATTCGACGGCAGCTGCAGACACTCCAGAAAAAATCCAAAACAGAAACCGTGGAATCGAACTGGCCAAAAAGAATTCCGAACTCTTTGCCAAAACCACATTTAAAGGACTTTTTGCCGATTGGGCTCATGAACAGTTTGCCGAGCTGATAGACGAGCAAGCTGAAATTGCCGGGAAAACAGTTGTTCAAGGAATTGTGGCAGCTCTTGAAGGCATGAAAATTCGACCGGACCGTACAGTTTTGCTTCACTTTGCACCATTTGAAATCTACCACATTGCTGGTGATGAAGACCCGGTATTCAAAGGTCAGTCGCTTTTAGAACAATTCCAGGCTCCAAAAGTGAGGTCTTATATCATCAAAGCAGGTCATATGAGTCATATTGAAAACCGGCCAGAATTGCTCAAGGTTTTGAGAGAGTTTTTTAAATCCCTTTAGCGATATGAAGCAAACCTTTCTCCAACCTGCAACTCAGGAATCAAATTGGTCCACTGTAAAGCTTGATGTAAATGACAGTGAGTTGTTTTACCGAAATCTGATCGGGTGGGGAAAGGGGTTAAAAACATTTTTTGCTTTCGACTCGGCAGGTTATACAAACAACAGTCTCAACCGGTTTGAATGGCTCATCATGGCAGAGGAGTACCGGAAAGTCACTGCTGAGGAGTTTTTGATACGTCCGATAGGAAAGTTGGGTGACTGGATTGGCTTTCTTGTATCATACGATTTTAAGAATCTCCTGCATCATCAGGAAATTATAAAGAATGATCTCCTTCAAACAGACCTTGCCTATTTTTTTGAGCCTGTTTGGGTATTTTATAAGCAAAATGGAGTCCTATATGCCGACTATCGCTCAGAGTACAGGGAAGACTTCATTCGGTTGCTCCGTGAATTAAACAATAGTTGTCCGCCAACCTTGCTAAGGAGTCTGATGCCTGAGTTTAAACCACTAACGGATAAGACTCAATACCTATCCAATTTCGAAAAACTTCTGTGGCACCTCTATCGGGGTGACATTTATGAAGTAAATTATTGTGTTTTTTACTTGAGTGACGGCAATTTTGATTATCATGCTCTTTGGTCTGAACAACTGTCGAAGTCTTCAGGCCCCATGGGAGGAGTTTTCAAAACGGGCGATATATCAGTCATTTCCAAATCACCGGAGCGATTTTTAGTGTATAGAAACGGAAGGCTTTACTCCCAACCCATTAAAGGCACCATCAAGCGCGGACGTGATCATAAAGAAGACGAGCAGCTTAGGGCGAAACTTAACACCAGCAAAAAAGAGCGCTCAGAAAATGTGATGATAGTGGATTTGGTGCGAAACGACCTTTCCAGAATCTGTGAAATTGGTTCTGTAAAAGTAGATGAATTGTTTGGCATATATACCTTTCCGATGGTACATCAAATGGTCAGTACTGTCAGTGGCGTACCTCGTGACAATTTGCATCTGCACGATGTGATGAAAGCGCTTTTTCCGATGGGTAGCATGACTGGCGCCCCTAAGATTAGTGCTATGAAAATAATCCAAAGTGTCGAAACCCACAACAGGGGGTATTATTCAGGATCAGCAGGCTATATTGCACCCGATGGAGAGATGGATTCAAATGTTATCATTCGTTCTATTGTATCAGACCAGGCCTCAGGTAAAGCATATATAGGTGTGGGATCTGCCGTAACCATTTATACCAATGGGGAGGACGAATACAACGAATGCCTCCTGAAGCTCAACTCTGTACTTTCTTAGATGTTCCCGGTACTGATCTGCACGGTGAAGAGGCTTATTTTAGTTGACAGGTATCCGCAATGTTTTTTCTAAACAAATGCACAAGGTTGAAGACAGCTTTATCAATGAAATTAAGGCGATAGAGCCACATCTTACTGGAGTGGTTCTCGGACTGAGCGGAGGGGTTGATTCTGTCGTATTGCTGTATTTGCTGAAGAGGTTTGGAATCAATTTCATAGCTGTGCACGTAAACTATGGATTAAGGGGCGTTGAGTCAGATGAAGACGAAAATTTAGTCCGTTCACTTTGCAAAACGAAAGACATTCCGTTGGAAGTTTTTTACTTTGAAAAATCAATTGATGTAAGCAAAGGAGAGTCGCTGCAGATGGCTGCTCGAAGATTTCGATACGAAAGGTTTGATGAAATTAGGAGAAAATATGCCATGTCGCATATTGCATTGGCTCATCATATGGATGATTTTCTGGAAAGCATGCTCATCAATATGACCAGGGGTACCGGTCTGGCAGGTTTAGCCATGCGTGAAAAAGAACCTTTCATCCGACCATTGAAAAACTTGTGGAAAAGGGATATTGTGGAGTATGCGGAGATGCATCAATTCAAATGGCGTGAAGATTCATCCAACAGGCAAGGCAAGTATGAAAGAAATAAAGTCAGGTGGCAGGTACTACCGGCCTTGAAAGCTCTTCATCCAAGGGCAGAATCAGGGCTGGAAAAAAGTGTGAAAAATTTTAATTTGGCTTACAAATACCTTCAACATCAGGCTGCAGAATATCTCATAAACCATAAATATCCGTACAAGAGCGGATTCAAAATTTCACTGAAATCTTTTTTGCCCTGGAAGGAAGAATACAGCGCATTGTTATGGGAAATTTTTAATCAGGTGGATATTTCATCCATCTCTGTAGATGATTTTGTGAAAGGATTTGTATCGGACGAAAGCAAAATCTGGAAGTTAGGATGGCCATTGGTTTTTAGTAAATCGGCTGAATTGTATATCTTCCCCAATGAGCACCGGGATGGTACTACATCTTTTTTTCAGGTATGGGAAGATTTAAATTTTCCGTGTATTATTAAAGATTGGGGTCAGGTCCGAATCGAAAAATCAAGCGATTCAGTTTGGTTTTCTGACTCCATTATGAGGAAAAAAATAACTTTCAGAACTTGGAAGTCAAGCGATAAAATACAACTTGCCGGGTTCAGCAAGCGTGTACCTGATTTGATAAAAGACTGTAAAGTGGATGTAGTTTCTAAAAAATATATACTCGTTATGACCGTAGAGGAAGAAGTTGTTTGGGTAGTTGGGTTCAGACAATCGGAAAAATTCAGAGCTGTAGAAGGTGATGGTATACCTATGAAAGCTGTAAGCATTTGGATATAAAAAAACCCGGCACATGGCCGGGCTGTAAAGGGGAGAGGTTACAATTTTTATTTCATCGCAAAGATAACCGCAATTATTTAATGAAAATCATCAGTCCGGGAATTAGGTCCGGTTCTTTGATTTTAGGATTTAATTCTTTCAATTCTTTTACGCTCAGACCGGTTTTTTGCGAAATTGTTCTGAAATTATCTCCTTGCTCGACCCGGTATCGTTTGCTGTCGTATTCGGTATAATCTCCGTTAGGTGTTACTTTTAATTCCAGTCCGGGAAATATTCTGACTCCACGGAGGCCCCCATTCAGTTCTCTCAGATCTCTGATGGTGATGCCATATTGCTGAGCGATTTTTCCAAAATTATCTCTTTCCTCACAGATATGTATTTGTCCGATGGGCTTTGCTTCCGGGGTATTGTCTTTTGTTTGTTCTGAAGTTTCATTGGGTTGTTCGCTTCTGGCTTTGGGAACATAATTTTCAGATATTACTCGGAAATCTGTCCTCCGGTTAATTTGGTTGGCTACTTCCTGGAGTTCTGGGCTCAGGGTTTTGATGTATTTTTCAGTAAGTACAGTTCCAGGCTTAAACATTCCTTTTCCATATCCGTCGTAGTTTTCTGGTACCGTAAACGGTTCTCTTTCTCCACGTCCTACAGCTACCAATCTTTCAGGGTCGATACCTTTTTCAATCAGGTAGTCTACACATGCCTGTGCACGACGCTGCGAAAGCAGATCGTTGTTGGCATCAGTGTCGCGATAGTCGGTATGTGACCGCAACTCGATTACGATGTTGGGATTTTTTACAAGAATTTCATATACCTGGTCAAGAGCTTCCTTAGATTCTGGTCTTAAATCCCACTTTGCCAGGTCAAAGAATACATTAGGTAATACAATAGGCTCTTCAATCGGATCAAGTGACTTGCTAAATCTAAAGGTGTATAGAAAATGATTTTCAGTGGGGATAAATTCATATTGTTCCATAGCAATGCCCATGGTTGTGAAATTGCTGGAAGTACTAAGAAATTTTTTCTTCTCGAAGTTGATTTGATAGCTGACGTTTTCTCTCAATGTACCTGGTTCTATGATGATTTGCCCGTTTTTATCAGAATTGACCGTGAAGGTAGTGCCATCTGTGCCCGATATAGTGGCGGTAACTTGTTGGAGGGGTTTCTTGTCTTTCGAGTTTGTAACAATGACCTCAAGTTTGTACTCCAATGGAGCCAGGTAGATGGCATAGATGTCATCGCCACCTCTTCCTCCTTCGCGGTTTGAAGAGATAAATCCTCTTTTCGATCCTCCGCTTTCCAGCACTATGGCGAAGTCATCGGCATTTGAATTAATTGGAAATCCCATGTTTTCTGGTTTGCCTGTGGGCATACCTTCCTCATTTACCGTAACTCTGAAAATGTCCAGTCCTCCCATACCTGGATGGCTGTTGCTGGCAAAGTACAAGTATCCGTCATCGTGAGCAAAGGGGAAGAGCTCATCTCCGGGGCCGTTTACCATAGGGCCGAGATTTTTGGGTGTTTCCCATGAGCGGGTTCTCCGGTTGTAGGTTGTAATCCAAATGTCCCTTCCACCCAATCCACCTGGCATATCGCTGGCAAAATAGAGGTATTTATCATCAGGCGAAAGTGCGGGATGTCCGACACTGCTTACTGAGTCTGGGGCGAGAAACAATATTTCTGCCTCTTTCCAGTCTTGTCCGAGTCTTTCGGTCACACAGATGTTGCAACCGATATTTTGACTTTTCTGTTTTAAACATCTGGTGAAGTACATGGTTCTTCTCCGCTTGTCGAGTGCCGGTGCTCCTTCGTGGAAGTTGGTATTGATCATCGGGCTTAAAGGGAGAGGTTCGAGCCATTTGACCTCTGCCATTAGAGATTTGTTTTCGCCTCTTCTCAATCTTTGCTGTCTTTTATTAGCTTTTCGTTCGGATTTTGTTTCCCAGATGTCGCTGAAATTCCCCCCAAACCAACCTTCTCGTTTTTTTCCGGTGGAGCCTAGTCTGTCGGATGTAAACATGATTTCTTCATAACTGCCGGGCCTGCCGCTGTATACTACGCCATATTCGTTTTCTTTGGTATTCAGATCTTTGACATTTTCTACCAGATATCTTGTTCTGTTCTTCTTAAATTCAGCGGCCATCCTGCATCCCTCTATACCGTTGATGGCTCTTTGATCCCCGGGCACCTGTCTCAGAAAGTTTTCATATTCTTTTATAGCGTCTTCATATTCGCCTAAATTGTGAAGACATTGAGCAAGATATAAATTTATTTCCGGTTCTTTATATCCGGCATTTATTGCTCTTTGAAAGTAGTTGGTTGCATTTTTAAAATTAAGCATTCTCATTTGGCTCAATCCGAGGTAGTAGAGAATCTCTGTTTTTTCGCTTTTGTTCCTTGTTTTGGAGAATGCTTTTTTAAATAATTCAGTAGCAAAAAAGAATTCATTTGACTTAAAAGCGTCCATCGCCTGCTTGAATTCCTTGCTTTTTTTCTCTTCTTTTGGTGGTTCTGTGTTGGGAGTTGATTGAGCTACATTTTTTTGTGAAAATGCTGAAAATGATATAGATAGCATCATTATGTAGCTCAATAAAAACTTTTTTTTCATTCCTGTATGTTGAAATCTGATTTGTATTGTCAAAGTAAAGCTTTATTAATGAAATGACAAAACAACCAAAAATTATTTATACTCGAAGTTGTCCATGAGCGTCTTATCCACCGGCATAGGCTTACTGGTAATTTTCAACCATCGACCGTGCATTCATCAGTGCTGAATCAGTAATGGTACTGCCGCTGAGAAGTCTTGCAATTTCCTGCAGATGAGCTTCTTGATTGAGTTTTTTGAGTTTGGTTTGAAAACGTCCCCCTTCATCTTCCTTATACACCAGAAAATGATGATGAGCAGCAGCAGCAATCTGAGCCAGATGAGTGATGGCTATAACCTGAATGTCTGATCCCAAAGACCGGAGCAATATGGCGATTTTTTCGGCCGATGCACCAGATACACCTGTATCTATTTCGTCAAACAGTAGGGTTGGAAGAGATTTTTTCTGAGCAAGTACGGACTTGACAGCAAGCATTAGTCGTGACAATTCACCTCCAGAGGCAATCTGTCTTACAAGAGCTGGTGGTAGTCCTGGGTTTGGTGCAAAGTACATCTCTGCGTGATCACTACCCGTAGCGCTAATGGGAGCTTTATCCAGGCGAATCTGAAACACAGCACTGGCAAAATTGAGTTGCTGCAGAATGTTGGAAATTTCAGACTCCAGTTTTGGTATTATTGACTTACGGCTTTCACTTACCCGTTGAGCTGTGGACTCGAGCTGAAGACTTGCCTCGGCAATTTTTTCCTGAAGTTCTTTTCGGATGGTTTCTTTGTTGGTATAAGCTTCTGTTTCAGCTTTCAATTGGGCAGCGATTTCCAGCAGTTGATCGGCATCATTTACCTTGTGTTTGTGGCACAGATGCATGAGCTGATCGTATCGCTCCCGCATTATGGCAAGCTGTATCGGATCTACTTCCATCTCAGATGCTAAATCTTCAACTGTCTGAACAATATCGCGAACTTCCGGAATGAGATTTTTCCATCTTTCATAAAGCTGATGGTAGGCATCTCCAAAGCGCGATAAGTGCCTGAGGTCGCCTTCGGCGTGTCGCAAAAGTGACTCAATACCAGTTTCATCGGCTGTTGCTACGGAGACGAAACTCTTCAGCCTTTGAAGCGCTTCTTCAGCATTTTCAGCCAATTTTATTTTTTCTTCCAATTGTCTCAGTTCTCCGGTAGTAAGCCGGGCATTTTCCAATTCATTTAGCAGGAAGGTTTTATAATCGTGGTCGCGTTCTGAACCTGAAGTGTTGTTGAGATCATCGAGTTTGGCGAGCAGTTTTTTGTGGTTTAGAAAAGCGTTTTTATATGTCTCGCGGATGAGCTCATTGTCTGCAAATTTGTCAATGAGATCGAGTAGAAAATTTTGTTGTGTAAGAAGCAAGGTATCATGCTGGCTGTGAATATCAATAAGATAAGCTGTTAATTCTTTTAAAATTTGAAGATTTACAGGGGTATCCTGGACAAATGCCCGAGATTTGCCACCGGGAAGAATTTCTCTTCTGATAATGATTTGTGTGTCATAGTCCAGGTCATGCTCTTGAAAAAAAGTTTCCAAACCGTAGTTTTTAATGTCGAAAACAGCTTCTACATAGCATTTATCACTTGGATTACCTGCAATATCTCCTGAAGCTCTGCTTCCTGATATTAGATTAAGGGCAGATAAGATCATTGATTTTCCTGCTCCGGTCTCACCGGTAAGTATGGTCAAGCCGTTGTCAAAATCTACGGACAAACGATCGATTAGCGCCAGATTTCTGATTTTAAGGTGCCTGATCATGCCTTTTACTAACCTTATTTCTGAATTTGGATCGGAACCAATTTGTAGTTGCGGTTGGTGAGTACAACTACTTGTGCATTCTGAAAGACCCCATGCTTTCTGGTAGAACGCAAGTCCAGAAATTCCGGTTTGTGCCGATTGTCGGTGAGAGTTTTAATCAAATCATAAGTGCTTTGAAACGCATGTAGGGTGATGTCATTTGGTTCCAGTTTGTGCTGATTGCTAATACTTTCTGCTGCTGCCTGCACCAGAGGATGCTCAAAATGAATGTATCTGGGCATTGCAACTAGAAAGTTAACATGGTTGAGATATCTGGGTTCTATAAGTGGATTATCGAGGATGCGCCTATTGAGCAACAATACAGTGGAGGAGTTTCCAGATTTTCTGATTCGGTCAATAAACTGGGAAGAAAGAAAATTGTCGTCAATAAAAAAGGATACCACCTTTGGTTCGGGAGAGTCGGTAATCTGGGAGAGACCTTGTAGTCCATTTCCCAGTCGTATCTCTTTGATTTTTCTTCCAATGAGGTACTTTTTGAGCGCGTCGTTTAGTTGATTGGCCTTTTGGTCTTTCTCAGAATAAATTAAATAAACAGTACTTTCAGGATACGAAGACTGAAGAGCATGTGCAAGTGCCCTGGCTTCTTGTTCTTCAGTTTCTTGCAATAGGATATTGCCTGGTGCTACAAATGAGGGTTGTCCAAAAGGCAGGACTATCGGCAATTGACTTTGACCATTGATTTGGTGATTTAATTCTTTGATTTGTTGCGGTATAAAAGGCCCTATTACCAGATCGACATTGGGTATATCAAAAGTTATTTGTCCTAATAAAGAATAATTTTCTGGTGCTTCAGTAACTTTTAGCGTAATCTGGAATCCCTCATTTTGTAGCAACTCCAATGCAGTTCGTACACCCAGGTAATAATCCATACTGACAATTTCGGAAGGTCTGAGTTCGTTGCTGGCATTTTCAGGATTTGCGGGGATGATAAGCAAGACCCGTAACTTTCTCTTCCCCAGCATACCGAAGTAATTTACAGCTTCTAAGGTGCTTATTTCCAATACCTCTTTTGAATCGACAGTGTCAAAAGAACTATCCGTTATTGGCCTGGAAGGCGGGTAATACACCGGTATAAGCAGCAGCATTCCTGCTTTTAGATTCATTTGATTTAGTTCAGGATTAAATCTCAGGAGGTCTGATGCCGAAATGTTGTATTTTTTAGAAAGTGATGTAAGCGTTTCACCGTTTTCTACTCGATGCATGGTATATCGGATGGTGTCCTTTTTATCTTCATTTAATTGAGGTTTGACCCGACTGAAACCTTGAGGGGGTGTTTCTGGTTTTATTCGAATGAGCTGACCTGCCCTTAAAGTACTGTCGTTTAAATGGTTTATTGTTACCAATTCGCTTACAGAAATTTTGTATAATCTTGCCACGCTGTAAAGTGATTCGCCTGGTTCCACTCTGTGAAATCCGGCGGGGATCTGTTGGTTGGCTTCCTTGTTTCCGTCATCGGATGGCAGTGGGGCTCTTTTTGGGTTTTTGGGGATTAGAAGTCTCATTCCTACTTTTAGAACCTGATTTTGTATCTCAGGATTATTGGATTCTATCAAATCGATTGGCACATCATATTCCCTGCTGATGGAGTAGAGGGTTTGACCTTCTTTTACGATGTGAATTGTAAATTTCAGAGTATCTACCGGAGATTCATTTTCTGCCGGGGCGGCTGGCACCATTACTACATCGCCGGCTTTAAGACTATGGCGGGTCTCCGGATTATACCTGTAAAATTCTTCTTGACCAATTCCATAGGTTTTGCAGATGGAATAAACTGTTTCACCTGGTTGCACTTTGTGAAATTTAAACTCATTCTGTGCCCTAGCGACGTTCCAGCACAAAAAGACCAGTACAAACGGGAAAAAATTTTTAAATCCTGAGATCGACATGGTATGTAAAAGGTTTTTATTCCCACTCAATGGTGGCAGGTGGTTTTGAACTGATGTCATAAACTACACGGTTTATGCCATTTACCCTGTTTATGATGTGATTTGAAATTTTAGCCAGAAAATCATAAGGCAGGTGAACCCAGTCGGCTGTCATTCCATCGGTGGAGTGAACTGCTCTGAGTACTATGGCATGTTCATAGGTGCGCTCATCGCCCATTACTCCTACAGATTTACTGTTGAGCAAGACAACACCCGCTTGCCACACTTTGTCGTATAATCCCTCTTCCTTAAGACCTTTGATGAAGATATAATCGGCTTCCTGAACCAGGGCAATTTTTTCGCGGGTCACCTCACCTAGTATTCTGATTGCCAGACCCGGTCCCGGAAAAGGATGACGACCCAGAAGTTCATCCGGTATACCAAGCGCAGTTCCTACTTTTCGAACTTCGTCTTTAAACAACATTCTGAGCGGTTCGATGACCTTAAGTTTCATTACCTCAGGGAGTCCACCTACATTGTGATGTGATTTGATGGTAGCCGAGGGCCCGGCTACAGATGCACTTTCTATCACATCCGGATATATGGTACCTTGAGCCAAAAAAGTGACATCTTCTATTGTTAGGGCTTCTTCATCAAAAACTTCAATAAATACCCTTCCAATGACCTTGCGCTTTTGCTCCGGATCTGAAATCCCTGCCAGGGCGTCAAGAAATCGATCTGAGGCATCAACGCCCTTAACATTAAGACCCATATCGCGATACTGATGCAACACATGGTGATATTCGTTCTTTCGAAGTAAACCGTTGTTGACAAAAATGCAGTACAGCTGGTCTCCAATGGCCTCTGACAGCAAAACAGCGGCCACTGTGCTATCCACACCTCCGCTCAGGCCGAGCACTACCTTTTCGGAGCCGATTTTTTTGCGCAGACTTTGTATACTGGATTCGATAAATGACTCAGGTGTCCATGTCTGATGGCATCCACATATATCTAGGGCGAAATTTTTTAGTATATCCATGCCGTATTCGGTATGGTACACTTCCGGGTGAAACTGTATGCCCCAGATATTTCTGTCTTGTATTTGAAAGGCAGCATTGATTACATCTTCTGTAGAGGCTATGGGAATAAAGTCTTCAGGTAACTCATCAATTGTATCACCGTGACTCATCCATACCTGTGAGTAAGAAGGCAGGTTTTTAAAAAGAGGATTGCGATGGTCCATAATTTTGAGTTTTGCACGGCCATACTCTCTGAGTCCGCTTGCGCCTACCTTTCCACCATTAATGAATGTGAGGAGCTGGGCGCCATAGCATATTCCCAGAATGGGTACTCTACCGATTAAGGAAGACAGATCTGGTTTGGGAGCATTACTGTCATTTACTGAGAATGGACTACCGGATAAAATTACGCCTTTTACATGCGATAAGGAAGCTGGTAGATGATAATAGGGATGTATTTCGCAATAAACGGAAATTTCTCTTATTTTCCTGGCTATCAGCTGGGTGTATTGTGAACCGAAATCTAGAATAAGAATGGTTTCTTTCATGCCGGCAAAGGTAGCTGTATCCTAACAGTATGAATACTACCAGTATTGTAATGCTTACTAAAAATTACAAAGAACCTAAAACAAATCCCACTGAAAAAAAGGCCGAATTGAAGTCCCTTTGATTTCCAATTAAATTCAAAGAATATCCAGCGGTGATTTGCAGTTTAAAATTCTGTAGCAATTCATACAAGTACATCACATTAGGATCCAGTTGGAGCAAGTTGTCCGAAGAGGAAATTTTTGAATTGTCAACGGGATTTTCCTCCACATTGACAAATCCTCCAAAACCAATCCTCAATCCAGGTGCAATCTTCTGGCGGGGTGTCACGGAGGTAATAATGCCCCCCATAAGACCTCCGTATCCTATAGCTACTGTACGGTTGTCTTTGGTGGCAGCACCTCCGTAGCCAAAGCCGCCCAGATAACCATTTTCTGCAAAAACGGCTCCGCCCATACCACCATAGGCAGCTCCAATACCTGCATTTCCAAATTTCATGAGCATCACACTAAATCCTCCAAATCCGCCGGATGTGTATTGGCTGAAGGAGTAATGGCTGGAAATCAGAAAAGCCAGGTATAAAAAGAAGGTTTTAAGGTTATTTTTCATGATATTTGAATTTAAAATTTGGTACTTAACACATAGGGCAGCATTTTTCTCCAGGTGGGCCAGTCGTGTTCAATATCCCAACCCCATATATCCAGGTCGTGAGGTATTCTTTTAAAATTGAGTATTGCGGATAGTTGACGAGAAGCGTCCGGATCTTCATACGCCCCTGAACCAGACAGGATATGTATATGACCTGATCTTCTGATTTGCTCCAGAGTATTGTGATCGTGAAGATTTTGAAGATAGTGCATGGGTGAATTAAAATACACGTTGTCGTCCCAGTAACCTTTTGTATAAGCAGTCAAATCATACACTCCACTCATTGCAATGCATCCATTGATCGCCCATGGATTTTTAAAAAACAAATTGGCAGCATGCAATGCACCAAAAGATGCTCCTGATGTAAAGATCGGAGTCTCCGGGCTAGTTTTGTTTTTGATAAAAGGAATTACTTCGCTGTACACATATTCATTAAACTGAGCATGCCGCAGGGATTTGTCTCTCGGATGCATTCTGGAATTGAGCCAGCTCTCACTATTTATGGAATTGATACTGAATACCTTAAGTTTGCCAGCATTGATTAAAGGGGCGAGGGCATCTATGAGGTGAAATCTTTCGTATTCCAAAAAATCAGCTGCAGCTGTTGGAAGCAATAGCAATCCAAAGCCATAATGTCCATACATCACGATTTCCATTTTTTTGTTTAATGCAGGACTATGCCACCAATGTATTTCTCTGTGCATTTCTGAAAATTTTGGTTACAAATAAATTCCTTTTCTTTGATGATTTCAATAAACTCTTAAAAAAACTTGTTGAAATGGAGATTTCTTTCCTTGGAGGGACAAGTACTGTGACGGGATCAAAACATCTTGTAGAATATAAGGGAAGGCGTTTATTGCTGGACTGTGGATTGTTTCAGGGGTTGAAAGAGCTCCGTTTACTCAACAGGATGCCTTTACCTGTAAATCCATCGACCATTGAAGCTGTAATTCTTTCTCACGGTCATTTGGACCATGTGGGCTATCTGCCATTGCTGGTAAAAAATGGATTCAAGGGACATATTTACTGCACTACAGCGACAAAAGCCATTGCAAAAGTTATACTGCTTGATAGTGCCAAAATTCAAGTGGAAGAGGCGATAAGGGCTCGAGCCGGTGGATATTCCCGACATTCAGACCCCCAACCATTGTATGACACCGAGGATGCCAGGAGGGTATTTCCTCTTTTTCGAGAGGTACCCTTTGGCGAGCAGATTGACCTGGGCCATGGTGTAACATTCCGGTTGACACCGGCTGGCCATATACTGGGAGCCTCGGTAATACACTTGTTCACAGGAAGCAGATGCCTGGTCTATACAGGCGACCTGGGCAGATATTCAGACTTTCTTCTCCCTCCTCCTGCTGATATTCAAGGAGCAGATGTGTTGCTTATTGAATCCACTTACGGTCATACTCTTCATCGCACTTCAGAAGAGCAAATAAACCAAAAACTAATTCATCACCTACGGTATGCTGCCGAAAACAACAGTTTGCTATTAATTCCTGGATTTGTAGTAGAGAGAGCTCAGGTACTTATGTATTTGATTGGTAAGTTGATGAGCAGTGGACAAGTCCCCAAAATCAGAGCTTATGTAGACTCTCCAATGGCAACGGCAATTACAGATGTTTTTACAAAGTATTCAGATTTGCTTAAAATCAGCGCCCAAGAGCTATATAGAACAATCAACTCGTATGACTTTGTCGAAAACAAATCAGACTCTGACCAGATAGTCAGAGCAAAGTTTGGCAGAGTAGTGGTGGCCGGAGGGGGTATGCTGAGTGGTGGAAGGGCATTGAGCTATCTCTACGAGCATTTGGAAAATCCTAATTCCACGTTGCTTCTTTCAGGTTACCAGGCTGAGGGTACGCGAGGCAGAGCCTTGCAAAGCGGACTTGACGAAATTAAAATTTTCGGAAAGTATCTTAAAGTAAAAATGCGCGTGGATAGCATGGACGGTCTTTCGTCGCACGCTGACAGAGGTGATATCCTTCGCTGGCTAAATGGATTTAGCCGAAAGCCAACACACATTTACATCGTCCATGGTGAAGCACATGCATCAGATTCTTTGAGATTAAAACTAAAGGATACTTTTCCCCATGCCAGAGTACAAGTACCAAGGCTTGGCGATAAAGTGGAGATTGGAAAATGAAAATGTTGAAAAAACTGTGGAAAATTCAAAAAAACTTAACACAAAAATTTAAAATTTATGTGTTTTAACAAATAATCTTGTAAAAAAAATTCTTATGAAGTCAAACATGGTATTCAGAGATCATGCGGGTCGTAAGGTGACTGATATAAGAAAATATATAGCAGATTGGCTTTACACACATCCTAAAGGGAGAATTTACATCGGAGCCGATTCCAAAGTGAAGGGCAACTATGTGAAGTACGCAATAGCCATTTGCCTGTGGGATGTGGGCCGAGGAGTTCATGAGATATATGCACATACTGTGGTACCAAAGCCATCAGATCCATTTTCCAGATTGTGGAACGAAGTGACCAAAGCCGTTGAGATAGCTGAGCTCATCAGAGATTTGGCTGAAATCGAAATTCATTTGGACATCAACTCAAAACCGGGTTTTTGGTCAAATCAACTGTATGATGCTTCTTTAGGTTTTATCAGAAGCCTGGGTTTTGAAGCAGCAGGCAAACCCTATGCGTGGGCAGCCAGCTGTGGTGCAAACAGGCATTGCCAATAAATAAACAGCTCCAGGCTATAGCTTTGAGATTTGGTGGATTTCTTTGTTGCTTACAATGTATCTTCCTTCATCAATTTCTGTAGCTTTTATCAGCATGGCTTTGGCTATTTGAGCTGCATGAACAGCCTTGTAACGAAGAGGAATAATCGGTGCAAGCAGTCGGTCAATTCGAATGGCCAACTCCTCAAATGGTCTTTTTTCGTCTCGATAGGCAATGATGGTCGATGGTCTAAAAAAATCTATTCGCGGGACTGCGGAAGCTGAGACATCGCGTTCCATTTCACCTTTTAGCTTTGAATAAAAAACAGGACTTTTGGGATTGGCTCCGATTGCTGACACCACTAGCATATGAAAGACATCTGTGCGTTCTGCCAGCTCTGCAGTTCTCACGGGAATACCATAGTCAATGGCTTTATATTCCTCTTTGTCGGATGTTTTCTTCTTTGTGGTTCCAATACACATAAAGATGTGGGTGATCTCGTCCAGATGTGCGGATATAAATTCGTCATTCTGAAGATTTCCCTGATGCCATTCCAACCTGTTATGCGTAAAAGTCTGAGGGCTTCTGGCTAAAACCCTTACCAGTTTCCAATTTTTTGCTTCGAGCAGTTGTTTTACAACTTCAGAACCAACAGCACCGGTTGCCCCTATTACCAAAGCCTTCATAAGCGACAATTCAATAACGTGAATGCAAATATTCATAAACTTTTTCAGCAACCCGCTCGCCATCCAATGCAGCTGAAACGATACCTCCGGCATAGCCAGCTCCTTCACCCGAAGGAAATAAACCGCCAATTTTTGGGTGCATAAGGGTGTCGCTGTGGCGAGGAATCTTTACAGGAGATGAAGTACGGCTCTCTGTGGCTATAATCAACGCATCTTCATGTAGATACCCGTTCATTTTTTTTCCAAAAGCTTTGAATCCTTCTTTTAATCTTTTGGTGACAAATTCGGGTAAAACATTGTCCATTGAAACGGATGTAATACCCGGAATGTAAGAGCAGGAGGGCAGGGAAGTGCTTATTTTTCCGTTTACGAAATCAACAAGTCTTTGAGCTGGTGCCGTCTGAGTGTTTCCTCCTGCTTTGCAAACGTTTCTTTCTACACTTTGCTGAAATCGGAGAGCAGCCAGGGGACCATGATGCTTAAAATCCGATACATCTTCCGGACGTATTTCCACGACAATACCGGAATTGGCATATTTTCCATCTCTTTTGCTGGGCGACATACCATTGACGACAATTTCTCCCTGAGCTGTGGAAGCTGGCACAATGAAACCTCCCGGACACATGCAAAAACTGTAAACCCCTCTGCCCATTGCCTGATGCACCAACTTATAGCTGGCAGCAGGGAGATATTCACCGCGCTCCATCCCGTGATATTGAATACGATCAATGAGCCACTGCGGGTGCTCTACCCTTACACCAAGTGCAAATGGTTTCAGCTGAATGTCAATATTTCTTTTGTACAGGAGCTCGAAAATATCCCGTGCCGAATGCCCTGTAGCTAATATAACGGCCTCAGCCTCTATCAACCCGTAGTTTTGGGTAAGTACCCCTTGAACGTGATCACCGGAAATTTGAAAATCGACGACTCGCGTACCAAAGTAAATCTCTCCGCCGTGCTCCAGAATTCTTTCTCTAATGTTTTGTACAACACCCGGTAGCTTATTGGTACCGATATGAGGATGTGCATCAACCCGTATAAACGGATTTGCACCGTGGTGAACGAGCAAATCGTAGATTCTCGATACATCGCCCCGTTTTGTAGAGCGTGTGTAAAGTTTTCCATCTGAATAAGTACCGGCACCACCTTCCCCAAAGCAATAATTGCTGTCGGGATGTACGATGTGATCGCGATTGACAGCTTTCAAATCACGCCGTCGAGTACGTACGTCAAATCCACGCTCCAAAACAATCGGCTTTATGCCTAGCTCTATGAGTCGGAGAGCGGCAAACATACCCGCAGGCCCGAAGCCAACTACTGCTACTCTGTGTCGGGCATCTTTTACCGGTTTATAAAGTAAAGGAGTAAGTCTGTCTTCAGGTAGTTCTTCGCCAATTGCAACTTTGATTCGCTGTATGATGTACACTGGATTTTTACGCGCATCGATAGAGTATCGCACTGGTCTATACCCTTTGATTTCATCAGGGCTTACAGCCAACTGCTTAATCAACTGATTTCTGATATACGTTCCATCATAAGCAAGTTGCGGGAGGGATTTAATTTCCAGTTCGATGATCACCGGTTGCTACAATTATTCAAACGTGATGCAAAACAGTACTGAACGTGTGAGAATTCGATCTATATTGCTTACATAGACAGAGCCATCGTTTACAAGTAGGTTGGCTACTCCAAAACCAACTTTTATCTGAGGCGACATCTTAAAATACTCAAAGAAGATATCAATGCCGGCACCAAATTCATAAGCCAGGTCATGCCGCCTGATTTTAAAGAGCTCATCGTCCTGAACATCTTCCTGGGAGGCGAGGTCAATGTTGTATCTCAGTCCTCCGGTTACATAGACCAGGTAATTTCCCAGTCTTTTACTTGAGAATTTAAGCTCAAACGGAAGTTCGACAAAGGAAGATTCGACATCTTTAACATATATATCCCTTCGCATAAAGTTAGGGTTAAATGCATCTATTTCAAGGCGTCGAACGGTAGCTGCAAATGCCGGATTGAACCTTAGGTTCAAATGATTGACCAATTTCAAGTCGGATATAATGCCTACATGATAGCCCGGCTCCACAAAAGTCAAGGTAGAATAATAACCTGGGAATTGATTAAAATCCGGATGGTGTTGAATATGAAAATTATACCAGTTGATGCCTATATAAAATCCAAAGTGATAAGGTTTACTGGTGTAGGTTGGCAAATTCAAAATACGCTGAGCATAACTGCTAAAATGCGAGCAAGCAAAGAATACAAAAACAATCGTGTATCTCATATGTACGTTAAACGCATTATAGACCTTGTTATTTTTCAGCTTCGTAGATGGTGGCTATGCCAAAGGTAAGTCTGTGTGATTTGATGTTCCGGTAGTTTAACTTTTCGAGAATTGCAATAAACTTTTGTCCATAAGGAAAGGCTTCCACAGACTCGGGCAGATAGCTGTATGCATTGCGGTCTTTGCTAACCCATCTGCCTACTATGGGTAGAATGTGTTTGAAATAAAAGCGGTAGATCTGTGCAAACGGAAAACTATGCGGCTGTGAAAATTCGAGAATTAAAATTTTTCCACCGGGTTGAGTCACCCGGAGCATTTCAGAGAGTCCTTTTTCAAGATTTTCAAAATTTCGAACTCCGAATGCCACAGTTACTAGGTCAAAAGTATTGTCATGAAAATCAAGGGATTCGCTATCACCTTTTCTTAGCTCAATCAGGTCAGTGAGCTGTTTATCTGATACCTTTTTATGACCAAAGGATAGCATACCTTCAGAAATGTCAATACCAGTGATTTTTTCTGGATTTAATGCTGACAGTGCAATGGCTAAATCACCTGTACCTGTAGCTACATCGAGTATATTTTTGGGTTTATACGGGGCTGCTAACTGCAGCAGTTTCTTTCTCCAGCCGCGGTCAATTCCGAGGGATAGAGTGTGATTCAGAAGATCATATCTGGCTGAAATATTATCAAACATTTCGGCGACTTGCTGCTTTTTGCTGCCTTGTTTATCACGATATGGTTTTATTTCCATGCGCCTTATTAAATAACAAAAACCTTAACATCACCCTGTGATGAGAAGGTTTATGGACGGGATTTAAAAAATTTCTATTGAGCGTCGAAGTTTTCGTATCTGCCCATTTCTCTGTCATAAAACTCATCGGCCTGCTCGAGAAGTTGCATGATTTCGGCCGGTATATCGTCTTCTTCTCCCAAATCCACATCGTCGAGCCATTCTAACTCGTCGGTATACATGTTTAAAATAAACCGCGGATACTCGGTATGAATTACAAAAATATCATCCGGAAAGTCTGTATTATCCGCTATGAGAAATTTTGGTGTACTCATAAAAAAGAATTAGGATTGTAGTAATTGGGACAAAAGTAACCTTCTACAAACGATTCAATTGATTGACAATTTCTTTTTGTACAATAATTAACGATTTATTCCAATGGTCAATAAAAAAGCTGTCGACCAGTCGACAGCTTTCCTAATATCGCGTTAGTAATATGAAATCAAATCATTATTTTACCCGATTCGGAAGTACTGCTATTAGAATTTGCATAATACTTAGCAAAGTTGACTAAGTCAATCACGCTTTTGGCATTGAGCTTTTTGAGTAATCTTAGTTTGTAGGTGCTAACTGTTTTGTCCGAAATATTCAGCTCATCAGCCACCTCTTTGTTGCTTTTACCGGTTGCCAGCAGGCTTAGCACCTCACTTTCTCTTTTTGATAGTTTTACAACAGGCTTTCCTTGAGGTTTGGACCGGGCTTTTGCCAGGATTTCTCTGTTAAAAAATTCATGGCCCGCCATTAATTTTCTAACTGCCTTAAGTATCATTCGCGGCTCAGTACTTTTGGTAATGTAGCCGTCTGCACCCAATTTTCGAGCAGCCAATCCATATACCTCTTCCGGGTGCATTGTCACCATAAGGACTTTAATGTCAGGTTTGATTTTTTTGATGTCGCGCAATGCAGCCATACCATTCTTTACAGGCATTTCAATGTCCAGAATGATGATATCAGCGTCAACATTGGGAAGCAGATTCAGCAATTCCTCCCCATTGGATGCTTCTGCGACCACTTGTATATCCTTGTCCCTATTCAGATACAAAATCATACCTTTTCGAAACATGATGTGGTCGTCACAGAGAATAACTTTTGTCATTTTTATTGTTTTTTACTGTTAGGCTTACACACTCCAAAAGTAAATACAATTTAAAATTCACAAAAAAAGTTTTATTCATATTTTGATTTCCAATTCGATACAGTGAAATTGTAATAAAGTAAAGATATGTTTTTTATATTTTCATCATGTAGGATAAATATCAATATTTAACACAAGTGTTCGGCACATAAAATTTCTAAAAATGCATTTTTTTATTTCAATTGTGTTTTTTTTGAACAAAATTTAGCAAAAAAGTCTCCTAACTTAAGGTGGAAGTATCCAATAGAACTCCAGAAATAGGTTACAAAAAAAACTTTATCTTATGTTTGCGTTTTAGTAATACACATTTGTATTCAAGAACTGTATTCAGTATTTCATCGCATATAGTGAACAATACACAGTAAAATCGGGTTTCTTATACTAAAAAATTATTTTGAAATATTCTAAATAAAAAATACAACCAGATAAAGCCAATCTACTTTAGTGACTGCTATTTTTGCCACAGGAATAATCAAAAGAAGATGGAAGTAAAAAGCGCATTATTAGGTTCTTCAATTGTTAAAAAATACTGGATGGCACTGACAGGACTGTTTTTATGTACCTTTCTTGTCGTTCACCTTGGAGGAAATTTAATACTTCTCAAAGGGGAAGATGCCCGCTTGTCCTTCAATGCTTATGCAAAATTTATGACAACGTTTCCATTGATCAAAGCTGTCTCGTATCTTTTATACTTTAGTATATTATTTCATGCATTTGATGGAATCGTGCTCACACTTCAAAACCGGGCTGCAAGACCCGTGAAGTATTATTTTAACAAACCGGAGGCTAACAGTACCTGGGCTTCCAGAAATATGGCTTTTCTGGGCACAGTTATTCTTATATTTATTGTAGGACATATGTCCAATTTCTGGTATAAGATGCATTTTGGAGACATCCCAATGGATGCTAATGGAAATAAAGATCTGTATGAGGTAGTGGTGACTTTTTTCAAAGATCCGTCTTTGGGCATTGTATATGTAGCTTTTTATGTCCTTTGCATGGTAGCTCTGGGCTTTCATTTGGTACATGGTTTTGCCTCATCTTTTCAAACCCTAGGTTTATATCATAAAAAATACAATGCATTAATAAAGAATTTGGGCTTGGTCTTCAGTGTGCTGGTGCCATTGCTTTTTGCTATAATTCCAATATTCATTTATATACAGTAAAATTGAGAAAGTCATGAGGTTGGATTCAAAGATTCCAGCTGGTCCGCTGGAAGAAAAATGGACACGATACAAAGGAACTGTCAACCTGGTTAGCCCGGCCAATAAGCGCAAGCTTGATGTTATAGTGGTCGGTACAGGATTGGCTGGAGCCTCTGCAGCTGCTTCTCTGGCAGAGCTGGGGTATAATGTCAAGGCATTTTGTTTTCAGGATTCACCGCGCAGAGCCCACTCCATCGCTGCTCAGGGTGGAATCAACGCGGCCAAGAACTATCAAAACGATGGGGACAGTGTTTACAGATTGTTTTATGACACCATCAAAGGAGGAGACTACCGCTCCAGAGAGGCTAATGTGTATCGACTGGCAGAAGTATCGGCCAATATCATAGATCAATGTGTAGCACAGGGTGTTCCTTTTGCAAGAGATTACGGTGGACTTCTCGACAATCGGTCTTTTGGTGGTACACAAGTCAGCCGCACTTTTTATGCAAAGGGTCAGACCGGACAGCAACTGCTGCTAGGTGCCTATTCAGCACTGAGCCGACAAATAGCCAAAGGCACTGTACAGATGTTCGCCCGCCACGAAATGCTCGATGTAGTAGTGGTAGATGGCAAGGCCAGAGGCATCATTGCCAGAAATTTGGTAACCGGCGAAATAGAGCGTCATGGGGCTCATGCTGTACTATTGGCTACAGGTGGTTATGGAAATGTATTTTTTCTCTCGACCAATGCCATGGGCAGCAATGGGTCAGCTGCATGGAAAGCACATAAAAGAGGAGCTTTGTTTGCTAATCCATGTTTTACGCAAATCCATCCGACTTGTATTCCGCAGTCAGGTGAATACCAAAGTAAACTGACACTCATGTCAGAATCCCTTAGAAACGACGGAAGGATTTGGGTTCCAAAGGACAGAAAAGATGCCGAACTTCTCCGTGAAGGAAAGCTCAAACCTATTGACATCCCCGAAGAAAAAAGAGATTATTACCTCGAGCGCAGATATCCTGCCTTTGGCAATCTGGTGCCACGTGATGTAGCGAGCCGGGCTGCCAAGGAACGATGCGATGAGGGCTACGGCGTGAATCCCACAGGAAAAGCCGTATTTCTCGATTTTGAGAGTGCTATCATGCGCTATGGTCAAGTAGAGGCCAACTTGCAGGGCATTAAAAATCCCTCAAAGGAAAAAATTCGTGAGTTGGGAGAAAAAATCATTGAAGCCAAATACGGAAATCTCTTTCAGATGTATGAAAAGATTACCGACATCAATCCGTATAAAAGTCCTATGATGATATACCCTGCCGTACATTATACCATGGGGGGGATTTGGGTAGATTATGAACTGATGACCACCATCCCGGGACTTTATGCCTTGGGAGAGGCCAATTTCTCTGATCACGGGGCCAACAGATTAGGGGCATCTGCCTTGATGCAGGGGTTGGCTGACGGATACTTTGTAATCCCTTATACCATTGGAAACTACCTGGCCGGAGAAATCAAAACCGGAAAAATCGATACCAATACTCCAGAATTTGAATCAGCTGAAAAAGAAGTCCGCGACAGAATAGCACACTTCCTAGGCAACAACGGAAAGACTTCAGTAGATACTTTCCATCGTGAATTGGGAAAAATCATGTGGGACAAGTGCGGAATGAGCCGAAACGCTCAAGGACTTCAGGAAGCCATTCGCGAAATTCAGGCTCTGAGAGAAGAATTCTGGAAAGATGTGAAAGTACCCGGCCGATCCGATATGTATAATCCCGAACTCGATAAGGCGGGCAGAGTGGCCGATTTTCTCGAGCTGGGAGAGCTCATGTGTTTGGATGCTTTAGATCGAAATGAAAGTTGTGGAGGCCATTTCCGCGAAGAATACCAGACAGAAGATGGGGAGGCACTTCGCAACGATGCCGAATATGCTTATGTAGCTGCATGGGAATATACCGGAAAACCCTCTGAAGCCATCTTGCATAAAGAACAACTGGTCTTTGAAAACGTTGAACTTAAAGCTCGTAGTTATAAATAAAACCGGAAATTATGAACCTGACGTTGAAAATCTGGAGACAAGCCGGACCCGATGATAAAGGAAGAATGGTGACCTATCAGGTCAAAAATGTAAATCCGGACATGTCGTTCCTCGAAATGCTCGATGTGCTCAATGAAGATTTAATAGCCAAAGGCGAAGATCCGGTGGCTTTTGATCATGATTGCCGAGAGGGCATATGTGGCATGTGCTCTCTGTACATCAATGGCGAAGCGCATGGCCCTGGACGAGGCATAACTACTTGCCAATTGCACATGCGCTCTTTCAAAGACGGAGATACTATAATCATCGAACCCTGGAGAGCCAAAGCATTTCCGGTGATTAAGGACCTGGTAACTGACCGTTCAGCTTTTGACCGCATCATTCAGGCCGGAGGATACATCAGCGTAAACACCAGTGGAAATACCATTGATGCCAATGCCATTCCCATTCCCAAAGAAAATGCCGATAAGGCATTCGATGCTGCAACCTGCATTGGATGTGGAGCATGTGTAGCCACTTGCAAGAATTCATCCGCTATGCTTTTCGTATCTGCCAAAGTAAGTCAGCTGGCTCTGCTTCCACAGGGCCGTGTGGAAGCAAAAGAACGCGTACTGAAAATGGTGCATCAAATGGATTTGGAAGGCTTTGGCAACTGTACCAATACCGGTGCCTGCGAAGTAGAGTGTCCAAAAGGTATTAGCCTCGAAAACATAGCGCGTATGAATCGCGAATATCTGGCTGCTGTGATTTCCTAAATACAGTCAAAACAATTCTCTAAAAGTCCTGGCTACAAAACCAGGACTTATTTTTTCTCCAGTGCAGCTTTGTATCTTTCAATAGCCCGATTTCGGGCAAAAGAGTGGTCTACAAGGGGTTGAGGATATTGCGCTGAATTGTATTCGGGCACCCATTTTTTGATGTACTCATACTGTTTGTCAAATTTATCTGTTTGAAGCTGAGGATTGAAAATCCGAAAGTAGGGAGCAGCATCATTGCCACTACCAGCTGCCCATTGCCAGCCACCTACATTTGATCCCATTTCATAGTCGAGCAATTTCTCTGCAAAATAGCGCTCTCCCCAGCGCCAATCGATCAGCAAATGCTTGGTGAGAAAACTCGATACAATCATTCGCACGCGGTTATGCATAAAACCGGTGGTGTTGAGCTCACGCATCCCTGCATCTATTATGGGATATCCTGTTTGGCCCTCACACCATGCCTTAAAGTGATCTTCGTTGTTTTCCCATTTTATATTGTCGTATTCGGGCTTAAATGCCTTTTCGTGTATGAATGGAAAGTGGTACAAAATCATTTGATAAAAATCTCTCCAAATCAGCTCATTGAGATACTTTTCGTTGGTATGTAAGGCGATGTGCGCGAGCTTGCGAATACTTATGGTTCCAAATCGGAGGTGAACACTCAGGCGGGTAGTTCCATTGACTGCAGGAAAATCTCTGGTCTTGTGATAATTCGCAATTATGGCAGTGTTAATTTCCCTTGAAGGATATTCATACTGCGTTTCTATAAAACCTATTTCGCTCAGTGAGAGCAGTGGAAGGGGTTTGGTTTTGTATAACTGATTCAAATAAGCTGTTGTAGGATAGGAATTGAGATAAAAATCACTTAGCTTTTCTTTCCATTTTCGGCTGTAGGGGGTATATACGGTATATGGTTGTCCATTGTCTTTGAGAATTTCTTCTTTCTCAAAGATGACGTGATCCTTGTAGCCTGAAAATTTAATTCCATTTGAAAGCAGAAGAGTGTAAATCATTCTGTCTCTTTGCTGCGCATAGGGTTCGTAATCTCGGTTGGCAAATACCCTGGCAACGTGGTATTCTTTTAAAATGGATATCCAGACTTCTTCAGGTAAGCCGTATCTTACGATTAAAGTACTTCCAAGTTGTTCCAGTTCATGTTTTAATCTCTTGATTTCTTGATAGATAAAATGTACTCTCCGGTCCCTTTTGTCATGAAGTTTATCGAGGATATTTCGGTCGAAAATAAACAATCCCAAAACGGGATATCCAGACTTCAGGGCATGATACAGAGCTGCATTGTCCTCCAGCCTGAGGTCGCGTCTGAACCAGTGAATGGCTATGGGATTCATCTTAAGAGTTTGAAGCGGTGGTTGTTAGATTTTCTTCCCGTTTGATTTTTTCTCATCAGTTGCTGAGTACCATGCTTTGATAAGTTCTCTTCGGCCTATGGTACGGGTAATGAAGTCTTTCTCCAGATTCCAGGCACGTGCCGGGGAGTATTCCCGGCCATAATAAATAATTTGCAAATGCAGCGTATTCCATTTGGACTTGGGAAACAGTGCCTTGGCATCTTTCTCGGTTTTCTGTACACTGGTGCCATCCGATAGGCCCCATCTGTACATCATCCGGTGTATGTGAGTATCCACTGGAAAAGCAGGTACACCGAAAGCTTGCGACATCACTACCGAAGCAGTTTTGTGGCCTACACCGGGCAGAGCTTCGAGGGCATCCATATCGCATGGCACTTGCCCGTCATATTTTTCGATTAAAATCCTGCTTAGCTCATAGATGCCTTTAGACTTCATGGGTGTAAGGCCACAGGGTCGAATGATTCGAGCGATCTCTTCAAGGCCAAGTTTTACCATCTGATAAGGGTTGTCGGCCTTAGCAAATAAAATAGGGGTGATTCTGTTCACCCGTTCATCCGTACATTGAGCAGATAATAACACTGCTATCAGCAAGGTATAGGGATCCTTATGAGCTAGTGGTACCGGAGTGTCCGGGTATAATTTTTCAAGTTCAGCAATTATGAATTTTACTTTTTCTTTCTTGGTCATAAAGGTTTCAGGATTTCAGCCAAAATATCCAATGCCTTTGGCCATTAGACCTGCAAAAGCAGGAATTAAGAACAGAATAATGAGCTGGAGAAGAATTAACTTTTTTAAATACCCGGGAATAACGACGCATTCTTCCGGATTTCCTTTTCTGTTTTTCAGAAAAAAAACTGTAGGCCAGGCCGATGCAATTCCAACCATCGTAAAAAGCAATAATTTAAAAAGAAAAAAATAGTTTTTGGAGTAATAATCTGCTGGTTTACCTGCACCAAACCACAAGGTGAATCCTGCTGCCAGCAACGTGATTGCAGCGATTCCATAAATGCCGTCAATGCGACTCAGTGAGGAAATTTCGCTCCTTCTCATTACAGGTTTGAGTACGACAAGTTCTATGCTTAGAGCGGCTACAATAGCAAAAATGCTGATAAAATGGACGTAACGAGCTATCAGTTCAACAGACATTTCTTGCAGAATATAGTATGGGGAAGAAAACTGTCAATTGTACAAAAAAATCCATAAGAATTTAAGCGTCAAAATTTTCTTCGTACCGGTGGGGGTACTGAAGGTATATCGTCTTTAATACCGGTGTCAAATCGAATTTGTTCTTTCAGATGCCAATGTCCATTATTCCAATAAAGTCCGTCATAAGAGAAATCGGGTCCATATACTGCATAAATGCCTTTTTTTGAGTAATCAGGAGGTGCTAAATGATCCATTATGATCATTTTTTCTTTCTCACGATAGCGCATAGTAGCCGAAACACTCGCCGAGTAGTCATAAAACAGCCGGAAAGGTTTTCGCATATATCTTCTGTCCACAAAATCCTGTACATAAAAAATTGGAGCTCCAAAAATGGGTTTTTTCGGGTTGTGCAAATGAAGCACATCGATTACTTTTCGCTGAATTACCTTCCCCATCGGTTTATATCCCAAGAGAGTATAGTAGGTCGCACTTTGGTGCCGGACGTCAATAATCTGATAATACAAAGCTCCATACCAGCGTTCAGGTTTTAATGCAGTGTATTCAGGTTGAGGGATCTGACCAGTTTCATCTTTGAGTTGGTGGAGTAGTATTTTTCCGTTTTTGTCTCTGATTTGGACATATCCATAGAATTCATATTCTCCCGGATTTTCTTTAGGTAGCAGCCAGGTATATACGACAACCTTTTTATCCTGTGATTGTATCCTGCTTAAGTTTTTTACTTCTGCAAACAAGTAATCAAGACTTTCCGGTTTTTTTAAAGCTTCTAAAAGCAGAGAATCGAATTCCTGATTGGCTGCATTTCGTTCGGAATAGGTTTCAGCAGATAAAATTTCTCTCCCGAGCAAGGCCAATGATTGCTCAATCCAATTTAAGTCTCCAGATGGTTGGCTGAGAATTGCATTACTCCAAGCCAACTGTAGTAATAAAATTAAAACTATCGACTGTGCTTTACATGCCGTTGATGCTGTCATTTACGTTTTATGAAATTTGACTACTTCGGGATTTTTCAAATAAAAAACCTCCTTTACAATTTTTTATTGTAAATGGAGGTCTTTATGCAATAGGGGCTGATGGTTGTTCAATCGAGATGAAGGAATTCTTTTTTTGCCATCAATTGTTCCTTTGACTCCACGTGGTCCTCGTCGGGCACACAACAATCTACGGGACATACGGCTGCACACTGGGGTTCTTCGTGAAAGCCAACGCATTCCGTACATTTATCTGTTACGATATAGTAGACATCGTAACTGACAGGTTCTTGTGGCTCGTCGGCCTTATATGTTTTTCCACTGCTGGTAGTGACCATGCCTTTTAAGGAGGTTCCATCTGAAAATCTCCACTCTCTTCCTCCTTCATAGATGGCATTGTTTGGGCATTCGGGCTCGCATGCACCACAATTTATGCATTCTTCAGTTATTTTAATTGCCATTGCTGCTGTTTTATCCAATTACTTTTGCAAAAGTAATTTGGCAAAGTCGCAAAACATGACATTTGGGACAAAAATTCAGATTTTATCTGAATTTGGAAAGAGACTAAATAAGAAAATTCAATCATATTACAATCGACTTGAAAGTGCTGAACTCACTCCAATACTACAAAGAGCAAGCGCCAGAAACCCTTGGTTTACAACCGATAATGTTCTTTATGCATTGAAGTATTGGGTAGACGTGCTTACTGAAGATCGCCTGGAGGAATGGTTAAACAAGTACCCTAACTTATCCGAAGTCAGGAGCCTGGAGGTAGGTGTGGTCACTGCGGGAAATATACCATTAGTGGGGTTACATGACCTTATCTGTGTGTATCTTTCAGGCCATAAGGCTTTGGTAAAAACCTCATCCGATGACCCGGTCCTTACCCATTGGTTTATTCAATTGCTGGCTGAAGTAGATCCCCATGTGAATCAGCAAATCCGATTTATTGAAAAACTTGAAAAGTTTGATGCGGTAATTGCTACTGGTTCTAACAATAGTGCGAGATATTTCGAATACTACTTTGGAAAGGTACCTCATATTATCCGAAAAAACCGAAATTCTGCCGCCGTCATCACCAATGAAACCACCGACGAGGAGCTCAGGCTTTTGGCCGACGATGTATTTAGATATTTTGGATTGGGCTGCAGGTCGGTATCAAAACTCTATTTGCCTGATGGCTTTGACCTTCAGCGGATTTTTGCAGCCTTTTACCATTGGCATCCCATCATTCAGCATCATCGGTATGCGAGCAATTACGACTACAATCGCGTGGTGTACCTGATGAGCAAGGAAAAAATTTTGGACAATGGTTTTTTTATTCTCAGACCTAATGGGGCTTTGGCTTCACCTGTATCTGTGGTACATTACGAATATTACAGCGATTTGCCGACCTTGAAATCCCATTTGACTTCTATAAAGGACCAACTGCAGTGTGTGGTTGGCAGAAGTGAACTTGCCACCGATGATTTTGGTTGTTCGCAGCGGCCTTCCATAAGCAAGTATGCCGATGATGTAGACACATTGGCTTTTTTGCTTTCCTTACATTGATATAAGTATGGTTTCTGAAGGTCAAATCCTGTTGATTTAATCTTTGGCTTTTGACCTTTTTTTCCTATAAAACAAAATGAAAATGGCTATCGCGATGAGGAATGGCCACAATTCAACTAAACCTATTAAAAACCATAAAAAGTTGTCCCAGCCGTTGGAGATGCTTCTGAAAATGCGTTTTGCAAATTGAAAATCTCTTTTTGTCTCCTGGAAGAGATTGATGCTGAGTTGGCTATAGGAAATTTGAGCGTCATAATTTTTTAAAAGTTGTTCATATTGTTCAATTTCAAACCTTATTTCGTTAAGCTTTGATTCAATTTCAAGTATTTCGGCTATGGTTTTGGCTTGTTTGAGCAATTCGCGGTATCGAATTTCGAGTTCTTTTTTGTTTTGAATTCGTGCTTCTGTATCGCGATAGTATTTTGTAACATCTTCTACTCTGATACTTTTTGATTCAGGTTTGCCGAGGTCTTTTTCCAATAAGTTCAAAAATTCATCGAAGTTGTCAGAAGGTACCTTGCAATCCAAATAGACATTGACGCTGTAGTCGTAGGTATCAATATTTTCATGCACGATGGACCCTCCAAATGTTTTGAGATGATGTGTGATGGTTTCTTTGGATTGTGTCCAATCTTCTGTCCGAAATCGTATAGAGCCGTTTTTAATCAGCAGCCTGTTGCTATATTCCTCTGATGATTGGTTTTCAGAAATTGGGTTTACGGCATCCGCGTACTCTTGTATGGATTTCTGAGTATAGTTGCTGTTAGTTGTTGGGCTGTTGCAGGATGCAAAAAACAGCAGTGCAATGAACACCATGTAATGGATTGGCCGTATTCTCACGCTTACATATTTTTTGTAAATGAACGCAATTTTGAGGTATTGCAATACTGAGTATGGACGGAAGTTGCAAGATTTAGGGATACAATTGATGGAAAGCGCACCGATTATTCTTTAAATACTGGTAAAAGTTTGTAAAGTATTCCGTTTGTTTCATCGGAAAAATAAATATAGCCGTCGGGCGACTCCACAACATTTCGAATTCTGCCTTCGCCCTGAAACAGACGAGTTTCTGATACCAGTGTATGGTTCAAGAATCTGGTCATATTCAGATGCTGACCGACCAGAGAGCCAATGAACAGGTTTCCATTTAAGCCTGGATATTTATCGGATTTCAAAAAAGCCATACCGCAGGGAGCAATGCTTGGCGTCCAGTGATGAATGGGCTGCACTGTACCGGGATAAGTTGGCGGACCTATGGTGCCTCCACCGTATTGTTCGCCATATGTAGCTAAAGGCCAGCCGTAATTGTTACCCGGCTCGATGATATTGATTTCATCACCGCCTTGTGGACCGTGCTCGTGAGCCCACAATTTGCCTGTAGTCGGGTGAAAGTCCAATCCTTGGATATTTCGATGTCCATACGACCAGATTTCTGGTAAAAAGTCGGGTTTTCCTACAAAGGGATTATCTGCTGGTACACTGCCATCTTCGTTTAGCCGTAGAAGGCATCCCATGTGATTCAAGGTGTTCTGTGCCTGCTGCATATTGCCCCGGTCGCCAAGTCCGAGAAATAAATGACCCTTTCCGTCGAAAGCTATCCGACTTCCGAAATGCACACCACTATTGGAGCGTGCATTTGCCACAAAAATCTCCTCAAAATCGCTGATTGCTTCGTTTGAATATTTTGCTCTGCCCAGTGCAGTGGTGGGCTGTCCGTCAGCTATCTTCGAATAGCTGAAATAGATTAATTTATTTTTTGAAAAATCCGGATGAAGTCTGATGTCCATAAGTCCGCCTTGCCCAAAAAGGATAGCGCCGGGTACTTTAAAAATATTTTTTTTGGTTCCTGTTGTAACGTTGGCCAAAAGTATATCGCCTGATTTTTCTGCTATCAATACTTCGCTTTCATTCAGAAAAGCCATGCCCCAGGGAATGTTAAGCTCAGTGACTACTGGTTGTTTGACTAATTCGAGATTTGCAGGGATTCCGGGTTTATCGGAAGGGTTTGTATTCTGTTTTTGACAACATAAATGACTCACGACAAGAGTACACAGTAAGGATTTTACTATTTTCATTATTTGGAAATACCTTTTAGCGAGTGGAAATATACACCTAAATAAAAAATTTGGCAAGGTGTATTTAATACACTTACTTTGTGCAAAATACCTGATTCAATGAAAAAATCGATACTATTCTTTTGTCTGTTGGTTACAATCAATATGGCTGGGCAAATGCGCTCTGTAACTTTCAGGGTAGATATGAGTCAGCAATCCGTGGCAGCACAAGGTGTGCATATAGCCGGAAGTTTTCAGGGTTGGAATCCAGCCACCACACAAATGACGCTCACAGCTAATGGCGTATACACCTACACAGCGCAGATATCTCAAGGCACAAGCATTCAATTCAAGTATATCAATGGCAACACCTGGGCAGGTGAAGAATCCGTGCCATCGGCCTGTGGTGTTCCAAATGGTTTTGGAGGATTTAACAGGTCACTGACCGTAACTCAAGACACTATACTTCCGGTGGTGTGTTTTTCATCGTGTACTACATGTGCACCACTGCCTCCAACCAGCCTTGTCACGTTCAGAGTCAATATGTCCAATGTGGCCTCTGTCAGTTCATTTGGCGTACATATAGCCGGCAGTTTTCAAAACTGGAATCCAGCTGCTACTCCCATGCAGTCCAACGGTAGTGTATGGAGCTACACCGTAGCATTGCCGGTAGGGCAGTCGGTTCAATACAAGTTTATCAATGGCAATGCCTGGGGTCAGGATGAAACCGTGCCCATCGCCTGCGGTACTGGCAGTCCGGTTAACAGGATTTTGACGGTTCCGGCCAATGATACCATTTTGCCGGCGGTGTGTTTTGGTACTTGTGACACGCTTTGTCCTGTGATACCCCCGGCCCCGAAGAAGATGGTCACCTTCAGGGTGGACATGAGTCAGCAGACGGTAAGTGTCAATGGAGTTCATGTGGCAGGTAATTTTCAAGGCTGGAACCCGGCCAGTTCGCCCATGACTCTTGACACAACTACGGGTGTGTATATCCGGGTTGACTCAGCTTCAGTGGGCGATACGGTTTTTTACAAATTTATCAATGGCAATGCCTGGGGGCAGGACGAAACGGTACCCTCTTCCTGTGGAATAGGCTTTCCTTCGGTAAATCGATGGTTTGTGATGCCAAATACAGATACTGTTTTGCCTGTGGTGTGTTTTGGAATGTGTGGTCCTTGTCCTGTCCCTCAGCCTAAAAATGTAACCTTTAGGGTCGATATGAAAAATCAGACGGTTTCACCCAATGGAGTATATCTGGCTGGTAGCTTCAACAACTGGTCACCCTCGGCTACCCCAATGAGTGCAAATGGCTCTGTTTATTCGGCTACTGTGGTAATCAATGCAGGCACAACAGTGCAATTTAAATTTTTAAACGATTCAATATTTAGTGGTGCGGAATCAGTGCCTCCTGCCTGTGGTGTGAGCGACGGATTCGGGGGGTTCAACAGGATTCTTACCGTGGTGGAGGACACAGTTCTACCGGCTGTATGTTTCGCGCTTTGCGACACTTGTCCTGTGCAATTACCGACTTCCAAAGTCACTCTCACTGTGTTGACCACCGGGACACAGGTTTCTCCCCAGGGTATGTACGTAGCCGGGACCTTCAATGGTTGGAATTTTACCCAGCATCAAATGACACTCATCAGCCCCGAAAAGTATCAGATCACACTTGACTGGCCTATAGGTGAACAAGTACTCTATCGATACTCAACGACCAATGGTGTAGGAGGTCAGGAACTGATTACGGGTTCCTGTGGTTATCTGGGTTCCAGACATCTGACTGTGCCGCCACAAGACACTCTGCTGCCTGATGTGTGTTTTAATCGATGCGACCTGGCATGTACTGCTATGGATGTAACGGAATCCACATTATTGAGGCCTTTGGTTCACCATCGCCGGGGACTTCTTACTGTGACCAATTTACCTACCGGCGGAACTCCTGTATATATCAAACTTATAGATTTATCGGGCAGAATTCTCCTTAATAAAATGGTTAACTCCGATGGACAATGGCAAGAACGCATAGAGCTTCCCACTGGAGTTTTCCTGCTTCAGATTACGACCGATATGGGTAGTCATATCACTAAGTTTCCTGTCAGTGGGTTTTAACACGTTCATATAAATCGCAACACAAACACCGGCATGTGTAGCCGGTGTTATTTGTTTTAAACTTACTGCAGAACTTGTAAATGCTTGGCTACCACTTTGCTTCGGGATACATGCGCGGCAGATGTTGCATTTCTGCCAGTATATAACCTAAATACTCGGTATGTCGGCCTTGTTTACCTCCGCGTTGGTACCAGGTAGCATCGGGCACGTGCAGCGTGGCAATGTCCAGGATTTCTTCTACCTTACTTCTCCATGCGTCTTTAAGTTGCTCAGGGTGCACACCAATGCCGTATTCGGCCATCTGGCAGTCAATTTCATCAGCCATAAAAAATTCACCGGTCCACATCCATAAATCCTCAAAGGATTTTTGAATTTTCTGATGACTCTCCTGGGTACCGTCCCCAAGCCTAATGACCCACTCTGCACTCCATTGCGCGTGATAGGTGATTTCTTTTATAGCTTTTTGAGCTATGGATTTAATCGTATCGTCTGCCGAAGAACAAAGCCTTCTGTAAAGAAAATAGTTATAGGTATCAAATAAAAACTGCCGTGCGAGTGTGTCACCCCAGTGGCCATTGGGAAGCTCTACAATCAGCAGATTATGAAAAGAATCTGCATCGCGGAAGAAAGGAAGGTCATCTTCCGTGTAATCAGGACCAAGTTGTTTGGCCGCATATTGATAGAGCATACGGGCATGTCCAAGCTGATCTAAGGCGATGTTGCTCAAAGCGATGTCGAGCTCCAGCTCCGGGCCGTGTCCGCACCATTCACTAAGTCGCTGACCTAATATCATGGCATTGTCAGCCAGTCTTAGGGTATATATCAGAAGAGGCGGGGCACCTTGAGTATGAATATTTTTTTTCATGAAAGTAAATGCTAAACTACATATGACCTACTTCGTCGGGAATATCGTAAAAAGTCGGATGACGATACACTTTATCGTCCGCTGGAGAAAAGAGAGGTTCCTTGGCATCAGGAGATGATGCGTGAATGTGGCGCGCCTCTACGACCCAGATACTTACTCCCTCACTTCGGCGGGTGTACACATCACGGGCATTGAGAAGGGCCGTCTGTGCATCCGGAGCATGCAGGCTGCCTACATGCTTGTGGCTTAAGCCGTTTTTACTGCGAATAAACACCTCCCAAAGAGGCCATTGGTCTGTGGACATGCTTCTGCAATTTGATTTCAAAAATACAATGGAAAGGACAACCCTGATTACCGCTTATGGAGTTTTACTTCAATATAATCTCAAACTGATGGTTTTGCTAATGTAAAACTGGTTTGAAACCTGACATCTACTGACGTTTTTAAATACCTAAATTTGTTTTGCTAGGGTTAAAAATGTATATGTTTCTTATGAATTATATAAGGCATCAAAGAAATATGTACGCTCACATGATTTAAAAAAGTCAACAAGAAGGGAAGAAGAAGTTTTGACACAGAAATAATGAATTTTATGAATGACAGCGCCAATACATTCGGGCTTACTGCATATCACTCTGAAAAGAGTTTTTTTATCGGTAAGTTTAATTATACGATACACAAAAATTTTAGAAAAACTACTTATTTATTTGTTTTTTGATGAATCCGGACAGAGGCTAGTTCAGATCGACAATATTCAATAAATTCTATTTGTTTAGAAAGCCTAAATGAAAATCGAATATTTTCGGTGATTATGAATTTTAAATCCATAGCAAAAAATATACAGGTCATTACTTGCAGAAGGCTTTTTATGTATCAATTTCTAAATAAAGGGTTTCCAAAAGAGTTTAAAAAGCCTGACATAAGATATTTTGATTACAGTTCAGTGATTCTATTTGACAAATAGCAGGTTTCATTTATCCGAAACACTTCAGGAGAGGGATTTTAAAAATCTCAATTTCTCTTCTTCAACCGACAGCATTTCTTCCAGTATTTGTCTGATATAGTTTTCGCAATTGACAATCGTGTTGGCATTGAAGCACTCATTTTTTTCTTCAGATAAAGGAACGGAGATGCCCTTGCTATTTCTTAGAAAATTAAGGGAAGCAGAAAAATAACTTTTACCCCTGAAATGCTCATTTTTCAACACCATTATAAGGTAACTGAGCAGTTGTACCTCTTTTCCAGATTTGCTTCTTTTCTTTTCATTTTGGAGATTGTTCAGGTTTAGTTTTTGAACGTTTTGTTTTACAGAACCTGTTTTGTAATCTATTATGCGGATTAAATTGTTTTCACTTTGAATTCGATCAATTTTTCCATAGAGTCGTACATATCCATTTATCGATGGAATACTGATTTGACAAGAGAACTGCTCTTCCAGATGCAATATTACAATTTCATTTTTATTATTTTGAACCGTTTCTAAATCCAGCTGAATTTGATTTTTAATCATTTGCAGTATAATCTTACTGGCTAGGAAATTTTTGCCCTTGTTCCAATCCATAAAACCATACTTCTCCTCAAGGCATGATTGAAGTACTGCTTCAGCATTGCCCATCATATTTTTTAAGACATTTTGAGTAAGTATTTGATTGAGATATGGTGAATAGAGTTTTTGCAGGGTTTCGTGCACTATGTTCCCTGTTATTTTTACATTGGCATCCTCTTCAATTTCTTCATATTCCCTCAATTCAAGTAGGTAAGAAGTATAAAAACTTTCAGGTCTTTCCAGGTAATTTGCCAAATGAGATGGGGTAATGCCTTTTTCAAATAATTTTTGTTTTAATTCTTTGATAAAGAATTCATCTTTTTCAATGATAAAAATGCCCGGATGAGGTGTGGTTCTAATGAATTGGTTATGGTTTTCTTCGCTAAATTGAATGTTTTTGTTTTTCTCGCACAATTCCCATTGAATTTGATAGATAAATCTGGACGGAGTCCCTTCTTCACTACCAGATGCCGGGCTATAGGACAGAAGATGGATTTCCTCAGCTCTTTGTAGCAGTCTGTAGTAATGATAGGATTTGATTGCTTGCTGGTATCTGAATTCCGGTAGTTCATATGCTACAGCTATGTCATAAGGAATAATTGACTGATAACTTGGGCTTCCTGGTATTATATCATCGTTTGCTGAAAGTAGGATTACATGTTGAAAGTCTAATAGCCTGGTCTCGAGCATACCCATGATTTGGATCCCCTCCAAAGGTTCACCCAATAGATTGATTCCATATGGTTCAGCTGCTTCTTCCATCAGATACAAAACTTCTTTATTGCTAAGCGATTCGGTCTGAAAAGCATTGAGTGTTTCATTGAGCTCTTGCAGAAATTTTCTGATTAGGGAGATTTGTTCGGCTTCGAAGATGTGTAAGTTGCTGAGATGGTGAAAAGCTTGTTCAAAAATTTCAAGAGCTATGTTAAGAATGTCTGAGGGACGCATGAGGTCTTTAAACAACTCCTTGGTATTAGGCAAAAGCACACTGTTTAAAGCATGTGCTTCTATGAAAATCCGGTTTTCCTGATTGATTTTTTCCAGAAATTGACTGATGGAAGTGTTGCAGAATATGAGCTGAGCGACACCGTCAGTTAATATGCTCTGCAGGTGTCGGAAGTAATATTTTCCTCCATTTTGAGCTGCAAAGTCAGTAGCTCTTAGAAATTTCATCAGCCATTGGAATACCGGGGCCTTTATCAGGGGAATGTTCATGGTGACATTGATACCAGAGTCTACTGATGGCAGGTGATGCAAGAGGGGGAAGAGCATACTTTCGTCAGGCAGGACGATAGCCACTTCTCTGAAGTCTTCAATTTTTCGCTCTTTAAGTCGCTGGACAATTTGGGCTACTATGTCGACTTGGTGGGTTTTTCCACTTATCCGATGGTGAGTGATTTTTTTGCTGGTTTTTAGTAAATGATCCGTCAGGATGGATTTTTCGGACAGCAATCGTTTGTTTACAAGTAGATTATAAAATCTTCCGGCTTCGTGATTTGCTGTCTCAGTGGTATAATATGTATCGAAATCGCTTATTAATTCGGCTTTATTTTGATCGACCAGGGTTTTGATTACTTTGTATTCGCTTTTTGTAAGAGCATTAAACCCAATAAAATAAATTTTTTCTTCAGCGCTAGTATAAGTGTCTATCAGTTCGGCGGCTTTCCGGTATACCATGCCTCTGGTGGCCAGATTGGACGATTGTAGTCTGTTTTTAAATTCTTCGTACAGGGCTGGTAATGAGTTGTAAAATTCTTCAAAAATTTGTTCTAAATGGCCTTTATGTCTGTTTGGCTCCCAGTATTCGAGGGACTTTGCTCGGGCAGTATTTGTCAAGATGCTTTTGGGGTTTATGAGTTGTTGGTCGATTGCATCAAAATCTCTTACTACCTGAGGCCCCCAGGAGAGAAAGTCAGTCAGATTTTTACATCGCTGATGTAAGCATTTTTTACCAACCTGAAAAAGCTCTGCATACAGGCGAACAGGAGAAGCCACTTCAAGCGCTGCTACCTTGCTCATCCATTGGTCCATGGTCATAATGTGCGGTGCTATAGTGGGATTTTCGGATTTTTCAGCAAGGTTGCGGAGGAGATAGACACGAGCCCTTTGTGTCGGAACTACGATCAGAAGGTTAATGAGTTTCCCATTGTGTTCACTGACTAATGTATCGGCTATGTATTCCAGGAATTTCATAAGTTAGAACATCGGCTGTATTGGTTTGTTTTTCAGTATGTTTTCAATTTTTTCCATCACTTCTTCGGTGAGCAAGGGGACTACATCCGGAGCTTTCAGATTGTGCTTGAGTTGTTCTGGTTTACTGGCTCCGAGTAGTACTGTACTTACATTTGGGTTTTTAAGGCACCATGCAATAGCCATCCGAGTGAGGTCGGTACCTATTTCTCGTGCCAGGTTGAGCAGTTCAGATACTTTTGTTAGATTTTCTTCCACCAGATTACGTTCGGCCAGCCAGTTGAGCTCTGCTCTTTTAAGGCGATAGTTTTCCTTTATGCCGTTGTTGTATTTACCAGTCAGCAGTCCACTAGCCAGAGGCGACCAGGTCGTCAGGCCGAGGCCCACGGTTTTGTAGATTTGAGAAAATTCCACTTCTACTTTCTGCCGGTGCAGCATATTGTACTGGGGCTGCTCCACTACAGGTCCTATCAGATTGTGGCGGGCTGCAATCATATGTGCTTCCATTATTTCCTGAGCACTCCATTCAGAGGTTCCCCAGTAGAGAATTTTACCGGCCATGAAGAGCTGATGCATCGACCAAACGGTTTCTTCAATAGGAGTAGACTTATCTGGCCTGTGACAGAAGTAAATATCCAGGTAGTCTACTTGCAATCTTCTAAGAGCATCGTCACAGGCTTCTCTTATGTGCTTGCGATGTAACCCGCGCTGTGTGGGTAATTTTCCTCCTGAACCAAAGAAAACTTTGCTGGAAATAGCATAGCTGTCGCGACTCCATCCGACCTCTTTCAATATGCTTCCCATTACTTCTTCCGAACGGCCATTGGCATATATTTCGGCATTGTCAAAAAAATTGATGCCACTTTCGTAGGCAATTACCATCAGCTCTTTTGCTGTTTCATAGCTGATTTGATTTCCGAAAGTTATCCAGGTGCCAAAAGAGAGTTGACTAACAGGCAAACCAGCTTTTCCTAGTTTTCTGTATTCCATATCGCGTGATTAAAATAAATTTATCCAAAAATAACCAACGCAAAAACTCTTACACGGAAATGTCAATAAAAAAACCGTCGCTATATGCAGCAACGGTTTTCTTTTTAAGGTTGACGGGGTTTATTGGATCAACGACATATTTAATCCCAGGTACACCATTCGCCCAAAAATCGGGCCCCAAATCAATGTAGCGTCGAAAGCAGGATTTGATGGGTCGCCAAAGGAGATGATGGGATCCGTTTGTTGGAGATTCAACAGATTTTCAACTCCGAGATAGATATCTCCATTTTTAAAGGTATATTTTACCTGGCCGTGAACCAGCCAAAAATTTGGAGATCTATCGTTTTTTTGAAATTGAGGTCCTTTTTCAGCTGTCTGTGGGATTCGTACTGATGCATACCGATTGATAGTAAGGTCAAAGTGCCAGTTACCTCTGGTGGCATAAGCTGCATTGAAAAACCACCGCTCGGGTGATATAAAAGGAGTTTCGATCCTTTGATCAGCAAATTGGGTATAGACCCATTGACGTTTGTATGCCAGTCGGGTTTCCAGTCTTTTGATAGGCAAGTAGTCGGCTTGTATCAACAGCTGATTCGAACTTGAACCTCTTGTGAAATATGCATGATATTCCAGGGCGTGCTTGTCGAAATCTGGAATCAATTGATTGTAGAAATACGTATGCTGATAATCGGCCAGGATGGAAAACGGCATGTAATTAACTGTAAAATCCTGCTGAAGACTAAAACCTGTATTCAGTGCTATTTCCTGCTGCAGTTGGTCGGTGATGTAAACTGCTCTGTTTGACATAAGGGCCTGGGAGCTTTCGAGAGTGATTACAGGAGTTCGTCTTCCCGTACCGATTTGTGCCCTTAGGGTAGTTTTTTCAGCTGGTGAATATTTTAGATGGAGTCTGGGTGTAGCAAAAAATCCGAAAAGATTGGAATGATCCAGACGTAAGCCACCTACTATGGCAACTTCTTCGGTAGGTTTCCAGGTAACCTCAGCAAATGGGCCAGTAGATATTTCTACCCGTCCGTCAGGTTTTATGACGGACGTAGTGTCGGTAATGTATCCGTTGATTTTGTCCAACTGAAAGGTTATGCCTGATTTAAAGGTCAAGTCCGAACCATCACTTCCATAACTGTAAATAAGGTTTTGATGCAAAGACCATTGCTGAGCATCGAGTGCCCTGCGGCCAAAAGTCCCACTGCTTTCATGATTGTGAAAGCTTATTATATAGCCCACTGATGAGGGTGTCTCTGTGTCAAAAATGAAGGCATTTTTGGTAAATAGTTCCCAGCGTTTGTTTATGGCCCGGTATTCCCATCCTGGCTGATGAATGGGTGAGGGATCAAAAGGGACATCCATGGTACCACCAGACCTTTTGTCATTTACAAACCTGATACCGGCTTGACCTTCAAAATTCCTTTCATTTGAATATTTCCATTTATTTTGAAGGTTTACCTGTTGGCCAATTGGCATATCCATAAATTGGTCACCGTTCATATCCCAGGCCACAGGATTTGCATTCAGGTGAATGAGCGTATGCTGGGAGACAAAATCATTGACCAATCCACTTTGTAGTGCATTGATTTCCAAACGCAAAGCATTGTTGATGTACGAGTTGATTGCCAACATAGGAGCTGATTCCGGTTTAGTCAATTCTACATTGATATGCCCGGACATACTCTCATATCCGTTGACCACACTGCCGATTCCTTTGGTCAATTGGATGCTTTCTATCCATGGTCCGGGAATGGAGGAAAGGGCCATTTGTTGGTTTAAACCTCTGCCAAAGGGAACATTTTCGATCTGAAGCATGGAGTATTTACCAGACAGACCGAGAAGCTCAATTTGCCGCATACCACTAATAGCATCCGTAAAACTGGATTCCACAAGTGGATTGGTTTCAAAACTTTCAGAAAGATTGCAGCATGCAGCCTTGCCCAACTCCTTTTTGCCAATGTTTTGTGTGAGCAATATGTGCTTATGGCTGATTTCGATTCCTTTGATTACTTCGCGGATTTCAACCTCCTGAAGCAGGTTGCCCGGATATAAGATTATGGAGTCAATCTCCCTGACTCCGGGAGCGATGTACATTTCCACTCTTTTAAATCCGACGAAACTGACAACGAGTGTGTCTGGTTTTATCGGCTTTTTAATATTAAAGATACCATTGTCATCAGTTATGGTCCCGGTTTTTTCCATTTTCCAGAATACATTGGCATAGGGCAATGGCAAAATAGTTCCTTGTTCATTGCTGTACACCCTACCAGTGATCGTCTGAGCTGTGATCAGACCACTGCTCATTATGGAGATAAAAATTCCCCACAGCACAAAATTCCACCTCATTGTCTTTCGTTTTTTCGTTACTCTTTGCGATGGATGTTGTTTGTATCCCTATAATTGCAACAGGGTGCCAATGAGTAATAGATTTCATCGGGCGCCTTTGACTTTTCAGTATCATGCCCTGCCTGATTGATCAGATAGTGGATGCTGTCCAGAGTGATTTCAGCAGGCCTGTATACAACTCTTAGATGCTTTGTCTTTTTATTCCATTCTGCATAGAGTATACCAGGTACGTCCAGTGCTTTTTCAATGCGGTTTTTGCACATATTGCACACTCCATCCACGACTATGGTACTTTCTGTTTTTTTCTGAGCGGATACAAGTTGGGAAATTATAAGTAAAAAAACTACGGCTATATGTTTCATTTTAATTTAATATTATTTGTTGAACAAAAAATTAGTTGTCAATTTTTTAAAACAAAAAAATCAGAGATATCTTACAAATATTAGCCGTAGTAAGTCAACCGATGAAACAGAACGAAAAGAGGTACTTTGCCAAGTGGAATCTGATACGCTATAACTTTTGCTTCAGAAGTAGTATTCTTGTTGTATTTGGTGAAAGAACCAGCGAATTCGGGACTTGTAAAAAAATTGATATTTGAGAGCTTCTCCAGAATCAGCGTCTGGTGAGCTGATGCGAGGGAAACTATTTCTGTAACACAACAGGATTCTTTTTCACATGTATCGGTATCCGATGGAACTTCATGGCAATCAAGGGGACCTGAATCCTCTGGAGTACAACACCCGTCAGCTGGCTGAAACAATGAGATATCGGTAATCTCACCCATGCATACGTGCACAGAAAAGTGTACTCCACTGCCGGAAAGCAGAAGGAAAAACACCATTAACTGTGCGGTAAGCTTATGCAGCAAGCTTTTCATGAATACAAATTTACAACATTTGAAATTAAATGAATTGTCTCCTGCATCACAATGCGCTTTTTAAAAAGATGTGCAGTGCGACTAAGAAGAGCAGTTGCTTCTGAAGTAAAAATTACAACTGAAAATAAACTTCCCAGATTTAAACATTTACAAACATCGATTAAGTAGGATGCATTTACCTTTACCGCGATTTAAAAAAAATCGTATGGCTAAAGTTCATAATTTTTCAGCTGGACCAAGCATTTTACCCCGTGAAGTTTTGGAAAAAGCGGCTTCAGCAGTTCTTGATTTTGACAATTTAAAATTATCGCTTCTTGAAATATCGCACAGAAGCAAAAACTTTGAAGCCGTGATGGAGCGGGCCCGGTCGCTGGTGAAAGAGCTTATGCAATTGCCAGACGGGTACTCAGTGCTCTTCTTGCAGGGAGGGGCAAGCTTGCAATTTGTGATGGTAGCTCAAAATCTGCTTCGGGAAAGGGGAAAAGCCGCTTATATTGATACAGGCACCTGGGCTTCAAATGCCATCAAAGAGGCTAAAATATTTGGTCAGGTGGAAGTGGTGGCCAGCTCAAAAGCAGATAATTACCGGTACATTCCAAAAGGGTATACGATACCAGCGGACGCTGATTATTTTCATTGCACCTCCAATAATACCATTTATGGAACGCAAATCAAGGAATTTCCTACCTCGCCGATTCCCATGGTTTGCGATATGTCATCGGATATTTTCAGTCGAAGAATTGATTTTTCTAAATTTTCGCTCATCTATGCCGGGGCTCAGAAAAACATGGGGCCTGCTGGCACTACACTGGTAGTAGTGAAAGATGAAATTCTGGGAAAAACCGGCAGGGCTATCCCAGCCATGATGGATTATCGCACACATATCAGTAAAGATAGTATGTACAATACCCCACCTGTATTTGCAGTCTATGTAAGCATGCTCACCATGGAATGGTTGGTAAGCAACGGCGGTCTTGAATGGATTGAAAATATCAATCGCCAGAAAGCAGAGCTCATGTATGCGGAAATAGACCGTAATCCATTGTTTTACGGAACGGTGGCACCCGAAGACCGAAGCTGGATGAATGCGTGCTTTCTATTAAAAGATCCCGCCCTGGAGCCTGAATTTGATAAAATGTGGAAAGAAGCAGGTATTTCCGGATTGAGAGGTCACAGAAGTGTGGGTGGTTATCGCGCCAGCATGTACAATGCTCTGCCCCTGGAAAGTGTACAGGTTCTTGTGGAGGTTATGAAAGAATTTGAAAGAATTAAAGGTTGACAACTTATGAAAATACTCGCGAATGACGGTTTAAATCAAACAGGTATAGACCTGCTCGAAAATGCAGGATTTCAAGTACTTACCAATAGGGTTGCTCAGGATGCACTTGCCTCCTTTATCAATGAAAATCAAATTGAAATTCTCCTTGTAAGGAGCGCTACCAAAGTACGCAAAGATCTGATTGATGCATGTCCGCACCTGAAGCTTATAGGCAGAGGAGGAGTTGGATTGGACAATATTGATGTAGAGTACGCCCAAAGCAAGGGAATTAAAATAATTAATACACCGGCATCTTCGAGCGATTCGGTAGCTGAACTGGTGATGGCTCACTTGTATGGGATGGTCAGATTTCTGTATGACAGCAACCGAATCATGCCGCTGGAAGGAGAAACTCGCTTCAACGAGCTGAAAAAGAAATATTCCAACGGAAAGGAGCTGAGAGGTAAAACACTGGGAATTATCGGTATTGGCAGGATTGGTCAGGCATTGGCGCGGCTTGCCTACGGCGTGGGCATGAAGGTGATTGCATCTGATCCATTCTACGATAAGCAGGTGGATATTTCCATCGCTTTTGCCGACGGCCAAACACTGACGTTTTCAGTGCCGGTAGTAGATATGGATACACTTCTGGCCCAGAGTGATTTCATCAGCTTGCATGTACCTGCCTCAGATCGACCGATTATTGGTAAGGAAGAGTTCAAAAAAATGAAGGCAGGTGCGGGCATTGTAAATGCTGCCCGGGGTGGAGTGGTGGATGAAGTGGCTCTGCTTGAAGCCCTTGATACCGGAAAACTGGCCTATGCCGGTTTGGATGTGTTTGAAAATGAACCGACTCCAGCCATGCGTGTCCTGATGCATCCTAATGTTTCTCTCTCACCTCATATAGGCGCTTCTACGGCTGAAGCCCAGGAACGTATCGGGGAGGAATTGGCCAACCTTATAATTTCCAATTTTAAAAGCTGATAGTCCATAGTACTGAAATAAAAAATCCCGGTTGAGACCGGGATTTTTATTTGATGAATTCCTTATATCGGATGTACCATTTCTTCAGGACGAACCCACTTGTCAAATTGCTCAGCTGTGAGCAGTCCCAACTCTACAGCGGCTTCTTTCAGAGTTTTACCCTCTTTGTGGGCTTTTTTGGCAATTTTTGCCGCATTTTCATAGCCGATATGAGGGTTGAGAGCTGTGACGAGCATTAGGCTGTTTTCGAGATGGCGCTTGATCACGGGCAAATTAGGTTCTATGCCTACTGCACATTTGTGGTTGAAACTTTCGCAGGCATCTCCCAATAGTCTGGCGCTGGTAAGGACGTTGTAAGCGATGACCGGTTTAAATACATTTAGTTCAAAGTGCCCATTGCTACCGGCTAGTGCCACGGCCATATCGTTCCCAATGACTTGTGCACACACCATGGTGAGGGCTTCTGGTTGCGTGGGATTGACCTTTCCGGGCATGATGGAAGAACCGGGTTCGTTGTCCGGTATCAGGATTTCACCGATTCCACAGCGTGGTCCCGAGGCGAGCATGCGAATGTCATTGGCTATTTTCATACAGCTTACTGCTAAGCGTTTCAAAGCTCCGGAAAGCTCCACCATAGCATCGTGTGCAGCCAGTGCCTCAAACTTGTTGGGGGCCGTGATAAAAGGCAGACCGGTAAATTCGGATATTTTAGCCGCTACCAATACATCATAACCCTTTGGTGCATTGAGTCCGGTACCTACGGCCGTACCCCCGAGAGCCAGCTCTCTGACCATTTCCAGGGCATTTTTCAGGGCGCGAATGCCATTGTTGAGCTGTTGCACATAGCCGCTAAACTCCTGGCCAAGGGTCAGTGGTGTGGCATCCATAAAATGGGTTCTTCCGGTTTTTACTATATCCATAAAGGCTTCGGACTTTTGCTTCAGGGTGTTGCGAAGCAGTTCAATCTGGGGAATGGTGCGAGAAGCCACTAGCTTGTAGGCTGCAATATGCATGGCCGTGGGAAAGGTATCATTGCTCGACTGGGATTTGTTTACGTCGTCGTTGGGGTGAAGAATTTTTTTATCGTCAGTTAATTTTCCCCCACTGAGCACGTGAGCGCGATTAGCGATTACTTCGTTTACATTCATATTGCTTTGTGTCCCTGAGCCCGTTTGCCAGATTACTAATGGAAACTCATCGTATAGCTTTCCCTCTATAATCTCATCGCAGACCTTGGAAATCAAATCTCTCTTCTCTGGCGATAAAACTCCGAGTTCGCAGTTGGCATGTGCAGCTGCCTTTTTCAGGTATCCGAAAGCCTCAATGATTTCCTTTGGCATACTGCCTTCAGGTCCGATTTTGAAATTGTTTCTCGAGCGCTCAGTCTGAGCTCCCCAATAGCGGTGGGCAGGTACCTGCACTTCACCCATTGTATCCTTTTCAATACGGTATTCCATGATCTTATGATTTTTGCAAATATTTGCCGCGGTGGGCAAATAGTGATTACTATTTTTTCAGCACTTGCAAATGACCTATGCCCATTAGACCCATGGTCTCAGGTTTTCTTGTTATTTTTCTGTAAATTCAAAGAAAAAAAAAGAGCACCCATTACTTTTACACCGCTCAAAAAAATTTCCAATGACAAGAGGTGCTGTTTTGTTGTTTTCTTTTTTGTTATCTGTTAGTTTGCCCGCACAGAGGTCGCTGAAATCCATAAGTGCATCAGAGTGGATCAATGCCGGACCAATGTTAGGATACGTTCACATGAAGGAAGCTCACCTGTGGATACAGACCAAAAAACCAGCAGAAGTAGCTATCCACTACAGACCTCTGGGGAGCAATCAGAATTGGACAACGACTGAAGTCATAAAAACCGAATCCAAAACAGCCAATACAGCAAAGTTTGTACTTGACGAAGTATTACCAGGCAAAGTTTATGAATATAAGGTGTTTGTCAATGGTAGTCAGTTGAATTTTCCGAATTCTCTGACTTTTAAAACTCTTGTGGACTGGCGTTTTAGACAAGATCCTCCGGAATTCACCATATTGGCCGGAAGTTGTTCCTACTTTAATGAAGACATAGCCGATCGCCCCGGCAGGCCTTACGGGGGAGACTACCAAATATTCGAAAAAATGGCCGATATGAAGGCCGATGTAATGCTTTGGCTCGGTGACAATGTGTACATGCGTCCGATAGATTTTGGCAGCAGAAGGGGCTTTTTACATCGATATACTCACGATAGGTCGTATCCACAGCTTCAGCGTTTTTTGCAAACGGGAAGTCATATTGCCATCTGGGATGACCACGACTTCGGCCCAAATGATGCCAATGGCTCTTATGTGGGAAAAGTCTGGGCACATGAAGCTTTTCGATTGTTCTGGGCAAATCCGCCTCTGGTACAATTTGGGTGCGAAAATTCAATTGCAAGCGCCATGGAGTTTAATGATGTCCATATTTTTTTGTTGGACAACAGGTCATTTAGGACTGAAATAATGAACAATGGTCAGCATCAGATATTTGGAAGAGAACAGCTGGATTGGCTGATCAACAATCTGAAATATTCCAATGCCCCATTTAAGCTCGTATGTGCCGGAGGACAAATGGTTAGTGATGCCAAGGTATTTGAAAATTTTGCCAATTATGAGGAGGAAAGGGCTTATCTGTTCAGACGCATAGAAGAAGAAAACATCAAAGGAGTAATTTTTCTCACCGGCGATAGGCACCACAGCGAAGTATGTCTGATGACCAATCGAAAGGGTAACAAAATCTTTGATTTTACTACATCCCCCCTGACAAGTGGTGCTGTGACAAAAAAAGTAGAAGAAAACAGTTATAGGATAAACGGAAGTCTCATTCAGCAGAGAAATTTCCTTGCGCTACATTTTTCAGGAAAACAAGGGGAAAGGAAGTTGCAGGCTATCTTTTACAGTTCAGATGGAGATAAACTATTTGAATATACCATTCATCAGAAAGAATTATAAAAATTTAAAAAGTTATCTGTCGGTATTCATTTGGCCATCAAAAAACCTAGGGAACAGGCAAGAATTCCAAGGAGTACACTTACTCCGATGTAAGAAAAAGCACTATAAAATTCGCCGGAACGCATCATGAGCATAACTTCCTGAGAAAACGAAGAAAAGGTCGTAAAACCACCTAATATTCCAGTGGCCAGGAAGATTCGCCAACTATCGGAGACGATATCTCTCTGCCAGAAGGCCAACACGATGCCGATTAAAAAGCTGCCAAAAATATTTACAAATAAAGTGCTTACAGGATAACCTATCTTGTATAACTGCTGAACAAATACCGAAATCAGATATCGGGCAGTCCCGCCGATAAAACTTCCAATGCCAGCAATAATTGTGTATTTTACTATTTCCATCACTCTATATTTTTAGGATACCAGGATGAAGAGGAGTCAGTCGTTGTATCGGGTTCTTCGAAATGTATATTTTCTTTAGTTTTCTTTCTTCGCATCCGGAAGATGTCGGAAAACCAGGAGTCAAAATTAGTGCGGTAAGAAATTCCAACTCCCTGAGCATAGTCGCCTACCTGTTCAAGCCCGATTCTGTTTTGTAAAGACCGGTTAAAGGCTTTGGCCCTGACTTTTCCATCGGGTGTTATAAGATATTCGAGCTCCACATCTCCGGCAAAGTCATTTCTTCGCACATTACCAGGACTTTGCTGCGTGGAGATGTCAAAATTTGTATTTATTACAAATCGGTCGTTAAAAAGTGTGGTTGAAATACCAAGTTCAAGGTCTTGCTGTTGATTGATATTTCCTTGCCCCTGGAGATTGGTCTGGCTATATCCAAGCCGGATGTCCACACCTTTCAAGCGCTGGCCAATCAGGTTTGATATCTGATTTACAAAAGCATCGTATACCAGCGTAGAGCTGGTAGACGTATTGGCTACTGTAAAGTCGTCCATCATAAAACTGTTGAGCAGCAACAAAGAAAAAGCCTGTCGTGTAAGCCTGTCTCTGTCAGCCAGGGCATTGTTGATTTCGGTTTGAACCATAGGAGCTGCTCTTGGTACTTGTAAATCAAAGGAAATTTCCGGTTGAAACATAATCCCTGAAATTTTCAGCAGCAGATCTACCTGCGTTCGAGTGTTGGTAAATCTTTCATCTGTGAGGAGTCCCCTCAAGGTGGTACGAGTAGAATAACGGGTCGTGATATCGAGGTTGGCTGCCAGTGGATCCCCGGTAAAGGTAATGCTGCTTCCGGGCTCAATGATGAATTTTCTTGAGATAAGTCCTTGAAAATTAAAATTATATACACCTTTTGAGATCTGATAACTACCTACCAGATGAATGTTGCCGCTTGGGGGTACAGTCAGTGTAAGTTTTCCTGAACCATTGGCCCTCATCATGTCGTTGTACCTGTCATCGAGTATGAGCTGTGCCTCTGCATCTGGAGTGACCTCTATAGTAAATCTAAGTGTAAATCCACCAGTGTTAATAGTTGGCCTTTCATCCTTCTTTTCGGAGGTTGGCTCTACAAACTTGATAAAAGATTGTCTGCCTACTTCAGTGGGATTGTTGAGGGGCAGCGCAAAGAGAGTACCCTTTTCGGTGCGCACATTTACATCGATTATGGCCTCATCAACGGGGCCGGTGATTGCGATTTTTCCGGTTACATAGGCTGTCCCATAGTATAAATTGTCGGAAGAAGCAGTTGTGTTTAAAGCCAGAAATTTATTGGCATCAATCAGAAAATTTAATCTGAAATCAGAAAAATTATTGTGCAGAATTTCGCCATTTAATACAGCCTGGCTATTTGTTTTGGTATCCCGAATGATTAGCTCTGAAAAGTTTATTCTTCTATTGTTGATAGTGACAGTCGGTGCGCCTTCGATGTTGTAATCTGTACCCAACATAGGTATAGTAAGTCCAAGGTTGGGAAAGATTACTTTTCCGTCGATGTTGAGTTCACCCGTTCTACCTTTTAGGTGCAAATCACTATTGACAGTACCTCTCAGGTTTTGTACAAAATCACCGAGAATCGGACTTAGAGCATTTATCCGGAATCGGGTGGTTAATATCCTGAAATCATATTCGAAATCTCTTACAGAGGTAATGGTTCCTGAAGTTTCTAAAGTTCGAAGTTGTCCTCTTGTGATATAGCTGTTAACAGATATAATTTGCGATTCGGGATTCCAATCAGAAGTAAAGAATAAATCTCCAACGAAATTATTGTTTAAGATCAAAGAATCAACTTTAAAATCTGAAGCAAATTTTGGCTCTTTCAGAAGATTACTTAAAATTACTTCTCCTTGCATGATTCCGTCAAGCTTTGAATGGATAGGTCTGAGAAAAATATTGAAAAGATCAATTCTGAAATCATTAAAATTCACCCTCAACACTTCAAATGGACTTTCTGATATCATTCCGTTGGCCAATAGCGTTCTTTGCCCATTGATAATTTGAAAATTGTTTACTGATATCTTATTCTCTTCAAAGTCGAAATAATTATTGGGGTTTATGATAAAATATTCACTACCAATATTGAAATTGGAATTGTCAAAATGCAGTCGAAACTGATTCAATTTGTTTTTTACCAACCAGCCGTCTATATGCCCTATACTCGGCAGTGAATCTGTTTTATCCCAGAGTATTTCAAACGAATTTGAATCAAGGGTATTGACCACTGTCACTGTGACTGCCTCTAAATTGATTTCGTCATACCGGCTTTTTTTAAGTTGAATGATGGCAGTAGTAACGTAAGATTCGTCGTAACTGATTTGTGCAGTAAGCTTTCCTGTTTGGATTTTGTCGTATTTGACACCCGGGCTTTGCAGATTTAGCTGGATATTTGAGTGATTTCCATCGTATTTCAGGTGTATTCGTGTACCGGTCTCTATTTTTATGTAATCCAAATAAAAAAGACTGAACAAAGCGTCAAGATTTTTAAAAGTACCATCAATGGAGAAATTTACGTCCCTGTAGGATACTTTGTCCATAGGGATTTTCCACGTTCTTTTTCCAATCCAATCATCCAGATAATCCTGAAGTTTGGAAAGTGAATACGTTCCAGTTATGCTCATATCTGCCAGGTCTGAATGAAGCACTACATTGTATCTCTTCTCGTGGTATTTTGCTAAAATTTTAATTTCTTCAAAATGGTAGTATCCGATTGTATTTTCTGCATTCAGTTCATTGATGACTATATTTCCGACGGGATTGGCAGTTTGTCTGAAATCGATAACACCTCGTACGTTTAAACTCAAATGGGTGAGACTATCGGATGTCCAGAGAAGTTTTAATGGATTTGAGTGTATTAAATGGATAGCAAACTCAGTAAAATCAAGACTCGATTTGCCTTGGTTATTTATTTTAACCCGTGCATTGAGATAGGGATCGTTTACAAAAATATTGCCTGAATATCCCTCGGGCGAAAGGACAAATTCATTTATTTTAATATCCTGATACGTGTATTTTTCATATTTTATTCGATTGATATTTCCTTTTACAGTGAGTATTATATCTTCCGGATTAAAACTTCTTCCCCGAAGGTCAAAAGTTCCGGTTGTTTTTCCTAAAGATGGAACTTGCAGAATGTTTCCCATTTGTACATCTTCCAACTGAATGTAGGCTGAATATATTGGGGTATTTTGTAGTTCGCTCAGAGAAAATTGTAAATTTAACTTCTCCTGTTTGTTGACCAGGAAGTCAATTTTAGCTTCCATTTTTGTAAAATTGCCTATTATCTGTCCAGAAGCTGTAAATTCGGTTTCATTGTACAATATTTCCGGTAGCGAATCATTGAGAACTATTTGGTACAAATGAGCACTATGGATTAGATTGGATGTAAACTGATGTATTTGTAAATTGAGATACAAATCGGATGGATTTTCGATCAGATTTCTGAGGAAAAAGTCTCCGGAGAGTGTAGTTATATTACCTACATCCAATTGGTTTAGATTCAGCTGAAAATCGTTCAAACTTCCGTAGAATTTTCCTGCTAACCTGAAATCATCAATCATTGGGAATATGGGTAACAAAGACCTTATTTCTCCTACACTGACTGTTGAGGGTTTGAAATCAACTTCCAACAGTATTGAATCAGCAAACTGATTGAAAGCTTCCGGTGAATTGTACAGCAATCTGGCTGTAACGTTTAGATTGCTTTCAGATGTTTTGGCTTTTAAACCGAAAACCGATAAATGGTCGTCGGCATAAGTCAGGTCAGATTCCAGAAATTCGATGTTGAAAAATCCATCATCGGTTCCGTAGGCTTTTGTGAGTTTGGCATGGATACTATCTTCGGAAAGGATAAAGTTTCTGAACCTCAAATGAGCATTGTACACATCAAAAGCAGGTAACTTCGGATTATTGACATCAATGCGTTTGAAGCGGAATTTGTCGAAGTGAATGTCGTTGATACGGAGACGAAATGTGCCTGGAGTGCTATCTTGCTGAGAAGTTTGGAGTTTGTCCAAAAAATGCATAAATCCGTTAATGCTGTCGCCTGGGTGGGTGAGCAGATAGAAGTGGGTGCTGTCAAAATACGCTTTGCTAAGGACAATATTTTGAAAATCATTCCCAAAGGAGGTAAAGCTAAGGCGGAGTTTGTTGATATAAATCACCGTGTCGCCATAATCGTCATAGAGCACCGCATTTTTTAGTCCTACCTGGTTAGGAAATATCAATTGCACTTTTTCTAATCGGATATCTATGTTCTTATTCTTTCTCAGCCACACTATGGCCTGTTGTGCCAGGTAGGATTGCACGATGGGATTGGCAAGAAGCAATGCCATTGATATGCCTGATATGATTATACCTTTGGCAAGAACTGAGGTAATTTTGAAAATTCGTACTAAAAGTTTTTTCTTAATTCGCAACTTTTAAAGAATATAATGAGCGAAAATATTATCATTCTAGGCATCGAAACATCTTGTGACGACACCTCGGCTGCTGTATTAAGCGGTCGCAAAGTTCTTACCAATATTGTTTCTTCACAAAAAATTCACGCACAATGGGGTGGAGTAGTCCCGGAGCTTGCTTCCAGAGCTCATCATCTCAGCATATTACCTGTGGTCGAAACGGCCCTCAAAGAGGCCGGAGTTTCAAAAAAACAGTTGACTGCTATCGCTTATACACGTGGACCCGGGTTAATGGGCTCCTTATTGGTTGGTTCCAGTTTTGCACGGGCGATGGGCAGTGCGCTCAATATTCCAACCATACCGGTACATCATATGGAAGCTCACATTCTGGCTCATTTTATAGAAGATGAGATTCAAACGCCACCCGAATTTCCATTTCTTTGTCTCACTGTATCCGGGGGTCATACCCAGCTGGTTTTGGTAAGTGATTTTACCGCTATGGAAGTACTAGGTCAAACTACTGATGACGCTGCCGGTGAGGCATTTGACAAGATTGCTAAATTACTGGGACTTCCTTATCCAGGCGGACCGATGATTGACCGACTGGCAAAAAGCGGCAATCCGTCTGCGTTTCAATTTGCCAGACCTGTGGTTGCCGGGTATGATTATAGCTTTTCCGGGTTGAAAACATCTGTACTGTATACACTTGAGAAGTATATCGCCAAAGATCCTGATTTCATACAAAAAAACCTGAATGACATAGCCGCGTCAGTTCAGCAGGCCATCATTGATACCTTACTAAAAAAACTCCTTCAGGCGTTAAAAGACACCAATATCAAACGCCTGGCTGTAGCAGGCGGTGTATCGGCCAATTCCGCGCTCAGGAAATCACTGATAGAGCTGGCTGACAAAATGAAGATCAAACTGTATCTTCCTAATCCGGCATACTGTACGGATAATGGTGCGATGATTGCCATCACGGGATATTATTATTTCACAAAAAAAATTTCGAGAACGGATGGGCATATGTCGCCTGTAGCTCGTTGGATGGTAGGAAAATAATTTAATCTTTAATTGATTATCGAAAAAATCTTTTTTTCCTACTTTCGCGGGCTAAAATTCAATGCCCGTAAGCAATGAAGTATAAGCTGTCGCATTTTAATTACAAACTTCCAAAAGAACTTATCGCCATTCGCCCATTGCCTCATAGAGACGACAGCCGTCTGATGGTAGTGCACAAAGACAGCGGTAAAATCGAGCACAAAACCTTCAAAGATGTTCTTGATTACTTCGAAGAGAAAGACCTTTTCGTATTCAATAATTCAAAAGTATTTAAAGCCAGACTTTACGGTTATAAGGAAAAAACGGGAGCGCGCATCGAGGTGTTTCTTCTACGAGAATTAAATGCTGAAACCCGTCTTTGGGATGTGCTGGTAGATCCAGCAAGAAAAATCCGTATCGGCAACAAAATTTATTTCGGAGAAGACGAATCGATGGTAGCTGAAGTTATCGATAATACAACAAGCCGTGGACGTTCCATTCGCTTCATTTTCGATGGCACATACGAAGAATTCCGAAAAAAACTAGTTGAACTGGGTCATATGCCCATTCCCAAATATTTGCAGCGCGAGGCCGACAAAGAAGACGAAGAACGCTACCAGACTATCTATGCCAAAGTTGAGGGAGCAGTAGCAGCTCCTGTTAGTGGTTTGCACTTTAGCAAGCAGATCCTGAAAAAAATGGAAATTAAAGGAATTGAGTCCACTGAAATAACCATGCATGTTGGTCTGGGTACTTTTAAGCCGGTAGAGGTTGAAGATCTCAGCAAGCATAAAATGGATAGCGAACAGGTCTGGATTTATCCGGAATCTGCAAGAAAGATAAACCAGGCCCTGGATGAAAACCGCAAAGTAGTGAGTGTAGGAACCACAACCCTTCGAGCCCTTGAAAGCTCACTTACCACCGAAAACCGAATCATCCCATTTGAAGGTTGGATCAGCAAGTTTATATATCCACCCTATAAATTCAGATTACCTCTGAAACTTATTACCAATTTTCATGCTCCAATGTCCACCATTCTGATGCTCAAAAGTGCTTATATGGGATATGAGCTGATGATGGAGGCATACAATGAGGCCATCAAGGAAAAATACAGATTTTTGAGCTATGGAGATGCCATGCTGATTTTGTAAAATGAAATTCAGAAGACCCTTTACTGAGCTGAAAGAGGGAATTGACTACTACAAAACTTCAGAAGGCTATATCGTTTACACCGCAAAATATCACCTCGACAGAGGATATTGTTGCCAAAGCGGTTGCAGACATTGCCCTTATGGTTTCAATAAATTGACCGGAAAATTTGATAGGCCCGGGAAAAGGTCAGAAGATCATCTATCCTGAACTATTCTATTTAAGGCTAAAAGTGGAGTTGGGGCTAAGCCATAAAAGTATTTGAGAGCATACTTCTGACCTAAATGTTCAAAACATTTTTCCAGTCAAGTAGTTTCTGGTCAGTGATACCTCTTGATGGAGTGGGCAAGAAGGCAAATGCAATGCTTGCGCTTTGGCATGTGCTTTTGACTTGATGTATCCGATGTCGAATAGCTGGAATCTTTTCAAAGGATTTTCTGGTAAATGCTACCAGCTTCAAGGTGGGGTGATTGAGAATGGCTTTTTCTACAGGAAACCATTCCAACACTTTATCATCAAGATATTGGTCAGAAAAATTACATTCACAACCGGTTTCTACATTAACCGATAGTATAAGATCCGCTAATCCGATATGATGAATGCTGAGAAAATTCTGCTTTTCGGCCGGCGAAGCCTTTTTAAGATTGGGGTAATCGTATACAGCTGGTAAAATTCTCCAGAAGTGATTCTGAGGTCTACTGTAATAAAAATGTGCCGCATTGCACGGCACATCAGGATTAAATGTTCCTATGATGAGGATTTTGATTCCGGGTGGAATAAAAGGATTGAATCGATGGTATACTTTAACGGACACGTTAGCTGATGGAGTTTCTCACTCTTTGTGTATATGCCCTGAGTGCCTCGTTTTCAGTCATTCCATTGGCAATCTGCTCTTTGATCCAGATAGCTGCTAGCACATGGGTGAGTTGTTCGCCTTCATCCTCACCTTCAATCTGAATTTGCGTTTGTTTTTCATCGTACAAGTCTTTTTCAGCTTGTATCAGCTGGTCGAGGTCGAAGGAAAGCAATTTTTTTATTGCGGGTATTTTCATGATTCGCTGAGTTTTGTAAGTAGTTTTCTCAGATATTCTTCTTTGCCCGATGCTCCGCCTTCTAGCAATTTACCATCTTTAAAAACAGCCAGATAGGGCAAATTATCGACTCCGGCTGCATGCCTTGCTTCTGGATTTTCTTCAGCATTTACATCGAGGAAGAGTATTTCTTGGTACAATTCTTCTTCACTTATCCTGCGATATTTTGGGGCAAACATCTTGCAGGCACCACACCAATCAGCATAATATTTGACGACTACTTTTGAATTTTTCTGAATCAGGTCGCTGAAATTTGAATCATTAGCTACAACTACTGCCATTTTTTGATTTTTTGGCAAAAGTAAAGCGTTAGAAAGTTAGTTTTTTTCAATAGAATCAATAATGTGATTGTTTATCGCTATGTTTTAAACAGCCGGATTTGCTTCGTCTCAGGAAATCAGCTCCGGATTGGTTGTAACAGTTTATCTGAACAACGTCACCGTTCCTTTTCTTTGTCCGCGGTAGTGATAGAAGATATACGGATAGACACCTTGTGGGACATCTTTACCCTGAAAGGTACCATCCCAGAATTCATTGAAGGGGTCATCTGTTTCAAATACAAGCTGTCCCCATCGGTTGTAGATTTCAAGCCGGGCTCTTTCGAGACATTCAGCACCTGCCAGGAAGAAAACATCGTTTAATCCATCGCCATTGGGGGTAAACGTATTTGGGATGTAAAAGAAATCTCCGTAGTAATCGACTGTTACGGGTATTTCAAATTTGTATTCTCTGTTGCAAAGCGAATCAATTATTGTCAGTCGAATGGTATAATTACCGGATTCTGTATAATTAAAAACCGGGAAACGCCCAATCCGTATATTTCCGTTGCCAAAATCCCAGATGTATTGAAAGTGAGGTTCCGTATTGATGATCACAAACTCAAAGGAGCCTTCAGGACATTTGGGCTTTACGGAGGTAATTTCCGGTTCAGCTATAGTAGTATCGCTGAATTGTGCTGAGAAAAATACTGTATCACGCTGGTCACATACAGTATCAATCAGGACAAAAAAGCCCGTATATGAACCTTGTGACGGGTACTTGTGAGTGAGTTGACTAAGTCCAGTGTATGTAGTACCATCGCCCATATCCCAAAAAAACTGGTTGCCGTTGGTAGACCTGTTTTCGACTGTGATTTTATACTCGCTGTCGCATTCTCTAAAGAAGGTAGAGATTTCTGCCTTTGGAGGTGGAAACTCCGGTATGTATACAGACAATTCTGTTGTGTCAAAAAGATTGCACAATGTGTCTTGTGCAATTAATTTTATTGTAAAGGTGTCAGGGCCTACAAAAACTATGGATGGATTGGCCTGTGTAGAGGTTTGACCATTTCCAAAATCCCAGAAAAACAGTTGAGCATTGACGCTATTGTTGCTAAAGACTACCATGTAATTGTTGCAAACGGAGTCAATCTTGAGAGTGAGTTCTACTTCGGCCTCTGCCCGAACAAAGTTGTCAAAATCGATTTTGACTGCTCCAAGGTTGCAATTGGGTCCTCCCCTTGTGGGGCTAAATACTCCCGGAGTTGTGGGGAAGGTACCGTTCTGACAACCTGCGCAAATGGCCTGATAAATGATACCTTCCGGAGAAAAGCGACTTGTGCCGCCATCGACGTGTTCGTTGGAGCTTCCCCCAAAAAAAGTGGCATATTTCAGTGACGCTCCATCGGCTCCCAGGACCATAAAGTAAAAGTCGCTTCCGTCGGTTGTACTTTGAAACGCATCGGAGGTCACGGGTAGTCCGTTGGTAGTTCCGTTGGCTATTGGATTAGCAGGAGGACTATTGACGGCTCCTCCCCATCCGCTCAGCATAATATTAAAACATTCATCCACATTAAAAGCAGCCGGAGAGATGTTAATTACTCCCGGCGCACTGCCAAATGTGGTCAACCACTGTATGGTGGTCAGGTCTTGATTCATTTTAAAGACGATTTGACTTCTGCCGGATTGACCGTATTTGTCAGGGGTTTTGACAAAAGTTCCGAGTGTTTGCCCCATGGCATATACTTCTCCGTTGCGGTTGTGGTCGATAAAATACAGTTGGTCATATGCACTGGAGCCAAAATAGGTGCCCCTCTGAAAAGCACCGTTAAGTGCTGAGAAGCGTGCTATGTAACCTTCGATGCCTCCAGCTAGGGTGTTTTGGAAGGCACCATTGTGGGTAGGCAAATTGGTACTTGTGGTACCTCCACAAAGGTAAACGAATTGATTGAACACCTTGACGGAGTACCCTGCATCCTGCGCTGTACCTCCGTAGAAGGTACCCCATGAGATTTGATTGAGATTGGGGGTGAATTTTACCAGAATAGCATCTTGCTGGCCGGAGTAGTTAAATGCCTGTCCTGGAAATGAAAGGTTTGTGCTGTTGGTCGAAGAGGCGATGTAGATGTTGTTGACTGAGTCGACTATCACTTCACCTCTTGCGTAGTCTCCGTAATTCCGGACTAGGGGTGCATTGTGGCCATCATTGCCATTGCCACCCAAATATGTGGAAGCCAAGAGTGCAGAGCCTGTTGCATTAAATCGCGTGATGTAAATATCACTTCCGTTTTGATAGGAATAGTTACCAATCTGAAAGTTGGCACCTCCGCCAAAGTTTGTTTGTACAGCATTTGGAGTGACAGGAAAATTGCCTGAACCGGTGATGCCATATACAATCAGTTCATTGTTGCTGTTTACTACCATGCTATGAGGCTGTTCGCTGCCATTTCCACCCAAATAGGTCGAATAAATCAGCTGTGTGCCAGTGGGATTGAATTTTGATATGGCGACGTCTGTGGTGTTGAAGGGCCCGGAAGAACCCCCAAAATTTTCCTGAAAGGCTCCTTGTGTGGTGGGATATCCGTTTCCAAACGCAATTCCGCCGGCATAAAAATTTCCGTCAAGATCATATGTAGCGGTAAATCCCCAGTTGTCGGTAGTCGAGCCGGAAAATGTAGAAAATACTATTGTAGGATCGATTACTAGTTCATAGTTTGGATTATACTTTCCGATTTTGTAAGTAATTTCGTTGTCATTAAGTTGATAATGACAATTGACTCGTACCAATTGGCCGTGGATGATTTGGTAGCAAAACGGGGGACTTTCCCGTACTGGACCTGCATTGGTAATGATGATTAGATTGCCCTCCGAATCTATGCGCATTCCGTCGGTATGCAAGTATTTGATCTTGACCTGCGATGGGTCACTGCCTGGTTTGACTCTAAATTCATATTTGAAATCTCCATCATTGTCAAAGAATTTTAAGTCAATGCCCGGATATAGGTTTTCATACGTAACCCCACTGTAAACCTGCACATTTGATTTCCATCTTTTCGGATCGTTTCCCAAAAAATAGTTGTGATAAAATTCTTTTTTTCCGATTCCCAGTTTTTTTGAATTCGGATTGGAGTTGACAAATACCATTTGATAGGCATGAGCTCTGATTTGTCCGGGGACATATCCTGTCAGAGAGGCCCCGAAAGTTCGCGGAACATCTTCCCTGTGCTGAGGACCGTGAAAATTAGCCAGATCCCATGGGTGTGCCAGCAGAATTTTTATCAGCCCATTTTCAAAATAGATCTGCCCGTTGCTGAGCTTGACTGTGTATTCAAAAGGTTGTGGCCATTGCCCTGCATTGTGAACAAATTGTGCGTTCTGTGATTTCAGCGCAAAACCAATCAGCATCAGAGCACATATTGTTAACAATCGTGGTACCACAATTTCCGAATTTATTACAAACTTACAGTATAACAGTTTCTACGTCAAAAGTGCTTAAAAATTTTGCCAGACGTCCTTTTATAGAGCTATTTTTTTTGCTAAAATCCATAAATTCTTGTTTTTGTAAGTTTTTGTAGCTACCAACAGTGTTATATCACTTTCATTAAACTTGTGTTTTTTTCTGATTTCACTGGCATTTTGCGGAAAAATGCCAGTTACGATCATCGCTTCTTTCACAGAGATATCTTTGAGCCGTGTTGTGCTGGTTATTGTTTCGAAAACTCTCCATCCTTTCAGCGGATAAGCTTGTTCTGCGGTGTAAATCTTAGCGAGTGGATGAAAAGCGCGCAAATGGTGTACACCGGCAAGGTGTGTATCGGCATGAATCTTACACAAGGCGGGATGCGGTATATAAACATATTTTTCAGGCGAATCTACGAGTGGTACTTCCGCCTTTTGGGTCGTTGTACCGGAAAACATCAGTTCAGGTTCTTCGCTGCATAACCAGATTTCGATGTACTTCTGTTGGGTTTGTGGTTGATACAAAAGGACCAATTCTTTGAGTTCTTGTTCGACACCGAGTACCAGGACTTTTGAATTGGAGTCCAATTCTTTCCATATGTATTGAATATCGGCCATTGGGCTCAACTTTAGCATTAGATCCAATTGTAAATCTCTGCACTGCTTGAGTATCGCCTTTGGTTCCGGTTGGTAGTGGTGGAATAGAAATACTTTGTTTCCGGCTGTGTCTCTGCGAGCCGGATCTGCGTATACCAGGGCTCTCGTATAGCTTTTGCCGTTTTTTTCAAGCCATGTCAGTGCTTCTTCATTGTGACATTCTACATTAGGCAGATATTTACCGAAATTGTACTCTGCAAAGCGGAAAATATCGCTGTTTTTTTCTACGTATATCACTTTTTTCCCTGCGTTGGCAAATGCCCAGCTATCCATACCCAACCCACCGGTTAGGTCAATTACCGTGTGGTACTTCACGGCCAATGACGACTTGAGCTTTGCTGTAAAAGGATGGGATGACTGCTGCAGGGAAATACCGTGAGGAAAAATCCAACCTTTGTAACGCTCAATCAGAGGCTTAATCTTTCCTCGATATTTCTGTCTGATGTACAATTGGTTGAGGGCTTCATAGAAGAGCGGATTTTGCTGAAATTTCAGGCGACACTTTTCAAATCCAGTCTGATGAAGTTCTTTTAAGATAAAATCGAAGTTTCCTTGCTCAAGGCCTGATGACAGTTCATCATAAAGAGTAGTTAAAGACATATTGAAGGATGTTGCATCCCATTTTTAGTGCTTTTTGGCGAACTTCTTCAGGATTGTTGTGTACTTCCTGGTCTTCCCAACCATTTCCCAGGTCTGTTTCATAGGTGTAGAGCAAAACGATTCTTCCGTTGTGAAAAATGGCGAAAGCCTGAGCGGGTTTGCCATCGTGTTCGTGAATTTTCGGAATGTTTTTAAAAGGAAATTTTTGGGTGAAAATCGGATGAAAATCCGGTAGCAATTCTAGTTTTTTTTCGGGAAATAATTTTTGAATTTCCCTCCTGACATAGGGGTCCATTCCGTAGTTATCGTCAATGTGTAGAAATCCTCCGTTCAACAGGTATTTTCTAAGATTTTTTACGTCGTTTTCGGTGAAAAAAATATTGCCATGACCTGTAGCATGAAGAAAGGGGTAGTTGAACAAGTCGGCCGACGAAGGTTCTACCACATCAGGTTCGGGGTGAATACGGGCGGGCAGGTGTTCGTTGCAGAATTTTATCAGATTTGGTAAGGAGGTAGGGTTGGCATACCAATCGCCCCCACCGGCGTATTTTAAGACGGCTATTTTAAGTGCCTGAGCAGCAGCGCCAAAGTGAACCAATGCCGATAGTACCAAAATCAAAGCAGTTTTCATATGCTACTGGATCTTCCCATCCCGTAAAAATATGATCTCATCTGAGGATCTGGCTAAGTTTTCATTGTGAGTTACAATCAGAAAAGTTATTCCCAATTCTGAGTTGAGGTCTTTAAAAATTTGGATAATGTGTTCTGTGTTTTTGGTGTCAAGATTGCCCGTTGGTTCATCGGCCATTACGATTTTTGGATGATTGATAAGTGCCCTTGCTATGGCAACCCGCTGCTGTTCGCCTCCGCTAAGTTGAGCGGGTTTGTGTTTTAATCTGTGAGATAGCCCGGTTTTCTCTAGCCAGTAAATGGCTTTTTGTTCTGCTTCTTTTTTTCCGAGGCCGGAAATCATGGCCGGAATGGCGACATTTTCAACTGCTGTAAACTCAGGCAGCAGATGATGAAACTGAAAAACAAAGCCGATTTCTTTGTTTTTCAGGGCTGCAAGTTTTTTTTCTGATAGGGAAGCATAGGCTACATCTTCAAAAAATACGTCTCCTGTATCGGCTTTTTCCAGTGCTCCCAGGATGCTGAGAAGTGTACTTTTCCCAGCACCGGATGGGCCTACAATGGACACGATTCTGCTTTTAGGAATGGATACGGAAATGTCGTTAAGGACTTTGACCGTTCCGTATGTTTTTGAAATGTTTTTGGCTCTGATCAAAGAGGTCAATTTTTTCTGAGTTTATTTCGCTGATAGACGGCTAAAAAAATCCCAAAGGTCATCATGATGATACCAGCCCATAACAAATTAATGGCCGGGAAGATGATGGCTTTCATAATGATAAAATCCGGTCCATCGTCGAGTTTTTTCCACGTGGTGAAAACAAGTTTGTTTTTTTCCTGGTCGATGTCCTTGAACCGTATTTTGATGCCAGCATCTTCAGATTCGGCATCAAGGTGATTGACCACTCCGTGTTCGTCAATAAAATACTTGGGCCTTAATTCATATCGATTGCCCACTGCTGAAATCAGACGAACTACTGCTTCGACTGAAACGGTTTTTATTTCACCGGTTTTCAGGTCGCGGGTCGTATTGCCTAAAATGCTATCCAGTACCATAAAATATCTGTCAACGATGAATGTATCGCCTTTGCTTATCATAAATTCCATTTCGTCTCCATACCCATCGGGTGAATTTCTGTTTTGTACGTCTGAAGCATAGGAGAGAAAAGTATATATGTCGTTATGTAAATAGTGCTTGGTTCCTGGTTCTGCTACCAAACCCATTCGGTCATTGATTTGAATGTGGGGAACCACGCTAAATGCGGGCCTGAGTTGTTCTCCATCAGGTTGAAGAAAGTCAATTTTGTAATACCTTCTGTAATTTTCCTGCCATACATCGGTCCAAACCAGATAATACGGGTTCATGCTGATGGTATCTCCCTTTTCTAACAAAACATTTTCACTTGCCGGAATATTTTCCGCAATGTAGGTGCGGTTTTTTGAAATGATTTTTTGGTTGGCCTGGCTGATCACTGTTCCCAGCATCATGAGCCCGAAGCCTGCATGTGCTACCGATGGACCTGATACAGTCCATTTACCTCTAGCGAGTCTAAGCCAGTAATCCAGGTTGGCAAAGAATGCCCATGCCGATGTAAATGTGAAGAGAGTATGCAGGGGATGTTTCCACATATCGAAGAAGGAGGCAAAAAATACTGTCACTACAAGGCTAATAGCGGCAGAGGTTGTTATGCTTTTCCAAAATCGCCCTGCCTTTTTTTGCCGGTAACCAAAAAACTGACCTACTGCCATCAGCAGTGTGATGATTATGGCAAAGGGCAGTTGGAACGAGTTGTAATGCTGGATGGCATCCACTGGAGGGGCCATGTTTTCACTCAGTAACTTAACCAGACCTTCGGGTCCAATCAGCTTATTCAGTACAGGAATGGAAGTGCTGAATATGATTTGGAAACCAGAAACGAGCAATATTAAGGCACCCACAAACATCCAGAACTCTCTGCTGTAGAAAGTCTCGTCTTCCGATTTGTCAGGGATCTCCTTATATCTAAGACCAAAAAATACAAAAGGGATGATGAGGAAAAACAGGAGAAGCGCCAGAAGCTGCCCGTTGAGCCCTAGATCTACAAAGGAGTGAACGGAAGCATCGCCCAATACTCCGCTTCTGGTGAGAAACGTGGAATAAAGTATAAAAAAATACGTCAGAAATATCATCCAATAGCTGGTGCGCAGTGCAGTGCCTTTTGTCCGGGCTATCATCATCAAATGTGCAGCGGCTGCCAATGTAAGCCAGGGAACCAAAGAAGCATTTTCGACTGGATCCCAAGCCCAGAAACCACCAAAACTCAAAGATTCATAAGCCCAGGCTCCACCCATAAGGATACCGGCACCTAAAATTCCCAAAGAAAAATAAGTCCATGGCAAAGCTGGCATTAACCATTCTTTGTATTCACGACTGATCAGGGATCCAAAAGCAAACGCAAATGGAATAACTGTAGAGGCAAATCCCAGAAATAGGGTAGGGGGGTGAATCGTCATCCACCAGTTTTGAAGTAAAGGGTTTAAACCCCGTCCGTCCATAAATCCGGGAAGTTTTTGCAGGTAATCTTCCATTTGTGTCCAGGGAAGCCCAATGTTTTCCGGCAATTCTCTGATCAAGACAAAGGGGGAACTTCCGATTTTTACCCCAAAGGGATAAACTCCCAGAATCATGGACACCAAAAAAGACTGAACCAAGAGCGATATGAGCAATACCGGTGTTTCAAACTTGTGATTGGTCAAAGTAAATACCAGTAAAAGTACCACATGCCAAAACATCCAGAGAATAAAACTACCCTCCTGACCTTCCCAGAATGCTGAGAATATGTAGCGGTTTTCGAGACTTCTACTCGTGTGCTTCCAGGCATAGTCGTATTCAAAATAATGGCCTGAAAGCATAACAAGCATCAATGCCACTACTGATATAATGGAAAATGCATGGATGTAAAACATCCACCTGCCTGTTTGCTGGTAATACTCTGATTTTTTCTGTATATGCAAATAATAAAACAGTGCAGATAACAAAGCACTTACAAGCGCAAGAGAAGTAAATAGTCTTCCGGCTTCTCCAATCCACGTAGCTTCCCCGATGTACTTCATAACAGCCGAATTATTCTTCCAATTTATTTTGTTCGTTGTATTTTGATGGACATTTTAGCAAGATATCGTCTGCGATAAAAGCGGTATCCGTTGCAAAACCTTTCATAGTGATATCTTCACTGCGCTCAAAGTCAGTAGGTTTTGGCTTAAAATAAAGGACTTTTCTAGATTCGCCTTCCTTGTCAATGGCGTAGAAGGAAAATACACCTGCTCTGGCATCAAAGTCCATTGGTTTGTCCCGGTTGAGCTGACCTATTACCGTATACACTTTGCCGGGGTTCTTCTCAGCTTTTTCAAATGTGACATATGTACTTGAATCACTAATCGTAGCTACTACTGCACCGATTGCAACGGCGATAAAAATCAGCAGCAGTATGTTAGATTTTTTCATCTTTTGATTGCTAAAAATATTGGCTATTTTTTTTCAAGTTTACTTATTCGTTTATCTAAATATACAAGGTATGAAATTAACCCGCCCAATACCAGAAGACAAACGATAACCACTACATAAATTTTGCCTTCAGCACGCAGTGTATCGGCCATTTCCACTTCCATAGCCTGAGCACTTGCCGATAGAGCAATGAGCCAGAAAAATACAAAAGTTAAAAGTCTGCAGTTCATTTTTTAATACTAATTGTTTTACGGGCTGATGGTTCAAATTGACTGACCGATTTAAAATTCATTTTGTCCTCTAATCGGTATAGCCTGATTTTTAAATCAAGAATCCAAACAGCGATAAGCGTCCATCCGATTACAGCTGGATAGAATACCATTCGCATTCGATTGTCCAGATCGTAGGAACTAAATGCGGGATTTCCACCGTTTCCGGGATGTAAACTATCAGTAAGGCGTGGCAATATTTGGATGAAGACAATCATGATAACAAAGGCAAATACATTGTAAACGGCTGAAATTCTGGCTTTTTTGTCCTTGTCATCTACAGAACCTCTCAGGACAAAGTACGCCAAATAAGCTAATAAACTGACAGCTGCTCCGTTGAGTTTTGGATCGTTTACCCAGAAAGCCCCCCATGTAAATCTTGCCCAAATCATTCCGGTTAATATCCCAATTACAGCTAATAATATACCAACCTGAGCCGATGATTGGGCAATCAGGTCGTTTTTCAAATCGAAATTGCAGAGATATTTAATGCTGTAGATAAGGCTTACCGCAAGTAAAATCAACATAGCCATCCACATCGTTACATGGAAATAGAGATTTCGAATGGTCTCATTTAAAATCGGCAGCCGTGGAACATCGCCCAAAAACCCAATCACTATGGTGTAAAACACCAAAACAACCCCAAGGATTTTCCACCAATATTTTCTGACTGCCATAATTTTTTTTGCAAATATACTATTGTGTAAAAGGCTTAAATTTTCCAGAATATTGATTGATAAGAGCGTTCGATGATTTATAGATTATTTAAAAGAAAGCGTTTACCGAACCTCACCCCCCGACCAGAAGGAGGTCTTATTGTCAGCGGACTTATAATTGCTTTAGGGTTGATGCAATTCTGTAAACTGTTGAAGTAATTTTGCCCTCATGTTTTCAAAAGAGTCATCTCACTACCTCAGAAGAGGTGTTTCAGCCAGCAAAGACGATGTTCATTCCGCGATTAAAAACCTGGATAAAGGTCTTTTTCCAAAGGCCTTTTGTAAAATAGTACCCGATTATTTGTCAGGTGACGAGGAATTTTGTCTCGCTATGCATGCCGATGGTGCCGGTACTAAATCCTCCCTTGCCTTCGCATATTGGCGCGAAACCGGTAACGTAAATGTATGGAAAGGAATAGCCTGGGATGCTCTGGTGATGAATATTGACGATTTGCTATGTATAGGGGCTACCGGTCCATTTTTAGTCAGCAGTACCATTGGCCGAAATAAGCGGTTAATTCCAGGTGAGATCATCAGCCGCATTATCAAAGGTAATGAAGAATTCTGTCAGATGATGAGCCAGTTCGGAATCGAGGTGCATCTCACAGGCGGAGAAACTGCCGATGTAGGTGACTTGGTCCGAACCATCATTGTAGACTCCACCGTGATTACCAGGTTGAAAAAAAGCCAGGTAATCGATAATGGTAACATTAAACCCGGACTTTCCATCGTGGGCCTATCCTCCTTTGGCCAATCAACCTATGAAGAAAATTACAACTCCGGAATTGGCAGCAACGGACTTACAGCTGCTCGCCACGATCTTTTTCACAGTTATCTGAAAGATATATATCCTCAGACGTATGACCCAGATCTTGAACCAAATCTCATATACACCGGACCTTATCGTTTGACCGATAAATTGGAAGGCACACCACTTGATTTTGGGAGTGCAGTCCTGAGCCCCACACGGACTTATGCGCCGGTGATAAAAGCCGTACTAGAGGCATGTAAATCTCACATTTATGGTATGGTCCACTGCAGCGGAGGCGGACAAACCAAAATTCTGAATTTTATCGAAAACGCACATGTGATCAAAGACAACCTCTTTGATACACCTCCCCTTTTCAAGGCTATTCAAAAAGTTGCTGGACTTTCCTGGAGGGAGATGTACACCATTTACAATATGGGGCATCGAATGGAAATCTACTGCGACCCTCAGGTGGCTGATCTGATTGTTAAAATCTCAGAAGAATTCAATATCGAAGCCAAAATAATCGGACGGGTAGAGCCCTCAGCAAATGGTAAAAAATTAACGTTAATTACCCCAACAGAAACCTTACAGTATCGCTAAAAGAATCTATGGACTCATTAGTTGAAAAATTAAATGCACTGGAGTTGAAATTCCAGGATATTGCGGACCAAATCGTCCAACCTCATATCATTGCAGACCAGAAAAGATACATTCAACTCAACAGAGAATACAGAGAGCTCGAGGCAATAGTAGAGAAGGGCAGACAGTACAAACGGCTTTTCGAATCGATACAAGAAGCCAAAGAAATTTTAAAAAATGAAAAGGACAGTGAACTGAAGGAAATGGCAATGATGGAAATCGAAGAAGGTGAACCGAAACTCGAGCAACTCAGAGAAGAAATCAGATTGCTGCTGCTGCCTAAAGATCCAGAAGACTCCAGAGGATGCACTGTGGAGATCAGAGCTGGCACCGGAGGTGATGAAGCAGCTATTTTTGCCGGTGACCTCTTTCGAATGTACTCCAAATATTGTGAAAAAAGAGGATGGAAAATAGAAGTACTCGACTACAACGAAGGTACCGCCGGAGGCTATAAGGAAATTATCTTCAAAGTAAACGGAGAGGGAGCCTACGGAGTATTGAAATACGAATCAGGTGTGCACAGGGTTCAACGGGTACCCCAGACCGAGACACAAGGCAGGGTGCATACATCAGCTGCCACTGTAGCCGTATTGCCAGAGGCCGATGAAATTTCATTTGAGCTCAATCCGGCCGATATCGAAATGCAAACAGCCAGGTCCGGAGGTGCGGGTGGACAAAACGTCAATAAAGTTGAAACCAAAGTGATGCTCACACATAAACCCACAGGTATAGTGGTCACCTGTCAAGTCGAGCGTTCACAACATGCAAACAGAGAGCGGGCACTCCAGATGCTCAGAGACAAACTCTTTGAAATCGAGTATACGAAAAGAATGGAAGAAGTAGCTTCCAAACGAAAAACAATGGTCAGCACCGGTGACAGGTCAGCAAAGATCAGAACCTATAACTATCCTCAAAGCAGAGTCACCGACCACAGAATCGGTTTGACGGTCTACAATTTGGACGAAGTAATGAATGGAGAACTCTTTAGGTTCTCTCAAGAACTGGAGCTAGCGGAAAATGCCGAACGGCTTAAAGAAAGCGCAGAGATCTGATGTTTACAAAAAACAGCCTCGACCAACTCATCTTAAGCAAGCGAACAGTCCTGTGTGTCGGATTGGATACAGACCCCATGAAAATACCGCCTTGCATTACCGGAACATTGCAACAAAGAGTGTTGGAGTTTAACCAAAAAATCATCCATGCCACAGCGCCTCGCTGTGTAGCTTTTAAAATTAATACAGCTTTTTATGAAGCAATGGGTCATGAAGGTTGGTATATACTCATGAAAACCGCCCTCTACATCAAAGAGCAATATCCATCTGCTTTTCTAATCGCAGATGCCAAAAGAGCAGATATAGGCAACACCAGTGAAAAGTACGCACGGGCATTTTTGGAGGAAATGCCTTTTGATGCCATCACAGCATCCCCCTACATGGGTATTGACTCAATACAACCATTCTTTAAAGAAGGGAAATACATCATTTTGCTGGCTCTTACGTCCAATAAAGGTGCTATGGATTTTCAGTTGCAGCCTATGGCTGATGGCAGGCCATTGTATCAACATGTCCTGCAAAAATTTTCAGACCATTACGATGAGGACAAACTCATGTTTGTGGCTGGAGCTACTCATGGAGAAATTTTAAAAGTAATTCGCTCCATGGTCCCCGAACATTACTTATTGGTACCTGGTGTAGGTGCTCAGGGCGGAGACCTAAGCCTTACACTGCAGGCCGGCATCAATTCCGCCGGGGCCGGATTGTTGATCAACTCAAGCAGGGAAATACTCTATGCATCCAATGCCGAAAATTTCTGGGAAGCGGCAGCCATAGTTTCAGAAAAATATGGCATTTGAATGGTATATGTAGCTACACTTAATTGAAATACGCTGAAAATCCATTAAGTATATACGTGGAGAGAAATCCTCATCACCAATCTGTTAAATATGTGTAAGTACAATAGTTAAAATAGTTACATGTATTACAGCATGCCTTATGAATTTCACTTATGTATCCGGGTCATCAGCAGTACGTGTTAAAAACAATTTGGACGAGACGTTGGAATATTGAATTTGATATGTATTTTTGCGTTCGTTAATTGGTATTCGAATGATCACATACACGCTCGGTTGGTTTTTATTTCTTTTTGTGTTTCTCATGGGATTTAGCATGCTGATTTTCCTTTCCCTTTTTATTGGTTATTGGCTCACCCTCATCACCATTGAGCAAATCAATCCGAAGCTAGCGCACAAAATCATAGGCCACAAAGAGTAATTATTCGCCACATATTTACTTGTCTGAAAAGAGGCTGTATGCCTCTTTTTGTATTTTTAACCGCTTCAAAGTGCTTTCCGGCTAAAAAAGAACAACCCATGAAGAAAAAATTCAGCATTTCAAAAACTTTTCAGCTGAATAAAGACGCCGGAGACGCAGAGCGGGTCCTCTACCAGCTGCTGCATGAGATGGGATACCGCGTAGTGACTGCCTATCACTGGGAATTATCAGGCCCGTTGGTATTGGGTATTTATAGAGTCAAATGGATTCCAAAACGCTACCTCGATGTAGAAATAATAGCTCACAAAAAGGATATTTCAGAAGTAACGCTTCATCTTTCCTATTACCTCAAACAAAAAAAATACAAGGATAAAATAGCTGCCATTTTTGAAAAAGAACTGAATACTATTTCCGAGATTCTAAAGTCCGATAAAAAACGATTCGAACAGTTGGAAGATTTGGAGATAAAAAGTCTCAAAGAAGAATCAGGAATCTTTAGAGATGTAGTACTGTCTGCAGCAATAGTAATAGCTTTTTTCGGGTTTTATCTATTGTCTAAATTTTTTCAAAAAGATTATATAGTTTGGCTATTTATGGTGATTATTTTGGTACAGATTTTTATAGTCTTCTGGTTCAGAAATCAAGATAGCAGATAAGGCAGATTTCCAATGACTTCAGAGGAATATTTGATTACAGATTTCATCACATATCTGCGCCTTGAGAGAGGTCTCTCAAAAAATACCATTTCTTCCTATTCAAATGACCTTTTTCAATTCTATAAATGGTGTTCCCATTCTGGAATCTCAGTTACATCAGCTACGCAAAAAGATCTCGAAAGCTATTTGATAAAAACCCGTGAAATCAAAACATCAAGGACAATTGCCAGAATTGTTTCTTCTTTAAAACAATTTTATAAATATCTGAGCATTGAAGAAATTATTCAAGACAATCCGGCAGAATTACTTGAAGTTCCAAAAATTGAAAAATATTATCCTCAGGTGCTCTCTCTCGATGAAATCAATAGTATAATGGATGCAATTGATGTATCAACCGATGAGGGTTTCAGAAACAAAACTATCATTGAACTTTTGTATGCTACCGGAATGCGCGTCAGTGAATTGACAGAGCTCCGGCTGAGCAGTATTTACTGGGATGAATCTGTGGTAAAAATTTCCGGAAAAGGCAATAAAGAACGATATGTCCCTGTTCACACTATTTGTCTCGGATATTTAAAGACGTATATACATGAAATACGACTAAAATATGTTGATGCCCGAAAGTCAGATACTTTCCTTTTTCTCAATAAGAATGGAACTAAATTAAGCAGGGTATCAGTTTTTAAATTTATAAAATCTTATGCCCAAAAAGCTGGTATCACTAAAAATATTTCGCCACATACGTTTCGACACAGTTTTGCTACGCATCTGATAGAAGCAGGTGCAGATCTCAGAGTCGTGCAGGACCTGTTAGGTCATGAAAGTATACTGACTACTGAAATTTACACCCACTTAAGCAGAAAACACTTACGAGATGTGGTAGAGCAGTATCATCCCAGATCTAGTCGACAATGATGTGTCATTGATATTGCCAATTAATTGATAGTAAATTTGCCATTCAAAATAGAATGTCATGGATATTTTGGCAAAAAACATCAAAGTGCTGAGGAAAAGGAAGCGTCTCTCACAGGAACAACTTGCACATGAAATAGGAATTACGCGTTCTGCTGTAAATTCCTATGAAAACCAATTGGCTGATCCTCCGCTTGTGGTCCTAGTAAAATTGGCAGATTTCTTCAGGATTAGCATTGACCGATTGCTGAAACAAGATCTTTCTACCTTGAGAGAGTCAGAACTCAGCGCTCTTGAACGGGGCGAAGACATTGAAATGCTCAGCAGGAAATTGAGGATTCTGACCACTGCTGTAACTCCCTCAAATGAAAATCTCACCGAATTGGTGCCTGAAAAAGCAAAGGCTGGCTACACGGCTGGATATTCCGATCCGGAATATATCAGCGAACTCCCTGTATTGCAGCTACCATTTTTGTCCAAAAACAGAAAATACAGAGCATTCACTATATCTGGCGACAGTATGTTGCCTCTGCCGGAAGGGGCCATTGTCATAGGTGAATACGTGGACCAGTGGATTTCTGTAAAGGACGGTACGCCCTGTATTTTGGTCACCCGCACTGAAGGTATAGTTTTCAAAATTGTTTTTAATCATATCTTGAAAAACAGTGGACTTTTATTGGTTTCTACCAATCCTATCTACTCACCATATGAAGTTAAAATAGATGAAATCCTCGAGTTGTGGAAGTTTGTCTATTTCATCAGCTCTGATTTTTCTTTGCCGGAACTCAGTAAAGATCAGCTGACAACCGCGCTGATGGCCATGCAAAAAGACCTTCACGATATAAAAAACACATTGACTGTTGGAGACAGACCTGGCGAACCGGCTTAGTGCCATTGGTTTAAAAATATTGGAGGCAATTGCCGTAGTGTTTAGTTTTTTGTATACATGGCTATTGGCTTCCGGCAATATGTGGTGTTGGTGGTTTGCTATTCTTGCTTCTGTTATCTATATGTATTTGTGCTATATTAAAGGTATTTATGCCGAGTTTTTACTTCACATATTTTATCTCATAATGGCTTTTTATGGCCTTTCCGGATCGGAGCGATTTTTAAAAAGTGGTGCGGAAGAACCCTTTTCGGCCATGATCCACTTTTTAGTAATCGCTGTACTTGGAAGTATGGTTTATTTCAGCGGAAAATATTTGTCTTTAATCAATGGTGCCAAACAGGTTTATTTGGATGCATTTACTACAATATTTAGTATATGGGCTACATTTCTGATGGTGAATTACTTTCCTGAAAACTGGTTGTATTGGATAGTGATTGATTTGGCTTCAGTGGTACTTTACTGGAGACTTAATTTATATTTTACCTCTGGTTTGTATCTGGCATATACTATTTTAGCCGTTAGGGGATGGATTCTTTGGACTTAGGATTTTGCTGTATCCCTCTTTTCCAAGGTTTGATAAATGCCGTTCAATAGTTCGTTTACAGAGTTTTCCCATGTATGACTTTTGGCCAATTCGATTCTTTTTTCAGCTTTTTTCAGATTGTTGGTTTCCTGCAATGCCTGCTCGATCAAATGTGCAAATTCTTCCGCCGTTTCAGCCAAATATACATGATCGCTGAAGGCTTCCATTGCCTCTGTCCTGGTGGCTACTACTGGTTTGCCCATGGCAAGATATTCATCTATTTTTCTCGGGTAGTTGCCTATGGTCATTGGATTTATTTCTTGTGGATTGATGGCCACATCAAAGTAGTATAAATAGGCTGGCAATTGTTCAGGTTTTTTAGGGCCTAGAAAATATACGTTTTTCATTTCATGAAGCTTTGAAGCTTTGAAATGTTCATCTTCAGGTCCCACGAAAACAAAATTCCAATCGGACTTCTGACCAGCCAGTTTTTCCAGTAGTCCCAGGTCAAGACGCAGCTTTAGCAGGGCTCCGATATATCCTATCACAGGGTGCGTGATCCCTTCCATATCAGCTGGTTTTGCAAATTCTTTCGACGGATCAAATACCTCCAATTCGCACCCCTGACCTATGTAGTAGCTATTGGGATTAAATTGTGCACAATAGTTTTTGAGATAAATACTGTTGGCGGCAGCCATATCACTTTTAGCGATCAACCGGGGTTCCAGTCTTGTGCCGTGTTTTTTGAAGTATTCGGTAGAAATCAAATTATCTCTCGAATAATAAATGGAGAAAAAAGGATGAAGCAATTCTTTCATATAAAAGCTTCGAAACATATCGCTGTCGTTGAACAGAATAAAGTTTTTTATTTTCAATTTATTCATCGCATACTTCACTTGTTTTGCAATCCTTCGATTGTTGATTTTATTTAAAAAATCAAACATCCTTCCGTCGGGAAGCCAGTTAATGCTTTCGATGACGGTGGCCGGGGTGAATGCAGTCAGATGTTCATTAATTTTTTCAAAGGGATTTACTTGCCCATTGAGTACTGCTTTTCTGCGTTCGATATGTGTTTTATCTTCGGGCAAATTTCGAAGTAAAGTAGCTCTGTCCAGAGGAATATTGATGTAGAGTACGTTGAAATTTTTGCTCAATTCCAACGCTATGTTTTTACAATTGCTTCCAATGGGTGTATCCCATGGTTGCTGTCCGAATATGATAAAGTTTTCTGGTATAGTGCGATTAAGCATTGCTTTCGGCCTTTAGAAGGTACAAACTTACTTGCAGGTAGAAAATTTATTCAATGTTTCCCGAAAAAATATTGATAAGATACCTGCATGATGATTTTTCTTATCTTTTGAGTTGATCCTGGTCATATTTCATATGAAGAAAAAATTAAAACTTGTGCTCAAAAAATAGGATTTATGATTTTTGGTATATCATATTCCATACCTGAAGTAATCCTTAAATTGTCTGAAATCAATGAATCAACAGCTTTATTGGCAGGTAAATATCACGACGTTCAATATCTATGCTCATTTTTCAAGGTTAAAGTTTTGTACTTGGTAGGTTCTGCAGCCAGAGCTCAGCATCAGCAGGGTGAAGATTTCGATTTTTTGGTAGATTTTACGGAAAATAATCCAGATGAAAGAGCCAAATTACTGATTGCTCTGAAAAATCAACTAAATAGCTTGTTTAACATTCATATCGACCTTTATGAAATCAATGATCCAGAGGTGGAACAACCCATTCATCATAAGTCTGAAAAAATATTGATATACAGAAAGTAGTGTAGTTTGACGCTGTCTTTTGCTAAAATTCACCAGATTGTTTGGAGTCTAAGCAACTCCCCGATTAAAATCTATTGACAGGGTGCGTTGTTACTTGATTTTTCAGACTTTTGCAAAAAGTGATTATTAAAATACAATCCGTGCAACACATTGAAATCAAAACCCTATGCGAGCTCGCCAGGGTTTCAATGGACATTTACAGAAGATATTCGGATATTAAAGTATGGCTGTTGTACGGCGAGATGGGAGCCGGAAAAACCACTTTTATCTCCCAACTGCTCTCATCCATTGGGCTTTCGGATGCGGTTTCGAGTCCTACTTTTGCCATTGTAAATGAATATGCAACTCCTGAGGGGGAGGCGATCTATCATCTGGATTGTTATCGATTGAGGGACACTCAGGAAGCTGTGGCGTCAGGTTTGGAAGAGATTCTCCATTCTGGAAAATGGTGCCTGATCGAGTGGCCACAGGTGATGGAGCCATTGCTTTGGGGTGAAGTTTTGTGTATTGAAATTTGTAAAAAAAACACCACAAGAAGTCTAAAAGTTAACACAAAAAAATATGAGTAACCCTACACAGCTCTGGAGTGTTCCGGGTTTTTCGTTGCTGCCAAAAGAAGAGATGCTCGAAGTAGCTGCTAAAGCTCAGCAGCTTTTTATAGGTATTCCAAAGGAATCATGGTTGCAGGAAAAGAGAATCGCTTTGACACCCGAAGCTGTGCGACTACTGGTAAGCAACGGTCATCGGGTCAGAATAGAATCCGGTGCTGGCATCGGTGCCCGCTACAGCGACCTGGATTATTCGGAGGCTGGAGCTGAAATCGTCTATGATACAAAACAAGTCTATGATGCCGAAATCATCGTAAAAGTAGAACCTCCCCTGGTGGAAGAAATTGCTCACTTCAAGCCAAAGCAACTTTTGGTTTCAGCCATTCAAATCAAAACACGAACTCGAGAGTATTTTAAAAAACTGATGGACAAAAAGATTACGGCTTTGGCCTTTGAGCACATCAAAGACGAAGATGGCATTGTCCCGATTGTGCGCTCTATGAGCGAAATAGCCGGAACTACCTCCATTCTTATAGCTTCAGAGTATCTGAGCAACACAAGGGAAGGAAAGGGATATCTTCTGGGTGGTATTGCCGGCGTACCACCTACCGAAATTGTCATTGTAGGCGCTGGTACTGTAGGCCTCTTTGCGGCTAAAACTGCTCTTGCTCTCGGCGCTATAGTCAAAGTATTTGACAAGTCCATCCTGCGATTGCGACAGTTGCAGGAGTCCCTCAACCAACCCATTTATACAAGCATCTTTCAACCCAATATTCTGGCTAAAGCATTGACCAGGGCCGATGTGGCCATAGGAGCGCTTCGACCTGAAAAGGGTCGAACGCCGACCGTCGTGACCGAAGAAATGGTGGAAAAAATGAAACCCGGCTCTGTCATAGTCGATGTGAGCATCGATAATGGAGGAGTCTTTGAAACATCAGAAATCACCACTCACGATTATCCTGTGTTTATCAAGCATGGAGTGATACATTACTGCGTACCTAATATAGCGTCGAGAGTCTCTCGAACTGCTTCTTTTGCCCTTAGCAACGTCTTGGCTCCCCTTTTGCTCGAGATTTCCGAAAAAGGCGGTTACATCAGTGCCCTGAAATCGTGTTCCCATCTTCGCTCCGGGCTCTATTTGTTTAATGGTATCGTGACCAACAAAGCAATAGGTGAGTGGTACAACTTGCCTTTTAGCGACGCTGATTTATTGATTGGTTATTAATCTCAGTAGGATCCCATATGTTCGTATTGCTGGATGCATTTGCTTTGTTGTATCTGCTTGTCCCGACACTTGCATTTCAGTTTTTTATACTGATAAAAAATTTACAACTAAAAAAAGGAATTACACCTTCGGATAGGGTAAATGTGCCAGTATCGGTCGTAATCTGTGCACGAAACGAATTCGAAAACCTGAAAAAAAACCTGCCCTCAATTCTGAATCAAAACTATCCTTATTTTGAAGTGGTGGTAGTCAATGACAGGTCATGGGATGATTCCAGATTTTTCCTCGAGGATATGGCTGGAAGACACGCCCGACTGAAAGTGGTTCACGTCCCTGAAAACGACAAATTCTGGAGCGGAAAAAAATTTGCACTAACCCTCGGCATTAAGGCGGCATCATACGATACTTTGCTCTTTACAGATGCCGATTGCAGACCTTCGTCGCAGTATTGGATTTCTGAGATGATGAGCGGATACTCCAATGCCGATAAAAAAATAGTTCTTGGCTATGGAGGATATGAAAAGAGACCCGGACTGCTTAATCTCATCATCCGGTTTGAAACTCTCCAGACCGGCTGGTTGTACCTTACCTCTGCCATCGCCGGTATGCCCTTTATGGCCGTAGGAAGAAATCTTTCTTACACACGCGACCTATTTTTCCAAGCGAAGGGATTCAGTACTCATATGCATATCCCATCCGGCGACGACGACCTGTTTGTCAACCAAACTGCCACTCATCGAAATACTTCAGTAGTCATCAATCCAAAGGCCATTACCGTCAGTACGCCTAAATCCAGCTGGAGCGATTACATATACCAGCGTCGACGACATTTTACTACCTCTGCACATTACCATCTGACTTCTAAAGTGTACCTGGCCATCTATCAGCTTTCAAGGATGCTTGTTTTTTTGATATCTGCCATTTCGCTCGCTGGTAGTGTCTATGGAATAGACGATTATATCGTACCGCTGTTGCTCACATTGACCTATTACTCTTTCAGGTGGTATTCCCTTGTCACCTTTGGCAAGCTTTCCGGCGATGGAACCCTGGGATGGTGGTATCCGCTACTGTCGGTTGCTGTGGTCCTGGTGCAGTTGAGAGTCTGGATTGAAAACCTGATTTTTGGTTCTCCCAAAGCATGGAAAAGAAAGTAATCAACAAACCAAAGGAAAGACCCATATATTTAATCGGAGATTCAGACCATATCGATTTGCCCGAATTTAATGTGTTTGATCTAGCATGTAGGATCGACACAGGAGCGGCCACCTCAGCTCTGCATTGCCACAATGTAGAGCTGCACACCATCAATGGCAAACCGGCTATTTCATTCATGCTCCTCGATCCGGAGCATCCCAGCTATCAAAACAAAAAATATTACTCCTTTGAGTTTTTCGAAAAAGTAATAAAAAATTCATTCGGACAAACCGAAAAACGCTACTCCATAAAAACCACCGTAGTACTTTTCGGTAAAAAATTTAAAACCGAAATCACCCTGGCTGACCGCGAGAAAATGAAATTCCCTCTGCTGCTGGGAAGAAAATTGCTCAGACGAGGTTTTCTCGTCGATGTCAGACAAAAAGACCTTTCCTACAGGCTTAAATATCAAAATTTTATCAACTTGCCTTAATGAACATCCTCATTCTATCCACCAATAGAAATCTGTACTCTACCCGAAGATTGGTAGAAGCTGCTCAAGCCCGCGGTCATGCCATCAAGGTGATGAACCACACCAAATGCTACGTGGTGATGGACGCCAATAACCTGGATGTGTACTATGGCGACCACGTAGTTGCCAACGTCGATGCCATCATTCCCAGAATTGGCTCTTCCGTCACTTTCTATGGGTCCAGCATCATTCGCCAGTTTGAAATGAAAAAAGTCTTTACTACCCTAAGCTCGCTGGCGTTAGTAAGGTCCCGCGATAAGCTTCGCGCCCTGCAAATCCTGGCCTCCAAAGGAATCCCCATACCACGCACAGCCTTCGCTAAATTTCCCAGCGACATCGACCATTTAATCAAACAAGTAGGAGGACCCCCGCTTGTCGTCAAGTTACTCGAAGGTACCCAAGGCCTCGGCGTCGTCCTGGCTGAAACCAAAAAGGCCGCCAAATCCGTCATTGAAGCCTTCTACGGTCTGGAGGCCAATATTCTGGTCCAGGAATTCATAGAAGAATCTGCCGGACGCGATGTCAGAGCTTTTGTAATCGATGGAAAAGTAATCGCAGCCTATCGTCGAATCGGAAAGGAAGGAGACTTCAGAAGCAACCTCCATCGGGGCGGTACCGGCGAAGCCATTAAATTGACCAGAAAGGAAAAGGAAATTGCTGTAGCCGCTGCCCAAAGCCTTGGACTTTCCATAGCTGGTGTAGATATGCTGCAGAGCAATAGAGGCCCACTAGTAATGGAAGTAAACAGCAGCCCCGGACTGGAAGGCATCGAACGATACAGCAACATCGATATAGCCACGGCCATCATTCAATATGTAGAAAAACAAGTCAACAAACCTAAAAAATCAGATAAAATCGGCGCCTGATGAATTTGTTCTTCGCACAGCCATTGCACACCGGTACCATACAACTTGACACGGAGGAGAGCCATCACCTCGTTAAAGTCCTCAGGCTCCAAACCGGTGAACCAGTCCTACTGACCGATGGTCGCGGTCTCTTGGCAAAAGGAGTAGTGCTCGACACGCATCCCAAAAAAACCACAATAGAAGTAACCGAGCTGAACACACAGCCCAACCACCATCCTCAAATTCACCTCTTCACATCACCGACACGCACTACCGACCGAACCGAATGGCTCATAGAAAAAGCTACCGAACTTGGCGTCACTTCCCTGAATTTTGTCCAATGCCAACGTACTGCAAGAAGCAAATTCAACATCGACCGATACCACAGAATCAGCCAGGCTGCCTGTAAACAAAGCCTCAACCCATATTTCCCACACATTACATACTACTCCACCTTCCAGGAAGCCATTGCACACGCCCGGGGCCTCAAAGCACTTGCTACATGTGCTCATACGCACAAAACACCCATTACAGCATGGTCCCCCGATGCCGAGGTAGTGAGTCTGTATATCGGACCGGAAGGCGATTTCACACCTGCCGAAATTTCTGCCGCACTCCATTCAGGTGCATCCATCATCTCCCTTGGAAGCCTTCGACTGCGTACAGAAACCGCAGCTATTGCCGCCCTCTCATTCCTCCGTTTGCGAAACCTCTAATCCCTCTTCAACCCACCCTTTTCTTTCCTAACCAAAAGTTAATACCCTTAAAATAGTTGATAAACTCCTGAAAGTGACTTGTAAAAAAAATGCCCTTTAGCAAATAAAAGATTTTGCGGTTTCGATTACAGCCATATCTTTGCCACCGCTTTTCCAAAGTTCATTGCATCTCTGGTCCGGTCGTTCAGTTGGTTAGGATGCCGCCCTGTCACGGCGGAGATCGCGGGTTCGAGTCCCGTCCGGACCGCTTACAGCAAAAGTGCAAAAAGGGGCTCATCAGCCCCTTTTGCATTTTATTCCCACCGCATCCCGAACCATCTCCTGCCTCTCAGACCTCCATGCAAGTTATTATCCACTATTACCTGTATCACCGCCACTCACAGCCAATCCCCAAAATCTCCAACCTCATCCAGAAGGGACATCACCCAGGTGTCAGAAACCCATCCCTCTCACACCCCTGCTTACCCGCAAAAAGCAGTATGAACCCCCTATCTTTGCAGCCGTTTTGTACAATCAAAGAAATCAACCACTTTTCCCATGCTGTCCGAACAAGAACTCCAACGCAGAGAATCCCTTAAAAAACTCATCGAACTCGGCATCAATCCCTATCCGGCCGACGAATATCCTGTCACCCATCACGCCACCGATATCCTTCAACACTTCAGCGACGACCAGCCCCAGGAATTTGCATCAGTATCCCTGGCTGGCCGCATCATGAGCAAGCGGCTAATGGGCAAAGCCGCCTTTTTCGACCTGAAAGACGCCACCGGCAAAATCCAGATATACTTCCAGCGCGACCAAATTTGTCCCACCGACGACAAGACCCTCTACAACGAAGTCGTTAAAAAACACATCGACATTGGCGACTTCATCGGAATCAAAGGCTATGTGTTCCGCACACAAATGGGTGAGCTCACCGTCCATGTACACACTTTTACCTTTTTGAGCAAAGCCCTCCGCCCCCTGCCCATTGTAAAAGTAGATGCACAAGGTCAGGTACACGACGCCTTTACCGACCCCGAACAGCGCTACCGCATGCGCTACGTAGACCTCGTCGTCAACCCCCACGTCAAAGACATCTTCATCAAACGAACCCGTATCATCCAGGCCATGCGCGAGTATTTCAATTCCTTCGGATATCTCGAGGTCGAAACCCCCATTCTCCAGCCCATCCCCGGCGGAGCCACGGCCCGCCCCTTCATCACCCATCACAACGCACTCGACATACCCCTCTACCTCCGCATAGCAAATGAGCTCTACCTCAAGCGCCTCATTGTAGGCGGCTTCGAAGGCGTGTACGAATTTGCCAAAAACTTCCGAAACGAAGGCATGGACCGCACCCACAATCCCGAATTTACCGGCATGGAAATCTATGTAGCCTACAAAGACTACCACTGGATGATGCAATTCACCGAAAACCTCCTTGAGCACGTCACCAAAGCCATCAACAACGGCAGCACACAAGTCCTCTTCGGCAAACACACCATCGACTTCAAAGCCCCCTACCCACGCATCACCATGTACGAAGCCATTCGCCGATACACCGGCATCGACATCTCCGGTATGGACGAAGACCAGCTCCGCCAGACCTGTCACCAGCTCCACATCGACGTCACCCCCGAAATGGGCAAAGCCAAACTCATCGACGCCATCTTCGGCGAAAAATGCGAACCCCACTTCATCCAGCCCACCTTCATCATCGATTACCCCATCGAAATGTCGCCCCTCTGTAAAAAACACCGCCACGACCCACAGCTCACCGAGCGATTCGAACTCATTGTCAACGGCAAAGAAATCGCCAACGCCTACTCCGAGCTCAACGATCCCCTCGACCAGCGCCAGCGCTTCGAAGAGCAGCTCCGCCTCAGCCAGCGAGGCGACGACGAAGCCATGTTCATCGACCACGACTTCCTCCGCGCCCTCGAATACGGCATGCCACCCACCGCCGGCCTCGGCATCGGCATCGACCGCCTCACCATGCTCCTCACCGGTCAGACCAGCATACAAGAAGTCCTCTTCTTCCCTCAGATGAAACCCGAGCAGTTTACCACCGCCCCCAAAACCGACACATGGGCCCATGCAGGCATTCCTGCAGAATGGATCCCCCTAGCCCAGGAAGCCTTCGGCAGCCTCGACACCATGCGCAGCCTCAAGCCCACCCAAGTACACCAGCAGCTCAACGGCCTTCGCAAAAAGAAAAAACTCACCATCCCCGCCCTCCAACTCTCCGAAGTCGAAGCCTGGTTTACCCAAAACTAACCCACATCCACTTCCTATTTCTTTGCTTTTCTTTGGGCGTGCCCCCGCGCGCCGGCCACCTCACGGTAGCCTTACCGCGCGGGGTCGGGCTGCTGCGGGGTACGCTTCGCTCCCGTGCTCCGCACCGCCCTGCGGGCGCCCTCCGCATCCCTCACGCACTACTCCCACAACCAGCAAACCCATCCGAAAAACCTGCACAAACCCGGAAGACAACCCTCAGACAAGAAACCAACCCACTGAAAGTCATATAAATCCTATTAATAGAGTAGAAATGCAGGGAAAAAGCAGTAGAAAAACAGTGATATAACCTACTCAGAACTCTCACACAGCCCAAACCTGCATTCCGACATGACACTCGAGATATCCGAAAAGAGACCCTCTGAAAAAATCCTCTCCAATCCATTGAAAATAAATCAAGTAAAAAAATCTTCTCAATCGTTCCTTCAGATAGTTTGATACGTTAAACATTTGCTCTAACTTTGCAGCGCAAGGCGTAGAACCTGATATGAATTCTCTGGAAATGTTGGTCAGCAGACTAAAGGAGAAAGTAGAAGAAGCCACCCATCTGCTGCAAGAGGCCAGAGAAGAAAATATCAGACTCAAAGTCGAAGTCGTCCGATTGCGCAAGAGGGTACAGGACCTTCAGGCGCTCAACCAAAACCTCATCGAGCGACAAGGCTCCTTGCAAATGGAATTGGAGCGAACCGACACCCTCACGTCGATTCAAACCAAATCCAGAATTAATGAACTGGTGCGGGAGATAGACAAATGTCTTGCGCTGTTGGAGCAATAAAAATTATGGAAATAAATTCCGGAGAGTTTATAAAGATAAAGGTTCAGATAGCAGGCAGATGGTATCCGCTCAAAGTGCGAAGGTCCGAAGAACAAACCTTGAGAAATGCCATCAAACTGCTGGAAGACTGCCTGAATCAGCTGGAAAGAAACTACGACGTAGCCACCAAGCAGGACCTGCTCGCCATGTGCGCCCTGCAATTGGCCAATCGATTGATTTCCAACGAAAAAAAACGCGAAGAAGAAACACAACGCCTCGAATATCAGCTCTCTGAAATTTATTCAATGCTCGAAACAAGTACGCAAGGTTTGCCATCAGCCTAACGTTCTTTTTACACCCCATTGCCCGCACTGAACGACTATGTGCTAAACTCAACAGTAATCCTAATAAGGAGCACTGCCTGGGGAGACTAAAGTAGGTCGCAACCCGCCCTTTGGGCCGGTGAAGCATACCGGCTTCCAGCGAAAACTTGAAGCTTGCCCGGCATCCTAAACGTGTCTAACCGGAGTTTAGACATCCAATTCAGTGCGGGTTTTTTTATTCAAAATTTTAAAGAAATGGAAATCGTATTAATCGTATCATCGCTTATAGTCGGTGCGACAGCCGGGTGGTTTGCCAACCAGACCATCACCCGTAAAAAACTGCTGAAAAGAGGCTCCGCTATCATTCGCCAGGCAGAACAAGAAGCTGAAGCCATCAAAAAAGAAAAACTTCTGCAAGCCAAAGAAAAATTTCTCGAACTGAAAAATCAGCATGAAAAATCCATAACTCAAAGAGAAAAAAAGGTACAGGACGCTGAAATCAGAATCCGGGAAAAAGAATCCAAGGCCAATTCCATGCTCGAAGAAGTCAACCGAAAAGACAAGGAATTGACCCGAAAACTCGAACAAGTCGAAAGACAAACAGAACTCCTCGAACGAAAAAACCAGGAACTGGAAAAAATCCGCCTCTCCCAAATCCAGCAGCTCCAGGTCATCAGCGGATTTACCGCCGAAGAAGCCAAAAACCAGCTCATCGAAAATCTCAAAGAAGAAGCAAGAGCACAGGCAGCCATTTACATCCAAAACACACTCGAGGAAGCCAAAATGACCGCAGCCCAGGAAGCCCGTAAAGTTGTCATCAAAACCATACAGCGCATAGGCACCGAAACCGCCATAGAAAATGCCGTTTCCGTATTCAACATCGACAATGAAGAGGTAAAAGGTCGCATTATAGGTCGTGAAGGCCGAAACATCAGAGCCTTTGAAGCTGCTACCGGAGTAGAAATTATCGTAGATGACACTCCGGATGCCATCATCCTCTCCTGCTTCGACCCGGTTCGGCGTGAGATTGCCAGACTCTCCCTTCACCGACTCGTGACAGATGGCCGCATTCACCCGGCACGAATCGAAGAAGTCGTAGCCAAAGTCACCCGACAAATCGAAGATGAAATAGCCGAAACCGGCAAGCGGACCATCATCGATTTGGGCATTCACGGCCTCCATCCCGAACTGGTAAAAATTGTCGGCCGAATGAAATACAGGTCCTCCTATGGCCAAAACCTATTGCAACACTCGCGCGAAGTAGCCAACCTTTCCGCCGTCATGGCTTCCGAACTTGGTCTCAATCCAAAGATTGCCAAGCGAGCAGGATTGCTACACGATATAGGCAAAGTACCTACCGAAGAAACCGACCTCCCCCACGCACTGCTCGGAATGCAATGGGCCGAGAAATACGGCGAAAAACCCGATGTCTGCAATGCCATTGGAGCTCACCACGACGAAATAGAAATGACCTCCATTTATTCACCCATCATCCAGGTCTGCGATGCCATTTCCGGAGCACGTCCCGGCGCCCGCAGACAGGTGATGGAAAGCTACATGCAGCGCCTTAAAGACCTGGAAAGCCTGGCCATGAGTTACGACGGAGTAACAAAGGCGTATGCCATACAGGCAGGCCGCGAACTGCGCGTGATGGTCGAAAGTGAAAAAATAAGCGATTCCGCCTCACAGGAATTGTCATTCGAACTATCCCAGAGAATCCAAAATGAAATGACCTATCCGGGACAAGTAAAAGTCACCGTAATCAGGGAAACCAGAGCCGTAAATATCGCTAAATAATGACTCGCCCCATTCAGTGGATGATTGCTTTGGCCTTTAGCTGGGTAGCATCCCCGGGCATGTCACAGACCTTGGTCATCACTGCCCGGGATGGCATTCAATTTACTGCCGGAGTCGATTCAGTGTATTACAACCTTCGATGGAAAAACAGTATAGCCTTCCCCTTGCGACAAGGAATGAAAAGCTTTTTTGTAGTTACCAAAGGCGATTCGGCCGTTTTTCAAAAGAAGATACCCTCTCTCAATGAAATTCATCATTTTGTATTGGAGCAAAAAGAAAATTCCAACCAGGTAGCCTTGTTTTATAGAGGATTGCTGTCAGCTGTACCAGATACCGTCGAACTTGTCAGAGAAAAGACATCCATAGCCCTTCAAAAGGCAAAATCAACCTTGCCATCCTTCAACCGCAAAGACACCTCTCCGGTATCGGTCATACCCACTCCGCCTTCCGAATTGAGTACCCAAGAGTCTGACCAGTCCCTGCATCGGCACAACAGAGAATCCCCAACCCACGATTCAAAGGAGCCCCCCAACATTGTACCTGCGCATCAGGACACCACTCAAACCAAACCAAAGGAAGAAAACCCACTCCCAAACGCCTTTGCATCTGTGGTCAGCGCAGTAAAACAGGCCGAATTCGAATTCGAAAAAATAATGCTTCTCCGGGGCTACATCACCGAGCATAAAACCAATACAGAGGAGCTAAAAGTCTTTGCCGGATTGCTGACCTATGACCTCACACGATTGCAATTGCTCAAAGAAGCATTTCCCTATACACTCGACAAATTCAACTACAGAAACCTGATTTCTGTCTTCGATTTTGAGCTTTCGAAGCAAACTTTTGAAAATTTCATAAAAGAAAATGATCAACAATAAATTCCTCCTGTATGTCGGTCTTGCACTTCTCATCACCGGCATCATCCTGGGCGCACTTGGTGCGCACGCACTTAAAACAATGCTCAACGAACAGCAATTCGACAGCTTTAAAACAGGTGTTTTCTATCAACTGCTTCACTCGGCAATATTCATTTCCTTCGGACTTAGCTCACAGTCATTGCATCAAAACAAAACGTTTAAAGCAGGAACCACTATGGCCATTACGGGTGTGCTATTGTTCTCTGTATCCATTTATGTACTCAGTATTTCAGCGGTTTACGACATTTCACTTCGGTGGCTGGGTCCGGTGACCCCACTTGGGGGGTTGCTTATGATTGCCGGGTGGTCAGTGGTATTTGCCTCCTTTCTAAAGAAATAAGCAAATTGCTCCGGCATTCGAGAAATACAATTGTTTAGGACTTTATTTTTACCCGGTCATTAATAGCATCGACCAACCTGATGAAGCGCATTGCAGCCGGATTACTGTTATTTTTCGCATTTATATCTTTTGTAGCTTGTCATCCACCAGGGCTGGATTCAAATCCCGATACAATGAAAGATCCTCACAGTTTTGCAAATTTCCCTGAGGTAAAAGTGGTGCATCTCGATTGGAATGCATTTGTCGATTTTACGCAGCGGAAAATCAAAGCCACCGCCACTTGGACTTTAAGCGGTCAGTCCGAACACCTGATTTTGGATAAAAACGGACTTAGAATATTGTCAGTCAGAGACCAGGATGGCAATCTTCTGCCCTTCGAAGAACACGATGCAGACAGCATCAGAGGTGGTTGGATCGACATACAGATGACCAAAGATGTCACGCAGGTATCAATCGATTACGAAACATCTGACCGGGCCGGAGCCTTGCAATGGCTGGAAGCTCCTCAAACCATGGGCAAAAGGCATCCAATTCTCTTTACGCAGAGTCAGGCCATTCTGGCCCGAACATGGATTCCTTGTATGGACTCGCCTTCCATCAGGTTTACCTACAAAGCTACCGTCAGAGTCCCCTTGGGCACCATTGCTTTGATGAGCGCTTCCAATCCACAAAAAAAATCACCAGATGGCACCTATACCTTTGAAATGAAACAACCCATCCCTTCCTACTTAATGGCATTGGCCGTGGGGGATTTTGAATTCATGGAAATAAGTGACAGAGCAGGCGTCTATGCAGAACCCGACATGCTGGAGTCAGCTGCACGCGAGTTTTCAGATCTGGAAAAAATGATTGCTGCTGCCGAATCCCTATACGGCCCCTATCTGTGGGAGAGATATGATCTGCTGGTCATGCCCCCCTCTTTTCCCTTCGGTGGTATGGAAAATCCAAGGCTTACCTTTGTGACGCCCACTATTATCGCCGGTGATAAATCGCTGACTTCACTCGTGGCACACGAATTAGCCCATTCCTGGTCAGGCAATTTGGTGACCAATGCAACCTGGAACGATTTCTGGCTCAACGAAGGTTTCACCGTCTATTTCGAATTGCGGATTATGGAGCAGCTCTATGGCCCTGAATATGCTGAGATGCTGGCACAGCTTTCTTTTAACGAACTGCAACAAGCCCTGAATACCCTACCTGAAAACGAAACCATTCTCAAAGCCGACCTCAAAGGTAAAAATCCGGATGATGCAGTTGGACCTATTGCGTACGAAAAGGGCTATTTTTTCCTGCGTACAGTTGAGCGAAAAGTGGGAAGACGATACTTCGACCAGTTTCTTCGGGCGTATTTTGATGAACATAAATTCCAAAGCGTCACCACCGAAGACTTTCTCAGCTACCTTCGAAAGCGCCTGCTGAAAAGAAAAGACTGGCGGGAGCTCGAAATAGATCGTTGGATCTATGAACCCGGACTACCTGAAAATGTCTCCAAACCTCTCTCCACCCGATTTTCTGTAGTCGAAAGTGCTGTAACCGCTCTTTTGACGATGAAAGTACTGCCCGTCACCAAGCACTGGTCAGCACACGAATACATCTACTTTTTGCAGCAACTCTCCGGCAGAGCCAACAAGGAAATACTTGCAAGACTTGACAGCGCCTTTCAATTCACTCGCTCGCCCAATGCTGAAATACTTTTTGCCTGGCTGAGGCTTTGTATTGAACAAGACTACACACAAGCCACTCCTGTGCTGGAAAACTTCCTCATCAATACAGGCCGGAGAAAGTTTGTCCTACCTCTTTATAAACAACTCATTGAACGTGGACAAAAGGAAATGGCACTTCAAATCTTTCAAAAAGCCGGAACCAACTACCATCCAATTACGTACAGCAGTGTAAAAAAATTATTTGAATAATCCTGTGCCGGCCGTGAGATTAGCTTGTAGTGCCGTATTCCTTTTCTATGCTTTGACTTCGGACCTCTGTGCACAGGTACTCGACGTCAGCAGCCAGGCTGAGCTGAATCAGCTGCTCTTTCGCCTCTTAGAACAGTCCCATGAAGTACAGCGCAGGATTGCAGATGTACAGTCGTCTTATTTTAAAAGCTCTGAAATTTACATCGACAACTATCCGGAAAAAATTCCTTTTTTGAGTGGAATTGTCTTTCCTCCTCATTCCGACACAGGTATTATTTATGCCCGCTGGCTTCAAGGTGATTGGATTATCAGAAAAAAAGATAAATTTCAAAGTATTAACCGAAAAATTGAGCTTGGAAAAGTCAGAAATTATCCCATTAAAGGCATAGAAGAATATTTGATCAATCCGTACAAAAAATACAATACTTTACCCTATGTGGAAAACAATTTTTACATGTTGCCATTTCATGAAGAAAATCTATCAAAATATACTTTTGAAATCTATAGTAAAGAAAAAGGGGTTTTCAATGTGTTCTACAAGCTCAATTTTAAACCAAAAAATGAATTCGGGAGTTTTGTTTCAGGCACTGCTTTGATAGATTCTGCTTCGGCCCAGATTGTGTTTTTGCACTTAAACATCTATGCGCAAAATAAGCTCAATCTCGCTGATAGTCTTACTATAGCAGTAAAATTTACAGAACACAACAAATTCTATCTTCCGGAAAAATATCAATATATATATTACTACAGTATCAGAGGATATTCAGGACGTCACGAGCTGTTTGTTTCGATACGTTATGGAGAGGCTGAAGAATCAAATCCCTCGATAAGGGATATAAAAATAAAAATGCAAAATCCAGGGATTTTCTCTTACCACGAACTCGATCAAAACACCTTACAACTCTACACAGAAGACTCCGTTTATGAATATCGAAGATCCAAAGGCCTGGTCGCCGATTCAATACTGTCTTATGCTGTCCGAAATCCGTTCAGAACCGTAGTGCTTTCAGGTTTGAAATACCCTGCCTTCAACGCCAATGGATTAATGAATTTCGCTCCCTTATGGACGGGATTTGGCTTCAATGCAGTCGAATCATTTTATCTCAGGTTGAGGATGAAAATTTCCCTAAACAATCCTCAAAACTTTACCCATGAACTGGATTTGAGACCTTCCCTGGCAGAAAATACGCTTCGCTGGAAACAGACCTTTACCTGGGAATACCTCCATCGACTTAATGGCAAGGGTGAGGTGAGTTTTGGAAATTACATTTTCCAAATAAACGAAAACGACCCGGTTCTTCCGGTGATCAATTCATTTTATTCTTTGTTTCTGAATCAAAATTTTGCCAGTTACTATCAGAAATCATTTGTAAAGGGAACTTTCAGCATTTCTGCCGGTGCATTTGATTTCAGATTGATAACAGAATATTCTGACAGAAACCCTCTTTTTAACAATCTGGAAAGAAGTCCGCTTTTTCGGACCGGAAAATATTTGGCCAATAATCCCGATCGTCCGCCGGTAATCGATGCCTCAGGTTTTGTGAAGCACAGCGGGCTTACTCTTGATCTGGACCTGAGCTACCACTTTGGCCGAAAGTACTTTCTGAAAGATCAAAGGAAAATTCCACTGGGTTCTGAAATGCCGGTGTTGTTTGCCAATTATCGAAAAGGCATCCAAAGCCCCGTATCGCAGACCGACTTCGATCAGGTCATAATTGGCATTCAGGTTAAAAGAAAAATTCCCGGGTATGGCATCAGTACTCTCGACCTGCAGTATGGCAACTTTCTAAACAATCGCAGGGTGGAATTTGTGGATTTCAAGCATTTCAACGGCATACAGACGCTTTTCCTTCAGCAGACCTCTGACCGATGGAGCGACATTCGGCAGTTCCGAACTCTCCGGTACTATGAATTCAGCACCAACAGATATTTCGTAGAGCTTCATTACATACACAATTTTGGCGGTGCCTTGCTAAACAATTTCAGGCTGTACAGCCGGCTCAACATCCACACCACCGCAGGGCTGAATCTGCTGATCACCGATCAGGAAAAAATTTATATCGAACCATTTCTCGGACTGGAAAACCTCTTTAAAGTATTCAAAGTCCAAATCGCCTATGGTGTGGATTACACCCAGATCAACAGACTAACACTGCGAATTGGTTTTAATTTCAATCCCGGCCTCTATCAGAAATACAGGAGAATATAACTTCCCTCTGTACATTTTTTGGATAGAACCGCATCATGAAGTAGCTGCTTAGCTTTTGCCCACCATTTCATCGATTAAATACTTGTAAGGGCCTTCCTTACCAATCAGATTTGCTTTTTCAATCAGCGATCGCGCCTGATTTTCTTCTTCATGTTGCTCTTTTACATACCACTGCAAAAAATTCACAGCGTTGTAATCACCGTCATCTTCGGCCGTCTTCAGCAGCTTGAAAACCGCAGCAGTCACACTCTGTTCATTGGCATAAAACTGATGCAATACGTCGAAAATGTCCTTAACGGGAGCCGGAGAGTGGTCAGTGCCGTGTTTTGCTGCAGTTATGGGCCGGCCTTCTCGCTCAATCACATAGTGTATCAGCTTGAGCATGTGTTCGCGCTCTTCATCGCTTTGTTTGAAAAAGAATTTTGCGGCTCCGTCAAAACCATTGGATGCGCACCAGATGGCCAGATTCAGATATCCATGTGATGCAGATGATTCTATTTCTATTTGTTCATTAAATGCTTGTAACAGTCGTTCTGAAATCATAGATGCAGATTTTGGTTTGTTTTTGTGCAAATTTAATGGACAGATACCGGTGTTGGATGTTCGGCGGTCAGAGGCCTTACCCGATCAGTCAAACAGGTACAGGTCCGGCCCATCGGACAGACGGCTGTTGCTTCGTATGCCGTTCGGCTCAATATATCTCTTCTGGACGGCTTCGTCTGGTGTCGGATTTCGGATAAATAGTACTTTTCCGCTGAAATGAAGATCTTTACCGGCCAAAGAGTGGTTAAAATCAACTACGATCGAATTGGGCAAAACTTCTGTGACCACACCGGTTGCATGGCTTGCCGAAGAGTCAAAACTAAAACTGACGAAATCGCCTTTTTCAAACACCCGGTTGGGAAAAAATTCACTATCGGGCAGTTCACTCAAATTTATTTCCCTTATCAAATCTGCCCTGATATGACCGTAAGCCTCAGATGGGGTAAGGGCAAACGAAAAATGGTCGCCTTCCCTCAAACCATGCAAATGGGCTTCAAATGCTGGCAGCATCATTCCCGAACCGAAATAGAACTTCAGCGGCCAATTTTCGCTCATCACTTCCAGCAAAGGCCCGAAAGGCCCGCCATCTCTCAGTTCGTAGCTCAATTCCACGATGGTATCGTGGTCGATGTATTTAGGTCTTTTGTTCGATTTCATAGGAGCTTAATAGTTTGTCTTTAATTACCTGATAGTTATTTTGATGAAATTCATCGAGTTTTGACAAGAGTTCTATGAGGTTTCGGACTTCCTCATCGCTCAGTGGCCCTGTAATTACTTCGTTAAGAGGTGATAATATTCTGAAGGCTTCCAATACTTTTTCTCTGCCATAGGGAGTAAGCCCTATCCGAAGGGCCCGCTTGTCATCGGCATCCTGAATTTCCATCAGGATTCCTTTGTTTACGAGTCTTTTCAAAATTGCCATACCTGTCGGTACTTCTACAACCTCCTTACCCAGCAATTCCGTTTTCTTTGGCGTTTTTCCGTGAATCAGGCTTGCAGCTAACCCGAATTCCTCAGGCGTGGCAAAATCGGTATGCCTTAATAGCTCTCTGTTGTAAAACCTGGCATATCGGCACATTTTTCCAATGAGATACCCTATTGATTGCTTTTTATTAAAACTGTTTTGCACAATGTAGCGGAGATGACCTCCATTAAACCGCTTGTAGAGTGTATACCGGCAGAAGGACTCCACAGACTTGTCTTCGGCTTCTTCGTCCGCCCAAAACACATCCAGCAGTTCCAATAGCTCTTTTATGACCTCGTACTTGTTCAATATTTTATGATTTTATAACAAATATACCAAACAATTTTATAATCATGTTGTATTTGATATGGCAAAAATAAAAGCATGAAAAAGCTTTGTACCTTACTAACAGTATTTTTGAAAATTAGTTTGTTATCGGCTCAAAATGGCATCATTCGTGGCACAGTGCGCGATGCCATCACCAACGATCCGCTCCCGTTTGCCAACGTCGTTATCAAGACACTCAACAAAGGAGCCACCACTGACGAGAACGGCCGGTTCGAAATCACAGGAATTCCACCGGGGCTTTACAATGTGGAAGCTTCCTATGTAGGCTACATCAGCCGTACCGAATTTGAAGTGCAGGTGACTCAGGCTCGTCCGGCGGTGATCAACTTTCGCTTGCGCGAAAACACTGCCCAGCTCAGCGAAGTTACCGTTACGGCACAAAACAGTTTCAACCGCTCGCAAGAGAGTCCGGTATCGCTCAACACCATAGGAATCAACGAAATACAGCGAAATCCCGGTGCCAATCAGGACATTTCCCGGGTCATCCAATCGCTGCCGGGCGTGGCCAGTACCCCTAATTTCCGCAACGATATCATCATCCGTGGTGGAGCACCCAATGAAAACCGCTTCTACCTCGACGGCATTGAAATTCCCTCCATCAATCACTTTGGCACCCAGGGCAGCAGCGGTGGTCCGGTTGGGCTGATCAACGTGCAGACCATCCGCGAGGTGGACTTTTACACGGGAGCTTTCCCCGTCGAGCGCAGCAATGCCCTCTCCTCTGTCATGGATATCAAACTCAAAGAAGGCAACGAGGAAAAGCTGAAATACGTCTTTCAAGTCGGTGCTTCGGAAGCCGGTCTTACGGTTGATGGCCCTCTGAGTCCGACGACCACCTTTGTAGCCTCTGCCCGCCGTTCGTATCTGCAATTTCTCTTCTCCCTGCTCGACCTACCATTTTTGCCCACCTACAACGATTTTCAGTTTAAAACACGCACCAAACTCACTGAAAAAAGCCAACTGGTCATCCTGGGTCTTGGTGCCATCGATTACGCACCCCTCAATGCCAACGCCAATGAAACAGAGGAACAACGCTACATCCTTTCTTACCTGCCGGTCTTTAATCAATGGAACTACTCCATCGGGGCCCGGTATACATACTTTGGCAAAAATTCATTTACCAATGTAGTCCTCAGCCGCTTTATGCTCAACAATGAATCCTTCAAATACCCTGATAACAACGAAAACCTGCAGAAACTTCTCGATTACACCAGTCGTGAAATCGAAAACAAACTCCGCATTGAAAATTTTGCACGGCTCGGACGACTAAAAATTACCACCGGTGGACTCTTTGAAGAAGTAAAATACAACACCTCTACGGTCGACCGGCGGTTTGCGAACGGATTTGTACTGGATTACGCATCAGATCTGGTCCGCTACAAATACGGAGCATTTACGCAGGTATCGGGTAGTCTGCTCAACGGCAAGATTGACTATTCTGCCGGTGTCCGTGCCGAAGGGCTTAATTTCAATAACCACATGGCCAATCCCCTTAACCAGCTGTCGCCACGTGTTTCCCTGGCCTGGAACCTCACCAGCGAATGGTCGCTTAACGCGAACTGGGGCATCTACTACCAATTGCCACCCTTTCCTACCCTTGGCTACAGGGACCAATCAGGTGCACTCGTCAATACGGATGCGCGCTACATTCGCGCCGACCATTACATCACCGGCATCACCTGGTACCCCATCAACACTGCCAAAATCTCCCTCGAAGGTTTTTACAAAAAGTACTTTAATTACCCCTTTTTGTTGCGCGACAGCATTTCACTGGCCAATCTCGGCAGCGATTTCGGCGTCATTGGCAATGCTCCCGCTTCTTTTACCAATCAGGGGCGGGCTTATGGTCTTGAGCTGAGCTATCAGTATAAGCTTTACAAAGGGTATTTCGGAATTCTTGCCATCACCGCGGTCCGCAGCGAGTTTCAGGACAAAAACGGCATTTACCTGCCCTCCGCCTGGGACAATCGCCTTATCTCTACCCTTACCTTCGGCAAAAAATTTGGCCGCAACTGGGAAATCGGCGTCCAATATCAATTTCTCGGGGGTGCACCCTACACGCCTATCGACACCGTTAAATCGGGATTTATCCCAAATTTTCAAAACAATCCCATTGGATTTCCTGATTTCAACCGAATCAATTCACAGCGAGTAGAGAGCTTTCACCGACTTAATGCCCGCATTGACAAAAAATGGTTCTTCCCGCGCTACAACCTGAACATCTATTTTGATATCCAGAATGCTCTGGGCCTGGCTCCACAGGGTCCTCCGCGCTTTGATGCGGTACGCGATGAAAGTGGAAGGCCCGTCATGGATCCAAACGATCCTACCCGGTATCTGACCCGGTTGATCCCAAGCAGTTCCACTGGTCCGGCTTTGCCTTCCGTAGGACTGATCGTTGATTTTTAATTCACTCGGAACTGCTTAAAAAACATAGCCTGAGCCTCCCCTCTCCTCGTCGGGAAGATACAGCAATAGTATCTACAGATGAAGCCTTGAGCATTGCAAGTGAGCAGTAACCTTTGGCGATGAGGGAACGCTTTTACAAAAGGCCGGCTCGACGGAGCAATGCACTCGGATCTGGTTCTCGACCCTTGAAATCGATGAAAAGTTTCATGGGATCTACCGTACCTCCGGCACTGAGCAGACGGCGAAACTTCCGGGCTGTAGGACGGTGGAAGAGGCCGTTTTGCTCAAAGCTTTCAAAGGCATCTGCGTCGAGCACTTCGGCCCACTTGTAGCTGTAATATCCGGCTGCATACCCTCCGTGAAAAATATGACTGAAAGCAGTGGAAATGGCCGTACCTTCCACCGCTGGTAGCAGATCGAGGTCTTTTATCAGTTGGTTTTCAAAGGATTTCAGGTCCGATGGAGGAGCATCAAGCTGGTAATGCCAACCCATGTCGAGATATGCAAAGGAAAGCTGCCGATAGGTAGAGTAGCCCTCCATGAAGGATTTCATGCGTCGGAGCCGGGCAGTGAAATCGGTCGGAAGGGGTTCGCTGCTCTGGTAATGCCTGGCCATAAGAGCCAGCATTTCAGGGGTGTAGCACCAGTTTTCGAGTATTTGAGAAGGCAGTTCTACAAAATCCCAGTAAACATTGGTGCCACTGAGGGAGGGATATGTGGTATCTGCAAGCATGCCGTGCAGGGCATGTCCAAATTCGTGAAAAAGAGTGAGAACCTCCTGAAAAGTGAGCAAAGATGGGCGGGTGGCAGTGGGCTTGCTGAAGTTGCAGACTATGGATACGATTGGACGGACGTCGCGACCGTTGAGTCTGTATTGTCCGCGGTATTGGGTCATCCAGGCGCCGGCACGTTTACCTTCACGGGGAAAGTAGTCCGCCATAAACACAGCAAGGGTTTGCCCGTCGTGGTCTTTTACTTCATAGGTTTGAACGTCGGGATGGTATTTAGGCAGGTCATCGCGTTTGATAAAGGCCAGTCCGTAGAGCCGTGCTGCCAGTTCGAAAATGCCTTTTTCAACTACCTGGCTGAGTGGGAAATAAGGTTTTAGAAGCTCATCGTCGATACCGATTTCATCCTTTTTTATTTTTTCCATCAGCCAGTGTACATCCCATCGATTCAAGGTGTCGAGTCCTTCCCGTCGGGCTCTTTCGCTGAGTTTTTGGTGGTCCCTTAAGGCACCTTCACGCACTTTTTCTTTCAGGAAGTGAAGAAAGTCCATCACACGCTCAGGGCTGGCAGCCATTCGTTCTTCGAGTACGTAGTGTGCGTGGGAGGGAAATCCGAGCAGTCTGGCTCTCTCTTTCCGAAGGTGAGCGATTTTGAAAACGATTTCGGTATTGTCGTTCGAGGTTTGGTAGGCTCGGGCGCCATAGGCCCGGTAGAGCTGTTCGCGCAGGTCGCGTCTGTTGCTGTAGGTCATGAAGGGGATATAGCTATCGGCCTGCAGGGTGATGAGGTATTTGTCGGGCTGGCCTTTTTGCGCAGCTGCTTCTTTGGCAGCCTCTCTGACATACTCAGGCAGGCCATCGAGGTCACTTTCATCGAGCCACAGCTGAAAGGCATTGGTATCGGCCAGTACGTTTTGAGCAAACTTTTGCGTCAGGATGGCAAGTTGTCTGTCAATGTCTCTGAGCTCGGCCTTGTCAGCATCGGACAGCAGGGCGCCGTTTCGGGTAAATGCACGGTAGGTTTTTTTCAGCAGCATCTGCTGTTCTTCCGTAAGTGTATGTGGGGTGGTCGTTAGGTATACGGTTTTTATTCTTTGAAAGAGTTGTTCGTCGAGCAGCACATCGTTGGCGTATTCAGCGAGCATAGGGCTGATTTGCTGTGCAAGTTGCTGAATCTGGTCGTTGGTTTCGGCACTATTGAGGTTGAAGAAAATTTCTGCGATTTCGTTAAGCTTCATTCCAGCATATTCGAGGGCTTCAATGGTGTTGGCAAAGGTTGGAAGTTCATCGCTATGGGCAATGCGATGGACTTCTTCGCGGGCATGGGCGAGGGCTTGCTCAAAGGCCGGCATGAAATGCTCTGGTTTGATGGCTTCGAAGGGAGGTATTTCGAAGGGGGTTTGACAAGGTGTAAGAAGGGGGTTGTCGGACTGTGTCATAGGGTTTAGAGGTTTTTTAATCTTTCAGCGGCAAGTTGCAGTGTTTCGGGCTTTTTGGCAAAGCAAATGCGGATGAGGTATTGATTTTTTGGAGGTTTTTGATAAAATGCCGATACGGGAATTGTGGCTACGCCTTGTTCCCGGACCAGGCGCTCGGTAAATGCCATATCAGATTCATCTGAAATTTGAGAATAGTCGTAGAGTTGAAAGTACCCACCCCGGGCAGGTAAAGGAATAAAACGGGAAGAGCCCATCAGGTTCTGCAGAAGATCTCTGCCCGATTGGATTTGTGCAGCGATGGCTGATGGACTAAAAACGGGCAGAAAATCCGCAAGTGCAGATTGCAGGAAACTGTTGACAGCAAAAACTTCGTACTGGTGAATCTTCCGGATTTCACGGGTGTAGTATTCATGGGCTACTATATAACCAACCTTCCAACCCGTGGCGTTCAGACTTTTACCGAATGAAAAAACACAAGCGGATTTCTTTCTGAGCTCGGGATACATCAGCGCTGAATGATGCGTTCGGCCATCGAAAACCAGATGTTGGTACACCTCATCGAAGAGAAACCATAGCTGCTTGTGTTGCATGCTGAGCGCCTGAAGTTGCATCAACTCGTCGTGGCTTAGACAGGCACCGGAGGGATTATGAGGGTTGTTGACTATGATCAGCCGGGTGTGGTGTGAAATGTTTTGTTGGAGTTGTTCGATGGGCAGGGAAAAGTCGTCATTCAGGTGAATTTCTTTTACCCTGGCTCCCATCAGTTGTGCTGCAGGTGCGTAGCTGTCGTAGGCAGGTGCCAATACAATGACTTCATCCCCATCCCTTACCAAAGCTGCAATGGCTGCAAAAAGCCCCTGTGTAGCTCCTGCAGTGATGGTGATTTCGCTATCCGGATCGATTAGTTCACCACGGGTGCGATGATGCAGCTCTGCAATGGCACTTCGCAAAGCCGGCAATCCGGGCATGGGTGCGTATTGGTGGTGGTGCTTGCGCAGCTGCAGGGCAATGTGGTCGATTAACTCCTGCGGTGGACCAAAATCCGGAAATCCCTGCGATACGTTAACTGCTTTATACTCGTTGGCCATTGAAGTCATTTTGGTAAAAATGGTAGTGGCCATGTCCGGAAATTTAGAAGGAAACATAAGGTCGGTTTCTTTTTGACCAAAGGTAGATTCCTGTTGCGACTTTTTCCTGAGCCATCGCTCAAGCCGGGCAGAAAGAACAGGAGGCTGCAGCATGGTGTGTATAACTTTATCCATGCTTTAACCTCAGAGGGGTGTAATTTTGCGCGCAGTTCTATTTAACTATTTGATATTCAGAAGTAATGAAAAACACTTATACCGATTCCGGCGCTAAGGACACGCGTTCTGGTTTCGGAGCCGGGCTACTGGAGCTCGGCCGGAGAAACGACCGGGTTGTAGCACTCTGTGCCGATCTGACCGGATCGTTGAAAATGGACGGATTTAAAAAGGCATTTCCCGAAAGGTTTTTTCAGGTAGGCATTGCCGAAGCCAATATGATGGGAATAGCCGCCGGACTGACGATCGGAGGTTTTATTCCTTTTACAGGCACATTTGCCAATTTTTCGACCGGAAGAGTATACGATCAGATTCGGCAATCGATCGCCTATTCACATAAAAACGTTAAGATCTGTGCATCACATGCCGGCCTTACTTTGGGCGAAGACGGAGCGACTCATCAGATACTGGAAGACATTGGTCTGATGCGCATGCTACCGGGCATGGTGGTGATCAATCCGTGCGACTACAATCAGACCAAAGCAGCCACATTGGCTATTGCAGAACATTATGGGCCTGTGTATCTGCGGTTCGGAAGACCAAAATGGCCTAACTTCACCCCTGAAGACCAAACGTTTGAAATCGGTAAGGCTATCACTTTGGTAGAGGGTAAGGATGTGAGCATCTTCGCCACGGGACACATGGTGTGGATGGCCTTACAGGCTCAAAAGCTGCTTGCTGACAGAGGTATTGAAGCTGAAATCATTAACATACACACCATAAAACCCATAGACCGCGAGGCGATATTGAATTCAGTGGCCAAAACCGGATGTGCTGTTACAGCTGAAGAACACAACCGATACGGTGGTTTGGGAGATGCAGTCGCTCAAGTGATTCTTACAGCTCATCCGGTACCACAGGAATATGTGGCCGTAAACGACTCATTTGGCGAAAGCGGAAAGCCAGAAGAATTGCTAGCCAAATACGGACTTACACCTGAAAATATCGCAGCTGCGGCCGTACGTGTAATGGAGAGAAAAAAACACTAAATCCCAAGGAAGTGAGCATTACAAAAGACATTAAGGAATTGGAAGCATGGCTGCCTCAGGTGCGCCGTGATATCGTGAGGATGGTTCACGCTGTACAAAGTGGCCATCCGGGTGGTAGTTTGGGCTGTACGGAGTTTTTCGTCGCGCTGTTTCAATACATTATGGACCACGATCCGAAAAAATTTACCATGGACGGACGCGATCAGGACATCTTTTTCCTGAGCAATGGCCACATCACACCGGTGTACTATTCTGTATTGGCCAGGAGTGGTTTCTTTCCAATAGAGGAATTGAGGACTTTCCGAAGGATCAATTCGCGTTTGCAGGGCCATCCGGCTACACATGAAGGCTTACCGGGCATCCGGGTGGCTACCGGATCACTCGGACAGGGGCTCAGCGTAGCTTTAGGTGCTGCTTTGGCTAAAAAGCTGAATGGTGATTTACATACCGTGTTTACCCTTCAAGGCGATGGTGAGCTCCAGGAGGGACAGATCTGGGAAGCAGCCATGTTTGCTGCCCATCACAAAGTGGACAACATCCTAGTGACCATAGACCGGAACAATCGCCAAATCGACGGTGACGTGTCGGACGTAATGGATCTCGGAGACCTGAAAGCCAAGTTTGAAGCCTTTGGCTGGCTGGTGGCAGAATGCGAAAATGGAAACAACCTGATCGAAATAGCCGATGCACTGCTCCTGGCCAAAAGCCTGACCAGAAACGAAAAACCCGTAGTACTCATCATGCACACTGAAATGGGACATGGAGTGGATTTTATGATGGGCAGTCACGAGTGGCATGGCATAGCCCCCAACGATGAACAGCTTCAAAGAGCCCTCGAACAAAACCCGGAAACTTTGGGTGATTATTAAGTTATAACATCTGCTGTAAATGCGAGCTTCCGGATATAAGACTGTATTTTTTGACCTTGATCACACGCTGTGGGATTTTAAAACCAATAGTCAAAAAGTGCTCAAAGAGCTGTTTACAGAAACAGGCTTATATCGAAAGGGGCTTGACTTTCAGGAGTTTTACCAGGTCTACAATCAGATAAATGACCAGAAGTGGACCCTATACCGACAGGGTAGGATCGATAAATTTAGGCTTCGAAAAGAGCGTTTTGTCGATACTCTGCTGCATTTCAGCATTGATGAAAGACAGCTGGGCGAGTATTTCGAAAGCCAGTATGTGGAGCGATCACCCCTGCAAACGGCCCTGATGCCTGGTGCTTTGGAGGTACTCGATTACCTGTTTGAAAAATATCAGTTGGCCATCATTACCAATGGTTTTGCCTCGGTACAGATGACGAAGCTAAAATCCACCGGACTGGAAAAATATTTTACAACGGTCATCACCAGTGAAATGGCAGGTGCCAACAAACCGGAGGCAAAGATCTTTGTAGCAGCATTGAAACAAACGGCTACCAAAAGACCGGAGGCCGTAATGATAGGGGATCACATCGATGCCGATGTGGTCGGGGCAAAAAATGCAGGCATTGATCAGATCTGGTACAATCAGGAGGAAATCGTATCCGATTGTAAACCGACTTATCAGATCAGGGAACTAACCGAGATTATTGAATTGCTTTGAAGTCTGAAGCCGTAAGGGATCACTACCGGGAAAACTTTCGTTTGGCCTGGCCAGTGATGATTGGCCAGCTTGGACAAATCACCGTATCCGTAGCTGATAATGTAATGGTAGGTCAGTTGGGGACCGAACCTCTGGCTGCTGCATCCCTGGTCAACGGATTATTTACCGTCGTACTTGTTTTTGGGATAGGAGTAGCATACGGTTTGACTCCTTTGGTAGCCAATGCCCGCGGTGCAGGAAAGAAGCATCTTTTACCAGGACTGCTGAATGCTTCGCTGTGGGTAAACCTTTTTACTGGTGCAGCTTTGTTTTTGATCCTTCTGATGCTGAATCCGGCTTTGAACCACATGCGGCAGAATCCCCAGGTTGTGGAGCTGGCTGCACCTTACCTGAGCATCACCGGACTGTCGGTAATTCCGATACTGGGATTTTTTGCGTTCAAACAATTTGCAGAAGGATTAGGTCATACCCGCCAGGCTATGCAAATCACCATTGCCGTCAATGTGTTGAATATTGTACTGAACTATTTATTGATTTTTGGCAAGTTTGGTTTTCCTGCACTGGGTTTAAATGGTGCGGGCTATGCAACTCTCATCTCCAGGCTGGTCATGTGGGCCGCTATGGCTGCATTTGTCCTGCACAGCAGGCTGTTCAAAGGCATAGACTTTACCTTTTCGCTGCCGGGAGTTCAACGGCGTACTTCCTATGAAATTCTCAGTATAGGAGTGCCTTCAGGTTTTCAGTATATTTTTGAGGTGAGCGCATTTGCTGCCGCATCTGTACTGGCGGGTATGATCAGTCCGGCCAGTCAGGCAGCGCATCAGATCGCCATCAATCTGGCTTCTATTTCGTATATGGCGGCCACCGGTTTGGCCGCAGCATCTACCATACGCGTAGGCCATTTGTTGGGCATGCGCGACAGTTTCAACCTCCATCTGGCAGTCCGAACCATTCTGGTCATGACGGTCACCTGGATGACGTTTGCCGGTTTGGTATTTCTTTTCGGAAGGCATTTCTTCCCGACTCTATACAGCAGCGATCCGGAGGTGCTTCAGATAGCCAGATCTCTTTTGATCGTGGCGGTTTTTTTTCAAATATCCGATGGGGTACAGGCCGTAGGACTGGGTGTGATGAGAGGGCTGAAGGATGTAAAAATTCCCACATTGATCACTTTTGTTTCGTACTGGATTTTTGCTATGCCCGGCAGTTGGATTTTTGGTGTGAGGTTGGGTGGGGGAGTGGTAGTGATCTGGTACTTTCTCGCCATTGGGCTTACCGTATCGGCTGCTTTGCTCCTATGGCGCTATCGGGTTGTGATTACGCGGCTCCATACCGTTCATAACGAAAACCAGACACTCTAAAATTTAGGTACGAACTTTTCACTATATTTGTACAGGCAAACAAAATGGGGGGTTTTGTTTGTGTTTTCATGTGTTTTGTGTAGGGCGCTGTGAAGCGCCCTATTCCTTTACAGAGCTTACCCGGCCTATCCTATGAATTACGGGCCGTAGCCTTTTTAGCTACGAAACATGGCTGCAAACTGACCTCCGACGGAGCCGGTGCGCAATATTGTATCCACATTGGTTTTTCTGATTACCTTTGCAGCGTCTGCAGGTGGCTGTAAAAAGCCTTAATAGGGAATGCGGTGCAAATCCGCAACTGTACCCGCAGCTGTGAGCTTCAACAAAAAGGTCTGACATCAGAAGCCACTGTTCTGCCAGCAGAATGGGAAGGCAGTCCGACCGAAGCAAGTCAGAAGACCTGCCGCAGACAGTAAATCAACCGCTTGTCTCTCGGGAATAAGGGACAGCCAGGATATGAAGAAACACATATTTACGACAACCCTGATATTGCAGGGATTTATTTGTTTTGGGCAATCGTCCTTGTTGCCTGAAGTGGTCGTTACGGCATCCAAAGCGCATTTCAGTGCTATTGAGCCGATAGAGTACACATGGGACAGTTTGGCAGCCAGGCACAAGGACCAATTTTCCCTGGCCGAAATATTGAGATTGTACTTACCCGCTCATGTCAGATTGTACGGTCCGGGATTGATCAGTACCATCAGGGTCAGGGGTCAGAGCTCTGAACATTTTAAAGTGGTCTGGAACGGACTATCGCTCAACAATGCTGCTCTTGGACTTTTTGACTTTTCCGGTGTTCCAGCCTTACTTTTTGACCATTTACAAATGTATCACGGGAATTTGGCCGGCTTTTACGGGTCAGGCTCGGGCAGTGGTGCCTTGGTGCTCAACGACTTGCCGGTAAAAAAAGGATTTTCCGTGAATGCACTTCAAGCGGCAGGTTCCTTTGGGTATCGTCAGAGAATTGCATCTTTGGAGTCTTCCGCGGGCAGGTGGTCCTTGAAAGTGGTCAATCAACTTCAATACGCGGACAACAATTACCCTTTCAAAAATTTATCCAATCAGCTTCAGCCGCTTGCTAACGGGGGATATATTCATCACAATGTTACAGCCGGCGCAATTTACCGGCTCTCGGATAAATCGGCCGTCAACATATCGTCCTGGTTTCAAAATTCGGCCATCAGCATTCCTCCCTCCAGAGTAGAATCGCGTTTCAATACTTCCCGGCAGTGGAATAGGAACCAGAGAAGTGTAATCAACTACACCTTTACCGGCACAAAACTGAGGCTCGCAGCCGGTGGCGGGGCTATTGCTGAGCAGATAGTGTATCATCATGACCTGCTAGGACTGAAGGACACCAGCGAAGTCAACGGATGGCAATTCTTCGCAAGGGGTGCTTTTTCAGCTGGAAAAAGGTCTAATGTTACCTATAATGCTGAGCATCACCGATATCAGGCACCCTCTGCCAATAGACTTCCTGAAGTGGGAACGCATATCAGTCTTTTGAACGCCGGCTATGAATACCAGCTCACCGATGCGCTGCAGCTCAGTGCTACGCTGCGCAACGAATGGCAGGATGGCAGGGCTTCTCCGCTAATCGCACGATTGGCCGGGCGCTACAGCGTGGCTAATTGGAGCATCCAAGCTACTGGAGGCAATCACTTTCGCTGGCCCACTTTGAATGAAAGGTATTGGGTACCGGGAGGAAATCCCAACATCTTGCCGGAATCAGGTTACACTGCTGATGTAATGATTTCCTATGCCTCGAAAAAACATCGGACGGAAGGAAAAATTTTCCTGACGCCTTTCGTGCAATCTTTAGAAAACCAAATCATCTGGCAGCCTCAGGGCAGTCTCTGGTCTCCGGTTAATCTGAGAAAAACATTGGCAGGTGGAGCGGAAACACGCGTAGAAGGCAGCGTACAGCTCTTCTCAAATACATTGGCTCACTTAATAGTTGCCTATACATACTGCCGAAATGTGATCCAGGGGTCAGATGCAGCAGCCGGCAAATTGGCCATTTACACCCCGCAGCACATCGGAAATGCACATCTAGGCGTAAAGACACAAGTGTGGCATGCAGGTGTACAAATGGTGTATCAATCTTCCCAACACACGCTCTCCGACAATCACCCATCCGGAATCTTGCCCGGATTTACAGTGTTGAACTTATTAGTTTCCAGATTTGTGTCCCTTCAGAAATTCACCCTCAGACTCAGCGGTGAAGTGCGCAATCTGGCAAATACGGAGTATGCGTACATACCGCACAGGCCTATGCCTGGCCGCGAATTTAGATTTACCCTGAACCTTCAGTTTACTAACCCTAAATACACCAAATCATGAAGAAAACGCGACTATTACTCCTGGCTGGAATCGTAGCCATTGCCTGTTCGAAAAAAGAAGACGACATCCAACTGCCCGACAAACTCTATCAACCAGGCGTGTTGGTTGTAAATGAGGGGCCGTTTGGCACCGGTACAGGTACGCTCGACTTCTACGATCCGCAGAGCAAACAGGTAGAGCACGACATTTATCAAAAAGTCAACAACTTGCCCATCGGCAATATTTTCCAATCTGCGTATTTTGACTTATCGTACGGATATCTGGTAGCTAACAATTCGGGTGCAGTGCGCATCGTAGATGCCAACAACATGAAACTTTTTCGTTCCCTGGAAGACATGGCCTCACCGCGGTATGCCATGAGAACGGGCAGTTCTACAGTTGCATTTTCCGATTGGGCTTCCGGCAAGGTTTTCTTTTATCAGACGCAAATCTTTGAGAAAGTGGGAGAAGTGCTTAGTGGCAGCGGCCCGGAGAAGATGTACTTTCACTCTCAGGGCAATAAGCTCTATGTGCTGAATTCCGGTGGATTTTCGACAGACTCCACAGTGAGCGTGATTAATGCAAGTACCTATCAGCTGGTGAAGAAGATTCAGGTACCCTACAACCCCAACTCCTATGCACTGGACAAAAACGGCAAGCTATGGGTGCTGTGCGGTGGAAGGAAAGACTGGACCAATCCTGCCAACAGCACGCCCGGGGCCCTGGTGAGAATAGACCTGAATACAGATGAAGTAGAGGCAGTTCTCAACTTTGACAATCCCGACCAGTTTCCTTCGAATTTGTGCATCAATAAGGAAAAGGATGTCCTGTATTTTGTAGACGACAAGTATTTTGGTGGAGTATTCCGCATGTCTATTACATCAGCGACACTGCCTACCACTCCGGTAATCGAGCGGACAGCCTATGCCCTCGATATTGACCCTATAAGAGGTGACCTATATCTGGGCGATGCCGGCAACTTCAACCAGGCCGGAAAAATCATCCGCTATGCAGTACCCACACTTACTCCGGTCGATTCGTTTACTGCAGGTGTGATTCCGGGTAACTTCTTCTTCAGATAACTCAGGGACCAAGGGACTACCTCCCGGTGGTCCCTCACCTGTAGCGCATTGCATGACAAACGGCATATTTTTAATCAACATTCCGAAACATGCCCTGTGACGGATAGCCTGGATGAATTCAAGGGCTAATCCGATTCAGGGGCATTAATAATTTTTTTAATTCTGCATTAACTTATCGGCAGTACTTTCAATTCTGTACTTTTGCATGAGATTTTGATACATGTTGATAGCAAAATACTTTCTTTTTCTCATTTTAAATGCCTATCAACTGATTCTGCCGGGTTTCGGAGGTCTGGAATCTTCAAGTCAGGCCCCGAATCAAATTTTTATCAATAAAGTTCAACTATTTGAAAGAGCCCAGGTTACTTCTCCTGTGGCAGTAAACCCAACTACTTATCCGGAGTATATCTTCTATATTGCTGAATCATCTGAAAAAGAGTCTGAAGAAGAAGGCATTCACCAAACTGATCACACAACTTTTTTAAGCAGGAAGATATCTTTCCTTCTAAAAAATCGAAAAACAAGCACGTATCAAAAGTTTTCATCAAAGTCCCTTTTTCATTTAAATACTTCACTTTGCATCCTTTTTGGCACTTTGAAACTGGATTCGCTCTCTGCTGTTTGAATTTTCAGCTGTAAAGTGCCTTTTACTCTTTCTTCTTATACGTAAAAATACCTGAAATTTTATGGTCACTGCTCAACGTGCACATGACTTGATTCATGCACTCAAACATTATTTGCCAACACAGAATCCTTTAAAAGACTTTGTGCATCACAATACTTTACATGCTTTTCAGCATGATGAGTTTCACAAAGCGATGGAAAAAGCGTCAAAAATTTTTGGATATCGCACTTATTTACCACTTGACGAATATCGTAAATTGTATCAAGAAGGAGTAATAAATCAGGTATTTTTTGAAAAATATTTGGCTAAAAAATTTAATCACGACCTACTGAATATCTGGAGAGAAAAGCTGCTTTACAAAACATATGATGAATCCATAGAGGAAAAAGTTGGTTCACTTCGTGAGCAGTGGAAAGATGCATTAAAGTTTGAGATTGATAAGGTTACCCATCCTATTTTATTTAGAACAGTATGTAATTTTTTAGACCAAGGCATTTCTGTCTGGCATTTTCCATTAAAAAACAGGGATTTTTTAAATGCCATCAGAGAATTGCAAAGGCTTACGTTTATTAAACCTTTTCGAAGTAAACGCGCGGAAAAATTATTGTTGCATAAAAATTTGAATTTAGACGAATTATTAAAGATTGTAGTGGAGGATGAATCGTTGTATGAACATTATTTGTTTGACCAACAATTCGCACATCCGGGATGGTCGGGTATGGTTGCTGTATTGGAGGAAAACCCTCATTTACTATTGGATCATCGGAAAATTTCCCTTGAAGAGTTTATCGCTTTTGAATTGCTGCTTGAAATAGATGCATTAGACATAAAATTTGGTGAAGGTAAATGGCACTCTGCAGCCTTTTATGCAGATAAAAATTTTGATAAAAATATCATTGGAAACATTACTCCATCTGAGCTTTTTGAAATATATGCGCTCTGGCAGGAAATTTACGAATGGAGCTACTATGACCAGGTGTTGTTTGGCTTGAAAGTGCCGGTTGAGGAAGAACAATCAAAAATCAAGCAGGTACAAGCCATTTTGTGCATTGATGACCGTGAATGTTCGTTCCGGCGATACATCGAAGAATTGATACCGGGAAGTGAAACTTTCGGAACGGCCGGATTTTTTAATGTGGAGTTTTACTTTCAGCCCGAACACGGTAAGTTTTTTACCAAGTCATGCCCAGCACCGGTTCAGCCCAACTACTTGATCAGAGAATATGAAGCCAGGAAGCGCCATAAAACTGATTGGCACATGCGTAAAGAAAGTCATGGGGTGGCAGGCGGTTGGCTACTTAGCCATTTTTTAGGCTTAGGCTCCATGTTTCGACTAACCAAAAACTTATTCTATCCCTCTGATTCGCCTTTGCATGTGTCTTCTTTCAGGCATATGGACAAGTACGGAAAACTGAAGATTGAAGCACAAAATCCGATTAAATTTTCACAGGGACTACAACTTGGATTTACGGTCGATGAAATGACTGACCGAATCGAAGGATTGCTGCGAAGTATAGGTCTGGTGGAAAATTTTGCACCCTTGATATATGTGATAGGGCATGGTGCCAGCAGCGTAAACAATACCCATTACGCTGGATATGACTGTGGCGCATGCAGCGGCAGGGCAGGTTCGGTAAATGCCAAAGTAGCAGCCTATATGGCAAACCATCCTTCAGTGAGAGATCAATTAAAAAGACGAGGTATATACATTCCGGATACAACCCACTTTATTGCCGCCTTGCACGATACCACCAAGGATGAAATTGAATTTTACGATGAGCATCAAATACCATCTGATCTGATTGAAAAACATCAAGTAAACAAAACGCTCTTTGAAGCCGCCCTGCAGAAAAATGCCAAAGAACGTTCGCGAAGATTTTTGATGATTGATTCTTCGAAAACTGATAAGGAGGTACATGAGCAAGTAAAACTCAGAGCTTTATCGCTTTTTGAACCTCGCCCGGAATGGAATCATGCCACCAATGCAATTTGCTTTGTTGGTCGACGCTCAAGCATCAAGCATTTGTTTTTAGACAGGCGGTCGTTTTTGAATTCCTACGATTATCAAGTGGACCGGGATGGGGAATATTTGGTAGACATTCTGCGAGCTGTTGCTCCGGTATGCGGAGGTATTAATCTGGAATATTACTTTTCAAAAGTAGATAATCATCGCTTAGGTGCAGGTACCAAATTACCCCATAATGTAATGGGATTGATAGGTGTGGCAAATGGGATGGATGGTGATTTGCGAACTGGTTTACCTGCGCAAATGCTCAACATTCACTCTCCGCTTCGATTGATGGTCATTATCGAACAGTTGCCCGCATTGATTTTATCTGCTCTCAAACAGCATGAATCCACCTATGAGTGGTTTAAAAACAACTGGATCCATTTGTGTGCCCTGCATCCGGAAACTAAAGAAATCTATCACTTTGACCATCAGACGGAAGAGTTTAAGGCCTATCAGCCGATCTGTACCTCCTTGCCGGTTGCTGACCAGTTAGAGCAAATTTTTGAAACAGATTGCCTGGATTTGCCTGTATACATTTTAAAACATTCATAAGTCATGAGCATCGAATGGTTGCTGGCGCTTTTTGTTTTGCTGCCTTTTGTGGTGTTTTTTATCTCTTTGTTTATTCCGGAGCGAAATGAGAGGTATTTGTCACGGCTTGCATTCTATGGCACCTTCTTTCACTTTCTAGTGACCCTTTTTTTTACGGGGTGGTGGGTGTTCAATGGATTTGAGCAGATCAATGTGAAGGAAGTAGCGCTGTATGAGACCGACCGGTATGTATTCCTGATTGATTTTTATTTTGATAAGGTTTCAGCTGTATATCTGTTGGTAGGATCGCTTATAACTCTCCTGATCATTCGATATAGCTGTTATTACATGCACATGGAACCGGGATACAAACGTTTTTTCAATACTGTGTTGTTTTTCTTTTCGGCCCACAATTTAACTGCGCTTTCCGGCAACTTTGAAACCCTTTTCCTGGGATGGGAAATGCTGGGCATTTCCTCTTTTTTGCTCGTAGCATTTTATCGGGAGCGGTATTTGCCATCGCGCAATGCAGTAAAGGTGTTTTCAATCTATCGAATTGGTGATGTCGGGATCTTTCTGGCGATGTGGGGTAGCCATCATCTATGGCATGAAAACGTCACGTTCATGAAGCTAAGTAATGCTCAATTGGTACACGAGCATCTTCTGGGCCAAAGCAGCATCGGATTATTTATTTCCGTGTGCCTTTTAGTGGCTGCTGCGGCCAAATCTGCCCAGCTTCCCTTTAGCGCATGGTTGCCAAGAGCTATGGAAGGCCCTACGCCTTCTAGCGCTATTTTCTATGGGTCGCTGTCGGTCCATTTTGGTGTTTTCATTTTGTTGCGCACAGAACATTTCTGGGGAGAACAGCCACTTGCACGAATCATCATAGCGCTTACTGGATTGATGACCACCCTGGTGGCCTTCCCAATATCGAGAGTACAGTCAACCATCAAAACACAGATCGCCTATGCCTCCATTGCACAAATTGGCATCATGTTCATTGAAATAGCCCTTGGGCTGGAAATCCTTGCTTTACTCCATTTTGTGGGAAATGCTTTCTTGAGAACGTATCAGCTTCTGATCTCTCCATCGGCTGTTGCTTATCTGATCAGGGATATGTTTTATCACTTCAAACCTGCACCGCACAGTTTTGAAGAAAGTTTTTCAAGAAAAGTGCAATATAGCGTCTATTGGCTGGCTTTGAGAGAATTTTATTTGGATGATTTGATAAATAAAGTAGTATTTTATCCTTTTAAGAGGATTGGAAATTTGTTAGGGTTTATACATTATCGAAATTCATTTTACATTTTAATTCCACTGATAATCTCTGGAATATTAATGAAGATCTATGAAAATATTTTATCGCCTGAAATGCTTCATCAAATTCCACTGATTTTTACTTTCATCGGATTTGTTTTAGTCTTAAAAGCTTTTTCCGAGAGGACATATCCCAGGGTTAGTGTTTTACTGGTACTTACCAATCATGTTCTGGTGGCCATTGGGGTATCGTTCAACGATCATTTTGACTACGAGCACCTGTTGATATATTTATCGGGTATAGTGCCCTCTGCTTTGATAGCACTGGTATGTCTAAACATACTTCATAAAAAGGAGCCTCAATTTTTTGATTTAAAAAAGTATTACGGACACATTTATGAGCATAAAACTTTGGCTTTTATCTTCTTTGTATCTGTTTTGGGATTGATGGGATTTCCGGTCACTCCATCGTTTATTGGCGAGGACCTGATTTTTGGCCATATTCGGGAAGATCAGTTTTTACTGGCCTTTTTCTTTGCTTCTTCTTACATCCTTTCCGGAATTGCTTTGATCCGGGTTTATTCGCGATTATTTCACGGAACTCATATCAAAAATTATCACGCAAAAGCTTTAAAAGCAGCATAAACTTCATCAAATACATCTATAAATGGAACCACAACGCAAAGCAGGGATCGAAACAGGATGGAAGGCTCTCAGGCTGTATTGGAAAAAGGACTTAGTTTCCGGATTTCTGGTTTTTTTACTCGCATTACCCTTAAGCTTAGGAATTGCCAAAGCAAGCGGTTTTCCGGCTGCCATGGGAGTGCTCTCAGCGATGGTGGGCGGATTGGTTACGGTGATTTTTAATGTAGCCGAACTTTCAATAAAAGGTCCTGCCGCAGGCCTGATCACCATTGCTGCCGGTGCCATAACAGACTTTGGTGGGGATGAACAAGGCTGGAAAATTGCCGCTGCCGTAGTAGTTGTCATGGCGCTGTTTCAGATGCTCTTTGGTTTTCTGAAACTTGGCACCGTGAGTGATTTCTTCCCTCACTCTGCGGTTCATGGCATGCTGGCTGCCATCGGTTTAATCATTATCGCCAAGCAAATTCCTGTACTGCTGGGCGATGATCCTACCTTGTACAAAGGCGAAAGTCCTATCGAGCTGTACATGGATATTCCCAAGTTTGTATTGCATGCACACTGGCATATTGCGGCCATTGGAGTGATCGGGCTTTTGATCATGTTTGTTTTTCCTTTCTTAAAAATCAATTTTTTTAAAAAAATACCGGCGCCCATGATCGTATTGCTGGTTGCCGTGCCATTGACCACTTACTGGCATTTTAAAGAAAGTGAACCCTCGTATGCGCTGGTAAGCATCGGTAATTTCTGGGAAGAGCTAAACTTCAATGCAGACTTTTCCGTGATTCATACTGGGACATTCTGGAAATATGTAATCATGTTTTTGTTTGTAAGTACTTTGGAATCCTTGCTCACCGTCAAGGCTCTCGAAAGCCTTGATCCGTATAAAAGACAGCCCAATTACAACGGCGATCTGATAGGTCAGGGGGCCGGAAATCTCGTTTCCGGATTATTGGGGGGATTACCTATGATTTCCGAAGTGGTGAGAAGTACTTCCAATATAAGTTTTGGTGCAGTCACCAAATGGTCAAACTTCGTTCATGGACTGTTTCTTTTGCTCAGCATGATTTTTTTAATTCCAATCATTGAGCTCATACCAAACTCAGCGCTTGCAGCCATGTTGATTTATGCTGGTTATCGGCTAGCTGCCCCCAAAGAGTTTGTCCATACCTACCAGATCGGCAAAGAACAACTCATTATTTTTCTGACCACAATAGTGGTCACTTTAGCTGAGGATTTACTACTGGGGGTCTTAGCCGGAATGCTTGTCAAAATTCTGTTTCATCTCTACTACGGGGTACGGATCAAAAATTTGTTTTTCCCGAAGTATTCTGTGGAAGTAAAGGAAGAAAACAATCAGAAAATCATTACTTTACATTTTAAAGGCGCTGCGGTTTTTACCAACTTAATCGCGTATAAAAAAATCATCAACCGTTACCTCGAACAGGGATATGTGTTTATCAATCTAGAAAAAGTCAAATTGATAGATCATTCGTTTATGAGCTTTATCCATTATTTTGAAATTGAAAAAGAGCGATTTGAAGATAAGATGACCATCGTTGGATATGAAAAGCACAAACCCCTATCCAATCACCCATTGGCTACGCGTATTTTGGAATAAATGGTAGTACAAGAACTGTTTTTGACCATCCAAACTGCCTGTTTGCTTCTTGATTCGATAGATCTCTGCTGAGAGTGCTTAAAATGCATTGTGTGGCACCTTTTCATCAATGGCATCTATGAAAAACGCATTTTTAGAGCGATATTTCAATAGATTATTTGTTTAGCTTTCTTTTGGCCTTCACATGAAAAACGATGACCATGTTTAATCGAATATTTAGACCCAATGAAACTGAAAACAACGGCAATTGTATTGATTGCAAACTCGCCTTGTGCGATGGATTGATCAATGATTTGGATTAACGATGCAATCATCATGACTGTAAAAATTGAAGCCAAGCCAAATTCCAGGAAAAATATCATAGAAGTAGTAGACGATTTTACTCTTAAAGTACGAATTGCATCTCCACCTGTAGAAGGTAGAGCTAATAAAGTTTTAATTGAATATCTCTCTGAGATTTTCGAAATTTCAAAATCAAAAATTCACCTTATAAAAGGCCAGAGTTCAAAAATTAAGTGGATAAAAATCGATCTGGAAGAAGATGAATACCGAACTAAGATCGAAAAAATAAGGAATCATCATCGGTGATTTAATGGGTTCCAGATTACCATTATCTTCAAATAAGCCCAAAAATCAAAAAGTAATATGAACATTATAGATCGGATCAAAAAGTGCCATTGGGTAGGGCAGAGGGTAAAGAGTGGCCTGATGGTTAGAGCTGACTAAGAAGTCTGAAAAATTGAGAAAGATTCAAAAACGTCAGCTGTCAGCAAACTGTTCATCAAAAAAAAAGGAGGTGTTGTAGTACGTAGACGAAGTACTTCGGTGGAGTATACCGCATACCGCTCACTGCTAAAGAGCTGCCTGCAACACCGGTAATCGAGTAACCAGCCTACACACTGAATTAGGAGGTGACCTCTCCATCGGCGATGCCAGTGGCTCCAATCAGGCCGGAAAAATCATCCACTATGCAGTGCCCTCACATACTCCCGTGGCTTCATATACCGCAGGAGTCAGACCCGATAGCTTTTTCTTCAGATCATCTGTTTTGCCGGACTGTTTTTTACTGGTACTACCTCTTGCGGTAGTTCCGATTATAGTGAAAGAAGAAAAGCAGAAAATTCTATATCCTTTAAATCTTACAAAATCTCACTTTTAGTCTTGCACTTCAATAAAAGAAAATCAATTCCGAGGTTCAGTTTCATCAATATCGTCTGAAAACCGAACTTTATGCGCTTGTTTTTTTATTTTGAGAGCAAAATAAATCATTGCCAATCCGGTGAAAAATAATAGTGCTGAACCCCAAACATAGCCTTTTCCGTAATTCGATAGAATACCATAGTCAAAAACGTATGGATATCCCTGAAAAAATCCAAAGACCGATGAAGCTATCCCAGTGATAAAAAGAATCTTTTTCATTGCCAAAAATTAAAAAAATAAGGGCTATTTGTACAAATAGCCCTGAAGATGAATTATTTCTTAACGATCGTAGTAGTAAGCGTGTAAATTCCGCCTGTAATTGCGTTCAAAAGACCATCAACAAATGTGTGGGTGATGGTTACGGTGTAATCTTTTGCACCACCTGCCATTATAGATGGATCAGCGGTTTTAACCGGAGCTAAACCATAAATTAAGTAATGGTTTTTCTCACATACTTCAATGCCTGTTTTTGCACCTTCTCCCACTGAAAAAGTTAAAGTGTAACAAGATGTCATCAAAACAGAAATTGCCATAACCAAAATCAAATTGAAAAGAACTTTTTTCATTTTTATAGACGTAATCATTTTTTCCTACTCTTTTGGCTTTTCGGTATTTGCCCCGTTTTTTGAGTGGTTTCTGGCCTCCATACGCTGTATTTGCATCTCAATAGAGTGTGGTCAGCCCCGTTGTTTTTTTTTATTTTTTTGACCCACGAATTTTTAAAGCATAATGTTGTTCTCAAGCGCAAAAAAGCAATATCCATTATTTTTTATTTTTTAGGGCATAAGGATCATCATCAATGCATTTTTAATACAACAAAACTAACATCACTTATTTTACAAATTTTGCGTTTTAAATTTTATCTTTTCGTAAATTTTATTTGTAGCAACATGAATTTGAATCCGTTGATTCGCTACACTACAAAATCCCTTTTTTAAAAAGGATTGAACGGAGGGTTTCTACCTTCGCAAGGATGGTTGATTACTAAGCAACCACCTGAAATTTTTTTTTATTTGGAGACAAATCCAAACAGCAATGGATTTAGTACTAAACGCTTCGGTATCTGATTCAAAATTTCATTTGATAAAACTTATTTTGGAGTAAATTGTCTAAGTATAATTTTTTTTTGCCGTCCTGGTAGGGACTTCCCAATTGTTCCCTATCTATTATTTTATGTGAATTTAGCGGTAAAGAATCCAGGCTATTTTATTCTATAAAGAGATCGCTAATACAGATACAGATCATCGCAAAACGCATGACCAATATTTTACTTAAATGACGGTACTTTTTGTGTTGTAATACCCGGAGCTAATGCTATCGCCCGGGAGCCGTATGTCATCGGATAGTTGATGTGAAGGCAAGGCTTGCGGGCCATATGGGAAGTCACTGTGCAGATTGCTCCTGCAGTTTGTCCCAGGCCTCCAACACCAGTCGTTTGGTGCGGTACTCGCCAAATTGTCGGATTTCTTTTTCTTTGAGCACGCGGAAGGTTTCGCCGGGGAAATCGGGGCCGTACACATCCTGTGGGTCGAGGATGTAGCGGAGCTCTTCGGTGGTGAGGCCGTAGAGCCTGGCGTATAGGGCATCGAGTTCGGCTTTGAGCACGGCCCGGCGCTCCTCGTCCCATTTAAAGGGGGGCAGCGGGCAGCCCTCCACTTCGTCGGGGCTGCGGCCATAATCTTCGTGCCACTCGGGTGGCGCCCACGCATGGCCTCCGGTGGCCGCCCTATTTTCCTCCCACTGCTGTACGATAGCCGCCTGCAACGCACTCAACTCCCCAAACCTTTCACTTTTCACTTCTACCTTTTCACTTTCCCCCGCTTCTCTCCATACGTCATCGGCAAAGGCTTTAATGTCCCAGGAGGTGTAGGAAAGTTCAAGTGCTTTGCAAAGTATCTGCCTTTCTGAAAATTTCAATTGAAGTGGCGATAGTACAGGTAACTGCTGTACATATCCAAAAGTCATATTCACTCCACCCAGTTTCTGTCTGGTACAATAGTCAAATATTAATGAAGTTAAAATAGATGCGAAAACATACTTAGAAATAGAGGACTTTTCCAAAAAGATTAATGGCATAGAATTACCAACAGCACTTTCAGGTACCAGTGAAATGATTGCTGTTCTTTCATCAGTTGATCTGGCGATGTTTCTAAACCCAATAAACCACTTATCCTGGGTAATTTCCTTTACTCTGCCTTCCTCCACCCAATACCAGGGCAATATCTGATAGCAGGGGTCCTGATATTGCTCCGGGGTGGGGGTGGGTGTTTGCGTGGATGACCGGCTATCTACCCCTGCCTAGGTGCCGTAGCGGTGGTCGTAGTGCCAGATCATTTTGGCTTTGTACAGCGGCAGCCATACCTCATTGCCTCGTTTCATTTTATTGCCCCACAAGCGGAAGCCCTCGGCCTCCAGCTGCTGCCGCGTGCGGAAGAGGTGGGAGTCGTTGCTCATGTGAAACATTGTTGCAAACTTAACCCCCCAGGGATTTTCCCCGGTGTTTTCGTTAATGAGCACCGGTACGCGCCGGTAAATTTTGGTGGTAAGCCCGGCATCCACGCGCGTGCGAAACACCGGGCAGGTTTTGGTGTTGGGATTTAGCCGCAGAAAATCTTCGCGGCTCAAGCTGAATATCCGCCTATCGTCCTGCAGGTGCTCTACCCGCGTAAGGAAAAATCCAAAGCGGGCTTTTTGCTGGCCTATATCCGAACCGGCAAGGGTAAGCAGGCAGAATTTGTAGCGACTGTCCACATCCTTGAAAATCTTTTCCCTGTTTTCAAAATCAAAAAGGCTCACCAGTCGGTTGCTTTCGACCATGGCGCCAAAAAAAGCTTTGTTGCTGTCGTCGGTGGCTATACCGGTAGGTACTATGATGCCGGTTCTTCCTTTTTTGTTGACCAATGAGGAAGCGATTTCGGCAAAAACAGAGTAGGTATTGATATCGCCCACAGCCGTTAACAGGTATCTTCCGCTTTCGCGCAAAAATTTACCTGTACAGTCGGCAGTATGCAGGGCTTGCTCATATTCTTTGAACAGCTGAGGGTTGGTTTGTGGCAGCGCTTTGATTAATGCATTGCGTGCTGCTGCATTGGGGGCATTGGCAATGGTTGCATCACGGTTTGCAAAAAACTCCTGCTGCTGCAGCTTAATTCTTTCCCAGGGCGGATTGCCCAGCACGACGTCAAAGCCTCCTTGCTCAAACACATCGGGGAACTCCAGGGGCCAGTGAAAGAATTTATGTTTCATGGAAAGGGCATTGGCCATTCCCGTCATAGGTCCTTAAGCAGCTGCCGGGTGGTCGAGAAACCGGTACAGGCGATCGCTGGTGGGGGCGGCCATTCTGTTTTCTTCGGTGTAGTGCCAGAAGAAGGCGGCTGTCCAGAGGTTGCAGGCCTGCCATTTGTTATACCAGCCGGGGTCTTTGCGGAGCTTTTCAAACTTGTCTTTTATCCGTCTTACGCCCTCCACATCATCCTGGCCTATGGTTTCCAGCTCTTTGTAACTGTTTGTAATGGTCCCGGTACTGGTGGTTTCAGTTAGGTCAAAATCCAGGCTGAGCTGTTTGGTGTTGTGAAATTGCTTATTGGCATTTTTCAGCTGTTTACACACTTTTTTATCGTCGCCATCAACGGACTCATAGGCATTATCGGGGATTCCTTTTTTCAATACGCTTAAATCGGTGACGCCCAGGAGGCTGTTTCCATTGCATATTCGATGGTTTAAAAAGCTGAGGGGTTTACCGCTGTTGTGTCCTTCAATCCACAGGGCCAGTTTGCACAGTTCCACGGCATAGGGGTTGAGGTCTACGCCATAGATGCAGTGCTGTATGACATCGCGCAGGCAGCTGCGGTAGAGAGAGGGTGCCGGGTTTTCTTCTCCGCTTTTTACCCTGGCCAGGTACCAGGCGATGGTACGGGCAGCCGCCAGGAGCATGTGCCCGCTGCCGGCAGCCGCATCGCACACCTTGAGTTGGAGCAGAGCCTGTGCTTGCGCTTCTCTGTTGCCGGCCTGTGCCCTGAGCCGTTCTTCAATTACGGGTATCAGGGCCGACTTGATGAGCTCGCTCACCAGCTCCGGCCGGGTATAGTATGAGCCGGTGATTTTGCGGTCGGTACCCTGGTAAAAGGTGAAGCCGATCATTTCCGCATTGGCGGCCTCTATATTTTCGATGACCGGGTGCAGATCGAGCAGGCCCTCATACACCGAGCCCAGCTCCTCCACATCTAGGGCGCGGTAGCTGATGGTTACCCGGTTGCGCTTTTCGTCTTCGAATTCGTTCATATTGCGTATGCACTCCAGCAGCAGCTTATTGCTGATGAGGCACTGCTCCAGGTCGCTGAGGGCCTGATCGCTAAACAATTCGCCGTCCAGCGGACTAATGCCCAATTTTAGGCCTTTGCCTTTTTCTTTAAACAGCTGAAAGGTTTGAAGCAGTCCCTGCCACAAGTCGTTGAACTGTTGCTCGTGCACAAAGCGGATGGTGCTGAGTTTTCGCAGTCGGGTGATGCTGTAGTACTGCAGGTAGATTTTTTTCAGGCGCCGGGTAGCTTCGGACGTATCCTCGGGGTCGTACACCAGATCGCGTTCTTCGATGACCATCAAAAACAGCAGGCGGTAAACGAGGCGCAGCAACTGGTGGTAGTAGTTTTTGGCCGAGAGCTCTCCGCTTTGAATTTTTTGTCGGAGTGCGGTGTTGTGTTCGTGCTGCAGGAAGCCTTTGCCCAGAGCCAGGAGCGATTCCCGGACGGCGAGGCTTAGCTTCTCGCGGATGCGGTTACCGGATTCGATGCTGTCCTGGTAGTACTTTTCGAGCAGACACTGGCTGGCTTCGGCTTTGCGGGAGGCAAAGCGGCTGGCATGCAGCAAGCGGTAGAGCAGGGTAAACTCGCTGTACTTGTCTTCGTCGAGCAAGCGCTTGAGGTCAAACTCCACATAGGTAAGCTTTATGAGGCGGCCGCTATCGCGCAACAGGCGCAGGTAGAAGCCGTTGGTAGCTATGCCAAACGGGTGATCGGTTACGTTGAGGTATTCCTGCACGGTGGCATGGGGCGACAGGCGCGAGGTGCCCCCGCTGGTCCTGACGTCGAGGGTGTTTTTTTCGGGATGGCCGGGCTCATTAAAACCTACGATGTGAACGGGCATATGGTCCAGGTTGGCGGCTGTGTGGCTGATGGAGTACCCCTGGTTGTTACCGCCCTGCAGGTTGCTTGTTTGCCCTGTCAGCTCAAAACCCAGCGAGCTGAAAAACTGCACCATCCACCTGCGAGTGAGGGTGGTACCGTAAGGGTCGCTGGCAGGCAGGTTCTGCGATTTAGCATAAAAATGTTTCCAGTCTAATTTGATGCGGCTCCAGGCGTACTCGATTTCGCTGCGCAGGTTGGTATCCGGATCAAAGCCAAAGTCGGTGGCTCGCTGTCCCTGTGCCTCGCCGGTTTCGACCTTTTGCAGGATTTCTTCGGAGAGCAGATTGCCCTGTATGTTGATGGTGGAGTACTTCATGGTTAGAGTTAAAAGTTAACAGATAAAAGTTAAAAGTTAAGAGTTAAAAGTTAAAAATAGTTTAAGATGAGTTAGGGAATAGCTGCCATTTCATTTTTCATTTAGAGTATTTATTTTTTAAACCTTTAGCTTTCAAAGTCTTTAGACTTGAAACAAGCATGGAAATTAGCTCTTTGCATTCTGCATTTCTTTTTTCAAACAGCTCTAATTCAATGTACTCAGTGTCTTTTAATAAATTAAGCCAGTATTCTGTTTCATTAGCCTTTTTCAAGGCTATATTTAGTTTATTAATAAAATCTGGGGTACTTTACCCAAATTCAGCTTCTCGCAACAAAGCTCCAATGGCAGTTCCACTACGCAAAAGTTGCTTGCTCAGAATAAATTCTTTTTTCTCAGTTTGCAAATACTGTATAAGTCGCACAATATTTACAGAAAAGGAATAACTTTTATCTCTTAAAGGACTTCGATTCATATTTCTTTTTTCTTTTTTCTTTTTTCTTTTTTCTTTTTTCACTTTTCACTTTTCACTTTTAGCTTTTCACTTTTCACTTTTCACTTTTCACTCACTAATTTGAGGCAAAAAAATGTAAATGCCCAGCACATCCATGGGCAAAACGGGTTCTACCACTGTGTACGAGTTGCCGTTGACCAGATTTTTAAACCGGGTGTGGCATTCCACCAGATGGCGGCCTCTTTGCCATGCGACGGGGTCGGTGATCGTGCGAAAGGTTTTTTCGTCCAGCACCCAGGCCATTTCCTCCTTTAACCAATAGGCCTTTTCTTCATCCTCGATGTTTTGGACGGGTTTTGCATTCATCAGCAGGTGCATGGCGGTATCTTTATCCAGGAAGTGACTTTCGCTTACGTCACCTACATATCCCCACAACCACATTTCTTCAGCCACTATGTATTTGCCGGTAGCCTGTTCGGCAATGACGTTGCGCACCCGAAACAGAAACAGTACAGTTTTTTGATTGACCTCTGCACATCGCAGCACGGCCGCTCTGGCAGCGCAGCCCTGGTCTCGTTGAAAGGCGCTGTTGATGATGTATTGCGCCAGATGTTGGGTAAAGGGATGGTTCCGGCCGATGTATTTGAATCCGGCAGGGGTAGGCGATTTGAACGAAACCTGAATTTGCGTGGAGTCGGTCAGCAAAAGACGCAGACGCTCCGGGATGTTGGTAGTGTACAGCTTGTACCCATCTTTTATTGCATCCACCTGAACTCCCATAAACCGCAGCGCATCCACTACAAACTGTTCTACGGCTTTTACATCGCCGATGGCTTCGTCTACTTCGCGCAGGTCGGCTTCGATTTCGCGGGGATTGATGGTGTTTTGGGCAAAGATGCTTCGCAGGGCCTCTTCTTTCTGCCGGGCCTCATCATAGGCAATGGCTACGCGCTTTTTTTCATTTTCAATATCCTCGTCTTCAAACAAGGAGCGCTGGCGGTGGACCTGTTTTGTCAAAATTGATGATTTTAACAAAATGGCTTTTGCAACGGCTTCCATCACCGTGGTGCTGTTTTCAGGGAAGGGGACCGAGATGCCTAAAGAGGCCTTTATATCACGGGCTTTGCGAAGCAGTACGTCCAGTACTGCACCATCCACGGGATTGTTATTGCCGTACAACAGAGCCACCTCTACGGTTTCGGCCAGTTGTCCGAAGCGATCAATACGCCCTTCCCGCTGCTCCAGCCGGTTGGGGTTCCAGGGCAGATCGTAATGCAGCAATGCATTGAAGGATTCCTGGAGGTTGATGCCTTCACTCAGGCAGTCGGTGGCAATGAGCAATCGCCTTTCCGATTTGTTCATTTCGGCGATTTTCTCCCTGCGCAGTTCATCGTTCAGTTCGCTGGTGACGACTTCGATATGGAGGTTTTTAAAGTTTCTTCCCGTCAGGTTATTTTTAAAAATTTTTCCTAAATAATTGGCTGTTTGAATGTAGCGGCAAAAGACAATGGGGTTGTACCCTCTTTCAAGAAAGTTTTTAATCTGAGCGAGTGCTTCTTTGGCTTTATGGTCGTGCTCAATTCCACAAAGATCTTTCAATCTACAGGCATATTCCAGGAGTCGTTTTGCCTCAGAATCCTGTACGACTTTTCCTTTTTTTCCAAGCGCCGACAGGGGCAGGTTGTCGTCAGAAGCAAAGTCATTATCCATCACGCTTTCGGCCACATCTGCCTGCTCGGGCGCGTTGTGCGGGTCATCGTCTTCGTCGGTAATCATCTTTTTCTGTGCTTTTTTGGTGAGCATGGAGATACCGGCAGCCGGGCTGCTCATCACTCCGCGCAGCAGTGCCAATGCTTCCCAGTAGGCATAGCGTTGACTGTGCGTGTTGGAATGGTTTTTCCTTACAATTTCACGGGCGTACTCCAGAATATCATCGAATACCGCTGCGTAGTTTTCGCTGATCTCATAATCTCTTTCTATGGAAATGCGCACAGGAAACCGGGTTTCTTCATCGAGCCAATTCTGCACATCGCCTCTGCGCCTTTGGATAAAGTATCCGGCAATTTTTTTCCTTTCTTTTTGGCTGGAATGTAGCAGATCCATGTTTTCAAATTCAGGATTCAGCAAGCCCAGCAGCGATTGAAACTCTTCCTGTTTTCCGCTGTGCGGTGTTGCCGTCAGGAGCACCAAATGCTGATTTGGTTTTTTTGCGATGAGGTGAAGTAGGTGGTACCGCTGCTGCTGTGAATCATTGGCACCGGCAGGCCTGGCACAGGTATGGACTTCATCTACGATGATCAGTTTAGGGCAATGGTCGACAAAGACCTGAAGTTTGTTTCCCGACTTAATGTAGTCAATGGAAATGACTTGAAAAGGAAAGGCGCGGAAGATGTTTTCGTGGGTTTTGATTTGCCTTTCAAGGGAAGAGGCCGTACCGGACCGAATGATCACCGCTTCAATGCCGAATTTATCTTTCAGTTCGTCCTGCCACTGGTCGCACAGGTGGGGAGGGCAGACAACGGCAAAGCTGTTGATTTCTCTTCTTTCGTACAGTTCCTTGGCGATCAGCAAGGCTTCGATGGTCTTCCCCACACCTACGTCATCGGCTATCAGAAGCCGGGTGGTGTGCTGCTTCAGCGCCATGATCAGGGGCACCATCTGATAAGGCCTTGGACGAAAGGAAATTTTGCCCAGGCAGCGAAAGGGACCGGCCGCATTGCGAAACGTCAACCGGGCTGCATTGTACAAAAGTTTAGCAGATGAGAAATTGCCCAAATCGTTTGCTGAAGGTTTGTCGAAGTCGTAGTGCCGGAGCTCATGGTGCATGTCCAGTAACGGAAGGTAAATACCGGTGATTTCTTCATCGGATCCTCCCAAAGGTTTTAACAACATTAGCTCCGGATCCTCCGATGGCAGCACTACCCAAGGTCTGTTGCGAAAGGTCACCAGGCTGCCGGGTTTATAGTCGAAAACGGTTGCCATCATTTTTCTTTTACTTTTTTAAAAATGTCAGGGCGTGTGGCAATCAAGTCTTCCAGCGGGTCTTTGTAGTACCAGGACAGTACCTGATAGCCGGCATTTTTTAGCGCGGCACGCTTTGCCATGTCATGCTTCCTTACTTCAGGATCATCGTGTGGGGTGCCGTCACAGAAAATGTATATATTGGGTTTATAAAAGAAATCCGGTCGGACAAACATTTTATTTACCTTCGGTTGCGCTTCATCCGGCAATCGGATACCCTTTTTATAGAGGAATTTTAAAAATTTTTCTTCAGTGCTGCTGTTTGAATCAATGGATGATAAGAGGAAGTGATAATGCTCATCATAGCTATTGAATGATTGATTGGATATGATTTCCAATGTTGAATTTTGCAAGTTTTTAAGCGCATCCCGGATCAAATTTCGGTCAATTTGATGGTGATACGATTGGTTATAGTAACTTAATAAATCGTCATAAGTGGCTGGAATTACTTCTCCTTCTTCCTCTACACCATTTTTGAAAAAGCACAGTTTGTAGGCTTCTGTCATAATGGCATGGTAAGTGGAGGGATGATCTACGATTTGGGAGAGCACCCCCAGGCTTCCTTCAGCTGCTTCGTAGATGAGTATGTTTGGAGCTTCATCGTCACCCATAATAGAGGCGCCTATCTCATTGGCTTCCACCTGGAAATAATTTTCGATGGCCCGCTTAATGGCAAACATTAGGGTAATTACTCCATTGCTGCCACCAGCAAGGCCGAGTGCTTTTACAGGCTGAATGTACAAGGCATTGGCTGTGTCAGAAGTAAACAGCTTTACATCTTTTAAACTGTCAACCTCACCGGCATTTATTTTTTCTTCTTTTTGTTTTTTGCTTTGCCAGTAGCCTGTATTCAGATTAAGGGTAAAACCATCTTCATTCGAAGTCCGCCATTTCAAATTCAGTTTAAAAATCCGGCAGGTCGGAATATAATGGATGTGTAATAGTTTTTCATTGCCTATACTTACGATTCCTTCGGTTGTGTTTTCGAAGCCGCTATCAACGGCAAAATAGGTTTGAACATCGTATCCTTTTTTGGTTCGTTCCTCTTCCTGGCAGGTAATTCTCTGTATTTCATAGGCTCGTGTTTCCGCCATTTCAAGTAATGTGGTATGTACATGTTTGCTGTAATCCAGTTGTAAGTGTTCATTGATAATGGGGTCTACTTCGTACCCATATTGTTTGTCGAAGAGGAAGTATCCGGTTTTGGGACAGATTTTTCCTTTCTTCAAATTAAGGTCAGCTTCTGTCAGAATCATGCGGTCCACCCGGTATTTAGTACCATCGTGATAGATCACATTGCGCGGCCCGAATTCACTCAATGCAATAAAACGAGGCCTTGAGAGGTACTCGCCACCGCCCTCATTGGTCTCCAAAAATGAGCGGATGGGAAGACGGGTAAAGTTGTAACCTGGTAAAAATCCTTCGGCAGCCAGATAGCGATAGGGATAAAACTCGGACTGATCGCCAAAGTTATTAATGCCATCCGAAGATGCGTTCAGCAGCAAGTCTCTTTGTCTTTCGGCCTGTCGGAGGCTTTTGTGCGCTTCTTTTTTCTTCTCGTGATCGTTTTCATAAATTCTGTTTTCGATGATGGAGGTAGCCGCTTTGATTTGACTTTGTGCAGCTTTATAGAGTTTTCTCCAGCGGTCAAGCGAACGGTCAAAAGCGTGCAGAAAGGAATCAATGTTTTGTTTTATCCAGTCGTCGGTAAACCACGAGGGTTTTCTTTTAACCGCCTCGTTTTTGAAATAGGCATCATCAATTACTTTTTTGTAATACCGTAGGATTTCCGCCTTTTCGTTTTCACTGATATTGAGTGTGTCAGCAATTTCCTGCTTCAGCGGAAGGCTTTCAAATCGGCTAATATCGACCAGGTCGCCGAGAGAGTTGTTCGGGGTGCTCAAGGGCTTCCGGGTAAGAATGGAAGCATTCAGATGACTTCGCAGAAGTTCCTCATTCATCAGATCCATTCGCGGAGCCGATACACTGCCGGCTACCATTTGGGTGGCGTGTTTGAAGTAATGCCGGTCATGAGCGCTGAAATTGGAGCAATAGACCAGCACCAGTGCGGCCTGTCCGCTTCGGCCTGCACGCCCACTACGTTGTGCGTAGTTGGCCGGTGATGGCGGCACGTTGCGCATATGTACAATGGAAAGGTCGGAAATGTCAATTCCCAATTCCATGGTGGGCGAACAGAACAGTGCAGAAATTTCTCCAGTTCTGAATTTTTCCTCGCGTATTTTTCTTACCTCTGAATTGATCTGCCCGGTGTGTTCGCGGCCTTCAATAGGCTTAATGTCCTGGAAATTGGTCATGTAAAACCGCTGGAAATATTCGTTTGGCCTTAATTGCTGAGGCCTGTAGGAATAATGCTTAATTAAGTCAGGTATCAGATTTTCACCGTCTCCTCTACGCCAGATGAGGTTGTCAACTTTTAACTGGTAAATGCCGGCTTCTTTATTAGCCTCCGTTTTAGCTGATCTCCTGACCAGCCATCCTGCCTGGCTAAGAAAATCGAATAGTTCATAAGTGAAATTTTCATAGGCCTCATTTCCTTGGATTTTAATTCCGTAATTGGCAGCTTTATTTTTTAAATATCGACCAAAATCGCTTGTAAAACCCGCGCTTTTGGAATACAAAGTTCTTTGGGAGGAAGATAATCGCTCCACCCGTATGCAATTGGGGACTTCCAGTAGTTCATGTTCGTCCAATGTCCAGGGTTCTTTCAGTTTTTCCTTAATTTTTTTTGCATTGGATGCCATCACACCCGGTTCGAGCATGGAGAAACTAAGTGCATACGATTTTCTGAAGAAATCAAATACCTGATGGAGGAATTCCTGTCGTTCATTTGCTGTCATGGCCCTAAGCAAACGGTTGGATTGCCAGAGCGAGTCGTCGCATACGGATTCTGCCAAATGCTTATATTCGAAGGTAAGCAAAGCGCACTGTTCAAGGTTGGGTAAAACCACGCGCCAGCTTCGCCTTAAATCCTGCAACAGCCGGTACATGATAAAGTCTTTAAAGACATCATCGTTTTCTTTTTTTTGACCGGGAAAATTTGCGGGTTGTCTGGCATACTGGTCCTGGCTCAGGTTCAGACACTCAAAAACCTTTTCGGCGATATTCGAGTAATCAAGAGTATGGTATTTATCAAGTGCTTTAACGATTGCTGCCCGCAACTGACCTATTTTGACAAAGTCATTGAAATGGCCCGCTTGTAGGGAAGCATCCTGCCGGTTATCGGTAAAACTTAAGAGTTTTTGCTTCTCTGGGGCCTCTCTAAATTCGCGCAAAAGCATGATGGTCTCAAAGGATAAAACCGTGGTGGCAGTGCTTCGCCCTTCGCCCCCCAGTTTTGTCACTTTGGTCCATTCGGCAGTCTGGTTATCGTAGATGGCTCCAGAGGTGGGGTCGATCATTAGTGGTGAAGGAATAAACCAACCTTCAAAATCCTTAGGTTCTGTAAAGGAATATTCCCCTGTTCTGGTAAACCATATTTTGCGCGGTAGCCGAGCTTCTCGCTCTTTCTTTAATTTTCTTGATCCGTCTTTTCTGGGCGAGTTAAACCAGGTTTCGGGCAGTTCAGGAATATCACGGTCGGCATCCCAAATCGGTTCTTCATACTCCTCATGTTGAATAAATAAGTAGCCCTCTTCAGTATCGGTGTAGTCTTCATCATCTACTACATCATTAAATTCTCGGGGCAAGATGGTGGAGTCACTTTTGTTTAACTTAACACAATAGAATTCATGCCCTGATATTCTGCTAAATACAAGTGGAAACAAGCGGGTATTCTTACTATCAGCATACAGTCCGGCATCCAGACTTAATTCTCTTGATTTCTGATCGCCCAGTGTGGAATAGACAGAACCTGTTTGGGCAATGAATTGATGAATGCGGTAGGGAAGATAATTTTTCTGTTTATCAGGGTTAGTATTTAACACATTTGCCCATTCCAGCAGTCGTTCCAAATGGTTTAAAGCATCCTCCTTAGGTACCTCTGCATTTTCTGCAAGTTGTTCTGCTATTTTCGAAAGTTCTATGGGTTTACGCCTTACCCAGACACCTTCTTTAAACTCCAGTGCTATTTGTTTTTCGATCCAGTTAGCCGTAGGGTGTTTTTCAAAATCAGCTGCATCTGACGGTTGTGAGAATCCACTTTGAATTGCGTTTCTGAGATCTTCTTTTGACGGCGAATACTCCAGACTCAGACTTCTGACGAGATATTCATTGACCACCTGTTCAGGCTGAATATCCGACCCAAATATGGTGGATGCCACTTCGGCCACTTTCTTTTTCTGTTCATGGAGGGTTGTGGCATCACCTGATACCATGGTGGCAGAGGTTCCGATACAGGTTATTTTGTTGGATGCAGCAGATTTAATCCTTCGTATAAGAATGGAGACATCAGATCCTTGCCGGCCCCGGTAGGTATGTAGCTCATCAAACACCAAAAATCTGATGTTTTCTAAAAAATTTTTCCTGATTTCTAAATCCCTTCCACTTCTGGTCATCATCAATTCCAGCATCATGTAGTTTGTTAAAAGGATGTGCGGAGGGTTGGCCTTCAGTTGATCTTTCTGCTCATTTGTTTCCTGTCCGGTGTATTGATCGAAGGTTATCGGAAAAGGTGTGTTGTATCTTTTTTCGTAGGCGTCTTTGAATTTCGCGATTTCTTTGTACTGCGAATTGATCAGGGCGTTCATCGGATAAACTACCACAGCAAGTATTTTATTGGTAGCTGATACGCCTTGATGAAGAACGTGATTGAAAATAGTGGCCAGGTAGGTGAGCGATTTACCTGAGCCCGTTCCGGATGTTACGATAAACTCCTTTCCGGATACGCCCAATCGGATGGCTTCTTCCTGATGTTTGTACAAATTTTTAAATCCCGAAAAAATCTTTTTGAACTCTTCGTGAAGAATGCCTTCGTCACAGAGGTCATGGATGGGTTTTGAGCTTTCAAAAGTGGGATTAAACTGTACCAAAGGTTCAGGCCAAAGCTTTTTGTTGTCTATTTCAGCTTTGACGGTATCCAAAATTCTTGGATCTTTTATAACCAAAAAGCTTTGGATGTAGGAATTGTATTTTTGGATTAATGCTTCGTGAAATCCGAGGATGTTCATATGACGGTATTTCATTTATCTTCTTAGAATGCTTTCAACTTTGCCTTAATCGTTTCCAGGTATCAAATATCTTGTCGGATGTCAAAATCTAAAAAATTTAAATTTGATTGAAAATAAATGTGCTTTCCCGGAATTTCTTTTGAAAATGATTCCTGCCAATCGGTCGCCCTTTTTTATGGTGAATGCTGCGAGGTCGACCTTAGCAGTGCCCGCAAATGCCGGTGCACAAACTTTCACAACCTCTGATTGAGTCTCCCTATCCAAAGGAAGTATTTTACCGGAGGTTCAGGATAAGGGCTCCTTCAAAGCAACGCCTTCTGATTTCTTTAGATAAATACTTGCCTGTAATGTAAAGAATTTGGAGGGAAAGCACACACGGCGGATTTCGAGTTGACTTCCGATTGTGTAAACCAAATCAGGAGTGCCAGGGGCTTGAAGGACATTTCGGAGCGCAATGGGGTGCTGTTAAAATCCGTTTTCTATGGAAAAAAAGTCCGGTACTTACCCGTAAATCATGCAAACAGACTCTGTTGAATCAGATTTCAGGACCTTCAGGCTTGCCCTCTGCGATGGGTGAAGTGCAGCTGCCCTGGTAAGATCAATGATCGTTTAATTTCTCCAGTTCCAATGCCAGTATTCTGAGGTCTTGCATTAAGTTGATATAGGCTTCCAGCTGGTCGTACATATTGGCTCTGTTGATGAGTTGAGAGGCGGTGTATTTTCCTCCTTTTCCAAAATATTGGTTATCTATTTTTTGTTTGTTTTTTTCTTTTGTGTCGGCAATTTGTCCATAGCCTAGCCATTTGTCAACTAGTTGTTGTCTTAATGATTTCTCATTTTTATCAGGATTTTCATAGGTTAAATAATACCAGATCGGGGCCGGAAAAATTGATGAAGTTTCCGGAGCTGTCCAAATGTCTTTGAGCGCATTTCTCGGATGGTAATAGGTTATTTTTCGCTTGTTTGTCAGGATCAAAATCCCCAGTGTAGCTTCAATCAGACCGGTGCCGATACCGATCACTTCAGGAGTATTTCCAGAGGTATTATTGGCTAAAAGGATACCCGCTGAAATGGCTCCTATGGCTCCTACTACAATAGCGCTTACTGTGAGTTTTGTTTCAATAGTATTTTCTTTTCCTTTGATAAAAGTCGCTATTTGATCAGCCCGTTCTTCTTCGCAGTCCATCTCACTTGCAATGGCTGAAATTTCCAGTGAAGAAGTGTTTATTTTTTGATAAATATTCTGCGATAGTTCAACTAATTTTATTTTTTTTTCCAAGGTAGGATTGATGCTATAGGACTTTTTTAAATGCACGAATTCAGTCAACAGGTCTAAAATGCCTATTGCATTGGCTGCATGGAGAGATTGAAATGAAAATGTATTTTTCAAAGTACTGTCAATGTCTAGGGTGTGGATGGGTTTTGGTAAATCGGCTTTTGTATAGGATTTAGCGGATGGTTGGTAGCAATTGTTTTTATCGGTTTGAGAGGTCAGCGGGCTATTTTTAAAACCTGCACAAGAGGTTATCAGGAAAGTCACTAACGCAACGACACAAAATGCATTAGTGAACTCTGCAAAGTTCATTTCATTTTTCGATTGTTTTGTATTGCTGTTAATTGCCATTTTACCGGTCTCTCGGTCGGCTGGGTTCGCTTTGTGGTATTGGTGAATGCGTGCCACTACATGGTATCAAGTACGGAGTTCAAAGTTACATTAAATCGCATGGTTACATTAATAAATGATCAGCAGGAGAGGTACACGATTTTTACGGAGCATTTGGTATTCTTTTTTTCCTTTGTCTGAAGGAGGGTTGAGATTTTTCCATTTTTGAAAATGTCTGTGCCGCGACCGATAGACTGTCGACCAAGACGTCTTGCCGGTGGTTGAAAGATTGCTTGCCACCTTAAGTTCATTTGCCTTGTTGCAAATTTCGTTGGCTAGAGCAGTGCCCCGGTTATTTCTTTTGTCTTTAAGGGCATCTGTTATCCATCAGGTGCGGATTGTAGGGGATGTACCTGACAAAATTGTCTATTGCCCACCGGTTGCCGGAAAAGTAAGCAGATACCGGTACGGGTTTTTAAAGCAGATGAAATCTGCAGGCTGATTCTTTGGATTCAGCATTCTAAAGTGTCAAGTGGATTTTTGTTAAATAAGCTTTTTGCAGTTAAATCCTGCAAAACAGAAAATTATACTTTTTCACCAGATTTTTTCAAAATATAAATCCAAGTCCGAATTCAAATCTGTTTCCTTCAAAGGTCCCATCCGCTAACGGAGCCTTGTTATTTCTGAATTGGTAGTTTGATTTTATTACGATATTCCTCCTCGGGTTAAAATTAGCACCTATGGTTATAGCAGTTAAATCACTTTTGAAAACTGGTTTATTCATCAAACTTTCATCAATTTTATTGTGAGTATTTAAACGTTCATATCGAATGAATAGCGGCAATTTTACTTCATTGCCCTTCAAAAGAAATTTTCTTACATTTTTCGATGATTTCGAACCACCATTTAGAATTGGCCAAATATCATAACCAATTTCAGTATAATATCCATACACATTCTTACCTAAAACTTGTCCCTGATTGTCCATTGAAGCCTGACGTGTAATTTCGAAAAGACCTGCAGTATTATCAGTGCTACCAACAGCGCCAAGGGCCATAAACGTCCAGTTTTTGTACTCTCTTCTGGCATAAGAGCTCAATAGATATGTACTGGATGAGATGTTTTGATGTCCAATCATGGAATATAGTCCATTTAAGACCAATTCAGTATTTTTAAAACCATTGTACTTCAGACTTGAATTGGCGGTAAATCCTTCAAAGTTAAATCTTACCGGATTTGCTCTTCCTCTTCTAATCCAGGTAGCTCCTCTCAAATCTGTAGGGTCTAATCCTTGGTATAGGGATGCTGACCACTTTAAATTTTTATTGATTTTACCGTACGTCATGATACCGAGATCAATCCAGGTAGATGGTATAATAATTCTTTCTACTTCAGGTCTGTTTACTGAGTAAAACAGAATAGGTTCATCATTATTGTTAATAAATCCGATTTGTACCTGATGTGTACCTACTCTAAGGTTAAATTTTTCGCTAAATAAAAAATCAATAAAAAACTCTGGTTGAAATTCAAAATGTTTTTCATTTACACCATCGTTCATATACTCAGCGAATAACTCGATATATAGCACAAACCATTTTTTGGGTTTGTATGCAGCATAGGTCACGAAACGCTGCATATTGGTCATGTAAAGTTCCAGGTCATCGCTCAGGGTGTTTTTTTCACCTAGATACCTGATAAAGTTTGATTCTCCATAACCGGAAATTGTGAATCTTGACTCAGAAAAGTAAATTTTTGAGGCTGCTATAGGCAATCCAGTTTGGGTTTCGTAGGTAAGGGTGTCAACCAGTTTTTTCCATTTTGATCCCTGAGCGTATCCTTTATACGAAAAAATGAGAATTATGTGTAGTAATATCCTGAAAACCTTCATTTAGGCTAATAGTTAATTTTGGTGCAAAGGACTTAAAAATCACCTTAAAATTGCCTTAATCTGATTAAAATTTAGCTTAAAGGGAAATTAATCTCAAAGACATTAATATTTGGAAAAGGGTTTGAATATGTTATGGATGCCGAATTGATTTCTAAAATCTTTTTTGTCAATACTAATCCAAGCCCGAAACCAACTTTACCTTCACTGTTTTTTCCTCGGAAGAAGTGATTGAACAGAAATTTTTTTTCTTCCGGTGAGATTGGATTACCCGTATTGATTATTTGAATTTTTAGATTATTGTCTTTGGAACTTCCAAACCTTATTTCGGCCTTTGAATTGTTGCTGTACGAAATACAATTGGCCAGTAAATTCTGAATGGCTTGTCTGGTAAGAACCGGATTGAGACTGACAATTAGCTTGCTTTCATTTATCTCGTTGGAGGTATAGTTTACTTCAAAGTGAAAGTCAGGATAAATGGCATTAAGTTCTTCAATAACATCAAAAAAAAGTTCGTCAATACGTAAAGATTTCTTTTCGATTTTTTGACCGGATTCGATCTTTGAAATTTCAAGCAATATGTTGATGATATTTCCCAGCGATTTGGTCTTTACGATGAGGTTTTCAATTTCGGAGGTAATCTGATTGGAAGCCGGCAGATTTTTTATTCTTTCGAGCTCAGAGAGTAAAACTGAAATAGGCGTTTTTAGTTGATGTGAGATATGATGAATTATATGTTTTTGAAAAATAAATGCTTCCTTTGTTCTCTTGATCAACTCGTTAAATCTTTCTGTCAGTTGATTTAATTCGAAAGATGAGGTCTCGATCGTCAGTTTTTCCACTTTATTTTTACTAAGATCGTATTTACTCAAGTTATCGGCTAGAGCAGTTATAGGTTTTGAAATTTTATTGGAAAGAAATCTGGAAATCAAAATAACAACAATTGAAATAAATAGAAATATCCCAATGAGTACATTTCTCAAAAAAAACATTTTGTTAAACCCAAAAGCGTCATAAGCTTTGCTGATCGCATAATAGCCCTGATTATTTCTTTCTGTATAAATTCCGATCAGGTCATAATCTCCCTCTTTGGTTTCTATCCACCTGTTGGTGGGGGATAGTTTTTTGAGTATGTTTTCAGCTTCAACGATTTCCAAGCTGTCCAGACTGGCGAATATTTGGTTTTTGTCTGAATCAAAGATCAAAAGCTTTTCATCGTAAAAGTCGTTGATATTTTGCTGGTCAATCAAATACGAAATTTTTGCGCTTTCTTGTTTTATCTTTTCAATGAGTTTAATTGTAGTATGAATCTTTTCATTTTGTTTTTGCTGAAACTCTTCTTCTCTGTATTCAGAAAACAAAATATAAATAATGGTTAAAGAAATGGCGGTGAGGGCAATCACAGTAGTAGAGAAATAAATCAGTATTTTATCTCTGATCTTCATTTTACATCAAGATAGTAGCCATATCCGACTTTGGTTTTTATGGTATTTTTAGCAAAAGGCTTGTCCAGTTTGTTTCTTAAAAAATTTACATAAACTTCTATGATATTGGTATTGGCATTAAATGAATTTCCCCATATTTCTTTTATTAACTCCGATTTGGAAACTATTTCTCCTTTCTTTTCCATCAGTCTAAGAAGTATTTGATATTCTCTGGGTGTTAAATTAATTTCCTTGCCTTGTCTGTGTACTTTTTTCTGCAAATTATTGAGTACGATGTCATCTGCTATCAAAACAGACTTGCTTGTATCGGTTGTTCTGTTTTTTTTATTGCGTTTTAAGAGGGAATGAACCCTTAAAATCAATTCTCGCATAAAAAAGGGCTTGGTTAAATAATCGTCTGCTCCGCAGTCAAAGCCTTGCACTTTATCTTCTATATCGCCGAATGCCGTTAAGATAATTACGGGTGTGTCGGTATTGTATTGTCTAAAATCTTTGCATACTTCGAAACCGTTTTTCCCTGGCAGATTGATGTCCAGGATGATACAGTCGTACGTGTTTTTTTTCAGTATTCTTCCTGCCAATATACCGTCAAAAACACATTCGGTAATGAGGTTTTCAGCGGTCAATGCATCGTTGATGTTCTTGTTTAGAATAGGGTCGTCTTCTACAATCAGAATTTTCATATTTGCAAATCTACTGAATGTAGGGTTTATTGTTCGATGCACGATGGGCAACGTCGGCTTTGTTGATTGTACGGCGAGTATGGCAAAATAGCTGCCAAGGGAGAGACTGCCTGAAATCACGTGGGTTGATACATATTCTATAGTGTCAGCGAGTCGTTTCAGGTTTCAAACATTGAAAATGCTTTGTCTTTACCTACATAAAATCCAACGGACTGGAAATGGGAAAGTGCTTACTTGTCAGGTAATCCGGTATGCAAGCTGTGCATTTAGTTGTAGCTAATGGGCTCATGACCATGGTAAAAATCATGTGGATGGAGTTTCGTTTATGCGGTTTAGCGAGATAAAAATGGATATAAATTACACCTAATCAATATAATAATATTGGATTAAGCCAAATTTTACTCTTCATCACTGCTTTTGCGTTTCCTTTCCGTATCTTGAAAACTTTCATCTTTTACCGTGTGTTCATCCTAGCTGGACTTCGCATGAGTATGCCAGTGGTAATTTATGCTTTGTTCATTTTCTTTGTTATCAGAAAATGCAAAACATCAGCAGGTAATAACCTGTAACCATCTAACATTACCAGTTGTATATGCACGCATGGTTCACTAATACAATGACAGCAAAATGACGTTTCAAACTATTGGACGGATATAACTTTTAGGGTAATAAACGTATTAAACATTAATTTAAATTTCTAATAAATGAGATGGTTTTTTATGGTAATGTTTGTCTTGTATTCTTATCTATACTTAAAAGAAACGGATGTATTGAAATACATTTGACACAAAATTTACTTTACAAAGCACAGCATACTGACGCTTATAAAAAGTGAGGGATTTCATTATTGAAATTTGGAAAATATTTTCGGAACCGCACTAATTTTTCCATTCCCAATGCGGTAAGCAATATCTTGTCTCTTTCAGCTCTTTTAAATGCTTCTTGCATCATCACTTTAAAGCCAAAGGCTTCTAAATCTTTGTTGCTTTGCATAGTGGCTTCCATTTCTTTATTTTAGAAAAATAGTACAATAGCTTTATGGCTGATTACCTGCAGATTCACAAAAGAGACGAAATCTACGCTTTGTAAAAGTGCCGGAGTAATGGATTGGCCGGCACTAAAAAAATTGGTCGAAAATTCATCTTCTTTGGCATTGGTGAGAAACTTTCTGACAATGCCGTTTTTCACAACAAATTGGTATTTTACAATGCTGTCCTGATGTCTCAAGTAAGGCATCCTTTTCTAAAGTTTTAATTTCTGGTGCCGATGCAAGAACCATCGCAGTTTGCTTTGAAATGGGGGAGATGTGACTTAAAATGCTTTGAATCGTATTGGAAATGGATAGGAGGTCGTTCATTTATAAGAAGTTGATTGATTTTAAAAATAGTACTGGACATAAAGATTATCAAATTTTCTGATGAAAAGCGATAAAATTTTACCTGCAGAAAGATACTTTAGATTTTTTTTTCTGAAAAAAGGGTTTGTATCAGCTCAGGGCTTTACAAAGTTAGATTCGCCAAAATACGCGATGGTGCCACAAAATGAACTACAAATTATATCAAACTCCCTGATGTTTTCAATGGCCAAGGTACAAGAGGTTTTCTGCTAAGCAGAATACATTGAATTGTTGTTCAACTTTGGCAAAGCTGCGACTATCGTAATAGTGTTTGCTGTAGCGGTGGATTTCGAAGCACAAAACTGTCAATACACCATAAAAGTTGATGCGAGGTAAATGTTCAATTAACCACGTCACCCGCCATTGCCGCCAAACGCCTGTTGTATGCTGGCGTTCTTGTCCACCATGTATGTAAACCATTGTCTTTGTTGAGTTTTCATCCATTGTCGGGCTGTGTGTCGGGTGTTTTAATTTTTCATTTTGTGGGGAAAAAATTTTGAAATTCTGTCCTGCGTGGGAGAGGTGGAAGCTCTTTTGCAAGCTTTGGTTTGTGCTTGGGCTTGTGCGGCTTGCAAATGTGCTCAGACCTGTGCGATGGCTTTTATCTTTCATTCCAAATTTCTTCAATCGTTTTTGTTTTTAGTCCTTCTTTTATTTTCTCTATTGCTTTTTGAGAATACCTGTCAAATAAAACTTTACCTATTTTTATTTGCTTGTAACATTCAGGGTCTTCTTTGATTCTAAAATATTTTATGGCAGCTGTCGTTTTTGGGCCAGTCAAACCTAAATTTTTTGCTAATTGGTCTCTTCCAAGACTATAAAATTCTAATTCATTCACTCGCTTAATTGCAACCACACCCGCACCTGGTGTTCCTTCGGGAACAAGAGTCACAGGAACGCCTTCCGATTTAGTAATTCTCAAGTCTAATGAAGGTCCATAACCGTTTTGAGTAAATGACAAGGTTGAAACGCTTGGAAATAGCTGTTCCAAATTGGTAGTTTTTAAAAGCTGTTTGGCTAGTGCTTTAAGTTCTTTGTCTGATGGTTGTGATTCATTTCCTTGAATTGCGTTTTCCATTATCGCTAATGCTCTCAATTTCTCTGTGGCTTCCAGTTTCTTTCTACTCTTTGGTGTAAGTAGTTTTTTTATTTCTTGAACTTCTGAGCTGAAAAAAGCCTGAATGTCCATTGGTGGGGTGGTGGAAAGGGGCAGAACCCGTTCAGGTAAATGGGTCTTTAAGTCGATATTGAACACTTTTTTGACTATATCCCTGAAAAGTGTTAAACCAGCTTGGGCTTGAAAATATAAATACTGTTCTGTCATGTAAAGTATATAATGCTGTGCTGCATTTCTCAATCCATTAATAATTTGCAAAGTCAAAACATCAGTGTCTGATAAAAACTTGATATCATTGTCGCTAAATGCTTTCCGAACACAAGCACTAAAACCAATCGTTTGCTTAGCCCTTTTATCTTTTATTTTACCGCCTTTGTGGATGATGCTTGCTTTGAGCAACATTTCAAAAGAATGGTCCATAAAAATCAAAACACCGTGTGCTCGCCCGCAATCGTTTGGACGATTGAAAAGCTCAATACTCAATGTCAATGAGTCAATGGCTTTTTGATACAGGTGTTTTGCTTCCTTTCTCATTTGATATGCACTTCAATAATTTTACTCGTATCAATTCCTAAAATGTCAACCACCTTAACCATCACTTTGTATTTACCTGCTTTCTTGTATTCGTATGCAATGCTTGTAAATTCAAGCGTTGGATTTTTCTTGGTGCGGAAACTCTGCCACTCGTTTTCAAACAGATAGTTGCCGGTCCAGTGTTCTTCGATCTCGCCTGATTCGTTTTTGATTTTGATTATTTCCTTCTTGTCTTCGTAGTTGAAGTCAATTGCCCAATAGTCAATCCAGTCGTGCCAGTCTTTGGTGAGAATGGTTTTGGTAATGATTCCGTTTTTGTCTTTTTCTACTTTGATAATCTGACCATCTTCAATTACCACTTTGCTTCCTGCTCTCATTGACTGTTGTAATTCTTCAATGTCGTCTTGGGTGTAATGGGTAACAAAGTCGGTCAGTTCGATGGTGATAGATTTTCCGTTGATTTTTTCTTTGGTGTTTAAATAGGCAACATCAAAGAATTTTACTTGTCCTTTTTCAACGGCTCGTTTGTCAAACACATCTTTGGGTATGTATTTCAATGTAATGGAAACACCTTTTTCTTTCAGTTCCTGAATGAACTGTGGCGTTAAGCCCATTTCAAACTCAAAGCCCAAAACATCAACCTGCGTATAAAGATTTTTGCGGCATTCTTCAAAAATATCAACCAAACGGCTTTGTGTAACCGGAACGTCTAAAGGCCCTACGTGCACAAATCTGCCTGCTTTTTGCCCGTGCAGCATGCTATGCCCGCTGATGCGTTTGGCTTTGTAGGCTTCTAAAATTAATTCCACATAGAGTTCTTCTTTGGCTTTGCGCTGGCCGTTGCTCAGGTCGTCCATAAAGAACTGCCTTTCGTATTTGCCGAGGTTGAGAATTTCAAAAGCCCGGAAATTTTTTCCAGCGGCTTGCAGCTCTCGCTGCACGCCAATTAAACGCTTGCGGGTGGTGTGTATGGCAAAACGCCCCAAATCGGCGGCAATCCATTTTCTGCCCAATTTTTCTGCTACAGCTGCCGTAGTGCCACTGCCACAGAAAAAATCGGCTATCAAATCACCTTCATTGCTGCTGGCTTTGATAATGCGTTCTAACAATTTTTCCGGTTTTTGAGTCGGGTATCCTAAAATTTCTGGTCTAATTCTTGAAACTACTGGCAAATACCACCAATCCTCTGGAATTTTCCCTTTTGATAAATCTGCCGGCTTACCTCCAAAACCAGTCCCTTCACTCTCAAATTTACCAGCTGTTGTTTCATCATAAGGAATACGAACATCATCAACATTAAAAATCCACATATCTGATTTTGTATACCATAAAATATTGTCATGTTTTCTTGAGAATTGTCTCTGGTTTGGGGCACTTGGACCTGTATAGATCCATATTATCTCATTCCTAAAATTTTTACTCCCAAAAATATCATCAAGAATAATTCTTAGATAAGAACTAATCCTCCAATCACAATGCAAAAACATACTCCCATCATCTGCCAATAAGTTATGCATCAACTTTAATCTTTCATACATCATTGAGAGATAAGAAGAAATGCCCTTTCCCCAAGTATCACGATAAGCAATCTCTTCAATAATACTTTGTTTCTTTTCGGCTGTTTCGCCATTAATTTCAATGGTAAAGCCAAAGTCAGCTCCTACGGCAAAAGGTGGGTCAATGTAGATGAGTTTTAAACCGCCTTCTTTTTCAATTTCATCACGAATAGGGCCATTTGCCAATGAAGACAGTATCAGTTTGTTATCGCCCCAAATCAATTTGTTTGTCCACCCTTTGAGTTGTCGCCCACGAGTATCAAAGAGTTCAAGGGTCTGGCTGGTTTCTTTGCGTGGCTCGTCTATATGCTCAATGCTATGAAAGGGCAGGGCTACATTGGTAACATCTTCTTTTCTTCCGTTCCAAAACAGGAATACATCTTCTTCGTCAGCAAATAGTTTGTAAATGTATTCCTTGGGCAGTTTTTCACCTGCCTTTATCAGTTCAATGATTCGGTTTTTATCAGTATCGTTCATCTGTCTGAATTAAGATTTTTAGGATTTGTTGATTTTAGGATTACTTTTGATGTAATCTTTGTTTTCGGGATGATTGAGGTTATAGACCCTTTTAAATTCCAAACTCTTTGCCCCGAAATTTATCAATAAACCAATCGGTAAATTGTATGCTTGGCAGTAGTTCATTGCTTGTGCCAAATGGACTTCTTCCAGTTTTATCAAGGCTTTCAATTCGACCATTATCGTGTCTTCCACAAAAAAGTCCACTCTTCTCGTTCCAATATCAACCCCTTCATAGAAAACAGTCATTTCCATTTCACGCTGAAAACCAAGCCCTTGTTTTTCCATTTCAATCGCCAAGGCTCTCTGGTAAATCACTTCCTGAAAGCCATTTCCTAGGGTTGTATGAACCTTCATCGCACAACCAATTACTTTATGCGTCAATTTTTCGTATCTCATAATCCACTCATCCTTTAATCCAATAAATCATAATTCAGACACTTTAAATATTTCAATTAGGTCTTGGAATGATTTCAGATTTTGCTTTACCTCATCCCATTTTTCCTGCTTTACATACACAGGAGTGTACGTGTATTCGCTTTGAGCATTGTTGACGTCTTTGCACCAAGTTACCAGGCGTTTAATTTTTAGCAAGTCGTCTAAATCTTCTCTGCCTTTTGTTTCAAGAATGTAAAAAGTGTTCGGTCCTGTTTTTACAAAGAAGTCAGGATAATACTCCCTGATGTTACCGTCTTGTGCCTGATATTCAATTTTAAAATTGATACCGCCTTCGCCCATTGTGTTTTTTGCATAGGCAATTACATCTGAAAACCGACTTTCAAGAAATGATGCTACTTCCAGTTCAAACGGATTGTCTCCAATGATTTTGTTGAATACCGATTTTTTGGAAACAAGGAAAGGTTGGTTTTCTGCAACCTTTGGTTTGGTCAGTTTTAGCGAAATGTAGTTTTTTACTTCTGCTGTTCCTTTGTCGGTTACGGTTAGTTCATCAATCGCCTTTTTGAACGTAGTTCGCAAAACTTCCTTTGGTTTTACTTCCGAAAGATTTCTTAGGGTTTGTGGGTCGCTTAAGTCAACTTCATTGGTGAAAAGATGATACTTGATAAAGCTTTCAACCTTCGGATAAAGAATATTAAAGCCGCTTACCAATCGGCTATCTTTTAATATGGAAGCAGTGAAAAAGCCAATAACATTTCGGTAGTCAGGAACTGTGTCTTTGAAAACTGTTTTGTGTGAAAGATTGCCTTCAATGTCATTAAAAACAATCTCTTTCAATTCGTCTGAGCTGAATTTTTTAAGAGCTACTTTTTCGTTTTTGAATTCACTTACGTCAATGAGTTCCAGATTTTTGAACTCACGATAAATTCTCGGACTCAATTGTGGAATCGGAATATCCAGTTTATCCAAATCCTTGTCGGGATTTTCTTTATCCACTTCCACAATAACAGGCGATTTTCCTTTTGCGCCTTTACCCATTGGGCTGTATTGGAATTCAACACCTTCCGTTTTCAGTTCTTCCACGAACTCCAAAAACTTAGGCGTTCCAACAATTACCAATTTTTCGGGAATGTCCAGCGAAAACATCTTTCGCAAACCACGTCCGATGGTTTGTTCAGGAAGGATTTTAGAATCCGCACCATAGGGGCGAAGCCCCACTATTGTGGTAACATTTCTAACATCCCAACCTTCCCGAAGCATCAACACCGAAACAACGGCTTTGTAAGGCGAATGGTCTTTATCAATATCATCTGCTGCTTTGCGTAGTTGCTCTAATTCTTCCTTGTCTTTTTTACTTGATGCCGATTCTTTGATTTCACCCGATGTATTGGTGTGAATTGTCAGCACCGAATTTTTCATTTTCGGGTAATTGGCTTCCAAAAAAGCTGCGGCTTGGTCGGCTTCTTTGGTGTTCATAGTCATTATGAACAGAATAGGAGTTTTGTGATTTTTCAGTTCTTCATACTGTTGTTCCCATTCCAAATAGCCCAAATGAATATAGTCACGGTATCGTTCAACAAAATCGTTGCTGTCTTTTTCCTGAATTTTTTGCCTTGATGCTTCATCAGGCAAAACAGGAGATTTTACAACATTGTGTTTGATGGCTTCTACCAACGGATAATCGCAAATAGTCTGAACGAAGATTGCTCCGTTGTTATGTCTTGGTGTTGCGGTATAGTCTGCCTGCAAACTGATGCCGTTTCCGGTTTTCAGCTTGAGTTTATTATTGATATCTTCAATGCTTTTGAACCAAGCCAGTGAACTATCGTGAATGTGGTGGGCTTCATCATTCAGCACAACCAGATTTTTAATTTTATCACTTCTTAAAATTTTTCCAAGGTCTAAGCCTTTTGAAGTGTCAGCATCAGGTTTTGGTTTTACTCCTAAGAAAGTTGTTTCAAAACTCTGTTCTGGTTCTTCATTGAAAAATACTCGGTGAATGTTGGTCAGGAAAATATTTCCCGATTCCGTTATCGGCTTTAAGTCGTCTTGAATATGAAGCGTTAATTGAAAATCGTTTTTCCAGTCTTTGTCGTCAAAGCCATTGTCAGGAATAAAAGGCTCGTCAAAAAACATTTTAAGGCCGTCAAAATCTTTTCTCAAACGATTTAAAACGATGATGTTTGGAGCAATCACCAAGAAGTCTTTTGAGAGTGTGCTGTCGGCTTCATATAGTTTATGGAAGTATGACCAAACCAATGTCAAGCCCATTACTTTTGTCTTGCCTGCACCTGTCGCCATTTTTACCACGTAACGAGTCCAGTTTTCGTCAAACATACCCGTGCTGATACGACCTGATGAATCAAACTTCATCAATTCGTATTTGTCTTTTGCGTTTGCTATTTCATACAGATATACGATTGATTCAATGGCTTCTCGTTGCGAAAAGAAAAAACTGAATTTTGTCTGTCCGATTAAATGCTCTTGATTAAACCAAAAATTCAAAAGTGATTTTGTCGTGTCGGATGCACCTGCATAATTTTCGTCACGCCATTTTGCAACTGCAAGTCTGATTTTATAAACCAAAGGCGGTAACAGCTTTTCGTAGGCGTTTTGAAAAGCGTCCATTTGGCTTTGTGTCGGTGCCCACCTTTCGTGGGGAGACAATATTTTAAACGGGTCTGAAAACTTCATTTATTTTTTAATGTATCGTTCAAAGTTAATATTTCTGTCTGTGCGATGGCAAAAAACGGCTCTTTTGCAAGCTTGGGTTGTGCGTTGGCTTGAGCGGCTTGCAAATGTGCCGTTTGCGGGTTGGCATAGAATTTACTCACGTCACAATTATTTTTAGAAGAGTTCGTGAATACTCCGTATTTCAAATTTTTTGTGCGTTGGGAAAAATTAAAACACAGAAGGGTCGGCAATGAGTGTCGGCTTACTCGTTGTCCGTTTGTTGTATTGTTTCTATGTCTTTGGTCACCTGTCAAAATGGTTTACTTTTTCTGTTTTACTGTCCGTTATTTTCTGTCGGGTGGTTGTCTTTTACGCTTGCACACAACGTTGGGTGCATATTGCGTGGCGTTTGTGCCATGCGCAATGTCCATCGTTGCTGAGCGAAGATAGGGAAGAATACTGAAATATTCAAGCATCTTTCCGCCATGCAATATGCACATTGTTATGGCCTGTGCGCACATTGATAGCGTTTTTTCCAGCGGAAAGTTGTTTGGAATTTACCTGTCGCTGTTTGCGTGAACCGCCCTCCCGTGCGTTGGCCGGGTCAACGGGCTGGGGGTGGTCAGTGGCAGGAGCGGACTTAAAATGCGTTCGGGATTTAGCGGGTTGGGCAGCGTCCTGTCGGTCCTGCCAGCGGCAGCATTGTTGAGGATTTTCGAAGACCGTAAATCAGACCGGTACTATTTTAAGAAACGAAATCTTGCGGGTCGGCTGGTTCAACAGGGCGCCAGGATTTCAATACAGGTAAGCTGACGGGGAGATGCGTTCAGGCTTTTGCGTGTTGGGTTAGTCCTGTTCAGCGGCACCAGCGGCAGCCTTAAAGTGCGCATTGGCCGTAACGTTGGGTGCATATTGCGTGGCGTTTGTGAAAAGCGCAATATTCACCGCTGCAGTACGAAGATAGGAGAGATGTGCGAAATATCCAAGAGTCCCCCGCCATGCAATATGCACATTGTTATGGCCTGTGCGCACATTGATAGCGTTTTTTCCAGCGGAAAGTTGCTTGGAATTTACCTGTCGCTGTTTGCGTGAACCGCCCGCCCGTGCGTTGGCCGGGTCAACGGGCTGGGGGTGGTCAGTGGCAGGAGCGGACTTAAAATGCGTTCGGGATTTACCGGGTTGGGCAGCGTCCTGTCGGTCCTGCCAGCGGCAGCATTGTTGAGGATTTTCGAAGACCGTAAATCAGTCCGGTACTATTTTAAGAAACGAAATCTTGCGGGTCGGCTGGTTCAACAGGGCGCCAGGATTTCAATACAGGCAAGCTGGCGGGGAAATGCGTTCAGGCTTTTGCGTGTTGGGTTAGTCCTGTTCAGCGGCACCAGCGGCAGCCATAAAGTGCGCATTGGCCGTAACGGTTTCGGGCTTTGCGTTCGGGCGGGTTTCGGAGCACAAAGTTTCAATTTATTACTAAAGTTCATTAGAAGCACAAAGCTCCAAGTTTGCACGTCAGCCCGCCTGACGCAAAACCCGTGTTAGCACCAGTTTTTCTCTCGTCCATCAGTTTGTCTCTGTATATTTTTTAAAGTTGTCCAAGATTGATTGCCAACCTTGTCTTTGTAAATCAATCGAGTTCTCTGTTTCAGGGTCAAAGGTTACTATTACTTCTGTCTGTCCATTTGTTTCTATAAATTCAACAGTTGCAAGTCGTCCACCAAACTCATAAGTAAAATTCTCTCCTTTGTTGATTTCTGTATAAATAGCATCAAAGTCAAAACCAAAACTTTTGTCTTTGGCTTCCATTCGTGCTACATATCGTCCACCAACTTTCATATCGTTTGTTGCAGTCGGGCAATGCCAACTTGGGTCAGCAAAGTTCCATTTTTTTATGTGTTCGGGGTGCGTGTAATAATCCCAAACTTTTTGTTTATTAGCAACAACAGTTGCTCTAATTGTTATTTTTTCTTGTGTCATAATTTTATTGTTGCATTTGTGTTGGGTCAGTAAACATTATTTCCCATTGGTGTCCGTCAAGGTCAGCAAAACAGTCGTAATACATCCAACCGTGGTCGGCACTTTCACGGTATCGTGTCGCACCGTTTTCAATAGCAAGTTTTACTATTTCGTCAACTTGTTCTCTGCTGTCAACTTGAATTGCTATCAAAACCTGTGTAGTTGTTTCGTCTGCAATTGGTCTGTTGGTAAATGTGCTGAACATTTCGTGAGTGATAAGCATACAATAAATTAGTCCATCATTGAGAACTAAACACAATGCTTTGTCGTCAGAAAATTGTTCGTTAAAGGAAAAGCCGAGTTTTGTCCAAAAGTCTCTTGTCTTTTTAAGGTCTTTGATTGGAAGATTTACGAAGATTGATTTTACTTTCATTTTATGTTGTTTTTGTCGTTTTAAAATTGGTGCTAACGTTTCGCGTATATGACTTGTGGCGGTTTTCGAAGCACTTTCTTGTCAGCTTGCAGCAAACTTATTTAAAAGCACAAAACTTGAATTTACCACTTTCCCGCCATAAGTTATATACGCTGTTGTGGCTCGTTTTTTTTATTTACCTGTTTACTAGATATTTAATTTACTTCTCTTCATTAAAAATTGCTGCCCTTTGTTATTTTTATAGTCTGCATAAATAAAACCGTAGGTAAATGAAAATAAATATTTAACGCATGAAGTATCTGACTGAATGGTCCCACAGCCTTTTAAAATATAAATATTATCAAGTTTACCATTTAATACTAATGAAGAATCTTTTTCTACATACAAATAAAATTCGGAAGACTTGCCAGACCAGTCGCCCCAATTACCTAGCATATTTATGTTTCCTGTAATCGAATCACCTATGTTTATTGGTAATAGAACTTCTGGGTACGGGGCGAGTTGGGTGATAAATTTGAATTGAGCGGTTCGTGGTGGGTGCAACCAAATTCTTTCCTTTGTTTCAATAAAGCCTGTGGTACTCTCAGATAAAAACTTTTCAGGAAAGGTTGTATTTGGGGTTCTTTCAATAATGTATTTTAGTTTATTTTGAAATAAAAATTTACTTTTTTTCGTAAACATTTGAATTTCATAATAAGTGGTGTCCTTGTATTTTTCTACAAAAAATGCATCGTAAATAGAATGACTTTCAGGCAAATACAAACATTTATCATTAAAGCATGACATAGGCTTATTGCCACAGGAAAAGCTAAAAAATAGAGCAGTAATAGGCAAGAACTTGCCTATTACTGCTCTAAATATACAAATATTAAAGAGCATAATCATCAATTGTTAAAGACTCAATATTTGATGCACGGAGCTCTAATGAAGTGGTTGTGTTTGGATTTACCACATCAAACTCATACGTCAAGGTAACTCTATCCGTTTCAAACTCGTTACCTTCATTGTCTTGTACAATTGATTTACTTCCACGCCAATTGCCGCCTATTTCATGTCTTTCTTTATTGCCTTCAACAGTCTTTTCGTAGTAAACTGTCGCATGAGTCACAACATAAACAACAGCCCACCATGGAACAGCAGCTGCAGCAGCCTGTAAATTGTCCGTTGGATTCCACTCTCGTATTACCTCACCGTTTAAGTAGGCTTTAGCAACAATATTTGTCGCATTTCCTAAATTGTTGCCTGCCATATAAATACTACCTCCTTCTTTATAAAAAGCTAACTCACTACTTGTAAAAGAATCTCCATCTTCAGAAGATGAAATGGTTTTAAAATTTTGATGAGTAGCTTCATTAAAGTCGTAAGGAGCATATTTGGTGTTGATTTGTGAAATATCACCAAACTTTACCTGATACCCATTTTGACCATCCGAGCCAAAATTACTTATCACAAGAGTTTCGTTTTCCAACGAAAGTTCTGCATCACCTATTGGGTAATGCTTCAGACCTTTGAATTCTACATAATTTGCCATAACTGTAAAGATTTAAATTAAACAATGTGACAAAACTAAAACCACTCAGGGACAAAAAATGACCTCGAAAATTTCAATTTGTTAAAATTTGATAAGACTCTAATTTACGACTATATGAAATATGATAACCTTTCTGGCGCAATACATCTATCACCCTTTTGATAGTCCTTTTAAAAACTCCAAAACGATTTGCAAGCGAGGCAGGAGAACCCGTATTACCTTGTGTCACCAAAAGTAATAAGTAGTCTAGTCTTTCTTGGTAAGTTAGAAAATTGGTCATATATCCTAAATTTAAAATGAGCCACAACGTTTTGGCGCTTGGCGCAGTGGCGGATTTCGGAGCGCTAAACTGTCAATACACCACAAAAGTTGATGCGGGGTAGAATGTTCAATTAACCACGTCACCCGCCATTGAGCCAAACGCCTGTTATATGCCGCTTTTCTATTCATTATCAGCAAGTTTTGTCATTCGTATTTCAAGTCGTTCTGGATATTCTCCGTCAATAAATCCTACAACTTTGTCATTGTAAACTGCTGTCGAACCTGCTTTAGGAATGCTGTCATTGTAATTAAAATAAAGGGTGTCTTTTGTAATTATAACTTTCCCTAAATACTCTTTAGAATATTGTTTTCTTAGTCCGTGGCTTGTCAAATTAAATGTGCTGTCATTGTATATACGAAGTGACATCCATCCCAAAGGAGCTTCTCGGTCTGCTCGCAGTAATGTTGGTTTTTCTGTCGTCTTACTCGAACTGTTACAACTTGTTATTGTCAACGAAGCAATAACTACGAGTGATACTTTAAACGCTTTTTGAAAAAAGTCTTTGGCTCTTTCGGTTAATTGTCTTGGCGGATAAATGTGTAGCACTGAAAAAGCTGTCAACAGCCAACCTGTAATTGAAAATAATGAGTTTGGAATTTGTTTTAATGTCGGCTCTCCGTTAAGGTCGTGGGTTACTGTTTCGCTAAAATTCGGAAGCAATGCCAAGACAAGAAAAGTCAGCCCGATAAATGTCCCGATAAGTGAAACATAAAAATTTGTTGTCCACCAAGAATTAAGTTTGTTGTGAAGTCGAATTGGAAGTCCTACGATTAAGCAAACAAAAATTGTCAAGCCTGAAAGAATGATTGCAATAATTGGTTGAAAAATTACAAGTCCAAAAAGTCCGTCAAAACCAAAGTCACTGTCAAGAAGTGCGAAAACCATATAAATGCAAAAAGTCGCAGTGAAAGTCAAAGCGATTTGTAGTCCTAATGTCAATATGGTTATTGTCTTGCTCATTGTTTCTGTGTGTCGACCTAAAGTGGCATATAACGTTTTGCAGCTACCCGAAGGGCGGGCGATTCACCACAAATGTTGATTAAAAGTACAAAAGTTTCGTTCACCACAAATCTGTCTTTATAGCACAAAACCCCGCCTTTTGGGTAGGTGCTGTTATGTGCTGCCCTTCTATTCTGTCTGTCCATTTTTGTCGACCTTTATTAAAATTGTCGATATAGATTTTGCGTAAATAATTGAAATTAGTCCAACAACTATTTTAATAGCTGATGTAATAATAAAATTAGTGTCATAGTCTTTGGTCGGCATATTACTTTGAACAAGTTGAATATGGTTTTTTACCTTAAATGCAAAGTCAGGAAGTGTCCAAAGAATTATGAGAAGTCCCATAATTACAAGAGCTAATTCGTAAATTACTTTTCTGTCTGCGAATAAAGATGAAGTCTCTTCGTAGTCTGTAGGTTTGCAAACAAGCTTCGTAATTGTCTTGGTTTTAAATGTCATAAACCCTGCAAATAGAATTACAAACGTAAAGTTGGCAATACTCAAAATGAAAAAAGGTGTCTGGTCAAAGTCGCCAAATGCGTCTGGATTTTGTTTTGCTTGTGTCATTACAGCGAATGTTGTCAGCACGTCACGCAACAAACCAATAGATGTAAAGAACAAATAAAGTCCGAGTATTTTAATTGAAATTTCGTAGATGTCTGATTTTTTCATTGTCTGTTGTGTCGTTGTTTAGGGTTGCACATAACGTTTTGCGGCTTTGCGTTCGGGCGGGATTTTAGCACTAATTTTTATACGAAGAATCAAACTTAAATATAAGCAAAAATGCGTCAAACGAAGCACGAAACCCCGCCTGACGCAAAACTGCTGTTATAGCCTGTGCTTTCTATCGTTTCAATGTCTATAATCCTATTCCTAAACCAAGTCTAAGACCAAATAATGCTAAGTCAAATGGCTTGCCTGTTTCATTAAATTCTGCCAAATCAATGTTTGCAAATGGCCCGATGCTGAATTTGACATTGCCAAAAACTTTAGAATAATTCGGATAAAACATAAGTGAAAGTCTGGATTCTGCCTTTGGGAATATGCTTGTGCCATTTACAAAATAACTTTGATTGTTCAATCTCCAATAGGCAAAGCTCATCTCTAAGTCCAAAAAGTCAAGTGGGTTTTGACGAGATTTTAATGAACCAACAAACCCTCCACTTAGCATAGTGTAACGTTCTGTCGCACTAAAACTTTCAATAACACCGCTATTGTCAATCCATCCTGAATACCCCATTCGGAAGTCACCTATACCTATAAGAGCGTATATTGACCCTCTTTCATTATTCATAATTAGTCTTCGATAGTCAATTGCAAACGAGTGTCCACTGCCAATAAGTTGACTTTTTTCGGAGTTCAAACTTGCTTCATTAACAAATAAAGATGAGTTTAATACAAAAAAATTTTTCTGAAGTGGAGAATCACTCAATTGTGCATTGACACTAGTGGTTTCTAAACCAATAATGAATAAGAATATTAGTATATGCTTTAAATTAGCCATATTCTAGCAAAGTTTAACGAGGTAATAAATGCCTTGTGCTAAATATGCAAAATCTCTTACTAGATATTCACACTTGTTCCTCCTAAAACACCTAACTACAACAAATATGGCTATGCCAATTAGGGCTGCAATTGCAACAATTTTCCACCAAGGCAAATTGCTCACCCTTCCTTTATTGTCTGAGCTTCTATAGTTGTGAAGCTCTTCTAACTTCAGTTTTATATAATTAGTTAACCCATTTTCGCCACCATTCTGATACACGCTAACAACTTCGTTGAATATGTCTAGAATAATTTGAGAATCTTCTTTTTTTACATCCACATCTGCAAGGTCATCTTTTAATGCGGCTAGAAAATTATTGTATTTTTCAACTTCCATTGGTGGAATGTCAAATTCATTCCCTAAATCTACACCTACAATTTCATTAATATGCTCTAAAGCACGGTCTAATGTGTTTAAGCCGATTATGTTAAAACGTTCACCTCGTAATATGTTAAAATCTATGACTTGTTGAGGCTGCCCGAAAACTTCAGAACGCTCTGCAATCCTTAAATATTCGTCACACTGTCCAAAACTACCACATGAGTCAGATGATGTGAATACAAGTTGTTTGAGTTTAGGAACTTCTTCATCATGAGGTAGAGCTGGTAAGATGAAATTTACGCTACTAAGAAATGTAGTTGCTGTTTGTTTTGCTTGTGGTGTCATACTGATAAAATTTAAAGTTAATTGAACAAAAATATTCCTAGACAATGAATTTAAAAACAGGCTTTAACCTGTATTTTTGTCTTCAACAAAATTTCTTGATTCGATGTCAACAAGAAAAGTCAATGAAACTCCTATGGCATTTGCCACTTTTAAAAGCGTTTGGCAGGAAGCCTTTATTGCATTTCTTTCTATTTGCCCATAACTAGAAGGTGCAATATCTAGTCTACAAGCAACATCTGCCTGAGTCAAATTATATGCCATTCGGATTTTTCTAATTCTTTCAGATAGTTCCATTGTTGTCGGCTTTTTAGCATAGGCTATAACGTTTTGCCGCTTGCCGCAGTGGGGGATTTCGGAGCACTTCACTGTCAGCCAAGCACAAATGTTGATAGAAGCACAGCACTTGAATTAACCACGTCAGCCCCCATTGCGGCAAACGGCTGTTGTGGGTAGTGCTTATTTTTTCAATAATTTGTCAACTTCTGTTTCTAAATTTCCTAACTCCCTAACCACTATTGCCCAAATAATGTCTTCGGATACGCTGTCATAGCCGTGAATTATTCTGTTTCTTGTGTCTATTATTTTTCTTGCGTTTGTTATAGGAATTTCAGGATAGGCTTTAATAATTCTATTAACTGCTTCACCAATTATTTCAATGTTCCTCTCTATCGCTCTTTTTGTTTTTAGGTCACGTTGAAAAGCGTAGAAGTCTTTCTTGTCAGGCAGGAACAGGTTTATTTCTGTTATTGCTTGCTTTATGTCAGCAAGCCAAGTCTTAATTTCAACTTCGATAAATTAAAACTTTTGTTTTGTCAATCTGCTCCTTTAAGTAAGGATTTCTAATTGACTTTTGTTCCAATAGGTCAATTTGTCTTTGCAGAAGCTGTTCTACCTGAAATTTAAAATTAAAATAACTGTCAGAGTACGATAGAGCGTCTTTTTCTTCAATGTCAACAATAAGGTCAATGTCGCTGTCAGGTCTGAATTTGTCTGTTGTCACGGAACCAAAAGCATATAGAGCCTTAACCTTGTAAAGTGAACAAAGTTTTTTGATTTGGTCAATATGTTTTGATAATTCTTTCATACATGCAAATATAGCAAAAATCGATCTTCTTTTTCGTCTATTTTTAACCGCACTTCTCGCATTACCCACAACGTTTTCGGGCTTTGCGTTCGGGCGGGTTTCGGAGCACAAAGCTTCAATTTATTAATAAAGTTCATTAGAAGCACAAAGCTCCAAATTTGCACGTCAGCCCGCCTGACGCAAAACCCGTGTTATGTGGCGTTTTTCTTTTCATTTCTGTCGGTAAAATTTGAATTTCTTTCCGTCAATAATCAAAAGTCCGCTTTTTTCGCTGTCCTTAAAATTGCAAGTCAGTAATTGTTTCCCATTGTCCAAATGTTGGTTAAAGTGAGCATAAAAAATGAAATCAAATTTATAAATCTGTTTCATTTTTTTGTTCTCAATTTTACCTATGTAAGTTCCGTTGTCGTCAGAATATAAATGAAATAATTGTTTGTCAGCAACAAATGAAGTCGGAATATAAAAATCCAATGTGTCCAAAAGAACTTCTATGCCTTTGTCGTGACGACTACCTTCGTGTCTTTCAAAATTAAAGTCTGATTTTTCAAGTTTAGTTGGGTCTGCAATTTTTAATACACTTGCAAAGCCCATCATATGTCCCATAAAATTTGTTACAAAATACTCGTTGTCAATTTTGTTGATTACGATTGGGCAAGTCGAAGAAGCTTCATAACTTTCTTTTGTTTTTCTGTCTTTAAAATAAATTGTCCCGCCCCATTCTCCATTGCAGGTTGCATAAATGTCATAAAATTCATCTTCATAAAATATCAATTCCTTTGTCTTGGTTTTTTTGAAGTCGGCTACATAAGCACCTAAAACAAAATTGTATTTTTCAAACTGTGACTCTTTTATGTATAAACTGTCATTTTCTACTACAAGGTCATAATGGGGCATATCTTGGATTTCTTCTGGAATAAATACATCTTCTATGAAATTCCCTTTTGTGTCAAACACAATCATTTTTTTAAAACTCTGTGTAGTGTTCTTTCTGTCTGTTTCAAAAACTCCGTAAAAGTTGTCACGAAATAGAACAGCTTTTCGCAAATAGCCGTCAATTGACATATTCAAAGTGTCAAATGTTATTTCAAAGTCATTTGAGTTCTCAATAATTTCATTTTGTTTTTTGTCCGCTGTCTTTTGTTGACAAGAACAGAGTGTCAAAACTGAAAAAAATATGATTAAAATCTGTCTCATTGTCGTTCTTTTAAAATGCCACATAACGTTTGGCAGCTACCCGAAGGTGGCGATTTCGAAGCACTTCACTGTCAACCAAGCAGAAACTTTGATAAAAGCACAAAGCTTGATTTAACCACTGAACCGCCACTTTTGGGTAGGTGCTGTTAGCAGATGTTGTTCTTTCGTCCGTCATTCAGTGTCTCGTTTAAAATTCCAATTTATCAAAGGTAGTTTTCGCTTTTGATTTACATTCCAAAGTCCTATTTGAATACCTTTAAATTTTTCAGATTTGTTATAAAGTCCTATTTGAACACCTTGCATTTCTTTGGCATAGTTCCCTATACCGCCTATCTGAACACCTTTTGTCTTAAATCCATTATTTCCAAGTCCAATTTGTAGTCCGTTCATATAATATGCGTCATTAAATAAAGCAGTCATCACTCCATTATGTTTCTGTGTAAAATTCATAAAAAGAGATGTCGAGATACCATTTACTTGAAAATGTATTTGCCCAATAAATCCTGCCGTCAACCCATTTGTCAAACAGTGACAAGCAGAACCTGATGCAGATAAATTTAATCCGTTTATTCTTTCAGATAAAGGCTCTTGTTTTAACTTTATGAATGCACTGTCAGTTTCTACAATTGGACTTCTTGGTATTAAGGGAATTCCAATTCCTACACCAATTAGCTCAATTTTAATTCCGTTCGTATTCGTAAATCGCGGTTCACTATTGAAAGACCAAAGTCCGATAGAAATACCGTGGATGTTTATGCTGTCCTTATGAAAAGTCCAAATAGGGAAATAATTTTTTCTCTTGTCAACTTGTCCATATGAACTAATTGTCAAGATAAAAAATAGTATGGTCAATATGCTTGCGGTCTGTTTCATTACAATATCTGCTAACGGTTTCGGGCTTTGCGTTGGTGGGCTTTTGAAACCGAAAACTGTCTGCCAGCACCAAAGTTAATTAATTGCTCAAATGTTCCTATTCGCACTGTCCGCCCACTAACGCAAAACCCGTGTTAGCGGTTCGTTGCTCTTTTTTATCGTCCAACTATTTTTTAGTTCCACGAAACTCGCAGTCCAAGTCCGTGTTGAATACTTGCATTAGTAATTGTCCTCAGTTCAGGAATTGATGTAATGTTTATGCCTGGTCTTAACTCATAAAACAAATGTGTCCGTTTCCAAAATTCTTTTTTCTTTCCTATTCTAAAGTCAATTCCCATTGGTATGTAGGATGAAAGTCCAAAGTTACTTTTGTTTCTAAATTTTTCTGTTTTGCTGTTGTCTGAACTTGAGTAACCGTATGAGGAAGAAGTGTTGCCATTTGCGTAACGAGTTTCTGTCCTGCCATAGTTGCTGTAATAAATATCCGTGTTGGCGTTAATGGAAAGTCCAGCCGTAATGCCTATACCAGTAAATATAGACCAGCGGGCTTCTGGATTAGTTCTAAAAATTAGTGAGCCGTCAAACCGAAGTTGTTCCGATGAATAATTCATACTGTAATTTTTTGTAGTTATGGAGTCAATATAAACTGTTTGTCCTGTTTGAGTAGATGTTAATGTGTCATAAGGTTTACGGTCTTCCTTGTATAAACCACCTGTCAAAGTTGTCCCAGAAAAATAACTAATGCCAAGTCGTAACAGCGGATTTGCTTTGTAAATTGTTTTTTGTTTGTCGCTGAATTGAAGCCCCAACATTACTGAAAACATAGTATTACTTGTCAAACTAAAACCGCCCGATTGAGAAAAATCCGTCATATTGTTGTTCAATAAAACTGATTGAGGGGCAAGTGTCTTGAAGTCCGAAAGTGTCCCGTTAGTATTACGCTCTGAAAAAAAACCTGTCTGGATGTAAATGTCGTGGATGCTGATTTTATTTATTGTCTTTGGTTGTTGTTCCTGCCCGAAAACGGAGAAAGAAACTGTCAGCAAAATAACGGCTGATAAAATGTTGGTTGTTTTCATTTTTATTTTTTTATTGTTAGTTAGTAAATTGTCCAACGGCACTTGCCTAAAAATATTGTGTGGAAAATTGTCCACCGGGTTTTTTTGCAATGACCGCTAACGTTTTGCAGCTACCCGAAGGGCGGGCGATTCACCACAAATGTTGATTAAAAGTACAAAAGTTTCGTTCACCACAAATCTGTCTTTATAGCACAAAACCCCGCCTTTTGGGTAGGTGCTGTTAG
>NZ_QPJS01000001.1:923997-1187546 GCF_003337435.1 Schleiferia thermophila
GATTCACCACAAATGTTGATTAAAAGTACAAAAGTTTCGTTCACCACAAATCTGTCTTTATAGCACAAAACCCCGCCTTTTGGGTAGGTGCTGTTAGCGGGTCGTTGTTCTTCTTTTCTCTCCAATTGTCTCTCAGTTTTTGTTGTTCTTTTTTCAGTCTATAGGTTATTAATTAGTCAGTTTAGATTTCACGTGTCTCAATCTTTTTCCACTAACTTGGTTCTAAAATTTTAATAATTATTTGTCTACATATTTTATTGCTGTCCCTGAAACAACTGGATACCAAGCTTGGAAATCATACTTAATATTTATTACAGCATCAGCTTTAAGTTCTATTGCTTTCTTCTTAAGTCCATTTAAGAGTTGTTGTGGAGTATGAAAGACTGCACCGTCAGTTTGTATGTAGCTGATTTCTGAATATTTTTTGTCCGGCAACTTTGTCGTAAATAATTCTATTGTTTCATTGTCGCCCTTGGTCAAAGTGGCAACTCTTGTTGTCGTGCAACTTGTCATTGTTACAACTAAAATAAGTCCAAATAGAACTGCGGTTGATTTTAACTTTTTCATTTGTCTAAAAATTAATTGTTCGTTTAACTGTTTTGTTGTCATTTTATTGTTTGTCTGTTTGTCTGTTTACAATGCCCGCTAACGGTTTCGGGCTTTGCGTTCGGGCGGGTTTCGGAGCACAAAACTGTCAACCAGCACTGAACTTAAATAGAAGCACAAAGCTCCAAGTTTGCACGTCACCCCGCCTGACGCAAAACCCGTGTTGGCGGTTCGTGCTTCTTCTTTGTATGTTAGTCTGCTGCCCATCTATATTCAAAATCTTCTGGATTTAATTCAAGAGTTGTTGTCAGTCGGTTTTTTATTTCTTGTCCACCCGGCATAAGAGGAAGCATACTGAAATAGTTTCTTATCGCACCATTTATACCTGCTAAACAACTTTTTGCCTTAATCCAATTGTGAGGGCTGAAAACTCTGTTTTGGGGTTGCGGTTCATTGGCTGCTGCTTCAAGTGCCATATTTAGACTCACACCAGCAATTTTAATTATTTCTCCAATCATGCCTGCTTCTTTTGCTTTTTCGTAGCACTTAATTGGAAATGGAACTCTTTCAGCTTGGTTATTTGATATTGAAAAGCACATTGATACCGCATATAAATGGTGATAGGGTGCATATGCTTTCATTGCTAAAAGAGTTTCATTAAGTCCAAGTGGATTTTCTTTTCCCCATGTTTTCAGTATTTCTTGATAGAAGAAATTAAGCGCCTGAGCATTTTCAGGTTTGTATTCTCTTTTAAAAAGCTGCTCAAAGTATTTGTCAAATATTTTTGTTTCACTGTATGAAATATTTGGTCTTTGTGAATGCCAAGCGATTAAGAACTTACCCAAGTCTGAAAAGTCAAGAACATAAGATTTGTCTTTGTCGGCTGGTGGAACTTCACCACGTTTAGTAATAAAGTAACCTTGTGGATATTTCTGCTCAAATTGTTTTTTGATATTTAAAACACGCTTGTCATTACTTCTTAAATCTCTTGGTTTTACAGCGCTTTGAGAGTTTGTGTTAATGCTTATTCTATCGGCTCTGTCTCGCTGCGGAATTTCATAGAAACGGAAAAGAACGTAAGTGTCTTCAAGTGTTTTGACTTTTTCACTGCAACTCAAAATCGTGTTTAAAGATTGACAACCGTTTACAACACTAAGTCCGTGTAGTTTCAATTGATTATCTTTCTTTTCCATTCTGTTACATATGGCAGTAATACCATTATGGAAAAAGAAAAAGTCTTTGTGTTTGTCACTATAAATGGTTTGCCTAATACCCTTATTTACTGTGTTGCTTAGTCCTAAACTCTGCCTAACGTTTTTTTGAAAGAGAGTTCCATCTTTTATACCTGGTATCTTTATGCACTCTTTTAACGGTAGTGCGCCAATAGCAACTTTTGTGTTTGCTAATGTTTCATACATAAAGTGTCCTGCCGAAAGGTCTATTACATGGTTTATAGAAGGATTTTCCTTTTCAAGTGCAAGGTCATAACGTCTTTTAATTTCGTCACTGTCTATGACGGAAATAGAACAGATTAAATCGTCTTTCTCAGATAAGTCCGCAAGCTGTTGTTGAAAGGTCGCTAGGTCATTTTTAGCTGCTGCCGTTAAATCCCCTGTGGTTATTAATTCAAAGGCAATTTCATAGTCGTCTTCTAATGCTCTTGCAACGTCTGATAATTTTCTTTTCAGTTTGTTGTTACCAACTTCTTGAAGTCTAACAAGGTCACGTAGTTGTATCCATGAGGATAATACTTCTCTCAAAGGTTCAGCGTCAACCACTGTCCCACCAATGAACTTTCCTTGAAGAATGAAAATTGTGTTTTTATCATCATCAATTACTATCGCATCTATTTGTTTGTCGTCTGCACCATCTGTAATGTCGTCTCTGGTTTCTACCATGTCTCGCAGGTGAACATTACGCAAATACCAAGCAATAAATCTTTGTCCGTTGTTGGGGAAATTGTCCTGATAGTAGGGTGTTTTTATTTCTTCGTTAATCTGTTCAAACATATATTATGTCGTTGTTAATTGTTTACTGTGTCGTTTTTTAGCATGACCGCCAACTAACTTATAAGTCTGATAGAATCATCCTTTAGCTCCCAATATGGGTAGATAGGTCTGATTTTTTATCAGGCTTTATTACGTGTGCAATTTTATTAAAAATATTATAAATCATCAAAGGGGCTTTTGATTTTTTTTAAACTTTTTTCTGTTACATGGGTATATATTTCTGTGGTTTTTGAACTCTTATGGCCAAGCAATTCCTGAATGTACCGTAAATCGGTACCGGATTCCAGTAAATGTGTGGCATACGAGTGTCTTAACCAATGAAGGGTGACAGGCTTTTTGATGCCTGCTTTTTGTAAAGCCTGCTTCAAAACGCTTTGTAGGCTTTTTTCACTGTATGGTTCCGTAGGTTTTTGACCTTCAAATAACCATACTTTAGGCTTATACATTTTATAGTATTCTCGTAATAGCTTAATCAGTTTATCTGAAACAGGAACTATTCTGTCTTTTTTTCCTTTTGCATTATGAATAATAAGCAAATTCCTTTTACTGTCCACATTGGATAGCTTTAAATTTAAAAGTTCACTTCTTCTTAATCCGCATGCATAGATTAAACTTAACATGGCCTTGTGTTTTATATTCGCCGGTGCTTCCAAAATGGCTTTTACTTCTTCTTTACTGAGTACATTCGGTAATTTTCTTCCCTGCTTAGGTCGGTGAATCTCTCCGGGATCCAGTCGGCGCTTTGTCATTCGGCTGTAAAATAACTTCACAGCATTTACTACCTGGTTCTGAAACGAAGATGAATATTGATTCTTAAGAATGTATTGATTGTTAAATTCGATCAAATCCTGCCCGGTGATTTCTGAAATTGGTTTGGATGCATGGTAGCGCAAAAAGGTACGGATGGCCTCTGTGTACGTTTTAACGGTATTACTGCTGTAACGCTTTGATTTCATCCACTGCTCAAATAACTGAATTTGAACTATTGCTTCATGACTTAGAGGAGGTAATGATTTGCTTGCTTGTTTTTGGGTTTTATAGGGTATGGGTTGCTTTTTTTTTAATTCAGAGAGATCCAGCCATGCGAATCCCTTCAGGGTTTCATACATCCGTTTGAAGTTTTGTTTGGTATTTTCCAGATACCAACACTGCATGGTTTTGCTCCATATTGCTCCGACAGATTTTACAGTTTCTATCAAAGTTTTATCGTAGGGGAAGTAAATTCCAATGCAAATTTTATCATCTTTAACGATGGATTTTAGGGTGATGGTTTTTGTCATGCTATTTCGCAACATTTAAATGAATAAATATAATTAAAAATTTTATTTGAGGAGGTCATGACTGTATTAAAAATTATAGGGTTTTACTATTTTTTGTTATCTGCAGGATGGGAGCGGAAATGCCAAAGGAGCTAGCCTTAACAAAGCTTGTAGGATAGAGACGCGCGGAAGCATGCGCCAGGGCGGAGGCGGATATGAGCTGCAGCGGGCGGGCAGTGTGGCTCACGGGCGAGGAGGCGGAGCGGTAGCGAGCCACCGCAGCCCGATGTGCCACGCCCGAACCGCAAAGGGAATAGGAGCCGTAGACCGGCCCCCGGCCGCCGGCACAGGGCGGCCGGGGGAGGCGCCCAAATAAAGATAATCACCGGGTTAGTGTAGCTCTTCAGGGGGGCGACAGCTTTCGCCTATGCAAAGGAAGAGTTGGTCTTTGTGGGGATGGAACCGATGGAGGAAGATGTCGGCCTGGTCGGGCTGTCCGGTGGAGAGGACAAGGGCATCGGGGTAAAAGTTTGCCCGGTAGGGGAGTGCTTTCTGATGGGCGCGGGGTCCGGTGATGACGTATAGTTTCAAAGGGGCTGCGTGCAGCAGATGTACGTACCACCAATGGTAGTAGGCTTCGGGATGGTCGATGATGCGGTCGCGCATGGCATTGAGCATGGCCTGGCTGCGCTCGGTGTACTCGTGGTGGCCGGTGATGTGACCCAGGAATAGGAGGTTTTCGGCCATGAGGGCATTGGAGGAGGGGATTACATTGTCTTCGGTGTCGACGGACTTGTGGATGAGAAGTGTATCGTGTTGGGGGGTATTGGTAAAGAGTATTTGTTCGGGGGTGTTGTGGTAGAGGTAGGCTCGCTCAGTGAAGGCGAGGGCGGTTTGGAGGTAGGATGGGTCGCCGGTGGTGCTGAAGAGCCGTATGGCTGCACGGATGGCAGTGGCAAGGTCGTCGAGGAGGCAACGTGCGTGGAAGGCGCTTTTTTTCTGATAGTGTGCACCGTGGGTAATGATTTGGTAAATGGTCCGGAACAGGTCTTTGGCTTGCAGGAGCCAGGGGTGGTGGCCGGTAGCTTCGTAGGCGGTGACGAGTGCAGAGGTGAGGAGGGCATTCCAGGCGGCAATGACTTTGTCATCGACTCCGGGTCGGGGTTTGGCAGAGCGTATCTGACGTGCGCGGGTGAGGAATTGCTTGATTTGGTCTGCGGCCTGGGAGAGTGTGAGGTGGTGCTTTTGGAGGTAGTGTTCGAGTGGTTGGGACTGGTGCAGTACATAGAGGCCTTCCCACTGTTCGCCCGGATGCAATGAGTACAGGTCGCGCAGAAAGTCCTGGTGTAGGCCTTGAAGCATGGTGTGAATCTCTGCAGGCGTGAAAGTGTAGGTTTTGCCTTCTTCGCCATCGGCATCGGCATCGAGGGCGGCATAGTATCCGCCTTCAGGGTTGGCCATTTCGGCGTGGAGCCAATGGAGGGTTTTTTGGATGGTGTGGATATAGTTTTCTGACCTGGAGTGTTTATAGGCTTCGGCGTAGGTTTCGATCAGGAGGGCATTGTCGTAGAGCATTTTTTCGAAGTGGGGGATTTTCCAATGGGCATCGGTAGAGTAGCGGTAAAATCCGCCGGCGGTGTGGTCGAATATTCCTCTTCGGGAAATGTTCTGGAGGGTGGTGTGGACGTAGCGGGAGAGTTGGTCTTCGTCGGTGTAGACGGCTATTTTGAGCATGGAGAGCAACTGGGCGGGCATCATGAACTTGGGTGCGCGGTCGGGACCTCCGGATTGCAAATCGCGGTTTTTCAGAAGTTTTTGAGCAGCGGTATAGAGCAAGTCAGCCGATGGTTTTTCGAAACCTTTTACTAGAGGCGTGGCGTGGAGTACTTTGATGCTCTGGCTGAGTTTGTCAGCATACTCGAGCAGCTGGGCGGGTTCTTTTTGCTTGATTTCGGCGATCTGGGTCAGTGCACTCATCCAGCTTTTTTTGGGCAGGTATGTGACTCCCCATACGGGACGGCCATCGGGCAAGGCTATGATGTTGAGGGGCCATCCGCCTCTGCCTGTCATCAGCTGCAGAGCGTCCATGTAAATTTGGTCCACATCGGTGTGCTCCTCGCGGTCTACTTTTATGGAGATGTAATGCTGGTTCATGAGGCGGGCTACTTGCAGGTCTTCGAAGCATTCGCGCTCCATCACATGGCACCAGTGGCAGGCTGAGTATCCGATGCTGATGATGAGGAGTTTGTCGTCTTCCTTTGCTTTTTGGAAGGCTTCTTCGCCCCATGGATACCAATCTACGGGATTGTGGGCATGCTGTCGGAGATAGGGGCTGGGAGAGTCTTTGAGGCGGTTCATTGGAAGGTGTTTTTGGGGCTGAATTCAACTGTAAGGGCAGATTGCTGTAGGGGGGGGGCTCATGTGCTGCAGGGGTGGGTGCCTGAACGGGGAGGGGGATGAGGTCTTTTAGTCTTCGATATCGAAGAGCAAGGGGAGGCCGGCAGAGGGTGGGCGCTTGCCCAGGTGGCGATAGGCTTTTTCCATGGCGATCCGTCCGCGGCTGGTGCGGGCTATGAAACCTTCCTGGATGAGGTAGGGTTCGTACACCTCTTCGAGAGTGCCTGCTTGTTCGCCCACGGCGGTGGCCAGGGTATTGATGCCTACGGGTCCGCCTTTAAACTTGTCGATGATGGCCGACAGGATTCTGTTGTCCATTTCGTCGAGTCCGTATTCGTCTACTTTAAGGGCATTGAGGGCATAGCGCGTGATGTCGAGAGTGATGGTTCCATCGCCTTTGATTTGGGCGAAGTCGCGCACCCGGCGGAGCAGGGCATTGGCTATGCGGGGGGTGCCGCGGGAGCGCCGGGCAATCTCCACGGCTGCATCGGCGTAGATGGGTACACCCAGGATGGCAGAACTGCGCTCTACAATACCGGCCAGTAATTCAGTGGTATAGTACTGCAAACGAGCATTGATGCCAAACCGGGCCCGAAGGGGGCTTGTGAGCAGGCCGCTACGGGTAGTAGCCCCTATGAGTGTAAAGGGGTTGATTTGTATCTGGATGCTTCGGGCGGCCGGTCCGGAGTCGATCATGATGTCGATTTTGAAATCTTCCATAGCGGAGTAGAGGTATTCTTCTACTACGGGCGACAGGCGGTGTATTTCGTCGATAAAGAGAACGTCGCGTTCTTCAAGTCCGGTGAGAAGGCCTGCCAGGTCGCCGGGTTTGTCGAGCACCGGGCCGGAGGTGATTTTGATGTTGACACCGAGCTCATTGGCTATGATGTTTGCCAGGGTAGTTTTTCCAAGTCCGGGAGGACCGTGCAGCAGTACATGGTCGAGGGCTTCATTGCGCTGATTGGCTGCGGCTACAAAAACACGCAGATTTTCTACCACCGAATCCTGGCCGGCGAAGTCGTCGAATGTGACGGGTCGGAGACGGCGTTCGATTTCGAGTTCTTCGGGAGCAAGGCGATGCTTATCCGGATTTAAATTTGGGTTCATTCTGATTCAAAGATAAGGTAGGAGAGTCGTTCGGGGTGGAGGTATTCGGCTGTAATCTGCTGAAGGGTCTGGGGTGTAATTTCGAGCAATTTGTCCCAAATCTGAGCGGTGGATTCGATTTTGGTAAAAAGTTCATAGCTTCGGGCTGCGTTGATGATGCGGCTTAGGGCATTTTCCTGTTGTATGAGAAAGTGACCCATAAATTGAATGCGTGCTTTCATGAGCTTGCGCTCCGAAAGGGGAGTGTCAATGAGTTTAAAGAGCTCTTTTTGAATGAGTTTGATAACTTTATCTAAACTGCTCTTGTCAGTGCCGAAGTAGATGCCCAGGAATCCGCAGTCGGAATAGGGGTGGTAAAAGGATTCGAGCTCGTATGTAAGGCCATATTTTTCGCGAATGTTAAGGTTTAGCAGGTTGTTAAGTCCGGGGCCTCCGAGCAGATGGTTTAGCAAGGACAAGGCCGGAAAGTGTGGATGGTGGACGCCCGGAGCGAGGATTCCAAAGGCTGCATGGCATTGGTGGTTGGGTTTCTTTTTCTTCAGGTTGAAATGATGGTGTACCGGGCTCTGTGTGCGGCTGCGAGTAGAGGGCGCGAAAGTTTTGTAGCGAAGGGCACTTTCGGCAAGGGAGAGGATTCTCTCCGGTTTTACCTTTCCCGAGAAAAAGAGTATCATGTTATCGGGACGGTAGAATTGCCGGGTGAAACGGATAAAGTTTTCTTGCGTAAAGGAAGCAATGCTTTCCGGAGTGCCCAATATGTTGCGGCCGATGGGATGCCCCCCTGTGAGCAGTTCGTCAAATTCATCAAGGAGAGCATCTGAAGGCGAATCTCTGTAGGACAGGATTTCGTCATGAATGACTTCGGCCTCTTTGCGGATTTCTTTTTCGGGGAAGGTAGAGTCGAGCGCTATCTCCAGCAGGTGTTCGATGGCTTCGCGGTAGTATTTTTTAAAAATGGTGGCGTGCAACACGGTATTTTCACGGGTGGTAAATGCATTGAGCTCACCGCCTTTTTCATCCAATCGGGTGAGCAGGTATCGGGCACTGTGTTTTGAGGTGCCTTTGAAAAGCATGTGTTCGGTGAAGTGTGCGATGCCTTGTTCGTGGGGTAGTTCGTCTCGGGTACCTGCCCTGATGTGCAGGCCTGTATGTACCACCGGTGAATCGTGGTATCGGATGAGTATGGTGAATCCGTTGGGCAGGGTATGGGTTTCGAATTCTTGTTTTTGTGATTTTACGATAGGGATCAGCATGTGTTCAAGGGCTTTTACAGAAATGGTATTAAAAAAATGCGTGCGGGTACTGCATCGTTGATCATTGCAGGATGCTGAATGTGAACGGCGTATTCACCGTCGTCGATCCGATCAGGAATGTAGAGCAGCTCGCCGATGAGGGCCTGTTGGCCGGAATTTTTTGTTTGATGTTTCCAGAAGGATTTGTGAGCAGCCAGCAGTCCGCCGTCTTGTTCCGGATCCACAGAGGGCAGATCGATAAGCAAGACAGAGATGCCCTGTCTGGCAATTTTTTCGGCATCGGCCGGCGCCAGGTAGGGGGGGTGAGTCTGCGAATATTGCATGGAAGCTTTGGATGGAGGATTAGGCAATGTACGGATGACAAGGGCTTCCGTATTTTTTGGTAATACAGGCCACAGGCCCCTTAAGTCCAGTGCTTCATTGGTTTTGCCTTCTGCTGTAAACAGGTAGCCATTCAAAAACCATTGGTCCATGGCCGGATACATCTGCCGGTGGTGGTGTACATGCCATTCGGTTTCGATGTGTGTGCCGTGGGCATGCGGATTGAGTTGAAGGTTAAAAAAATTGACGCTGCCACCGGCTTCTGTGGAGCCGACCCAGTCGCCGAGCACTACTGCTTTGCGCGAGGACGGTCCTATGTACCAGGCTCTTTCGTGTGGCAATGAAAAGTCGATGGGCAAACTGATGTCAATGGCTTTGGCTACGTTGAGTTTACGGCCATTGATTTCTATGGACACTTCCGGCATGCCCGCAAAATTAAGAGGTGGATGTCTGATGTAAACTTTTGGGGCCGGCTATGGGTCAGGGACTTCAATAGGCCTGAAAAAATTTTTTAATCAGAAGACGGTAAAAAAAAACCACCCTCGACGGGTGGTTGTGCGATACAGGGTTGGCGTTATCTGCCTTCTTCGAATCTTCTCATTTCTTCTTCAAAGGTTTGCTTAAACCGCTCGTAATTGTAGTCGATTCTAAGGCTTTGATCGCGGCTGAGTGTCTGGAAGTAGCTGTCGGCCAGTCTGTCGGCGCTGAGTTCCAGGGCCACATAATATTTGAATACATTGGAGTTTTTTACTTTGGTAGACCTTTCGCACACGGGTATCACACCTCTGAGCTCCTGGTTGATCACAGTGCGTGCATTTTCTTCAAAACGCTCGAGGATTTCTTCCCTGTTGTTGTATTCAGAAGATTTTACGTAATTATCGCCTACCACTTTCATGGTTGTGCTCAGCATTCCGGCCAGTTCAGCCCGGGCATTGCTCAGTGCTTTTCTTTTGGCGGTATTGAGGTCCATGCTTTCTCCAAAGGAGAATGCCCGAAAGGTCTTCGCGTCGGATTTGTACTCGGAGCATGGCAGCTTGATTTCTACCTCATCGGATGGAATGGGTATTTCTTTGTTTTTCTTGCTACGGCACCCGGTGGTCACAAGTGCGAGCGCAATGCCGGAGAGGAACATTGCAGTGGTAATTTTCTTCATATCAGATGTTTTTACGATGCAAATGTATTGAGCCAATAGTTGTGCCAAATGAATTATGTTGCAAGGATGCGTATCAGATTTCTCCGTTATCGGCAAAACTGTAGTATTCGTTTTGTCCTACGATGATATGGTCCAGGACATTAATGTTAAGGATAGTACCGCCTTCTTTTAATCGTTTTGTGATTTGCCGGTCTGCTTCAGAGGGATTCAGATTGCCGGATGGATGGTTGTGAGCCAGTATCAGATTGTTGGCACTGTACTCAAATGCTTTTTTAAACACCACGATGGGATCGACATAAGCAGCATTGATGCCACCGGCACCTATCTGCTCACAGCCGAGCACATTGTTTTTGTTGTTTAAGTAGAGGACGTAAAATTTTTCGACTTCGTAATCAGACAGATAGGGTATCAAGAATTCATACGCTTTTTGAGAGGTGTTGATTACTGTTTTCAAACTTCTGGTTTCGCGGCAGCGCCTTCCGAGTTCCATGGCAGCCAGAATGGTAACGGCTTTTGCTTCTCCGATTCCTTTGATGGACTTTAATTCGCGGAAATTCAGGCGTGACAGTTTTATCAGATCGTTGTTGCAAACTTCAGTAAGCAGCTTTCTGGCCAGCTCTACCGCATTCAATTCGCGGGTGCCAGAGCCGAGCAGGATGGCTATCAGTTCAGAGTCTGAGAGGCTTTCTCTGCCTTTTAGGATGAGTTTTTCGCGAGGTTTGTCGTCGTCAGCCCAGTTTTTAATTACTTTTTTTGCATTCATTGTTCGGTTTCTGACACAAAGTTTTTCCAGCGCTTCATATAGTTGATAAAAGGTTTGCTAAGTCCCTGGGCGGCCAGGTGATTTTCGGAGTAGGGGGGTAGTGAGGGGAGGATATCCCGTCGCCAAAGTTCGGGCAGGTGGTGATGGGCTATGGCAGCCCGGCCTATGGCGAGCAGGTCTGCACCCAGGTGCAAGACTTGCTGTGCCTGCTCCCGGGTGTAAATTTCACCGGCTGTGCGTATCAGTGATGCATGGCCTACTTTCTGGTTGGCAAAATAGGTGATGGCGTGCGGGCCATCGGGATACTTTTCGGGTTTTTTCAGGGCATTCCAGAGCGAAATATCCAGATAATCCACTTCACTTTCAAACAATAGTTGGGCAGTCTGCAGACTTTCATCAAAGTCGATCCCGGTAAAAAATGAGAAGTCTTCCGGCGATATTCGTACGCCCACGATCTTTTTTCCTTTCAGATGGCGCTGAATCCGCTTCAGGATGGCAAGCAGGAAGTTCATTCGCTTCTTTGGAGTTCCACCCCAGTGGTCGGTTCTCTTGTTGGTGGCAGCACTGAGAAACTGGTGGATCAGGTATCCGTGCGCTGCGTGAATTTCCACACCGTCAAATCCGGCTTCACAGGCTCTGATGGCTGCCTGCTCAAATGCCGTTATCCACTCTTCGATCAATGTCTCTGGTGCCTCTCGGGCGATCAACTGACCACTGGATCGATGAAAGATGTCCGATGCACTCCAAAGATTCCGGCCAGTCAATTCCGGATTGGCTCGCGAGCCACCGTGAAACAATTGTGCGATCACCAGTGAACCGTGCCTGTGGATGGCTTGAGTGAGCTTTCGTAGGGGGCTGATAAACCGGTCGGAGGACAACCCCATCTGCCCTTGCCAGGCTTTTCCATCGTCGGTCACATACATAGCACAGGTCGCCACAGTGCCAAACTCTCCCTGGGCGCGCATTTCCAAAAAACGGATTTCTTCTTCAGACACGGTACCGTCGGGGTGGCTTTGTTGGTTGGTCATAGGAGCGAGTACCAGTCGGTTGGGGGCTTTCATGCCGCTGATCGGGTAGATAATGGAATCGTCAAAGCGTTTTGTCAACGGTTGTGTAGTTTTTTTGTTGCAAAATACAGTGTACACCAATGACGCAGCCGATGGATTGGTCAAAAATTTTTTCACCTTACCGACTTGGGGAAGAGCCCTCCGGCAACTCCCTGCGTACTGAGTATGAAAGGGATTACGACCGCATTATCTTTTCATCTTCTTTCCGCAGATTGCAAAACAAAACTCAGGTATTTCCACTTCCCGGCCACGTGCTGGTGCACAATCGCCTGACACACTCGCTCGAAGTAGCCAGCGTAGGCAGAAGCCTAGGTCGAGCTGCCGGAGGGTACATAGCTCAGCACTGTGTTGACAAAAATGATGCAGCGACACGGGAATTTTACACATTCAGTTTGGCATCGGTGATTGCATCCGCCTGTCTGGCTCACGACATCGGCAACCCTGCCTTTGGTCACTCGGGTGAAAAAGCCATCAGCCGTTTTTTTGAACACAACAGCTCCCTAAGAAACCTCTTTTCTGAAGGGCAATGGACAGATCTGACCCGATTCGAAGGCAATGCCAATTCGTTCCGAATTGCTGCGCAGCGAAAACCCAATCGCCTCCAGCAGGGGTTGGGGATCACAGTCACTACACTTGCTGCCATGATCAAATATCCCTGCGAATCTACCGCCATCGACAAGGACTTTGTACACCGCAAAAAATACAATGTCTTTCAGAGCGAAAAGCAATTGCTTGCTGAGGTGGCCGATCGTACGGGTATGAAATGTGAAGCTTCCCGACCGCTCGTCTACGGCAGACATCCCTTTGTCTATCTGGTAGAGGCTGCTGACGATATCTGCTACGCCATCATGGACTGGGAAGATGCCGCCAAATTGCGCATTATTCCTATCGACTTTGCCAAAGAACTGCTACTGGAGCTCATAAGTACCGACCCCGATTACAACTCCCGAAAAATAACTGCCATACTAAATGGACTGGAAAACGACCCCAACGAGCAGTTGGCCTACCTCAGAGCCAAGTGCATCAATGTGCTGGTAAAACACTGCATTGCCGTATTTGAGCATTACGTAGCTTCAGATAAATTCCAAACACATCCTCCCTCGCTCGTCGACAATTTGCCACCTGCGGTAAAATCCGCATTACAAAAAATTGTTAACCATTCCGTAGAATACATCTACAACCACGATTCGGTCGTAAAAATAGAATTGGCAGGATACAAAATCCTGTCGGGTCTGCTGGAAGATTTTGTCCCGGCTGTACTGTCTTCTCCTCCCACAGGAATGGATAAAAAGTTGCTCCGACTCATACCGGCACAGTTTAAATCACACCCTGACGAGCGCCCTTATGAAAAAGTGATCAAAGTTCTCGATTTTATTTCCGGCATGACCGACCTCTACGCCTTAGAGCTTTACCGCAACCTGAGAGGTATCTCCATGCCCGGCCATGGACTTCATAATTAAATTAAATGCACCTTCTGTTTCTTACCGGCAATAAACAACTTGCGACGATGGAAGAATTTTTTTTCAATTGCCCGTACTGCTACGCATCAGTTTCCATACTGACAGAGCCCCTGCCAGGCCATTACCACTACATAGAAGACTGTGAGGTTTGCTGCAGGCCGATTACCCTGCGCTACACCGTGGTATTATCACCTGGCGGAGAAGTCCGCATTCTCCACTTTACGGCTACAACCGACGATGAGCTCTAGCCGTATTGCCGTATTTTTCCGCGGCCTTCATGATTTTCATAATGCTTGGCACAGATGGGCTGCATCGAAAAATAAACTTTTTTCAAACCAACATAAAAAACTGTACTTTGCACAGCACATTACGGCCATCCATGAAAAAGTACAGAATCATCAGCGAAATACCGCCCAGCATCAATGTTGACGGCAATCTTATAACATTTGACACTCCCAAAGTTATGGGCATCATCAATGCCACGCCCGATAGTTTTCACTCCATCAGTCGAGTGAGCAGCGTGGATGAAGCTCTCCGATTGGCAAGCAAAATGGTGGAAGAAGGGGCAGAATTTCTCGATGTAGGTGGCTGCTCCACCAGGCCGGGAAGTGAGCCACCTACCCTGGAAAACGAATGGGAGCGCATCAAAGACATTATCCCGGCACTCAGAAGAGAATTTCCCCGGGTCATCATTTCGGTAGATACGTACCGGTCTGAAATCGCAGAAAGATCCATCGCTGCCGGCGCACAGATGATCAACGACATCAGCGGAGGTACACTCGATCCCAAAATCTTTCAAACCGTAGCCCGTCTGCAGGTACCCTATGTACTTTCCCATCTCAAGGGCACACCCAAAACCATGCAACAAGACCCTCAATATCAAGACCTCATAGGAGATATCTACAGATACTTTACCGAACGCATCAGCAAAGTCAGAGATGCCGGCATCAACGACATCATACTCGATCCCGGTTTCGGCTTTGGAAAAACGCTTCAACACAATTTTGCCATCCTCAAAAACCTGCACATCTTTCAGGACTTTGCCATGCCCGTGATGGTCGGAATCAGCCGTAAATCCATGATTCACAAAGCCCTCCATATCACTCCCGAAGAAGCCCTCAACGGCACTACCGCCCTTCACATGGTAGCTCTTCAGGCCGGTGTGCACCTGCTCCGGGTTCACGATGTAAAAGAAGCCATCCAGACCATCAAACTGTACGAACTGATCAAAAACTCAGACATCAGCTGATGAATGCCAGTCTCTGGATCCAACTGCTCGATATCTTTATCGTTTCCCTGCTGTTGTACCAGATTTACCGCCTTATCAAAGGTACCTCTTCCCAAAGCATTCTGCTAGGCATCCTTTTCATTTTCGCAATATGGAAAGTGGTCCAATGGCTCAAGCTCACCATATTGACCGAAATTCTTAGCCGCTTTATCGACATTGGCTTTTTGGCCCTGGTCATCATCTTTCAGACCGAAATCCGCAGGTTTCTACTCGTACTCGGAGCACCCGGCAATAAAATCAGTCTCAATTGGCTCAGACGGTATTTGGTCAAAAAGAACAATGACCAGCTCGAATCGACCGACTACGATCAGATCCTCCTCGCCTGCGAACGACTTAAAATCCAGGGAAACGGCGCCCTAATCGTCATCGGACGAAACAACATACTCTCCACATACAAGCAAACCGGCGTCCTGCTCGATGCCCATTTGAGCGCACTCCTGCTCGAATGCATTTTTCAGAAAACTTCCCCCCTTCACGACGGTGCCGTAATCATCGAAAAAAATAAAATCACTGCAGCCCGCGTCATACTCCCAGTCAGCGAAAACCCGAAACTCCCAGGTCATTTTGGCCTTCGGCACAGGGCCGCCTTGGGCATTTCAGAGCGCACCGATGTAGTGGTCATCGCCCTCTCCGAAGAAACCCGCCAGTTCATGCTGTGCCACGACGGACAGTATGAGCTCAACCTCTCCAAAGAACAATTAAAAAACCAGCTCCTGCAGTACTTCAGCTTCTGACCCCTATTCCCTGTTTTTGGAATCCATCCAGATCGTCACCGGCCCATCGTTGACCAGCTCCACCTCCATCATCGCTCCAAACACTCCCGTATGCACCTTCTTGCCCGTCATTTTTCCCAGCGCTTCGACAAAATATTCGTACAGCGGTATCGCCACCTCAGGCCTGGCCGCAGCCACATAGCTCGGCCGGTTGCCCTTTCGGGTAGAGGCATGCAGGGTAAACTGGCTCACCACCAGCAGCTCTCCGCCTACTTCAGCCAGGCTTAGGTTCATCTTGCCCTGCGCATCGTTGAAGATTCTCAGCTGACATATTTTGCCGGCCAGCCAATCGGCATCCTCCTTTCCGTCGTCATGGCCAATGCCCACCAGCACCACCAGCCCCAGGCCTATCGCACCCGTTACTTTGCCGTTTGCCGTTACTTTTGCCCGTCGTACACGCTGTATCACTACTCTCATTCCGATATGATTAAGGAACTTTCGACATTCGCTGAACTCACCCCCGCAAAATTGTACGAAATCCTAAAACTTCGCAGCACCATCTTCGTCGTCGAACAGCAGTCCATCTATCTCGATGCCGACGGGCACGACCCTCATTGCCTGCACTACACCTACTACCATAACCACACCCCCATTGCCTACAGCCGCATCCTGCCTCCACGCACCGTCTACGAGCAGGCCAGCATAGGCCGCGTATGCGTCGAAAAATCATGGAGACACAAAGGCCTGGGCCGCATGATCTTCGGCGAATCGCTCCAAATCCTCCTCCAATCCTTCGGCCCTCAACCCATCAAAATCCAGGCACAGCTCTATCTGAAAGACTTCTATCGCTCCTTCGGCTTTGAACCCATCACCGAACCCTACGACGACTGCGGCATTCTCCACATCGACATGTTGCGCCCCTAGACCGTTAGCCCAGCTGAGCATCCAGCGAATCCCAGGGACCACCGTTGTAAGCCTCTATGCCAGCAGCCTTCATGCGACTTACAGCAGCACCACTGCGCGCCCCACTCCTGCAGCACGCTATCACCGGCTTTCCATCTTTTTTCAACGCATCAATATGCTTGTCGAGCTGGTCCAGCGGTATGTTTTTCGACCCCTTGACATGCCCGGTAGCGTACTCCCCCGGAGTCCGCACATCGATGATAAGGGCACCCCTCTTTACAAGCTCCTTAAAATCAGTCTTTTTTCCAAATAATACATTAAAAATTCCCATCGGTATAATTTTTCCTCAAAATTCCGTTGTCCGCTCCCTGCCCGGGTGTAACCTGAGTTACCCCACACCGGAAACATCCATTCACACCCAATCGCCCCAACGGGCAGACAGCAAAAACACTCCCCTCTACAATACTTTTTTTAAAAAAAAATTTCAGGGCGTGCCCCTGCGCGCCGGCCACCGCAGCGGTGGCCTTACCGCGCAGGGTCGGGCTGCTGCGGGGTGCGCTTCGCTCCCGTGCTTCGCTGCGCTCCGCACCGCCCCAGTGGGCGCCCTCCGCATCCCTCACGCATAAGCCGGTGGCATCACCTACATCGAAAAATTGCTTAAATTAAATATGTATACACCGTTTATTTTCACAAACTTGCCTTAGATAACCACACATACCTCCAAACCTTGGAAAAACCAGAAATCAATACGGGCTAAAAACAATCTCCATCAAAAGCACTAAAAATAAAACCCTCAACAGCTATCAAATGCTCACCAAAGCAATACCTGACCAATGCCTCTACTTTATCGATTAAGCCAAAACACTTCATCCTGCATCCTGCAAAACCACACTTCGAACTACAAAGCAAGAAGACTGTTCACTCTGGCAAGTACCTGACTTGATATGGGGTTCATACGATTTCCTGTATAGTATAGCTAAAGTCGTTTTACTTCCGAAACATATAAGATACCCAAACTTTCTGTCAACCAACTCAGAATAACCGTTTATTTCCGAATTATTAAATCACAATCCAAAATAAATTTGACAGACGAAAAATTTGTAACAAACAAATAAAACTATACGAAATAGTAGAGCAACAACTCAAAAAAAGAAATCAACTTTGTAAGTGATAACGGAGAACTAAAAAAATGGGTCGTTATTGACCGCGCCCGGAACTACGACGAAGAGCTCATCGAACTCTTGCTTGAAAATGAGGTTCTGAAAGAAAAGTTCTTCGTCAAAGTCAAAGATGTATTGGTATTTAAGCAAGATTTGTTTCTCAACTTCCTGGAACAGAAAAATTACCTGAATGAAAGTTACAACAAGATTGTAGATTTAAAATTTATCCGGCAGAAACAACACCTTTGAATTTTTGAATAAATACCAATTGTACGTCAATCTCTCTTCGCTCCACGACAGCGATTTTGAATGTACGGAAGAAGAAAAAGGGTAACGAAAGATTTTTATGGCTTATGAAATCAGTATAAAGCTAAAATATAGATTTTTGTATTTTAGTTTTGAACGCTTAAACTAAAATATGGAATTTTATATTTTAGTTTTGTAACACAAAACCAACTAAATGATTCGCATTGAAAATTACGTAGCCGGTCAATTCATCAAACACCCAACGGGATACTCGTACTTTTTACCTTCCAAAATTAACGATGAATGGAACTGGAACGACCAAACGCTGACTACATTGTTAGAAAAAGCTGCCATAAAGCTGGGCGAATTAAATTCGTATTCCAGATTAGTGCCTAATATTGATTTGTTTATACAATTGCATGTAGCCAAAGAAGCAGTTGTTTCAAGTCGTATAGAGGGCACGCAAACGAAAATTGACGAGGCCTTACTGGAAGAATACGAAGTATCACCCGAACGGAGAGACGACTGGAAAGAAGTAAACAACTACATCAAGGCATTGAACTATGCCATAGCAGAATTGGAAAAATTGCCTGTCTCTTCCCGTTTACTTAAACAAATCCACCGCATACTTTTAGATAGCGTAAGAGGTGAACACAAACAACCCGGAGAGTTCAGAACTTCACAAAACTGGATTGGTGGTGCAAGTTTACTCGATGCCGTATTCATACCACCGCATCATACCCATTTAAATGAGCTGATGAGCGATTTAGAAAATTTCTTGCACAATACCTATATCCATATACCTGCCCTGATAAAAATTGGTATTGCTCACTATCAATTCGAAACCATTCACCCTTTTTTGGATGGTAACGGACGAATAGGTCGTTTATTGATTACGCTATTTTTAGTAGACCAGAAAATATTAACAAAGCCCCTGCTGTATTTATCGGCATTTTTTGAAAAAAACAAAGGATTGTACTACGACAACTTAACCTTTGCTCGTATCAAAAACGATATGAAGCAATGGCTCAAATACTTTCTGACAGGAGTAGCCGAAACAGCCGAAAATGCTACCCAAACCCTTTCCAAAGTAATTGAATTGAAAGCAAATCTGGAATCCAGAATACATCAGCAATTTGGACGAAGAACCGATAAAGCAGCCGCTTTACTTCACCACTTATTTAAAAAACCGGTTGTAAACACAAATCAGGTAAAAGAATTGACAAAAACCACTTTTAAAACCGCCAACGACCTGGTAATGGATTTTGTAAAAGCAGGTATTTTAAAGGAGATTACAGGATATAACCGCAACAGAATATTTGTGTTTGATGATTACCTTCAATTATTTTAAGCCAAAGCATAAACCATGAGTAGCGAAATTTTACTATATCAAACCGATGAGGGCAAAATAAAAATCCAAGTCCGTTTGGAAGACAACACCGTTTGGCTCACGCAAGCCGATATGGTGGAATTGTTTCAGTCGTCAAAATCCAATATCAGCGAACATATCAAGCATATTTTTGAGGAGGGAGAATTACAGCCCGACTCAACTGTTCGGAAATTCCGAACAGTTCGATTGGAAGGGAATCGTCAGGTTGAGCGTGAAATAGAGCATTACAATCTGGATGTAATCATTTCTGTAGGGTACAGAGTAAAATCGCTAAGGGGCACGCAGTTTTGTATTTGGGCAACCGAACGCCTGCGGGAATACCTGATAAAAGGCTTCACGATGAACGATGATTTGCTAAAGCAGGGCGGTGGCTACTTTGAAGAACTGCTCGAACGCATTCGGGATATTCGTTCTTCGGAAAAAATATTTTGCTGTTAAGAAACTTAAAGCATTGAACACCAAAAACAAACAGAAAGAATAATGGGATTTTTATACGAAATATTCAATAATCCTATTGCTAAAAAAACCTTAGCACAGGTTGAAATACCTAATTGGATTAGCGACAATTTGAAATTCAAACAAAGACCTTATCAAATTGAAGCCTTTAAGAGATACATTTATTTAGACCAAGAAGATTTAGAAGAAAAACCCAAAAAGCCGTACCACTTGCTCTACAATATGGCAACGGGTAGTGGTAAGACTTTAATCATGGCGGGATTGATGTTGCATCTTTACCAAAAAGGCTATCGCAATTTTTTGTTTTTTGTAAACAGCAACAATATCATTCGGAAAACCAAAGACAATTTCCTTAATCCGCAGGCTTCAAAATCACATTTATCGGGACACCTGATAGACTGAAAGAAATCAGCCATTACGACTACTTACAAGCCTTAAACGGACTTCTCCAAACCATTGAAGCAGATATAAAGAGCAATTCCACAGAATACGAAGGTTCAGACTATATTCACGATAGAATATCTAATGTTTTTAAGGATAAAGAAATTCGGGTTCATAAATACGATGAACGAGCCAAAGGACAAGAAGAATTAGTCGCCAACGAGCCTTGGTATGTTTACAATGCAAACTACGGAACCCGTGAAGAAAAGAAGTTTGTAGAACTATTTTCAAGACGATTTGAAACTCTAAAGCAAAAATTTGAGAACATTTACTTAATCCGAAATGAAAGAGAAATTAAAATCTTCGACAAAATCGGACGAGCATTTGAACCTGACTTTTTATTGTTCTGCAAACAACGTAACGGAGAACAAATGACTTTTCAGGTTTTCATAGAGCCCAAAGGAGAACATTTAAAACACGACAAATGGAAAGAAGACTTTTTAAATGAAATCAGAGCTGAACAAAAGACAATTAAAATCCACACGGACACTTATTTGATAACAGCCGTTCCGTTTTACAATTACAACAACGAAAACGAGTTTAAAGCAAATTTAGAAAAAGCATTAAACATCTAAAATAATCAATGTCAATATCAACAACATATGCCGGTTCATATTTGATTCATAGGTTCAGATACGAATAAAAGTAATTTTAAGCTCGGTAAACAATCTAAAATTAAGAGTAAACAACTACGAATTGATGCAATAAATATATTGCCTTAATAGAGGTATATTTGAATATATCAAATGTGTATTCGTTATTACAAAAGGTGCTTAGCAAACATTGCTCTACGCAGAAATTGAAGCAGGTAGTACTGCTAATTTTAGTTAAATCCGAAAATTTTTATCTGCAGCATTTGCAAAAACATCTCTGCACAAAAAACAAATTGAGGTAAAAGGGGAAATGGACAGCACATCTGTGTTTAGTATGATTGTTTTTGTTGCGCATTATACGTTTACACCAGTCCATTACCTGTGTTGCAGAAGTTTAGATTTTAAATGAATGTTCGTAGATTAGTGCATAATACTATTGGAAGAATGACAAAAGCTGATAAAAGAGCTGTGTCGCAAAAGAACAAGAACTGACCACAAGATTGGCAAAAGCCCCGGGACTTCCTGTACGCATTGCAATTTCAAAACATTAAAATTCTCAGGCGTGTTGCTATCACTGAGATAGTGCCGAAGAACTTCCAATCGCCAAATCAACACTTTCTCTACATTTAATAAAAGGCGCAGAATTGATTCTAGGTAATGGTTTTCATCGATAGTGTTTATGTCCTTGAAGCAGCTTTCCATAGCATTGTGCCGGAAGATTGCCCATACGCCTCACCAAAACAAAATAACATTTACGAAGGTGCTGTGAGTTCTATTTACATACTTATATCGTTTGATAATCAGAGAATTATATATTTTTATATGAGAATATTCTGATTTTAAACGACATTGATTTCGCTTTTTATAATGCTGTGCATTTGAATTTTCTTTCAGTTGATTATATTGCTATCAAATAATTGATAAAATAGTTGTCATATTTTGCATGAAAGCAACGCCTGTAGTCAAGACCTGGTATTCGCTGAGATATGGAGTTATCCCGGATGATTGGTGGATAGAATACTGTGCTGGGCAGCAGCTTAAACGGCTGGTAGTGGCCGACATAAACACCACTTCTGCCATCTTCGATATGATGCGCAGGGGTCAAAAGGTGGGTATCCAGATCATTCCAGGTGTAGAAATCCGCAGTGAAAATACCGTTCATTATACCTTGATTTGTCAAACGTGGGCGGGCTTTGGCAACATGAATCAGTGGCTGTCGTACCATCTGCACACGGGCTCGGTGTTTCCGCAGCGCGCACCGGTGTTGGAAGGGGTCATTGCCGTATATCCGTTGCGCAGCGACTGGTTTTTTGCCCCTGATGCGCACGAATATATCGGCATTACTCCCGTTGATCTGCATCGCATAGCGACCTCTCCCTGGCGGTACCATCCGCACAAGCTCATCGCCTGGCCTGTCATGCTTTTTCGCCATAAGCGCGACTACAATGCGCACCGGCTGCTCAGAGCCATTGATCACAACTGCCTGCTGAGCAAGCTGCCGGCAGAAGCACAGGCCTCTCCGGAGCTCAGAGTGCTTTCGACCGAAGAGCTTAGAGCTACCTATCAGACCTTCCCACAGCTTGTCACTCAGCAGGAGAAAGTACTCGATTCCTGCTGTTTTCACTACACGTTTGGTCAGATGCAAAACAAGCAGATCTTTACCACCGATGCAGAAGGCGATTGGCACCTGCTTCAGCGCATCACCGAAGAAGGACTTGTCCGGCGCTATGGACGTGAAACTCCGGAGCTTCGCTCCAGGCTGCAAAAGGAATACGACATCATCCTGCAAAAAGGCTTTGTGAGCTACTACCTCATTGCCTGGGATATCGTGCGCTACGCCACTCACCGCGGATTTTTTCATGTAGGGCGGGGGAGTGGGGCCAATAGCATGGTAGCCTATTGCATGGGCATCACCGACGTAGATCCCATTGAGCTCGATTTGTATTTCGAGCGCTTTATCAATCTCTACCGCGAAAATCCACCCGACTTCGACCTGGATTTTAGCTGGCGCGACCGCGATGAGGTGCTGCACTATATCTTTCAAAAGCACGGAACCAATCACACGGCACTGCTGGCCGCAGTCAACACGTTTCAGTATCGTGCAGTGGTGCGCGAGCTCGGCAAGGTCTTTGGCCTGCCCAAAGCCGAAATCGACCGCCTTGCTGAAGGCGAAATTTCGTCGCAAAACCTCGACCACGTCAGCCGCCTGGTCATCCACTACAGCCAATATCTGCACGACTATCCCAACCATCTGACCCTCCATGCCGGAGGTGTACTCGTATCCGAAAAGCCCATCTACTGGTACTCGCCCACTTTTGTGCCGCCAAAGGGATTGCCTGCCACCATGTTTGATATGTACATAGCCGAAGACATCGGTCTGTACAAATTTGACATCCTAAGCCAGCGAGGATTGGGACACATCCGCGATGCAGTGGAAATCATCCAAACCAACAGAGGCCAAAACATCGATATACACGACATTCCCGCCTTTAAAAAAGACCCGGAGATCAGCAAGATGCTCCGCCAGGGCCGAACCATGGGTGCCTTCTACGTCGAATCCCCGGCCATGCGTCAGCTGCTCAAAAAAATGGGGTGTACCGATTATCTGAGTCTGGTGGCCGCCAGCAGCATCATCAGACCCGGAGTAGCCCGCAGCGGCATGATGAAAGAGTTCATCCGCAGGTATCGCTGTCCGGAAGCCCGGCGCGATGCGCACCCCATCTTGTACAACATTATGCCGGATACATTCGGCGTGATGGTATATCAGGAAGATGTGATCAAAGTCGCCCACTACTATGCCGGCCTCACACTGGCCGAAGCCGATGTGCTCAGGCGCGGTATGAGCGGCAAATACCGCTCGAAAGAAGAGTTTGAGCGCGTCAAAAACCGATTTTTCGAAAATTGCAGGTTAAAGGGATATCCCGGCCAGGAAGCAGCTGAAATCTGGAGACAAATCGAAAGCTTTGCCGGCTATTCCTTTGCCAAAGGGCATTCGGCAAGTTTTGCAGTGGAGAGCTATCAGAGCCTCTACCTCAGGGCACACTATCCGCTGGAGTTTATGTGCGCCGTAATCAACAATTTTGGCGGATTCTATTCCACAGAAATGTACATCCACGAGGCCCGCATGTTGGGCGCGGATGTGCAGGCTCCCTGCATCAATCACAGCCAGGAGCTCTCTACCATCAGGGGCCACACGCTCTGGCTGGGCCTTGGACTGATCAAATCACTGGAACACAACCTTATACAGCGAATAGTGCATCAGAGAACCAAACACGGCTCTTACCGTTCGGTCGAAGATTTTGTCAGACGCGTCAGTCCCGGTATTGAACAACTTAAAATCCTCATCAAAGCAGGTTGTTTCAGATGTACAGGATTGGACAAAAAAGAGCTTTACTGGCAGGCACATGCCTTGCTCGCCGGTGAAAAAGTCGCCCACCAGCAACCGGCTCTGTTCGAAGAGCAGAAAGTCGATTTCCAATTGCCACCCCTGATTACCGAACCGATCGAAGATGCCTACGACCAGATGGAATTGCTGGGCTTTCCACTGTGTTCGCCCTTCGAAATTGCCGATGGACTGCCCGATACCCTGCTCAGGGCTGCTGACATTCCTGAGCATCTGGGTCAGATGGTTGAGTTCTACGGATATCTGGTCACCATCAAACCCACCCGCACCATCAAAGGTGAGCGCATGTATTTTGGAACCTGGATCGATATCGATGGCCATTGGGTAGATAGTGTGCATTTTCCTCAGGTAGCCATCGCGCATCCCTTCCGCGGAAAAGGTATATATCGCCTCATTGGTAAAGTCTGCGAAGAATACGGAGTCTATACCCTGGAAGTAAGTCAGATGCACAAACTGGGATTAAAACCCAAACCCGACGTTCATTGAAATGCACAGTACATTTGATTGGCCGTGTCTGAAGCTATTCACATCCGCTACGGGACCCCACTACTGCCAGTAAAGGCCATTCGTTAAAAACAATAGAATGTAAATTAATCGGTTAATAAAATAGATGGCATCACGGCAGGACCATCGACAATGTACTTTATACTTGAAATCTGAGAATATCAAGCAACATAAAACAATAAATGTCTGAAAATCAAGTAAAATACACTGAAGAGCACATCAAAACCCTGGAATGGAAAGAGCACATCCGACTCAGACCGGGTATGTACATCGGAAAGCTTGGAGATGGCAGCTCGCCCGACGATGGAATTTACATTCTACTCAAAGAAGTAATCGACAACTCCATCGATGAGTTTGTGATGGGAGCAGGAAAGACCATCGAAGTTACCATCAATCATCGCACCGTGACCGTACGCGACTATGGCCGAGGTATTCCCATGGGCAAACTGGTGGATGTAGTAAGTAAAATAAACACTGGTGCCAAATACGATAGCCAGGCATTCAAAAAGTCTGTAGGCCTCAATGGAGTAGGTGCCAAAGCCGTCAATGCGCTTTCGTCTCATTTCCGGGTGCAAAGCATCCGAGACGGAAAAACCAAATGGGCCGAATTTGAACGTGGGAAACTCATCTTTGAATCAGACCTGGAGGATACTACTCTGCGCAGAGGGACCAAGGTCGTCTTCACTCCGGACGAAAACATCTTTAAAAATTACAAATTCGTCGATGAGTATGTGGAGCGTATGATGTGGAACTATGCCTACCTCAACGCCGGCCTGACCATCGTCTACAACGGCCAGACCATTCGAAGTGAAAACGGACTGAAAGACCTGTTGACCCACTCCATCGACGGGGCTGTATTGCATGAAATCATTCATCTGAAAGGCCAGGACATCGAAGTCGCCATTACTCACAGCGAAAAATCTCAATCCGAAGTTTACCATTCTTTTGTCAACGGACAACATACTACCCAGGGGGGTACCCATCAGAGCGCTTTAAGAGAAGCCATGATCAAAACAATCCGGGAATTTTACAACAAAAACTTTGATACAGCGGATATCCGTCAGTCCGTCATAGCGGCTATATCCATCAAGGTCATCGAGCCGGTATTTGAATCACAGACCAAAACCAAACTTGGCTCCACCGATATGGGGCCGGGACTACCCACCATCCGTACCTTTGTCAACGACTTCATCAAAACAGAGCTCGACAACTACCTCCATCGCAATCCGGAAGTAGCCGATGCCATTTTGAAAAAAATCATAGCTGCTGAAAAAGAACGCAAAGAACTGGCAGGCATTCAAAAACTTGCCCGGGAAAGAGCCAAAAAAGTAAGCCTTCACAACAAAAAGCTCAGAGACTGCCGGATTCACCTTACCGATTTAAAAGACGAACGCTGCTACGAATCCACCCTTTTTATCACCGAAGGGGATTCGGCCTCCGGGAGCATTACCAAAGCCAGAGACGTCAATACCCAGGCCGTCTTTTCGCTCAAGGGAAAACCGTTGAATTGCTATGGACTCACCAAAAAAGTCGTTTACGAAAATGAGGAGTTCAACCTCTTGCAGGCAGCGCTCGACATCGAAGACTCTCTGGAAAACCTCCGGTACAACAGAGTCGTAATCGCCACAGATGCCGATGTGGATGGCATGCATATACGATTGCTGCTGATCACTTTTTTCTTGCAGTTTTTCCCCGAGCTGGTAAGAGAAAACCACCTCTACATCTTACAGACACCGCTCTTCAGGGTCAGAAACAGAAAAGAAACCATCTACTGCTACTCCGAAGAAGAAAAATACGAAGCCCTGCGTAAGCTCGGAAGCAAAGCAGAAATTACCCGCTTTAAAGGATTGGGCGAAATCAGTCCCGACGAATTCAGACATTTCATTGGCAAAGACATCCGATTGGAGCCGGTGATCATCGGTAAGGATCAAACCATCGACGAAATTCTCGACTTTTACATGGGCAAAAACACCCCCACCCGACAGGAATTTATTATTTCCAACCTTAAAATAGAAAAAGGCGATAACCCCCTGGATGACCAGGAAGCCGAAGAGCCGGTAAGTGAAATCCTATTCTGAACGATGAAAAATGATATCAAAATTGTGTATATGGGCACTCCGGAGTTTGCCGTGCCCGGACTTAGAAAACTCGTTGCTCATGGATATCGTGTGGTAGCCGTAGTGACCACACCTGATAAACCTGCCGGCAGAGGACTCAGGATGCAATCAAGCCCGCTGAAAAAAGCAGCAATGGACCTGGAAATTCCGGTGCTTACTCCTCAAAGTCTGCGCTCCGATGATTTTTATGACCAACTCTGCCAATTGAAGCCCGACTTGCAAATAGTGGTTGCATTTAAAAAATTGCCGGCGCGCATTTGGCAACTTCCGCCATTAGGCACATTTAATCTACATGCCTCTCTGCTGCCCCAATACCGCGGGGCTGCACCCATTAACTGGGCCATCATCAACGGTGAAACCCAAACCGGCCTGACTACTTTTTTCATCAACGAAAAGATCGATGAAGGCAAAATACTGCTGCAGACTAAAATTCCGATCGATGAAAAAATGAATGCCGGCCAGCTGCACGATGCCATGCTGGAGCCGGGCGCTGAGCTGATTCTCCGGACTGTTGAGGGCATCGTGCAAAATACCTTAATACCCGTGGAGCAGCCCGTAACGATGCCCCTGAAGCCGGCTCCAAAAATTTTTAGAAGCGATTGCCGGATCGATTGGAACAAAAAGGTCTCGGAAGTTTTTAATTTTATAAGAGGTTTGAGCCCCGCCCCTGGAGCATTTACGCACTTTCAGATTGCCGGTAATACGCTGACAGTAAAAATACTGGAAGCAGAAAAAAATTACGAAATTCAAGATCTTGCACCAGGAGATGTTCGGATTTTTCCGAAAAATCAACTGATGATCGGATGCCAGGATGGCAGTTTGAAAATTCTGAAACTCCTTCCGGAAGGCAGAAAATGGATGTCGGCGGAAGAGTTTTTGAACGGTATTTCCAACAAAAGGGACTTGATAAAAATCCAACAAACGGCTGTTGATTAAATCATTGATTTTTTTTTGGCTAAATCTTGCATAATTAACAGATTCAGCTACATTTGTCACAGCAATAAAAATTTAACATAAAATTTACTCACATGAACAAGACAGACTTTGTTGACGCAGTAGCGGCAAAAGCCGGACTGAGTAAAGCAAGCGCCAAAGCTGCTGTAGATGCATTTATCAGCACCGTAGGCGATGCTTTGAAAAACGGTGATAAGGTAATCCTCACCGGTTTTGGTACTTTCTCAGTGTCTGAGAGATCAGCTCGTGAAGGCCGTAATCCTTCCACTGGAGAGGTGATTAAAATCCCGGCTAAAAAAGTAGCAAAGTTCAAACCCGGAAAAGAACTTTCTGAGGGAATTAGTTAAAAAATCTGTCTCTACTCTGAAAGAAACGCAAACCGGCACTTAGCCGGTTTTTTTATTCATCTACGATCCCGAGAGCTTCCATTATGTCGGGATTGATAAACAAAAACGAATGAAATTTCAGACTCCTGGAACTGAAAATCTGTACACCATTGACTTCCACCGGGAAATAACCCGTATCCTCCAGGTCTTTGATGCAAAATTCCTTTTCCTTGCGGTTCCACAATATTACCCCCTTTCTGACCGGCAGATCAGGGTCAATTTTATACTCTACAATGTCGAGCTCATAGAGCAGTTGATTGTTGATGTCACGGAGTCCGCAAAATTCATCAATTTGTTTGTAATAAAGCGGATGACCTGTCCACCACAAACCATTTCTGGAATAAAACTCATAGTTTTCGTTTAATACGCGCTTGTATCCTACGATCTGACTATCGATTCTAAGTCTGTATCTATTCTCGTCAGTCATGATAAACAAAACGCAATTCGAGATAAAAAGTTTCAAAAATAACCCTCTCTTTTTCGGACTTCCATGCTGTAGAGTGCCTGGCGATCATCATGCCGATGGCCGCGCTCTCCACTGCGCGTCTGCAGGAGTTCTTCGATGATTTGGTCTATAGTTTCAGCATTCGATTCAATACCGCCTGTAATGGTAATATCTCCGAGTGTTCTGAATCGAATATTTCGGACTTCCGGTTTTTCATTCGGTTTTATAGTTATAAAAGGAGATACCTGAACCCAGGCACCGTGCCTCAGGACGACTTCTCTCGGCCTTGAAAAATAGAGCGATGGTACTTCAATACCTTCCCTGCGGATATATATCCATATATCTAACTCCGTCCAGTTGCTCAGCGGGAAAATCCTGTAATGCTCACCTGGCCCTCTGTCTAAAAGTGCCAAAGTACCTAATTCAGGCCGTTGATTTTCCGGAACCCAGCAGCCGCTAATATCGCGATGTGAGAATATGCGTTCTTTGGCCCTGGCTCTATCTTCGTCCCTTCGGCCACCACCCAACAGTGCATCTACTTCATTTTTTCTGATGAAATCTAGAAGCACTGCAGATTGGATTCTGTTTCTGTTTTTATCAGGGCCTTCGGGCTCTTGTACCCATCCGGAGTCGATCGCTGATTGCACATCGGCTATGCATAAGGAATATTCGTATTTTTTTACAAAATAATCCCTGAACTCTATGGCTTCCACAAAATTGTGGCCTGTATCCACATGAAGAAGCTTAAAAGGAGGTTTTGAAGGATAGAATACTCGGCTGGCAATGTGACTGAGGACTATCGAATCTTTACCCCCTGAAAATAAAATGAATGTATTTTTGAAATACCTGGCTGTGGTGAATAAGATTTCAGCCGCTTCATCGATCAGATAGTCCAGGTGGTCGCAATGCATACCTACACAGTTGAGCTTCTGGTTTTAACCTTCAGACTGAGTCCCAGCGTAAATCGAGAAACCTCCTCCTGCTGTGGAGTAGAGTAGTGGATGTAAGCATTCACTGTAATAGGTCTGGTAATTCGACTGGCTGACTTCAGACTTTCGTCGATTTGATTGCTGATGTCCAATCCCTGATTGCAGACAAAGTACACATCGCTTTCGGGTCTTTTGAGAAACTCTGCACTGAAGTCTTTGAATACCAGTCCCGAATCAAGTCCTCGCTCTCTGCATAGTACATACCCCAAAAATCCAGCTGCCAGATCAGCTCCTACAGCCTGTGCTCCAAAATACATGGATCCATAATGATTTTTGGTAAAAAAACCGAGGGGAATTTTAACCACAATCTGTTTTTTACTTAACTCCACAAGTTTCGGACTGCAGAATCCAATCATCGGAATCTTGAATCGGCTGAGCAACCATAGGGTAAATCTGTAGCGGGACAAATTCATTTTTGTGACTTTTTAACTTCATAAGGTTCTACATGTATCAAAACATTGGAGATGGAAGGAATTTCATTCATAAGTACATCTTTTAGTCTATGCGCTATTTCATGGCCCTCTCGCACCGATATTTCACCATCTACTATAGCATGTAAATCTACAAAATAACTGAGACCTGCCTTACGAATATGGCATTTTTCGGTGTCCAGCACTCCGTCTACTTCTTTCGAAATTCTACGAATGTCGTCTTCGAGTTGATGGTGTACATGCTCGTCCAGCACTTCGCTCAGAGCCGGCCTGAAGAGTTTGTACGCATTGTAGAGAATAAAACCCGCTGCTACCATAGCAGCCATTTCATCCGCGATTACCCATTTTCCGCCAGCCACTACGGCAATGGTAACCCCTACGAGTGTGGACAAAGAGGTAATGGCATCTGACCGATGATGCCAGGCTTCGGATCTGCCCGAGGTGCTGTTGATCCTGTCAGAAATGCTGTAAATGAACCTGTAGGCAATTTCCTTGGCCACAATAATCAGCAAAATTACTGCTATGGTCCATGTCTCAGGGGCCTGCTGCGGCTTTTGAATATTGGAAATGCTATGGTAAACAATAGTAACCGACGACAAGACAAGCAGCAGGACCACCACAAAGGTTACCAGAGATTCTGCCCGGCCATGTCCGTAGGGATGATTTTCGTCCGCCGGCCGGGCTGCCCACCGCGCACCCAGCCATACAATGGCCGATGCCACTACATCTGAAGCCGATTCGACCGCATCAGCCAGAAGTGCAAAAGAATTGCCTACTATCCCGCTTATCAGTTTTATGCAAATAATGATGATGTTGAATATGAATGACTTACGTAATGTTTTCTCAAGTATCAATTCAGGTTTCAAAGGCAATTTTTAAGGGGTCAGTGTAATTTCAAAATATCCTTTTTCGGCTATTAACGGGGCATCGTTCCAGTATACTTTTGATATGGCCCTGACTGTGAGGTTTTTGCCGGTTCCTGCCTCCTGCATTTGATAATCGCTAAATTCAAATCTGAATTTCTGGGGAGCTACAGCGGGAAAATTGATAAAATAATCGAGGTTTTCTCTGATTTTGGAGGTATTTTCCAGTAAAAATGCACCGTACTTGTACTGGATGGTAAAGGAAACTTCTTCTCCCGACTGCTGCTCAGTCCATGATATCTCGGACCAGGGAAAGTGGTTTACGTAGTTGGTATCCAGGAGATCGTTTCGTAGATTGTCCTTCACCGACAGGGTAAACAGCATAGCTTCACGTAGTTGTGGCTCTTTTTTACAGGAAAAATGAAGCAAGAGAAAAAGAAATACACCTACGCGTTTCATTTTCTGTCGTTTTTTTACAAAGATAATGGGGGTGTTTAAAAAAATCCCTTATACTCACCTCAGGCCGATGGGATTCCAAGGAGGGGATAAAGTCGCTCCAGAGCCATGGACCGAGAAGCTTTGATCAAAATGTTTTTATTTCTGGTGTCGTAGGTCTTAAAAAATTCAATGGCAGTGGAGATATCTTTCAATTTTACGCACTTTTTTGTCTTTACCCGGCTGAAAAACTCACCAATCAGATATACTTCGTCGATTTTTACTTTTTCGCACAGATCGGCGATGTATTGATGAGCTTCATCGGTATAGTCTCCAAGTTCGTGCATATCGCCCAGAATAGCCACTCTTATGCCATCAAAATCAGCCAGATTGTACACAGCCCCTTCCATGCTGCTGGGATTTGCATTATAGGCATCGCAGATAAATCGCGCTCGTTCAGTCTCTACGAGCTGTGAGCGGTTGTTTTCGGGCGTATAAGCCTGAATTCCTTGCTTGATCATTTCTGTATCGATGCCAAAATGTGCACCTATAGCCACTGCTGCGGCAATATTGCTAAAATTGTAGATACCTGTTAATCTGCTATGAATGATTTGGTTAGAAAATGCAATTGCTACATACGGTTTGGTTAAAAACAAGCGGATATTAAAGTCGACATGGTCCGAAGTACCGAAAGTGATGATTTTGCCAATACCGGCCGAATTTTCTACTTGTTTTGGGTCATCGGCATTGACCAGCGCTGTTTTGTCATATCGGCGTGCATACTCGTACATTTCACTTTTGCCTTTGACAATGCCTTCCACACCTCCAAAGCCTTCCAGATGAGCCAGTCCATAGTTGGTTATGTACACGTAATCGGGCATTGAAATGGTGCACAGAAATTCAATTTCCCTTTGATGATTGGCACCCATTTCTATTACAGCCATTTCGTGCTCCGGATGTATGCTGAGGATGGAAAGAGGTACACCTATGTGGTTGTTGTAGTTGCCTGGGGTAGCGAAGGTGTTGTATTTCGTAGCCAAAACACTGCGAAAGAGTTCTTTAGAAGTAGTTTTTCCGTTGCTTCCGGTAAGGCCTATCACTGGAAGTTTCAATTGTCTGCGGTGATATCTGGCCAATTCCTGTAAAGCGGCCAAAGAATCAGGCACGACGAATACACGATCACAGTCAGATAAGGCCGGATCATCGGCCAGGGCATACCGTGCCCCATCCTGCAGAGCTTGTTTTACGTATTGATTGCCATCGCGTTGGCTCCCCTTTAAGGCGATAAATAAGGAATTTCCGGATAGTTTGCGGCTGTCAATGCTCACATCGCTGCATTGCAGATAAGCATGGTAAAGTTCTGGTAATCGAGTCATTTCAGGGTTGAATATTGTAATTTCCTGTATTTAATCCCATAGATATTCCTAGGCCCTTGGATGCATTGCTGTAAATAACCTCAGGTTGGGTAGAAAGAGTATTTTCGGAATTTATAAACGCCAAATAAGAAGCGATGTAAAGGGGAAAGCTTTCGGATACAGCACCAAATTCGACAGAATAATTCGATAGATTTTGAGAATCAAAATCGCGGATGTAAAATGTAAATTGCTGCTGTGAGCGGGGTTGAGAATTTTTGTCATAAAGTATACCATATCGCCCTACTACAGGAGCTCCGGGCTCGTCTTCTGAATCATCTAAATTTGAAGATCTGAATATTTGAAAATGTGGATCAATGGATGAGAAGTATTCTGTTCTGTTTGTAGATGATTTAAGGGAGACAAGGAATTGTTGAATTCCTTTGGGATTGTCAAAGGTAATGGTAACTTCGCCTTTTTCAGGATTGGTAAGCTTTACAGATGTGGGTATAACCCTTGGAGGGTGAATATAGAAGTGAGTAACTTCCTTCTTCCCGGGACGATTGGCGGTGATTTTGTAAGAGTATCCTGGTGTGAGTGGATGATGGGATTTGAAATAACCGAACTTTATGGTATCAATTTGATTGTTTTGCCAATTATATTCTTGCTTGTATCTGATGATTGGTTGCAGGTTTTCGACAAACTGACCGTTTTCAAAAAGGCTTACTTCCGCATCGGTAAGGATAATGCGGGACGTATTTTTTGCAAGGGGGTGCAAAACATCGCTTACCCATACGCATACCGTTGAATCGCCCGGATTTCGCTGGTCCCAAAAAATGGCTGATACAGCCATTTGCTTATCGTCAAATTGTATGTCCAGGTCGATAATGGTTTCGCAAGCTGCAATACCCATAATTAGGATTAGTAAGTAAACTAATTTTTTCATGGTTAAAATTTCAGGTTGTAACTGATTGAGGGAATAATTGGAAATAAACTAACCAGCTTATAAACTCCCCGGTCGGGATTGCCTTGATTCGAGTAATCGATATAAATAAAGAATGGATTTCTTCTGCTATATAGGTTGTAAAAACTTACATTCCAGGTTCTTTGTATTCCTCTAAACAACGTTTTATTAAAATTAAGTCCCAAATCTGCTCTGTGATACGGTGGCATGCGAAAGCTGTTGCGCGGGCCATAGTGTTCAACGACTTTAATCATATCAGGATTGATGTATAAGGGCTCCCTGAAATCCCAGAATTCAATCGGCAGAGTGGCAAACTGGCCCTGGGGTATGTTGGTAGCGATACCCGTACCGTAGACCCAGGTAAAACCAATGTCAAACCGTTCGCTGAATTTGTGGGTCAGCACTACGGATACATCGTGCCTTCGATCAAATCGGAAAGGATAGGGGAGTCCGTTGTTAAATTCAGCAAATTGCCTCCAGCTCCAACTGAGTGTGTAACCAATCCATCCGGTGGTTTTTCCTAGCTTTTTCTCGGCAAAAAGCTCTAATCCATAGCTCCAGCCTCTTCCTCCTGTATACACCAATTCCTGCCAGTCGGTAGTCGAGAAGAAACTCGCCCCGCTTTTATATTCGATCAGATGACTCATATGCTTATAATAGGCCTCCGCTGAAAATTCATATGAGCTGCTCAGGCTGTAAGAGGCTCCAACTGCCCCCTGATGGGCTATCTGAGGCCTGACACGGTCGGTAGCCGGCACCCATAGATCAGTAGGCAGCCCTATACCCGTATTGCTGAGCAGATGAATGTACTGCTGCATCATCACATAAGATGCCTTAAGAGAAGTTTTATCCGAAAGCATCAGACGGCCACTGATTCGAGGTTGCAGACTGTGATAGAAAGCTCTGTTGACAAAATTCTGAGCATAATGCAGGCCGATATTTGCTTTGGTTCGTGAATTTAGAGTGATCTCATCTTCCACATACAACCCGTTTTCAATGGCACGGATTCTTTTCGAAAAGTCTATGACACTGTCAATATTGACCAAATTTAATTTTACTTCTGCTGCTCCGGGCCTAAAATCGTGTAAAATGCTGATGACTCCAAACCTTAGATAATGGTTTTTGTTGAGTGAATATTCCCAATCTGTTTTGATGGAAAAGTCTTGAATGAATGAGAAAAATTTGGCGGAAAAATTTTGCTCAGTGTTTATTGAATGCTTTTCTTCAAAGGAGGTCAGGAATCTGTAACGGGTGTAATTTAGGGTTGTGTTTACAAACATTTTGTTGTTAAACAGGTGATTCCACCTCAGTGATCCGGTATTATTGCCCCATTGCAGACCACCTTCCAGGGTTTGAGTCTGAAAACCACTGCTCAACCTATCCCTAAAATAAAACCTGTCAATTCCACCGTAATAGCTTAAATAAAAGCGATTTCTGGCATCGAGGATGTAGTTGAGTTTAGCATTGAAATCGCCGAAGTAGTAACCAGCCCTTGCACCTCCACTTTGCAAGCTGATCAATGGTTGTGTAAGCAGGTCCAGATAGGTTCTTCGACCACTCAGGATAAAGGAGGTCTTATCAGTTACAATGGGTCCTTCGATGGTTAGTCTGGAGGCAATGAGACCTATTGACCCTTCTCCGGAAAAATCGCGCATATTGCCCTCCTTCATGGTAATGTCAATGACGGAGCTGAGCCGACCTGCGAAGCGTGCCGGAAATCCACCTTTGTAAAGCTGAACGCTTTTAATCGCATCGCTGTTGAATACAGAAAAGAAACCAAATAGGTGAGAGACATTGTACACCGGAACTCCATCCAACAAGATCAGATTCTGATCAGGACTACCACCGCGTACATAAATGCCGGTAAATCCTTCATTGCCACTTTGTACTCCCGGTAAATATTGAATAGCGCGTAGCAAATCCGTCTCTCCAAAGAGCATCGGTATTTTTTTTACGGATTTCATGGGTAGGTCGATGCTGCTCATCTGCACTTTTTCTGCCTGTTTTTTCTCAGCTACTATCAGCACTTCATCCAGCTCGGTAATTTCCTCTAAAAGCTCTACGTTGATAAGGGTATCGCGCTCAAGATTTAACTCCATCTGCTGACTTTTAAATCCTACCATAGAAAAGACAACTGTGTGTTTTCCACGAGGTAAACTCAGAGAGTAGTATCCGAAATTGTTGGTAATAGTACCTGTATTGAGCTTGGGTACATACACGTTGACACCTACAATGCGCTCCGCTGATTTCGCATCGGATACAAATCCCGCTAGTGTCACTCTACCGGGGCGCTGTCCGTAGGACATAAAACTTCCAAATGCCATTAGGACAGTAAATATCGCGTTTTTAATTTTCATTACTCCTGCGTGATTGATGTATTTAATGAGCCTGTAACCAGTTATCTCCAATACCGGTCTCTGCCACCAGAGGTACAGCAAAGGTCCATGCTTGCTCCATCATGGCTTTGATCTGGTCAGCAAGGGAGAGCTCGTCCTGATGCAATTCAAAGACCAGTTCGTCATGTACCTGCAGGAGCATTCTGGTCTTGCATCGGTTTGATTTCAGATACTGATGGATGTTGATCATGGCGATTTTAATAATGTCGGCAGCACTTCCTTGTATGGGTGCATTGATGGCGATGCGTTCGGCCTGGCTTCTAACTACCTGATTGCGGCTATCGATATCGGGCAGATAGCGCCTTCGGCCCAGTATGGTTTCTACATATCCTTTTTCTCTGGCAAATTGTACTTGTCGTTCCATATAATTTTTGATTCCTGGGTAAGTTTTGAAATAGGCCTCAATTACGTCAGCGGCTTCCTTTTTAGTCAAAGTACTTTGCTGACTCAATCCAAATGCACTAACGCCATAAATGATGCCGAAGTTAACCGTTTTGGCATTGGACCTCATTTCTTTGGTCACTTGCTCGAGTGGTACCCCAAATATTTTTGCAGCCGTGGCAGCGTGAATGTCTTCACCGTTTTTAAAAGCTTGAATCATTGCCTCATCACCACTGATGGCAGCGATGATCCTGAGCTCAATCTGCGAATAGTCAGCCGATAGAATTTTATAGGCTTCATCGGCGATAAATGCTTCTCTGATTTTACGACCGCGCTCGGTTCGGATCGGAATGTTTTGAAGGTTGGGATTGTTGGAGCTGAGTCGTCCGGTGGCAGCTACCGCCTGATTGAAACTGGTATGTACCCTTCCTGTTGTTGGGTGAATCATCTGAGGAAGGGTATCGATATAGGTATTTTTTAGTTTGGTAAGCTGTCTGTATTCCAGTATTTTAGAGATGATAGGGTGCTCACGCGCCAGCGATTGCAAAACCTCTTCGCCGGTAGCGTATTGACCGGTTTTTGTTTTTTTTGGCCTGCTGCCGCCGATTTTTAATTTTTCAAACAGAATTTCTCCGAGTTGCTTCGGGGAGGCAATGTTGAATTCAACACCGGCCATTTCGATTATTTCTTGCTCGGTCTTTTTGATTTCGAGTTCTATTTCTTTGCTTTGTAATTGAAGGTTTTCTGTATCGAGTTTTACGCCACACAGTTCCATATCGGCCAATACCGGTACGAGGGGCATTTCGACTTCGTAAAAGACTTTTTCGCCGTTTTTTTCTTTTAAAAGCGGTTTAAATACTTGTGCAAGTTGGAAGGTGATGTCGGCATCTTCTGCCGAATATTCGGCTACGGTTCGGATGTCTACATCTTTCATATTGCCCTGCTGGGCACCCTTCTTACCAATGAGCGATTCAATGGAGATGGGTGTGTAATTCAGGTAATTTTCTGCCAATACGTCCATGCTGTGCCGGGTATCGGGATTGATCACGTAATGAGCCAGCATGGTATCAAACATTTTGCCCTTTAAATCCAGGCCGTATCGGGTGAGGACTTCCAGGTCGTATTTCCAGTTTTGGGCAGTCCAGATTTTTTCGGTATTGGCAAATAAAGGAGCCATCAAGTTCAGCCAGTTTTGTTTTTCATCCTTGTTTTCCGGAAGGTGAACGTAAAAACCTGTGTGAGGTCGATAGCTGATGGCTATGCCAAGTAGTTCGGCATCCAGTGGGTTGAGTGAGGTAGTTTCGGTGTCGATACAGATTTCTGCTTTGTTTTCAAGGACTTTGAGCAGTTGTTTAAAACCTTGAATATCGTTGATAAGTGTATACAGGTGTTCTGTGTTTTGTATGTTTTTTCTAGAGGGGAGGGATTCGGTTGCTTCCGAGTGTGTGGAGGGATATGTCTCTTCAAACAAGTCGCGGGGTGGAGGAGGGGCCGCAGGTGTGCCTTGCATATCCGCATGTCCGTATGCTTCCTTGAACCGCCGGAGCAGCGTGCGGAATTCCAGCTCGTTGAATACGGATTCTACAGCGGTCATATCGGGTGGATCGAGTTGGAAGAGTTTTTCGTCAAAGTCGACAGGAGCATCGGTGATGATGGTGGCCAGCTGCTTGCTCATCAATGCTTGCTCTTTGGCAGCGGCAATTTTTTCGCCCAGTTTGCCTTTGATCTGATGGGCATTTTCCAATACATTTTCCAATGTGCCATACTCTTTGAGCAATTTTGCCGCAGTCTTTTCGCCCACACCCGGAATGCCGGGGATGTTGTCCACTGAGTCGCCCATCATGCCGAGCATGTCAATAACTTGTTCGACGCGTTGGATATCGAATTTTTCGCAGACTTCCGCAGGACCCCAGATTTCATTTGGATTGCCCATCCGGCCGGGCTTGTACATCAGAATCTGATCGGTCACCAGTTGTCCGAAGTCTTTGTCAGGGGTTACCATGTAGACCGTATAACCGGCGTTTTGGGCTTTTTTAGCAAGAGTTCCTATCACATCATCAGCCTCAAAGCCATCTACTCCAAGCACCGGTATATGCATGGCATTGAGTATCTTTTTTATGTAAGGAATGGCGAGTTTAATGGCTTCAGGGGTTTCGTCGCGATGAGCTTTGTAGGCCTCAAAATCGATATGTCTTTGAGTAGGAGCATCGGTGTCGAATACAACGGCCAGGTGGGTCGGATTTTCGGTCTGAATGAGGTCCAGCAAAGTGGAGGTAAAGCCAAAAATGGCCGAGGTATCCATGCCGGTACTGGTAACCCTCGGATTTTTGGCAAAGGCAAAATAGGATCTAAATATCAGGGCATAGGCATCCAGTAAAAACAGCTTTTTATCGCTCGGGGGAGTCATTGGTCAATTTTGAAGCGAAAATAGTCCAACCCCCAGCTCCTGGGCAAAAGGAAAGTTGTCAATCAAGCAGATGAATTCTGCTGATGGGTATTGTGACACCGGTTTTCAGAATTACCTGATCTTCGGTGAGCCCCCAAATGGTGGTGTGTACTTTTAATTTGGCCCGTTCGTCTTCGAAATAGATATTGAATTTTACTTTTTCACCGTTTCCCAGGCGCAAGGCACGTTCTAACTCAATTTTGCGGAATTTTTTTTCAAGCTCATCGCTCAGCACATCGTTTTTTGGGAATTTAAGATTTTTAATCACCTCTTTTTCAATGGGTTGAAAATTATTTTTCATGGCTTTTCGATTTTACATTACTAAAAAATCCCAAATGTCATCTTATAGTGTGACAAAAGTCAAATTTTGTTCCAAACAATAAAAAAAGCCGCAATTTTTGCGGCTTTTGAAAGAATTTCAATGTAAGCTAAACCAATATTTAGGATTGAATTTTAGATACATTGACAGCTTGCGGACCTCTTCGGCTGGATTCGACCTCGTACTGTACGCGGTCGTCTTGAGCGATTTTTTCATTGAGTCCTGTTGCGTGGACAAAAACTTCACCCGATTGGTCATCGGAAACAATGAAACCGTATCCTTTGGCTTCGTTGTAGAATTTAACTTTACCAGTTTTCATAAAATAAAAAGTATTCGAAATCAGCTGACAAATTACGGTTAAAAATGCATAGCCCCGACGTAACCGAAAAATTATTTTATAACCATAATTTATATTATGTTAACTAATAAATAGCATTTATGATGCATTTTTGATAACATAGCCAAATATGAACATAAACTTGAACAATTAGGATGTATCATTTGATTTGATTGCGTTTGTATTTAAAACGAGTATTTGTATTTGGATTGGTTTCGACTAAGTATATCTAAGAATAAGTAAAACATTGGCCCTCTACTTACATCAATTTCCCTATTGTTTGACCTTGTATTCAACTGATATATATATCCTAATTCAATCCGAGTCCAATCCCAAAATCTGTATCCTAATCCGACAAAATTTCTTGTCTGTGAGAAATAATTTGTTCCATAATCTTTACCAAATTCAATATGAACTTCATGATAGTTTGAAATGTACAATGTGTTGTTTTTGTAAAAATAATTAGTGTTCAGAGGGGTTCTTAGTCGTATTCGATATCTAAATCTGTAATTATGTCTAGGACCCTTTGGATCGTCTATCCCTCTCCATCTAGATTCAAATCGTAAGCGATGTGTGAAATTAAACCTGCCATAAAAGGCATAATTATTAATTTGTAATGTAGTTCTTAGCTCTCTTTCAAAAGGTCTGTCTAAATCACTTTCTAATGGAAACCTAGGTGCTGAATTAAATATACCAATTGGGTTAAAACTTACTCTTGTCAATTTTGTGAACTGATAAGCAATCCAAGGCCTAACACTGTATTGCAACGGTAAAGACCAAAAATCTCTTTTACCAAGTTCGCTTTGCCTCCTATAGACAACATCTAATTCCCAAGCCCATTTAGTCGAATCATTAAAAAAATCAGATACATAGTATTTAGTGTACAAAATGCGATTGTCTAAAAAATCAACATCTTGAGCTGATGACAAAATTGGTATTAAAAACAAGATGTATTTAATTAAATATTTGTTCATAATTCTAACAACCTTTCAATCCTGTTAGGGACTCTTTCTCGCCTTAAAGCTCTGTTTAATTTTTGCACAATATCTAATTCCATATTTTTTACTAAAAATTCAACTCGATTATTTAATAGAATTATTTTATTGAGTTCATTATATATTTGTTCGCAAGTTTTTGCATTGAGTAATTGATTTGCATAATGATTGAGTAAAATATTTGAAGCATTTTGTACCCCTTCTAATATTTTGGTTTGCAGTTTTCGAAAATCGAAAGGATTGTCTCGGTAAACGGTAAATAGGCTGTCATTCCAGTACTTATGCATATTATCTATTCTATCTAAGTATGTTTTATTTGAATCAAGAAATGCGTAATAACAAATTAATGTATTGCCTAATTCAATCATTTTCTCTTGTGAGAGAGAATTATTGATATACTTTTTTTTAATACCGCTTAAAATTCGTTTATGTAAACTATGATAGACTTTAATTGAAAATGAAACTTTTGAATTATCAATATCTTCAAAATTAGATGCTTCAGAATATTTTTCATTTATACTTGATTGCAATGAGGATAAAACTCTATCTAAACTGTCAATTATTTCTTGATTCTCGTATATTTTAAGCGATTTGGATAAGTTTGACATGGTAGAATTTGCCTTTTCTTGTAATGCCTGTAAATAGTTTGATATTTGATAAATTATATTGTCAAAAGAAGTAATTCTGTGATTAAAGTTAAATGGTAAACTTATAGTGTCACCTTTTAAGAAATATTTAATGGTATCAAATTCAGCCAAACCTGGTATTCCATTGTAATAAAATTGATTTCGCGAACGATAGTCAAAGAAGCCAGTAGTGATTTTTTCAAATACTTTTTGTAATGTATCAGATTTACTTTTTACGTGTTTTAAAACTTGATACTGTTTAAATAAAGTATCAGAACTTTCTGCGCGAAAAACTACATTTGGACTATTCATAATTTCATTTATACTGTCATTTAAAATATTGTTTTCTTTTGAAAGATGAGCGACTAATGAATCTTCCTCATTATTGTACATATATTTAAATCTTCTGATAAATTTAAAATACTTTTTTTCGTATTTTCAGAGGTATTGTTATTATGAATTGAGTCAAATAAACACAAGTATTTTTGAAGAATTTTATTGCCATCAAATTGTTCAACAAATCTATTGTCGAAATTTTGATAATCAATATTAAATTCCAAGCCAAAAAACTTATCTGATATTTTAAAATATAAGTTGTCTTCTTGTTTTTTTATTTGTGAAAGCTTCTTTATTATGTCTTCGTAAATTAGTTTGACGAGCAATTCATTGGTTGATGCATTTCTCTTTTCAATTTCTAATAAAAATCCATCCTGATATTTTCTTGTTTCAATTATTGAGTCATTCTTAATGTAGTACTTCAAAAGTACAGTTCCATCTAAAAATCCTTGTTTATTAGTTTTACCTTTAATTTTAATTTTATCGATAGAAATTTCAAATGCTCCAATTATTGTATCGTTTACAAAATTAATTTGCGCGTGAGCTTTTGGATTTCCTAGTTGTCCGTTTGTGATATATCTTTTTGTATAATTTGAATTACCATTAAAGTTTCCTTTTGAGTAGGTTATTTTAAATTCATCCTCAACTCCGTTCAAATTGTGTTGCAAAGTGACATTCCATGATCGTTTTAATTTTAAATTTTCTAATGAATACGAATTGTATTTATATCTCCATATTCCGTTTTTTTTAATTTTGTAAATACGAACCGTTTATTGAAAGTTCTTTTATAGTAAATTTACCATTTTTTATTGATGTAATCAGGTCAGAAAAGAATAAATAATTACCGTGTTTTATCTGAATGGTATCTTTTGTGATTATATTGTATTTTTCTGTCCCTGAATAATTGCCGAACGATTTAAAATTACTTACTATAGTTTGAGCGTGAATTGAAGAAATGGTAAAGATTATTAAAATGATTTCATAATATTTTCTACAATTCATGCTTTCTTTTATTTGTTCTTCTAAATAAAAAATATCCTATTTCAATATTAAAAGAGTTCATCATTCCTTGATCCTTATAATCAAATTTAACAAATCCTGAAAATGACCGAATCCTGAATAGTATATTTTTATATTCAGTACTTAAGCCAAAATGCCAACCAAAATCAATTGAATGAAAATCACTTTTTTGATACAAAAAGATATTAGAATTTTGATTTAATAATGTACAATAATCTCCCAAGATATACGAGTTTAATCTAATTGCAGTCACTGCCCCAAAAAAGATTCGAAAGTCAAGGTTCTTAAGATAGGTAATTCAAAAGCAGTTGTTATAGGTATGGTAAAGATTGTTTATTTCTATACGTGGTTTTTCCTTCCAGTAGGAAAAGTTTCTCTGACTGGTTATAATGCCAGTGCTTAAGAAAACTTTTCCTTATAATGGAAAATATTGTTCCACTCCAATTGAAAAACCTGATTTGTAGGATAATTTTCTAAAATTATTACTGTAGTATATTCCTGATGTGTTAAGACCTCCAATGAGATATGTGTCGGAAAGTATGAATGACAATCTTGATTTTTTAAGTGAAGCAAAGGTCAGAGTGTCCTTCGTTATGTCTTGTGCTTTTGTATAGTAAAGTGTAAGGATTAAAATGGGTAGGAATAGAACTCTTTTTCGTTTGTTTTTATTCATTGCTGCAAATATAATGGCCATTAAGACTTATCAAATAAAGTGCTCTGTTTTTGGATTTGCATATTGATAAACTTTAATAATATTATTAATTTACAATAAAAGCTATGACAACAGTACATTTTTGTTTAAATTCAATTATCTAATTAAATCTAAGGTTAGCTAAAAAATAAACAACTAAATAAATCGTAACGGTAAGTTACATTGCGATATTCCTTAAACTTATCCTAATTGTCGAATTTTTTACTCTTGTAATTTTTTGAAATTATTTGGATTGGCGGACATTTTACGCTTCCGTAACTACAATACACACAACAGTCCCCTTGTTTGGGCTTTATTAATTTCTTGCAGTTTTCACATTGGTACACATATTGGCAGGCGTCTGTGGGCATTGTTTCTTCTTTTACATAGCCACAGTCGGGACAAGTGATAGTGGATCGTAGGATGACGTTCATAGAATTTCTCTTTGGTCCGTAACTGTATAGCCGGCTTTTTCGATGGCTTTTTGTATTTCATTGATTTCGGTCCGGGATGGGTCGAACTCAATGATGGCGTTTCCTTTTCTGTATGAAGTAGTGGTATGAAGTATACCAGGTAAGGTACTTAATTGGTGGTTTATATGCTCTTCGCAACCGGAGCAGGTCATTCCTCTTATGGAACATTGAACTTTCTGGATTTTTGACGGATGGGTGATGGCGATGTTGCCCTCTGTTTTGGGTATGAAAAGGTGTGCGTAGGTTGGGAATGTAAGCATCAGGATGGCTAATGTGGTATTGATGCTCAGAAATATCACTGAATGCTGGAAGGGTGTACTTCTTGATTTGCCGGTGGGAAAGTCGGTTGAGTCGCAGGAGCAGTTTGTTTGTCTTTTGGGTTTTAGTGTTTGATACCAGGCGAGAGCAAGTACCAAAATTGTGAAACCGACCATATAGGGTCGCAATGGGTCTATCCAGGCAAAAGTCGAGGCTAGTCCTCCAATTCCCGCCAATAAGGCCAAAATGGGCGTAATACAGCAAAGTGAAGTGGTGAGAGCTATCAATAGTCCGAGTGCGCCGAGTTTGTGTGCTGTTTTCATTTTTGAGATTTTTCTGTGGCTTGAAGTTGATTTTCCGGCTGCTGTGTACTGACTGCCGGAGGTATGTATTTCGGGCTATCGACCATTCAACGTGTGTATCGAAAAATTGTAGTTCAAAAGTAGTGCTTTTCTGCGATGTGCTGAAGGATAGTGTAGTGTTTTTTAGGGTTTTGGGGGGATGCGTGAGGGATGCGGAGGGCGCCCGCAAGGGCGGTGCGAAGCACGGGAGCGAAGCGTACCCCGGAGCAGCCCGACCCCGAGCGGTAAAGCCGCCGAAGGTGGCTGGCGCGCGGGGGCACGCCCAAATAAACATTAAAGTATGGGTAAACGGGGATTTTGGGGATTATTGCCATTCGGGTTTGAAGTCTTTGAGGAAGTCTTCCCAGGTTTTGGTTTTGTAGGCGTTGGTTCCGAAGTATTTGAGGATGGGTTCGATGTTTTGGGGGGTGAGATAGCCCTGGATGGGTTGTGTGAGGTGTTTGAAGTTGGGGTCGAGGTAGGCGGTGGTGGGGTATGCCAGGCCTCCGTTGACGGCAAAATAACCGGCGAAGGGATGGGTAGCGTTGCGGCTGTGAGCGCGGGTGGGGTCATAATTTTGGTTCATGTAGAGCTGGCCCTGAAAGTAGATGGTGTCGTTGCCTTCGGCGTTGAATTTGACGGGGTAGAAGTTTTTGTTGATGTATTCGGCTACGCGTGGGTCGTTGAAGGTATTGGCATCGAGCATTTTACAGGGGCCGCACCAGTTGGTGTACACATCTACGAAGATGGGTTTTTGTTGTTTTTTCTGGAGTTTTTCGATATCGGAAAATTTGAACCACTGTACTTTGGATTGGGCCTGTGCCAGGAGGGTAAAGGAAAGGGAGATCAGAAGCGGTAAAATGTGTTTTGCGCTTTTCATAGGTGAATATTTGTGGTAAAATTGTACAAAAAATCGTTCCACAAATTAAGTTTTGAATTTTGAATGAGGAGCTGTACCGGGAAAATCTTTTTGGTTTGGTTGTTTATTGTGAATTATGTGTTTTCGCAAAATGTGGAAATCAGGTCGTTTGAGGTGTATTTTATATACAATTCGGACAAGTTGACCAGGGAGGCGAGAAATCAGATTGACGAGTGGCTGTTTGGCAAGGACAGGATGCGGCTGGTGGGTGTGGAGCTGGGGGGGCATTGCGACTCGATGGGAACGGATGCGTACAACATGGACCTTTCGCGACGCAGGGCTGAAAATGTTCGGCTGTATTTGATCAGCAAGGGACTGGAGCTGAAAGATATAACGCTGAACTACTACGGGCGTACCCGTCCAAAATACAGCAATGAGACCGAAGAGGGCAAGGCTAAAAACCGCAGGTGTGAATTGATTGCGGAGTTTGTGGTGGCAGAACCTGGGCATTCGGAGGAGAGAATCGCTGACCTGGAGCTGAAGGCAGGAGAGCGATATGTGCTGCCAAATTTGCACTTTATCGCCAATCAAGTGGTGCCGCATTGGTACTCGCTTAAGGTCATGAACGAGCTTTTGCTGGTGCTGCTGCAAAGGCGGGGGCTGAAAGTGGAAATTCAAGGTCATGTGTGCTGCAACAATGACCACAGGCTGTCGGAGGATCGGGCGAGATTTATCACCAACTTTTTGATCAGCCATGGAGTAGACCCCGGAAGGCTTCAATACAAAGGGTTTGGCAACAGGCGTCCGGCTGAAAAAGAGACCAACGAAGAGACGCGAATGAAAAACCGGCGTATTGAGGCTTTTGTGCTCTTTGATACCGGTGAGCGCATAGAGGTAAAGGGTTTTACGCCGGTAAACTCATGGAGATTTGAGCTACCTGGTATCCGATTTTTTCCAGCTAAAAACAATATGCCGCCGGCATCGAGGTTTAATTTGAAGCTGATTGCCAGCGATATAGAAAACAGTTTTGGATATCGATATACTTTTTACATAAAAGCTGACAACGAAAGGCTGATGAAACAGCGCATTGCTTTTGTAGAAAGGGAGCTGGCGGGTGAGATTCGGTCGGGCGATAAGTACAAAGTGGTGGCATGGGAGGACATACCGGCTAACAAATACCATATATTGCCGGATATGTATGTGTTGATTGAAAAAAAGTGATCAATGTGGGCAGAGGCAGGTAGGAACTTATCGCCAGCAGACGATATTGCCATTGATGCAAATGCAGCTGTCGACGCTGGTGACGCGTACAAAGCGTTTGTTGCACATGACGGGGTCTGAAAAAAGCCGGATTTGCGTGCCCTGATCGAAGTCAAAGATGATTTCCTGACCGGTATTGATGTTGCTGGGTACTACGGTGCGGGATGAGGTAAAGAGGCCTACACCGTTTTCAACATTGGTGAAGAGCGGTCTTTCCTGCACTATACCTCCGGTGGGTGCATTGACCCGGACGAATTGCGCCATGGTTTCGTGACCGGCTACCAAACGCATGCGCATGCGTCTAAAGAAACGATACACGGTGGGGTCGCTGTCGAAATTGGCTGCCAGGAATGCAAAATATTGGTCGGTGGAGAAGGTGTAATTGAGCTGTTGGGGAAAATTGATGGGTTCGTGATTGAAGGTATAGGTGATGACTTTGGTGACGGTGTCTAAGGGGTTGTTGACTTTTTGCTCGAGATAGAAGAGGTCGAGCTCCCAGGTAAAAATGGTAGCGCGCTCAGGCCTGGTCCAGGCGAAATCGGTGGAACGGCCGGATAGGTTCAGCTGTTGAGTGACAGGCCTCACAATTCTGTAGGTGCCGACCAGGTCTGTGATGGCAGTAGCGTCGGGCTGGCCGGGCCGGGATACGATGATTTTGTATTGTGCATTGTTTTGAAGCTGAGCGGTGAAATAATATAACCTGAAGCCGTCGGTGGTGAAGATTCCTTCGTTTAGTTTAGGTGGGTTTGGGTGTATTTGCAAGGGGAAGGAACGGGTTTTTTGTCCGTTGATGTATTCTTCTACTTCGGCCTGTAAATCGGAATAGTAGATCGAGTCCGGTACGGAGGCCATTTCTGCTACTGGCTTATCGCCCAGAAAGGCTTTGTGAATGCGAACGAAATGGGTGTCTTTTGAGGGGTCAAGTACGCTGTAGATGATGGGTATGTCTTTCCACGGTGCGTTGACTTTGAGTTCGTTGCTGCAGGATACCAGTAGTAAACCGGAAAAAAGTTTAATTATTCTGGAGAATTTCACTTTCATTCGAAATTAGCAACTGATTTGAAAACGATTTTTTCGGTATTTCGTTTCTTTGATATTCAAAGGTATGTGCAAAAAGTAGCACCTGGTGCACATGGCTTTTTGAAATTAACAGATTGTAAAGAAATGACATCTACTTATCTTATAAGGTTTTTGGTTTCGCTGATTTTTTTAGTTGCAATAGATTACTATGCCTGGCAGGCATTCAAGACTGGTTTTCAAAGCACCTGGCCGAGGACTTTGTATTGGGTGACTACGGGTGGTTTTTATCTGGCTGTGTTTTCTTTGGTTCTGTATGTTGGGCAACAGCCGGGCAGGTACTATCCGGCCTTTTGGATTTTTGGTGCCATGATATTGCTGTATGTGCCAAAGATGCTGATCGCGGCAGTGCTGATGATTGAAGATGTAGGGCGGCTGTTGAGTTGGATGAGCAATGCTGTGCTGAATTCGCAGTTTGACACCACGAGAAGGGTATTTGTCAGCCGCATGGCGGTGGCTCTGGCTGCATTGCCATTTTTTTCGGTGTTTCACGGGATGGTCAAGGGCAAGTATCTCTTTAAACTGCATAAAGTACGCCTGGCTTTTCCCGACCTTCCTAGGGCGTTTGAGGGTTTCAGAATCGTTCAGATATCGGACTTGCATATAGGAAGTTTCAGAAGTCAGGAGCCCCTGGAAGAGGCTGTAGATTTAATCAATGCACAAAAGCCAGACCTGGTGCTTTGTACAGGCGATTGGGTAAACAACATAGCCGATGAAACTGCGCCATTTACAGAGGTGCTGTCTGGCATACAAGCCCGGTATGGAAAGTATTCGGTGCTCGGCAATCACGACTATGGAGACTATGTACCCTGGAATTCTGTGACCGAAAAAGCCGAGAACCTAAAAAAACTGATTGCTTACCAGGAGGAAGCCGGATTTAGCAATCTTCGCAACAAAGGTGTTCGAATCCAGCGGGATTCGGATACCATCTATCTGGCAGGGGTTGAAAATTTTGGAGCTCCCCCCTTCCCTCAGCATGGCCGCATATCGGAAGCACTAAAAGAAGCCAACAACACCGATTTCATCGTATTGATGAGTCATGATCCTACTCATTTTGACCTGGAAATCAAACATTTCGACAAAAAAATTCACCTTACCTTAAGCGGCCACACTCACGGTATGCAATTTGGGATTGAGATTCCCGGCTGGGTCAAATGGAGTCCGGTAAAATGGAAATATTCCAAATGGGCGGGAATCTATAGAGAAAATGACCGGTATTTGTATGTAAACCGCGGATTAGGATTTATCGGTTTTCCTGGCAGAGTGGGGATTTGGCCGGAAGTAACGCTGATCGAGCTCTACAGGTCCAAAAACGGGCAAGTATGATGGTCAATCGGACAAAAGGTTATCGAGCCAATTTTTCATAGCGGCTTCATATTCCCTGAAAAGACTGGTTCCCGGACCATAAAATCCGGTGTAGGTTTTAATGATTTGACCTTTGGAGTCAATGGCTATCAGTGTAGGATAGGCCAGGATTTTTTCAATTTGAGGAAAGACTTTTGCGGCCGCCTGCCGGCGCACGCTACCTCCGTACAAGATGGGAAAATCCAGTTTGAGTTGTTCTTTCATTCGCCTGAGCAAGGGTATGGCTATGTTCATTTGGTCGGTGTATTCGAAATAAACTCCGATGACGTGGAGTCCCCTACTCCGGTATTCGTTGTAAATTTGGTTGAGAAATCGTGCCTCGTCCATGCAATTCGGACACCAGGACCCTCCGATGGTGATAAGGGTGACTTTGTGAGATTGTTGATCGCCGATGAATTCCACGTTTCTGCCGTCGGTATCGGGCAGTGTGAATCGAACTGTGGTCTCTTCCTTAGCTATTTTGGTAAGGCTTTCAGGGTCTGGCAGTTGAGCGTTGTCGTCTCGTATACCAGAAAATTCTCTGGGCGGACCACCTGGCGAATATTGTATTCCATACAGGGAATCACCCATGAGCTGAGCTGCGAATACATAGGCAAATTTTCCGTCGAAAGTAGAAAGTATGACACTATCGCCATTAGCACTGCCTTGTAAAAAGCGATAGTCTCCGGCAGTAGTGAGCACGGAGCCTTTCACTTGCCCGGAGGAGTGAGGGAAGAATTCAAGAATTGCCGGGCGCTCGTTATTTGTTCCTCTGTTGAAGTAAATGAGGTATCGAGCCTGTTGTTGCCGTGAATCAGGTAGTGGATATCGGATTTGATTTTTTGACTTTGGCCGGAGGGTCAAAGTGTGAGATTCCTTTTTGTCCTGATCGGTCCAATGTCCGGTCCAGTGTTTATTTTCTTTTTTGAGTCGAATGTAGGTGTTGAAAACAGGAAATTCGAAGAGATATTCATTTTTTATAATCTTCTGTCCTGTCAATACAATGGTGTCCGTAGCATTGATGATGCTAAGGGCAACCCGATTGGTATTTTCCTCGATAATGGCGTCAAATCGGATGGGTACAGGGTGAAGTTTGGCTGTTATTTCGCTGATATGCGCATTTTGAGAAAATGATAAGTTCCCTAAAAGTAGCAAATAAGATATATGTAAGTGTTTCATTGAGTTAGTTTTATGAGATATACCTGACTTAAGGTTTTCGATCGCGTGGAGGGATTTAAAAATTCAGCATTGAGCAAGGTAATGTGAAATGCAGGTCGCTGGTAGAGCATTTCATAAGCAATTCCTTGACGTTCCAGACTTTTTAATTGTTCATCCGAACAAATCCAATACTTTGACTGGACAGGACTAATGTCCTCTGCCTGGCAGAAGATGTGTCTGCTGTAGAACTCCAGCGCGTGAATTGATCTCGGATAGGAAATGCACACTTCGGAAGGCGAAATGTTCAATTCCTGAATTTTCTCAGCCAAAAAATATCCTGGCTGATATTCAAAGAGTTCGGGGTAAAACCTGAAGTTCAGAACTCCGTTAAACATCACGCCGGTAAAAGCTCCGGCTGCCAGGATGGCACGGGTATAGGGCAGTTTGAGCAATGATATTATAATGGCCGAGATACCCGTAAACCAAAGGATGACGGAAGAATATTCTTTTTCCGGGAAGACTACTGCCATGAGGTACAATGCCAGGATTCCTGAGAAAAAAGCGACCAAATATTGCTGCAGTACAATCAGGTTTTTGACCCAGCCACTGAGTTTCGGCAGTCTCATCACCATGTAATAAGCGGTAAAAATGGCTGCGAAAGGATACGCAATGAAGAGATAATGAGGGAGTTTAAATCTGGAAGCAGAAAATGCTAAAAATGCGACCAAAAAAGTGATGGAAGATACCCATTCTTTGTATCTTTTGTCTTGAAAGAAGTTGTTTTTTATTCTGGAAAATAGAGCAATACATGCCACTATACTCCAAGGTGCAAAGGACCAAAGGAAGTTGTGTACAAAAAAGAAGGCCGAACTTTTGTCTTGCCAATCGCTCTGGCCGGTAATCCTGCCAAAACTCTGAGTCCAAAAATAAAATTTAATACCGGATATACCTTTGTACACCTGCGGGCCGGAGCTGGTCATGAGTTCTATTTCTTTTTGGGGCTGAGCGTCGTATTGCATATACAGGCCATAAATCATCGGGGATAGTAGCAACAAGACCCACAGAACACCAGCTAACCACTTCCAGTGCAACAGTTTATACCAACAACCTCTGGAAATCAGATATGTTCCTACGGCAATAGCCGGAACAATCAAGCCAATCGGGCCTTTGCTCAGCATGGCAATTGCAATGGCTGTGAAACCGGCCAAAAAGTTCGAAACCCGTTTGGTCTTCAGATGATAGATGATTTGCCATGTGGCGAAAACGGCACTGCCTGCCAGTATAGTGTCGGTGCGCACATCGTGATTAAACAGAAACCAGGCCTGAGTGGTGCCCAGGATGAGGGCAGCGACTTTTCCTACCCAGATATTGTACAGCAACCGGCCCAGCCTGTAGGTGGCATAGACTCCAATAAGGCTAAAGACAAAGGAAAAAAACCTGAAGGCAAATTCATTGATGCCAAATAATCGATAGCTCAGTGCAGCAGTCCAAAACAAAAACGGTGGCTTGTCCAGATAATCCCTTTCCTGATGCCTTACCATCAGATATTCACCACTTTCGTACATTTCCCGACTTATGGAAGCATATTGTGCGCTGTCTACATCCATAATACCCAGGAAAAGTCCGCGTGCATAGACCACTGCTATCGACAGGTAGAAAAAAAGCCAGAGCGTATTTTCAAATTTCCACCTCTTCATTCTTGGTGTATTAAATACCCAGGGAGGTCATATATGCATTAATTTGTGTATTGACCGAATGCTCAGCCCGGGCTATATCGCTGAAAGAGTGTACTGGGATTTTTACACTGAAATAAAATTTGATTTTTGGCTCCGTGCCGCTTGGTCTGGCAGTAATCCGCGCGCCCGATTCAGTAAAATACTGGAGCACATTGGAGGCTGGCATTTGAATGGAAGAGGACTCACCTGCTATTAGATCTGAGGAAATCAGCGATTTATAATCCAGAATTTTAATTACTTTTTCACCGCCGAGTTCTTTTGGTGGGTTTTTTCTCAGGTTTTCCATCATGCGCTCAATTTCTTCCAGTCCTTCCTTGCCTTTTTTGGTAATTGAGATCAGCTTATCGCCGTAATAGCCAAATTTTAGCCAAAGGTCCGTAAGCAATTTGTAGAATGAAGAGCCTTGACTTTTGGCCCATGCCGCAGTCTCCGCTATCATTACTGCCGAGCTAATGGCATCTTTATCTCGAACAAAGTCGCCGACCAGATAGCCGTAGCTTTCTTCACATCCGACGATAAATTCTCTGGTGCCTTCATTTTTTCTGATCAGGTCGGCAATCCACTTAAACCCGGTAAGTACTTCCACACATTCTACATCGTAGGCATGTGCTAATTCATTGATTAGGTCGGTTGTAACTATTGATTTGGCGATAAAAGCGTTTTTTTTGAGTCGGCCTTCTTTTCTGAATTGTTCCAGAACGTACCAAATCAGAACTGCACCTGTCTGATTGCCATTGAGCAGGGTCCACTTCCCTTCCAGATTTTTTACCCCTATTCCCACTCTGTCAGCATCAGGGTCGGTCCCAATGACCAAGTCAGCATCTTCGTCCTCGGCAATTTTCAGAGCCATGCTCAAAGCCTCAGCCTCTTCGGGATTAGGGGATTTCACCGTAGGGAAGTTGCCATCGGGAGTAGCTTGTTGTTCCACGGTCAAAATCTGAGTGAAACCAGAAGACTTCAACGCATCTGGCAAAAGATAGACCGAAGTACCATGCAGGGGTGTGAACACTATTTTGAGATTTTCTTTGCCTACATTGGTAAGGCTAAGCTGCTTAATTGTCTGGATATAATGCTGGTCCAGCTCAGCTCCGATGAGTTGAATCAATTCCGGCTTGCTTTGAAAGCTGATTTGGTCAAAAGAAACTGCTCTGACCTCCTCGATCACTGCTTTGTCATAAGGGGGTACGAGCTGGCCTCCATCGCTCCAATATACTTTATATCCATTGTATTCAGGAGGATTGTGCGATGCGGTGATCACAATACCGGCTCTGCAATTCAATGCACGTATGGCAAAACTCAACCAAGGAGTAGGCCTGAAACTTTCTGCCAAAAAAACCTTAATACCATTGGCGCTGAGGACCTGAGCGGTTAATTCGGAAAGCATACGACTGCCATTTCGGGTATCATGCGCTATGGCTACAGAGGTGGTTTCAGGATCAAAGTGTTTTAAGAGATAATTGGCAAGGCCTTGAGTGGCTTGCCCTACTGTGTATTTGTTGATGCGGTTTGTGCCACAGCCCATTATGCCCCTCAGACCTCCGGTGCCAAAGTCAAGGTCCGTATAGAAGGCATCTGTGAGTTCCTTTCCGCCTTTATCGATTAATTGCCGGGCTTCGGTTCTTGTCTTTTCGTCAAAAGGGGGTAATGTCCACAGACGGGCCCGTTCGATAATGTTTGTTTCCATGAATGATCAGATTTATTCGATAATGGATAGTGTAGCATTTCCCGAAATATTGGATTTTATCGCAGGACTACCGATGTATTTCAGAGTGCTGGCACCGGATAGGGTTACATTCAGTCTTTCGATGGGGAATACTTCTCCTTTCGAGGCCCCGCTCACTGAGGTTTTTACATTTCTGGCCGGAAAGTTTTTTGCATCGCATTGCGAAGCTCCGGCAATATTCAGCATAAAATTTTCCGTGGCACCGCTGATTTTTAAAATGCTTGCACCACTTTGGTTGACGAAGATTTCATTCACCCTCATGTTGAGATCGGCCCGTGCGGCACCTGTCATGTCCAGTTGGACGGCATTGGTCTGCATCCTCTTTTGGGAAATCAACCGGGCAGCTCCGGCCAATTCTATTTTAGAAGGGGTGGATTGCAGATAGAGATGAACCACGGGTATACTGTCTGACATCCAGTTCCGATCTGCCTCGATGATCAGCCTTTTCTTTTTATGCTCAACGGACAAATGTGCAAGATAGGCACTATCTCCTTTGATTGTAAGATAGTTTTGATCGCTGTCTTTGAGCATTACTTTAAAATTCCCTGCTAATGTGATCGAGGATAAGTCACCGATGGCTTCCTTCCTCTCAATGACAACTCCGGAAGGTTTTACATCTCTGAGCGAACATTCTGAAAAAAAGATAATTGTGCATGAAACCAAAAGTACTTTTTGAAAGCGCATGAGCCTATCTAATTTTCAAGGCTAAATTATGAGAAATAGAATAAAAACAGCTGCATTCTGTAGCTTTATTGAAAAAAACAAATCCCGGCCACGCAGTTCATCGCCCCTAATACGATGCTGTGGGTTTATGGCCGTTTATTTAATTAATTTTATGACCGGGTATTTGTCAGGGTAAAAATTTCGATATTTGATTTTCAGTAATTAGAAGAAAAACGTGGTAATACTCAGGCGTCTACTCGTATTTATAGCATTATTTTTTTGTTTACTGCCCTTTGAGGCAAGTTCACAAAACAAAAAAGCCTTAAAAATGTACCAGCAAGCCAGAGCAAAGCTCTCAGCCAAAGATCTGGAAGGAGCTGTTGCACTACTGGAAAAGATTACCAGAAAATATCCTGATTTTCAGGATTCCTGGATTTTGTTGGGCGATTTTTACACGCGGGAAAAAAACTATTTGCAAGCCATAACGTACTTTCAGGGTGCTGTAAGGGCCGGTGCCGGCGACTTTATACACCTATCGCTGGCCGACTTGTATTTTCTTACCTACCAATATGCCCCGGCGCGGATGCATCTGGATCGATATTTAAACTATGCGAAAGCGAGTCCCCAGGGAATTCAAAAAGCCAATAGATTGCTGAAAAATCTTGAATTTGCAATGGAAGCAATAAAAGACACCCTTACGTTTTTACCTGAAAATCTTGGAAGTGCCCTCAATGATCAGCATCATCAGTACTTTCCTTCCCTCTCGGCTGACGGACGACTGCTGGTCTTTACGGAAAGAGAAATTGGCACCGATAAAAAAGATGAAGATTTCTACTATTCGGAAATCACTTCTGATGGACAGTTGACGCCTAAGAGAAAATTGCCCGGTAGCATCAACACTCCACTCAACGAAGGTGCACAAACCGTATCAGCCGATGGTAGGACCATCATTTACACGGGTTGCCACAGACCTGAAGGGTATGGTTCGTGCGACTTGTATGCCAGCTTTTTGTTACCCGATGGTTCATGGAGTGCTCCACAAAATTTAGGACCTGCCATCAACACTTCCCAGTGGGAGAGCCAGCCCTCACTGTCGCCAGACGGAAAAACCCTGTTTTTTGTCCGGGGAAAAAACGGTAGGGACGAATCAACGGACATATATTACTCCACGTTGGGTGAAAACAGACAATGGACGGAGGCAAAACCCCTCTCAGACGTTGTTAATACTCCGTATAGAGAAGCTACTCCATTCATGTACTTTGACAACAAAACTTTGTTTTTTGCCAGCGATGGCCATCCGGGATTTGGTGATATGGACTTTTTTTACACAGTAAGACAATCCGATAGCTCGTGGTCAAAGCCAGTGAACCTTGGTTTTCCACTTAATACTTCTGCAGAAGAATTCAGTCTGATCATCGGTCCAGACGGGTCGGTAGGTTATTTTGCAAGTGATAGTAGACCTGACGGGTTTGGAGGTTTTGATTTGTATCGTTTTGTCCTGGATGAAAAAATCAGGCAGGTTCCGGTGGCTTATGTAGCTGGCTTAACTGTGGATGCCAAATCAGGAGCCAAATTAGCCGGATGTAAGATTCGACTTATTGATTTATTTAATGGCAAAGAAATCTGGAACGGCAGCAGCAGACGCGACGGAAGCTTTTTCTGGGTATTACCTGGCAACAGAGAATATGCCATGTATGTAGAAAAACAAGGTTATCTCTTTCACTCCCAAAATTTTGAAGTAGCAGAACAAAAGCCTGAAGAAGCTCTTTTTGTGGAGGTAAAATTGCAACCTATAGAAGCAGGTAGTCAAATCGTATTACAAAACTTATTTTTTGATACGGATTCGTATCAGATTCAGCCAAAATCAGAGGCGGAATTGATAAAAATTCTTGAATTTCTCAAACAAAATCCGCAAGTCAAAGTCGAAATTGCCGGCCATACAGACAATCAAGGTTCTCCAGCGTACAACAAAGTTCTTTCACAAAACCGTGCAAAAACAGTAGTCAACTATCTCATCAGCAATGGAATAGATTCCAACAGATTGGTAGCCAGGGGATATGGCGATACAAAACCCGTTGCCGACAATCAAACCGAAGAAGGCAGACAGCGCAATCGCAGGACCGAACTCATCATACTATCCAATCAATAAATCACCATTTGCACAGACAAGGTGCAAAAAACCAATAGTCTAATCGGGAAGGATCCACTTGAATTCAACTTTTTGGACAATGTCCGGGTGCAGGCTTTTGGCTACCGGACAATTTAGGGCTACGCGCTCCAGGCGTGTTCTTTCTTCCTTTTTAAATCCTTCTGGCAGGTACAAAGTCACATGTATCTCAGACACCCGTCTGGGATGAGCTGCCATCACTTTTACAACTTCCGCATAGCTGTTTTGCAGCATTTTTTCATTATCCCCAGCAGCAATAGCCATAACGGTAAGCATACAGGTGGCCAGAGAAGTACTCAACAGGTCCGTAGGTGAAAAGGCTTCCCCCTTTCCACGATTATCGGGTGGAGCATCTGTTGTAATGTGTTGAGCACTTTTCAGATGGACAGCTTCACAGCGGAGTGTACCTCGATATATTACTTTTGAAATCAACATATTGCAAAGGGGATTAACAGAGATTTGGTGACAAATTTCAAAAATAGAGAACATCCAATAAATTAGATATGTAAATTTACCACTTGAAATCCCGAGAACATAAATTTACATATATGAATACAAACGAAGTAGTGGGTCGCATCAGAAAATTACAGATGTTAAAAGGCTTATCCAATAATGAATTTGCTGAATTACTGGGAATTAGTCCTGCAGCTCTTTCACATATTTACAATGGACGAAATGCACCATCGATGACCATATTGGAGGCTATTTTTCGAAAATTTCCAAATGTAAATTTCAACCACCTCATCAAAGGCGAGGGAAATTTACTGGAACCATTAAATGAAATGAAAGATAACAATACATTATTTTCCAATCAATTAACAGATAATTACAACACAGTAAATCGCATGGATGAGTCGGGCAAACATCCTAATTCTGACTCCAAAGAAGCTGTAAGCATACCTGCCAATAAGAACCTTGAAAGCTCCCAACGGGAATTAACAAATGAAAATATTTCTAATTTATTTACAATTGTAAAAGTAGCCTTGTTTACCTCCGATGGTAAAGTAATTTTCTATACCCCAACGCAGGATTTTAACCTTTGACAGGTTTTGGAATTTACCTTTGTCAGCCATTAAAGTAGATTGGAATGACAAAAAAAGATTGGATTTTTACGTTAGGTCTATTTGGTTTGGCATTTATTTCGAGGATTATTCCACACTACCCTAATTTCACAGCGGTCGGCGCCATCGCAGTAGCGGGCGCCATGGTGTATAAAAAATGGGAACCTGCATTTCTGGCCACTTTTCTATCCCTTTTTGTATCCGATTTGATCATCAACAATTTTTTAATGAAAGAATTTTTTGATGGATTTGTGTGGATTACACCCGGAGCTGCTTTTATTTATTTTCCATTTTTTCTCTCCATAATCCTGTCCAGGGTTCTTAGACAAAATCATTCACGTCTGGTCAACTGGTTAGCGGCTTCTGTGGGTTCAAGCCTTTTATTCTTTTTGATTTCAAACTATGGAGTCTGGCTCGGAAGTCAAATGTATCCTCAAAATTTTTCCGGTCTTTTGGCCTGTTACGTTGCCGCAATTCCATTTGCTATCAGTCAATTTTTTGGCACCTTGGTATATGGTGGTTTAATTTTATGGTCCTTCTCTGTAATTGAAAGAAGAATTCCCGATGCTGTATGAGCAGAAGTTTGAGCTTTTGGGAATGCGATGCAATATTTAAAAATGTCGATATTGCTATAGTAGGAGCTGGTATCACCGGGTTGCTCACCTCTATCAGGGCTTCTGAAGTATTTCCAAAAGCAAAAATTCTCGTGCTCGAAAGATCGCCAATCCCGTATGGGGCCAGTTCAAGAAATGCAGGATTTACCTGTTTCGGAAGTCCTACGGAAATACTTTCAGATATTGCCACGATGGGAAAAGACCGAGCCATTCATTTGGTAGCCGATAGATGGCACGGAATCAAAGAGCTGCTTCACATCATTAAACCCTACGATGTAGACTTTAAATTTCTGGGAGGATATGAGCTTTTTTTCAAAGGTGAAAAGAAAAAATATGAAGAAGTCTGCTCCAAAATCAGTGAATTAAACAACGACTTGAAAGAACTGGCCTCCGAAGTATTTTACATTGACGATGACCTGGAGGAATTATCGGGTATAAAAAACGCGATCGGAGCCATCTACACACCATATGAAGGTCAATTGCACTCGGGAAAGCTCATCTTAAAGCTCTTGCAGAAAGCTCATTCATTGGGTGTCATTGTGCTTCATGGAGTAGAAGTTTCCTCCATTGATAAGGTAGGAGAAAATTTCATCGTCCATTCATCGATTGGCAAATTTCAATCAAGAGCAACTATCGTGTGCACCAATGGTTTTGGCAAATCTCTACTTGAAAGTACAAATGTGGCGCCTAAAAGAGGACAAATTCTGGTAACTGCTCCCCTGCCTCAGCCTTTGGAATGGAAAGGTAACTTGCACTGGGATGAAGGATATTATTACGCCAGAAATATCGGAGATAGAAGAATTCTGATTGGAGGTGCCCGCAATACTGATTTTAATGAAGAATCTACGGATGAAATTGAAATAAGTGCCAAGATTCAGACCGCTTTGGAGGAAGCTTTAAAAAAGTTTTTTAAAATGCCTGCATCACATCCCGTAGAATTTCGCTGGGCAGGCATTATGGGTTTTGGGCCAAATAATGAAAAGGGGTACCTTTTAGGTAAAACTGACAATGGAACCTTATATGGAGTGCGATTATCTGGCATGGGAATCGCTCTGGCGCCTATCTTGTCCAAAAAGCTGGTGGAATTGATAAATATTTGATTTATAAATTTTTATGAGAATCATTTCAAGATCAATTTTAGCACTTACATCATCAAATTAAATAGAATCTTTAACTATTTGTATTACAATTAATTGATGAAATTATTCAACTGAACAATAAGTTTAAGTTGAACTAAATAATTAATTTTAATATAAGTATTTACGAATTAATTTGAAGAGCTGACTGTATAAGGGTATAAGCCATCAGTGTCCCCAATCCTTCATCTGCAGTAATTTTAAAATCGATGATTGGAGAAACATGCATTTTATTACAAATTTCTTTGGCAATGGAGGAATAATTCTGAGCCACTATAGCGTATTCCGCAACTTCGGGGTGCAACTTCCATGCTATCAACAATGAAAGAAGCGTTTCATTGTCATCTACCACAAAAAATATTTCCCTCTCGGCTAATTTTAGCATTGCTCCTGCCATCATTGCAATTTGAGCCGTGCCAAAATGTGCTATATTATTTATGACATCACTTGTTTTAGGATGTTTTTTCAGCGCAATTTTGGAGTACTTCAAAAGTATTTCGTCTTCTTTTTCGATGATATACCACAGCGTCTCAACCGATTTTCCCAATATGGCCGAGGTCAGCACTACAGTAGATATTGCACAGGAAGTCCCGATGTGTCCAAATAGAAATGCATTGCTGCCGTTGTAGTAAAATTTGTTTACCAAATCAGCTCCAATTGAAATAGCCTGGTGTACTTCATGAGTGGTCAGCGAGGGTTCATGGAGAAAATCCCTGGCTGCTCCCCTGACTTTCTTATTAATTATTACCGAACCTCTGTTGATCCAATAATCGATAAAACTGTCCAACGGATAATGGACACCGGCATCGATAATCTTGTAACTTACACCCATCTTTTTTGCAATTTGAAGCACAGGTGCTTCGTCGAGAAACATTTTGTGGATCCGTCTGGCAGCGGGACTCACCGGGTCTTTGGACATTTTAATACCTGAAAGATGGTCTCCTGCAAACAGCAGAAGTACCGGATTTTGAATAAAAGGCTCAAGACTCTGCTGGATGAGGCCAATTTTTAAAACTATTTTTTCCAGAATCCCATAGCGGCCCGGTTTACCCTGAACTTTTTGCATTCGGGATTCCAATCCATGTAAAATTCGCTTATCAGGAATTTTTATTTTAAACGTAAGTGGAGTGGACATCGCTAAGCGTTGTTCTGCTAATATTCAACTAAAATATCGGCCTCGCGTTCCAATATTTCAATTTTTTCGTATTCGGTTTTTTTCCTTGAATCGAACATGGATTTGATTTCGTCCTTTGTTCTTCCTTTCCAGGTATTTAGTCGAATGAGATTGTATGTGAATTTTTCAGGACTTGTTTTGCAATAAATTTTTACTACCCTTTGATTTTTAAAACTTTTCGAGGTTTCGAAGGCTATTATCCCATCCAAAATCACCAGATCAGTATCTGGTTCAAGCAGGTAAACAGGAGGCTCTATAGACCAGGTTGGATGTCGCTGGTAGCCTGGTGGCATAACTTTTTTCCCTTTAATCAAATCCCTGAGATTTTCTTGAATTTTGTCTATTCGGTATACCTCGTAAAGGTTGTGTACCTTACCTCTTTGCGATTGAGGTAAAATCCATTGATCCAATTCAATTTTTAATGTCTTAAATCCTTCTTTATTGAAAAAAATTTGTAAATAGTTGGATAGGGTGGATTTGCCGCTTCCGGTATTTCCTGCAATTGCAATTACAGCAGGCCTGCCTTTCAAATGGTTTTTTAGCAGACTTTTTAATTTTTGTAATACATTGTGATGAGGTTTGGTGAGAATATACTCAATGGCTTCCGGTAAGTTTCCGAATATAAAATCGGGCATTGTTTTCAAGTTTTTCAAACCATTGCCCGTCAATACTCCAACTGTGATACATCCTGCTGCTTTTCCAGCTTCAATATCGCTGTTTCTGTCGCCAATGATCCAGCTCTGACTTAAATCAATATTGTATTTTTCGGCGGCTGCCAACAGCATTCCTGGCGATGGCTTTCTGCATGTACATTTAATTTTCAGCTCTTTTATCTCTCCCTCATAACCACTGTCTGGGTGATGTGGGCAGTAGTACAAATCATCAAGATAAGCTTCACTCTCTGCGAGGACCTTATCCAGTTTGGCGTGAATCTTATCAAGCCCGGCACTATCTGTCAATCCTCTGGCGACTACGCTTTGATTGGTAACTACTATAGCCAGATATTCACTCTTGTTAATCTGTCTGATGCTTTCACCTGCAAAAGGAAACACCACCAGCTCATCTGGAGATTTTATGAGGTCCTTGTCTTCGTTTAGTACCCCATCTCTGTCGAGAAATATAGCTTTTTGAAGGTTTTTAAGGTTTCTGATTGCTGGTTTTCCTCTCAATACATCTTCGGTTACTTTCTGAATTCTTTCTGGCGTGCCCATATCTTTGATATACTCTGTGGTACGCCATGCATATACCGGCAGCGACTTGCAAATTCTTGGCAGTTCTCTCCTGCCCCAGTCGCTTCTACCATCTGGAAGATAGGTTATTACTTCTTTATTGACCAGATACAAGGCAGCATTTACCAAATTCCTTGCGAGGATCTCGGACGAATGGGGTTTTGGGAGTATTTCGATGACACGGTCTGTCTCATCAACTTTCACTATATCACTGTCAAAAGGATGGTCATTCGGATGAGCTGCAAGGGTCAAAGCCGCTTTTTTACGAATGTGAAACCCATACATTTTGCTCAAATCCATATCAAAAATCACATCACCGTACAAAATCCAAAACACTGAAGGTAACACAGATTCCATTTCCTTAAAGGCTCCTGTAGTTCCAAGTGGTTCTTTTTCAATAAAATATGAAATTTCTACCCCCCATTTTCTGCCATTTTTAAAATACTCTTCTATTATTTGCGACAAATGCCCGGTAATCAGGCATATATTGTAAATACCATTAATTTTACACTGCAGAATTATGTGTTCTAAAACAGGTTTTCCAAGTATAGGGAGCATTGGTTTGGGCACTTGAGTGGAAATCTCACCCATCCGTGTCCCCTTTCCTCCGCACAGGATATAGGCTGTATCAACCATTGTCCAGGTGTTTTAGAAGGTCTCCTACTACAAAAGTGCTACCGCCTATAAAAATGGTGTCAGATTTACCGGCTAGTTCCAAAGCTCTTGTATAAGCAGCTATTACATGATCATAACTCTCATAGTTGAGGTTGAATTTGTCGGCGACTATTTCCAGCTGTTTAATCGGCATTGCCCTTGGTACATCAGGTTTACACAGCAGATACAGAGCATCACCGGGTAACAGGGAGAATATTTTTACAGCATCCTTATCGCTAACCATTCCCCATACCATGAACAAAAGCCCTTTTCTGACTTCTTTTAATTGATTCATTACCATGGCAATTCCGTTGTAATTGTGTGCCGTATCGGCAATCACTAAAGGTGCATCCTGCAGGATTTCCCATCGACCTCTGATTTCAGTTAGTTTTTTTACATTTCTAAACGCTTCTCTGATCTCGGATTCATTAGGTCTGATTTTATCCGGCAAGAGTTGCAATGCCGCATAAGCAGTTTTAACATTCTTGCGTTGATAAGTTCCTTGCAACCCACATTCGATTTCCAATTCCTTAAACTCTTCTGATGCAAATATGAGATTTGACCCTTTGCTTCTGGCTGCGGAGATAAAGACCTCTTCCACTTCGGCCTGTCTTTCACCAATGACCACAGAAGTATTGGGTTTGATAATACCCGCTTTTTCCTGAGCAATTTTTGGCAGAGTATCTCCCAGAAACTGCATATGATCCCATCCGATATTGGTTATTACACTGACCATTGGCGTAATCACATTTGTAGAATCCAACCTTCCCCCCATACCTACCTCAATTACGGCTATATCTACCCTTTCATCAGCAAACCAGGAAAAAGCCATGGCCATGGTAAGTTCAAAAAAACTTGGCTCAACCAGCAAGGCTTCCGACCGAAATTTATTAACAAAATCAACTACGTATTCTTTGCTGATTTTTTGACCATTAATTCGTATTCTTTCTCTGAAATCATACAAATGTGGACTGGTGTACAGTCCGGTTTTAAGTCCCTTTGTCTGAAGTGCGGCCGCAATCAAATGGGAAGTGCTGCCCTTGCCGTTTGTACCTCCCACGTGAATGCTTTTAAATTTTTTTTCAGGATGACCCAGCCAATTCATCAGGGCTAGAGACCTTTCGAGACCAGGTTTATAAGCTGTATGACCTTGCCTTTGAAAAAACGGAAGCTGGCTCATCAGCCAGCTCAGGGCGCTTTCATAATCGTTCAGCACATTCAATGAATTACTTAACTTTCAGTAAGTCAACCAACTTTGAATAATCGGGAGTGATGATAATCTCTGTTCTCCGGTTTTGTGCCTTTCCTTCAGGTGTGGTATTTGGAGCTATTGGGTGAAACTCTCCTCTGCCCCCAGCAACAATTCTAGCCGGATTGATATTGCCATTGGCCAACAATGCCTTTATTACCGATGTAGCCCTCATTACAGAAAGGTCCCAATTGTCACGTACTGCGGTCTGACCTCTGAAGGGATCGCTATCGGTATGTCCTTCAACAAGTACACTGAGGTCGGGATTGTCTTCTAAAACTTTGGCCAGGTTTTTCAATGCTGGTATCGCCCTTTCGCTCAGTGTCCAACTACCGGATTCAAAGAGCAATGCATTTTCCAAAGTGACATAAACCTTTCCATCTCTCATAGCCACCTGCAATCCTTTTCCCTGAAAAGGCATCAGTGCTCTGGAAACTCTGTCGGTGAAAAATCGCAGAATGCTGTCCTTTTGTGAGAGCGTTACCTCCAGCTCTCCAACACGCTTCTCCCGATCAGTAAGTCTTAATGAAAGCTGCTCCAACCTTACCCTTTCAGACCGGAGGCTATCTTCACGTTGCTGAAGTTCTTCCTGAAGTTTCTCCAGGCGCTGCATTAGCTTACGGTTTTCAGCAGAACTCTGATTCATGAGCAACTTGTTGTTTTCCAGTAAAAACTCATAAGACCAATTGAGTTCATCAATTTGCCTTGATTTACTCAGAATGTTGTGATAGTAATCCAGAGAATCACTTCTTAATTTATCAATGTAAGCACTTAAAAAAGCAACTTCGTCCATTAAAGCTCTGTTATCTGCTTTCAGTTGATTGTTTTCATGTAAAGTAGCCATGTGAATGCTATCCAGCTGTTTGTAGCTGTTCATCAAATTTTTGTGTACTTTTGATGATACACAAGAGCTTACAGCTGTTATACTAATTAAAATACGAAAAAATTTCATACACATTGATATTTGCTCAAAGGTATTGCGATAAAGATGAATGCAGACGTATTGGTTTGTCAGTTATTTAAAATACAATGTTAATAAATTAATCTAACTCTCGGAATCGCCTTATCATCGCCCTGGAAAAAACTGGAATATTCACTTTGCTCATGAGAATAATATCTTCAAGAATATTAGTGTTTTCGCTTAAAAATTTTAAGACAAGCTTTATTTCTGATTTAAAAAACAAATCTTCAAATATTGTATAAGCAGGCACTTTCTTTTCCTTTAATACGTGAAGCAAAACACTATCATAGAGCCGATATTTAAATTTTGGCATGAAGGCTTTTTTGATTTTACTTTTTTTCAATTGTTTGATGTAATGATCGATTTGCTTCTGAATAAAGTAAAAGGTATAACCAGTTGATGCCTTCGTCGCTCCGCCTAAAGTTCCAATATTGATGATGCTGTTTTTTACATCAGATGTGTACTTAAAATCGCTCATTGGTATGACACCAAATTCTTCGTGAAGTATTTTATATGGTTGATTATTATATTTTGTATTTAAATAATTTTCCAACTCTGCATTGTATTCTTTCCTGTCAAGTAAATTTTCTGAAAAAACTGTATACTCAACCATAGCCGTAAACTCGTCATATGGCAGTACATAAACAAATCTGCAATCCCCTTTTTGATCTATGTCAAAATCCATGAGGGTAGCAACTTCCGGATTAAAAACAGGGCGTTCCATTTGTATTTCCCACCCTTTAAAATGCTGAAGTAAAGTAATTACTTTTTCCCTTTCTTTTATAATTGTGTTTCCGATACTATTGAAAATGTACTCTCCATGATAAATGCTTTTATTTGTCACTACAGACCCATGGGTTCTTATTTCTTCAATTTTCTCTGTTTTAAAATGAAAATTTTTCTTCGAATGCAACGTTTTCAATACATACCGATAAAAATCAGAGCTTTTAATCAGATTATATGAATAAGGGTTTATGTCAAATATTTGACTTTTATGGGATGTTCTTATCAGTAATTTATTCCATTTTTTCAATATTATTTCAGGGAAGATATTATTTTCTTTACTCCAGAAGCACCAGGTTTTATCATTTACAGATTTTTCCTCCTTGTCCAATAACAATATTTTTTTATTGTCAAAAAAACTATCTTTTGCTAGTTTATATGCAAAACTAAGCCCTGCAGCCCCTGCCCCTGTTATTATTATATCGTATTTTTCCAATTAAATCAAATGTTTTACTTTTTTCAACTAACTGCTTTAAGCAGCATTCGTTTGGCTATCGGAAGCCATGTTGGCACTAATGGCAAGGGCTCTTTTATACTTATCATATAACTGGAGGGATTAGGTATTTCTTTGAAATTTTTTATAAGTTTTAGCTTTATATTTTCCGGAGTATTGACTATGGAAAGTTTCTCTCTTCCCAGATATTTGGTTTCTAAGGCTCTGTATTTATCTATTTCGGTTTGGATTAACTTGACCTTATAATAGAAAATCAAAGCTTGATTGATAGACGTATCTCGAAGCAAAAAATACCCTTCTTTTCTATAAAGTGGAACTATTCCTATGGGTTCCAGCTCCATTACCGAAGAGGCGTATTCGAAAAGTTCTTTTCCCAGTTCAATATTTTCTTTCAGTTTTGGTAGTGCAAAATCAATGATTTCGTCAATAGTTTTCAAGACATCATCATCTTCAAATAAATGTTCATAATGCACCATTTTACTTTTTAAATCAATTTCTGATATGGTTTGGGGAAATTTATTTTTCGTATCCTCTTTTTGATTTTTAAAATCTGCAAGATATCGATACTGTTCAAGCATGTCCGACAAATGGGGATAAATTTTTTTCTGACCGAATAACACATTGATTTTTTGCAAATAAGCGAGAAGTTGGTAAACTTTATACTCAAAGTCAATTAAACCATCAGATATCCATGTGGTACTCAGCCTTACTGTTCTCATGGTTCTAAGGTTTTTATTTTAAACAAAAATAACATTAATTAGATTTATCTTCCATAAATAACGTAAGGTTTAAAACTTTCCTAAGTTTTGAATACTCTACTTTTGAAAAAATATTCTCTATGAAAAGAACACTAATTTTACTTGCATTTCTGATGTCCATCATTGCTGGTGCTCAAAGTTATAATCATGCACTTGGCTTGAGAGGAGGTTTTAATAATGGTCTGACTTACAGATACTATAATTCTCAGAGTCATGCCTATGAATTTATCCTTTCGCCCAGATGGGGCGGATTTAGTCTTACAGGACTTATCGAACACTTCAGACCGCTTGGTAACGAACCAGGTTTAAGTTGGTTTTACGGATACGGTGTGCATGTTGGTACTTATGCCAGTGGCAGACGCAATGTACCACCTGCCAACGATAATCTGCTGCTTGGGGTAGATGGCATTATTGGAATAGACTACAAATTTCAGGGTGTCCCTCTCAACATTTCATTGGACGCAAAGCCTGAGCTAAACATAGTCCCATATTTCTGGGATTTAATAAATTTTAATTTAAGTTTCAGATTTACATTTTAAAACTAATATTCTGACTTTAAAACGCGACGATGAAAAGTCGCGTTTTTTTTCTACTTTTGTTAGATGATGAGAGGGGTTTCTTTGGTTTTTTTGCTATTGATATTATCCTCAGAAATTTTTTCGTTCCACATTGTGGGAGGAGAATTGTCATATAAATGTCAGGGCAACTCTTCAAATGGAAACAAATTATATCAGATTAAGCTTACCATATACAGGGATTGCAACTCGATTAATGGCGCACCTTTCGACAATCCTGCAATTGTCGGGATTTACAATGGAACCAACTTAGTGCAAAAACTCCAGTTACCACTCCAAGCCGTCTTCCTTCTGCCATACAGTGCTCCAAGCCCTTGTGCTCCGCCACCGCCCAATACTTGTATTGAATATACTACGTATACCAGTACAATTGCTCTTCCGCCAGTGCCGGGGGGATATACAATTGTGTATCAAAGATGTTGCAGAAATTCAACGATCATCAATTTGATCAACCCTGATTTTAATGGAGCTACATACATGGCCACTATTCCACCTATGGACACTGCTTGCAATAGCTCTCCTCATTTTCCATATCACCCTCCTTTGATTCTTTGCAGAAATATGGGGTTTAACTTTGACCATAGTGCAATAGATGATGATGGTGACTCTTTGGTTTACTCTCTTTGCAATGCTTTTCATGGAGGAGGCCGGGACAATATACCTGGAGGACCTACATCCCCTCAGCCCGATCCACCTTTGCCCCCTCCATATTCAAATGTTACGTATGCTCCCGGATATAGTGGTGCAAATCCGATGATGGGAAATCCGCCCATGATAATACATCCGCAAACGGGTATTTTATCAGCCAATCCAACCATAAGTGGAATTCACGTAGTAACGGTTTGTGTTCAGGAATGGAGAAATGGTCAATTATTAGGCATTCACCGCAGAGATTATCAGTTTACTGTTTACAACTGTGATTTGTCAAAATTTGCTACTATTAGGCCTCAAAATCTCGTACCAGAAACCTACTGTGCCGGCCTGACGATCCCCTTTGTAAGTTACAGCAATAATGCCAAAAGTTATTTCTGGAAGTTTAACGACCCAGGAAAAGCTCCGGGCGATACTTCCAATCTGCAAAATCCAACATATACATTCTCTGATACAGGTGTTTACAACGTTATGCTTGTAATAGATGCAGGCAATGGGTGTAAAGATACTACTTACGAAATTTATGAGGTCAGGTACCCACTGAATGTTTATTTTGAACATCAGGGTAGTTTATGTCTTCCAAATACCCAAGTACAATTTCTGCTGAAAGGCACTTCCCTTTCGCCCATGGCTAAAATTCATTGGAATTTTGGAAATAATGCCTCTGTTTCCGGTTACAACGGAGCATCACCACCTGTAATCACTTTCAATACTCCAGGTCCTCACCTCGTCACGTTAGAGGTAGAAGATTTCGGCTGTAAGAGTTATTTTTCCGACACCGTGCAGTTTTTTCAGCCGCCCATTTTCAATGCCGATGCTTCATCCATTGAAGTATGTCTGGGGGAAGGCGTTCAGTTTTTTAATCAATCCACAGCAGAAACCCCATTGTTTTGCTTATGGGATTTTGACAATGGTTTAACTTCTACTCAATGCAATCCACTCCATTATTATCAAAATCCAGGCATATACTTCCCAAAGCTAAAGGTATACACTTTAACCGGATGTATTGACTCAGCTGAAATATCCCTTCCACCCATCACAATTTACCCCGCTCCGAAAGCGTCTTTTTCTGCAAACCCCATAAATGCAAGTATATTCTTTCCTACCATCTTTTTTAAAAATACATCTAAATCTGATGTCCCGGCTCAATATTCATTAATTTTAAGTGACGGTACCATGGTGCCAAATTTTGATGAATATCGTCACACTTTTTCAGATACAGGTAGATATACAGCAGTAGTAAAAGTAATAAATAATTATGGATGCGTAGACACAGACTCTCTCGTCATTTGGATTTTTCCTGAAATAACCATATTTGTTCCCAATGCTTTCACACCAAACGGTGATGGGATCAACGATATCTTTTTTGTGTCCGTATCCGGAATTCTTGAATTTGAAATTTCTATATTTAATCGTTGGGGAGATAGAGTTTATTTTTCAACCAATCCATCAGAAGGATGGGATGGTACTCATCAAGGCGCTAATGTACCTTCAGGAGTATATAATTATATCATCAAAGCCAGAGATTATCAGGATGTTCTACATGTAAAAAAAGGACAGGTTTACCTCTTCAATTAAAAGTCAAAACCATATCTCAATCCTAAGGTAAAATTGGTCCTTGATACCGACCACGGATTAAGTCCTAAATCAACTTCTATATCAGAATTTTCGGTGATTTCTCTAACTTTCGTCATATTGGCGCTTAAGAAATTAATACCCGCTTGTACGTACAGATTTTCAGATACTTTGTAGCTAAAATTAATTTTTGTTAATATGGATAAATTATTTCCCAGATATCTGGTTGGAGTAGTTAAAAAATCATAATTAATATCGTATCGATTATTAAATCTTCCCAGGCCAATTCCTACTGAAAAAGATGCTTTTTCAGAAAGTAAAGTGAAATATTCAACCCCAAAGGAAAAGTTTTGATTCAGCTGTGATGATTTAAAAGTGAGTTCTAAAGGCTCGGAAGGATTTCCAGGATTCGAAAATTGATAGGTTTTGCTCAAGTTATTAGAAAAATTCATATAATTAACAAAAATACCAAATGATTCTGAAAACATGTATTGAATTTCCAACTCTAAATTTAAACCAAAACGCTCTCTATTTTGAAAATCTTTCAATTGTGGAGCGAGATTTTGATCAATTTGATAGGACATTCGACCTAATCCAGCCCTAGCTGATATTAGAAGTTTGTGATAATTTAGTTTATTTAAAGATTGCTCCATGTTTAAAATAGGTCTTTTGTAAAAATTTCTGTCAATTCTCTTTACATTATTTTTAGGTATCAACGTGTATCTCAATTCATTATCTTCATATATTTGAAAATAAACATACTCTTTATCTCTGATAGGTAGTATTTTGCATTCTATTCTTTGGTTTCTCTTCGTGATGATTCTGTCTTGAGAATATGATGTATACGGTAAAAAATAAACAATTAGTATAAAAGGTACAAAAGCTAGTTTTTTCATCGCTTCATCCTGTTAATTAAATCAATAGCTACTTCTGGCTGTAAGGTTACAAATTGAACAGTAGGCAATAACAATCCCATGGGTAACTCATTGCACAAAACAAAATAATCATATCCAGGTTCTACATTCATCACAAGCTTAGATTTTCGATCGGTCTTTGCCCAAATGACCAAAAGTTCTTTATTTTTTGTCTTATACTCTACAATTTCGCCACCTTTAATAAGTCCAAGATTTTCTTTATTGACATAGATGGAATAATTAGTGGCAAAAGTTGGTTTTATAAAGACCACTCTAGCAAAATCGTATTTGTTTCTAAGCCCTCCATTTATCCGTTGATTTTTTAGTCTGTATAATGTACTTTCATCCACATTGTAAACATATCCGGAAATCACTCCACAAGAGTTGGTTGCTAGATTTACATGTCCAGTTATTTTATCTAGCAATATGAGATTGCCTCCATATTTGCGCGCTTCCAATTGTGCAGCTGTAAGTCTTTCTATCCATCCACAAGGTACATCGTGATAATCTGAATGAGTTACCTGGATCGTGCCGACATCTCTTCTATTGTCTGGTAACAGACTCTGATCAGATATAATAATCACATCATCATAAAATTCTAAAGTGGGCAATTTGTTGATGGTCTTAACCTCGGCACCCTTTTTAACAGAACAAGACCATAATAATAATATTTTTATCAAAAAGAATTTTAATAAATTATTTTTCATAACGAAATTACTCAATATATAAAACACAAAAAGCCAGCCAAAGTTGTTGGCTGGCTTTTTGGCGGAGAGAGAGGGATTCGAACCCCCGGAGGCTGTTAACCTCAACGGTTTTCAAGACCGCCGCAATCGACCACTCTGCCATCTCTCCGGGCGCAAAATTATATTGGATTGGTTTTTGCACAACTTTTTTTTTGTAGATTTATATGCATTTTAGAAGAAATTTCAAAAAATGACAAAACGGTTTTTTAAATATCTCATTTTAAATGTTATAAATACATTGTTTATCCTCAATTTATGCGGTGAAAAGTTAGACCTGCGATTCGGTTACTTTCATTTTTTTCATCCTGAAGTAAATATATATACCGAAACTCACTTCAATGTATACGGCAAATCCATATCAGCCATCAAAAATGAAAGTGGTGATTATACCGGATCTGTTCTAATTACGATGACCTTTTATAAGGATGGTCAGGTTATTCAAGGTGATAAGATTCGCATTACTCTTCCAGAGGTAAGTGATCTGGATTTTTATGACAGAGGATTTACTGCAAAATCTCAATTCAGACTTCCGCCCGGTATAAATATCCTTGCCCTGGAAATTATGGACGAAAACAATGCTTCAGAAAGTTATCATTTTGAGCTTACCATAGATGTACCAAATGCTGAAGATTTCAAAGTTTCAGATTTGATGTTGATTGCAGGTATTCCTGACAATATTTCAGGAAATTTATCTAAAAATGATTTTATACCCTACATCGCCAGCAACACGTATCTGTATGACAACAGAGTAAAAGAAATTCTTTTTTACCTGGAATTTTATGACTTGCCCGTGGACGACGAAAAAGAACTGCCATTCTTTGTAAATTACTATTTAGAATCGTTCAATGGGAATTTTCCCATGGAAAAATTTTCAGGTAGAGTAAAAATTAAAAACACTGGCCTTCATCCTGTTTTTGCGAAAATTGATATATCCAGTCTGCCTTCAGGAATATACAACTTGGTCGTTGAAGCCATAAATCGAAAAAATGAATTGTATGCAGGCAAAAAAATTAGAATCGAAAGAATTTCTGACGTAGAGCCCGCATCAGTTTCTCTTGATCTACTCGAAAAATTCACTTTGGAAAACACAATTGTACCCGTCGAAACCTTAAAAGACAGTGTGAAAGATTACTTGCTCTACATGATGCCAATAGTTACTTACAGCGAACAGAAAATCATTGACCGCCTCCTTGCCGAAGGCGATGTTGAGATGATGATGAAATATTTCAATTCTTACTGGATTACCAAAGCATCGAGTGGAAAATACTGGCAGGAATATTATGATCGAGTGAAAATAGCCAATTCAAACTACGGTACAAGGCTGATCAAAGGTTTCAGGACAGACCGAGGAAGGGTATTTTGTCTCTATGGGCCTCCCACTATAATTGAAAGCAGAAAACATGAACCCAATACCTATCCGTATGAAATCTGGCAATATGACCGACTCATAGCTTACAATGGAAGTACCACTCAGTCGGATAGAATTTTCATTTTTGCCGATAGAGAAATCAATACTGGCACTTACCGACTTATTCATAGCAATGCGATGGGCGAAAATTTCAACGAAAGATGGCAATATCTGCTCATGGAAAGAGATATGTGGACGCCAAATGTTGATGACGTGGACCTTCCCGCACAGGCAGGTGACTGGGGTAACCGATTTAACAACAGCATCATTATCAACCCCTCTAAATTTGGCCGATACAACAGATGGTAGAATCAACGGCCTGTAGCACATGTTTCTATTGAATTTTATTTCCAAACTGCCTCTTACGGTACTGTATTTTTTAACTTCATTAGTCATCAGATTTTATAAATATAGAAAAAAAGTAGTTGAAGCAAATCTGAAAATCGCTTTCCCATACAAGTCCGAAGAAGAAAGGAAAACTCTGAGGGAGAATTTTTATATATATTTTTCAGAATTAATAGCCGAAAACCTTAAAGATTTTAATCCAGAATATAAAGAAAATTTCAAATTTGTGAACATAAATAATCTTCAAATATTTGAACATTACTATATAATGAAAAGAAGAATAATGCTTATGTTAGGCCATCATGGTAACTTTGAATACTTATCCATTTTACCGGCCTTAATTCCTCAAAATATTTATGCTGTTTATGGTGAATTAAAAAATAAAAAAATAGAGAAAGATTTTTTAAGAAAAAGAGGAAAATTTGGCTTAAAACTTTTTCCAATGAAAGAAACTTACACATTTGTTGAACGTAATATGGATCAAACAGCTGTGTATGGTTTTATTGCAGATCAAAGCCCTCATGAAGGCAGAATTCATCATCGATCAAAGTTCTTTGCAGAAGATACTCCAACTCATGTAGGAGCTGAAAAACTAGCTAAAATGTACAACATGGTGGTGATATACTTGAATTGTGAAAAAGTCAGCAGAGGAAAATATGAATATACACCAGTTATAATTACAGAAAATCCTAGGGAACTCCCGGATTTCGAGATAACAGACAGGTACAATCAGCTGCTTGAAGCCAGTATAAAAAAGCAACCAGAAATATATTTATGGACACATAAGCGCTGGAAACATCTTCGACCCGGTATTTATGTGTAAGATATATTAAGTTTTTTATATATAAAATGCAGCAGCCACACAGGGCCAATCAGTAAAAACTGTAGATCTTTTAAAAACGATGGTTTTTTACCCTCAATTTTATGTCCGATAAATTGTCCAATCCATGCAAGTACGAACACTGAAAATGCGATCACCGATATAGATAAACCCGTTTTTTCGAGCGAAAAAATGATCAGATAACAAGCAATCACAAAAATTGCAATTCCCAATGATAAAGGGATCGATAGTCGTAAGTAGTATATATAGGCAGCAAAAACAACAATATAGCTCCAATTATACCCTTCTATACTGTCAGATATCCATGAAGGCACCGGTATAGAATACAATAGAGCAAGAATGCTCCAAAAAATCAAAGGCACACAAATCCAATGAATTAACTTATTCGTGGGATGCTGATGACTTTCAGCATATTCTGAAAACCATTGATCTACTGTACTCATGGTGGGATGAATTTTGCAACTCAAAATTAAAAAATACTTCGACAAGTAGAAGTATATCATCAAAAAAAGCGATAGACAAAACCCAATTCTGCTGACCAAAACGGCCAGCTGTGATTACCTCTCTGAAATCGAACGGAGAGTAAATAACTTTCTAATTGTCTGAAAAAGCTAAATGAAAAGATCAGGGGTTTATCGTACTTTCCAAAATACCCTGCATAACCTCTCAAATGCGTATCCAGACCAATGGTCCTTGTTTGAAACCTCCACCCTACTCCGTACAACAAAGCATCGTTTTGTTTATAATCAACCCTGTACGTCTGATAAGCATAAAAGCCCATCATGGAGTACCATTGATGTACAATGAAATTTTTTTTAAAAACTTTTCGGAAATTCAAATCAAAATAATACCCGGGAGTATCAGAAAACCTGGCATCTTCAAGTCTGTTGCCAGAAGCAGTTTTTATGCCTGAACGCAGAATCACTTCTGGAATCCATCTTCGACTCCTGACCATCAACCAGTGTGTCTCTACATAAAGATCACCTACAGCCCAGCCTCTTGCATCAAAAGTACGCGCCACCCGAAAATCCCGGACACTCTCCGATGTTTTGAAAAATTCCGCATAGACCATGTGGGCTGAAATAGCTACTCTTCGGTCGGCCTGGTAATAAACTTGCCATCCTCCAGAAAAAGTGAAATCACCGGGAGCAAAATAGGTTTGAACATTCCCTTTTAGATAGTTTAAAGAATCCCAGACAAAAAAGACCAGATCAGGTACCGGAAGTGCATTAGGGCCCATTCGACCCGGTTCGATATGCATGTATTTTTCATAAGGAGAAATACCATCCCATCCATGTCGTTCGTTCCACCACTGAAAATCAGTGGACTGAGCCATTGTTTCTTGTAAGAGAGTCAGTACGATGATGAAATATATCTGGTTTCTCACTTTCGGATGAAATGAAATGTATAGCCTCCCTGTCGTAAGATGAACCCTTGGTATTTTCCATCACGAAGGTCTTTAAACTCCAAAACTATCCCTGCCTGCTTAAAAGAAAATTTTTCTACGTCTTCCATTTTTAGAGGAAATGCTGCCTGACCTGTAGCCTGCGCATAAATCTGCTGATTTTTTAAAAAAATATCGATGGAAAGAGGTATCTCGTTAGAAGTATATTCTCCAATATAGTATTCAGCATCAGAAGCTGAAAAATTTACAGTTTGAAATTCCGGAAATGAATACGGAATTCCGTACCAAATAGATAATAAACCTATCAAAATATCGTTTAAGTCAAAATCATTTTCTACATTGCTTACAATTGCCAGGCTCAGCCCATCATCAGGGAAGTAGATTGCATAACTGCGAAAGGCATCTATCTTCCCTCCATGACCATAACCTTTTCTGTTGTAAAAAGGCACCTGAAAAATTCCGGCTCCTACATTGTTTTCAAAAGTGACCATATCGGATAAACTTGTAGGTTTGATGATTTTACCATCGAAAAGTCTCTGATAAAATAGAGCTACATCACTGGCATTAGCACAGATATTTCCTGCTCCCTTTGCTACAGAAGAAGCCGTGATGGTCGATGGGATGATGCTATCGCCAATATGATAAAAGGAAGGAATCACTCTCCGGATACATAAATCGTCGCAAAAAGTATTTTTTAGCTTGTTTGACCTGAAAATCAGTTCTGTAAGAAGCTCACAATAACTTTTTTTCATTACTTTTTCAGCTATAAGCGCCAGAAGCAAATAATTGCTATTGGAATATTTGTATTGTGCACCTGGATCAAACTCCGGCGGATAGGTTTCAATTTTCTTCACAATTTGTTCAGAATTTTTGAGTTGGGTATGATATTCCGGATAATCCATCTGTTCTGTATAGCTTCTGATTCCACTTCTGTGTCGAATCATCATTTCTATGGTGATTCTTTTTGAGTTGGCAACTTCCGGAAAAAAATTGTCTAAAGTTGTCTTTGCGTTCAATTTGCCTTTTTCAATGAGTTTGAATATCAAAGCTGCTGTATAGGTTTTTGAAATAGAGCCGATTCTAAATACATCATCCATAGAAATCGGCTTTTTACTTTCGACATCTCGAAAACCAGCAGTCGTAGAAAATAAAAGTCTTCCGCCTTGAACTATAGCTATTTGGCCACTGAAGGAATTATGTATGGTCAAATGTTCTACATATTTTTTAAGGCTGTCTGTAGTCTGACCGAATCCGGGGAACAGCAAACTCATGAAGGCAAGAAGTATGAATATCTTTGACATCATAGTGAATTGTTTTTCAATGCAATTTAATCTCAAATGCTTTCCAGACAAAGAAATGGTAATTCCACTAGCAAATACCTGAGCATTCTGATACTTTCGACTCCTGTAACCTCTTTTTTTCCTAAATCCTTATATTTCATAGTATTGAATACCAAAAAGAAGTACTTGCAAAGCAATTAACCAAAGATTATGACAGATATCATTTTTCTATTTTTCCCATCTTAATCATTTTTGCCTTGTTTATATTTAGTCTAAATAAATAAAATATAAGGTATGAAAACACTGCTTATTACAGCATTGACCTTTTCAGTAGTGGAAGGAAAGATTCCAGAACCTCCGGACAGTGTACGGTTTTTAAATGAAGTCACAATAACGGCCAACAGGATCCATATAGTACCGGGCTCGGGTGAGTATATTCCTTCTGCAACACTTCAAAAAATCAATCAACCTGATGTGACAAAAGCACTACGTATAGTACCGGGACTTAACATCAGAGATGAAGAAGGTTTTGGGTTAAGACCCAACATTGGCATGCGCGGAACTTCTGTCAATCGTTCAACTAAAATCACTTTGATGGAAGACGGCATACTGATAGCGCCAGCGCCCTATGCCGATCCTGCCGCTTATTATTTTCCAACATTTTCCCGGATGCAAGGTGTTGAAATACTGAAAGGAAGTAGTCAGATTGTAGCCGGACCTTACACAATAGGGGGCGCAATTAATTTTTTATCCACACCAATCGGCGACCGATTTGAAGCATTTTCACAATTGTCTTATGGTATGTATGGTACTGGGTTCCAAAATTTATATGTCACAGACCAGCATGGAAGCTTGTCCTATGTATTTGAATTGAGCCGATATGCCAGCAACGGATTTAAGCAATTGGACAATGGCGGACCTACCGGATTTGACCGTAGAGACTTTATGGGAAAAATCAGATGGACACCCTCTTCATTAAAAATTAATCAACACTTCACACTGAAGCTGTTAAGCACTACCGAAGAAGCTGATGAAACGTATTTAGGGTTAAACTATACCGATTTCAGAGCAAATCCATACAGAAGATATTCCGTCACTCAATTGGATCGACTTGATCTAAGACACAGGCATATATCCTTGTCGTATACTGTGAAACCGCTGAATAATTGGCAGTTGAATATCACAGCTTACAACAATTTTGTATTCAGGGATTGGGCTCGTGCAAATTCTATTAATGGGAAATCACTTACAGCCATCATTACCAATCCTACAGCAAACCAAGTCGAATATTCCATACTAACTGGTACAGCCAATGGAAACGTTGACTACAGAAGTGCAGCCAGAACCTATTATTCCAGAGGAATCCAGGGTAACAGCCGTTACAGCTTTAACACAGGCCGCATTGAGCACGTTTTTGAGGCAGGTGTGAGGATTCACAGCGATATGGCCGACAGATTCGGAACACGTTCACAATATACCATGACCGATGGGGTATTGATTCTCTCACAACAAGGTGTAAAAGGAAATACAGAAAATCAAATAAGGAATGCAGATGCTACTTCGGCATGGATCCAACATACAGTACAAATCGATAAATTGTCTATCATACCAGGATTGAGGTACGAAAATATCGATCTGCGATTTGACAATTTTGGAATTGAGGATCCGGCCCGAATAAAGACCAACTTCCGAACTAAGTCCCAAAACATCCAGGTCATAACACCAGGTATTGGGTTTACTTACCAATTTACGGACTACTCCAATGTTTTTGCAGGTGTTTACCAGGGATTCTCCCCTCCCGGTATGCCGCGTCTTGATTCAGATGAGCAACCAAAACCAGAAAAAGCATGGAATTATGAACTTGGATACAGATACTTCACCTCAAATATTCAACTACAGGCTACTGGATTTTACAACGATTATTCCAATATCCTGGGTTCGGATATGATGGCCGCTGGCGGCATGGGTACTGGTGATATGTTCAATGGTGGAAAAGCTGTGACCCAAGGAGTCGAATTCAGTGTAAAATCGGACCTTTTATACCTTGTTGGAATTCAGAAGTCGTGGAACTTACCCTTAAGAATCGCCTATACATTTACCGATGCTCGTTTCAGAGAAACGTTTATAAATCCAGGTGGTGACTGGGGAAGCGGACAAATCAATTTTGGTGAGCGGATACCTTTCATTACCCCTCATCAACTCACCTTCCTCTCGGGTTTCGAACATGGAGCTTTTGACCTCACCTTTACCGCAAGGTATCTGAGCGCTACACCGGTAAGGCCTACTACGACCCTTGATACGAAACCATCTGAACAATTTTCCTTGGCACAAATCAACACCCTGGACGGATATTGGATATGTGATCTTTCAGCCAACTATGCTGTATCCGAAACCGTTAGTGTATTTACAAGTATAAACAATCTATTTAATCGATCGTATATTGCATCCAACCTGCCACAAGGATACAGACCTGGAATGCCATTTTTACTTATGGGGGGCATTAAAATCGGTATCAGATGATCTTTCTTTTTTAATGTCAAAAAGACGCTTCCAGATGAAGCGTCTTTTTTGTTTTTATAAACTGATTATCAGCGTGTTAAATGATTTTAAATTCTGTTATAAATATTATGGGTAACTTTGGCTGTTAGAATTATCATCCAAAACATGAACTTATTCTTTTGCAAAAACTTCTTTCATTTCCTCTTACTTCTTTATTTGTTACTTACAATTTCTGACCATCAATTAAATGCTCAACAAAAAAATCACTTTTCAAAAAAAACATCACTCAGTAAAGATTCCGTGCGATATGTGTATTATGATTACATTTTGCAAAAAGAAAAAATCATTTTGCATGGGTTGTTTGAATATTATTTGGATATTCAACACAGTGATTCACTAAAGCAATTGTATTTATTAAACGCAGAGTTTAACAATGGAAAGCTCAATGGAAAGTATAAGTGTGGAAAAGTAAAATATCGGCTTGACTATGAAAATGTCAGACCCTCAGTAACAAACATGAAAATTCCGCTTTCCGGCACCATATCGCATATCGAAGGTTCTTTTGCCAACAATGTACCAGTAGGCAAGTGGATTTTTACTACCTCAAAAATCGACAATCAGGTCTATGTGGATACTTTTCAAGTTTCAACGATTCCAGTCGAAAACGGAAAAATCAATGGCTATATAGAATTCCACGATCGTACTAAAAATCTGTCATGGAATCTTAAAACAATTCAAGGTCAATTATCCGGTACATCCCATTTATTTTTTCGTGATTATATAGACGATACGTGCAAGATGTATTTTTCTGATGGTATTCCAATGTATATTGTATGCAAGGATACTGTAATATTTACCGAGGATGATGCCGAAAATTACACGGATATTGAGCCCGATTCATCTATTTATTATTATTTTATCAGCAGGATACCTTCCAATTTAAAAGACAGAGAACTAATGACCGCATTGCTGTCATCAATAACGAATTTTTTTATACATTTTGATTATAATTTCCAAAACAATGGCCCTGAATTCAGTGATGAAACCCTCCGGATCGAAACACCCAATCTGTTTAAATCTTTATTTTCACTTCCTGTTGCTAATGTTTCCGAAGCAGATAAAAAGTTTCTTACCAATTGTTTACACCAATTATATCTAAATCAGTCATTGCTTGATTCGGCTTTAGCAATATTCAATACTTTACTTATTTCCCAAAACAATATAGACCATTCGCTTAAAGTAGGTTTATTGGAAAAATATAAATCTACCACTAGAGATTTGATACATAAAATATCTGCTTTAAACGGAAAATATTCTGCCTTTATTTCTAAAGAACAATGGATAATAAATATGCTTGATGACCTACGTCAAAACAGAGAATTTACCATTTCTCACAAAGGAACTTTTGTGGATGGAAAAATTCGAATTCCCGAAGAAATTGATTTTTCAGACTGGAAGGTCGTACTTGATACCCTGGTTACCTTTTATATCAGGGAAATTGAAAATCTGCTGTCAGAAGCTAAAAATGCAGAAAAAATTAGAAAAAGCAATGATGAATATCATCAACTTGTAGAAAAAATTGAAGAAGTTGCTGATCAGATACGAAAAATTCTATCATCAGATGGGAGTTTTTTCTTTAGCAACTCAATAACAGAAAAGTACAGAAAGGCATATAAAGAATTGTTGGATCTTCAATTAAGTAATCTGGTCGATTATAGCGACTCAAACCGGAAGTTGATTGCAATACAGAGTCTTAAGTGCCTGAACGACATCCTTGAAAAACTTAAAAACACTTCAAATTTACAAACGCTTTCAGATAACGTTCATAACAAATTCCATAAACTGGAGTTTAATCCATATACCAATACCAGTATTACAGAAATTCAACATCCCAGAGTGCATAAAGCATACAGGGAAATTTTACTTCCACGTCTGATACATATGTTGGGAGAGACAGCGACAAATGGAAATTGCGATGAATTTTCTGATAAATACCAAAATATTGAAACCGTCTTGAAATTTATGCTCGAAACGGATGACTCCAAAATGAAATCTTACAATAGAAAAATACGACGTAAAGACAATTTCGAAACTCTTATTAAAAAACTTTCATTAGATATCAGATAAATTTCTATGAAAAAATGTATTGTATTTTTTTCATTAATGCTATTATTTTGGCCATCACGAGCTCAAGATGTTGCAGAAAACAGATTGGTAGAAACAGGAAATTGGAATGGTCTTTACTTGCGTTTTCGAATATCCGAAAAATTATACTATTATGGTGAGCACCACTACAGACGGAGAAACAGTGTAGATAATTTATACGATTTTGTGGGTAGAATGCGTCAATGGTACAATCGGGCTGGAATCAATTATTTCTACAACGAATATTTCAATGTTATCATCGGACCTACATTGGTACTGAATTATACGCCCAGACCAGGAGACCCGGATTATGAGTATATAACCATTGAACCCAGAATTTGGCATCAATGGTTATTTACCATGCCCTACTTAGGAAGAGTGAAAATATACCACCAATTTCGCTTTGAACACAGATGGAGACGAAGTAATCTTAAAGGTTCAGAATTTCAATATACCAACAGATACCGATATAAAATTTTTGCCTATATACCTATTAACAAAAATAAACTAGAAAAAAGAACCCTTTTCTTCTCTCCAAGTGCCGAAATCTTTATGCAAAGCGGTAAAAGTATCGTCTATAATCATTTTGAAGATTTCAGAGTGTACACTGGATTGGGATACATTTTAAACAATTCAGTTACTTTTTTTGGCGGACACATGTGGACTGTCGGTCAAGATCAAGTCGGAAATATCTACAATCAAACACATATAATACGACTGAATATTTTTATTAATCTAGACCTTCGAAACCCATCAAAAGTATTACCAAATGTGATGATGGGAGACTAAAAAAGACCATGGATATGAAACAAAAAAATTCAACAAAACTTCTTACATTACTCGCATTACTGATTTTTTTAGTAGTAAATATATATCAACACATTCATTATAAAAATCTTTTGCAAAAATCAGAGTTAACGTATGATAGTGTAGTATTTGAATTAAAAGTTGCAAAGCTTAAAATGAATGCGGATGAATTCTTTTACAATGGCGAAGTAGATAATGCTTTAAAGATATATGGAGAAATAGATTCACTTACAGGCTCTAATTTGGTAGTCGAAAAGAGAGCCTGGATGGAAAAAACGCAAAATTTAGCAAGACTCGAAGCAATGAACTCAGAATCACTTGTCAAATCATATTCAAAAGCTTTAAGGGAAATCGATAGTCTAAAAACGCAGTTAAGTGCGCTAAAATACACCTCAAATAACACTACATTTTTGATTGATTCACTATTGCAAGTTCAAAATAGTATAAGGGATTCGTTGGAAGAGTATACACAAAATAAAAAATCCAAACAGTATGATACTTTGAACTTTGTTTCAAGTACAGGAAATCTGGTTCGGTACTTCGGTGAAGTTAACAATAATAAAGCTAATGGAAGGGGCGTGGGCATTTGGTCAACTGGAGGTTATTATTACGGCTTTTGGAAAAATAATTTTAGACATGGCAAAGGCGTATACATTTGGAAAAACGGGGATAAATACGATGGAGATTTTTACGATGATCAAAGAGAGGGATACGGCATATATTATTGGACATCAGGAGAGAAATATGTAGGTAATTGGAAAAAAAATATGCGCTCAGGTCATGGCACGCTTTATGGCCCAGATGGGAAAGTAAAATACTCTGGAAATTGGTCTGAAGATAAACCCTCTGAATAGCCAGATTTTAAATTTCAAAAATTTTATTTTCTCCGGAAAATCCCTTGAATATATTTTAATATTCGGTCCGATAAAATATAAACATCTGATCGAATATTCATTTTCTTAATTCCAATGAATAAAAGTGCAATTGAAAATAAAATTTTTACGCCAGAATTGATCAATGAATGATTGGTAAAGTTTAAAAATGAAATTGTAATAAACAATGCTGATAATAGTAGGATAGCTTTAATAGAATCATTTGAAAACGGTGAAATTTTATACCTATTGTACATCAACCAATACGATAAAAGATTGTATATTAAATACGAGATAAATGTGGCAAGTCCTGCACCAGTGATTCCTAAAATAGGTATGAGCAGATAATTGGTAAGTACAGCTATCACAGACAGAGAAATCAATAAATAGAGATTGTATTTGTATTTCGGTGAAAATGATATTATTTCTGCAGTAAGTCCAAAAGCTAAATCTGTAAATTTGGCTAAACCAATAAACAGAACAACGTACTTACCTGAGGCATATATTTCTCCATTTGGCATCAGGTAAAAAATTCCATCAATTGCAGCCCAAATGAGAAGGAGCATTCCTCCTCCGAAAATAATCTGATTTATAGAGCTTCGTTGGTGCAACTGATTGATGGCTTCGATGTTATTTTTTTTCCAACTTTCGGAAATGGACGGCCCGGCTATGGCATTAAGAGAGCGTTTGGGCATTTCGATAACCAGGCCAATGTAAGATGCTATGACATAAATACCTACCTCACCCAAGTTGATCAATCCTCCGATCATCAGGCTGTCAATTGTGGTCACGAGAACACTTGCTGCTGTTGTCAATAATGAAAAAAAAGCAAAAGGAACTACGTCTTTTAGATGTCCTTTTAATCTTTTAAATTCAAAAGATGGTACAAATGGTGCAAGTTGATGATTGTAAATGAGAACGCCCAATAGCGCCAATCCATAAATCACTATTTGAATATTTAGATAGGCCTTAAAATCAAAAAGATTGTATATAATCCCGGTGAAGAACACAATAGTCAGAATACGTATTCCCACATCTTTGATGGCTGCCGGAACTACAATTCTATTGTTCATCCTCGCGTAGGAAGCTGCAATAAGGTACAAAGTATTTAAAAGCGTAATGCTCCAGACCAGATAGTAATAATCGGTGAGTTCTTTTGAATTTTTTGAGTAAAACTGGGTGATGGAATTTTCAAATACCAAAAAAATCAGATAACAAACCAATACTCCCACAAGACCAGCGAGATAAAGCAGGGTAGCATATGCCCGGTAATCTTTTGTCGTTTGTATAAATGGTAGGTATTTGACCGAAACCTGGGGGATACCAAGTACTGCAATGGTAGAAAACATACCGGCTGCATTAAGCACAATGCGTAGTAACCCGATCTGACTCTCGGTCAGATAGGCCGGAAATAAAAATAGCAATGTAAATGTGCCAAGCGCTACTCCTGCGTATGAGGCAATGCTACCTTTAATGGTTTGCCGAGCTATGAGTCCCAATGAGGTATTGGATGTATTAGTGTTTAAAACCTCAAATGTTTCACCGTCAGTCCGTTGTTAATGAGTTCCAGGAGTGATTCTACGCCTATTTTTACATGCGACCTTACAAAATTAGCAGTTACAATCTTATCGCTTTCTTCAGTTTTAACGCCTTCGGGTACCATTGGTTGATCACTTACCAGCAATAGAGCTCCTGTCGGAATTTTGTTTCTAAATCCGGCTGTAAACAGTGTGGCAGTTTCCATGTCAATGGCAATTGCTCTGGTAACTTTTAAATATTTTTTAAAATCAAGATCATGTTCCCATACTCGTCTGTTTGTGGTGTAGACTGTACCGGTCCAATAGTCTTTTTCGTTGTTCCGGATGGTGGTGGACACTGCCTTTTGGAGAGCAAAGGAAGGTAGCGACGGTACTTCAGGAGGCATGTAGCTGTTTGAAGTTCCTTCACCGCGTATAGCTCCAATGGGAAGTATCAGGTCGCCAATGGCATTTTTCTTTTTTAAGCCCCCGCATTTTCCCAGGAACAGTACTGCTTTGGGTTGTACAGATGTCAATAGGTCCATTATGGTGGCTGCATTGGGACTTCCCATGCCGAAGTTTATAAATGATACACCATTGGCATGGATACTCGGCATCGAACGGTCAGTACCCATTATTTCACCTCCATACAATTCTTTAAAGACTTCCAGATAGTTGTTAAAATTGGTAAGCAATATGTACTTGCTGAATTGGTCCAGAGATACCCCTGTGTATCGAGGGAGCCAGTTGTTTACAATTTCTTCTTTTGTTTTCATTTTTTGTTGTTTTTCAGCAGTGTTTTTCTTCCATTTTCATCAAAGGAATACCACTTTCCGACTTTTTCTCCCATGCGGTATTGGCCTTCCAGTTTTATTTTCCCATCGGGATAAAATTCCTTGTAAGGACCATTAAGTTCATTTGCACGGTATGTAGAAATAGATGCTATTCCACCTTCTCGAAAGTATTCAATCGCGTCGCCATCGATAATACCCATATTGTAAGTATATGCGACGGCCGGATTTCCATTGTCGTAATACCAAATGTATTTTCCATGCTTTTCATTGTTGACATAGGTGCCTTCTTCACTTAATTTTCCGGTATTGGGGTTGTATTTTTTATAACTTCCGGAAAGCACTCCTTCGTGGTATTCTTTTAGCTCCATTAATCGGGCAAATCCATCGAAAATCCGCTGTTCGCCGTGGAGTTTACCCGATTTGTAATATTCTTCTATGTTTAGATAGCCTCTGTCATTCAGAATGATACGTATGCCATCCAATAGGTTGTCTTTGTAATTTTCTATTGTTTTCAGGTTTCCACTTGGATGATAATACACCCAGGCTCCTTGCTTACGCCCATTCTCATCTGTATGATTGGGATGATATTTACTTTGTGCTGATAGAATATTTGCATGTAATCCAATAAATACACTGACGGTTAGTATGAAGTGTAGATTTTTCATGTTTTTTTATTGAAGGAGCAAAAATAGAAAGGCACAATGGAGAATTTCATTAAGAAATCATTGTAAAGGGTGGAATCCTCTATTTTGGCGAATTGAGAGGACTTAAACTGAAAAGGGATTATTTATAAGTCATTGATGGCATTGAGGTATTTTTCTGCTTGCGCTAAGATTTTTTGCCTTTCATCTGATTCCATTTTATCCCATGTACGGTACATCATTCCGATTCGCGGGTTGTGCTCCAACAAATTTCGATGTCTGTGAAAGAAATGCCAGTACATACTGTTGAATGGGCAGGCTCTGGGACCATGTTTCAACTTGTGGTTGTAACTGCAACTTTTGCAGTAGTTGCTCATTTTGTTGATGTAATTAGCTGATGATGTGTATGGTTTGGTTCCTACAATTCCGCCATCTGCAAACTGACTCATCCCCCGTGTGTTGGTGATTTCTACCCATTCAAAGGCATCGATGTAGATACCCAGATACCATTGATCTACTTCGTTGGGATGACAGCCGGCAAGTAAGGCAAAATTTCCTGTGACCATCAATCTTTGGATGTGATGCGCGTAGGCATATTGCAGGGACTGACGAATCGTGTGTTTTAAACAATTCATATTCGTATTTCCGGTCCAATACCATTCTGGAAGTGGATTGTGATGATTAAAATAATTTAGGGTAGCATATTCCGGCATTTTTGCCCAGTAAATGGCGCGCATATACTCTCGCCAACCCAAGATTTGTCTTACGAAGCCTTCGAGTTGAGACAGACTAATTTCACCGGGACGTGCTCTCCATTCATCAATACATCGTTGAATCACTTCCAACGGATGCAACATTTTGGTATTTAGTGCAAAGGACAACCGGGAGTGATAGCCAAATGCATGATGGGTATGCATGGCATCCTGGTAAGTCCCGAAATTGGGCAACAACTGAATGGCAAAATGTTCGAGCAACCTTAGCGCTTCAGCTCTGTCTAAGGGATAATGCAATTGGTTGTTTTCCATCTGCCCGATGGTTGTGACGCCTGATTTTGATAGCATGGTCACAACTTCATCTGCCGAATGGTTAAAAAACAGGGGTTCAGGAGGTACATGATTTTTAGGGTATGATTTTCTGTTTTCGGCATCAAAGTTCCAGCGTCCTCCTTCCGGAGTTCCGTCGGGAAGTATTAAAATCTGATATTTTTTTCTGTAATACCGATAGAATGTTTCTAACAAATAGTGCTTTTTACCGGGAAATACTTCTGCAATAGAATCTCTGGAGGTGAGAAAGTGCTCGCTTTTGGCCATGGTAACCGGCAATCCGGTCTTGATGCTTAATTCGGCCAAGGTCCGGTCCAGGCGATACTCATCGGGCTCCTGATACTCAATCTCACGAATGGGATACCGTTGTACAATCAACTTGATATTTTCAATGAATGATTGCTGGTTTCGAGGGTCATCGAGCTGTATATACTGTACTTTATGCCCTTTTTTGGCTAGGTTATCAGCAAATTTTCGCATTGCCATGAAAATTGCCGTAACTTTCTGAATGTGATGAGCCACGTAATCGGTTTCTGATCGGACTTCCATCAGGGTATAAAGTATTTCATCGGAAGGCACTGCAAACCAAGGGTGCCTTTCGTTCAGTTGGTCGCCAAGTATCAATCGGAGTTTCATTGCTCAAAGAGAGTGGGATTTCGTAGTCTTACGATAGACAAACGCTAAAAGTTCACCAAGCGATTTCAATGCACTCTATAAAGTAAATGAAAAATTGCCGGCTTGTGGTGAATTGATACGCGTTATGGAGCAATGATGAGAATGCTTCGGATGATAGGTGTCAATCCTGAAATAAAAAATTCTACTGCTACTACCATGACAATAAGACCCATCAATCGAACCAAAACATTTACACCTGTCTGACCGAGCAGGCTGACAATACGACTAGCAAATAACAGGGCAAAAAGCATTATAAGACAAACAAATAGCATAACAACTACCAAAATGGTTTTGAAGAATAGAGAGGTGGCATCCTGCATCAGCAGCATTGCATTGGTGATGGCACCAGGACCGGTGATCATAGGTATGGCGAGAGGGGTAATGGAAATATCACCCACATAGGTCTTTACTTCATTGTCGGGCAATTTCATTTTACTTACCTGAGCCTGGAGCATTTCACTACCCATTTTAAAGAAGATAAAACCACCGACTACCCTAAGACCGTTAACAGAAATCCCGAAAAAATTAAAGATAAATTCTCCGAGTAGCCCAAAAATGACCAGGGTTACAAAAGCTACAGTGCAGGCTTTTACAGCCGTTTTCCTTCGATTTGCCAGGTCAATTCCGGCAGTCATGCTCAGAAATAAAGGCATGACTCCGATAGGGTTCATCACAGAAAAAAACGATGTAAATGCTACCAGAGCAAAGTTTACTTCCTTTTCCATGCAAACAATGATTTTAAATCACCCTTCTGCCTGACATTAGAACGGCCGTTACAGCGGCTTCTACGCCCTTGTTTCCATGTACTCCCCCGCTCCGTGCAATGCTTTGTTCCAGATTGTTATCGGTCAAAACGCATGCAATGACTGGCATGGTAAGTGAGAGATTCAATTGGCTAAGACCATGATACACGGCCATACTGACAAATTCAAAATGCATGGTTTCGCCTTTGATCAGACAACCAATGGCGATGATCGCGTCCACCGCAGGTCTGATGGCGGCAGCCTGCCGGCATCCATAAATCAACTCCATGCTTCCCGGTACTTCAATGGTATGTATGCTGGAAGGTAAAGCCCCAAGATCGATAAGTGTATCGTATGCACCTTTATACAATCCATTGGTTATTTGTTCATTCCATTGTGCTTTTACAATGGCATATTTAAACGAAAAAGCCGACGGCAGTCGGCTTTTATCGTACTGAGATAAATTTGTATTCGCTGTAGCCATTTTTATTTTGAATTCATTTCTTTGGCATCTATTCTGGCTAAAAACTTTTCCGCATCGAGGGCGTGCTGTGACTTTGGAAATTCATTCTTTAAACGTTCAAAATACCTCCTTGCTTCTTTTAATTTACCTTGTTCTTCGGCCAGCATACCGGCTTTTTTTAGATAAAAAGGCACCACAAATTCGTTGTCGGAAGCGTTTACCGCTTTATTGTAATATTCAAGGGCTTCTTTTGGCTGATTAAGCTCCAGAAATGCATCAGCGATTACTCCGTTGGTCAGAACTTTAAACACAGGATCGCTGGTGCTAAATTTATCCATTTGTCGGATGGCATCTTCATATTCACCCAACTGTAAGTAGCATACGCCTGCATAGTATCTGGAAAGGTTGCCGGCTTTTGTCCAGCTATATTCTTCTGCAATTTCGAGAAAACCCATGCTGACCCCGTCACCATTTAACGCTAAGCGCAGCGAATCTCTGTCCAGATTTTCCTGAGCTTTGAAGAGCTCGAGCTGTGCCTCTCTTTCCAATGGCTCGAGATACAATTTGGTAAACCCAAAATACCCTGCAACCAGCACCAAAACCCCTGCAACTACATAAGTTATGATCTTTTTATTGTTTTCAACAAAAGCCTCAGCCTTTGTTAATGAGGCAGCTACATCGATAATGACCTCTTCTTTTTGTTCAGTTTCTTTTTTCGACATACTGAAAATCAAATATTTTAAATTCTAAAAAACGCGGGCAAAAATAGATAAGGAATCCAATTAATCAATCAGATGAGGGTATTTATCTCGTCGAGAAGTCTTTTTGTGACCTCTTCGATGGCACCAACTCCATTGATACCGCAATATTTATTTTGGTTTTCATAATAAGACTTTACAGGCAATGTTTCATCCATGTATACATCAATGCGTTTTTGAATCACTTCCGGGTCAGCATCGTCGAGCCTGCCACTGGTGACTGCTCTATCAGCCAGGCGTCTTTTTAGTTCTTCCTCTGGTACTTCAAGGGCTATCATTCGGGTAATGGAAGTATTCTTCTCTTTCAGCAAGGCATCTAATGCTTTGGCCTGTGCCTGTGTACGAGGAAAGCCATCAAAAATAAATCCTTTGCTATCAGGGTATTTTTCGAGCTCGGCTTTGAGCATGTTGATCGTAACCTCGTCAGGTACTAATTTTCCTTGATTCATGTAGCTCTGTGCCAATTTTCCTAGTTCGGTGCCTTCTTTTATGTTTCTTCGGAAGATGTCGCCGGTAGACAAGTGAATCAGTCCGAATTTTTCTATAAGAAATTGGGATTGAGTACCCTTACCGGCACCTGGTGGACCAAAAAGTACAATGTTCAGCATTTTTTTTAATTTTCAATAAACAAGGCAGTAAAAATATCGGTACTTTTCTATTTGACAAATGATTTCAAACTTTATTGAAATACCAGTAGCAAGGTAGCTAATCGATTAAACATATAAGCCCGGATTTACCGGGCTTAAATTCGTTATAAAGCTCATAAAAACTAATTTACGATAACTACACTTGCACTTTTTGAATTTCGGCCTGTGGTAATTCGTATGTGATAAATACCCGGGTGAAGTTTTTTATCGTAAACAAAGGTGTGAACTCCCTGGCTCATGCGCTCATTTTTCAATACATCAATTACCTGACCTAAAGAATTGATCAATTCAACCTTTACATTCATTTCGCTTTCGAGAAGAAAAGAATAGTTAAAATCGGATACGGCGGGATTGGGATAAACAAATATTTCTTTTTTACCCGGAGTAAGGGTTACATCAGATGCATTTCCCTTTTTGAAAATCAGGTCGGAAATTTTTATATACACGTTATCATTGGCAGTAGAACCTTTTGTAGCCAGCCACACTACTGAAAGTACATCATCAGCAGTAAAGACACTTCCATTGGATGACTTCAATTGGTCAAACGATACGGTGTACGCATGAGTTCCGGGGATTAAAGTTATGGTAGCTCTAAATTGCTCAGACCACTTTGAAATGCTCTTTTTGACTACTACGAGTTGGACATTTGTAGTTTGTTGAACGGTGGCCGTAAAGTTTATGGTGTTGAATTCAGATACATTCATCGGTCTGTAAGCACCTGGAAGCAACACTCTGTAGACAGAGAAGTATTCTTTTACTTTGGCTGAAGCCACAGCGGCTCTTTCCAGAGCCAGGCCGTCTTTTGGCAATTCTTTGGTTTGCGATACGGTTTCAAACTCAACGTCTTCAGCAGATGTCAACTCATAATCAACACCCCATGCACCGTCAGCCACATAAATTTGATCTGCACCCGAACTGGCATCGTTGGTAATGCTAAAACCTGCATCGAAAGTAAAACCAATCGGAAACACAAAGTCTGCTATCTGCTGACCGGCTGGAAGTGGAAGGTCGTCAAATACCGGCGTGTGGGATTGAGTCTCTGTAGCTGCAGCCAAACCTCTGAAAGTAATTCTGTTGGCATGGGCTGTATTTCTGATTTTAAGATGTAATTTTCCATTTTGATAAAATCCGCTTTCAACAAATACTGAAGGCATTGGTGCTGGTCTTTTGTTCAAAAAGCTTACGTCACCGTGCAGATTAGCAAGATGGATAATTTCCTGTACCATTTCAATCGTAAGGTTTGGCGATACGGACCATACCTGCATATTGAACACCCTGGCGCCGGCGGGCACATCGTATTCAGCCAGATTCCATTTATTGTCTATTTCGATCGTGCCATTTTCGTGTAGATACATGACAAAGGTGATATTGTAATCGACCTGACCGTCTTCCTGCTCAAGCAATGCCATCAGAAAAGGATGGCCGGCAGCATTGACGACACGAATTTCTGGTAGCCGTGCGCCAGTGAGTCGATCACACACCACTTTGGTGTGATCGTATACTTTACCGGTAGGTGACTCCAGGGCCAGAATTGAACCTATTCTGTTACCTGATTTGAAATAGTCAACAGAATAAACGTCCACTGCGTTGGTAATGCCGATCAGATCACCAGGTGTTACCACTTTGCCGGTGCTGCTTTCAGGCCCTGTGGTAGGCGTTACATCTGCGAGGGTGAGATTTCCCCTTGCGCCAAGAACTGAACCAACTGTACCAGCCAGAGGAAGTTGATCGACTTGGTTGAAGAAATTAAATTTTCCGTCTCTTAGCCTCTGCATATTGCGTTGAGCAAGGAGTGTTGATAATCCCCCAATGGATTCTATACCACCTGAGCCACCGCTGGAAGAGGAAGCGGTAGTAATGTTGACGGAGGCAAGGTTATTTGTCAGATCTGGGTCATACTGGTCGAAAATACCCCCGTAAGCTGCAACTACTCCTGAAGTATTTACTGTATATACCAATTGAAGAGTTGCTGAGGCTCCCGGACCAAGATGGGGAACTGACCAATTTAAACCTCCATACGAACCTGTAGAAGGAGTAGCCGAAACAAATACAAAACCAGAAGGTTGTGTAATGCTTATTTCCAGATTTGTAAAATATCCATTGGTAAAAACAAAGGGGGCTGAGGTGTTATTGGTAATGGTCACCGTTACGGTCACCTGATCTCCCGGATTGGGGTTTATGCTGGAAGAAGCAATTTGTACATCTAAATCTTGCGGACAATAACCGGTGGAAGAATTTGCTATTGCAGTATTGGATTGCAAAGTCCAGGAGGCCAAACCACCTACATATTGAATGTCAACTACATGGTTGTTGGTGCCAGCATGGAACATAGTCGGTTGTGAGGATAAGGCTGTGCCTGCAATGGAATTCATTGGGCCAACAGGAATGTGGATAGCAGCACCTGTATTGCTATAGCCAAAATTACCAGCCACAGTAGCGGGTGTGTTGTTCCATTTACAGTGACACAAAGGAGTAACAATACCAGAAGGCACATATGCTCCTACGACCACTGCTGGTGAAAATTCTGATGTTCCATCAGCTCCTGTGGCGGTGGTGGTTAGTGAATCTCCAATAGCAAATGCTGTAGTTGGTATGATGACATAAAAGCGATCGACGTTGGTTCCTGTTCCCACATTTTTGCCATTCACTACTCCGCTATAGCTGCCTGTTGTATTGTCGAGGTCAGCTGAAGAACCTTCTGTAAAGCTTGTGACATAAGTTTCGCCCTGTGCATTAAATCCACCGGGATAGTTGTGTGCTTTGAAAATTTCAACCAATTGCCCCTGACGAACAAAACCTTTCAGATGCAGATTTGTGCCATCGAAAGCTGCCAATTCGATTACCGGAAAATTATTTAGGTTGTTACCTCCATTGTTACCTGGAGGAACATCGCTGTTTAAAGTTACATACGGGGCCACACCTTTTAGATTGAAACCTCCGTTAGGAATCAAATCAATACCAATTGCACCAGTAATAGGATTGGAACCCATTAAGTAGTTTCCATTATTGATGGTCCTGTTTTGAGAAATTATATTTCCTTTGGTGGGTACTGGTGTGCCAAAAGCCGCCACCATAAAACCATTTCCGTAGTTTTCAAAAACATTGTTATACCGGTAAATGCTATTTTGCCCCCAAACTCTGAATCCATTGGTTTCTACTTTCAGTTGACCATTGTGGTGCGACGTATTGCACTCAAATAGGTGATTTCCCTCTGCCTGATGTGTATCGAAACCATTTCCCCCGTTGTAGTGTGATAAATTGTATCTGATGGTGAAATTTTTAGTATTAAATGCTATATCAAGTCCATCGGTTACAACATGTATTCTCCCATTTCCGAAAAATTCATTGTATTCTACCAATCCGTTCTGACAGTTGTAACCAAAATATACGCCCATGGCTCCGCAATGAGCTACTATATTGTGGTGAATGTAATGATTGGAACCGGCAAGAACGAAAATGCCACCGCCATTGGTTCGGATGGGTGCCGGTGGCAGTATGATATTGGAGCCAAGGCTAGAAATATCCGCGCCAATCAAGCAATGAGAAACTTCGCCGTTGTTAGCCCCATAGCGATAGAAAATACAGTGATGCGCATTGTCGAAGTCAGTGCCAAAACCCGTAATGTGAAGGCCTTTGAATTTTACGCCTGATGCCGATACGTCAAATCCGGTTGGTATTGTGTTGTTTCCTACGATGCTGATATCAGGTCTTTTGATCACTGGAGAATACTGGGCCGGTAAGCAGGTTCCTGTCTGTTGGTTAGAGCCAATTAAAACATTGTTTGCCGGAGGTTGCGTAGTGCCGTCTATCACCAGATTTGCCCGAGTTATTTGTGGAAGGGGGGTAGCCACTGCAATGGTAAAAACCCCTAATGCAGCATTGAAATTTGGGTCTGTTGTGGGGATGTTAAAGTGAATGGCGGTATAAGCTGAATTTGAATTGGCATCTAAAATTGCTTGCCGCAGCGAGCCAGGTCCTGCATCATTGGTATTTGTAACCATGGCTATTGGCTGAGCTGACCCGATCAATGTTAAGGCAAACAACCATATAAAGAGTAAATTTTTCATACTATTATCCAGTATTTAAATACTTTACTTCAATTTTACTACCAAAGGCCATAAACGTTCAATCAAAGGCAAAATGAAGCATATTTTATTGATAAATAACACTTTAATATTGAACTTAAAAATTCCAACTATATGTAATGATGTTTCAAATTTGGAAAATGTTGATTCATTTTTTGGAATTTTTTTATACAATAGAATATTGAGTAGATCAATAGCCTTAAGAATTCATTATTATTAGGTGTTTATCTTAGACCTTTGAATCAAGTTTTAAATTAGCTATATTGAGTTTTAAAAAAAATATCATTTTCTACCCACTAAAATTTTGTATCGCGAATAAAGTGGTGTTTTGATATAACCAATTAAGGTAAACGATGTACTTCACGATCGTTGAATATTTCATTTGTTAATATTTGGTACTTTCCTTACGCTGACCATCTATCAATTCACACGTCAGCAAAACAACTCAACAGAAGTAGCTCTAATAATGAAATTACGATTGCTTTTAAGTAGAAAAGCCCGGCTGAAAACCGGGCATTAGTAGTATTTTTATTTCGCTAGCAAAGCGATATTTCTCCTCACAAAATCTGTAAGTGCTTCACCTTTGAGCAAATTTTGCTGCAACATGGCCAATTCCGTACAATGCTGAATCAATTGTTTTTGCTGTTCGCTATCGGTGGATTCCAGGATTTTCTGTGAGACAGGGTGATTTGCATTGACAATCAGGTCGAAGGACTCTGGTAAATTTCCGCTGCCATAAAACCCGCCTCCCATCATGTTCATTTCCTTCATTCTCCTCATAAATTCTGGCTGGGTAATCAGAAATGGCTCATCAGAGGAGGACAAGTCTTCTACTCTGACAGTAAACTTTTCTTTATCAACATTTTTTGCGACCAAGTCTCTCAAATCATCCTTTTGTTTTTGCGACAGAATAGACAGTTTAGTTTGATCTTTTTTCGGTATCAATTGATCCAGCGGTCCGGCATCCACTCGTGCAAACCGAAGTTTGTCGTCCTGTTTGTATTCCAGTTTATTGATCAAATGAGCTGTAAGAGGACTGTCTAGAAACAGTACGGTGTGGCCGCTGTCTTTTGCTTTTTGGATGTAAGCGTACTGGCCGTCTTTATCGGAAGCATACAACAGTACCAGATGACCTTCCTTATCAATGTGTCGGTCCATAAGGTTTTTCCTCAATTCATCCAGGGTATGGAATTTACCATCAGTAGTTGGGAAAAGTGCAAATTTTCTGGCTCTTTCGTAAAATTTCTCCTCTGAGAGCATTCCATACTCAATAAATATTTTTATGTCGTTCCATTTCTGCTCAAAATCTTCCCGACTGTTCTTAAACATTTCTTCAAGCTTATCCGCTACTTTTTTAGTAATGTGGGACGATATTTTTTTCACATTGGCATCACTCTGCAGATAGGATCGGGAAACATTGAGTGGAATATCGCGGCTGTCGATAACCCCGTGGAGCAGCGTGAGGAACTCAGGTACCACTCCTTCCAGTGAGTCTGTGACGAATACTTGATTCTGGTAGAGTTGAATTTTGTTTCTGGAAGGTTCCATCAATGGTTTAATCTTCGGGAAGTACAGGATACCTGTCAGATTAAAGGGGTAATCCACATTTAGATGAATGTAAAACAAAGGCTCTTCAAAGGATAAGGGATAAAGTTCCCGGTAGAAATTGATGTAGTCTTCATGCGTGAGCTCAGAGGGCTTTTTAATCCAGGCCGGCGAGGGATTGTTAACTATATCGGGTACTGTTTTTTTTATCTCTTTGCCTTTTTCGTCTTTTTCGGTAATTTCCTTGGTGCCAAATTGTATAGGTACGGGCAGAAATCGGCAATATTTTTTTAACAGCTCTCGGATTCTGTATTCCTCAAGAAACTCTGTACTATCGCTGGATATGTGCAGTACAATGTCGGTGCCTCGGTCCTTTTTCTCAATTGGTTTCATCACAAAATCAGGAGTTCCGGTACACTCCCAGTGGGTCCCTTCCTCTTCATCGGTTTGCGTCCAGGATTTTGTAAAAATTTCCACCTTATCGGCCACCATGAAGGCAGAGTAAAATCCTAATCCAAAGTGACCAATTATGCCGGCATCGCCGGCTTTGTCTTTGTATTTATTAACAAATTCTTCAGCCCCTGAGAAAGCTACTTCGTTAATGTATCTGCGGATTTCATCTGCCGTCATCCCTACTCCCCGGTCGGATATGGTGATGGTTTTTTTGTTTTTGTCGGTTTTTACAGAGATGGTCAAATCGCCCAGTTCTCCTTTGAATTCGCCTATAGAAGCTAGAGTTTTAAGCTTGGTAGTGGCATCTACTGCATTGGAAATAAGTTCTCTGAGAAAAATTTCGTGATCGGAGTAGAGAAATTTTTTAATGATCGGGAAGATGTTGTCGGCTGTTACGCTAATTCTACCGCTTGTACTCATATTGATTTTATTTTTATCTGTATCTTTTGACGAATCAAATGCCAAACTCATGAAAGGTGACAAGATGTCACCAGCAATGTGGATCCGATCTGATAGCGAATCCTGAATCTTGCTGATATTCCAATCAAAGGGCGCGGCCAGGAATTTTTTATGAGCACTATGCGCAGAAAAGATATTTTCTGACCTTATACCTTTGCATTTCCAACTCCACCATCGTTTGAAGTCCCCTGAATTTAAAGGCGTGATGCAACGTCACCGTCAACTTTACCTCTCATAAATTGAACAAAAAACCCGGAAATGGCTAAATACAATCTAATGAAACTCGAACATGTTAGAGTACGTCAGTAGTTTTGCTTCGGGTGGTAAATCTGCTGTTCCTGCCCTTTTAGAGAAATTCCGAGTATAGGAGGGTATTTTTTGATGTGCATTTTCTGTAGATTACAAAGGAATGTAGGTTTTTCTGCAGGATAATTTCCGCTTCATTGCTGATTTAGTTGATTTCTGCAATGCAACTATGGATTGAAATTCAAATTATCTGTCCCTAAGCCTGCATTCCGGCGAACCAAAAGTTCCAGATCAATAGTTAAATGGAATGCCATTTCGGGGAATAAACCTTTACCACATCGGCAACCAATTGCAAAACATACTGATCCAAACTCGGTAGTCAAAAACCAGTGCTGAATTGAGTGTGTGTGATTGTAAGGGATAGCAAAAATCAATAGAATGAAGAAAAGGTCACGCTATCCACAATTTTTCATCGTTTACAAAAGGTTAACAGAATTTCATCACACTTTTGTAGCATGAGATCTATTCGAGCCAATCCAATTCTGCTGTTAATGTTTGTTTTATGGTCTTGCTCAGGTCCAGGTTCAGAAAACACAAACCGCGAAGTAGAGCAAACAGACAGCCACAAAACGCCTATTGACAGCCTCACGGCCTTGATTGAAAGCGAACCCAACAATGCCATTTACCTGGCAGAGCGAGCTTCGTTGTACCTCGACAACCGAAATTATAAAGAAGCACTGGAGGACATTGACAAAGCGTGGCTCCTGGACTCCAATCACATCCGGGTTCAGCTGATTCGTGGCGATGTGTATTACGTACTCAACCGCACTCGTGCCTCGCGGGACAGCTGGCAACGTTGCGTAGAGCAAGACCCCGACAATGAAACCTGCCGCATGCGTCTGGCAGAACTCTACCTGGCTGTAAAAGACCTGGAAGCGGCTCTCGAACATTTAAAAGTTATACTTGAAAAAAATAAGACCAATGCCAACGCTCACTTTATGATGGGGGTAGTCATACGCGATTTGTACGGCGATACCGACAGAGCCCTGCTTTCCATCCAGCGTGCCCTGGAAATCCGGGAAGACTATCTCGATGCATTGGACATGATGGGTGTACTCCTCACGGCAAAAGGCGATCCTTTGGCCATTAAATACCTGCAAAATGCCTTGTCGTATGCGCCTGACCGGCACGACCTGCTCTACAAGCTAGGATACGCCTACATGCGGTTTGGAAAGTTTAACGATGCCATGGACATGTTTACCAAAGCGACCATAATAAACCCAAACGACGAACAGAGCTACTTCAACATGGGATACATTCACGTAGAAACCAAAAACTATCAGATAGCACGAGATTACTTTGACAAGGCTATAAAAGCCAATCCGTCTTCCTTCAAAGCTTATTACGGCAGGGGGTATACCAATGAGCTGCTGGGAAATGTAAAAGGCGCTATCGAAGACTATACCCATGCACTCACATTAAACCCTGATTACGAGCCTGCTTCCGAAAGTTTAAAACGCCTTGGACGATACTGAAATGCAAAAAATATCCGTAGGTAAAGTTGCTTCCGCAGTCCTTCTGCTGTTGGCCTGTGATCTTTCAAACGGTCAGCCAGCATCCCAATCTACGGGAAGCACCTTCAGAATCATGTTTTACAACGTCGAAAACCTTTTTGACCCTTACGACGATCCTGAGAAAAACGACAACGACTTTACACCCGAAGGCAACTATCGATGGACCGAATACCGCTGGAGGGAAAAAACCGCCAAAATCTCCAAGGTAATTCGCGCCCTTGGAGAAGGGAATCTGCCGGCTATTATAGGTTTTTGCGAAATTGAAAACAGATTGGTGTTGGAAGAACTTGCCAAACACCCCATAATCAAGGATGGAAAATACCGAATTGTACACTATGAATCGCCGGACAGACGCGGAATCGACGTAGGACTTTTCTACCGAGATGAGCTCTTTTACCTTCTGTATTCTGAACCCATTTTAGTACAATTACCTGACAATCCAAATTTTAAAACCCGGGATATCTTATATGTGAAAGGTATATTGGCCAATTCAGATACCCTTCATCTGTTTGTCAACCACTGGCCCTCCAGATTAGGTGGTGCAGCTACCAGTGAGCCAAATCGAATTGCCGCAGCTTCCACCCTGAAGGCCAAAACCGACAGCATATTCGCATTACATGCTAATGCCAATATTCTTATCATGGGCGACTTCAACGACGAACCCAAAGACCGTAGTCTTCTGGAAATCTTACAGGCAAAAGCCCCCAACTCCAACTCAAAACTCATCAATCTGATGCTTCAGATGCCCGAAGGCTCCGGCAGTCATAAATTTCAAGGCAACTGGGGTTTCCTCGATCAAATCATTGTATCTCAAGCCTTGTTTCAAGCCAAAGGAAGACTCCTGATACATAACCAGGAAGCCAATGTCTTTAAGGCAGAATTTTTGCTGGAAGACGATAGGCGCTATCCCGGTAAAATGCCTTTTCGCCAATTCATCGGATTTAAATTCAACGGAGGATTTAGCGACCACTTACCGGTTTATGTAGATTTGATCATTAAAAATTGATTTTTTTCATGTTTTATTTGTGCAACTTTTTGACAAACGACTATTCAAAAATGAAAAATACTTTGATCTTCGGACTTGCAATGTTGGTATTTTCCACTAGCTGCAAAAAATCCGACGACAACAACGCATATGACGACCCGCTATTTGCCCTGACTGTAGAGGAAAAAAACTTCATACTGCTTACCAATACCTACGGTCCGAATGATCCCGCTTCCGGAGTAGCTGCCGGACTTTTTAAGGTCTATCAGGACTTTTTGCCAGGCAGCGTATTTACCTTAAACATCCCATCCAGCAACAACATCGCGTTTAAGCCTGATATTACCGACAGCATTCTGATCACTTTCTTCAAAAAACCACCCATGCCTGCCTTGCATGTCAACAACGAATATGTTGGACTTGAGCTTGAAGAGGCAATTTCCGAAATTGCCCAACGAAAGCCAACTGCAGGAGTGAATCACTTGGTCACTGACAAAGGCGACCACTACGAAATCCGGGCTAAAGTGAAATTTTTTGACTTTATCTACCTAACCTCATTTTACGTAGTCAGCTACCTTTTAGGCGATTTTGAACCAAAAGACTACGGAGGAGGCATCAACTTTACCACACCGGCAGTGCCTGGCGTTACCGAAGTGGTCGACGGAAAGCTTTCCTTTGCTGTAGATGTCAAATCGCTCAGAGATACTTCCATCACAGTCATCAGAAAAGGAGACCCCGTCATGCACTACAGTGTATTGATTGGAACCGATTCCATCGCATTTGCCCCAGGTATATTGCTCGATACCATTAACTTTTTCGGGAGTAGCTACGATGCCGGAGATATTTTTGGTCTCCCGGAAACCCCAATCCGATTCAGAATACCTAAAACTACCCTCAGTGAAGCAGCAGATAAGTTGCACGTTCTCACCTTAATTTTCAGGTACAATCCTGCAATGGGTCAATACGTTCTGCAGAATTCCTATCAAACCAGAATCCGATGAAACAGAAAGTACTGAAAATTTTCAGTCTTCTACTTCTGGTGGTCATAACCTCGACTTGTAAAAAAGTACCCATCACCGGCCGAAAACAACTTGCCTTTATTCCCGCCAGTGAGTTGAATACCCTTAGCTTTTCTCAATATCAGCAGATTAAGGAAAAAGAACAAGTAATCACCGGTACTCCCGAAGCCAAAATGGTAGAACGCGTCGGCAGGCGCATTCAGAAAGCCGTAGAAGACTATATGGCTATGAACAACCAGTCCAATCTGCTTCGTGGCTTCGAATGGGAATTTATCCTGATCAAAAACGACGCGGTGAACGCCTGGTGCATACCCGGCGGAAAAGTAGCTTTTTATACCGGCATTCTGCCAGTTTGCCAAAACGAAGAGGGAGTGGCTGTGGTTATGGGACACGAAGTAGCTCATGCCATAGCTCAGCACGGCAACGAACGCATGTCTCAAGCTCTCCTCCAGCAATTTGGAGGAGTCGCCCTTGCCGTTGCACTACGCGATAAACCCTCCGAAACACAAGCCATGTTCTTGGCAGCTTATGGCGTCGGAACTACTTTAGGTGCACTATTGCCCTTTTCCAGATTACACGAAAGTGAAGCCGACCGATTAGGACTCATCTTCATGGCTATGGCAGGTTATCATCCCGATGCTGCACCGAAATTTTGGGAAAGAATGGCCAGATTAAAAGGCGGCACAGTAACTCCTGAATTTCTCAGCACCCACCCCTCAGACCAACGAAGAATCAATGATTTGAATGCAGCAATTCCCGAAGCTTTGAAATATTATAAACCTCAATAATCCCCAAACTTGAAATTAAAAGATTTTATAAAAATTTATGCAGTCATACTTTTGGCGCATACAGCTGCACAAACAGTGGCAAAAGATTTTTCCTTTATATTCTTTACAAAATTACTCATACCACTCTCGGTCTTTCTCTACAACTTTTACTACAATGTCGATAAGGTAAGCAATATCCTCATTTCTTCATCCATTGCTTTTTTTATCCTGGGAAATATTCTGATGATGGTCAATCCCGAATACGATCCCTGCAAGTTCGATACTCCTATGCTTGCGTACTCAGCAGCCTTTACATTCTTGTCCATTACAGCCCTAACACGTACCAAATTTACATTATCAAACATGCTCATTGCTACATTTTTTACCCTTGTAAATGGAGTTTTGTCTTACCTGTATATTTTCAGCAGCAATGAGGCAGGCAACATTTCCTTTTATCTCTTTGTGGCTGCATTTCTGATATTGACAGCTACCACTCTTGTACATTCTACAACACCGCAAAAGAAATATTTTTTAATCGGAGGTTTGGCCGGTATATCGGTATCCAATCACCTTTTGAGCTTTTGCAATTTCAGGGAAAATCTAAGTTTCGTAGTACCCGTAGCCATGTTGTTGTATGGCATAGGACTTTTGGGATACATGGTCGGATTTCTTGAGGCAACCAAAGAGTAGAACAACCATCGTTTAAAACCAACAAACAAGATGACAGAAATACCTTCCGTAGATTTAGCATTATTTGTCGATGGAGACAACCACTCCAGAGCTTCATTTGTCGAACAACTGGGAAAAGCCTACGAAGAAATCGGATTTGTAGCCGTAAAAAATCATGGACTTTCCGATGAGCTTAGGGACCGGCTCTACGACAAAGTCCAGCAGTTCTTCTCCCTTCCGGCAGATGTAAAAGCCAGATACGAAATCCCCGGACTCGCCGGCCAGCGCGGATACACCTCCTTTGGTAAAGAACATGCCAAAGGACACAACAAAGGAGACCTCAAAGAATTTTTCCAGTTTGGCCAATGGGTCAGCGGTCCGGTGGATGGTGAAGTCTATCCCGAAAATGTTTACGTAGCTGAAGTTGAAGGTTTTAATGAAGTCGCAAGAGAAGTATATAAAACCCTTGAAACTACCGGCATTCACATGCTCAGGGCCATAGCCCTCTACCTGGGACTCGATGAGTTTTACTTCGACTCCTGGGTACACAACGGCAACAGCATCCTGCGAGCCATACACTATCCACCCATCACCCGCGAGCCTGATGATGCCGTTCGCGCTGCACAGCACGAGGACATCAACCTCATCACACTGCTGATGGGTGCTTCAGCCGAAGGGCTTGAAGTACTCAATAAAAAAGGACAGTGGATCCCCGTCACAGCGCTGCCCGAACAAATCATCGTCAATGTAGGCGATATGCTCCAGCGACTTACCAACAATGTATTGCGCTCGACCACACACAGAGTTGTCAATCCACCAAAAGATAAGTGGCACGAGCCGCGCTTTTCCATACCCTTCTTCCTGCATCCCAAATCAAGCATGCCGCTCAACTGCCTGCCTCAATGCATTACGAAGCAAAACCCCAAAGCATATCCCGACATTACCGCCGGAGAATTTCTCGACGAAAGACTTCGCGAAATAGGCCTGAAACAATAGCCTGATGTGGCTTTTTGAGGTCTTTTTCTGGATATCGACAGCCGGAGTAGCCCATAGCTACCTCATCTATCCATGGCTACTCCGTTTACATCCGTCAATCCCTCCTTCTAGCCCTACTGATTGCACCGATTGGCCTGCAGTGCACCTCATTTTTGCCGCTTTCAACGAGCAAGCTGTCATTGAAAAAAAACTTCAATCCATTATCCAAATTGACTATCCAAGGGATAAATTTCGCATAACCATCGGCTCCGATGCATCTACTGATCAGACCGACGACATCATAAGCCATTATGCCCAAAAATATCCCTTTATCACCCTCCAAAAATTTACCCAAAGAACCGGCAAAGCCCGCATTATCAACAAAATCGTTGAGGAATCGTCCGCCGAAATTCTCGTCCTCACCGATGCCAATATCATACACACACCCGAGTTTTTAAAAATCGCAGTCGCTGCCCTGCTCCACAATTCAACACTGGGGGCCGTCGGAGGTACCTTGCACTACTTCACATCAAAATCCTCCGGTATCGCACCCCAAGAAAACTTCTACCGACAGCGCGAAAATGCAATGAAATTCACAGAATCCAGTCTCTGGGGTTATCCCATGGGCCTGGAAGGAGGACTCTATGTTATACGTCGCTCCCTGTTTGCCCCCATCCCAAAAAACTACTTCATGGAAGACTTCTTCCAGACTCTTCACCTCTATTGCCGCGGATACAAGGCCATACTCCACCCCGGTGTCATCGCCTACGAAGACGTTAGCACTCTTCCATCCGAAGAATTTCAGAGAAAAAAACGCATTTCCATTGGCAACTTTCAAAACCTCTTTCACTTTTTCACCTGCATTCACTCCAGGCCATTGCTGGCCTTTGTATTTTGGTCACACAAAGGCCTTCGGTGGATTACCCCGTTTTTACTCCTCCTTGCATTGCTGTCCGCTGCCATATTGGCCACCGCATCTTCTCCGCTCTATACATTTTTCATGCTCTGTGCAGCAGCAGCCGCATTGTTGGCCCTTATAGGATACCTGTCCATCCGGCTCGACTGGAAATTAAATATTCCACAGTACCTCTATCATTTCATACACATGAACTTTGCCCTGCTAATCGGATTTATTGAATACACCAAAGGAGTAAAATCAAATGTCTGGCAACCAACCCGAAGAAACCAAGTATAAACTCAATACCGTAGAAGAAGCAATAGAAGATATCCGAAACGGTAAAATCGTAATCGTAGTAGACGACGAAGACCGCGAAAACGAAGGCGACTTCGTGGCAGCTGCCGAAAAAGTCACCCCCGAAATTATTAACTTCATGGCCAGGCACGGCCGCGGGCTCATCTGCGTACCCCTGCCCGACGAACGTTGCGACCAGCTCGACCTGCCCCCCATGGTTACCCACAATACCGATCCACATCACACAGCCTTCACCGTATCGGTCGACCTGAAAGGCCATGGCAACACCACAGGAATATCAGCCGCTGACCGCGCACGCACCATTCGTGCTTTGGTCGATGATAAAAGCCGGCCCGAAGACTTCGCCCGACCGGGACACATCTTCCCCCTCAGAGCCCGCCCGGGCGGGGTACTCCGGCGCACCGGCCATACCGAAGCCGCCATCGACCTGGCGCGCCTGGCAGGCCTCAAACCCGCAGGCGTCATCGTCGAAATAATGAACGAAGACGGCTCCATGGCACGCCTGCCCGAACTCATCGAAATCGCCCGGAAATTCAACCTCAAAATCATCTCCATCGAAGACCTCGTTGCATATCGCATGAAGCACGAATCCCTCATCCGCCTTCACGATCACTTCGACATCCAGACCCCATACGGCCCCTTTCACTTCTACGCTTTCGAACAAACCACCAACCAACAAATCCACATGGCCCTCACCACCGGCCAATGGTCAGAAGACGAACCCGTGATGGTCCGCCTCCACTCCGCCCTGGCAGGCTCCGACCTGCTCTCCCTTATCTTCGCCGATCCGGCACACCAGCTCCACAAAGCCCTCAAAAAAATCTCACAAGAAGGCAAAGGGGCCATCGTCTACCTTAACCAAAACAACCTCCCACCCCACCACCTGCTCGACATCATTCGCCACTACAAGCAGCACCGGTCCCAACCCACTCCCTCATTTACCCGCGACCCGCGCGACATAGGTATCGGTGCACAAATCCTTCGCTTCCTCCACATCCGAAAAGTAAAACTCCTCACAAACAACCCCATCAAACGCGTAGGAGTCACCGGCTACGGCCTTGAAATCGTCGACAATGTCACCTTCGAATCCCCAGGTTCATGAACCTCACCATCATATTCACCGGCACCGGTACCTCACAAGGCATCCCGGTCATTGGCTGCAGTTGTCCCGTATGTACCTCCACTGACCCTCGCGACCAGCGCACGCGCACCTCGGCACACCTCATCGCCGACTCCCTGCACCTTCAAATCGACATCGGCGCCGACTTCCGCCAGCAGATGCTCCGCCACCACATCCGCCAACTGGATGCCGTACTCCTCACCCATGAACACATGGATCACCTCGCCGGCATCGACGACCTCCGCCCCCTGATCTTCATCCAGGGCAAGCCCATGCCCCTCTACGGCTCAGATCAGACGCTACAGGCAGTCCAGCGCCAGTTTCCCTATGCCTTCGCAGCGCCACAAAACCGCTATCCCGGTGCTCCCGAACTGACCCCCTGCCTCATCGATGAGCAACGCCCCTTCACCATCGGTCAGCTCACCATCACCCCACTGCCCGTACTTCATGGCCAATGGCCCGTACTCGGCTTCCGCATTGGCGACTTCAGCTACATCACCGACGCCAATCACATTCCCCCGCAGACCCTCCGACTGCTCACCGGCACCCGCTACCTCGTGCTCAATGCCCTTCGTCACAAGCCGCACTACTCACACTTCACCCTTGAAGAAGCCATCACCATCGCCCGCCAGGTACACGCCGAGCACACCTACTTTACCCATATCTCACACGACCTGGGCCTGCACGCGCAAGTAGAGCCCACCCTGCCCCCCGGCATGCACCTCGCCTACGATGGCCTCACCCTCCACATACCCCACTGATTTTTAATTTCCATTAGGGCGTGCCCCCGCGCGCCGGCCTGGCGGCCTTATCGCGCGGGGTCGGGCTGCTCCGGGGTACGCTTCGCTCCCGTGCTTCGCACCGCCCTGCGGGCGCCCTCCGCATCCCTCACGCTAAGCCCACTGAGAATGCACACCGCCCCATCCTTCACCGAGATAAAGCACCCCAATCGCTCTCCTTAAAATAAAGAAGTGAAACTACTTTGAAATATTCGCTCTGCAAAAACTTGAAATACGAATCCAGAAAGCTGACTTTATAAATCCCTTTTCTTAAATCTATATTCAATATTGTTCAAAATCCGTAAAATCAGTCAAGCATTCAAAGCTTTCGCATTAAATAGACGCAAATACTCACCAGCTCCGGAATCTTTTCTCCTATCAATTTCCAGCAATTCTCACATAATCACTGAACCAATTCCTCTTACACGTTAAAAAATTACAGCTACACCTACTCTTTCAACCGAATATGGGTCAGACAGCACCTCTTTTTTAAAGTTCAACCACTTCCACAGGTAAAAAGCCTACATTTGAGTTGAATAAAAAAATCAATATATGCAACCAAATAAATGGATATTAGGAGCATGGCTTCTCCTATTTCTGCATACATCGATAGCACAGGTATTTGTTTTCGATTATGAAATCACTTATGAAATAAACACCATAAAGGGAAAAAGAAAGGACGTAAATTCAATGAAATATTATCTGAGCTCAGGTAATGAATACTATCTAATTAAGTACAACATCGACAATGAGGAAATCTCTGTTCTATACGATTATCAAAGTGATATGATGTATATGATTCAACCCGATATGAATATGAAAATGAAAATAGGAGTAAACAGAATCGTTGAAAATTTGGTTCCAAAACTCCTTGACGATAAAAAAATAGTTACAGAAAAACAGAACATAGTTATAGAAAAAAATCACAAAACACTCTTAGGATATACATTGGATTTGTTGCATTCTTCAGACGGAAATAATTACAGCAAAATATGGCTTGCACCACAGATAGAAACTCCCTATATCATGATGCCAGGGATGCCCAGGTATGCTTTAAGCGAATTAGATAAGAGTTTGAAGGGAATCCTTTTAGAAATGGAAGTAAAAGATGGCAGAGAAACCTTTGAATTTAAAGCGACACAAGTAATAGATGAAAAACAAACCCTAGATCTAAGCAAAATAAAATTTACTAACGTGCCAGGATTCCGTAGAGAGTAATTATTTTGTAATCTACATGAGGTACTTTGTATTTTTTTTTATTTCGCTTGTTTATCCGCTTATTTTTAAAATAAAGGGTCAAGAATACGACCATTATTTTAGAAACTACACGGTTTCTCAGGGACTTCCCTCCAACTCCATTTACGCACTTGCTAAGGATTCAGATGGCTTTGTATGGATCGGAACAAGCAATGGATTATCTCGATTTGATGCATATGATTTCAAAGTCTTACGAAAAAGTGACCCTCATGTACAGCTACCTGACAATGAAATTATGGCTATCGAAAATCACCCCGAAGGTTATCTATGGCTAGGGCACTACAGCAGTGGACTCAGTTTGTTTGATCCAAAGTCCCAAAAAGTAATTGCAAATTATCAAATAGACAGCCAAAAGCATCCATTAAAGGACAACAGAATTCTCAGTTTATATCAGGAAGGTGACTCACTGCTTTTCATAGGTCTACACTACAATTTTTTTCAGATGTATGACATAAAGCGAGATACCATGTACGACTATTCGGATAAGCTTCTTGAAGAAAAAAAAATCGCTTCATCTCTTCACAATATACACAGTTTTAACAGCGACCCATACGATAAAAATATCCTGTGGATTTGCACAGGTGCAGGCTTAGTAAAATGGAATCGAAAATCCGGTAAATTTGATATCTTTAATTACAATAATGACAAAATATCAACAAGCTTACACAACAGTATGCGGTACATTGTTTTCCAAGGAGATAGTGCAATGTTTATAGGCTCATGGGGTGGAGGTCTGATTTACTTTAATCACAAAAGAAACACATGGAAAAACTATATCTATGACAACAGACTTCCATTGAATGGAACCAGAAACATCATTCGAAAAATTGCGAGAAAATCCGATTCCGAACTTTGGATAGCTACCCATGACTCGGCATTTGGAGTGTTTGATATAGCATCAAACAAATTTTTCTTCTACAAACATTACCCGGATGATATGTACTCCGCCATCAATCAGGAATGTTACACGTTTTTAAATGAATTAATTGGAGCCGTATGGATTGGTACATCCAATGGATTGAGTTATTTGCATCCTAGTAATCAGCTGATTCAACGATTCAGATTATCTGAAGGAAATACACTTTTTCAACGCACTTTTTATTCATATGAAGTATACCTGGATCGAGATAAAAATCAGTTGTATTTAGGCAATCGGGATTCTGAATATTTCGATGCAATACACTTAAACAGCGAAACTCTCATTTCATATCCCTTACCTGGCCTGCTTACAATCACAAAAATCTTAAAATTCAAAGATTTTTATTACATATTCACCTTTAGAAACGGGGTATATAAGTGGAAAAATAATAAATTCACAAGAGTAAAAATTTCACAGGTAAATGCTCTTAACCAAAGCGCTTGTTACACGGCTTGCATCGTACGAGATGGCACTGTTTACATGGCTACTGCCAACAAAGGCCTTGTAATTTTCAATGAAGCAAGAAACTTCTACAAAGAAATACCCACATCCGAAGCCGGACTTTCTAATTCCGCATTGGAAAATGGAATTTTTACCGTATTTGCTGACAGCGAAGAGCGAATATGGATAGGTACACTACCAGGATTGGCTGTATATGAACCCAAAAGCGGATTTAAGTTCAAACAAACCCAAAAGGGCAATGTAAATAGCTTGATGACCGAAATCAGGCAAATCTATCAAGATAGCAAAGGAATGATCTGGGCAGTAAGTGCCTCATCCGGAATATTTGGTTTGAGAGTAAAACGGGACACCATCCAAATACTTCGGCACATCAATGAAAAAGGCATTCTCTTCAGCGATCAGCTCTACAGTACAGCCATAGACAAAAATGATAAAATTTATTTGGCTACTCCCATTGGAATTCAAGTATTTGATTTAAAAACTAATACATCATTGCTCCTTAATTACTCAAATGGACTGAAACCCTACCAAAGCATCATCAAACTTCATTACACACCCGACCATTTTCTCAATTTGTCGCTCAACAATGAGATCAATTGAATAGATTTAAAAAAAATTGATGCCAGATTCATCCCAAATGAGCCTCAAATTTTATTGAGTTCTATCTCAATTCTTCAAGGCGAAGAGCTCGTCGCCAAACAACAAAAATTAGTATTGAACTATACTCAAAATTTTATCAATTTTTCATTCACTACACTACACTACGAAAATCCGGCAGATGTTGTTTTTCAATACAGAATAAAGGGAGAAGAAGTCTGGCAAACTGCCAATAAAAACAAGGGCTTGTTCACACATCTACCTTATGGAAAACACATATTGGAGGTAAGAACATCCACCGTAAACAACACATGGAGTACACCACAGGACGTTTTTCACTTTACAATTTTACCCCCTTTTTGGCTTACGTACTGGTTTAAGTTTTTAATGGTTTCAGCACTGTTACTTGTGATTTATTCCTTCTACAGATTTCGTATCCATCAAATTCAAAAAGAGAGTCAACTGAAAAGTAACTTTGAAAAAAGACTCGCAGAAGTAAAGCTCGAAGCCCTTAGAGCTCAGATGAATCCACATTTTTTGTTCAACAGTTTGAATTCCATTAATTATTTCATTCTTATAAAGCGAGAAGAAATAGCAAGTGATTACCTCACTAAATTTTCTCAATTGCTCAGACACGTATTGGCCAATTCCAGAAACGAATGGGTAAACCTAAATAATGAAATACAAGTTCTCGAACTCTACTGTACCTTGGAGTCTATGCGCTTTAAGAATAAATTTGAATACCAAATTCACATAGATTCAAGCATCAATACCTCGATAATATTAATACCACCCATGTTAATACAGCCTTTTGTGGAAAATGCCATCTGGCATGGACTGCTCAACAAAGAAAATCACGATGGCAAACTGGATATTAGCTTTGATAGAGATGGCAAAAACCTGAAGATAACTATAAAAGACAATGGTATTGGCCGGGAAAAAGCCAGGCAGCTCAAAAGCAAAAGCGCTACAAAACACAAATCGTTTGGCTTGCAAATTACCAGCGAACGATTTGAGCTCATCAAAAATAATTTATCCGGCAACATAGAATTCTCCATCAAGGATTTATATGACCCTAATCAAAATGCAGCAGGTACTTGCGTTGAAATTACGTTACTAAATTGTTTATGACTCACCAACATCTTGTAAAATGAAAAAAATCAAAGCTGTAATAGTTGACGATGAGCAACATGCCCTCGATGCCCTTGATATTCAGATAGCCAGATGTAATGCAGATGTCGAAGTATTGGCTAAATTCAGCAATCCGGAAGAGGCAGTAAGGTATTTAAAAAACAATGAGATCGATATATTATTCCTGGATATAGAAATGCCTAGAATGAATGGCTTTCAACTATTGGCACAATGGGAGCAGCCTCCTTTTGAGGTAATATTTACTACAGCATACGATCAATTTGCAGTAGATGCGTTTCGTGTAAGTGCATTCGACTATTTGCTAAAACCTGTAGATAGAGAGTTACTTACAAAAGTTTTTAGAAACTTCAAAAAAAATCAAAACAAAGGAGTGAGCCTTGAGCAACTAGCCCTTCTTAAAGAACTGATTAATAAACAAGAAAAATCGCCTATTAAAATACCGCTTCCTGTAAGTGAAGGTTTGATATTCATCGAACAAAAGGACATCATACGATGTGAGGGTGATGCTGGCTATACCTATATTTATTTGAATAATGAAAAGCCAATTTTGTTATCAAAAACTTTGAAAGATGTTGAGGAGCAGTTATTTAAAGATAGTGGGTTCATCAGAGTACATCAATCTCACTTGATCAATCCTCAATATTTAAAAAAGTACATAAAAAGTGAAGGGGGCTATTTAATCATGACCGATGGCAAGCAAATACCTTTATCGAGGAAAAAAAAAGAAGATTTTTTAGACCTATTCAGATAAGCTTCCGAATTTTTGATAAAACGCCCCGAATATAGGTTCTGAGATATGGGACCTATTAGACCAAAATATTTTTGATGAAAATAAATTCTCAGTTTTATGAAAAGATTCTTTACACTTCTACTCTTTGTAAGCTTTTGTGCAACAAATGTTTACTCCCAAACTACGATAACCCTTGGTAGTGAGCAATTTAACATAAATTCAAGTTTAGCAAGTCCTTACAGTGGATGGTTCAGTTCCAATAGATTACAGTTTGTATATACAGCGGCAGAATTGACAAATGCAGGTGCTAGTGCTGGTTCTATAAGCGCATTTGCCTTTAAAGTAACTGCTGTGAATACCGCCAACCTCAACAATTATGAGATACGCATGGGGCATACTTCTGCTACAAATGCCGCAGCACATAACAATGACCCAACCATGGTGGTTAAAAATGCTCATACCTTAGTTCCAGGCAGTTTGGGCTGGTACACCATTATTTTTGATACTCCGTTTGAATGGAATGGAGTAGAAAATATACTCTTAGACATCTGTTATGTAAGACAATCCTTTACTTCAGGAACCATTTGGACATATAACAATACCCCTAACCAGTTACGCTCCAATAGGCAAAGTGTAAGTACACCTATTTGCGACCTCGATGTAAATTCTGGTTTAGATTCAAAACCTCATGCGCAATTCATCTACACAGCATCTACCTGCCAAATTCCTAATGGAATCAATGTGAGCAACATCACTGCTACTGGGGCTACAATCAACTGGAATGCCCCACCAAATGCTCCAAGTAGTGGCTATGAATATGAAGTACGTACTTCAGGTTTGCCAGGTTCTGGTCCTACGGGATTAGTGGCATCGGGTAGTACTACTGGGCTAAGTGTTTCAGTTACGGGCTTAACTGAACTCACCGATTATGTGGTATATCTGCGCTCTAACTGTGGAAGCAACGTTTTCTCAACCTACACTGTAGGCATACCTTTCAAGACAATATGTTCTGCTCCACTTGCAGGTACCTATACCTTAGATAAAAATTCCGCTGCCTCAGCTACCAATTTTACTTCATTCAGCACCTTGATAAAAAGACTTTCTGATTGTGGTGTGAGCGCACCAGTGGTGGTTAATGTAGTTGCAAATACAGGACCTTATGATGAGCAGGTGATTTTAACAGAAATTTCTGGTACATCTACCATCAATACCATAACCATTAATGGTAATGGAGAAACCATTAGATTCAACCCTAGCTCTACAGATAGAAGCATTGTGAGACTAGAAGGAGCAAAGCACTATATCCTTGATAGTTTAACCATAAAAAGTACCAATATCAATAATTTTGGGCACTTTATTCAATTTACCCAGTCATCAGACAGCAATGTAGTACGCAAATGCCTGTTTGACTTTTCATTAAACTCCACCGCTCATACTCAATACTATGGCGTTGTCATTTCCAACGGTATAAGTAATATTTATAATAATGTAGGAATTTCTGGAAATTATAACCTTATAGAAAACAATCAAATAGGGGGAACAGGTGCAGTAGCTACAGGTATATTTTTAGCTACAGGTACTGCAGAAGGTAACCTTTTTAAATTCAATAAAATAATAGACTGGACTTCTGTAGGAATTGAATCCTTGGGATGTGTTGGCTGCCTTTTTGAAGGAAATGAAATCTACAGGCAGAATCTGTCAGCGATACTACCTTCTAATAAAGTTGGCCTATCATTTAACTCAGGCCCTCACCATAACACGGTAGTAAGGAACAATAAGATTTGGAAGATAAAAGGGAATCTTCCAGGTTCAAACACTGACCTATACATAGGGATGAGTTTAGTCACAGGAGGCACACAAGCCTCGCCACTAAGTGTTTACAACAATGTCGTAGAATTAGATGGAACATCTGGCGAATATGTTGGAATAAGTCTGTCGGCCAATCACACCTATCTGTATCACAATACTATAGTGATTAAAGGGTTAAATCAAACTGGAACAGGACAAAGCAGTTGTCTTACTTTCAATGGTGGAGGAATCACCAGAACTTATATTAAAAACAATATTTTCTATTTTGATCGAACGGGTGGTTCAAGTCAGAGATTGATTAGTATTAATAACGGGAACTTTTCCAGCTCTAGCTTATATCAAATCGATAATAATGTATATGAATTTCACTCTCCTGACAGGGAGTTAGATGCCTTAGCCTTCGTGGTAGGAAGTGTATGACCACTCAAAAATTTAGCCGCATGGCATAACTGGAGCGGTAAAGATACCAATTCCATACAAAACGATCCCGTTTTTGTAGACATGAGCAACCAAAACTTTGTACCCCAAAGTCAAATCATCAACAATATTGGCTTCAACGCAAATGCTTTGGTACCTACTGACATCAACGGTGTTGTTAGGGGTAGTAGCCCTGACCCTGGAGCTTACGAGTTCATTCCAGGTAATTGTGTAGTTCCGAGCAATGTTCTATTCTCCAATATTCAAAGTTCAAGCGTAGCAATCAATTGGTCGGAAAATGGGATTTCTACTTCCTGGGAAGTAGAATATGGAATAAAAGGATTTACACAGGGCACCGGTACGTTGATCAGCAATATAAGTACTAAACCATTTACCCTTACAGGGCTCAATGAACTTACAGAATATGATGTATATGTAAGGTCTAACTGCGGAGCCAACAACTACACCGTTTGGAGCAGGGCATTCAGCTTCAGAACTATTTGCAGTGGTGCTCTTGCTGGCAATTATACCATAAACAAGAATGCAGCCTCATCTGCAACCAATTTTACCTCCTTTGAGACAGCCATTAAAAAACTCATCGATTGTGGTGTATCAGGTCATGTGGTTTTTGATGTAGTTGCAGGCTCAGGTCCCTACAATGAAAGATTAGAAATCCCTGAAATAGGAGGTGCATCCAGTGCTGCAACCATCACCTTCAACGGCAACGGAAATACACTGGAGTTTAATCCGAATGCAACGTTCAATTATATAGTCTATTTGAATGGGGCCGATCACATCATTTTTGACTCACTGAAAATAAAATCATTAAACAGCCAATATGGTATGGGATTTTTATTAAATAACCAGGCCGACAGCAATGTGATACGAAAATGTGTTTTTGATTTCAGCAGTGTAACAAGCTATATTAACAGTACGGGGATCGCTATGTCCAATTCTACATCTTCCTCAATATTTCAAGGACAAGTAGGCTCCTACAATCTATTTGAAAAAAATACCTTCATAGCGGCAAACAGTACAAGCATCGATCGGGGAATTACCATATATGGAAATTCAAGCACAGCTGCAATCGGTAATATCATTAGGGGAAATAAACTAGAAAACATAGTGTCAAGAGCTATTGACATCGTCTTTTGTGTACAATGTCTTATTGAAGATAATGAAATAAACAATTCTGCTTTTTCAAATTCATCTAACCCTTACAGAGCAATAAATTCATCCAACACCAGTTCAGGTACCATCATCAGAAATAATTTGATCAACAGGTTGTTTGGAAACATCAGTGTAAGTAATACTAAGGCAATAAGCGGCATTTACATCCAATCGGGTGGAGGAACTTCTTCAAATCCTTTATTCATATACAACAACATCCTGCATTTACATGGAGGAAGTGGCACGTATACTGGCATTTTTATAGGAGGTAATCACATAAGGGCCTATCACAATACCATAATAATAACCTCACCGGGCAATTCTGGTAACTCAGATGCCATTGAAATGACATCCAATATTGGTATTGTTGTTCAAAATAACATTCTGTTTATCGATCGCGATGGTACCGGCTATAAGGTGGGTATTCGATTTCCGTTTACCAATATGGGAAGCTCATCATTCAATCACAATGTATTTTACATCAAGCCAGTAGCTAATGCCAGTATAGGAGTAGGATTCTTCAATGGTCAATACAGAAATACCCTTTCTGATTGGCAAACTGCTACCAATCAAGATGCAAACTCAGTAGAAACAGATCCTGTTTTTGTTGATTTGGCAGCTTTTGACTACACACCAAGTACCGCAAGTATCAATAATATAGGAACAAATCTATTGAGCACTGTATCCAACGACTTCTTCAAAGTAGCTCGTACTGCCACCCCAGACCCTGGAGCCATTGAGTTTACTCCGTCAGGTTGTGTAGTACCTTCTAACCTAAACGCCAGCAGCATAAGTGCTACGAGCGCCCAATTAGGCTGGACAGAAAATGGAAACTCTACTGTGTGGGAAATTGAGTATGGAATACAAGGATTTTCACAAGGTACTGGAACTGTGTTACAGAATATCAACACAAATCCTTATACATTAACAGGATTAACGGAGCTTACTAACTACAGTTTTTATGTGCGTTCTGTATGCCCCAACAATCAGTTTACAGCATGGGTCGGACCTTTTGATTTCTCTACTGTATGTGGCACACCCCTTAATGGAAGCTATACCATCAACCAAAACATTGCCTCCTCAGCGACCAATTTTACCAGTTTTAGCGATTTGGCTTTTAGGTTAAATAATTGTGGAGTTGCTGGTCCTGTAAATATAGAAGTAGTTGCTGGTACAGGTCCCTACACTGAAAAATTTCACTTGAATCAAATATCTGGTACCTCTGCTACCAATACCATTACCATCAATGGAAATGGAAATACCCTCCAATACAATACGGTGGCCAATGATAGGATTGTCATATATCTGAATGGCACTGATAGAGTTACCATCGATAGCTTGACAATAGCTTGCACATCAAACAACTACTTTGTAGGAGTACAATTCAATAATGAAGCGGATTATAACGTATTCAAAAGGTGTACGATCAACTTCAATACGATTACCACAGCCACCCAAACACATGGAATCGTATTCTCTTCGAGTACAACCCTCAGCAATGGTACCGGCAATAATGGAAATTATAACCTCATCGAAGATAATACCCTGATTGCCAATGGTCCAAAAATTACTCAAGGGTTCAGCATTTATGGTCAAAACAACGCTCCTGTAAAAGAAAATATATTCCGAAACAATAAAATATTAAATACTACCTCTCAAGGGATAATCATTGCTCATTGTGAGGATTGTAGTATAGAGGGGAATGAATTCAACAGAGAAGCCATTGCTTCGGGTAGTAGTCACTCAGCAATCACTATCTCTGGTCCAATGTCCGGAAGCATAATCCGAAACAACCTGATGCACAATTTTCTGGAGGTGTCTCCTACATCTTTTTCATCTATGCTAGGAATAAGTGTCGAATCAGGTGGAACATCTGCAAAACCTTTATTGATTTACAACAACATCGTAGATATCAATAATGGCAACGCAATAAATACAGCGATTAGAGTACTTGCAGCCAATGTGCATGTATTTCACAATACTTTAAATATACGAGGCAGTCAATCCACTTCTGGGTCATCATATGGTTTGAGAACCTCATCTTTAACCAACGTATTGTTCAGAAACAATATCGTTTATATCGATCGCTCAGGCAATGGTTTGCGGTATGGTGTGGAACTTGCAAGCAGTAGCATCGGTGGCTTTGAAGCTTCCAACAACGTGTATTTCATCAATCCAAGTACTGCTACCGACTTTGGAGTAGGATTTTTCGCCAATCAAAAAAGAGAAACACTTTCCGATTGGCAAACAGCCACCGCTCAGGATTCCAATTCAGTGCAGAACAATCCAAATTACAGCGATGTACCTAACAAAGACTTTACTCCTACCTCAGGAGCCTTAGACAATATTGGATTAAATCTCACCGCTATAGTGCCTACCGATTTTAACGGTACTACCAGAAGCAACACTCCCGACCCTGGTGCCATAGAATTTGGTGGATTGCAATGCAGCGACCCCAGTAATTTAAGCGCAAGCAACATCACTTCTACATCGGCACAACTCAACTGGACTGAAAACGGAACAGCCAACCAATGGCAAATAGAATGGGGTATAGTAGGCTTCAGCCAAGGAAATGGCAATTTAATAAACCCTGTTAGCAGCAATCCATACACCTTGACTGGCCTTAGCGCAGGTTTTACGTATAGTTATTATGTAAGGTCTATTTGTGCAAGCAATACCTTCAGCGGCTGGGTGGGACCTTTTACTTTTACTGCACCTCAAATAGCAGTTACCATACCATCACTACATACCTTTGAGCAGGATGCCGAAGGGTGGATTACAGCTAACCAAAGCAACGGATGGTTCAGAGGCCAGGCTACAGCGTATGAGGGCTCATATGGGTTGTATATAAGCAACAACAACGGAGTTAACAATCAGTACGACATCACACAAGCTTCAGTAAGTCACGCGTATCGCGATTTGAACTTCAATACCAATCAGGAATGCTACATTCGTTTTATGTGGCGCGGGGTAGGGCAAGTTAATGCAGATAGGCTCAGGGTGTGGTTGGTGCCTGTTACTTATACACCTGAGGCAGGAACTCAAATAACTCCGTTAGGCTCTGCCCCTACTGGTAGAATTCAATTATCGGACAACCTATCTAACGAAGCCAATTTTACAGTTTTCTTGTATGAAATGCCTAGTGCATACCACAACCAAGTTGTGCGCATAGTTCTAGAGTGGATCAATGATGCCTCGGCTGGCAATCAACCACCTGTAGCAATCGATAATTTTGAAATCAACATATTCAATCGTTGGACCGGAGACGCCTTGAACGGCGACTGGAACTCACCTGGCAACTGGTTTGGCAACAGCATTCCCACGTCTCAAAGTTCTATCCTTTTCCCGACAGGTCGCCCCTCCTACCCAACGATCACCAATTACATAGAGGCTCGTGACATCATCAGCCGAGCCAATGCCCCCATTCAGGTACAGCCTACTTCAGGACTTCATGTAAAAGGACTGCTGCGAACAGAAGCCTTGATCAGCTTAAATGCGAATTCTACCGGATATGCCAATCTGATACAGAATCAGGTGGAAGGTCAGGGACAAATTCAAAGACAAATGTATTTAGTAGAAGGACTCCCCAATCCGGCTATAAACGACGGAGGTAGCAACAATGGCCGTTGGTTCAGCATAGGAAGTCCAATGGAAGTAAATATTAATCAGTTGCAGGTAACACCTGCCCTTTTTCCTCAAGGAACCTATCTATCAATGGAATGCCCTGACCAACGACTACGAGTTACCGGCTGCACAATTTGATATAGGTAGAGGATATGTATTGTATGCCGGCAGCAATAACAGTGGTCTCTTTACCAGAAGCCTTCCGGGAAATGTTACTCTTACAGGTAACAAAACAGAAGGAGTGAATATCCTTGCAAATCTAAACTACAGCAGCCAGGGCGTTGGATTCACAGGTACAATCGATGGTAATGAGTTATATGGCTGGAATCTAATTGCCAATCCATACTTTAGTGTTTACGATTTTGGAGATTTTAACAACAACCCTCAGGATTTTGGACAAAACCACGTAAGTACCATCCATATCCGAAATTCCAGCAACAATGGCTTTCAAAGCTTTACTCCCGGATCTATGATAGGAAATGGTCGCTTTATAGCTCCCATGCAAGCTTTTTGGGTGAGAACAGTAACCGGAGGAACTTTTACCTTTGAAAAATCAAGAAGAGTTGCCAACCAGCAACCTCCATTAGGAAAAACTACTAGTGAGCGACTGGCCTTCAAATTAGAAGCCAAAGGAATTCAAAATCAGGCAGAAGATTTGGCTTATTTCATCTTTATGACCGGTGCCAGTTCGGGATTCGATTTGGCTTACGATGGTGAAAAACTCTCAAACGATTACGGCAACATCAATCTATACTCCAAAGCCGCAAATAGAGCAGTAGCCGTCAATGCACAGGAAGAACTTCTAAGCACCAAGAGTGTACCCGTATATTTTGAATGTTCTCAAGAGGGACCTTACTCATTGAAACTGGACCAGAGCGAAAACAATTACCCGCGACAGGTATGGCTTGAAGATCGGTTGTTGAATAACTTCCACCCATTTCATCAGGAATATCACTTCCAGCATTTGGCCCACCATGATGCTCAAAGATTCGTTTTACACTTTAGCCCTCAAAGTGTAGATACATATGAATTTGATAAGCGTAGGGTGAGCATTCAGGTATGGCATTCAGAAGGTTATGCATACATCAAAAACACATTGTCTGAGCTTGTAAAAGTGGAATTGATCGATATGACCGGCAGAAGTTTACTTAAAACAACTGAAACAACAAGTGAACACGAAACATTAAAGATAAAGTTACCTCCACTTCGAGCAGGAATTTACCTTATCAAAGTAAGCAATGGAGCAAACTACATAAGTGTAAAATTCAATCATAACTAAAGATATTGAATATGAAAAAACAAATCACAACCTTGTTCATCCTGCTACTTGTTCATGAACTAATGGCCCAGCCAGGTATGCCCAATAACCCTACGCCCATAGATGGAGGCTTAGGACTCCTGATAGCTGCAGGCATTGCTTATGGGGTAATCCACAAATACAATCGAAAGACTGAAAGGTGAAATGAAATTAACAGACGGGTCAAATAAATAACCTAAAAATGTCAATTAACTTTTTACAACTTTTGCAGACAAAGAGCTCCATATAGCCCCCTTAGTCCGTACAGATATAGTGGCTGAAATTAAACTTGGTGAGCTTATTTGTTTTTTTATTGAGAACATGTTCAAAGACTGTTTATTAAGTAAATGTCTCAGGTATCATGTACATCCTTAAGCAGGAATAGTATGACAAAAATCTTTATCTATGGATTTTAAAACTCAAGACGAAAGTAAACTGCTTGATACAGAAAAATTGTTTTGTTTCGATTAAAGAAGTTGAAAAAAGTCGTGTAATAAGTTATAATACACAAAAGGCAGCGACGAATTTCATTATTGACAATTTTTTGCACATTAAATCGGTACTTTAAAAAGATTAGTTTCCGTGTTTTCGAATGGTAAAGAAGAAAATATTCAATTGTCTTGCCAATAAATTCATATTTCAATAATTGTGCAGAAAACATGTCATCCAAATCCTATTTACAAACGAGCTAATCCAAAATTTATATATCCAAAGCTGTAAATAATGAATGAGAAATTGTCAACCAAAGGCCTTAAATGGTCGCAGTAGATCATGCGCGTTAGGTAAAAAAAAAATTTTCTAAATGATCTGAATTTTACGGGTGAAAAGTTAAGTAAAAATTGAGGTACTTAATAGAAAAATAATTTTAAGTTTTTTGTTTAATTTTTAATTTTGATTAATAAATGATTATTGAAAATGGATATATGAAAACAAGATTTTCGATTCAAATTTTATCATTATTTTTCTTAAAGCAAGTAAGTTTTGCACAAACAAAAATTCCTGCTGACACAATCGGGCTTTACCTAGAATTTCCGGTCCTAGATATGCCCCATCAGTTCTATGCAACGCGAACCACAGGAAGCTTTTTCACCGGTTATGCCAACCCCAGCATGGCCCAATCGCTGGCAATGTCAAATAATCTCTATTCCACAGCCCACTATGGTATCAATAGAGGAGTCCGATTAAAAAATGAATTTTTCAGAAAACTACTCGGCAGTGCCCTCGTCTTAGGATTTGATCTTATTTCGTTGTATGCGCCTTTTGGAATGGGTTGGTTGCATGAAGAATACCACCGGGCAGTGCTAACCAGAAGAGAAATTAACAGTTTTAATGATATGAACACCTTCCCCGTTTGGGCAAGCTACCGTTTCAGTCAGAAAAATCGATGATGAAGACTTAATACGCCTCTCGGATCAACATACTTTTGATTTTATACGGCTTCAATCAGCTGGACTTGAGGCTCAGTATCATCAAATCCAGTCCTTGCAGAAAAACAATTTTTACTACAATCAAACCTTGCCACACATCCCTCTTTACTGGTTGAGCACCTTAAACGCTATCACCTATGTCATTCAGTCAGCAAGTGCCGAAGATTTTGACCCATTGATCGATGAGGCTAATGAAAAAGAAGGTGCAGATATTTCCAAGAGGGACTTTACAGGGCCTGACTTTACTGCCTGGGTCAGTGCTTTATTCAATCCCGACAGACCATATGAAGAACGGGGAATACATCCATCCGGAGTAGGCATCAATCGATACATAAAACCTTCTGAGTTAAGTACCGACGAACTAGCGTATCTCAAAAGACAAGGCAACTTACAGTGGATAAATCTATTATCTCCTCATTTATTTGGCTTCCCAAAAATCAAACTCAAGTCCACAGCACAAGGCGATCATTACGGAAACATAGCCATCAGACATTTGCTCACCTCATTTGGCAACGACATTTGTCTGGACCTGTTTTATCAAACACCGAAAAACAACTACTTTTTTTCCCTGCATAATTTCAACAATCTGAACGCATCCTTCTTTGGACTGGAAGGTGCAGTAATCGATAGGCCATTTTATTTCAATAAAATCATGGTATCGGGAAGAGGCATGGTATGGACACAACCCAGGAATCAATCTTTTACTACCAGCGATGCAAGCTTAGGAGGACTGTTGAGTATTAGGAGTGCCTTTGTACTAGGAGCATGGTGGCCATATTTCGAAATTGAAGCAAAGACAAAAGGCTGGGTAATGGGCAATGTTTTCCTGGAAGAAAACATCAGCTTTAGAGGAGGTATGTCGTTGAGATTTCGCTAACAGTTGTATTCAAATTTCTAGTAACTGTTCCAGCTTTTTTTATCTTTTTCGAAGAGATATGGTGTTGCCTTTCTTTATTATCTCTTAATTATTTTTAAGCATCATTTATATTTTTGAATGGGTATAAAAAATTAATGTCAAATTCATTTTAATATGATACAATGCGATAAAAACCTCCTTTACTCAGCTTTGATTGGTTTCGAGTGATAATTTAGATGTAAATACACAAATCAAAAATTTCCAACCAAAGAAAATCTGATAGATTTCAAAAGATTTATAGTGGCGGAAGATTAAAGCACAACAAACGTGCACAACTACCTTACTCATGTAGTGCATTACCGAATTTTCTCTTTAAAAAAAAATCAAATTATACCATTCGAAAACCGGCATATACACAAGAATTAGGTAAAGGAAAATTCAGAAAAATACAAGTCAAAAGAGACCAATCAATACAGATGTTTGATAAGGTCATCGGTTTATCTGTTAGACTTGAGCAAATCGTCCGAGTTCCGGACAGTAACGGGTGAATGCTACGTATCAGCTTTTTTGTGTAATTAACCGAATGCTGAAAAATCGTGTAGAGTTTAAATGGTTAAATTTTGACTTTGAATGCATTGCACTCTTAAGGTGTGACGAGTTATGGTCCCGGTCTAAGTATTAAAAACTCCACCCGGTATATCATACCTTTGACCCAAAAGAAATCCAACCTATGAAATTTTTTATTGACACAGCTAACCTGGACCAAATCATTCAGGCTCAATCACTTGGTATTCTGGACGGCGTCACGACCAATCCAAGTTTGATGGCAAAAGAAGGCATTAAGGGGGAGCAAAATATAAAAGCACACTACAAGCAGATCTGTCAGATCGTCAACGGACCAGTAAGTGCCGAAGTGATTTCTACAGATTTTGAAGGGATTGCACGCGAGGGAGAGGCTTTGGCTGAGATAGACCCGAACATCGTCATAAAAGTACCTATGATTCCGGAGGGTGTACGAGCCATCAAATATTTTTCTACGAAAGGACTTAAAACCAACTGTACCCTTGTATTTTCTGCAGGCCAGGCTCTATTGGCTGCTAAAGCAGGAGCCACCTATGTATCCCCATTTATCGGCCGGCTAGACGACATATCCTACGACGGTCTGCAACTGATCGAACAAATTCGATTGATTTACGACAACTACGGCTTTGGGACACAAATCCTTGCTGCATCTGTCAGACATACGTTGCACATCATAAAATGTGCTGAAGCTGGAGCAGATGTAATGACCGGGCCACTTAGTTCGATAATGGGTCTCTTCAATCATCCCCTCACCGACATCGGACTTAAGAAATTTCTGGAAGATTATCACAAATCACAGCAAGGTATAGGTTAAAACAGACGGTACACACCTGCTATCAGAGCCCACAGTCCGTAAATACCTTTTAATACCACTCCGCTTACGATACCCATAAGACCTGCCAGCGCACTTGCGCTGGCTTTTTTTACACTGCTGCCGGCCATCAGTTCGCCCGCAAACGCTCCTACAACAGGTAATACTACAATGCCGAATGGGGGCAGAATAAACAAACCCAACACCGTACCTATCACAGCACCTTTGGTAGCCTGCGGGGAAGATTTCATTTTTTTTGTAAACCAGGCTGGGATGTAGTAATCCAGTAGAGTAATCAAAAAGGCCACCACCCCTGCAGATACGAGAAAGGCCATTGTAAATTCGACCTGTTTACTCAGCTGAAGTACTACCAAACCTATAAAGCTAAGAGGGGGACCCGGCAAAATCGGCAGCAGTGCCCCTAACAAGCCAGCTATCAGAAGAACAACGCCAAAAAAAACAAGTATCCAATCCATTTAAGCGCATGTGAACGGATTCACTTTTTCAAAGGCATGTGTACGAAGATCGACACCATCCCATGTAGCATAGGTCTGATACGAGAGCCAATCTCCCAGATTTACATATCTTGCCTGCCCGATGCTGAGATCCAATGGTAAATGCCGGTGTCCGAATATGAAATAATCGATTGCTTGCGTTTTCAATACATCGAGACAGTGCTGATATAGCCACTCTTTTTCTTTGCCTGTAAATACTCTGTCGCTGCCGCCAGTGTTTCGACGACTGGCCCGGCTCGAACGCTCTGCGATCCAGATTCCGACATCGGGGTGTAAATACCTGAACAGCCATTGTGCTACAGGATTTGTAAAAATTTGTTTTAAAAATTTATAGCCATAATCACCAGGCCCAAGTCCGTCTCCATGACCGATGTAGAATTTCTTTCCATCGATTTCGCGCACTACAGGTTGTTTGTGAAGTGTACAGCCAATTTCACGTGGCAGGTAGTCAAAAATCCACAAATCGTGATTACCGCTAAACAGATGGATGTTTACCCCTTGGTCTGCAAGCAGGCCCAGTGTGCCAATAACCCTGGTAAATCCACGAGGTACTGCTCTTCGATATTCAAACCAAAAGTCAAACAAATCGCCCACAATATACAGCTCATCCATTTCGCGGCTGTGTACATCCAGCCATTTTACAAAAAGCCTTTCCCTGTCGATTGATGTCAGGGAGGCATCGACTCCAAGGTGAAGGTCTGAAACAAAAAATATTTTCCTGTCGGGATACATATCAGTATGCTCTCTGGCGCTTACCCTCTACGTAATTTACAAATGCCTGATTGACTACACGCATTCCACCAGGCGTCGGATAGTTACCCGTAAAATACCAGTCGCCCGTATGCTCAGGTATAGCTTCATGGAGTGCTTCAATGCTTTGAAACACAAAGGAAACTTTTGCTCGAATTCCTTCAGGCGATAGGATTTCAGCCATTTTTTTTGAAATGTCTTCTACTGAAAACGACTTGTAAATCGCTTTTACGTGATTTACTGGCTCCGGATTTTCATCAGACAGGTAAGCTTTGCACTTTTCATACACTTCCTGAATTACGGATTCCGTACCACGCTCTTTGTGAAGGGCTATTGCCGCCTGAAAGGCGGCAAAATCACCAAGCATAGCCATATCGATGCCATAGCAATCCGGATATCGGATTTGAGGTGCAGAAGATGCTACGACAATGTGCTTTGGATTAAGTCTGTCCAAAATTTTCAGAATACTGTCACGCAGCGTTGTTCCTCTTACTATTGAGTCATCGAGCACGACCAGGTTATCCGTTGCATGGACGACGCCATAAGTCGTATCGTAAACATGACTTACCAAATCAGAGCGGGAGGCATCTTCGGTGATAAAAGTTCGAAGTTTTGCGTCCTTCCAGGCAATTTTTTCCATTCTGATTTTTTGGTCCAGAATGTGGAGCAGGTCACTCTTGTCGCAACTGCCGCCCAGTTTCAGGATTTGATCGGCTTTTTTGTGGTTGAGGTAATGGTTTAAGCCTTGAATCAGGCCGTAGTAGGCAACCTCAGCTGTATTGGGAATATAAGAGAATACGGTATTTTCCAGGTCGTAGTTGATCAATTTTAAAATTGGCTCTACAAGGGCTTTTCCAAGTGCAATTCGCTCCTTGTAAATTCCTGCATCATTTCCCCGGCTGAAGTAAATTCTTTCAAAGGAACAGCTCCTGCGGGAGGTGTCTTTTTTGATTTTTTTCTCTTCGAAATACCCGTTTTTTTTAATGATTAAAGCATTGCCGGGTATTAGTTCATTTATTTTTTTGAGAGGTACATTGAAAGTGGTCTGAATTACCGGCCTCTCACTGGCTACGACGATCACCTCATCATCGGCGTAATAATACGCCGGGCGTATGCCTGCCGGATCTCTAAGCACAAAAGCATCACCGTGCCCAAGCAGACCCGCCATTACATATCCTCCATCCCAATGTTTGCTGGCTTTTTTCAGAATGTTAGCCAGGTCGAGCTCAGCTGCGATCAGAGGGGTGATGTCTTTTTTGCTGTATCCGGCTTTTTTGTATTTCTGATAAACGTCTTCATTTTCTTTGTCTAAAAAATGGCCAATTTTCTCCAGAATGGTGACCGTATCCGCTTTCTCTTTGGGATGCTGCCCTAAGTTGATCAGCTTTTGAAAGAGAAAGTCCACATTGGTCATGTTGAAATTACCGGCCAGCAGCAAATTGCGGGTCATCCAGTTGTTTTGCCTAAGGAATGGGTGACATTGCTCTATGCTGTTTCCGCCATACGTACCGTAGCGCAGGTGTCCCAGATACAGCTCGCCTACGTAGGGAAGCAATTCTTTTAAGCGCTGCATGGGCAGCTCATCAGGTTTCTTGTCAGCAAGCAGCTCGGCAAACCGGATTCGTATCCTGGCAAAGATATCTTTGATGGGTGCACTATCATTGGATCTGATCCGGCTGATATATCGCTGTCCGGGCTGCATGTCAAATTTGATGGAAGCCAAACCGGCTCCATCCTGTCCCCGGTTGTGTTGCTTTTCCATCAGCAAATACATCTTATTAAGCCCATAGAAGGCCGTTTGATACTTTTCTTTATAGTAATCCAACGGTTTCAACAGCCTCAACAGGGCTATTCCGCATTCGTGTTTTATAGTGTCGCTCATATGGATGCGATTGCTGAAGGCATTCTCTCAATCTGGGCTGGCATGCTCTGTATTTCAAATTAAAGATAGAGCCGTTCTTTTTTGACTGACCGGTAATTCAATTTACTTTTTGTCACCTATCTATTTCAAATTCACTTCTCCATAGATTATCGATCATCAGCTCAAACTTTACCAACTGTGGAGGCGGATTGTATCTGTTTGTCACTGTTTTTACTACTTTTCCGTTTACGTTCAGAGTAGTGATGGCAGAGGGCAGGTCGCTTATGTACACGTTGTCGTAAGCGTCTTGTAGATTGAGAAAATTGATGCTTACCAATGCTGCCCTGATTTTCTGTACTTCGTCGAGGGGAATATAGGTTTCATATTGACCTTTGGGGTTTGCAAAATCTTTTCCTATAAAAGTAAGTTTTCCATCGGAGTCCAAAGTGACGGTGTAGACCGGGCAGGTACCAAAGCAGGGAGTTCGTTCTAAAGTGATGGTAAAGGGCTTGTTACCATGTAAAGCCCTGGCAGTGGTATTGGACTTGCTTTTGCAGCCACCCGCTATACCACCTGCCAACATCGAGAGAAAGATTATCCAATGTTTCATTTTAGATTTTTTTGCGCCGGAGGCTTCTGTTTCCTTTGATTTGCTGTTCTTTGGCCAGCTGCTCAAAGGTCTGCATAAATTTCGATGGTTTGACTTCTCTGGCTTGATTTTCTTTGATTTTAGCGTGCAGTTTTTCTTCGTCGATAAAGGACTTAATGGCATATTGCTGTCCAAAAGTAATCAGGTTAGAGACGAAATAGTAGTATGTAAGTCCGGCGGCATAGTTGTTAAATACGCCGAGGAATATTACGGGCATCAGATACATCATGTATTTCAGCTGCGGATATTGGTTGTTTTGAGGTGTAAGCTGCTGATTCATCCATGTATAAATGATGGTTGAGATGGTCATCAGCAATGTAAACAAGCTCACGTGCGACCCATACCCGGGTATTCTGAAAGGCAATTCGAATACTGAGTCGTAAGTGGACAAATCCTCTGCCCACAAAAATGATTGTCCTCTAAGCTCAAAGGATGCCGGAAAAAATTGAAATACAGCAAACAGTATCGGCAACTGAAACAAAAGTGGTATGCAACCACCCAGCGGATTGACCCCACTTTTTTTGTAAAGTTCCATCAAAGCTTGTTGTTTTTTCAGCTGGTCTTTTTCATCCTTGTATTTTTCATTGATTTCATCCATTTCGGGTTTGAGTATCCTCATTTTGGCCATACTTCTGTAAGAACCATACGTAAATGGGAAAATCACTATTTTGATCATAATGGCCATGAGCAGGATGATAATGCCATAATTCAGGCCGTAGGATTCAAGCCAATTGAATATGGGGATTACTACGCCTCTGTTAATCCATCCGAAAATGCCCCATCCCAGCGGAATCAGCTTCTCGTAGTCGTTCTTGTATTTTTTAAGAATTACAAATTTATTGGGCCCCATGTAGAGGTTCATATCAATGGCTGAGGAGGTAGATGGCAGTTCAGCGCGCAGTGTCATCAGCTTGGTGTAATTTTCATCCGGTAGTGGTTCTACCGTCATTTCAGCATTCGGAAATTCATTCTTGCTGTTGAGTATCAGCGAAAAAAATTGATGTCGGAAGGCTATCCAGTCCAACTGTTCGGCCCTCTCGCTATCTGAACGTGTTTCGCTGAGGTTTTTCAGTTTCCCTGACGAGAGGTGGTAGTACACCGTAGTCCGATTGCTTTCAAAATCTCGATTTTTCTCAAGTCTGAATCCTTTGAGTTTCATATCGATAAAGCCTCCGTTTTGAAGCATCGGCGACTCTACCGTAATCTCAACTCGATAACTTCCATTGCGTAGATGGTAAGTGATATGTATTGGTTTGCCCTCCACTTCCGCAGAAAATCGAATGTGACTTTCTGATTTGTCGGATATTCGAAAGAAAAGCCTATCCGTGGGTACGGATAGTACTTTGCCAAGTAGTATTTTAAACTCAAGATTTTCATCTACCAGTTTTAAGGGTTCCTTTTTATAGTTGAACTGGTTTTTTATAATGGCTTGTCGAATGGAGGCCCCCTTGTTTGAGAGGTTCAGATAAATTAAGTCATTTTCAATTGAGAAAAACTCTTCATTCGAAAAATCTGCCATTACTATTCCTTCAATACTTGATGGGATCTCTTCCTCTTCATTGATATCATCTGCTGTAGTTTCATCGGAGGTTTCAACTTTTTGTACAGCAGAGGTTTCGGCTGGTGGAGTACTGGTGAAACCTATCCACATCATAATGACTCCAATCAGAATCAGACCGATGATGGTATTGTTATCTAACTTATTCATATTCTGTTTATGACTGTAATTTTTTAATCTTTTGATGACTTAGCCACCGTATCGCATGCCTTTAAAAAGTTAACAAACAGGGGATGAGGATGTGCCACTGTGCTTTTGTACTCGGGGTGAAATTGAACTCCAATAAAAAATGAATGGTCTGTCAGCTCTACAATCTCGACCAGGTCTTTATCAGGATTAACCCCTGAAAACACCAAACCGGCTTCTTCCAGTTGATTGCGATATGTATTATTGAACTCATACCGGTGTCTGTGTCGTTCAGATATATTAGTTCTTCGATAGATGGCATAGGCGAGGGTATTTTCTTTCAGAGTACATGGCCAGGCCCCCAGACGCATGGTGCCGCCTTTGTCTGTAATATTTTTCTGGTCTTCCATCAGGTCAATTACGGGGTGTGGGGTATTTGGGTCGATTTCAGTGGAATTAGCACCAACGAGCCCGGCTACATTTCTGGCAAACTCAATGACAGCTACCTGCATACCCAGACAGATTCCAAAAAACGGAATTTTTCTCTCGCGAGCGTAGCGTACAGCTTCGAGTTTTCCGTCGAATCCCCTTTCACCAAATCCGGGTGCTACCAATACTCCGTGTAGTCCCTGAAGGGTTTCAGATACAGTATCGGGTCTTAATGTTTCAGCATGTATCCATCGTATGTTAACTTTCAATTCGGTTTTGGCACCCGCATGTATCAGGCTCTCAGCAATGGACTTGTAGGAATCCTTTAACTCTACATACTTTCCTATTAGCCCTACGGTTACCTCTGCCTTTGGAAATTTGAGCCTGTAGAGAAAATCTTTCCATTGTGCCAGGTCGGGCTCTCCCTGCATGGGCAGTTTCAACCGTTTCAATACAGCTTCATCGAGCTTCTCATTTCGCATCAGCATAGGCACAGCGTAGATGGTCTCTGCATCGATAGATTCAATGACTGCGTCTTTTTTAACATTGCAAAACAACGCGAGCTTCTTTCGAATGTCCTCACCAAGAGGATGCTCAGTACGGCATACTAATATGTCCGGCTGTACACCACTTTCCTGAAGCATCTTAACAGAGTGTTGTGTAGGTTTGGTCTTAAGCTCACCAGTTGCTTTCAGATAAGGTATAAGTGTGAGGTGCACGACCAATGCATTCTCTCCAAGCTCCCACTTCAGCTGTCGGACTGCCTCAATGTAAGGAAGTGCTTCAATATCGCCCACCGTGCCACCGATTTCAGTAATCACAATCTCATATTCCCCTGACTGGCCCAGGATTTTGATATGGTTTTTGATCTCGTCCGTGATATGAGGAATTACCTGCACCGTTTTGCCCAAAAACTCCCCTCTCCTTTCTTTTTCGATTACATTTAAATATATTCTTCCGGTAGTTACATTGTTTGCTCTGGAGGTAGGCCGATTGAGAAATCGTTCATAATGTCCTAAATCCAGATCTGTTTCTGCTCCATCTTCCGTTACGAAGCATTCACCATGTTCGTAAGGATTGAGCGTCCCGGGATCCACATTGATGTAAGGATCCAATTTCTGGATGGTAACTGAGTAGCCCCTGGACTGTAGCAAAGTAGCTAGCGATGAGGAAATGATACCTTTCCCCAATGATGACGTAACACCGCCAGTAACAAAAATATACTTGGTAGCTGATGACATGAATACAATCTTCTGATGCAGAAAAACAGGTCGACAAAGCTAATATGCTGCATCTTAGTTCACACCAAATACAATACTAAGATTTTAAGTGTGTGTATGAATTACCTCAACCGTTTTTTTTTCTTGTTAACACTTGGACTTTTTACAACTCCTACATTTGCTTAATTGTAAGACATTTTCATTATTAATGTTTGATTACAAGCCTTTTAAGCTCGATAAACCTGAACTTTTGCAAGTATATACCAACGGGTTGCTGCCGTCAGGGTGGAAAGAGCACCTTTTTTCAGGAGGTTGGTTCAAAATTTTTCTTCCCCAATCGCTCGGTGGTTTTGAACTCCCACTTTCTGAAGGTCTGGATGTTCTTTACCATACTGCTGCTGTTCAAGGCAGTCTTGGATGGAGGGTCAATCTTGGTGCAGGTGCAGGCTACTTTGCCGGAAGTATGCCAGAAACACTTGCTTCGCAAATTTTCAGACCTGATAAAGTCTTGATTTCAGGTAGTGGTGCCACAACGGGCTCCGCCATCCGAAAGGGGGATTTCTGGTTGTTAAACGGCACGTGGAATTTCTGTACTGGTGCCGATATTGCCACGGCATTTACTGTCAATGCACTCCTGGAAGATGGTACTTACCGCACCTTTGTATTGCCACCCCAACAGGTAATTGTGCATACTCACTGGCCATATTTGGCTATGAAAGCTACAGCTACCTTTACTATTGAGGCCAAGGATGTAAAAATTCCTGAATCTTTTGCATTCACCATAGGAACTATTCAGCCCTATACAAACTATCCTCTTTATCGACTGGATTTTTCATCATTCGCCAGGTTCTGTATGTCGGCCTCGCTGCTGGGTATGGCTCATTGTTTTTTACAACATGTTTCTGAATTCCTTTCATACGAACACATTTCTCCTAACGATGAGCTCAACAATTTATCGCATGCTACACAACATTGGAGAAATGACCTCTACACGCTGGCAGACCAGGTGTACGCAAGCCTGTCTTCTCAATCAATAGTATCAGCCGAGGATAGTGTGCGTAGGCTAACTTCCAAATACAAAAATCTGATCGAGCAACTTTCTTTCAAGATTGTTCAAATCTGTGGAATGTCAATCTTTCAGAGCCATAGTCTTCCTTTCCAAGCTGCCATGGACTTATGGCTGGCGGGTAAGCATTTTTTATATCGGTAATTCTAATCAAAAACACTCCCTCTACTTGGTATATCCACCTTCTTATATTATGGACCAAAAGAATCATTAGAGAGCATTGATCATGTTGGCCGAATGTCTAAAAACTATCAATTGCCAAATATCTGAAGGCCTGACAAATCCAGTAAATATTCTTTTTTCTTTTTTTAAATCCAATAGATTTGCCTCAGTTTTAAACAAAAATAACTACACACGCGACTTTGAAAATCGCTCAACTAATCCCATCCCCTGCAATGACCGGACCGGTCACTGTAGCTCATGAGCTCAGTCAATTACTAGCTAAAAAAGCCGAAGTAGACCTTTTCTATTTTGATGAAAAGAACGGCTATCGCTGGACCAATGGCCGGAAGATATCCTTCTTTAAATTGTCCCGAAAATGGCGTGAATATGACATACTTCATAGCCATACGCTTAGACCTGACCTTTTTTCCGCTATACAAAAAACATTTAATCCCGGAGTCAGGACTGTAGCGACCCTTCACAACTTTTTCCCAGTAGAATACCGCATTGAATACCCTATTCCTCATGCCATTGCCGGCACGGCTTTTCACTACCTCGCTCTTAAAAACAAAGACGCTCTGGTAGCCATTACACCGGAAATGAAGCGATACTATCAAGGCAAAAGGCTGCAAAATGTCCGTTACATACCCAACACACGTATTTTGCCACAGCCAACGGAGTATATTCGGCAATTAGCTCTTCGGATATCCGATTGGAAAGGGAATTCAATACTGCTTATGACCATTGGCACTGTCAATGAGCGAAAAAACCTTTTCACCATCATTCCCCTTTTGATAGCCAATCCAGAGTGGAAGTGGATTCACATCGGTACAGGCCCTCTGATGACAAAACTCAAAGAAAAAATTTCCGACCAAAAGCTTCAGCACCGCGTTCTTCTGCAAGGACATATCGATGGTGGAAGCGCACTATTGCCGGTAGCAGATGTACTGCTGCTTCCCTCACTCAGCGAGGGCTTTCCTTTGGTCGTGCTCGAGGCCTTTCAGGCGGGAATACCGGTAGTCGTTAATGATATCAGGACCTTTCAGGAGCTTTTTTCTTCTGAGGTTTTGCGCTGCCGACCATCCGACGTGGTTCAATTTAGCAGTGCAGTATCTGCGGCTATTCATCAAAAAGCACAGTTGACAGAAGCCGCTTATAGGAGATTCCAAAAAGACTTTTCCCCTGATGTGGTCTCAGCCGCATATTTGTCCCTATATGAAAACTTACTTTGATCAATACCTGCCCATTTCCGTACTCATCCCTGTGTATTATGGCGACCGGGCCGACTGGTTTGACCAGGCAATGCGCAGTCTCACACAGCAGACACAACGCGCTTCTGAACTCATTGTCGTTCAAGACGGACCCATTTCCTCTGAACTCAACGATCGTATCCGCTTTTGGCTCAAGCTGCATCACAATGGCAAGTTGGTCACGCTTCCCGAAAATCAAGGCATTCCTGCAGCCCTTAATGCCGGCATTCAGGCTGCTACACAGCCATGGATAGCCCGAATGGATGCCGACGACATTTCCGACCTCCAAAGATTTGAAATTCAGTGGGATTTCCTGGTGAAAAACCCTGACGTAGTCATCGTTGGCTCCTGGATTGATGAATATGATGAATCCATGACTACCTTTTTGTCTTCCCGCAGGCCGCCCGTTTCGCACAGTGAAATTTATAAGTTCGCTCACTGGCGCTGTCCCTTCAATCATCAAACCGTTATCTACCGACGCGATGCAGTACTCAGCGTAGGTGGCTATCCCCTCACTAAAGTAATGGGCGAAGATTATGTACTCTGGACTCGTCTTCTACATGCCGGATATCGCACCGCCAACATTCCCCGTCCGTTGGTAAAGGTGCGAGCAGGAAGAGCTCTCATTCATCGCCGGAGAGGCTGGCATTACCTCCGCCTCGAATACAAATCTATGTCTATGATCTACCGAATGGGTTTTTTTACCTGGTGGCAATACCTTCTTCAGCTATGCATACGCACTGCTGTCCGTCTTTCACCGACCCCTGTCGTAAGAAGGATTTACTCACGACTACGCAAGTAATTTATGATTTTAAACCTAAGTTGTTAAGCTAAAATATCACATAAAAAATCACTATTACCTGACATATTGGTCCATATCCAAGATTAATACAATCCAGGACCATCTTATCCACATCTTATTGAACAGATTTGGAACCATTTAATCCTTGTTTAAAACTAGTAGCACAAGTAAAATTAAGTAATATGTTATAATCGTTAAAAAAAATGTTATCAGGTTTTATAACGATTCATCATTTTATAAATAGCGATTCCAGGCAGTTGTATCTGAGTGAAGGACCTGAAAACTCAATTTATAATAAATTCATTTTTGGAAAATATCTTATGTGGATGCTGAGTATTTTAAAGGTAAACAGGTAATCTTTGTTATTTGATTTCTTTTTCAAACTTTAATATTACTGGCAGTTATGTGGGTTTTAGATGGTATATAGAGACCTCTTTTCACCACCTTATGACCTCCGATTGGAAGGGAGGATTCTCATTAACGGAATTAATTTTTAAATTGCTTAAAATAATAAGAGATTATGCATTTGTCATTACATGGCATGTCATAGATATTACTAAAAAAATCTCTTGCTTTACATATTTAGTAAAATCAAAGTTTCCGGTATTTCGAGCTGGTAATCTCCTGTAAGTAATTCGTTCAAATCTTTAGTTACATACAATGCTTTCAGACAATAAATTACCATCAAATTCTATATTAAAAATGATATGTGAATGCGGTACATTTATCAAATAATGAACATCATAACCTATTTTGAACAGTATAATACAACTGGATAAACGATTGCATTTTTGCCGAAAATAAAAAACCCGACATCATTTAATCTGCGCTTAGTCCCAATTCTATCTTTGCCCGCCAAAACTGACAGAAGCTACTATGAAGCCCTATGAAGACCCAGAGCTATTTGAAAATACCAGCATAGCCTTCAGTTACCGAACAGATGCTGAACTCAGGCAAGCCCGCTGGCTCTTTAAGCTTATCGAAAATCCTTCCATTGTTACATTTGGAAAGAAAATACTTCCCTTAGCCGATAAACTGCACATTCCCTACCATTGGATCGTAAAAAAAACCATCTTCCGACAATTTTGCGGTGGTGAGACCATGCAGGAGTCGCTCCCTACCATTGAAAGGCTGTATCAATTTGGGGTAAAGTCCATTCTGGATTACAGTGTAGAAGGCAAGGAATCGGAAGATGACTTCGAGCATACTTGTCTGAAAATTATTGAAATCATCCGGTTTTCGAAAGACAAGCCAGCAATACCCTTTGCCGTTTTTAAAATGACAGGCATCGGACGTTTTGCTCTTCTCGAAAAAGTAAGTAAGCAATGCCCACTCACAGCCAATGAGCTAAAAGAGTGGGAGCGCGTACAGTCACGCGTTAATTCCATCTGTGCCGAAGCCGCTTTGTGCAATTTGCCCGTGATGATCGATGCCGAAGAAAGCTGGATCCAGCCAGCCATTGACACTTTGGCCGAAGAAATGATGTGGAAGTATAACACCGATAAACCCGTGGTATACACCACACTTCAGATGTACAGACACGATCGCTTCGAATACCTCAAAACCCTACTTCTACGCGCCAGAGAGCTCAACCGCAAGATCGGGGTTAAAATCGTACGAGGGGCCTACATGGAAAAAGAAAGAGAGCGAGCGCGACAATTGGGATATACAGACCCGATACAACCTGACAAAGCATCTTCTGATCGCGACTACGATTACGCACTCCGCCTTGTCGTAGACAATCTTCACCAATTCGGATTAGTGGCAGGTACACACAATGAGGAAAGCTGCAGGGTGCTCATGCGGGCCATGGCCGACTACAATGTGCACAACGATGATCCCCGCGTGTATTTTTCCCAGCTCTATGGGATGAGTGACCACCTCAGCTTTAATCTGGCCGCCTTGCGGTACAATGTGGTCAAATACGTTCCCTTTGGACCTGTACACGACGTACTTCCATATCTTATACGCCGGGCTGAAGAAAATACAAGTGTAGCCGGTCAGACCGGCCGCGAACTATCGCTTATCAATAAAGAACTCAAAAGAAGAAATCTAATCGAATGATCAACAATAAAAAAATCGTAGTAGTACTTCCGGCATACAACGCTGCCAAAACCCTCGAAATAACATACAATGAAATTCCCTTCGACCTGGTAGATGAGGTCATTCTGGTAGACGACTGTTCGCACGATGAAACCGTCCAAGTAGGTCGTCAGCTCGGAATTCGCCACATTATCCGACACGACCGCAATCTAGGCTATGGTGGTAATCAAAAAACCTGCTACCGTAAAGCCCTCGAACTTCAGGCAGATATCGTGGTAATGCTTCACCCTGATTACCAATACACCCCTAAACTCATCCCCTCCATGTGCTACCTTATCGCCTACGAATTGTACGACTGTGTACTCGGTTCCAGAATCCTCAGCAAAGGAGCTCTGGCAGGTGGAATGCCCTGGTATAAATACCTGGCCAACAGAATATTGACATTTATACAAAATATCCTGGTCAATCACAAACTCTCCGAATACCATACCGGATATCGGGCCTTCAGTCGCAAAGTGCTTGAATCACTTAATCTGGATTACAACTCCAACAATTTCGTATTCGACAATCAAATGCTCTCCCAAATCATCTATAAGGGGTTTCGAATCGGTGAAGTCAGCTGCCCGACCAAATACTTCGACGATGCTTCCTCAATAAACCTGAAAAACAGCGCCATTTACGGCATTGGAGTGTTGGGCGTTTCGGTAAAACATTTTTTGTGTAAAATACGTCTAATTAAATCAAAAATGTATCAATAAAAAAGAAAACTAAATTTTATCGAGTTATAAGTAATCTTGGGAATGGTAAGCTATTAAATACCCTGATTTTCTTACCGGAAATATCATAGACCTTAATCAAATCAATTGAATATTATTTGCAAACTTTAGGTAAATTCTCAAATGGATCATTCGGTAGAAAACAGAAACGAAATATTCCAATGACAATACCAGTAATTCCATTCAATAAAACTTCAAAACTTTTTTAATCCAGGGATTGGAAACAACCATTTCATTGGATTATAATTTTTGAAGTCTTGTTTATTTTTTTAGTTTGTATATTGATAATATAGGTACCAGTGGAAGTAAACTCTATTGGTAAAATGGAATGTGAGGTAAACAGCTTCTGGAACACTAATCTTCCAGTGAGGTCAAAAATTTTTATATGAGCTTTTTCAGGTTCTTTTAATTGTAAAAAAAACTTCCCATTTGACGGATTTGGATAAATAGATATAACGGAATTTTCAGTAAACTCTCTAGTAGAAATATTGTGATTAAGAACACAATTTTTAAGTCCTAAATATTTGGGATTGTTGATATCCTGAAAATTGATTTTTATTCCCCAACTGCCCCATTGAGTATATGTACTATGAGATGAATAATGACAAAATAATGTTCCAATGGTATCATACCAAAAGTTAAAATACTGGCAATACAAATCTTGCATCAAAGGATGTAAATTTGCGGAAATCAGTTTATTTGTCAGAGTATTGTTGGTAATATTACCACCGGTGGCTACAAGGTGTTGTCCTCCTTCATAACAAATTAAGTCCAGTCCGTGATAGTTTGCTACTGTTTAATGTGCAATCATAGCTGAGAACGCTTCAGTAAGAGAATTTTGCATTCGTGTTATAATTTCAGCCGTTGTTATGGAATTAACTACTCCATCAGATACAATCTGATCAGCCACATTTCCTGCAAAATATGGAGCAATAGAAAGAGCATTAGCGCTAACGCCATGTGGATTATACAGAGGATTATTAAAATATGAAATCAGCTGCTCCGACAACCAGCCATTGGTCGTTGCCTGAGAAGGAATTATCTTGATAAGCCGGGAGTCATTGTCAAAAACATCTTCAAAAATTTTAAAAACATCTGCTGACCTTTTCACGGTATACTTCCAGGCTCTCTCCCATTCTGGGCCTGTATAACCTAAACTTTGAGCCATCTGAGCACATTCCGCATGTTGAGGAAATGCTGCATTCCAGACCTCATTGCTGTATTCCAGATATACTTTAATAGAGGAATCCAGGTTTGAATGCAAAAGTGTAGCTAGTTGATAAATATATAGGTCATTTGCTTTATGAGGTATATTTATCCAAATGTCTTTTTTAGTCAAATTAGCAATTTCAATTACACTTTCCCACGAAGCTCCTGTGGATTTTGCTTGTGTATAATAGTTGGCAGGTGTTCTATCCGTCCATTGGACCACAGCGGAACCATTCGTTTTCGTGAAATCCATAAATCGGATTACCTGAAAATCTTTCAAAAAATCAAGAAATTCATTGGTGTATTTTTGAACTTCGTAAGTGTTTACATAATCGGGGTAAATAAATTTAATATCACTAATGGGACTGGAAACTGAAGAGCTGAGAATTTCAAGCATTATACCCCCACCTGTTACATTTACTAAAGTATCGACAGGGCAGTTGTACGTACCCGAGGCTCCAAAACTCAAGCGAACCTGTCCATTTCCCCAAACTTTAAGCCGATAATGACCTGTTGGTACCGCGTTGCCAATGTCCCAAAGCATTAATGTTTTCACGATTTGAGGTGGGTTGGAACCATCATTGTAGGGAATCTGCAATGGATATCCACTTACATTAAGCGGTACATTGACTCCTGTATTCCATGGCCCTGTGCCATCAGCGTTACTACTTATCCAGCTTCTTGATTGTTTAAAACCATCTGTAAAAACAAGCTCTGTAGAATAATCCCCAACTGATGAAATGTTTATCCCAATGGGACGTTTGATTTGAGCCATTGATAAACTGAAAATAGAACTTAGAAAAATCAGCCAACAGTAAAACTTAGTGTTCATATAGTGATGATTTTAAGAGTATTATGAATCAGTGGTTTAGATGTTTTTAAGATTGGATTTCTGCAATTTATAATTGTATCGAAAATGGTTTGTGAAATATTGAACCATGATTGAAATATTACAACTAAATTTAATGGTACTTTAAATTCCGATATGTAATGAGAATATAGAAGTTTATAGTAAGTCAACATCAGCTCCTTTAAGAAATGCAACATCGGAATGACGAAAAAATCAAATGCCTTATGAACACTACATTCAAATTGGAGTTTCTGAAAATTTTTAAAAAAGTTTCTATAACAAAAACCAACAGTTACTCCTATAAATGAATTACAATATCTCTGTGCAGATATGTTGAGTTTTTCAGATCATAATGAAAAGATAATGAGAGAAGATATTTGAACTGAAAGCCGGTGATTATAATATTATAATTGCAAAACTTATTACAATCGGTGCTATAGGCTAAAAATCTGCTGATTGCAAAATTTTCAAATGATTTTTGATTTGTAGAAATAAATGCTTCAGTAGATACGATTTGCTTGACAAAATAAGGATCTAAAGCAGGTGTAATAATGAAAATGATTAATAAACTCAATAGGAAATGCAACATTTTCATACTTTACAACACGAAAATTTTTTTGAGTTTATATTTTTTTACATATACAAAATAATAAACCCAAATGTGTCTAAACCAAGACATTACTACCAGACAGCATGTTTTTTACATCAATTACCAAATAAATTGATTAAATGGAATTTTTGATGTAGGTACATTTATTTACAACCTGTGTGTTTTAAAAGATTAAAGTCAGTGCGTAGAAATATGCTAATTCTTATTGCTTATTAAATAACACTTATTTTGATTGTGAGATAAAGGTTTACCTTTTAGCCACTATTGTCAACTTTGATTTTCACAGGTAGAGAACAAATTCTAATAAAAATAAAAAAGTGTTAAATACATCTTTTTAAATCAAAAATGTATCAATAAACGCATACATATTTTTTAGATGATATTTAAATACTCAAGTTTAAAATTGGTAGTTTTTTACAATTTCATTTCACTTCATAAGAAATAGTGGAAGAATAAGCGTAAATTATTGAATTGTATTTTAAAGTCTAAAGCCAATCAGTAGGAATTTCAAAAGAACTACTTATACAAAACGAAATAATTTCCATGAAATATTGAAGTATTAAAAAGTTAAAACAATAGAATAATTTCAAAATAAATATCACTTTATTTACGTTTTTATTTCATAAATAATAGCTCAAATTTTTACAGATTAAGTTTAACGGTATTCAAAATATCTTAAATTTCTATTTTGAATACAAGCCTTATAGTACTTCAACAGTTGTGATCGGTTGTTTAAATTTCATCATTGATGCAGTAAAGTCAATAAATAAATTTAAAAGTACTATTAGATTTCTGACAATGGATGTATCAACATATTCAGGTTTAATTTCTCAAATAAATACCTAATTTCATGCATCCTATTTTCGTAGTTAAAAAACCAAATTATAAAGAAGTTTTCTGAAGCTTATTAATCTGGAATCACAGTCCATTACTGCTATCCGTATGAGTTTTCTAATTTTGAGCAAATGATTTCAAATATCAATTGTCTATAATTCAATTTAATAGTATTTTTTAATTAAAAATAAAAGCCCCATAAAATAGCTTTTTACTATACAAGACATTACAAAAAATGAATCTGTTTTATTTCATCTCTATATTGTTAAACATTTGTCAAGCTACTTGCTATGAAAACAAAATTTTTTCCTACATAGTACTTCTACCTTTTACACCTTGTTTATTCAGCAAAATTCCATCCAGTACTAAAAGCTAGTTTACAAGCATTAGTTCATATGTTTTTACACCTTGTTCATTTATTTAACTATTTTGCAGTGTAATTCTGATAAATGAAGAATTGCATAAGGCTATATGCTAAAATGCAACGATTGCATGGGATGGAATTTGTTTTCATTGTTCCATTTTCAGTTGTGAATAGCCAATCCAACCTCAGCATTATCATGCCCATGCTCTGGTATGTACTTAATGAATTGGTATACAACTTAAAACGCTATTATTTTTATCCCAACTTTAAAATAATCACATAAGTGTCATACTAAAAAAAGATTGAAGCATCGTTCTGTTCTTACGCCCTGTATAGTAGATCTAACCTACCACCCAACTTCACAAGCAATACATCATGTTCAGGGCAAAACACCAGGATAAATTGTCCGTAGATAATTGAAAGACACCATTTCATCATACACGGCTTTTGCCAGATCCTGAAAGCATACTGTATTTCGGATTTTAGCACATCGTTCGAGTAAATTTGTCTCCGAAATTGATGCAAATGGATTTAACAGATGCAATACGAGACGATGTATTCACCCTGATTTCCCGTTGTGCAGACGAGTGCAACACGACGGCTTATGTAGTTGGAGGCTATGTTCGTGACTTTCTTTTAAAGAGACCCTTGCCCTCTGACATCGATATCGTGTGCTTGGGAAGTGGTATTGACCTGGCCGAGAAGTTTGCTGAAGCAGTACAGAGAGAGGAGGACTTGGTTGTTTTTAAAAATTTTGGTACTGCCATGGTACCTTTTGGAAATCTGCAAATTGAATTTGTAGGAGCACGTAAAGAATCCTACAGGCGCGACTCCCGAAAGCCTTCAGTAGAGGTAGGGACCCTGGAAGATGATCAAAAAAGACGCGATTTTACCATCAATGCATTGGCAATTGCCCTAAATGGGGAGCTAAAAGGCCAGCTTATTGACCCATTTGGTGGTGTTGCTCATCTGAGTAAGGGGATCATAAAAACTCCTCTGGATCCGGAAATCACCTTCTCCGACGATCCACTGCGAATGATGCGCGCCATACGATTTGCAGCTCAATTGCAGTTTACCATCGAGGAAGAAACCTTTCAGGGCATCTGCTCACAAGCTGAGCGAATCTCCATAGTTTCTAAGGAACGTGTCAGCGATGAATTGCATAAAATCATGCACACCCCAAGACCTTCCATCGGGCTCCGGCTTATGTTTGAATGCGGACTGATGAAACTGATTTTACCGGAAGTTTATGCCCTTCATGGTGTGGATGAAGTAGATGGCCATCAGCATAAGGAAAATTTTTTTCATACTCTTGAAGTGGTGGACAATGTAGCTCGACGGTCAGGCAATTTATGGCTGCGTTACGCTGCCTTATTTCACGATATTGGCAAGCCTCTCACAAAGAAGGTCGACCCTCAGCAGGGCTGGACCTTTCACGGTCATGAGTTGGTGGGAAGTCGGATGACAAAAAAAATTTTTGAGCGCATGAAATGGCCCCTCGGTCAGCCCCTTTCATATGTGCAAAAGCTCATTGCCTTAAGCTCCAGGCCGGCAGCTCTTACCGTCGAGAATACCACCGACTCTGCGTTCAGAAGGTTGCTCTTTGAGGCCGGCGATTACCTAGATGACCTCATCCTTTTATGTGAATCAGACATCACAACCAAAAACCATCAGAAGAAGATTAAATTTCTTGAAAACTATGCCACTGTGCGTAAAAAGCTCGCCGAAATTGAAGAAAAGGACAAAATAAGAAATTGGAAGCCGCCAGTAAGTGGAGATGAAATCATGGAGATGTTTAATCTGAAACCATCAAAAAAAGTTGGAATGCTAAAAGACAGCTTGAAGGAAGCAATACTCGATGGTGTGATACCTAATGACCGACATGCTGCATTGAAGTTTTTAAAAGAGAAATTCAAAACTTTGACGGCTGAGGTAAATACAGATAAGCATTAAAAGAAATCAAAAATATCTTTACTCTTCTATGTATTATTTGCACAAATAGACTCATAATACAAATCCACTTCAGGATCGGGTTTTAAAATTGCTTCGACTGCCAGCTTATCGCATCGTTCATTGTAAGGATGGTTGTTATGTCCTTTAACCCAATACATTTTGGGCAGGTAGAGCTGGTAAAGCGTTGAAAATTCCTGCCATAGATCCGGATTTTTTACCTTATTCCATCCTTTGCGGATCCACTTGGCCAACCATCCCATATTGACGGCATCGACCACATATTTTGAATCAGAATAAATTTCGATCGGAATATGCTTTTTTTTAACAGCTTTAAGAGCATCGATCACAGCCAGTAATTCCATTCTGTTATTGGTGGTCTTACGAAAGTGCCTTATCAGTATTTTTTCTTTTTCGCCAAAGGTCAATATGGAAGCATAAGCACCCGGACCGGGATTGCCTGTACAGGCCCCATCTGTGTAAATACGGATAACTTCATGATTATTCATCCAATTCCTGAATGAGTGATTCAATGACTCCCGGGTAGTGGGTATGCTCCAATTGCTGAACCTTGTAAGCAACCTCTTCTGGGGTGTCTTCCGGATCAACTTCCACTCGAGCCTGAAAAATTATTTCGCCTTCGTCGTATTCATTGGTCAGGTAATGGATGGTAATTCCAGTTTCTTCCTCTTCATTGGCTACCACTGCTTCATGTACGCGCATGCCATACATTCCCTCACCTCCGTAATCAGGAAGTAGAGCAGGATGAATGTTTACAATTCTTCTTTCATATGCCTGCAGAATGTTGTTCGGAATCTTCTTTAAAAATCCTGCTAGAGCTATGAAATCGATTTTTGCCGATTTAAGCTTAGATAGCACAGAGCCATTTTCCAGTTCATCTTCCTGAAAAATCAAAACCGGAATACCAAGCTTTTTCATTCGATCAATAACACCTGCCTTTTTGTTGTTGGTGCAAACTAAGGTAACACGTGCTACGTCGCTTTCGACGAAATGTTTGGCAATTTTTTCGGCATTGGAGCCTGAGCCAGACGCAAATACAGCTATACGCTTCATCTAAAATTTATAGGGACAAAAATATTTTATACTCTAATTGGTAGAATCATCTGCCAATGATTTTAAGATATTAATCAACTGATAAAGGTCCATTGGCTTTTTGATGACCATATCAAAGCCTGCTGACTTACACCGCTCCATAGTCTCAGGCATCACATCGGCAGTGACGGCTGCGACTTTAACATGTTTGGTGGTAGCCAGATTATTGCTACTCCTTATGTATTCAAGGCAAGTAAATCCATCCATTACAGGCATGTGAAGGTCCATCAAAATAAGGTCGTATCGGTTGACAGTTGCTTTTTCAATAGCCTCTTTTCCATTTCCAGCCACATCAAATTTATACCCATATTTACTCAAAATATTCCCTAGTAACCGTTGATTTATTATATTGTCTTCTACAATGAGAATTACTGTATCATTAGATACTGATTTATTAGTACTTTTATCGGTTACAGAATTAATTTCAATTTCCGTATCTGACAGATTATTTTTATCCTTATCCTCAATTTGAATTGGAATTTTCAAATAAAAAATACTTCCTACATCTTTTGTGGATTCATAGGAAAGTTCACCCTGTAACAATTCGACAAACTTTTTAGTTAATGCCAGGCCTAGACCGGTGCCCTGAAACTCTTTATTAAATTCCCTGTATTCCTGTTCAAAGGTTTTAAACATTTTTGGTTTAAAATCCTCTGAAATACCAATACCAGTATCGTGGATTTCCGCCATCAACTGATTGCCATCTACACGCAGATATACTCTCACACCTCCCACTTTTGTAAACTTTATTGCATTGGATATCAAATTATTAAAAATTTGATGTAATACGTTTACATCCGTGTATACAAGCAACTCCTTATCATAGTCATGTTCAATTTTGAAAAATATGTTTTTTTTCTTTGCCCATATACTAAACATTTTGTAGATATTTTCAAAAAAGTCAAATAAATGTATTGTCTTGAATTTAAGAGTGAATTTAGCATCGGTAATTTTAGAATAGTCTAAAATATCGTTTACCAGATTGAGCAGGCTTCTGGCCGAAAAAAGGATTGTATTTGTGTATTCTTTTGATTTTTCATCGAGGTTTTCATCCATTAAAAGCTCACAGAATCCAATGATAGCATTGAGAGGAGTTCTGATTTCATGGCTCATATTGCTAAGAAACAAGCTTTTAGCCTTAGCCGATTCATTGGCTTGATGATTAAGTTCAGTGAGTTCGCTTTGTACCGTTTTTAAATCAGTAATTTCAACACCAACACAAAGAAGTCCACTTTCTTGATTCTGTATTTCAAAAGGAATTTTATAGGTTAAAAACCATTTGGTTTCATTATTTTTTGTGAATGTCTCTTCAAATACATGAAGTTTGTTATCTTTAAATACTCTTTCATCGTTTAATGTCCAAACAACAAGTTCACTTTCGACAGCACCAAGTTGTTGAGCATTTTTATTCACTATATCTGAAGGATCGGAAAATCCGAATAAATCTGCAGTAGCTTTATTAGCAAGATATACAGAACCATCTTTGCGTTTAATATATATAAGAGTAGGACTGATATCCAGAATTTTTTGCATCAGTTCTTTTTGTTTTCTCAATTCTTCCTGAAATATTACTTTATCGGTAATATCAAGCGAATATCCGAGAATTAAAATTTTTTCCTGTTCGATTTTAATCAATTTTTTTCCAGCTAAGATATATTCATTGCCCCAAGGTGTTATTAGTTTTTGTTCGTATTTGTACTCTCCTTGTTCAATGGCAATCAAATCACTTTTTCTGTATTCTTCGGCAAGTTCCTTGGGATAGATTTCATGGTCAAGCTTACCAAGAATTTCTTCGCGTGTTTTATTTATATAAGACAACATTAAATTGTTACCAAAGAAATACTTGCCTTCTGTATTTTTAAGAAAGATGCTAACGGGTAAATTATTTAGGATTTCTTCATACATAAATTTAATTCTATTAACTTCAACCTCAGCAATTTTTTGTGAAGTTATATCTGTTCCATAACCCAATATAAACAGTATTTCATTGTTTACATCAAGGATTGGTTTGAGTTTTCGTAGATGAAATTTTTGTTCACCGTTCACATTAAATTGTTCAATCCATTCAACTTCACATTTCTTTTCAATAACTTCTGATTTTTTAGCATTTCGCTGATTAAAAATATCGACCGGAAGATTTCGTATCTTAAAGTAGTCATAATCTGTCTTCCCAATAATCCATTTTCTTCTGTTTTCATCTTTTATGGCATATTTATTTACAAAAATATATTTAAATTCTTTATCTAATACGGCTACATCAGATGGCAAATGGTCAAGTATGGTATCATAAAATTCTTTTTGCTCAACGAGCTGTTTGTTGATTTCAATTTGATTGGTAAGGTCCAATAGATAACCAACTAAATTATTTGAAGTTTCGTCTATTCGTCCATAAAATTTATAATATTTATTTTTGTGCTGAAATTCATAAGTATTTACCTCTGATTTATGTTCAAAACAATCAATGACAAAATCCATCCATTGATGGGGTACATATTGATCGATATTTAATGAAAAATCTGCAATAAACTTTATATTAGCATAAACTATTTTTCCGTTTGAATCAATTTCCACTATTGGAATTGGACTTTCTTCTGCAATGCCTGCAAGTTTTTTGGTCTGTATCAGAAGGTTTTTATGTTCTGTTTCATCTGAAACAATCAGTAATACACTGTTAATTGAATTTTTAATATCAACAGGAAGATAATGAAGTTTAATCCATAATTCTGTATTGTTTTTTAATGATATTTTTCTTTCCACAATGGTCTGCTGACCTGCATATGCCATATCAATCGCTTTTTTTACGCGATCCTTATCTTCTTCGAATGAAAAATCAAATATGCTGTCGCCTGTAGTAAAAGATTTATTAAATATGGATCTTACAATATTGGAAAATCTATAATTAGTTGTTGTGATTTTATATTCTTTGTCAATTTGTAATACCAGTTGTGGAATTGTATAAATTATTGTAATAATATTGGCTTGATTCTCCAGAAGTGATTTTTCTTTTCTGTAATTTTTTAAAGCTATGATACCGAGTAAATAACTTATAAGCAAAAACGAAAAGACATAATTTAGGATGTAAAACAATTTATATTCTGTAGTAAATTGAATATCGGTTTTAAAAAAAAGCAATATAGCAATCAGTAAAAAAGTAATCATCACGATGAGAGATACTGACCTCCTTAAATTTTTCTCATCATTTAAAGTAAGTACATAAATATAGGCCAATAGTGGAAATATATAAAGACTCACTCCATTGAGATAGTTTCTATTGGTAATAGAAAAGAGTATAACTCCTGCAATGGAAGTAAAAAATATAATACGACTAATATTGTATTTGCCTACTTTTGAGAAGTAATAAGACAATAGCATAAACATTACTAGAATGGATGAAAGAAATGCAACTTCTCTGATTCCCAGTAAATAAATAATTGGTGTATAAAAAGCAACGGTTATGGCAGCAAAAAAAGAATACGATCTGAGTAATTTACTCAGAAATTGAGTTTCATTCATATACTTAATTTCTTGAGATGTTTATTTATTTTTTGGATTCAATGGTTCTTTTCCCCGAATAATATCAAAAAACATAATAAAATCAGATGCCAGACTATATCCTGGGTATTTAAATGTGGCTGGTTTATTTTTCTCAAAAAAGAAGTGACCCACCCAGGCAAAACCATATCCAAGTACAGGAATTATAGCCAAATAAATCCAGTTAAATGTGACTAAAAAAGTAATGAAACTGATAATTACCAATCCGGTGCCTACAAAGTGTAAGGCCCTGCAATTGGGGTTTTGATGTTCTGATAAATAAAAGGGATAAAACTCTTTCAGAGATGTATATTTTTTATCCGCATTCATAGCTTTGCGTTTTTCAACAAAATTATTTAATAAATGAAAATATCAAAAACCCTTGTTGTGTTTTCATACTATGTGATAAGCTTAATGCCTATTCTCGCGCAAAACAAACCCTTTGGATTGGTGATTCACGGAGGTGCCGGAGACTTTAATCTGAGAAAAAACCCGGAACTCGCGGAAGTTTACAGAGCAAGCCTTCGCTATGCTCTTGACAGCGGATATCGAATGCTGACAAACGGACATAAGGCTGAGGATGTGGTAGTTGCTGTCATAGAAATTCTGGAAAACGATACACTTTTCAATGCTGGAAAAGGTGCCGTACTAACAAAAGAGGGCCATGCAGAGTTAGACGCCTCTATCATGACAGGTCATGACCTAGCAGCAGGAGCTGTTTGTGGCGTCAGATATATTAAAAATCCGATTAAAGCTGCTCAACTGGTAAAAAACCGCAGTTCACATGTGCTGCTTTCAGGTCCGGGAGCCGAGCGATTTGCATTTTCAAATGGTCTTGACAGCGTCGCAAATGAGTTTTTCATCACTGAAAAAACCAAAATACGCTGGCGTGAACTCAAAGAATCTGAAAAATTTGGCACGGTAGGATGCGTAGTACTCGATCAATGGGGCAACCTTGCTGCTGGTACATCTACTGGTGGTATGATGATGAAAAATTTCGGAAGAATTGGCGATGCGCCAATCATAGGTGCCGGAACATACGCACAAAATGAGGTAATTGCCATAAGCTGTACTGGCCACGGAGAATTTTTCATCCGACAAGTAGCAGCCTATCAGGTGGCTGCACGAATAATGTACAAAAAGCAAGCACCTGCAAAAGCTATTCAGCAAACCTTAGCTACCATCAAAAAATTAGGGGGTACAGGGGGTATGATTGCCATTGATCCAAAAGGCCGACTATACTCAGACTTCACAACCAATGGAATGTTTAGGGCTGGAAAAAATAGTCTTGGCAATTACTTCGTCAAAATCCATGAAGAATAAGGAATAAAAATTAAAGTCAACCTCTTTGGCTTTGTCTTTTTAGCAATTTTAGGTTTAACATTTCGACAAAGACCGAAAATGCCATCGCAAAATAGATATAGCCTTTGGGAATTCCCTTATCAAAACTTTCCATCAAAAGCGAAACCCCAATCAAAAGGAGAAAACTCAATGCGAGAACTTTTACGGTCGGATGTTTTTCGACAAACGCCGAGACCGAACGAACCGAAAACATCATTACCAGGATGGCCAGAATTACCGCCACGATCATAACCCATAGCTGATTGGCCATCCCAATGGCTGTAATGACACTATCCAGGGAGAATACAACATCCAGCAGTATTATCTGTGTGATTACTGAAGTTAATGTAATGGTTTTCATCGCAATAGAACCTTCCTCACGCAGATCTCCCTCAAGCTTATGATGAATTTCTACGGTACTTTTATAGATTAGAAACAGACCTCCGAAAAAGAGGATGAGGTCCCTGCCAGAGACTTCTCTGGTAGCCTTATCCGCCAGGTCAAATGGCAATTCGAATATGGGGGAAGTCAAACCCATAATCCAATTCAGTGACAACAGTAAAAGAATCCTTGTACCCATGGCGAACGAAAGCCCAATTTTTCGCGCTTTGTCTTGCTGATGTACAGGCAACCTGGACGACAAAATACTGATGAAAATGATGTTGTCAATCCCCAAAACGATCTCCATGACCGTCAGAGTAACCAAAGCAATGAATGCATCCATACTAAAAAAAGCTGGTAAATCTGGAAATAAACAGTTTGACAGGCCAATTAAAGCCGGTGTGCAAAATTTGTTTTTATCACATATCAATAAAAATTTACATTTGCCAGTAAATCAATTTAAAGAATGATTAACAAAGCAGTTAGAAATGCAGTGGAAGCTATACAAGGCCTTAAAGACGGGATGACCGTGATGTTTGGAGGTTTTGGGCTTTGTGGAATACCGGAAAATGCCATATCAGCCATCCGAAGTGCAGGTATTAAAAATCTTACCTGCATAAGCAACAATGCCGGAGTTGATGATTTTGGTCTGGGATTATTGCTGCAAACCAGACAGATAAAAAAAATGATTTCTTCGTATGTAGGTGAAAATGAAGAATTTGAGCGACAGATGCTCAGCGGGGAGCTCGAAGTAGAGCTCATACCTCAGGGGACTTTAGCGGAACGCTGCAGGGCTGCCGGCGCCGGTATCCCAGCCTTTTATACACCAGCAGGCTACGGTACTGAAGTAGCTGTGGGAAAGGAAGTAAAAGTTTTCAATGGTAAGCCCCATATTTTGGAATACGCATTTGAGGCGGACTTTGCTTTTGTGAAAGCTTGGAAAGGCGATACAGCAGGAAATCTTATTTACAAAGGCACTGCATTGAATTTTAATCATGTGATGGCGATGGCTGGAAAAATAACAGTGGCGGAAGTTGAAGAATTGGTGCCTGCAGGCGCTCTTGACCCAAATTTCATTCACACGCCAGGCATTTTTGTACAAAGAATCTTTCAAGGTGCCCATTACGAAAAAAGAATCGAACAGCGGACTGTTCGGAAAAAGGATTTGGTTGTTTGACTTTAAGAAATAATCCTATTTGTATCAAATATCTGATTAAATCACTCAAAGCAAAACCAAACACTTATGAAAATTTCATCCAATAATCCGGTAAAACTTTGTCAATGGTCTAATGTAATATATTAATGAATACACTGTCAAAAGATTTATACGACAACAGTTTTAAAATAGCCATCCTGGATATGTACCTCGGCGAACCCAATCAGGGAAAGCCTGGAATATACTCCATAATACATGATTTCTGCGCAGAAAATAATCTAAAACCCATCATTAGAGAATATGATACCAGAGGAAAAGGCGATGTTCCTGACTTAAATTATGATGCTTATATATCAACCGGTGGTCCTGGTAGTCCGATAGATAGTGAAGGAAGCCAATGGGAAGAAGCCTATTTTTCGTTTATCGAAAAACTGAGACAGCACAACCGGCTTTATCCAAAAAAAAGAAAACTACTTTTTCTGATCTGCCACAGTTTTCAGATTTTTGTTAGACACTATGGATTAGGAAAATTATCGAAGAGAAAATCAACTTCCTTTGGGATTTTCCCTATACACAAAACCGCTGACGGCAAAGAAGACAGATATTTAAAAGACCTTCCAGATCCCTTTTGGGCAGTTGATAGTAGGGATTATCAAATTACTGAACCCAATGAGAAAGCCCTGCTGCTGATGGGAAGTAAGATTTTATGTGTCGAAAAATTAAGACCTCATGTAAGACTCGAAAGAGCCATCATGTGTATGCGTTTTGACCAGGAAATATTCGGAACTCAATTTCATCCGGAAGCAAATGTGGAAGGAATGCTCACCTATCTGCAAAATCCGGAAAAGAAAAAATATATCATCGACACGTATGGAGAAGACAAATACTATGATATGCTCAAAAAAATCAATGACTCCGACAAAATAATCCTTACGAGAGATACAATATTAATGAATTTTTTAAAAGAAGCAAATACTATCAGAAAAAATAACTACATGGCTTATGTACAAGAAGTACAGAGATGATTTTAACAGAAAATTTTCACAGGAGAAATATGTTCGGTTTCTTGACAGATTGTTTAAAGATTTTGACTATAAAATACCTTTCAGAATAGCTGAAACTCCAGTTTTTTTTGAATCCAAATATAAAAATTTATTTCTCTCAGCTGCAAGCGATATTCTAGACCAGATTCTTACCATTGATCTAGAAGAAATAACCAGAAATAAAATACCAGAAAGATATCAGCTCCCGGGAGATGACGGAAAGCCACATTTCATAGCCATTGATTTTGGTCTGACGCAAGACGAGGATGGAAATATTGTTCCAAAGCTTATTGAGCTTCAAGGATTTCCCTCCCTTTTTTGTTATCAGCCGTGGCTGTACAACCACTACAAAGACTTTTTCGAATTACCTGACAACTTAACGCCTTATTTTCTTGGAGATTCCGAGAAAGAATATTTTGAAATTCTTCGCAAAATCATTGTTGGAGATTGCGATCCGCAACAGGTAATTTTACTGGAAATTGAACCCGAAAAACAGAATACAGCTATTGACTTTTTTGTTACAAAGAAAATCTTTGGAATTGATTACGTTTGCCTGACAAAAGTGTATGGTAAAGGAAACAAATTATACTATAATAAAGACGGAAAAGCAATACAAATCAAAAGAATATACAACCGGGTAATTTTCGATGAACTAGACCAAAGAAGAGATTTAAATCTTTCAATAGATTTTAACAAAACATATGATGTGAAATGGATTACTCATCCCAACTGGTTTTTTAAAATATCAAAACTTCTTTTACCAGAAATTAAGAGCAAATATTCGCCCGAATGTATAAAATTAAATGAGGAGCAAAACATACCAGATAATCTGGAAAATTATGTATTAAAACCTCTCTTTAGCTTCTCAGGAAGTGGAGTTGTTTTCAATGTAAAAGAAGAGGATATATTACAAATACCGAAAGCAGAAAGGTCCAATTACATTCTTCAGGAGAAAGTACCATATGCCCGCCTGATTGAAGACCCTGATGACGTTCAAAAATCAAAAGCCGAACTGAGAATTTTGTACGTATGGCCCGAAGATCAGCAACAACCGATACCTATGATCAACCTGATGCGCCTTAGCAAGGGCGAGATGATCGGAGTAAAGTACAATAAAAACAAAACCTGGGTAGGAGGCAGTATAGGTTTATTTGAGAAGTAATCCCTTGCCTACCAATATAGTCCCAAAAACTCCTAAAACAAAAGAGACAATGCCGTTTAGGCGCTTCAAATGTCGCTCTGTCAAGTATTGTCGCATTTTTCTGGCGAAGAGTATCTTTACAATATCTACAGTGAAATAGGTGCCAAGGGTTAAGCCGAAATACAACCACATGTATGTATTTTGAAAAGCGTATTTGTTACCGATAATGATTGTACTCGTAAGCCAATACGCTAGCACACCTACATTTAAAAAATTAATCAAAAAGCCCTTGAAAAAATTTTTTGAAAAGTTCGATTGAATTGTAAAACTTCGAACGTCAATATTTCTCTTTCTAAAAAATGAAAAAGCTGCATAAAAAAGGATTATACATCCACCGACTATATAAACATATTTGTTGCCAGCAACAGAGCTCAACAATTGTTCGCTTCCGTAAAAGGCAAGTGCGATTAGAAGTATATCCGATATCAGCACACCAAAATTGAAAACCAATGCCTTCAGAGCTCCTTGATAAATACTTGTTTCTAAAAGAATTAGAAACACAGGACCTACCATAAAACTCAATGTAAGGCCTAACAAAATGGCTGCAGAAACCAGCTCTATCACTAAATAGCGGGATTATTTGACTGCTGTTTTAACTCTTCTATGTGAGCCTCCAAATCTGAAATCTTTTGTGTGAGCTGCTTGTTGCTTTTTTCCAGCTGACTTATTTTCTGTTCTTTTTGATTTACGGATTTTTTTAATTCATCAATCTGAACTGATTTTTCCTCGAGTATAGTATTTAATTGTTCAACTTTTTGATTTAATGCTTTTATCTCCTCCAGTAGTTGATTTTTAATCTTTTCATAGTCCAGAGTACGAATATATTGGTACACGATGTAAATGGCAAAAGCAATGGCAAAGATCCAGTTTGTAATGCTAGCCGACGTAAGTGAACTTGAAGCAATAAATCCAAAGTAGATAGCCGCCAATATGGCCACTGCTACAGTAATCAGAGTGACGAGTTCAATCTTTTTGGAATCCATGGCGCTGATGTTTGGGGCGAAAGTAAAAATAAATTTTACTCGACTACAGAAAAATCTATTTGTTTCTTTTGCAAATCCACCTTTTTTACTCTGACTTTTAATTTTTCTCCTAACTGATATATTTTTCCCTTTCTGCTTCCGATTAGTTGATAATTATCTTCGTCGAAGATATAGTAATCGTCTTTAAAATCCGAGATTCGAATCATTCCTTCGCATTTATTGTCCACTAGTTCCACATATATGCCGTATTCGGTCACTCCAGAAATCACACCTTCGAAGGTCTTACCTATTTTATCCATTAAAAATTTACTCATCATGTATTTAACGGAGGCTCGCTCGGCATCTGTCGCCAACTTTTCCCTTTGGGAGGAATGCTTGCACTTTTCTTCCCAAAGGTTTTTATTTTTTGCTTCTTTTCCCTCCAGGTGCCATTGAAGTATTCGATGAACCATCACATCGGGATATCTGCGTATAGGCGAAGTGAAGTGTGTGTAATATTCAAACCCCAGTCCGTAGTGACCTCTGTTTTTTGTGCTGTAAATGGCTTTGGCCATTGACCTGATGGCGAGGGTTTCAATCAAATTTTGCTCTGGTTTGCCTTTTACTGCATTGAGCATGGCATTTATGCTGTTGGTGATTTGCTTACGGCTGGAAATATGCAGTTTATATCCAAATCTGGATACAAAACCCTGTAGCTCAATCAATTTGTCGGGATCCGGATCGTCATGGACACGGTAGACCATTATTTTCCCCGATGGTTTACCGTCAGCATTTCGCCCGACTGCCATTGCCACATATTTATTGGCGAGCAGCATAAATTCTTCGATGAGATGGTTGCTGTCTCCAATAGTTTTTTGATACACCCCGGTAGGATTGTTTTTTTCATCGAGGATAAACTTTACTTCCGACTTGTCAAATCCTATTGAACCGGCCTTAAACCTTTGTGTACGGAGTTTTTTGGCTATTGAATTCAAAATTTTTAATTCACGGGCAAAATCACCTTTTCCGGTTTTTAATATTCCCTCTGCTTCTTCGTATGTAAATCTGCGCTGGGAGTGAATAATTGTTCTTCCAAACCATACTGAATGGACGTGTGCTTTGGCATCAATTTCAAAGACGGCTGAGAAGCAGAATTTGTCTTCCTTAGGTCGGAGGGAGCATAGGTAATTAGAAAGTTTTTCCGGCAGCATGGGGACAACCCGGTCCACCAAATATACCGATGTCCCTCTTTGATATGCTTCTTCGTCGATTTTGCTGCCTGGCCGAACGTAATATGTCACATCGGCAATGTGAACACCAACTTCCAAATTTCCGTTTTCAAGAGGCCGAACGGAAAGCGCATCGTCGAAATCCTTAGCGTCCTCAGGGTCGATGGTAAATGTAACGACGCCTCTAAAATCGCGTCTTTTGGATATTTCTTTGGGATCCAGCTTATCAGGTATTTTTTCAGCTTCTTCCTCTACATCTGCCGGAAATTCGTAAGGCAAATCGTATTCGGCCAGAATGGAGTGAATTTCGGTTTCATGTTCGCCGGGGCGGCCGAGTACTTTGATTATTTTTCCAAAAGGACTGGTCGCTTGCTCTGGCCAATCCGTTAGTTGCACTACGACTTTGTCGCCGTCTGCTGCTCCATTTTTATTTTCTTCACCGATATAGAAATCGGTGTAAATTCTTTTATTGTCGGGTACCACAAAGCCGTACTTTTTGCGAGCCGCCATAAAGGTGCCTACAAATTCTGTTCGCTCCCTTTCCAAAATTCCAATGATTTCTCCATGTGGCAAATCCCTTCTTTTAAAGGCGTACAGAGCTACTTGAACCCGGTCACCCGGCAAGGCCCGGTTGAGCGCTTCTTTGTCGATGAATATATCTGGCATTCGGGTACCGTCGGGCAGAGGATCGGCAATCACAAATCCATGTCCTGCATTGGTTATTTCCAGCACTCCTAAAACCGTCTGACTCTTTGGTCTGAAGACATATTTACCTTCGGTAGGGGACTCTATTACTTTGTCGCGCACCAGTGCGTCGAGGCAATCCTTGAGAACTTTTCTCTGTTCGCGATCGGTGATGTGAAGCCGGGCACTTACTTGTTTGTAGTTGAGTTGCTTTCCGGGTTCGGATGAAAGGGTTTTCAGTATTTTGTTTTTGAGGTCTTTCACTGCTGTAATTTGGGTATTCTTTTTTGATTTTGTTTTTTTATTCATCTTTTTTGGTTTGAATTTTAAGGACATCGGCATTGACTATTCCATCTTTCATCGTAATGATGATCTCTTGATTTGCTTTTAGTTGTTTGATTGAGCGGATAGTTCTCTTATTTGCTGTAATGTAGGCATATCCTTTTTTCAGAATGTTTTCAGGGTTTTGAATCTGAATTATTTTTTCGATAGTACTTAGTTCCCTGTTGTATTTTTTCAATTGAGATTGCCCGGATTTTATCAGTGTCACTATTTCAAAATCCAATCTTCCGTGTTGTGCTTTAATTATTCTGAATATATTGCTTTGATAGGTATGAATCAGTGATGAAATTTTGAATTGCTGGTATGTTATTTTACGGGGAAATGAGGAAGTTGTTTTTATGAGAATATTTTTGATTTGTGTTTTGTGAATCTTGAGAGCAAAGGTAACTTGTTTTACAATTGCGTGGCCTACAGATTTCAGTTCTGATTCTCTTTTGTGAAATATGTCCAGATAATACTCTGCAAGGGCTGTAGGGGTAATTGCGTGATGAAAGGCTACCATTTCAGCTACGGTCAAGTTTGTAGAGTGCCCTATACCGGTAAGAACCGGCAATGGATAAGTGGCTATGTCACTACAAAGGTTGTAATTGTTGTAACAGGATAAGCCTGCTTCTCCCCCACCCCCTCTGATAATCATGACCATATCAAAGCTGGTATGAACCGATAAAATTTTTCTCAATTGTTGTCTGATGGATGCTACGGCCTCATCACCTTGCAGCAGTGCCGGAAATAACATAAAAAACAAGCCGTATTTCGTTGTATACGGTTCCACTACTTTTTGAAAATCGGACCATCCTTTGCTGGTTTCAACGGATATGACGGCTACATTCTTTGGCAAGTCTCTAAATGAGCGATTTTTATTGAGTTCGAAGACACCGCGGCTTTTGAGTTTGGCAATGGTTTCCAGTTTTTCGCGTTCGATCATCCCCAGTGAAAATGAGGTATCTATCTGATGGATTCGCAAGCTCAGGCCGTGTACAGCATCGAAGGTGATAGAAGCTTCAAACAGAATTTCCAATCCATCCTTGAGTGGTTCATTGAGCACCTGAAGAAAGGCTGATTGAATCCGCAGCAGATCACTTTTCCAAATTATGGCTCTGAGCTGGGCTACCACCCTGCCATCGTCTTTTTGTACCAGGTCGGGATAGGCATGTCCGCTGTATTTGTAATAATTTAATTTCATCAACTCAGCTCTCACCCAAAATCGGGACGTATATCGCTCGTCGAGAGTTTTTTTTATGCTTCTGCAGACTTCGAAGAGAGAAAAAACTTTTTTGTCACCAAATGTCTGAGGCATGACGTTTTTATTTACCTTGAGATAAATTTATAATGCTGAGCAAGTATATAGTAGATTCATGAAAAAGGAATCAGCATTCCGTAAGCCCTATGTTCTGATTCCCAATTAATCTTAATTTTCACTCGATTTCAGATAAAAGAAACAGCTAAAATCATCTGGTCTAAACCTTTAGTCTATAAGTGATGTAATCAAGTAAACAACTCTCCATGCGAACTGTCGTAATTACTCTGAGCCTACTGTTTCTTTTTGTTACTTCTAAGGCGCAATCTACTGAAAATCTTGACACATGGCGGGTTGTAAAAACACGTCAAAACATGGCTATTCTGGGAGGTTGGGCCCTTGTAAACATAGGCGGAGGGATAGCAGGCATGAGATTCACAAAAGGAAATACCTACTATTTTCATCAAATGAATGTCGGGTGGAATGCGGTAAATCTCGGAATTGCAGCAGTAGGCTACATTTTAACCAAACCTTCCGGCGAATCCGATCCGTTTAGGCTAATCAGCAGGCTATCGGCCATGGAAAACTCGCTTATGCTCAACACGGGACTCGATGTCGCATACATCACTTCGGGTATAGCCTTGATTGAGCTTTCCAGGCACCAACCCATTCGATCTGATCAGTTTAAAGGATTTGGACAGTCATTAATACTTCAAGGTGCTTTTCTGGCGATATTCGATATCTATCAATACGTGGTAATCAACAAGAAAAAGAATCAATTTTTAAAAGAGAAACTGTCCATACATACAACACCTTTGTACGGTTGCATTACATTTCGGTTTTGAAAATTATTCATCCGGAAACAATTCAATTTGTATTTGATGTTTTTTAATTAACTTTCTCAAATTTATCAATGCATATCGCATTCTGCCGAGAGCTGTATTGATGCTTACAAACGTTTTATCTGCAATTTCTTTAAAACTAAGTTCATCGTAAATCCTCATTTCAAGTACTATGCGTTGTTCCTCAGGCAATAAGGAAATCAACTTTTTCAGATCAGTTTCAGTTTGTTCACTTATCATATTCATTTCCATACTTGGTACATTGGATTTTATTCTTTTCAAAGTCAATTTTTGGTCAATTGATTCATTGATGATTTGATTTCTGTTTGCTTTTCTGAAGTGGTCAATTATATAATTATGTGCAATTCTCATTACCCAATTTATGAACTTTCCCTCGTCGTTGTATTTTCCCAATTTCAACGTATTGATTACCTTGATAAATACATCCTGAAAAACATCGTTTGCCAGCTCTTCGTCCTTGAGTTTTGAATAGATGAAGTGATAAACTTTTCGCTCGTGCCGGGCCAGTAGGCAGGCAAATGCTGATTCGTCACCTGCTAAATATTTTTCGATGAGCTGTTGGTCAGATGCGTTACCGTAAGCCATAACTACTTCTTTTTTAAAATTTTACACCAGATAAAAGGATAGAAGTAGTATTATGCGATAGGCTTCCGGTTTTATTTTGATTTTTGTTTCACAAATATAAACGCTGTATTAAACAAATATGCAAGATGTGTCCTTATAATTTTGCTGTTATTTTTTGCAGTATTCAATGCAGGACAATCAATTGCTGAAGGACAAGGGATTAATAGTCGTCAGGGGTGCACGGATGCACAATTTAAAGAACGTTTCGGTTTCAATACCCAGATCTCAATTCGTTGTAATCACCGGGGTATCGGGTAGTGGTAAATCTTCACTTGCTTTTGATACGCTCTATGCCGAAGGACATAGGAGATATGTAGAGAGTCTCTCGTCCTATGCCAGGCAATTTACTGGTAAACTGAGCAAACCCGATGTTGACAGCATTACAGGTCTTGCACCGGCTATTGCAATTCAACAAAAAGTTACCACCCGAAATTCCAGAAGTACGGTAGGTACAAACACAGAAATTTACGATTACCTAAAACTGTTATTTGCCAGAATCGGGAAAACGTATTCGCCGGTGAGTGGTAAACTTGTAAAGCGGCATACTGTATCTGATGTGATTGATTACATTACATCTCTCGAGGCAGGCCATCGATTTTTACTAGTATTTACCTATAAGCCACACAACGGCCGTTCTATAGAAGAGTCTGTCAACATTCTGAGACAACAGGGTTATGCCCGACTGTTGGCAGACCAACAGGTGGTGCGGATCGATGATTTCTCACCTGATAAACATAAAGAAATCAAAGTAGTGGTGGACCGTGGAACCACCGGACCTGCTGATGAGGAAGATTTAAGTCGACTGGCCGATTCCGTGCAGACAGCCTTTTTTGAAGGAAGGGGAAGTTGTGAGGTGCTTTTAATTGATGCGCCGGAACGCAATGCAGTGTTTTCCAATCAATATTCAGAAGATGGTATCCAGTTTGAAGAGCCGAGTGTTCACCTATTTAGTTTCAACACATCCTACGGTGCTTGTCCGACCTGTGAAGGCTGGGGCACTGTGATTGGTATAGATGAAAATCTGGTAATACCCGATCAAAATCTTTCCTTTTTTGAAGGATGTGTGGCACCCTGGCGAACCGATGGCATGCGGTGGTGGATGTCACAAGTGATATCAGGTGCCGAAAAGGCGGGTTTTCACATTCACCGACCCTACCGGATGCTGTCAGAACAACAAAAGAAAATGCTTTGGGAAGGGACGAAGTGGTTTCAGGGTATTCACGCTTTTTTTAAAGAGGTCGAATCTAATCTGCACAAGATTCAATACCGCGTGCTCCTCTCCAGATACAGGGGGCGTACAGTATGCCCCGAATGTGGTGGTAGCCGGCTTCGAAAAGAAGCACTTTATGTAAAAATTAATGGCTACAACATTGCTCAATTGGCCGAAATGCAAGTTCAGGATCTGTTGAAAACCTTCAGAGAGATGAAGTTTTCCCCTTTTGAAAGAGAAATAGCCGATCGGCTGATTAGAGAGATTACTACCAGATTGGAGTATTTGTGCAACGTAGGTCTTGGATATCTCACTTTGAACAGGCGAAGCGATACGCTGTCAGGAGGAGAAACACAGAGAATCCAGTTGACGACTTCACTGGGTAGCAGCCTGGTGGGGAGCATGTACATTCTCGATGAGCCGAGCATTGGGTTGCACAGCCGCGATACAGAGCAGTTGATTTCCATACTCAAAAAACTAAAATCTGCTGGCAATAGTGTGATCGTGGTGGAACACGATGAGGATGTGATGATAGCAGCCGATTACATTATAGACATGGGGCCGGGTGCCGGTTCGCAAGGAGGAGAAGTGATCTTTGCGGGCACGCCCGCAGAACTGGTCCATTCAGAAAATAGCCTAACGGCCAAATATCTGACTGGAAGGATGGAAATCGAAGTGCCCACTACACGTAGAACACCTAAAGAATTCATCACCATAGAAGATGCATATCAACACAATTTGAAGGGAATCACAGTCCGATTCGGACTGGAATGCCTGAATGCAGTAACGGGAGTAAGTGGGTCTGGAAAATCCACCTTAATCAACGAGATTCTCTATCCGGCGATGTTGAAATACTTGGATTTGCCAGGGGAACGGCCAGGACTGCACAAAGCCTTGCACCTGCCTAAAAACCGGATTAAAAAAGTAGAGTTCATCGACCAAAACCCGATTGGAAGGTCTTCAAGATCTAATCCGGTTACCTACATTAAGGCCTTTGATGAGATACGAGAACTGTTTGCCAGTCAAAAATTGTCTAAGCTTAGAGGTTACGGTGCCCGACATTTTTCATTCAATGTGCCCGGTGGACGATGTGAGGCTTGCGAGGGAGAAGGGATTCTTACTGTGGAAATGCAATTTATGGCCGATGTACATTTGATATGTGAAGAATGCAATGGCACTAGATACAAAAAAGAAGTATTGGAAGTCAAAATCCACGACAAATCTATCTATGACATTCTTGAAATGACTGTAGACGAAGCATTTGATTTCTTTACTTCTATTAACGCTCCAAAAATTTCAAGACAGTTGAAACCATTGATGGATGTAGGATTAGGATACGTTAAATTGGGGCAATCGGGCAGCACCTTAAGTGGTGGTGAAGCGCAGCGACTAAAACTGGCATCTTTTCTAACTCAGGGGTCTCACTCGGTTAGCACACTATTTATTTTTGATGAACCTACCACTGGTCTGCATTTTCAAGATGTAAAAAAATTATTGGCTGCATTCAATGCCCTGATTGATAATGGGCATACAGTCCTTGTCATAGAACATCACATGGATGTAATCAAATGTGCGGATTGGGTAGTAGACCTCGGACCTGAAGGAGGTATTGGAGGTGGCCATCTGATTTTTGAAGGTACACCTGAAGATTTGGTAAAGTGCGAAAACTCATACACAGCTAAATACCTGGCCCGTAAACTTGTCCCTTCAGGTCAAAACATTTATTAACCCCCGGGTCACCCTACATTTGTCCAAAATCCTGGAATATTGATACGCTCGGTAGCTCTGTACTCTAAGTATTTTTTATGTACAATAGCATCGCCCCATAAAACGCGCGCGGCACTACTATCGGCCACTGATCTCTACATGACTGATCACAGGCCTCCTGCAAACGATGAAGTAGAATCTGCAGTAGAATCGGCGCTGCAATGGCTTCTTCACAGTCAGGCATCAAATTCGGAAGGAGGTTTTGCCACATATGACTTCGCGGGTGGATACACATCTCCCTACCCGGAAACCACCGGCTACATAGTCGAAAGTCTGTTGATGTGGCCTGAGTTACGTCAAAAACCCGAAATCAGGCAATCAGCCGAAAAAGCACTTCAATGGCTGCTGGCCATCCAAAAACCTTCGGGCGGCTGGCAAGGCGGGTATCTGCACGAAAACAGACCCGAGATCGTATTCAATACCGGCCAGGTCATCAGGGGATTACTGGAAGGATACGTTCACCTGGGTGGTCAACACTATCTCGATGCTGCCACCAGGGCTGCAGATTGGCTGGTGTCGATTCAGCACCCTGAGGGCTACTGGAACCGGCACGTGTATCTGAACGAAATACGCGTATACGATACCTACGTGGCAGCACCCTTGTACAAATTAGGTAAAATCACCGAAAATCAGGGATACAAAGATGCTGCCCTAAAAAACGCAAATTGGGTGGTAGGAAGCCAGCTTTTAAAAAACGGATGGTTTCAAAACGCGGACAATTCCAAAAAGCACAACCACCGACCCATATTGCACACGATAGCTTACTCATTGGACGGACTTTTGGACCTGGCGCTGGCAACCGGTGACGGGGTGTGGTTGGATGCTGCTCTTACCACCGCCACAGCGCTGAAAGCAGCACTGCTCCAAGATAAAAGACTTAAAGGCAGGTACGACAAGAGATGGTACGGACAGCGATCGATCTGCAATACTGGAGTGGCTCAATGTGCTGTAATTTTCGCCAAACTACATCTGCACTACAGGGCAAAAATCTGGAAAGACGCTTACAACATGCTGGTCAACTATCTGCTCCATCATCAGATCCGCACTCCGGGAGTGCCGTATTTGCACGGGGGCATCACTGGAAGTTCTCCGCTGTGGGGAAGATACGAACCCTTCCGGATTCCAAACTGGGGCGTGAAATATTTCCTTGACGCGATGATGTACAATTCTGAGGTAAACTGTCAAAAGCAATGAGAGACCTACTCCGATCGCTGATGCCTGCAGGTGTGCTGGAGCTCTACAGAAAGTACAAAAAACAAAGAACGCGTACTGCACTGCTGAACAAAGCTCGGTCAGGTCAAATCATCACAGTTTCTACACTGATTGACCAGTTGAAAAGCGCTGGTCTGAGGACCGGAGATAGCTTGTTGGTACACTGTTCAATGAGCAGACTTGGCTATTTGGCCGACGGTCCCAAAACGCTGATCGATGCAATTCTGGAAGTGATTGGACCTGACGGAAACCTGCTGATGCCGTCTTCGCCCAACCCGGCATTGCAACTTGATTACATTCGAAGCCATCCACATTTTGATGTAAGGCTAGACCCCTCAGCGATGGGGGCGGTGACCGAATACTTTCGGCTGATGCCCGGTGTGGAACGCTCTCTGAGCCCTACTGAGCCTGTATGTGCCTTTGGTCCTTTGGCTCAATGGCTTACAGAGGGGCACCTCGGCCGACTGACTCCATACGACAAATACTCACCATTTTACCGGTTGACCGAAGTCAACGGAAAAATCCTCTACGCCGGTGTTACCCTGGCTCAGGCAGGTACCAGTCTTCACTTGCTCGAAGATGCCGTAGAGGACTTTCCATATCCGGTATATTTTCCGGATACCTTCACCGTAAAGATTACTGACAAAAACGGTGTGAGATATACCCAACCTGTCAAAGTACACAATCCCGCTCAATCGGCCAGGCGACAGTGCGATGCTTTGATACCCATGTTTATCTCTTCTGGCGCTATGCATAAGGTACAAATCGGAGAGGGAACCGGACTGATGACCGATGCTGCCCGCATGTTTGAGGTGATGCTGGAGCAATACAAACAAAAAGGAATTACCATGTATACTCCCTATGGCAAGTGATAGAAAAACTCTCCTGCTCACAGGGGCTTCAGGTGGGCTGGGCCGTGCCATTATACCTGTGCTGCACAATGCTGGATTTCACTTGGTTCTTCAAGCTAATACCCGTGTGGATGAACTGAGAAATTTTGTACAAGAAAGGCATTTTGAAAATGTTTCCGTCATCCGGCATTCGCTTGCCAATGCAGAGGAGGTGAAGGCTTTTGCGGAATTAGTAGGCGAAGAAATCGATGTCCTGGTAGCAAATGCAGGTATTAGCCTATCGGCTGCTGCCCATAAGGTCAGAACAGACGACTGGCAAAAGACCCTGGATATCAATCTTTCTGTGCCGTTTTACCTGGCACAATCGCTTTTTGCAGGCATGCGCAAGCGAAACTTCGGTCGTATCATCTTTATTTCGTCGGTTGTGGCCAATACTTTGGTACGTGGCACGGCTGCCTATGCGGCATCCAAGGCGGGCTTACAAGGGCTGGCTCGTGCACTTGCAGCAGATTGGGCGCCTTTTGGAATCACTGTCAATTGCATAGCTCCGGGGTATATGCAGGCCGGGATGATTTCAGACATACCGCCGGAAATTCTCCCTCAGTTTACTGAAAAATCGGTGCAAAAGCGCCTAGGACCTCCTGAAGAAATCGGGCATGCCGTGGTGTACCTGGCTTCGCAGGAGAGCAGCTTTATGACCGGTCAGACTCTCCACATCAATGGTGGAATTTTTTAATTGTATGACCGGGTGATGGATGAGAAGATTACGGTTGATTTCTTCGCAGCAGGCATATATGGTAAGTAGATAAGATTGGATGTGATGTGAATTTTAAGAGCCTCAACGGGAGTTGAAAAATTTTGTCCGTGCCTGGATGAAAATATGTGTGGCTTTGGTTGTATCGAAAGCGGATTATTTGATACAAGGTTTCGGTGACTGCTGCAGAATTGTATGAGGTGAGCTGTACAAATCAGGGATGGCTGACCGGAGTGTTTCCATGTCTTATCAGCAGATTGAATTCGGTCTACCAACGCGTTGAAAAAGCAGTCATCTGCCGGGCTCAACCATATAGCTGGTAAGGTACTAAACAAAACAGATTTTGGAGGTTTGTCAATATCATTGAAGCCTTGCCTCATTGTGCATGCGCCAGGGCGGAGGCGGATATGAGCCGCAGCGGGCGGGCTGTGTGGCTCACGGGCGAGGAGGCGGAGCGGAGCAAGCCACCGCAGCCCGATGTGCCACGCCCGAACCGCAAGGCGAATAGGAGCCGTAGACCGGCCCCCGGCCGCAATCATCGGACGGCCGGGGGAGGCGCCCCTCAAAAAAAATAAATACTTGCTTTTCAACGGAGTCTAGCTCCACACTGGCTGGACAGAGTTTCGAAAATGCGCTGCATAATGTGGTCGATTTCGTGTTCTTGAAGAGTGTGGCTGTCGCTGCGCAGGATGAAACGCAGGGCATAGGATTTGGTGCCGGCGGGAAGGTTTTTGCCCTGATAAACGTCGAAGAGCCTGATATCGCGCAATTGGCTGATGCGTAAGGAGGCTATGGCATCGGTCAGGGCTTTAAAAGTGACGGAGGTATCGACCAGCAAAGCAAGGTCGCGGACTACTTCAGGATAGGGGTGTATGGGCTTGTAGGTGGTCTTCTGCCGAAGCGAAAGGTGGAAGAGGTTTTCCCAGTGAAGGTGGGCATAGTAAACAGGTTGGTCGATTTCAAAGTTGACCAACAGAGTGGGCGCTACCGCCCGAAGGCTGGCAATCGGCTGTCCATGGGCAGATATATCGATGCCTTCGCCAAGGTCATCGGAGGTGTAGGATTTGGTGATGTCGTGAATTTTGAATTGATGGAGGACAGCTTCGACAGTGTCTACCAGATGATAGAAGGTGATGGGCGTGGAGGGCTGCATCCAGGTATCTTCAGGCCAATGTCCGGTGAGGACGATGGCCAGCTGGTCGGTCTCCGAAAAGGAATCTGGCGTGGTTCGATGGTAGATTTTCCCGAATTCGAAGAGCATCAGGCTGTGCTGCTGGCGGTTTAAGTTGTAGCGTATGGTATGAAGGAGGGGTGGGAGCATGGAGGTCCTCAGTACCGAAAGGTCGCGGCTCAGGGGATTGAGCAGGGCGATGGCTTTATCTTGTTGGCTGGCCGGTAGATGGTCGGGAGAGGTGAGTGAATTGTTGAGGCATTCGCTCAATCCCCTTGCCGAGAGCAGTCGTGCTACCTGGCTTTTCTGGAGTAGCTCCTGATGGTCGGTGACGGGGGTATGCCAGGCAAATTTTATTTTCCGTGGTGGGTCGATGGCATCGAGGCCGTAGATGCGTAGAATTTCTTCGGCGATGTCGGCTTCGCGCTGTACATCTACCCTGTAGGCGGGGACTTCGAGGCGCAGGGTGTCTTCGATTTCTGCGGCTATTTTGATTTCGAGCGATGCGAGTATGGATTTTATTTCGGCGTTGGAGATGTCTTTTTTGCCGATGAACCGGCGAATCCGGTCGAGATTGGCATCTACAGGATGTGGAGCTATGGGGGTAGGGTATTCGTCGTGGATGTTCATGGAAATTTCGCCACCGGCCAGTTCTTTGATGAGAATGGCAGCACGCTTGAGTGCGTAAAGGGTCATATCCGGATCCACTCCTCTTTCGTAGCGGTAAGAGGCATCGGTCTGTAATCCATGACGCCGTGCTGACCGCCTAATGTGAACCGAATCGAAAACAGCCGATTCCAGGAATACATTGACGGTGTGCCCGGTCACTCCTGAATAGAGGCCTCCGTAAATACCTGCCAGAACTAGGGGCTTATCGGCATCGCATATCATGAGGTCGTCGGCTGAGAGTGTGCGTTCAATACCGTCGAGAGTGATGAACTTTTCTCCTTCGGTGGCTTTTCGTATTTTGATTTTGCGGCCTGTTATTTTGTCGGCATCAAAGGCATGCAAGGGATGTCCACATTCGTGCAGGACAAAGTTGGTAATGTCGACGATATTGTTGATGGGAGTAAGCCCTACTGCTTTAAGCCGTTGCTGTAGCCATTGCGGAGAGGGACCTACTTTAACGCCTGACACAGTGACGCCTGCATAGCGGTAACAGGCTTTTAGGTCATCGATTTCAATGTCGACGGTCAATTGTTGGTTGCTGACCTTAAAGCTTGCCACTGAAGGCAGGTTGATTTCGGTTTTTTTCTTCTTGTGAGTGAGGTAGGCGTAGAGGTCGCGTGCGACGCCATAGTGGCTCATGGCATCAGCCCGGTTGGGGGTCAGTCCGATTTCGAGGATGTAATCCACATCGGTTGCGATGCATCCTGCCAGCGGGAGGCCTACCTGTGTATCGTCTGGTAACACCATGATGCCATTGTGGTCGTGGCTGAGGCCGAGCTCATCTTCTGCACAAATCATCCCCTCGCTAACTGCTCCTCTGATTTTGCTTTTTTTAATGTGGATTTCTTCTCCGGAAAAGGTCTTAAGCCTCGCACCGACCTGAGCAACAGGCACTTTTTGTCCTGCGGCAACATTGGGAGCCCCGCATACGATCTGCAGCAGTAGTCCGTTGCCCACATCTACCTGACAAAGTGTAAGCTTATCTGCGTTTGGATGCTTTTCGGCACTGACTATGTAGCCTACAACGACTTTTGGATCGATTTCAGGTCCCCCGCCCAAGCGTTCGATTGCTTCACATTCCAGTCCTATTTGTGTCAGAATTTCACCAACTTCATTTACATTTAGATTCTTTAAATCAATGTATTCTTTCAGCCAGTTATATGATATTTTCATTTAAGAAAACTTAAGATCAAGCAGCAAAAATACAGGGGGGACGAACAAACAAAGGGTTGCCTCCACAATTGCGACCGGCTTATTAGAAATTTTTTTGGATATGGTATTCAAAGGCTTTTGAACAAAGATGCTGATAAAAATATTTTGATTATAGAGGATTGGCCGATGGATTTTTAAAATTCAGGCACAACAGCCGGTAAACAACAGTGCCCATACTTTAGAAGATAGGCTTAGGTGGCACGTGTAATTTGGTGTAAAGTTTGTAGGTTTGCGCGCTTTCTAAGTGATAATGACAACTACCATCTTGCCAATAGTAGCTTATGGAGATCCGGTGCTCAAGCGCCGGAGTGTGCCAGTTGGCCCGGACTACAAAGACCTCGATACGCTAATCGCCAATATGTGGGAAACTATGTATCAGGCCAACGGTGTAGGATTGGCAGCCCCACAAATCGGGCTCAACATCAGGCTTTTTCTGGTGGACGCAACTCCATTTGCCGAAGATTCCGATTTTCGGAATGAAGAGGGCATTTCGACCTTTAAAAAAGTATTTATCAACGCTGAAATCGAAGAGGAATTTGGCGAAAAGTGGATGTTCAACGAGGGATGTCTGTCCATCCCTGAAGTGCGGGAGGATGTGCTCCGCCATGAAAGCATCACCATCCGCTACCTGGATGAACATTTTCGCGAACACCGCGAGACATTCAATGGCATCAGAGCCCGAATCATCCAACACGAATACGACCACATCGAAGGCATCTTGTTTACCGACCGGCTCTCCCCGCTGAAAAAACGTCTGATCAAGGGAAAACTCGACAACATCCTGAAAGGAAAAGTTCAGTGCAATTACAAAATCCGTTTTTACAACCGATGAAAAAATTGTATCGCGCTGCGTTGTTTCTGCTTCTGGCTGTTCACTGGCAATGCGGTGGCAGAAGCCCACAGGAGGGCGATACAGGCCTGGAGCTTTCGGACCTGTTGGAAGATATACGACAGACCGAAAACCAATTGCTGGCCACAATGCCCAATGCGGATACGGCCTTAGCTGCCAGACTAATTGAAAAAATCAGCCTGTACACCGAAGCTCTGCCGTACGACACACTTTCGGCTCAATTGATGATCAAAGCGGCCAACCTGTTTCTGCTCTTTCCCGATATGGAAGTGAATGCACTCAGACAGCTGCAGCTGGTATACACCAGGTTTGCAGGGCAGAATCATGCAGCACAGGCATTGTTTCTCTCCGGCATGATTTACGATAACAACCTGCGTCAGCCACAGCAGGCCATTAAAATGTGGGAACAATTGATAGAACAGTATCCGGGACATCCTTTGGCCGCACAAGCAGCTACCCTGTTAAAAATCACGGACGAGGACCCCTCCAACGATATTGAACTGATTGAAAAATGGCTCAACGACCCAAAAAACAAAACCAATCAAATACAAGTGCAAACAGAGTGAACCTATGGATTTGAAGAAAATCATCGCCATCACCGGAAAGCCCGGTCTTTACAAACTGATTGCTACCACCCGAACAGGCATCCTGGTCGAAAGCCTGGCCGATGGCAAAAAAATGCCTGTCAGTGCCAACCAGAACGCTTCCAGCCTGAACGACATTTCAATGTTTACCTACAGCGACGACAAACCTCTTCGCGAAATCCTGGCCATGATGTATAAGCATTACCAGGGAAAACAAGCCCCCTCTCACAAAGAATACGAAGCAACACTCAGGGCAGAACTCGAACACTTCTTTCCCGAATACGACCGCGAAAGAGTCTACTTCAGCGACATCAAAAAGCTCTTCCAATGGTACAACATCTTACTGGAAAAAGGACTGGTCGATGAACATCCAGAGCCTGCAACAGCTCAGCAGGAAAGTGCCCCCGACAAGCAACCGGAAGAAAACACCAATGCCGATACTCAAGCGTGAACTCCAGAGAAGATAAACTCAAAGCCTTCGACCGCCTGCTCACCATCATGGACGAGCTGAGGGAACAATGCCCATGGGACCGCAAACAAACCATGGAAAGCCTCCGCCATCTCACCATAGAAGAGACCTACGAACTCGCAGACGCCATCCTGGAACACAATATGGATGACATCAAAAAGGAGATCGGCGATCTGATGCTTCACATGGTCTTCTACGCCCGGATTGCTTCCGAATCCGGGCATTTCGACATAGCCGATGTACTCAACACCATCTGCGACAAGCTCATAGCCCGACATCCTCACATCTATGGCGATGTTAAAGTCAGTGGCGAAGAAGAAGTAAAAGCCAATTGGGAAAAACTCAAACTCAAAGAAGGCAACCGCTCCGTACTCGAAGGTGTCCCCAAAAGCCTCCCCGCTATGGTGAAAGCCCAACGCATACAGGAAAAAGCACGTGGAGCAGGCTTTGACTGGGATAATGCCGAGCAGGTCTGGACGAAAGTACAGGAGGAACTAGAAGAATTTCAATCCGAAGTCCACTCCGGCAATCACGAAAAAATGGAAAACGAATTCGGTGACCTGCTGTTCAGCCTGATCAACTATGCCCGATTCCTCAACATAAACCCCGAAAACGCCCTCGAAAAGACCAACAAAAAATTTATTCACCGCTTCACCTACATGGAAAAGGCCGTTCAAGCTGCCGGCAATAACCTGCACAACCTCACCCTGGCCGAAATGGATAAGTACTGGGACCAGGCAAAAAATACGGAACAATGAAACACATAGCTCTCATCGCTATTGCACTCTTTAGCATTGAGCTGAGTCAGGCTCAGAAAGTAAAGAAAAATGCTGAGCTATATACCAAACCCGGTGTCCGTGTGCTCTTCATCATACCCGAAGGCACCGAAGTGTACACAGGCCCTATGACAGACAACTGGTATCCGGTCAGCATCGAAGTCATGATTCGAAAGGCCGAAATGAGCGGCCACCGCATCGCTCAAGGAGCATCCGTATTCATCGGCGGAAAAGAAGTCGGCATCATGCCACAACAATGGGATGTACCAGAAATAATTGAAGCAACCGGCCGCCACAAAGACAAGTACCGCGTCATCATTGAAGGCTATCTCTTCAAAACCAAAGTGGACGAAACCACCAAACCCGAAACTGAAATCGAAAAAATCATCAACCGAAAAGGAAACATCCAAGCAGCCCTGACCGATTGGATTGCCGCATTCAAACCCGAAAAACACATCCTTCCCCAAGGTACCGTATACATCGTCCGCGACCACAACCGCTCCCTCAAAGGCGACCGAATCCGTATGCTTCTCTTTCTGAAAGGCGACAATAAACTCACCGCCGTAGTCACCGATAGCCATCCACTCACAGCCCGGTTCAGACACATACAATACGAAGAACCCTTCATATACCACTTCCCACTTGGAAAACCCAGTCCCAATGACTGGAAGGAAATCGAAGAGATTGTTCTCAAATTCACTCCCCTCTGAAAGGGCGCCACATGCCATACCAGCACCCGATGACCAAAAAATTCAAAAAAGGCGACCTGATCCCGCATCTTGAAGTGTCAGCTGCCGGAGCCCAGGGCAAAGCCATAGCCCGCACCTCTCAAGGCCAGGTGGTTTTCATTCCATACGCAGTACCAGGAGATATCATAGACGCAGAAGTCGTGCAATCCAAAAAAAACTACCTCGAAGCCCGCATCGTCCACCTTCATACCCCCTCACCACACCGTACTTCCCCCCCTTGCACTCATTTCGGCCTATGCGGAGGCTGCAAATGGCAGCATATGCACTACCAGGCCCAATTACAATGGAAACAGCAGGAAGTCACCAACAACCTCCTCCACCTCGGCAAACTCTCACTCCCGGAACCCGACCCCATACTCGCATCCAGCAGCACATTCGGCTATCGAAACAAAGTCGAATATTCCTTCAGCTCCATGCGATGGCTCACCGAACAGCAAATCACCGAAGGCCGGTCGCTCGACCGCCGGGCGCTTGGCTTCCACATACCCGGCCGATGGGACAGAGTACTACATATTGAACACTGCCACCTGCACGACTCCTTCACCAACCAAATCCGCAATTACCTGTTTCACTACGCCATCGATCACCACCTAAGCTTCTGGCATCCCAAAGAACAAACAGGCCTGCTGCGCACCCTTACCCTCCGCTACACCACCACCGGCCAATACATGGTCATCCTGCAATTTGGTCACAACGATACATCCGCCATACATCGACTCCTTGACAGCCTGCTGCAGACCTTTCCTCAGCTCACTACCCTACTCTACGCCATCAATACCAAAGGCAACGATGCCCTCTACGACCTCGACCTGGTCTGTTATCACGGTCCCGGATACATCGAAGAACAAATGCCAGCCTACAACGCCCGGCATCAGCCCCTCATTTTTCGCATCAGCCCAAAGAGTTTTTACCAGACCAACTCCCACCAGGCCACACAGCTATATCGTAGGGCCCTCGACTATCTTCGACCCACAGGCACCGAGCTCGTCTACGACCTCTACACCGGCACCGGTACCATCGCCCTCTACATGGCTCGGTATGTGCGCAAAGTCATAGGCGTAGAACTCGTACCCGATGCCATAGCCGACGCACACACCAATGCCCTTCTCAATCAAATCACCAATACCACCTTTATTGCCGGCGACATAAAACAAACTTTCACACCTGTATTTATTGCCACCCATGGCAATCCCGACGCCATAATAGTCGACCCTCCCCGCGATGGCATGCACCCCGATGTAGTCAATACTCTATTGCGCCTGGCCCCGCCCGCAATCGTTTACATCAGTTGCAACAGCGCCACCCAGGCCCGCGACCTGGCCATGCTCAGCAGCCGATACAGCATCATACGCTACGGAGCAGTCGATATGTTTCCACACACACATCATGTAGAGAGCGTAGCCCTCTTGCACAGACAAGACTAATTCCACATGAATAATATTTGTAGTTTGGGCGCCTCCCCCGGCCTCCTTGAGGGGAGACCGGGGGCCGGTCTACGGCTACTATTCCCTTTGCGGATCGGGCGTGGTCCATAGGGCTGCGGTGGCTTGCTTCCGCTCCGCCTCCTCACCCTTGGACCACACTGCCCGCCCGCTACAGCTCATATCCGCCTCCGCCCTGGCGCGAAAACCACAATGGACAGATAACACCTCGCGTTCCCAAATCAAGGTAATTTTCTCCTAAAGTCAATACTTGCGCACATCTGTATCCTGCCGCTTACAACTAAAGAATTGTAAATGAACTCAGTGAATTGGCATACAAAATCATACAACTCTATTCAGACCCTCACAAAGTATTTAAATAAACGATGTGGCTTCGTAGAAACCCGATACATCCCTGCAATCCTAAAATTTAAAGCTTTGTTATAAATTGATTTTCAGTATTTTATTTCTTTTTTGCCAACTCAAATAACAGACAATTAAATCCCAATATCAACAATGAAAGTCGCCTTGGTTGGAGCTACAGGTTTGGTGGGCTCCGAAATGCTTAAAGTACTGGAAGAAAGAAATTTCCCGGTAACAGAGTTAATTCCTGCAGCCTCAGAAAAAAGCATCGGAAAGAAAATTACATTCAAAGGTCAACAAATACCGGTAGTCTCCCTGCAGGAAGCTGTCGAACGAAAGCCTGACATAGCCATTTTTTCCGCCGGAGGAAGTGTAAGCCTTCAATGGGCCCCAAGATTTACAGCCTATGGATGCCGTGTGGTCGACAATTCATCAGCCTGGCGAATGGACCCCGACAAAAAGCTCATCGTGCCCGAAGTCAATGGCCACCTGCTCCAGAGCACCGATTACATCATTGCCAATCCCAACTGTTCTACCATCCAAATGGTCATGGTACTAGGACCACTTCATCAACGCTACAAAGTCCGAAGAGTAGTCATAAGTACCTACCAATCTGTCACTGGCACCGGAGCCAGAGCCGTGGCACAACTTATGGCTGAGCGAAAGGGAGAATCAACCGAAAAAATTTATCCACACCCCATTGACCTGAATTGCATCCCACAGTGCGATGTTTTCCTCGACAATGGCTACACCAAAGAAGAAATGAAGCTCACCCATGAGACCGTAAAAATCCTCAGCGATCCAGAAATAAAAGTTACCGCTACAGCCGTTCGGATACCTGTCATTGGCGGCCATAGCGAATCCGTAAATGCCACCTTCAAACACGCCTTTGACCTCGACGAGGTAAAAGACATCCTCTCCTCCGCACCGGGCGTAAGGCTACTGGACAACCCTTCGAAATTCGAATATCCCATGCCACTGTTATCTAAAGGTAAAGATGATGTTTTTGTAGGAAGAATAAGACGTGACTTCACTCTCGATAATACCCTAAACCTTTGGATTGTAGCCGACAATCTGCGAAAAGGCGCAGCTACCAACGCTATACAGATTGCAGAACTGTTGGTAAAAAAATTCCTGATGTAGCCTTTTGACCAGCACAAAACAAAAAAGCCCCATTGCGGGGCTTTTTTTCATGCATTTGGATCAGAATTACTTTTTTTTCTTCTTGCCTACATTCACATCTTCACCCTCCTCTTCATCTGTGTAGCCATAGCCATATCCATAGCCATAGCCATATCCATAGCCGTACCCATAGCCATAGCCATAGCCGTAGCCATAGCCACCTTTTTTTGCATTAAAATCGTTGACACATATGCCAAGGTTTTTAAAAATACCCGATTGATATTTCTCATTTATGGACCTGAGAACCTCCTTTGGAGAAAAACCAGCCCGAATCACATAAATCATCAAATCCGATAACCTTGCTATTTCAATCGAATCAGAAACTAAAAGCACCGGAACTGTATCGATGATGATGTATTCATATTGTTGCTTCAGCTGGTTGATCAACACCTCAAATTCATGCCTGATGATAAGTTCGGAGGGATTAGGAGGTATGGGTCCACCTGAAATGACATCCAGATTTTCATATACCGTGTGTTGAATAATTTCATCTGCCGAATCCTGTCCAGACAAATACGTACTAAGACCTTTTTCGTTCAAAAGGTCAAAGTCCTTGAAGATTTTCGGCTTTCTGAGGTCTGCACCAATCAATATTGTTTTCTTACCAGCCATGGCAAGAACACTACCCAAATTTATACTTACAAACGTTTTGCCTTCACCGGGGATACTCGAAGTTACAGCGATCACTTTAAGCACTCCGTTATTGGTGGATTTAAAAAATTCCAGATTGGCCCTAATGCCCCGGAAATTTTCAGCTATGATGGATTTTGGATAGTCTAAAACTACCAAATTAGAATCTCTTTTGCTGTGCCCAACAATCCCTACAATAGGAACCGATGTTCCCTTTTCAATCTCCGCAATGGAGTACACCTTGTTGTTAAAATACACGACAGTTAATACAAATCCAACCGGAATAATAAAACCCAACATCAGTCCCACAGCGTAGGTCAAACCGGGTTTGGGACTTATTGGAATATTATCCACCAAAGCTCTTTCCACGATGCGTACATCTGTCTGTGTACTTGCAGCACTAATACCTACTTCTGCTCTCTTCTGCATCAGATAGGTAAAGAGTGTTTGGTTGAGTTCAAATTTTCTCTTTATTCTCAACAGGTCCTGTTCCGACTTAGGCACTTTACTGAGCTGTTGCTCCAGTTGTTGCATCTTCCTCTTCAGAGTGTTTTGTTCCATCTGGAGTACATTTCTCAGTCCTGAAATATTGTCCCTGATATTTTGTTGAATCTGGGCAATTTGAAGAGTGAGCTCTTTAATGACCGGGTTATCAGCCGTCAGACTTCCATACCGCGCTCTTTGACTAATGAGATCGTTGAGTTTAGTAACCAGGTTGATGATCACCGGGTCGCTAATTCCACTTACGGTGGGCTGCACCAGTTCTGATTTAAGATCTCTTTGATTGAGTTGATTTTCCAGATATTTGATGTACTCGAGCTTTAACTGATTTTGAGAGGATTCACGATCGATCTCGGTAAGTCTAGAAAGCAGTTCACCAGCCTCTGACTGTATATCAATGACCAGATTGGACGATCTGTAAGTCTGCAAAATGTTTTCAGCCACTATCAAGCTGTCTTCTATTCCCTTAAGTTGCTCATTGATAAAATCCAGAGTAGCCCTACTGGCAGACTTCTTAAGTTCCAGTCCGAATTCGATGTAGGACTGAACAAACGCATTGAGGTAATCCCTGATTTTTTCTGTAGAAGAACCTGTTAATTCAATGTTAATACCTGATGAGCTCTTGGCTGCAGGTTCTATTTTAACCTGCTGAGCATACGCATTGGCCAAGCCTTTTCGGTTTTGAAATTTAAAAGTGAAATTGGCTTTCTCCGTTAATTTTTTTAAAGGTATCAGCCGAAATTTATAACATTCACTCTCTATCCATTCATTAAACGATACAATTTGTTCTAATTCTTTTATGGAGGAACAGCTCAGCGCGGAATCAGACTCGTACAGATAACTTGCTGCAGACTTTGCATCCCGAATGCGAATTCTGAATTCATTCTGTGACAGGATGGTCACTTCATACTCACCCAGCCACTGAGGATGCGCCGGATCGTATTCTATCTCAAAAGGCTTCTCTGTTCCATACAGTTCGACATTGCGGACTCTTCCTTCTCCTATTAGACTCACTTCAAAAGGCACCTTTTTTAACACTCGTTCTGCCAGATTCACACTTTTCAATATCAGCACCTCGTTTTCAAATTTCAGCCGAGGATTGTAATACCCCATGGACAGCAACAACATGTCCATGGCCGGGGCAGATTTTTCGCCATCGGCCAATAAAATAATGGTCTTCCCTTTGTAAGTAGGAACACTGTATCGTATGTAGAGCCATGCTCCGATAAGTCCTATTAAAACTCCGGCAATCACCAATTTCCAATACTCTAAAATTCTGTACAAGAAATTTCGGATATCCAAAGACTCCTCTTCCGATCTGTTGTACATAGAATTACTATCTCTTTGCAACTGCATGGTTAACGTTTATCTTAAATTTCTGGAAACAATGATTAATGTAAGCAGCGTACTCACCACGCTTAATACTCCGGTAAATGTCTGAAAGCCTGTGGTACCGATACCCCAGCTTTTGGCCGGTAGCGGTTTTACGTTGATGATATCGTTCGGTTCTAAAAAAATATCCGGACTGGCCAGCGCAGATCTATCGGTCAGATCAAGGGTTTTAAACACATACCCCTTGGGAGTCATCCGAATAATCTCTACTTCTGTTCGGTTTCCGACAAAATCAATATCTCCAGCCTCTGCAAGGGCATCCATCACAGTTACGTAATTTCTGAAGAAAACATACCTTCCGGGGCGTCTTACATCACCGATTACCTTTATGTTGATTCCGGGTATTACTGAACGTACAGTTACTGTCCCTGCTTCAAAATACCGAAGTAGCTCTCTTTCTATAGCTTCTTTTACCTCTACAATGGAAAGCCCAGCAATGTGAATTTTACCAACAACGGGGAGGGTTAAATAACCCAGCTGGTCGACAAAAAATCCCTGCAGATAAAAAATCGGATCGAGCCCACCGCCCGATCCACCAGCAAATCCTCCAATGGGTACCTGCTGAGCAGTGGCAGCATTAAATACGCGGTTCACATCTTCATTTGTCGAAATCACCTCGACTTTAATTATATCACCAGGTTGTATACGGTATTTGATGATCAATCGGGAATGAAATTCCGCTGAATCGACTTCTAAAGATGCTCCCTTGTCCTGGAAGTAGGTAAGTTGGCGCCTTGAGACACAAGATAAAGCCATTAAAGAAATTAGAAAAGGGATGCTAAATTTTTTCATTGATTTAATAAAATTCAGTTGTTATATGTATTTTCCATGCTAACCGGACCTTCAAAGCAAATTTTGATTTTTAATCGGGGCGTTTCGTAAAAAAGGATGTGGACTTAGCGGCAGAGATGCCAGCGGATGATACTCCCCTTTCGGTCCGGTCGGTTTGCTGTTTCTTATCTGATAGGCCAGCTCAATTCCCCAATAGGCGTCTTTCGGACCGTATCCGTTTCCCTTCAATACATCGCGGTACATGGCAGTGTGCAGATCGGCAAAGCCATCGCTGAACTCAAATTCTTCGCCGTTGATTTTTAAACTTCTGTACGTTCGCCCGCCGGCAGTTCGAACCTGCTCAGGAAGGCATTCGCTGTTGATGCTGAGAAACCAACGGACCCGGGCTTTCTCCAGCTCGAGAAATCCGGCAGCTCTGTCATGGGTATATATATGAACGGTTTGATGCACCGGCTTGCCAAAGATCCACACCAGCATATCAAAAAAATGAATGCCGATATTTGTAACGATACCTCCTGATTTGCTTTCGTCACCTTTCCAGGATGCATAATACCATTTGCCCCTTGAAGTAATGTAGGTAAGATCTACATCGTACAACTGATCAGACTTATGGTTATCGACCATTTCCTTTAAAGCCATTACAGAGGGATGTACTCTAAGCTGTAAAACGGTATAAATCCTGCGACCATATTCCCGCTCTGCTTCCATCAAGGCCTCTACATTCCATGGGTTTAACACCAGTGGCTTTTCACAAATTACATCAGCCCCTATCCTTAATCCAAATCGTATATGACTATCATGTAAATAGTTAGGCGAGCATACAGAAAGAAAATCAATCGGTTGACTTCTTCTTTTAATCAACTCTACATGGCGATCAAAACGCTCAAACTCAGTAAAAAAAGCTGCGTCAGGAAAATAACTGTCTAATATTCCGACTACATCGCATGGATCGTAGGCTACAATTAATTCATTGAGGGTATCTTTGATGGCCTTCATATGCCGGGGAGCCACGTAGCCAGCTGCACCTATTAGACCAAATTTTTTTCCAGTTTTCAATTTCTCTATGCAAAAACTTTGTAGATTACATCTTCAATGCGTTTCCAATCATCATCGGTGAGATTGGAACCCGAGGGCAAACATAATCCTTGCACAAATAATTGCTCTGAGATTTTTTCACCATAATATAATTCTTTAGCGAAAACCGGCTGCAAATGCATAGGCTTCCACAAAGGACGACTTTCAATCATTTCACTTTCAAAGGCCAACCTCAATTTTTCCCGGTTGATGCCGTTATTTTTCATTGGATCTAAAATCACCGTCGTCAGCCAGCGATTGGAAAAAAAACCCTCCGGTTCGTCAAGCCATTTGATGCAATATCCTCGATTGTTTATTTCTGAAAAGATTTCCTTGTACCGTTCAAAATTTTTTCTCCTCTGCCAAATTCGGTCTTCCAGTACCTGCATTTGACCACGCCCTATTCCCGCCACCACATTGCTCATGCGATAGTTGTAGCCGATCTCTTTATGTTCGTAATGAGGTGCTGGTTCTCTGGCTTGGGTAGCCAGAAATCTGGCTTTCACCACAAAATCCTTATTGTCGGAAAGCAATGCACCTCCACCACTGGTAGTGATGATTTTATTACCGTTAAAAGATAAGATTCCAATATCACCAAAAGAGCCACATTTTCTACCCTGAATAGATGAGCCTAATGCCTCAGCGGCATCTTCTATGACAGGTATTTCAAATTGCCTTGCAATTTCTAAGATTCGATCCATTTTGGCAGGCATGCCATACAGATGCACGGGAATGATCGCTTTTGGTCTATTGCCCTTTTTTTCTAAATCGGTGATGGCTTCCTGCAGATGGTCAGGACACATGTTCCAGGTTTCCGACTCTGAATCGATAAAAACCGGATGAGCACCTACGTACGCAATGGGATTTGCCGTACCTGAAAAAGTAAAACTCTGACATATGACCACATCTCCCCTCCCTACTCCCAGCATGACCAATGCCAGATGTATGGCTGCTGTGCCACTACTCAAGGCCGCTGCGTATCTGACTCCTGTATATTCGGCCAGATCGTGCTCAAATCCGTCTACATTCGGACCGAGAGGAGCTACCCAGTTGCTGCGAAATGCTTCGTGGACGTATTCCAGTTCCTTATCGCCTAAGTGAGGTGAGGAAAGATAAATTTTGGATTTCAAGCTTATAAAAAATTATTGTAAAATTTTTGCTGGTACACCAACAACCTTTGAATTATCTGGAATCGAACGAGTTATCATTGCTTGACCACCTACTACAGAGTTATCCCCAATGATTATATTTTGAAGCGTACAACTTCCTATACCCATATCCACACAATCTCCTATTTTTGTATGTCCACCAATACATACACCAGGCGCTAAACTACTGAAATTTCCTATCTCTGCATGATGTCCAATAGCACAGTTCATGTTTAAAATTACAAAATTTTTCAATGTCGCGCCGTAGTTTACCATACAACCTGGATAAACTATACAACCTTTTCCAATTTCAACATCCTCTGAAATCCAGGCATTTTTTGCGATAAGGGTCATGTATTCAAAATTTGAACTCAATGATATCCTATCAAATATTGATTTTTTAATATTTGGAAATGCTACACCCATTACAACAAAGGCAGGCTCATCCAAAGTGAGTAAAAATTCAATTTTATCAACTATGGGATAACCCATAAAGGTACTTCCTATTTTTTTAACATCATCATCTAAAAATTTTATTTGAAACCGATCAATTCCGTACAACTTTAAATTAGATGCAATGTGTCCTCCGACGCTTCCAGCGCCAATTATAAAAATTTTTTCTTTCATACTAATTGTTTCCGCTAAAAGGTTGCATAGGACGCTCTTTTGATTGATTAATCCCCTCTCGCAACAATACTTTCTTTATAGTGAGAAAGAGAATTTTCATGTCAAATAAAAATGAAACATGATCTACATATTCTATATCTAATTCAAACTTTCTTGTCCAGGAAATGGAATTGCGTCCGTTTACCTGAGCCCAACCTGTAATGCCTGGTTTCACCTCATGCCTGCGTAGTTGTTCTTTATTGTAAAGAGGTATATATTTAAACAATAAAGGCCTGGGACCTACAATACTCATATCGCCTTTGAGCACATTGATCAACTGTGGAAGTTCATCAATGGATAAATTTCTTATAATCCTGCCAATTTTGGTTATTCGTTGTACGTCAGGTAATAAGTTACCGTTTTCATCGCACTGATCATTCATTGTTTTGAACTTGATAATCTTAAAGGGCTTTTGATTTAATCCAGGTCTAAGTTGATAGTAAAAAATTTGACCTTTGTTCTGAATACTTAAAAGAACAGCTACTATCAGCAAAATCGGAAAGGTGAAAATTAAAGCTACAATTGAAATTAAAACATCTAATGTTCTTTTTATCCATTTTCTATACATATTTTTCAAGGATTTCTTTCATCCCTTTTTTGACTGGCAATTGCCATAATAGTTTGCACCAGTCATGATTGCCTTCAATAAGCCCTGGTCCATTTTGAGTAATCACAATGTCCCATCCAATAGATCTGTTTTGAGGGTGTTTTAAAGCAGCTTTCTTAGCCAATTCTACAGTTTCTTTCCAAAATGGTATCTGAAAGCCAATGATAGATACTCCAGTGTTTGGATGATAATATTCATCTGGTTTTGTTATGTCACTATATACTCCTGGACCAGTTACTACTCCTGTACTTTCATCAATAGGGGCCGCAATATTCCCAGCAGCTAAATTGTCCACATGTGAATTTATAGAAATTCTCAGACGACAACCTAACACTTCCACTTCATTTTTTTCATTGAGTTGAGTAAAGATTCGGATTGTATTGACTGCAGAGGGAGATAATTTTTGTAAATCTGAATGCTGAATTAAAAATTCTTCGGCCAAATCATAGCCCTCATTTTCCATAAAATGAATCAATGATTCTATTGTAAAGTCATCGGCTGGCCTGATCAATACACCCTTACCACATTTACCTTTAGCAAACTTAAAAACTATTTTTCCAGATGAATTAGCCAATAGTTCTTGACATAATTTCTGATTACTTTTAAGGGTTTTTAAATCTGCCACCTTGTGTAAAAAAAACTCATTATAGCTCTTGTAAAAAAGCGTTTTGTCGTCAAGAATTTGACGTTCAGATTTTGGGTTCATTCGTAGCTGGTACTCATACATATACCCGGTGCCTGCCCATTTTTTCCTCTCTTGATCAATTAGATAATAAAAACGAAATTGAAAATATTCAAGTAAAGAAATATTATACCGAAAAACCGAGCCTAATACATCCCTTAAGAGAAAAAATCTAGGTCTTCCGGTTAATTTTTCTGTATAGTTCAAAAATTTGTTAAATTTTTTTTTATCCAGATGTTTCAAGTAATAAATTAAATAAAAAATTTTTTTCATACTCACTCATTTTAATAGCAAGATAAATAAACATGATGTATTTTATTCCAAATTGAAATTTGAGAAAAACCTTGTGCCCATTTTATACCTTCCTGTCCATGTTTTATTCTCAATTCTTTATTTTCAATATAAAGACCAAGAGCATTATAAAGAGATTTTTTATCTCTAGTTTTGAATACCAAACCATTAATATCCTTATTTACTGAGTCAATGCAACCTGTAGCATCGCTAACCACAACCGGTAGACCAAGGGCGGCTGCCTGAATAGGCACATTCGGAAAACCCTCCCTCCATGAAGGCAATACAAATATGTCAAAAAGTGACATGTGCAAGGGAACATTGTCCTGGAAGGGTATGTGAATAATCCCAGGATGAGATCGGAATCTATGTTCGAAAATTTTATCGCATTTAATATGACCCATCATAATCAGTTTCAAATTATGGTATTTTTTATATAAATCTTCAAAAACATTTACCAACTCATAAACTCCTTTATCTCTGGTAATTCTGCCTACAAAACCAATAACCAAACAATCTTTTAGACCGTATTTTATTTTTAACTGGTTTACCTCATCCTGATTTATCTTGAGTTTATCAAAAGCTTCAATATTAACTCCATTGCTACTTGTAAGAACAATAGATTTTACATTGTCCAAAACTTTGTAATTGCCTGCGGCTGTCAATAATGAAGGACTGACATAAACTACTTTATATGCCATATTTACAGTTATACGCTCAATAATAATCAAAATTTTTCTGAGGATTCCTTTCTCTGTTTCAAATCTTAATCCCCTGCAAGTGTAAATGCGTTTTTTAATTCCTAAAAGTCTTGCCGCTATAAGGCCCAATAATGCCATTTTGGGAGTTCCTAAGTTTACGATATCTGGTTTGATCGTTCTAAAATGTTTTATGATCTGAAATAATGTCTTTAGATCCTTAAGAGGGTTAATATCAGCCACAATATCAACCGGTAAATGCTTGATCCCTTCTTTCTCACAAAAAATCCTCTCCTTATAATGATCTTCAGAAATTAAATACACATCGTATCCTAATTTTCTAAAATAACTCGCCTGTCCGTCTAATAATCTTGAACTTCCTCCCAAAGTAACCCCCAAAATAAGCTTTTTTCCCATCAAAATCTTTGCTTTTGATACCATTTCTGGAAAACAAATAAAACCCAAAGTTTCACACTATGATTTTCATGATTTCTCATATGCTCATCTATTAATTTTTGAATATAATTAGCTCTAAAAATTCCTTGGAATTCTACAAAATCATAGTCAAGTAATTCTAATAATTCGCTCTTCAATTCATTTTTAAACCATATTCTAAGAGGAAGCCCAAAACCCTTTTTACTAAAAGTCAAAGTTTCCGGTGGTAAAAGGTCTGCAAAGGTGTCTTTGAGTATCTTTTTCTTTTCTTTACCCTGAATTTTAAAATGTATTGGTAAACGGAAAGAAAAATCAACAATTTTCGAATCCAAAAAAGGAACCCTTGCTTCCAAGGAATTGAACATACTCATACGATCCACTTTAGTCAGCATATCACCCTCCAACACCATATTTATATCGCTGTAAAAAGTGCTGTCTAATTCGCTCAAAAATGATGTTTCACTGAAATAAATACCTATATCACTATCAGATGACTGGTAATAATCAACCATCATCAATTCCTGTTTTTCTCTGTCCGAAAATCCCAGAGATGATAGTTGAATGTAGCGCTGAATTGAAGCTAAGGAAGCAGAATTAATTAATTTTTTTGCTTTCCTTAGTTCATGATTTGTAAGGTTAGTATGAGGAATTAAGCTAATTACATTTTTAATAAAATTTTGAATAACAGTCGGAATTTTTTTCCATCGAGTAGCATAATAAAGTCCTAAATATTTTTCATATCCTCCAAACAATTCATCTGCACCATCGCCAGTCAATACTACGGTCACTTTCTCCCTTGCTTTCTTTGAGACAATAAACGACGGAATAGCAGAAGAATCGCCGAAAGGTTCATCAAAATAAGCCAGGACTTCATCCACTACGGCTAGTAATTCCTCATGACCCAACACATGCAAGGTATGATCTGATTGTATATGTTTTGCCACTAAAGCAGCCCTTTCACTTTCATCATACGCTTTCTCTTTAAAACCAATTGAAAAAGTTTTAACAGGCTCTGAAGAAATTTTAGCCATAATGGCCGAAACAATACTGGAATCTATACCTCCGCTTAAAAAAGATCCGATTGGCACATCTGATACCATTCGTTCCTCAACTGATTCAAATAAAAGTTTACTTAATGTTTTTTTTGCATTATCGTAATCAGTAATTAATTTATTAACACCACCATGTACAATTTTTTTTAGATCATAATATTTCTGTATTTCATAATTTCCATTATAATCCACCACAATATAATGTCCCGGACACAGCTTATACACATCTTCATAAATGGTATAAGGAGCCGGTATATAAGTTAAGCTAAAATAGAGATTTAGTCCCTTAAGAGAAATTTTTTTTTTATAAAAAAAACTATTTAATGCTTTGAGCTCTGATGAAAACATAAATCCAAAAGAACCTCTGGTATAATATAATGGTTTCTCCCCATATCGATCTCTTGCGATAAAGAGTTTTTCCAAATTCTTATCCAAAAGAGCGATCGAAAACATTCCCTCTAATTTTTCCAAACATACCTTCCAACCAAAAGCTTGATAGCATTTTATAATGACTTCTGTATCACTCTGAGTTAGAAATTCTACTCCAGTTTTGCCTAATTCAGTTTTTAATTTTTTAAAATTATAAATTTCCCCGTTGAAAACAACAACAATCGATTGGTCTTCTGAAAACATTGGCTGGCTGCCTTGATTTAAATCGATTACTGATAATCTCCGGTGACCTAAACCCACAGGAGGGTCATAGTAAATGCCACCTGCATCAGGTCCTCTCTTTTTTAAAAAATTAGTGGAGTATAGTAGATCCGATTCACTTATAGAGTTAGAAATAAATCCGAAAATTCCGCACATATTGTGAAAATCAAATTGAATAAATAAATTTAATTTTTTCCACTATTCCTTGTATAGAGAAAATAATTTTAATATGAGATGTAAGTTATAACTATTTGTTGATAAATTGAATTTCAATTAAAAATTTTAGAAGTATTTTTTTCGTCTAAATAACGATTCTATCAAATGAAGTTATTTTAGAATAAAAACAGATTGGATTACCTTTTAAAGAATACAGTAAATTTACTTTAGAAACATTTATTCAAAAAAAATTTGTGTAAAATTATTGAATACTTAAAGCGTAAATATGATCAAAAAGTTATGCTTTAATTTTAGTTTTAAAAATCTAATTAATTAAATTACAAATGTAAGAGAACTTCAAACATATTTTTTACAATTACCAGATTTAATTTATGTTTTTTAAAACTCGATTCTTTAGTATGCATCTACAAGAAAAGATTTGCCTTTAATGTGTAAAGTTTGTATTTAATAGTAAAGTGAAATAATTAATATTGCTTTATTGTCTATCCAAAGAACATACCAAAATTTAGTTTTCATAAAACAAGATAAAAAAATAAATTTATATTATAATAAATTTGCTTTTACTATGACAAAACCACAAAAGAAAAAAAATCACTCTACAAACGCTCGTGAAGATAAATAGCATAAATAACAAAGACAGAAATAATTTAATATCTCACAAGATAAATTTTAAATACGATTGTATTATTTTGGAATAATCAAGATTATTTTTTATCAATCTGGCATTTGAGCTATATAATTCCCTCTTGTTTTTATTTACTATAAGTTCACTCAAAACTTCTCCTAATTTCACATAATTTTCAGGTTCAATAAGAACTCCATTAAATCCATCTTTTATTAAATCTCTTGCACCTGCTGTAAAATCGAAGCTTATGCAACAACATCCAGCAATTAATGCCTCAGCCAGCGCATTTGGAAATCCTTCACTTCTGGATGGCATTACAAAAATTCCAGCTCTTGCGTACAGTAAATCGATATCCTTCACCGGCCCCAAAAAATCGATCATTGACTTCTTGTCTTCATTTGCAAAATCCAACAAATACTTACCCTCTTCTCGGGTACCGCCGGCAAAGACTAAACGCCACTCATCATTACTGACTCCGTTAAACGCTTTGACCAGCAAATCAAAACCTTTACAAGTATCTTGAAATCTCCCAACAGCTAAAATGATTTTTTCTCTTTTTACATAAGGATATAATTTGATTTCTCGAATAGCATTTGGAATGATGGTGTATTTATTATTTCCATAATATTTTTTATGAAATTCAGAAGCTATAGATGTCTGAGAAATGACACCATTTACCTTTTTTAAGGAAAAAGATAAACGACAAAACCACTCTATTTTTTCAGGCCATTTATACAATGGACTAGAACGCTCGGTAACATATATTTTATATCTGGAAAAAATTAAAGCCATATTAGCTATGGCAGCATAAAATTTCGTAAAACATAAAATTGCATCTGGCTTAATATCAATAACATGTTTTCGTATATATCTCAAAGTTTTAATTAAATCCATTGATCCGTTATTAAAGCCATTTGGCTCAATATATTTAGATTTAAGTTCGAAAAAAGGAGATTTAGGAATAAGAGCGATATATGTAACTTCGTTGCCAAATTCCACAAAGCCATTAGCTATATTTACAGATGCACGTTCAACTCCGCCCATGCCAGCATTAGGACCAATTACAACAATTTTCTTCATAGAAAGGAAGCTACTATTTCCCTTTTGTATTGGTCAAAAGCTTCTGAATCGGGATGATCACCTACTTCTCTTCCTCCTTTAACCTCACTTGTATATTTACCTGGAATAAGTTGTCTTTCCTTATAGCAATCTCTCAGATACCATTCGTATTCAATATCTAAATTACCTACGTCCAAACACCGGAATCCTTTTTTAAAAAGTTCAAAAACCAAGAACTTAGCTGCTGGTCCTAAAGCAACAATTATTAAATCATTGTGACCGTGGTTTTTTGTTACGTAATCAATAATTTCGTCGCATTTATAAAAAGCATTATGTTTCGGAGCAATAATTCTATCTATTTTTTTAAAACCGGATAATAAATCATTGCCAACTCCGAATCTTGTTTTCTCACCTTCAATGATAAGAACTCTCTGACCTCTTAAAATTTCTTTCCATAAATTGAATCCTCTCTCACTGTAATCTTTGTTAAAACCATATGTAAGTCTGGTAATGCTTGCATTTGAATATTGCTTATTTAAATTTAAATATTTTTTAAACCTCCCATAGTTCCAAACAATTTGAGATTTCCAAAAAACTTTAACTTCCCCAGAAAGAGTGTCAATGTTGCTGTAACCAATTGGTAATCCGACCAACAATCCATCGTAGTCATTTTTTAAAATATCAATGAAAACCTTAGCAAGTCGTTTATCAAATTTCTGAAAAGGCAAATCAAGGCGATCAACTAAATATAAAATTTCACCATCTCCAAAACGAACTATTGATAATTTGTCCTTTTTAATCTTTTGCAATGTATCAAATACAGATTCAACTTTTGGAAATTTATAATAAATTTTTACTATAGGAAACAATAGAGATAACGAATGCTTAAAAAAACGTCTTAAAAGAGCAAATTTTTTTCCATATCTCAAAATTTTATTGTTTATCATTTTTTCCGAAATTTTGACATAAAATAAATCATTAAATAAGCTGGAATTGAAATCTGATTTTTGCACATAAAGAAAAATATTCTGAAATGAAAAGGCATGTATTTTATTTGTAATTTTTTGTAACTTTTTGAAAAAGGCTCTGAAGTGATTAAATTTTTGAATAGACGATATCCAGTACTGCTTATACCTTTTGAAACATAGCCCAGAGAAATGTTGACCGTGGATAAGGCTATTCGATTATTTAATGCCTTTTCAAATTCATCTTTTTCTTCATTTATGTAATTTTTTTGAATAACCTTATTTAATTCAACAAATAAATTTTCTAACTTGATTTTCAGTGTATTGTTATAGGTTTTAGTTAGAGAATTCGGATTGTTTTTGTTATAATGATGTAAATAGATGTTTAAATAATATGCACTTTTTATGTATGGATTTAATTGAGCATTAAACAAAACATCTGAACTTCCAACAGTCATTGTATCTGTCCAAAATATACCGTTTGACTTAATTATATCGGCTTTGTACAATTTACCCCAGCCTGCACTGAAATAATCAGTGCTCATAGGTTTTTTCAACTCTTCGTCTACAAGCCCCATCATCCGCCTTCGAAGAAACTGCATATCTTTACCTGTAAATAACTTAGATTCGGGGAAAAAAAACGGGCCAGGAACTGATTTATTGGCATATTCTTTAAAATGTGGCCAGAAAACCATATCTACATTGTATTTTAATGCTGCATGTATTGCTAATTCACATGTATTAAGTTCAATCCAATCGTCTGCATCTAAAAACATAATATAATTGCCACTACACAATTTTATACCATCATTTAATGCCGCTGCCTGACCTTGGTTTTTTTTATTGATAATGAATATTCTTGAATCATTTAAAGAAAAATTTTTGATAAGTTTTAATGAATTATCTGGACTTTCATCATTAATGTAAATAATTTCAATATTTTCAAATGTTTGATTTATTAAAGAATAATTTAATCTTTCTATATAGTTTTCAGAGTAGTAAAGCGGTATTATTATAGAGATCTTATTCACCTTTTTTTAGATTAATTGAAACATATACTTTTTGACCATTTTCATCTATGAAAAATAGATTATCATAAGAATCAAATGTTAAGGCTCTTAATCTATCTATAAATTGCTTTACGGTAACTTTTTCATTTAAATCTAGTTTTAATAAATTATAAAAATCTTTTTTAAAATAAATTGATCCATTATTTTCAGGCTCGATTGTCATATAGTCACCTTTCAAAACATTTAAAATATTTCTCTCCCATAATTCAAGTTCCTTATTCACTATCTTATTATATAAAGTAAATGAAGTATCCCAGCTTTCTTTTTTTACAAATTCCCTATCAATAATCCTTCCTAAATCCAAATTTTCATCAATTTCATGGAATGTTGCACCAACTGGAGTATTATTGATTATTGCAAAAACTTGTGGATACCAACCACGATTTATTGGAATATATCCAGGATGTAAATTATAACATTTACATGAATCAATTAAAATTTTTGGAAAAATTTGTTTGGAATGAATAGAAAAAACCATTTCATAATTATTTATAATTTCTTCAACATCATTATCTTTTTTTAAATTATACTGCTTCAGGTATCTGTCAGAAAGATTAAAGTCTTTAATTGAAGAATAAATACTTGTAGCAAATGAAAATTCACTATCTATTCCAAGAATTTGATTGATTTGATTGATTTTAGAACAGATTTTAAAGTTATCTGTGATAATTAAAGCTTTTTTTTTCATATTAATTATTTTGAACTCTTAACATTAGTCTTGCAATATAATCAATTTCTTCAAAACTTAAAGTATGGTACAGCGGCAAGCATAAGACTTTTCTTGAGATATCATCAGTCACTGGTAAATTTTGAAGCTGTACATAGGGTAATGTATTGAGTGATGGATAAAAATACCTTCTGGGATAAATCCAATGATCATTTAAAATTTTAACAATTTTAAACAAAAACTCTTCGGAAGGTAATACTATCGGGTAATATGAGTAATTATATTCAGATTCTGGCAATAAACTCTGAGTCGTTTTTTTTAATCCCTTAAGTTTTTTATCATAGTATGCAAATAACTCTCTTCTTCTACTTAGAATATCTTCAATGTAGTTTAAATTTACAAGTCCCATAGCTGCGTGAAGTTCAGAATTTTTCCCATTAATTCCCACTCCATTAAAATTTTCAGGCCCATCGTGTCCAAAATTTCTCATGTAAGCCATTTTTTTTAGCAAATCTGGATCCTTTGTTATGATAGCTCCGCCTTCAATCGAATGAAATAATTTGGTAGCATGAAAACTGGTTGTACTTACATCTCCAAATTCGAAGATGGACTTACCTTTATATTTAGTGCCAAAACAGTGTGCTGCATCATAGATTACTTTTAAATTATATCTGTCCGCAATTTCCTGAATTTTTTCAATATCACAAGGATTTCCATAGACATGTGTGGCTAAAATGGCAGAGGTTTCATTTGTGATAGCAGCCTCAATTTTAGTAGGATCAATGTTGAATGTATTCGGGTCAATATCAACAAAAATTGGTGTGCAGCCTTCCCAAACTATACTACTTGTAGTTGCCACATAAGAGAAAGGTGTTGTTATGATTTCACCCTTTAAACCTAAAGCTTTAATCGCTATTTGCAGCGCAATCGTACCGTTGGTTACATAAATTAAGTGGGGAACATTTAAATATTCTTTTAATTTTAATTCCAGTTCATTAACTAATGGTCCGTTATTAGTCAACCATTGTCGCTCCCAAATACTTTGTACCAATTTATAATACTCTTCTAAAGGAGGTAAGAAAGGCTTTGTTACCGGGATCATTAATGATTTGTTTTATTTGTTATTAATTAATTGAACCACTTTTTATACCACAACTGAAACACCATAAGTCTCCACAATACCTGTGGATATCTTAATTGATTATTTTTAAATTGCTTTTTCAGATTTTCAAGATACAAGGAATCAAAAATTCCTTGTTTTTCGATACTTTTCTGATTTAAAAAGTCTTCGAAAAGATAGGATAAGTCACTTCGGAGCCATTTATAAATGGGTAGGTCGAATCCTGTTTTCGGTCTATCCATCATCTCTTTTGGCAGATATTTGTAAACGATTTCTCTCAACGGTCTTTTACTTTCGACACCATTATGCTTAAATTCAAATGGTAATGTGGCCGCAAACTCCATCAATGTATGATCTAAGAATGGTTCTCTGCCTTCCAATGAAAAAGCCATCGTAGCTCTATCTACTTTGACAAGAAGCATATTTGTTAAAATATCTTCAACACCAAAAATAAATAGGTCATCGAGTTGATCTTTTAAATCGGGAAATGAAAACTCGGGAGGGTCAATTTTTGCTGGAATTTTTAATAGATTATTGATTATTTCGGATGGAAGGCTGTTTTGATTAATGTGCATGAAATAAAGTTTTTTTCGCTCCGGTGCCAAAAGCACTGATCCTATAGCAATAAGCTTTTTATTGAGATGACTAAATCTGCCTTTGAAAAAATGTGAAGCTGCTTTTGTCACCACTCCAGCAACTAACTTTACAGGTATTCTATTTAGGATATGCAAATATTCCGGAGTTGTTTTGAATCCTTCATATCCGGCGAACAACTCATCGCCCCCATCGGCTGAAAGAGCAACCTTCACTTCTTTAGCAGCCAGCTTGCTGACTAGCATGGTGGGAATACAAGAAATGTCTGCAATGGGATCGTCATAATATGTTGGCAATTCCGGGATCAAATCCAATGCATCTTTCTGCCGACAGTCATAACTCGTATGATCAGTGCCTAAATACTTGGCTATTTTTTCAGCATCCTTGGACTCATCTACTCCATCCGAAAATCCAATTGTAAAAGTTTTTATCTTTTCTGTTCGATCTTTTTGAAGCATGGTAGTTACCAGCGTACTATCAAACCCTCCACTCAAAAATACTCCTACGGGTACATCAGAAACCATTCTTAACTCACAGGCTTCTTTTACTAATCGCTCGGTTTCCTCTACTGCCTCAAAAAACGAACCTTTAAACTTTTCTTTTTCAAATAAATTCCCGTAAGACCAGAAATTTTTAATTTGAATTGTTAAGTTTTCTAAGTCCACGATTGTCCAAGCACCGGCCTGAGCTTTTACTACATTTTTGATTAAAGTTTTATTATTTGTTACATAACCGTAATTGATAAATGTTAAAAGGCTATCGGTATCTATCTCTTTTTTGAAGGTTTTGGTAAGAAAAAAAACTTTTAATTCTGAACCGAACAAAAATTGTTGTTCGTCCTTAAACCAATACAAGGGTTTTACACCTAATCTGTCTCTGCAGAGATATAGCCTCGAGTCTATAGAATCAAAGATCGCAAAGGCCCACATTCCCTTAAACTTATCAACACAATCTAAACCCCATTCTTCAAAACTTTTAAGTACAACTTCCGTGTCAGACTCTGACGCAAATGAATATCCCTTTTCAAGAAGTTCAGATCTTATTGACCGAAAATTGTAAATCTCGCCATTAAAAACAATCGTTAGATGGTCAGAGGAAATTGGTTGTTTACCTGACTCTGACAAGTCAATTATAGACAATCTTACATGGCCAAGACCTAAACTTCCTATCTTAGATTTTTTAAAGAAATAACCAGAACTGTCAGGGCCTCGATGTTTTAATCCTTCATTGTAAAGTAAAAGCTGATCGACGTCCAAGAATCCCTTTCTATGAAAAAAACCACTTATTCCGCACATTTAGCTAATTAATCATTTTACTCAATTCATCAGAACTTAAAAATTCGACATCCGGGTAAGATTCAACAATTTTCTGCAATAGTTTATTGAATTTTTCAAGATTTTGATCTCTGACAGATGGAATCAATCCCCCTACAAAATTTATTCTATGCATCCCAATAATTGCTGGAATATTAAACAAAAAAGCAATTTGGACCTTTCGGAGAGTCTGATTGATCCAATCGAACTTTTCTGAATAAGAAGGTTCAAAAAATGCATTCCTCACCAGGTACCTCATCCCTGTCTTCGGGTTTAGCATGCCTGTATATCTAAAAGTTCTTTGATATCTGTCTATTCCCGGAGAGAGCTGAAACATGGTAGTTTGAATGGCTGTAACACCTTTATTTCTCATTAGGTACTCAAGGTCTGAATCCCAAACATGTCTGGGGGCAACTACAGTCTCTGACTTCCTTTTAAAATTATTTTCAAAAATTTCTAACCCCTCGGAAATGCTTTCTTCTATTATCTTTTTTTGATAAATATCTGAATACTCAAAAGCTGCCATCAAATTTTTTCTATGAAGCCCCGCTCTTGGTATGTCAATTCCATAACATCCCAACTCAAAAGCATCTGAGAAAAACTTATTACCCTCTCTTAATTCTTTTAACCAAAAGCAAAAATTAATGTGTTCTCTGCCATGAAATTGGGGCACAAAATATCCATTTCTGATGAGCTCTTGAATCTTTGACCAAACCAAAGTATGACCATCTCTTCTCTCATAAGTTTTAGTGAATTCTTCAAAAAAATACTGTTGATAATTATGTTGTTTTATCTTCTCGAAATCAGGATTACCTAAAATAAAGTTGGCAGTAATCTTAACTTTTTTCCCAAATTGCTTTTCAAAATTTTCCAATTGGTTATGTAATAATTCCAAGTCTTCTAATCTCTCTAAGGTATCATATTTGGAATGTGGGTTAGTTCCTACATCAATTCCCTTTTCTTCAAGTATTTTACGTACAGATAAATTCGGTATGCGTTCACTTCCCCAGTCATCGGATTCTATAATAACGATCTTCTTTTTAAATTTTCGGCTTCTAAAAAGAGATTCAGCATATTTAATTTTGTCATACAAACTCATTTCAAGGAATGCACTATATCATTAGTGGATAGAAATTCTACTTCAGGCCATTTGTGAACTATTTTCGAAAGAAGCATGTTCAATGCTCTTAATCCCTTATTTCTATTGCTCACATCTAACCTACCAATAAATGAAACCCTGTGATTGGATATAATTGCTGGTTGACCAACAGAAAAAGCACGTTCGATATCATACAAACATCTGGAAACTCCATTATCTGTTTCTGAAATATTGGGTTCAAACATGGCATTTCGAACCAAGACTTTAAGCCCTGATTTTTTCTTCCTTCCCAAATAATTGACTTGCCATTTTTCCGATCCATCAGGCATGGGGACTTTGAATATTCTTCCAACGTCTAACCATTTGATTCCTTTTTGGAATAAACTTATCTCAATCGATGGACTATAAAACATAGCAGGCGGAGTAAAAGTAGTACTTTTGTATCCAAATAGTTGTTCGAAAATATCTAAACCTGAATAGATTATCTCTTTTTGTACTTCCAGATCATTTTTGTCCAAAACATCAAATGCAGCCGATAAATCTCTGTTTCTGTAAGTATGAAGTAAATCACAAGAGGGAATAAAAAAAAATTCGTTTTCAAAGTATTTTCTGGCAGGGCTATTTTCAATGCTCAACTCTCTCATCCACCAATTTACTTGTACATGTTCTCTACCATGGGATTGAGGGATGAAAATTTTATTACGAATCCCTTCTTGCACCAGCCTCATCACTCGATCAGAATCAGGATACCTTTGATAGGTCCGATCTATTGTTTCAAAAAAATATTCCTTAAATGCAGAATCTTGAATGCGTGTAAAATCAGGATTTGCTACATTGGTAACTGCTGTAATTACAGGATGATTCCCATATTGATCTTTGTATTTAGTCAATACTTCAAAAAGCATCTCCAAGTCATCATTGGTTTCCAGCGAATCGTATTGATCAAACCTATTGGTAATCTTCAAACCCTTTTTTATTAATGCTTTTTGGTCTTCCTTGGATCGAATGCGTACCGAACCCCAATCGTCCGACTTAAAAACCACTATTTTGCGCTTTGTTCGTACTTCTGACAGGTGATCAAGTACCCATAAAATGATCATTTTTATATTGTCGATCACCTTTAGATTATTTTAAGTACCTATTTTAAAAAAATCATATATGAATTTGCACGGGCACGGTTCAGCCTAAGAAAAATCAAAATTTTTTAGTTAAATTTTACATGTTAAACTCAAAATATATTAGTAACTTTAAAAAACCGATTTTATAAATTCAATCAAAGGTATTTGATCATCCATTACTAGAGCAAATAAAGGATTGCCTACAAACAACAATGGTCCATAATAATCCATTCCTGTTCTGAAAGCAAAAATCAAATAAAATGTAAGAGGTAAATACGTGATTTGTTTGGCCCATTGCACCTTAAATCTGAACACAGTAAACTCAGCTATTAGAAAGATAAAAACCATACAGAAAATAAAATTCGACAGCACTAAAAATCTGCCTCCGGAGGGTACAAGACCAGCGATTTTAGCAAATCCACCGATAAATAATCCTAATAAAAATAGATTTTTTATTTTGGGTAAATTTTTTGACCACTTATCATAAAAGGCAAATGCTAAAATGGTCCAGAGATATAACACAAATTTTTGGCAGTAATCGGCAAAACGCACATGCCATGACAATTCTTCAATGGATGCTCTCATCTGTTCGGCATATTGTTCATTTGTATATCCCCGCACCCTCGGCTGAAAGGTCTCAGGCAAAAATCCCAATACTTCCCTTAAGCCTTCGTAATTTATTTCGTTTACAAATGAAGTAGATACAAAAAAAACAAATAAGATGGTGGCATTTTTGGGGATGAAGGCATAAGCTATCAACAATGCAACCGGGAACAGGAAGGAAAAATGAACTAAAATAGATGCCGCTGCCCAGAGATATCCCTTTTTATTCTGATTTAAGTAAATATGTAAAACGCCGTATAGAAAAATATGAGTAGCCGTCCACATCCTTGCTCCGTTGATGTTCCAGATGGGATTGGTCAACGCTAGTGCCAGAACAAACAAAAAAAGCAAGGGGGAAAACCGTATTTGCTTGCTGTTCAGAACCATCCATAGGTTTTGCACGTAAAAGAAACCAAAGACAGCAGCAAATAGGGCAAAAAGGACTTTGGGATTATTTGTAAAAGATGCGACTATCCAGGTAAGTAGCGGCTGGTAAATGTCCACATACCCAACCTCAGAATAGATCAGCTCTACAAGAGCTGAAAAAGAAAAGGATTCTCGGTGCAGTTCTTTTAGCTGTAGTGCATAGCGAGCTGAATCAGCAGACCCAACATAATTCTCAGCTACGATGAAAACTAATCCAAAGTAAATGCAAAACAGCCAGAAAATGGTTTTTGATTGCGGGATACGATACCGACGAAGAGACCGCACAAAAACAGCAAAAGGCCAAATGAGAAACATGACAAGGTGGCCTAAAGAAATTCGCGGCAACTTGGCTGAATTGTAGGGCTTATTTAGATGCATCAGCTAAACTGAGAAATTTTCTACATACGTTTTCAATTCGATAATTTTCCAGACATTCAACTTTTAGAGATTTTCTATAGTTACCATTTAAAAATTCTACTACTGCTTCTTTATCCAAGTTACCAGTTTCAATATTTAAAATGGGTTTGTTAATAATTCCATAATCAATCAGTTTGCTAGGAGTTTGTACGGTTCCTTTATTGGAAAAATTAACTACGAATTGAAATCCAGAAATAGTATAGAGAAATTCAAGACGGTCTTTCGGATTATGAATTAAAATACGAGGATCATTTTGAATGTATGGTAGGATATATTGAGGTGTATGTGTATACACGTGAAATTCAAACCGCCTTTCCACTGGTAATTGTACTAAAAACTGAATAAACTCTTTGGGATCCCTCCTTCCGGGAATAAATCCACCACCATAACCGAAGCGTACAATCCCATCCATTATCTCAGGTCTTTTTCTAACTTCTTCAAATTTAAATCCCTGAGGAATGATTTGAATTTTGGAATGAAATTCAGGAAAATAACCTTTAATAGAATTCAAAGTAGGCACTGTTATATAAGTTGCCTTCCTCATAAACCATTTTTCAATCCATCGGAAGTAAAATGGAGGCCTAAATGTATCATTTTCCTGCAAGCAATACGGATCTCCACAATCCGCTACCCAAACTTTTGCAACTTTTCTATGACTTTTGGACCAGACTGACGCCACGCCCCAATGAATGGGATAAGGCACCGCAATGGAAATTAACAAATCGTACTGATCATTTTCTTTTTTTAGCGCCTTTCGAACTTTGAAAAAAATTTCCATATTAGGATATTCAAATAAAAGAGGAAGCAATCGGTTTACAGCTTTGTTGTATAGTCTTCCTAATATTCCAAAAGATTTAAAATTAAAAATTTTCCAACGTAATGTTCCTAAACTTTTAAAATTGATTGGGTACTCTGTTAAGAATGACTCGAGACCTTTTTTTTCAGGAGCCATTAATGTAACCTCATGTCCCTGTCGATAAAATTCTTTAGCCAGTTCGGTAGCCCGAAAAGATCTTGGACTTAAATCCGGGTAAAAATTATGTGTTATGATTAATATTTTTATTTTTTTATACATAATAATTTGAATAATCTCTCAGTTTTATTAAAACATTCACAATTCGTTCTGCAGTTTTACCATCCCATAATTCCGGAATTTTCCCCTTTTTCCATTCACCTCGTTTTAGTATTTCAAGTGCTGCTTTTATTGCTTTAGGATTTGATCCTACTAATTCATTGGTACCGATTTCTACTGTTTCAGGCCTTTCCGTAGTATCTCGTAGGGTTATACAAGGAATACCCATCACCGTTGTTTCTTCTGTAATGCCTCCCGAATCCGTAATGACTGCCTTTGCGTGTTTGACAAGATAATTGAAGGACAGATAACCCAGAGGCTCTACAGTATATAGATTTGGATAACTAATACCTAGTTCTGAATAAACCTTAAAAGTTCTGGGATGCATTGGAAATATTACCGGTAAGCCGTCAATATTTGTTACTATTTCATGTATCATACTCTTTAGCTTTTGGGCATCATCCACATTGGCAGGGCGGTGTAAAGTCAGCACAAAATATTGGCCTGGTTGTAAATTAAATATTTCCCAAAAAGGAGGAGGATAAAACCGGTGCTGATTAGCCATTAATGTATCAATCATCACATTGCCTACTAAAAATATTCTTTTTTCATCAATTCCCGATTTTAATAGGTTTTGGTTTGCCCATGTGGTAGTGGTAAAAAAATAGTCTGTAATACTATCCGTTACGATTCTATTGATCTCCTCTGGCATACTCATATCTCCGGATCGAATCCCAGCTTCTACATGAGCTACTTTTGTATTTAATTTTTTTGCGACTATGCTGCATGCCAATGTGCTGTTCACATCCCCAACTACAATGACTAAATCAGCCGGATGAGCAATCAACTCCTTTTCAAAAGCCACCATAATAGCAGCAGTTTGCTCAGCTTGCGTGCCGCCTCCACATCCCAGATTTACATCAGGCTCAGGTATGTTGAGCTCCCGAAAAAACGTTTCGCTCATTTTTTCATCATAGTGCTGCCCGGTATGTACCAGACGATACTTTATAAAACTCCACTTATCTTGACCACTTTTAATTTTTAATTTCTCATTTTTAATTTTTATTGCATGAATAATTGGAGCTATTTTCATAAAATTCGGGCGGGCACCGGCAACTAAAGAAATGTTCATAATTATTATTTAAAGTAAATTATAGATTTCAACAAGTCTATTTGTCACATTTCTTGAATCATGTATATCTTCAACAAATTGTCTCGATTTTTTTCCTATTTCAATTAGTAAGTGTTTGTTGTCAACAAGAAATTTTAAAACCTCATAAATAGTAGAAGGATTGGCATTTATAATTGGAATGGATTTGCCATAATCAATATATTTGAAATATGATTCTCGAATAAAACAAATAGTCGGACGTCCATGGGCCATTGCTTCAATTGAAGCTGTTCCGTACCAACCGCCAAGGATTTGATCCACAAAAATATCGCATTCTATGTACTTTTTTTTTAGCTCATTATGAGTAACATTTTCAACTAATAGCATTTTGATTGGATAACCCTCATTTATTAATTTATCGATAGCATTTATAATAAATAAGGATCCCTTATTACCCCGGCTTGTAGGCGCATGCATTATGACAATATCTTCTGAAGGGATAGCTTTCGGTGAATATTTGTATTCTGACAAATCAATAGCTAATGGAAGTACCTCTGATCCTGGAACAAACTCAGAAAGGTAAGGGGCACAAACCAACTTCTTATCTAAATATTTCGATTCTGATCTTAATCTAGCTAATTTTTTTTTGTCACTTTTTTTTGCTTCTTCAGGTGTTTTATAAAACATCACATTTGTGATTTCGTATTTTTTTATAGAATATTCATAAAGTTGAACATCATAACCCAAATATTCCATAATTACTTTTTTACCAAAAAACTTATAAAAAGGCAAATCCAATTGCCAAGGCAATAACGTTGTCCCATAATAGAAATGAAAAATATCATATTTAAAAAAACATTTTATACGGAATAAATAATTCCATGTATGTTTTATAACTTTTTGAATAAAGTTACCACCGTGTTTGAGTTCTACATCTGTTACTCTTTTAAATGCATCAGGATAGGTTACTGATATGGCGTCATATCCCATTTTTCTTAATTCTCTGGCAAATAGACCTGACTGTGTGCCATAATTTACTAAACCATGAAAAATTTTGGATTTACGGTTTCGCATGTGTGCTATTAAAATTAGACTAATTCTGGGAATGCTTTGTCAATATTGACTTTAATTCTAGCCGTTTATCCAATTCTTTAAACGAAAACCAAGCAGAAATCAGAATAAGCAGCAATCCTATACTATAGGAATAGGGGCTACCCAAAAGTTTTACTACCATAAAGCCAGTAAATGCCAAAGCCAGTTGTGGTACGAATATTTTATAAAAAGCAGGGGTAAACGAAAAATCATATTTTAATCTGGCCACAAGAAATACTTGGATCAAATAAAACATGTAAGTTAATAGAAATGAAATCCCCAATCCGCTCAATCCCCAGAAATAGTAACCCCAAATATTTAAAGCCAGCATATATACATTGGTAGCAAGTTCGTTCCAGAAAAAAAGTTTACTTGCCCCTTTTGCCAAAAAAATAAAGGCAACAGCCCAGGAAGCAGCCTTGAAAAACATACCCAAAGCAGCATATAGTATCATGTCGTTAACCGGTAAAAATTTGGTTGAGTAAAGCACTATCACGACCCAATTGATAAAAACCAGGAAAACTATAATAATTGGAGCTAAGATTAATAAGGCAATTTCGGCTTGCTGATTGATGACTTCTTTACTTTCTTCGTTGCTATGTGCTACTGCTGACAGGCGAGGATAATAATCAGTGCTCATGGCAGTAAAAACCAGTCCTACATAAGTGTTGATTACAGCAAAGCCGGCATTGTAAAGTCCCACTTGATCCACACCACCGGTATTGCTGATATAAATCCTCACAATATATGATGCTGCTATTGTAATCAAGCCGCTAAGGCTGATCATAAAGCCCAATTTCAACATATCCTTCCCCTCTGCAATGGTACGGGCTATTGATACATAAATTGGTTTTAAACCGAGTTTTTGAGCAAAGTACCAGGAAATCATTAATGATGTGACCGATGAAATGATAATAGCAGGCACTATGCCCTTAATCCCATATATGTAATAGAGAGGAATGGTGGTAAAAAGTCCCAACACACTGCCAATCATTCCGGATTTGGCCATATAACCTATCTGACGCATGCCGCGCAACAATACTCCCTGTCCACTACTGATTTGGTCAATGAGTAAAGTTACTGAAATGAGAATAAAGGCATAGGTATATTCCCTATTTCCAAAAGTAATTTGACTAAGCCAAGGAGATAAGACGAGTGTACTTATTGCTCCCAGGATGCCGGTAATCCATACAAGCCTCCTGAAAACAGTCACCACAATAGATACACGAATGGAGTTGCCTGTGCTATGTGCCGCAGAAATATCTTTTACAGCACTGGTTGACAACCCAAAGTTTGTCAAACCTGCGATTAAACCGGTTGTCGATTGTAACAATCCGGCGATGCCCATTCCAGATGGTCCCAATAGAATGGCAATAAACTTTGACCTGATGATCCCAATTATTATTTGAAACACCTGTACTCCTCCAAAAATGGAGGTGGCTTTCATAATTTGCCTATAGGCAACTTTATTTTCCTGCACTAAAGAATTGGTTGACTGCACTCACCACAATATTTTGCTCTTCAAGTGTCATTCCCGGCCATATGGGTAAACTTATGCAAGTATCAGCTATTTGCTCTGTAATTGGATAATGACCTCTCGTAAACCCTAGTAAACTATATGCCGTCTGAAGATGTGGAGGAATTGGATAATGAATAAGAGTTTGAATCCCCTTCTCATTCAAGTATTTTTGTAGCTGATCCCTCTGAAAAAGTCGAATTACAAACAAGTGCCACACATGGCTTAGGGTTGCATCAGATTCGAAAAAATCAGGGTGTTTCGGAAGGATAATTTCTGGATTTTTGATGTTTTCACAATAATACCGAGCAATCTCTCGCCTTTGTTGGTTTTCCTGGTCGATGTACTTTAGTTTAATGTCCAAAAAAGCAGCCTGAATTTCATCCAGTCGGCTGTTCAGCCCTTGGTAATCGTTTATGTACTTCTTCCGACTGCCGTAGTTTGCCAATGCCCGCACGACATCGGCCAGTTGATCATCGTTGGTGGTTACAGCTCCAGCGTCGCCCAGTGCTCCTAAGTTTTTGCCAGGATAGAACGACAGTCCTGCAGCATCTCCAAGGGAGCCCGTTTTTCTGCCATTCCACACTGCACCAATGGCTTGAGCATTGTCTTCGATGATTTTCAGATTGTATTTCTTTACCAAGGTCTCAAGCCTTTCACTCCAGCACACCTGACCATAAAGGTGTACCACCATAATGGCCTTGGTTTTTTCGGTAATGTGCTGTTCAACAAGGTCGATATCCAGGTTGTAGGTATGAATATCCGGCTCGACCAAAACCGGTTTTAAACGATTGTCGGTAATGGCAAGGATGGAGGCAATGTAGGTATTGGCAGGCACAATCACTTCATCTCCCTCATTTAAAATGCCCAATTCGTTCCAAGCCCTCAAAATCAATCGAAGCGCATCCAATCCATTGGCCACACCGATGGCGTGTTTTACACCGATATAAGTAGCAAGATTGCTTTCAAATTGTTTTACCTTCTCACCCATCAAATACCAACCGGAGTCGATTACCTCGGCAGCTGCTTCTTTCAGCTGTTGAGCGTATTGGGCATTTATGTCTTTTAAGGGTAAAAATGATATCATTCCTCTTGATTTTTTAACCATTCATCATATCCGATTCCTTGCCATGGCATCCCCCGGTCGAAGTGATAAGGCCAGGGATAATGTCTTTTGCCCTTTGAGTTAAACAGAGGCATTTTACTTAGTTTTCCTAATACTTTTGCTGGATTACCTTGGATTAAGGAATCATCTTCGAATGTCCCCCCGGCTACAGAGTTGGCAGCTACCATGCTATGGTTTCCGATTCGAACTCCAGGCAATAAGATAGCACCCGTTAATATCTGTGTATAATTGCCTACATAAGGTCCTTTTAAATCCTCCGAAGGTGGCGTTGAATCATTTGTAAAAACAACAAAAGGATAAACGAATACAAAGTCACCCGTTTCAGAATTCTGACCAATATTGACAAAACTGTGAAATCTATTGTAATTTCCAAGTTTTACATAACCTTGTATATCGGTGTAAGACCCAAAGGAACAATGCTCGCCAGCGATGGTATATTCCCTTACCGTTACTCTGTGCCCAGTGTTTAGGTGTGCTGCAAGCTTTGATCCTGCATAAATAATAGTATGACTTCTGATCAATGAATTGTTACCAATATATGTAACGGGATTTTCATATTTTTCATCCCAATAATATGAATGTAGCGGCTCACCAATAACACAGTGATTTGCGATAATTACATTGTCACCTATTATTACGTTATCGTATATGATGGTATGATCACCGATTTTGACATTTTTTCCTATTTGAGCATTAGGCGATATCCTGATATTCTCCTTATTAAATTTCATACGGTTTTAAATTGTACCTGAATCTACAAAAATATTTTGTCCGGTTATTGAGCTTGCCTCCTGCGTACATAAAAAATAAACCATTGAAGCAACTGAACTTTTTTCTGTAGGAATTTTTAATGAAGTTCTTTGATAAATTCTGTTCTTTTGGTCTGGTGTAAGGGACGAACTCATCTCAGTCTCCATAAATCCTGCTACTAAGCAATTACTTCTGATCTTTCTCTCCCCCCACTCCCGAGCCGTATTTTTTGAAAAGGCTTCTAAGGCTCCTTTTGTGGATGCATACATGGCTAGCCCCTTATATCCTGTATGAACACTTATCGAGGATAGGTGTACTATTGATCCCATTACATTGTGAAGGAGCATATTTCTGAGCACAAACTTTGTCAACATTATTGGAGAAAATACGTTAACCTTGTACATATGTATGAGCGGATCAAGTTGTACATTGGTAATGATATCATCGTAGGCTACTGCAGCGTTATTTACATAAGCATTGAGCGCTTCTTTGTCTATTAATTCATTAAAAAACTGTTTTAAATTATCTGTATCTGCGAGGTCATAGCTTTTCCAACTAAATCTATCTTCATAAGACTTTTGTAGCCTTATAATTTCTTCTGTTTTTGTCCGACTGATACCGAATACTTTCCAATTGTTATCAAGGAATTTTGTACACAATTCAATGCCCAAACCTTTGGATACTCCAGTGATCAAAACAGTTTTACCTTCATTTTCCATACTTAATTTATTAAGATTGGGATTTTAATTTTCCTGATCTGGTTACATCTAATTTTTCGACCATCCGAATTACCCTGGGTATTTTATATTCTTGTAAATGGTCTTTTAAAATCTTCCTGATTTCAGATTCAGTGCATTTTTTATCTTTTAATAATATAACATCAGCACAAATGATATTTCCAATAATACTATTTTGTTTAGAATATACTTTCGCATTTTTAATTACATCTATATTTCGGAGAACTTCTTCAACCTCAAGTAAATTCACTTTATACCCTCCCACATTTACAAAATCAGATGTTCTTCCCATTATTTTAAAATTCAAGGGATCATGTTGAATGATCTCAACTCGATCACCCGTATAATACCATTCTTCCACATCCAGATCAACCATACCCAGCAAACTGCGATGTACTACAATTTCATTATCGACAATTTTTATTTTATTCTTGTACTTTTCTGGTATTGAAAAATTCTCTCCATCATGGGTAATCAGAATTGTTCCAAACTCTGTAGTTGCATAGGTGTTTTTTATTTTCGCATTTACAAAGCACTTCGATAAATTTTCAATGAGCTTCTTGTCAGATTTTTCACCACCTAATGTAATTCTTTTTATTGTTTGGTTTACTCTATTTTCAAAAGGTTGCAATAGCCTGTAAAAAGTAGGGGTCGCCGAAATATGAGTTATTTTATATTTATTTATTGCATCAAACACTAGTTCCCTCTCCACATCGAATAAGTTTATCAATGTGTTTTTATTAAAAAGCGCTTGAAAATACACCTGTAATCCTGCAATGTGTGTAATATTGTAAGCAAAACCCCACACATCCTTACTATGTTTTTCATTGATGACTAATCCTTTGCCTATTGACTCATAATTATGAGTTACTTTCTTAGGTAAACCGGTAGTACCAGAAGTAAAAAGAGTGATCGACCAATTTCTTCTGCTTTTTATTTTTTCAATTAAATCTTCTTTATTTAAAATCCAAGGTATTTCTACATCTTCCGCTTTATTTAAAAGTATAACATCATCCCCCAAAATTCTTTCTATCTCTTCTTTCTTGAAGGTATAATCGACCAAAGTAACGTTCTTATTTGCCAGGACAGCAACGATGATGTTATGGAGGTATTGGTATAAATTTTCAAAAATACCGATAGGATAGTATCGATTGTTTTTATTGATTTCTTCTACAAGTCCTTCCCAAGAGTAATGTTGATTATTCTTTACATCTATCAAAAACATGTCTTCACTTTAGTGCATTAAGTTTATTTACAATTTCCCCCACCGTATTAACAATTCCTTCTTCAAAAATATCGATGCCATACTCCGATTCGATTCGAACAGTCAATTCGGCTAAATCCAGTGAATCTAAACCCAAATCCGATCTTAAATGAGTGTTTTCGGTGAGTTGAGAAACTTCGCTTCTTCCTCTGTTTCTGAGCACTACATTGAAAATTTCTAAAAGTTTGCTTTCCATTTATTGAAATTTATAAGATTTAAAAAGTTCATATTCTCGTATATAATCTTCTTCATCATATACTTCCGAAGCCAAAACCAGACAAATTGCTCCGGAAGAGAAGCTTTTTTCTTTTGCCCAAATTCCTGGCGGAATATGCAATCCATAATAGGGTCGATTTATTAAAACAGTTTTTTTTAGCATACCATCATCTAGCTCTACTTCAAAACTTCCACTCACTGCTACTAAGATCTGATGACATTTTTTATGGGCGTGCCCACCTCGATCTTCTCCTCCAGGTATGTCATAGATGTAGAAGATTCTTTTTATTTCAAAAGGAACCTCTTTTAAATTTGTAATTGGAGTAATATTACCAGCTCTGTTTTGAATTTTTGGAAATTCTATTAAACTACAATTGAAAACTGTAACTTTATACATTTTTTTTAGATTTCAAAAAGTCTAAATAATCTCTTATATAATCATTTTCATCAAATTCTGTTGAACTCAAAACAATTGCAACTGAGTTTGTGGAAAAGTTTTGCATTTGCCTCCAATAACCCGCCGGAATATAAAGGCCATAGTACGATCTGTTGAGCGAAAAGGTTTGTTTTATCGTTCCATCATCTACCACTACATCGAAGCTTCCCGAAAGTGCTACGATAAACTCCTGCTGTTTTTTAAATGCATGTCCCCCGCGCACTTGTCCACCCGGTACATCATAGATCCAGTACACCCGCTCAATTTTAAAGGGAATATGTTTAAATTCCTCGATAAAAGAAAGATTTCCTCTTGGGTCCTCAAATTTGGGAAGATTTATTATTTCGGGCTTCTTCATTCTAAATTTTTCTTAAATATTCACCATACGAACTTTTGCCTTGAGCTTTGATGTGCTCTTCCAGCTTTTCTCGGTCGATATATCTCATTTTGTATGCAATCTCTTCTAAACAAGCTATTTTAAGTCCGGTGCGTTTTTCCACAGCTTTCACAAACTCGGTGGCCTCGCTCATGGCTTCATGGGTGCCGGTATCCAGCCAGGCATAACCGCGGCTTAGGATTTGTAGTTTGAGTTGTTTGCGATTAAGGTACTCCTGATTCACAGAGGTGATCTCCAGTTCGCCACGGGCAGAGGGTTTTACATTTTTGGCTATCTCAACCACCGAATTGGGATAAAAGTATAAGCCCACTACGGCATAATTGCTTTTCGGCGCTTTGGGTTTTTCCTCAATGCTCAACACATTGCCTTCATCATCTATTTCGGCCACGCCATAGCGCTCAGGGTCGTCCACATAGTATCCAAAGACAACGGCTTTGTGCTCGTTTTCTACGATAGCTACACTTTTTGCCAAAAGCTGCTGAAGTCCTGCACCGTAGAAGATGTTATCCCCCAAAACCAGGCATACATTATCGTTTCCAATAAATTCTTCACCTAGGATAAAGGCCTGGGCAAGTCCATCGGGGCTGGGTTGTACTTTATAATTGAACCGGAGTCCAAGTTGGCTGCCGTCGCCAAAGAGCTTTTCAAAATTGGGTAGGTCGTGAGGCGTGGAGATGATCAGAATGTCGCGTATTCCGGCAAGCATGAGCACCGATAGCGGGTAGTAGATCATGGGTTTGTCATAGACAGGCAAGAGCTGTTTGGATACTACCTTGGTGACGGGATGGAGACGGGTGCCGGCGCCTCCGGCAAGGATAATGCCTTTCATGGGTGATTCGTGGTTCGTGATTGGTGATTGGTGATAAGGGTTGGATTAGTTGTACAGTGTTTCACAGTGTCTGGCATAGTGCTACACGATGGATATTATTCATTCCAGACGACTCGTTTCACGTAATCGGTGTAGCTCAGGATGATACGAACGACTTTTTCACTTACATTCGGCATGCCATAGTCGCTAACCAAGCGGAAGTTTCTTTCGTTTCCTGTTCTTTGATATTGCAATTGAATCAATCCCTGTAATATGCGCTCCGGATTTAAACCTACCATCATCACACTGGCTTCTTCCATGGCTTCGGGGCGTTCATGTGCTTCGCGAATATTGAGGGCCCGAAAATTTAAGATGGAGGACTCTTCCGAAATGGTTCCCGAATCGGATAAAACAGCAAATGCATGGATTTGTAAAGCATTGTAATCAGAAAATCCCAGTGGCTTTAAAAATTGTATTAATGGGTTGAGTTTTAAATTCTTCCCTTTGACTTCCTCTATTCTCTTTCTGGTGCGAGGATGAGTAGAAACAATAACCGGATATTGATATTTTTCAGCGATTTTATTTAAGGCTTCCAGCAATGAAAAGAAATTCCGGTCATTGTTGATATTTTCTTCTCTGTGTGCCGAAACCACAAAATATTTTTCTTTTTCGAGTCCTAATCGATTTAAAACATCACTGGACAATATTTTGGGCATATAATAATGTAGGACTTCGTACATAGGGCTGCCCGTTTTAATGACCCGGTCGGCAGGCAGGCCTTCCCGCAGTAAATATTCACGGGCTATGCTGCTGTAAGTAAGGTTAATATCGGCTATATGATCCACGATTTTGCGATTGGTTTCTTCAGGAACACGCTGGTCAAAACAGCGATTTCCTGCCTCCATATGAAAAATGGGTATGTGGCGTTTTTTGGCCGGAATTGCGCAAAGACAGGAATTTGTATCGCCCAGGACTAAAAAAGCATCTGGCTTTTCTTTTTCAAGAATGGGATCAATATTGATTAAAATCTGGCCAATCGTTGCAGAAGGAGTTTCTCCAGCAGCATTTAAAAAATAGTCAGGTTTACGTATTTCCAAATCTTCATAGAATATCTGGTTAAGTTCATAATCGTAATTTTGACCTGTATGAACCGTAAGATGCTCAATGGCTTCAGATGAATCGAGCGCAGCCATCACCCGGGAAAGGCGAATGATTTCTGGGCGTGTACCGACGACGGTAAGGACTTTAAGTTTTTTCATTGGCTGAATTTTGTTTCTCGCTGATTTCGCAGATTAGATTTCCCGCTGATTTACGCTGATGAAGAATCTGCGGGGATCTGCGAGAACCTTTCATTAAACTTTTTCAAAAAAGGTATCAGGATCTTCGGGATTGTAATGCTCGTTGATCCAGAAAATGGTGTACAGGTCTTCATCGCCGGTATTGGTGATATTGTGGGTGTACCAGATGGGCATATCGACATAACCAGGATTATTTCCATCCAGAAAAAATTGATAAACTTTATCCGTACCAATTCGCCTGAGTTGAATTCTAGCTTTTCCTTTAATTACTGAGAAACGCTCAATTTTTCTAGTATGAAAATGATTGCCTCTGGTAATTCCAGGTTTTGTTGTTGAAAATGAGGTTTGTCCAGAGATTTCACTTCTCGAAAGTTCTACAAATATTCCTCGTTCATCCAATTTTACATTATATTTTCTGGGGAAATAATTGTCAAGATTCATATAACATCTGTAAGTGTTAAACAATTGAAGCTCAAAGGAATTTTTGATTTTTGGAATTATCCCGTTTTCTTGATAGGATTCCCTGAAGTACAACAATAAATTTAAAATGCCGGATACTCTCACCTCAGCTGTATGAGGGATTATTTTGTAGTGCGTGGTATCTTTATTGTTTATTAATTCAATTATCTCATTAACAAGTTCACCTACATAAATAAGCTTTAAGGGTACATCATTTTCAAGGATAGGTTGATCATATCTAGAAATTTGATGACAAAAAGTAGCGACTACAGAATTATAAAAAGGTTTTCCAAAAGGACCAAAAACATTTGGGATAATTAGTCCTGAAAATCTCGCATTATTATTTTTAGCCCATTCGGACAAAAGCATTCTACTTTCTTTTTTTGAATTTCAATAAACATTACCTCTTTCTTCCTGCAGGGAGGAGGAAATAAGCACATGAGGCTTAGAATTTGTTTTTTCTAATGCATTGATTAGTTTTTGTACCAATCCAAGGTTTACATTATATATTTCACGATCTGAATGGTGTCTGTTTAATCCTGCTAGATGAACAATAACATCACAACTTGACACAAATTGTTCCAATTGATCAGAATTTTCAAAAAATTCTCTATTAAACTCAACAATATTAAATTCTTTATTAAGTTTTATGGTTTGATATAAATGATACCCTATAAAGCCACTGCTACCAGTAATACCTATATTAATCATCGCACTTGTTTACCATGGTAATTCTTCAATAGTTTTTCTATAATCATCTGATTTGGATTGCTCCAAAGTAAAATTGGAAAAAATCAACAATGTGGAATCTTCACCATCAGACATAAATCCATTATAAAAACCTCCTGGAATTTCCAATACTTCTGATTTTTTATCCGTTAACCAATATTCTTCTTTCTTTCCTGTATTCATTTCAACGCATTTAACTAAAAAATCACCTTTTGCTGCAAAAAACCATTTTGTCTCCCGCCTGTGGCCTTGCCAGGCTCTTATGAAATTTTTTCTAGGTTGAACTGAATACATTCGAACTACTTTGTCCAATGTAAACCCATTTACAAATCGAACTATTCCTCTGAAATCAGTATATACTTCTCCCTTTATAATTTTCATTGATATAATATCTCTTCTATTTTCTCATTAAAAAATTCTTTTCGAATTATAGATAAACTCAGAAGTATATTTTTTATTTCATTTATATCTAGTATCTTTGTGTTATGTGAATTGTAATCTTCTACTTTGGATATATCAGGATTTCCCTCGGAGAAGTACATTGCATAGTTTAAATCTCTGTTATCGGCCGGAATTCTGTAAAAGTTTCCCATATCCTCATCCCTAATCATTTCTTCTCGTGTGCACAATGTCTCATACAATTTTTCGCCGTGACGGGTACCGATAATCTTAATTTCATTGTCGGAGTTAGCAAGTTCCCTAATTGCGATGGCTAGATCTCCTATTCTGGCAGAGGGTGCCTTATTTACAAATAAATCACCGGAATTACCAAACTCAAAGGCAAAAAGCACTAAATCTACAGCATCTTCAAGACTCATAAGAAATCTTGTCATATTGGGATCTGTGACTGTTATCGGTTGCCCGTTTTTTATTTGTTGAATAAAATGAGGAATCACTGAACCACGAGAGGCCATTACATTCCCATATCTGGTCAAACAAACTGTCGTTGAATTTGTGTTTCGCGCTGCAGCAATTGCTACTTTTTCCATTAATGCCTTAGAAATACCCATAGCATTGATCGGATAAGCAGCTTTATCTGTACTTAAGCAAATTACTTTTTTAACATTAAATTTTATAGCCGATTCTATAACGTTTTGTGTACCAAAAACATTGGTCTTTGTAGCTTCAATAGGAAAAAATTCACATGATGGTACTTGCTTTAATGCTGCTGCATGAAAGACGTAGTCAACTCCATCCATGGCTCTGTTAATGGAGTCAATGTCGCGTACGTCACCCAGGTAAAATTTAACTTTTGGATTATTCAGTTGAGTGCGAATATCACGTTGCTTTTTCTCATCTCGTGAAAAGATTCTGATTTCAGAAAAGTGATTTGTATGAAGAAATCTTTTTAAAACAGCTGAGCCAAAAGAACCTGTACCTCCGGTTATCAATAAGGTAGCATTCTGAATCATGTCTTTAAATTTAATTTTTTCACTTCCCCATTCACCAATTCATACCAATCACCACTCTCAGGACATTGTGCGCGATTATTGGTATCAAAATGCAATCTATGGCCGAATTCACTCATCCATCCAATCTGGCGGGCAGGATTACCTACTACTAGAGCATATGCTTTCACCGGTTTGGTCACCACTGCTCCAGCTCCAATAAAAGCAAACTGTCCAATTTCAATACCACACACAATAGTAGCATTTGCTCCGATGGTAGCACCTTTTCCCACATGAGTGCACAGATATTGATCGCGTCGGTTGATTGCCGAACGTGGATTGATTACATTGGTAAACACCATGCTGGGACCTAGAAACACATCATCCTCACAGATCACTCCGGTATAGATGCTTACGTTATTTTGCACTTTAACGTTATTACCAAGGACTACTTCAGGACTGACTACTACATTTTGCCCAAGGTTGCAGTTTTTGCCGATTTTACACCCGGTCATGATATGCGAGAAATGCCAGATTTTGGTTCCATCCCCAATTTCACACCCCGGGTCAATCACAGCAGTTGGATGCGCAAAATACATGAAAAATTTGAATGTTTTTCCTAATCAAAGGAACTTTTTTACTAGAAATATTTTTAATTTCAAGAAATTATCCTGTTCGTCGCGACAATATTCTTTCTATAAAAATCAACTGTTTTTTTAAGTCCTTTGAGCAAATCGGCATCAGGTTGATATTGACCTTGCGAAATGGCTCTGTTTACATCTGCCAACGAATAGAGGATATCGCCTTTTCTCATGGGTCCATGCACTGCATCTACGGTGGTACCAGTTATGGATTTGATCATTGACCACAGGGTATTTAGATCAGTAGTTTGTCCACACGCTACATTCCAGATATAGTGTCGGCCAGATCGCAAATCCACCTGCAGGGCATTGGTATTAATTTGAACTACATTGCTCACCGGGGTGAAGTCTCGGGTGATGGTACCATCGCCATTTATGGTTGGTGGTGTGTTGGTCAAAGCAGCTTTTATAAACAGTGGTACCACAGCTGCATATGGGCCATTGGGATCCTGTTTGGGCCCAAATACGTTAAAGTATCGCAGGCCAACCAAGGTAATACCGTAATTGCGCGCATATGCCTCTGCATAGAGTTCGTTGGCCATTTTGGTGGCTGCATAAGGAGACAATACCTTCCCTACTCTGTCCTCTACTTTAGGCGATTCTTCAAGATCACCATACACCGACGATGAAGAAGCATATACTACTCGCATTACACCCCTGCGACGTGCGGCCTCCAATACATTTAGAAAACCGTTGACATTCACATCGTGAGAAGTAATTGGGTCTTCGATGCTGCGGGGTACACTGCCCAGGGCAGCCTGGTGACAAATGGCATCAACCCCCTCTGTGGCACGGTAACAAGTATCAAAATCGCGTATATCACCCTCTATAAAGGTAAATTTGGGATGCCGCAAATATTCTTCAATGTTTTTAAGGTAACCTGTTGCAAGGTTGTCCATTCCAACAATGTGGGAAATACGAGGGTTTTCTATCAGAGCCTCCAGAATATTTGAACCAATAAAACCTGCACAACCGGTAAGTAATGTTTTCATTAATTGTAAATTTTTTACGCGTAAATTTTTATGTTAAACTAAAAAATAGAAAGGATTTTTTTACCCAGATGTAAAATATATGTTAGGTAAATGCATTTATCCCCTCAAAAAAAATATTTTGTCATTCAAGGTTATAACTGTATCTAAAATTTGAATTTACAATCACTTTTGTTATTTACAACTTTTCAATTGTTTTTTTGCTTTTTTTTTAAGCTTATGCTTTTTTTAAAGCTACTTTTCAGGGATTACAAATTCATTCCAGTGAAAGGCAATATTCAGAAATGAAAGGATTAATTAAAAACTTTAGAGTCTGGCATCTACACAATTTTTTGGCAAAATGGCTTTAACGTCATAAATCACCTGTGAATCGGATTTACATAGATTGAGGGTTTTGAATTCATTGTGCGCTACAGCGAGGATAATGGCCTGATATTGTGTTAAATCCGGGCAATTGCCATGCCCTGTAATAATGTCAATGTCGTATTCGTGTTTTACTTCCGCAGCACTGGCCCAGGGATCATATATGTCTACATTGATGTCGAAACTTCTCAATTCTTTGTAAATATCAATGACACGGGTATTGCGCACATCGGGACAGTTTTCTTTGAAAGTAAATCCCAGGATCAATACTTTGGAATCGATCACCCGAAGATCTTTGCGCATCATGAGTTTGATGGTTTCGGTAGCTACATGCTTGCCCATGCTGTCGTTGAGCCGGCGTCCGGCCAGGATGATTTCCGGATGGTAGCCGACTTCCTGAGCTTTTTGAGCCAGATAGTAGGGATCAACGCCGATGCAATGACCGCCGACAAGACCTGGTTTGAATTTCAGGAAGTTCCATTTCGTACCAGCGGCCTCTAGTACCTCTGTGGTATCAATTCCAAGGAGGTTAAAAATCTTGGAAAGTTCGTTCACAAAGGCAATGTTGATGTCACGCTGGCTGTTTTCAATCACTTTGGCAGCTTCTGCAACTTTTATGGAAGAGGCTTTGTAAGTCCCGGCTGTGATCACGGAGCGATAGAGCTGATCGACGTATTCGGCTGCTTCCGGAGTAGACCCTGAGGTCACCTTCAGGATTTTGGTTACAGTATGCTCTTTATCCCCCGGATTGATGCGTTCAGGTGAATATCCACAAAAGAAATCCTGGTTAAATTTCAATCCTGAGCCTTTTTCAAGTATGGGAACCATTTCCTCTTCGGTCACTCCGGGATATACGGTGGATTCATAAATGACTACATCGCCAATTTTGAGCACCTTAGCCACAGTTTCAGATGCCTTTATCATAGGTGTAAGGTCCGGGCGATTGTGCTTATCAGTTGGGGTAGGCACAGTGACAATGTAAATATTGCAAGACGAAAGATCGCCAACGGCCATAGATGGATAAAAACCTACTCTGCCATTGTAAAGCTGCACGGGGTTTCTTACGAGTACCTTTTGCAGCTCATCGTCAGATACCTCCAGTGTATGGTCATGTCCTTTGAGCAGTTCATCCACACGAGCTGAGCTGATGTCAAATCCCACCACTTTGTATTTGGATGCAAGTGCCACTGCCAAGGGAAGACCTACATATCCAAGACCAATGATGCCAATCTTGGATTCACTTAGAGGTTTTAATTCAGCCATTCTGTTCTTCGTTTTTGTAGATTAATATTTTTGAATCTCCATACACCTGCTGGAGCGATTCCAGGTCCGAAAATATGTCAGTTTTAATAATTCTGTTGATCATTTTTGATGCTTTTTCGGAAAGAAATTCCAGATATTCAGCATCGATGTCACTTCCCACAAGGACAAGTTCCAGTACCTCAGAATCTAAACCTTTGGCAAAATGGCCGGTGAGATACACTTCTTTTACATTGCCCAGGCGTTCAACGACTTTTTCAATTACCGTATCAATTCCGACATAGGAACGAACGAGGTTGTAAATTGGAATAAACAGCGGATGTTTTTTGTTGACAGAGAACAGACGTTTGTTACCTTCATTTTCTGATATGAGAATACCGGCCACCTCAAGTCTGTTGAGTTCAACCCTGATTGCATTGGAACTTTCGCCGAATTCCGCTTCAAGACCGCGCAAGTAGCCCTTTGCCTCCGTATTGAGAAAAAATTTCAGCAGGAGCTTGATTCTGGTTTTGGATGAAATGAGGGTATCGAGCATAAAGTAAAACAATCGGTTTGATCAATCCCTGCATTCAGTGATCCGAACGGAGCAGTCATAGGCAATGCGAAGCAATCCTGAATCGATTTGCTTAACGACATACGTTTTTACGAATCTACCTTTAAAGTGCTTTCGAAGTTCGTATTCCATATAAAACCAAGTAGCACGGTCAATTTTTTGGCTTATGATCAATAGGTAGATTTCCTTGCCGATATCGATCTCCTCTGGTTCGATAGAAAAAACTCTGATTTCTGCTTCGAAATCATAAGGAAGAACAATCCTACGAATGGCATCGAGATCTTCTTGAAGTTGTGGGTCAGTAGGAGCCGACATTAAATGTTTTTTAAGGCTCCGCCACGTCAGTCCCATTGATTAGGTCTGACATGGAGCACAATCGAGTAAATAATTTACTCAATTTTTTGCGCAACAAAAGTACTCAATTGGCAAAAAGAAACAAGCATAAATACGGATTACTTAGTAAACCAAGGCTATTATTAAACAAAAAGTCAGAAATCTTTAGTGAAACCACCTTAGATGAGTAAAATTATGGTGCAATAAGAACTGAGATACTTTTTACTTTACATCTCAAGAGTTGATTGAAGGCTTTGGATAGGATGTATCGGAAGTTAAATAGGGTCATGAGAAAAATAAAAACAAAAGCCCCTTCGAAAGAGGGGCTTTATCTTTAATTAAAGAATTGGATTTTAATGTTTTGCGAGATATTCTGCTATTCCATCGTGGCTTGCCTTCAAGCCTTCTTTGCCTTTACTCCAATTAGCAGGGCATACTTCTCCTTTTTCCTCGAAGTATTGAAGAGCATCCACCATACGAAGTGCTTCATCTACACTACGGCCTAGGGGCATATCGTTGACGACCTGATGACGTACAATGCCTTCTTTATCGATTAGAAAGAGGCCGCGATACGCTACCAATTCGCCTTCGGCACAGAGTTCATCATTGTCGTTGTAATAATATGTGCCGGCAAGTACGTCGTAATTGGAAGCGATGGTCTTATTGGTATCAGCCAGGATAGGATAGGTAATACCTTTGATTCCACCATTTTCTTTGGAGACTTGTAACCAGCCCCAATGTGACTGCTCAGTATCGGTAGATGCAGCGATTACCTGAACATTGCGAGCTTCAAATTCTGCAAGTTTTTCCTGAAACGCGTGAAGCTCTGTAGGGCACACGAATGTAAAGTCTTTTGGATAGAAAAACAGGAGTACATATTTTTTACCGTGAAATTGGCTTAGGGTGAAGTTTTCAACTATTTCTTCCCCATTGATTACCGCATTTACACTGAAGTCAGGTGCTTTTTTTCCTACTAAAACTGCCATAGAGATTTGTTTTTTTGATTAGACAGACGCAAAGGTATGCCTTCAAAGCAAAGTGATCATTATTGATATGATATATAATTTTTAATAACCAATAGAAATAGGTGATGATTAATGGAAGTTCTCCACCAGTTGGTAGGCTAATATCACAGCCAATATAAATGAAATAACCTTCATCAAATTAAACCGATGGTTGTGATTGGTTTCAAAAATGATAGTGGTGGATATGTGCATAAAAATTCCGGCCACTATTGCCAGTAGATACAAATAGATATCTCTAAAAATCGGGACAAAGAAGCCTGTAAGGGCACCAGCAGGAGAGCTAAGAGCAAATAATCCCAGAAATAGGAGTATTTTTTGCCGTTTCATTCCTACGGCTTTAAACATGGTATAGAGAATAATACCTACCGGCAGATGATGAAGTACAATGCCCCAGAAGAGAATGCCTCCGCTTTCGTTAAGCCATTGAACGCCCAATGGCAAACTCTCCAGGAAAGAGTGCAGATATAGGCCTCCAACGGCTGCCGGTGATAGCATCTGGTGATGGGCAAGACCATTGTGGTGGTGCAAATGTCCGTGTTCGATACCTTGGGTAAAAAACTCAAGAACAATTTGAAGCAGAATACCCATTAAAATAAATATTCCAATGCTATGGTTGTGGCCACTTTCCAAAAATATGTCAGGCAGAATGTGAAGGGCGGTGATGGCCAAAAGGAAAGACCCGCTGAAAGCTAATAGAACTTTCAGGGCATATTCCTTACCAGAGACAAACAATCTGGCGAGCCAGGCACCGCCAAATGTGCTAAAGAAAAGAACTGAAATGTTGACAATCAAGGCTTTTTCGCAATAAGAATGATTCTAGGTGAACTGTTCTCTTCAAACTTGGATAGCTGGATATCACCAAATAGACTACTAATTCTAAATCCCACTTTTCTGAACAATTTTTGCAACAAAGTTGCATCAAAAAGTTGAACCCGCTCAAAAAAAGTGTGAATACGTCCGCGATCGTGCACCACGATTTCTTTGATTACCTTCTGGTCTTCTATGTAACGGCTGATATCGAATCGAATACCCTCTATGGTCAGATGTTCGGAAGGGGTGATACCTGAGCGCACCGGCACAGGATTCAAAAAATCAAATACAAAAATACCCCCCGGTTTCAAAGCATTATAGACATGGTATAGCGTTAGTTCATGCTCTTCCAAGGTATCAAAATATCCAAAAGAAGTAAACAGATTGAATACGGCCTCGCATACATGGTAGCCGTAGGACTTTCGCATATCCTGTACATAGTATTGGGTGCCCGGCGTCTGTTGAGAGATGGCAAATTCTATGGATGATGAAGAGATGTCAAGACCGGTTACCAAACCGTAATATCGGGCCAGAATTCGCGCGTGTCTCCCACGTCCGCAAGCCAGGTCTATGATATGGGCAGTTGAGGGTATTTGTATTGTTTGGCAAAGTCTTGAGATAAATTGCTCAGCTTCCTTCTCATCCCTATAATTGTACAATAGATGATAATAGTCGGTATCAAACCAAACCTTAAACCAATCTGTCATTGTACTCAGATACTTCTGAAAATGAGAGTTAGCATTAGCGTATTTCGTACATTTCGAAGCTTAGCAGGTGTGATGTAGTCAGCATCGTACATAAAAAATTCCGGATGGTTAATAAAGTATGAATAGGAAACATCAGCGTGAAATTCCTGGCCTCTGTATCCCAATCCCAAATGTAATCCATTAAATCTTCCTGAGATAGCATCGTTTTTAAACGGAGAAGTAATATGATTAAAACCTGTACGCAACGCCATACGTTCGATACGCCATTCGGTACCAACGCGAAATTGGTGAGATATGCGATATATGTCTCTTATTTGCTGATTGTCAACCGATAAATTATAAAGTGATGAACGCAATCGGTTGGTACTAAAATCTGTCAGGTGGTATTCTGCGGAAATTAGCCCCAAATTGTCGAAGATGTAAGCTCCACCAAGTTGAATCCTCATCGGAGTCGTAAGTTGAAACCTTATGTTGTCATCGACCAAGGGATTAGGGCGATGAATCTGATTGTCGAAGGTGCGACTTTCGGGCGCTACTTCAAAGCTCCCTCTTATATAATTCAACGAAGGGGTATGAACAGAGGCAGACAAGCGCACATTCTGTTCCGGGCGGTAAATTACTCCTGCTTTTAGATTGACTCCCGTACCGTTGAGCGATAGTAACTCACGAAACTGGTAAAAGCGCAAGATGGAGGCTGGGTCAAAGTTGGACTCAGTATAGGTAATTTGCTCCGAATAATTGATGAATGGAATGCCTAGCTGGACACCCCACTGGACGCGGTTTAGGTAATTGCCCCCATAAGTCAAGCCCAATTCGGAGATATTACCCCGTGTCTGACGCAGGTGACTATGGAGAATCTGGTCGCCAAATCCCCACAGTTTATCAATGACTTTGGTGTTTTCGTCGGAATAATCGATTAAAAATGGAAAAAACGCCATGTAGTATATGTAAGGATCCTGACTGAACAGTTGATCTTCGGTAAGACCCTGTACCCGGTCAAACCATACCGCACCAATAGAGCCCGGATGAACACCTTCAATGAAATGTTCGCTGTCGAGATTAGCCAGACGATTGAATGTTAAAGCAAAGGAAGCTTTGTGTTTGGCCTGCTTTTTATCTTCCACCCGTCTTACGATTCCGAGATTCCCCAACAGCAGCCTGTCTTGTGTAGCCGGAGTAGTAATTCCCTGAAAATTAGCATCTATCGAGCTATAGAGAAAGCCAAATGAAAAAATCGTTTCATCCATTCTGAACACGCCTACACCTGCAGGATTGTCGTGAATGCCTGCAATGTCATTTCCCAAAGCGCCAAAAGCTCCGCCCATCGCATTGTATCGGGCAGTACCATAAGGCAACAAAAAGCTAAACCGAAGGGCATCTGTGGCATTCTGAGCCTTAATCTCAAGTACACTGGCTAAGAGTGACAAAAGAAAAACTGTGAGCTTTTTGATATTCATAAATGCAAGTCAATTTACTAATAGGTGATATGAGGAACAAAAAAAGGCAGAAATATTCTGCCTTTGAAAGCCCTTGATACTGGCAATGCTGTTTATATTATCTGAGTCTTCCGCCTGAACCACCTGAAGAGCCTCTTGTGGCACCGCCTGAATTGAATGAAGGTGAGGTATTGAACTGTCGAGCCCCGCCAGGGTTAAAGCTTGGACGCGAAGCAGGAGCCTGGTTTTGCCAGGTGTTTTGCTGACGTTGAATGGGCCTGGATTGAATAGATTCCATTTGTCCACGTTGATATTGTCGTGTAGCAGGTGGTAAGCTTTGGCTTCTGGTTGCAGGAGCGCTGTTAGAAGGACTGTAAATGCGAGCCGGACGTTCGACAGCTGCCGGTGTCTGACGTGAAACCGGAGTGGTATGTTCTACAGACCTGGCAGCATGGCTGGACTGCAGGGTATTTGTGCTAAGTCTGTCTGCATAGCTGTTTCTTGAAACTGCTTGCGATGATGAAACCACATCTCTTGTAGCTCTTAAGTCAGAAGCCCTTAATCTGCTGGCAGGATTTTCACTTGCAGATTCCAGTTTGGACAGAGACTGCGCCGAGGGGGAGGCAATTTCAGAGGAAGTACGGGCTGCACTAAGTCTGCTGGTCCGGTCTGCAGGCATTGCTGGTTCTGATGATTTACGACCAATTCCTGAGCCTGTAGAAGCATAACTTCCTGACCTCACACCCCTTACCTGATTCACCGAGCGAGGAGGCATCACTATTGGCATACCCCAACCAAATCCCGGCATCCACGGATTCATCCAGGGATTTCCCCAAGCCATCGGATGACCCCAGAAAGGATCCCACATCATCATAGAATTGTACATCCACGGATCCCACATCCACATGCGATTCATCATCCAGGGATTCCAATACCAAGGATTGTTGGCCCACATGGGTCCGAAGCCCATGCCCCAACGAGACCAACCCATTCCCCAGCCGGCTCCCCATCCAATGCCAAAAGACCAGCCTGGACTCATCCACATCGGATTCATGGCCCAGGGACTCCATAATGGATTGAAGCCCATTCCCCACATTGGAGTTAAAGCTGAGCCAAAATGATTGTTGATAATTGTAGGTCCTTGAGATTTATAATTTGGATCAAAATAGTCGTCTACTGCACTGGCTTTATTGTTGTCTCCTGAAGCATTTTCACTTGAAGCCATGCTTCCGGAGGGAATATTTCCAATAGCTGGGTTGTAGTATATCCCATCTTCATAAAAATTTGAGACTACCCTATTGGAAGAATTACAGGAGGATAGTATCAAACCAGCCACTAAACTTCCAAAAATCACTAACTTTTTCATGGCTTTGGTTTTTTTGATTAATAATTAATTTCGCACACCAAATATAAGACAATAATTATACCACAAAAAAATTTATGGCAAAAGAGCTGACTCCACGACATATCGACTATGCAAAATGGTATAACGATCTGATCATCAAAGCTGATCTGGCAGAAAACAGCGGTGTACGAGGTTGTATGGTCATCAAACCATATGGCTATGCCATCTGGGAGAAAATACAACAGGAGCTGGACCGGAGATTTAAAGAAACCGGCCATCAAAACGCATATTTTCCTCTATTTATTCCTAAGTCATATCTGAGCAAGGAGGCCGACCATGTAGAAGGTTTTGCCAAAGAATGTGCTGTAGTTACTCACTACCGACTAAAAAATGCACCTGATGGAAAAGGCGTAATTGTGGACGATGAGGCCAGGCTGGAAGAAGAGCTGATTGTACGACCTACTTCAGAGACCATCATATGGGATACGTATCGCAATTGGATACAATCCTACAGGGATTTGCCTTTGCTCATCAACCAGTGGGCCAATGTGGTGCGCTGGGAAATGCGTACTCGTCTCTTTTTGCGAACTGCTGAATTTCTGTGGCAAGAAGGGCATACCGCACACGCCACCCGTGATGAAGCCATCGCAGAAGCTGAATTGATGCTCAATGTCTATGCAGATTTTGCAGAGAGATTTATGGCTATTCCAGTAATAAAAGGTGTAAAAAGCCCAAATGAACGCTTTGCAGGAGCTGAGGAGACGTATTGTATAGAAGCCATGATGCAGGATGGAAAGGCTTTGCAAGCTGGTACCTCCCACTTCCTGGGTCAAAACTTCGCCAGGGCCTTCGATGTAAAATTTGCCACCAAAGAAGGCAAAGAAGAATATGTCTGGGCAACCAGCTGGGGGGTGTCAACACGACTTATCGGAGCTTTGATTATGACCCACAGCGACGACAATGGCCTGGTTTTGCCTCCGACGTTGGCTCCAATACAAGTAGTCATTGTGCCGATTTACAGAGGAAGAGAAGATTTTGAAAAAGTGAATGAGGTAGCTGTAAACATTTTCGAAAACCTGAAAAAAGCAGGAATAGCAGTGAAATACGACGACCGCGACACCCATAAACCAGGCTGGAAATTCAACGAATACGAGTTGAAAGGTGTACCAATCCGTATTGCCATAGGCCCGAAGGATATTGAAAACAACCAAGTCGAAATCGCTCGTCGCGACACTTTGGAAAAAGTCGTAGTCTCTCAAATCGGATTGACCGACTACATCAGAAAACTCCTCGAGGATATCCAGGAAACCATTTATGAAAAAGCCAGAGCATTCAGAGATTCAATGGTCTCAAGTGCTGATACCTGGGAAGAATTTACCCGATTGCTCGATGAAAAAGGGGGGTTTATAAGTGCTCACTGGGATGGAACATCAGAAACTGAGGAAAGAATAAAAGAACTCACGAAGGCCACAATTCGCTGTATTCCATTTGATCAGAAGCCGGAAGAAGGCAAATGTATTCTCACTGGAAAAAATTCAAAAGGAAGGGTATTATTTGCCAGAGCATACTGATAAAAATTCCTTTGACCCTGTTCACAGAAACCTATTTTTGCACGACGTAGAAAAGTCAATTAAAGAAATCGTAATGAGAGTAATACAGTTTAGAGAAGCAATCGCTGAAGCCATGAGCGAGGAAATGCGCAGGGATGAGCGCGTGTTTTTGATGGGAGAGGAAGTGGCTGAATACAACGGTGCCTATAAGGCTTCCAAAGGTATGCTGGATGAATTCGGACCAAAAAGGGTGATCGATACTCCGATATCCGAACTTGGATTTGCAGGTATAGGGGTTGGTGCTGCAATGAATGGCCTTCGTCCCATTATTGAATTTATGACATTTAACTTTTCACTGGTTGCAATAGACCAGGTCATCAATAATGCTGCTAAAATCAGACAAATGTCAGGAGGGCAGTTTTCAATACCCATTGTATTCCGGGGTCCAACAGCATCTGCAGGTCAGCTTGCAGCCACGCATAGTCAGGCTTTCGAAAGCTGGTATGCCAATTGTCCCGGATTGAAGGTAGTAGTTCCTTCCAATCCCTATGATGCCAAAGGTCTGTTGAAATCAGCCATTCGCGATGACGATCCGGTTATTTTTATGGAAAGCGAGCAGATGTATGGCGATAAGGCAGAAGTGCCGGAAGAAGAATATCTCATTCCCATTGGAAAGGCGGATATAAAGCGTCAGGGAAGCGATGTGACCATTGTTTCCTTTGGAAAAATAATTAAAGTAGCTTATTCGGCTGCTGAAGAATTGGCCAAAGAGGGCATTTCATGCGAGATCATTGATTTGAGGACAGTGCGTCCTATTGATTACGACACTGTACTCAGCAGTGTAAAAAAGACCAATCGTCTGGTAATAGTAGAGGAGGCATGGCCACTTGGCAGCATCGCCACAGAAATAACCTTTGCTGTTCAAAGGCTGGCTTTTGATTATCTGGATGCTCCTGTTCGCCGAATTACTTCCAAGGACACACCAATGGCGTACGCTCCTACTTTGGTTGAGGCCTATCTGCCTCAGCCTAAAGAAGTAATCAGAGCGGTGAGAGACGTATTGTATCTATCTTAGTAGAAATAAATCTGTGGGTCCGAAAATCCTGTTGCCGGAATAATAGTCGGCGGCAGGATTTTTTCATTCAACAGCAAGCATCAGAAGCTCCAGGTTGGAACCTATAACAGACAGAGGCACACTGCTTGTATTTTTAAGAAAGCCGTTTGTAAAGTTCGAATTTTACGCTCTTAGAGCCAAAAAATAGCAAAGCGGTTCGATGATTGGGGTGAAAACAAAAAACCGCCCCATCAAGGGGCGGCATTTGAGATTAGAAAAAGATCTGAGGATTACATCATGTCACCCATTCCACCGCCTGGCATTGCAGGAGCGGTTTCCTTCTTCGGAATTTCGGTGATGGTAGCTTCTGTAGTAAGGAGCATACCGGCTACAGAAGCGGCATTTTCAAGAGCTACACGTACCACTTTAGTCGGGTCAATGATGCCAGACTCAAAGAGGTTTTCGTAGCGCTCAGTCTTGGCATTGAAACCAAAGTCACCGGTTCCTTCTTTTACTTTCTGTACTACTACACTACCTTCCATGCCTGAATTTTCTACAATCTGACGAAGTGGCTCTTCAATGGCACGGGCGATGATAGCAATACCGGTAGTTTCGTCTTCGTTGTCGCCTTTTACGTTTTCAAGAGCCTTTCCGGCGCGTACCAGGGCTACACCTCCACCGGGTACGATGCCTTCTTCGATGGCAGCGCGAGTAGCAGCGAGGGCATCTTCCACGCGATCTTTTTTCTCTTTCATTTCTACTTCGGAAGCAGCACCTACATACAGCACAGCTACTCCACCGGCCAGCTTAGCAAGGCGTTCTTGCAGTTTTTCTCTGTCATAGTCACTGGTAGTAGTTTCGATCTGGGCTTTAATCTGATTGACGCGGGCTTTGATGTCTTCTGGGTTACCGGCACCATTGACGATGGTAGTATTGTCTTTGTCGATGGTGATTTTTTCAGCTCTTCCGAGCATGTCAATGGTAGCATTTTCGAGTTTGAATCCGCGTTCTTCAGAGATGACAGTACCTCCGGTGAGGATGGCGATATCTTCGAGCATGGCTTTTCTGCGGTCGCCGAAACCAGGAGCCTTAACAGCAGCTACTTTCAGGGCACCGCGGATTTTGTTGACTACAAGTGTAGCCAGCGCTTCGCCTTCTACATCTTCAGCAATGATGAGCAGCTGACGTCCGCCTTGAGCTACGGGCTCGAGGACTGGCAACAGCTCCTTCATCGAACTGATTTTCTTGTCGTAAATCAGAATGAAGGCATTTTCGAGCTCAGCTACCATTTTATCGGCATTGGTCACGAAGTAAGGAGACAGATAACCGCGGTCAAACTGCATACCCTCCACCACCTCTACTGTAGTTTCTGTGCCTTTAGCCTCTTCGACGGTGATCACGCCTTCTTTTTTCACCTTCTTCATGGCTTCAGCAATCAGATTACCGATGGTGGTATCATTGTTGGCGGAAATGGTAGCCACTTGCTCAATTTTGTCGTAGCTGTCGCCAACGGCTACAGATATTGATTTGAGCTCTGATACAACTTTGGCTACCGCCTTATCCATACCTCTTTTCAGGTCCATGGGATTAGCACCGGCTGCTACGTTTTTCATACCTTGAGTGATGATGGCCTGAGCAAGTACGGTAGCAGTAGTGGTACCATCGCCGGCTATGTCAGCTGTTTTGCTGGCCACCTCTTTAACCATTTGAGCACCGAGGTTTTCAATTTTGTCTTCGAGCTCAATTTCTTTGGCTACTGTTACACCGTCTTTGGTAACATGAGGTGATCCGAAAGATTTTTGAATAACAACATTACGACCTTGAGGACCGAGTGTTACTTTAACAGCATTGGCAAGAGCATCTACGCCCTTTTTAAGTTTTTCGCGGGCTTCTACGTCAAATTTGATTTCTTTAGCCATTGTTTTTTTGTTTTTGGGTTAAACATTTCGTCAATTAGTACAGAGTCGTTAGATGATTGCGAGGATGTCAGACTCTCTCATGATGAGGTAGTCTTTTCCGTCGATTTTAATTTCAGTACCGGCATACTTTCCGTAAAGCACCATATCACCTGGAGCTACGGTCATTGGTTCATCTTTTTTGCCATTACCTACGGCAACGACTTTACCGCGCTGAGGTTTTTCCTGAGCGGTATCAGGGATGATGATACCAGATGAGGTTTTTGTTTCAGCTGGTGCTGGCTCTACGAGCACTCTGTCTGCTAACGGACGAATTTTCACTTCTGACATAGCTATCTATGTTTTGGTTATTACTATTTTTTGATCACAGCTATAGGCTAATAATATGCCAGTCATGAGAAACTGCCATTAAGTAAGTCTATCGTTGACAATTTGGCACTTTGTAAAAACTGACATAAAAAAAACCCCGGAAAATCCGGGGTTGTATAGTGCTGAGATTATAAGTTAATTGAAATTGTAGCGGATGCCTACCTGAATTCTCCAAACGTCAGCCACATTGTTTGTGAACTGATAGGGTTCGTCTATCAATCTGCCTTGCAGTTGGAGCAGGCGATATCTGTGTTGGCCATTTGCGTCAACACCTCTGTTGATCAACGGTTGGGTGGAAGTAAATCGGCGACCTACTCCCCAATTGGAATTCAGGAAGTTAGTGAAATTCAGAATGTCAACTCTGAATTGAAGGGAGTTTTTGTATTTACCTTGCTTAATACCGATTTCCTGAGCAATGCTGAAGTCCACACGGTGCACCATTGGAAGCCAAGCTCCGTTTCTTTCGGCATATTTTCCTCGGTTTTTGCTCAAGTAGGGGTCTTTGTTGATAAATGCTTCCCAGGCTTCTTTTTGTTGTTCGGCGGTGAAGGTGATGGATTGACTACCTACAGTAACGGTATACTGCTCAAAATTCATCTCATCCATATTGGCTGCGATGTAAATGAGATCGTTGGATGTACCTCCATCGCCGTTCATATCACCACTGTATGTGTAGCTGGCTACACCTTGAGTAAATCCATCGTAAAATAGCGAGATGGTGGTATTACCAAAATTAGAAAAGAACTTATTACCCATGTTTTTATAGCTGCGATCGCTAAGTATGTTGTAGGAAACTGCGGCAAATGTTCTGTGTCCTTGGGTATTGGCAGAGAAGCCCAATCCAGGATTGTTGGGATCTCCTGTATGAGGGTTGTTATTCCATGAGCCGAAGGCAATGGATCCGGGGTCGATGGTGTTTTTAGCTACACCGTATGAATAACCCAACTTGAAGTAAAGACCATCTTCTTGAGCGGGTCTTTCAATGGAGGCTGAAACATTGTAAGCAAACCCGACATTTTGATTTTTCAGTACAATGGCATTGTCGATGAAGGAATTGATTCTAGTGGCATTGGTAGACGTCCAACGGGGACGAGGATCCACTCCTACGTAAAAAGAATCAGCTGGTGCCAAGTTGGCATTGATGTAGTAAATGCCATTGACGTCTCGGCTGTAAATTCCCTCAAGTGTGGCAATCATTCCCAATGGTAGTCTGTAGTCAACCGCTAGGTTGGACCTCCAAAGCTGAGGGAAGACAAATCCCGGATCGGTAAGAGCTAGCTCGTAGCGCGATGCAGGAGCGCCGGTTACATTGGTTGGCTTGTAGCGGTTAGGATCGGGATGAAAAGGTCGTTGAGTAGTGTTATCCAATCTTTCAAAGCCTGTTAGAATTCCGTTGTTTCCGATTTGATTGGAAATCCATACATATGCCGGACGACCGGAGAACACCCCAGTACCTCCTCTGATCTGAAGGGTACGCGCATCGTCAACAGCGTAGTTGAAGCCTAGACGTGGAGACCACATGGGGTTAGGATCCGGAAGCTTGTCAGTTCTGTATTGTACGGTATTCCCTTTTTCATCTCTAAACAGGAGGGTATCAACTTGAGAGTTTCTATAGGCAGTATTGCCAAAGAATGGTACTTCCACCCTTAGTCCAGCAATGATGTTGAATTTACTGCTGATTTGGAAGTTATCTTGGTAGTAGATTCCTGGTAATGTTACTTTTAACGGCTGAATAGGTTTGTCTTGACCCGGTATGTTGGACCAACGAACTTGAAATCTCCTTAAGTTGACAGGGGAAGTGGTACGATTGGGGTTGTCGAAATAGTCAAGGGCGTCGGTATAGAAATCCTCCAGACTGTTGTATACATACACACTTTGCGAACCGGGGAAGAAAATGTTTTCAGACTGATAATATTCAAGACTTGCCCCAAAAGTGTGGGTATGACGTCCGCTGTATATATTAAAATTGTTTTGAAGCTGCCAGGTGGAATATCTCAGTTCATTATTAGGTGAAAAAGGCTCAAACCCGAAGGTGGTGTACACGGTATTGTCTTTGAGGATATCCACCATCGGGAAGAACTGGCCTACCGGGCGACGGCTTTCGTCCTGGAAGGTGTAGCCAAGGATGAGCTGGTTGCTCATGTTGGTGCCGATTTGAGAGTTCCACTCGCCTATAATGGACCGGATGTTTTCAATAATCTGATAGTTGGAGTTTTTGAAGTTTAGGCCAGTTAAGTTAGTTCTTCTGTTTCCGAAGCCCAATGAAGATGAATTCGACAGTAGAATATCCGAAGAAGAATTTAAGTGATTGTAGCGGAGTGAAATTTTATTCTTCTTATCTAGATTATAATCCAGACGGATCAGAAATTTGTGGGCTATTACATTGTTGTCATAGCCTTCATAAGGTCCGGTAACGTAGCCAAATCTATTAAACAGGAAGGAGCTCAAAGAATCGAGGTCTGATGCAAGGACACGTGTTACATTTCCACCAACAGGTTCATTGCCTCTGTTAGCGCGAAAAGTTGTTCCCGGCTCTGTGGTCTTTTCATATTCGTAAGAAGAGAAGAAGAAGAGTTTGTCTTTCAAAATGGGGCCACCAAGTCTAACTCCATATTGATCGTAATTAAATTCTCCGGGATTAAATTCCAGATCTTTTGCTTTGCGGCCTACCATGTTGTTGTTTCTGAAAAAAGAGTAAATGGAGCCTTGAAAGTCGTTGGTTCCGGAGCGGGTTACAGTATTGACAGTGGCTCCTGTGAAAAGTCCTTGCCTGACATCATAAGGAGCAATATTGACCTGGATTTGGTCGATGGCATCGAGGGAGATAGGAGCAACTCCGGTACGATCTCCTGGCTGACCACCCAGACCAAAGGAATTGTTGAAGTAAGATCCGTCCACGGTGATGTTGTTGAGACGGTTGTCAGCTCCGGCGAATGAGTTGCCTCGACCAGCCTGAGGTGTCAGACGTGTGAAATCGTCGATACGACGCGAAATGGTGGGCAGTGAGTTGAGCGTTTTGTTGTCAACCGATGTGGCTGCTCCTGTGCGTCCTGAGCTGAATACGGGATCAATAGTGGAAGTGACGGTTACTTCCTGAAGGCTAAGGGAGACTTCTTCCATTTTGATGTCAAACACAGAAGGTACTCCCAAGGTTAGGTAGATCCCTTCAATCGTTTTGGTGTGATAACCAATGAATGAAAAGGTAATCCGGTAAGGGCCGCCGACGCGCATGTTGCTGATTTGATAGAAACCGTTATCAGTAGTAACCGCTGAATAGCGTGTACCGGATGGGGTGTGTATGGCGTCGATGGTGGCACCGGGTAATGCCTCCCCGGTTTTAGTGTCGGTAAGTCTTCCTCTGATACCAGAAGAAGTGACCTGTGCAAAGGTGAAGTTTCCGCACAGGAATAATAAAAGAAGTACTAGTGCTTTTTTCATTTTGGGTTGTTTTTGATCACGTGGCAAAATTATTTACAGAAAAATCCATTGGCTATTAATAAATTATTTCAAATGTTTATGAAATTTAATGGTAAAATCATCTTGACATAACATTTTTTTAATGTGCATGCCACTGCATAATATTATCTTATTACTTTATTTTTTTCATTACCACTGCGTTATTTTAAGTAAGAATTCTTCTGTGGTAAAATCAAGGAATTTAATCTTAATTTTTCTTTTAATTTTCCACGTATATACCTAGTAAAGAACATATTAGATCGTTGAAAATGGAAATGTAGTATGCCTCTGTCTTACAAATGTCTGCTAATACAATGATTTTTTTTGTGTCTAAAGCTTTTTTATATTGGTAGAATATTCTAGTTGATTGTAGGGTATAGATTGTGTCTTTTAGCAAAGATAGAATATGGAACATGGGTTTGGAATCTGTAGAAAGCTGGATATTGTCCGTGGGATTTAAATGTAGGGATTTTGTAGTGAGTTTTGTACTTGTTTCAGACTTATTGGTGTATCGATAACTAAATTCTGCTGTACAAATCGCTTTTGTATTTAATGAATTTTAAGGGCGTATTTCTTAGGCTATATTTGGGGATGGGTACTATCCGGGTGTTGATATTTTCCAGGATTTTTTTACGGATTTTTTGTTGTGAAAGGATCAGAGATTTTCGTGGGGTTTGTATTTAAATGATTTGATTTTTTTAGAAAAGATATTATGGGTTTTGGTACAATGGAGGTGTAGGTGGTGGTTAGGGTTATGTGCGTGAGGGATGCGGAGGGCGCCCGACAGGGCGGTGCGCAGCACGGGAGCGAAGCGCACCCCGGAGCAGCCCGACCCCGCGCGGTAAGGCCGGCGCAAGGAGGCCGGCGCGCGGGGGCACGCCCAAATGGATCGTAAATCGATGTGCGGTCTGGCTGGGAGTTTGGTTGGTTATGATTTGATTTTGAAGTACTTGCGAATGGTGTCGACGTAGTTGAGTTCTTCCCAGGTGAAGAGTTTGACTTCTTTTTTGAGCTCCAGGGTGCCGTTGTGGTCGGGCTTTCGGAAGGTTTTGATGACGGTTTGTGGCTTGCGACCCATGTGGCCATAGGCGGCTGTTTCGCTGTAGATGGGTGCGCGGAGGGAGAGTCGTTTTTCGATTTCGTAGGGGCGCATGTCGAAAATGGCATCGATGCCTTCGGCGATTTGTGAGTCAGTGAGGCCGTGATGTGCTGTGCCGTAGGTATTTACAAAGATGTTGATGGGGCTGGCAATTCCGATGGCATAGGATACCTGGACGAGGATTTCGTCGGCTATGCCGGCGGCTACGAGGTTTTTGGCGATGTGGCGGCAGGCGTAGGCTGCTGAGCGGTCGACTTTTGAGGGGTCTTTGCCACTGAAGGCCCCTCCGCCGTGCGCGCCTTTGCCTCCGTAGGTATCGACGATAATTTTACGACCGGTGAGACCGGTGTCGCCATGGGGGCCTCCGATGACGAATTTTCCGGTGGGATTGACGTGGTAGATGATGTCGTCGGTGAAGAGTTTTTGCAGGTCGGGGGTCAGCTGGGCTTTGACGCGCGGTATGAGTATGTCGATGATGTCGCGACGGATGATTTCCTGCATGCGGTCGTCGGCGTCGAACTCGTCGTGCTGGGTGCTGACGACGATGGTGTGTATTTTGTCAGGGCGGTTGTTGTCGTCGTATTGGATGGTGACCTGGCTTTTGGCATCTGGGCGCAGATAGGTCATCATACGTCCCTCCCGGCGGATGTCGGCCAGCTCGCGAAGGAGGCGATGGCTCAAGTCGAGGGCAAGGGGCATGTGATTGGCGGTTTCGTTGGTGGCATAGCCAAACATCATACCCTGGTCTCCGGCGCCTTGTTCTTCAGGCGTGCCGCGCTCTACGCCTTGACTGATGTCGGGACTTTGCTCATGGATGGCGGTGAGGATGCCGCAAGAGTTGGCCTCAAACATGTACTCGCTGCGTGTGTAGCCTATACGGCGTATGGTATCGCGCACTATGGATTGTATGTCGATGTAGGTATTGGTTTTGACTTCGCCGGCTACAATGACTTGTCCTGTGGTGACAAGGGTTTCGCAGGCTACTTTACTGTCGGGGTCGAAGGCCAGGAAGTGGTCGAGGATGGCATCGGAAATTTGATCGGCTACTTTGTCGGGGTGACCTTCGGAGACGGATTCAGAGGTGAATAGATAAGGCATTTTTTTAATGGAATTTGGGTTAAACATTTGGAGGTGATGTGTACTGCTTACCCCTTTTAAAAAAAGCCTTTCACAGAACTACGACGGGTGTGAGTTACTGTTTTAGCATTTTTTAATGTGGTTGCAATCAGCACAAATCTGTCCACAATTCAGGGCGCGAATGTACGTGTACTGACATTTTTTTCAGCGTCTGGTCAAGTGAATTGAAAAAAAAATATTTTTTTTGGATTATTTTGAAATTTTTTATAAAAAGAATGTAAATGTTCTGATATTTTAAAATGAGGGTATGGCAGAATGCTGTTACCATCCGCTGGCGCAGGAGTCACCTTTTCTTTTGGAATCGGCTAAGGGCACAAAGTTGCGGTTGGGAGTGATGTAAATGGCGTTGAAGATGCCAATTTGTTCAATTTCTCGGATTTGATAGCCCATCTTTTGGAGTTTTTTTATGGTGGTTGGATTGAGAGCGCCGTTTTCAACGATGAGTTCATCGGGCAGCCATTGAGCGTGGAGCTTTTTCTGGTCGATGGCTTTTTCCAGCGGCCATCCTCTGGACATCAGCTCAAGGACCTGAAATATGTTGGTGATGATGGTGGTACCTCCCGGAGTACCGACGGCTGCGATAGGCAGCCCGCGATGTAATAAAATGGCAGGTGTCATAGAGCTGAGCATTCGACGATTGGGTCGGACTTTATTGGCAGTGGAAAACGGGAGGCCAAACTGGTTGCTTTGTCCCGGAAGGGTTGAAAAATCGTCCATTTCGTTGTTAAAAAACATTCCGTGGAAATAAAGTTTACTCCCGAAGTAGCCGTTGAGTGTAGTGGTAATGCTTACGAGAAGTCCCGTGGAATCGGCCGTGCAATAATGGGTGGTTTCAAAGCTTTCGATGGAAGCCGGAGAGGGGGTGCCAAAAGCTGCTGAAGGTGTTCGGAATGTAGGGCTGATGCTTGAGGCCATCTGCCTTATATAGGTATCCGAAGTAATTCGGCTGAGGATATCTGGGTCGGTGTCCCGCGGATCGCCCAGGTACTTGTGCCTGTGGGCATAGACTCTTTTGGCCATTTCCGCAAAATAATGAGCATACCGGGGGGAGTACGGTTTAATCCGATGCAGGTTCAGGCTTTCTGACATGCCGCAAAAGTGGCGAAGACCTATACCTCCTGCAGAGGGAAGTGGCATGGTGGCTATAAGATATCCGCGATAGGGTATGAGCTCCGGCTTTCGCCAGACTGGCTGATAACTGGCAAAATCTTCAGCTGTATGCACTCCTCCATGAGTTTGCAGAAAATCGGCCATTTGAAGAGCAAATGTCCCGTGATAAAAGGAGTCGGGACCGAAAGCCGCAATTCTTCGGAGCAGGTTTGCCAATTCAGACTGTCGGACCAGTTGTCCGGGATAGAGTGAGTCGTCATGAAGTAAAAATGATGGCAAAAAGCCAGAAATTCTCTTAATATCGGACGTATGCCTGAGCCATTGAGAGGCCATGTATGGTGTAAGCCGATGGCTGTCAGCCAATTGGATAGCTGGCTGCAGACACCGATGCCAGGGCAATGAGCCGAGCGAATCGTGAAGTGCGAAAAGTCCGGCTACACTGCCCGGAATTCCAACAGAAGTAGCTCCCTCCAGGCTGGGTTTTGTATCTGGATAACGCGCCATCAAATACGCATACATGGAGTCATACGCGGCAGCCGGGGCAGTTTCTCTGAAGTCCAGAGTAAGAATCCGGCCATCGGGCACATGCACGACTGCAAATCCTCCTCCTGCCACGTTTCCGGCTATCTGATACACTGATGCCAGTGCAAAATGTACTGCCACGGCTGCATCTATGGCATTGCCACCGGATTTCAATATTTCCAATCCGGCCTCTACTGCCAGGGGATGTGCAGCCGATACTGCTCCCCTATGGAATGAGACATGTTGTCCTGTAGTCTCTTCAATACTAAACAGATGTATCAGACCAAGTGCTATGTGCAAAAGTCTCATGAAGCTATGTCTCATTTTTTTATGTGTTTCTATTGTTATCTATGCAAAAAAATTTATAAAAGCGTTTTACGCTTAAACCCTCGTTAAAAAATGAAACATCAATTTGCTTTTTTTACCTCAGCGCTATTTATGCTGTCAGGTAAACCCTCATTTGCTCAAACAGTACAAACAGCGCGGGTCACTGCAGCTGAAATCTATATGAATGATGTGGCACAAGTGTATCGGGAAGCTACGCTAAACTTAAAAAAGGGAATCCGTACAGTCGTCATCGCAGGAATCGAAGGCCAACTGATCGACCAAAACTCTGTAGCTGTAGAAATTTATCCGAAGGGTCAAGTAATCAGAATTTTTCCACCGGCAGAAGTTGAGTGCAAGGATGACGACATCTGCAGGGAATTTCAGCGGCAGCTTGAAAGGCTCCAAAGCGAAATACAACAAGACCGACTCGAACTTGAGAAGCTAACAACTGCTGAAAAAATTCTGATTCAAAATGCCAATGTCACCAACAGTCAAAACCTTAATCTGAATCTACTACGAGAAAGCATCAACTACTTTCGAACGGAAACTGCCATGCTGACAGATGCAAAACACAAACGCAAGACTCAGATTGATGAAAAGCAGCAAAAGATCCAGGAACTTCAAGCCAAAATTCAATCGAGAAACCGTTATTTACAAACTCATGTCAGAAATTATTCAGCCCTTGTCGAAGTGCCACAGGATGGGCAATACCAAATTGGCATCTCACACCTAATAAGAGGTATAAACTGGAGACTCCAGCAGGAAATTGACATTGATGAAACTGAAAAACACGCCATTGTAAGAAATCTGGCAGAAGTACGTCTGACTACTGAGGAACGTTGGGAAGATGCTGAGCTTACGCTGATAAATAAATCATTTGACCTAAGTGGCAAACCCATTGAGTTCAGACCATTGAGGGCTGTTTTTTTCAGACCCAGACCCGTGATGACAATCGATGTAGCACCGGTGCGTACACAGCGAATGGCTGAAACCGCACAAAAAATACTTGCAAACGAAGACGCGGAGGCAGAGCAGTTTGATATATCCTCTATGATCGAAGAAACCATTGATGGTGAAACATTTCGACTTAGCGGGAAATATCGGTTGAGTAAAGATACTCCTCTAACTAAAGAACTCTACAGAGATACACTTCCTGTCCAACTTAAATATCAAATTTTCCCTTACGTAGAAACAAAAGCACAATTACTTGCCATTTGTCACACAAAGGTCCATGTTCTGAGGCTCAACCCATCGGTCATCAGGCTCAATGGAAGAGCAGTGGGCATTGAATCCAATCCTCTCTTCCTAAGCGATGATTCTGTACAAATACGGCTGGGAACTGTAAACTACATTACAGCAATCCGAAAAAGACAGAACCTGTATAGTTCGCGTTCTTTTTTAGGTAGCAGCAAAAAAGACACCTATGAATACAGCATTCAGGTCACCAACCGAAGAAATTCGGATGTAACCGTGACGGTGATTGATCGGATACCTGTGAGTACCGATAGTAGAATTGAAGTAAAGTTTAAAAAGACAGGTCAGGTCGAACCGGACAAGCAGGGAATGCTGCGATGGGAAATTACCCTTCAGCCCGGGCTAAGTCGTACTCTGGAATACGGCTTTGAAATAATCTACCCCAAGGATAAGGTTATTGAATTGATAGAAGATGGTAATGAAAACGCAAAGACCTCCGTTCCCCGGTAAAGCGGGATTCCTACAAGGCCGGGTATTCATACGAAGTTCGGATAAAATTCACATATTTATCATCGCTTTAATATTGAACATTTTGCGAAACAAAAGTTTCGGCTATTTTTGCAGACCTTTTTAAACATTGTTTGTTTAACAATCAAAATCAATTAAATCAACTAGTTATGGTACCAATGTACGAGACTGTTTTCATTTTAAATCCCGTCTTGTCAGAAGAGCAGACAAGGGAAACAGTCGAAAAATTTAAGGGTATCATCGAAGCCAAAGGCGGAGAGGTGACCCATGTAGAGAACTGGGGATTAAGAAAGCTCGCTTACCCCATACAGAAAAAGCGCAGTGGTTTTTACCACCTTATTGAATTCAAAGCACCCGGAGAGCTGATTGATACTCTGGAAATCGAACTTAAACGCGATGAACGCGTGATGCGCTATTTGACCGTGAAGATGGACAAGTACCACATTGAGTACGCACAGAAGAGAAGACAAAAACTTCAAAACGCTTAAAAATGGAAATTGCAAACGAATTTGAACTTTCAGCTTCAAGAAGTAGTAAAAACGAAATTCGCTACCTACAGCCTATAGCTATTGATACCACTAAAAAGAAAAAATACTGCCGCTTCAAAAAGTATGGCATAAAATTCATCGACTATAAAGACCCAGATTTCCTGCTCAGATTTGTAAATGAACAAGGAAAAATACTGCCCAGAAGAATCACGGGAAACTCCCTTAAATATCAAAGAAAGCTAGCTCAGGCCATTAAAAGAGCACGCCACTTAGCCTTGCTGCCATTTGTAGCTGATAACCTAAAATAATGTTGGCCATGGAAATCATATTGAAAAAAGACGTAGAAAACCTGGGTTTTAAAGATGATATTGTGAATGTCAAACCCGGATATGCCAGGAATTACCTCATTCCACAGGGCATGGCAGTACTTGCTACTGAATCAGCAAAAAAGGTATTGGCTGAAACCTTGAGGCAAAGAGCACATAAGGAGGCTAAAATCGTGGAAGACGCGCGAAAATTAGCTGCCAGTATGCAGGCAGTAGAAATCAAACTTCCGGTAAAAGTGGGCAAAGGGAATAAACTCTTTGGCTCTGTGTCCAATGCAGACCTTGCAGCTCATCTGGCAAGTATGGGGTTCCATGTAGATAAAAAATACATTACCATCCCCGGGTCAATCATAAAAAACACCGGTAAATACACTGCAAAAATTCGCCTGCACCGCGATGTGCAATTTGATCTTGAGTTTGAAGTATTGGCTCAGCAATAATTGAATTTGTAAATACTTAAATAATTTAAAAGTCGCGCATGGTCGCGACTTTTCTATTTTTGCACCCATTTTAATACTCGCAAATTTTGCTGTATGGAACTTACAAAAGAGGATATTCTCAAAATAGCTAATCTGGCAAAGCTATCGCTTTCGGATGAGCAACTTGAAGCCATGAAATCGGATATGGAAAAAATCCTCAAATTTGTAGAAAAAATCCAGGAACTTCCTTTAGATGATGTGGAACCTCTGGAGTATATAAATCAGGATGTGAATGTGCTACGGCCAGACGCTGCTACCTACACTGTAAGCCAATACGATGCACTGAAAAATGCCGCTGTCAAAGATTCTGACTACATCAAAGTGCCAAAAGTCCTGGGCTGAATATATGACAAAAAGGCAGAAGCTTGTTCACTACTATTGGCTCAATGTAATTATATAACAAAACGCCAAATCAGTTTTCCCATTACATTGACGGCATTGATTGCAAGCTGACCATTTTCAGCTCTTCTTAACGACTGATTGGCTATAAAGAAAAAATCTGCACCAGGAAAGGGTATCCACTGCAATCTGTAGTTGATCAGATATTCATAGGTTGCATTGTTGTATTGACCCAGAATAAAACCAAAAAGATTAGGATTGAAAGCATAACGCATGCGCAATGCAGTGAGAAATACACTAAATCCATCCAGGTCAAAATCACTTCGGGTATAGGTATTTTGAACTGTAAACTGAAAAAATCTGGAAGTTCTAATATTGACGTCTAGCGCAAGTTCATTTCTAACTCCGTGAAAAAATCCTCCGGTAGAATATCTCGATTGGAACCACATTTTTCGCCCGCGAAAAGTTGAAACTTCAGCTGAATATCTGGTGAACCAATACTCACCTGGTTGAATTGTGATAGTACTGAAAATATCAAAAGGGACGAAAATTCCTTCAGCTTGTCGGGATGCATACAGGAAGATGCTTTCTCCTGAGCGGGTTTCCATACCAAAGGGTAAAATCGTGTATTCAAAAGTCTGAAGCGTATTGCCTTCATTTATGTTGGTGATTGTAATACTACCCGGACTAAATATGAATTGACGAATCCACTTCCAAGATCCGTGTGGGTTTGGCCTGGGCTGCCAGTTAAGAATCACAAAATACTCATTAAAGTCTCGTCTGCGCATTAACCCCACCTTAGGCTCAAAACCCTCTCCTGCTCTTTGAGTACTTAAGAATACATTGAATTTGTCATTTGGATATTGAAGAAAAAATCGATAGGCCACATTGTTATGGTTCATCGGAACTCCGGTGGTCGCTGTGCCAATGATGGCTCCTCCGACATTTAAATTTTTTGATCCCAAAAACTGAGCGGTACTATATCTGAAATTGATACCTGTAGTCGTGTGAGCATATTGTTCATTGATTCTAAATATGCTCATTCCTCCGATAGTGGATTGTATGCCCACATCGCGTCGAATGGAAAATGCGGAGAAATTTTCCGGAATAGCAGCATCAGTTCTGCCGGTTTGAATGCTTAGAGCTCCAAGTGTAGTACCAGAGGATTTGCCGAGCAGCCGAATTCCAGCCAAAATAGGGATTGGTTGGTAATTGCTGTCCAGTCCTATTCTTCGCGTATAAAAAGGAATAATGCGATCACCACCAAATCCCATATCAAAAAAATCCTGACCCTCGAGAAAAAATTCCCTTAGCTCAGGAAAAAACAGTGGAAATCGCGTAAGATTGACCTGTTGTCGATCGCTTTCAATTTGAGCAAAATCGGTATTAACAGTGATGTTGAGCCTATAAGAAGGATTAAACAGGTAATTGATGTCCAGACCGGCATTAAAGAGATTTTGCCATACCAATTGGTCACTTGCTGTAGTAGCACCTCCGACACCCGAAATTCCATATGGTTTCACTTCAGCGAAACCCTTGCTCTGTGGAAGGTTATTTAACATCAGCTGACCGGCATTGGTGACAAGATTGAGGCGAGAATCTCTTTTCCATCCTTGCCAGAGCGATTGTTCTCTTAGGTAGCGGATATTTCGCTCAAAATTCAATCCCCATGGATTCTGGCCATTGATATCTTCAAACCGCAGTGTAATGAACGGAATTACAAATTCTGCATTCCATCCGGTGCTATCGATCGATGTTTTTACATCCCATACTCCATTCCAATTAAAGTTGGCTACCTTTCCATTGTCGAAAACCTGATAATCTCCTCTGGCAGCTACCGGATTGGTATAAAAGACAAAGGCATTGCGTTTGTCGTTATACGTATCGAGTAAAATGTAAAATACATCATCTAATTGAACATTAAAATCTCTGGCAAGCTCAAAGGCTGTTATTTTCTCCCGAGGTTGAAGGCACTTCACTGCAATGTACAGATTTTTATCGTCATGTGCAATCCCTACAAATGTTGGGTGTGTGGATGGCCTCCCCTCGTACAACTCTCTTTGGGTTAAAGGTAAGGGTTGGAGAATTTCCTGCCAGACAGAATCGTTTAGTTTGCCATCGATTACAATAGGCTCCCGGATGTGGGTTGATGACAACACCTGGCCCTCTATGGTCAAGACGCAAAGCATCACGACCAGAAGAAAAGGAGTATTTAACCTTTTCACTGTGGTGATATCCGGTTCAGGGTTATTGAATGGATTGAAGCATTTCTTTTATTTTTTCGGAAAGTATTTTTGAGTCCACTCTTCCTGCTAATTTTTTTGTAGCAGTGCCCATTACTTTTCCAAAATCAGAGGGTGAGGTAGCTCCTACTTCCAGTAGTATTTTTTTTACCTCCACTTCTAGTTCTTCCATCGACATTGGTTTGGGAAGAAACTCTTCAATTACTTTCATCTGTGCAAGTTCCTCCTCGGCCAGCTCCACCCGATTGTTTTGAACAAACTGGTCATAGCTTTCCTTTCGTTGCTTGTGAAGTTTCTGTAAAATCTTAATTTCCATTTCTTCAGACAAAATCTCAGAAGCACCTTTTTCAGTTTTGGCCAAAAGAATTGCTGATTTTATTGACCTTAAAGCATTTAGTCGGTCTTTGTCTTTTGACCTCATGGCCTCTTTGATCATGTCATTAATTTGGTTTTCAAGACTCATGGCATATGGTTTTAATAAGTGCAAAATAAAAACAGCCTCCCTTAAGGAAGGCTGTTAATCAGATGAATAACTTTTTTACCTTAAGTTTATTCTTTCTGTGATGGTAGTTGTACCATTAGTAATATTAATAAGGTAAATACCTTTTGCAAAATTGCTTAAGTCAAACTTAAGGTTGGCCCCATCGTGAAGATACATATTTTCAGCAAGTAATACCTGACCTACCAGATTTACGATTCTAACGTCATATCTTCCGGCCTGAATGTTTTCTACATTCACATTCAGCTCACCAGAGGTAGGATTGGGAAACAAACGGACTTTACCTTTGTTGAATTCATCTTTCCCTACAGTACTGTTTCCAGTTACAAAAAATTCGATATAGGGTGCAAAAGTCAGACTTGGACCTATTAGTTCGTTAAGAAGTGAATTTGCGTTGTTTTTGTATCGTGTACCCACAAATAAATTGCCGAAGAGAGCACGGGACTGAGGATATAAATCGTATGCTTCTAAGAAAGTAGGTACGTTCTGTTGAGCATTTGGATCACGAGCATAGATGGGTCTGAAGAAATTTTTACGTACCTGGGGTGTAGCTCCTGCATCATAAAGTGTATCACCAAAACTGTAAGAATAGCCAGGCTTAAAGTGCACTACTGCAGCAACTTTATTTCCTGCAGGAATGGTAAGACTTTGAGGCAAGGGTAACTTAAACTCAACATCTGCACTATCAGATACAGTAAGTCTGTGATGAAGGACTACCCTATTGGTGGCGGTAAGACCATTGTGGAATCCATGGCTACTCACTCCGTCATATCTGGGTGTAGTAAGTGGGATGGCAGTGGTCTGGTTAGGGAAGGTATTGGCCGGATATTGTACACCTGTCCTCCATGTGGTATTGTTGTTTACATCTCCCCAGATGATATCAACACGGATGGAGTCACCTGTAAAATTAGTAAGACCTGAAGTGGCTATATCGTAAAACCCGTAAACAATGATGGTATCAATATTAATGGGGTCATTTGTTGTAAAGTAGTCCAGCTGAGCTAAAACAAAGGCTTGAGAATTAGGATCGAGTACACTGGAAACAGCGTGAATATTAACATGAGACAATCCACTTTGAGTGATCATTACCATTTGTGAATCAGGAGCAAATCCGTTTGTCAGCCAGACGAAATTAAGTTGTTTTAAAGCTGCTACTGGATCCACATGGCTCATTCTCTGAGCTACAGCCTTGTTTCCTTTGTTTGCCACTTTATATGCTTTTGCATTTTCAAGTGCGTTCATCAATTTAACTTTCTTATCAGCCGGTAGCTCTTGAAAGATGAGTTTTGATTCAAGATTTGCGATATTTTCTACTATGGACTGAGCTGAGGTACTAATGCCAGCTGCCATTAGCAAACCAAGTAAAGATTTTTTCATGTTTTCCTAATTTTTTGCTAATTTAAAAACAGTTTGGAATACACGATTAACTTATTGTCTTGAAAACATTGTTAAATTTAATTTTCAACATAGGATGTTATTGGTTCACAAGTACATACAAGATTTCGATCTCCGTAGGCATCATCTACCCTCCTAACTGAAGGCCAAAATTTATTGTCAAAAACAAAAGGTGCTGGATAAGCTGCTTTTTGACGAGAATATGGAAGCTTCCATTCATCTGAAGTAAGGAGTTCCAACGTGTGGGGTGCATTTTTCAATACATTTTCTGACTTATCAGCATCTCCATTGATGATTTCTTCAATTTCGTGTCTGATTGAAATCATTGCCTCACAAAATCTGTCAATCTCAGCTTTACTTTCGCTTTCGGTCGGTTCGATCATCAAAGTACCCGCTACTGGGAAGGAAACTGTCGGAGCATGAAAACCATAATCCATCAATCGCTTTGCAATGTCCACTACTTCTACATTGGCATCTCTTTTAAAAGCTCTGCAATCCAGAATGAGTTCATGTGCTACAGTTCCATTTTCGCCGGTGTAGAGCACCGGATAATATTTTTCCAACCTTGTTTTTATGTAATTTGCATTTAGGATGGCATATTTGGTAGCGTCAGTAAGTCCTTGAGCGCCTAGCATTTTTATATATGCATAGGATATGATGAGAATAAGGCCACTTCCGTACGGAGCTGCGGAGATGGATGAAATAGCTTGTTTACCACCCGTCTTTACAATGGGATGACCAGGCAGGAAAGGTGATAAATGTTTTGCTACACAGATGGGTCCCATTCCCGGACCTCCTCCCCCATGTGGGATGGCGAAAGTCTTATGTAAATTCAGGTGACACACATCCGCACCAATAGCTGCGGGATTGGTCAGACCTACTTGAGCATTCATATTAGCACCGTCCATATAGACCTGACCTCCATGTGCATGCACAATATCGGTAATTGTTTTTACAGAGCTTTCGAAGACTCCATGTGTGGATGGATAGGTTATCATCAAAGCAGCGAGCTGATGGCTGTATTTTTCAGTCTGTGCTTTTAGGTCGTTGACATCAATATTTCCTTTTTCATCACATTTTACGACTACTACTTTCATTCCAGCCATTACAGCAGATGCCGGATTGGTCCCATGCGCTGAAGATGGAATCAGGACAATATTTCTATGGCCTTCACCTCGGCTTTGGTGATAGGCGCGTATGACCATCAACCCCGCATACTCACCCTGAGCGCCTGAATTTGGTTGTAAGGACACACTATCAAAACCTGTAATTATGGCCAGATCTTTTTCGAGTTCTCTGATGATTTGCAAATAACCTTGCACTTGTTCCTCGGGTGCAAAAGGATGAATATCAGAAAATTCAGGCCATGATAGGGGTATCATTTCTGTGGCAGCATTCAGCTTCATAGTACAACTACCAAGTGCTATCATGCTGTGATTTAAAGCCAAATCTTTGCGCTCCAGTCTTTTGAGATAGCGCATCATTTCAGTTTCACTATGATAACTGTTAAACACCGGATGTGTTAGGAAAGAAGAAGTTCTTCTCAATTCATCCTGAATACAGCTGGAAACTTCGGGTTCCAGGGCAATGGGCTGTTTATCCGCCACCCCGGCAAATACCTTAACGATGTCTTCAAGACTATCGTCAAATGTAGCTTCTCCCAAGCTGATGGCTACTACTCCAGGAGTAAAATAATTGAAGTTCAATTGGTTATCTTCAGCTAATTTCTTTACTTTGAGTACATCAGCTTCGGAAACAGCAATTCTAATGGTATCGAAATAGGATTTATTCAACTGACGGAAGCCGAGTTTCTCAAGAGCCTGACTCAATCGGATTGCGTTGTGATGTATTCTGCGAGCTATCACTCGCAGTCCATCAGGACCATGATAAATAACATATGCAGCAGCCATCACTGCCAAAAGCACCTGGGCTGTGCAAATGTTTGAAGTTGCCTTCTCGCGTTTTATGTGCTGCTCTCGTGTCTGAAGGGCCATTCTGAGAGCCGGCTTTCCGTCTTTATCGATTGTTCTTCCAATGATCCGACCTGGAATAAACCTCTTAAATTCTTCCTTTGTAGCAAAATATGCAGCATGAGGGCCACCAAATCCGAGTGGTATGCCAAATCGCTGTGTGCTTCCTACCACTACATCAGCTCCCCACTCTCCGGGAGGAGTTAGCAGTACGAGGCTCATGATATCTGCAGCTACAATCACCTTAATCCCATAAGCCTTGCATAGATTCACAAAACTTCTGTAATCTTTAATTTCCCCATTGCTGTCGGGATATTGAACGAATGCAGCATAGTATTGGTCACCTCCGGTGAAGGATTCAAATTTGCCATACACAATTTCAATTCCCAAAGGCGCAGTTCTAGTCTCAAGCAAAGCCTTGGTTTGGGGAAAAACGGTATCGCTTACAAAGAGTTTTTTTGATTCCTGTTTTTCTTTAGATCTGGCAGAGTAGAGCATTGCCATGGCTTCTGCAACTGCTGTGGCTTCATCGAGGAGGGATGCATTGGCAATTTCCATTCCTGTGAGATCGCAGACCATCGTCTGGAAGTTGAGCAACATTTCCATTCTACCCTGTGCTATTTCAGCCTGATAAGGGGTATAAGCTGTGTACCATCCCGGGTTTTCAAAAATATTTCGCTGTATCACCCCGGGAAGTACTGTGCCATAATATCCCAAACCTATATAGTTTCTGAAAAGCTTGTTTTTCGAAGCGATATTCTTAAGTGAAGTTAAGAATTTTCGTTCTGTTTTTGGAAGATCCAGACCTGTGAGGTCTTTAACTCGTATTTTGGCAGGTACAGTTTTATCAATCAGTTCATCCAAAGAACTAACTCCGATTTCTGAGAGCATTTGGTGTATGTCCTCGCTCCTCACTCCAATATGCCTCCAGGCAAATGACTGTATGTCCATAGAATGTGCAAACATTTGATTTGATAGAAATTACAACCGTTTAGAAAAAATGTTTTCCCCTAACAAATGTATAGGTAGTAATTTCTACCAGAAAATTAAAGAAAAAATTAAATTCAAAGAACGCTGAAAATATCACTTTTACAGAAAACATTAATCTACCTGGGGTTTACGTAAAGTCTTCTTCAGAGAGTTTACATTTTTTTTCCATTGATAACCAATACGATACTTTGTAAGTGATCGCCAATTCGCTCCAAATCGTTGACTACATCCAGATACAAGAGGCTTGCATTATTTATAATCATCATTGACCTATCGTCTTTTAGAAATTTTTTCCTATACTCGATATACAATTCATTGATTCGATTTTCAAGCTCCTCAGATTCTGATAATTTTATTTGATCCTTTTCTAGACTTTCAACTGAATCTTTTACTACTTCAAAACTTTTTGTAACCAACATCATCAGTTGTAACAAGTCGTTGCGCTCGCCAGGAGTGAAGAAAAATTTATATTCCCTTTTTCGCTTTAAATTTTCGGCAATTCTCAAGGTCAAATCAGTAATTCTCTCCAAATAATTTACAATGCTTAACATTTTCCGAATCAAAATAGCAACTTCGGAGCTTACGTCCTGTCCATTTACTTTCACAAGAAATTCTGTAAATTCAACAGATGTTTTATCGGCTTCATTTTCAAATTCGAGTATTTTATTGAATTTTTTATGAAATTCTTCATTGTCAGATTCATTCAGCAATTCTGATAGAAGCAAAAAGGATTTTTCAGCATTAATTGCATATTTATAAACAGCTTTTTCTGCCTCTAAATAATTTAGAGAAGGTGTTCCAACGATGTAATTAGAAATAAATTCCATATCAAACAGATTATCCTTCATGTTTTGAGGATATATTTTTCTACTTAGACTTTCGATTTGTTCGACGAATAATAGCAAAACTAAAGTATTAAGTATGTTGAACAAGGAGTGAAATATTGGAATTCCTTTTACAAGTCCTTCTGAAGAGTCAAATGGTATAAGTCCGGAAATGAGATATGTAATTTCGGAAGAAATATTTAATAAAGGAACAAATAAAAAAACTGCCCATATAACTCCGATTACATTGAAAATTGTATGTGATATTGCAGCTCTTTTTCCATGTATATTGGACAGCAGAGCTGCCATATATGCTGTAGCAGTAGTACCAATATTTTCACCAAGAACTATGGCACAAGCCATTGGAAAAGTGATAAGATTTTCAGAGGCAAAGATTATAGTGATTGCTATGGCAGCTGTCGAAGATTGGAGCACAAAGGATAAGACGACACCAATGAGGATAAAGAAAATAATCAAAAAAGTATTGGCCAAGGAAAATTTTAATTGGATATTGTAGTTGGCAATCCATTTAAAGAAATCCGTATTATTTTCAATTAAAATTGCATTGCTTTGCATGTATTTTAAGCCTATAAAAAGCAAGGAAAAACCTATTAATATTTCACCATAATATCTGATTTTTTGGGTTTTAAAAAACAACATAACAATTGCGGGAATACTTATCAGGTAAGCATATTCAATGAGATTAAATTTTCCGAGTCCGAGATAGGAGATAATCCAGGCAGTCAATGTTGTGCCGATATTTGCCCCCATAATTAGTAAGATGGATTGAAATAGTGAAATAACTCCGGCACTTGCAAATCCTACAATCATCACAGTAGTGGCCGATGATGATTGTACCAAAATGGTAGCTATAGCACCAGACACTACTCCCAGTATCCGGCTTTTTGTTAAATAATCCAAAACTTTTCTCAGCCGAAGTCCGGCAGCTTTCTGTAGGCCTTCACTCAAAACTTTTAAGCCATAAATGAAAATTGCTAACCCACCTAATAAATTTACAATTATATAGGTAAGATTCATAGTGTTTTGTTTGAAATAAAATCAATAAATTTTTCAATTGCCTTTCTTCTATGACTGATTCTGTTTTTCTCTTCCGGAGTCATTTCTGCAAACGTTTTTTGAAATCCTTCTGGCACAAAAACAGGGTCATATCCAAATCCCCTGACCCCCCTCGGATGCTGAACAATTTTACCTTCAACTTCTCCTTCAAAATAATAGGTTTGACCATGATGAATATAACACAATACTGTCTTAAACTTTGCAGTACGATTGGTAACGTTTTCCATCAACTGAATTAATTTCAGCATATTTTTAACAGAGTCACATTCAGGACCTGCAAACCTTGCGGAAAACACACCTGGAAGACCTCCCAATGCATCAACTTCCAAACCGGAATCGTCTGCCAACACATTATTAAAACCCCTTTCAAAAAGAAAATTAGCCTTGGCATATGCATTTTCATGAAAAGTAACTCCATTTTCAGGAATGTTTTTGTTGAAGTGAATGTCCTTTAAAGTTTCAACGGATATTCCGTCTGGTAGCATCTCTTTTAGTTCCTGAATTTTGTGTACATTGTTTGTGGCAAGAAGTATTTTAATCATGGTGATATGGATGATTGTTGAGAATAGAAAAAGCTCTGTAAAATTGCTCGAGTACTACTATTCGAACTATCTGATGACTTAGTGTCAATTTTGATAATGAGATCAATTTGTGAGCTTTAGTATAGACTGAAGAATGAAAACCATACGAACCTCCGATAACCCAAAGAGATCTTTTTACATTTATCATTTGTAAATTTTGAATAAAATTCGCTAATTCCCTGCTGGTTAAGTGAACCCCTCTTTCATCAAAGAGAACAAGATAATCAAAAGAAGAAAGATTTTTTAATATTATATCAGCTTCGTTTTTTTTTATATAATTTGATTCAGCTGAAGACGTTCGTTTTGGCTCTTCTTTAAGCAAATCAACTTTTGCGAAATAATTTATTTTAGATAGATAATATTGCTCAGCAAGACTCACAAAGTCGATGTTGGACTTTCCAATGGATAAAAGAGTAATTTTCAAATTTGAATTGTATAGATGACCTTTGCAAAGGTAAAAGTAAAGATAGTTTAATGAAGGTTGAATTTAACGAAGTGGACTTTGATAGTCAGTTAGATCGATTAATAGAGTTGTCGCTGCAGGAAGATCTGGGCCATGGTGATCACAGTTCTTTGGCTTGCATCCCAAAAAATAAGATATTCGTAAGCCAATTATTTATAAAAGAGGATTGTGTATTTGCAGGAGAGGACGTCATTTCGGCTGTGTTTCGCAAATTAGATCCCGGGGCTGTTTTTGTCGCCTTCAAACAAGATGGTGAAAAATGCTCCCCTGGCGAAGTGGTATACGAGGTGGAAGCTAAAGCTCATGCATTATTGGCAGGTGAACGGTTAATGCTCAATTTAGTACAGCGAATGTGTGGTATAGCTACTTACACGTCCAAATTGGTTTCCATGATCAGACATACTAATTGTAAATTACTTGACACAAGAAAAACAACCCCTTTGTTGAGATTTCTTGAGAAAAAAGCTGTGGTAATCGGAGGGGGTTATAATCACCGTTTTGGATTATACGACATGATCATGCTCAAAGACAATCATATAGACATTGCAGGCAGTATCACAAAAGCAGTACAGGCAACCAAAGCGTATTTAATGAAAAACAATTTGGATTTAAAAATTGAGGTAGAATGCAGAAATTTTGCTGAAGTAGAAGAAGCCATTCAGTTGCAGAGTGTAGACCGTATCATGTTTGACAACTTTACTCCTGAAATGATTGTAAAAGCGCTTGAAATTGTAAAAGGCAGTGCTGAAACTGAAGCGTCTGGAGGTATTACAGAAGACAACCTTAAAGCATATGCCGAAACCGGGGTAGATTACATATCCATAGGCGCATTGACGCATAGTGTAAAAGCTATCGATATCAGTTTCAAAGCAAAAAAATAAATTAAACTTGAAAAAGATACAAAAAAAACTCAAAATCAAATTTATTTATTTATCAAGACTGCTTAAAAAAATTAAAATTCCATTTTTTCAAGGTCAGTCAATTTACGATGTGCTTAAGTTTTTCTATATTGGTATAGTTGAAGGAAATGTAACTTCACGTGCAGCAAGTGTTTCATTTAGTTTTTTTCTTGCACTATTTCCCGGACTTATTTTCATTTTTACATTGATTCCTTATATTCCAATAGAAGGTTTTCAGGAGGTCCTATTTGATACTTTAAAACAGATCATGCCTCCAAACACATTTGAAGCCACCGAAAGTACCATTTATGACATCATCAACAATAAAAGAGGCAATTTGCTGTCCTTTGGGTTTATAGCGGCCCTCCTATTTGCCACAAATGGCACTAATGCGTTGATTAATAATTTTAATTCATCAGTACATCAGTTTAAAACAAGGAATTTTTGGAGACAAGAATTAGTAGCTATATTTCTCACCTTATTTTTATCTTTTTTGTTTATAATAGGGATTGTATTGATTATTTTTACAGATGGTTTTTCCAGTTGGTTAGTGGAGATAAACATTATACCGGAAAGTCTTAGACCTGTTTTCAGAGTTGGAAGATATATTTTGTTGGTTCTAGTTGTATTTATTTCCATTTCTTTGTTGTATTATTTTGGTCCAGCAGATAGAAAATTGTTTAAATTTTTTTCACCAGGTTCAATTTTAGCTACTGTTTTGATTGTAATTGGTTCAGAGCTTTTTAGTTTTTATATAAGCAATTTTAATCAATATAATAAATTGTATGGTTCAATTGGTACTCTCCTGGTTATATTAATTTGGATTTATATCAATTCACTGATACTAATCATTGGTTTTGAATTTAACGCCGGAATTGCAGCGGCAAAAAGAGAACATATCAAATCATTGCTTTCAAAATAATGAATCTACCGAAATAAATCCGCTTATAAATTTATGGATTAATTTCTAGATTGCATCCCATCTATCGATAGACTGACACTTTATGAAATATGAGATTGTGCGTGCTAAGAAATTTTTATCCGGGAATACTTATTTGATTTAATTGACTCAAAAAAATTTACTTGCGCGTAAAATACATTCCTCAATTATCCTTTGTAATTTTTCAATGCTTTTATGTGCATGCAAGGTAGTCTTGTAGTATTCACACAATAAAAAGTGCATTCAATATAAAGGTATTGAAAGCGAACTTTATTATTTTTTTTCAGACTTTCTGAAGTCCGAAAATTTAGTGGTAATGCTAAAAAGATTAGCCGCACCACTTACATGATAAACCCCTCTGGCATACTGAATCATAAATTTACTAACCTTAAAACCTACTCCAAAGGTTAATCCGGCGGAGGATCTTCTTGTATTCATTCTCAGCTCCTGTTGCATTCTGAAATTGTATCCAATAGCCAGATTAAATCCCTTTGTTGGAGAAAGCTCGGCCCCAAAACTCATGTGCCTAAAAACTTTATTGGCTATCGTGATGTTTTCCTCGATCAATTGACTGGTAATTGGGTCTCTTCTCGAATTGGCAGGATTTATAAAACTGACATCCGGCCGGTGAAGCTGGTCGGCAGTAATATGCCATCTCAAAGGCAAATGGCGAAACCTGTTGCTCACTCCGATTTGCACATCAAAGGGTAAATTCCCTCTTTCAGTATGGTATGGATCCCATTGAAAGCCAAGATTTCTGACCAAAATGGCCACAGTCAATAGTTTTTCAGGTATGTGATAAGCGGCCCCTAAATCTGTTGCCAGGCCAAATGAACTGTATTGTTCATAGGCCGAATTGACTATTTTCAAATTAGCTCCCAGGTGCAGGTTGGGATATATTTCCCTGCCATGGCCGATGGTGATTACCAAATCAGATACATCAAATTCACCTGTTTGCACTCCAAACTGATTGGCAGCAATAAATTTACCATACTGAAATGTGCGAATGCCTAAAGTAAAGGTACCTGCCTTTTCAAAGTCATGGGCATAATTAGCACTACCAATAAATATATCAGCCGGAAAACTTACGGCATTGATGCTAAGCGAACCATGCAGGTTGTTGTGAATCAATGCAGGATTTAAAAGAGCAAAGTTTACGTCAGGCTCCCAGTAGGCAATCGGCTGTCTGCCCATGGCTACTACCCGTGCTTCTGATGAGATGTTGAGAAACTGAAAAACCTCTCTTCCACCGATTTGAGCGATAGCAGAGTGATGCACTATTAGGAAGAAAAAGCAAACAAAGCTCCTTGTAATCATGCCAGAGGCTACCAGCTAGGCCTTTTTTATGTTTACATAATTTTGGTAAAAATACGGGATGGTTTCGATTCCGATGTAATAGTTGAACAATCCAAAGTGTTCATTCGGCGAATGAATGGCGTCAGAATCAAGTCCAAATCCCAGTAAAATGGATTTAACACCCAATTCCCGCTCAAAGAGAGAGACAATTGGAATACTACCACCAGAACGCACGGGTACAGGCTTTTTTCCAAAAGTAGATTGCATGGCAAGGCTGGCTGCCTGATATTCAGGGCTATCCAACGGAGATACATATGGCTCGCCTCCATGATGAGGCTTGACTTTTACCGAGACACAGTCCGGCGCGATTTTGATAAAGTGCTCACTAAAAAGACGAGTGATTTTGTCGGGATTTTGATTGGGTACCAATCTCATAGAGATTTTTGCAAAGGCTTTTGAGGGAATTACCGTCTTTGCCCCTTCACCGGTATAACCACCCCAAATGCCATTTACGTCCAAGGTAGGACGTATGGAAGTGCGCTCCGGAGTGGTGAAGCCATTTTCTCCCCAGGTATTTTTAAGGCCAATGGATTTTTTGAATGCCTCGTCACTGTGTGGCGCCTCAGCCATTAAACGTCGTTCTTCATCTGACAAATTGACCACATCGTCATAAAATCCGGGTATTGTAATCCGATTGTTTTCGTCATGCAAAGAGGCAATCATTTTTGCCAAAATGTTTATTGGGTTGGGGACTGCCCCACCATAAAGTCCAGAGTGCAGGTCGCGGTTTGGTCCGACGACTTCGACTTCCACATAACTCAAACCTCTAAGGCCTGTGCAAATGGATGGAGTTTCATTGGAAAGAATTCCCGTATCGGAGATCAATATGGTATCACACTTCAATTTTTCTTTATTGTTAGCAACAAACCAGGCGAGATGTTCTGAACCTACCTCCTCTTCACCCTCTATCATAAATTTTACATTGCAAGGCATAGTATTAGTAGCGAGCATCGCCTCTACAGCTTTGACATGCATAAAAAACTGCCCTTTGTCATCGCAGGCTCCGCGGGCAAAAACTGCACCTTCCGGATGTATATCGGTCTTTTTAACGACTGGGTCAAAAGGGCCGGATTCCCATAAGTCAAGAGGATCAGGAGGTTGTACATCATAGTGTCCATAGACCAACACTGTCGGAAGAGAAGGGTCGAACAGATGCTCCCCATACACGACAGGATATCCCGGAGTGGGACAGACTTCCACATATTGTATCCCTGCAGCCTTCAGAAATTCTGCTGTTTTGTAAGCTGCTTTAAAGACAGCTTCTTTATATTGAGGATCAGCACTTACGCTTGGTATTCTCAATAGTTCAAACAGTTCGTTTAAAAATCTCTCTCTATTGGATTCAATATATTCCTTGATTTTTTGATGCATTGTGAGTGAATTTATTAGAGGGGTCAAATATAGGATTGGGGCGGACTTTTGGCCAGGTATAAGGTCGATAAAGATTGTCCGTAATTTTTTAGGATGGATTATTTGATACCTATTTTAGGAATAGAGTGCTGGATAATCATCTGGAAGCCTGGTAAACAGAGTCATGGCGTCAAGAAATGGAGAGAACTGCCTATCGGATTCGCGCATCGTAAACGGCTCCCATACCGGGATTATCTCCCAGCAGTTCAAGGGTAATCATGCGCTTAATGGAATGAAATACCATCAGATGTAAATCCTCCACAATTTCCATATCTGAAATCGGAATATGCACGCTGATGTCTGCTATTTCAGCACATTTACCCCCTTTGTATCCAGTAAGTGCTGCTGTCAATATTTTTTGACTTTTGGCCCAGACCAGAGCATTTACTACATTGGCAGAATTTCCGCTACCTGAGAGTCCGATGACCAGGTCATCCTTAGAAGCAAAATTTTTTAACTGCTCTTCGAAAATGGCTTCATAACTGATATCATTTGCAATGGCCATCAGCGCAGGCAGATTGTCGTTTATGCATATACATTTAAATCTCTTTTCCAGCCCGAAAGAAGCTCCTTTAACAAAATCACCTGCCACATGAGAGGCTGTAGCACCACTGCCACCATTTCCCATTATGAAGATATTCCCCTTCTTTTCATAGGTTCTCAGCATGGCGGTTGCCAACTGATGCACTTTATCTACCGGTATGTAGTCAACTGCTGCTTGAGAAGCGTTCAAATACTTGCTTATGGCGTTGTGATTCATTCGACTATGAAATTGGCTACTAAGTTATACACTGCTTCCGGTTGCTCAGCATGAACCCAGTGACCCGCATTTGGAATTGATTCGATTCGGGATGCCGGAAAGTGTTTTTTAATGATTTCTGAATCAGAACTTTGGATATAATCGCTTTTTTCGCCTTTAATGAAAAGCGTTGGATTGTGAAATTGGGCATAATCCGGGAGTGCTTTGCCCACTTCCTCAATTTTTTTTGCTATGACGTCGAGGTTAAATCTGAATTCAAAGCCTCCATCTGATTTTCGATGCAGGCTTTTGAGCAAAAAACTGACAATATCAGGATACGGGAGACTTTTTAGCAATTGTTGCTCAAGATCTGAGCGCGATGAAGTGGCAAGGTTTAATGATTTAAGTGCATCGATAATGTATGTGTGATGAACAGGATAGTATCTTGGAGCAATATCCACGACAATAAGTTTGTCGACAGCCTCAGGCCGAAGTGTCGATAGAAACATAGCAGCTTTACCCCCCATTGAGTGGCCAAGTAAGATAGCTGGTAACAAGCCTTTTTTTTCCATGTATAAGAATACTTCTGCAGCCATGCTTTCATAGCTAAACTCTTCGGATTTTGGACTTCTGCCGTGATTGGGCATATCGACCAAATGTACTTCAGCGCTCTGATTATCAGACCATTCCCTGGCCAGTGAGGCCCAATTGTCACCCATGCCAAATAAGCCGTGTAAAACAATGAGCTTTATAGGATTTCCCTGTCCGTATATCTTACTGTACAGCGTCACTTTTTTTTATAAATAGGTATATTGGAACATGCTTCACCGTACATCAGTGACCTGGCTACCGGTTGGAGTTTCTGAGTGATCAGGCAATAAGTCTCCGGTGTAACAGCTGGATGCTGACATCCATTGATCAGTATTCTTTTGTCGCGGAATTCTTCTACATCCAGTGAATCAACTATGCTCAAGAGTTTTTTCTCTTCAATTTCTCTTGTTGAACTGTAGATAAGCTTACCGCCGGCTGCGGTCACACGATTGGCAATCAGCATCCAGGCCCACATAGGTATGATAACATCTTCAGAACAATATACAACCAGCGTTTTGCCGCGGTATTGCCCCCAGTTGTGTTGTTCTACGCATTTTTTAAATTCCTCTTCTCTTACAATCAATTTCTCATAAAGCCAATCGGCGATGTCCAGTACCTGAGGTTGCTTCTCCTGTAGTAACTGTTTGAAGTTAATATTGATCAGTTGGCTTTCTGCTACTTTGTTTCTGATTTCCTCCATAGTTATTTAGAAAATTCCCAACTCCAACTTTGCTTCTTCGCTCATCATGTCTTTATTCCAGGGAGGGTCAAAGGTAATGTTAACCCGTACATTGGTTACTACATCCAATGCTTTCACCTGTTCTTCTACCTCTACGGGTAGCGTTTCGGCTACTGGGCAATTTGGGGATGTCAGTGTCATCTCAATCTCTACTTCCCCTTCCTCGCTCACGCGTAAGTCATAAATAAGTCCAAGATCGTATATATTCACTGGAATTTCAGGGTCGTAGATATTTCGGAGTACTTCTACTACCTGTTCTCCCAGCATCTGCATTTGTTCTTCGGTCAGCATAGCGATATATTTTATATTGGATTTGAAATTTTACTCAAAGCTAGAGCATAATATTTAATTTGTTTTACCATTGCTAGAAGGCCATTGGCTCTGGTTGGTGACAAATGTTGGTGCAGACCGATTTTTGAAATAAAATCAGTGGAAGCATGGAGAATATCCTCAGCCTTCTGATTGTCAAACACCCTGATGAGCAAAGCAATAATTCCTTTGGTAATAATGGCATCGCTGTCTGCTGCATATCGAATATTCCCTGATTCATCGCGCCATGCATGTAGCCAAACCCTGCTTTGGCAACCTTTTATTAAATTTTCATCTACCTTATAACTCGGTGCAAGTGGTTTGAGTTCCTTTCCAATCTCAATCAGGTACTCATATTTTTGATCCCAGTCTTCCAACATCTCAAACTCATCCACAATTTCTTGCTGAATTTCAGCTATCGAACTCATTTATTGATTTTTTGACAAAGATACGACTTCAAGAGGCTGTCCCAAATGTCATGTTTCGATACATTGTATATGTCACAGTAAAGTGTCATTTTAAAAGTGAGTGTCTTAAATCTAAAAAATCTTGTAAGAGAATAGCCGCACTAACTTGGTCTAAATTTCCCTTTATTTTTCTTTTTTTCTTTTTCATCCCTGATTGGATCAAGGCTTTTTGTGCCAATTTTGAGCTGTATCGCTCATCAATTCGAAAAATATTAATTTCAGGAAAATTTTCGCGTAAAAAGTGTATTACTTTTTGGCATTTATGTTCTACGTCTTCATTCAGATTTCCTTTGTTGTCCAAAGGAAGTCCAATTACTATGGATTCAACAGGTTCTTCTTTCAGAATATTGCTTAAAAAAATTTCTATTTTATCCGCATCTATTGTAGCTCTCGGCGAAGCAATGATTTGCAATGCATCCGTTTCTGCAATTCCGCATCTTTTCAGCCCAATGTCAATCGCTATTACTTTTTTGATGACAGTAAATTTTTAATCAACAAAGGTATATCAGGGCGACGATTATCCAGGGTACAAAGGCTAAGAACATTCTCTACATTACGAAGTGCTTTTTCAATTGAAAAGTTTTCAAGATCAAATACACTTGCTAAATTAGCATTGCTTAATGATCTGGCATTTTCTTCCTGCTCCGGTTGTCCGGAAGTAGGAATCAAAATGAGTTTTATATCAAGCCCTATCATAATGCTGATACCACTGAAACCACTTCTTCCTACAAAGTAAGAAGACCTTGAAAGTATTTCTGCAACTTTTTCGAGAGGAAGGAAGTCATAAACTTCGATATTTTTCACAAAATAGGACTGCTGACTTCCATCGGTCAAGCCTCTTATAAGTACACAGGTTTTTTGGAGCTTTTGCAATTCTGTAAAAAGGGTTTTTTCAAGCTGACTTCTCGCTGGTTCAGGACCGCTGATTACAGCTGCGACAAAGTAGCGTTTTTGCGTCTTAGATACATCAAAATCCCGATAATTTGGATAATACCCTATGTACTTTACTTTATCAGAAATTTTGCCAAAAGCCTTTGTAGTGTATCCGCCCACAAGGTCCTCCTCTGTACAAGGTATCCATATTTGGCTGAAAAGTCTCATTTGAATCCTGTGAATAAACCCGAGAAAAAATGGTCTGATTTCAATCTGATTTGTGATATAAATCGAAGGGATTCTGAAAGTGTGGCAAAAAGGCCTTGTGTCCGAAATGAGAAGTACAGGTTTTTCCTGTTTGATGAAGTTATGTATTGTAATCCATTCTACAAAAAACTTGGGAGTTAATTTGATAAAGGTAAAAATCATTCTAATAATCAACCATTTGGGTCGCTTTGAATAGGTTATATTATAGTCAGGAAGTTTCAGTACATTTATTTCCGGAACATGCTTTTTGATAAACTCTAATGCAGCTCCGTCAGAAGCCACTACTACCTGATAGCCAGAAGTGAGTAAATTTTTGATAATTACTGACGAACGGGCAGCATGTCCAAATCCCCAGTTTAATATGCAATACAGGACAATAGAGTTCGATTTCGACATTATCGTCCGAAGAAACTTTCAACAAAGGCGTGCTTATCAAACGGTTGTAAGTGCTCCGTTCCTTCACCCACCCCAATGTATTTTACCGGAATATTTAGCTGGTCACTTACACCTATTACTACTCCACCTTTGGCAGTGCCATCGAGTTTGGTCACTACCAATGAGGTAACTTGTGTTGCCTGACTAAACTGCCTTGCTTGTTCGAATGCATTTTGTCCTGTTGATGCATCGATCACAAGAAATACTTCGTGAGGTGCTTCAGGAATAACCTTCTGAATCACTTTTCTAATTTTAGACAATTCATTCATCAGATGAATTTTGTTGTGAAGCCGCCCGGCTGTATCTATTATGGCTACATCGGCATTCCTGTTGAGTGCAGCCTGTACGGTATCATACGCTACTGAAGCAGGGTCGCTACCCATTTGTTGTTTTATTACAGGTACACCTATTCGCTCACCCCAGGAAACCAACTGATCGATAGCAGCAGCTCTGAAGGTATCACCGGCGCCAAGGACTACATTTTTACCCAATTTTTTATATCTGGCAGCTAGTTTTCCTATAGTGGTCGTTTTTCCTACTCCATTTACACCCACTACCAGTACAACAAATGGTTTGACATCCAAAGGGATTTCTTGATCAAATTGATCTTTTTTTTCAGACAGAAGAGCTGCTATTTCTTCTTTTAAAATAGTATTCAATTCATTGGTCCCTAAATATTTATCTTTAGCAACTCTGAGTTTAATCCGATCGATGATTTTCAATGTAGTTTCCACGCCTACATCAGAAGTCAGGAGCACTTCTTCCAACTCGTCTAATACTTCATCGTCCACAGTCGAACGGCCTGCAATTGCTTTACCAAGTCGATGGAGAAAAGAATTTCTGGTTTTTTCGAGTCCCTGTTCCAGATCTTTTATTTCATCTTTCCCAAATATTTTTTTTATAAAGTTCATAGCTATTCAGATACGTTTTTATTTGCCAATATATCTTCACTAACTCTCCCTCCCATAAAAAATCTCTTGTCGTAATAAGGTTCAGAAAGACTAGAAAATATTACCCCTTTCTGTACAGAAGCATGTGAAAAAAATCCATTTCCGATGTAAACTCCTACATGATCGATTCTTCTGCCATAAATTTTAAAAAACACCAAATCACCAGGACGTAGTTCACTTCTTTTTACTGGTATTACTTCCATAAAAATATCTGACGACCTCCGCCCTGTGAATCGATGACCAAATAATTCCTGAAACATCACAACTGTAAACCCACTGCAATCTATTCCATTCTTCGACATTCCTCCGATTTTATGAGGTGTCCCCTCCCATTTTAAGGTAAACTCTGAAATCAGATCCGTCACGTAATTAGCAGAAAGATTTTTGTATTCTATTTTAAGTGGAGCTGGTTCCAAATCGTCAACCAATTTTTCGGTAGGGTTCTTGTGAGCAATCGAACCTACTGGTTTCTCTGACCAATCAAAATTCAATGAGTCTTCTCTGTTTGAAAAATGCTTTGTAGACGTACAGGATATAGCAATTAACACTAAAAATGATATCAAAGCTTTTGAAGACCTCATCACAATGTTTTTATGGAAAAAAGAAACAAATCCCTGGTATCTTCGATGGTGTATCGGTTGTTATCTGTATCGATATCTGCAGTTTCCTGCATCGGGTCTAACTCCACGGATATCAGTTTATTTTTAAGAGGAAACACTTTTGTAAATTGCCTCTCATTTCTAAGCCATACTTCTGCTGGTAGACGTATTATTTCCGATGTGCCATCGTCATAATTAAATTTCAAAATTACTGGCATTATAAGGCCTCCGACATTTTGAATTGAAATTTGAGCGAAATACGGAGTATTGATAAGCATTTTTTCATTAGCAGAAAATTGAACTTTAAGTTCGTCAGGTAATGATTCAAAGTCGATTTCTGTAAATTTGCCTGTTTGGTTTTTTAAGAAAAATTTTGTGGTGTAAAGTTTTACATCTTCTATACTCTGGTCACATGCCTCTGTGGTGTAAAACCAACCTCTCCAGAACCAGGCTAAATCCTGGCCTACAGCGTCTTCAATCGTGCGGAAAAAATCTTCAGGTGTAGGATGTTTGAACTTCCATCTGTTGGCATATACTTTAAAAGCATGGTCGAAAAGGTCTCTTCCGAGTACTGTTTCGCGCAAAATATTTAGAGCTGTTGCCGGTTTACCATAAGCATTATTGCCAAACTGTAGGATGCTTTCGGACTGGGTCATGATGGGCACAAGTGTTTCCGGATCACCTTTCATGTAGTCAACAATATTGCGAGCAGGTCCGCGTCTCGACGGATAGTTTTCTTCCCACTCCTGCTCTGTAAGATACTGCAGGTAGGTATTGAGTCCTTCATCCATCCAGGTCCATTGCCTTTCATCGCTATTGACTATCATAGGAAAGTAGTTATGACCTACTTCGTGAATGATCACGCTGATCATTCCATATTTAGTGGCCTTGCTGTAGGTACCATCCGGCCTGGGTCTTCCACCGTTGAAGCAGATCATTGGGTATTCCATTCCGATCCGATCAGTATGAACTGAAATTGCTACGGGATAAGGATAGTCAAATGTGTACTTAGAATATATCTTTAATGTATGAGCCACTACACGGGTCGAAAATTCCTGCCATAGCGGATTGCCCTCTTTCGGATAAAATGACATAGCTAGTGACGTAGTGCTGCCTGTTCTCACAGACATGGCATCCCAAATAAATTTCCTGCTGGTGGCAAAGGCAAAATCTCTTACATTACGAGCTTTAAAATGCCAGGTTTTAGTCGATGTTGAGCGCGACATTTCATTTTGAAGAGCTTCATCCGGAGTGATAATCATAACTGGATGATCAAAAGTCTTTCTGGCTATGGACAGACGTTTTACCTGGGTTGGAGTCAATACTTGCCTGACATTTTGAAGTTCGCCTGTAGCAGCAACTACAAAATCAGCTGGCACTGTAATTTTCACATCATAGTCACCAAAAGGCAGGGTAAATTCCCCTTGACCAAGAAATTGCTGCGTCTGCCAGCCCTTCTCATCATTGTAAACAGCCATTCTGGGAAAGAATTGAGCTATTGTGTACAAGTAGTTTTCATCCTGCGGAAAATATTCATATCCAGACCTACCTCCATATTTTAGCCGATCATTGATGGGATAGGACCATTTTACTTTAAAGGTATACTTTTGACCTGGTCTCAGAGGTTTTTTTAAATCCAAACGCATCATTGTTCCATTGATGAAATATTTTTCATTGCTACCAGATTTATCTACCACTGCAGTGATTTCAAAGCCCCCCTTAAAATCAGGAAAATAATACGAAAGTTCTTCTACACTTATCGAATCTCTCAGCCTGGCTTTGGAAATCAATCTCGCTACGCTATTTTCTCTGCTTATATTTTGATCTAACTGCAACCATAAGTGTGTCAGTATATCAGGCGATAAATTGTGATAAGTGATGATTTCTTCACCTGATATAGATTGGGATTTATCATCAAGGGTAATGGAAATTGTATAATCCGCTTTCTGTTGAAAATATTTAAATCCCGGTGCACCTGAAGCAGTTCTAAATGCATTCGGGGTATTCCATCCATCAATTCTACGAAATTTTGAATGATTGCCTCTATCCTGGGCGTATGAGAATAATAATGTAAGTGAAAAGAACAACACCTGTAAGGAAGAAATCTTACTTTTCATCATGCACTGTTTTTTGTGAGAAGAAGGAGAAGTGAACACTACCATATTTCCTTTTATCGAATAAATATATGGAATCGTTAAACGTTTTTTTTTCAGAATGTTCAATAATAAGCACCCCTTCAGGATTGAGCAGTTTTCTATCGAAAACTTTTTCTATAATTTCTTCATACGCATCATAAGAAAACGGAGGATCTGCAAAAATCAGATCGTATTTTTCATAGGTTTTTGAAATGAACTCTAAAGAATTTTGACAAATAGGTTTGATCTCAAAAAGTTGTAATTTTTTAGCAGTTTCAGAAATGAATTTTATACACGAATAATTGTTATCAACTGAAGTAATATTCTTGCAGCCTCTGGAAGCTAGTTCATATGAAATATTACCAGTACCAGCAAATAAATCCAAGGCAGTTATTTCTTCAAAGAAATAGTGGTTTGCGAGGATATTAAAAAGCGATTCTTTAGCCATATCTGTGGTAGGCCTCACGGGAAGATGTGCAGGAGCTTTAATCCTTTTGGATTTTAATTTACCACTGATAATTCTCATTTTTTTAAAATAAATCTAATACCTGAGTATAAAAAAAATGATGAATTGATTTATCACCTGCCAACGGATGAAGTTCAACCCCTTTTAGCAATCCTGAAAAATTGCAATTTTTAATAAATTTTTTCAATATTGAATGGTTTTCGTCTCCTTCGGTTATACAACCACTAATATACACTGGAACTTTTTCTGCATTCAGATAAAATTGTTCCATTGAAAAGAGAACATGATAGATCAGATCTTCAGGAGTTTCTGCGGGAAAATAGTTGTAAAGCTGAAGTTTACCTTTATTTCCAATAAGTATGAAAAATCCATTTTTCGTTAGATCTATATAAACACCTTGGCCTGAAACCTCCTGTATTCGCATGATCTTATCTGCTATTAAGACATTAGAAAGTTTAAACCTAGTTGGACTGTATCTGATTATTAACTGATGAAGCTCTAAATGGATTGCAAATAAAAAATGTGCTTTTACGACACCGGAATAGACGTCGCCGATTAATTCATCATCTCCTGTTTCAACGGTATGTTCAAAATATTGTTCCTTTAAAGCTGGATTATAAAGTTCTTCCGGGATAATGGTAAAATTTTCACTATAATATGACCATTTAATGCTATCTGCATACAAAAGAGTGGGCTGTTCGGTGACTAAAATTTTTTCAAGTAATTTAAATTTTAAAGGGCTGTTCTCTACAAAATAATTCTTGAAATAAAGGATTTTTCGTTCCGAAGTAGAAACCATTAAAAATGAAATGCCATCCTGCCGGAGCCGGATGGACATTTGCAAAGATGAATGAGCAGAAAATAGTTCAGTGGATTTATCAGACTCAGACTGTTGTAATAAGTGTATCCCGGTCGCTACTTCCAAAGCGCATTATTTCAAGAGATTATAAAATTCTTTACCAGTTTCCACTCACAATTGGCTCTGTCAAACTTCCAATGATCAAAGATTTTTCTTTTGAAATAAACTGCCCATATTCATCCTTTAAGTCGGCAAATAAGGTAGTATCAGCTACAGATATTTCAAAAGTTGGAAATAGTACTCCATTTCTTTCCACCGATGAGGCAGCGATATTGAATTCTTTCTTATCGGTAAAAGGAATATATTTTAATTCATTAACATTGTCATATCCAGATAGCAAAGCTTCTCGTACAGATCTATATCCTAAAATTCTAACTACCACGGTATCTACTACCAATTCGGTCTGATAGATTTTATCATAGCGCAAAAAGGAAGAGTCTTTACGTTCTTCAATGGCAATTCTTCCGGTATCTGCAAATGCTAAAAGCGCATTAAAATCATTGGCATAGGAACCTGTAACTTTTCTATATTCGACCTGAAGATCTCTTAATAAATTAAGTCTTTCGATCACTCTTTCATATCTCTTTTTCCTGATTTCATTAAATTCGATGGGTTTACTGATGGATGCATATATTTTATAAGCGAAAAACACTGAACCTACAATAAAAATCAGGTTGATTAATCGTAATTTTGGATTCATGTTTTGAAAGTTTGAAAAACCAAGGACAAAGCTACATCAAATTCAAAAATTTCAAATTTTTTAATTTTCTTTCCTGTTAAATAATGATTAAAAGCAATTTATTTTTAAATTATTTCAATAATGTACCTACTGAAGACCAAACAGTTGCTTTATCAAAGCTTTTAAATTTTCTTATAGATAGTTCCCAAGAAGTATTCATACTCCGGGGTACGGCAGGGACTGGTAAAACAAGTCTCATAACGGCATTTGTTAAAAGTCTGCCGGCAAACACCCGATGTTATCTACTTGCACCAACCGGACGCGCTGCCAAGGTAATGAATTCATACTCAGGTCTTCATACATCTACAATCCACCGACATATATATTACAGCAGCAATAAGGGTGGAAAATTTACTTTTACACTAAAAGCAAATAAAGAACATCAAACAATATATATCGTTGACGAAGCCTCCATGCTAGGCATTGGGAATCCAGATCAACCACAGGGTGTATTGGAAGATTTGTTGGAATATGTGTTTTCAGGTACTTCAAATAAGTTGATTTTTTTAGGAGATTACGCACAGCTTCCTCCAGTCGGACAATCTTTAAGTCCGGCACTTGATGAGGAATTTCTTAAAACTTTTTTTTTCCTTAATGTTTCTACAGCACAACTTAATGAAGTTGTTCGCCAGGAAAAACACTCTAACATTCTATTGAATGCCACCCTTCTTAGAAATGCTATGAATTTCGATAATTGTGTTTTCCCAAAGTTGATCAGAGGCAAAGACTTTATTCATCTGAGGGATAAATACGAAATATTCGAAAAGCTTTCAGATTCCTTCGACACAAAAAAAATAGATGAAAGTATTATTTTGGTTTATTCCAACAAAAGAGCAAACCTATACAACACTCAGATAAGGCAAAGAATCCTGGCGAGAGAAAATGAATTGGATGCAGGTGATAGATTAATGATAGTTAAAAACAACTATTTCTGGCTGGAGGCCGAATCTCCGGCAGGCTTTCTTGCCAACGGGGATATCCTGGAAGTGTTACAAGTACTGAGAATAGAAAGCAAATACGATTTTCGATTTGCAAATGTAAAAGTTAGGATGACTGATCTTAACGATCAGCCACCGTTTGAGTGCATTGTACTCCTGAATACTCTGTATGGAGAAACAGCTTCTTTGCCCTATGAGGAATACTCCAGATTACTCCAAAATCTAGTACAAGAGGAATACGGAGAAAAAGCTAATCCAAAGAGATATTTGAAAAAGATCATTATGGATAATCCATATGCCAATGCAATACAAGTGAAATTTTCCTATGCAATCACAGTGCACAAGGCACAGGGAGGTCAATGGTCGAGAGTATTTATAGAAAAACCGTTCATCTTTCGCGAAAATAATGATCAATTGGAATACTTACGGTGGCTTTACACGGCCATTACCCGTGGTAAAGAAGAGGTATACCTATTAGGATTTGAGGAGGATGCTTTTTAATTGTAATTGAATAAACGAACTGCGAAATTAAAATCTTTACAAAAAAATCAATAAAATTTTTGTAAGGCTATAATTACATTTTCAGGACATCGGGTGGGCTTCCCTGAACGAGCATTTATAAAAGCCAATGTCACAGAACCTTTGTTAACGAGTATAGAGCTTTCATTGTAGATCTCGTGATGAAAAGATATTCTACTGGTTGGCATTTCGGGAATTATGGTAATTATTGTTAATAACTCATCATAAAAAACCGGTTTTATATAGTTGATTTGAAGAGATAAGACTGGCATTAATATTCCGCTTTCTTCCATTTTTTTGTAAGATATTTCCAAATTTCTTAATGCTTCTACCCTAGCTGTTTCATAATACAAAGCATAATTTCCATAATAGACATAACCCATTTTGTCAGTTTCTCCGTAACGTACTCTTATAGTTGTTTGATTGGAATACATATTACTGATTTTCAGTGTTTTTAAAATTTAAATTAAAGAATTTTACGTAGTTTTGTTTTCGCAATATATAATAAATTTTCAAATAAAAAAACTTCAAAACATCTTTTTTATTAAAATTCTTATTCACATTTTTGCCCCCCTCTAAAAAGAGAAAAATCTTTAAAAAATTTAATTGCAAACACCATGGAAAAAAACCCGGAAAAAGTTTGGGAAGCATGTCTTAACTACATCAAAGACAACATTTCACCACAAAACTTTAAAACCTGGTTTCTTCCGATCAGGCCTTTAAAGCTCCGGGATAATGTACTTACAATTCAGGTGCCTTCTAAATTCTTTTTTGAATGGATCGAAGAACATTACCTGCCATTGATTAAATCAGCGATTACAAGAGAACTTGGAGAAAATGCCAAGTTGGTATATTCTATAATTATGGAAAATTCTTACGGAAATGAAACGCCCTATTCAATCAATCTCCCATCAAACCACCGTAGCCCGGCAACCCATCAAAAAATTCAACTCCCGGTAGAAATCAGTCAGACCGGTGTGAAAAACCCCTTTATAATTCCGGGATTAAGAAAAGTAAATGTAGATTCTCAGTTAAATCCAAACTACAATTTTGACAATTTTATTGAAGGTGATTTTAACAGATTAGCCAGATCGGCAGGTTTTGCTGTAGCAAAAAAGCCAGGAGGTACTTCCTTCAATCCTTTATTGCTTTACGGAAATACCGGATTAGGTAAAACGCATTTGGCAAATGCTATAGGTATTGAAATCAAGGAAAACTATCCTGATAAAACGGTCTTGTACGTCCGATGCGATACTTTTACACAACAATTTTATGAGTCTACAAAAAACAACTCCACGAACGACTTCATACATTTTTACCGAATGCTCGATGTATTGATCATAGATGATATTCATAATTTGTCCGGTAAAATCAAAACCCAGGATATTTTCTTTGAAATTTTCAATCACCTTCATCAAAACAACAAGCAGATCATTTTAACCTCAGACCGCTCTCCTGTCGATTTACAAGGAATAGAGCAAAGACTTTTGTCTCGATTTAAATGGGGATTATCTGCAGATTTGCAAGTGCCAGATCTGGAATCCAGAATCTCTATTTTACAGAGCAAACTCTACAAAGATGGTATTGAGATGCCTCAGGAAGTTATCGAATATCTCGCTTACAGCATCAATACTAATATCAGAGAATTGGAAGGAGCTCTCATCTCACTTCTTGCTCAGGCCTCTTTGAATAAAAAGCAAATCACTCTTGAGTTGGCTCGGCAGATGATAGACAAATTCGTTAGAAACATTTCCAGAGAAATTTCAGTCGATTACATTCAGAAGGTCGTTTGCGATTATTTTGATCTACCTATTGAACTAATTAAGTCCAAAACCAGGAAACGTGAGGTCGTTCAAGCAAGGCAATTGAGCATGTATTTTGCAAAAATGTTAACCAAACATTCGCTCGCCAGTATCGGTGCTCAATGTGGAAACAAGGATCACGCTACCGTACTTCATGCATGTAAAACAGTGACCAATCTAATGGATACTGATAAAAAATTTAAAGGGTACGTCGATGACCTCAAAAAGAAACTAACCATGAACTAACTAAGCAATTTTCTAACCTATTCATAAAGTTCCGGCTATTATGCGCCGGACTTTTTTATTTTAAATGTATATCCTTTTTAATATCCATCGCTTAACTTAGGAATTATACCTTTTATCACAAATTTAGGTATGGTGATAAAAAATTTAGTTTCAAAAATCAATTCTTAAATACTTTTGAAAGTGTAAAACTTACACTTTCCTGAAATGAGATCTATTTACTTTTTCCTATTATGTCTTACAATAAATAGTTATACCACTCATTCTCAATCAGTAAAAACTGTCTTTCGCACGCGAATTCCTGATGGAACCAATCTTAGTTCGGATGTAAAAATTACAGGAAACTTTTTCGGTAGTTCAGGTCAAAGTATGTCTCATATTGGAGGTGGAGTATTTGAATACGAATTATTTTCATCTTGTGGAAAACGAATTTCGTATTCTTTCACTATTGATAATCAAAACGAAACCATTCAATCGGGCTGTTGTATTGGAAGTACTTCTGCTAGGTCCATAGTAATTCCAGATGCAGATACCCTGTTGCCAACAGTTTGTTTTTCATCGTGTGATAGCTGTGAAACAGGCACTCTGGTTACTTTTAAAGTTGCTCTCCAAAATCCTACTGCACAAGGAGTTTATATCGCTGGCTCTTTCAATAATTGGTCCCTTACATCCTCACCAATGACCTTTGATAGTGTACAGGGATTGTATCAATATTCAACGGTTTTAACTGCCGGTACTAACATAGAGTATAAGTTTGTCTTAGGCAATCAGTTTGAAAACGTTCAAGGCCTTTGTGCATCAGGTTCTTTTAACAACCGCACCCTCTCCGTACCCACCTCCGATACCGTTCTTCCGGTCGTCTGCTTTTCCTCCTGCTCCCCTTGCCCACCTCCTCCGGCTCCGGTCAACGTCACCTTCCGAGTTGATATGTCGCTTCAGTCTGTTGGTCCCAATGGCGTCTTCCTCACCGGCTCTTTCAACGGATGGACGCCCATCCCTATGACTGCTAACGGCTCGGTATATTCCGCCACCGTGCCCATTCTATCCGGTTCCAATATCGAATTCAAATTCCGAAACGACACTTCTCTCTTCGAAAACGTGCCTTCCTCCTGTGGTGTGTCCGACGGGTTTGGCGGATTCAACCGCTTCCTGACCGTACCTACTTCCGATACCGTTCTGCCGGTCGTCTGCTTTTCCTCCTGCTCCCCCTGCCCGCCTACCTCCCTGGTCACCTTCAGAGTTGACCT
>NZ_QPJS01000002.1 GCF_003337435.1 Schleiferia thermophila
CTGACTGACAAAGTATCCGTTGACATACAGTGTTATCGGATGCATCTTTATGGACAGTGATCCACTCTGACCGTTGACCGACACAAACTCCTCTGATAGCAAACCTTTGGCTACGCGCTCACCTGTGTGATCATAAAGATAATGCGCATAAAGGTGACTGCGACTGTTGCCATAGCCGGTCATCTGTTGCAACTCGTTGTACGTGTAGTATTCGTGGTATTCAGCTCCATTGGTTACTTCATGATGAATGTGCATAAGACTGCCCATGCTGTTGTAACTCAATGTCATTTTACTTATGTGGCCTAAGGCGGTATTGACATTGCGTATTTGTTCCAGTTGATGCACTTGACTGCTGTTGTAAGTATACTCCAGGTCGTAATTAAAGGTAGATGAAATTGGTGAAACGTTCTGAGTTTTTCTTAAAATACCACCTGCCTCATTGTATTGCATAGTCAGCTCATAGTTGTAGATCTGATGATCGGTATAATAGGTCCCAACTGTGTGCTTTAGACGGTTGAAAGGATCGTACTTATAATTTATGGAATAGCCTCCTCCTATGCCGCTCTGATGGATATGTTGAGTAGATACTGGGTTTTTTACCGAGTCAACTCGGCCTAGTGCGTCGTATCCATAGCGCTTATCTATCATCAGCTCCCAGCTGTTTGACGTGGGAATCATAGCAAGCAGCTGTACACCTGTGAGCTGACGGGTGAGCGTGTGATAGGAGAACAAAGTCCTTGTACCATTCCCATAGTGCAGACTAGTGATCTCTGAATATCCATTGTAATATATAGCGCTGATTATATCTTTAGACATGGATGCAGGGGCTGGTGTAGCGCTGATTATTTTTTGCAGTTCTCCGGTGACCGGATAGAAGTGATTGGTTACCAGTTCCCCATCTGGATACATCATAGACAAGGAACGCCCCCAGGAGTCGTAGCAAAACCGGGTGATATATTGCTTCAACCCTTGTTCTAGCTCCAGATCGAAGGTTTTTTGCTCCATAATCACATTGCCCAGTTCGTCATAGCCATACTGCTGAGTAAGTACGGGACTTCCGTTTTCATGATTGCCCTGTCTGATTTCGATAATTCTCCCAGCTCCATTCCTTTGGTCACCTGCATACCCGTAGGTGTACTGTAGGTTGTAAAGTTCAGGATTCTGCGGCATAATCCGTCTCAGTAATCTGTTGTAGTGATAGTGTAACTCGATGTATTCCCCGGAGTTCATCGCTGCATTTTCAATGCGCACCAGATTACCGGCTGCGTCGTATTCATGTCTTGTTACTCCACGGTCAGGGTGATTTTCCTCAACCAACCGCCCAACCATGTCGTATGCATAGGTAGTCACAGCCCCCAAAGGATTGATTGTACTGGTCAATTCACCAAGAGGATTGTAGTAGAACTCAGTACTTATAGCTCCTTGGTCATCAAAGACTTTCTGTGAGATCTTCTGACCCCGACTGTCGTAGTAGGTTCTGCTATGAGAAGCTATTGGGTCTGATAGGGTTGAACCAATGTATTGCTTCACTTCAGTGTATTTAACATAAGTGTCACCTAAGTGTTCCCAGTCGTATTGAATGGTTGTGAGTTGCAGCTTTTTAATAGGTATGATTTCATAAAGCTTATAAAGCTGTACAGGTCTGCTCTGGTAATCGTATACCGTAGAATCCATGGTTTCAGTTTTGACAAGATGCAACCCTAAAGGAGGACCGTATGTTTGGGGTACTGCCCTACGAGTAAGGACTTCTCGACCATGATGATCATAGCTTGTGATCCCAGAGACCAAAAAGCGCTTTCCATCTGGAGCGGAACTGTCTGCTACCTCGGTTTTCGTTTGAACAACTCTCCCCAGACCATCAACAAATGTAATGGTGCGCTTAAATCCTGTTATAGAAGACGTATCAGGTTGGGTCATCTGAACTTCGCATACGCGACTAGAAGGATGAATATCGGATGGCATCTCATGACGTTTCATGTTCTGATAGGTGATGACCCGGGCTATATTAGAGGAACTTAATGGAATACTAATATCTGGTAGCTGATATTCAAAGAGCATGGTTGGTTCAGGAGCTATTTGTCCCATTTCTCTAGGCGCATAAACTGCTTTTAATCGATGGAAGCGATCGTAAATGTATTCAATGGCATGTCGGTTTGCATCCGTCTTCCGAAGTAAATTTCCTGTAGATAGATTATACTTCATACAAACAGTATCCCCATAGGAATTAAAAATCTCAATTACATATTTTTTTAGATAGGAGTCATAGTGGTAATTGACTTCCAACCGCTGTTGTTGATGATTATACGGGCCGGTGATCTTGGTCACATTTCCATATACGTCATAGCTTATTTGGATTTCAGCGTTCTGATTGGCCTGGTTAGTATATACTCTGATGTTTTCTGGTGCGAGTTGGGCAGAATTAAGTGATATTACTTCGGCATATCTCTTACGGTTCTGTGGTTGGGTTGTATTGACGAATACCTCATGACTCTTAAGTATATTTGATTGTCCAGCAGCATTTGATGGAGTGAAATAGCTCATCAGTGCAATAATAGGCCCATTATATTGTGTAGTATTTTTTAAACGAATAATAAAGGCAGTATCTAAAACCGTCCTCTGGTGATAAGTAATAAACTCACAACATCTATCGCCGTTGCAATATGGAACACAGCTCAAAGAATTGTTAGATAAAAACACAATATCTGGCTCATATCCCATTTCCTTACTTTTGACAAGATAAGCCGCCACTGATGCCGAACTCAAGCTGTCAAGAAATACATATGTGATAGTATCTCCTAATATGTCTTGCTCACAATTAGTCTGTTTAACCAAGTCGTATCGAATATATAAAATTGTATCACGCAGAGTATCTACCGATGCCAAACTCTGTACTCCTCCATGAGTGTAGCGCACTACATTAAAATATTCATCGTACTCAATAGTATATTGCGAACTATAAAACCTATTGCTATCAACACTCTCCACCTGTGGGAAATTGTAAATGTTCATCTCAACAAGGGCTGGAAATATGCATTTTTGCTCATATCGGTCTGTAAAATCCTCCTTTACCCAAGTATTATTTGCAAGCTTCTCCACTTTACCTGTTGCAGCGCCTTTGTCTATTTTTATTCTCCTGAATTCATAAGAATTGGACTGAATTACTACTGGCTTTCGGGTTAAAATACGTACTATATTTGTAATTTCTTCGGATCTAGATCTAATTATAGTAAATTGTACTTGAGTATACTGAAGATGCTTTTCCAATATTTGACCTAAAAGATAATATGTTTTATACAGTTCTGTAGATTCAATGGATTTGGGATAGTAAAATTGGGTCACTTCTGATAAATAAGTGTCGAGGGCATAAGCAGTGTCATTAGTATTATTAATATTAGATGATTTGGATGAAAAGATATTACTCGCTTTTTCAATATTGTTTAAATCGTTTTTATCAAATATATCTATGTCGAACTTATTAGGCAGATATCTTTTTTCTATTCGTGTAAATCCCAAAAATTTCCGATCTTGTCTACTTTTTATACCACCATCATAGTGGAAAAACACTCGACTTAGATTTTCTCCATTCTGTAAATTATTTAACTGTATCGAAAGGCCGTCATAAACATGTATTTTGCTCATCACCCATTTGGTTTCTGGCATATCCCAGATCACCATTTCCTCAGCTGGTGAAAAAGAGGTTCTTACCTCTGCAGGATACGCTCCAGATCTTGCTCCTTTCTGCTCATAGAATATCTCAAAGCTACCGCCCAAAGGATTTGTCACTCGTTTAAGTTTATTAAAAAGCCCTACCTGATTGAAATATATCCTAAGGTTTTCACCATCAAATTCCACCAAATCAGGCAAACCATCAGCATTGAAATCCATTAGGGTTTGCGTCATCTCATCAACGCCATACGTCACTGACGAATTCGGCGTTAAAGTTACTTTTAAAAAAGATAACTTGAAGGGTATTGTAAGGGCGCTGGAGGCGTTGACGCTGTATTTCTTTAACTTAGAGCTCAGGTTTATATTCGAAATAGATATCGGACTCGAATACAACCCCATACCCTTGTTGAGTCTGATTTGATAGGTTAGTTGTCCGCTTGGTGGTGTAGGCACATAACTTATTAAATCCAGCATCCCATCACCGTTGATATCCATAAAAAAACTTTTATCTCCAGATATGTGATAATTAATACCAAATCCTGCTGAAAAGCTCATGTCATTTTTTAACTTTGGACTAACCGAGGCAGAAAAACTAAACCGATCATCTGCCTTTACATCCCCATAATCATACATCATTACTTTTTTGTCTCCCTGATAGGTAAATGTATGGCCAAAACCGGTTCCTTTATTTATCATCACCTCATTGTCTAATGGTTCGGCATTATATCGCTCAGGCATTCCATCTCCATTGATATCCCTAAGTTCGATAAGACGATTTACTAATAGTTCTGTATTGGTGTACTGAATATTTAAGTTGCCAAGTTGAAACTCTTTCGGTTTATTGATAAAGCCTCCTGATAAAATTAGACTCAATTGTTTGTTTTGAATTTTGTCAATATAGGTGAAAGGAAGCGTTACCTTTTTATCATAGCCCCCCGATGTATTGGTCATTACAGCTTCTGAAGAGCTGCCCTTCGAACTGATTAATACATCCGGATACCCATCGCCATTTATATCGCGAAAGGCACTTAATGAACGTGTATAAAACTTATTTTTATCATTGACCGTAAAAGATTGAGTGAAATTTAGAAATTGTGAGATTGACAAAGCTAAGGAGCTACTCTTCTGAACCTGGACTGGGGCAATTGCTGTAAACAACTCATAGGTTGTATTGGTCTGCCCTGACTGATCAAGGTATTCTTCCTCCTCCTCTTCAATCAATATACCAGGTGCTGTATGCCCCATGTGTCGATAACTAGCCATATGTGTGTTAAAAAAACTCCATCTGTCCAACAGTTTCTCATGGACTAATCGATCTCGAATGTACTTCCGTACCCCATTATGATATTCACCTCTTCTGGGTGTGAGCATAAAAAAGCGCTTACCAAATACGCTAAGCTCATCAAAATTACTTTGTAGATAATTTGATATATCCGTGTGGCTAGCATTTTCTAAATTCATAAAATTATTGTAATGTTCTCCTTGGGTTACATCTTCAATTTTTATTTCTTCTACAGGGATTATAACCATTGCCTGCTGATTATTGCTCCAGCCAAATTGACCCCAGTGTAACATGTAATCCTGTATTGGATGAATTTCTCTGTAATAATGACTGTAATATGAAGTATTGAACTTTAATTGACTGTTCTGTTTTTTTATTTGAATCGTCTGAAGATTTTTTTTAATAAATTCTGCCATGTAAACATCTTCAGAAAATATCTCAATGTAAAACTCCTCTCCAAATCCAATAGTATTGATGTAATGACTAAATGGATTGACACCAGAAACCAAATTTTTCCTAGAATCTACAATTTTAAAAGTATGCGTGCCCATTTTAGCCTCAATCATCAAATACAAGGCAGGATATTCATTGGATTTGACTACAAAATACGCCCGGTGATATTGATTTGGAAGTAACATGCTATAATCTGTGTTTGACGTAAGTATAGGCATAAAATTCACCTGGTCACCAAGAGTGATGTTGGTTTCGTCAAGTGTTAACGGCCTACTGATGCGTTCGACTCTATTGTAAGTCTTGATTGCTACCGTGGGGTAAAAAAAGGTCATTTCTCCAATGCATACGTCCTCGTATATCACTTTAGGCCTCCACTCTACCTTTCGCCAATCAACATTTGACAATGCATTAACTTCAAATTTCATGTACAAATGGTGTATTTGAGGTAATGAGAAATTAAAGGATTGACCAATAAAGGGAGCCTGCTGTCCAGTAGCAGTATGTTTAAAGGTAGCTGATGCGGAAGATACTCCTGGAATTATTACTTTTTCATAGCTTTCCTCTGAAATAAAGACCGAATTTTCGTCATATTTTTCAATTATTATCCTCAATAAGACAGTATCAGTTATAGTGCTGTCGATCCATTCATCTGAAATTATGCGAAGGGTAGTACTACTGTCTATGAAAAGCGCTTCTCCACCAGAAAGCAAAAAACCTTCGTTGTAGGAACAGTTTGCATAGTTTAAACCGTTGGCATCTCTGGGTACATCTTCTTCATATTTGATGATAGGATTCCAAAGTAGTAAGTCCTGATGACCTGAGCTCCCAGCATTGGTCCTGAATAAAAGATAGTCCCCCTTGCGGACGTAAAGCTCTTCATTAACATGATGAGAAATTGAGCTATTCACTACTGTAGGCATCAATACAAAGGAATTGTTGTGCTGAATTGCTATTAAACATTCACCGGTGAGATTGTCAGCAATCTGTGCTGTGCCTTGGATTTGTATCCTCCCATCGAAAGGTGCTATCCATGATTTTACAATTTCGATGTCTTTTTCTATTTCCTGCTCTTCTGGTAGCTGAAAATTCTGTGAGCCTTTTATAACATAGTTATGAGTATTAAGACTGTTTTTATCAAAATGCAAATTCCCGCTTCGGTCATAATAACCAAAATATACCTGCCCAAAGTTTTTGCCGGTTCTGACAACAAAGTCAGGAATGCCATCCAGGTTATAATCTGTAAAATACTCCGTAGTACGTGTGGTTGTCATATTCAAATTTCCTGTCGCCTTAAAAGTTTCAAGTGGAATTTTAATGTTCCCTATTGATATCATATTATCAGCCGTTCTGAACCCAAGATTGAAATCATACGATGTAGTTTTTACATTGCCTAACCTGCTTAAATTATGAATTTTTTTTATGGATCTTACATTGATCTTTTCTTTCTCAACGTCAAACTCATATGCATATATCCCAAATCCCTTATCAATAACAAAATCTGGTATCCCATCCCCACTCATATCCGTCAGCATTGCTCTATCCACACTTTTGAGCTCCCCATAACTCATTCCAAAATCAAGAGTGAAACTTTTGTCATTTATGGAATTATTCAATCCTGCACCAGCACTACCTCCTATACTCCATCCTTTTGTATTACTAAACTTAAGGGGCGATTTTTTCTTAAAATACAACATATGAGTTTTAAACGCCTGATGCACAGGATTTCCTGACGAATCTGGATTATAATTAAATATATCCTTTGGAAATGCAATAATCTTAGGCTCTGGCAAAAATATTTGTTGGCCCTTATAGTATTCCATGGAGTGCTCATAGAATAACTCATTACTTCCATTGTACTCCTTTATAGATATTAATAACGTCTTTATCAGGTGATTGGACAGGTTCTGGTCATAAATAAATTTCCATCTCCTGACAGGATACCAAGTATTATCTTCATTTAAAAACTCAACCCGAAGCTCCGTTAGAAGAAGGTCATCTACTTCCTTAAAGCCAGATTTGTGCGAAATCAAGGGATCTTTTCTTATCTGAGTCTCCAGATCAAACATTACCCTATATTTTCCACTATCTTGATCGTGTCCTGTATACCTTATTTCTTTCAAATAGCATCTAACACCATCCATTAAAAATGCATTGTTCGTAATGTTCGAATCAATTGTTTCTATTTGGTATAAATATGTAATGTAATTACCCCATTTGTCCTTAATCTGACTTAACAGCCACCTTGATATGTTACTGCTTCCTTCTGATGTTATAACATAACGGGGATCTAGCTGATAGCCATCTGTGGTTCCATAGTAAAAAGTCGTTCCGTCTGCCAGCTTCTCTGTCCAAAAATAGTTAGCTGGATTTGAACCATGACGAGTAATTACCTTATATCCATTTCTAACCCTCTCAAAAAACAATGCATTGACTTTACGGCTGTTTTCTACTGGAGCGTTGTTGACAATTTTCCTCCTTGAAGGCGTTTGATTCCCTTCCATCACCAGCATTTGTCCATTCATAATGTAGTCTTCTGTTTCAATGGTACTATTAAAAGCCGGAGGACCTAAGCGGCTGTCGATACTTACCGAAGGCACATGTATGCTCCATCATTGCCCTACCCATCCCGAGCCTCCATCTGAACTATAATGAAGTAATAGTGATGGCTGCATCCCATTTCTGCCTGAGGGTATCTGAAAGGAATAGTTGACCGACGCTTCGCCAGTCTGACTGATCTCAGGCGGGCTAATCAACTGGATGCCGGTTGATGGGTCTGCAGATTTCATATCTTTGAAAATGTTTGGAGTAAATACCTCAGCTTCTGGCATTTCGGGGGCTTTTATTAACCCAGCAAAATACTCAGCACCAGGATTAGGCTCTATGAATTCGTTTCCATTTCCATCAACTTGTATCTCAGCAGCTTTCCAAGTGCGATATTCCATATCGAAGTAAAAAAATCTCAACTCTGCATCGTGGTCTGTCACCTTGCGTCTGTCTACTGGAATTTTGACCTTTAACCCTTGAGTATTTCCAATAAACCGGTATGCATATGCTCCCTCAGTAACATTGATAATGTACGAATTTATCACAGGCACCTGATGAATCCCCAGGGCAATAACCTTTACTTTTTCCTTTATCTGTTCAATAACTTTGGCTTCGTCTATGAATTTCCCAAGGTCGACTTCCACAAGCTCGTTTCTTTTAAAAACTGAACCTTTTTCTAAGGTGGCACTGTTAAGTCTAATTCGAACATTCCTAATCATCAAATTCTCCCTATAACCTGCCATGCAAGAAAAATAAATTATATTTCTTCCCGACTGAAATATTGAACTCTCCAACACTTCTCGCTGTTCATACCATTGCCTGCTCCATTGATCGTCGCACTCCCTACCGTAATGGTGCTGATTGATTGTCTTGTAAATACACTCCGCGCTGCTGGCGCCATAACTTTCATATTCCAGTACTACAGGACCTTGATATTGAGCAAAAAGCTCCTCTGGCAGATATAGTTCAAAAATATCGTCTTTTGAATAACCAACCGGATCAACACTTCCTACACCAATAACCCCAGATGTGTCAATCGACCTGATGATCACCTCTTGACCTTCAAAGCTTATATAGTCAGAGTAACGATTTATGCTGGTATTCTCTTAACTGTAAGGCATCTTCTTTCTCTCTGATTGGTGAGTTGCTAACTGCCTGTTTTCCACTTTGAGATTGTCGTCATCTTTGATGTTTTGAACAGCAGACGCCTCTCCCCTGGTCAATTGAACCAACTTAGGATGCGTAAATCTCGCCTCCCAAGGACGGGTCCTCAGTACATGAGCCACAGCCATCACATCCCCAAAGTGAAAAATTAAAATCATCAAAGAAGTTGTAAGAACATCTGTAAAATTTCTTTTCATACAATCTTTTTTAAAGTATAATTATACTGTATCTGCGTACAATTTGTCCATTCTCTATCAGCAAATAATAGTTTCCCGATCTGGTAAAAACAGACGGAAGAAAATATTCGACTTTGGGAATTATATCCACTTTTTGATTAAAAATCTTCCTATGCTGCCCGTCAAATATATACAAAGTGTATTCGCCTCTTTGTCCACTACGTAAAGTATAGGCAATCTTCTCCGTGATTTCAGCCGGATTAGGATATATAATGAATACCGGAAGTTCTTTTTCATAATCTGATGTACTGAGCTCACCGTTAATCAAGGAAATGTGAATCCTTTTTACCTTGGCAGGGCCTGCTGAAATGCGATACAATTCTTCACCTTTAGCACTAGTAATTACTACCTCTCCTGTTTGATGACTAGAATAGACTATTGTATCTTTAATTTACCACCAGGATTTCAGGACTAAGTGTAAAGCTGATTCGAGGATCTCCGTTCTTCCTACTTACCACCAAATAAGTTTCGGTGGTATCAATTCCTGTTGCAGTACTAGCAACATCTGTCACTTCCTCCAAACAGTACTTTGTAAATCCTGAACTTAGCACAAAAAAGTAATCCGTCTCATTTTTTAATTTGCTAACATGTAGCCTGTAGCCTCCCTGAACACCCTCTACATGAAAGGTATCTGAAAAATCAGTTAGTACAACAAAACCAGACTTATATCCTCCTTCGTGATTTGTGTCAAAACTCAAATAAAGATTAAGGCCTTTAGCCTCTATACCAAACCCTCTCAGTTTCCAATTTAGCAGTTCACCTAAGTCCGCCTGCTCTTTCAGCTGTTCAAGGCAACGCCCTTTCAAACCACTATAACGCATTTCCTTATCTCTCCTGCTCATCACTACTATGCCCTCAAAAACTGCCTGCTCCTCAGGCTCTATCCTCAAATGTAATCTTCCAGGCTCATTGCTCCGCGTAATTAATTGATCAATATTAACTTGAGTATCTCGACCTACACAAAGTACATCACTGTCAAATCTATTGTCTGTCTCCCCATTCCAAAACTTATACAGTCTAGTAAGCGTCTTATAATCTCTATGCTCTCCACTCCTTCTCCTGGTTATGTTTATAGAATATTTCATTGCCAGATATGACTCTACCGATTCAATTTCGTTTAGGGAAAGAAATCTGTCATAGTATATTATCTCACTTATAAGCACATTACTATCCAGTATTTCAAGTTCCTCTCTTAGTTTTCCTTGATGCTCCGTTCTACGGGTTATGCTAAGTACCAATAGCTTCTCGGGTTTGACAGGCATATCATGGTGTGGCATAAATCCCTTAATACTATCTCTAAATACTAAATAGTCTTTTATTCTGATTAAAGCCCCTTGTGAAGAACTCTCTCTATCTGTGTAAACAATGAACCACACACCCCTTTGTCCCCAATTCACCAGGCTGTCAAAATTAATGAAATCAACGGCTCGACAAGCTGAATGTATCCCAATAGAATATGAATAATTTTTCTCACCATTGCAGATAAACCAAAGATCTGCTGATGATACTGCGCCAGGAGTCTGGCCTATGAGTAAGTTTATTTTTAAACAGAGGCCCAAAAAAAACATCTGGGTAAGGAACTTTTTTAAAAGCGCCACGTCAATTTGTTTTAGTTAAGAAAAAATAGAATAATCCATTATCTATATTCATTTTTTTTTCTCAATCAAATAATTTTTTGTGAATCGTTATGTTTTCTTTGTAAGGAACAAATGCTTTCTAATATGCATGACTCGAAAATTTTATAAGAATCAAATTGCTTGGTTAAATATATTTTAAATTTTTAATTGCATTACAATTATGAACAATTAAAAATCCAATATAAAATTCTTAATTCAAAACATCTTTGAGCATTATCTAAAGTCAAATCCTTTAAGCTATTAGGTTATTTGCACTTTCATAAAGCATAGCATTAAAATTTTCAAACATCTATAAAGATTCAAATATTATTTGCACTAATCGACCCCCATGTGCACTCCGCACTTGCCACACACTGTCTGACGGTCTTTCCCCGGTAATCTCCTGTCTGCTGCCTTCCTCCTACCGGCTTTGTTAAAAATTTTCCTATGTTTACTCCTGCCAAAATCCTCTCTCAATGCCTAAATCCATCCCCTCCCAACGACCAACCCCTGATATTCTTCAACTGGGCCGTACAACGCATGCTCCGCCAAAAAAGCGACTTCGCCATCCCGGAGGGCTTCCTCTCCGTCATGCTCGATATGGACAGCTCTATAGAGGAAATCCTCGACACGCAAACCAACAAAGACTTCCCCCGGCAAAAAACCATCGTGGCCGACATCCTCTGCAAAACTTCCGATGACAAAATCATCCTCATCGAAGTGCAGTTTTCCATGGAAACCGATTACTTCCACCGCATCTACTACGGCACTGCAAGAGTCATGACCGACCGGCTCACCATGGGACAACGGTTTGAAAACATCGCCAAAATCTACTCCATCCATGTGGTCTACTTCCCCCTGGGACAGGGGGATGACTACCTCTACCGGAGCCGCTTTGAGTTTGTCGGAGTCCATCATGGCGATGTGCTTGCCCTCTAGACCCGCCAGCAACAGCGGTATGGATGTACCTATCCCGGGGAATTGTATCCGGAAATCGTGCTCATCAATGTGGCCTGGTTTGACGACCGGATTCGCAGCCCGAAAGACGAGTGGATTTACTACATGAAGCATGAAAAATTGCCGGAAAAGGTTACGGCAAAAGGCTTACATTTGGTAAGTGAAAGGCTAAGAATAGACGCTACGGAAACCAAAGAAAAACGGGCATACCGCAAATACCGCAAAAACGTGCTGTTTTCTGACGACTACATCGAGGAGGTGGCTTTGAAGAATAAAAAATTAGGAATAGAAGAAGGCCTGGAGAGGGGTATGAAACAAGGACTTGAGAGGGGAAAAGAAGAGGCTGTGGTCAATGCGTTCAGAAAGGGACTGGATACGGCTTTGATTGCTGAAATCGTGGGGCTTACGGAACAGAAAGTAATGGAAATCCTGCGAAAGGAGGGTTTGTTGTAGTCGCCTTTTTGTAAAAAAACAGCTGGAATTACTATTGGCAGACGCTATGGAAACCAAAAAAAGACGGGAATACCGCAAAAACGTGCTTTTTTCTGACGACTACATCGAATTTCTTGTGCATCTTCTTCAAATCAAAAAAAATATTGCTGCAAGGCTTCAGGGGGCGCTGCTGGAATCAATCCTGAGGCAGTCGCTACGGGAAAAGTCATACCCAGTTCAAAAGTTGTTGGTAGTCCATCTTTCACCTTTTTCAGAAGTGGTCAGAGGGGGTATGTGCGGGAGTAGGAGTTGCGTGAGGGATGCGGAGGGCGCCCGCAGGGCGGTGCGCAGCGCAGCGGAGCACGGGAGCGAAGCGCACCCCGGAGCAGCCCGACCCCGCGCGGTAAGGCCGCAAGGCCGGCGCGCGGGGGCACGCCCAAATCGGTTAATCAGTTAAGTTTTGGAACGCTTCCATATAGTGTTGGCATGGAAAAGGGTTTTATCGGATATTTGACGGAAAAGTACTTTTGACCGGTATTGATGATTTCTGTAATGAAGCGGTTTTTCTGGATATTGGTGCTTTCGTATGTGCAGGTGGTTTTATCTGTAGCACAGCCTGTAACCAGGATTTTATTTATTTTCGATAGTAGCTATTCGATGCAGGCGCGATGGGAGAGTGGCTCGCGGATGGACGTGGCAAAGCGGCTGCTTGGCGAGCTGATAGACAGCCTGGCCCAGGTGAAGGAGGCCAGGGTGGAGATTGCTTTGAGGCTCTATGGACATAGTAAGGGGTATCCGCCCCAGGATTGCAACGATACCAGGCTGGTGGTACCTTTCGGGCCGGACAATCACCAGCGGATAAAACGAGTGGTGCAGTCGCTCAAACCTATGGGAACAACACCTATAGCTATCGCTTTGGAGCGGTCTGTTGAGGATTTTCCACCTTGCGAGCTATGCAGGAATCTGATTGTGCTGATCACCGACGGGATAGAGGAATGTGGTGGTGATCCGTGCCAGGTATCGGAGCAGTTGCAGGCCAAAGGGATTGTGATAAAGCCTTTTGTGATAGGCATAGGCCTGGATGAGATGCAGCGGAGGGCTATGGAATGCGTCGGGAGGTATTACGATGCTGGAAGGGAAGAGGATTTTCGCAGGGTTTTAGGTCTGGTAATCAGTCAGGCGCTGGAGCGTACGACTTTTCAGCTGAATCTGCTGGATGCAGACCAATATCCGAGGGAATCGGATGTGGCCTTTACGGTAATGGATCAGAAATCGAGCAAGATACACTACCGAATGATGCATACGCTCAACAGCCTGGGTATGCCAGACACGCTGTCGGGGGACCCTTTGGTTACATACCGTGTGGTGGTGCACAGCATTCCGCAGGTGGAACTCAGAGACGTGCAGCTCAGCAGCGCAAAGCACAACATACTGGCCCTGCCGCTACAGCGAGGCAAACTGAAAGTGAAGACTGCTAAGGTGATAGGATACAAGGATTTGAAGGTTGTGCTGCGGTCGGAAGAGGGTGCAATCCTGAATCTGCAGGACATTAATACGGAAGCGAGAATTTTGGCTGGTACATACAGGCTGGAGGTGCTTACCCATCCACCGTATTTTACAGATATAGATATCAAAGCCGGAGAGGTAACGACGGTAGAAGTGCCAGTGGCCGGCATGCTTTCGTTTCAGACGGTAGCGTCGGGGTATGCGAGTGTAGTGGATGAGAATGGGCAGAGAGTTTTAGATTTGGACGAACAGGCAACAAGGCACTTGATACCGTTGCAGCCGGGCCGATATTCGATAGTGTACCGGCCGAAAGCGGCAAGGGATCTGTTTTTTTCAGTGACAAGGGATTTTGAGATAATCAGCGGTGCCACAACCGTTGTGAAGCTGAACTGACATGGCTGTACAGGAGGTACTTTTGGTAATCGTGGCGGGCGTGGGGTCGTTTGCTGCGGGATTGACGGTTTACCGGTCTGGCTTACCGGGGTATCTGGTGATGCTGGTTTTGTTTCCATGGTTTTTGCCGCTGGAATTAGCTATTTTTACGGCAAGTGTGGTGCATTTTCTGGATTATCTGGTAAAGTTCTCCGTAATTCGATACCGGGCTCGGCCCAGGGAAGTTTTGTTGTTTGGGATACTGGTGTTGGTGGGTTCGTGGTTGGGGGCTAATGTATTCGTTGACTTAAAAAATTACACCGATTTAGTGCTTTTTGGGTCGGAAATGGGAGTATTTAAAATGGTGTTTACGGGTATTTTAATCGTGTCGATAATGGCAGAGTGGGCCAATGACCAGGGAGTTTTGGTGAGGTATCGGCTGCCTGATGTAGTGGCGGGTCTTGCGATTGGGGTATTTTCGGGTTTTTCAGGTGTCTTTGAATCAATAAAAAAGCAATTGTACAGGCCCGAAGGCCTTACTTTCGTCCAGCTGAGTTCAGTGACGATTGTTTCGTCCTTGTTTTCGGATATGGCACGATTGCCGGTTTATTTGGGGTTAATTTTTCAGACAGAAAGGGAAATGACAGTGAGCTATTTGTCGCTTGCAGCAGGTATGGGTTCTGCCCTTGCAGTGCTCAGCGGTATCAGGTATTTAAGAGAAGTGAGAGATGAAGGGTTTAGGCGGGTGAATTTATGGATTTTTCTTGTGTCGGCTTTGGGTTTACTTCTCAGAAATTTTTTTTAGATGGGCTATTCCAGGCCAATGGTATCGGTAATAGTACCGAATTACAATCATGCCACATACTTGTCGGAGAGGCTTAATAGCATTGCATCTCAGACCTATGACCATATGGAAATCATCCTTTTGGATGATGCCTCTACAGATGGCAGTGTGAAAATTTTGAAAAGGTGGGCAGCTGATAAGCCCCATGTAAGACTTTTTGTGAATGAAAAAAACAGCGGGACGCCTTTTGCCCAGTGGAATAAAGGAATAGCACTGGCAACAGGGAAATATGTATGGATAGCGGAAAGCGACGATATGGCCGCCCCTGAGATGCTGGCCACCCTGGTAGATCTGCTGGAAGGGCAGCCAGAGGCCTGTCTGGCTTTTTGCCAAAGTATGCTGATCGATAAAAATGGCAAACCTCTGCACAGCTTCAATGAGCACTATGCATTTGTTTTTAAGACTGATCGGTGGGAGAGGGATTTCTGTGCAGATGCTCGTGAGGAATGTTACAAGTATATGTTGCTGCACAATACGATTCCGAATGCATCGGCAGTGGTCTTTAGAAGAGAGGTGTTGGTGGGCCAGCTGCCGTTGGATGAATCTTTTAAGTTGAATGGGGACTGGTTTTTCTATGTTCGCCTTTTGAGCTGTTCAGAGAAGTTTTGCTATACTGCCAAGGCGATGAACTTTTTCAGATATCATCCGCAAACTCAGCGACGGGCTGCCCGAAACAAGACACATGCTTTTTTTGAAATTTTGCAAATACAGGATTACATAAGGTCGAGATTTCCGCAGGCTGAGGAAAGTTTTGTACATGCCCGTCGAATGTGTGCTACTTGGTGGATAGGAAACATCAATGGGAGTGCTTTGTTTAATGTCAAGCTACTGAAATCGCATTACAAGCTTTACCAAGTCTTCAAGCCGTATTTCAGACATCTTTGGTGGAGAATTGTATGGCATTTTGTGTTTATCACTGTTCGAAGACCGATCTTGTGGCTTGGACTCAAACGGCCACTTAAGCGATTGAGAAGTCGTTTGTATCCTGGAAAGTATTTTGAGGCAGAATTATCGGATTAGCCGGGCGATGCCTCAGTGTCCCTTGCAATGATTGCAGGATTTATTGTTTTTTGGTGGAAGGAAAAATCTGCGCACCAGAAAGTAGAGTGCTATTATCAGAGCAAGGTAAGTAAGCCAATCCTGAATCATGTATGAAGGAGTTGATATGCTATTAAGCTGACAAGGTAAGCAAAGCTACTCATACTGACCAGTTGAATCAAGGGCCATCTCCAGGAGTTGGTTTCGCGCTGTACGATAGCCAAAGTGCTCATGCACTGCATCGCAAAAGCATAGAAGAGCAAGAGGGAAATCCCCGTAGCCAGGTTAAATACCGGAGTACCATCAGGTCGGACTTCTTGTTGCAGCCGGGTTCGAATGGTGTTTGCATTCTCATCATCGGCATCGGCTACACTGTAAATGGTGGCTAAGGTACCTACAAACACTTCTCGGGCAGCAAAGGAGCTAAGCAAGGCTATACCGATTTTCCAATCGTATCCGAGCGGTGCTATAAGAGGTTCTATGGACTTACCAATCCTGCCAAGGTAAGATTGTTCAAGTTTAATAGCACTTTCAAGGACCACAGCATTGGTGGTTTTGTATTGGTTGTCGGGCTGAGAACTTAGCTGAAATGCTGTTTCTCTAGCATTTTTGAACTCGTTTCCGCCATTGGAGGCCAAAAACCAGAGGATTATGGAAATCGACAGAATGATTTTTCCGGCTTCCAGTACAAAGGATTTGGTTTTGTCCCAAACTGAATAGAAGACATTTTTTGGCAGCGGTAGTTGATATTCCGGAAGTTCTACCACAAAAATGCTGTTGTAGCTGCGTTTGAGAATTTTGTTCAGCAGATTGGCAGCTACAAATGCCATCAGAAAACCCAGCGCATACATTCCAAGCATGACCAGACCCTGCAGGTTCAGGAAGCCGAAGTAATATTTTCTGGGTATGATAAGCGAGATCAATATGGCGTATACAGGGAGTCTGGCTGAGCACGTTGTAAAGGGAATGACGAAAATGGTAATCAAACGTTCACGCCAATTTTCGATGGTTCGGGTGGCCATTACGGCGGGTATCGCGCAAGCGGTCCCTGACAGGAGAGGCAAGACGCTTTTTCCGCTCATGCCATATCGGCGCATGATCTTGTCCATAAGAAATACCACACGGCTCATGTAGCCGGATTCTTCCAATATGGAAATAAAAAAAATTAACAGTGCTATCTGCGGAATAAAAATCACGATGCCACCAATGCCGGGTATTATGCCTTCAGTAATCAAATCTGTGAATTTGCCTTTCGGCAGGTTTTCACCCAGATATGCAGATAAGTGGCCAAAGGCCTGATCAATCCAGTCCATAGGGCGGCTTGCCCAGGAAAAAATGGACTGGAAAATCAAAATCATAACGAGAATAAAAATGACATACCCAAAAATCGGATGGATAAATACTCTGTCGAGTTTGGCACGAAGGTCTGAGCCTTTAAGACGATCGACTTTGATGGCATTTTCTAATATGCGGTTGATCTTTTGGTAGCGATAAATGGCTTCTTTTTGCAGCAGTTGTTGAATGTCGGACACTTCGTTGCTGGTGTTTCTGATACGAGTGCAAACTTCAGGAGGCAGATGAGACAGACGCCCACTGAAGGCCACAAGCAACCAGTTTTTGTAAAAGGTATAGGGTGCTGCGGTGGAAATACGGTCTGCAACCCGTGGAGTAAATCGGGTTTTCAAATCGACCAGAGGTCCAGCAGCATTTGGCTGGTAGGAGCTGATAAAATTTTTCAATTCCTGGATTCCGTTGCCTTGTCGGGTGCTTACCGCCAGAACGGGTACACCCAGTTGCACAGACAATTCATCCAGATTGATTTCAATGCCTTTGCGTCGGGATTTGTCTATCATGTTGATTACCAATACAACTGGTAATCCCAGATCTTTTATTTGGGAAAAGAGGAACAGGTTTCTCTTGAGGTTTTCCGGTTCGGCTATGTAAAGAACTACATCCGGGAAGTCTGGGTTTTTTTCGTCGAGGAGGACATCGAAAACGATTTGTTCATCTACCGAGGTAGGATGAAGCGAATACGTGCCTGGTAAATCATAAATAATGGCAGTGAATGCTTCTGAAATTTTCAGAACACCTTCTTTTTTTTCTACGGTGATGCCCGGGTAATTTCCTACCTTGTGTCTTAAACCGGTAAGTTCATTAAAAAGAGAGGTTTTTCCGGTGTTTGGATTTCCGGCCAGGGCTATTTTCAACTGGTTTTTCAATGAATTTGCCTGATTATGTAACTGTTTTGCATCAATCGACCAAGCAATTTACGGGAATCAGGCGAGCGGTTTCTGTTCGGATCAACAGATGATTTCCATTGATTTCTATGTATAAGGGATCGTTAAGTGGGGCTTTTCGCACGAGTTTGATGGTAATCCCCGGCAGGCAGCCTAATTCCAGTAATTTAAGTGGAATACTTTCAATGCCATTTTCGCAGATTACTGCAGTCTGCCCGGCCTCCATGTGTGCTACCGTCTTCATTTATTTAGACTTATTTTAAATTGCAAATTTAGATTTTGTCCAAATAGCGAAATATGACAAAAATTGGATTTAACTTTTTTGTGGAGATTTTTTTGGGCTTGATGAATAGGACATTTAATACTTTGGAAATCAGTCAGGTAATGGATCAGAACTCTACCGCTTGTAGGTTTTAATCTGATTTTTGTGCAAAATGGCGGTGTATACGTTGGTTTGAATGCCGTCATAATTAGTCCAAACGGGTCTGACCACTCCCTTCCATGCATCGATATGAATGTAGTCGCCAAAAAAGATTTTGTCAGACACAAGAATTTTTTTCTCATTTATTACGATTCCTTTGGACCAGGACTTTCCGCCATCAGCGCTGTATTTCAGGATTACATTGTACTCGGGTTTTCTTTTATCAATTTGCTGGTAATAGAGCAGGTATACCGTTCCATCGGATTGATCCACGCAGGCAGTGACCGCAAAACGCGCAAGTTGGCGACCGCCATCCTGTACAGAAGCTGGCTTGGTCCATGAAATTCCTTTGTTGGTACTTCTGGAAACCATCACCTGATAGCGGTTTTTCTTGGTGTTCCAGTTGATCCAGGTTAAATACAAATGGTCGCGAAATTGGGCTGATAAGGCGTCGGCCACTAAAAAAGGCATACCGTTGGCTCGTTGAAGACCTGGGACAGCTATTTTCCATCCTCCTCGATGAGGGAAGAGAAATTGTTCGATCGGGAGCCATGATTCTCCGCCATCGGATGAAGCATTTATCCAAAGACTGTCGTTTCGGCTCCAGACAATGAAGACCGAACTATCGGATAGGACGGCTGGTACAGCACCTTCGGCTGTGGCGCTGCTGTCGATGCAATCACCAGGGTAGAGCGAAATCTGGACGGGTTTTGACCATGTATTTCCTCCGTCGAGCGAATTGGAATAGAGAATATAAGACTTATCAGCAGTGTCACTGCTGCCGTATTTGTCAAATTGAGTCCAGGAGAGATGAAGTGTATGGTAAGAGGGGTGTGCAACTGCCCAGGGCTTATCCTGCTTTTTTGGGGGATTAAATCCGGCAAATGAACCGGGCGTCCAGGTAAGACCGCCGTCACTGGATGATTGCACTACGATGCGGTCCAGTATTTCGTCACTTTGCCAGTTTCTGCCGGTGGGGTCTGAGAGATGAAAGTAGTGAAAATCTCCTCTGTAATCGGCTACCAGTACCGGGTCGCCCCAGACTCCATAGAGCGATTTGAGTTTTTTTCCTTCCCAGGTTAGACCACCATCTTCACTGCGATACACACCATCCAGCACCGTGCCGATGACCATGATTTCGGGATTTTTCCGACTGATGGCAATGGAGGGTTCGCTAGTGCCAAAGGAGCTTTGGTAGTCAGTATTGACCAATACGTTTTTGGGCTGGCTAAATAGCAGTGCAACCCAAAAATACAGTATTAGACAAGTCTTGAGTTTTAAATTTCTATTTGAAAGAGCGATAGGTCCCATGATTTTTCGTAATTGATGAGCAATTTTCCTTTTCGGACTTCAAGAGGAGAGGGAATGTTGTTTTCGTAAAGCATTCCGGTGCCAAGCCCCTGCGGCATGCGCGGTATCTGAGTCACTACCCATTGGCTAATGGCATTTAGCCCTACATTACTTTCTAGGGCGCTGGTAACCCACCAATCGATACCGTTTTCTTTTGCCAGTTTAATCCACTCTTCAGCAGCTTTAAATCCCCCCAATAAGGTGGGTTTTATGATCAAATAATCCGGAGTGATGGTTTTGATGAGTTCTTTTTTGTGTTTTAGCTCGTGTATTCCGATGAGTTCTTCGTCCAATGCTACGGGCACTGGGCTTTGAGCACAGAGTTCGGCCATGGCATCCCATTGTCCGGGCCTGATGGGCTGCTCGATGGAATGAATTTCCATTTCACTCAATTTGTTGAGCTTATCGATGGCTTCTTCTGGAGACCAGGCGCCATTTGCATCGAGTCTGAGCTGAATTTCTGTGTTGTCATACTTTTTACGTAGTTCTTTGATGAGTTTCAGTTCGTCTTTCCAGTCGAGTGCGCCAACTTTCATTTTGAGTACTGTGAAGCCATCGTCTATCAGTTTGTCGATTTGGGATTGCATTTGTTTGGCATCGTTCATCCACACAAGCCCATTTATGGGAATTGCTGCTTTACCGGCTGTAAAGACGGATGGAAAAAGCATCATCGGATGCTCCCCGTCAAGGCTTTTCAAGGCCATTTCATACCCAAAATACAAGGCAGGAAAATTTTTTAATGCGGTTTTGATTTTTTTTTCATCGTCGTTGACATGCTGGGAGAGCCAGCGGAGCTTTGCATTCCAATGCTCCATATTGTCTATTGAGAGTCCCTTTAAAGGTGCAGCCTCGCCGATGCCATAGAATCCCTCTTCTTCCAAAACGAGATACCACACCTGGTGCTCTGTCATTGAGCCCCGGCTGGTTCGCACCTCAAATTTGAATTTTAAAGTGTGTGGGATTACCTTTAGTGTTTTCATTAAGAAAAGTTAAATGTTGATTCCAATACTTAAAAGAAGTACATACAGCAGCGTAGAAAGTGCCATACTTTTCAGCTCAGAGTCCAGCTTATGTTTTTCGGTAGTATTCCAAACCCTGACTAAATGTGACAACACAAGAGGTACAATGAGCAGATATAAATATGCGTATTTAGAGTAGTGGAGACCTCGGATGAAGAAATGCGTTAAAATGATTGGAAGTATTACGAGAATGGTGTGATAGACTTTAGCAAGTAAAAAGCCCAAAAAGTTGGCTACTGTATACTTTCCACTGGTCAAATCGGTATCGATATCGCGCATGTTGTTCAGATTAAGCACGGCTGATGCAAACATACCTGAGGCCAGGCCGGGTAACAGCACAAATGAATTCCAGTATCCAGTTTGCAAATAATAACTTCCTCCCACAGCAACTATTCCGAAAAAAGCAATGACAAAAACTTCTCCTAATCTGTGGTATCCATAAGGAAAAGACCCGTATGTGTAATGTATAGCTGACCAAATGCTTGCGATCGCTAGACCGAGAAACACAAAAAAAACCAGCGAAGATTGATCTTTCAAGGCTGTATACAGCAGAGATATGCCTGTCAGCAAGGAGAGCATAGCCACGGCAAGGATGGCTTTTTTCATTTTTTCAGCCGATATCAGCCCTGCAGAAACCATGCGGACTTCTCCTTGCCTTTTTTGATCCGCACCTTTGATTGCATCTCCAAGATCATTTGAAAAGTTGCTTAAAACTTGGAATAGCAAAGCGGTGGTTACGGCCAGAGCAAATACCGACCAATTGATACTGGTTTCAACTGCAGCAATAGATGTACCCAATACAATACCGCTTACTGAAAGTGGTAAAGTCCGCAGCCTGACAGCTGCTAACCAGTGTTTAATCATTTGATTGGATTGGATGGCCAAATAAATGCGAAAATCTCTTAATCACAAGTTTAAATGGCCAGCTGGACTCGATGCGGTCTTAGTTGGCTGGAGCTCCAGCATTGACCCAGGCCTTGATCTTGTTCAGCTTGCATTCATCAAGCCGAGTACCAGAAGGAGGCATAGGGCTGAATCCCGGCAGGTGAAAAACCGAACCCACCAAACGGCCATCATCAGCCACGGATTTCACCCCATTGTATGTACTTAGCACCACCCCACCTGATGGAGCAGATGCATTGTGACAACTCACGCAAAAATCGTTTAAAACAGGTGTTATATCAGCTGAGAAGGATACTGAGGATGTGTCGCAACCGACCTCTAAGCTGCAACCTACCACATGTCCAGCGCCTTTGTCAATCCATTGGATCACCAGCTCGATAAACTGAGAACTCATTGGAGCAGCAGGTGGAGGCGGCATCCTTTTCTCTTCTTTGTCTTCGAGCATGACTTTGACGATTTTGGAGTCGCGACCGTTGCCCGGTTTCACTGCGCGCATTATCCCCTCATAGGTACTTAAATCATACCCATCGGCCGCAGTTGTCGAATTGTGGCATCCAATGGTGGCACAATTGGCTTGGATAATTGGTAAAATTTCCGATTCAAAACAAATGGATTTCAAATCCTCTTCATTGCGCTTGGTACACTGCAAACATGCGATAAGCATTACTACACCCAAAGACACCCGTGCCACTTTATGTATTTTGGTTGTCGTCATAGTCTTTAGATTTTGGGAGGTTTAACAGTGAAGACCCTCGAAATGTTAAATCCAAAATAAATTTCTCCATCCATCCAACTGCCACTGGTTTGGGTCAAAAATACAGGGTCGCTCAATCCACGGCTGTTGGTAATGTGCAACTGAAACACATGACCACCGGTCTCAATGTCAAAACCGATACTGAGCGCATTGGTAAAAGGTGTACTTTGACTGCCATCCCAGCCGGTGTTTCGATTGATCATCGGGGAGTATTCTGCATTCAGCGATACTCGCTTGCTCAATTTGTACCTGCCTCCCAGAGTAAGGACCGCCAAAGAGTTGGGTTGAGAAGCTGTCTGCCGAAGGTTGTAATGGACCAGAGTGGGTGCTACAAGAATGGAAAAATTTTCATTGGCCTTGTGAGAGAGTAATATTTGATGTACATAAATCAACCGGTCAGTAAAAAGTCTTTCAAGCCCGTCTGTAGGCCACCTTAACCCATTGATGTTGGCGCTGCCATATAGGGTAATTCCCACCGGCCATCCGTTTTTTATTTGCTTTATCACGGGTGCCTTGTACCATATGTCCGTCATCTTAAACAAACTGGCACGCCCCACACCGATATTGAGCCATGACAGTGGGGAATAGTCCAGACTGAATCTGACTTGAGCGTTGTCCAATCCAAAAAAATTGTACAAAAAATCGTTTTTTAAACTTCCAAAACGATGTAGAATTACAAATTGCAAAACTCCTTTAGCCGGAATTTCATTGCTTTGATTGTTAATAATTTTTGTGCCCTTGAAAGTAGCCGATACCGGTTCTTCAACTTTCATTTCAGGTTCTTCGATAAGAGAGAACAAGTCTTCCTGGCAATAGCCCCACTGCGTGCAAATAAGTAAAAATAAGACAAGATATTTTCTCATTTGCTGGATGTTTCTTTGAGTTCCACGCGAAAATCCACATCGATCACTTCAGCAATTTTATCTGCAACGAGTTTGGGTATTTTTATGTTGTGATCAGCACATGCAACGCCAAAAGCGGAGGTAATGATGAAGGTACCGTCTTTGATTTCAAGTTCTGCTTCATCTGTCCTGTTTTTTGGAATGTCGCGTATTGTAAGTGTTCCTTCGAGTTTAATCTTGTGTTTTCCATTTTTTGAAACATCAATCGATGGTAGATTTACAATTCTGCCTTTATAAGTGGCGCGTGGATATTTGTCGCTTTCCATGTAATTTTCATTGAAGTGTTCTTGCATTAAGGCTTTCCGAAATGTAAAATTTTTAATCAGCACATTGAAGACTATTTCACCAGTTTGAATATCCAGTGCACATGCTACAGATCGGTTCACGGCCTCGACATCATCGTCTACTTCTGCATTGCTTTTGAAATGCACATACCCATTGCGGGTAAGGTACTTTTGTGATTGGGCGATTTGGTGTGTTCCCAGCCAGAAAATTGCAAGAAAGATGGTGCTCAAAAGACTTTTCATTCTTGATGGGTTTTTGGATTTAGGATGACGGCTTGTTTAAAGTACATAATTGTAACGTCTGGATCTATCAGATCTTCCTCCATTCCGGTGAATTCAGCCTTTATGGTACATGGTCTGTTTTCTTGTATATTGACCTTTACAACTCTGTGGTCTAGTTGAGCGTTAATGAGGATGTTGAAATCTTTACTTTCGATTACTAAGTAACCTCCTCCGTGGGGTTCAGCAGAATATTCTGTAACATTCCCTGAAATTTCAAAAATTTTCCCTATGTACGCCCCGGGATTGTTCTCAATATTTGGTAATACTTCATTTAATTGACGAAGATCGTCAAACCAAAAATCAGGTTTTGATTTGGTTAAATCCTTTACCGGTTTAAAATAGAGATAAAGGCCTGCAGCTATTGCCAGCGCAATTAAGGCAAGAAGTATCCAAATTAATTTTTTCATATTGTATAAAACGATTATTCTCAATCAAAATTATAGGAAAATTAAATCTGGACTGAGAAAATTTTTAGCCTTTAATAACGCCTGGGTTTTTAGCTACTTCAGCGAGTTGTTGTATTAAGGATGCATTTTTTTCCAATGCATTGCCAATCACAAGGATATCAGCACCCGCATCATAGGTTTGTTTAGCCTGTAGGGCGGATCTGATACCTCCACCTACAATTATAGGTATTTCCACCGATTGCCGAACTGCTTCAATCATAGATGGTCTGATAGGGTGCGAAGCGCCCGAGCCTGCGTCCAGGTAGATAAGTTTAAATCCGAGCATTTCTCCGGCCATAGCTGTCACTGCGGCTATATCGTCCTTATCGGAGGGAATGGGTAATGTAGCTGAGATGTAATGTGCTGTGGTGGTGTTGCCACAGTGGATGAGCATATATCCGGTAGGGATCACCTCCAGTGAAGTCTGCCGGATGTAAGGTGCTGCAATCACATGGTTTCCGATAAGAAATTCAGGGTTTCTGCCTGAAATAAGGGATAAAAAGAGGATTGCATCAGCTTTGGACGATATCTGCATGACACTTCCGGGAAAAAGAACACAAGGGATTTCGGAGTGTTCTTTAATCAAAGCTATGGTCTGATCGAGCTCATCTTTTATCAGCAGGCTCCCTCCGATAAAAAAGAAATCGATGTCGGCCATTTGACTATTTTGTACGATTCTGACCAAAGAGCGACGGTCGTTTTTGTCAGGGTCTATCAGAGCAGCCATCATTTTCTGTCCTGAAGACTTTTTCTGAGTAATTGTATAAAGTATACTCTGTCTCAAGTTTAGCTCGGTTGTCAGAAAACGGGTGCAATATAAAAGTCAGTGATCAGAAAGCCTTATTTTATTTGATGAGCACGATATGTTACTTGCTGAAATGTCTTCTTTGCCTATGATTTCAAAGAGACTTTTTTTCTGGTTCGTTTGATGGCAGGGGATTCTTCCCGGCCGGTGCCGGGGTTTTTTCTTAAAGCATCTTTTTTATAAGAATCTTCTTTTATAAAAATCTTCCGGCCTTGCAACGAATAACCCTGAATGGCCTTTTGAATTTTATAGGCAGCTTCTTCTGAGCATTTAAAAGTGGAAAAAGATGAGAGGGTTTCAACGCCAGAGATTTCATCTCTGCCAAGACCACCTTTTTCTTTCAGTAAATCTTTGACATCCTGCCAATACATTCCGTCTTTGGTGCCTATATTGATATACCATCTGCGAATCCCCGAGGTGGAATACGGGCTTTCGCCGGACTTGCCTCCTTTTTCTGGTGAAACATTCAGATCAGGAGCATTGCGATACATTTCCAGCAATCTGTTGAATTCCATACTAAATATTTTCTCAATTAACTCGCGGGGGTGAAATTTTTCCAACATCTCATCGAGCATTGGACGAAATTCTTCGATGACCAAAGGATTCACCTCTTCCGTAGTGATTCGGTTGATCAGGTACTGCATTTGGTTTGTGCAGACTTCCATACCAGAGGGGACTTTGGCATACTGTATTTTTCTTTTTATAATTTTCTCAAGCGTTCGCAAGCGGTGCAACTCGTTTTTGCTCACCAGGGCTATTGACGTTCCTTTTTTACCGGCTCGGGCAGTTCGGCCGCTGCGGTGTGTAAATGACTCGAGGTCGTCAGGCAGATGGTAATGGATTACATGCGTTACGTCTTCGACATCGATTCCACGCGCTGCCACGTCCGTGGCCACCAGGATGGTAGCGGCTTTCTTCCGGAAAGCATTCATCACCTGCTCTCGCTGCGCCTGGCTCATATCGCCGTGAAGGGATCCAGCCGGATATCCATGGTCAATCAGCTTGTCCGCTACCTGTTGCGTTTCAATTTTAGTCTGGCAAAATACAATGGCATAAATATCCGGATAAAAATCCAAAACTCGAGTCAGGACCTTGATGCGGTCTCTTCCGTCGATAAGATGATAGATGTGTTGGATATTTTCGTTTAGCTGCCCGCCACCTGCCACTGAAATGTATTTTGGGTTTCGCATGTAGGATTTTGAAATCCTCTTGATATCTTCGGGCATCGTTGCGGAAAAGAGCCATGTATGCCTGTCTTCCGGGGTCTGACTTAGGATGGCATCGATATCCTCCTTAAATCCCATCGAAAGCATTTCATCTGCCTCATCGAGGACCACTATCTTTATGTCGTTTAATTGGATAACACCCCTCTCCATCAAATCCATCAGACGACCGGGTGTGGCTACAAGTACATCAGCACCAGCTTTTATTTGTTTGATCTGTGTACTCATGTTTGCACCACCATATACGGCAACTATTTTTGATTTTTGATATTTGGAAAACTTTTCCAGCTCTCCGGCTATCTGAATACACAACTCTCTGGTGGGTGACAAGATCAATGCCTGTGGCACCCCTGAGTTCTCCTTAATTTTTGATAGCAAAGGCAATCCAAATGCGGCTGTTTTACCGGTTCCGGTCTGAGCCAGCGATATGATATCAGTATCTTCCTGTAGTAGCAGCGGGATAGCCTCTTGTTGAACAGGTGTGGGTTCCTTGTAACCCATTTCGGTAATAGCCTTTAGCAGAGCCTCACTGAGGCCCATCCATTCAAATGTGTTCATTGTTTTTTCTAACTTTAGTGTTGTTTAAAATCGGGCAAATCACCCGCCAACACCCGCCGTGACCCCCAGATTGGAATATTCTGAAAAAACTTTCTGGCGTCGGATAGGCAACTTGCTTACCAAGCTGCAAAGGTAAGTGGTACATCAACCAACTTTTTTCAGAACAAGCTATTAAACTTAAAACCTAAAAAAAAAGCCCCTCCACTTCGCGTTTCGGGGCTTCCGTGTCACGTGTGTAAGCCTGACACGTAACAAACCACAACCTAATTACTCTTTGTTCTTTTGTGACTGATGAACATGGATTATTTTACTTTCGGATTCATAATCATTTGAAGCAGTCTTTACCTTTATGGACCTCATCTTATCTCCTGAAATAATAAATGCAATAGAATCCTCGCTTCTTTCTTTTTCGGAGGTTTCATTGAACTTATTGCCTGATTCACATGCTATCATTAACACCAGAAACAACCAGGATGCTATGGTAACGTATATAACTGAAGAGCTCTTTCGCATAACCAAAAGCATTGTAGATATCAACAAATGAAAATACTCAAAAAAGGCCCTGAAATACCCATATCCAGGTATTTTTACCATTTCAAAGAAAACAATTGTTATAGAATAGATTTACACTATTAAATTGAATACCAATATCTATGTCCAATAAAATTAAAGAATTTATCCAAAAAAGTGCTTTTAAACTTGGTTTTTTTAAAATCGGTTTTGCGAGGGCTGAGTTCCTTGAAAAGGAAGCTTCTTTACTCGAAACCTGGCTCATGCGCGGTTATCATGGCGATATGCTATGGATGGAAAATCACTTTGACAAAAGACTGGACCCTCGCCTTCTGCTGAACGGATGCAAAACAGTGATAATGTTTGCCCATAATTATTATCCGTCGGAAAAGCTGAAATTGAATCGCTTTAAAATTTCCAAGTATGCCTATGGAGAAGATTATCACAATGTGCTGAAAGATAAGCTTTACAAAATAGCATCGGAGACAACCGAAAAATTTGGCAGTTTTGCGTATAAAATTTTTGTAGACTCTGCACCAGTCATGGAGAGAGCTTGGGCAGAGCGTTCGGGAATCGGATGGGTGGGGAAACATTCGCTTCTGCTCACCAAAAGCACAGGCTCCTTTTATTTTCTGGCAACCATGCTTGTGGACCTTGATTTAGAACCGGATGCCCCTGTGCCCGATCACTGCGGAAATTGCACGAAATGTATAGATGCTTGTCCGACGGAAGCCATCCTCATGCCCAAGTTGGTCGACAGCAATAAGTGCATTTCCTATCTGACTATTGAATATCGAAAAGAACTGCCCGATGAGTATCAATCCAAAATGAATGGTTGGATTTTTGGGTGCGACATTTGCCAGGATGTGTGCCCTTGGAATAGATTTTCCACACCTCATTCAGAAGAGAGATTCAATCCCTCAGAACAGCTAAAACAAGTTACAGATGATGAACTCTATCAAATGGAAAAAGAATTATATAATCAGATTTTTGCAAAGTCAGCGGTTAAAAGGACAAAATTTCAAGGATTGAGACGAAATATAGATTTCATAGAAGATGAGGACAGAAAACAAAAAAGCCGGCCAGACGGCCGACTTCCATCTCTCTAGTCTCGGTCTCTTAGACTACGCCTACTCCATAATAGGCAAAACCCATTTCTCGAAGTTCTTTGCGGTCGTAGATATTTCTGCCATCGAAAATTACAGGCTGTTTTAGCAATTTTTTTATGACTTTGAAACTTGGAGCTCTGAATACTGCCCACTCTGTGACAAGCACCAGCGCATCGGCATCTGCAAGGGCATCGTATTCATCCCTGGCATACTCAATCGAGTCTCCTAAATAATGTTTTTTAGCCTCGTTCATAGCCACAGGGTCGTATGCCACGACCTGCGCACCGTGTTTCAGTAGTTTTTCGATAATCACAAGTGAGGGGGCCTCACGCATATCGTCGGTATTGGGTTTAAACGATAGCCCCCAGATGGCAAATCGCTTTTCTTGTATTTCTCCTTTAAAATGTCGGAGTATTTTTTCAAACATTTTTTCCTTTTGGGCCTCGTTGACTTCTTCTACTGCTTCGAGTATTTTCAACTCATGACCCAATTCTTTACCGGTCTTTATAAGAGCCTTTACATCTTTTGGGAAGCATGAACCTCCATAACCTATGCCGCTGTAAAGAAATTTTGAACCAATTCTCGGGTCAGAACCGATTCCTTTTCGCACCATGTTTACATCTGCTCCGGCCAATTCGCATAAATTGGCGATTTCGTTCATAAAACTGATTCGGGTCGCCAGCATTGCGTTGGCTGCGTATTTGGTCATTTCAGCGGAAGGAATGTCCATAAAAATCACAGGATGCCCATTCAGGGTAAAGGGCTTGTATAGCCTGCTCAGAATTTCCTGGGCTTTTTCGCTTTCCACACCAACCACTATGCGGTCAGGTTTCATAAAATCGTCGATAGCTGCTCCTTCTTTGAGAAATTCCGGATTGGATGCTACATCAAACGGTATGCTTTTACCTCTGGCAGACAAGGCATCTTCAATCGTTTTCTTAACTTTCTTGGCAGTACCAACAGGTACGGTACTTTTCGTGACGATGACAAGATAATCTGTCATTTTGCGTCCTATTTCATCAGCTACTGCAAGCACATACTTCAGGTCTGCACTTCCATCCTCGCCGGGAGGTGTCCCCACGGCGATAAAGACCAGCTCAGCTCCCTGAATGGACTCACCAAGATCGGTCGTAAAGTTGAGTCTTTGCCGTTTGTAATTTCTGATCACCATTTCCTCAAGCCCTGGTTCATAGATGGGCATGATACCTTTTTTAAGGCTTTCTATTTTTTCGGTGTTTATATCTACACAGGTGACTTCAACACCTACTTCTGAAAGGCAAGTGCCGGTAACAAGACCAACGTAACCTGTACCTACTACAGAGATTTTCATGAGATGTAGCGTTTTAAAAAGTTGAAAACATGATGGATAATAAAATCTTGTTGCTCTTTGGTCAGCTCAGTGTGCATAGGAAGTGAAATGACCGATGCAGCTAATTGTTCGGAAATTGGAAAATCTCCTGGACCGTATCGATCACTTTGGTAGGCCTTCTGCTTGTGCAATGGTATGGGGTAGTATATCATGGAAGGTATTTTTTGCTCTGCCAGATAATTTTTCAATCCGTTTCTGTCTACTTCAGGGCTCAGCTTCAGTGTATATTGATGAAATACATGGGTTGAGTTCAATGTTCTTTTAGGAATTTTTAGCAACGGATGACCTTCAAAGGCATGGTCGTAATACTCAGCTGCAGCTTGCCTGGCTTTTGTATAATCGTTGAGGTATTTCAACTTAATGTTGAGAATGGCTGCCTGTATCGTATCCAATCTGCTGTTTACCCCTACAATGTCATGATGATACTGAATGCTTTGTCCGTGATTGGCAATCATTCTAAGTTTAGAAGCCAGTACATCATCATTGGTAAAGATGGCTCCGCCATCCCCATAACACCCAAGGTTTTTGGAAGGAAAAAACGAGGTACAACCAATATGACCTATGGTCCCGGCTTTTTTTACAGTGCCATCGCTAAAGGTATACTCTGCATTAATGGCCTGGGCCGTGTCTTCAATTACAAACAGATTGTATCGGTTGGCAATCGCCATTATGCGCTCCATATCTGCACATTGGCCGAATAGGTGCACGGGCACGATGGCTTTTGTCTTGGACGTGATTGCCTTTTCGATTTTTTGCGGGTCAATTAGGAAAGTTTCTTCATCCACATCCACCAGCACGGGTGTCAGCTTCAGCAGTGCTATCACTTCGGCCGTTGCCACATATGTAAATGAGGCGGTAATTACTTCATCGCCAGGCTGCAGGTCTAGTGCCATCATAGCCAGCTGCAGCGCATCCGTGCCGTTAGCACATGGGATTACGTGGTGTACTTTCAGATGTTTCTCAAGGTTTTCTTTAAACGTTCGCACCGCTGGTCCGTTGATAAAGGCGGTGCTTTCTAGTACTTCATTGATTGCCTCATTTATTTCGATTTTAATTTTTTCGTATTGAGTGGCAAGATCCACCATTCTGATTTCCTTCATTAGCCTCTTATTTGTTTTTGTATTCAAAAAAAAGTGAACAAATGTACTTTCACAGCCCATCAATACCTCTGACAAAATCCAGTACTTTTGTAAAATTCTTCATGAATCCTGATGAGAAAGTTGTTGGTCAATCTGCTTTTAATCTTAATGGCATTGGTATTTGGTTCATTGAGAGCATCTGCACAGTTTAGGGTGAAAACAGATACACTCGCAGGATTCTTTTTGCCTGTTAATTTTGGTATAGGCTGGCCATCGGCCGACCTGGCTGAGCGCTTTGGGGTGAGCTACAGGGCCGGTACAGGTTGTTTTTACCGTGGTTTTAGCGGATGGACATTTGGGATTGAGGGTGATTTTTGGTTTGGAGATGTGGTAAAAAACCGAGATAAGATTCTCAGAGCTGTGTCCAACGAGCAGGGAGTTGTATTAGACCACCTAGGTATGGATGCCAACCTGATGACTTTTCAAAGAGGGTGGATTGCAACAACTTTCATTGGAAAATTATTCAGAGTGTGGAATCACAACCCTAACAGTGGTGTGCTGATTACATTGGGCAGTGGTTATCTACAGCACAGAATACGACTTGAAAGCGGACATCAACAGTCCATCATTTATCAGATAGAAAATGAATACCAGCGAGGTTACGACCGACTAAACACCGGTTGGCACGGCCGAATGTATGTCGGTTACCTACATGCAAGCAACTATCAGACTTATAATTTTATGATAGGTATTGAACACCTGATAGGAACTACCCGCAGTGTGAGGGAATTTGATTATTCGACCGGTACGCATGACCTTCAACCTTTATCTAATGGACTGACTACCGTCAAGTTTACATGGTATTTCAGCATGTACAAAGAAAAAATTACAAAAGAAAAGAAATATTTCTATTTCTGATGTGTACAGAATGTCTTCATAAAGCAGGTAATAAAAAATTGAATTGTGAGAATAGATAAGTTTTTGTGGTGCGTCCGGCTTTTTAAAACCCGTTCGCTGGCGACAGAAGCTTGTAATGCCGGAAAAATTCTGATCGAAGGCATACCGGTGAAGCCATCAAGAGAAGTAAAGCCGGATACATTTTTCAACTTCAAAAAGACGGGTATTACTTATCTGTTTAAAATAAAAGAGATTCCCAAATCCAGAGTAGGTGCACCATTGGTCGATCAATTTTTGGAAAACTGTACTCCAAAAGAAGAGCTCGAAAAGCTTGAACTTTTGAAATTGGCTAAATCATATGTACGGCCAAGAGGGCTTGGCAGACCTACAAAAAAGGAAAGACGGGACATCGAATCATTTCTCGGTGAGGACTGAGGCCAGGGTTTCGTCTACCAATAGGGCCAACGTTTCTACCCATAAGCGATTGGTATTAAGACAGGGGATAAATGTAAACTCTTCCCCACCGTTTTTCAGGAAGATTTCCTTTCCTTCATCTTCCAGCTCTTCAATGGTCTCCAGGCAGTCGGCTACAAAAGCAGGACTTGCTACCAAAAGTTTTTTCACTCCGGCTTTTGGCAAGGATTTGAATGCATCGGCTGTGTAAGGTTGTAGCCACTTGTCGGAGCCAAGCCTCGATTGAAAAGAAAAACTATATTTATCCTGTGCAATGGATAATATTTGAGCGACCTTGTCGGTGGTAACCTTTACCTGATGCAGATAGCAAAAAGCATGTGCCGCCGAAGTGACTGAACAGCAATCAGCAACTTTACAACAGTGACTGCCTGTGATATCTGACTTTAAAACGTGCCTTACAGGTACACCGTGGTAGCTAAAAAGGATATGATCGTAATCCGACTGGAGAAAGGGTCTTATGGATTCGGCTAAAGCATTCAAATAAGATGGATGCTTGTAGAACGGAGGAACTGTGTGCAGCCTGAAGGTATAACGGGCTTTGTTGTAAGCCTTTTTAACATGTTCAACAGCAGTTTCATAGCTGCTCATGGCATAATGCGGATATAGCGGTACCATCACCAGGTCCATCAGTTCCGGTAATTCGTCGTTGATAGCTTCCAAAACTTCCTTAGGAGATGGATTGGCATATCTCATACAATAATACGTGGGAATACCCGTGAATTCTTCGAGAAGTTTGGACAACTTTTCTGTAATAGCAATCAGCGGAGCACCATCCTCTGTCCAAATTCGGACATATTTGGCCGCACTTTTAGGCGCCCTAAGCGGAGCTATAATTCCTTTGACCAGAAGTGTCCTCCAGAATTTAGGAATGTCAATCACCCGCTCATCCATCAGAAATTCATTCAAATATCGTCTGACGTCCTTTGTGCTTGGCGAATCTGGAGAGCCGAGGTTGACTAGTAGTATGGCTGTTTTCAATTTAAATTTATACTTTAATTACTATACCAATTTAATTAAAAAATAGTTTTTCTTACCTTTTTGAATGAGCATGTACCGGCCGTTTAGTATTTGATTTTTAGTAACTGGCTGGTGTTCGTTCCAGCGTATTTTGTTGATTTGAACAGCGCCTTGCTGAAGCATTCGTCGAGCTTCACCGCGCGATGGGAAAGCGCCTGTCACATCTGTCAGAAAAACAACCGGATCCGAAGGCTCATGTAATGAGAGTTTTGAAACCTCTGCCATCGGTACGCCTTCAAATATTTGAAGAAAAGTTTTTTCATCCAGAGAGGCAAGTTCTTCAGCAGATGATTTGCCAAAGAGTATTTCAGTGGCTTTGAGAGCTGTTTGGTACTCCTGCAAGCCATGCACCAAAACAGTAACTTCACGTCCAAGTGCTTTTTGGAGTGCTCTATGATGGGGAGCTTTTTGATGCTCAGCAATCAGGGATTCTATTTCGTCTTTTGTAAGTGTCGTAAAGATTTTTATATATCTGGCAGCATCGTCGTCAGATACATTTATCCAAAACTGATAAAAAGCATACGGTGATGTCTTTTTAGCATCGAGCCATATATTACCTGTTTCCGTTTTGCCAAATTTTGTACCGTCGGATTTGGTTACTAATGGTACGGTGAGCGCGTAAGCATTTCCGCCCTCTATCCTGCGAATGAGTTCTGTACCAGTAACAATATTACCCCATTGGTCTGACCCACCTAACTGAATGGTTACCTGATGATGCTTCCATAAATAGTAAAAATCATATCCCTGAATCAACTGGTACGAAAACTCCGTAAATGACAATCCCGAACCATCTTCTAATCTTTTTTTTACCGAATCTTTAGCCATCATGTAATTGACGGTGATATGTTTTCCTATATCCCTAATAAAGTCGAGGAAGGAATATCCGGCCATCCAGTCGTAATTGTTGACCAATTCAGCTCGGTTTTTTTTATCGGATGAAAAGTCCAAAAATTTTGTCAGCTGACGTTTTATGCATTCAACATTGTGCTGGAGAGTCTCTTTATTCAGTAAATTTCTTTCTGTTGATTTAAAACTCGGATCTCCAATCATCCCGGTGGCACCACCTACCAGCGCATAAGGCTTATGACCACTTCTCTGAAAGTGAAGCAAGGTCATCACCCCTACCAGATGACCGATATGGAGTGAATCGGCGGTCGGGTCGAATCCAAGATACGCAGATCTTGGTCCATTAGTCAGGTGATCTTCGATGCCGGGAGTCAGGTCGTGGAGCATTCCTCTCCAGCGTAACTCTTCAATTACATTGCTCATTATCAACGATTCATTTAATCCAAAGTCGCAAAAGTACGATTGCTGTCAGATACGTTTTTGCAAAAGTTTATTTTCAGAATCGACACAAAAAGTTAAGATTTATTTTATAAAAAGAGAAAATTTATTCATTTAAACCACTTTAATTTTTGATTTTGAAGAAAAAGGTTTCGCTTTGAATAATCTGCTGTTCAGAAATTAAAATCTGATTTTGATATTCTTTTTAATAAAAAAAAAATCTGTATAATCATATTTGCAGGCGTTTTTGACAGAAATGAGCATTGATAACCGCAATTTGATAATTACTCTACGATACGTACTTTTATTCTTAATTTCACTGATTCCATTAGACTTTCTGCTTTCACAAGTACCTGGCAGAATTAGTTCTTATTTTGCCAATCATACCATGGCTATTGTATCTTTTATTCTTATTCTCATTCTTTTTATATTGAGAATCAAGTATTTTTATTTTGAAGCAGAGTACGAAATTATACACTTGCGACAGAGACCTCTGATGTTTGACTACATGACTTTGCTGAATTCCTACGGATACAGTAGATACGAATTCCCCAAAAGATTGCTCAAAGATGTCTATGTTGAGAACTTTCTCTGGTTCAAGACATTGGTTTTTGTTGTAGAAACCACAGGAGGCAAGCTCAAAGAGCGAACCATAGATGTCACTTACATTTCAGGCAAGAAACTCGATGAAGTTCTTCGCATCATGAGGTCTATTATACAAAAGAACAAAATGCAGTAAATCGCAATTACTTTTGCAAAAACCAATTAGCCTCATGTATACCGGAATAAAGCACCTGCATTCATTTCTGCCCTATGTCTTTCTGTCTCTTAGTATTTTTCTGGTTCTCTACTCGCTCATCAGCTGGAGAAAAAGAAAGAGCTACAGCAAGAGCGACACAATTCTGAGGAGCGTTGTCGTCAGTTTAGCACACATACAGTTGTTGATTGGCCTGATTCTCTATTTTATATCACCAATCACAAAGAGCGCTTTTGCCGACTTTGGAGCTGCTATGAAAGACTCGGTATTACGGCTTTACGCCTTAGAGCACATCTTCATCAACATAGTTGCCGTTATTCTAATCACTATCGGAAGCGTAAAAGCCAAAAGAGAAATCATCGAGTTTAAAAAGCACAAGCTGGTAGGGATATATCTTGGTATTGGTACAGTGCTTATTCTGAGCAGAATTCCCTGGCATGCCTGGCCTGGAATATGATTGAAAGCAAAATAAAAATTTCTCAAGAAAGGGAAAAAGCCGTATTAGTAGGCGTCAGCACACCCGGCCAACCTGAAGAAAAGACAAGAGAGTACCTCGATGAACTTCAGTTTCTGGCTGATACTGCCGGTGCAGAGGTAGTAGGCACCCTTACTCAAAAACTGCAACATCCCAATCCCGCAACTTACATTGGCAGCGGCAAATTAGAAGAATTGGGAGAGATGGTGCGCACATTGGAGGCCAATCTGGTAATCTTTGACGATGAATTGTCAGCGACCCAAATCCGGAATTTAGAAAAATTCCTCCAGGTCAAAATTCTAGACCGCACCAATCTGATTCTTGACATTTTCGCAGGTCGAGCTCGTACATCGTATGCCCGTGCACAGGTAGAACTAGCACAATATGAGTATCTGTTGCCACGACTCACCCGTATGTGGGCGCACCTCGAGCGACAGAAAGGAGGTATTGGACTCCGAGGTCCAGGTGAAACACAGATAGAAACCGACCGCAGAATTATTCAACAAAAAATTGCCTTGCTCACAGAGAAGCTTAAAAAAATAGACCGCCAGATGGCTACTCAGCGAAAACACCGTGGTGATATGGTTCGCGTAGCCCTGGTAGGCTATACCAATGTAGGCAAATCAACCCTGATGAACCTACTAAGCAAAGCCAATGTATTTGCAGAGAACAAGTTGTTCGCCACTCTGGATACAACTGTTCGCAAAGTAGTGCTCCAAGATGTTGCCTTTTTGCTAAGCGATACCGTCGGATTTATCCGAAAGTTGCCTACACAACTGGTTGAATCCTTCAAATCTACTCTTGATGAAGTAAGGGAATCCGATCTGCTGCTTCACGTGGTGGACATATCACATCCGGCTTTTGAGGACCATATAATCGCTGTAAATCAAACCATACAGGAGCTGCTGCAAGGTCAGGAGAAGAAAATTGTGATGGTCTTCAATAAAATCGATCTGTACCAGCCGGCCAAAAGAGATCCGGATGACCTGTCTCCACTTCAGAAAGACCAAATGACTTTAGACGACTGGCAACAGACATGGATGGCAAAAGCAGCCGGAGACTGCGTCTTTATTTCTGCTGAGAAAAAAATAAACATTGACAGTCTAAGGGAAGTATTGTACCGCGAGGTAAAAAAAATAAGAGATGCCAGATATCCATATGCCGGAATTAAAACGGACATTTAATAACAAACAGCCATATGAATTACACTACCTTAGGAACATCAGGTCTTAAAGTCTCTTCTCTTTGTTTTGGAGCCATGGGGCTGGGTAAAAGCTGGAATTGGGGAGCCGACCGAGAAACTTCCTTCAAACTCCTTGAGACTTTTGCCGATGCCGGAGGAAATTTTATAGACACTGCCAATATCTATACAGATGGTGAGAGTGAGAAAATCATTGGTGAATTTCTTAAAACTGAAAGGGATCATTTTGTAATTGCCACAAAATATACACTCGCTGATTCGCGTACAGGAATCAAGGCAGCCATTGAAGAAGGAAAAGGAAATGTAAACGGCACAGGCAACAACCGAAAAAACATGCTTCGCAGCCTCCAACAAAGTCTCAAGAGACTTAAGACCGATTACATTGATGTTTTTTATCTGCACATCTGGGACCATATGACACCGGTGGAGGAAGTAATGCGTGGACTAGATGATTTGGTATCCAGAGGTTTGGTACACTATATTGCCATTAGCGATACACCAGCCTGGGTAGTGAGCAGAGCACAGATGCTGGCTGAACTCAGGGGATGGGCCCAGTTTGTGGCATTGCAAGTCGAATACAGTCTTTTGCAGCGAACGCCGGAACGGGAACTTATACCAATGGCAAGAGAACTTGGACTGACCGTGACACCATGGGCCCCCTTAGCCGGTGGAGCTCTCACCGGAAAATACCTTCATGGAGAGAAAGGAAGGCTGCCTGACAACAGCCGGAGATTAAGTCCTGAGGCACAAACAATTATACGTGAAGTTATCAAGGTAGCGGAATCTTATGGTGTGCCGCCCTCCCAAGTTGCATTGAGGTGGACCATGCAACAGGATTTTAAATGTATTCCAATCGTAGGAACTACCAAGGTAACCCAGCTCGAAGAAAATTTAAATGCGCTGCATTTAACGCTTGACCAAAAGCACATTGATCTGTTGAATGAAGTATCATCAATAGAGCTGGGATTTCCGGGTTCATTTTTCAGAGAAGAAGGTGTAAAACAATCCGTGTATGGTGGATTTTTTGAAAAAATCGAACACCCCAACTTACCTGAATAATCCCAAAAAGTATGCATCTTACGAAAATACCACATCTGCGGCTTTTTCCAGGTCCGACAGAAGTACGTAAATCTCTATAGAAAATCCGGAAATTCCCGGACCCAAAAGGGTATTCATGTTTTGATTTTTTACAAAGGTTTTAATGCCGGCACTCTCGAGCTTTGAACAGACGATGGCGGCTTCGGACATTTGCCCTACTTCTGTTAAAAGCACCCATTGATTCTCATCGGGCATTATTTCCATTGTAAGGTCTCCATAAGATGTCGTATTTCGTCTCCAAGAAAATGAGTAACAGGGGCTGTACTGTCCAGATTTGGCTGAGAGTGCACATAGGCGGTGCCGCGGATAAAATGCCTTAGACTGTCTGTAGCAAAAAATTGATAGTTTGTGGCTGTATTTCCATATATTTCGTAGAGTATTCCATATACCTTTCGATCTGGGTCTATGTAAATCTTTTCTGCAATACCATCTGCTTTCACTCCATGTTTGTAGGCAAATTCTCTTGCGTCCTTCAGCAGGGTATCGAGGTTGTTGTGTATGGGTCTATAGGTCAGTTGTATTACGGAGTGCAAGACTGTATAGTTTAAATCGTGCCAGCAAGGATTCCTGTTTTTGTCGCTGATGTTCACTGCTTTGTTGATTTCAAAGGTGTATGGACAGCCTTGTTTGTCAAATTGCACATATGTTTTCTCAGGAAGTGAAATTTTGAAATAGCCAATCGGCTTTGGCATATTGTCGTCCCAATGACATGAACATAAACCTGACAATAGCACGAAACTGATATATTTCACAAATTTACTGACCATTGGTGCGAACTATTTTTACTTTAATCCGACGGATTCTCCTTTTTTCAAAACTTTCGACCATAAAAAGAAAAGGATCATAGGTTATTTGTTGATTGGGCAATGGGGTATTGCCTACAAGCTCTAAAATTAAGCCCCCCAGAGTTTCAGCATCACCTTTTACATCATCAAAGTGATCGTCGGCTACACCCATGATCTGGCAGAACTCACCTATGGAAGTTTTTCCTTCAAAAATATATGTATGTTCATCTATTTTGGTGAAAACAGGTGTTTCCAAATCAAACTCATCGTTGATTTCACCCACCACCTCTTCTATGACATCTTCCAGAGTTACGAGGCCCGAGGTGCCACCGTATTCATCTACCACGATGGCGATGTGAATTTTTTTCTGACGAAACTCTTGAAGCAGATCGTCGATTTTTTTGGACTCAGGTACGAAATAGGCCGGTCTGATCTTGGATTTCCAATCAAAATTTTTAACATCCAGGTGCTTCAAAATGTCTTTGATATACAATATACCGATGATGTGGTCGAGATCGCCATCGTATACCGGAAGCCTGGAGTATCCAGTCGTACGTATTTCTTCGAGGACCCTGTCAAAAGTTGCCTCACAACTGATTCCACAGATGTCAACCCTTGGAGTCATTACTTGTTTTACCGTGGTTGTACCAAAGCGCACAATTTCATGGTAAAGGGCAGAGTCAGAATCAGGCGAAGTGGCACCTGCTACCTCAAGCGCCTGTGTAAGGTCATCAACTGAAATTTTTTCGACAGAAATTCGCTTAAAATAATAGTCAAAAAACTCTGAAATTTTAATCAAAAAGGCTATAAAAGGAGCAAACAACAGGGAAAAAAAGTTTATCAGGCCCACAAGATTTTTACTCAGTTGCACCTTAAACCTTGTGGCAAGCACTTTTGGCAGAATTTCACCAAATATCAGTATGATTGAAGTGATAACAGACAGCTCAAAAATCAGTTTTACATTGGCATTGCTAAAGACCAACAAATGATCCGATAAGTAGGAGCTCAGCAGTACGATGCTCACATTCACGAGATTATTTCCTATGAGGATTGTGGCCAGGGTTTTGTTTTTGTTTTGATAGATAAGCTGAAGTTTTTCAGAAGCTTCCCGATCTAAAAGTTTTAACCCTTCAAAATCTGACTGCTTTAGAGAAAAAACCGCCACCTCAGCAGAAGAAAACAATGCCGATACGGCCAGAAGTATCATCAGAAAAAGTGACGGTACTATTAGCTCCGGTGAAAAACCCGAAAGATGAATCGACTCAAAAATATGCGGATCCGGGTCTGGGTCCAAGTTACTACTTATTTTATGTTAATACAGTCGCTGACTTCTTAAAAAGGAAGATCATCGTCCTGTGAATCGGCAACAAAGTTACCACTGGCCATGGTATTGCTGTCAGATGTCATACTCTGCTCTGAATAACCGGGCGAATTGGTGGCTCCACTTGTACTTCTTGGACCGCCCAGCATAATCATATTTAATGCTTCAATTTCTGTGACAGACTTTTTTTGTCCTTGGTCTTCCCATGAGCGGGTCCTAAGCTTGCCTTCGATGTATACTTTATCTCCTTTTTTCAAATATTTATGAGCTGTATCAGCCAGTCCTCTCCAAAGGTTCACCGTGTGCCACTCTGTGTTGTCTACTCTTTGACCATCTTTATTGACATAAGATTCGGTTGTAGCTATTCTGAGCCTTGCTACATTAGCGTTGAGACTTTCAACAGTTTTGTACTCGGGATCTGCTCCTAAGTTGCCTATAATCAAAACTTTGTTCAGTGATGCTGACATAGTTAACTAAATTTATATGGGCGAATATATTAAAAAGATTTGGATTTGGGTATCGAAGACAAAAATTTCATAAGCGGCACAGGAAATGCTATCTCTTGTACCATGCTAAAATCTATGAAAGTATAATTGACTTTGTTGGAAATCAAAAAGTCTTCCTCAACGGGATATATCCCGATGTGAAGTTTCTGGTGGGATAATTGATGCGTGGTATTGTAAATGCTGAACAGAAGACTTTTCTTAAAGGCGTATTGCTCTATCGTGGTGCTGTTGAAGGAATCGGCAAGCAAAGGCAATTGGTAGAGATTTTTCCAGATATCAGAACGATCTCTTTTTTGGATGGCTATTCGACCTTCGTCAGTACAATATCCAAATATGATAAACCGGTCCATTTTTTTGTTTTTTTTGATTTTTACAGGATACAGGTCCACATTGCCTTCCACACATGCAATGCAGGCTTCATGTAAAGGGCAACGTTCGCAGAGAGGCTTTAGGGGCTTGCAAATGGTCGATCCCAGGTCCATAAGTCCCTGATTGTGGGCTGATGCGTCCTCAGCCATACGGATTATTTCTCCTGCCATGCGATACAAAATTTTCTGCGATTTGGGATCGTTGACAGGAATTTTTAACCCGAAGAACCTTGAAAACACTCGCTGAACATTGCCATCCACCAAGGGCTCTTTCCTTCCGAAAGCAATGGAGGATATGGCACCAGCTGTATACGGACCAATGCCGGGTAACTTTTTTAATGTTTCGACATCTGACGGAAACATTCCACCCTCAGAAGCGATTATACGGGCTGTTTTAAGAAGATTAATAGCTCTGGTGTAATAGCCTAATCCTTGCCATAGTCTGAGCACCTCATCTTCTTCTGCCTTTGAAAGCGATTCTATATCAGGATATCGAGCGATAAAACTGGTATAATAGTCCATACCCTGTCCGATGCGGGTTTGTTGAAAGATGATTTCTGCCAGCCAAATGTGATAAGGGGTTGGATTCAATCGCCAGGGCAGAGGTCGGCCGTTAAGTTTAAACCAGGATGATACTCTGGAAACAAAAAATGAAAGAACCTCAGGATTGGCCATTTCAAAAGCGTAATTCCATGAAATAAAATTAATTAATCATTTTTTAATTGACTTAGGGCAATATATTTGCAGCCCGAATTTTCGAAACGCAAACTAAATAAAATCAACTCAATATGACAAAAGCAGACCTTGTAAACAGAATTGCTGAAAAAACAGGCATTGAGAAAAACGATGTACAGGCTGTAGTGGAGCTCTTCATGAAAGAGATTAAAGATGCTATGGAGCAAGGAAATGAAGTTTTTCTCCGCGGCTTTGGGAGTTTCATCATTAAAAAAAGAGCTCAAAAAACCGGAAGGAATATATCCAAGCAAGAAACGATTACCATTCCAGCCCACAATATTCCGGCCTTTAAACCAGCCAAAGTATTTCTGGAAGCTGTGAAGGAAAAAGTACCTGTTAGCTAATCTTGACAGGGTTCGTGCAGAAGAGAAGTATATTTATTCCTTTTTTAGCATTGGCGATCGGTGCCTTCCTGCTCTACAAGCTGCCCCGCTATCCAAAATCTGCCGACAACATTCAGGCCGCATCTGCTGCAGAAAGCGAGCTCGATTCACTGGATGTGATAGTGGACAAAGCACTGCAGGGGATACAGTCAGGCCAGGGAAACCCTATGGAGTATATAATGGCTATCAGAGAGGTACTGGCAAAAAATCCTGATCATTTGAAAGCTAATTTCACCCTTGGGGCACTGTCTTACAGCACAGGCCAATATGAAAGAGCTGTAGAAAGGATGAAAAGAGTGCTTGAGATATCACCTGAAACCGAAGAAGCATACAAACTGCTGGCGGATTCGTACTCACAGCTTGCATTTCCTGATTCAGCGGCTCAAATCGCAGCGAAATACCTGAGCAAATTTCCCAACGGACAATTTGCTGATGAACTAAAAGTATTAACCCGTTAAAAAAAATAATTATGCCTTGCGGAAAAAAAAGAAAAAGACACAAAATGGCGACGCATAAGCGCAAAAAAAGACTAAGAAAAAATCGCCACAAGAAGAAGAAGTAAAATCCATCTGTATAGTGATGTATGACAAGTGCCTGATGTAATCAGGCTACTTGTTTTTTGTACAGCGCATTTGTGCATAGGGAGAGTCAACTAACTAAAAAAAAATTCAAAAGTGACCAATGAATTATACATCCACTCCCGTGCAGATGGCAGCCTTTCCATAGCACTGTTACGAGATGGCAAGCTTGTAGAGCTTCACAACGAAAGAGATGATACCGAATTCAATGTAGGCGATTTGTATCTGGGAAAGGTTATGCGCCTGGTACCAGGATTGAATGCTGCATTTGTGGAGGTAGGGTATGAAAAAGATGCTTTTCTGCACTACCACGACCTTGGCCCGCAATTCCAATCGCTTAATAAATTTCTGAAAAGAACTCTCACAGGCAGGCAACTATGGAATCTGGCTGACTTCGAGCGGGAACCGGATATAGACAAAGATGGGAACATTGAAGATGTTCTCAAGCCCGGACAAATGGTTCTGGTTCAGATAGCCAAAGAGCCCATTTCAACCAAAGGCCCGCGACTAAGCTCAGAAATTTCGCTTGCGGGCAGATTTTTGGTTTTGGTTCCCTTTACCGACAAGGTATCTGTCTCGCAAAAAATAAAAGAAAAAGCAGAGAAGCAGCGTTTAGTGGAAGAGGCTTCAGCCATTCGACCTGCCGGCTTTGGCATTATAGTACGAACTGTGGCCGAAGGCAAAACCAAAGAAGAACTGAAAGCTGACCTATACAACCTGGTAAGCAGGTGGCGACAACTCCACAAAAGAATCCCAAACGTAAAACCTCCCGGAAGAGTCTTACGTGAGCTCAATACCGTATCGTCGCTGCTCAGAGATGTACTCAACGACTCGTTTGAAAATATCGTAGTTGATGACGAAGGTTTTTATAACGAAATCATCAACTATCTAAACGACATTGAGCCGGAGAAAAAAGAACTGGTCAAACTTTACAAAGGAAAAATCCCGATGTTTGACCATTTTGGTATCGAACGACAAATCAAGACATCCTTCGGCAGATCTGTACCAGCCGGTAAAGGGGCCTACCTGATCATAGAGCATACGGAAGCTATGCATGTAATAGATGTAAATAGCGGCAATCGTACCAATAACGAAGAAGATCAGGAAGCAAATGCGCTGGCAGTAAACCTGGTAGCAGCCGAAGAAGTGGCCAGACAGCTCCGACTTAGAGATATGGGTGGCATCATCGTGGTGGACTTCATCGACATGCATAAGAGCGAAAACAAGAAAGCCCTGTACGAAAAACTCAAAGAAGAAATGGCCAAAGACAGGGCCAAACACAAAATCCTTCCGCCCAGTAAGTTTGGCCTGGTAGAAATCACCAGACAAAGAGTAAGACCAGAGCTCAACATCAACATAAAGGAAGAAAATCCAGAAAGCTCAGGCGAAATAGATGCACCCATCGCCATCGTAGATAAGATTGAAAAAATGCTTGATGGAATAGCCGGCAATGGTCAGGAGAAAACTATAGAGCTGCACGTACATCCCTTTGTGGCTGCATACATCAATCAGGGATTCTGGCCCTGGAAAAGATTAGTGCACCAATGGAAAAAGAAAAATTCGCTAAAATCCTTAAAAGTAATCCCCAGAGACAGTTTTAAATTTCTGGAATTTCACTTCTTCGACAGTCAGGGAAAACAACTCGTTTAGTTTACTTTCTAAAAGCCGGCATCTGCTTATTAGCCGGCTTTTCTTATATTCGTTTTTATTTTAACGGACGAGCGTATGGATACCGACAAGCTGAAGACCATCAGAAAATCCCTCACAAAATATTGCAGCTATCGCGACCGTACACTAGTTGAAGTTAAAAATTACATTAAGCGATTTTCATTAACACATTTAGAAGAAGATTCGTTGATTCTAGAACTGGTAGAAAGCAATCTGGTGGATGAATACCGGTTTGCCAGGCACTATGCCAGTGGTAAATTCAGAATAAACGGTTGGGGAAGAGAAAAGATCTCATACAACCTCCGTCAAAAAGGTTTTAGCGAGAGTATTATTCGCATAGCGCTCAGTGAGATAGATGATGAGGAGTATCAAATTGTACTTGCCAAACACATCAGGGCTAAAAAAAGACAGATACACCTCAAACCCGGAGATGAACGGGGGAAAAATAAAATCATTCGGCATCTGATATCCAAGGGCTTTGAATATGAACTTGTACGAAGTGCCCTGGAAAACAACGAGAATTTATGAAAAACAATGGGGCTGCCCAAGCAGCCCCGGGATATAAGAATAGCGAAAACAGATGTAATCAATGTCCTTCTACCTCAGCCAGATAACGTTCAGCATCGAGGGCTCCCATACAGCCTGAACCCGCAGCGGTGACTGCCTGTCTATACACTTTGTCTTGTACATCGCCGACGGCAAATACTCCCGGCAAATTTGTTTTGCTGGTGCCGGGAATGGTGCGAATGTAACCGGTTTCGTCCATATCAATCTGACCTTTGAAAATGTCGGTGTTGGGCTTGTGACCAATGGCTACAAAAAAACCATGAGCCGGTATCACATACTCCGTATTTTCGGTTTTAGAAAACACTTTTACACCTTCGACTGCCTGTTCACCGAGTATTTCTACAGTTTCTGTGTTGAAGAGCACGTGAATGTTTTCAGTATTGAACACTCTGTCCTGCATGATTTTAGAAGCGCGCATCTTATCTCCGCGTACCAGCATGGTCACCTTTGGGCAAAGTTTTGACAGGTAAATGGCCTCTTCGCAGGCTGCATCCCCACCGCCGACCAGGACGACTTCCTTGCCGCGATAAAAGAATCCGTCGCAAACGGCACAGGCTGAAACGCCATGACCCATGAGCCTGCGCTCGCTTTCGAGTCCGAGATATTTGGCTGATGCTCCCGTAGCAATGATAACTGTCTTGGCCTGAATTTGCTTTTCATCGTCGATGGTCAGTGTATGCCATCCGCCTTTTTCTTTAGACAAATCCACTTTGGTGACCATGCCAAAGCGCACTTCTGTATTAAAGCGCTCTGCCTGTTTTTTGAAATCTTCCATCATTTGAGGACCCATAATTCCGTCGGGGTACCCGGGAAAATTTTCGACCTCTGTAGTGGTTGTGAGCTGGCCTCCTACTTCGAGACCTGTATAGAGCACTGGATTCATATTGGCTCTGGCAGCATAGATGGCTGCAGTGTAACCTGCTGGTCCGCTGCCAATGATCACACATTTGTGTTGTTCCATTTTTTGGTGTACTATGATTGGGGCAAATGTAGAGTTGTGCGGGATTGGGGTATTGTGATTTTGGTTATAGTTGATTGGATATGGTTATCAGCTGGTCGTTTTGATAGTTGGTAACGATGATTTCAAAAGGGCTAGGTAAGGCTTTGGTTTTACAATAGGGCATTTGCGATGGTTTTTATAGCGAAATCAGGTCTTTAAAAACGGAATTTGCAGGCGAACTGACTGCAACAGATTTTTTGGCTTTTTTGGTAGCGTGATGTTGATATCCTTTCGCTGTCTTGGTGCTGTGGTGATGGCTGTGGAGCCGGGCGGGTATTAGGGAGAGATGCATTTCTTTGGAGTTTGATTTTTTCATTTTCCGGCTTTAGGATGTGCCGGGGGCAAGGGTGCCTCCGGCAGGGTGCGTGAGGGATGCGGAGGGCGCCCACAGGGCGGTGCGCAGCACGGGAGCGAAGCGTACCCCGGAGCAGCCCGACCCCGCACGGTAAGGCCACTGTAAGGTGGCCGACGGGCGGGGGCACGCCCAAAAAATAAAATGGGATGCTACTGTACTCGTACTGCATCGGAGGGATTTATTTGAAGTGCCTTCCAACTAGGATATAGACTGGCCAGAAAGGAAAAGGTAAAGACCAACAGGAGTACGTTTCGGTAAAAATCCGGACCTATGACCGGATAAACTATTGTGGGTATGCCAAAGGCTGCCAGGGCATCGGATAAAAAATTCAGATCGATGCCTCCCATCAGAGGCCAAAGAATCAGGCGGCCGAGTAAAAGGCCTGTGAAGGTTCCGAGTAGGGTCATGGCGAGGGTTTCTATCTGGAGCATCAGGAAGGTGCGGGTTTTGTTGAGTCCTATGGCTTTGAGCATTCCGAGTTCGTGGGTGCGCTCATGGACAATCATCAGCATGGTGTTGAGTATGCCAAAGCTCAGACCGAGCATGATGATGATGATGAATATATACAAGACCTGACTGCCGACATCCTGCAGGTAAACGAGCTCCGGAGAAAGCCGGCGCCAGCTCTGAACCAGGAGGTTGGGGAGTGCCTGTGAGAGTATTGGCTCCAGGGATACGGCGCTTTGCTCATCGGTGAAGATGACAGCAATTTCGTGGGACTGGTCTTGCAGGCCGAGCAACTGATTGAGGTCTGAACGCTGGATGAAGACGTTGCGTTCGTCGTATTGGGTGCTGATGGATCGATAAATACCTCCTACGCGGAATGAAGAGGATATGACGTTGTAGTCGAGGTCGGTAAAGGTGAGTACTATCCTGGAGCCAAGGCCTACTCCAAGGCGCTCGGCCAACCGGAGTCCGATGAGCACTTGCATTGGATGGTCAGGGGACAAGTAATTGCCTTCGACGACGAGCTGGTCAAAGCCGGTGACCCGGCTTTCGTCGGCGGGGTCGATGCCTCTGATTTGTACGGCTCCTGAGTAGGTAGGGGACTGGATGATACCTGTGGCGATGGTACGGAGGCAATGGCTCACATAGTCGGGCTGGGAGCGCAGGATGGAATCGACAGTGCTTATGTCAGAAATGGTGTATCGGGTCTCCAACTGCTCTGCCCAGCGGGGATGGTGTATCTGAAGGTGGCTGAAATTTTTTTCTATCACGATTTTGAATCGCTGGGCAATCATGCCTTGTCCCATGCTGATGGCTATCATACCTCCGGCCAGGCCCAGGGCCACAGACAGCATGAGGGTAAGTGAGCGGCTTTTGTTTCGCCAGATGTTGCGGTAGGCTACTGAGGTCAGGAGTGCAAGGTCGGAAAGTGTGATTTTTCTACGGATTGGTTTATTCACCTTTGGCTGCTTTTAGAAAATTTAGTTTCTTGACATATCGATAGGGATACAGAGCGATAAAAGAGCAAATGAGCAGAATGACCAGTCCCTGACCTGCAAAGATGGAAGGGTGTGTAGAAAAATAGAGCATGGGTTCGATGCCGAAATCGTCGGCTATGGCTTCCAAATCACCACCGAGGGGTATGGGGTGGTGCTTCATGTAAAGCAAAACGGGTAACCCAACGATAATGCCCGCCAATACGCCGGATAAGCCGAGAAAAAAGGTTTCAATGGCCAGGACGTAGGCAAGTGCCCGACGCTTCATGCCGATGCTGATGAGGATGCCGAATTCGCGGGTGCGCTCGAGGGTCATGGTGAGTACTGTACCGAAGATCCCAAAGCCTACCACGACGTACAGAATGCCGAGAAGCACTCGGTTTGATATGGTGTCGAATGCCAGTGCCTGGAGCAGTTCGGGGAGTAACTGTTGCCAGGTGAGTGCGGTGATGCCTTCGGTGGAAAATTTGGCTTGTATGGCGTGAGCTAATTTTTGGGTATGGGCACTTTTCAGGGGCTCGACGAGTACATGGGTGACAAGGGATGGCATGTCGAGCAACTCGCGTGCCTGGTTTAGTGGCAGGAATACGGTAATTTTGTTTAGCTCTTTGATGTTGAGTTTCACGATGCCTGCGATGTGATATTTGCCGCTTGCCAATGAGCCTTGAAAGCCTTGTCCGATAAGGACGATGGTGTCGCCTACATCAAGCTGCAGGTAGTCGGCCAGCTCGCGGCCAAGGACTGCTCCTCCTTTGGTATCGAACAGGGCCCCTCGAATGATTTTGGAGCGCAGGCCATTGAAGCGGTCTTCTGCATCGGGGTCTATGCCTTGAACGAGGGAACCTGAGGTTTTGCGCTCGCCTGCAGCGAGCATAAAGTTCTGAATTCTCGGAACATAGTGTGCAGGGAAGGGCAACTGCAGAAGTTGCTGGTGAATTTCCCGGTTCCAGGGTATGGCCAGGTCGAGTGAGGGGGTGCGCAGGTAGGCCGTGTCTGCAATTTGAATGTATCCGGTCGATAGTTTTACGGTTGTATCGATGAGGGATTCGTGGGATCCCTCGTTGATGCTTTCGGCGATGAGGGCCAGAAGTACGGCGAAGAAAACACTTGAGATGGTGATAAGGGAGCGTTTTTTGGAGCGAAGCAGATTTCTGACGGCCAGGTGCAAAAGCAGATGGAGAGGGATTTTGCCTCGCGGCATGATGTGCATTTACCGGAAGTTTTTAAGGTTTTGAAGGCTGAAGAAGTCGTCGCGGATGGGGCGGTTAAATTGGCCATTGAGGTATTCGATTACGGTTTTGTGACCGGATTTTCCTTGAGGGATGATTTCGATTCTGGTGGGGATCATTCTGCCTCCGAGGTTACGAATGTTGCTGTTTTGAATCACAGAGACCAGTTCTCCCTTATCGCCGTAGTTTTCGCTTCGGCGGTGCAGATAGTCTTCTTTGCCGATCCACACTTTAACCTTGCTAAAGACGACGGATGAGCCCGGTTTGGGAATGAGCTCGAGTACAAAGCATTCGGTGCCATCGATGATATCGGTGCCCATAAGCTGCTGGTCAAAATCGTCGATTACTGAGCTTTCGCGTACCAGGTCATCGTTGGTAAAATCGCTTCCCATCCAGCTTTGCGACATCATGTTGGGAGGTAGTTTGATGGTACGGTCTACATTGGGCACATAGTTCCAGATTTCTTTTTTTCGCTTCAGAAAGGCTGTGCCTCTGTCGCGCGCCGGGTCGGTGATGATTACCAGGCTGTAGTCTTGTCCTTTGGCCCATGTTTTCATCTGCATGATACGAGTGTAACGAGGTCGAATGATCTGCATCCGCATCTCGAGCTCGGCACTTTCGCCACGCATTTTCTCCTCCATTTTTCGGATAATCTGCTCGGCATTTTGCGCATAGGTCGCAGATAAGGCGAAAATCAATAGTGAGAGTGAAAAAAATTTCATTACCGGGTAGTTGAGATTTTAAAATGTAGCAACAAATATGATATGTAAAATTTCAGACGGAGCCTTTTTGTTTATTAAGGGTTTGTGAGATTATTTGGAAAAAGAGCCGTATGGTGTAAACGTCCACAGCTAGTTCTGCAGTCGATTGAAACTAAAGTAAAAATTAATTTTCGTTGACAAGTTGCTGATTGTTGAGGATTAGTTACCTTTGCAGGCCGATATCCGGGAGGTGAATCGAAGGCAGAGTTAGACAAAGAATACTAAACAGCTACAGAGATGAAAAGAACTTTTCAACCATCCAATCGCAAAAGGGTAAATAAGCATGGCTTTCGCAAGCGCATGAGCACTGCTAACGGACGCAGAGTTTTGGCAGCCAGGAGAGCCCGCGGCCGCAAGAAATTAACTGTATCCGACGAACCTTACTACAAAGGTTAATGCATAAACTGACCATTAAACGTTGCAGAGGTGTTGCCGTCGGGTAACACCTTTTTTTTTTCCTATTAGCACATCATTTTTCCAAGATATCCCAGAGCAAAAATGCCAAAAGACCCCAGTATCAAATCTGTGTTGATCATAGGATCAGGGCCAATAGTCATTGGTCAGGCCTGCGAATTTGACTACAGCGGCTCTCAGGCGGCCAGGTCGCTGCGTGAAGAGGGTGTGGAGGTCACCTTGATCAACAGCAATCCGGCTACCATCATGACGGATCCAGTGACAGCTGACCATGTATATCTGCTTCCACTTACGGTGGAAAGCCTGGAACAAATTCTCAAAGAGAGGCATATCGATGCTGTATTGCCCACTATGGGAGGCCAAACGGCACTCAACCTCTGCATAGAAGCGGACAAACAAGGTCTTTGGAGCGAGTATGGAGTACGCATCATAGGTGTAGACATCGATGCGATACATATCACTGAAGACCGTGAAAAGTTTCGGCAATTTCTGGATAATTTGGAAATTCCCTACGCTCCATCGAAAATCGCAACTTCCTACTTAAAAGGCAAAGAGATAGCGCAGGAATTTGGATTTCCGCTTTGCATCAGACCTTCTTTTACACTTGGTGGCTCGGGGGCCTCTATTGTATACCACAAAGAAGACTTTGACAATCTGCTAAAAAGAGGTTTGGAAGAAAGCCCTATTCACGAAGTATTGATCGACAAGGCGCTGATGGGATGGAAAGAATTCGAACTAGAGCTGCTGCGAGACAACGATGACAATGTCGTAATCATCTGTTCGATTGAAAACTTTGATCCCATGGGGATACATACAGGTGATTCCATCACTGTGGCCCCAGCCATGACTTTGAGCGACCGTACCTATCAGCGAATGCGCAACATGGCAATTCGCATGATGAGGAGCCTGGGAAAGTTTGCCGGAGGTTGTAATGTACAATTTGCTGTGAGCCCCGACGAAAAAGAAGACATTGTGGCCATAGAAATCAATCCCAGAGTGTCGCGCTCATCGGCACTGGCCAGTAAGGCTACCGGTTATCCCATTGCCAAGATAGCTGCTAAACTTGCTCTTGGGTATCATCTGACGGAACTGGCCAACCCAATAACCGGTGAAACCTCGGCCTACTTTGAACCTACACTGGATTATGTAATAGTAAAAATTCCCAGATGGAATTTCGACAAATTTGAAGGTGCAGACCGTCGCCTTGGATTGCAAATGAAGTCCGTTGGAGAAGTAATGGGCATAGGACGAAGCTTTCAGGAAGCTATTCATAAAGCCGCCCAATCCCTCGAAATAAAACGAAATGGACTTGGTGCTGACGGAAAAGGGCTCACCAATCAAGATGTGGTACTTGAAAAACTCGCCCACCCATCATGGGACAGAATATTTGTGATATACGATGCCCTGCAGCTGGGGATTCCTCTGCGCAAAATTCATGAGGTCACCAAAATCGATAAATGGTTTCTTCGCGAGATTGAAGATCTGGTACAAACTCAGCGAAAAATAGAAGAATACACATTAGAAACCCTTCCTCCCGAACTGCTCTTTGAGGCAAAGCAAAAAGGTTTTGCCGACAGGCAGATTGCTCATATGCTTCGAAGGTTGGAAAGTGAAGTTTTTAACAAACGAATGGAGTACAACTTTAAACGGGTGTACAAGCTGGTCGATACCTGCGCGGCAGAATTTACTGCCAAAACGCCCTATTACTACTCAACATTTGAAATGCCTGTACTCACAGCCGAGGGGACACTTCAGGCAATAAACGATAGCAAGGTATCCGCCAGGCCCAAAGTAGTGGTACTTGGAAGTGGTCCAAACCGCATAGGCCAAGGAATTGAATTTGACTATTGCTGCGTACACGGGGTATTGGCTGCCCGTGAATGCGGCTATGAAACCATTATGATCAACTGCAATCCGGAGACGGTCTCTACTGATTTTAATATATCGGACAAGCTCTACTTCGAACCGGTATTTTGGGAGCATATTTACGAAATCATCCTCCACGAAAAACCCGAAGGAGTGATCGTTCAGCTTGGGGGACAAACAGCCCTGAAACTCGCTGAGAAGTTACACCGGTACGGAGTTCCAATCATAGGCACCAGTTTTGAATCGCTCGACCTGGCTGAAGACCGGGGCAAATTTTCTAACCTGCTTCGCGAATTCGGAATCCCTTATCCCAAATTTGATGTAGTCACCGATCCGGATCAGATTTATGAAGTTGCTGAAGAGCTCGGCTTCCCGATGCTGGTGCGTCCGAGCTATGTACTTGGCGGGCAAGGGATGAAAATAGTAATCAACTTAGAAGAGCTGGAACACCACGTGGTAGAGCTCTTTAAAGATTTTCCCGGAAACAGAGTGTTGCTCGATCACTACCTGGACGGTGCCATAGAAGCCGAAGCCGATGCCATTGCTGATGGAGAAGATGTCTATATCATCGGTATAATGGAGCATATTGAACCATGCGGAATACATTCCGGCGACAGTCATGCTGTGCTGCCACCTTTTAATCTCGGGCCATTGATTATCGAACAGATCCGCGAACATACCATTACCATAGCAAAAGCTCTGAAAGTAAAAGGACTCATCAATGTGCAGTTTGCTATAAAGAATGACACGGTTTACGTAATCGAGGCAAATCCCAGGGCCAGCCGAACAGTTCCTTTTATTGCTAAAGCGTATGGAGAACCCTATGTGAATTATGCAACAAAGTTTATGCTTGGGGTAAACAAAGTATCTGACTTTACATACAAACCACAGCTGGATGGCTATGCGATAAAAATCCCGGTGTTTTCATTTAATAAATTCCCGAATGTAAACAAAGAACTTGGACCGCAAATGCGTTCTACCGGGGAGGCCATCCATTTCATCAAAAACCTTCGCGACCCAATGTTTAAAAAAGTTTATTCTGAACGAAACTTATATTTGAGCAGATAATAAAATTATATTGGTCATGCTGAGGTTTTTTCTCATCTTACTGGTAGTCACTTACCTTTTAATTGTTGTCTACAAATATTTTGTAGCACCATTTTTCCAGGGTTTTTATGGTAAAGAGCCCAATAAGACTAAAAATGCTACTAAAAACGATATAAAAGTGATTTACAATCCAAACGACCGTATCCGGACTTCCAATACTTCAGGCGAGTATATTGATTATGAAGAAGTAAAAGAGTGACAACAGTACTCACCTGCAAAATAAGATAACCATTAGGATTTTATCAATCCAAGGCAGGGTTGGAATCTCTGAGATCACGCCTGAGCATCAGTGCAAAGCAAAAAGCCGCCAGCAATTCTTTTTCTTTCTTATCCAGGTCCGACGCGAGATAAAGACCCCCTTTGTTGATTACATAGGTTGCTGCCACGATTTGCCCTTCTTTTAAAATAGCAAATCCTGCCGGCCTGGTCATCCAATAGCGACGACCCGAAGGTCTTCGGACGTGATGAATACCTTCGACCGAATAATATCTCAATCCCGGACCTGCTATCTGACCAATGGCTTTATCATTTTTTGGATTGATGTACATGTAAGGTTCATTAAGCACTAAATCCCATTCTTCCTTTCGACCATCATCATTGTAATAGATTACCTTAGTGGTAAATATATTTTCATACTTTATAACAATATCAAATACCATTGGTAAATTTTCCTGCTTAATACGAGCAAAGGAAAATACCATAGCCAAAGTGTCTCTTGGTGCCTGCTGTTCACGAAGAACAAATCTGAAACGTTCTTTTGCCCCGGCGTATCGTTTGATAAATGTAAATTGATAGGTGTCGGTGAAACCTCGTTTGTGATTGGTCGCCATAAAATCTCCTGCTCTGACCGTCCGCTTAAATGGCCACGATTGCCTGTTTGATGCCTCCTGATACGGAGCTTTTTGTTCGAAATCCTGGGGTAAATCCAGTTGCATCTTACACGAAGCAAACGGAATGAGCAGCAGATATAAAAATTTTTTCATGGTCCTGAGTCGTATTGGACGACTGCCTCAACGCAATAAACATGCAAAAAGAGAGTTTGTCAGCTCTTAAACAGCACAAAAACCGGCCATGTGGCCGGTTTTTAGATGGAAAAAACTGAATAAAATTCAAGCTGGTTTTTTGCTTTTGCAACAGGCTTTAGCTTCACCTTTTTCAGAGCTGCAACCTTTTTTTTCAACTTTTTCGGTACTGCATCCCTCTTTTTCTTTTTTCTTTTCGGGTTCAGTAGCCCATGTAAGTAGAGGAAGAGCTGCAATGGCGAAGAAGAGCGCAATTTTTTTCATGATTTTCTTTACTTTAATACTTAGACAAAGGTAATTAGGAAATTGAAAAATCAATATAGAATCCTTTTTGGTTAGCCAGGTTTTTGAATATAGAGCTTTTCTTTACAATTTGCCCTGCTCACAGTGTTTCAGGAATTCTTTTTTTAGGGATTTCAGGCGCTACGTCGTTTTTATTGGCCAACTGTCCGCATGCAGCGTCAATGTCTTTACCACGGCTTCTGCGAATTTTTGCTACGATGCCGTGATGTGCAAGGGCTGTCAGATAAGCATTGATTCGTTCGGGTTCGGCTTGCTCAAAATTTGGATCGCCTATAGCGTTGTATTCAATCAGATTGACTTTAGAGGGTATTTTTTTGCAGAGCTTTACCAGGGCATTAATATCCTCGTCACGGTCGTTGATGTTTTTCCAAACAACATATTCGAAAGTGACCTTACTCCTGGTTTTGAAGTACCAATACTGAAGAGCATCGGTGAGAGAGGTTAAGTCATTGGTTCGGTTGATGGGCATGATGCGGCTTCGTACCTCCTCTATGGCCGAATGCAGGGAAACAGCGAGTTTTACACCGGGATTGTCATCTGCAAGTGTCTTAATCATTTTAACGATCCCCACGGTACTGAGTGTAATGCGCTTTGGCGACATGCCTAGGCCAGATGGCGAAGTAATGCGATCGATAGCACGTAGTACATTGCTATAGTTGAGGAGTGGTTCCCCCATTCCCATGAATACAATGTTGGTCAGTGGCCTTTCTAAGTAATATTCGGCCTGTTGACGAATTGTCAGGACCTGGTCGTAGATTTCCTGTGGGTCAAGGTTTCTCATGCGCTTCAACCGGGCAGTAGCGCAAAATCTGCAATCAAGGCTGCATCCAACCTGACTTGAAATACACGCAGTAATTCGGGTATCAGTAGGAATAAGAACACTCTCCACCACCATCCCGTCCGGTAGACGAACCGCATTTTTAATCGTGCCATCGACACTGCGCTGAATCTGGTCTACTTGAACCGGATGTATGGCAAAGTCCTGAGAAATGCGTTCGCGAAGTGATTTTGGCAGGTCGCTCATTTGGCTGAAGTCCGTGCAGTTTTTCTGCCACAGCCAGGACTCAATCTGGCGCGCGCGAAAAGGTTTTTCGCCCAGAGAGGCAATATACTGGTACAGCTTATCGGAGCTGAGCGATCTGAGATCCGGTTTCACTGCCACAAAGTTACGACAATTAAACAACGGCTGGCTTACGGCAGTATGTGTACCAATAATTGGCTGAGGCAACCCGCCATATCCAGCGGGCATGATGGTTGTGACCTTGCAGGAATTTTTTCTTTTCCTTACGCCAAATTTTTTGGTCAATCTGTGGAATGTTCATCGGTTCATTCAGCAACCAGATAAGCTGATTTCTGAGCCACTTGATCTCACCAGGAGTTACAAATCCCATTTTGTCGGCCCGCCAGGTGATTTCGGGTGGCATGATATCAGCCAATGCCTTTCGCAAGATGTATTTGGTGTATCCATCTCTGATTTTAAAATCTGCAGGTAATGAATACACCAGTTCTACAAGTTTGTGGTCCAGAAATGGCACTCGGGCTTCGATGCTGAAAGCCATTGAATTGCGGTCTTCGTGAAACAGAAGTGTTTGAAGTATGGTGCTATACAACAGATGCCAGCTGAAATTTCGCAAAGGCTCAGCATCTGATGAACTCATGTTGAAATTTGTTTTCAGATGCTTACCGAAAGCGTTGGGATAGAAATGTTTGTATTCTAGAGAATATAGTACTTGCTCGCTCAAGAAAGTACTCAGCAGAGTTTTGACAAGGAGATCCAGAATTTTTTTCCCACCCCAGCCTTGTGTTTTTCTGAAATTATTGAGCTCGGCCAAAAACAAGTGCAACCGTCCTGCTTTGATGGCTGTGGCAAAGAAGCGGTAAAGTGAGTGCGGATAACCCATCAAATACTCATCACTCCCCTGCCCGTCGAGCAAAACCTTAATTCCTTTCTGATGTGCAAGCCTCATGACAAAGTATTGTGACAGATAGGAGCTTCCGGAAACCGGTGCGTCGTACTGATGACTGGCTTGAACAAAGGCATGGACAATTTCTTCTCCATCAGGTTTTAGAGTGTACGGAATGATGGAGGGATACGCTTGCCATACTTTTGAAGCATGCACTCTTTCATCAGCCTCTTCGTACCAAACTGTAAAGGTTTTAAATCCCTTTGGTTGGTACAAATAGTGTACAGCACAAACTACTGCAGAACTGTCGAGACCTCCGCTGAAGGTGCTGCCAATCTCAACATCGGCCCTCATGTGCAGTCTGATGCTCTCAAAGAAGTATTGACGAAAGAGTTCTGTTGCCTCAGTCACTGCAAATTCCTTTTTCTGAAGCGTGTAATAAGAATAAATGTTAATCCCTTCTTGTTGGCTGTAAACAAGATTATGTCCTGGTTTTAATTGTTTTACGACTTTATAATGGGTCTCATCCGAATACACGGACCAACCAAGCTGTACATCGCGCATGAGCTGATGCTGATTGATTTCATCAGAAAAAATTCTGCTGATTTTCAAGGCTTTAATTTCGCTGGCAAAATAGAGGCAATCTTTATTTGCGATAAAATGAAAAGGTTTGATCCCAAAACGATCGCGGCTGCAGAAAAGCATTTTCCGACGGTCGTCCCAGATAGCAAACGCCCACATTCCCCTGAACTTTTCAACACAACGCTCACCCCAATGGGCATAGGAAAGCAGGATAACCTCTGTATCAGACGAGGTCGTAAACTTATATCCATGGGATAAAAGCTCCTGTTTAATTTCGAGATAGTTATAAATCTCGCCATTGAACGTAATGGTAAAATGCGCCCTGCTCATGGGCTGATGACCATCCGATGAAAGATCTATGATAGCAAGTCTATTGTGACCAAGCCATACACCAGGTGCCGGATTAGCATATCCGCGGTCATCCGGCCCTCTATGATGTTGGGCTTGAATCATGTGGAAAATACATTTAACTGCCTCCTCTTTATCTAAAGTGAAATCAATGAATCCGGAAATGCCACACATTTCAAAACGAATTGAATAACCAAGATGCAAAAATCTTGTAGAAAACCTTCAGTTTAATATTTTTTTGATCTAAATTGTCCTGTTTCTAATTTTTATTTATTTTATGTCAAAAAAAGGCAGAATTATTAAATTTTAATTTGAAATAGTACAATGTTCAACTTTTATTAAAATAATATTTTTTAGTTGGATTCAGTAATTAAACTGCTTAAACTTTTTGTAATTTCAGTCTGGTAGTATTACTTTTAGAATCAAGCTGTAAAAAAACCGAATCAGAAATGAGCTCTTAAAGATATAAATCATGTTGCTGATCAAATTTAATGTTCACTTTTTTTGAACATTATTCGTTGATTTATTTTGTAGTCTTTTAAACTGTGTTTTTGTTATGTATTCTTGTGCTTATCATACAGTGTTGCTCACCGGAAACACGTGATGCAATAAAAGGTATTGAATTGGTTACCCACTTCATTATCATTATTTTAAAAAATTTTTAATGAATTAGTATTAATAAATAGTGTTTCCAGTTTTTCGGTTACCCAATCGCTTCTGTAAATGATAAAGTGTCAATTGTAAGATTGCTTTTAAATCACCCAGTATATCAATTTTAAAATACCCTGTATATATTTCATAAATAGTCAGTAAAAAAGACAAAATTTCCCGTAGTTCAAGACAAATTCTTCAACTAAATAAATTACATCACTTACAGATTTTCTGCCAATTTAAATTTATGTCCATAAGTCACTACAGAAACACATGTAAGACATCATTGATCTAATGATCATAAAGCAATGAGCTGTAATCTACAGAGGAATGTAAGAAAACCGAAGACTACACACATATTAAAGTTCATTAATTGAATCCTTTGACAGTTTTCATAGAATCACCGAGATCTGAAATGAATAATTTTTGGAGACTAAAAACAGTCGACCAGTCGCTGGAAAAGGTTAATACCTTTAATGATAGCACCTCTTCGGCTCTGTTTGCACACAGGGCTGGTATTTTCGAATATGGATCCAAAGCAATAAAAAGATATCTTTAAAAGACAGAACTGTTATTCTTTTGATTATCCATTACTTAATCTTTTTAAAATAGAATTCGCGCTTTGATTTCTAAAACATTTATTAATCTTTAGTTAATTTCAGTAAAATTATTCGACCTCATTTACTTTCTGTAATCTTTAATCGTAAGTATAGCAGCATTACACAAGAGAAACATTATGAGAATAACGGCACTGATGATATTAGTCATCGCTTTCTCCATATCATCAAAAGGTCAGCAAATCGAAAAAATAAAATGGGAGCCTTTTAATGTTGCCACTTTGAATAAAGCTAAAGAGAAGAACAAATACATTCTTCTTCATCTTGCGGCTAATTGGTGTCATTGGTGTCATGTGATGGAAGAGAAGACTTACCAACATCCTGAAGTTATTAATTATCTAAACAAACATTTTATAGTTTGCTACGAAGATCATGACAAAAGACCAGACTTGGCCAATAGATACAGGGAGTATGGCTGGCCGGCAACGATAATATTTAATTCGGATGCACAGGAAGTGTTTAAGGAAGCTGGTTACATTGAAGCTTATGAATTTTTATCCATCTTGAAAGATATAAAGGAAAATGGTGGTACAAATCATTATGCATCGAAAAAGAACATATTGAAAAGTTCAGGAAATAACCTGTCAAAAATAAAAGAAGACCTTTACCTTTTAATTGACACAGTAAACGGAGGATTTAAATCACCGCAAAAATCATTGGACTTTGAAATGTTTGAGTACGCCATAAACCATCAAAATGAGACAATTTTTAAAAAATGGCTAACTGTTACACTTCCTAACTCCCTGAATCTTTTGGATACCGTATGGGGAGGAATCTTTCAATATTCAACACACAACGATTGGATCCATCAACATTATGAAAAACTTTTATCAGTTCAGGCACGGTATATTAAAATGTATCTATGGTATTATTACATTACCGATGATAAAAAATATCTGGACGCAGCTATCAAAATAAAAGATTACAACGAAAGATTTTTAAAACATCAAGATTCGTGGGGCTACAGCAATGCACAAGATGCTGACCTTGTAAAAGGTGTAAAAAGTACCAATTTCTTTAAATTTAGCGATAAAGAAAGAATCTCTTTGGGAATTCCTGAAATAGACAGTACAATCACAACAGAAGGCAATGCTAAATTGGCTGAAAGTTATTGCTATTTGTATGCATATACAGGTGATAATACATATCTGGAAAAATCAGCTAACATTATAAATATGCTGATGAACAATTATGTAAAAAATAGAGGTTTATATCAGCATGTACTTAACTACGATCATCCAGAGGCTCTTGCGGACCAATTATCAATGCTTAAAGCGCTCATTACTCTTTTTAAATTCACAAACGATACCTTGTATTTAAATGAGACCGACAGACTAATATCGGCCATCATAAAACATCTTTGGGAAAATGATTATTTTTTGAGTTTCAGAGCTACAAAAGGCTATATAGAACCACTACCTGTAATAAGTGAAAATATAGAAGCCGGTAGACTGATAAATTTTTATGCAAAAATTTCAAAAAAGAAAGATCTCGAAGTATTTCCGGAAAAAATACTGACTTGGTTATGTACAGATGATGTATATAATGAAATGGTTATTGAGCCCGGAATCATCAGTTTATCAGAAGAAATAAAATCAGAACCATTCACAGGGCTTTATGTAATTAGCTCCAGTGAGGATAATGAAATACGAAGGGAGCTTCTTTCAATTCCTAAATTCTATTACTTTCCGCTCATTATACAAAAAAATTATCTTGATGAAGACAAAAAGGAATTAACAAAATCATTTGAAGATGATGTAATCTTGTTCTGCACTTCAAATTTTTGCTCCCAACCATTCTTTGAAAAAGAGGAGCTAAAGATTAACATTTTCCGATTATTATCTCTAAAAAACTAATATAATGCTTGTATCAAATTATTTTTAAAAAATTATTATTAATATACAAATAAACAAAATTTAAAATGAAAAGGCTGAAAATCAAATTACTTAAATTTAATTTCTATTGGAAAATGATAGACAGGATGTTTCAGATAACCATAAGTAGAGATCTTACATATATTTTTTATAAATGCTCAATCGAAGAGCAATCTAAAATGTACTTAGATGTTTGAAGTAAACTTTTTCTGAATTGTTGCGGAAAATTCAGTGAATGAGTAAAAAAGAACTTCTCCCAAATTTTTTAAATATGAAAAGTCTCATTGCAATCAACATTAAAAAATTACCAAACGATTTAGTTCGTAAATATCATATATACTATAAGTATAGATTTCTGGTAAGCCAAAACCAGATAATTTCAGCACACATTGTAATAAAAGATTTAGTATCTGAGGTCGGATATTACTTAGGCAATCTATATCGTGAGTCATTCAAACAAGGTATTTTAATCGCAATGGACATTTTCAGATGTCAAAAGTGTTTTAGGTTACTGCAATTCAATGCAATAAAAAAATTTTGCTTGGAACGTATTTTTTTGTCAGGAATTAAACAAAACAGCAACTATATAAACGGTAAATCTATAATTAACCTTAAAAACCAAAAAGTATGAAAACCAAAAGAAAAAATCTTCTTAGAGGAGCAGCTGCCGCCCTATCATTAGCAGCTTTAAGTAATCTTAATGCCAATCCAGCAAATCCTGAAATCTCGATACTTGGTTCAGGATTTGAGGTTCGTTCAGGGCTCATCCACTATGGAAACTTATCCAAAATGTTAAATGATTTGAAGTGTGGAGAAAGTAAATCAGAAGTCTCCAAGAAAAAATCAAAAAGCGCCGAGGGTAAATGTGGTGAATCAAAATCAAAAACCCAGGAGGCAAAATGCGGAGAAGCTAAATGTGGAGAGAGCAAATCAAAAACAAAAGAGGGCAAATGCGGAGAAGCTAAATGTGGGGAAAAGAAAACAACTGAACAGCCTAAGTAAAAACTGATAACTGACCCCTGAAAATTTTCAGGGGTCATTTCAAAGTTGCATACCGTTATGAATCAACTTATCAACAAGGATATACATACCGAATTCAAGGACATCATTAATCTTCATTATAAAAAATTTTACAAACATGCCTGTATTCAGGTTGGAGATAAAGAATCGGCTAAAGACATAGTCCAAGAGACATTTTTATCTGCATACAAAAGTCTGTCTACATTCAAAGGAAAATCCTCCATGGAAACCTGGATCTTTGGCATTTTAAATCACAAAATATCGATGTATTTTAGAGAAAAAAATATTGAAAAGAAAATGATTCAGGAAAACTTAGAAGAAAAGTTGTTTAAGAGAGGTGGGCAATGGAAAGAAGAATGGATCAGTTCAAACAGCGAAGAGGCAATTATAAATTTTTTAAAATTCTGTATTAACAAACTGAAAGACCAAAGTAAACAAGTACTCCTGTTGAGATTCTATCAAAACAAAAAGACAGAAGAAATTTGTACGATCTGTAATATAACCAAAGATAATTTATGGCAGATATTGCATAGAAGTAAATTACAATTAAAAGTTTGCATTCAATCAAAATTAAAAGTTACAAATGATTAACTGCCGAAAATATACCCGATACTTACATAAATCTGAGATTCAGGAACTCGAATGGTACGAGAAAATGCTTAGCAATTATCATATAATGATTTGCAAATCATGTAAAATATATACTAAGGAAAACTCCTTAATAAATGAATATATCAAACATCAAATTGAAAAACATCTAAATATAGATGAACAGGATATTATTATGCAAAAACAAGAACTGTTAAAAAAATTAAAACTATGATCGGTGTCGGTTATAGAAAAGACTTTGCAGAAGAATGGGAAAATAATCCTGATTCATTAAGTGTTGATTTCATAGAAGTAGCCCCAGAAAACTGGATGAATGTAGGTGGGTATTGGAAAAAATTATTTGATAAAAAATTACAGGACTATCCTTTATTCACTCATGGCCTTTCCTTGTCCATCGGAAGTCCAGATGAACTTGATTTTAAGTTTTTAAAAGATCTGAAAACATTTTTAGATAGTAATAACGTAGTAATTTATTCAGAACATTTAAGTTTTTCAAAATGCGACAACGCTCACTTATATGACCTTTTACCTGTTCCATTTACTGAAGATGCAGTAAAACATGTAGTCAAGAAAGTAAAAAGTGTTCAAGATATACTTGAACGCCCGCTTGTGTTAGAAATAGTAAGTTATTATTCGCCTTTAGCAGCGGAAATGAAAGAAATTGATTTCGTAAACGCAATAGTACAAGAAAGTGATTGTCAACTACTACTCGATGTAAATAACATATATGTCAATAGTTTTAATCATGGTTTTAATCCTGTAGAATTTATCACCTTACTTCCCAGAGATAAAATTGCATATATTCACATGGCAGGGCATTTACAAGTAGATGATAACTTAATTATAGACACACATAGTGAACCAATCATCAATCCGGTATATCGCCTTTTTGAATTTTCGCTTAAATGGTTACAAAAGCCTATTCCGGTGTTGTTGGAGCGAGATTTTAATATTCCTGATTTGAAAGAAATTCAATCTGAAATCAATGAATTAAAACGCCTGTACAATAAATCCTTACAAAAAGAAAAGGAACATGTATCTTAAGGAAAAAACAAAAAGACAGCAATCCTTATTGGCACAATTTACAAGAACTGGTGATCAAACCATAATAACCCATTTAGATGGTATTAAAGTGCAGGGTATACGCTATTACAGAGAATTAATTTTTAATATTATTTATGACGGGATCAGTAATGCATATCCTATTACCACAAATTTTTTAAGTGAAAGGGTGATGATGAATCTTACACATCAATTTTTTTCTCACTTTAAATGTCAGACACCTCAGGTATGGGCAATGCCCAAAGAATTTATGGATTATATCATACAAAATCAAACCAAGTTATGCTTGAAATATCCGTTTTTATCTGATTTACTTTTATTCGAATGGGCTGAAATAGAAATGTTTATGATGCCTGACCAACCTTTTCCAAACTTTTCAGAAAAAGGGAACATTGCAACAGATAAGGTGGTATTAAATCCTGAAATACAAGTTTTATATTTTCAATATCCAGTACATATACTTCATCCCCGAAAAATTAAAAAGAAACATAAGGGTGAATACTTCTTATTGGCTTATAGACATCCTGAAAGTAAACAAGTAATTTTTACTGAATTAAATCGATTTGCCTACCTAATTATAGAAGCTCTTCATCAAAGACCATTAAGCATTGAAGAGCTGCTGAAAAAATTTTTCAATTCCTATTCAGAAAACGAAGAAGCGATTGTGCATTTTATCAAGCAAGCGTATGAGAATAAAATAATACTTGGATTTGCTAAGTGATTTCTGTTAATTTTTTATAAATAAATAACATCAAGAAGCTTTAAATCAAAAAAACATATTTAAAAATATCTCCCAATTTTTTAGAGGTATAGCTTGGCATCGTTACACTGTTTGAATTATTTTTTAATATCCAGGGTTATGTTATTACTTAAAGAGTTTTTGTTTTTGTGCAATTAATATTTTCAACATGAATTTCATTAAAACAAAGCAATTATGTTTTATCTATATTGGAATATGGAAAATCTTCAAAAATTCAAGGCAAATAGAATGAAGAGCTTTGAAGTAATGAAAAAATAAATACTGAAAATTACATTGCCTAAAGGTTTAGTCCTTATCAGGTGAACTTTCTAGAAAGCTTTTCGATCACTTTAGCAGCAGGTTTGCCTTCGTAAAGAATTTTATACACTGCATTGGCAATAGGCATTTTTACATCGTATGCTTTTTTGATGTTCCTGATCAGCTCAGTAGCATAGTAGCCTTCAGCTACCATGCGCATTTCAAGCATGGCTGCCTGGACCGAGTAACCCTTTCCTACCATGGTTCCGAGGGTCCGGTTACGGCTAAACTGGGAGTACGCCGTAACCAGTAAATCGCCCATGTAGGCTGAGCCTGCTATATCGCGTTTTATCGGATGAACAGCTTTTATAAATCGCTTCATTTCTCTGAGTGCATTGCTCACTAATACAGCTTGAAAATTGTCGCCGTAGCCCAAACCATGACAAATGCCTGCAGCTATGGAATATATGTTTTTTAGTACGGCTGCATATTCGGTACCGTAAATGTCGTCGCTGATCTGTATGCGCATGTACCTGCAGCTCAAATGGGACCCCAGCACATAGGCATGCTCCATATCGATGCTGGCTAATGTCAGATAGCTGAGTCGTTCTAAGGCAACTTCTTCAGCGTGGCACGGGCCGGCTATTACGCCTATATTGTCAAGCGGTATGTTCAAGACAGCATTGAGATACTCACCTACGATCATATTGACTCCCGGCACAATGCCTTTGATGGATGAAAAGATGATTTTTTCCGAAATGTCTACCGTTATCTTTTCCATAGCATCGCGCAGGAAGGCTGAAGGAATTACAAGTATGATGATATCAGCCAGTTCACAAATCTCATCAATGTTTTGGCTGATGTGGATGTTTTCGGTATTGAGCTCTGCATTACTTAAGTAGCGGGGATTATGTCCATATTTTTGGATGTGTTCTATGACCTCCTGATTGCGCATCCACCAGAAAACGGTTTCATTGTTCTCGCTTAGAACTTTTACTAAAGCTGTAGCCATACTGCCCCCACCCAGTACAGCTATTTTTTTGTTTTCAACGTTATAAAATTCCGATAAAACCAACCTGGAAAATTAAATGGCGTGGGCAAAAGTATGTATTCCCGCCTAATGGAGAATTCAGGCTTTAGACGTTATGAGATTTTTGATTTCGGATTAGGAACACTCTGGTTTCCAACGCCGGTATCGCATAAAGGTCTTTTTTTGTTTTACCTGTTGCAGAATTTTCTTTTGTTCTTCTGTAGGTAGGTGCAGGACCTTTTGGCATTCTTTCGAGCAAGTCCCTTCGAACCGAGCTGCGCATTCATCGCACTGGATAAACAAAATATTGCAAGCCTTATTGGCACAATTTCGATGCGTGTCACAAGGTTTACCGCATTGATGGCAATGGGCAATGACCTCCTCACTCACTTGCTCCCCCAAACGATTGTCGAATACAAAATTTTTACCTCGAAATTTATTTTCAAGATTTTCCTGTTTTACTTGTCTATAGTAGTCGATAATGCCTCCATGAAGCTGATGGACATGTTTAAATCCATGGTGTTTTAAATAGGCGGAGGCTTTTTCGCAACGTATTCCTCCCGTACAGTAAAGCAATACAGGTGCATCCTCATTGCCTTTCAGCAGATTTAGCACCTCGGGTAGCTCTTCACGAAAGGTTTCGGCCTTTGGCAAAATAGCACCTTCAAAATGCCCTATTTCACTTTCGTAAAAATTGCGCATGTCTACAATTTTCACATTGGGTAGGGTCATCATCTGGTTCCATTCGCTGGCAGATAAATGCTTTCCGACGTTGGTTACATCAAAGGCATTGTCGTCCAGGCCGTCCGCTACAATTTTCGGTCTTACCTTTACAGTAAGTTTAATGAAGGACTTATTGTCATCTTGGATGGCTGTTTTAATGGGCACGTTTTCAAACTCTGGAATGGAGTACAGCTCTTTTTTGAAAGTATCAAAGTGATGTTCGGGTACATTCATTTGTGCATTGATGCCTTCTCGTGCCACGTAAATTCTGCCAAGGCAGTTGAGCCGGCTCCACATGGAAAACAAACGATCGCGCAGGGAATTAGGGTCATCGATGAGCACATATTTATAAAAAGACAAGGTTATTCGCCTGAAATTTTCATTTTCAAGTTTTTTGAGCAGTTCTTCTCTGCTGAGCCTATTGACCAATCTCGCTTTTTTGTGCGCGTTTGGATCCATAGTTCTTAACAACATCGGTTTCATCGGGCAAAAATATAGCAGTCAGCAGGCAAAAAAATATGACCACCACAGTCAATGAATGCTTTGCAAAAGCTTCTTTACATCTTTGAGCTCTTTTGTATAGATGCACTCAGAACATCTCGAACACAGAGGTCCTGAATCCACTGAGCATAGAAATCTATAGCCCTCAGAAAATCTGAAATGCTTACCCGCTCATTGATGCCATGTATTCTGGACAAATCATCTGGCTTGAGCAGAATGGGATTAAACCGATAGACATGTGTACAAACCTGGTAAAAATGCCTCGAATCTGTAGCACCGAGTACCAAATAAGGGGAAACAACTGCCTCCGGAAATGTGGTCTTAATCACAGAAACCAATTGTCTGAAGATGTGATCACTGTGCGGAGATGATGGACTTCCGGGAGTGTAAGGAGCATCTGGGTGCATTCTAACAGTGACTCTTGGATCGTTAATAATTTTAATTACTCTCTTGATTACTGAACTGTCTGTATGACCAGGGAGCAGTCTAAAGTTATACACTGCTTTTGCAACATTAGGAATCACATTGTCTTTTACGCCTGCAGCTACTACAGTAGGTACTTGAGTAGTGCGCATCATGGCTGCGCCTTGGGGGGTTTTTGAGAATGAGTTGAATATCAATTTTTTAAAAAGCCATTTGTTGGCAAAAGCCATCCTGGCTGGAAAGTCCATGTATGGGCCTGCACACTCCAGAAAGCCTTCGACGGGTTTGGACAATTCAAACGGGAATGGGTTTTCGTTGAGCCGATGCATGGCACGTGACAAGATGCTCAAAGTGTTGTCCGGGCCTGGCATCGAGGAGTGCCCTCCAGAGCCTTTAACCAGCAGTTCCAGGCTTAAATACCCTTTTTCGGCAGTGCCGATCAGTGCCGTGGGGGCCATAAGGCCGGGCACAAGACCGAGCCCCATTGTCCCACCCTCATCGAGAATGATAGCTGGTTCAATTCTTTTTTGGCTGAGCTTTTCGACTACTTTCACGGCTCCATCATTGCCGCCGATTTCTTCGTCATGGCCTATGGAAATGAGCAATGTTCGCTTCGGCTCAATGCCATATGACAGTAAGTTTTCAACGGCTTCGAGGATAGCAATGCAGGGAGTTTTGTTGTCTATAGCTCCTCGGCCGTAAATGTACCCATCGGATATCCGGCCAGAGAAGGGAGCTTCTTCCCATTGATCAAGTGTGGCAGATTCTACCGGCACCACATCGTAATGGCCCATCAGCATGGCCGGAGCCAGAGTGGTATCCCTTCCCCTCCAGGTGATCAGCAAGGTGTAGTCGTTTACGGTATCTATCTGAAGTTTTGAAAAAACATTCGGAAAACTGTGAAAAAGAAATTGAAGAAATCCATCATAAGCTTCAAGATCCATCATCTCACGCTTGTGGCTGATGGTCGGATATGTGAGTGCCTGGCTGAGTTTTCTTACAGCATTCGATTCGTCAATTTTCCAATTGATTGGCTCTTCAGAGGGTTTTACATCAGCTAAAGGAGAAGTGAAGGTAAACGTTTTCCAGAGCACAAGTGCAGCTGATCCGGCAATCGCGGCTAAAAGTATTTTTACGGCCTTTTTTATCATATCCTAAAATGTTAAAATCAGTCCCAGGTATTCGTGTAGTGCTGTCTCGGATATTTTCAGATTTTCTACGGAAGGCAGTATGTCTGAGATCCAGAATTTCGCCGGTTTCAGTTTATAGTCAGTAGGGGCAGGTATAACCTCTATTCCTTGATTTTTAAAGTTTTTTACGGCACGTGGCATATGCGAAGCGCTTGTGACGATTACTACCGGGCGCGACTTTCCAAACTGCAGTTTAAAGACTTCGGCTTCCTGTTTGGTATCGCGGGAGTCGTATTGGATTTTTATTCTCTCGGACGGAAATAGCTTTTTGGCAAATATAGCCCCTAATTCACCCACGTCACAAGTGCCCCGCCAGCTCGTTCCGCTGAAGACCAATTCCGTATTCGGATACATTTGCCCGATCCTGACACCTTCCAGTACACGGCGTAGCGCACTTTCGCTTAAGCGCTCTGCATCCGAATGGCCACTGGCACTGCAGCCCCCTCCCAGCACCACTACATAAGCATTTCGGTCTTCCTCCGCTAATTCAGCTATGGGATCATACTGGCTTTCGAGAGGCTTCATCAGAAGCCAGGCTCCCGGACGAGTACTGAAAAGCCAAAAAGCAATGACCACACCCAACAGTAGTTTCCGGATTGCAGAATTTCCTTTCAGATTCAGCAGACTCAGTACCAACAAAACAATGCCCAAAAGCGGTGTGAGCATTAGAAAGGCTTTAAGTAGCTTTTTAAACACCATCGTCCGATAGTTTTTTTAAATCCTTTGACAAACGTATGTATTTTTCGCAATTTTAGAATCCGTTTAAACCATAAAAATTTGCCATTTGGAAATGAGAATCAGAAAAATGCCGGCAATATTTTCCAAACTCTATCCTGGAGCCTGGTGTACATTGCCTGCTAAGGAGACCAAAACAGTTTACATCACTTTCGACGACGGACCACATCCGCAAATTACACCCTTCGTATGTGAATTGTTGGCGCAGTACAATGCTGCTGCCACATTTTTTCTCATAGGAAACAACATGTGTAAGCACCCGGATTTCACCACCGAATGGTATTCAGACAGAGGACATTCCGTAGGAAATCACACCTATCATCACCTCAATGGTTTTTTTACCGAAAATCAAATCTATTTCGACGACATTAAGCAATGTGACCTCCTCGTCCGGTCCAGGTTATTCCGACCACCATATGGCCGAATAAAATTTTCTCAATTCAGATACCTGTCGCGCAGGTATCAGATTGTGCTGTGGGATTTGGTCACCTACGACTGGGATCCCACCTTATCACCCCAATCCATATGCAGTCACATCCGTTCCAATGTTCAAAATGGCTCGATCATCGTATTTCACGATTCAGAAAAAGCATGGAACAATATGAGCAAGTCGCTGCCTGAAATCTTAAAGTTTCTAAATCAGGAAGGTTGGAATATGGCTAAACTGGTAGTTTAAAGCGGCCGGGTTTTTTCTATCCAGTTTGTTTCATAGAAAACATCTTTATTACTCCGAAGTAAAATTGTCAACTTTGAACCTTCCGAGAAATTTTTACTAAAATGTTAAAAGATTGCTATTAGATTTACGGCTGTAATTCCTGACCTCAATGAAAATTGATTTTACCCATCAATGGTCAATCGATACGGCCCTTTGCTTTGTGCCAATCACAGAAGATGAGTCCTCTGAAGTTATTCTTTCACGGCTTGCAAATGAAAACGGGCTGATTAAAGAATTTTTAAGCAAAAAAAGCATTGCCAAGCTTCATATCCTAATTGACCAGAAGTTTTACGTTCTGATAAAAGTAAATGCATCAAAATCCTTTTCTGCTATTACAGCCGACTTCAGAAAGGTCATTCGTGAAGTAAAGGATTTTCCCTCGGGCAACTGGGCAATTGATTTAACTACGATTACGGACAAGGCTTTTACCAACGTTTTGGCCAGAGCCTGGGTGCATGCTTGTGTAGTATCCCTCCAGAAAATCGGTAAAAACAAAACCACAGAAGAACTGTTCCACTGTCTCGACAGTGACAAAGCACACTTGCAACTTGTGACTCCCTACGCCGATGATATTCGCGAGGATGTACTTCAGCAAGTTGTCGTAGCGAATGCCCAACTCAATGCCATGACGCTCGGCAATGCACCCTCTAACAAAAAAGACATCAACTTTCTGACCGCTTATTGCGAAGTAATGGCCCGAAAAGCAGGATTGGAAATTGAAATTTTTGACCAGGACAGACTTATGGTCGAAGGATTCAAGGCTCTTTTGGCAGTAAACAGAGGCAGCGAGCAACCGGCTAGATTTATCCTACTGAAATACAACATGTCTGCATCGGACCTTCCCCTTGTGGCATTGGTAGGCAAAGGAGTCATCTTCGACACAGGAGGAATCAACCTAAAGCCATCCGACAATCTTTTTCTGATGAAAAGCGATATGTGCGGAGCAGCAGCTGTGCTGGGAGCTGCAGAGGCCATAGCGCTGAACCATCGCAAAATACGATTACTTGCAGCCATACCGCTTACCGACAATGCCATCGACGCAAAAAGCACCAAACCGGGAGATGTGATCGGCTCATACAATGGCAAAACCATAGAAGTAATAGACACAGATGCCGAAGGCCGGTTATGCCTTGCCGATGCATTGAGCTATATAAGCCGAAACTACTCACCCGACTACATCATAGATATAGCCACACTTACCGGCTCAGCTGCCCGGGCTTTGGGCCATCACTATGCAGCCCTCTTCAGCCCTGATGAAAACTTCCAAAACATCCTTCGCACGGCAGGTCAAATCACCGGAGAGAAACTTTGGCCTTTGCCCCTCGACGACGACTACAAGGAAGACCTCCATTCCGATGTAGCCGACCTGGCCAATTTTTCAAACAAACCCACAGCAGGAGCCATCAGTGCAGCCTTGTTTTTAAAGGAATTTGTAGACGACCCCAACAGGTGGGCTCACATCGACATAGCTGGCACTGCCTTCACATCATCTGAATTTGGAAAACAGCGAAATGCTTCCGGATTCGGTGTCCAGCTGCTCTATCAATTTGTCAAAACCATAGAAAGCATCTATTAAATTCCATCTCCCATGAAAAAGACCTTTCTCTGCATCACTTTCTACTTCAAAGGCAACGAATTTCTTCAACAGTGCAAAGCAGAAGGCAACACTGTATTTCTACTGACCAAAAAAAAGCTTGAAAATAAACCCTGGGCATGGGAAAGCATCGATGAGGTCTTTTACATGGAAAGCGATGAAAACTCCCCCGAAAACATCAACAACCTCATCAAAGGTGTAGCCTGGCTGATGCGAAAGCACAAAATTGACCGCGTTGTCGCACTCGATGATTTCGATGTCGAAAAAGCTGCTGCTGTACGTGAAGAATTCCGCATACCCGGAATGGGACAAACCACCGCAAGATACTTCCGCGATAAACTTGCCATGCGCATCAAAGCCCGCGATGCAGGTCTACGCGTGCCGGCTTTCTCCCCACTCTTCAACGATGAGGAAATCAACCTCTTTGCCAATCAAATCCCTACCCCCTGGCTGGTTAAACCAAGAAGCGAAGCTTCCGCCACCGGCATCCGAAAGGTGCACAGCACAGACCAACTTTGGGAAGTCATCCACCAACTGGGCGACAAACGGCATATGTATCTTGTAGAACAGTTTAAACCCGGCGATGTATATCATGTAGATGCTCTTACCATAAACGGGGAAATGGCATTTAACTGGACCTCAAAATACCTGTCTACCCCTTTCGATGTGGCCCATGGAGCTGGAATTTTCAGGTCAGCTACCCTACCTCACAACTCCGATGACGACATCCTTCTCAAAGAGTTCAACAACAGGGTCATGAAGGCATTTGGCATGAAAAACAGCGCATCACACACCGAATACATCAAATGCCATGAAGACGGGGAATTCTATTTCCTGGAAACTTCTGCAAGAGTAGGAGGGGCGCACCTGGGTACCATGGTGGAAGCTGCCTCAGGCATAAATCTCTGGCGCGAATGGGCACGCCTTGAATCCGCTTTGCTTAAAGGTGAAGCATATCAACTCCCGGAAGTAAAAAGGCATTACTCAGGAATTCTCATCTCACTTGCCCGACAGCAGCACCCCGATCTATCCCCATTCAACGACCCAGAAATATACTGCCACATTCCCGAAGAACATCATGTAGCCCTGATTATTCACAGCAGTAATCACCAAAGAATCATCGAACTTCTGGATAAATATGCACAAATCGTAAAAGAGCACTACCACGCCTCTGCTCCTGTGCCAGATAAGCCATCACACTGATATCACGGCTTTTTTAGTTAATCAGTCTTCTTTATGATATATGTCAAGCACATATGCATTTGCTCACATCAGCCCGACTGAATTGAAATCCAATTTCTGGATTTTTACGCCTGGTGCATTTCAGGGTTCATCGGCCTATCGTTGATAAAAACTACCGGTAAGTAAAAAAAATTTTCTCAACTAATAAATGAAATGTAACTAATTAATACTGTAAAATAGTTGATGAAATCATCCGATCAAAAAGGATCGGATTTTGCTAAATAGGAAAATTTTTTGACGTTTTCAAGAAACCATTTCTTCACATTCATCGCACAACAATTATCTGCTACTTTCTGCTGCTAATTAGAGCACCTCGCACCAGACTAGCCACTATTGATACCAACAGGATCAATATTACCACTGCCAAAGAAACCCTGGCATCGATGCCCATTTGGTCGAAATAACGTTCAAATACCAGTTTGAACCCTATGAATATCAAAAGCACTCCAAGCCCATATGTGAGATAATGAAACAAATCCACGACCCGGGCCAACAAAAAAAACAGACTCCTTAAACCCAATATGGCAAAGATGTTTGAAAAAAACACAATATACGGATCCAGTGTAATGGAAAAAATTGCCGGAACACTATCTACCGCAAACACTACATCGCTAAACTCCACAACCAACAACACCACAAACAAGGGTGTCACATACGTCTTCTTGTGCTCTTTATGACGGAAAATCAGCAGCGACTTTACATTTCGTGGAAACACATTCAGATATCTGCCCACCAGCTGTACAAGTGGATGTGCCTCGGGTGTGAGGTTTTCATCTTCTTTTTTGCTCAGCAGAATTTTAAATCCAGAATAGATCAAAAACACACCAAATACATACAACAGGAAATGAAACCGTTGAATCAAACCTGCTCCCAGAAAAATAAACACAAACCTCATGATCACTGCACCCAAAATGCCCCAAATTAAAATGGTCTTGTAGTCCTTTTTTCTTACACCAAAATTTCTGAAAATCAATAAAATTACAAATAAATTATCCGCCGACAAACTGTATTCGATGAAGTAACCCGTCAGATATTCAAGTGCTATTAAATTTCGGTATCGCTGAAGCGCCTGCTCAAAGCTCAAACCCTTCACATCGAGTTTCTGATTGTAGCGCGTTGTGATGGACACCAAATCATCGATTGATTCAGGATTGTGCAGCAAGTGACCATATCCTCTGAGGAAAAAATAAAACCCCATTGACAAGCCAAACCACACTATTGTCCATATCAAAGCCTCTCTGAACGATACTTCGTGCTTATGCCTATGGAATACACCAAGGTCAAAAGCAAGAATCAAAAAAATAATCGCAATAAAAATCCCGAAAAAAAGCTGCTCGCTCATGTGCATTTCAAGCACAAAAGTACCTGCCCGGCACTCTTGGAAAATCCAAACTTAGTGCCCCCGAAATTAATCTTAGGTTAATTCAGATGTATCAACCACCGCTCACCTCCTATGGCGACGGCTTTGGCAGATTTTGAATAATTCAACAGGCGCTGAAGGGTTTCTTTCTTCGCACCTCCAGACTTTCTGCCTTTTTTTTCATTCTTGCTGCAAGGGGTAATCGTTTTTTCCATAAACAACCTAATTTTAAACATTCCTACCCTCTTAACGGTCATTACATCACATATATTTCCGAACTCATTAAATTTTTTCCATGCTATCAAAAGAAAGTATTAAGTTTCTCGAAAATCTACGCGACAACAACCACAAAGATTGGTTTTCCGCCAATCGCACCCGCTACGAATACTACAAAACCGAACTTCTGCAAGCCGCCCGCCAAATCCTCAAAGCCCTTCAGCAAGCAGACCCCTCACTGGCCGATGTAAAGCCTCACCAATGCCTTTTTCGCATCAATCGCGACATACGCTTTTCACCCGATAAACGACCCTACAAAACACACGTATCCCTTGGATTTGCCCCGGGTGGGCGTAAAGGTGATCTTGCCGGATATTACGTACACTTCGACCCTGAAGAAAGCTTCGTAGGAGGCGGGCTTTACATGCCTATGTCAGAGCCACTCAAAAAAGTTCGCACAGACATAGACCTCTATTGGGATGAATTCACCGAAATCCTTCATCAGCCAGATTTTGTCCAGATGTACGGCGACCTCGACTTCGATCCCCATTTCACCCTCTCCCGCCCACCCAAAGGTTATACCTACGACCACCCGGCCATTCGCTACCTCAAGCTTAAATCCTTCACCGCTACCCGCCCTCTCCGCTATTCACAACTCACCGAACCAGCTACCATAGAACTGCTTATACAACATCTGCTCCCCCTCAGACCATTGCTTCATTTTCTCAACCGGGCACTCCAGGCCGATGATGAGCCCAACATTATTTTAAAGCCTTTTTATAAAAGTTAAGCCCTGCACCAAAGACCCCTTTGCATACCTTTGTATCAAAGCATACCAGCCATGGAGCGTTACATTCTTACAACCCAGCAAAAAGCCCTGAAAATCAACCTAAACCAATCCATCTATGGCACATTTGCTGAAATCGGCGCCGGTCAGGAAGTCGTCCGTCACTTTTTCCGGGCTGGAGGAGCCTCCGGCACCGTGGCCAAAGCAATGAGCGCCTACGACAAAGATTTCAGCGATGCAATTTATGGTCGGGAACCCGACGGCCGCTACGTTACCGAAAGTCGCCTTCGCAAAATGCTCGCCCAGGAATACAGGCTCGTCGAAGAGCGCATCGACCGCTCCAAAAACCCCAACAAATGCTTCTTTACCTACGCCAATACCGTGGCCACCATCGATTTCGCCAAACGCTACAAAGGACATGGCTGGATGGGATGTAAATTTCAGCTTACCCCAGACAGCCCGCCAAACGAAGTCATCTTCCACGTCCGGCTAAAAGAAAACGAAGCCGTCCTCCAGCAGGAAACCATCGGCGTCATGGGCGTAAATCTCATATACGCCTGCTTCCACATCATCAACGATCCTAACGAACTGCTCAAATCCCTCTACGACAACCTTTCCCGCGAAAAAGTCGAAATCGATATGATCAATGTCTCCGGACCCGATTTCGAAGGCGTCGACAACCGCCTCCTTTCCCTCCAGCTCATCAAAAACGGATTTACAGACGCCGTCATCTTCGGCCCCGACGGCAATAACCTCCTCCCCGCAGGCCTGCTCTACAAAAAAAACATCCTCGCTCTGCGCGGCAGCTTCCGCCCCGTCACCAAGGTCAACATGGACATGATGACCAAAGGCTACCAATACTTTATCAGAGATCCGCGCGTCAAAAAAGACAACGTCGAAGTCCTCTTCGAAATCACCCTCAATAACCTCCGTGCCGAGGGCGAAATCGACGAACAAGACTTTCTGGACCGCGCTGAAATTCTTTGCTCGCTCGGTTACAAAGTACTCATCTCCAATTTTCAGGAATATTACAAACTCGTGCACTACTTCGCCGAGTTTACCAAAGCGCGATTGGGCATTATCCTTGGAGTTTCCAGCCTGAAGGACATCTTCAATGAAAAATACTACAGAACCCTCCCAGGAGGCATCCTAGAGGCCATGGGCATCATGTTTTCCCGCGACATAAAAATTTATGTTTATCCCTCAAAACCTACAGACGAAAGTCCCCTCGAAACCTCCAAAAACATGTGGGTACATCCACGCCTGCGCCCCCTATTCGATTATCTGACCTTCAACGGGCGGATCAAAGACATCGAAACCTACGACCCCTCCATTCTTCATATTTTCTCACCCCGCGTGTTAAGGATGATTAAAAAAGGCGAATCCGGATGGGAACATATGCTGCCTGAAGGTGTTGAAAACATCATTAAGTCAAAGAAACTCTTTGGCTATGAGCCTCATAAAGAAGTTGCCACATAAACTTCACCCTTGCACCAGATACTGTTTGGAAAATTTTTAGCCCTTTATATATTTGCAGCCCGTTTCACGGATTGCCCGATCGTCTAATGGCAGGACTACGGATTTTGGTTCCGTCTGTGTTGGTTCGAATCCAGCTCGGGCAACTTTAGAATGACCCACCTCCAGCGGTGGGTTTTTTATTTTCTCCTTTTGGGCGCCTCCCCCGGCCGCTTTCTGCCCGCGGCCGGGGGCCGGTCTACGACTCCTATTCCCCTTGCGGATCGGGCATGACTCATCGGGCTGCGGTGGCTCGCTCTCGCTCCGCCTCCTCGCCCGTGTGCCATACTGCCCGCCCGCTGCGGCTCATATCCGCCTCCGCCCAGGCGCTCAAAGCAACTCCAGGCCCTCCACCACTATTCCCCCTGATTACCCAACTGCTCATCCCTTATTCATCCATACTCATGCACCTATCCGGCATTATAGGCCATCCCGGCTTCCACATCCCATCCTCACCAACCTAAATCGAGTATAAACATTAATCCCTGTTTAGATAATAAGGCAGCCTGCCATCAAAATCCCTGAACCTCAGCATAACAATACTATCCGTATGCTGAGCCAAAACATTCAGGTCAAATTCTCCAAAACCTTCCAACAGTCGTTCACAGTCCCCCACATCCGACACATACATTGCCAGCAAAGCCTGGGGAGGATAACTTTTCAGTAAAAGACCATTCCACACCAGCTTTGCTTTACCTTCCTGACAACCACTGTATTGATATGTGATTCGCAAACAATTTCCGTCCTGATACACTTCTTTTGGAATGGCTACCTGAGCTCCTGCTGAATCTTCCATCGTCTGAAATGCAGCGACGACTACGGGCTCGCAAGCAGGTTTGCTTGCCGATTCCGGGATATCTTCTTTCACAGCCATCGGTGCATCAATGTTTTTCTTGGTCTTACAAGCTGCGTAAGCCAAAAGCACACCACTAATCAGCCACCACCACTTTTTCATACCATCTGTGTTTATCTGTTCTGACACCTATCAAGTATACACCTGGTTTGTTGAATACAAAGTGATGTACGTGCCCTGTCTCTACTTCCCCGATATGTTCCTTCAGTAGCACCCTTCCTGACAGGTCCACAAGACTCACTTCAGCGTCTTTACATGCTTCAGTGCCTTCGTATCTGAGTGTAATACGACCATTTTTTGCTGGGTTGGGCATAAGGGTCCAGTGCATCGGGTCCTTGTAAAATTCCTCCTGCCCGACATACAGTCCTGCCAAACTGGTAACCCCGGTATTTAAAGGGTCCAGCCAGGGCTTCAATTGCCTGTTGTTGGTTGTGCCGTTTTTATCCCAGTGATACCAAAATTTTCCGTAAAAGTCCGTACCCGTCCGAAAGTTGCACGAAGCTGATCCTCCTGTTAGCGTTCCCACTATTTCACCAGCCGAGTTAAAAAGGGGTGAACCACTACTGCCCCCCTCTGTCACCCCATGACCGCTTTGTGTGGCCACCCAGTTTACAAGCCAAAAAGCACCGGCCGCCTGCTGAAAGGTCCCGCTTTGCAAAGTCATGGTAAATGTGCTGATTTTTTTGATATCGCCACTGGGGTGATGTATGCCCGCTCCCCCCAGGGCCGGAATGTTGGACCTATTCCATCCTGCATAAAACACATTATAACTAGCCGGTGGCTGTATAGCAAGCTCCAGCAGGAGCATATCTGACCCTGTAGCACCCCCCCCGTCATTCGACCTGGCTCTGAGTCTGCCACCGGTTACAATCTGATTGGGCAACCCCGTCTGACTTGACGGATTTGCACAAGTAGGTGACTCCCAGTTAAACCGAAATATGATGGATGCCAAAGCTGCCGAATCAATGATTACATCGTTGTCGTCCAGCACACAGTGCTCAGCCGAAAGCAGATAGGGCTTTTTGTCCATAGCCGTATTGTTGATCATGGCACCTGTACAGTAGTAGATAAATCCACCAATAGGTACATTCATCCGTACCACAGCTCTGCGCTGCAGTTGGTAATTATCGCCTTCCGGACATCTTGCATTTACATTGCAGGAGCCTGAAGTTCCGAAATCTGCTGTCTGCTTTTCCAACTGCCACACAGCCGTAACTCTTGCCCCATTAATCGACTCAAGTACCATTTCCCCTGTGCCGCTCAATGCTATGCTTTCAATCTTATTGGCATACAATTCCTCTTCCCTCTTTTCACCATTCAGATAATATTGGACCTTCACTTTTTCTCGCTGTGAAGGGATATTTATCTGAACCCACACTTCATCCTCTGTTACATTCCTAACGATAAGTGGCTCGTCAAGTGAGATATCGCTGCCGATTATTACACCGGCAGGTGTCAGTCGGGGTATGGGATTTTTCGCAAACAATTCGCTGAGATTTTCCGATGCGATCAGGATGTTTTGTCCGTTTGCCACAAAGTACAGCAACCACAACAACCAAAAAATTCGAGTCTTCATGCTGAGAAATCTGATTAAATGTTCAAATGTATCAAAACTTTTTGGCTCTGATTTTTTGAATTGTTATTTTTCTCATACATTAATAGCTGTATGCTTAAATTCATACCAAATTGCCGATATTAAATCGTTTTTTTGGTAGTCTTACTCAGTAAGAATACTTTATGATAAAAACTCTTAATAGCACCAATGGTATTATATCCCCCAGGCCGATATTCATCGAAAATAAAACACATTGTGGCAAAGCAAAATCCCCTCAGGACTATCTGTTGATGGTAATTTTTTGTGTTGCGTAATAGAGGTCGTCAAAGACCACTGTCAAATGAACTACACCTGTGGATATGCTGTTGTCCTGAGAAATCCGAATACTGTGTTGACCTGGCTGAAACAGTTGATTTACACTTCTCTTAAGCAATTTCCCTGATCCGTCGGTAAGGATGTACGAAATTTTTGTGGGCTTCTCAATGTCAAATAAAAATGAAAAATCACCAGTTGCAGGATTAGGGAATACTTTTATGTCATATGGATTCTTTCCATCCAATTTGAATTCTGAATTCGATGTCGTAGAGTTGGTAATCCAAACTTCATAAATGGTGGCATCAGCAGAGGTGGTGTTGGTTTGATTTGCCGAAAAAGGATTCAAAGTCGGGCTTGAAATACCTCCGTAAATATACCCTGCCAAAAATGCTCCCTGTGAGATCTCATTAAGCTTGATCACTTTATTGGAAAAATGTGGTATGCTTAGATTTAAAATAAATTCTGCTCCAGCACCTTTCAATCCAGGCATCTGGACAGGCATGACATATTCTGTCAGATTGCCCGCAGAATCTTTTTGCAAACGGCTGATGGTACTTACAAAGGGGACCTGATCATCTTTAATCAGCAATGAGTTTTGGTAATAATATTGACTTATTCCACCGAAAAAAAGTGAATGCATCATTTTCTTGACGGAGTCATACATACAAACTACGGGTGAGTGGTAGTGGCTAAGATATTGACTAAAACCTGTAATTGGCTGATAACTACTATACGTGATCTCTACCGGATGAAGAAAAGGCAAATCGGCATTCAGCTGGAAAACTCCTGCGGAGATCAAAAGTCCTTGTTCACCATTAGGCAATATCTGCGGCAATAGATTGTAATCTCTCCTGCGAAGGTGAACCGGATCCGTTGTTATACTTAGATCAGAATAGCTCACCTGATTGGCTGAATTGTTGATTTTGAATTTTCGGATTTGGTTGGTATATTGTTGCGTAAAGGTGGGATTACCCATAGGGTTGTATCGTCCGGTGAACGTATGCCCACCAACCAAAAAGAACAAATCATTGATTTTTTTTAAATGACCACCAGTCACCTGAAATATTGTATCCTGAATTTGCTTGAAATAAGGAACAATACTCTGATTATTTACAATGGATTGAATTAAGCTACTTACCTGTACAGTAGTCAGATATGGATAAGTGATATGGTTGTTTGCAGAGGCAGAATAACCATACCCTCCTATAATGTATAGAGTATCCCCATCTTGATAAAAATTCATATTCGTTGACTGGAGTTGCTCTCTTAGACCGGTAGGTAGCACATTTAGACTAGCGGTCCAGAACTGACCATTTGCCACATCAATTACAAAAATATCCGTATTGCTTTGAGATGCCGGAAATGAATTGAAAGGTTGACGGGCATGAATGCCGTCCTTTCTTCCTCCGATTATCAGCCATTTGCCATTGTGCTGTGCAATCGTATAGGAATGAAGTCCGGGAAGATTGGGAATTGTCACAGGAACAAGAGACACCTGGAACGGAAATTCTGATATCTGGCCGTACCCGTCAAGTGCACTTACAGCTGATAGCACCACACATGCCAAAAAATCGCGAATGCTCATATGGAAGATCCTCGCGCTAAAATAAGCAAAAATTCGTTGGTTGAAAATGATTTTGTTCATCAATTGGATTTTCAAATCTGTAAAATGTCATCAGCTGGTAATCTTTTGCTTTTGCCTGCGCAGATAGGCCTCAATAAATACCACTGAAAGTATTATACCGGTGCCAATGTAAAACTGATAACTCATTTGTTCACTTTCACCCAGGAAAAGTGCTGCCATCAAAATTCCATATACCGGTTCGAGATTGATGGTGAGCATTACACTGTAGGGACTTAGTACTTTCATCACCTTTACGCTTTCAATAAAGGCATATGCCGTACATACACTGGCCAATATGAAGATCATTGTCCAGTCGCCGTTGAGATATCCCCAGGAACCTTTTGACATCGGCGCTGTAAACAATTCCTGATTGAGCCGGTCTGTGAGCAGAAAAAATACCGATAGCGCCATCCAACCTCCGGTCAATTCATAGGTTGTGATCACATTGGGTTTCAGTGTTTTTACCATGATTCCGTTAATAACGGAAAACAAAGCCGAAAGGAAAGCGCTGGTCAACGCTATCACGATTCCAAGAGTGTATCTGGTTTCGAAGTTGAAAATGATGTAAAGTCCCACAACTACGGACAGCCCGAGCACAATCTCACGCACATCAATCGCCCTACGGAAAAAAATCGGCTCCAGAAATGCTGTAAAAAGCGCTCCCGTACTCAGACAGGCCAATGTCACGGATACCGTACTGACCTTAATCGCGTAAAAAAAGGTTACCCAGTGTGCGGCTATAATGGAGCCGGCAAGCATAAGGAGTATTGCCTCTTTAGCTGTAGTTTTAAAACTTCGTCCGATCAGCAATAAATAAATGGCAAGCACTACAGTCGCCATCCACATCCGATGCCACACCAGGGTAAATGCATCTATGGTGATCAAATGTCCAAGTATGCCTGTAAAACCCCATATAAAGACGATGAAATGCATGCGCAATCTCGCGCTGAACTGACTCAAATCCCTTCTTTACTTTTTCATCTATGGAGACAAAAGTATTGCAGTTTTTAGTCTGTTTTCTTAACCCACTTTCTGTGGTACAACCCCTGGTCAGTTTCCACTCCGATGAGGTAAACTCCTGCCGGCCAATGCGAAGTCAGCAGATGAATTTCAGTATTTTCTACAGTCAGCTGCTCCGATGATTTGGTCATTAGTATTCTACCGTCCGGAAACGTCACCTTAATGGATTTCAATGATTGAATAATCGACCCCAGCTGCACCTTGAGTACATCAGTTCCAGGATTGGGATATATGTCAATTTTAGGCTGCAGTTCCTGAAGCTGACCAATATGTAGGGCAATACTATTTTTTGAGATCAACCACAATTCAGGATCGAAACTGATTGTGGCGGCTCCTGTCGGCAAATAATAAGCATATGAAAAACTTGCAGCAGGCACCTCAATTCTTAAATCGATAGGATTCTGGTTGCTGTCCGTGATACGCACCGGTACAGGAATGCTGAACCACGGTACTGATGTATGACTTGTTGTCTGCGAAATATCCATTCGCAGGGTGTCTCCATCCTGCCACCAGATGATTTGATAGGTAGGATATCCTTCGCCGTATATCCATTGATTGAAGAAATCGCTAAGAGAGCACTGGCAGGCAGCTTCCATATGGTATTTAAAATCAGGTGTTAGCGCAAAAGAATACGCCAGAGACGTATCGTTGAGATAATTTCTTGTGCCGGCAAAAAAGGCTGAATCACCGATCTGCCACCTCAACATGTGAAGCACATAACCAGCTTTTGAATAGGTCAACCTTCCGCTGAAAAGTCTGCTCAGATTCAGTGTATCCAATGTATAAACTGACCCTCCCGGTTGGGAGGTAATTTTATTGATTTCGTTTGTTTTATACGCCTGATAAAGTCCGGGTTTTATGTGCTCATAGGTAAGCTGCGTCAGATATACTGCCCAGCCCTCGTTGAGCCATAGGTCTGCCCAGGAGCCGCAGGTCACTTTGTCGCCAAACCACATATGCGCAAGTTCATGGGTGATCAGATCCTGTTGCCACCCACCCATAAAACTCATGGTCTGATGCTCCATCCCTCCATTCCACCCGAAGCGTGCATGGCCGTATTTTTCATTTTTAAACGGATAAGGACCAACAAGTGTATCAAATAGCTGCATCACCTGATGGGCGTACTGCACACTTTGATATACAGTCGGAGTATCCGTGGGATACACATAGTTTACAAACGGTAAGGAATGTCCCGACGACGGCAGCACGATCACTTGATCAAAAACCACATAAGGTGCCACTGCCACTGCTACCAGATAAGGTGCCACCGGATAGCGGTGTTTCCAATAACTGGTCCTGAATCCGCTGATTACTGTATCGCTCACCAGCACTCCCAGCGAAGCTCCCCTGTTAGGCACTGGGGTTGTAATTAGTATATCTATGGAGTCTATCTTATCGCTAAGCCCGTCTTTACACGGCCACCAGTCAGGCGAACCATACGGTTGTGACAATGTCCAGAAAGCACTGCCGAAGGGATAGGTCATTCGGCCTACACTGCCCAACCCACTGCCAACTGGTACACCCCGATAGTAAATGACCAGGCTATCCGTTTGTCCCTTTGACAACACCGCAGGAAGTACAATGCTGACCTGATGAAACTGATGCTGAAAGTTGAGCGTCTGGCCGGTTCTCAGACTTTTCACTGAATCTATCGTCATTGAATTTTTAAGATCAAAAACCACTAAGTCAACTGAATCCACCGTGGCTTTAAAATAGGAAACTGCTGAGGCACTTATTGGCTGCAATGCGGGGTTGATCTGGAAGTGCAGTCTGTGATATAGAATGTCGTATTTCGCCATCACTGGTGACGATAGTTGGCCTGCTTTTCTCAAAAAGCTTTTCAGGACTATCGGTCTTTTACATATCATTTCGTCGGTACATAGCGGTCCTTCAGATGACATCTGAGCTTTTACCTGAAAAGAATGAACCAAAACAGCAGCCCATAAATACACTATTGTGAATCTCATATACTCCGGATTGTAAAACCCTCTTTTTCCAGTAATAAAAATAATCCATGCTCACCAATCAAATGAGCAGCCCCCACAGCAAAAAATGCCGGACTTTTAATGGCAGCTTTTTTAATCTCTGGCAACCAGCTTTTGTTTCTTCGGATTAAGAAAACTTCTTCAGCAGCTTTAGACAATACCAATTTGGAATTGTCATTGAAAAAATCACTCATTTTATCCACGTCGCCATTGTAATAGCAATCTGTCATCTCAGTAAACAACTTCTTTAATTCATCATAGTTTTCGAGTAAATCCTGAAGAAGGTTCATATGTTCATGTTTCTCTATTTGGCCGATGGTTCCCAGGTGAGCCTCCAATGATTCCAGACCGCGCACTTCCAATCCATACTGAAATGCCATAGCTCGTAATCCTTCTTCAGGGGAAATTACTTTACAGTCAAACATTTGATTTTGAAGCTGAGTCAAAATAAAAAAGGGATGCAGATGGGCCAGTTCTTCCTTTGGATAATGAAGCGTGGTTTCATTTAATTCCCAAAGCTTTTGCCATTGAGTATTTGTAAGTGTTTCTCTTAAATTTGAGAAGGAGCTTAAAAAGTCCCAACTTATTTCTGTCTCATTTTGAAGATCTGTTTCCAGATACAGCACCCCGCAGTTTTTAAGAGCCTCCTGTAGCCTTTCAGGCCATGTAAACCGATCTTCACATACCAGGTGCATCGTACCAAACAGGTAAGATGTAAAATTTGTATCGGCTCTCCTCAGCTCGTACAACCAGGCATTCTTCATTATGTGCTGTGCTCTTTTCTGTGTAGCTTCTTTCCAATCACGATCACAATTTCACCTCGTAAGGGCTGTTTTTTTATCGCTTCGGTAAGTTCGGTAACTGTCCCCCTGAGTGTTTGATGAAATTTTTTGGACAGTTCCCTACTTACACTGATGTTCCTGTCAGGTCCCAGATGTACCGCTATGTCGTTCAGAGTTTTTTCAATTTTATGTGGAGATTCGTAGAGTACGATTGTTTCGTCGATTTCTGCTAGTCGATTGAAAAAGGTTGATCTCCCCTTTTTCACCGGAGGAAATCCCAGAAAAAAAAATTGCTCACAGGAAAGACCGCTCTCTACCAAAGCGGGTACAAATGCAGTAGGGCCGGGAAGGCATTCAACCTCTATTCCGGCCTTAATACACTCTCTGACGAGCAAAAATCCGGGATCACTGATGGCAGGGGTGCCTGCATCCGATATAAGAGCAGCCTTGAACTCTCCGAGAAGCTTGCCTACTATTTGTGCTGTCACTGCATGTTCATTGTGCATGTGATAGCTCTTAAGGGGAGTGGTGATCTGGTAGTGCGCCATCAACACGGAACTCGTGCGGGTGTCTTCACAATAAATGATGTCCACATCCTTTAAAATTCTCAGCGCGCGAAGTGTAATGTCTTCCAGATTGCCTATGGGCGTTGGCACTACATACAGCTTTCCCATCAATCTTCAATGATTTCAGGCTTTCCAAACCTTCTTCTGATCAGGTTTTCAAAACGAGTTACATATTCCTTCTTGTCCTGCCAATGAGCATGCTCTGAAACTGTCTGGTAGAAATGCTGAATCGCATCTTCAAACTGATTGGCTTGATTGATTGTTCTGACCAACTCCGACAACTTGTTCTCATTGCCCTCAAACAGATGCCTGGTAAATGCAATTTTATCATTAAGTCCAAGAGTGAAGTTTGACGCTGTAGCGAGTCGTTCATTCAATCCAATGGTGACTTCCGAAAGGGTTTTTTCTGCTTTTGATACAACTTTTTTCTCAGATACTGAGCCTCCGGGTATATATGTATCTACATGTATTTTTTCTTCTTTAATAGTGAGCCTTTTTTGATGGAGAAATACATTATTATTTTCGTGAATATCAATACTTTCAGAAGTCTTCAAATTTTGGTCAGATTTATTGGGTTGCGAAAGTTGCTGAAACTCGGAAGGTGGAATTATAGTTTCATTTGCATCTTTTGTATCTACAATTAATTTTTTGGATTCCTCGAAATCATCCGCTGTTTTACCCACAGCCTGGTTGTGTTCCAGGTAAGAGATCACAACCAGATTCTCATACAGTTCTCTAGACCAGCTTACCAATTGATTTAAATCTGTTTTTTCACTGCTTAAAATTTCTTTGCACAATTCATCAAGTGCTGATTTTACTTCTTTGATCATCGGTTTTACTTTGAAGTCTACTTTTGAAGTTTGTTTGTCCTATGTTTCTGGAAAGATACAAAAGCGAAAATACAAAAGTCGGTTGGATAGAAGTAATCTGTGGTCCGATGTTTAGCGGAAAGACGGAAGAATTAATCAGAAGGCTTCGCAGGGCGCAGATTGCGCGATTGAAAACGGAAATTTTTAAACCTGCTGTAGACACCCGATATCACGATTCGGACATTGTATCGCACGATCAAAACCGAATTCCCTCCACACCGGTAGATAACAGCTCGGCTATACTCCTTCTGAGTGATGGAATTGATGTAGTAGGTATCGATGAAGCCCAATTTTTTGATTACGGCATAGTGGAGGTATGCAATCAACTGGCCAACAGAGGTATCAGGGTGATTGTAGCCGGACTTGATATGGATAGTGAAGGTCGCCCCTTTGGCCCTATGCCGTTTCTGATGGCTACTGCCGAATATGTAACCAAGGTTCATGCTATCTGTACCCGAACAGGTGAATTGGCCCACTTTAGTTACAGGAAAAAACCCGTAAAAGACCAAATCTTTTTAGGTGAAAAAGAAGAATATGAACCACTGAGCAGACGCGCATTTATAGAAGCACGTAAAAAAGAACAAAACTGATGCTCCCTGTCAATCACCCCAAGCCCTATACCGTAGTAGAAATTGCACATATTCTTAAAGCCGACATTTTTGGCTCTCAAGCAAATAATCATATCCTGATTCGGAACCTTTGGACAGATACCCGTCAAAGTGTTAAAACTTCGGAGAGCATCTTTTTTTGTTTGAGAGGTCCTCATTTTGATGGTCACAATTTTTTAGATGAAGCTGCAAAAAAGGGAATGTTCTGCTGTGTAGTGGACTGTCTTCCAGAACAATTGAGACCTGATGTAACCTACTTAATGGTCAGAGATACTAAAGAAGCTCTTCAGCAGCTGGCCGCTCACCATAGAAGTCAGCTGTTAGAGACCCGATTTATCGCAATTACAGGTTCCAATGGAAAAACAATGGTAAAAGAGTGGCTGTATGATCTTCTGCATCCCCATTATAATTGCTCGAAGAGCCCCTTAAGCTATAATTCTCAAATCGGCGTGCCGCTTTCGGTTTGGAAATGTTCTGCCGAAAATCAGTTTGCCATTATCGAAGCCGGGATTTCTCTTCCTGGCGAAATGGAAAGACTACGGCACATCATCCAGCCACAGATTGGCGTATTTACTCACCTGGGAAGTGCCCACGATGCTGGTTTTCAGAGCAGAGAACAGAAACTGGCCGAAAAAGCCCGGCTTTTTTATACCTGTGAATCTATTCTTGTCGGCGCCGATCAGCCAGATGTAGTCGATTACTTTAGAAAAATCTATCCCGAAAAAAAACTGCTAACGGTCTCTTCCACTTGTACAAAGGCTGATTTTACATTTCAAACAAATGCTTCAGGTGAAGTATTTTTTTCCAGCAAACACTACGATTTGGAAAGAATAAAAATTTCCTCTCCTTTTAAAGACATCATTTCCAACAAAAATCTCATACTTGCGCTAAGTGCAGGCCTGGTGCTTACTGACGGAAATTTACAGCTGATTGAAAAGATTCCCACCCTTTTTCAGGTGCGAATGCGAATGGAATGGACCAGGGGGCTCAATGATTGCATGATACTGAACGACTGTTATACTTCTGATCCAGAAGCACTGCAGCAAGCATTACAAACTTTACTGACTTCTGGCCAGTACCGAAAAAAAATAATTGTACTCTCAGAATTTGACCAATTGACAGAAGCAGATGAACAAATGGCGTTTTCCACACTGCTCGAAACGCTGAAATCATCAGAAAAACTATCAGATACCAAAGTACTGTATGTAGGAGCCGACAAATTTGAAAAATTATCTGAACTACCTGTTGAAAAAGCAGTGTTCACTACTACACAACATTTATTGAGCTACCTCAAAAAAAATCCTCCGACCCAATCCGATATTTTACTCAAAGGTGCCAGAAAATTTCAATTTGAATCAATAGCCGAACAGCTTTCGGCCAGTCTCCATGAAACGCGAGTGGAAATCAATCTATCCGCAATTGGTAGAAACCTTTCCTTTTTTAAATCCTTACTGCCAGTGGGAACCAAATTGATGGCAATGGTAAAAGCAGCCTCCTACGGCTCCGGCTCCTTTGAACTTGCACGCTATCTTGCCTCATTAGGCGTAGATTATCTGGCTGTCGCATATGCCGACGAAGGAGTAGAGCTGAGAAATGCTCACATTACCATGCCCGTGATGGTAATGAACGCCCATACTCATCTATTGCCCCTGATTTTTGAGAATAATCTTGAGCCTCAGATTTTTAGTTTTGGACAAATCAACTTCTTGAAAAATTTTGAAACCAATTCTCCCCTGAGCATTCATATTAAAATTGATACGGGAATGCATAGACTTGGTTTTAAAAGCACTCAATTGAAGACTTTACTAAATGAACTATCCGTGCTGAAAGAGACACTACGCGTAAGAAGCATTCTTTCTCATCTATCTGCTGCTGACGATCCTAAAGAAGACAAGTTTACACATTGGCAAATCGAACAATTTCACAGAGCTGCTGATCAAATCGATAAGGTATTGGGGTATCATCCTATCCGGCATATATTCAATACTGCCGGAATTCTTGACCATATGGATGAGAGAAGTGAAATGGTCAGAATCGGTATCGGAATGTATGGCATTTCGCACAGACCTGACTTACAAATTCATTTGCAACCCGCTATCGAATGGCACTCTTTCGTATCTCAGGTAAAAGATTTGGAACCCGGGGATTCCATTGGTTATGGACGTTCGTTTGTAGCAACAAAAAAAATGAAAACCGCAACCATAGCTCTGGGATATGCCGACGGGTTTCGGCGAATTCTGAGCAATGGCCGCGGAGGCGTTTATATCAAGGGTATTTATTGCCCTGTGATAGGAAGGATTTGTATGGACATGACCATGGTAGATGTCAGCCACATACCGGATGTTGAAGAAGGTGACCCTGTCGAAATCATTGGACCAAACCAAGCCATCGAAAAACTGGCACAAGCCATGAACACGGTACCCTATGAAGTGCTGACTTCTATAGGAACCAGGGTAAAAAGGGTGTATTTTAAAGAAAGTTAAAACAACTTATATCCTATGGATATCATCCAGAGCGAGGCTCTCGAATCGGTTGAAATACTTTGTCCTTCGACCTTTACTTGATTGGCAAATCGGGAAAGTCCAAATTCATATCTTGCTTCCACCATCAGCTTCCAGAAATCCAGGCCTATTCCTATTTGACCTCCTAAGCTTCCATCTTTCAGACCATTGTCCAGCACATCGTTGGTAGAATAAAAATTATAACTCAACACAGGGCCAATGTTGGCACGTGCAGGTCCCAATTTTAACCCAAACAGGACTGGAAAATCCAATCGGCTCACAGCAACTGATTCCGAAATTGGCTCATTGTTGGCATTCCTGCCCGAGTATTCTACATTTATTAATGAATAATAAGCCTCTGCTCTGACCTGATACGTAAGAAAGTTGATCGCACTGAATACACCGAAGTGAAAACCGTATTTTGATTCACCAGCTTGTAGTGATTCGACGATTTGACCGGGATTATTAATGTCATCCATGTTCAATCTCGTATTGTTAAGCCCGGCCTTAAAACCTAAATCAAATTGAGCGGTTGCCGCTAAGCCTGAGAAAAGCAACAAGGCGAATAACAGGTTTTTCATTGTTAGGTACTTTTATCTGCAAACTAATAAAGAAACTATTTCAATTGTTTTGTTTTTTCACGTACCAGGGATATTACATATGTGTTTTCGAATTTTTCTCCATTAAAGGCTGGACAATATTTTTTGCACTATTTCACTTTGGCTTGGATAGGCAAATCTGTTGAACTTTTTTCCGGTAATCATTTCGTAAAGCAGCATATACCTTTCGCTGATTTCGAGTACTTTTTCATCTGTCATTACTGGTATTTTATCCCCCGGCCGGCCCTGAAAACCGTTTTCAATCAACCATTGTCTGACAAATTCTTTGGAAAGTTGCTGCTGAGCGAGTCCTTTTGATTGCCGCTCATTATACTCATGCCGGTAAAAATACCGCGACGAATCCGGTGTGTGAATTTCGTCAATAAGAACCAGATTACCTTCTTTATCTTTTCCAAACTCATACTTTGTATCTACTAAAATAAGCCCTCTGTTTGCTGCCAGCTGCGAACCATGTTCAAATAGTTTGAAGGAATAATCTACAAGTGTGTCCCACTCTTTTTCGGTTACAATGTTTCTTTTCAAAATTTCTTCTGCCGAAATATCCTGATCGTGCACTCCTACGGCTTCCTTTGTAGTCGGTGTAATGATCGGCTCGGGAAGCTTGTCGTTTTCTTTCAAGCCTTCAGGTAGTTTTATGCCACACAACTCTCTGCTGCCCGCCTGATATACACGCCAGGCATGGCCTGCGAGATAACCTCGCACCACCATTTCTATTTTGATCGGTTCTGCTGCATATCCGATACTGACAAATGGCAACGGTGAGCTGATGTACCAGTTGGGTACCAGGTGTTTCGAGGCTTCCAGAAAATGAGTAGCAATTCCATTCAATACAGCTCCTTTGTAGGGAATCGACCTTGGTAAAATCACATCAAAGGCAGAAATTCGGTCGGTAGCAATCATAGCCACCTTTCCAGATTCAAAAAAATAGACATCTCTAACTTTTCCTCTGTAGAAATGTTTCACTCCGGGGATTTCTAAGCAATCGCTCATTAAAATTTTTTAAATCATATTAATATCTTCGGGATTGACTTTTCTGATGCCTGTGTGTTCATATTTGTTGTACTCATTGATGATTTTTTTGACCAATTTATGTCTGATCACATCCATCTCATCCAATTTCACAACAGCAATTTCTTTTATTTCCTTCACGATTTTCAGTGCCTGAATCAGACCTGATTTTTGGTTTTTTGGAAGATCAATTTGTGTAAAGTCCCCTGTTATCACAAATTTGGCCGATCTTCCCATTCTGGTGAGAAACATTTTCATCTGAGCCTCTGTAGTGTTCTGTGCTTCATCCAAAATCACAAATGCATTGTCAAGCGTTCTACCCCGCATAAAAGCCAATGGGGCTATCTGAATAACCCCTGTTTCCATATACATAACCAATTTTTCGTGGGGTATCATGTCCAGCAGAGCATCGTAAAGAGGCTGAAGGTATGGATCCAGTTTTTCCTTCAAATCACCAGGTAAAAATCCGAGATTCTCCCCAGCCTCCACCGCCGGCCTGGTCAAAATAATTCTCTTCACTTGTTTATTTTTAAGAGCGCGGACTGCCAGCGCTACAGCGGTGTAAGTCTTTCCAGTGCCCGCGGGGCCCACAGCAAATACCATATCGCTTGTTTCTACGGCATCTATTATTTTTTGCTGATTTGGAGTTTGTGCTTTGACGATGTGACCATTTACACCGTACAAAAGCACTTTTTCCCTGGCACTTTCGCTGAGCATCTTATTTCTCTCCTCTGCAGAAGACACCAATATTCTCTCCAGTTGATGCTCCGAAATAGATTGAAATCTCTCTAAGTGCGTAATGATGTGTTCGATCTTTGATTCAAAATCGATTAAAATTTCTTCCGGACCACTGGCTCGTAATTCATTGCCTCGGGCAGTAATCTTCAAGGCTGGAAAATGCGCTTGTATGATGTTAAGGTATTTATTATTGGTTCCATAGATCTTGCCCGGCAAGGATTTTTCTAACTCTAAAGCCTTTTCTGTCAAATGCTTATCTGTTTTTTTGTGAAATGATTACTTAAAACCTCTTATCTTAACTTTGTCTGCAAAATAAATGTTTTCCAGCCACTAATCAAAGCCCACTACCGGAATGTCCATCATCACATTAACCTCCGACTATGGATTAAGGGATCATTTTGTGGCTTCACTTAAATCATTGATTTACCAACATTACGAAAATTGCAGAATCATAGATATATCTCATCAAATATCTACTTTCAAAGTAGCCGAAGCAGCTGCACTCCATCTGCTTTGCAAACCTTTCTTTCCTGAAAAAAGCATTCATCTGATTTGTATAAACGAAAATCCACCCAACTCCACGGCCAAAATTCTTTGCTCTATGGTCGAAGGTCAATACTATATTTCATTTAATAACGGTTTTATTCCAAGTATCAATTTTTTTTCCACTCCTGTTAAGGTCGTTGAAATTCCGGTTAATTCCGGGGATAGACATACATGGAAAGCACAGACATTGGCCAAAGCTGCTGCCTCCCTAGCAAGGGGAGCCTCACTGACCGACATAGGGATTGAAACACAAGACATCGGAACTCCTTTTTTTCAACAGCCATTTGCTAAGAATAGTGGTCAGCTCTTTGTTGGACAGGTCATTTTTATTGATGAATATGGAAATGTTGTCACTAACTTTCACAAAAAGCTATTTGAAAAAATTTTGCTTAAATCACCCTTTGAAATCATAATTCGCAACCACGCTACAAAAAAAATCATTGGTTCATATGAAGAGCTTTCATCAATCAATGAATCTGAGATGTTTGCTATATTTAATGCATCTGGTTTTCTGGAACTGGGGTTGAAAAACAGTGCAAATACGCATCAACCTAAAGGATATGCGAAAAGTATAGGCATTTCCAGTTTGTTTGGGATTAAACACAACGACTTGGTCAATATACATTTAATATGATACGGATCGTAAAAATGACTTTTTCAGAACATAAAACTGAGGATTTTCTCAAACTTTTTGATGCAACCAAAGATTTGATCCGAAATCAGCCCGGCTGTAAAGGTTTAAAGCTTATTCGCAACTTAAATCAACCAAATGTGTTTTTTACCATTTCGATTTGGGAGGATGAAAAAAGTCTGGAAAACTACCGAAACAGTGAAGTATTCAAAACTGTTTGGACTCAGACAAAACGCTTATTCGCAGATAAACCTGAAGCATGGAGCACAGAAGAAATTTTCCATTTAGAATAAGACCGATAGTATTTATTACCTTTTTTGGACTGTCGCTGCATTTAAATGCACAGAAAAAACCGGATTTGTTTAAAATTTTTAACAGTAAAGGGAAAGAGGTTTCCTGGAAAAAACTTGTAAACACTGCTCGTACCTCAGATCTGGTCTTTTTCGGAGAATATCACGATGACCCGATAATTCACTATTTGCAATTACAAGTACTCAAAGAACTTTCCAAGACTGTCAGAAACCTCGCCCTGGGATTGGAAATGATAGAATGGACGGATGCTGACCTACTTGAAAAATATGTATCACACACCATTGATGAACACACATTTTTAAAAAATGCAAAGTCATTGTGGACCAATTATTCCACAGATTATGCTCCAATGGTGAAATGGGCTGTAGACAACAAAATTGTTGTATTTGGTTCAAACGTTCCGAGAGCCTGGGCTTCCGGTGTATACAAATATGGTTTCACCTATCTGGACACGATTCAGTCCGAACTTAAATCGAAACTGCCACCTCTTCCAATCCCTTTTGAACCGGACCTTCCCGGCTATAAAAAAATGCTTGAAATGGTACCTGGTCATGGAGGAGAAAACTTTCCTAAAGCGCAGGCAATTAAAGACGCATCCATGGCCTGGACCATAGCAAAAAAACTTGCTGATGGACATACGGTCCTTCACCTTAATGGTGCCTATCATACTCTGAATTTCGAGGGGATTATTTGGTACATCCAGCAATATACATCCAATGTGAAAATAATTTCAATAACTACGGTAAGACAAAATCAAATTCAAAAATTGGAAAAAGAACACAGAGGTAAAGCGGATTTCATCATTGTCGTTCCGTCAGATATGATCAGAACTCACTAACAGAAACATGAACGAACTTTTACTTGTTTTTGCTACCATTCAAGAGGCAAAGCCCTTTATAGAGATCACTGATGCCAAAAGTAACCGAAAAAGGCCATTTATTCATACGGCAACCGACGAAAATACTTCTATTCTGATCACCGGAATAGGGGTTTTCAATGCGAGCATTCGCTTGACAGAATACCTTTCTACACAGCCACTTCCTTCCCTAGTAGTTAATGTTGGATTGGCTGGAAGTTTTGGTTTAATCCAGGGTCAGTGGTACAAAGCATCTGCAATCAGTTATTACGATAGCAAAACACATTACACAGATATCATATGTCGAGAAGAAAAATACGCACATTTGCATACGGTAAATACACCAGCTGACAAAGTAAAAATGGCTGAAAATCCAAACTGGATGTACGACATGGAGGCCTATGGTCTATTTGCGTCTGCAAGATATTTTCTTAACCATCATCAATTTCAGATTTTCAAATATATTTCTGACAGGGACGGCACATTAGTATCGATTAAAAACTCTCTATCCGGCTATACAGATTTATGCCCGATGGTTTGGTCCGGAGTAAAACAATTATTTCAGAAAATTATGTCTTTTAAAAATGACGAAAGTACAATGCATTCATTTAGAGATAAATTTGAAGTATTTTGTACAAAAAACAGACTTTCTTTTAGTCAAAAAAATTTATTAATGGAACGTCTTACATATTTAAAAAATTTAGGATTTAAAGAAGTAGTAGACACACTTCTTCAAAAATCCTATCGTGAATTTACCGATAGAGACAGGAGATTTGCTGAAATACTTAATGAGTTAAATAAATATGAATAAAAAAGTAATTTATATAGAAAATACACTCGTAGAAAATGAATATGCCGCCGTTGTAAAAAAAATTCATCCTGAACATATCGAATTTATTGACTCTTATAAAGACGTCTTAAACCAAAAAGGTGGGAACTGGCGCTTCCAAAAAAACTATCAATCCATCATTTTAGCAAAAAGAAGGGACACATTCTTCTATAAAGCAAGTCCTTTAACTCAAGTGATCGAATCGAAAAACTTTTACTACAATACCCTGGCAATCAATTGTCTTTTTGACTGTGAATACTGCTATTTACAGGGAATGTTTACGACTCCTCATCTTGTATTGTTTCTCAACAATCAGGACTTTATATGCGAAACCCGAAAGTTAAGCAGCTCCCTGGGTGAGCCTTTTTACATGGCTATTTCTTACGATACAGATTTACCAGCTCTTGAACATTGGTACCCCTATTGCTCGGAGTGGATAGATTATGCAGCTTCCGACCCCAACATTACCATCGAAATACGGTCAAAAAGCGGCTTGAAATCTCATTTTTCTACAAAGAAACCTTTGAAAAATGTGATCCTTTCCTGGAGTATTTCACCCAATGAAATACTATCGGCATATGAACACTCTACACCTTCTCTTGAGCACAGAATTAAAGCAATCAATCACGCGATCTCTCAGGGTTGGAGAGTAATGCTGTGTATTGACCCGATTATCAAAATAAAAGGATATCAGGAAATCTACTCTCGTTTTATAAAATATATTACCCAGATAATTGATCTGAAAAAAATTTATGGGTTTAGCATAGGAACCTTCAGAATGCATACCAACTATCTAAACAACATCCGAGCACAAAGACCGGAAAGTTCCTTATTGTGGTATCCCTATGAAAGAAATCATCAGCATGCAGGTTATCCAGAAAATGAGAAGAAAAAATTGATTCAGCTTGTAAAATTTGAATTAGAACAAATTGGTGTTACAAAAATCTTTGAATATGAATAAAAATGTCATTATCACCGGGCATTCTAAAGGAATTGGTAAATGTATTGTTGACAAATTATTAGAAACGGAAAACTTCTCAATTACGGGAATATCTAGAACAGTTGTTGGAAACATAAAAATCCGCGAAATCTCCTGTGACTTATCCAATATAAATGAAAGTAAAAAATTATGTCGGATGCTCTCTGATATGGATGCCCATATCTTAATACTCAACGCTGGAGCCAATGTGATAAAACCGGCCGAATCCTATTCACTGGAAGAAATTGCTGAAATTGAAATACTCAATTTCATCTCCCCATCTCTGCTCATTAAGACCTTTTTGCCAAAACTAATAAAAAACAAAGGCCATGTGATTGTGATTGGCAGTTATTCAGGTCTTGAAGTAAAAAAATGGAACAACTATTACGGAGCTGCTAAAGCTGGACTGCATCATTTAACCAGAAACCTCTTTGAACAATATCGGAACAGCGGTCTGAAAACAACTTTGATAATTCCAGACATTGTAAATTCAGGCTTCTACAGCAAAAGCGAGGTTAACCCTGTAAACGATCCTATCTTTTCAATACAACCGGAAGAGTTAGGAAAGTTGGTTTTAGAGTTACTAGAAAATGCTACTGATTACATTCCTTTTGAAATAGTGGTAAGGCCTCAGCGATTTAGATTGGACAAAAAGCTTCCCAAACCTGACTAATCATTTAGGATAGCAGCTATTCCAGGCAGGGTAATGCCTTCAAGGTACTCAAGCATGGCTCCACCTCCTGTTGAGACGTAAGAAACCTGGTCTTCCAGTGAGAATTTTTTTACAGCAGCTACAGAATCACCCCCACCTACTAATGTAAAAGCTCCTGATTTGGTGGCTTCAGCAATCATTTTTCCAAGTTCCAACGTACCTTTTTCGAACCTCTTCATTTCAAATACGCCTACAGGCCCATTCCACAGGATAACTTTGGAATTGCTTAGTACCTCATGATATTTTCGTATTGTTTCTGGTCCTACATCCAAGCCCATCATTTGATCTGGAATAGAGTCAATGGCAGTAATGCACACTTCTCCATTCTCAGAAAATTCAGAAGAATTTACGGAGTCAATTGGTAAAATAATAGCTACACCCAAGCGTTTTGCTTCATCTAAAATTTCTTTAGCTTTTTCCAGCAGGTCATCCTCGACCAATGATTTGCCCACATTACCTCCCAAAGCTTTTACAAAAGTGTAGGCCATTCCTCCGCCTATAATGATGTTATTCGCCCTTTGCAGCAAATTTTGAATGATACCCAATTTTGTCGAAACTTTTGCACCACCGATAATGGCTGTTACAGGCTTTTCGGTAGCCTGAAGCACACGTGAAACATTTCGTATTTCATTAGCCATTACATATCCAAAAGCTTTTTTTCCTGGAAAAAATTTAGCGATTATTGCAGTCGAAGCATGCGCTCTGTGTGCCGTTCCAAACGCATCATTTACATAGAAATCTCCGTGCATTGCCAGCTTTTGAGCAAACTGCTCATCACCCGCTTCTTCCTCAGCATAAAATCTAAGATTTTCCAATAGCAATACTTTACCTTTTGAAAGAGATTTTGAAAGAGTGTATGCACTCTCGCCAATGCAATCATCGGCAAACAGCACTTCTTTACCCAAATGACGTTGAATAGCAGATATTGTATGTCGTAGTGAAAACTCCTCAGCAGGGCCTTTTTTAGGTCTTCCTAAATGTGACATTAATATCACCGAGCCACCGTCTTGCAATATTTTTTGAATAGTAGGTATGGTAGCTTTAATTCTAGTGTCATCAGTTACCTGTAAATTTTTATCGAGTGGAACATTGAAATCAACTCTGATCAATACTCTTTGATTTGAAAAATTAAAATCATCTATTGTTTTCATTTCTGAATATATTTACGGCTACAAAGAAACAAAAGCGATTAAAAATTACTGTAAAAATTTAGTTTCCGATTATGTGGAGTTTCTCAAAGTTGTTTTCAAACAAAGAAAAATTAGAAAATCTGAAGAACAATGTTATACAAAATCGAATCAGCCATGCACAATTGTTCTATGGACATGAAGGCAGTGAAGTATTGCCTGCAGCCTTTGCTTACATTAAATATATTTTTTGTGAAAATAAAAAAGAATCCGATGCCTGCGGCCAATGCATCTTTTGTAAACAAGTAGAAACCTTATCCCATCCTGATTTCAGGATGATCTTGCCTTTTCCATCTATAAAAGATAAAATTGAGTCATCTAAAGATGTTCTATCTGACTTTAGAATAGAATTCAAAAAAAACCCTTATATGGATTTAATGCAGTTTGGACAAAAATTAGCTCAGGAAAAAAAGAGTTTTGCAATTCCAAAAAGAGAATGCTCGGAACTAATACATTTCTTGAATTTAAAATCTTATTATGGGGGAAGAAAAGTAGTATTAATTTGGTATCCAGAGTTGATTAATACGGAAGGAATGAATACTATTTTAAAGACCTTGGAAGAACCGAATGGTTCAACATTAATTTTATTAGTATCATACGATATCCATAGTATTTTGCCAACTGTATTAAGCAGATGCCAAAAGACATTTTTCAATAAGCCAAACACTCAAGAGGCAAAAGCTGCCCTTGAAAATCACTTAAATACAGTATATTCAGAGGATTTTGAGGCACTTAGCATTCTTACAGACTCACATATGGGTTTAATGGCTGAAATGCTGATGAACAAAAATCCTGTTGGTGAATACGAACATTATTTTGAAGCATTCAGACAGTATATTTTTGGGATTAAAAACAATTATCTTGAAATTCTAGAATTCATAGAACAACTCAACAATAAAGGCAGAGAGACCACAAAATACTTTTTATTATTTTTTCTGAATAAAATTAGTACAAAACTCAGGTCAAGATCAGCTGTAAATTATCATATATTTCAAATGTTTTCAGAAATCATTGAACGAAGTATTTTTTTAGTAGAAAGAAATGTTTCTATAAAAATGACACTTTTGTCAATGATTATAAAAATGAGTAAAGTTTATCGATATCACAATAAGTCCAACCGTATACATGAAATAATAGAAATATGAAAAAAATAAACAATAAAACAATTCTTTTTGAAGTATCCTGGGAAGTAGGAAATCAATTGGGAGGAATTTACACCGTGATAAGAAGTAAATTGCCCTCTATTACAAAAGTTTTTGGTGAAAATTATTGTTTACTTGGGCCGTTAATTAACGATTCCATCAGTGCAGAATTTGAAGAAATAGACGACAGTTTGGATTTTTTTTCAAAAACAGTTAAGGGTTTAAGAGATTTAGGGTTTGAAGTCAGATATGGCCGATGGCTCGTCAGTGGAAGACCTAAAATTATTTTAATAAACCCTATCGCTGTATACAACAGATTGGATGTGTTCAAGCGCCATTTGTTTCAGGATTTCGCAATAGAACCCAGAGATAATGACGATTTGTACGATCAAGTTATAATGTGGTCAGATACATTGAGATCCTTTTTCCGTATCGTCAATCAGTTTAAGGGGACACATACAGTAATTGCTCACTTCCATGAATGGATGGCATCTATACCAATACTCGATATCAAAAAAGAAGGTCTTAAGATTAAAACCGTCTTTACAACTCATGCCACCATGCTTGGACGTTATTTGGCCATGAACGATCCGGAATTTTATCAAAAATTGCCATATTACAATGCTGAAGAACATGCGCGTAGATTCGGTATCACATCCATGTATCAGATTGAAAAGCTTTCTGCCCAAAATTCTGATACGTTTACAACAGTAAGCGAACTCACCGCAAACGAATGTCTTTATTTATTGGGCAAAAAGCCTGATGTAATTACACCTAACGGATTGAATTTGGCCAGATTTTCAGCGAATCACGAAATTCAAGTACGTCATGAAAATTACAAAAAGAAAATTCAAACATTTGCAATTTCTCACTTCTTTCCCAGCTATACGTTTGACTTATCTAAAACACTTTTTTTCTTTACCTCTGGCAGATATGAGTACAAAAACAAAGGATTTGATGTAACCATTGAAGCTTTGAAAAATCTCAATAAACTGATGATAGAGGCCAATATCGATCAGACTATAATTACCTTTTTTATTACTAAATCACAAACCTGGAATATTCTGCCTGATGTACTGGAACAAAAAGCTAAACTTGATGAAATAAAAAATACTTGCTCAGCCATTGAACAACAAATAGCTGAAAAACTATTTTACAAAGCTGCTTCAACACATGACCACAACCTGCCTGATTTGAACGAGCTGGTTGATGAATATTGGAAATTAAGATATAGACGCACTATAATTAACTGGAAATCAAATAAATGGCCTATAATTGTAACACATAATCTCGTAAACGACGTTGACGATCAAATATTAAATGGTTTACGATTTCATCAGCTTTTCAACAGTCCTTTTGACAAAGTAAAAGTAGTTTATCACCCTGATTTTATCGTATCTACCAACCCCCTTTTTAGCATGGATTATGGACAGTTTGTCCGCGGTTGTCATTTAGGAATCTTTCCAAGCTACTACGAGCCTTGGGGTTATACTCCTTTAGAATGTATTGCTAGAGGAGTACCTGCAGTTACTTCAGACCTATCTGGATTTGGAAGGTATGTAATGAATATGGAAGAAGATTTTTACAACAGTGGAGTATATGTCCTAAAAAGACTGGAAAAGACTCATCAGCAATTGGTATCTGATTTGACTAAATTTTTGTTTCAATTTGTAAAAATTTCTCAACGTCAGAGAATGATAATGAGAAATAAGCTGGAGGATTTTAGTGAAAATTTTGACTGGAATAATCTTATTCAATTCTATATTGATGCGTATGAAAAATCCATGACAACTTGACTAATTTTTTTTGAAAACATATAATAATGAAGAATAATTTCCATCTTTTATAGCTAAAATATTGCTGTATAGACCCATTAAAAAACCCCTGAACATAGGAACTTTATTTTTTTTGATTTTTTCACTTAAATACGATATATAGAAAGCATCAAAATACAGTGGCTTGATTTTCAAAATGTCAAATCCATTGGATTCCACAAATTGTACAATGGAATCCTTTCTGAAATGATGATAATGTATTGGAACATCCCAAGCCGCCCATTCAGAGCTGTAGTAAAAACAATCATAACTATCAGGGTTTGGGAGTGCTATGACCAATAACCCATTAGGTTTTAATTTACTTCTGAATACTTCCAGATTAAAATTCGGATTTTGTAAATGCTCAAATACATGAAATAACGAAATTACATCAAACGTCTTCTGTAATGAATAAAACTCATTGACAGAATATACAATTTTTCCATTATTTTTCAGCGATTTGACAAGATGCTCATCAAATTCCACTCCTTCTGCATGTATAGAATTTCTAATTGCTGTGTCAATAAAACTTCCATTTCCACAGCCATAATCCAGAAGATTAAAAGTCTTATTATTGCCAATATTCCTTTTAAGTAATTTTATTTTTTGATATGCATTTATATTTCTTATTTGATTGTATAAAAAGCCAAAAAAGCTTTCGGATTTAGTGGTCACGGCATGAGAGTCATAATTTTGAAAATTGTAGTAATCATGGATTTCTGATTCCTTTATCTCCGGAAACGTTTTTATGACTCCGCAATTTGTACATTCAAATAAGCTGAATTTTTCAAACGTTGAACGCCAGGCAATAGGTTTTTCATTCCTCTCAACCCAATGTTTATTTCCACAAAGCGTACATGTTGCATCATTCATCGTCCCATAAAAATTAAAATAATATTTATATCTGAGGGATTAATACCACTTATTCGTTGTGCTTGACCAATGGTTTGTGGACGTATTTTTTTTAATTTTTCCCTTGCCTCAGAACTAAGTGATTGTATTTTATCATAATCAAAAGTATAGGGTATTTCAAGATTTTCGTATTTATATAATTTTTCCGCTAATTCCTTTTCTTTTTGTATGTATCCCTGATATTTAATAAATATTTCGGCCGAAGTAATAATTTCTGAATCTAGTTTATTTTCTTCAATGTATTCACTCAAAGGTTGAAGGGTTTTAAATTCATACAATGTAATATTTGGTCTTGAAATTAAATTGATGAGCTTCAAACTCTGTTTAATTGGGGTTGAATTGTTTTGAAGCAAAATAGGATTTACTTCAGTCGGTTCCACACTTAAATCCTGTAAAAAATTAATTAATTTATTTCGTTTAGTATATTTAAGGCAAAATTCCTGATATCTGCTTTCATCAATTAGACCAATCTGATAACCTATAGGTGTAAGTCTTTCATCAGCATTATCCTGCCTTAGGTGCATTCTAAATTCTGATCTGCTGGTAAACATACGATATGGTTCATCCGTACCTTTAGTTATCAAATCATCAATTAGCACACCGATATAGGCTTCATTGCGTTTAATTGTAATTTGCTTTTCACTGTGTGCTGATTTATGTGCATTAATACCTGCGACAATGCCTTGAGCAGCTGCTTCTTCATAACCAGTAGTACCGTTGATTTGTCCGGCAAAAAACAGACCTTCAACTAATTTAGTTTCAAGAGTATGTTTGAGCTGTGTTGGTGGAAAATAATCGTATTCTATAGCATAGCCTGGTCGAAAGAATTTTGCATTCTCAAAACCTGGAATTTTTCTAATTGCATTATACTGGATTTCAGCAGGGAGAGAAGTTGAAAATCCATTAATATACATCTCATAAGTGCGTCTTCCTTCTGGTTCAATAAATAGTTGATGACGGTCTCTGTGAGCGAATCTATTTATTTTGTCTTCAATTGAGGGACAATACCTTGGACCAGTACCTGAAATTTGGCCAGTAAACATGGGACTTTCATCAAATCCTTCTTTTAATAGATCGTGAACTTCCGGCGATGTATATGCTATGTAACAAGGTAATTGGTCAGATACCGGGGAGGTATTCGTAAAGCTAAATTTTCCAGGATTATCATCTCCATATTGTATTTCAAATTTTGAAAAATTTAATGACCTCCCGTCAACACGTGGAGGTGTGCCGGTTTTCATTCTCCCATAGTCAAATCCTACTTTAATTAAGCTTTCCGTAATGCCTCTAGCAGAACCTTCGCCCATTCTTCCCCCTCCAAATTTATTTAATCCAACATAGATCGTACCATTTAAAAAAGTGCCATTGGTAAGTACAACAGATTTTGCAAAAAATTCTAAATTTAAATTTGTTCGAACCCCAATAATTCTATCGTTTTTTATAATCAGGTCGGTCACCATATCTTGAAAGAAAGAAAGATTTTGCAGAGATTCTAGTTGAAACCTCCAATCGGCTGCAAACATCATTCGGTCATTTTGTGACCGCGGTGACCACATTGCTGGACCCTTTGATTTATTCAGCATTCTGAATTGTATTGTGCTATTGTCTGATACAATTCCACTAAGTCCACCAAGGGCATCAATTTCCCGAATGATTTGTCCTTTCGCAATACCACCCATTGCAGGATTACAGCTCATTTGACCTATGACCTGCATGTTCATAGTAATCAACAAAGTCCTGGAGCCAAGCTTAGCGGCAGCAGCAGCAGCTTCATTTCCTGCATGTCCAGCTCCTACCACAATAACATCAAAATTTCTATTAGGTACCATTTTTTAGTGTTTCACGTGAAACATTGAAAAACTTTTTTAAAATAAGATTTTCGAAAGAAGTCATTTTTTCTTTTTCTTCAAATGTGTGATCGTTGAAACCAGCAGCGTGCAATAAACCATGAATGTACAATCTGTAGAGTTCTGTTTTAAAATTTTCTCCTTCCTTAAGATCGCTTTTTAAATATTCAGAAGAAAAATAAATCTCAACATCTTTAAATTTTTTAATAGTATAAGAAAATGTAATAACATCTGTGGGATAATTGTGTAGCAATGAAGAAGAATTAAGTTCAGTAATTTTATCAATGCTTAAATCATATAATGAAATTTTTCTAAACTTTACATTAAACAGATTACTACATATTTCAGTAATTTCATTTAAATCTCCAACTTTGAGATATTTACAATTAGAATTAATAGAAAACATTTTTCTTCTTACGCAATGTTTGTTTTTTTATTATTAAAAGATTTTCTGGTTTATCGTAGGTAAGTTTAAATGGTTCTGTTTCAATGGTATTTACATAATTTCCTTTTCGCTTATTATCAAAATCAGGGTTGATTCTTTCCGTTCTGGAATAATCAAGCCATTTGATTTTCCGTTTAAAAACAGAATCCTGATTATCATAATTTCCAATTTTATTTATAAGTTGTTTTTCTATTTCCTCCAAAGATAAACTGTTTCCATTATGACCTTTATTATTGTTTTCATTTTTTATATCATTAGTATTTCCATCATCTTTTGAATTAGATGTATTACCTTTTCCATTCTTGTTCTCCCCATTTTCTTGTTCACTATCATTATTCCCCGAATTACCATCACTTAAAATATCGGATAAAAGCTCACTTAATCCAGGTTTTTTAGAGTTTCCATTACTATCCGAACAATTCGAATTTTGTTTGTTTTCTCCTGACATTGAATTCAAAACTTCTCTATTTTTTAATACATTGTAAATTTTTACTGTTAAATTATTAATTCGATACCGTACTTCTAAAATATCTGAATTTTTGTTTTCTGCAAGATTCTTAATACTCAGAATATCTAAGGATAGAATTTCACCTATTTTTCTGTTTTTATTTGATAAAACATTAAGGGAGTCAATGACCGATAACAAAGATGAAACCCGAATTAATTGACTGGTATTTCTATAGATGTTTTTATCAATATTTAGACTTATTAGATTTAAATTCACCAGATAATTTTCTAAATTGATAACATCTTCCGCCGTTAAAACATCACCATCACTTTCATTAGGAGTGTTGATGCTGTTCCTTTTATTCATAAATTTATTCAAGTTGTTATTCAATTTTTTCTCTTCATTATTTATATTTTTAGTATCTAATTGTTTATTAGAAATCTCTTTAAAAATTTCATTCAATTCTTTAAGATCTTGTTTTATATCATTTTTTATTTTTAAATCGTTCGAATTGTTAAAAATTTTCATTTGTTTTAGTAAATACTCTTTAATATCCAAATACACTTTCTTTTCTATTAATGTACTATTGTAAAATAAGTCTAAGGTTTTTATCAAATTATTTAGATCTTCAAAAATGTCATCATGCATTGAATTATTATTAATATCATTACCATCAAAAGAATCAGAAGTTTCGTATGAATAATCAACTGAAGTTTTATTATTTAATACAATAAAGGTTTTTTGATTTAAAATATTTTCTGCCATTACTCTGAAAATACCACTGTTACTACTATTGAGTATCATGCTAAATCCTAATCCACTTAAGTTTCTTTTTTCTTCATTCACTTCCAATCTTTTTAAACCATATAAATCAGAGATATAAATCTTATATCCTTGATCATATTCTTCATAATTAATGCTTGGAGCTATAGGTTGACTTCCTTTAAAATAATATTGAACACTATCAGTTATTTTATCATTACTAAATACAATATTAATAACCGTATCTTTTTTTAATGAAAAATTTATTTGTTTTCCTTTTTCTGTAGCATTATCTAAATTTAAATAAATACTTATCTTAGAATCAATGAAAGCATCAATAATAAATTCATTTTTAAATTTTTTATTATAATTTTCACCAAAACGAACATCGACAATTGAATTTATAATTTTTGGCTTTTTAACAACATCAAAATAAATTTTTTTATTATAGTTCCCTAAATTTAAAGTAATGTAATTATTTTGGCCATTTACAAATCCTAGATAAATAGTATTAGTATTTAACAGACTGAAATTTCCTTGATACCCAATACTGATATCTTCAGAGATTTTATCCGTCATAACAATTAAACTATCACCTTCTAGGTAAAGACTTTTATTGGTAACTATATTGAATTTTTTTAAATATGTATCATAAACAGAAGTTTTTAAAGGATTAATAACTTGATTATTTAATATTGATACAACAGTAATAAACAATAATGTAAAAAAAACAAAAATTATAACATCTTTTAATTTAATAAATGATTTTTTTAATCTGCTTTGTAGCTCAATATTTTTAAAAACAGAATTTTTATTTTCCAGATCTTTTATAAACCTCCAATTTAAGAAGCTTTCTTTTTCAAGCAAAATTTTATTTACTAAAAAATTGAATTTGAAAATCCTCGTAAACAGAATATACACAATAACTGCACTTAATACAAAATAAAATAAAAATGATACAACTTTAAAAGAGGTTTCAGTAAATTTAAATGAATTATTAAAAATAATTAAGTAATATAATAAGGTATTTATACTGAAATACAATAAAACAAATATGATCAGGGGCAACACAACTATTGCCGTATTCAACATCTTCCACTTTTCCGTATGTCTAATCACAATTATACATTTGTGCAAAATTACGAATGATACGAGTAAGATTCGCACCAAGCCCGACGGGACCTCTTCATATGGGTGGTCTTCGTACCGCACTCTACAATTATCTGTTAGCAAAGCAATGCGGAGGTAAATTTATTCTTAGGATAGAAGATACTGACCAAAGTAGAACAGTAGAATATGCAGAAAATTATATTATTGAAAGTCTTAAATGGTTAAAAATTATACCCGATGAAGGCTTTGAAGCATCGGAACGGGACCAGTACAAACAATCGAAAAGAAGAGAAATCTATAAAGAATATGCATATCAATTAATTGAGAAGGGATTTGCTTATTATGCATTTGACACTCCAGAAGAATTAAACGAAATCCGGCAAAGGGTACAGCAACCGGGTAAAAATTGGCAATATGACTCTATATCCAGACAATATATGAAAAATAGTCTCACTTTACCAGAAGATGAGACTAAACGATTAATTGAGCAAGGCACACCATATGTAATTCGTATAAAGACTGAAAGAAATCAGGAAGTTAAAATTAACGATTTAATCAGAGGACCGGTAATCTTCAATACAAATGTTCTCGACGACAAAATTTTGCTAAAAAGCGATGGTATGCCTACCTATCATCTTGCCAATGTGGTCGATGATCACCTAATGAACATTAGTCATGTGATTCGTGGTGAAGAATGGCTTCCATCTACTCCTATTCATGTACTTTTATACGAATACCTAGGAATTAAACACAAAATGCCTGAATTTGCCCATCTCCCACTATTACTTAGACCTGATGGCAATGGAAAATTAAGTAAGCGAGACGGTGAAAAATATGGATTTCCAGTTTTTCCGCTTTCAATCCCCTCAGATAATGGAACTATCGTACCGGGTTATAGGGAACTAGGATTTTTACCAGAAGCCTTTATAAATGTTCTAGCCTTATTAGGTTGGAATCCGGGTACGGAAAAGGAAATCTACACAATGGAGGAACTTATAAATGATTTTTCAATTGAAAAAGTTTCTAAATCAGGTGCTAAATTTAATTATCAAAAATGTTTATGGATCAATCATGAACACCTCAAAAAATCAGAAACAAATTATATTAAAGAATATATAATTTCAACATACAAGGATATATCTTTCGACGATATTATCTTAACAAAAGTAATTGAAACAGATAAAAAAAGAGTGAATTTATTGACTGAAATTTTGGATGACTACCGACGAGCTATAGATTTTAATTATGTAAAAAATAATATATCAAAAAATAGTTCAGAAATTAACGTTAAAATTCTTTCGAATTTTTATGAATTTATCCATACAAAAATTAACGATATAAATGGAGAATTAGATATAGAAAAAGTAATCAAACTATACATAAAAGATAACAAAATTAAATTTCAGGAAATTGGAATTCCCTTAAGAATTGCAACTTTTGGAATTAAAACAGGGCCTTCAATTTCAGAAATATATTATATCTTAGGAAAAACAGAATTTTTTAACAGAGTTAAAACAATTACAGATGACTTTTGAAATCAGGATTAGCAAAATAAAATTTTACTCGTATAACGGATGTTTAAAAGAAGAATCGCTTATCGGTGGGGAATATATTTTTAACATAAATATTCAAGCTAAAAATACATCATATATTACAGATGAATTACATAAAACTGTAAACTATTCAGAAGTGTATAAAATAACTGAAGAAGAATTTCAAAAGAGTTATAAATTAATAGAAACTCTTGCCTACAAGGTGTTCAAGCGTATTAAAAAGCTCCCAGGAGTTATCAATTGTAAGATTGAGTTAAAAAAAATAAATCCACCTATTAATGGAAATGTTGAAGAAGTTTCTGTTATATTTGCAAGCTGAAATGGTTCTGTGGCCGAGTGGCTAGGCAGAGGTCTGCAAAACCTCGTACACCGGTTCGAATCCGGTCGGAACCTCTAAGCACATTATTATGTTCTTCCAATTTAATGAAAATGAAACCCTTCCAGGAGCATTAAGCTGTTATCATAAATATACAAGTAACGACCTCCTATATTCTACATCACCTATAGATAATACCTTATTAGCAAGAGTTTCTTGTATTAACGCTGAACAGTACGAAAAATTTGTACAAATAGCACAAGAAAATTTTCTAAAATGGAGAAACATACCGGCTCCTCAAAGAGGCATTTTTGTTAAACGATTTGGCCAGGAAGTCCAAAATAAAAAAGGAGAATTAGCGCAATTAATAACTCTTGAAATGGGAAAACCCATCAGAGAAAGTCTTGGAGAAGTTCAGGAAATAATTGATATATGTGATTTTGCTGTAGGTCTATCAAGACAATTATACGGTTTAACAATACAGTCCGAAAGACCGGAACATAAAATGATTGAAAACTGGCATCCATTGGGATTGGTTGGCATTATTACAGCTTTTAACTTTCCAATGGCTGTGTGGGCTTGGAATAGCACTATATCCTGGGTCTGTGGAAATGTAAATATTTGGAAACCCAGTGAAAAAACACCCCTTTGTGCATTGGCATTGCATAAAATAGTTTCTAATCTGGTAAGAGAAATGAATTTACCCGATATTTCATTTGTCTTCACCGGAGATTATAAAATTGGAGAGCAATTATCCTTGGATAAAAGGATTCAATTAATTTCAGCTACTGGTTCTACACGAATGGGCAGACAAGTAGCAAGAAATGTAGCTTCACGACTAGGAAAATACTTGCTGGAATTGGGAGGAAACAATGCTATTATTATTACAGAATCTGCTGACTTCAATTTAGTGATACCATCTGTTGTTTTTGGAGCAATTGGTACGGCAGGCCAGCGTTGTACATCAACAAGGAGATTAATAATCCAGGAATCAATCTATGAGAGAGTTAAAGAAGCCCTAGTACACGCATATAAACAGGTCAAAATAGGTGATCCCAATGATGAGCAATATCACTACGGCCCATTGATTGATGAGAATGCCGTCATTTTATATGAAAAGTCCATCCAATCCGCAGTATTTCATGGTGGAAAACTGCTTTATGGAGGTAAAAGAATTGAATCCTCTGAACTTAAGTCTAAAAACTACGTATTACCCACATTGATTGAAGTAGAAAAAGACAATCCAATCGTCCAGGAAGAAACGTTTGCTCCAATATTATATCTTTTAAAATACAAAACAATACAAGAAGCCATAGAAATAAATAACCAGGTTGCACAAGGATTATCATCTGCCATTATGACTTTGAATCTCAGAGAATCTGAGCTATTTACATCCCAAAACGGTAGCGATTGCGGCATAGCCAATATTAACATAGGAACATCCGGAGCAGAAATTGGTGGCGCATTTGGTGGAGAAAAAGATACCGGAGGAGGACGCGAAAGTGGTAGTGATTCCTGGAAAAATTACATGCGAAGACAAACAACAACAATCAATTATGGGATAAATCTACCATTAGCACAAGGAATTAAGTTTGAAATTTAAAAAAATAATATATACAATATTTTCGAAATTGTACAAATTTATTAATGTCCTGGTTATAAGACTATTTAATAAAAAATAGCCTAATTATTGATAAAATCCATACACCACAATTTACATCTTTTACATTATCAGTTATGTTACATTTTTCTATGATAGAAAATAAATGTAAAATAGTATTCTTATAACTTTAATTATTACAATTTTTTTCCGTTTATCTTTACAGTAATGTCATCTTTATATTCTACTGTCAGATATTTGTTGCCATTTAAATCAAAATAGTTCCATACTCCATTGCGTTTGCCACTCTTATAAATGCCTCTGATTGATACTTTTCCATTTAGATGAAAATATGTAGCAGGTCCATTGGCCAAGTCTTCTATGTAAAAAACCTCAGAAACGAGGATACCCTCAGAGGTATATGATTTCCATTTATTAACCTTCCTATCATCTTTATAAGCACCTTCTTCAATAAAATTATTAACCTTTCGGATATATCTTCCGTTTTTTAAGCCGTAATCATATTCTAAAATTAAAATTGTATCGCCATTGCAATCATATTCAACAGAAATTCCATCTAATTTACCATCTACAAAGTTTGAGATTTTTCTAATTTGTTGATTTATACAATAGTATTTCCATACGCCTTCAATTAATCCTTTTCGGTAAACGCCTTCTTCAGCTAAGCTACCATCTTCAAAATAATACCTCCAATGACCATCGGGCAAATCGTCATTATAATGTCCAATACTTTTTATTTTCCCATTTTCATAATATTCAATCCATTTTCCATATCTTTTTCCATTTGAATCAAACAGTCCTTCAGCCATTATCCTTCCATTATAATCATAAATTTCACTTTTAAGTAAATCCCCGTTTGTATCAAAGAAATCATGCCTTCCTACAGGTATGGAATCAAACACATAAAAACCTGATTTCTTTTTATTGAAAGTACCTGTAAAATATTCAACTTTATTAGTAAGAAGATTAGAACTTTTTACATTATCCATTAAATTATCATTTTCCCATATTTCATATCTTATCAATTCGCCACTTTTGGCATAATACTTAAACATTCCATTTTTTTTTCCATTTTTGTAAAAACCTTCAACTTTAATGGTATTATTATCATGTAATTGAACAAAAATACCATTTAGAAGTCCATCAGAATTTTTTTGATTTACCTTTAGTTCTTTAAATAAAATACCTTTTTTATAATATAGTAATTTAGACAATTCACCTTTTTCATCGAATTCAAAACCTAATCCATCTTCCAGTCCATCTTTATATTCAATAATTTTTCGAATAAAATTATCCTCATAATAAAATTTTTTTCCATAGATTAAATCGTCACTATAAAAACAAGAATCGATAAGTACTCCATCTATAAAATTTAAGCTACTTCCATTCTTAAATCCATTTTTATACTCCGTTATATTGGATATATTACCTAATGAGTCATAAAAGATCCATTTTCCATCCAGAAGATAATTCACTCTGTTTCCTTCACTTGCTTTTACACCGTTGGGATGAAATGAAATCCAGTATCCATCGGGTTTATTGTTTCTCATAAAACCTATACTAGCCACTTTTCCGTCAGGATAGAAGTACTTAACTTCAGTCAAAACATCGCTGCTTTGACTATTAACAAATTTCACCACAGATAAATAAAAAATAATGAAAAGTATGTTTTTGATAGGTATTATTATTAGGGTGTTAATTGTGTTAAAAAATTATTATCTAAAAACTTGATTTTCTCTGTATTCAAAATTAATCCACAACTTTTAACACACAAAATTTAATTAATGTATTGAAATTCAAAATATTATTATTTAAATTGTTAGCTGTGAGTAATTACAATCAACATGTTTTGTTAGTAAAATTACAGTTGTTTGACTGTTTGTTAATTAGACTTAAACTAAGGCTACCGGTTTTAAAAAATTTTATAACTGAGATTTTGTATCTTTAAGCGATGTTGATATAGAGAACATAGCTCATATAATAAAAAAAATTAATCTCTAATTTTTCAACAGTTTTCAACACCTACATTTGTATAAATGTCCATAATGATGAAAATAGCCATAGCCAACGACCATGCAGGTTATTCATTGAAAGTGAAAATATTAAACACTTTAAACGAGTATCAATTCATTGACCTTGGTGCAGATACCGACCAAAGCGTAGATTATCCGGATTTTGGACACGCACTGGCAAATGAGGTGGAGAGAGGAAATGTAAACTTTGGAATAGCCATTTGTGGAAGTGGTAACGGTATAAATATGACAGTAAATAAACATAAAAACATAAGAGGTGCTTTATGTTGGAATGTAGAAATAGCCAGATTAGCCAGATTACACAATGATGCAAATATTGTTTCGTTACCTGCAAGATTTTTGTCTGATAATGATGCAATTGAGATTGTCCGTGTATTTTTAAATACCGATTTTGAGGGGGGTAGACATATAAACCGCGTAAGAAAAATACCTTGTCAAGTTTGATGTTTTCTTACAAAAGCCTGTAACACTTCGGATTTTATGTATGGAAATACGTCAGAAAGTGGGACTTGTATTTCTATAATACCTTCACTATATGGAGCGATTTCATACCTGTTGTAAATAAAATGTAGTAAATTATCTCTTATATAATAATTATCTGGAATATAAAATTTGTCGGCATTGAAATAAAAGCCAGATTCACTTAAAGATGACTTTGCATCCAATTTGTATTTTTTTCTAAAAATTTGCTCACATAGAGATAAAAATTCTTTCGACATATCGAATGCAGAATCGACACGTACTTTTGCACCATCAAATAAGTTGTAATTGACATATTTTATATATTCATTACCATGTGCTCCACCTCGGTAGCTATAGTAATTTATTTCTACTGTTAAAAGTCCTAAATTATTGTTTACTACATTTATTGTATAATTTACTTCCCAAGGTAAAAAGTAATCCTTTATTGTACTGATTAAATTTTTATATTCATCCAGCAATACATCAATTAAATCGTCAATATTCTTAGCTGTAGCTGCTTCATTACCTTCTATCATTAAGATTTCATTTATGATATCCAGTTCAATATTTACGGCCTTTTGGTCTGTAATGCCGGACTTAATGTCTAAAGATTGGATTTGAATTTTTGCACACTGCATATTTTCATTACTGCAGGTACCAACTTCTTTACTTCTGGTTACAATAGTGTATTGTACTGAGTCAATCAAATTGTTATCAGATTTTTCAATAGTTTCTTCTGACTGACAAGCATTAACTATAATAAATAAAAATAAGGTAAATGGATACAGTTTTAACTGCTTCATAAAACGATTTAATTTAAATCAAAAGTAATAACTTTTCATAAGTCAGCTCTCTTCAAAAAGTTTGGCTCTTAGAATTTCTACTCCTTCTACAACAGCATTATTAATAGTTTGCTCATCATCTATAGTGTTGAAAATAATGTCTTTATATGTTCTTTTGATTAGATTTATTTCTTTTAGGACAAACGTTTTATCATCTTTTTTAATAAATATATAATTTTTATTGTCAATGAATATCAAGGTTTCCTTAGGAAGTATAAATGCTTTTAGAAAACCTCCTTTTATCAAAACCTGTACTTGCTGGCCTACAATAAATGCGTAATTGGTATCGGTTAAATGGCAATGGACATGGACCAATTTTGATGTTTCATCAATAAACGGACTGATATTAATCACTTTAGCGTATGTTACTAAATTGCCGTTGGCGTCCTTTACTATTAGAGTATCGTTGAGGTCTATTTTTTTTGAGATATCAAGATTTACAAACAATTCAACGTGAACATGATGTATATCCAGTATACTGAACATAAGTGTATTTGGTTGTACAAGACCTCCTGAATTTACAAAGATACTTTTAATATAACCATCTACCGGTGATTTAATTGCTACCTGACTATAGGTTTTACCATCTTTTACATTTTTTGGAATTAAGTTTATGTCTATCAATAGTTTTTCTATTGATTTAAGTTGTGCTCTTGTACTGTAAAAGGTGCTTTTAGCTACTTCCAATGTACGTGCAGAAGTTGCAGAATCATTAAATAATTTTAATTGTCTTACATATTCCAAAGAATCCGTTTGATATTGTGTATAGACACGTAAAAAATCCTGTTGAATGGTCATAATATCAGGATGTGAAAGATAACATATCACGTCGCCCTTTTTAACAAATGAACCTTGGTAAACAGATAATTCTTTTACAAATCCGGGTATAAGGGAATAGACAGAATGAATACTTTGGGGGGGTGCAGATATCAGACCAATAAATTCTAGTGTATCAAAATAGTTCTGTTTTTCTAAACTTGTAACAGTAATTTTGGATAGAAACAACGAATCTGTTTCTTCAATTTTTATGACATTGTCATCTCCATCAAGTCTTTCTTTTTGCAATTGATTATTACACGATAGAAATGTAATGAAAAGCAATAAAAAATAACTAATTTTCATCGCACAAAAAATTTATTTCATTTATTAAAAGATAATATTGTAATAATACCTGTAGATAAGTAACTTCAGTATTTATCATCTGTGAAATAGCTTGCACATATTCGAAAGAACTAATAGAGCCATTTATAAACTCGGATAATGCTGTTTGTTTTAATTTTATTGAGTAATTTAATTGATTTTTTGAGTAATCTTCAATTTCTTTTGATAGTCTTTCAAAAGAATCAATCAAAAATTTCAAATCATTACTTAATTCTATTTTTCTTTGAATAGCATTATTTTTCTCTATAAGATACATAAGTTTTGATTGTTTAATTCTTGCTATAGCAGAATGTGCAACCAAGGGAATTTGTATTCCAATGTATACTCCTCGAAATCCTCTTTCTTTTTCGAGACTTTGATTGAAGTATCCTATTTGTATATCAGGGAAAAATATTTGTTCCATTATCTTCATATCTCTATATGCTAACATTTCTTTTAATTCTATTTCTTTTGTAAATAAGTCGGATAAAAGTAACGCTTCGAACTCATGTTGATGATTGAAAATAGTATCTTTTGGTATAACTTCTATATCCGCCGGTAGTGATAAAATCTTTCTAAGATCACTTTGATATCTAGATACGTTGTTTTTAGCTGTTTGATATCGAATAGAAATTTCTTTTAATTGGTTTTCGATGAGCAATATATTTATTGGTTTTAAGGCTTGATTACTTTTTAATGAATTTATTTGTTGCTTGAGGTTTATGGCATTTTCGTATTCCAGTTTATATATATTCATAATCCAATTAGCAAACAATAGATTTGTCCATGTATTTATAATGTCTCTTCGCAATATTTTCCTGGCAAGTAATTGATTATTTTTTGTATACTCATACTCCACTATCGCCCTCTTGTAATTAGCAATTTGTCTTGTAATGGAGTTTAAATTTTGAAATGTTTCAAAATTATAATCGTTGTTGATAAAATTTATTTGTCCGTATGTATAGGATATAGTTGTTGGGCCTGGATCAATCGCAGTGAGTTTTGCTAATCTTGAAATTTCAGTTTGAATAAGAGAATTCTTGATACTTAGGTTATTTGTCATACCAATTTCTATTGCCTCATGGAGTGATATTTCCAATTGTTCTGGTTGCGCATTTAGAGAAAAATTGCCAGACAATATGGATAAAATTACAGTGAATAAAAATGACTTATGCTTTATAAATTTTCTGATTGTTTTTAGTACCAGAAAAGTATTTGGTAGGACAAAAAGGGTTAGTATTGTTGCAGTGATTAAACCACCAAAAACCACTGAGGCCAGAGGTCGCTGGACTTCAGCTCCTGCAGAGGTGCTAAGAGCCATTGGTAAAAAGCCGAATGCAGCCACCATACCTGTAAGAAGTACGGGTCTGACTCTTTGCATGCACGCCTTAAGAACAACTTTATATATATTCTCCCCGGGATTATTCCTTAATTCTCTTTGAATAACAGACATTAAAACAACACCATTTAAAACTGCTATTCCAAACAATGCAATAAAGCCAATGGATGCCGAAATACTAAATGGCATATTTCGAAGTAACAGCGCAAAAACCCCACCTATAGTGGCCAATGGAACTACCGAAAAAATCAAAAAGGCTATAGAAATATCGTTGAAAGCAATATATAATAAAAATAAAATGATGAGAATTACAATGGGAAGAATGAGTTCTAATTTGTTGACGGCTCTTTGCAAATTTTCAAATTGACCACCATAATCAATGAGTACTCCTGGGGGTAGTTCTACATTGTTTTTTACATAATTCTCTATTTCGTTTACTACAGATTTTACATCTCTCCCTCTTATATTAATGCCTATTTCTACTTTTCTCATTCCCCTTTCTCTCGAAATTTGTCTTGTTCCGTTTTGGTCTCTGATTTTTACAAAATGGTAAAAGGGTAAATTTCCATATGCAGTTTTGATGGGAATGAAATGAACCGATGCATTATTCGTTGTATCTGCTGACCTAATTACAATTGAAAATCTCTTTTCATTTTCATAAAATTGTCCTACTTCTATACCAGCTCTGAATGATTGTAAGGCAGTATTGATATCTGATACACGTACACCTGATATGGCCGCAAAAGGTCTATTGATTTCATAAATGCGATAAGGGAGTCCTGTATTAATTTCAATGCGTACATCAGCCGCTCCTTTTACGTTTTTAGCGAATGAAAACACTTGTTTTGATATTGAATTAAGCACATCTCTGTCTTCTCCTAAAATTTTTATAGAAATATCCGATTTATTTCCAGAAAGCAATTCATTGAACCGCAATTGAATTGGCTGTGAAAATTCCATTTGAATGTGAGGGAAACTTTCGGATAAGAGAGATTTCATAGCGCTTACAAGTTCATTTTTATCCCGGTGTTTCCATGAAGATTTTGAATGTAATATTATCATGATATCTGCCTCTTCAATGGCCATTGGGTCTGTTGGTACTTCAGAAGAGCCAATTTTTGAAATAACATGCTTGACTTCCTGAAAATTGTTGAGCAATACACTTTCTATTTTAGTGGTTGTAGCTATCATTGATTCCAATGACGAGCCTGGTTCAATCAATACCTGTAAGGCTAAATTTCCTTCTTCCAGATTGGGAACAAATTCAGCTCCACGGTTCACCAGAATGAAAATTGATGCTACAAATGATAAGAAAGCAATAAAAATGATTATTTTTCCTCTACTAAAAGACTTCTCAAGCAAGAGGGAGTATAGGGATTCAATTTTTTTCTGAAAAATGTTTGAAAATTTCAAATGTTTATCATCGGGATGCAAAAACAAGGTACATACAACGGGCACATAAGTCATTGAGAGAATTAAAGAACCGATTAAAGCAAACGACAATGTTAAGATCATTGGCTGAAACATCTTTCCTTCTACTCCTTCAAAACTTAATACAGGTAACAGTACCAGTAGAATAATTAGGATTCCAAAAAATGCTTTGCTGTAAATGGATGATGATATGGTTGCAATTTCTTGTTTTTTGATATTGAAGTTTGCCATGGAAAGGGAGCTGTTTCTAATGTTGAAATGGTGCATAACACCTTCAACTATTATTACTGCACCATCGACCAGGATTCCAAAATCAATGGCACCAAGCGACATTAGATTTGCTGATACGCCAAATACATTCATCATTCCGAAGGCAAAGAGCATGGACAGGGGAATGACACTGGCTGTGATTAAAGCAGCTTTGTAGCTGCCAAGAAAAAGCAGTAATATCAGAACTACAATTAAAGCTCCTTCAGTTAAGTTTTTAATCACAGTTGTAATGGTTCTTTGGATGAGATGCGACCGGTCCAGAAAAGGATAAATTGTGATGCCTGGTGGGAGTGTAGATTCTATTTTTTTTATTCGTTCGTGAATGTTTTTCAGTACTTTGGAAGAACTTTCATCTTTAAGCATTAAGACAATACCCCCAACGACTTCCCCCTTCCCGTCCATTGTACATGCACCGTATCGGAGTGCATGTCCCGGACGAACATCTGCAACATGCTTTATTTGTATTGGTATATTGTTTTTCAGCGCTACTGGTACATCTTTGATTTGTTGTTCGTTTTTTAGCAACCCATCCGTTTTTACATACACTGCATTACTGCCGAAAGACAGATAACCACTTCCTACATTGGCATTGTTAGCCAAAATTGCCGTGCGGATATCATCGATGGTAATTTCATGTTGGGATAGTTTTTCCGGATGATAGGCAATTTCATATTGTTTTACAAAGCCACCCAGCGATGAAATGTCAATGACTCCGGGTATTCCGGCTAATTGTTTTTTGACAATCCAGTCCTGAATAGTTCTCAGGTCATAAAGGGAATATGCATTTTCGTATTTAGGGTCAATAACCAGCACATATTGAAAGATTTCGCCCAGGCCAGTTGTGATCGGCATCAATTCGGGCTTGCCGTACTCCAATGGGATTTCATCGCTGAGGATGTTGAGTTGTTCTGCAATGAGTTGCCTGCATGTGTAGATGTCTCTGTTTTCCTCAAAGACCACTGTGATGACACTCAGTCCATATCTGGTGATACTTCTTAATTCATTGACTCCCGGTAAGTTGGCAAGCTTACGCTCAATCGGTGCTGTGATGAAATACTCTACTTCATCGGCTGATAATGCTGGCGAAAAGGTCACTATCTGAGCCTGATTGTTTGTGATGTCGGGGACTGCGTCAAGAGGAATCCTAAATAAAGACCAGATGCCCCAGCCTGTAAGCAGAACTATTCCAAGAAATACGTACAATGGATTGTTAACGCTATAAGAAATAATTTTTCTGACCATAAAATTCCGAGGTAATGAAATGAAGAAATTACCGAATCAAAGAATTGAGAAAGAAAGGATTATTTGGACAAGGGTGGACCTCGGAATGATTTGCTGCTGAAAATACCAGCATTAAAGTAATGGAAATGATGCCAATACCGTAATTTATTATCCTGAAAAAGATATCTCGGATTGAAGGAGTGATTTTTATCGGAAAAAAATGGTGTAAAGACGAAAAAAAGCAGGGAATTATTTTTCGTGAATTCTTCAAGATGGTCCTTCCCCTGGTCGAAGGAAAAAATTTTTTCCAGTACGGATAAGAGGGTTGTATTCTCTCTGTTTGGGTCGGTTAAGATGACTGCATCATGCTGGTGTAGTGTATTTGAATGAAAATGCGGTATGGCGGCATGTAACTGTACTATAGACAGAGCAGTCCAGAGTAGTAATTTTCGAACCGCATTCATGCTGACAAAAATAAACAGAACATACCGAATATGTTGGACCATGAATATTTTATGAACATAGCTCTGAATGAGGCAAATAAGGCATTTGAGAGTGGCGAGATTCCGGTAGGTGCAGTCATTGTCAGTCAGAACGTAATCATCGCTAAAGGGCACAACCAAACTGAATTACAGGAAGATGTCACGGCTCATGCAGAAATGCTTGCCCTCACGGCGGCTTCCAACGCGATAGGGAGTAAATATCTGAAAAACTGTACGCTGTACGTCACTCTGGAGCCTTGCGTGATGTGCGCCGGAGCCTTGTATTGGGCTCAGATCGGACAGGTTGTGTTTGGTGCTCCGGACCCAAAGAGAGGATACCGTCGATATGGTAGTTTGTTGCATCCAAAAACCAAGGTTGTATCTGGAATATTTGAAAACCAATCGGAAGAGTTGTTAAAAAAATTTTTTTTGAGACTAAGAAGATGATCACTTTCCATTTATGAAATATAAATCCCATAATAGGAATAATTCCAATCCGCAATATTTTATAAGTTTTTGTATATCAATATTATAAAGTGCTGAAAGGTCTTTGGCATCTGCTTGGTCATATTGGATAAAAACCTCTTCAGACAATGAAAACGACCACACCAAATTACGTAAAATGGCTCAGAGTAGCTTTTTTAGTGCTCACGGCACTTTCTATTGCTGAATATTTTGGCGCAGCATTTAGCACTATTCCATACTTGTGGGGATATAGTTTTATCGTAGTTGCTGCTTTAATAGTCTTGGTTTACGCGGTTCTTGGCCGGCCATACTTCAGGATGGATTCGACTACGGATATAATAGAGTTTGAGAATGGTTTTTCAATGTTTGATTTCTTGGACAAATACCTAATTGTGAAAAAAGACATGATTCGCGAAGTAAGGTTGGAAGAGGGAATGTTCAAAAAAAAGCTTGTAATTGCATATGAAGACTCAGGGGAGATAGAAGAAATGAGTTTTGAATTAAGTTTTCTGCACGATGAGCAAATAAAGCAGATATTGAATGAATTGCAAAAAGCGCAGAATCAACCCCACTTCTACGAATCGGTGACAGGTTAAATCAGTCCCAAATGTCATATTTTTGTCCAAAAATTATCGTATGTATCCTGAAGAGCTTATTGCCCCGATGCGTTTAGAACTGGTTAAGTCCGGATTTACAGAAACAAGAACAGCGGAAGAAGTAGAAGACTACATTAAAAATAAGAAAGGAACAGTACTGGTCGTGGTCAATTCGGTATGTGGCTGTGCTGCTGCTAATGCAAGGCCTGCGGTAAAAATGGCGGTACAACACGCCAAAAGACCCGACTATTTAATCACGGTATTTGCCGGTAATGATGTAGAGGCAGTAAAAAAAGCGAGAGAGTATATGCTGCCGTTTCCGCCCTCATCACCTTCCATTGCTCTGTTCAAAGACGGCACCTTGGTGCATATGATTGAACGGCATCATATAGAGGGGCGACCGGCCGAACTGATTGCTCAGAATCTGATTTCTGCATTTGAGGAGAATTGCTGAGAGGGTTGTATCCATGTAATTTGGATTAAAAAGTAATGGGAATAATCTTGTCTTTTGCAATTAGATAGACCTCCTCACCAGTTGAGGGCTGAATGTTGAAAAGTCCTGTAAAATCTCCGTATGCCGGTAGTATGGCTTTGTTGTTTGTTTTGTAGAGACAGGGGAGTCGTACCGATTGTTTTCCTTTTCCCTTAAGCAGGTAGCCCGGGTGCATATGACCACAAATTTCAAATTTTGAGACCTCTTCGGTGGCCTGATGGACAAAAGTGATTCCGTCTGTTGAAAATATATCGCAGATTTTCAATCCAGCTGATAAATATTGTCCGGAAGGGAGAATGTCGTGATTACCTCTGACCAGAATAAACGATGTACGATTTAAACTGAGGATTTCGGATTTAAAAATTTCCCATTCTGAATTCACATCTGAGTGAAACAAATCGCCCAGGAAAATTACCTGTTTTGGTTCAATGCTACGGATAAGCTCTTTAAGCCTGGTCATTTGAGTTAGAATGGCATCCACCGGCAGAGCTACTCCTGCTTTGCGAAAATGTGTAACTTTTCCAATATGTGCATCTGCAATAATCAATATATGATATTTGGGCCATAGCAGTGCTCGCTGAGGCAGGAGAAGAAATGAATGCCCGGCCAAATGCACATTATATCCGTAGTACAAAGGCAGTCTAATGGAGTTCAAAGTTTTATTTTCGTGTTTTTAAAATCAACCACAATGTTTGGAAAAATTGAACACATTGGCATAGCTGTAAAAAACCTCACTGAAGCAGAGCAACGATATACGCAGCTTCTTGGAACCAGCCCATATAAAAGAGAGGAAGTTGCTTCGGAGGGAGTACTCACATCATTTTTCCTGGCAGGTGTTAATAAAATAGAATTGTTGCAGGCACTGAATTCCGAGAGTGCGATTGCAAAATTCATCGAAAAAAGGGGGGAAGGAATACATCATGTGGCCTACGAGGTAGAAGACATCTACAAAGAGATGGACCGATTGAGAAATTCGGGATTTACTTTGCTGAATGAGCACCCGAAAAAAGGAGCAGATAACAAGCTTATTTGTTTTGTTCATCCGAGAGATGCTCATGGGGTTTTGGTTGAGCTTTGTCAAAGTATCTAAGACTTTGGGGAGAGGTGTAGTGAAGGACCTGAAGTCCCAAAGAGTTGGCGGTGGAGATATTTTGTTCGTTGTCGTCAATTAGAAGAGTTTCATCAGCTTTCCAATTCATTTCGTTCAGAATTAAATAAAAAAATTCAGGTTCGGGTTTTCGGGTCTGATGTTCGTAGCTGAAATACAGTTTAAGGAAAGCTTTTTTGAAATACGCAGAGGTAAATGGACCGTGTTTTTCCCAGATATGCCGAATGTGGGTGAGGTTTGTGTTTGAACAGAGCACCTGATTAAGGCCTCTTTTTTTCAGTTTGTGCAGCAAGGCCAACTTTTTTGTGGGAATATGGTCTATCAGTGAGTTCCAGATTTCTTTAATGGTGGAAATGCTGACCCATCCTGGAAATAAAAGTTTGACTTCGCGGAAGAATGTGTGTTCATCGATGAGGCCTTTTTCGAAGAGGTGCGAAAAGTGGGTGTTCAGAATATGAATATCCGATTTTATACCATAATCACGGCATTTTTTGTGAAACAGGTCAAAATTTAAATCGATAAGTACGACTCCGAAGTCCCAAATGATGTTTTTTACTGGCTTCATGGATATACGAAAGAGGTTGAATCGAGAGGTGCATAGTTTTTTTCAGACCGGATGGTTGTGTTTTTTAGCTGAAAATCGAGTACTCTGCAATGCCTATCAAGGGTATACATGGCACCCGAAAGTGGGTCAATGACCAAGAGTGAAATAGGGGCTAAAGGTGGAAAGAGTAAATTGGCCAGATACCATCCATCCAGATGAAACGTAATTTGCTTAATCTGACTTTCAAAATCAGGGTCGTTGACCAGCACGGTGTATTTCTGTCTGATAAAGGGCAGGTATGAGGAGGAGACATAAATCATTTCGGGTGTTCTGCCAGTGTGAATGCGGTTCTGAAACCTGTCGTAGACATCAAAAGAAACGTTATAAGGGGAAGAGGTGATATGAACGGGATAGGTAGAGGAAGAAAACAGGGTGGCACAACTGCAAAGCATCAGGAGAAAAGATGAGATGGAACTTAACTTCAGCCAGGTTTTCATACATTTAACAAGGTTTCTTTTTTCTCGTATTTTGGCCAGATAAAGTGGAAAGAAGACCCTTTGCCAACTTCTGATTCTACCCAGATACGGCCCCCTTTGTCTTCTACAATTTTTTTAACGATGGCCAGCCCCACACCTGTACTTTCAACCTCATCACGGGCCTTGAGGGTCTGAAACATAAGGAAGATTTTTTCATGAAAATCGGGATGTATGCCTTCGCCGTTGTCAGTGATGACAAATTCTAATTCCTTTCCGTGGTCAATCCACTGAATCCGGATTTTCGGGGTTTCCTTGTCGTTGTATTTTACTCCATTGGAAATGAGGTGAGCCATAACTTTTTCGAGGGCTGCTTTTTCTGAAAACAGGGAAATTTCATCTTCTTGAATGGTGATTTCAACATGAGGTGGAAAATTCATTCTTGCGACGAGGTCTTTGGTCATGGTGTTGGCTGAGAAGCTCTCTACCCGGGAGCGTATGCGACCGACTCTGGAGTATTCGAGAATGCCGTTGATGAGGTCTTCGAGTCGACGAACCCGACCTCTGAGTAGTCTGAATTGTTCTCTGGTTTCGCCTTCGAGTTTATCGCCGATATCTTCTTCAATCCATTCGCTCAGATTGTTGATGGCTCTGAGGGGTGCTTTCAGGTCATGGCTTACGATGTAGGCGAAGCGATTGAGTTCATTGTTGATTTTTTCGAGGGTGCTGTTGTATTTGAGAATTTTTTCATCGGTCCATTTTCGGTGAAGACTTACGGCTATCAGGTCGCCAAAGACTCTTAGCAGGCGGATGTCTTCTTCACTCCAGGTGCGCTTGAATCGAACTGCATCGAAGCCGGCAAAACCTATGAGACGCTCATTGACTACAAGTGGGACTACTACCAGGGATTGAATGCCTTGTGGCTCGAGGATTTCTCTTACGCTTTGCCAGTCATCGGGGAGGTTTTTTACATCGGGAATGTGGATGATTTCCAGGTTTTGCAGTTTTTCATTCCACTGTGGAATGAGGTCGGCGGGTATCATCTGGAGGTTATCTTTTTCAGGGGAGATGCCCTCGGCACACCATTCATGGGTGTTGCTCATTACTTTACCGGGTTCGTCGTACTGGAATACATAGACGCGGTCGGCTTCACAGAAGCGGCCTACCCGTTCCAGGGCCAGGTTAATTTTTTCGTCCAGCTCTCCCTGAATGGAATTGATGAAGCTGGCAGAGAGCTCGACGAGCAACATTTCAAAGTCTGCCCGGTATTTAAGGTCTTTTATGAGTTCTTTAATTTGTGAGATGTCTCGACTGATGCCTACTAGTCCATATATCAGGCCGTTTTCATCTTTGAGGGGGACTTTAGACCTCTGTAGCCAGAAGGCTCTTCCTTTGTTGTTGATGAGAAAATGTTCCTGATCGATGATGGGTGTGCCCTCGTTCAGTACCTGGTGGTCGTCTTCGTTGAAGATGGAGGCATGTTCTGATGGATAAATTTCGTCGTTTGTTTTGCCAATCATGGCATCGATGCTGTCGAGTCCGGCAAATTCGGCATCTTTGGCATTGGAGATAATTCTCCGGCCATTGCTGTCTTTTACAAATATTGCGTCGGGGATCAGGCTGATGACGGTTTTCAGCAGTTTGCTTTCGCGTTCCAATTCGTGCTGAAGGTTGTAGATGGGGGTTACGTCGTAGGCTTCTACTAAGGCGGCTTTGGTATGGGAGTCTTCGTAAAGGATTGGGGTGATGGTCAGGTCAAAGTGGTATATTTTGTCATCATACCCTGATTGTATGTGGAGGTGTTGTTTTTTTTGTGTGTTGAGGGCTTTTTGCAGGGTGCTTAAGAGAAGCTTTTTGTCTTCTTTGGGGTTGATGAAGTTGATTTGGTCGATGGATGCTTTTTGAATCAGATGGGCGGAGTCGCCGGCCAAGGTTTTGAACTTATTGTTGCAATTGAGTATTTGTCCGTTTTCATCGACAAGGGCGGTTATGGCGGTGGATGAGTCGAAGAGGGACTTGAAGCGTTTTTTTTCGTTTTCGAGTTCTTCGAAAAGTTCGCAGTTGCGACAGGCAAGGGCTAGTTTTTGAAGGGGGATGGAGAGGGATTTGACAAAGTTGTCGGAGTGGCTAAGGGTGTCGGCAGAGAGCAACAGAAAACCGTAGTCGTTGAGTTCCCAGATGGTGGTTTGTGGGTTGATTTGTCCGGGTTTGGTGGGAAGATGGTGTTTGAACGTATGGGTTGGGTTTTTAATCAGGTTGGTGGTCCATTGGATGGCTTGGGCGATATGTGGCTGGTCGTCGTAGGGTTTTACGGAGTAGAATACTTTGATTTGATTTTCGGGTAGATGGTGCTTTAGGACGAGTGCATTGTTGAGTCTGAGTATTTTTACCAGGGGGGCGAGGCTTTGGGAGAGCATATCGTGCAGGTGATTGGAGTTTCCGATGCTGTTGGAAAATTCAAATGCTGAATGCAGGTCCCATAGGAAATCGATATCTGCTGACATAAGGAGGAGCTTTTCTACGTGCAAATATTGAAACTAATTTTCATTGGTGTGTTTAGGAGGTAAATTTTGTTGTGGGATGTATGTACAGTGGGGTAATGCGCCAGGGCGGAGGCGGATATGAGCCGCAGCAGGCGGGCTTAGTGGCACACGGGCGAGGAGGCGGAGCGGTAGCAAGCCACCGCAGCCCAATGTGCCAGGCCTGCCTGCAAGGGGAATAGGAGCCGCAGACCGGCCCCCGGCCGCCGGTCGGAAGCGGCCGGGGGAGGCGCCCAAGGTTCTAAAGGAAGTATTTTGTTTTTGGAGTGTTGAGTGAGTGGGTTCAGAATTCGTCGATGATTTCGAGGATGGTGCGGAAGGCGACGAATTTGTCGGCGTATCGTTGGGTATGTTCGTTTTGGAGGTCCGGGGCGAAGAGGTTTTGATACAGGGTAAGGGATTCGCGGTCTTTGGCGATGTACTGGATGGCGTAGGTAGTGCCTTGGGGGTCGTCGGCCAGGACTTTGGATATTTTGCATTCGTCGAACATGCCGGTGGCCAGTACATCGGGGATGTGTCTGGTGCGCATCCAGTGGAGCCAGTCGTCGTGGACGGTGTCGTCGATGTTGATGGTGACGTTGTAGATGTATCGTTTTTTCATGATGGGTTTTGACTAAGGAGTGTGCGCAGGCGCATGCGGGCCTGATGGTGGAGGAAGCTATCGGTAAATTCGAGGACAATGAGTTCGAGTAGTTCTATGGCCCGGCGTGGGTTGTTGAGTTTTTCCTGGTGCAGGACTGCTGCTTTGTAGATGGCCTGGTCGGCCAGGAGGTCGTAGCCGAAGATGGTGTAGACGCGTTCGTACCATTCTACGGCCTGCTGGTAGTGGCCCTGGGCTTCGTAGGTCATGGCTTTGAGCAGATAGGCGTCGTCTTGTATGGGGTGGTTGGTGTATGTGTTGATGATGTAGTCGAGGATTTTGTGGGTGTTTTGATATTCGCCTACGTGGTAGAACATGTCGGCGTGGGCGTAGAGGGTCATGGCTTCGTAGGTGGTGTCGCCTCCTGAATTGAGCATTATTTTGGAGGCGTAGTAGCTTGCCTGGTTTGAGGTAGGTTTGGAGGTGCTCTCCTGGAGGATTTCAAATATTTCGAGAGCCCAGGGTATATCGCCGTTGTAGTAGATGGCGCGTGCGCGTGCGAGTTTGGCGTTGTCTTTTAAGGTTTCGGATTCGGCGATTTCTTCGGCTCTTGCATAGGCTACGATGGCGATCATGGGTTCTTTCATGGAGAGGTAGATGTCGCCTTTGAGCATGAGGAGTCGGGCTTTTTCGTCGGCGGGTTGGCCGGGTAATTTTACGAGGCTTTCAATGAGTTCGAGGGCCTGGGTTTTTTGTCCGGTGCGTTGGGCCATGAGTTTGGCGGTTGCTTCGGCCAGTGAGGAGGTGTTGAAGCTAAGGCCCTGAGTTTGCAGGAGTTTTTGGTTTTCGTCGATGATGGTTTGAACGTGTGAGAGGGGCCACTGGGGGTCAAGTGCCTGACGGGCGCGTGCTTCATGCAAGGCAAGGGTGGCGCGGTGGAGGTAGCTGGCGTTGGTGGTATGGCTGAGCACCCAGGTGAGGGCGTCGATGGCGTGGTGATAATCTTGTTGTTTTATGGCATGGAGGGCGAGTTGGTAAATTTCGCCTATGGTGCCAAATTCGGTGCGTTGGTGCCATTCTTTCAGAAAGGCGAGGGCTGATGGGTAGTCGTTTTTTTCGGTGTAGATAAAGGTAAGTACATCGGCCATTACAGGGTTTTTGAGCTGAAAGGCGCGTGTGTACAGGTGGGAGGCAATGTAGGAGAGGTCGTCTTCACCACCTTCGGCTGCCATGGCGCGTGCCAGTAGGCTTTTGATGGTCGGAGCCATGGAGGGAGTGCGTTCGAGGATTTCGATGTAGGCATCGTACATTTTTTCGAGTTGGCCGAGGTCTGCGTAGAGGAGGGCTTTTTGGTAGGTGAAGTTGAAGGAAGGATTGGCTTTTTCGGCGATTTCATAGGTGCGCAGAGCGGCTTCGAAGTATCCTTTGTCGCTGAGGGCCTGACCTACCTGATAGGCGTTTTGGGGATTTTTAGCGATGGATTCGAGGATTCGGTTGATGATTTTCGACTCGGCTTTTGAGTCGCCCATCCTGGCTTTGGCAAATGCGACGTCAGCCAGGTAAATGCCTTCGGGTTCGTTGGTGCGTTGGAGGTGTTTTTCGGCGAGGGTGGCGGCTTCCTTGTATTCTTTGAGCTCGAGGTGGCACTGATACATCCGCAGGTAAAAAAGGCGCTGTGGACTGCGCTTGTAGAGTTCGCGGTATTCGGCCAGGGCTTTGTCGTATTCTTTATTTTCGAAATAGGTATCGGCCAGCTGTGGATTTTGTGCAGCTGTTTGTACGGTGACTGCTGAGACTATTGATATCAAAAGGGTTCTCAAGGCAATGGATTTTGGAGGTCGTATTGCATGGCGCTGTCGAGTCTGCGTTTCAGTTCGGGCCATTTGTCTTTGTAGTTTAGAGGGTTTCGAATGCGTTTGTAAAATTTGGTCATGGTTTCCTGCATGGCGATCGATTCGTGGTCGATGTACATGCGGAGGGTATCGTTAAGCGAATCGGCTGAACGAATCATGTTTTTTAGTGCTTTTATCTGTTTTTCGTTGAAGTCAAGTTCGTGGATGATTTTTTGATATTCGGGTAGGGATTTGGTGAGCGTACGGCGAGTGTCTTCAAGGCCTGAGAGGTCGTAAATAAAGAACTCACGCGAGTATTGCCTGGGGCTGGTTTTGAAGTGCTGGTAGTACACTTCCAATTCAGCCAGGATGGTTTTCATGCGCTCGGGATTGTATTGTCTGGCTATTTTTTTTGCTTCGGCTATCTGGGCTTCGAGGGTATCGAGGTAGTAAATCACCTGTAGGTCTTCTTCCGGTAGGCTATCGATGGATTTGCTGCTGCAAGCGGATATCATCAACACTATTGGGAGCAGGAGGCGATGCATGTGGAGTGATTGTTTTAAGAGATAAAGGTACATCATGGGCAAAAGTTTAAAAACTTCACTGTATGGAAAATGCATCGGCATCGTTGAGAAAGCCGAGATTGTGCCTGAGTTCGCGCAGTTCGGACAGGGAGAGGGTTGCGCTTAGAATGCATTCGGTGTCGCTGGCCGGTTGAGTGATTTGCTGGCCAAGCACATCATACACAGCCGAGTCACCACTGTGAAACACCCCGGAGGCATCGTAGCCTACGCGGTTGACGCCTGCTGTATAGGCCATGTTTTCGATGGCTCTTGCTGGCAGAAGGGTGCGCCATGCATGGCTACGGCGCTGCGGCCAGTTGGCTACATAGAGCAGCAGGTCATACGGGTTTTCAGGTGATTGGCGCGACCAGACCGGAAATCGCAAGTCATAGCAAATCAGTGGCAGGATTTTCCAGCCCCGATACGATATGCTGATCTTGTGGCGCCCGGCTGTATAGTGCTGATGCTCGCCGGCCAGGGTAAAGAGATGGCGTTTGTCGTAGGTGTACTCCTGGCCATCTGGTGTGAGGAAGTAAAGCCGGTTGTAGTAGCGGCCGTTATCTTCTGCGATAAGGGAGCCACAAACGGCTGTGCGATACACCTGAGTGAGCTCGTGCATAAAATCCAGTCCGGCGTGTGCAGCTCGGTTTCCAAAGGTTGCCGGCTGCATACTAAAGCCAGTGTTAAACATCTCAGGGAGCACCAGCAGATGACAGAAGGGCATATCTTCGCACAGTTTTTGAATTTTGGCGTGATTGCCTTCGATATCGTGCCAGGCTATATCGTATTGTACCAGGTTGATGCGAAATTCATTATTCATCTGCTTTATAAGTTTTTTTCATCTGATTTCATTGTCCACAAAGGTACGCGCACAAGATATCAGCAGGCTGCATGCGGCCGGGCAATATTCCAGGTTGCTGGCCTATGGCAACAAGATCGATTCACTTCGAGGAGAGGAAGCTCTGCTGGTAGCGGATGCATATTTCAGGCACAAAAATCCCGGAAAAGCTGAAGACATCTTGTACAAGGTCATCAAGCGTGGATATACCACGGAAGAGGCCTACTGGCAGATGGCACAGGTGCTTCTGGCGCAGGAGAAGTGGGTGGAAGCGCTGGAATACACCGAAAAGGCCCTTAAATACGACCTTCGAAATTACACCTATCTAAAGACACGTGCCGGAATACTCCTGCAACTAGGTAAAAACCGCGAAGCCGAGGCTGAGTACAGAATGCTTATCAAGCTGCGTCCGGGAGATGAAAGCCTCTACTGGCTAGCCTACCAGGCCATGGCTGAGCAGGAAGATTACCGGAGGGGAAAGGCATTTCTGCTGCAGCATTTGTCAAAATTCAAAACTCCGGGGTTCCAAAACAGTGCGTACGACGCCTTGATACGCACCTACCTTTACACGCTGAAAATGCCCGACAGTGCTTACTATTTTATAAAAAAGTGGCAGAATGCTACCGGTATCTCCAATGAAAATTTATCTGCTGAAATACTTGTGCTCACCCGAAAGGGAAACTTCACTCAGGCCATGGGGTTAATCGATGCACACAAAAGCCAAATAAAAATGACGAATCTAGGTGTACTGTTTGACGAAATAGACGGTGGCAGTGACTTCGCTCTGCAGGTTTACTACCATCCTGGCAAAAAAGAATATACGGCCTTTGTCATGGACAGTGAGAAGCAATATTTTCAAGGTAAAATTCATTGGAAAACGACTCCTGACCGAGGCTCTAAAGTCAGAATAGAGCTGCCGAGGCAATTGGAGGAACGCACCTACGCCATTAATCCAGCAAATTACCATGAGGTAAGGGCAAAATTTTTACACATAGCCCGTGCGATCAACAATTTGGAATAAAAAGACCCGCTGGTTCGCAGCGGGTCAGTGTATTCATGCTATAGGTGGGAACGATTACTGTCCCTGGCCTAGAGAGAAAGCTCTTTCGCCGTTGAAATAATACAGATTTTCTGTTTTAATTACATCGATACCTGCCGCTTCTGCGCGTGTAAGCAGGTCGATGATCTGGTGCTTGGTCAGGTTCTGGCCATTGTTGGTTTTAAATCGGCAGCGCCAGTGATCGGTGCAGAAAGTAGCTTCAAACCCGTCGGGATACACCTTCACACCGCGATTGGTAATCATGTCCAGATAAACATTGTCTTTGTTGAGGGTTTCCAGCTTCTTGCCGATTTCATTGGCGTTGAATCCGGACCAGTGTACGAAGAGATCCACACCCACTAGGTCTTTCTTGGCCGGTGCTTTGCGTTCGTATTTAGGCAGCTTGAAGGCAGTGCCAGCCTTAAAGCTCACGGGTTTCAGGGTTTGTGGTTTCTGACCAAGCCTTTCGATTACGGCATCTGCAAAATCGCTTGTGCTTACTTTCTTTTTGCTGATGCCTTCTTTGTAGATGTCGTAGGTGTGTATACCGTCTTCCAGTGTCTTGAGCCATGCATTTTGTACTTTTTCAGCCACATCACCTTGTCCTATGTGAATGAGCATGAGAATGGCACCCTGCAGCAGCCCGGAGGGATTGGCCACATTCTGACCTGCGCGACGGGGAGCTGAGCCGTGAATGGCCTCAAACATCGCATATTCATCGCCGATATTAGCCGAGCCGGCCAGTCCTACTGAGCCGGTGATTTGTGCAGCTACATCCGACAGCACGTCCCCATACAGATTGGGCATTACGATTACATCAAAGGCTTCAGGGGTATCGGCAAGTTTTGCAGCACCGATGTCCACAATCCAGTGTTCTTTTTCGATGTCCGGATATTCAGCACCTATTTCGTCAAATACTTTATGAAAGAGTCCATCGGTCTGCTTCATGATGTTGTCTTTTGTGAAGCAGGTTACCTTTTTTCGGTTGTAAGCACGGGCATATTCAAAGGCATAACGCACGATTTTCTCGCTTCCGGGGCGGCTTATGAGTTTCAGACATTGCACCACTTCGTCGGTTTGCTGGTGCTCAATGCCGGCATAGAGGTCCTCTTCGTTTTCCCTGATGATGACTACGTCCATCACCGGATGTTTGGTCTCTACAAAGGGATGAAGACTTCGGCATGGGCGCACATTGGCATAGAGTCCAAGTGTTTTCCGGGTGGTTACGTTCAGAGATTTGTAACCTCCACCCTGCGGGGTGGTGATGGGTGCTTTCAAAAAAATCTTATTGCGGATGATGATATCCCAGGCTTCCTTTGAAATACCAGCCGTATTGCCCGACAAGTATACTTTTTCACCTACTTCGATCTCGTCTATTTCGATTTGAGCTCCGGCAGCCATGATGATTTTCAATGTGGCATCCATGATTTCCGGACCTATGCCATCTCCTTTAGCTACGGTAATTCTTGTTTTTGACATATTTGGTGATTTATTTAATTAGTTGCTCATTGGGCAAATATCGCAATCCGTGGCCAAACAAATCCCATCAAAGGGCTAAAAATTTTGTTATCAATCAATTACAAACGGTGTACATCATACACGATCCCTTTACAAAATACTTGTGCCCCAAAGCTTTTATCCGGTGTATTCTTACCCTTTTCCGCGCCGTATTTGTAGCCTCCTGCTACATTTACTTTCTTTTTGCGCTTTTCCTCAGGCTGCAGGCGGATATTTGCATGGCAATTAGTAGTTTGAATGAAGCCTAAAAAGCCCTCCGAATCCCTTACCATCATGACCGAGTTGGTACTTCCCAACGATACCAACAATCTCAAGAATCTCTTCGGTGGCCAGCTATTGAGCTGGATGGACCGCTGTGCGGCCATTGCAGCCCATCGTCATTGCAAGCGGATAGTAGTGACGGCCTCTGTCAATCACGTCTCTTTTCAGCATCCGATTCCCGAAGGCAGTATTGTGACGCTCGAGGCCAAAGTAAGCCGTGCATTTTATTCGTCTATGGAAGTATTTGTAGATGTGTTCATCGAAGAAAATGCACGGGGTGAACGCATCAAAGCCAACGAAGCCATTTACACCTTCGTAGCCGTAGACCAGCTCGGCAATCCCATACAGGTACCGCCTGTGGAGCCCGAAACTGAGCTTGAAAAAAAACGCTACGATGGAGCCTTGCGCCGGCGCCAGCTAGCCCTTATACTCTCCGGAAAAATGAAACCCGAAGAGGCTACAGAGCTCAAAGCTCTCTTTATCAAAGAGTAAATCAAGACATTCATGAAAAAAATCCTCCTCCTGGGTAGCGGTGGCCGTGAGTATACGATGGCCTGGAAGATCTCCCAAAGCACCATAACTCACCAGCTTTTCATTGCACCTGGCAATGGAGGCACACATGCTTTTGGCACCAATCTGCCTTTTGGTTACAACGACTTCGACTCCATCATCGGCTTTGCCCGCAAGCATTCAATCGATCTGGTAATTGCAGGGCCCGAAGAGCCACTGGTCAACGGCATTGCCGACCGGCTGTCCACAGAGGGAATACTTGTTTGCGGCCCCGTGGCCCAGGCAGCCATGCTGGAGGGCAGTAAGTCTTTTGCCAAGGATTTTATGCAAGCAATGGGCATACCTACAGCAGCCTATCGCGCATTTGAATCCCGTCAAATAGACGAAGCCCGGCAATTTCTCCACACCCTTACCCCACCTTATGTGCTCAAAGCCGATGGTCTGGCCGCTGGCAAAGGTGTGGTCATTTGCCACACACTCACCGAAGCAACCGATACGCTCGATGCCATGCTTCTCGGTGAGCAATTTGGGCAGGCAGGCAGGCGTGTGGTCATTGAAGAGTTTTTATCAGGGATTGAATTTTCCGTCTTTATTGCCACCGATGGAGCGCACTATGTCCTATTGCCCGAGGCCAAAGACTACAAGCGCATTGGTGAGGGCGATACCGGCCCCAATACCGGAGGCATGGGCGCCATCAGTCCCGTCCCCTTTTTCAATGAATCACTTCGCCACAAAGTCATTACCCGCATCATCGAGCCTACCCTGCAAGGCCTCCGGCAAAGGCAAATTCCGTATCGAGGTTTCATCTTCTTTGGCCTCATCTCCGTAGCCGGCGAACCCTATCTGATCGAATACAACTGCCGCCTCGGAGACCCTGAGACAGAAGTCATTCTGCCTCGCCTCGACGAAGATTTTCTCCAACTCTGTTTCGACATAGCAAACGGCCAACTCGGCTCCTCCCGTACCGCCCTGGCCACTGCTCAGGCAGCAGCCACGGTCATGGTCGTATCCGGCGGATATCCCTCCACGTACCAGAGAGGTTTTCCCATCACGTTGCCCGACACATTGCCACGCGACACCCACATCATCAACGCCGGTACCAATCGCCAGGCAAACCTACTTACCACATCAGGTGGCCGTGTACTGGCCGTCACATCCCTTGCACCTGACATCCGCCAGGCCTTGCAGCTCAGCTACAGCACCATAGAGCACATTACTTTTGAGCAGATGTACTATCGGCGCGATATCGGATACGAATTTCTGTAATGTTTTTTTGGGCGCCTCCCCCGGCCGCTTTCCGCGAGCGGCCGGGGGCCGGTCTGCGGCTCCTATTCCCCTTGCGGATCGGGCGTGGCACAGCGGGCTGCGGTGGCTTGCTCTCGCTCCGCCTCCTCGCCCGTGTGCCACACAGGCCCGCCCGCTGCGGCTCATATCCGCCTTCGCCCTGGCGCATCAGACACGTCCATCCTCCGTCCAAATGCTCGAAAATCAAAAAACCTGAAACTAGAATTCTGAAAAACAATCCAACGGAAGTTACCTCTTTCCTGACCGTTGTTACTGCTGAAACCGTCGCACGAGGCTTAAAAATGTTTTAAAGAGGTTCTGACCGGTCCTACACAATTTTATCTCTAAATTTTGCATCCCGTCAAAGGATACTTTCGCCATCAGGGAGCGCAAGTCCATTAAGCCTCCCCGGCTCGTTCTGCAAGTCCATAAAGTGAACTGAAGAACAAATGCTTCCCTGATTCCATTCAAACACCCTGCGCGCAAATATCCCTGTTCGCCAACATCCCGCACCCAAAAAATTTTGCTCAAAACAATGAGGTACAGATTTAATTGCAGTGCATTCTACTATCGATACCAATACAGAGCCGGCCACTGCCCTCAGAAGCTTCGTCTCTCAATCAGTGGCAGAAACCGTGTAAAAAATCACCCACATAGTAATGACAAAAAACATCGGTTCCCGGAGAGATTGTCCCGGCAACCTGCAAAACCGGATCCTGTAATCCGAAAAAAACACCCTGGTATTTGCATTTCCTTGCAGATTTAATGATTTAAAGCAAGAACATCAGAAAGCCCACAGGCATAAAAAACTCATGCAATTAACTTTGCCCATCAGGCCACCCATACAGATTTCACTTTAAATGATAAAAAATGCCATTAAAACCCGCATTCATAAAAGATGATTTGGCACAAGCTCTGAAAACCAAAAGTCAAGGTGCGTTTAATCAAGTATATGAGATGTACGCCCCGACTTTATACGGTATCATCTTAAAAATCGTAAAATCAGAAGAAAACGCACAAGACGTATTGCAAGAGTCCTTTATTAAAATTTGGAAAAATATCGATGCATACGACGCATCAAAAGGAACATTATTCACCTGGATGCTTCGCATCGCAAGAAATACAGCCATCGACTACACACGCTCAAAAAAAAATCAGGACAAAATCCGAATGGATGATCATTTCGTACATATACAGAAAATACCAACTGATGAAATAACATCCGATCACATAGGACTAAGAGACGTAATTTCCAATCTAAAACCCGAATACCAACATGTAATTGAGACCGTTTACATCTATGGCTACACACAGGAACAGGCTTCAGAAAAGTTAAATTTGCCAATAGGCACTGTAAAATCGAGAATAAGGAAAGCTATAAAAATTTTAAAAGAAATTTTAAACGATTAATCCATGAACCTTAAAGAGCTTATTATATCATCTGGCATACTTGAGGATTATGCTCTGGGAAGTGCATCAGAAACCGATGCAAAAGGAGTAGAATGTCTGGCCAGATGTTATCCGGAGATACAAGAAGAAATCTTTCTCATACAAAATTCACTGCAGCGGTATGCCGAGCAGTACAAGGTCAATCCTCCCGAGGGCCTTAAAGAAAAAATCTGGTTATCCATCCAAAACGACACGGCACCAACGGCACAATCAGCAAAACCACACTTCAAAGGCGCTTCCGGAAACCTTACCGCCATAATGGTCAAACACAAAAAATGGATAGCCGCTGCGTCCGTTCTGTTTGTATTCACGGGTCTTTTGCTATACAGCTTGTATCTGCACAGCCAGCTAAAAGAAACTAACAACCGATTTGCCCTGCTGGAAACAGAATCAAAATTGTATCAAAAAGAACTACAGGCGCAGAAAGAAGCATACACCCTGGTCCGATCTCAATTTGATTTTCTGCTCGATCCCTTTACAGAAAAAGTTGTGCTCAGAGGAACCAGCATCCAACCAGAGGCCCTTGCCACCGTATACTGGAACAAAAATTCGCAGGAAGTTTACGTAGCTATCAATAACCTGCCACAGCCACCTGAAGACAAGCAATTTCAGCTGTGGGCATTGGTAGATGGGCGCCCCTTCGATGCAGGACTCATAGAAGAGGTTTCTGCCTTAAATGTCCAGAAAATGAAAAGCTTCAAAGATGCAGATGCTTTTGCCATTACATTGGAAAAAAAAGGTGGTAGTCAGGTGCCCACGCTCGAAGCCATGTATGTGATAGGCACTATTTAAGAAACACTTCTATTTAACATCCATTCTACAGCAGGACAAAGCCCAGATTTCCTTTCCAACTGGTTTGTTTTTCATGGACAGCAATTGTTCCGTATCCAGCCAATTTTAGAATGTATGAGCAGCAATTACCACATGTGCTCCTGTTCTTGTGCCCTATAAAATTTTTGAAAAAACATATCATCAGTAATCCAAAATCTGATTTTATCCGTAGGTATTACTGAAATTCAAAAATCAAAAAAATGAAAAAGCAAAAACTCTTTTCTTTAGCAATTGGAATGTTGCTGAATGCTCTAAATGCAGTAACCGGCCATCTCACCGAAAAACTGCTAATGTCAGCAAAACTGGATGGTTCTCAGGAAGTGCCGGCAGTAAGTACCAATGCGTTGGGGGTGGCCGGCATTCTGCTTAATTCCACGCGCGATACGGCATGTATCGACATTACAGTTACCGGGTTGAGCGGCCCCATTACAGGGATTCATATCCATGAAGGTGACCCGGGGATGAATGGACCGGTAGTAATAGACCTTACACCTTTTGTTTCCGGATTTAGAATTTCCACTATTTTAACCGGAATGCAACTGACCCAGCAAACCATTTCAAAATTACTAAGTGGCAAGTATTACATAAATGTACATACAGCCGCTCATCCGGCCGGAGAAATTAGAGGACAAATTTATCTGGAGACAGACTGGGCGTTTTCCACCAAATTGGATGGCAGTCAGGAGGTGCCACCGGTCATGACCCCGGCATACGGAGTCGGCTTTTTTAATTTGTCAAAAGACTTGTCAAAAATTACCTATCAAATTGTAACACAAAATCTGAGTGGCCCCATCACCGCTGCGCATCTGCATTATGGTGCTATTGGTGTTAATGGGGGTGTTGCAGTAGATCTAACCTCCAATATCAACGGCAATGTAATTAGCGGGGTCATTAACAATCCCTCTCAGATGTTACTGGACAGCCTGATGTCATCAAAAATTTATATCAATGTTCACACAAACATGCATCCCGGAGGTGAAATCAGGGGCCAATTGATGAATGAAAAGAGGTATTTGTACTTCGATGCCATCATTGACGGAATGCAGGAAGTGCCACCCGTTGCTACCAATGCCAAAGGAGTGGCCACAGTGATGTTAAACACTACCTTAGATACATTGTGGTATGACATCGTTGCGGACGGTTTGAGCGGTCCCATTACCAGCGCGCATTTTCACAATGCTCCCATGGGAAGTAATGGACCAGTAGCTGTCGACCTCACATCCTCAATAATGGGCAACAGAATTTCAGGAATGGTGACAGGTGCTGCTCTTTCCAATGCATTTATCAACCAATTACTAGTCGGAGATATCTACATTAACATTCATACAGCTGCACATCCTTCCGGTGAAATCAGAGGTCAGGTATACCGGGTGGCAAGAGAAGGGTACACCATTTCTTTGGATGGCATGCAGGAGGTGCCCCCGGTTATGACTTCTGCATTTGGCACAGGGATAGTATCAATCGATCGCAATCAAGACAATGCTCATTTTATGATTGTATCCCATGGTTTGGAGAGCAACGCAATACACTTTCACAAAGGTGTGGCAGGTCAAAATGGCCCTGTTATTTTTGATATTACCCCACTTTGGATGAACAACGGTGCTTTTGGATTTTGGAAAAGTTCTGACCAGATGCCTTTTACACTTCAAAACTCCATACAATTCAGGCACGACAGCGTGTATGTCAATGTACATACCATGGCTCATCCCAACGGGGAGATCAGAGGACAAGTAACCAGAAATTCCAGCTGCTTAAGTCAAACAATTGGAATAGATGAAGAATTTTTTACCGAAGCAGACGCAATTAAAATTTATCCCAATCCAGCTGCAGAATGGCTTAATGTGCAAATAGAAAACACATTTGATAAAAATTCTTTTCTATCAATCAGCGATGTAACCGGCAAAATTGTCTATTCGCAACAATTACCTTCAGGTTCCGCTATTGTACATAAAATAAATGTACAAAACCTAAATAGTGGGGTCTACATAATCAAAGTGCAAACAAGCAATAAAGCGATTCAAAAGAAGTTTGTCAAAAAGTAAAATTAAAAGGAAACCGCCCCGTATTTTGGGGCGGTTTTTTATCTGAAAATAACGAAGAACCGACTGCAGAACATTCAAAATGTTTCTTGAAACCCACTCTCTATTTTTCGATTTTATTTTAAAAAGAACCGGCCAAATAGCAGAAAAAACTTGCTAATCCTGCCCATATCAGGCCGCGATGTACTTATAGGAACTACGCACCAGTCAGCTACAACTCAGCTTAGCCATCCAATGCATCATCCCATTCACTGCATATCGCTTTAATTCCTGAAACCTCGCTTTTGTTAATCTAAGTAATTTTAGGTTTATTGTGTAGCAAATCAAAGCAAACGACAAAGAAATCGGTCAATTATGACATTTCGTTCAACGTAGAAAAACAACTTATATTAAAGTAACAAGTATTCGTGCTCAGGCTACTTTTCAAGTTATCCAGTGTTTCGTTTTTAGATGCCTGAATTTCGGTTCAGAGGTCGAGCTTGAAAGTTTACCAGTATAAAATTTTAAAGAATAAGTGCATATTGCAATCACGCATGCAAAAATTGACTTTTGGCACCTTACATTTGCTTTGCTTATCAAGAAAGACGGAGGGACCGGCCCTGTGAAGTCTTAGCAACCCTGAACCTACGGGCAGCAGGGTGCTAATTCCGGTTCTGAGCTCTCTAGGGCTCAGATGCAGATGAGCGCCAGACCAGATTGGTCAAATGCAAATCTGACATACTGGAAAGCGGTTGACCCCGGCTCTTGATAGGCAAAAGACCTAAATAAAGAGCCTGATGAAAGCAAAGGTAGCCACCCCAAGTCTCAACCGCAGCGAAATCCTTCAAAAAATACTCTCTGAACGTATTTTGGTACTCGATGGTGCTATGGGCACCATGATTCAGCAATACAATCTGAGCGAAGAGGATTACCGAGGAGAGCGCTTTGCTCAATGGCCACATCCGTTGAAAGGCAACAATGACCTGCTCGTTCTCACACAGCCACACATCATCGAAGAAATTCACAGAAAATACCTCGAAGCAGGAGCGGATATTTTGGAAACCAATACTTTCAACAGCCAGCGAGTCTCCATGGCTGACTATCATATGGAAGAGCTTGTTTACGAGCTCAATGTGGAAGCTGCACGGTTGGCCCGGAAGGCAGCAGACCAATTTACGGAGCGGACTCCTCACAAGCCCAGATTTGTAGCCGGATCCATCGGACCTACCAATCGTACAGCCTCGCTATCGCCGGATGTAAACAGACCTGGCTACCGGGCCATAACCTTCGACGAATTGGTAGATGCCTACTACGAACAGGTAGCAGGTTTGGTAGAAGGTGGGGTAGACATTCTCCTGGTTGAAACAATTTTTGATACCCTGAACGCCAAAGCTGCCCTGTATGCCATTCGCAGGTATTTCAAAGACCACCATCGTGAAATGCTCCCCATAATGGTGAGCGGAACCATCACAGACAATAGCGGACGCACCCTATCCGGCCAGACCGTTGAGGCATTTCTCTATTCGCTCTCACATATACCTCTGCTCAGCATTGGGCTCAACTGCGCATTGGGAGCCAGACAAATGCAGCCTTATCTGGCGGATTTGGCTCGACACGCTGAATTTCACATTTCGGCACATCCCAATGCCGGATTGCCCAATGCCTTTGGACAATATGATGAAACCCCTGAAATGATGCGGGCGCAAATCAGGGAATTTCTCCAGGGAAATCTGGTCAACATCATAGGTGGGTGCTGTGGCACTACCCCTGAGCACATCAGACTGATTGCAGAAGAAGCGGCCAGGTACAAGCCCAGACCCCTGCCAAAGCTGCCGCACTATCTGAAGCTCAGCGGACTTGAGCCAATGGTTGTAAGGCCGGAAGTCAACTTTGTAAACATAGGAGAGCGCACCAATGTGACAGGGTCTCGTCAGTTTGCCAGGCTTATTCGCGAAGGAAACTACCAAAAAGCCCTAGAAATAGCCAGACAACAGGTAGAAAACGGCGCCCAAATCATCGATGTCAATATGGACGAAGGTATGCTGGACAGCGAAGCAGTCATGACCACTTTTTTGAATCTCATCGCCTCCGAACCCGATATATCCAGAGTGCCGATCATGATCGACTCTTCGAAATGGTCGGTGATAGAGGCCGGTCTGAAATGCGTACAGGGCAAAGCGATCGTAAATTCCATTTCACTGAAAGAAGGAGAGGAAAAATTTATTGATTACGCCGAAAAAATTAGAGATTACGGGGCTGCAGTAGTGGTCATGGCCTTTGATGAGCAAGGACAAGCCGATACTTTTGAGCGAAGAATAGCCATCTGCCAAAGGGCCTATGACATATTGGTCAATCGCGTAAATTTTCCCCCTGAAGACATCATCTTTGATCCCAACATTCTCACCGTTGCGACCGGCATACCTGAGCACAACAATTACGCGATCGATTTCATTCGTGCTACGCGGTGGATCAAAGAAAATCTTCCCGGAGCCAAGGTAAGCGGTGGAATCTCCAACATCTCCTTCTCATTTCGAGGCAATGAGCCGGTCAGAGAAGCGATGCATACAGCTTTTTTGTATCATGCCATTCAGGCTGGACTCGACATGGGAATAGTAAATGCCGGTCAAATCGGAGTGTATGAAGAAATAGAACCAGAACTGAAGGAACGCATCGAGGATGTGCTTTTTAACCGCAGGCCGGATGCAACCGATAGACTCATTGAGTATGCAGAGAAATTCAGAGGTACAGAAATAACCAAGTCTGTGCAGGAGGAGTGGCGCTCATGGCCTGTAGAAGAGCGGCTGAAACACGCCCTGATCAAAGGCATCGATGAATATATCGAGCAGGATACTGCTGAAGCATTGAAGAAGTTAGGCCGTCCCCTCGATGTGATCGAAGGCCCTCTGATGGCAGGCATGAACGTGGTAGGCGATCTGTTTGGAGAAGGAAAAATGTTTCTTCCACAGGTGGTAAAGAGTGCACGTGTGATGAAAAAATCTGTAGCATGGCTTGAACCATATCTGCTCCAGGAAAAAAACAAGAACCAAAGTCAAAACCAGTCATCAGGCGCAGGCAAAATTCTTTTGGCTACCGTAAAAGGCGATGTCCACGACATAGGAAAAAATATTGTAGGAGTGGTTTTGGCCTGCAACAATTTCGAGGTAATAGACCTGGGTGTGATGGTTCCGATGGATAAAATCCTGGATACAGCACAGCGCGAGGCAGTAGATATCATCGGATTATCAGGATTGATTACTCCCAGTCTGGACGAAATGGTGTATGTAGCGCGCGAAATGGAAAAGCGTAAAATGAGGATTCCCCTGCTGATTGGCGGAGCTACCACGTCCAGAGCTCACACAGCCGTCAAAATAGCGCCTGAATATTCAGGTCCGGTAGTTCACGTGCTCGATGCCTCAAGGTCTGTACCCGTTGCTGCTTCGTTGATAAGCAGCGAACAAAAGCACATTTTTATACAGCAAGTAAAAGAAGAATATCAGCGATTGCGTGACGGATACCTGAAAAAGCAATCCGAAAAAGACTTATTGCCCATCGATAAGGCAAGAGAAAATAAACTTAAAATAGACCTTCGAAACTTCAGAACGTTGCATCCCAACATGGAAGGCAACAGAGTACTGTCAGATTTTCCTGCCGAGATACTCAGAAACTACATCGATTGGACACCTTTTTTTCAAGCGTGGGAATTGGCAGGACGTTTTCCGAAAATCCTCAGCGACCCCATAGTAGGTGCAGAAGCCAGAAAATTGTATTCGGACGCCAATCAGATGCTTGACCGGATTGTAAACGAAAAAATGCTGGTGGCCAAGGCGGTTTTTGGCATTTACCCGGCAAATAGTGTGGATGACGATGATATTCTAGTATTTCAAAACAATGGGGATGTGCTTAAATTTCATACACTCAGACAGCAAACACCGAAACCTTCTGGACATCCCAATCTAGCTCTGGCTGATTTCGTAGCGCCTGTCGACAGCGGACATACAGACTATCTCGGGGCCTTTTGCGTATCGATTTTTGGAGCGGATGAGCTTGCCGGTAAGTTTGAAAGCGAAAAGGATGACTATTCGGCCATCATTGTCAAAGCTCTGGCGGACCGATTGGCAGAGGCATTTGCCGAGTATTTGCACGAGAGGGTGAGAAAAGAATACTGGGGGTATGCACCAAATGAAAAATTAGACAACGAGGCACTCATCCGTGAGCAATATCAAGGTATAAGGCCAGCTCCGGGATATCCGGCCTGTCCTGACCACACCGAAAAACTGACGATTTGGAAGCTCCTGAAGGTAGAAGCTTCCATCGGTACCACCCTGACCGAAAGCCTTGCTATGTGGCCTGCTTCCTCGGTGTGCGGATGGTACTTCTCTCATCCGGAATCCCGATACTTTGGAATAGGTAAAATTGACCAGTCCCAGCTTGCGGAGTATGCCTGTAGAAAAGGTTGGGATCTGGAAACCGCAAAACGCTGGCTGCAACCCATTTTAAACTTTTAAAAATCCCCGCTTTTTGATGAAAATCATTGACATCATTAAAAACACTCAAAAAACACTGTTCACCTTTGAAATCCTTCCACCTCTCAAAGGAGACAACATCTTCGATGTGTATGGCAACATTGACCCATTGATGGAATTCAACCCTCCCTTTATCAATGTGACCTACCACCGGGAAGAAACTGTGCTGAAACCTCTTCCCAACGGTTTGTACCAGAAAAAAGTAATCCGAAAACGACCAGGCACAGTTGGGCTCTGCGCTGCTATTATGCACCGCTACAAAGTAGAAGCCGTTCCCCACCTGCTATGTGGAGGTTTTACCCGGGAGGAAACAGAGAACGTGCTCATTGAACTGGACTTTCTGGGCATACAAAACGTCCTTGCACTTCGAGGTGACTCTCAAAAAGGACAACGCTACTTCATCCCGGAGCCCGATGGCAATCACTACGCCTATCAACTGGTCGAACAAATACAAAACTTAAATAAGGGAATTTATCTCGATGAAGAAATCGAAAACAACACACCCACCAACTTTTGTATCGGAGTGGCGGGTTATCCCGAAAAACATTTTGAAGCTCCGAATCTTCACATCGACATTCAAAACCTGAAGAGAAAGGTGGATGCCGGTGCAGATTACATCATCACCCAATTGTTTTTTGACAATCAGAAGTATTTTGATTTTGTAGACAAATGCAGAAATGCCGGTATCGGTGTTCCCATCATTCCGGGATTGAAGCCACTATCCACTAAAAAGCAACTTTCGCTGATTCCGCACATGTTTCACGTAGATATACCAGATGAATTGTCCATTGAAATTCTGAAAGCAAAGGACAACCGGGCTGTCCGGCAGATTGGTATTGAGTGGACCATTCAGCAGTCAAAAGAGTTGATTAAGGCAGGTGTTCCTGTATTGCATTATTACTCGATGGGGAAAAGCGACAATATTTACCAGGTAGCTAAATCTGTGTTTTGATAAGGAAAAGCACAGTTACCCGAGATAAAAAGGTGTCTTGAAAATATAAAGTCCTCACATCGGAAGACTTAGGGAGTGGAGAATATCGGATTCGAACCGATGACCTCTACAATGCCATTGTAGCGCTCTAGCCAACTGAGCTAATTCCCCATTCTGAAAAACGGCGGCAAAAGTAACAATCAGTATTTTTAAATCAAAACAAAATCCATGACCGTAGAATATTTTCAAAGATTCACCGGAATATTTAGGTGATTGTGAGGGAAAAGCCCCTATTTTCACGGCCATAAATTCAATCGTCTATGAAAGGTATTGTATTGGCAGGCGGAAGCGGTACGCGACTTCACCCCCTTACACTAGCAGTGAGCAAACAGTTGATGCCGGTATACGATAAACCCATGATTTACTATCCGCTATCCACACTGCTATTGGCAGGAATTCGAGACATCCTGATCATCACCACTCCTCATGATATGCCTTTGTTTCAGAGATTGCTGGGTGATGGAAGCCGGATAGGCTGTACTTTTCAGTACACTGTACAGCACCAACCCAATGGGCTTGCACAGGCATTTGTGCTGGGGAGGGATTTTATCGGTCACGACAGTGCAGCCCTAGTTTTAGGTGATAACATTTTCTATGGTCAAGGGATGGGACGCCTGCTGGCCACCTGCGAAAATCCAAATGGGGGAATTGTATTTGCTTATCATGTGAGCGATCCGGAGCGCTATGGTGTAGTGGAATTTGACGAAAACAACAGGGTTCTTTCTATTGAAGAGAAACCAAAAAAACCTAAGTCCAACTATGCGGTGCCGGGTCTGTATTTTTACGACAACGATGTAGTAAGAATTGCTGCCGAAATAAAACCCAGTGCCAGAGGTGAGTATGAGATCACGGACGTAAACAACGTGTATTTGCAGCAAGGTAGACTGGAGGTTCGCAAGCTCGAGCGTGGAACGGCATGGCTCGATACGGGAACTTTTACTTCACTGATGCAGGCGGGTCAGTTTGTACAAGTCATCGAAGAACGCCAAGGCCTTAAGATTGGCTGTATAGAGGAAATTGCCTGGCGCAAGGGATTTATCAACGATCAGGAGCTGGAGTCAGCGGCTGCTCCATTAATGAAAAGCGGGTATGGGCAGTATCTGTTGAATTTACTCAAATTCAAAACTTAGTCTGTCAATGAATGATAGACATCCGTTTTTGTGGGGTAAAACCTTGAGCGGTTATCTTTGTTGCTCTTGTAAAACCAAAAAAACCAAATACCTATGGCATTCACCTTACCATCCCTGCCGTATGACAAGGCAGCTTTAGAGCCTCACATAGATGCTATGACCATGGAAATACACCATGGAAAGCACCATGCTGCTTATGTCAACAATCTCAATGCTGCCATTCAGGGCACTGAGTATGAAAACAAAAGCATCGAAGAGCTGATGTCTATGGTCAGCAAACTCTCTGTAGCCGTGAGAAACAATGGTGGAGGGCATTATAACCACACGCTATTCTGGACCATTATGGCGCCAAATGGAGGAGGTACTCCATCCGGTGAACTGGCCGCAGCTATCGATAGTCAGTTTGGTTCATTTGACAAGATGAAGGAAGATTTCAACAAGGCAGCTGCTACACGCTTCGGTTCCGGTTGGGCATGGCTCTGTGTAGGTGCTGACAAGAAGCTCTTCATCACCAGTACACCGAATCAGGACAATCCTCTGATGGATATTGCTGAGCAGAAGGGGACCCCAATACTTGGCCTGGATGTTTGGGAGCATGCTTATTATCTAAAATACCAAAACCGGCGACCAGAATATATTGCAGCTTTTTGGAATGTAGTTAACTGGCCGGAAGTAGCGCGTCGTTATCAGGAAGCCGTTAAATAGAACATCCAATAGGACAAACTTCAAAAGCCCCATAGTTTGGGGCTTTTTTTGTGCAATCATGGGCATGTAGTTTTGTGCTTTTATTTTGTTGCAAATGAATAGAAAACCTTGTGTAGCCGTTTTTTACGGGGGGTATAGCGCTGAACGAGAAATTTCTTTGAAATCTGGAAAGGTGGTCTATGAGCATCTATCGGATGAGAAATTCAGAAAGTATCTGGTAGATGTGCGAGAGGAGGGGTTGTTTGTTCAGACAGACAGAGGTGAAGTGCCGTTGAGTTTGCAGCCTTTTGGATTTGGATCTGAGAGTGGTTTTGTGAGGTTTGACGTCGTGTTTATTGCCATACATGGCACACCCGGAGAGGATGGTATCTTGCAGGGGATGCTTGATTTGCTGCGGATTCCTTATACTACTGCAGGGGTGCTGCCGATGGCACTTACCTTCAGCAAAGCGGAATGTAATGCATACCTTCAAAAAATGGGCATTGCGGTGCCTAAAGGAATTTATACTACTTCGATGCCATCTGAAAGAGATATTGAAAGAGACCTTAGCTATCCGGTCTTTGTAAAGCCGTCAAGGAGCGGTAGCAGTATAGGAGTATCGAAGGTAACGGATGCTGCCGGTTTGATGCCGGCCTTTGAAAAAGCCTATCGTATTGATCGGCTGGTATTGATAGAAGAAATGGTAAAAGGCATAGAGGTTTCCTGTGGTGTTTCGGATGTATTTGGTCAGGTACTGGCTATGGAGACTACCGAAATTGTTCCGGCTGGGGAGTTTTTTGACTACCATGCCAAATACAGTGGCCAGTCGCAGGAAATCACTCCGGCTCGTATCAGTAGAGAGGCTTCGGAATTTGTAAAGAGGACCTCTGAAATTGTCTATAAAGTACTAGGGCTGAGGGGTTTGGTCAGAATAGATTATATTGTGCCTGAGGCGGGCACTCCGATATTAATAGAAATAAACACGGTACCTGGCTTGTCCGGGCAGTCCATTTTACCGAAACAGGCTCAATATCTGGGAATTTCTCTGGAGGAGTTGTTTGATGCCTGTATCTTTAGTGCACTGAAAAAAAATCCTCAATGGAGCGAATAGCGGTATTTCCAGGTTCATTTGATCCGATCACCAAAGGTCATTATGATGTGATTTGCAGGGCTGCCGAGCTTTTTGACAGAATCATTGTGGCGGTGGGAGTTAATTCGAGCAAGACGTATATGTTTTCGCTTGAGCAGCGCATGGAATGGATCAGGAAAACATTTCAAAACAGACCAAATATTGCGGTGGACTCTTATGAGGGACTAACGGTAAACTACTGCAAGCGTGTAAATGCCCGTTTTATTTTGAGGGGTTTGCGGAATCCGGCTGATTTTGAGTTTGAGAAAGCTGTGGCGCAGACCAACAGGAAGTTGATGCCTGAAATCGATACGGTGTTTTTATTGACTTCGGCCGGTCATTCATCTATTTCGAGCAGCATTGTGCGGGATGTAATCAGGAACGGAGGTGATTACACTTTGCTGGTGCCGGAGGCTGTACGTTTGTAGATGGTTGCTGCAGGAAATGCAGTGTAGGGGGTGGAGGATTGGGGGTTAAGCGCCAGGGCGGAGGCGGATATGAGCCGCAGCGGGCGGGTGATATGGCACACGGGCGAGGAGGCGGAGCGGGAGCGAGCCACCGCAGCCCGATGTGCTATACCCGATCCGCAAGGGGAATAGGAGCCGTAGACCGGCCCCCGGCCGCTCGCGGAAAGCGGCCGGGGGAGGCGCCCAATAAAAACAGGATTTTGAAATTTGAGTTTAAACTCCGAATTGTGTATTGAGGCCGATGAGGTCAAGGAATTCTTTTTTCACGGCTTCTTGCTGGAAGCGTCCGCCATATTCGGCTGTGACGGTGGAGGAGTCGATATCGCGAATTCCGCGGGAGTTGACGCAGAGGTGCTTGGCGTCGATGACACAGGCTACATCCGGGGTTCCGAGGGCATGCTGTAGGGTACGGACGATTTGCTTGGTCATGCGCTCCTGAACCTGGGGCCGCCGGGCGTAGTAATCGACGATACGGTTCATCTTGCTTAGGCCAATGACGGTGCCTGCGCTGATGTAACCGATGTGTGCACGGCCCACGATGGGCAGGAAGTGATGCTCGCAGGTGCTGTACACGACGATGTTTTTTTCTACGAGCATTTCGCCGTATTTGTATTTGTTTTCGAAGGTGCTCAGGGTGGGCATGTTGGCCGGGTCTAGTCCAGCAAAGAGTTCGTTGACCATCATTTCGGCGACTCGAAGTGGGGTGCCTCTGAGGCTGTCGTCGGTCAGGTCGAGGCCGAGGGTTTCCATGATGGCGCGAAAGTGGTCTTGGATTTTTTGTATTTTTACTTCGTTGGGAATGCTGAAGGCGTCGGGTCTGAGGGGGTTCTCAGGGCTTGAGGCGGTGTGAGTATCTCCGAAGTAGTCTTCGCGTTGGTCTTTCAAAGGCTTGAGTTCCATTTAAATCCTTTTGAAAATGTACGCAAAGGTAGCTGTAATGTTTGTGAAGCTGTTACAAATATTTTCAGTGTATAATGTTAACTTCTGGTTGTAGGGTTATGCCGAATTTGTGTTGGATATCGGCCATAATGGTTTGTGCGTGGTTCCAGAGTTCTTTTCCGGTGGCGTTGCCGTAGTTTACGAGTACGAGGGCTTGTTTTTCATGCATTCCTACGTTTCCGATGCGTCGGCCTTTCCAACCGGCTTTTTCGATGAGCCATCCGGCGGGGATTTTCGTTCCTTCGGGGGTGGGATAGGTGGGCAGGTCGGGGTAATGGGATTTGAGTTGGTTGGCTTTTTCGGCTGATATGATGGGGTTTTTAAAGAAACTTCCGCAGTTGCCCAGGATGGCCGGGTCGGGGAGTTTGCTTTGTCGGATGGCAATGACTGCTTGGCTGATGTGGTGTATGGTGGGGTTGGTCACGTTCATTTTTTGCAGTTCGTCGGTTATGGTGCCGTAGTGGGTGTGGAGTTGGTGGTTTTTGGTTGTGAGTTTTAGGGTGATGGAGGTAATGGCAAAGCGGTCTTTGAGCTGATGTTTGAAGATAGATTCCCGGTAGCCGAAATGGCATTCCTGGTTGGAGAGGGTGATTTTTTCACCGGTTAATAAATGAATGCCGGATACGGATTCGAGCACCTGAGAGAGTTCTACGCCATATGCACCGATGTTTTGTACGGGTGCCGTGCCGCAATTGCCGGGGATGAGGCTGAGATTTTCGATGCCGCCCAGGTTGTTTTCAAGGGCATATAGGACGGTTTGGTGCCAGTTTTCACCGGCGGCTGCGGTGAGTGTGGCCATGGAGTTTTGAGAAGGGCGGATGTGGCGGCCGCGGAGGTCGAGGTGAAGGATGGCTCCGTCATAGAAATCGTTGACGAAGAGCATATTGCTGCCACCTCCGAGAAGCAGGTATTTATTTTGTCGGAAAAATCCTGATGAGGCTAATGTGAGGAGCTGGTGTTCGTGGGTGATGTGGTAAAACAGAGCACAATGAAGCTGAAGTCCGAATGTATTGTGTCTGGAAAGGTCATAGTGGTAGTGCGGTATGGGCGGGTGTGGCATCAGGCTTTGTTTGGGTAGTGGGTAAGGGCATGTCTGAGGATTTCGACGGAGTGTTGTAAATCGTCAGCTTTGAGCACATAAGCCAGGCGGACTTCATTTTCACCTTTGTGGGGTGTGGCATAGAATCCATTGGCGGGGGCGACCATCACGGTGTGTTCCTGGTAAGAAAATTCGGCGAGTAGCCAGCGGGCAAAATCTTCGGCATTGTGTACCGGTAGTTTGGCTACACAGTAGAAGGCGCCTTTAGGTTTGGGACAGTAGACTCCCGGGATGCTGTTGAGTCCGTCAACGAGGATGTTTCGTCTGTGGGTGTATTCGCTGATGACGGCATCGAAGTAGCTCTGAGGTGTATCGAGTGCTGCTTCGGCGGCAATTTGTCCGAGTGTGGGTGGGCTTAGTCTGGCCTGGGCAAATTTCAGTGCTGTGGCCATGAGTTTTTTGTTGCGGCTGATGAGGGTCCCGATTCTGACGCCACACATGGAGTATCTTTTTGATACGGAGTCAATGACGATGGCGTGCTCTTCCAATCCTTCCAGGTTGAGGATGGAGTGATGTCGGGTGCCGTCGTATGCAAATTCGCGGTATACTTCGTCGGCTATGAGAAAGAGGTCGTGTTTCAGGCATAGGTCGCGCAGCTTGAGCAATTCTTGAAGGCTATAGAGATAACCGGTCGGATTACCTGGATTGCAGATAATAATTGCGCGGGTGCGAGGTGTGATCCAGCTTTCAAATTGCTCAATGTCGGGGAGAGCAAACCCGGTGTCGATGGTGCTTGTGACGGGGATTACCTTCACGCCGGCTGAGATGGCAAATCCGTTGTAATTGGCATAGAATGGTTCTGGAACAATGACTTCATCGCCGAGGTCGCAAATGGAATTTAGGGCGAAGGTAATGGCTTCGGAACCGCCGGTTGTAATCATCAAGTCGGTATATTCGATGCCAATGCCGTAAATGGCGTAGTAGTCTGCCAGTTTTCGACGGTAGTTTTCTATGCCAGCGGAGTGGCTGTATTCGATGACTTTGTGGTTGAAGTTTCGAATAGCTTCGAGGGCTACTTCAGGAGTAGGGATATCGGGCTGGCCGATATTGAGATGGTATACCTTGGTTCCTTTTCGCTTGGCGGCTTCAGCAAAGGGTACCAGCTTTCGGATGGGGGATTCGGGCATTTGAAGACCCTTCTTAGATATTCCTGGCATATGATGGATTTTTTAAAAAACAAACCCGCCTGATGGCGGGCGAAGTTAATTATGAAAAGGGTGATGGTTTACCGGTTCATTACTGGGCTGGTTTCCTGATTGATGGGTGCAGCCTGAGCAGATGGTGTAAGTACTTCGCCTTTTACGGTAAAGCTTACTGTGCCGTCCGGTCCGTTGTTAATGGCGTTGGAATAGATTTTTACGGTTTTGCTGAAGGGTCCTATGCGGGAAGTATCGTAATTAACGCGCAGTACGGCTTTCTTTTTGGGCATGATAGGTTCTTTTGGCCACTCGGGCACTGTACAGCCACAACTTCCTGTGGCATTTTGAATGATCAGGGGTTCATTGCCTGTATTTACAATGACAAATTCACGAACGCGCTCACTGTTTTGAGCTATTTTTCCGTAGTCCAATTCAGATTTTTCGAAGGTGATAATCGGTCCGTTTTTCTTCTGGGCATAAGCTGCGGCTGCCAACAGAACGACTAATGCGGTTGAAAGTAATTTTTTCATGGGGATCGAAGTTTTTTAGTTTTTAAACAAAATTACAACTACAATGCCATTGTCACATGTAAAAAAGCAAATGGAATTAAATGTCTTTTTTTCCCATACAGAAGAGTGTAAAAGCCAGCCGGTCGGTGGTCTCCTGTAGTATCATACGTGTAGGTTTTCCGGCACCATGACCGGCATTGGTCTCAATTCGGATAAGAGTGGGATTGGGTCCGTCGTTTACAGCCTGGAGTCTGGCTGCAAATTTGAAGGAGTGTGCTGGTACCACCCGGTCGTCGTGGTCTGCGGTGGTAATCAGAGTAGCCGGATAGTTCATGCCTTTGCGCAGGTTGTGGTATGGGGAGTATCTGTACAGGTATTCAAACATTTCCTTGCTGTCGTCGGCTGTGCCGTAGTCATATGCCCAGCCTGCACCTGCGGTAAATTTGTGATATCGGAGCATGTCGAGTACACCTACTGCGGGAAGAGCTACTTTAAAGAGTTCTGGTCTTTGGGTCATTGTAGCTCCTACGAGGAGGCCACCGTTTGAACCACCAGCGATGGCCAGAAAATCGGGGGAAGTGTATTTGTTTGCTATCAGCCATTCGGCTGCAGCTATGAAGTCGTTGAATACATTTTGTTTGTTGAACTGACGGCCTGCATCGTGCCATTTTTTGCCATATTCACCGCCTCCGCGTAAGTTGGGGACTGCATAGACTCCTCCCATTTCCATCCATACCAGGTTTGAAACGCTGAAAGAAGGAGTAAGGCTGATGTTGAAGCCTCCGTATCCGTAAAGAATTGTGGGATTTTTGCCATTTAGTTTAAGTCCTTTTTTGTAAGAGATGATCATTGGGATACGAGTACCGTCTTTGGAGGTGTAGAAGATTTGTTTGGATTCGTAATCATCGGGGTTGAATTTTACATCCGGTTTGCGATACAGATTGGATTCACCGCTTGTGGGGTCGAAGCTGTAGATGGTAGGGGGTATTACATAGTTGGTAAATGTGTAGTACAGGATGGTGTCGTTCCATTTACCTGAGAAGCCAGATGCAGTACCTATGGCAGGCAGCTTGATATCCCGGATTTTGTTGCCATTCAGGTCGTATTGTTCGATGAGAGAGGTTGCGTCTTTGAGATATGAGGCAAAGAGATATCCTGCGCCGGTACTAACGCTTAGAGGCATATCGCGTTCTGGAATTACATCAGTCCAATTTTCTGGTGCGGGACTGGAGAGTGGGGCTTTTACCAATCTTCTGTTGGGTGCGTTCAGATTGGTAAGTATATAGAGGTGTTCGTCTTGAAAGTGGACAACGGAATGTGAGTTGTCAAAATTTCCAATTAAGGTTACAATTTCGGATTTTGGATTTCTAAGGTCTTTGTAGTATAATTCATTACCGGTAGTAGTATTGGCGGCAGAGATGATCAGAAGGCTGTTGTCTTCTGTGACGTAGCCTCCAACATATCTTCTCTTAATGGTATTTCCGAAAATGGGCTGATCGTCCGATTGTTTTGTACCGATTTTGTGGTAATAAAGTTTGTGCTGGTCGGTTTTGGCCGAGAGGATGCTTCCATCCTCAGGTACGTCGTAGCTTGAGTAGAAAAATCCTTCGCTTTTATTCCAGCTAAGGCCGGAAAACTTGATATTGAACAGAGTGTCTTCGAGGATTTCTTTCGTCAAAGCATTGATCAGAATCACTTTTCGCCAATCCGATCCGGCTTCTGAAATTTGGTAAACTGCGAGGGAACCATCCTTTGTGAAAGATATGCCAGCAAGTGAGGTAGTACCGTCTGCTGAAAAGTTGTTGGGGTCTATAAAGACTTCGGTATTTCCAGACTTGTCGGTGCGATATAAAACAGATTGATTCTGCAGCCCGTCGTTTTTGTAGAAATAGGTAAATTCCCCTTCTGTGAAAGGGGGGCTTACTTTTTCATAATTCCAGAGTTCTTCAAGTCGGTTGAAGATTTTACCACGAAAGGGAATTCTGTTTAGAAATTCTGCAGTAACCTCGTTTTGCTGTTGGACCCAATCTGCGGTTTTTTCGCTCATGTCGTCTTCAAGCCAGCGATAGGGATCGGAAACCTGGATTCCGAAATAAGTATCGGAAATGTCTACCGTTTCTGTGATAGGATATTGGACTTTGAGATTGTTCTCATTTTCACAGCCTAATAGAAATAAAGAACACAGTGCCAGACCGTAGTAATTTCTCTGCATAATTCCTGGGTTTAAAAACTTGTTACAAATTTTAATTTTTACTTCTTTCAAAATGTAAAAACCTCTGTTAAAACCAACCTCCTCCTAAAGATTGGTACAGTCTGACACGGGCAATTTTTCTGTTCAGGGTGGCTTCTACATGTTCGAGTTGGGTCTTCAGCACTTCTCTTCTTACGGTGAGCAGGTCCAGATAGGATACATATCCGTTTAGAAACAACTCGTTTGCTACAGTTTCTGAAATTTTTAGAGTCGAGGTCTCTTCTCCTTTGATTTTAGATATTTTTAAATATTCTTCAAAAGAGACCAAATTGGTGTTTACTTCATTCAGTGCATTGACGATGGATTTCTGGTACTCGGCTTGTGCCTGCTGTAGCCTGGCATTTTGGAATCGGTAATTGGCTTTAAGTTGATTTTGCTGAAAGATGGGAATAATACCATTTCCAAAAGCAGCAAAAGCCAGGGAAGCAGGATTAAGAAACAAGTTGGATTTAAATGCATTTAGTCCGATAAACGGATTTACAGTCAACTGAGGGAAAAACGCCAGCCGTGCGGCATTTACATCAGCACCAGCTGCCCGAAGCAATGCTTCAGATTGCCTGATGTCAGGTCTGTTGAAAAGCAGCTGTAGCGGAGTTGAGAGTACGATGGTACTGTCCATTGAGGCATCAAACAGTTCCTGGTTTCTTTTCACCGGGCCCGGGGGCTGCATTTTAAGGGTGTTGATTGCATTTTCTGTGGCGTTGATCTCTATCAAAACCTTTCTCAGCAGTGCCTCGGTGTTGAGGATTTGCGCTTCAAATTGTTTTACGGCTAGTTCGGTTGTGCGCCCGGATGACTTTAATATTTTTGTTTTTTCCAGCCCGTCTTTTTGAAGTTTCAATTCATTTTCAATAATTTCTCTTTCGTCATCCAGGGCTTGAAGGGTAAAATAGAGTTCGGCGATAGTGGTTACTATCATGGTTTTTATCAGATGCAAACCTTCTTCAGAGGCTAAGATTTCCAGTTGTCTGGCCTTACGAGCTTGTCGAAGTTTCCCCCATACATCTAATTCCCAGGAGCTTTCGAAGGCAAGGAAAAAATCGGGGGTAAAATTTTCATTTACGCGTTGGTCATCGGAAATTCTTTCGGAGAGATTTGTATCAAAATTTCCCACACCATTCATTGTGTATTTTCCAAAGCGTTCACCGCCGGCTCTGCCACGGACTTGTAGAGAGGGTAAAAGGGCTCCAGTAGCAGCCAGATATTGAGCTTTGGATTGACTGATTCTTGCAACAGCTTGAATCAAATCGGCATTAACCTGAAGAGCTTCTTCGATGTGGCGTACGAGAATGGTATCGAGAAAGTATTTTCTCCAACTAATGCTGCCGGTGTGCAGGGAGTCTGTGGGATATGAGGAATGAAGTGCGTCCGGAAGTTGTGTTGTAGCAATAGTAAGAGGGATTTTTTTTGGAGTCGAACAGGACCCGAATACTCCGGTTAGTATTGCTGTGAACAACAACTTCAAGCAAGGCAGGCAAAACGAATACAGTCTATCTATCATTTTTTTTCAATAACACAATGAGACCCGGAATGAGAAGAAGCCCCACCATGGTGCCGGTAAGCATACCTCCTGCTGCTGTAGTGCCGATGGTTTTATTGCCTATGGCTCCGGCACCTGAGGATATGATCAATGGAATTAGACCGGCGATAAAAGCAAACGATGTCATCAGAATAGGTCTCAAGCGCGCGACGGCTCCTTCAATAGATGCTTTAAAGGGTGGTTTACCACTTTTCATGGCCTGATTGGCAAATTCTACAATAAGGATGGCATTTTTTCCCAGCAATCCGATGAGCATTACGATGGAAACCTGTGCGTAGATGTTGTTTTCAAGTCCGGCAAATTTTAGAAACATAAAAGATCCAAAAATCCCTGCGGGGAGAGACAGGAGCACGGGCAAAGGCAGAATAAAGCTCTCATACTGCGCAGACAGTAATAGGTAAACAAACAAAACTACCAGTAAATAGATAAAAATGGTTTGATTGCCAGCCAGTATTTCTTCTCTGGTGATGCCGGCCCATTCAATAGCATATCCTTTTGGGAGAATTTTTTTTGCCTCTTCGCCAATAGCCCGGATGGCATCTCCGGAGGAAAAGCCTTTGGCAGCTTCACCGTTGAACATGGCGGCAGTATACATGTTGTATCGCGTAATCTGCTCAGCCCCAAAAACTTTTTGCGCTTTAATAAATGTGTTGAGCTGAACCATTTCTCCCTTGTCATTCTTTACGTAATGTTTTAGGATGTTTTCGGGCGTAGTAATGTACTCTGGTGAAGCCTGTAGCATGACTTTGTAGGTCATCCCAAATCGGATAAAGTTTGAAGCGTAGTAACTTCCGACCAGTGTTTGTAAGGTGCTCATGGCATTGGCAATGGTTACGCCGTTTTTGGCAGCAAGTTCCTGATCTACTACCAGTAAATATTGAGGAAAAGTCGGGTCGAAGCCGGTAAAAATGTTATCAATTTCAACTCTGTTTTTAAGAGCAAATAGAAAGGTATCGACCACATCTTTAATTTTCATCAGGTCTTCTTCACCGGCTTTTTCTACCAATCTGAATTCAAACCCTGCTGCATTTCCAAAGCCGGGAACAGCCGGCGGAGGGAGAAATTCGATTTTAGCATCTGTGATGTATTTGACATCATGTTGCAGGGATTCGATGAGTTGAGGAACAGTTCTCTTTCGTTGATCCCAAGGAATAAGGCTAATTGTCCCCATACCAAAAGAGGAGGCGTTTGACTCCGTGATTACGGAATAACCTGCAAGGGTAGAAAAGTTTTCGACTTCTGGATATGTTCGGATGATGGAGTCCAATTGTCGAAGCGCGTCTTGGGTTCGGTCGATGGTAGCACCCGCAGGCGTAGTAACGTTTACATAGATCATTCCTTGGTCTTCAGTGGGAATAAAACCCGTAGGTAAAACTGAATTGAACCCCCAGGTGGCTATGAATGAAGCCGCCAACAGAGCAAGAGTTACAGTTTTTCTGCCTGCCATGAAAATTAGGGATCGACGATAGAGCCGTGTTAATTTATGGAAATATCTGTTGAACAAGAAGAAGAATTTACCGGATACAGTTTTAGGCACTTTGTGTTCGGTGTGCGCATGAGGTTTAAGTAGAAGGGCACAAAGAGCGGGTGTGAGCGTTACGGCATTGATCCCCGATAAAATGATGGATATGGCCATGGTCACTGAAAACTGGCGATAAAAAATCCCCACAGGACCCGATAAAAAAGCAACCGGTACAAACACAGCCGTCATAACTATTGTAATGGATATCAGGGCCCCTCGGATATCGCGCATGGCCTCAAAAGTGGCCTGTCGAGCATCGATTTTTTTTATCTCCATATAGGAATGCACTGCTTCGACCACAACTATGGCGTTGTCTACCACAATTCCGATGGCCAATACCATGGCAAAAAGGGTCAGCAGATTAATAGAAAAACCAAGAACGGACATGAAGGCGAATGTGCCGATAAGGGAGACAGGCACTGCCAGAGCCGGGATCAGTGTGGAACGGAAATCCTGTAAAAAGATAAAAACTACCAGAGATACAAGAACAAATGCTTCCAATAGGGTTTTTAACACTTCTTTGATGGAAGCATCCAAAAATCGGCTTACATCATAGGCAATGTTGTATTGCATCCCATCGGGAAAGTTTTCTGTTTCTAGTTCGATAAGCCGTTTTTTGACATCCGTTATCACTTTACGAGCATTGGAGCCGGGTCTCTGTTTGATCATTATTGTGGCTGAAGGACGACCGTCAGTCCTGGAAATCATGCCATAGTCAAATGCGCCAAACTGAATATCTGTCAAGTCCTTTAGTTTAAGCAGTGAACCATCAGGCATGGCCCTGATTACCAGATTTTCAAATTGTTCCGGTTGGTTGAATTTACCGGTATATTTCAGTACATATTCCTGCTGCTGGGGCAATTTTCCCAGTGATTGTCCGGATTTACCGGGTGCTGCTTCAATGTTTTGTTCTCTGATGATGGCGATCAGTTCATCTGTGGAAATTTTGTGAATGGCCAGTTTTTCGGGTTTTAACCAGATGCGCATGGAGTAATTCCTGTTGCCCAGTATATCGCAAAATCCGACACCGTCAATGCGTTTTAATTCCCTGATTATGTTAATGTTGGCGAAGTTGTATACAAATTCTTCATCTACTGTGGAGTCTGTGCTGAATACGTTGAGAAACATTAAAATAGAATTGACCTCTTTTTCGGACGTTACACCAGCTTTTACTACTTCTTCAGGCAGCTCGTCCAGTACGGTTGTTACTCTATTCTGAACGTTGACCGCTGCTACGTCAGGGTCCGTACCTACTTTAAAAAATACCTGTATGAGCGTAGTGCCGTTGTTGGAGGTTACGGTGTTCATATATGTCATACCAGGTACCCCGTTGATGGCTCTTTCCAGGGGATTGGCCACAGCTTTGGTACATACTTCAGCGTTGGCGCCCGTATATTTGGCCGTTACCACTACCGAAGGTGGCACAATATCGGGAAATTGAGTTATAGGAAGGCTAAAGATGGCCAACAGGCCCAATAATACGAGGAATATATTGATTACAGCCGAAAGAATGGGCCTTTTTATAAATGTATCGAGCATAGGAAAAATTAAAAAGTAACCAGAGAGTTGTTTTTAATTTTCTGAATACCTTCTGTAATCAGAAGATTGCCGGGCTGCAGACCACTCTCAATCCAATAAAAATTTGTGATTCTCTTTTTGGGTTTTATGGCAATCATTTTGGCTCTTTTGTTGGTATCCACTATATAAACATAATACTTGTCCTGAATCTCCATTACTGCCCGCTGAGGAATAAAAATGCCATCCCGCACTTGTCGGCTGAAAATGATTCTACCCGTAGAACCGTGTTTAAGTATCCTTCGGGAATTTGGAAAGACAGCTCTAACTGAAATATTCCCCGTACTTGCCTCAAATTCGCTCTCCATGGTTTCAATCATCCCCGCTTCCGGATATACGTTTCCGTCTACAAGTTTCAGATAGACTTTCTGACCAATAAACGAATTGTCGCTAAACTCATTTTTTAATTGCAAGTACTCTCTTTCAGATATATTGAAATAAGCATAGACTTTATCCAACTCGCTTATTGTAGTGAGCAGGGTACCTTCGTCCACCAGACTACCTTGTCGTTGATTGATTCGGTCAATTAAACCGGAAAACGGGGCTTTGATCAAGGTAAAATTTAGTTGAAAAAGTGCCATTTTTTCTTCTGCTTCAGCTTCTTCTACATCAGCCTTTGCGGCTGTGTATTTGCTTTCTGCCAAAGTCAATTCACTAGGTGAGACAATACTGGATTCTGCAAGTCGTCGCACTCTTTCCAGCTCAAGAGCTGCATTTTTCTCAGCAGCTATAGCATTTTTCACTTTTGCTGTAGCTTTAGCCAGATTGAGTTTGTATTCTTCGTCGTTGATTTTAAACATTGGCTGACCTTTGACCACAGGTTTACCTTCATCCACATAAATTTCTTCCAGATAACCCTTTAGCCTGCTGCGAATTTCCACATTCTTCAAGGCTTTGATCTCAGCAATAAATTCTTCATCCAGTGTAGTGTCTGTAGTAGATACTTTCATTACCTTTACGTATTCTGCTGTATCTACATTTTCTTGTACATTTTGGCACGACATCAAGACCAGCAAGCTGCCGATAGCTTTACAAAAGTGACGTATCTTCATATTGAATTCAAACCGCAAAAGTATAGATAGGCTAACCTTTCCTTTTTCTGTAATGTGTGTTAAATTCCACAATTTAAGTGACTTCAAAATTTTAAAATCAAAATCGTAGGTGCTGATGAGTAAAAAAATTATAGAAATTATAATTGTCCGAATAATCCAAACTTTTTGCATTGATAAAAATTTTTATCGGTTTTTAAAAGTGATTATTTTTGAAAGATCATAATACACAGGTGAAAAAAGTACTCTTTATTTCCTTTACGTATGTAGCTTTTAGCATAGCCTGGATATTGATAACAGATTCTTTAGAAAGGGAATTTTCAACGTATTTTACAACCAGCAACTATCAAACGATAAAAGGTTTACTTTTCGTCAGTTTATCAGGATTGCTGATCTTTTTTTAACCTTCATTTCTCATAAAAATCTCTCCGGATTACTAAATAAGCTTAGCATAATTGAAGCTCTTAAAAACAATGCATTGGAACAAAATTTCTCCTTTACCTGGATTTATAACATCAATAGTGACGAAGTGTATTTTCAGGGATATTTTAAAAATCAATTTTTCAACAACAAAAAAAATGGTAAAATTAAGTTAATAAACTTTTATGAACTCCTTAGTGATTTTGCAGAATTTGAGGAAGTTTTAAATGAGCTAATCACAGGTAAAATAAATTCGTGTTCAAAAGAAATTAGCATTCGTTATGACCAAACTTCATTTCAATATAATTGCTCTTTAGATAGGATTGTACAGAAGGGAAGTGTGTACATCATTTGCTATTGCAATAACATAACTGAAATTAAGCATTTATTTGCAGAAGTTTCGAAAAGCAAAAAGATGCTTTCATCAGTAATGCAATCTATACCTGACATATTGTTATTAATAGAAAATACATCGCATAAAATAAATTTTTTTTATTACCACGATGAAGACGATATTCTCGTAAAGAAAGAGGACCTGTTGGGTCAGGATTTAACTCTTTTTCTGCCGGAACACATTGCTGATGAGCTCAAAAGACGGCTGGGGAAAGATGATGAATACAAGGAATCCTACCGATATGAATTGGAGGTAAACAATAAACGTCAATGGTATGAAGCCAGATTTGTAGCACATGATGCCAATAACACTTTATTGATTGTAAGAAATATTACCAAGGAATTTATAGCTCAGAGAGAGCGCGATCTTTATTTCGAACAACTAAAAAATGCAGAGGAGGTTTTGAATTTTGCTTTTTGGTCATACAATTCGGGCGAGGGTGAAAGATTTGTCTCCCAAAAGATAGTTGAAGTTTTTGAATGTGAATTTACCGATGAGCATGATGTGAAACGAATTCTTCAATTTGTGCACAAAGATGACCTCGCTTTTGTGAACGAAAATTACAGAAGATTTCTCAATAAAGAACCTTTACTAGATGGAATATTTCGTCTGGAGGTTTCCGGAGGAAGATATAAGTATATTTTACAGAGGGTTAAAAGTCAAAAGATCGCCGAAAATATTAGTTATACCGGAGTATTTGTGGACGTAACTAATGAAGTAACTATTAAAGCAGATTTAAAGGAAAAAACCCGGTTGCTCAATGTATTATCTCTTTATACAAATGACATCATATTTGTTTATGATCCGGGCAAGGGATTTATAGAATACATTAGCGAATCAGCAAAGAAATATATAGCGGAGGAAGATATATCAGAAGTCAGAAAATCTTTCTTTAAAGGATACTTTGAAGAGAGACATTATAAAACTTTATCCACAATTGTAACAAAAAAGAATGGGAGTTTATTTAAAGCACTGAAAGACAATTTTAAATCAGAACTGTTGTTTTTTAAATACAAACAGAGGCCAGTTTGGGTGGAATGTTCACTTTATTTACATAAAGACGAGGAGAATGTGTATATTCTTGGGGTGATAAAAGACATCAATGATGCAAAACTGAACCTTGAGAAATTGCAAATGGCCAATATGCGATTTAGCATTGCTTCTAAGGCCAGCACAGATGCTATCTGGGATTGGGATCTCGTGGACAATTGAATGGACTGAGAATGTTGAATTGTTTTTCGGGCATCCTGTAAGTGAAATACCACCTGAACCGGAGGGATGGTTTTCTCTTTGTCATCCTGAAGATCGTGAAAAAGTATCCAACAGTATACGGAGCGCCATTGATGATAAGAAGAATTACTGGGAGTCAGAGTATAAAATTATTGATGGCTCTGGCAACTACAGATATGTGCTCAACAGGGCTATTTTATTGACTGAGAATGGGCAAGTGGTCAGAATTATAGGGGCGATACATGACATCACTGCAGAAAAGGAAACGATGAATAAACTATCGGAACAGAATAAAAAACTTCGAGAGATTGCCTGGACCCAGTCACATCTTGTCAGAGCACCACTGGCCAGGATCTTAGGTCTGATTGAAATGTATGATGAAGTGGAAAAAAACATCGATTCCAAAAGTATTAATCAACTTATCTATGCATCGGCTAAAGAACTGGACGAAATAATCCACCTCATCAATGACAAAACACAGGATGTCTCATGAAACGATATGAAGTTTTAAATATTGATGATGACAAAATCACTTTGATGCTGCATAACATTATAGTCAAATCGACTAAATTACCTCTCGATATAAAAGACTTTGAAAGTGCAGAGACCACTGTAGAGTATCTCAAAGCGCATAGCGGGATCGAGGATACGTTTTTTTTTATCATGCTTGATATCAATATGCCAGGAATGAGCGGATGGGACTTTTTGGAGTATTTGGAAGGAAGACCGGAGATTCAGTGTTCTGTGGCAATGATTACATCCTCGATTGATGGCCGCGACAAGGAAATAGCATCACAGCACAAGCTGGTTACGGCTTTTTATGTAAAGCCAATTAACCGCGAAGACGTAATAAAATTTTTTACACAAGGGGGTATTTTTTCGGAGTTGCAATTTTGAATATATGGCCAACAAAAAGGCCGCCTCATTTCGAGGCGGCCTTTAAGCAGAAGTGGGGTTTATCAGGATTATTTAGAAAAGAGCAGTTCCCTGTATTTTGGAAGAGGCCATAGCTGGTCGTCGATCAGGAGTTCGAGTTTGTCGACTTCATATCTGATTTTCTGGAAGTAGGGTAGCACTTTTTCACAATATGCTATAGCGCGTTCTTCGGCATCTTCTATTTTGTTACAAACCTTTCGGGTTTCGATCATTTCTTCTTTGAGCGCAATAATGGTGGAGACTCGCCTAGAGATTTCTTTAATCATATCGAGCTGCTCTTTAGCTACGAGGTTGTATTCGTTTTCGGGCAGAATCAGCTTAAGCGAACGCACATTTTCGATCAAAGTATTTTGATACTTAATGGCAACGGGCACAATGTGATTTCCGGCCATGTCACCGAGTACACGACTTTCAATTTGAATTTTTTTGAAGTACATTTCCTGCATAATATCGTAGCGGGCGTGCACTTCGCGCTCGTTCATCACGTCTTGATTTTCAAAAAGTTTAATCGCTTTTGGGTCGATATAGGCCTTGAGGGCGTGAGGTGTTGTCTTGATGTTGTTTAAACCTCGGCGAGCGGCCTCCTCTACCCATTCCTCGCTGTAGCCATCGCCTTCAAAGAGGATAGGTTTTGATGTGATGATGTACTTTTTAAGCACATTGAAGATGGCATCGTCTTTTTTCATTCCACTATCGACGAGCTTATCAACTTCGACTTTAAAGTCAGAAAGCTGTTGAGCCATTATGGTATTGAGTACTGTCATAGGCCCTGCACAGTTGGCCGAGGCCCCTACGGCGCGGAACTCAAATTTGTTTCCGGTGAAAGCAAAAGGAGAGGTTCGGTTTCGGTCGGTATTGTCGAGCAGGATTTCCGGAATCCTGCCTACTACATTGAGTTTTAGTTCAGTTTTTTGTTCCGGGGAGAGTTTACCTTCTTCTACTTTCTCAAGCTCGTTGAGCACGGAGGTGAGGAACTCTCCGATAAAAACTGAGATTATAGCCGGAGGAGCTTCGTTGGCACCAAGGCGATGGTCATTTTGTGCAGAGGCGATGGATGCCCGGAGCAGATCGGCGTATTCGTAAACGGCCTTGATGGTGTTTACAAAGAATGTTAGGAACATCAGATTGCTCTTTGGTGTACGACCGGGTGAGAGCAGGTTTTTGCCGGTGTTGGTGGCTAAGCTCCAGTTGTTGTGTTTACCGCTTCCGTTGATTCCGGCGAATGGTTTTTCGTGGAGAAGTACCCTGAAATTGTGCCGTCGGGCTACCTTGTCCATCAGGTCCATCAGAAGGGAGTTGTGGTCTACGGCTATGTTTGACTCTTCGAAAATGGGTGCCAGTTCGTATTGACTGGGAGCAACTTCGTTGTGTCGTGTACGGACCGGAATGCCGAGTTTATAGCATTCGAATTCGAGCTCTTGAATAAATTTTATTACCCGCTCCGGTATGGAGCCGAAGTAGTGGTCTTCCAGTTGCTGGCCTTTGGCTGGCGCATGACCCAGCAGGGTGCGTCCTGTCATAACCAGGTCGGGGCGGGCATTGTACAAAGCTGTGTCGATGAGGAAGTATTCCTGTTCCCAGCCAAGGGTCGAGTATACTTTCGTTACATTTTTATCGAAATACTGACATACGGCTGTAGCCGCTTTGTCGAGGGCATTCATGGATTTGAGCAGTGGGGTTTTGTAGTCGAGCGCTTCGCCGGTATAGGACACAAAAACTGTGGGGATACAGAGGGTATTTCCCATGACAAAGGCAGGAGAGGTGGGGTCCCATGCGGTGTAGCCGCGTGCCTCGAAAGTATTTCGGATGCCTCCGGATGGAAAGGACGATGCATCAGGTTCTTGTTGGACGAGTTGGCCTCCGTTGAATTTCTCTATGGCGCGTCCTTCGCCGGTTGGCTCGAAGAAAGAGTCGTGTTTTTCGGCTGTGGCACCGGTGAGTGGCTGAAACCAGTGGGTATAGTGGGTAGCACCCAGGCTTGTAGCCCAGGCTTTCATGCCGGCTGCTATTTGGTCAGCTTTTTCACGTGAGATTTTAGAGCCATTGATGATGGCGTCCAATACGGCTTCATAAGCTTCTGAGGTTAGAAATTCTTTCATCGCCCTATCGTTGAATACATGGCTGCCAAATACCGCGCTTACTTTGGCTGTTGGGAGTGAAAACTCTACAGGTTTTCGCTTGATACTTTCAAAAAGTGCTGTGAATCGAAGGCTTGTCATCATAAAGTTTAAATTTTAGCTGCAAATGAAGCATCTTTTGAAAGCCCCACAAAAAAAATTTACCAAAAAAATGGTTTAACACACAAAAAAAAGGGGGGGTATAATCAAAAAAAAGCATTTTTACAACAAGACCCCCCCTAAAAATTTTTGTGGAAAGTACCGCGACAATCCAAAAATTAAAAAATTTTCAATAAGCCGATTTTTTTATTTTGAATCTTTCGTAGATGGCTTTGTCGAGCATTTCTCTGTGGTCGGGGTGGGCTATATCGCGCAATGCCAAAGCTCGCTGATGTAGGTTTTTTCCATAGAGGTATGCGATTCCGTATTCGGTGACGACGTAGTGCACATGTGCTCTGGTGGTTACTACTCCGGCGCCTGATTTTAGGGTCGGGACGATTTTGCTGTGTCCTTTGCTGGTAGTAGTTCCTATGGCGATAATGGGTTTACCCCCTTCTGAAAGGGCGGCTCCTCGCATAAAGTCCATTTGTCCGCCGACTCCCGAATACTGATACGTACCAATTGAATCAGCGCATACCTGGCCGGTCAGGTCTATTTCTATGGCCGAGTTGATGGAGACCATTTTTGGATTCTGGCGAATAACGGCCCCATCGTTTACGTAATTCGCTTCCAGAAACCTGAATGAGGGATTGTCATCGAGAAAGTCGTAGAGCTCTCTGCTGCCAATGGCAAATGTACTGACGACTTTGCCGCGATGTTTTTTCTTATAGGTATTGGTGATGACTCCCTTTTTGATCAGATCCACTACCCCATTGGAAAACATTTCGGTGTGGATGCCGAGGTCTTTGTGGTTGCCCAATGCCATAAGTACGGCATCGGGGATGCTGCCAATGCCCAGCTGTAAGGTGGATCGGTCGTCAACGAGGGTGGCTATGTGCTGCGCAATTTTTTGTTCACAATCGCCGATTTCTTTTCTGTAATCTATTTCGGGGAGGTCGTCTTCGCACCATACGGCCATTTCTATATCGGACTGATGAATGATGCCATCGCCGTGTGTTCGTGGCATTTTAGGGTTGATTTGAGCTATGACTTTTTTGGCGTGTTTTACAGCCGAACGGGCGACATCGATACTGGTGCCTAGTGAGCAAAAGCCGTGTTTATCTGGTGGGGAAACATGAATGAATGCCACATCGATAGGTAAAATTCCAAGTTCAAAAAGGCGATTGATTTCGCTTAAAAAAATGGGAATATAGTCACCTCGCGGGCTGTTGACGGCATCGCGTATATTGGCAGATACGAAGAGGGAATTGATGTAAAAATGGCCTTCCATATCGGGTGCTGCCAGGGGCATTTGGCCAAGGGTGGAAATGCTGATGACTTCTACATCGGACAATTCATTTTTTCGTTCGGCCAGTGCTTTGGCAAGCTTCTGCGGTGTGGCTGCACTTCCGTGTAAGAAAATTCTCTGACTTGACTGCACTACTGATACAGCTTCTGCCGGTGATACGTATCTCATAAAGTATTGTAAATTGACAACAAAGGTATGGGGCCTGAATAGCGATAAAACTGACTTTTCTAAGGTTCAGGGTGGTTTAACGGGCGTTTAGTTATTCAGTGGTGTAGTTAAGACTGGTCATGGCTAACCTAAGTCATTTTTCAGTAAGGTGATTTGTCTTCCTTTTGCCAGGGATTGGAAGGTAGTCTTTTCGCATATGGACACAGCAAGCATCAAAAGGTATTTAAGCAAGCGCTTTGGGCGAGCATCATGGATTTGGAGGTGGACCAGGATAAGTTCTGCTGCATTGTTTCAAATGGAGTACTGGTTACAATATACGAGAGGAAATCCATCGAGGAGTTTTCGAGAGCTCTACATTGAACCTGTAAGCTACTGCAATCTGCGATGTCGGTGGTGTGCTCTGGACCATTCAAAATCCAAGAAGAGATTGGATGTAGATATTTTCAGAGAGGCACTTAATCAGATTGTCTTTGATGAACGATTGCAATATTTGAGATGGATTCACTTGCACAATGGAGGAGAAAGCACCTTGCATCCAAATATTGTGGAGATGTTGTCTTTGGTAGAAAAAGCTAAGGAAAAGGCACTGGAGCATGGGAGGAGGTTTCCAAAGGTGAGTTTACTGACCAATGGTACGGTGGGGCGATGGGATTTACTCCAAGCATTGAAGGAAACAAGGGCCATTGATGTATTGAGAATCAGCATGGATGGGGGTAGTCCACAGCAGTATGAATACATCCGGGGAAGGGCCAGTTGGGGCGACTTCAGCAAGACTGCACGTGAGCTGATAGCTGCGGTACGCACTAATCCAAATGCAGTGCGTGTAGAATTTATTTCGCTGATAGAAGATGACCAGTTGCCTGGCGCCTTGCGAAAGAATCGAGAATTTGCCGATTTGCTGGGACTGGCGGATGATTATGAGGTGAGGTACAATCATGGCTGGGGAGGGCAGCTGGAGGATGAACCGAAAAGACTTCCAAATCCACTGCCTTGGTATCAGCGTGGATGCAGGCTGCTGCTACATTCTTTGGTATTGCTTGCTGACGGGTATGTGACGGTGTGCTGTGCGGATTTAAATGGAAGAGGGGTTATTGGGAGATTTCCACAGGAGCGTCTTGTGGATATTTACATGAAGGCGAAGCGCCAATGGATGCTGAAAAAGGTGTCGGAGGGCAAAAATGCTGAGGTGCCTTTATGTGCATCGTGTGAGGGGTTTTGAAGGGGGCGGCTCAGGTGAGCCCGATGTGGGGAGGCTGCACGGCTTGCATGAGGTGGCCGTAGAGCCCCGACAGGGGGTCCCGGCTGTATCAGCCGGGACGGAAGCGAAGCGTACCTCGGAGGACACCGACCCCCGCCGGCCTTTAAGCCGGCGGGGGGCATGCCCCTAAATAAAAAGGGATTGAAAAAAATATTACAATGTATTGAATGTCGGAATTTTGGGTGATGAGTCGCGTTTTTGTAGGTTTGGCGGAAAATTTTAGTTTTTCAATGCAATGAAAAGTGGCAAAAAGAAGAAAAATATATTTGATTCATCGGGGATTGTGCTGTTTGCCTGGAGGTGGCGCAGGCCATTGCTGGTCATATCCTTGTCTGCCGCAGTATTGTCGTTTATTTTTTCCTCACCTCCTTTTGTATATCCGAGGTACAAGAGTACGGTAATTCTTTTTCCGTCGACTACCTACTCGGTTTCTAAGGCGCTGCTGCCTCAGCAGTTTGGGGTGAATCAGGATGTGCTACAGTTTGGGGAGGAGCAGCAAGCCGAGCAGTTGCTTCAGATTTTGAATTCGGATGAGATTAAAAACAGGATAATTGAAGAATTTGATCTGATGCGCCACTACCGGATTAATCCGAAGGCAAGGTACAAATACACAAAACTCAACAAGAGGTATGCAAAGAACATTTCCTTTCGCAGGACGGAGTTTATGTCGGTGGAAATCAAGGTGCTGGATGAGTCACCGGATACGGCTGCCATGATAGCCAACAGGATCGCTGAACTACTGGATGAGGTAAAAAACAAAATTCAGAAAGAACGCGCGGTAAAGGCCCTTGCCATCGTGGAAAATGAGTACTATAGCCTGGCAAAGGAGATCGAGGAGAAGGAAAACCGCCTGACCGAACTGAGGTTTAAGGGGGTACATGACTATGAGCGGCAGGTAGCTGCTCTGACGGAGCAGTTGGGTAGCGCTATAGTGAAGGAAGGTCCCGGAAGCAGGAAAGCAAGGGAGATTCAGAACATGCTGGATACTCTGGCTAAGTATGGTGGGCTATATGTATCGCTCAGGGATGAGCTGTCGCTTCTGAAGGAAGAACTTGTGAAGTTGAAAACCAAATATGACCAGGCCAAAGTGGATGTGAATGAGTTTTTGCCAGCGACGTTTAAGGTAAACATGGCTTATCCTGCTGAGCGGAAGACGTATCCGGTCAGGAGTCTGATTGTGCTGTTGAGTTTTCTGAGTGCATTTGTATTTACTATGATTGTAATTGCTGCAGCGGAAAGTATTCGAAATTCGAAGCTGGAGGGTTGAGGGCGACTGTTTTACATCGACTGATTTACGGTTCAGGACTTTTGTATCTGATCTGTGTAGCGGTGTTTACTGCTACTGAGAATTATTTGCTCATGGTCATTCCATTTGGTTTGGCTCTTGCGGCTCTTGCGTTTTTGGCTATGGACAAGGTGCTTTGGTTTCTGTTGCTGAGCACTCCTTTTTCCGTTGAGATATATTTTGAGGACCTGAAGTTTGCGGTGGGAGTACCGGGAGAGCCTTTTATGGCTGGGCTTTTGATATTATTTATACTCAAGCTGATTGTGGAGGGGAAGTTTCATCCTCGGTTTTCTGCTCATCCGATGTCAATGACGTTGATGCTGTATCTGGTCTGGATGTTTATATCGGCAATGGCCAGTTCGATGCCTTATGTATCGATGAAGTATTTTCTGGCCAGACTTTGGTTTGTGGTTGTTTTTTATTACTTGTTTTCGCTCTTACTGAAAAAGGAAGAAAACCTTAAAAAGTTTTATTGGTTTTATTTGGCTCCTTTGGTGATTGTAATTCTTTATACCATAGCGCGACACATCGAGTACGGACTGACCAAACAGGCCAGTACCTGGGTGATGACGCCTTTTTTCAGGGAACATACGAACTATGGTGCGGCATTGGCCATGTATTTTCCGGTGAGTTTTGTGTTTGCTTTTTTGATCAAGGACCAACCTTGGATAAAGGGAATTTACATAGGAGTTTTTTTGATTTTAACAGTTGGACTAATCCTGTCGTTTACAAGAGCGGCATGGCTTAGTGTGGTAGTAGCTTTTGGAGTGCTGATGGTGTTAATACTTCGTATCAAATGGTATGTAGTATTGGGTGGTGTAGTGCTGGCAGCTGGTCTGATTTTATACAATTGGTCGGATATATATATGTCCTTGTCAAAGAATCAGAAGGTATCGAGTGATGATTTGGGAGAGCATGTGACTTCTGCTACCAACATCAGTACAGATGTTTCGAATCTGGAGCGAATCAATCGCTGGAAGTCGGCCATACGTATGTTTAAAGAGAGGCCGGTGCTAGGTTGGGGCCCAGGGACATATATGTTTCAATATGCCCCTTTTCAAAAGCCCCATGAAAAAACCATAATATCGACAAACAATGCGGACCTGGGCAATGCTCACAGTGAATATCTGGGGCCATTGGCTGAAATGGGATTTCCTGGGTTGCTTTTTGTGCTTGCGATTGTACTTCAAATATTCCTACTTGGTCACAAAATTTACAATTCTGCGTTAAAATCGGAGACGAGGTATTTGGTTTTGGCGGCATTTTTTGGGCTTATTACATACTTTTCCCATGGTTTGCTGAACAATTTTTTGGATTTGGATAAATCAGCAGTATCAGTATTTTCTTTCATTTCGGTTTTAGTTTGTGCCGATTTATACTATCGCCAGAGGGCTGGAAAAAATGTTTAATTTCAATTAGTTACTTTTTTAATTTTTTTGAAACCGACACTAACTCAAATCTCCTATATGATTAGGATCGAAGCATTTTATTAAAGATTTGGTAACAAAAACCGCATTTATATCAAATTTCGGTTAAAAAAATTTTATGCAAGCATTGCATTATTCACGGTTTCAATGCAATTTCGCCCTTGCGTTTAACACAAAATTTACACAAATGAAAAAAAGGAGAAGTTTACTCATGACCCTTCTCTTATTACTGGGTATGGCTTCGGCACATGCTCAGGAGTTAAGAGTTACAGGTGTAGTAAGGGCAGCCAACACTGGGGAGACCCTGCCTGGAGCTACAGTGGTAGAAAAAGGCACAAAAAATGCTGTGGCGACCAATTTTGATGGTCGTTTTGAAATCCGTGTCAAGCAAGGTGCCATCCTAGTGGTCAGCTCATTGGGGATGCAGACTCGTGAAGTAGCCGCACAGCCTAATATGGTCATTGACCTGCAACCTCAGACCCAACAACTAAAAGAAGTAGTAGTATCGGCTCTGGGTATAGAGAGGGAGCGAAAAGCGGTAGGCTACTCTGTAGAGGAAGTAAGCGGAAATGCTGTGTCTGCATCAGGAGAAGCAAATATGGTATCTGGACTTTCAGCAAAGGCAGCAGGAATCCAGGTGATAAACTCAAGTGGTGCAGCCGGTGCCTCCAGTTACATCAGAGTACGCGGTCAGTCTACTTTCACTCAAAACGACAATCAACCTCTCTTTGTAGTGGACGGTGTACCGATCAACAACTCACAGCTTTTGACCCAAGACTTAAGGGGAGGGGTGGCACTTTCGAACAGGGCTATTGACATCAACCCTGACGATATTGAAAGTGTGACAGTGCTCAAAGGTGGTGCAGCAGCCGCGCTTTATGGTACAAGGGGTGCAAATGGCGTAATTTTAATTACAACCAAAAAAGGAGCCTTCAACAGGCCTTTCCAGATAGAATACTCAGGTTCAGTGGAGATCTTGGAAGTAAACAAATTGCCCAAACTTCAGAACGAGTATGCACAAGGTTATGGAGGTCAGCTTCGCTTGTTTGGACAGCCACTATCTCAGTTTTCATGGGGACCGAGAATCAGTGAATTGGGATTTTTGCCCAACGGTCAGTTGACTGATGTTGTTTCTTTGATGGTACCTGGCTCAAAAGGAACCGCCAAAGCCTATGATCCCTATGAGTTTTTCCAGAGAGGAAGCAGAATCAATAACAGTGTAAGCTTATCCGGAGGAAATGATAGAACCAGCTATGCACTATCGATTGCAAATCTCACTGAAAACGGCGTAATTCCATTGAATACCTTTCAGCGTACTACCGTCAGGCTTTCGGGTGGTGCAAGGGTGTCCAATTCATTAAAAGTATCGGCTTCTGCCAACTATGCAAACTCTGGCGGTCGCAGAATCCAGCAAGGTTCCAATACTTCTGGTCTGATGCTTGGTCTGCTGAGAACACCCCCATCTTTCGACAACTCCAATGGGGTAAAGGACCCAACTGATGAAAAGGCATTCCTGAGCCCGGATGGTACTCAGAGGAGATATTTTACAGGATACGACAACCCATACTGGACCATCAATAGAAACCCATTCTTTGACAATGTAAATCGTCTTCAGGGGAATGTTCAGATTGACTACGTGCCAGTGGAGTGGTTGAGCGTAATGTGGAGACTAGGTACTGATTTTTATCAGGATAGACGTACTCAGATTATAGCGCGCCAGTCAAGAGCTGCTGTAAACGGACGTTTGTTGGAAGACAATTACAAATACCACGAATGGAACAGTGACCTGATAGTCACCGCCAGGAAAAATTACGAGCGACTGAAGACACAATATCTTGTGGGTTGGAATTTAAACCAAAGATTGCTGGACAATGTCTTCGTGCAGGGAGATAATCTGGCAGTAGAAGAGTTTTATAATCTGAGCAATGCGTCCACTATTATTGCAAGTCAGGGTATTGATCGTCGCCGGATAGCAGGTATTTTTGGTGAAGTACAGCTTTCCTGGGATGATCAACACTTTATTACCTTAACAGCCCGTGGCGACCAAGCTTCTACTTTTGGCGATGTAAGTACAGTAATTTTTTATCCTTCGGCGAGCTACTCTTGGTTATTTAGCGAAACATTGGGACTTAATGAAGGACTACTTTCGAGAGGTAAGTTCAGGGCTTCATGGGCCAAAGTAGGTCTTGAGCCGGCCTTTGGTAGCAACCGCACTTACTATAGTCGCGCATCTTCTCTTTCGGGTTGGATTGATGGAATTCAATTTCCCTTTAGAGGTGCAACAGGATTTACCTTGGGAAATACAGCCGGCAACCCTGCGCTCGGACCAGAATTTACTACTACCACAGAGTTTGGTCTTGACCTAGGATTTTTTGACAACAAACTCAATCTGGATGTTACCTGGTACGACAAGCTTTCTACCGATCTTATTGTAGCCGTCCCGGTGGCATCATCTTCTGGTTTCAACCAGCTCTTTCAAAACATAGGTAGAATGAGAAACAGAGGATGGGAAATTTCTGCAAACTACAGAATATTTGAAAACAACAACTGGGGTGTAGACCTGGGGGCAGTGTATACCTGGTATCGCAATAAAGTGCTAGAGCTTGCCCCTGGTGTAGATGTTATCAATCTTCCATGGGGATTCTTTGGAGCAAATCAGCGCCTGATGGTTGGGGAGGCATATGGAACCCTCTTTGGCGATGATTGGCAAAGAGATGCTGATGGAAATGTGCTAGTAGATGAAAACGGTTATCCCATTTACTCGCCTACTGAAGTAAAAGTAGGGGACCCCAACCCGGATTGGCTACTTGGTATCACCGGTGGAGTAACCTACAAAAACTGGACGCTCAACATGGTATGGGATATCCGTAGAGGTGGCGACATTTGGAATGGAACCCGAGGTGCACTCTATTACTTTGGTACGCATGCCGATGTGGGTGGCGATAGAAATGGTACTATTGTTTTCAACGACGTAGTAAAAGGCAATAGCGGTGTATATGCTCCTGGTACCATCATTAATGGCGAGGATGTGTCCGGAAAGCCAAATACCACTCCAATTCCCAACAACCACCTCTCATACGCTGCCGGTCCGTTATCAGGTTTTACAGGTGCCAGCCGTCCGTTTATTGAAGATGGTTCTTGGGTGCGTCTGCGTCAGCTGACCATTGGATATACGTTGCCAAACAAAGTGTTTGAAGGTTCTAAATTTATCAAAGGATTGAGCATTAACTTTACCGGAAGAAACCTGCTGCTCTTTACCAAATACACCGGTATTGATCCTGAAACCAATCTTTCCGGCGCTACCAACAGCCAAGGTGCTGACTACTTCAATATGCCAAACACTAGAGGGTACATCCTTGGTGTAAGAGCTAATTTCTAAATTTAAAATTTCAACGCAATGAAAAAGATCAACCTACTATTAACATCACTTTTGTTGGCAGGGCTCACAGTGAGCTGTTCAAAAAAGTGGCTTGAAGACTATACCGAAGATCCTACAAGGCCCATAGATGTGTCCGTGAGAGTGCTTTTACCAAGTGCACAGGTATCATATGCCATGGCACAAGGCGATGTGCTCCCCCGAATGACCTCATTGTTTATTCAACAAATGACCGGAACAGACCGCCAGTCGCTAGCACATCAGCGATATGCGCAAATTGGTGAAGGTGACTTTAATCAAACATGGGGGTCCAACGGATATTCGGGTGGAATGAAAGACCTTAAAATCATCATTGAAAAGACAGAAGGAACGTCGCCAAACTACTCCGGTGTTGCTAAAGTAATGATGGCTATGTATCTGGGGCTTTTCACCGATATATGGGGTGACATTCCGTATTCTGAAGCCTTACAAGGAACAGACAATTTGAATCCCAGATACGACACCCAACAGCAAATCTATCAAACCATCCAATCATTGCTCGATGAAGCTATAAATGAGCTACAGGCCACTACCAGCGCACTGAAGCCAGGAGCTGAAGATTTGGTACATGGAGGAAATCTAACCAAATGGGTTAAAACAGCATATTCCCTAAAAGCTAGATATGCACTTCATCTTAGCAAAAAGCCTGGCTTTAATCCAAATGATGTGATCACTCTGGCCAATCAAGGCATTGATGCAAATGCCGACAATGCGATGATGGTGTTTGCGGGTCCCCCCAATACCAACCCCTGGTTTCAATTCAATACACAACGTTTGGCGTATATCACCCAGACTGGAACTATGTACGACATGATGAAGGCCAAGAATGATCCTCGGATTTCGGTGTATAGATCAGCCGATTCAGCAACTATGCCCTTCTACGGAAGCCAAACTTCTCCACTGCCTTTTATTACCAATCACGAAACAAAATTTATCATTGCGGAAGCCAAATTCAGGGCAGGAAACTTTACAAGAAATGATCTGGTTCAGGCGGTTGAAGCAAATATGAACTTTTTGGGAATCCCAGCAGTCGATAGAGATGCGTATTTGACTTTACTTCCACTTACACCTACACTGGAAGACATCATGTATGAAAAATATATAGCCATGTTCTCACATGTGGAAGCATGGACTGACTGGAGAAGAACAGATTTTCCGACACTTGTACCTGTTCCAGGTGCCAACCTTCCCGCAATTCCCCGCAGGTTGCCGTATCCTGAAACAGAAAGACTCTACAACGACAACTTTATAAATCTCACCGGAAATGACGCCTTCTTGAAAAGGTTGTGGTGGGATGAATAAATTCGTATAACCGAAAAGGCCGGGCTAAGTCCCGGCTTTTTTTATTTCCATTCCATCAAATATTTTTTTAAAACTGCAATTTCATTAATACAAACGTTTTATCAGACCAATGTAAATTGGTAAAACAAGTAACAGTAAAACAATGGTTAAACACGAAGTAGATACCTATGCGAACTTCGTGCTGGAATTATTTCCTACTATATTGAAGAGCAATGGAGCATGAAGATTTAATAGAAATAGTGTAAAGGATACAATTTGAATCTGAATGATAAAAGTCAGCCTACTCAAAGCAAAACAAGATTTTATTTGTGTTCGAAAATCGATTTTTGGCAATTGAATGTGTAATATATACACTAACTGAAAAGTGGTGTATATTTGGCGCTTAAAGATTCATTAACACATATAAACCATGAATGGAAAATTTACCCCAATGATGGTTTTTCTGCTAATAACCTGTTTTACCTCAGGAATTTATGCGCAGGCTATTAAAGGAAAAATCAGCGACAAATCCGGTCCGCTTCCCGGCGTAAATGTTCTTGTAGAAGGTACTGGTAAAGGTGCTGTGTCCGACATGGATGGCTCATACGAGGTGAGAGGACTTCCGGCAAATACTAATCTGACCGTAGTGTACTCTTTTGTTGGTTACCGCACGGAGCGCAGGCCCATCAATCTTAAACCAGGTCAGACACTCGAAATCAACATTACTATGGCAGAAGAAATCAGTCGCCTCGATGAGGTGGTAGTCGTAGGTTATGGGGTTCAACGAAGACGTGATGTAACGGGTTCAGTCGTTAAACTGGGTGCCAAGGAAGTAACAGATATGCCGACACCCAGCTTCGAGACAGCTATACAAGGTAAAGCTGCGGGGGTTCAAATTATAACCGGCAGCGGATTAGCTGGATCCGGTTCTGTAGTGCGAATTAGAGGTATAGCCTCCATCTCAGGGTCTGGTGATCCGTTGTATGTTGTGGATGGGATACCAATCACACAGGACTTTTTTATTAAAGGCAATGCTGGAGCAATGAACAACAACCCACTAGCTGTACTTAACCCTGGCGATATCGAGTCTATTGAAATACTCAAAGATGCTTCAGCTACTGGTATTTTTGGCTCAAGAGGTGCCAATGGAGTTATTTTAATTACCACAAAGAGAGGAAAAACACCAGATTGGACGTTTAATTTTTCTACAAGAGTCGGTACATCTTCTCCGGTGGCAAGACCCAATATGTTAAGCGGACCCGAATTCCTTCAAATGTATAAAGAGGCCTGGATCAACGATGGAAAGGTAGGTGTACCTGTGCTACCTGGTGGCATTAAATGGGAGGATGCCCAGAATATTAATACAAATTGGGTAGATGAAGTAATTAGAGTCGGTGTAAAACAGCGCTATGACCTCTCTGCAGGAAGACAAACCAATAAATATGACTTTTTTGCAGGAATTTCATTTGATGGCAACCAGAGTTATCTGACCGGTAACAACTATGATCGCTCCAGTATTCGGCTCAACGGGGGCTATAATATCACCAGTAAACTAAAAATTTCTGCGAATCTCTCGCTCATAGAGGGGATCAACAATCGTGTAGATGAAGGTTGGGCAGGCGGTTTAGGCGCGGCCATGTCCACAGCTCTTCCCATTTATCCAATTAGAAATCCAGATGGCTCCTATTTTATAGGTGGCACAAATCCCGTGAGACTTCGTGAATTAAAAGAATGGAGAACCCGTGAGTTGAGATCCATCTCAGGAATTACCCTCACCTACAATCCTGCTAAAAATCTTTACATCAATCTAAATACCAATTATGACTACATGAATCTGGTCGAAGATATCTATGAACCGGCAGAATTGCTGCTGGTAACGGATAGGGTTGGTGACTCAAGAAGATTTACAAACATTATAAACAACTGGAACACCTTCCTGACAGCTACCTATGACTGGAAAGTAAATGAAAAAAATCGTTTAAACATAATGGCTGGATTAGAGTTTCAGGAACAGGCTAGAGGGGGGATGAGCTATTTCTCTACAGTTGCGGGTGCACCCTTCTGGAAAGCTCGCGACATGCTGGACAACAGACAAGATTTCACTCCCGAAAAATCCCGATTCGGATCCGTATTCAGTCGAATTAATTTTACCAATCAAGAAAAGTATATTGTCCAGGGAGTGATCAGAGCAGATGCCTCTTCCAAATTTGGCCCTGACAATCGAGTCGGCTTCTTCCCCTCTGTGAGTGGAGGCTGGATTGTATCAGAAGAAGCCTTTATGAAATACAATCCGGTAATCAACTTTATGAAGGTAAAAGCATCTTACGGAATAGCTGGTGTAGCACCTCCAGGCAATAGAGACCTGTGGCGATCTTCCTTTGGAATAGATTCCGTGCGCGGTTACAATGGTCAGCCCATCCTCTTTCCCTTACTTCTCGAAAACCCAACCCTCAAATGGGAAACTTCCCAAATCTTTGATGCCGGCGTGGAAATGGGATTGTGGGAAGACCGCATCACCACCGAGTTCAGTTATTACTACAAATATTCAACCGATGTATTTCTCAATGTATCACTGCCGGGCTACGCCGGATTTGATAACTTTTTTGATAATCTGGCCACCATTTACAACCAGGGAGTCGAATGGGTCGTAAAGTCCAAAAACATCGCAAAACAAAATTTTAGCTGGACCACCGAATTCAATATTGCCAGAAACTGGAATAAAATTACCGATATCAGTGGTTTCAACGAAGAAGCAGTTTCAGGAGGTACCAACGATACTCGCGTAGTACTTGGCTATCCGGTAGGAACAAACTTTCTGGTGCGATTCTCCCATGTAGATCCGGCCACAGGCCGTCCTGTGTATCTAGACATCAACGGAGAACCTACCTTTGAGTGGAATCCAGCCAACAGGGTGCCGGCAGGCCGTGTACTGCCTGATGCCATCGGTGGAGTCACCAACATTCTGAGATACAAAAATTACGACCTCAGTTTTCTGTTTGTGTTCACAATTGGTGGAAACATATACGACTCTTCATCCAAGCGACAACTCGGCACATTCGACTCCGATGGATGGAATCATCGTACAGATCAATTTGATCGCTGGAGAAAACCTGGTGACGTAGCTACCTATCCTAGACTGACAACTACCCCTGAGACATATGGAACCGGTACACCCTGGATCAACACAACACTCTGGCTGCACGACGCTTCCTATGCACGCCTTAGAAACCTGACCATCGGCTATACACTCCCACAAGAAGCAGCGCGTAAGCTCAAAGTCAGAAATGCAAGAATATATTTCACAGGCACTAACCTGCTTACTTTCACACGTTTTATTGGTCTTGATCCTGAAATTGCACGCGATTTTGAAAACGTAACCGACCGTAATATGAGTGTAAACATCACGTTCCTCACCCCACCTCAGGAGAAAACCTTCAACCTTGGAATTGACATCAGTTTCTAAATACAATTAACGATGAAAAAGTTTCTACCCATAACCCTCACAGCAGCTGGAGTGATTTTTCTAAGCTCCTGCTCAAAATTATTTGACGTAAGGCCCGAAGGAGTACTTTTGATCGAAGATGCCTTGAAAACTCCCGAAGACTTTGAAAAAGTGCTTAATTCCTGCTACGACGTTGCAGCCAACTACTACAACGGGCGCATTCAAATGTTAAACGAAGTATTAAGCGACAATCTGGCAGCGCCCATTAACAACAACGACTTAAATGAAGTTTACCTGCGAAGGGTGAATTTCTTTAACGGAACCACCAATGGAGTATACCGGGAACCCTACCGCTCCATTTTCCGGATCAATTTTATGATTGAAAACTTCGGAATGGTAGAAATGCCCGAATCCCGAAGGCTGACCTTCGAGGCCGAAGGCAGATTTCTCAGAGCTCTTGGACATTTCGAAATCATCAAATTATGGGCACAGCCCTATGGATACACAACAGACAACAGTCACCTGGGAATCCGGATACAGAATCAAAATACAGGAACTCAGCTTCAGATACGCAGCACAGTAAAAGAAGGATACGACGCTATACTACAAGACTTATGGTTTGCTAAAAACCACCTTCCTGCCACCAATGGCAATTATGCAACAAAATATTCCGCCATGGCAGCCTTGGCCAAAGTGTACTTTCAAATGAATAAGTTTGACAGTGCAGCCTTCTATGCCGGTCAGGTGATTAATTCAGGCCAGTTTACACTTGAAGGTATTGATCGATTCAAACTAGGTCCAATTTCAGAAGGAATTTTTATTACAGTTTCCACCCAAACGCCCACCTTACTCGATGGTCGAAGTGGAGCTTTCACAGGCAATTATCGTTCTGACAACAATCCCAACCCTACCCTCCGTGCGTCCAAAGAATTTTACAACTTGGTGGCACAAAGACCCAACGACACTCGTTTGTCTTTTTTTGAAGTCCGAGACGAAGGCCTGCCCACTGAATTTGTAGCAGTTACAAAATTTAATAAAGACGCCTTTAGTATTCCTGTTTTACACCTTACCGAAATGATGCTCATCCGTGCTGAATCGTTAGCTGAGCTTAGCCAGAATTTGCCTGAAGCCATCAATCTCATCAATCAAATAAGAGAAAGAGCTTTCGGAGATGACAGCGAAAACCTTCCTGCTACTGCCACAGCCATTGAAATTCGCGATGCAGCACGTCTGGAGCGACGAATTGAAATGTTCGCTGAAGGAGACCGCATACAAGACCTCAAACGCCGTGGGACAAAAGGAGAAAACATCACCGTACGCGGAGCAGCATGGAATTGCCCCGGAATGGTACTTCAATTTCCGGCCAGCGATATCAATGAAACATTTCTTGGAAATCCCGAAGGAGGATGTAATTAATAATCTTAAAACACTAATCCAATGAAAAAATCCTTACTAACAATTTGTACAATATATCTGGCAATTGCTTGTCGCCCCGAACGCAAAGGCGAACTTGGCCCGGACCCGGATCTTGCCTTTGGAATAGTTGGCAGATGGCAGGCTGCTGAACTCATTATTGAAGATTTTAAATCTCCACTTGGAGACCAGCTCAACGTTTCAGAAGACTTTCCAACCCTCGGACAGCCAATGGAAATTATTTTCAACAATGATAATACCTATCAGATTATCACTTCGGGAAAAGTACCCCACAAATTTGGCACCTCAGGCACATGGGCATTCAACAATCCGGAATTTCCCACTAAAATGGGCATCTTCAACAACAACGGTGAATCCGACACAATATACCTCTTATCAATGGCTCGCGACTATGACCCGGTCTGGAAAATTCAAATTCGCCGAAACGATTGCAATGACGAACTCTACGTCGGTTATAATCTAACCCTAATCAGAAAATGAACATGAAAAAAATTTTTCTGGCGTTATTCGCTCCCGTAGTGCTGCATTTTCAGGCAAGCAGCCAGGTAGTCACCAGCGAACCCCTTGAAATTGATCCCTCCAAACCAGTTAAACTCATTGTAAACCTGGCACTACTCGATCAAAACCTGGATTTTGTTCAAAACCTGATTCAGGATGCCAACGATGGTAAAGACCTTTATATATGGACCTGGAAACCAAGAGAACATCCTCAAGGTCATCCATTTGTAAATGGCACTGGTAGCCAACCTTGGAAAAATTCTAATGAAGCACTGAAAATGACTAAAGAATCCAACCTCGTTTATAGTTTTACTTTTGAACCCTCATTAAAAGATTGGTACGAAGTAGATGCCGCCACCGTATACAAAGAAGATGTACATTTCCTCGTAAAACCAAAAGACGGCGGTGGCTACGGAGAGCCCGACCGCAAGTCTCCCGATCTCGTACTCAAAGTCGATCCGCCCTCCACAGTCATTCCTCCGGCCTTCTTCTTCCCTTCACAACCACAAAAGGACGACATCGTGGCCGTCATCTATGACAATGCCCGCGAAGACAAGCCCTCTATGCAAAACCTCGACCCAGACTCAGCATACCTTGCTGTCTCAGTTGTCGATACAGCCGGCATCGTCTACAACCTATCTACGGCTTTTAACGCCGGCAACAACCCAAATATGAAGTTAAGCTACAGAGGAAAAGGCATGTTTAGAAAACTACTCATCCCTGACGAGTTTATCAATGAAAACAGACCCGCCAACTTGCCGCCCGATGCCGTAATCCAAACCATGCGTATTGTCATCGTCAAAAAGAGATTCCTTACCGGCCTCGATCGCAGCAACTACGAAATTGAAATCAAATTCGATTGCCCCTAAAAAAGAGCATAGAGATTTTATTCACGAAAAAGCTGCCCCTCATAAGGCAGCTTTTTTTAATAGAAAAGCCGGCTAAAACAAGCCGGCTTCGAGCTCCAGTGCCATTTTCAACGCTCTTATTTGATTTCAATCAATCGGGATACTTTCACTTCTTCCTTGTTCTTCTTCGGCAGTACAATTGTTAAAATTCCATCTTTATAGTCACCCGAAATTTTTTCTTCATCAATTTCTCCTTCAGGTAAAGTGAAAGACCTTGAGAAACTTTGATGATAAAACTCTCTTCTGGTGTACTTGCCATTCTCTTCTTTATGCTCCTCTTTCTTGTCAAAACTGATGGTCAGAACACTCTTTTCAAGATTTACTTTGATGTCTTCTCTTTTCAGTCCAGGTACTGCCATCTCAAGTGTATAGTCTTTCTCAGTTTCCTTTATGTTTACAGCCGGATAGGAACTGGACCTTGTCACTACCGCCGGAAGGCGGAAGAAGTCATCGTTAAAAAACTCATCCAGTATAGATGGGAACATTCCGAAAGCTGTTCCGGGTCTTCTCATTAGTGTGCTCATGGTGTTTGAATTTTTGGTTAGACTACTCCCTACCAGTCAAACCAAGTGCCCACCCACTTTCCCAGACAATTTTGCCTAATATTTTACCGATTTCAATAAAAAACACGACATATTGACATCTGTTTATCCAACTAACCACAAAAATAAGACATAATGGCATCAATTGGAGAAATAAAGAAAACATCGTCTACAGCACAACAAAGGATATCCACCCAGGACCTTTACTTATATTATCCAGATCATTGCTCTCCAATAGGTTCTCAGGATTAACCAACCTTTCTGTCCAGCACTGACATTTATAAGCTACTTTCGCACCTGTTTTCCCAATTAAAGCCTCTAATTATGGATTTTGACCTCATCGTATTAGGTACAGGCCCAGGTGGCTATGTAGCAGCTATCAGAGCCTCTCAGCTCGGTATGAAAGTAGCAGTAGTAGAAAAAGAGTCACTCGGTGGTATCTGCCTCAACTGGGGCTGCATTCCCACCAAAGCACTATTAAAAAGCGCTAACGTATTCGAATACATCAAGCACGCCAGTGATTACGGTATAGAAATTAAAGGCGAAGCCAGACCCGACTTCAGCTCGGTAATCAAAAGAAGCCGCCAGGTAGCTGCCGGCATGAGCAATGGTGTAAATTTTCTGATGAAAAAAAACAAAATCACCGTCATATCAGGCTATGGTAAAATTCAGCCAGGCAACAAAGTCGAAGTTACCGATTCCCAAGGCACTAGCAAGACCTATTCCGCTCCCCATATCATCATCGCCACCGGAGGCCGCAGTAGACAACTACCCGCACTTCCCCAAGACGGCAAAAAAATCATTGGCTATCGCGAAGCCATGTCACTTCCAGAACAGCCCCGACGCATGGTAGTCGTAGGCTCAGGCGCTATAGGCGTCGAATTTGCCTATTTCTACGCCACCATGGGCACCGAAGTCACCATTGTCGAATATATGCCCACAATTGTACCGCTCGAAGATGAAGAAATTTCAAAACAACTTGAGCGCTCCTTCAAAAAGCAAGGCATTCGCATTCTTACATCTTCCGAAGTCATCGCCTCCGACACCTCCGGCCAGGCAGTTCAAGTAACCGTCAAAACTCCAAAAGGAGAAGAAACCATCCAATGCGACATCGTTCTGTCTGCAGTTGGCATTGTCGCTAATATCGAAAACATTGGCCTGGAAGAAGTAGGCATTAAAACCGAAAAAGGAAAAATTACCGTCGACCAATACTATCGCACCAACATTCCGGGTTACTACGCCATTGGCGACTGTGTACCAGGTCAGGCACTTGCCCATGTAGCCTCAGCCGAAGGCATCATTTGCGTCGAAAAAATCGCAGGCCTTCACCCCGAGCCGCTCAATTACAACAACATCCCGGGCTGTACCTATTGCTCACCCGAAATCGCCAGCGTAGGCTACACCGAAAAAGCCGCCCGCGAAGCCGGCTACGAAATCAAAGTTGGAAAATTTCCCTTCTCAGCCAGTGGAAAAGCCTCCGCAGCCGGTCATAAAGACGGCTTTGTCAAAGTCATTTTCGACGCTAAGTATGGCGAATTTCTTGGATGCCACATGATAGGCGCCAACGTCACCGAAATGATTGCCGAAGCCGTTGTAGCCCGCAAACTTGAAACCACAGGACACGAAATCATAAAATCAGTTCATCCGCATCCCACAATGAGCGAAGCCATCATGGAAGCTACGGCCGATGCATATGGTGAAGTCATACATCTCTGATTCCATCTTTCGACAAGTCATAAGCCCGGCCACACACCGGGTTTTTTTATTCTTAGCAGGGCGTGCCCCCGCGCGCCGGCCTTGCGGCCTTACCGCGCGGGGTCGGGCTGCTCCGGGGTGCGCTTCGCTCCCGTGCTCCACTGCGCTGCGCACCGCCCTGCGGGCGCCCTCCGCATCCCTCACGCACCTCCCCAGAAGGCCGCACGCCCCCACATTCCGACCCGCAAAGGACCTATCCGGCGCCTAAGCCGGAAATTACAGCATCCCACTGACTCATCACCATCGGCCTCCCGTATCCTTGCGGACTATTAAAGCCCACACCCGCTCTTTTTCCTGCTGTTCTTTACCTCCACAAATCGGCCACTGCATCAGACCTTCCTGATTTCAAACCACCGGCCCGCCTGGCCCCGGAAGCCCGGCAATCTCCGAATCCCCGTCCATTTCCAATCCAAATTTTGAACATATTGACCACAGCATTCTCTTCCCTTACATCCCTGCCCTTTTCAAGCTCCTCAATCCTCCCCCTCTTTCTAACTTTTTACTTATCTGTGCAGTTGTCAGACCGGCTGCCGGCCGCGGAGGCATTTTGCCGGGTACGGTCTGTGTTGGTCTCGCTGAACTTTACGATCGTGGTGTCCATCTCTACAATGGTAGGGAAGAAACCTGTCTGATTATCGAAGACTCTCTTCGGGCGATGCAGGTAAGAGCAAGACGAGAGGGATCGGAATTTCGAAGAGCAATCACATGTGTATTTTAACAAATTGGAATACTGAGCCAAAAAGCCATTTATTCTCCCGATTGAGCATTTTCAAACCGGCTGTATGCCGGCAATTGGCATCCGATAGAAGACCTTATAAGGTGAGACTTTGTGAAAAAACTTTCTGCAGGAAAGAATTTGCTTCACAAATACATCTTACCACGCGCCCCGGCCAGACCGATTTCAGCATGTACCCCATTACCAAAAACCCGTCCGAAAAGTTACTTCCGACATGCCAGTTAGTAGCCAGATAAACAAACGATCTACATCACTCCAGTCGATTTTGAAAGACCGTTGGACATGTATTTTGGCAAGCCTTGGTTTTATCCTCTGTTTAAAAAGTCTTTGAAGGGACAGTACTTTGATAAATCTCTTGATGTACTCGTATTTTGAGCTTCCGGCCAATCTTCATTCCTCTATCTTTGTGAAAATAAAATTTTCTGTTTGCCATGAATAATTCAGGCATATCAGCTTCAGTGGATATACCGGTCTTGCCCTTTGAAGAGCATTTTGCCAGTTTCAGGTCTGAAATCATTGGCCAAAATCAATTTATTGACACACCTTACGGTCGAAAACCTCTTGTGTATGCAGATTGGATTGCAAGTGGCCGATTATATCGTCCTATTGAACAATGGTTGCTGGAGTCCGTTGGTCCAATGGTAGCAAATACCCATACCGAGACCAGCTACACAGGAGCAGTGATGACCCATGCATACCACATGGCCAGAAACATTATCAAGCGGTCAGTGAATGCCGGTCCTGACGATGTACTTCTGCCGGTCGGCACGGGTATGACGGCTGCAGTAAACAAATTTCAGCGCATACTTGGTCTGAAATATCCGGATTGCTTACGCGACTATTTTAACATCCCCGATGAGGAACGTCCTGTGGTCTTCATTACCCATATGGAGCACCATAGCAATCAGACATCGTGGCTTGAGACCATTGCTTATGTGGAACTCATACGCGCTGATGCTCGCGGCCTCGTGGATCTTTCACATCTGGATGAGTTGCTTAAGAAGCATCAGCATCGAAAATACAAATATGCCTCAGTGACCGGTTGTAGCAATGTGACAGGCATTGAAACTCCTTATTATGAAATTGCCGAGAAGATGCATCGTGCTGGTGGTTGTTGTTTTGTGGATTTTGCTTGTTCTGGCCCATACGTCTCGATTGATATGCATCCGGCCAATAGGCCAATGGCTTGGCTAGATGCCATTTTTCTTAGCCCGCATAAATTTCTTGGAGGACCTGGTACACCGGGGATTTTGATTTTCAACAAAAAATATTATCGATTAAAATCTCCTGATATGCCTGGTGGGGGCACGGTCACTTTTACCAATCCCTGGGGGGCACATAGTTATTTTGAAGATATTGAAGTTCGGGAGGATGGGGGTACACCAGGCTTTTTACAATTGTTAAGGGCGGCTAAAGCCTTTCAGCTAAAAGAGCAACTGGACCCCGTCAAAATCGTAGAACGTGAACACTCCATGGTTCATTATATGTTTGACCGTCTTAAAAACGTTCCAGGTCTCAATATTTTAGCCGGAAATAATAGGGAGCGGCTTGGGGCCATTTCGTTTACAGTAGATGGCTTGCACTACAATCTAGGTGTAAAGCTTCTCAACGACCTTTATGGCATTCAGGTACGTGGAGGATGCAGCTGTGCTGGTACGTACGGACACTACCTGTTGAATCTCGACCAGCAGATATCAAACATGATTAAATGCAGAATCGACAATGGCGATATTTCAATTCGACCCGGCTGGATAAGGCTGTCCCTCCATCCGGTAATGTCAGCAGAAGAAATAGTGTATATCGCAGATGCCATTGCGGACATTGCCATTAACTATACCAGCTACGCAAATGATTATGTCTATCATCAGGCTTCCAACACATTTACACATAAATCAGAAGCTAATTCACCTGAACTTCAGGTGGCCCATCAGTGGTTTTTAGATTAAGTATTAAGTTTTAGTGCCTTGATTTATCTCGATTACGCATCTACCACACCACTGTGCCCCATAGCGCGCGAAGCTATTTCTGAAGCTTTTGAAGTCTGGGGCAACCCCTCATCACTTCATACGGTCGGCCGTAAGGCTAAGGCATTTTTGGAGCTTTCCAGACGTAAGCTCTCCGAAGCCCTGGGAGTATTACCTGCAGAGCTATATTTTACGTCCGGTGCCACAGAAGCCACAAATTGGGCATTGTGGATAGCGGCACGTTCTGGCATTAAGCGAATCATCACATCGCCTATCGAACACAAAGCCACTTTAGAACCCCTAAACCAACTGGTTGAAGTTTTCAATATAAGCATAAGCTGGCTTAATGTTCTTGCAGATGGGCAATATGACCTGGAACATCTGGATAAACTTTTGTCGGACAGTAAAGACCCAACAATGGTTTCTTCGATTTGGGTCCACAATGAACTAGGAAATATTCAACCTATTAAGGAAATTTCCACCCTATGCCGCCGGTATAAAGCACTTTTGCATGTCGATGCGGTCCAGGCAATTGCCAAGATACCTGTTGATTTGCACTTGGCCGATTTGGCCTCTGTTTCAGCACATAAATTTTATGGACCAAAAGGCGTGGGAAGCCTCTTTATTCACAAAAATATCTCGCACAAATGGCCCTTAATAGCCGGAGGAAGCCAAGAACGAAGCATAAGAGGAGGCACTGAACCCACCCTTCTCATTCCTGGAATGAGTGCTGCACTTCATCACACCTTAGCCCGACGAGAGGACCATTACAAACAACTTATTAATCTGAAAAGGCTTCTTTTTGAGCGGCTTTCGGATATAAAGGTTGAGTTCAATGGAGCGGCATCATCTGATGAAAATCATTTTCCGGGAATTGTCAATATCAGTTTGCCTGATGAAGATGACACAGGTCGATTGCTGTTTGAGCTCGATTTAGCTGGCATAGCAGTGTCAGCGGGCAGTGCGTGCAACAGTGGAAGTCTAAAACCATCCCATGTCATTAGCTATTTGTATCCTCAGCGAGTAAAATATGCAAACCTTAGAATATCAATGGGTTCTGAAACCACTTCCAATGAAATCATCGAATTTTGTCAGATACTGAAAAAATGTTTGCCAAAATCATCCCTCACTTCCAGCCATCAGCACGGATAAAGCTATTCCTGCAGCTACGGCCACATTAAGCGACGAAGTACTGCCTTTCATCGGAATTTTGACTTCATTCTGACAAAGTTTTCGCAAATCCGTGGCAATTCCATTTTCTTCATTTCCCATCAATAGGGCGAAAGGTCTTTGTACTTTCAGTTCATAGATTGATTTTTGGGCTTTTTCGGTGCAGGCTATGGTCTCAAACCCGCTGTCTTTTAAGTACCTGAGAGTGTTTCTCAGATTGTCTTCCCTGCAAATAGGCAAACGTGCCAGTGCACCGGCACTGGTTTTCATTGCATCGCTGTTTACGGAGGCACTGCCCTTTTTGGGTATGACTACTGCATGGGCCCCCAGACACTCAGCTGTGCGAACTATAGAGCCAAAGTTTCGGACATCACTTACTCTGTCCAGCAGCACTAAAACAGGCAACGTACCATTTGACAACAAACGATTTACCACCTCTTCCGCACGGTAGAACTCAACTTCGGCAAGCCAAGCTGCTACAAACTGGTGGTTTTTGTCTCTGATAAAAGAGAATTTTTCAGGTGGAACTTCCTGTACAAAAACCCCTGTTGCTTTTGCTTCCGCTTTGATTTTTTGTACTATAGGCGGATTGTAGTGTTTTTTTACAATGATTTTATCCAGGCTTATTCCAGCTTTCAGAGCTTCAAGTATGGGTTTAGAACCAAAAATAAGGTTGTCGCTGGAGTCTGATTTGTTGGTCTCTTTCATCTTGTTCTTTCTTGATGTCCCTGATGGAGTAGATGCGGCCATTACGCCAGGCATCCACTGCCTGCCCCCAAATGTAGCGGTATTGGTCGTTTCGCTCCAGCACATGGTAAAAACCCGAGAAAGGAAGCCTGATTACATGAAAATTAAATCGATATTGCATCGTGCTGTTGTCATCGCCATAAATCCATAGTTCTTTGTCGTTGTATCGGTATACGATGTTGGGAGGTCCAAAGATGATGTATATCATTCCTCTATCTGTCTTCCACCCCTCTTTAAAAGATGTGAAAAGCTCATTGGCACGCTGTACTCTTCCGTAGTAGGCTTTTACGAGATTTCTGGCTTTTTCCGGATTACCGGCTTTTAATAGCCAGAATTGGTCTGCAAGGAATTTCAATGAGTCAGGTTCATTGGCCTGCAAGTTGTCAAATTCTCTTTGGGTGGTTAGGTATCGGAGTGGACCGACCAATTGATTTCGCCTGTTAATTAATGGGTAATCGTCGTTGCGAACCATCAGATAAAACCCCTCCAGACTGGTTGTGTCTATCTGAAAGAGATAAAATCCAGATTTTTCTAAACACATACAACTGGAATCCTTAACCAAATATCCAAGATATTTTACCTTTCCAATATTGAGCTCTTCCTGGGAATTGGAAAAGGGAGGTTGAGCCACATGAAATGGCTCAAAAAGATAGCGCACGAAGATTTTTTCACTCCCGGGATGCGTGACACATATTGTGTCACCTGAATAAAAATACTTGTTGACCAATGGGTTCCCTTCTGAATCTTCGATGTTAAAAAAGGTACGTGATTGATTTGAAGATCTGTCCAGGTATTCAAAAAAGCTGTATTCTAGATTTCTATTAAGGTCTTTGACAGTAAGCAGCCCCAATGGCCTGGGGATGTTTTCATTGGACTTAACTTCGATGGGAATGCTTCCGATGATCTTTCCGTTTTGTTCCGATTTTTTAATTTTGATTTTTATACTTCCGCTATCTAGAATTTGAACTGGTGGACTATATCCGGTCACTATGGCATAGTGCAATTCCACATTAGCTATAAAATCATCAATTTCCGAGTCTCTCATGTAGAGAAACTGTCCCTCTGAAATTTTATAATGCAGCTCTGCTGAATCATGGGTCAGAAATTGAAATCGGACATCTGGCTTTAGAAGGGTCTCCGAAGGTTGATAGAGATTGGAAAAATTGATGTTGGTAAAACCCTGCTTGACCGGCGAAGTTTTACATGCCGTAGCAATGAGCAGTACAAGAGCACTTCCCGCGATGCTCTTTAAGCAATTTACGTAGTTGATTCCGTTTTTTTGCATTGCTGATCGGGCATTGCTCCACAAAAACCGCATGGCTCTCCTTCTTTGTTCAGAAAAGGAGAATTTGATGCACAGGTACCTGCGAATTTTCCATCTTTTTTGGCCCAAATTTTTATGGCAATTCCGGCAAAGGCAATTCCGATCAACACAAACGCTATTATAAATAATTTCAACATTTTACATAAATTTTTACAAAGGTACTAAATATAGGCTGAGTTCACCGGTATTCCATCGTACAGGCGCTCTTTTTTTAGCCTTTCTTGAGTGAGTCAATCGACTAGGTATTCGAGTTTTACAGTGATGTGAGCAGTCTTCTTTCTAGAAAATGTGTTGAAGGTGCCTCCCCATGAAAAGTCTTCCCCGGAATTTTGCCCTACGATTTGAAATACACCCAATGTGGCCCTTTTGAGTTTTCCAATTTTGTTACCAGAATTTTCGGCTAGTATACGTGCTCTTTTATTGGCATCTAGTGTTGCTGTCTCAATCATTTGTAGCTTCAATTCGGCCAGTTTGGTATAGAAATATTGTGGACTTGCGGAGTAAAATTCAATACCCTGATTGATTAGTTCAGTAATGGAACGTCCGGCCTCTTCCACCACATCCACCTGGTCTGATTCAATGGTGACTGATTGGCTGAGGTTGTACCCAACGAAGGTTTTTTTTCTCAGGTTATATGTATCATCGTATTGGTGGTCAAATTCTTTGTTGATCTGAATGCTTTGGAAAACAATACTACTTTCTTTTATTCCTTTGGAAATTAAATATTGTAAGATGATGAACCGATCTTTTTCGATTTCTGCGTAGGCTTTTTTCAGGTCCTTATCGATCCTGGAAAAAGTTCCTGACCAAACGATTAAATCACTATCAAAATCAACGCTTCCGAGCCCAGTGACAGCTATTGTGTGATTTGATGTGTACTTTTCAAGGATAGCACTGCGAATTAATAGTGCGATGACGATGGCTGCCAGGCAGATCATAGCGTATGCCAGTAGGTTGATTTGCTTTTTCATAAGTTTTTTTCAAAATTAACGAATTGAACTGTTGCATTGCAAACCTGTTTACAAGTTACAAACAATATTTTAAATCGAAATGATTTTGCATGCTATGGCTTAAAAAACAAATATTTAAAAAGTGAACCTGTATAATTTTGTGCACCTTAAAATTCGAATTATTAAATGAACATCAGGGTAAAAAGAGGAGCCGACATTAACATTGCCGGAGCCCCCGAAAAAGCAGTTTTAGGTAAGATCAGTAGTGCGGTAGTGGCTATTAAGCCCGATGATTTTAAATTTTTATATTCCAAGCTTTCCGTCAGGGAGGGTGATAGGGTCAAAGTTGGTTCTCCGGTTATATTCAGTAAGGACGATACTCGAATTGTGATTCCCAGTCCTGTAAGTGGGGAGGTGGTTGAAGTAAAAAGAGGTGAAAAGAGGAAAATCCTAGCCATTAAAATCAAGGCTGACAATAATCTTGAGTTTGAAAATTTTGGAGTAGCAGATCCCAAGAACCTTTCGCGGCAGGAAATTATTGACAAACTTCTTGCTTCAGGCCTGTGGTCTTTGATCAGGCAGAGGCCTTACGGGTGTATTGCCAACCCTGACGACATGCCGAAGTCAATTTTTATTTCCTGTGTAGATACAGCTCCGATTTCCGCAGATCCTCTTTTTATCGTAAAGGATAAGAAAAATTTCCTCAAAGTGGGGTTGGACGCCATCAAAAAACTCACTGATGGAAAGGTTCATGTGACTTTTTCAGCCACAGAGCCTAATCCGGACTTGTTTTCCGGCATTATAGGTGATAACGTAGAAACCCATACGGTTTCTGGTCCACATCCAGCTGGAAATGTTGGGGTTCACATCCACCACATAGACCCTATCAACAAGGGAGAAAAAGTCTGGTACCTATATCCGCAAGACCTGGCTCAGATTGGTGAATTGTTTCAAACCGGTCAATATAATCCCAAAAAAATTGTAGCACTCACTGGTCCTATGGTGAAAAATCCCGGTTACTATGAAACGATTGCGGGCGCATCTCTATCAGGTTTGAAAGAACATTTAAAAGGCGAAGATGTAAGAATTATTTCTGGCAATATATTGACAGGTGTAAAACAGGATGAAGACGGCTATCTAGGCTTTTATGATTATACAGTTTCCGTTCTGGAAGAAAACCATGAGCCAGAATTTTTGGGTTGGTTACTTCCAGGTATTGGTAAGTTTACCATACACAGAGTCCTTTTAAACTGGTTTCAAAATGGAAAAGCGCTGCCATACAATACAAAAATGAATGGAGAGGAAAGGGCCTTTGTGATGACAGGTGAATATGAAAAAGTATTTCCCTTTGACATCTATCCGGTACAACTGCTCAAATCTATAATGGTCAATGACATTGATAAAATGGAACAATTGGGCCTATATGAAGTCATTGAAGAGGACTTTGCACTGTGTGAGGTGGTATGCACTTCCAAAATTCCGGTTCAGGAAACAGTTTACAAAGGTCTTGAACTACTGAAAAAGGAAGTGGGTTAGATAGTAGTAATGTAGTATGAAATAAAAATAGCAAAAACAAAATGAAAGCGATTCAAAATCTGATGGATTCCCTCAGGCCACAGTTTGAGCCAGGAGGAAAGTATCACAAATTCTGGCCGGCATACGATGCCTTTTATACCTTTTTATTTGTCCCTGGTCATACCACTCCTGCCAGAGGGGCTCACATACGCGATGGGATCGACCTCAAGCGCACCATGTTTACAGTAATAATCGCATTAATACCTGCCTTGCTATTTGGAATGTACAATGCTGGATACCAGCATTTTAAGGCTGCGGATATGCTTCAGACGGTTACTTTTTGGGACATGTTTCTCTACGGTGCGGGCAAAATCATTCCTATGCTGATTGTTTCTTATGGAGTAGGGCTTGGAATTGAATTCGGTATGGCGGTAGCAAGAGGTCATCAGGTAAACGAAGGCTATCTGGTCACTGGAATGTTGATTCCATTGATTATGCCGATTGATTTACCTCTTTGGATGCTGGCAATTTCAGTAGTTTTTGCGGTAGTGATCGGGAAAGAGGTATTCGGAGGAACCGGAATGAATATTCTAAATCCCGCACTTACAGCCCGCGTATTTGCTTTCTTTGCCTATCCGTCGTACATGTCTGGGGATAAAGTATGGATAGGTGGAATGCTCAGAGGAGAAGCTGTGGACGGATATTCAGGAGCTACTGCTCTCGGTGATTTGGCTACTACCGGCACTACCCAATTTTCCGTGATGGATATGTTTATAGGTTTTATTCCGGGATCTGTGGGTGAAACCTCAACTTTGGCCATTTTAATAGGTGCAGCCATACTGTTGATTACGGGAGTTGGCAGTTGGAAAATTATGTTGAGTGGTGTAATCGGCGCTTTGTTTATGGGTATTCTATTAAATGGTATCAGTGGATATGCCACTACACCTGAAATGCAAGGATTTTTGAGTGTGCCTGCCTGGCAACATCTTATTATGGGAGGTTTTGCCTTTGGTATTGTTTTTATGGCTACAGACCCAGTAAGTGCTGCCCAGACGGAAAAAGGAAAATGGATTTATGGATTTCTGGTTGGTTTCTTTGCTATTCTGATCCGTGTACTCAATCCAGCATATCCAGAGGGCATTATGCTCGCTATTCTTTTGATGAATGTGTTTGCTCCCCTGATCGATCATTACGTGGTTGAAGCAAACATCAGAAAAAGGATGAAAAGAATGAAACTTCAAACAGTAAAAGCGTAAACCATGAACGTCAACAGCAACGGGTACACCTTTGGGTTTGCAGGTGTGATGGTAATATTAGTAGCAGCCATACTTTCCTTTACCGCTATATCACTCAAAGACAGACAAAAGAAAAACATCGACCTGGAAATAAAGCAAAACATACTAAGGTCGATAGGAGTCCAAGTAGAAAGAAGCGAAGCAGATAAAGCCTTTGATGATTACATAAAAAGGTCCCTGGTAGTAAAAAACAACCAGCCGGTAGAAGGCATCGATGCATTATCAGTGAATCTTGCAGACGAAATTAAAAAACGTCCAGAAGACCGTTTGAATCCACTTTTCGTGGCTGAAAAAGAGGGTCAGAAATTTTACATCATACCTTTGAGAGGAAAGGGACTGTGGGGACCTATCTGGGGATATATTGCCCTGATGGATGATATTGAAACGGTTTACGGTGTCACTTTTGATCATAAATCGGAAACACCTGGATTGGGAGCTGAAATCAATACAGCTGGATTTCAGTCTCAGTTCAGAAACAAGAAGATCATGAGATCAGGAGAGTTTGTGTCCATCGAGGTAAGAAAAGGCGATGCCTCCGGCGATCATCAGGTTAATGGAATTTCAGGAGGGACCATCACATCAGTGGGTGTAGATGCTATGCTGAGAGATATTCTTGCTAATTACGTAGAGTTTTTAAAATCCGGTAACATATAATTCCATCTGACATGAGCGAAGTTGTTGAAAAAAATGTGGTAGAAACAAAGAGAGAACCTCTCTTTTCCAAGAAAAACAGAAAACTAATCACAGATCCGCTGAACGATAATAATCCAATTACCGTACAAGTGTTGGGCATCTGTTCAGCATTGGCCATCACTGTAAAATTAAAACCAGCCGTTGTGATGGCTTTGTCGGTTCTATTTGTGCTTGGTGTAGGAAATGTGGTCATCTCACTACTGAGAAATTTTATCCCCAATCGGATACGAATTATTGTACAGCTGGTAGTTGTGGCTTCACTTGTGATATTGGTTGATCAGGTGCTGAAAGCTTATGTTTATGATGTGAGCAAGCAACTTTCAGTCTTTGTGGGATTGATCATTACAAATTGCATCATCATGGGAAGGTTTGAGGCTTTTGCACTTGGAAATACGCCTTGGAAATCTTTTCTCGATGGAGTAGGCAATGCCTTTGGATATGGAATTATCCTGATCATAGTAGCCTTTTTCAGGGAATTGCTCGGCAACGGTACCTTGTTTGACTTCCATGTAATACCCGAGTCCTGGATGATCAGCAATGGAGGTTTCTATGCCAACAACGGACTAATGCTACTGCCCCCAATGGCACTAATCGTCGTTGCCATTATTATTTGGGTACAAAGATCCAGAAATACCAAATTGATTGAAAACAACTAAAATGTAAAAAAGATGCAAGATCTGATCAATATCTTCGTCAAGGCCATCTTCGTTGAAAATATGATTTTTGCCTATTTTCTCGGAATGTGCTCTTACCTTGCGGTATCCAAGACGGTAAAAACCGGTGTAGGTCTTGGTATAGCAGTGATTTTTGTGTTGGGAATAACCGTTCCTATCAATTATCTTCTGGAGAATTATGTGCTTAAAGAGGGTGCACTCACTTGGCTAGATGAATCCTTTGCAACGGTTGACCTAAGCTTTCTGAGTTTCATTATGTTCATTGCTGTAATCGCCTCAATGGTACAATTGGTTGAAATGACCGTTGAGAAATTTGCTCCTGCTCTGTACAATGCTTTGGGAATTTTTCTTCCTCTTATCGCAGTGAACTGTGCGATTTTGGGAGGGTCTCTTTTTATGCAAGAAAGAGCATACAGCAATATTTCGGAAGCTACAGTTTTCGGTCTTGGCAGTGGAGTGGGTTGGTTTTTGGCAATAGTTGCAATAGCTGCTATTCGAGAAAAAATAAGATATTCCAATGTACCAGCTCCTTTGAGAGGTCTTGGAATTACGTTCGTCATCACAGGTCTAATGGGCCTTGGCTTTATGGCATTTATGGGGATTAAACTTTAAAAAATGGATGGTATGTTTTTGAGTGTAAATGTGATTTTGGTCAGTGTGGTAGTCTTTTTTATCCTAATTCTGCTTTTAGTTTCAATCCTTTTGTATGCCAAAGCAAAGCTTTCACCGGGAGGAAAGGTAAAGTTGGATGTGAATGGCAATATATTAGAAGTAGAAGCAGGAAGCACTTTGCTCACTACGCTGAGCAATAACAAAATATTTCTCCCCTCTGCATGTGGTGGCGGAGGTACCTGTGCCATGTGTAAATGCCAGGTACTTGAGGGCGGAGGAGAAATCCTTCCCACGGAAGTTGGATATTTTACCAGAAAACAAATACAAGAGCACTGGAGGCTAGGCTGCCAGGTCAAGGTAAAAAACGATATGAAAATAAAGGTGCCAGAGGAAATATTTGGCATCAAGAAGTGGGAATGTGAAGTTGTGTCCAACTACAATGTTGCAACTTTTATAAAGGAATTTGTTGTAAAACTCCCTGAAGGTGAACACCTTCATTTCGAAGCAGGAGGGTATATTCAGGTAGACGTTCCCCCATGTGTTGTCGACTATAAAGATATTGATATCAAGCCTTATCCCGATGATCCAGCAGGACCTGACAAGTTTAAGCCTGACTGGGATAAGTATGACATGTGGTCGCTCAAGATGGTCAACGATGAGCCTATTTTCAGGGCGTATTCCATGGCGAATCACCCCGCCGAAGGCAATATCATAATGCTCAATATTCGGATTGCCACCCCACCTTGGGACCGAGCTAAAAACAAATGGATGGATGTAAATCCCGGCATTTGTTCGTCCTACATATTCTCCCGTAAACCCGGAGATAAGGTCACAATCTCAGGGCCATTTGGAGAATTTTTTATAAAGGATACCGACAAGGAAATGATATACATTGGTGGGGGTGCTGGTATGGCACCACTCAGAGCTCACATCTTCCACCTCTTTCACACTTTAAAAACCAAAAGAAAAGTTTCATACTGGTATGGTGGTCGCAGCCGCAGGGAGCTTTTTTATATAGATCACTTCCGAAAAATTGAAAAAGAATTTCCAAATTTTAGGTTTTACGTTGTGCTCTCTGAACCATTGCCTGAAGATAATTGGAAGGTGGCAAAAGACATTAACGACAGGGACGCTGATGGTTTTGTAGGGTTCGTACATCAAGCTTTGATCGACAACTATCTGAAGCACCACCCAGAGCCGGAAGAAGTAGAATACTACTTCTGTGGGCCACCGATGATGAATGCAGCTGTATTGAAAATGCTCGACGACTGGGGCGTACCTAAAGAGAACATTTCCTTCGATGACTTCGGTGGATAATTAAAAGCACAAGCCCCTACTCGAGGGGCTTTTTCACTTCTTAGAAGAATTATTTTTATGAAACACTTCAATTTTTTGTCATTTCCAATCGTCGTATTGCTCCTGGCGTGCAACTCCAATAGCAATGACTTCGTTCAAAGAATCAATCGTGGTAATGCCCAGGGAACTACCTACAACATTCAGTATCTGGTAAAAACCGGTACTGACTACCAAATAAATATTGATTCTATTTTCAGGTTTGTTGATAGTGAAATGAGTACGTACATACCAAACAGCACCATTTCGAAGCTAAACAAGGGCGAAAATGCGCCGATCAGCGAACACTTTTTTAAAGTTTTAAAAAAGTCAGAAGAGGTATATGAGTTAACCGGTGGTTTTTTTGATGTTACGGTTTTTCCATTGGTCAACTTCTGGAAGATTGAAAATAAGGACGAAAACGTCATACCAGACTCATCTAAAGTTGACTCAGTTCTGCACATTACAGGGTTTAAAAAGGTAGTTTTCACTGAAAATTCTGTTTCGCTGCCTAAAGGCATGAGTCTTGACCTAAACGCAATTGCTCAGGGATATACGGTAGATCTTATCGCAGAATTTCTTGAGTCAAAAGGTGTAGAAAATTACATGGTAGAAGTAGGAGGAGAAGTGCGGGCCAAAGGGAAAACCATCAACGAGAATATCTGGAAGATCGGAATTGAAAAACCGACAGAGAGCACGGATCAGACTGCCTTTCAAACAGTAATTGTACTTAAGGACAAATCACTGGCTACATCAGGCAGCTACCGAAAGTACAAAACAATGCCTGACGGGTCGAGGTTGTCACATGTTATAAATCCAATTACAGGCTACCCTGCCAATCACAATCTGCTAAGCGTGTCGGTAGTAGCCGATGATTGTATGACAGCCGATGCTTTGGCTACAGCACTGCTTGTCATGGGTCTTGAGGATGCAAAGCAATTTGCCAAAGCCCATCCGGAATGGGATTATTATTTTATATATTTTGATAAATATAAAGGATACAATACCTGGAGCTCAGATGGTTTCAAAGAGATGATGTTCAAATAAAATTCATTCTTCTTCAGAATCTAACAATTTCCTCTCGATTTCTTCCATTTCAAGAAAATCACGGGCTTCCTGTTCAGTCGGTACAACGGGCGCATGCTCGTCAAAATAACTAAGATCTTCAATTTTTGTTATAAATATTAGGGAACGCCTGGTGCTTCTGTGTTTGTCGAATAGCTTGTTTATTTCTCTGGATAAAGCTTCATTGATTTTAATTTCTGTAACATCAGCAATACAATGCTCTTCTAAGTAATTATTTAGAAGGCGGTCCATATCAGAAAATAAATCTGAAGGGTTCTCAACAGATTTGATCTTTACCTTGATGAGATCTTTCTCTTGTGTGACATTGCTTTTCATACTAATCGAGAATGTGAATGAGATAACAATAGCAATATGAGCAAATTTCATACATTTGTAAAAATAAATTTGAAAGTGAAAAAAATCAAAGTCCTTTTTTTAACAGCATTCCTGGCTTTTGCTTCACTTGCTTTTTTGTCGTATAAGCAAAAGTTGCAATCAGTAGGTCTTTCTGTTGGGGATGTGGCGCCCGAACTTGCTTTTCCAAATCCCGAGGGAAAAATCATTAAACTATCGGATTACAGAGGTAAGATAGTCTTAATTGATTTTTGGGCATCGTGGTGCAGGCCATGCCGTATGGAAAACCCCAACCTCGTTAAACTCTACAAAAATTACAATGATGTAAAATTTGGCAAAGCCAACGGTTTTGAAATATTCTCCGTGTCATTAGACCAAAACAAAGCGGACTGGGTTAATGCCATCAAAGCAGACGGTTTGCTATGGACGGGGCATGTAAGCGATTTAAAATTCTGGAAATCTGAAGCAGCCAGAATATACAACGTAAACTCTATACCGATGACCTATTTGATCGATGAAAAAGGGGTAATTATTGCTAGAGGGCTCAAAGGTCAGGCACTGGAGCGCGCACTCGAAGGGCTTCGGAACAATCAGAGATAATCCAGACAATTTGTCGTACTAAAAAACCTGGCAATTGATTTGAGAAAATCATTGCCGATAATGCTATTTACAATGGAACAAACCACCAGAAATACGGACTCAAACCATGAACATCAAACAGTAGTAGACACCCATGAGTCTGGAGCAGAAGAGACTCAGAATCAAGATGCTACTGCTGTAGAAAATGCGGAATTAGCCGAGCTAAAAGACAAGTATATACGACTTTACGCAGATTTTGATAATTTCAGAAAGAGAACCAATCGTGAGCGACTGGAAGTAATTCAAAGTGCAAACAGAGACTTGATGCTTGCATTGTTGCCAGTGCTTGACGATTTTGACAGAGCATTTAAAAATTTAGGTGACAAAACTTCAGGTGATCCCGTTCTCGAGGGCTTTAAACTTATTCACCACAAACTGATCGACATTATGAACCATAAAGGTTTAAAACCCATGGAATCAAGCGTTGGGAAAGAGTTTGACGTGGAAACCATGGAAGCTGTGACCAATGTGCCCGTACAGGATGAAAGCCAAAAAGGAAAAGTCATAGACGAACTCGAGCGGGGATATATGCTTGGGGAGAAAATATTGCGATTTGCCAAAGTAGTAGTTGGAGAATAGAATGTATTGAGGTATGGCAACCAAAAGAGATTATTATGAAGTACTAGGAGTCAGCAAAAACGCGACACCGGAAGAAATAAAAAAAGCCTATAGAAAACTTGCAATTCAATACCACCCCGATAAAAATCCCAACAATAAAGAGGCAGAAGAAAAGTTTAAGGAAGCGGCTGAGGCGTATGAAGTACTAAGTGATCCGGAAAAAAGAGCCCGATACGACCAGTTTGGCCATGCCGGTACCTCGGACATCGGAGGTCAATACACTTACGCTGACCCGTATGATATTTTTGAGCGATTCAAAGACATTTTTGGGTTTGATACCGGATTTAACTTTGGCGGGGGCTCCAGAACCAGCAAAGGTTCAAATCTGAGAGTTCGAATAAAAGTAACTCTAGATGAAATCATTAATGGCACAGAGAAAAAAATAAAAATTAAAAGAGCAGTCCTGGCAAAAGGCGTGAATTTTACCACTTGCCGAATCTGCAATGGTACCGGCAGGGTGTATCGCGTGCAAAACACCATTTTTGGTGCCATGCGTACTGAATCCATTTGTGGTCATTGTCAGGGCACGGGAAAGACAGCCTCTTCTATTCCACCCGGAGTAGGTCCTGATGGGTTGGAAAGAAAGGAAGAAGTAGTAACCATTCAAATCCCTCCAGGTGCAGTGGCAGGCATGCAGTTGCAGATGAGGGGCAAAGGGAATGAACCTCCAGGAGGTGGTACTCCGGGCGACCTGATTGTGGTCATCGATGAGGTCGAGCATGATAAATTTAAACGCGAAGGCCTGAATCTGCACTACGAATTATATGTTTCAATACCTGATGCTGTACTTGGCAGTCAGGTAGAAATTCCCTACTTTGGCAATAAGTTGAGAATTAAAATAGACCCAGGAACCCAAAGCGGAAAAATTCTGAGACTGAAGGGCAAGGGTATTCCCGATGTAAATGGATATGAAAAAGGTGATTTGCTGATACATGTGAACGTGTGGATTCCCAAAAAACTTTCTTCAGAGCAGCAAAGAATCATGCAATCCTGGGCCAATGACCCAAATTTTACACCCTCTCCGACAAGTGCAGATAAGACATTTTTTGAAAGGGTAAAAGAAATGTTTTCATAGAAAGTTCAATTCAGGGATGATAAACGTCAGTTGTAAAAGCGTACCATTGACACTAAGTTTGCCCTGAATACTGAAATATGCTAAAAATCCCAAGCCATATAGCTGTTCTTACTTCGGGAGGCGACGCGCCGGGCATGAATGCCGCCATTCGGGCAGTAGTGCGTTCGGCTGTTTACTATGGAAAAAAAATCACAGGGATTTACAATGGCTACGAAGGACTTATTAATGGAAATTTTCAGGAGCTGAACTCGCGGTCGGTAAAATATATATTAAATCAGGGAGGAACATTTTTAAAATCCGCAAGGAGTGATCGCTTTCGCACACCCGAAGGCAGAAAACAGGCTTATGATAACCTTGCAAAAACTGGCATAGATGCTTTGATTGTAATCGGAGGCGACGGAAGCTTCACAGGGGCAAAAATATTTTCAGAAGAATACGACTTTCAGGTCATTGGAGTACCTGGAACGATAGACAACGACCTGTATGGAACGGACTTCACCATAGGCTATGATACTGCCACCAACACAGCGATCGAGTGTATCGATAAAATCCGAGATACTGCTTCTTCGCACGACAGGCTTTTTCTGGTAGAAGTAATGGGACGCGACAGCGGGTTTATAGCCTTGCGGTCTGCCATAGCAGCCGGGGCTCTCGATGTGATCATGCCAGAAAACGACACCACCTATGACCATTTGGTTGAAACAATCAACAGAGCAGGGAAAAACAAAAAATTTTCTAACATAATAGTCGTTGCAGAAGGCAATAAACTGGGAAACATTTTTGAAATATCCAACTTTTTGAAAGGAAAGTTTCCGCATTTAGACATTAAAGTAACCATACTGGGTCATTTACAACGCGGAGGTTCCCCTACTGTCTACGACCGAGTACTGGCCTCAAAGTTGGGCGTGGCCGCTGTCGAAGGTCTGCTTATCGGCCGAAACAAAGTGATGGCAGGTGTTATGCATCAACAGATCATTTATACCCCATTCGAAGAAGCCATTACCAGAAAAGCGTATATTAACCCCGAATTAATACGAATCAACAAAATTTTAACCATCTAAATATACATACAATGAGCACCATCAAAGTTGCTATCAACGGTTTTGGGAGAATCGGAAGACTCTCTTTCAGAAATTTATTTGAAAACCCCCATATTGAGGTTGTAGCGATCAATGATCTGACCAATGCTCACACATTGGCGCATTTGCTTAAATATGACTCCATTCACGGCAGATACACACATACAGTCTCTTCCACAGATGAATCCATCACCATAAATGGAAAAACCATTAAAGTGTATGCCGAGAAAGATCCCGAGCAGCTGCCTTGGGGCCAACTGGGTATTGACATCGTCGTAGAGGCTACCGGGGTATTCAGGAATCGGGAAAAAATGAGCAAACACATTAATGCAGGGGCAAAAAAAGTCATTTTAACGGCACCAGCGGAGGGCGATGTCAAAATGTTTGTGCTTGGAGTTAATGATGAACAACTTACAGCAGATGAAAACGTAATCAGCAATGCTTCCTGTACGACCAACTGTCTGGCGCCGATGGCCAAAGTATTACACGAAAAATTTGGTATCGAAAGCGGGTACATGACTACCGTACACGCCTATACCGCTGATCAAAACCTGCAGGACGCCCCACACAAAGATCTGAGGAGAGCCAGAGCAGCTGCCCTTTCAATAGTACCTACTAGCACCGGCGCTGCCAAGGCAGTAGGAAAAGTCTTGCCTGATCTCAAAGGAAAGCTCGATGGGTATGCTCTCAGAGTCCCTACACCCACAGGCTCAGTGACCGATCTGACAGCGGTACTCAGTAGAGAAGTTTCCGCCGAAGAAATCAATGCAGCTATGAAGTCAGCGGCTGAAAACGAGCTGAAAGGAATTCTCGAATATTGTACGGATCCGATCGTTTCAGCGGATATTATTGGGTCTACGTATTCATGTATATTCGACTCTGCACTGACAGCTGCCAATGGTCGCATAGTAAAGGTTGTAGGATGGTACGACAATGAAGCTGGCTATTCAGCTAGAATAGCAGACCTGGTGGTAAAATTTGCTAAAATTTCCGGTATAATTTAGCGATAAAAAATAAGAGCCGGCCTGTGAAGACAGGCCGGTTTTATTGCTTTCATCACTGAATTTTCAAAATCCTGAGTAAGGAAGCATGTACACTGCCTATCAGAAAAAAATGGTATGTACCTATTAAGAAGTTTTATTGCATTGATAGCTGCCCTTTCTTGTGTTTCCTGCCAATCCTCGTACACAGCTGTAAACGTAGTGATGAACAAGCGGGAATGCGGTGGGGCATTTGGTATGGGATTGACGTTTGAGCAAGTACCTGAAATCGGCGAAGTGTTTTTTGTAAAAAAAGACAACTCCAGACCCAAGCCGGTAAAAGTGAATGATAAAGGGCTTTTGGTACTCAAAGGCAGGAGAGGAAGAGCAGAGGTTTTTATCTCCGAAAAAATTTCTACCAAAGTGGAAATGCAGGGACCTCAATGCGAACAATGGCGAAAAACACCAGATTTTGTTGTACTGCTTAAAAAGGGAAAACATACTCAAGCTGTCGTCATCGATGTGATGTGCAATCCGTGCTTACGCCCCGCTCCCTAGAGCCGGAGAGCTCATTTCCTACAGGGAGCTTAGTGCTTCGCGATAAATTCTTTTCACTACATTTTTTTCTTCTGTATTGTAAAGCCACACATGGTCAAAGCGCTCCACGACTCTTTCATTGGCTTCGTTGGAAATAATGAGGCTGTGAAAAGCTGTACCCTGATGGAGTTGTTGGCGCGCTATGCGTTGCATGATTTCTTCCGATATTCTGTACATTATAAAATCTGAAATCACCAGTACATCGGCATCTTTGTAATGATTGGTTTCAAGTTGGCGCAATGCTTCATCGAGTGCCAGCGAGATGTCGGTTCCTCCACGGAAGCTCATTTTGAGGAAATCCACAAGTGCACTGAGTTCTGAAGTAATGTTTTTTAGATCAATTGTTTTGATACCGGTGGAAAAATTTATCAGATATGCAGCTCTGTCTTGGTGGGATGCCATGCGCACGATGGCGAAACAAAGAACTTTAGCGATTTTTTCGGGTTCGCCCTCCATGCTGCCACTGGTATCCACGCAGACAATAAAAGGACCTTTTTTCTTTTTTCGGGTTACAGTACGCGATTGGGAGGTATGCTCCGTACCTTTTACTCTTAGCTGGTCGTCGTAGTGAAGTTGCACCAATTGGTTATCAGCGAATTTTTTCAGAAAATTCCATTCAAGTTTTTCCTGGTCGAGAAGGCTAAGTTCCTGAGGCAGCGCGAGTGGTATGGAATTTCCTAAGGTAATTCCCGATATTTCTGATCTGTAATGGGGATCCCGGGTAGTACTGTAGGTGGTAAGTTGTACTTCATACCGTTCTTCGAGGGTTTCGAGCTCTGCTTCCCTTAGACTGCCCAGAGTGTCGGCTAGTTGCTGTATGGAGGAGACATCCTTCAAATACTGGTGAAACCGGTCTAGGATTTCAAAATCGTCCTCTTTGATTACAGAGTTGTTGAGATTCCACTCCGGCTCCAGATAGTCTGAAAAATTGCCCAAAATAGATTTGACGCGAATTATTTCCAGAGTTTTGTTTTGGATGTTTTGCGCGAGTTCCTCATACTGTTCCTTGATTTGGCTGATTTGCCAGCGAAGGATGCGCACCTGTAATCCGGCATCCCATATGGAAAGCAAATCGTCGATCAGCAGATTGAAGATATGATGATCCGGATGGTTTTCTAGTTCCTTGAGCCGGGTGCGGTGATATTCGAGATCGCGGCTCTCAAATTCTGCGGTCGAGAGAATATCTCTTAGCAAGTATGGCCATTGTTTTCTGAGGATGTGAAGAGGCCTGGCTGTCCAACCTTCGAGGGTAGCCTGCTCTGCTTGCCACGGATGTTGTTTTTGGGTTTTTTTGGCTACATTTCTGAAAAAAAACAGTATTTCAGAGAGAATTCTACGCGACAATAAAGTGTTCTGCTGCAGTTCTGCCAGCACTTCTTCCCTTTCGAAAAGTTTGTCGAGATGTTGTCTGAGCTCGGCAGCATAATTTTCTTTGAGTTCAACGGAAGGTTTCCAGGTCGATTGGAGCCGAAGTTTCTGAAGAAGATATGAAGCTATGTACTCGCGCATCCGGCGATTGAGTACCTGACCAAATTCTACAAAGGCCTCTACCTCATCGGACAATTTCAATTCATCGGTGTATTTCATAGCACTTTTTCAGCAGATGTATGAGCGCTGTATTGAAACCGTGCTTTTTCCAGCCTCAGCTTTAGCTGTTCTAACCTCGAGGTGGTTTTTGTGTAGTTTTCAGAAATCAGATGCAATATACTTTCATCTACAAAAAGATGTTCGGAATTGTCATCAAGTTCACGAGGCATGTTGTTTTGAAGCCATTCAAATCGCTCATCGATAAATTTTTCGAGTTTTTCGCCCCACTCGTCCCAATAAGCCTTTACCAACGGGTGAGGCGCCTTGTAAACGTACCTGGTAACTTCCTGTTTTACGGTCTGAATATCGAGAGTTAATGTTCTGCTGTTGTGGAGCACTTTGATAGTATACGGTCTATTGCCAAGGGATGTTTGCAATCTGTAGACAAGTTTTAAATCCTGGTCGTAAAAATTGATGACTTGAAATTCTCCTGGCGATAGGGCTTTGAAATCAATTATTTTAAGGTAGGTGGCACTAGGAAGGTCATCGCATTTTTCCAGAGGAAAGAATTCATCACGCACTGTACGGGGCACATCTGTCAGGTCGATGACTTTTAATTTGGTTTCTGATAGGATTTCATTTTCATAGCGCTGAATTTCAGCAGTTAGAAGTGAAAGCTTCATGGCCGTGTTGTATCCGTGTTCGCGGATGGTCTCGCTTACGATTTTTCTCAAAATCGGAATCTGGGAGGTATGGTTCCAAAGGCAGTGTACGGCCAGGTAAACATCGCTCAAATGAATGGCCCGGCGCCCATGACATACTGCGGAGACTTTCATCAGTCGCACGATTTTTTTCCAGCGTCGGTCATAAATTTGGAAAGGGGGAATCTCAGTCTGTCGGTTGTTAACTTCTTCCAGTTTTTCATAAATCACCCTGATGGCAGTGGCCACTTCATCAGGAATCTCCACCTCATCAGCCATCTGTGACCACTGCCTTAACTCTTCGATCGATATTTTGAGGTCAGGGGGAATGTTGTCAGTATACAAATTTTGATTTCCGGAAATAAGTTTCAGAAATGCGCTCGCATTTTTTACCGGGTGAACCTGGTAGCGGATTAAAAATCTGTCCCAAAGAGGTCCATAGCTTTCACCTTCGGGCGGCAGTTCATTGCTTGCTCCAATGATGGCGTGCAGATTGACGTGTATTTCCTGGGTGCCGTTTCGATAGATGCGCTCGTTGAGGATGGTGAGCAAGGCATTTTGTATAGCAGGTCCTGATTTCCAGATTTCGTCTAAAAAAACCACATTGGCACCGGGAAGATACTCCTCTGTCAGTCGCTCGTATTTGTCCTCTTCTTTGAGTTTTTTGATGGAAATCGGGCCGAAAATCTCTTCCGGTGTACTAAACTTGGTCATGAGGTACTCAAACGATTTTCCATCGGAAAAAACATGTTTCAATCTTCTGGCTATAAGGCTTTTTCCTACTCCAGGAGGACCATAAAGAAAAATACTCTCTCCGGCTACTGCACTCAGGAGGGTGAGCTTAACTGCTTCTTCCCGTTCTACAAGTCCTTCGGTCAGGTAATGGAGTAGCTGTTTTAATCTGTTTTTCATTCCTATGTTTAACAGCTTCAGGATATAGAATTGTTTTTAAAGATAAATGTATCTCATTAAAAAAGAAATGGCTAATTGAAAAGGACGAAGGGACTTGCCCAGGTGGGCCAGGATAGATGTTGATACAAAAAAAGGTTGCTTTAAGCAACCTATATTTTCAATGGTGGGCCCAACAGGGCTTGAACCTGTGACCCCCTGATTATGAGTCAGGTGCTCTGACCAGCTGAGCTATAGGCCCTCCCTTTTGCAGGGGCTGCAAATATACATTCACACATGAATTAATTGTGAGAAAAAATCCTTTTTCGAATGAACCAAAGCCCTAAAACCATCAAAAGGCCGTTGATTACAATCAGTTCAAAGCTGAAGGTATAACCGAACCATTTCCCGCTATTGACTTTTAGAATATAGGTAAAAGCGGGAGCCAGCACGGCAACTACCGGAATGTATTGGTCTTTGATATTCCATCGGGTAAACATGCCCACAGCATACAGCCCAAGCAGGGGCCCGTAAGTGAATCCAGCTACAGTAAAAATTTCATTGATTACACTTTGACTTACAAAGTACCTGAAAATCGCTATCAACAGCAAAAGGGCAAGAGCAAAACCCAGATGGGTTAATTTTCGGATTTGGCGGTTTTTCCGTGTGTCTTCCAAAGAAATCCCCATCACATCGACAGTAAAAGAGGTAGTAAGAGCAGTAAGAGCGCTATCGGCACTGCTGTAAGCTGCAGCTATGATTCCAACAATAAACAATATACCTAAAATCACTGGGGCATTCGGGCTAAAGGCTACCGCAGCAAATAGTTCGTCGCCGGCAGCATCAATTCCAAATCTTTCTGCCCATTCATAAAGGAGCACGCCCAACGACAGAAATAGCAAATTCACAGGAATGAGCAGAAAGGAGAAGACCATCATGTTTTTCTGAGCCTCAGGCAGGCTGCGGCAGGCCAGGTTTTTTTGCATCATATCCTGGTCGAGCCCGGTCATGGTGAGTGCTATGAAAACACCGCTGAGAAACTGCTTGATAAAATGCTTACTGTCGGATAGGAAATTTTCAAAGTGCCAGATTTTGGACATGCTGTTTGAGGTAATAAATTGAAATAGGCCACCCTCAGTTTCACCTTTGAGCTGTTGCCATAAAAAATACATGGCAGTAATCAGGGTACCGATCATAAAGACGGTTTGCACCACATCCGTGTAAATGACGGTTCCAATGCCACCTTTGAAGGTGTAGAGGTAAATCATAACGATGCTGATCGATACGGTGAGCCAAAAAGGGAAGCCAAAAGGTTCAAAGACCAGGGTATGAAGTATTAATGCCACCAGATACAACCGGAATCCTGCACCAAACAGCCTTGAAAAAATAAAAAACGCGGCACCGGTCTTATAGCCAGCTTTGCCAAACCGCTCATCGAGATATTGGTAAATGGAAATAAGACGGATTCTGTAGTAAAGTGGTAGCAATACACTGGCAATTAAGGCGTAACCGACCAAGTAGCCAAAAACCATCTGCATGTAGGCCATCTGTTGGGTTTTTACCCAGCCGGGTATGGAGATGAAAGTGACGCCCGAGAGCGATGCTCCAATCATTCCAATGGAAATCATCCACCATTGCGCATTGCGTCCACCGGTGAAAAAGTGAAAATTGTCAGATCTTTTTCTCTTTGATGATATCCAGATTAATATCCCAAAGTACGAGACAATCAGCAGGAGTATATAGAGGGGATGCGCCATTGGCTTTTGACACTCAACAAAAAAAACACCTCTTTTTCAGGAGGTGTTTTGAGGTTTGTGCGGATGGAGGGACTCGAACCCCCACGCCTCACGGCACCAGATCCTAAGTCTGGCGCGGCTACCAATTACGCCACATCCGCTTTTGGATTTTCCAAAAAACGTCTGCAAAGCTAATGGAAAAAATCCATTTGTCCTGCAATTTTGTTTACTGAGTTATATTGTTTTACGGAGTGTACTTTGCCGCCCGAATTCAGACAACATTCATATGATAAAGATTAAACCAGGAGACATTCCGGTTCCGCGCTTTCAAGGTTTGTTGCAGCATGCAGTAGCTCCACGTCCTATAGCTCTAGCCAGCACAGTTGATGCTCAGGGCAATCCCAATCTGAGTCCATTCAGCTTTTTCAATGTATTCAGTGCGAATCCACCCATACTGGTGTTTTCCCCGGCGCGCAGAGTTAGAAACAACACTACCAAAGACACCCTTGAGAATGTAAAAGTAACAAAGGAAGTCGTGATTAATGTTGTTACCTATGCCATGGTTCAGCAGACTTCTCTTGCTTCATCAGAGTATCCAACTGGTGTCAATGAGTTTGTAAAAGCTGGTTTCACACCTGTAGAATCCGAATTGGTAAAACCCTTCAGGGTGAAAGAATCGCCTGTGCAGTTTGAATGTGTAGTCAACGACATTATAGCTCTGGGCCACCAGGGCGGAGCGGGTCACTTAGTCATCAGTGAGGTAAAGCTGGTACATCTCTCCCCCGATATCCTTGGACCAGATGGGCTGATAGACCAGCATAAAATCGACCTGGTGGCCCGCCTGGGGCGAAATTGGTATTCGCGCAACAGTGGAGAAGCTTTGTTTGAAATTGAGAAGCCCCTGGAGAAACTGGGGGTGGGGGTAGATTCAATTCCCGAAGAGGTGAAAAAAAGCGGAATATTCAGCGGCAATGACCTAGGACGCCTTGGCAATGTAGAAGTAATTCCCACCTTGGAAGAAGCCAAGCTGTTTGTTCAAACGCTTAGAAAAGATACAGCCTACAGAGAGATCGAACAGTTTTCAAAGCAGGAACTTATGCAACTGGCCAGAGATTTCCTGGCAGACCAGGATTCTAGTGCCAAAGACGCGTGGATGCTGATCTTATACGCTTTGAACAGATAAGGTCACAGAGAAATCCTGTCTTTCAGCTGATTGAAAAGCTCGTAAATAACAATTCCTGCACAAACGGAGATGTTCAGTGAGTGTTTCGTGCCGTATTGAGGCAACTCCAGGCAGTAGTGACACAAGTCAATGACTGCCTGGCTAACTCCCATCACTTCGTGGCCAAAGATTACGGCTAATTTTTCTGCCTGCTGGCATATCCTGGGAATTTGCGAGGGAGTCATTGCTTCTGTGGCTTGCTCGATGGCTATCAAGGTGTAGTGGTCTGATTTAAGATTGTTTAAAGCCGTAAGTATATCGCGCTCATAGCTCCAGCTTACGGACTCTGTAGCACCCAGAGCCGTCTTATGAATTTCGCGATGAGGTGGTACCGGCGTGGTACCGGTCAGGAGGATGTGCTCAACCCTGTAAGCATCGCAGGTGCGAAAGATGGAACCCACATTGTGCATACTCCTGACGCTGTCTAAAACTACCGTAAGCGGTATTTTTGGTGCAGTTTTGAATGCGGCAACATCGAGCCTTCCGAGGTCTTGATTTGCAATTTTTTGCATAGCTACAAAAAGGACAGAAGATTGAGCAAAGGAGCAGATACCCCACTGATGAAGCAATATTACAGCATTAAGGCAAAATACCCTGATGCCATTTTGCTATTCCGGGTGGGAGATTTCTATGAGACTTTTGGCGATGACGCTATAAAGACAGCCCGAGCTCTTGATATTGTATTGACAAAGCGATCCAACGGAGCTGCAGCCGATATAGAATTGGCGGGATTTCCTCACCATTCCCTTGAAGTCTACTTACCGCGATTGGTGCGTGCAGGGTATCGGGTGGCTGTTTGCGAACAGTTGGAAGATCCGAAGTTGGCCAAAAAAATTGTCAAAAGAGGTGTCACCGAACTAGTAACACCGGGACTGGCCATCAGCGATCATTTGTTGCCATCTCGATCCAATAATTTCCTTGCTTCTGTAATGTATCGCGAACCCAATGCTGCCGTGGCTCTGATTGACATTTCCACAGGTGAATTTTACTATACTCAAGGACAGCTTCCCGATGTAGAAAAAATAGTATCGGCTACAAAACCGGGTGAAATAATATACCCCAAGAAATCATCCGAAAGCTTGAAGCAACTGCTTTCGTTGGGAGGGTTTCATTTTGGGTTGGACGACTGGATCTACAGAGGAAACTATGCCGAGGAGCAACTGCTCAGGCACTTTGGTGTGAGCACGCTTAAGGGTTTTGGGTTACACGAATCACCGGAAGCCTTGTTGGCAGCCGGAGCTGCGCTTCATTACGTGCGCGAAGCACAGCAGCGTGACCTTTCGCACATTGCCTCCATTCAACGCATCGGAAATGAAAATCACCTCTGGATTGATCGCTTCACGCTCAGAAATCTGGAAATTTTCAGTCCCATATCGCCGGACGGGACAAGCCTGGTAGAGGTACTCGATTGTACCAGTAGCCCTATGGGCTCCCGTATGCTGAAACGATGGTTGTCCCTACCCCTCAAAAACATTGAAAAAATAAATACGCGCCTGGAAGTTGTCCAATGGTTTACGGAAAAAATAGATGTTCTCAGGAAGCTGTCAGAAAAACTATCGCAAGTGATGGATCTGGAGCGGGTCACTTCCAAAATTGCAGCGCAAAAAGTTTCACCCCGCGAATTGGTAGTACTTTCCAGAAGTTTGGGTTTATGTCACGAAATTCGACAACTGCTGCATCAGCAAGAGGGTGTAGGAGCAAAATTTTGGTCAAAAGTTCCAGATACCATACCCATAAAAAATCTTCTGGATGAAAAATTACACGAAGACGCACCGGTCGCCATCAATAAAGGGAATGTTATAAAACAAGGAGTAAGCACTGAACTGGATGAACTCAGAACGCTAAGGTCCAATGCTCAGGACTTCCTGCTCAACCTCCAGCAGAGAGAATCGGATAATACCGGAATTCCAAACTTAAAAGTAGCTTACAACAACGTGTTTGGTTATTATCTGGAGGTCCGCAATACACATAAGGACCGCGTTCCTGCGCACTGGATTCGCAAGCAGACCTTGGTGAGTGCAGAGCGCTACATTACCGAAGAGCTCAAGGTTTTTGAGGATAAAATCCTGAATGCCGAAGAAAAAATCCTTGCTCTGGAAATGCGACTTTACAGCGAACTCCTGGAAGAGTTGACCAGTCACATTCCCGTATTGCAGCAAATAGCCAAGACTTTGGCTGAAATCGATTGCTATGCTTCGCTGGCACTGTTGGCGATTGAAAACAACTACACTCGCCCAGAGATGACCAATCATCCAGTCATTGACATCAAAGGAGGCCGGCATCCTGTGATCGAAAATCGCCTTCCACCAGGACGTGATTATATACCCAACGACTTAAAGCTCAATAAGGAAGATTGTCAGATAATGATGATAACCGGACCAAACATGTCGGGCAAATCAGCATTACTCAGACAAACGGCACTCATCTGCCTGATGGCACAGGTAGGTAGCTTTGTACCGGCAGAAAAAGCAGTACTCACTCCTTTGGACCGGATTTTTGTACGTGTAGGAGCTTCAGATAACATCTCGCAGGGAGAGTCGACCTTTATGGTTGAAATGATTGAAACTTCTTTGATTCTCAATAATGTATCGGAACGCTCCCTTATCTTGTTGGATGAAATCGGACGAGGTACCAGCACGTACGATGGCATTTCCATAGCCTGGTCAATAGCGGCCTATCTCCACGATCATCCATGCAGACCATTTACCCTCTTTGCTACTCATTACCATGAAATGAATGAAATGGAAGGTCAGTATGAAAGGATAAAAAACTTCTCAATCTGCGTGAAAGAAGAAAAAAACAACATTGTTTTTCTCCGTAAACTCATACCCGGCGGCAGTGAGCATTCCTTTGGGATTCACGTAGCCCAAATGGCCGGATTGCCTGCAATTGTGGTCCAAAATGCAAAGCAAATGCTGCAAAAACTCGAAGAACGTTCGAAAAATAAACCAACAGGCATTCCCAGGGAAATACAGCTATCCCTCTTTCAGATGGAAGATATGGTGCTCGAAGAAATACGAAAATCCCTTAACATGCTCGACCTGAATGCCATCACCCCTATAGAAGCACTGATAAAACTCAACGAGATCAAAAAAATCATCAATAGCGGCAAATAGGATAGAACAATTCTAAATAGCCCGGGCCGATAGTAAGCTCTTAGCTCGAAATGTAATTTTGCAGAAAACCATAATTCAATGAACAATTTGAGTATCATAGGATTGAACAAAGAAAAATCTCAGGAATTAGCAGAAAAGCTCAACAAACTTCTGGCAAATTACTCTGTTTATTACATGAATGTAAGAGGCTATCACTGGAACATAAGGGGTGATAAATTTTTTGAACTCCACCTGAAGTTTGAGGAACTATACAATGACCTGCTGGTAAAAATTGACGAAATAGCCGAACGAATCCTGACACTTGGTCATACGCCCTATCATTCCTATCCCACAATTATAAAAAATGCCACCGTGAAAATAGATGAAAACGTGACCGATGGTCACCAGTGTGTAGAGGGTATTCTCGGAGCATTAAAGGTCATCATTTCGCAGCAAAGAGAGCTCCTCGAACTTTCGGACGAAGTAAACGACGAGGGTACTAATGCGCTGATGAGCGACTACATTCGCGAACAGGAAAAGCTCAGCTGGATGTATTCTGCCTACCTTAATAAGTAACCCCCCAAAATCCAAATACATGAGCAACAATGACATTTTTGGTATAGTCAGAGAGTTGCATGCCTCCTCAGGAAAGGTGAAATATTACTCTCTTAAAGCACTGGAAGAGCAGGGCTACAAGGTTTCACATCTGCCATATTCCATACGGATATTGCTGGAAAATGCCTTGAGAAACTACGATGATTTTGGCATTACGCGCGAAAACATCAGCACCATCCTAAACTGGGCACCCGTTCCTCCCAATCAGGAAATTCCCTTCAAACCGGGCAGGGTGCTCATGCAGGATTTCACAGGTGTGCCTGCTGTAGTAGACATTGCTTCCATACGAGATGAAGTTGCACGCAGGGGAAAAGACCCAGATTCCATCAATCCACTAATACCGGTCGATCTTATCATCGACCATTCGGTAATTGTAGACTATTTCGGTACCAATTACGCATTTCGGAAAAATGTAGAGGTGGAATATCAGCGAAACCGAGAGCGCTATCAATTGTTAAAATGGGCTCAGAAGTCCTTTAAAAATTTTTCCGTAGTGCCTCCCGGAAGCGGAATCTGCCATCAAGTAAACCTGGAATATCTGGCCACCGGAGTCACAGTAAGGGATGGTATCGCATTTCCGGATACTTTAGTCGGCACAGATTCGCATACCCCTATGGTCAATGGCATTGGTGTAGTAGCCTGGGGTGTGGGCGGCATTGAAGCTGAAGCTGCGTTGCTTGGCCAGCCTATTTATTTTATTACACCAGAAGTAGTAGGTCTTAAGCTAACCGGTGCTTTGCCAGTCGGTACTACTGCTACAGACTTGGTGCTTACCATCACAGAACTTCTGCGCCGGCACAAAGTAGTTGGAAAATTTGTAGAAGTTTTTGGTCCGGGGCTCAGCAATCTGACAGTTCCCGACAGAGCCACCATCTCCAATATGTCTCCGGAGTTTGGCTGTACGATTACCTATTTTCCCATAGATGATCGCACGCTGGAATATATGCGCCTTACAAACCGCAGCGAAGAAACCATCAAACTGGTAGAAGATTATTGCAAGTCCAACATGCTCTGGCGCGATGACCAGGCTACTATACAGTATTCACAGCTTATAGAGCTCGATCTTTCTACTATTGAGCCAACGGTATCAGGCCCTAAACGCCCACAAGACAAAATTCTGCTAAAAGAGTTTAAGGAAAAATTCATTCACTTGCTGGAGACAGGTTATGGCCGAACCTATCTGCCATCCGATGAACGAGAGGAGTATGCAGGTACAGATGTGGCAGTAGCTGAAGAGGTAAAGACCATGAAAACAGTCGCCGTTAAAATAGGAACAGAGACAGAACTCATAGGCGACGGTAGTGTAGTGATCGCAGCTATCACATCCTGCACCAATACCTCTAACCCATCTGTCATGATCGGCGCGGGAATTTTAGCCAGAAAGGCCCGTGAGAGAGGACTGAATGTAAAACCCTGGGTGAAGACATCGCTGGCCCCTGGGTCCAAAGTAGTGACCGACTACCTAGAGCGCTCCGGACTCCTGAAAGACCTTGAAGCGCTTAGATTTCATGTGGTTGGATATGGCTGTACCTCATGTATAGGAAACTCTGGTCCCCTCCCAGCTCCGGTAGCCAAAGCCATCGATGAAAATAACCTCGTGGTGGCCTCAGTGCTCTCAGGCAACAGAAATTTCGAGGCACGCGTGCACCCCCAGGTAAAGATGAATTTTCTGATGTCACCCATTCTGGTAGTAGCCTATGCCATAGCAGGCCGCGTAGATATTGATTTAAACAACGAACCTATTGGTTACGACCCCAATCTGGAACCTGTTTACCTCAAGGATATCTGGCCATCAGAAGATGAAATCCGAACTACCATGACAAGTGTAATTACCCCGGAGGATTTCAGGCGTAGTTATTCGACCATATTTGAGGGGGATGAGCAGTGGAAAGCCCTTGATGCTCCGGAAGGAAAGACCTTCCGATGGGATCCTTCGTCCACATATATAAAAGAGGCACCATTTTTCAAAGACTTAAAAGAAAACCCTGACCGGCCTGCAGATATTGTGAACTCCAAAGTACTGCTTTGGCTGGGAGACAGTGTTACCACAGATCATATATCCCCGGCAGGTTCGTTCAAAGAAGATTCTGCAGCAGGGAAATATCTGCTTTCTAAGGGTGTGGAAAAGAAGGATTTTAATTCCTATGGTTCCAGACGTGGTAATGACGAAGTGATGGTAAGGGGTACTTTTGCCAATGTACGCATCAAAAACCGTATTGCAACCCGCGAGGGAGGATATTCTGTGCACTTGCCTACAGGCATTGAAGATACGGTCTTTGATACTGCTATGAGGTACAAGGCTGAAAACACCCCTTTGATAGTGCTTGCAGGTAAGGAATACGGTTCCGGCTCATCGCGTGACTGGGCTGCCAAAGGCACCTATTTGCTCGGTATTAAAGCTGTGATCGCAGAGAGCTATGAGCGCATCCACCGCTCCAATTTGGTGGGTATGGGGGTAATGCCGCTTCAGTTTTTGGATGGTCAAAACGCTGACAGCCTTGGGCTGACGGGACGAGAGACCTTTACCATTACAGGCATAAGCGAAGGTCTCGAGCCGGGAAAAATTTTAAAAGTCATTGCCAAAGACGATTCCAGCAAGGAGAAGACCTTTGAAGTCATCTGCCGCCTAGATTCAAAAATTGAAATTGAATACTACACTCATGGGGGCATTTTGCAGTATGTTCTGAGGCAGTTTTTGGCTTCATAGTCCCGATTGACAAATTCAAATAATACGCTATACCCGGGCAACTGCCCGGGTTTTTTTATGGTAATTGGGTGATGGGTTGGAAAAGATATCGCGACTGTCAATCGCCGAAATAGATCAGCTTAGAACCTTCATTTTCAAACTGAAAGGGAAAGTGTCGCAGAGAGGAGAGCTTGCTCATTACAGTTGCTTTTTTCTCAGGTTCAACAAAGAAGAGCATAAAACCGCCACCCCCGGCGCCGAGCAGTTTTCCCCCAATGGCTCCAGCCGAGAGAGCAGTCTGGTAAATTTCATCAATTACAGCGTTGGTGATGCCTCCGGCCAATTGTCTTTTTAGAAGCCAGTTTCTGTGAAGGTAAGTACCCATTTCGAGAATTTCGCCCTGGATCAGTTTATCAAAAAGCTCTTCAGCCATATCGGCCATTGAGCAGAGGGCATTGAATTTCTCTTGTTGGATAGCAGTGTTTTTATTTTGTTCGGCCAGGATGGCACTAGCGCTTCTTTGACTTCCTATATAGAAGAGCATCAGGTGTTCCTCCAGGGCTTTTCTGTTTTGCGGTTTTAGATAAAGGGGGGATACCCGCACGGTTTCATCCGGGTGGAATTCTATCAGGTTTATACCCCCATACGCTGCAGCATATTGGTCTTGCTTGCCAATGGGTTCTCCCAGAATGTCGATTTCTATTTCACAGGCTGTAGAGGCGAGTATTTCTTTGGAGACGGGCAGCTGTTTTCGCACCATCAGGTTGTGAAGTACACCCACGGTAAAGGAGGAAGAGGAACCCATGCCCGTGCCTGCGGGCACATCGGCAATACTGCTGATTTCTAATCCGCCGTTTACCTGCAGTTTGGTAAGTACTGTGCGAAGAATGGGATGCTTTAATTCTTCAACTCGGTCTACGGTTTCGGTGATGGAGTATTTGGTTCTTATTTTTTTGGGTTCGAAGAAGTCGTGGCTACTGATGTACATGAACTTGTTAATGGTGGCGCTAAGCACTGCTCCTTTTCGGCGACTGTAAAAGGTTCTCAAATCTGTGCCACCTCCTACAAAACTTATTCTGAAAGGTGTTTTCGTAATGATCAATGGATTAGGTTTTAGCTGTTGGGATTTGAATCGTCTTGTTTTCTTTTGGGGATCAGATAGCGAATTTGTTGGTCAGTGAGCGATTTTAGTTCGGGATTTTTGTCCAGAAAGCGCAAGATGCGTTTTATCACTGCCTTGTCGCGCAGCACTCGTCTGTGTCCCAGGCCTGACGTTGTGTGAAGCCTGCTTCCCGGCCAGTGATTGTGGATTTCGATGGCCTCTGCATAGGATACATCTTCATCATCGGTATCGTGTATTATGAGTCCGGGCATGCTAAGACCTTTGACTACTTCTGCCAGGGAGTATTGGTGGATTTTGGTCCCGTAGAGTTGTTCTAGTTTTTTGTAGAGTGCAGTTTGAGTTGTACTCGATGCACCTATTCGTACACAAAAATCGCGGACGGTATAGCTTATGCGAGCCGGGGAGGCGATGATCACCAATTTCAAGGCGTGAACCTTTCCATGAGCTGCATTGGCTATGGCCACTCCTCCCAACGAATGCCCGACCATTGCATAGAAGGGCCCATATGAGGCGGAAGTAACTTCTATAGCTTGAATAAACTTAACCAGGTCGGTAAATTTGGAAGGAAATCTGCCATGTCCAGGGGCATCGATTGCTATGGGCTGATAGCCTTTTTCGAGCAACTTTTTGATGAGTTTGTAGAACTGTGTACCGCGTCCGCTCCATCCATGTACAAGCAATATTTTTTTGCCTTTTTTGTTCCATCTGTATACGGTAAAGGGCAATCCATCGGCATAGAGGGTTTTTACGGAGGCTTTGCGCTGCCATTTGAGCTCTTTAGGTGGGGTTTTGAAGGGGATGGGGCGGAAGAATATTTTCAGAGCCAGTTTCAGAGCCAGTTTTGGAAAGGCTTTTTCCAGCAGTTTTATTGTGACCGGAATCCATGCAGGAACCTTGAAGCTGGGGGCTGGTTTGCTGTTATTTTTATTGTGATGTAGAATCATTTGATGAGTCCTTGGGATTTCAGAAGGTCTTTTACTCGTTGAATTTCCTGAAGTTTTTTGTAAATTCTTGGCTCGGCTGCACGCTCGCTGCAATCTTCAAGTCGGCAGCGCTGGCAGGTGATGTTGACTTCTCGGACCGGTATATCTGGGTCATCGATCCATCTAATTTTTTTGCGGGCTTCGTTGTTGATTTCAATTCCTATGCTAACGGAAGTGCGGCTGAAAGGGTGAATGAGGGTTTGTCTGGCCCAAGAGAGCACGATGTACTGCAGTCCGGTGTCGATGTAAGAAGACTTTTGAATACCGAGGGCCTGTTTCTTCTCGGCTGAGAGTTGGTTGAAGATGTTGATGCTTATCCACCGGCGGCAGTAATGCTCACCGCTTTCGTTGCCATGAGGCTGGTGCTTGTTTCCGAGATGAAGTTCCTTTGAGAGGTGAAAGCTCTGCCTGTTGCCATCCTGATTAAAACGGAGAAAGAAAATTTTTTGTAGCCCAAACCGGCCCGGAAGCACATTGGTAAGGCGATACATCAAGGTTTCTGGGGATGTATTCCAACGTTTGAGCAGTGATTCGAGAAACTGGCCAGGAAATTCCATTGATTCCAGAAAGTAAGACACATCGCTGCAAAAGGATTGCAGTGGGAGCAGAAGGGAACCCGCAAAATAAGAGGCCTGAAAATTGACCAATGCCTGATCAAATTTTTCGGTACTGCTCCAGTCTTTGTAATAGTAAATGCGCTGATCGAGGGGTAATTTGAGCCAATGGTAGCCAATTTCTTTGGCCAGAATAAATGCTTTTTGATAGGGGTGTAAATCGGGATGTATGGCCAGTTCTCTTCTTTCCGGATAGTATAAGGCTCTCAGATAGGGTAGGGCATTGTTGTCGTCTTTTTCGCGGAGTTCAGTGATTGTGGTGCCATATTCTTTGGTGAGAATTTCCTTCAGGAAAGTCCAGTCAACCGGTTCATTGAGTGGTATTTTGTATTTTCTGGCACAGAGTTCGGCTTCTTTTTCGAGCTGAGGAAAATAGTTGTCGTGCAATTCCTGATAGGAGCGGAGGGCAGCTGAAAGGAATTTTTCCTTGTTGAGGTCGTAGTTTCTGGCTATATCGATGTAGGTGGAGATAAAGGCGCTTACCTTGGCCGGGGATTGGGTGATGATTTCCACAAATTTCTGGTAATCGATACCGAAATGTTCGAAGGGCAGTTCATCGAGCACTCCCGAATTGAAAATGTCAACTAAAGGGGTCAACGCCCGCGGTAGCTTTGTGCTGACCAGATAATCGTAGGATGTGCCGAGAGCTTCTGCAAGTTCGGCTATTTTATCGGCTTTTGGAAATTTTTTACCTTTTTCTATTTCGTTGATATAAGAGACGGAAAGGCCGCTTTTATCGGCTATTTCCTGTTGAGAGAGGTTTTGTTCGGAACGGAGATGCCGGACTTTAAAGCCAAAAATTAGGCGGATTTTGTCTTCTGTGAGTTTGTACATGGTACAAAAGTAATGTTTGGCGGAAAAAAGTACACTTTTCACGAATAAAATGCGATAATCGAAAATTTTTTAATAGCGAAAATTCGCTGCAAATGAAATTTATCTTATATCTTTGCTTCACAATAAGCCCAGACACATGATCACAAACAAAACCTCACTTCTCAGAATTTCAGCCCCGATACCTTCCGGTGCTGAGGGTATTTTCAGTGATGAAGCGATGGCCTTTGTTGAAGCCCTTCACAAGGAATTCAATGAAAGAAGGCTTGAATTGCTCAACCTGAGAATTCAACGGCAAAAAGAGATTGACATGGGAAGATTGCCTGATTTTTTGCCGGAAACTGAATCCGTACGAAACGGCGGATGGAAAGCTGCTCCGGTGCCAGAGGTAATCGCCGATCGCAGAGTGGAGATTACCGGCCCGGTGGACAGAAAGATGATCATCAATGCTCTGAATAGTGGAGCCAATGTGTTCATGGCCGATTTTGAGGATGCCAATTCACCTACATGGACGAATGTGTGCGAGGGACAGGTCAATCTCTACGATGCAGTCCGCAGGCAAATTGAATACACATCTCCTGAGGGTAAAGTGTATCAGCTCAAGGATGAGTTGGCTGTTCTTTTTGTAAGGCCACGGGGCCTTCACCTTCCCGAAAAGCATATCCGCTTTGGCAGTCAATATGCATCCGGCGCACTGGTTGATTTTGGTTTTTACTTTTTTCACAATGCACACAAAGCAATTGAAAGCGGTTTGGGGCCGTTTTTCTACCTTCCTAAATTGGAAAGCCATTTGGAGGCGCGGTGGTGGAATGATGTATTTGTTTTTTCACAAAAGTATTTGGGCATACCACAAGGCACCATCAAGGCCACCGTGCTGATAGAGACCATATTGGCGACTTTTGAAGCCGATGAAATCATATACGAACTGCGCGAGCATTCTGCAGGGCTGAACTGCGGTCGGTGGGATTATATTTTTTCCTACATAAAAAAGCTGAGAAATCACAAAGGGTATGTATTGCCGGATAGGTCCCTTGTAACCATGGAAACCCCTTTTATGGATGCGTATTCCAGATATGTAGTGCAGGTATGCCATAAAAGAGGTGTTCATGCCATGGGAGGCATGTCGGCTTTCATTCCGGTAAAGGGCAAAGATCAAGAAAACATTGCCGCATTTGAAAAAGTAAAGCAAGACAAACTCAGGGAGGTAAAAAACGGTCATGACGGTACCTGGGTGGCTCACCCGGCTCTGGTTTCGGTAGCCAGAGAAGTATTTGACCAATATATGCCAGGGCCAAATCAGATTTCAAGTCGGTCAGATGAACAGACGATTACGGCTGCTGAGCTCCTGAGCCCTCCGAAGCTGGTTGTCACCGAAAAAGGTATACGACACAACATCAATGTAGCCCTATTGTATATAGAGAGCTGGCTAAACGGGGTTGGTGCTGCCGCCCTCTACAATCTGATGGAAGATGCGGCCACTGCAGAAATTTCGAGGGCTCAGCTATGGCAGTGGCTCAGAAATAAAGTAGTGACAGAAGAGGGGACCACCTTCAACGAGCTTTTGTATCAAAAATTTAAAAGTGAAGAACTTCAGAAAATACGAAAGCTACTCGGAGATGATCGCTTTGAAAATGGAAGATTTAAGGTGGCAGAAGGCATACTGGACCAATTGGTTTTGGAAGAGGAATTTGTCGAATTCTTAACTCTGCCTGCTTACGAATTCTTGCCTTAGCAAACCATGTCAAACCCAAATAATCCCCCCAAACTATGAACAGACATCAAGCCGTGGAAGCCCTCAAAGTAGACTGGGCTACCAATAAGCGCTGGGCTGGTATTACCCGCCCGTACACAGCCGAAGAAGTCGTCAATCTCAGAGGCTCTGTAAAACTTGAATACACGCTGGCACGCAGGGGTGCCGAGCGACTGTGGAAAGAGCTCAATACGCTGCCGGTGGTATCGGCCTTGGGTGCTCTTACAGGCAATCAGGCCATTCAGGAGGTACAGGCTGGCCTGCGTGCTATCTACTGCTCTGGATGGCAGGTGGCCGGAGACAACAATACAGCCGGTGAAGTGTACCCTGACCAAAGTCTTTATCCTGTCAACAGTGTACCTGAGCTTGTCCGCCGGATCAACAATGCTCTGCTGCGTACCGATCAGATTTATTGGATGAACGATGATACATCCATCGACTGGCTGGTGCCGATCGTAGCAGATGCCGAAGCTGGATTTGGAGGTAATTTGAATGCTTTTGAGCTGATGAAAGCGATGATTGCAGCAGGGGCTTCTGGTGTGCATTTTGAAGATCAGCTTTCTTCAGCCAAAAAATGCGGTCATTTGGGCGGCAAGGTGCTCGTTCCCACACAGGAGGCCATCAATAAATTGGTGGCGGCCCGCCTGGCTGCTGATGTGCTGGATGTACCTACAGTGATTATAGCCCGTACCGATGCAGACGCGGCCAATTTGCTCACAAGTGATGTAGATCCGAGAGACCAGCCGTTTTTGACCGGTGAGAGAAGTTCGGAAGGATTTTACTATGTGCGCAAAGGCATAGAGCAGGCCATAGCTCGTGGATTGGCTTATGCTCCGTATGCTGATTTGATCTGGTGTGAAACTTCCAAACCTTCGCTGGAGGAAGCCCGTCAGTTTGCCGAGGGCATTCACAGCAAGTATCCGGGTAAATTGCTGGCGTACAATTGCTCACCTTCGTTTAACTGGGCGGCAAAACTCACCGAGCGTCAGATGAGAACCTTCCGCGAGGAACTGGCGGAGATGGGGTATAAGTTTCAGTTTATCACCCTGGCCGGGTGGCATGCGCTCAACAACAGCATGTTTGAGCTGGCACTGGCATATAAAGAGGAAGGGATGGTTGCCTACAGCCGCCTGCAGCAGCGTGAATTTGAAAATGAAGCCTTTGGATACAGGGCGGTAAAACACCAGGCATTTGTGGGTACTGGCTATTTCGATGCCGTACAGAATACCATAACAGGTGGCGTAGCCTCTACCCTGGCATTGGCCGGATCTACAGAGTCAGAGCAGTTTCATTAGTAGTTTTCCCCTTTTGCTTGCTCTCTTGTGCTCTGACTTCAGTGAAGGAAGCCGTCTCATTGTACAATAAGGCGGTTTTTTTGTGTGGTGTTCTTCGTATTCAGGCAGAAAGGAAACCGGCTGGCTGCCTGTTTTCATTCGTTGTGCGCGAACTTTTCGGCTGGTGTGGGTTTGCCCTAGCTCAAAACGGTCCTGAGGTGCAGGATGGCATTGATTGATGGGGTTGGTGGAAAGGAAGGTGTGAAAAGTCGTAGAACCATGTGTGCTGATGAATGTCTGTACTGTAAATGAAATGCTGGGTATTGGATTTTGAAGCTGGTGATTAGGTTATCGGGTGGCGTCCTGTAACCTGCGCCAGGGCGGAGGCGGATATGAGCCGTAGCGGGCGGGTTCTGTGGCACACGGGCGAGGAGGCGGAGCGGCAGCAAGCCACCGCAGCCCGATGTGTCACGCCCGATCCGCAAGGGGAATAGGAGCCGCAGACCGGCCCCCGGCCGCCTGTGTAAAAGCGGCCGGGGGAGGCGCCCACGTAAAAAAAAATGATGGAGTGGTGGGGGTTAGAGGAGGTAATTTTGGCCGTTTTTAACCGGGTGACTTTTGGCAAATTTTGTTTTAATTGTATTGTGTCTGCTGATAGGGCAGGGACTGAGGAGGGTGAAGGACTTTCCCAGGGATGGGCACAGGGCATTGAATGCTTTTATCATCTATGTGGCCCTTCCGGCGGTGGCCTTCAGATATGTGCCGGCCATCGAATGGTCAGGGGCTGTGGTGTGGCCGTTTGTGGTGCAATTTGTCGGATTTGGGGTGGCGCTTGGTGCGGTGTGGTTGTTTGGAAGGATGAAACCGTTGGATACGGCTACACGGGGTGCCATGCTGCTGACGATGGGGCTTTGTAACACGAGTTTTGTGGGATTTCCGCTGGTGGAGACCTGGTATGGGGCCGATGCGATACGGGTGGCTCTGCTGAGCGATCAGGGGGCTTTTTTTGTGTTGAGCTTGCTTGGGGTGGGTTTCGCGACTTGGTATGCGGAGGGGCATGTGAGTGTGGGCTATCTGGTGCGAAGGGTGGTGAGTTTTCCGCCGTTTATTGCTTTTGTGCTGGCGGTTTTGTTACCGGTGAACATTTTGCCAGGCTGGTGGGGGGTTCTGATGGAAAAGTTGTCGGCTCCGCTGGTGCCTTTGGCGCTGATTTCTGTATCGTTGCAGATTTCATTTGGAGAGCGGTTTGGGCAGTGGGGGGAGCTGTGGTGGTCGTTGATGGTGAAGCTGGTGGTGGTGCCGGCAGTGGCGCTGGGGATGCTGTGGTGGGTGGCTGACATGCCGGAGGAGTATTTTAAAGTTACGGTTTTTGAATCGGCAATGGCGCCAATGGTGACGGCGTATGTAGTGGCTTCACAGTTTAGATTGAATTCGACTTTGGCAGGGTATACAGTAGGTGTGGGGATACTGCTTTCGCTGCTGAGTACAGCGGGTTGGTACTATCTGCTGGAATGGTGGTGGGAGGGCTAAATGTGGCTGATGGAAATAATTGCCCGGCAAAAGGAAGAATCGGAGTATTTTCAACGCCGGATTGCAGGAGCGGAAGCTGTGATTCAATTGTTTAATATTCAATAATTTGTGTTTATGAGTGCAGATAAAGAGGCCAAGCTCAGAGCGCTTAAGCTCACCCTGGAGAAGATGGACAAGACCTATGGAAAGGGTGCTGTAATGCGTATGGGAGATGCGCCAGTGGAGCAAATGGAAGTAATAAGTACAGGCTCCATAGGGCTTGACGTGGCTCTGGGTGTGGGGGGTTACCCGAAAGGGAGAATTGTGGAAATTTTCGGACCGGAGTCATCGGGTAAAACTACTTTGACACTCCATGCCATAGCAGAGGTGCAAAAGCAGGGTGGTATAGCGGCCTTTATCGATGCCGAGCATGCATTTGACAGATTTTATGCCGAAAAACTGGGAGTGAATACCGATGATTTAATCATATCTCAGCCTGACAATGGGGAACAAGCACTGGAAATCGCAGATAACTTAATCAGATCCGGAGCTATCGACTTGATTGTAATTGACTCTGTGGCTGCCCTGACGCCAAAAAGCGAGATAGAGGGCGAAATGGGGGATTCCAAAGTAGGTCTGCAGGCCCGGCTGATGTCGCAGGCATTGAGAAAGCTGACGGCCACCATCAGCAAAACGAATTGCTGCTGTATTTTCATCAACCAACTCAGGGAGAAAATCGGGGTTATGTTTGGTAATCCGGAAACTACTACCGGTGGTAATGCATTGAAATTTTATGCTTCAGTGAGGATAGACATCCGAAGAAGTACACAAATCAAAGAGGGCGAACAGGTGACTGGCAACCGCGTGAAAGTAAAAGTGGTAAAAAACAAGGTGGCTCCGCCCTTTCGCTCGGCAGAATTTGATATAATGTACGGGGAAGGAATTTCCAAAGTCGGAGAAATCATTGATATGGGAACTGACTTTGGAATCATCAAAAAAAGCGGAAGCTGGTATAGCTACGGCGACACGAGGCTGGCTCAGGGACGCGATGCAGTAAAAATGTTGCTGATGGACAATCCGGAACTGCTGGAAGAACTAGAAACCAAAGTGCGCGAAAAACTCAAGCAGGCTCAGGAAAACAGCAAATAACAACCTGGTCAATTACTAAGATTCTACTGCAAATGCTGGTACTGCAAGAAATCAGGGAAAATAGGGAAAAAGTCATCGAAGCGCTGAAAAAGCGCAATCTGGATGCCGAAGGTTTGGTAAACAGCATACTGGATGCTGATTCCATCCGCAGAGCCATACAGACTGACTTGGACAACATTCGCAACGAAGCCAATCTGATCGGAAAACAGGTAGGCGCTCTGCAAAGAGAAGGCAAAAGGAATGAAGCTCAGGAGCTGATGAACAAAAGTGCAGCGCTTAAAGAACGCATCAAAGAGCTGACCGAGCAGCTTAAAGAAGCTGAAATACAACTTCGCGATATTCTTCTCACTGTGCCCAACGCACCGGCCGGATCGGTAAAGCCCGGTAAATCTGCTGAGGACAATGAAGTGGTGGCCCAATGGGGTGAGCCGCTGCAATTGCCTGATGATGCCAAGCCACACTGGGACATAGCCAGAGAGCTGGACATCATTGATTTTGAGCTTGGGGTAAAGGTGACGGGTAGCGGATTTCCTGTTTACAAAGGAAAAGGTGCCAGATTACAAAGAGCCTTGATTCAGTATTTTTTGGATTACAACACACGTGCCGGGTATTTGGAGGTACAACCTCCTCATTTTGTCAACGAAGCGTCGGGATTTGGCACCGGACAATTGCCCGATAAGGAGGGTCAGATGTATTATATTGAGCGTGACGGGCTCTATGCCATTCCAACGGCAGAAGTGCCTGTGACCAATTTTTTCAGGGATGTGATTTTGTCTGAAAATGAATTGCCTCAAAAGCTTACGGCCTACACTCCTTGTTTTCGCAGAGAAGCCGGCTCTTATGGTGCCCATGTGAGGGGATTAAATCGATTGCATCAGTTTGATAAAGTGGAAATTGTAGTGATCAGCCATCCCGAAGACTCCTATCGGATATTGGAGGAGATGGTAGATCATGTGGCCGGATTGCTGCAGTCGCTGAAATTGCCTTATCGCATTCTGAGACTATGCGGAGGTGATATGGGGTTTGCCAGTGCCATGACCTACGATTTCGAAGTATGGTCTGCGGCACAGAAACGGTGGTTGGAGGTAAGCTCGGTGTCAAATTTCGAAACCTTTCAGGCCAACAGGCTGCAGCTCCGGTTTAAAGACAGCAATGGAAAAAACCGGCTCTGCCACACACTCAACGGCTCTTCACTGGCGCTTCCCCGGGTAGTGGCTGCATTGCTGGAAAACAATTTTGATGGCAATAGGGTAAAGCTGCCGGAAATAGTGGCTCAGTATGCCGGATTTGACTCGATCTGAGAGCTGATGAAGCATCTGCTGCTTGTGGGTCAGGGTATTGCCGGGAGCACGCTGGCTCTTCTGGCCGAAGAAAGGGGTATACGGGTAACCTGTATCGGTCTGCCGGGATTAAGCAACAGCTCGGCAGTGGCCTCAGGCATATGGAATCCGATAGTGTTGAAACGGATGACTCTGGTATGGCGGGCTGCAGAAATGCTGGAAGCACTCGAAGCATTTTACCCAAAAGCACAAGCACTTACAGAAGAGGTGTTTTTTCATCCCATGCCTGTATACAGGATTTTTCACTCTCCGGCAGAAGTCAATGAGTGGCAGGTTAAGAGCACCTTGCCTCTGTGGAATACACTTTTAATTTCCGACCCAGTGGAATTGCCAGCGTATATACGGGCTCCCTACGGAGCCGGTAAGGTGCTGCGGACCGGATATGTAAATACGGTCAAATACATAGAGGGAGTTCAACGCAGATTGCAGTTTTTGGAATGGGCATTCTACGAGCAGTTTTTTTACGACAAGTTGAAAATTAAAGATTCGGGAGTAGAATATCTGGGCTTGTGGTACGATGGGGTGGTTTTTGCAGATGGAATGTATGCCTGGCAGCACAATCCCTGGTTCCCTCGTACATGGATGCGCCCTACGCGGGGGGATGTACTCACGCTCACCGACCTGCCTGCAGACTGGAATTTTATACTACATTTCAGCCACTTTGTAGTGCCGCTGGCTGATGGCCAATGGAAGCTAGGAGCCACTTACGACTTCAAACGACCGACGCCTCAGCCCAACCTGCTGATGGCTGGCCAGATGCTGGATGAACTCAAGTCGGTCGCTGAGGTCACACCTGTCGTGACGAAAGCTGAGGCCGGGGTACGTCCCAATACCAAAGACCGGAGGCCGATGATAGGCTCACATCCTGAGCATCCGCAGGTGTTTTTCATCAATGGATTGGGAAGCCGGGGTGTATTGTTGGCTCCTAAGCTGTCGGAGTGGTTGCTCGATTGGATTACAGAAGGCAGTCCCGTTCCTGAGGAAGCAGATATCAAAAGGTGTTTTCCGAAAAATAAGGATTGAGTCCGGAATTCAAGGGGTATTCGAGTATTTCGACTTTATTTGAAAGCCAAAAAGGAGGCAAAATTTTCCTCAATGAACGCTCAAAATCAAATTGCTGCAAAACCCCTCAACAATTTGCTGCTGATATCAGGCATCCTGATATTGGTATATGTATTGGCATTTATAGTGCCTTCGGGTGAGTACCAACGAAGGCAAGAGGATGGCATCACGGTGGTTGTTCCCGGAAGCTATTCGCAGATTCAAAAAATACGTCCTACGGTAATGGAGCTGCTCTCAGCACCGGCCAGGGGATTCAGTGCCTCTGCTGATGTAATTGCTTTTGTATTGCTGATTGGCGGTGCTTTTGGGGTAATAGGACGTACAGGTGCCCTTGAGGCAGGACTCAAATCAATGGTGCATGTCACCTCCAGACACAAACGCCTAAAAAAACTCTTTCCGGCTCTTTTGCTTATGGTCTTTTCACTGGCGGGAAACACCTTTGGAATGAGTGAGGAAGTCCTTCTTTTTGTAATGATTACAGTTCCTATGGCCCATCAAATGGGGTATGACACGCTCACGGGTTTAGCCATTCCATTTGTGGGAGCTGCGGTTGGATTTGCCGGTGCTGCTTTTAACCCTTTTACCGTGGGGGTAGCGCAGGGAATCGCTCAATTACCCCCGTTCTCCGGATTTGAATATCGGATGGGTGTATGGATGGTGTTTACTTTAGCTGCAATAGCCTATGTGTATGGACATATTCGGAAGGTGGCCAAAAATCCTTCGGCAGGTTTCTTTTCGGATATTCGTGGTTTTGAAACCGGTTCGGACCCAACCCATTCGCGGAATGTGACCACGCTTTTGATCATATTTGGAATGGGGTTGGTACTGATGATGGTCGGGGTCAAATTATGGGAATGGTACATTGCCGAGTTGGCAGGAATGTTTATTGGCATGGCAGTAGTGGTAGCTGTAATCGGAAGGTTACAACCACAGGAAGCAACAGATGCATTTTTAAACGGCTGCAGGGACATGGTACCTGTGGTTGTGGTAATCGGACTTTCGCGGTCCATCCTTGTGCTGGCAGAAGATGCCGGAATTATTGATACACTGTTATACGGCATTGTTCAAGTGACCGAAGGTCTGCCCGGGGAAATTGCTGTGCAGATGATGTTTCTTACACAGGGATTGATCAATTTCTTCATTCCTTCTGGCTCTGGTCAGGCAGCCCTTACCATGCCATTAATGACACCGCTTGCAGACCTGATGCAGATCAACAGACAAACAGCTGTGTTGGCATTTCAGTTTGGCGATGGAATTTTTAACATGATAATACCTACAAGCGGAGTCACGGTGGGAGTCTTGTCTTTGACCGGGATCCCCTTCAATGTCTGGGTGCGATGGTGTATGAAATTAGTACTGTGGTTGGTCATATTGGCAGGGATTGCACTTGCTATCGGAGTATTTTTTCCAAATGTGTGGCAATAAGCGTAATGCACGTGTGACTCCGCCAATGGATGCACAAAGTGTAAAACAAAAATTAAATTTTCCTGGGCAGTTAGAATGTAGGCGAAGCTGGATGTCACAAAATCGAAAAAACATTTTTTTGCCATGGAGGATGATGCCTACTTTTGCCGGCAAATTTCACTAACCCAAATACATTCATGTCAGCCGTAATTGGAAAGATATCACAGGTGATTGGCCCGGTAGTGGATGTCACCTTTGACACTACAAGTAACGAACTTCCCGGAATTTATGAAGCTCTCGAAATAGTGAGAGAAAACGGCCAGAAGCTCATCCTGGAGACCCAACAGCATATTGGAGAAGACACGGTACGCGCTATAGCGATGGACTCAACCGACGGATTACAAAGAGGTCAGGAAGTAAAAGCTTTGGGTACAAGCATTTCCATGCCTACAGGTGAAGCTATCCATGGCCGTCTGTTCAACGTAGTGGGCGAGGCCATTGATGGAATCCGCGATGTAACAGAAGGTAAGAGAAGACCTATACATGCTGCGCCTCCTAAGTTTGAGGAACTTTCCACTTCTACAGAGGTGCTTTACACGGGCATTAAAGTGATCGACCTTATCGAACCCTATGCCAAGGGAGGTAAGATTGGACTCTTTGGGGGTGCCGGTGTTGGAAAGACGGTGTTGATTCAGGAATTGATCAACAACATCGCCAAAGGATATGGCGGTCTGTCGGTATTTGCCGGTGTGGGTGAGCGCACCCGGGAAGGAAACGACCTGCTCCGTGAGATGATCGAATCAGGAATCATCAAATATGGAGACCACTTCTTGGAGTCACTCGAAAAAGGAGGTTGGGACCTTAGCAAAATTGACTTTGAGCAGCTCAAGGAATCCAAGGCGACGTTTGTCTTCGGACAAATGAATGAGCCTCCGGGAGCCCGTGCGCGTGTAGCCCTCTCAGGTCTTACCATTGCCGAATATTTTCGCGATGGTGATGGTGAAGGTCAGGGCCGTGATATCCTTTTCTTTATTGACAACATTTTCCGATTTACACAAGCTGGTTCGGAGGTTTCTGCTCTGTTGGGTCGTATGCCTTCAGCAGTAGGGTATCAGCCTACACTGGCCACAGAGATGGGTGCCATGCAGGAGCGTATCACTTCCACCAAGCGCGGTTCCATTACTTCCGTACAAGCAGTATATGTGCCCGCTGACGACCTTACCGACCCTGCACCAGCCACCACATTTGCACACCTGGACGCTACCACGGTGCTCAGCCGTAAAATTGCCGAGCTCGGCATCTACCCGGCAGTTGACCCGCTGGATTCTACCTCCCGTATTTTAAGCCCCTCAATAGTAGGAGAAGAACACTACCGCTGTGCTCAGCGAGTGAAGCAGATACTGCAACGCTACAAAGAACTTCAGGACATCATCGCCATTCTCGGTATGGATGAGCTTTCTGAGGAAGATAAGCTTGTGGTAAGCAGGGCTCGTCGCGTGCAGAGATTTCTTTCTCAGCCATTCCATGTGGCCGAGCAATTTACCGGTATTCCCGGCGTTTTCGTAAGTATTGAAGATACCATCAAAGGTTTTAATATGATTCTGGACGGTCACATGGACCAATATCCCGAAGCCGCCTTCAACCTGAAAGGTACCATTGAAGACGTGATCGAAGCAGGAGAAAAAATGCTCGCTGAGACCAAATAAGTCGAAATCTTTAAAAGATGAATGTAGAAATCGTATCACCGGAAGGCAAAGTTTTTTCAGGTCAGGCCAAAGCAGTTCAACTGCCGGGAACGAATGGATTGTTCCAGATTCTGGACAACCATGCCCCTTTGATTTCCACTCTGACCAGCGGAAGCATAAAACTTGAAATTTCAGAAAAAACTGCTGACCTCCCGTCTGTATTTGAAAAGACTTCCGGTAGTCAGTACCTCTTGCCCATCAAAGGTGGCGTGGTAGAAGTGCTGGCTAACAAGGTGATTATCCTCGTGGATTAATTATTTTTTCGATACAATGTACCTTCGACCCCGCCACCCATATGGCGGGGTTTTTTTTAATTTGTTAAATACGACACCTATGGATTTTATTCCGGAGCACATCTCTAAATATGCTGAGCAGCACACACGTCATGAAGGCTTCGTTTTGGAAGAGCTGGAAAAGGATACGTACCTCAAAGTCTTGATGCCCAGAATGTGCAGCGGTCATTTGCAGGGGCAAATCCTGCGCATGTTTACTGCCATGATCCGGCCAAAGCGCGTACTCGAAATCGGCACCTACACGGGATATTCAGCCATCGCCATGGCCGAAGTCCTGCCCAGCGGTGCAGAATTACACACCATCGACATCAATGCTGAATTAAAGCCTATGGTCGAAACGTATATAAATAAGGCCGGTATGGAAAGAACCATCAAACTGCACATAGGCAATGCTATGAACATTATCCCCACTCTCGAAGGTTCATGGGATATGGTATTTATCGATGCCGATAAGGAAAACTACCTCAATTATTACCATATGGTATTACCTGCCCTTAAACCGGGAGGCTTTATCATCGCCGATAATGTGCTGTGGAGTGGTAAGGTGTGTGATGAAACAGTCAACGACCCGGAGACCCGTGCACTCCGGGAATTCAACACTTTCGTTCACAATGACCAACGCGTAGAAAATGTATTGCTCCCGGTGCGCGACGGATTGATGATAATGCGCAAAATAAGTGAATGAAGACTTTAAAATTCCCATACCAATGCAACTACAGGCTCCGTCCTATCTGTCTGAACTTATCAGCCATGGCGAAGGACTTCAGCTGGATTTCAAATTTGCTATCAACGACAGCCGGAAGATTGCCATCAGTCTGTCTGCCTTTGCCAATACAAAAGGCGGCAGGCTATTGATTGGAGTGAAAGACAACGGGCGCATTGCCGGGGTCAGAAGCGATGAAGAATTTTACATGATCGAAGCTGCCAACGATCTATACCTGAACAGGCCCCTTTCACTCACAGTAGTGGAACATGAAGTAGAGGGCAAAAAAGTGCTGGAAGTCGTCGTGCCGGAAGATCAGGTCAAAGGAATTAAAGCCCAGGACATTCACCGAAAATCATGGGCGTACATCCGACACCTGGACCAGAATCTCCTCGCCTCACCCGTTCACCTGGAGCTGTGGCGATATGCATCCGATACTGCACCAAAAAAACGCCTGAGCCAAAAGCAAATCGTAGACGGACTAAAAATCATCGAAAATTTTCCCACAGGTATTTCACTGGAAAATTTTCAGAAAAACACCGGTCTTCAGCGCAGGCGGGCCGCTGAGCTACTCGCCCGATTTATCTACTGGAACCTGGTGGACACACACATCGTCAATGGCCGAATTTTATTCACAAGTGCAGACCAATAATCACGTGTATCTAATTTCCGGTCTGGGAGCAGATCAAAGAGCATTTAGCCTGCTTACCAGATATTTTCAACACAAGCATACATTCCTTCCCTGGATTGAACCTCTTTCTGATGAGCCACTCGAGGCCTATGCCCTCAGAATGGCCCGTGGAAAAATAGATACCCGTTTCAAACGTCGTATCGGCATAGGACTTTCCTTTGGTGGAATAATCGGCAGAGCATTACTGGAAAAAAACCTGCTTACCCATCTGATACTGATTTCCTCCGTGAAATCACCGGCCGAATTCAGACCCCTTTTTCGAATTTTAAGAGTGGTTCCGGTCTATAGATGGGTACCAGCCACAGCACTTAAAAAAATTCTTTTGAACAGCGGACTGATCATACCGTCCGCCTTACGACACGAGCATCAGTGCATTATGGCCGAAATGTTTGCTCAGCACTCAGCCAGCTATTACAAATGGGCAATTCATACCTTCCTGCAGATGCCGTCCCTGCCACACCGTGAAAATATTTATCACGTCCATGGCACTCATGACGAAGTCTTCCCCATTCGATATATTTGCAATGCCATTGAAATAGCAGGCGGCTCCCATCTGATGATTTTAACCCGTGGGAAAGACATCAGCCGCATCATAGAGCAGATTGTAAGTGACCTATCGTGAAAAGATCATAGCATACCGAATTTGAATACCGAAAACCTCTTAAAGGAACTCAACGATGTGCAGCGCGAAGCCGTATTGCACACAGAAGGCCCGGTCATGATCATTGCAGGTGCAGGCTCGGGAAAAACCCGTGTCCTTACCTATCGCATTGCATGGCTTATGCTACAGGGCACCGACCCTTTCAATATCCTGGCCCTAACCTTTACCAACAAAGCCGCCCGGGAAATGAAAGAGCGCATTGCAGCGGTCGTAGGACATTCCGAGGCCAAAAATCTCTGGATGGGCACTTTTCACTCCATCTTTGCCCGATTGCTACGCATCGATGGACATATGCTCGGCTATCCGTCCAACTTTACCATCTACGACACCGATGACTCCGAAAAACTCATCACCCAAATCGTAAAAGAAAAAAACCTCGACAAAGACCTCTATAAACCCAAAAAAATCCTCAACCGAATCTCTTCCCTGAAAAACAACCTAATCATACCACAGTATTACGACAACTTTCCTGAGCTTAGAGAATACGACGAAGCAGCAAAAATTCCCGACTTTAAAAACATTTACACCGCCTATGTGGAGCGTTGTTTCAAAGCAGGTGCTATGGATTTCGACGACATCCTGCTCAAAACCAACGAGCTGCTCGGCACATTTCCGGAAATTCTGGCCAAGTATCAGGACCGCTTCCGCTATATCCTCGTAGACGAGTATCAAGACACCAACCACAGCCAATACATCATCATCAAGGCACTGGCCAATAAATTTGAAAACATCTGCGTGGTAGGCGACGACGCCCAGTCCATCTACGCCTTCCGGGGAGCCAACATTCGCAATATCCTCAGCTTCCAAAAAGACTATCCCGACTGCCAAATCTTCAAACTCGAACAAAACTACCGCTCTACCCAACACATCGTAAATGCAGCAAATTCCGTAATAGCCAACAACCGCGACCAGCTGAAGAAAAATGTATGGACTTCCAATGAGACCGGCGAAAAAATTACCATCTACAAAGCCCTTAACGAAACCGAAGAAGCCCACTACATCGCAGAGCGCATCATGGAGCGCCATCTGACCTACCAGATGCCTTACAGCGATTTTGCGATTCTCTATCGCACCAATGCACAAAGCCGCGCATTGGAAGAGCAACTCCGTCGCAAAAACATTCCCTATCGCATCTACGGCGGAATGAGTTTCTACCAACGCAAAGAAGTAAAAGACTTACTCGCCTATCTGCGCCTGGCCGTAAATCCGCACGACGAAGAAGCCCTACGTCGTGTAATTAACTATCCTGCCCGCGGCATCGGGCAGACCACTGTAGAGCGCCTTACCATCCTGGCCGACCAACACAACACCACCCTCTGGGACATCTGCCGGAATGCCATCAATTTCAAAAATGAACTGGGAACCGCCCCGGCCCAAAAAGTCAGTGACTTTGCAACTATGATCACCGAGTTTGGCGTTCGTGCCCGAAGAGAAAGCGCATGGGATGCAGCGGAGCACATCTTCAAAGCATCCGGCATCCTAAGAGCACTCAACGACGACAAAACCGAAGAAGGCATCTCACGCCTTGGAAATGTCCAGGAATTGCTCAACAACATAAAATCCTTCACCGATACCCAACTCAGCCTCGAAGAAAACAACGACATCTCGCTCGACTACTTTCTTCAGGACATCGCCCTGCTTACATCTACCGACCAGCAAGACGACGGTGAGCCCAACAAAGTCTCCCTCATGACACTCCATCTGGCCAAAGGCCTCGAATTTCCCGTCGTCTTCATTTCCGGAATGGAAGAAGAACTCTTCCCCTCATCCCAGATGGTCAATACCCGTGCTGACCTCGAAGAAGAACGCCGTCTCTTCTACGTCGGCATGACCCGCGCCAAAAAAAAGCTCTTTCTCACATTCACCCACATGCGCATGCGCTACGGCAAAACCAACGATTGCGAGCCCAGCCGATTTCTTGATGAAATCGACGACCAATACACCGAACTCATTCTGCCTGCCTTCCACCGTAGCCAGCCAACCTTCCTCTCAGGGCCGGCATGGGGTGCCGGGCCCGCCAACAACCACTCATCCGGCCCTTTTGCCCCCATCGGCACCTCCAGACAAAAAACGCCTCACCTCGCCACCCGCCCTTCCAGCACAGCATCCAATGCTCTCCCACCTGAAAAACCCCAAGGCGAAATCCTGACCCACACCGTACCCGGAGACCGGGTCTTTCACGAAAAATTCGGATATGGCAACGTATTGGAAGTCGAAGGCTCTGGCGTCAATGTCAAAGCTACAGTAGCCTTTGACCAGGCCGGCCAGAAAAAATTACTCCTCCAATATGCCAAACTCATCAAAGTAAAACCCTGAACCACACCAACCATGTCAGATACAAAAAGTCTTACCTACAACACCAGTAAAGATCCACTCCGCATTCCAGAATACGGCCGTGTCGTCCATGAAATGATACGCCATACCCTAAGCCTCCCCGATCGCGAGCAGCGCAGCAAAGCAGCCAGAGCCATTATCGAAGTCATTGGAAATCTCAACCCACAGCTTCGCGACCAACCCGATTTCCGCCATAAACTCTGGGACCACCTTTTTATAATGTCCGATTTTCAGCTCGATGTTGACGCACCCTACCCCATACCCACCCGCGAACAGCTCACCGAACCTCCACGACGCCTTCAATACCCCCAAAAAACTCACAGACACCGCTACTACGGCTCCATCATCCGCCAGATGATCAAAAAAGCCTCCGATATGCCCGAGGGAGAAGAAAAAATTCAATACATCCGCCTGATTGCCAATCAAATGAAGAAAACCTATCTTCAGTGGAATAAAGACACCGTCGAAGACCAAGTCATCATCGACGACCTCGTCGAACTCTCAAACGGAAAACTCCAAATCTCCGACCTCACCCTTACTTCCAGCTCCACACTTAAAAAACTCACAACCCCGACCAATCAATCAGGCAAAAAGAAAAACGGATACAAAAAAAACCAAAAAGCCTACGGTAAGCACAAGAAAAACTTTAAAAAATAATCCATGAGCCAGTTTAAAATACGCGGAGGCAAGCCTCTGAAAGGCGACATCGTGCCGCAAGGAGCCAAAAACGAAGCCCTTCAGGTCATCTGCGCTACCCTGCTCACCCCCGAGCCCGTCACCATCAGCAATCTGCCCGATATAGTTGACGTACGCAAACTCATCGATCTGCTTGCCGCCCTAGGGGTCAAAATCACCCCACACTCCCCAAACGAATATACCTTTCAGGCCGATACCATCGACATCGACTACCTGTATACCGACGACTTTCGCCGGCGAGGTGCAGCTTTGCGCGGCTCTGTCATGATCGTGGGCCCACTGCTCGCCCGCTTCGGAAAAGGGTACATCCCCAAGCCCGGAGGCGACAAAATAGGACGCCGGCGACTCGACACCCACTTCGATGGGTTCATAAAACTCGGAGCCCGCCTACGCGGCAATCCCGGCGAAAACTTCTACGGAGTAGAAACCCACAGCCCATTACAAGGCACCTATATGCTCCTCGAGGAGGCCTCCGTCACAGGCACAGCCAATATCCTCATGGCCGCCGTGCTCGCCCGAGGCACCACCACTATCTACCATGCCGCCTGCGAACCCTACATCCAGCAGCTCTGCCGAATGCTCAACTCCATGGGCGCCCGCATTACCGGCATAGGCTCCAATCTCCTAACCATCGAAGGAGTCACCTCCCTCCACGGCACCACCCATCGCTGTCTGCCCGATATGATTGAAGTTGGCTCATTCATCGGCTTAGCAGCCATCACCGGGAGCGACATTACCATCCGAAATGCAGGCGTCCCATATCTGGGCCAGATCCCTTCCGTCTTCCGAAAACTTGGCATCACCCTACACATCATCGGCGACGACATCCACATACCCCCACACGATCACTACGAAATCGACACCTTCATGGACGGCTCCATCATGACCATCTCCGATGCCCCATGGCCAGGCTTCACACCCGACCTGCTCTCCATCGTACTCGTCACAGCCACTCAGGCACGCGGCAGCGTACTCATCCACCAGAAAATGTTCGAATCCAGGCTTTTCTTCGTCGATAAGCTCATCGATATGGGCGCACAGATCATTCTCTGCGACCCCCACCGCGCCACCGTCATAGGCCTCGACCGCCGTCAGCCACTACGCCCCGCTACTATGAGCTCACCCGACATCCGCGCTGGTGTGTCCCTACTCATCGCAGCCCTCAGTGCCGATGGCACTTCCATCATCCAAAACATCGAACAAATCGACCGCGGATACCAAAACATCGAGCATCGGCTTCGGCTGTTGGGAGCCGACATCGAGCGAATCCCCTGATTCAAAATTGTACATTGGGCGCCTCCCCCGGCCATCCAGGGGAGGCCGGGGGCCGGTCTACGGCTCCTATTCCCCTTGCAGACCGGGCGTAGACCATCGGGCTGCGGTGGCTCGCTGCCGCTCCGCCTCCTCGCCCGTGGGCTACTTTGCCCGCCTGCTGCGGCTCATATCCGCCTCCGCCCTGGCGCGGAACTCACACTGGTAGACATCTACACTTGAAGTACTTCAGGCTTCCATACCAAAGTCTCACACATCACAACCTCCAGCCAACCGCAATCCATTTGCTCCGCTTCCCGCAATCAAGCATTTACTACCAATACGGCTACGTAATAGCGCATTTATCATTTTTCAACAAAACCTGTTAAGCAACTTCCAACTGTGCCAAAGTGGGAGATACTCCCGCAAAAAATTCCCGTAAGTACGCGACAGTCCGATGCATACCGTGTAATGGGAATTTTGCCACAGCCTGAACCACCCCCCACACTTCCGCAAGTACACGACTGTACCAATCCATCCCTCTGCCTCTACTCAGCAACTGTATCCTCAAAGGACTATAAAGAACTTCCCTGCATCCGGCCAGTATTCACCATATTTGGACAAGGCTATTGTCAATAGGCCATATGGATGAGCAGATCAATATCCGGTTTCCACCGTCATCCGCATGAAATCCCTCCCATGTACCAACCGGATATGTAGGCTGTGCAACTTATCACTTATTCCTTGAGCTGCTTACCACAATGAGGGCATGTGGTGCTTGCTTCCTTCGAATCCTTTTCTGTGTCCTCTTGTGCAATTTTCTGTAACTCCGTGCTGAATCCACCTGCCAAAATACCAGCCGGTAAGGCAAAAAGACCAATTCCCATGAGAGCGATAATTCCCCCCAGAAATTTTCCAACCGGAGTTATGGGATGCATATCTCCATAACCCACCGTGGTCAGGGTGATAATGCCCCACCACATCGTTTCCGGTATGCTGCGAAAAACTTCCGGCTGGGCTTTGTTTTCTACATAAAACATCAGAAAAGAAACAAATATCAGCATGATGATAATGAAAAACAAGGCAAACATCAGCTCCTGAAACTTTGCTCTGAAAACTCGACCCAGCAGTTGAAGAGCCGTAAAATACCTGAAAAGCTTAAAAATCCGAAACAGCCTGAAGACCATCAGATAGTAATAATTTAGCCCAAACATGAAGTTGAGATAGAAAGGCAAAATGGCCAGCAAATCCACGATCCCATAAAAACTCAGCACAAAGCCCACTCTAGGTCTTTTAAATCTGGAATACACTTCTGTGACAGGAGCTATCCAGATTCTAAGCACGTATTCGATAGTGAAAAACAATACAGTAAATACCTCAAGCAGATAAAAATTCTGTCGGTAGTAAAGCGGAATATCCGGTACTGAATCGATGATGAGTACCGTGAGGTTTACAATGATAATAAGGGTGATAAATACATCTATGGCTTTTGCCCATCCAGATTCAGCAGTTCCAGGTTCGAGCAGATAGGCACATCGCTCTTTTAGTTTTTGATATGTTTTCCTCATGCACGGAAAGTACTAAAAACACAACACAGCACCAAATATGAAAGTAGCCGTCAATATTTTATCAAAAAGTTTTGTAGGGGATTCAAATTTGCTTGCAGAAATTTTCCTGTGATATCACTACATTGGCAGGAGTGAGCGATGATTCAAAAAAGCTTATGGAAAAGATGTTTTTCTTGTTTTTACTTCATTGGTCCCTGTTGCATGTAAGCAGGATACTGTAAAGATCACAGGCGCACGGGTTTGGCTTATCATATTTATTTTGTACATCCATAATCCAATCTATGAAAGAGTACTCATTCGCACGGGTAAAATATGCAGTTGTATGTGTATGTGTGAGTTTTTCGGCTATTGGCCAGATGGGGCAAAGCTTTGATCCAGACATAATTGAAAAATTTCATCACCTGAGAGATGAAAAAGTCAGCCGCGATTCCAAATGGATGGCCTGGAAAGTTGGGCCGGTAGAGGGCGATGGCTATATGATGCTTCTCAACAACGATGGCGGAGATACTATCCGACTCGACCGGTGTATTCAAGTGCATTTTAATTACCTGTCTGATTACGCCCTCGCTATCGTAAGTCCGCCTTTTGAAGAGGTTCGAAATGCCAAGCTTGCTAAAAAACCAAAAGATAAATGGCCAAAAAACATCCTGATTCGGATATCTGCTAGTTTTCAGATTGATACTGTAGGTGAGGTGGAGAGGCTTTACTTCCCCGAAAAGTCGACGGAAGTAGTCTACTTTACAGCTCCTTCCCGGCCGAAACAGACCGTAAAAGATAGCACTGAAGCCGATACAGCAGCATCAAAGCCATCCAAAATCACGACTCCTAAAGAAAAGCCTCTGTATCGACTTAATATAAAGACGGGTGACACGCTGTTTCTGGCATATCCTACGGATGTAGGGGTCTCTGCCGATGGCATGTGGCTTTTGTATGCCTCGAAAAATCCAGAAACATCGTCCGAAAAAAAAATTCTCAGACTGTTTAAATCGTCTGACGCGACTCACCAGGTGCTCGATACACTTTCATTTGAATTCAGAAAGTTGCTTGTCTCGGATCATGGTACATACATTTCATGGTTGGCACAGTCGGATAGTGCTGCTGATCCGCCGATATGGAAGTGGACGCTGGCATGCAATGCCAGGGGAAAGCAAGTCCAGATTCAGATTACGGATACGCTTGCTTTGAACGGATACTTTAATGCCGATGGCGATTGGATGTTTTCGGAGTCGGAAAACAGGCTGTACCTGACAATGCATACAGGCAGACCAGGGAAACAAAACCCTGATTCAACAAAGCTTGAAGATGAAAGGCCTGAATTCGATCTCTACACGCACGCAGACTACCATCTGATGTCATGGCAGCTGGCAAATCTCGGTCAGTTGCGCAGCAAGGGACTCAAAGCGGTCTATCACACCGGAAAAAATAAACTGGTGATGATAACTTCGGATATCGAAGAATACGCTTACATCGATACAAAAAAGGATGACCCCTATATACTGGTGCGATTGGATGAAGGTCTGAAGGAGGGAAGGAATTGGGAATTTCCCAATGAGTTTTCTTATCAATTGGTGCATACAGATGATGGGAGGAGAATACCGGTGGTCAGAAAAGTTCGCTCAGGTGCAGTCCTATCGCCTGGCGGGCAGTTTGTCACCTGGTTTGATCCAGAGGAGCGGGTTTGGAAGTGTTTTAGGGTAAGAGATCAATCAGTGGTGATGTTGGGTGCAGATGTGGCTACAGAATGGCACCAGGCCAGCCATGATCTTCCGTCACCTCCTCCTGCCTTTGGGTTGGCAGGGTTCACTGCTGGTGATCGCCGGGTGTGGATATACGACCGGCATCATATCTATGCTTGTGATCCAAATGGCAGAGCAAAAAGCGTAAAAGTCAGTCATTTTTCGGACCAGGACCATGAGGTTCGTTATCGCGGGATTTATCAGAGAGAGAATTTTATAGGTCAGGTCAGTGGGTCGGCTTTGCTTGTGCAAAAAAATCTCCACTCTCTTGAAGAAAAGCTGGTGTTGGTGAGTCTTCGCAAGGGCAATGTCCTAAATAGCCGTGCGCTCAACAAATCGCTGCTGCGTATACTGGGGGGTGAGTTTGGACAATGGTTTCTGCTACGGGAAGAGAGTTATCTGCAGTATCCTGAAATACAAACGGCAGATTCGGAATTGGAGCGTTTTCGCCAATGGTCGGATCTTGGCCTTCAGTACGATGGATTCAGGCGGGGTCAGGTTTTCAAATTTCCATATGAGGTGCGGCTTTCCAACGATTCGTTGGTAGCGCTCGAGGGGCTGGTATACCTGGATACGACTGCAGCAGAAAAACAGCCGGGCATTGTTTACTTCTACGAGCGCAATGCCGAGAATATGCATCGCCACTATTCACCGCGCTTTAGCAGGAGTATTATCAATCCGCTGGTGTATGTTTCGCATGGATATGCGGTGATCATACCGGATATTGTATATACGACGGGCAATCCGGGGCAGGATGCTTTGAAGTGTGTGACGGCCGCAGTGGATTCAGCACTCAGGTTGTTTGACCGCATCGACGGGTCACGGCTTGGGGTCAACGGACAAAGCTGGGGGGGCTATCAGGTGGCCTATATCATCACGCAGACAAACCGGTACAAGTCCGCCTTTGCCGGTGCTCCGGTGGCCAATATGACGAGCGCATACGGCGGCATCCGATGGGGTACCGGGCATAGCCGCATCTCCCAATACGAGCAGGGGCAGAGCCGGATAGGCGCTGCTCTGTGGGACAATCCGCAGGCCTACATCCAAAACAGTCCTCTCTTTCACCTGCCCGGTGTTGAGACTCCACTGCTGATCATGCACAACGACCGCGATGGTGCGGTACCTTATTATCAGGGGATAGAACTCTTCATGGGACTGAACCGACTCAAAAAGCCTGTGTGGATGCTGGTGTACAACAAGGAAGACCACAATCTGACACAGCTTAAGAATATGCGCGATTTGACGGGTAAGGTGCTGGATTTTTACAATCATTTTCTCAAAGGTGAGCCAATGCCTGAGTGGATGAAGGGAATACCGGCTACACGGAAGGGTTTGGACTTTTAGTTTCCGGGAAATTTAGGGAGGGTCGTACTGTATGCATGCCTGAGGTTGTGAAGTAGGGCATGCAATGGAAGTTAGGGGAGTTTTTGATGGTGAATTGTCGGATTGATAGTGTGTATGATGTTGGATGGTGATGTTCAGACTTAGGTTTTTTGTCAGGTAATTGGAGGGGGGGGTAGTGGTTTATTGGGAGGTCAGAGGTTTAAAAATGGAGGCTTTTGAACGCGTAATGTTTATGGGTAAACTAGTTTGGATGGTGGTATTTGGTGAGTGGGGTTGTAAAGTCCACACAGTGTAGGGGCATGATGTGTTTGATGCGCCAGGGCGGAGGCGGATATGAGCTGCAGCGGGCGGGCGGTGTGGATCACGGGCGAGGAGGCGGAGCGGTAGCGAGCCACCGCAGCCCGATGTGCCACGCCCGATCCGCAAAGGGAATAGGAGCCGCAGACCGGCCCCCGGCCGCTCACAGGCGGCCGGGGGAGGCGCCCTATGGAGAAATTTTTATTGGATTTTAATCTATGATGACCCAGTTGCCGGTTTGAAGGAGGGGTTGGGCTTGTTTGTATTTGAGGTTTTTGCGTTCGCCGGTGGTGAGGTTTTGGATGGTGATATGGTCGTTGCGTCCGTATTTTTTGTCGCTGATGATGGGGCGACGTGTGGGCGGTGAGTCGGGCAATGATGAGGAGGCTGGTCCTGAGGTGGTTAGGACCTCGCTGCGGTTTTTGATATGGCGTGCCGGGGCAGGGGCGGTGACTTGTTCGGCGTTTTGGACGGGGATGAACGCGTGCATGAGAAAGGATACCAGCTCGCGGTTGAGTTTTTCCTTCATCTTTTTGAAGAGCTCGAAAGATTCGAATTTGTAGATGAGGAGAGGGTCTTTTTGTTCGTATATTGCTCCTTGTACGGCCTGTCGGAGGTCGTCCATGTCGCGGAGGTGGTCTTTCCAGGCTTCGTCGATCAGGGTGAGGGTGACGGATTTTTCGAAATCGCGGATGATGGATTGGCAGCGTGTTTCGTAGGCTTTTTGGAGGTTGGCGGCTATTTGGATGCCTTTATGTCCGTCGGTGAAGGGGATGAGGATGTTTTGATAGTGGGTGCCGTGGGTTTCGAATACATTTTTGATGGCGGGCCAGGCTTTTTCGGCCAGGATTTGTGATTTTTTGGTGTAGTGGTCAGTGACGGTGTGGTAGAGTTGATCGATGAGTTTGTTGGTGTCGATGCGTTCGAATTCTTCCTGGCTGAACGGGGAGTCGATGCCGAAGTAGCGGGCCAGTTCGACGCGGAAACCTTCGAAGTCTTTGGTGTCTTTAAAGAGTTCTACGGCGGAGGCACAGGTTTGAAAGATTGCGTCGGCCAGGTCGATGGCGAGTTTTTCGCCGTAGAGGGCGTTTCGGCGCCAGCGGTAGATGACTTCGCGTTGTTTGTTCATGACATCGTCGTACTCGAGCAGGCGTTTGCGAATGCCGAAGTTGTTTTCTTCTACTTTTCGCTGTGCGCGTTCGATGGATTTGGTGACCATTGAGTGCTGGATGACTTCGCCTTCTTTGTGCCCGAGGCGGTCCATGATGGAGGCGATGCGTTCGGAGCCGAAGAGCCGCATGAGGTTGTCCTCGAGGGACACGAAGAACTGGGAGGATCCCGGGTCGCCCTGGCGGCCGGCGCGTCCGCGCAGCTGGCGATCGACGCGACGGGAGTCGTGACGTTCGGTGCCTATGATGGCCAATCCTCCAGCAGCTCGGCTTTCGGGGGTGAGTTTGATGTCGGTACCGCGGCCTGCCATGTTGGTGGCGATGGTGACGGTGCCCGGGCGGCCGGCTTCGGCTACGATTTCGGCTTCGCGCTGGTGGAGTTTGGCGTTGAGGACATTGTGCTTGATTTTGCGCAGGGTGAGTGCGCGACTGAGGAGTTCGGAATTTTCGACACTGGTGGTACCAACGAGCACAGGCCTGTTTTGCTGTACGAGGTTTATGATTTCTTCGATGACGGCATTGAATTTTTCTCGTTTGGTCTTATAGACGAGGTCTTCTTTGTCCTGGCGAATTACGGGTTTGTTGGTGGGAATTACGACGACGTCGAGTTTGTAGATGTCCCAGAATTCGGCGGCTTCGGTTTCGGCGGTACCGGTCATACCGGCCAGCTTGTGGTACATGCGGAAGTAATTCTGGAGGGTGATGGTGGCATAGGTCTGTGTGGAGGCTTCTATTTTGACGCCTTCTTTGGCTTCGATGGCTTGGTGGAGTCCGTCGGAGTATCGGCGGCCTTCCATGATACGGCCTGTTTGCTCGTCTACGATTTTGACTTTGTTGTCCATCACTACGTATTCTACATCACGTTCGAACATGGTGTAGGCTCTGACGAGCTGATTCATTATGTGGATGCGCTCACTGCGGAGGGCAAAGTCGCGCATGAGTTGTTCTTTTTGCTTGATTTTTTCCTCTGGGGTGGTGTTTTGTTTTTCGATTTCGGCTACAGCTGCACCTATGTCGGGCAGGATAAAGAAATCGGGCGAGGTGTCGCGCGAAAGGAATTCAATGCCTTTTTCGGTGAGGTCTATCTGGTTGTTTTTTTCTTCGATGGTGAAGAGGAGTGCGGCATCGACTTTGGGCATTTCCTTGCCTTGCTCCTGGAGATAGTAGTTTTCGGTTTTTTGCAGGATGGTTTTGATGCCTTCTTCGCTGAGGTATTTGATGAGGGGCTTAAACTTCGGGAGGCCTCGATGGGCGCGCAGCAGGTGAAATCCGCCGTCTTTGGTATTGCCGGCTGCAATGAGTTTTTTAGCTTCGTTGAGTTCTGTGGTTACGATTTTTCGTTGTTCTTCGACCAGGCGTGCGACGTAGGGTTTGAGTTCTTCGAAGTCTTTCAGGTTATTTTTTCCGGTAGGTCCTGAGATGATGAGGGGTGTACGTGCATCGTCGATGAGTACGGAGTCTACCTCGTCTACTATGGCGTAGTGGTGTTTTCTTTGGACGATTTCGTCGATGCTTCGTGCCATGTTGTCGCGGAGGTAGTCAAAGCCGAATTCGGAGTTGGTACCGAAAGTAATATCACATTGATAGGCTGCTCTTCGTTCTGGGGAGTTGGGTTGGGTTTTATCGATGCAGCCTACGGAAAGTCCGTGGAATTCATAGATCGGGCCCATCCAGTCGGCGTCGCGTTTGGCGAGGTAGTCGTTTACGGTGACCAGATGTACGCCTTTACCTGCAAGTGCATTGAGATAGACGGGTAGGGTAGCTACGAGAGTTTTCCCTTCGCCGGTGGCCATTTCGGCAATTTTTCCTTTGTGTAAGGCTACACCACCGATCAACTGTACGTCGTAGTGCACCATGTCCCACCGTACGGGGTGGCCGGCAACCAACCAGGTGGATGACCAGCGGGCTTTGTCGCCGAGGATTTGTACATTGGATTTTCTGGCCGATAGGGCTCTGTCAAATTCTGTGGCTGTGACTTCGATGTATTCATTTTCTTTGAATCGCCTGGCCGTCTCTCTAACCACAGCAAAGGCTTCTGGAAGGAGGTCTATCAGCACTTTTTCGATGATTTCTAATTCTTGCTTTTCGAGTTTTTCGATTTCGGAATAGAGTTTTTCTTTCAGGTCTACATCGTCAGATTGGTCGGCCTGTAGTTTCTTTTGTTCGATTTGAGAGGTAATGTTGGCTGTGGCTGAGGCTATTTTTTCTTTGAAGCCTGTTGTTTTGTCTCTCAGTTCATCATCGGAAAGACTTTGGAGTGTTGGGTATATTTCATTTATTCTCTTTACAAAGGGGTGAATTTCTTCCAGATCCTTTTGGTTTTTGCTGCCAAAGAGTTTTGTGAGAAGTTTATTTATCATTTTTCTGATGAATCATTAGTGTGAAAGATACAAATATCTGAGTGATTTTTGGAACGAATTAGTAAAGTTAGGTGAAAATCAATAGGTACATTAATTTGGTCATCGTCGGGTCTTTTTTAAAGGGAAGTAATCGGTGGGGTGTTCCGGTCTGTTGGGTTCTGGCTCGAGGAGAGGTTCAACTTCTAAGCAGGTTTCGTGCATTTGCCGAGGGAGTTTCATATACAGTTCGGTTCCTTGAGTTTTCCAGGCAATCATTTCGTCGGTGAGTTTTTTAATGACCTGGGCCGGATTTCCAACGGCCAAACTTCTGGATGGGATGGTCATGCCTTGTGGCACAAACGACATGGCGCCGATGATACTGTCGTCTCCTATTTCTACTTCATCCATTACTACCGTATTCATGCCGATCAGTACATTTCGTCCGATTTGGGCACCATGTATCATGGCCCCATGGCCGATATGGGCCATTTCTTCCAAAATTACAGTTACGCCTGGAAACATATGAATTACACAATTTTCCTGCACATTGCAGCCGTCTTTGATGATTATGCGACCCCAATCACCTCTGATGCGTGCGCCGGGGCCTATATATACATCGCGGCCGATGAAAACGTCTCCAATAACAGTGGCCTGTGGATGCACATAGGCGGTAGGATGAACTACGGGTATAAACCTGTCAAAACTATATATAGCCATGCAACTAAAGTTTATTGTAAATCAATACCATTGAAAGTGCTAAATACCCAGTGAATAAAATCTCTCTTACAAGGGTTTTTTTTCTGAAATAAATAAAATTGGAATACAGGTATATAATCACAGGAATGGACATTCCAAATGTGTACTTATCGATGAAAGTATATGCTAAAATATCAAGTGAGGAAAATATAATGAAAAATGAAAATAATGACTTTTTGAATAAACTAGCCCTCCTTTGTAACTTTGGAAGTTCGTACAATCCAAATAAAAAACACGTTGTCATTACTATACTTTCTGTTTTTACAGTCGGATTGAATCTGAATCCTTCGATTAAATGGTTGATATTGTATATTTTTATGCTGGGAATGTACATGGATGCGAAGAAGGAAACGCTGTAAATAAAGAAAAAAACAAGTATAGACGATACGAAAAGAGTCAACAGGTTTTTAGTAGGATTTATATTGAACAAAATGAGAATTAGAATGAATGGAATGATCAGAGATAAACCGGAGGCATTGAAAAAATATATGACAATAATTACAGCTGTAAGATGAAAGATAACCATTGTAATATTTTCTGTGTTTTGATTTTTTAAAAGCATGTAAAATATTCCAATAAAAACGAGTTGTATCAGTATGAAAAAAAAATCATTTGTAAAAATGAAAATATACAAATTACTAACGAAAGTTAGAGGTATGAAAAAAAATTGTCTTTTGGTTAATTCAAGTTTTGTAAATGTGTAATCTAAAAAAATCAGATTAGCAGAATTCAACAAAAAAAACAATAAAATACTTTTCATGCTCAGTGTAGGGGGCTTTGACTTGATGACAAGAAGTAGAAAAAAAAGCAAAGCAATAATCAAAGTAAAAACCGCCAGCGTAAGAGGTTTAGATGCCGTCTTTTTTTCAAAAATTTTATTTAGCCCTGCCAACCGATAATTTATTTTTGTGGCAAATTAAAAGAGATGGTATCAAAGATAGCTTATGCACTTGGCGATTTTTTTGAATGGACCTTTCAAATTCTACCAGTGTTGGGAAACATTCCCAATGTATTGCTTTTAGGAATTGGTTTTGTAGCGTTTTTTTACTGGATAGGAGAGATGCGCAAGCATCAAAAGGCGGGTGAGCGTTGATTGCATCAGTTGGCAAATGTTTTGACTTTTGGCATACGCGCTCTGCTGTTTGGCATATACAATAGTCTTTTATCATACACATCTACGGGTGCTGAATCCAGGATAATCCGGCAATCTAACCGAAAAGCTGCTCGAAAATGCTCGTATTAGGGGTAATGTCAGGCACTTCTTTGGACGGAATAGATTTGGCATTATGTCACTTCAGTGGATTTGGCCCTATAAATTATGAAATATTGTATGCTGAGACCATTGAATATGATCGTGAATGGAGGGAGGAACTCTCAAATCTCTATATGCGAGATGGATCGTATCTCTGCTCGATGAACATTCATTATGCCAGGCTTATAGCGCTTCAGATTCAGAATTTTTTATCGAAAAAAGAGGTAATTGAGATTTTAAAATCCCGTAATACCCAGAATTCAGATCTACTTATAAGTTCACATGGACATACGGTGTTTCATGAGCCAGATACCGGATTGACACTTCAGATTGGTCACGGGGCTGTAATTATGGCCATGACAAAGTGCCATGTGATCTGCGATTTCAGGTCACAGGATGTAGCTTTAGGCGGTCAGGGTGCTCCACTTGTACCAATAGGGGATGAACTGTTATTTGGCGAATATGATGCCTGCTTGAATATTGGAGGATTTGCCAATGTGAGCTTGAAAATAGATGGTAAGCGAAGGGCTTGGGATATTTGCCCTGCCAACATCGTGCTGAATCGTTGGGCGGCCCGACTGGGCGACACTATGGACCGGGATGGTAAATATTCACAAACAGGAAGGTTGATTAGAGAAATATTAGACCAGTGGGAACATTTGGAATACTATCAGAAAAAAGGTCCTAAATCTCTGGGGAGGGAGTGGGTAGAATCTATATTTTTGGAAAACGTCTACGAATCTGTTTTCAATCCAAGAGATTTGCTACATACGGCAGTGGAGCATATAGCACGTAGAATAGCGGCTGACCTTCCATCTTCAGGCAGAGTGCTCGTGACCGGGGGTGGTGCGTATCATCCGGGCATTATAAATCGCTTAAAGCAGCTTACTTCTGCAGAAATTATTTTGCCAGACAAGTGGCTGATTGATTTTAAAGAAGCCCTTGTTTTTGGCCTGATGGGGTACTTGGGATGGCATAATAAAATTAATGTCTTGAGTTCTGTGACTGGTGCAGAAAAAGACCATTGCTCTGGAGTGATATTTAAAAATCAGAATTTTTAATTTTTAAATACTCTTGCTGAAAACATTGTCTCGCATACCTAAGCGATAGAGGTACGGATCCATGATTGACGCAATATTTCGTATCAGGAGCAGACCTGCTTCTGTAGCTACAAGCGATTCATTTTCCCACTGCAGGAGACCGTCATTGATGAATTCGGTAATTTTCTCTTCTATGTACGCGAGATGTTCAGGTGAGAGATCATTGGGTAGTTTTATTTTACCCTTGCACATTACATCCATTATATGTCTTTTATTGGTAACGTCCTCCTCAGTCAGCAGATGTCCTTTCTCAATGGCCAGGTGGCCGGAGGCTATAGTTGATTGGTAAGTTTCAACTTCTTTATAATTCTGGACATATGCAGTATTAAAGTCGCTGATGGAGGAGGCTCCAAGGCCAATAAGGGTAGGAGAGATATCGGTAGTATAGCCCATGAAATTTCTGTTTAGTTTTCCTGCTTTAAATGCGATACTAAGCGGGTCGTGGGGCATTGCAAAGTGGTCCATCCCTACTTGTACGTATCCTGTGGACAACAGCCATTTTCTGGCGAATAAAAACATATTGAATCTGTCTGCCGAGGAAGGAAGGTCTTTCTCAGTGTATCTTCTTTGAGCTTTGCTTTTCCAAGGTACATGAGCATATGCATAATAAGCGATGCGATGTGGTTTAAGCTTTTCTATCTTTTCAAGTGTATAGGCTATGCTGTCAAGTGTCTGTAGTGGTAAGCCGTAGACCAAATCGACATTTATTCCGGTAAATCCTATATTTCGGGCTTCTTCTATAATTGAACGGGTTTTTTCAAATGTTTGATTTCTGTTGATACTATATAGAACCTTTGGATCGAAATCTTGGATTCCAACGGAAATTCTCCGAAAGCCAAGGTTATAGAGGGTTTTTAAATGTTTAGTTGTACATATGTTTGGGTGTACTTCAACGCTAAATTCGTACTCTTCAGCTGTTTTTTGGCCGTTTAATAAGCCAGTGATAAGAATTGTTAATTGCTCAGGAGAAAAGAATGTAGGTGTACCCCCTCCCAGATGGATATGACTTATTACAGGCTGTGTTGGTAAGAGCATTTTGTAAAGTTTCCATTCCTCGAGTACTGATTGGATGTAAGGGGCCTCTACCTGGTGGTTTCTGGTGATTCGCTTATTGCATCCGCAGAAGGTGCATAAACTCTCACAAAAGGGCAGGTGAATGTATAGGCTCACTCTGGGATCAAGTAATACTTGATTTTTTAGCAATTGAATTGCTTTAGAGGGTTGGAAGTGATTTTGGTCCCAATGTGGAAGAGTTGGAAATGATGTATAGCGAGGCAGGGAAATTTCGTACTTCGCCAACAGTTCGGGAGTGATCGTCACGCTAAATCAAGAAATTTCTTAGAGGCTACAAAGATTCTATTCTAGCCTGAATGAAAAGATGATTTAAATCAAGATGTGTTAAATGGTTAAGCAAATGTCCTAAAAGCCGGAGAATTTTATGAATGTGTTGTACCGTTCATTAACAAAATGGACCTTTACCAAATCATTACATTGGTCAGAGTCAATGAAGTCTAAAATCACCTCTGATGAGTCATTTTTATGTTGTAGGAAGATGATACCGCTTAAAATTTTGTAATCACATGACATAGCCACATGGAGGTCGCGATTGGTTACCGTGTTGAACCCTATGGTGTAGGGCACTGAATTTCTGGACGCGGTTCCAGAAAAGCTTATATGTAGTGTATCATCATCGTTTGTCACGGAGAGGAATCCAGTTTTCCAGAAAATTTCGGATTCAATATTGAATTTCATATCTCTAAAGGTAAAATTTGAAGAAGTAAGGATAAATGATTCGTTGGTTTGCTTTGTGGATATGCCAATAGTTCCTTCCACGGGATTGTTATTTACTCTGTAGGAGACAAATTCCAGTTGAAATGCACTACCTGCAATTCCGTATATTCCTGATAGAGTCACTTCAATTCTTCCTCTGCGGGTTTTTCCATCTTCGCAGAGCTTCTGAATATTGCCGAAATCAATGACCAGTACGCTGCCATTGATGGCAATATTCGCCTGATCGATGCTGACTTGTCCACCGGCTATAACTGTGGGATTTCGCAAGGCCTCATCTACCCGCTTCCAGATGTTGAAAAGTTCACTCATCACTTCAGAATAAAGTTGAGTGTTTTCCACCTTTTCTGGCGATGGCATCAGAAACTCATCTTCACATGATGTGAAGAGAATGGAAAAAGCAATTAGTAGAGGTATAAAAAATTTTTGAAGTGATAATTTCATTTTATTCAGTATTCAGTTCTTTGTTTTTTATCTTCTTTTTTTTTGAAGGTAAACCGGATGAGTAATACGAATGATTTGTCAAAGAGTAGTTTATTCCAATTCGTACATTTATTGAATTCAATTTTTCCGGATTAAAGATGGAATTTAATTGATCTGTAATTGCAAATATCTGAAAACCTAATAATTTAATTGCAAATCCTGCTCCGAAATTGTAAAAATTCCTGTTGGAAACAGTATAAGATCCCATGAGATGAAACCATGTAAAGAGTGGAATATGATATTGAGCACCGAAAGCAAAGAATGCGAAATCGTTTGTAAATCTGTAATCTGCAAATGCCATCAATCGCTGATTTTTGTAAAATTTGTAATCAACTATAGCAGATAGTCGTACCGGAAGAGCAGTAGAATATGATGTTCCCTCCCTTTTATTGATGTTCAAAGCTGAATTGATTGAATCTATGACTTCTTGGAAAGAGTCTTGCTGACTATCATCGGCAAGGTTGATGTTCAGACCTTTAAATTCTGCAGTACCTGATGAATAATACTCTGTTAAATTTCGATTCCATCTGATTTTTCCGACATCGGCCATCAGTGCGGAGACTCTTAGTTTAGGACTTACGTCCCATGCAGCTGCAAAATCAAAAGCAACACCACTGTTGCCGGTGCTACCTGGTACCAGGTGGTTTTGTATGTTGATGAAATCCTTGTCTAAATTATCAAAGCTACCACTGCTTCTGATTAAGATGTCTGAAGACAGGGTCCATGCAGTGTCGTAAAATCCGATTTCAGCTCTGGTTTTCTCTGTTTTGAAGGATTGTATGCCATTGAGCAATTTTACTCGGCTACCAATGGTTAGACGTTTCATCTGTATTTGTGTACCGGCGTGAATTGCTGAATAGGAAATGGATTCAATAGAATTTCCCAAAATGTTTACGGTTTGATTTTGATACTGTGCATTGCCAAAATACGCCAGTCGAAATAGCTCAACCGGGTATCCAAATAGCAGAGACATTTGATTGTATGCACCTGCAGTAAAGTACAAGTCTTTAATTTTTATTCCCAGAAATAACAGGTCAGTGCGTACATCCATAGTGAGAAAGTCCCCTTGCTTCATTCCACTGATAGAGTTTCGAAGTACTTGATTGATGTTTCCATCTTTGAGAAACAATTCCATTGGTCTAAAGGGAGTATTGTGTAGTTGAAGCCCTGTATTGATAAGTCCAAGGGTAAAGCGTTCATGGACTGGAGCTGCAGGATTGAAAATGTGAGATTGTGCTATCGGATAGAATCCGTAAAAAGAGTACGGCACTTGACTGTACAGGCTTTGAAAACTTGCTAAGAGAAAAAAAGTGTATATCCTTTTCATTTAAGAGGTTGAATCTTCAGTTTTGCTCTTCCTGAAATCCGGGAAGTGAATCGATACGAGTCATAAATTTTTACAAAGTCGTTTCCGTTGTTGGGGGTATTTATTCTTACCTGCAGCTTAAGTTTGTTTGCACGATTTACATCATTCAGGTCGTTTTCGCTCAGGGTAAGTCGGGCCTGATGATTGCTAGGATTGACTACTCTGCCATTGCCATCTATAGGAGCAGCTTTTAATATATCGACCTCATAAGCCCTAATGACATTGGATGTCAGAGAGTCCTCAAACACTAGAGAAAGTTTTAAATGAAATGGAAATAAATTTTGGCTATTTAATTCAAATTCTACATACTCCGGAGTGCGGTTTTCAGAATTCCAAAATTTGAAATTGCTGATTTCATTTTCAAAAAATAAGTTGCTTGCCGAAAATTCCATCGGAATTTCAAGGGTACCATTTACTATCAACAGATTGTTTTGAAAAAGAAAATTGTTTTGGTTACCTGATGGATTCAAGATAAGAAACCCACTGGCGGTGAGGTAATCGGGTAGATTATTGAGCATATCAGGCAGATTACTGTTGTTTTTGTCCAATGTGATTTGGGTGGTAAATGCCTGTCCCGGTGATGGTGATTTGGCTACATTGATGATAGGCACCTCCAGACTAATGACTTCTCCTTCTCGGGGATTGGCTCCATTTATTTTTGGATTGAAAGCTAGTTCAAGACCTGATTGATTAAAAATGTTGAGCTTCAGAGAGGGATTTTTAAATATGATTCCTTGAGAAAACTTTTCCAGGCCACGTATGTTGAGCTGGTTGTTGAAAATTGGTAAATCGATTGTTGTATTACCTGCATATCCTTCTATTCCTGCGACTTTGAGTTTAGATACATGTAGGGTAAAGGGTATTGGTGTACCATTTGGAACCCAGGGTGCTGTCTGTAGAAGATTTCCTGATAGTTGTACTACATTGAAAGTAGAGTTGTTTTTGGATAGGTCGATAAATCCGTTGTAAAAGACACTTGTGTGAAATTCACCTTCCTGGTGCGTGGTATTATCTAATTCAAAATCAAGGTTTCCGTTTTGGTGTCCAGAGTTAACAAATGAGATGTTGATACGTGTGCCAGGCGGAGTACCTACTGGCAACATCCAGGAAATAACAAGGGTGTCGAAATAAATTTTTTTGTATTCAGCCTGATTAAACACATTTACACTGACATCGGTCTGAACTGACTGACCCTTGACCACAGCCAAAAAGTTTGTGTCCTGTTCGGGAATTAACATGGCTTTCGACAAAGAAGTGCGAATCATGGAGTCTTTTTCAATGATGATGGAAATAAATCCATCCTCATCGACTGAAACAATTGAGGTGTCTTGTTTTATGTCTTTAAGGCTGAGGCTTACTTCACCAAATGGAATCCAGATTTCCGGTGTAAGTTCGATTTCTTTTAATTTGCCAAAATCAAATTTATCCTTATTGCAGGAGCTTATTATCAACAGTAAACAGAACAAAGCCCTACCCGACATCTTAAACATCAACTAAAATTTAATTAATCAAAAGTATATAATTTCGTGACACTATGATTGATGATTTTTTAAACGACATTGTTTATTTAGTGTGGTTGCAAAAATGTTTATTTTCATAAAGAATCATGTATACATGCAGTTTCAGCAGCATTATTTTACCGGCCTGAAAGTCTCTTGCTATGAACCATATCTTTTCAAACCCATCCGATGCAATTCGTCTGAAGTCCGGAAATTTGAATGTAGTTATCACTTCGCCATCTGAAAATGTTCTGCGCATAAGAATTAGTCAACAGGATAAAAAGTACGTTGAAAACCCTTACTCAATCATAAACCTGAAAGAAAATCTATTGAGTTGGACACAGAACATTGATGGACAGATTGAGATCAGCTTGCCATTGTTTAAAGCAGTAGTTCACGATAACCCATTTAGAATTTCTTTCTACACACAGGATGGCAGGCTGATCAACAGAGATTCTGAATTGGGAATTCAAATCCAAGATAATGGAATCTCAGTGCTGAAAGAGCTACAACCCGATGAAAAATTTATCGGTCTAGGAGAGAAGACCGGTCCAATAAACCGAAGAGGCTGGCAATTTAAAAACTGGAATACGGATGCTTTTGCCTACCATCAGGAATTTGACCCACTTTACAGCAGCATACCTTTTTATATCGGCATACACAACAACTTACCTTATGGGATATTTCTCAACAACAGCTCGCAGACGGATTTTAACTTCGGGGCTTCCAACGAACGATTTTCTTTTTTCAGGTCAGCTGATGGCTATTTAGATTACTTTTTCATCTACACCGGAGATGTTCAAGGTGTAGTAACGGAATATTTGAATCTGACAGGAAGACCTGAGCTTCCTCCCCTCTGGGCACTTGGATATCAGCAATGCAGATACAGTTATTATCCTCAGGAAGAGCTGCTGCTTTTGGCCGATACCTTCCGAAAAAAGCGCATACCGTGCGATGTCCTCTACCTGGATATTCATTACATGGAAGAGTACAAAGTATTTACCTGGAATAAGGACCGCTTTCCGGACCCGGGTAAATTTGTACAAATGCTGAAGGACAGAGGCTTTCATTTGGTTATAATTCAGGACCCGGGTATAAAAGCAGAGGAAGGCTACTACGCTTCCGATAGTGGCCTAAGGGAAGACATCTTTGTTAAATACCCCGACGGGAAACCTTACATTGGAGAGGCATGGCCTGGCAAATGTTTTTTTCCCGATTTTACCTCGAGTCGTGCCAGAGAATGGTGGAAATCTTTTATGAGTCAGCATATTGAAGAGGGGGTTTCTGGCTTTTGGAATGATATGAACGAACCAGCTGTATGGGGGAAACATTTTCCTGATTGTACTGTCTTCGAATATGAGGGAAAAACAGCCAGCCATCTGCACGCGCATAATGTGTATGGGATGCAAATGGTAAGAGCTACCTATGAGGCTCAAAAACTACATCGCCCGGCAAAAAGGCCTTTTTGCCTGACTAGAGCTGCCTTTTCCGGTACACAGCGATATGCGTGGAAGTGGACCGGCGACAATATTTCCAACGAAGAGCACTTGTTTCTGGGGCAAAGGCTTATAAATAGTCTGTCTGTAAGTGGCTATTTTTTCTGTGGAAATGATGTAGGAGGTTTTATTGGTGAGTGCTCTCCTGAACTCTTTATGCGCTGGATAGCTGTAGGAGCCTTTAATCCGTTTTTTCGTGGACACTCCATGATCAATAGCCGAGATCATGAGCCATGGTCGTTTGGAGAGGAAGCAGAAGAAGTCAGTAGAAACTTTATTTCACTGAGATACAAAATTATGCCTTATTTGTACACTGTTTTTTACAGGGCTGTAACGTACGATGAACCAGTCAATAGACCAATGTATTTTGATTATTACACTGATGAGAGATCTTTTGCAGGGGATTATGGCCATCAGTTTTTCTGTGGCCGGAGTATTTTGGTCTGTCCAGTGCCGGCACAGCAGGCTTTTGCAAGGGTTTGGTTACCAGGTGAAGGGTTGTATTACGAAATGTTTACCGGAATGAAATATGAGGCTGGAGAGCATGTAGTGGAGTTGCATCGTCATCGAATACCGGTTTTTGTAAAAGGTGGTCATGCCTTGTTGAGTATGGTAGCTTCTGATCATTTATCTGACCTGATGAACCGGAAATTTCAACTGCATTGTTATAAAGGTACTCAGCCCCAATCGGGAATATTCTACCTCGACAGTGGAGAGGGATATGACCATCTAAATGGCAAGTTTGCATTGCTTCAATGGGAGTATTACCCGGAAAATGAGCATTGGAAGATACAACAAATCGATGGTGATGAACCTTTTGATATCAAAGCAATAGAAGTCTATCTGCATGGATACGGCGATTCTGAAGTTCTTTCTTTTAATGGCAAGCCAATCCAGATGGAGAATGTCGAGTGGATTTGGATTGCGCCGGTATCGTCTTTTGACCCATACTTTAAACAATCGGATTTAAGTACAATTATTAAAGCAAAAAAGGCCATCAGCTGATGGAATTGCTGTATCACAAAGTCTATATAAACCAGAACAAAGATGCTGCATGGGTTACGTTTATTCATGGAGCAGGTGGCAGTTCTACGATTTGGTATCGCCAGCTTCGGGACTTTAAAAAAACTTTTCACGTGCTGCTGGTGGATTTAAGGGGTCATGGCAATTCGCGAAATCTCTTTCAGGATTGGATAAGCTGCAAGGAACACCAGTTCGAAGACATTTGCGACGATGTCATCAAGGTATTGGACCATTTACAAATTGGAAAGACGCATTTCATCGGGGTTTCCCTTGGTACCATTATCATTCGAGAAATATCGGAAAGATATCCCCAGCGTGTGCTGAGGATGGTGATGGGTGGTGCGGTTATACGATTTAACCTTAGAAGCCGGATTCTTGTCAGGCTGGCACATATGCTGAAAAAAATTTTGCCATTTATCTGGATATATAAAATGTATGCATACATTCTGATGCCTAAAAAGAGACATAAAAAGTCAAGGAGTCTCTTTATCAGGGAAGCTCGAAAAATTTATCAGAAAGAATTTCTTAAATGGATAAAAATCACCTCTCAACTAAAACCACTTATGAAGCTTTTCAGAGAAAAAGCACCTAAGCATCCTACTTTGTATCTGATGGGAGATGAAGATTACATGTTTCTGCCTTCGGTCCAATTGGTAGCCACACAACATGAAAATTCATTTCTTTTAATAGTACCGGATAGTGGTCATGTGTGCAATGTCGATCAGCCCGAATTTTTCAATAGTAAGGCTATAGGGTTTCTCTCTGCGGATACACATCTGAACTAGTGAAAAACATCCACATCTTTATCAGGTCGTTTGAAGTTGGCGCTGGATAATATTTGATACTTTTGAAGTGATTCAACATATATCCTCTGCATCATGGAAGATACAGTCATTTTTGGTGTATGCGATTGGTTGTCTCGAAGGTTTAATCTCGACCGGAGAGGATTGCGTATTGCATTTGTCATCGGCACATTTATATCCTTTGGAACCGTAATAGTAGCGTATCTGATTTTAGCCTTGGTAAAACCCAAATATGAATAATACACGTTGATAATGAAAATACTCGTAACAGGCTGCAATGGTCTTCTTGGAAATAAACTGACCGAGCGTCTTAAAAATCACCCTCATCATCAGCTGATAAATACCTCACGGGGAATAGACCGATATATTAGGCCGGGAGGATACATCTATGAAAACCTCGATATAACCAATAAGCATGAGGTAGAAAAAGTGATATCCAAATACAAGCCCGAAATCATAATCCATACAGCAGCAATGACCAATGTAGATGCGTGCGAGCAGGACCCGGAAGGGTGCAGAAGACTCAATGTAGATGCTGTGCAATATCTCACCGATGAATGTAGGGCTTATGACATTCACCTGGTGCATATCAGCACGGATTTTATATTTGATGGTACCAATGGTTTGCTATCAGAAGAAGCCATTCCCAATCCTTTGAGCATCTATGGCAAATCAAAACTGGACTCAGAGCAGATTGTCATCAGCAGTGGCATCAGTGCTTCTATTCTGCGTACGATTCTGGTGTATGGCTATGCTCCGGGCTTATCGCGTACCAACATCGTGCTCTGGGCTAAAGGGGCTCTTGAAAAAGGCCAGCCCATTAAGGTCGTAAATGACCAGTTCCGCACTCCTACACTGGCCGAAGATCTGGCTGAAGCATGCCTGCTGGCTGCCGAGAGAAAAGCCAATGGCATATTTCATATATCAGGAAAAGAGTACATGAGCATTGTGGAAATAGTATACGCAGTAGCTGAATTTTGGGGATTGGATGCTTCGATTGTCACCCCTGTGGATTCAATTACTCTGGGACAACCTGCTAACAGACCACCAAAAACAGGATTTATCATCGAGAAAGCAAGAAAAGTACTTGGTTACAATCCTCATTCTTTTAAAGAAGGTCTGGCTATCGTGGACCAGTGCTTAAAAAACGGATAAAAAATATTTTTCATTCCGGTAATACTCGTTTTATTTGCTCATGTTTAACCTGTAAGGTGCTCTGAGCATGAAAATAGAATCGTGGGGGACACGATTGGGTTTGATCCTTGCTATGGCCGGAAACGCAGTTGGGTTGGGAAATTTTCTCCGGTTTCCGGTTCAAGCCGTGCAAAATGGTGGCGGTGCATTCATAATCCCATACCTGGTCAGTTTTCTCTTAATGGGTATCCCTTTGCTTTGGGTAGAGTGGTCTGTTGGTCGCTTTGGTGGAAAGAAAGGCATTCATTCAACACCATTTATACTCGACGCCATGGACCGCCGTCGGATATGGAAATACATTGGTGTCTTCGGGATTTTTACTAATGTAGCAGTAGCCAGTTACTATTGCTATATCGAAAGCTGGACGCTTTCATATGTTTTTCATTCCATCATAGGAACATTCAGAGGCATGTCGCAGGCAGAGGTGGCTCAGTTTTTTGTGGATTATACAGAAATTGATAAAACTACTCTTGGTATTCCTTATGAGGCCGTACTATTTTACATTCTTTGTCTTGGGTTGAATACCTGGATTCTTTCCAGGGGACTTGCCGGCATAGAAAAAGTAGCTGTAGTGGGTGTTCCGTTGCTGTTGATATTTGGAGCTTTCCTGGCTTTTCAAGGCCTTACCATTGGGACATCAGGTGCCACGGCAGAACATCCCGATGCCAACTCATGGGAGGGCATAAATTTTTTGTGGACACCTCAGTTTGACAGTCTGCTAAACCCAAAAGTCTGGTTGGCTGCAGCGGGGCAAATCTTTTTTACCCTATCTGTAGGCATGGGCACAATTCAATGTTATGCCAGCTATGTAAGGGCTAAGGAAGATATAGCGCTAAATGCTACATCTGCAGGCTTCACTAATGAGTTCGTAGAAGTAGTACTTGGTAGCCTTATTGTCATCCCTATAGCAGCCGGCTATCTGGGTATAGATTGGGTGCGTGAAAATGCCGGATTTGGCATGGCCTTCCAAACGATGCCCTATTTGTTTGACAAATGGGGAGCTCTCCTTGGAGCATTGTCGGGGGTTTTTTGGTTTGGATTGCTGTTTTTTGCAGGGATTACTTCCTCTTTGGCTATGGGCACTCCATGGGTTGGTTTTATGCAGGATGAATTTCGCTGGACACGTGAAAAAGGAGCTTTATCATTTGGATTGATTATACTCGCTTTCGGTTTACCTACAGTTTTGTTCTTTCATCAGGGCGTTTTCGATGAATATGACTACTGGGGGGGAACTGTTTCGCTGGTGATTTTTGCTTTGATTGAAATAGTACTTTTTGCTTGGATTTTTGGCATTGATAAGGGATGGGCAGAACTTACTGAAGGATCCGATATTAAACTGCCAATCATTTACAAATACATCATTAAATACGTTACACCTATCTTGCTCTTTTTTGTATTTTTAGGTTCGTTTATTGCTCCTCCTGTTGAAAAATTAATTGTATTAAAGTCACCTCAAAGTCAAAATAAAGACTTTTTAGATCTATTGCTGGAAAATGGATTTGAAGTAATAAATACAGGAAATAAAACCACACTGAAATCAGATGCCCAGACATTTTCAAAAAATTTTAGAAATTCAGTTTATTTTGAGAAATTCATTCAAGACCAATTCAGCATTTCTCCCGAGGCCTATACATTGACTGATTTTCAAGACTGGAAAGGTAATTTAAAATCGTTAATCAGCGGCAAGGGTTGGAAATTGGACAACAACTCCCTGATCTCAAAAATTTCCAACACAGATATCAACGAAAAACTTAGACATACCACAAATCCACAGGAAATTGAATCTTTGAAAGAACAAAAATTTTACATCAATCTAGCTAGATCATTGTTGTCTGTTATGTTTCTGGGAATAGCATTTCTGGTACACATTGCCTACAAAAAGCGAAAGATAGCTTTGCTATGAATATATCCGCCTTGATTTTCATGATAGTTACCCAGGCTCTGATTACCGGAGTCACCCTTTATCTCTACATAAAAGTACTAAAAAAGCCTAATGGAAAATAATTCCTTAGTATGTGGCAAAGAATTAAAGAATATTTTGCCATTACCAAATCTGAAAGCAGAGGTTTGGTGGTTCTTTTCTCATTGATTATGTTTCTTTGGGCATTGAATTTTTATTTAAAATATTATGCTAAAGCACATCTGGCCAGTTTTGGGTATGAAATACTTAAAACTGAGCAAGTAGACATCCTTCCTAAAACTCAAGATCCGGAAGCAGAAAAGTCTTATTTTGAAATTGGCAATTTTAATCCAAACGATATCAGCTACGAAGATTTGATCAGGAGTGGATTAAGCGAAAGATTGTCACGTTCGATAGTCAATTACCGGAAGAAAGGTGGGAAATTTTTCACCGTCGAAGAGTTGTATAAAATTTATCACATGGATTCAGCCTGGGTCAGATTTCAATCGCCATATCTGATTTTTGACTCTAAATCTGGCGACTATGCCACTCAACAGAAGGTAAAGCTCAAACCTTTTGACCCCAATCTTGCTGATTCAATGGAATTCTTTAGCTTGGGTTTTAAACCATGGCAAATCTCAAATTTGCTTAGATATAGAAGCCGAGGTGGAAAGTTTTTTAAGAAAGAAGACTTAAGAAGGTTGTATGGAATTGACTCGATTTTTTATCGAACTCTTGAGCCTTACATACAAATTGCTTCGGATGGTATTAATAAAGAAAATGATGAAAACACCACGGTAGCTTTGACAGATATCAATTCAGCCGATAGTGCGACTTTGGTGTCCATCAGAGGAATAGGTCCTACGTTGGCACATCGAATTATAAGATACAGAAATTCATTAGGAGGATTTGTTCGGGAAGAGCAACTTCTGGAAGTCTATGGAATCGACAGTTCGAGATTTGAATGGATTAAACCACAAATCAGCCTGGATACATCACTGATCAGAAAAATCAATATAAATACCACTTCAGAAGAACAACTGATCGTACATCCCTACATAAGCTCTGGCCTTGCAAGAGAGATCGTGGCGTTCAGAAAAAACTTTAGGCTGTTTCAAAGCGTTTTTGAAATTGAGAAATTAAATTTGGCAAAAAATAAGGATTTAAGTAAACTGTATCCTTATTTAACAACAGGGGAAAACTAAAGTACTTACGCTATGATTGAGACCAAAACTTCATTTGACTTGTCATTTACCGACACTCAAAAAATGATTATTGATGCAGTAAGAGAGTTTGCAGAGAAACACATCAGACCACACGTTATGGAATGGGATGAGGCTCAGCATTTTCCTATAGATGTAATGAAAAAACTCGGAGAAATCGGATTGATGGGTGTTTTGGTGCCAGAAGAATACGGAGGAGCAGGACTCACATATGACGAATATGTAGCTGCCATCATCGAACTGGCAAAAGTGGATCCATCGATCGGGCTGTCGATGGCTGCGCACAATTCTCTCTGTACCGGTCACATACTTCAGTTTGGCAATGAAGAGCAGAAGCACAAATATCTCCCTCTCCTGGCCACCGGCCAATGGATAGGAGCATGGGGTCTCACAGAAGCTGGTACCGGTTCTGATGCTGGAGGAATGAATACGACTGCCGTTCGCGATGGAGATTATTGGATAATAAATGGTTCAAAAAACTTTATTACACACGGCAAATCGGGAGATGTAGCGGTGGTAATAGTAAGAACGGGAAAAAAAGGCGATTCTCATGGCATGTCGACTTTTATCATAGAAAAAGGTACGCCTGGATTCTTTGCCGGCAAAAAAGAAAATAAGCTCGGAATGAGAGCATCCGAGACGGCTGAGTTGATTTTCGACAATTGTCGAGTACATCACTCTCAGATGATTGGTGAAGAGGGAGAAGGTTTTATTCAAGCGATGAAAGTATTGGATGGAGGACGAATATCAATAGCTGCACTGTCTGTAGGCATAGCAAAAGGTGCCTATGAAGCCTCCGTAAAATATGCTAAAGAAAGAGTTCAGTTTGGAAAACCCATTGCTCATTTTCAGGCCATTGCCTTTAAGCTGGCGGATATGGCCACCCAGATTGAAGCCGCCGAATTGCTTACATATCGGGCAGCTTATTTAAAAAATAACGGGCATAAGGTTACTAAAGAAGGGGCTATGGCAAAACTCTATGCCTCTGAAGTAAGTGTCAGGATAGCGAATGAAGCTGTTCAAATTTTTGGCGGATATGGCTTTACGAAAGATTTTCCGGTTGAAAAATATTACAGAGATTGTAAATTGTGCACGATAGGAGAGGGAACGTCTGAAATTCAAAGACTTGTGATTTCAAGAAATGTGTTGAATTAATTTCAATGAAACGTATGAATGTTTATCTTTGCACCCCAAAATAAATCTGAAGAAGTTTAAAAACATGATTCACGTTACAGTTAAAGAAGGTGAAAGCATCGAGAAAGCGTTAAAACGCTATAAAAAAAAGTTTGATAAAATCGGCATAGTCCGTACCCTCCGTGATAAACAACACTTTACCAAGCCATCGGTAAAAAGGAGAAATCAAATCCTGAAAGCCATTTTTACTCAGAAAATCAGAAGTCAACAAGAGGCCTGACGTTTTAAAATTGTACATAAATTTAGCCGGTCAAAATACTTTTGATCGGCTATTTGCTTTTTATGACTAATCAGCTCCTTCTGAACGAGTACTTCGCCTACTTGCAATCGCTTAGAAATGCATCGGAGCATACCCTAGCAGCGTATAAAAAAGACTTGTCGGACCTTGGAGAGTATTTTGACCATCAGGACTTTAGAAAATTAACTGGAAGGCAGTTGAGGCACTATGTTTCTCAATTGTCGGCGCTTAGACTCCGTCCGTCCACTGTCAGAAGAAAGATTTCAGCCTTCAAATCTTTCTTTAAATTTCTAAAAAAAAGAGGGGTGATACATTCAAATCCAGCTCATCATCTTACTTTTCCGAAGCTGCCAAGAAAGCTTAAAGATATTCCACGGGAAAAGGAACTTAAAAAACTTCAGGATATTGTAGAACAAATAAGCCAGAAAGGGGATTTTGAATCGGTTAGAAATCTCGTCATTGTTGAGCTTTTGTACTGTACCGGACTGAGGAGACAGGAACTGATTGATTTGACTGTCGAAAGTATTGATTTTTACAGCAATACAATTCGGGTAAGAGGAAAAGGAAACAAAGAGCGCATCGTGCCTGTAAACGATTATCTGCGCCAATTATTAGAAAAATATTTGAAAATGAGGCAAGAACTAGACAATTGTGATCACTCTGCGCTTTTTTTGACCAAAAAGGGCAAAAAAGTGAGCAAAACGCTTGTTTATATAATTGTTAAATCATACCTTGGTGCTGTTTCTGAGGTAAACCAAAAAAGCCCGCACATGCTTCGCCATGCTTTTGCTACTCATTTGCTCAACAGGGGGGCGGACCTCATGAGCATAAAAGAGTTGCTTGGGCACAGCAGCCTGGCAGCTACTCAAGTTTACACTCAGAACGACCTCCAAAAACTCAAATCAGTGTATAACCGCTTCCATCCAAGAAGCACTTAAAACCCAAAAGCTATGGTAGTAAGAATTCAATCCGTTCACTTCACAGCCGATCAGAAGCTGATCAATTTTATTCAAAAGAAAATGGACAAACTGGACACCTTTTATGACCGCGTTGTAGACGCTGATGTATATCTGAAATTGGAAAACACCAGCACACGGGAAAATAAAATCGTAGAGATAAAAGTCAACATTCCGGGTAATGATATTGTAGTAAAAAAAATTGCCTCTACATTTGAGGAGGCTACAGACATGTGTGCTGATGTGTTATCTAGACAACTTCGAAAAGAGAAAGAAAAAGTAAAAATGGTCTAAACTGTAAAGTATAAATTTGATGAGAAAAGGCTGCCCACAAGGCAGCCTTTTCTGTATGTTAAAATGCATAGTTAACTGATACAGTGGGTAGTATTGGCAACTGATCCACGCGTGTAGCTCTACCCCTGTCGTAATAAAAAATGTTATTTCTATTTAACAGATTGGTGGCTCCGGCACTGATTTCGAGTTTTTGATTTTCCTTGATTTTGAAAGACCGCTTGGCACTGATGTCAAACCGATGATAGTTGGGCAATCTGGCAGAGTTAAGATCACCATAGATGTATCCAACTACACCGTTTTCTTGTACAAAATTGTAATTGGCAAAGGGTTGATTGAACTGATTGGTAAAGTTGAGTTGTACAAAATTCCCCTGAGTTGGTGTAAAGGGAAATCCTGTACCAAAATTGTATCGGACCGAAAAGTCCCATTCCTTGTTTTTACCCGCATTGTAGGTATAGACCATGTTGAGATTATGACGTCGGTCAAAAACCGGGAAGTATTCGATTTGTCCGTCGAATCGGGTGATTCTTGCAAGTGAATAGGCAAGCCATAAATAATGATTCTTTTCTTCGTACTTGAGCAGGAAGTCGACACCCGATGCCAGACCGGTTTCAATGATAAAGTCTTTGGAGAGCTCCTCAGGCTTTCCTGGGGTTCCTTCTTCGTAAATTTTATTTCTGTTTAAGTTGTAGTTGATAGCAAAATCTTTGATATAACCTTCAATGGTCAAAGTAGTCTTTCTGGTGATGTCATATTCCAGGCCTGCTATGTAATGGTATGCGGTCTGTGATGAGAGGAAAAAGTTTCTGCCGTTAAAGGTAGATGGAATACTTGTTGGCCCTCCTAAAAAGCCATAGAACAAATTGACTACATCGCGGTCTGAGTTGGCCCCCACAAGATTCTGAGAATAAACACCGGCAGAGGCCTTAATCCTAAAGTCTTCGGTCCAGTTGTATTTGGCTCCAATCCTTGGCTCAAAGGACAAGTCACTCAAACTTGCGTAATAGTGCAATCTGACTCCTGGTTCGATCAGAAATCTTCCCGTGTTGAGCCGATAGGATAAGTATCCTGCCAATTCTGTGGAATTGTCGTCGTTAAAAATTCTCTGTCCCACTGGGTTGATAAGGAGCAACTCTGTTCTGTAGCCTATGGCTTGTACTCCGAATTTGAGTTCGTCGCTTTTCCGCATCAAATAGGTAAAATTGATGCCTCCATTGAATCCGCCCACTTCGCTGGAACGGGGTTGTCCGTCGCCAAAATCGGCCTCTATGTTGTACCTGGTGTAACCAAAATTCCCATCAATGATGACACTGGTTCCTTCCGGTACTATGGTAAAGTCCGTACCTCCACCCAGTTGAGTCCAATTGATGGAGTTGGTTCCATCAAAGGTCACGGCATCATCGAAATAAAAGCCAAAAAGGTTTAATCCTGCACCTGAGCCTGAAGAAACAGATACTTTACCATAGTAGTCATTAAATTGAAATGGCAGGCCGCCAAATTGAGATTCGATATATGGATAAAAAATTCTATCCGTGCGATTGAGGAAACTGTTTTTGGCAGATAGAATAAAAGATATATACTCGTTGGTTTCGTCGTTTTTCCACAAAGGTCCTTCGAGCAAGACTTTGGATGTGAACGTACTAAGGGAAAATTTTCCGGCTAATCTGTCGCTGTTTCCATTCTTGGTTTTAAAATCCATCACCGAGGAGTTTCTACTGCCGTACTGAGCTCCGAAACCTGCGGTATAAATATCGGCCGAACGAATTATATCGGGATCAAAAACGGAGTAAAAACCAATGCTGTGAAAGGGATTGTAAATAATCATATTGTCCAGAAGGACTAGGTTTTGTATAGGAGCGCCACCTCGGATGAAAATCTGCCCCCCCTGGTCACCGGTAGATACTACACCCGGCAACACCTGAATAGCACGCATAATATCAGCATCACCACCGGCTGAGAAACTTTCTATTTTCTTGGGGTTTAGTGAAATCACTCCGGTTTGAATTTTAGTTTGGGCTTCAATTTTCTGTGCACTTATTTCCACCTCCCCTAAAAATTCGGTAGAGGGTTTCAATCCTATTCGCTCGTTTTGGACTCTGTTTGCTACTACTGTCACCTGTTTGGTAAAGGTTTCGTACCCTATCAGGCTTATGGTCAGTTTATAAGTACCTGGATTTACATTAGGTAAAACAAAAAAACCATCCTCATTGGAGATGGCTCCAATTTTCCTTTCTGCCTCAAGGATCACATTCACATATGGCAACGGCTCGCGTGTTTGTGCGTCAAACACATATCCTCTCACCCTTCCCTGGGTGGGTGTTTGACCATTGACCCCAACTGAGAGGAGAAATGTCAAGAGTAGCAGTCCAAATAACCTCATTAGGAATAATTTTAGCAAATTTATCTTATCTGTAAAGAGCATCACCAGGTAATGAAGTTTTTACAAATCCTTTAGAATAAGGTTAATAATGAAACTATAAGCTCAAATCTTACTGGATGAATTTTTCTTCTTAAAAAACATGAAAGTTGTTTTAATGATTTATAAAAGTTTAATTATTTTTGTTCTGAATATGAAGGTATTTTTCTTTCATAACCGACATTTTAAGACCTGCCAAAAGCTTGGCTTGCAACCTATCTTTAACTGTTGAATACACCATGGCAGGTAGATGCAATCCTCTGACCCTCAGATTGCATCATCCTTAAATTTTTTATTAATCCGTGTACATGTGCTTTTCGTAGGGTCAATTTCCTGATTATTTCCATCAGCAATTCATCTTAAACTCAAATACCATGAAAAAAGTGTATTCACTGGCTACAGCAGTAGTCATTTGGGCCTCTGTCGGAGCCCAACAAGTATATTTCGAAAATTTCGAAAACGGAATGCCCTCAAACTACATCCTGGTGAATCTGGATGGGCTCACACCCGATGATCCAGGACTGGCTACGATGAAAGACAGTGCCTGGACAGTGCGTCAAATCACTGCTCAAGGATGGCCACACAATCTCAGCGCCTTTTCGGTCAGTTGGTATGTCAACGATCAGGGACCTTCTGATGACTGGATGATATTACCCCCGATCGCTATTGGATCAGACGCCATTTTGAAGTGGTCGGCACTGGCCATCACTTCATCGGGTTTGTATCGCGACAGATATCAGATTTTTATCAGCGAAGACACTTCAATAGCCTCTTTTGCTGCTAATCCTCCAGTATTTGATACCTCTGATAGTGGTGAAGTGGCTACTCCTGTAAATCGCCAAATAAGTCTTGCAGCTGCCGGATGGGCTAACAAAACCATACGAATAGCCTTCAGAAATTGGACAAAGCCTTACAATCCACCCATCAGTCAAGGTGGCAATGAGCTCGCAATAGATAATATTGAAGTTATCAATTCATCGACCGGACTTTCTGAAATCAGCAATCTTAAAGGGTTATCGGTCTATCCAAATCCAGCGAAGGATTTTATAAGACTTTCTTTCAACCTGGACAAAGCGGATGAATTGCAGGTATTTATCCTTGATTTGGCAGGAAAAGCTGTCAAAAACTACAAACTTGGTCAGTACCAGCCCGGTGAAAATCAGGTTCAAATTGACGTAAGTGACATCAAATCAGGCGTATACTTTTTGAGCATCGAAGGCGTTGGCACTATCGCAAGTCAAAAGTTTTCCAAGTTTTGACATCATCCGATTAAAACCCTGATCATCCTGCCCGGTTGTAGGGATTTTCCAGGCAGATTGTCTTTTTTAACATTTCAAATCAATCTATCCAGACAAAATAAGATTACATGCGATACACGCTGGCATTGCACGGAGGAGCTGGTACGCTGCTACCTGAAGTCATCACTCCGGCTGAGAGGAAGGAATTTACTCAAGCTTTGGACGATGCCCTCAAAACAGGGCTGGAATTGCTGAAAAAAGGTAGCAGTGCTGTAGAAACTGTAGTACACACTGTAGCAAAACTCGAAGATTGTCCCTTGTTTAATGCAGGAAGAGGTTCGGTTTTCAGCCATGATGGTCGGCACGAGATGGATGCAGCTGTAATGAATGGCGCTGACCGAAAGGCCGGTGCGGTAGCTTCTGTTTCCGGTGTAAAAAATCCGGTAATACTGGCCCGGACCATTATGGAACATTGCCCTCATGTGTTTTTATCAGGCGCCGGGGCCGAGGAATTTGCACGTCTTCATGAAATTGATTTTGAGTCAGAAAAGTGGTTTTACACCCGGCACAGATATCGCCAATGGCAAGCAGCCAAAGCCGATAATGCCCTGCTGCTTGACCATACCCCCGATGATGTAAAATACGGTACGGTGGGTGCAGTGGCCTTGGACGTACATGGCCAACTGGCTGCTGCTACTTCTACCGGAGGACTTACCAACAAGAAGTTTGGAAGAATCGGGGACACCCCATTGATTGGATGCGGTACCTATGCGGATGACTTAGTTGCTGTATCGTGTACCGGTTGGGGTGAATTTTTTATACGAACGGTGGCCGCACACCAGGTGGCCATGCGTCACAGGCTTGGGGAGACCCTTCAATCTGCCTGCCATTCTGTGATAGATGACATAGAAGTCCTTGGAGGTGATGGAGGACTTATTGCCGTCAATGTCAGAGGTGAGATTTCCATGCCGTTTAATACACCTGGCATGTATCGGGCTGCCGGCGGCAGCCATATTGAAGGTTTTGTCAAAATTTTTAATGAAAAAAAGCCATGAAAAAATTGCTCATACCCTTCGCAATAGCAACTACAACGTTTCAAATCAGTGGTCAATCATACGACCTCTACCACATCGGAAGCATGAACGATACGGTGGTAACCCCTGAAAGAGGCATTGTACTAATGGGGGGTGGAGGTGAAAACGACCAGGCCATGCGCTGGTTTCTTCAGCGGGCCAATGGCGGTGATGTGGTAGTACTACGAACTTCCGGAGGAGCTGGTTATCAAAACTATCTCTATCATCAGCTCAATGTGCCGATACATTCAGTACGAACATTGGTTTTAAAATCCCGCCAACATAGTTTCGATTCCGTGGTGGTTGATATACTTAGCAAGGCTGAGGCCATTTGGATTGCCGGAGGCAATCAGGCGACTTATGTCAATTTTTGGAAAAACACTCCCGTAGACAGCCTTATCAATCATCTCTATCACTCCAAAGGGGGTGTGGTAGGAGGTATCAGTGCTGGTATGGCTGTCCTGACTGGCTATTACTATTCAGCACTCAATGCTAGTGCAGAATCAAACGTGGTACTGATGAATCCTTTTCACGCTAGCATCACTCTGGGTGCAAATGACTTTATTCAACTGCCTCATCTTCAAAGGGTGATTGGCGATACTCACCTCAACAACCCCGACCGCCGTGGCAGGCTTACCGTATTTATGGCCAGATTGCTTGCAGATCACGGTCATCCGGTTTTGGGTATTGGAGTGAATGAATATTCAGCTGTCTGCATAAACGACAGCGGTATTGCCCGGGTGTTTGGCGAATATCCGAAATATCCTGATGACCGTGCCACCTTCGTTCGCCTTGGTTGTGTGCCCCCTTTTGAACCAGAAAACCTTCAGCAAAATACGCCACTTACCTGGAACCGAAGCAATGCTGCCCTGTTTGCATTCGTAGCGCCGGCTGATACATTAGGCTCCGTTACCTTGGACTTAAATGACTGGAAAACCTCCACTGGTGGTGGTTTTTGGGAAAACTGGTATGTGATAAACGGCTCTTTCAGCTCAGTGCCCGCATCCCATACCCCTACCTGCAGTGCATACAGTGGACTCGGTTTTCCTGACGAAGGTAGCCATCTGAGAGGAGGCGTTTCTCCTAATCCAGCTGTCGATAAGTTAACCATCCAAATAAGTCATCCGGGCGATTATACCATCACTGATGTTACCGGCCGCATTATTAGGGTTGGCCATTGGTCTCCGGGGGAATTTATTTCTGTATCTGAGTTGCATAGCGGCTTGTACATGATTCAAATTCACGGTTACACGTTCAAATTCAATAAAATATGAAGGCGCTATGTATTGTTGTTGCTCTGCTGATCACATGTCAAATTCTGTCGGCACAGCATGAGGTTTCCGGCCGGGTCACCGATGCACGAGGCGAGCCCCTTCCCATGGTCAATGTCACCTTAAGAGGGACGTCTTTAGGTGTTTCAGCCAATGAGGAGGGCAGGTTCAAAATCTCAATACCGTCCGAAAGGGCAAATGACGGAGTCTTGGTCTTTAGCTTCGTCGGCTATAAAAGCACATCCATTCCCATACAAGGGCGGAAGAACATCGATGTTGTACTGAAGGAGGATCAACTGATGCTCGAAGAAGTAGTAATCACCGCCATTGGCATCAGTCGTGAGCGTAAGCAGATTGGTTATGCTTTGCAAGACGTAAAGGGCGATGAAATCGCCCAAAGCCGTGAACCCAATCTGATCAATAGTCTAAATGCCAAAGTAGCGGGTGTACAGATCACCTCTACTTCAGGAACACCGGGCGCTTTGGCAGCCTTTGGGCTGCCTGCTCAGTCACTGACTCCAGGATCAATCTCTCCGGGCAGGCAACGCAATCGGCCGTGACTACTTCAACAATCCGAACACCCGCTCGATGAATATAAACATCCAACTTAATTTCTAACGCACCATGAAGACAAACCTTCTTTTATTCTTGATATTTATCAGTGCTACATCGAGCCGAATGGATAACCTTAATAAAACCCCCAATCGCCCCATTGAAGTACCTCTAAATACACTTCTCCCGTCTGCACGGCGAAATACGGCTAACGTAACCGGTCGGGAAGTTTGGCAATACTCCAACCTTCTTGCCAATCAGATGCTTGGCACCTAACTACAACCTCAGCAAATCAGCCTATATCAGATTGACGAAGTTTCCTTTGGGTATAGCGATATGTACATACGCGATGCACAACCCAGAAATAGGGTAAGCTCATCAATCCCTTAACCAAATAGCTAAACACTTGCATCCTTTCTGGTGCTTCACCAGATCTGCAAACCTGGTTCTGGTAGGACTAATGAGAAGATCTCTCTTCAGGACAAATGGCAACTCTCCAGATAATTCCTGAATTGAAATGACAAAGAATTACCACATCAAAGTAATTCTGTAGCTGCACGCGTTAGGCGGTCATTGATGGCAGAGCCAAGTCCGTGGTCAGGTACTCTCTCGGCTATAATGAGCTTAATGTGAGGATTAGAGTCGAGCTCTCTGAGCAATGAAAATAAACGTGAGGCTGCTTTGCGATCGTCGTAAGGGTCTGAAGAAAGAAGGTACTGGATTTTATGACCTGTGAAGGGGGTACAAGAGCGCAAAAACGCTATTTCGGGCTGACCGGCATAATGAGCAAAGACGGATTCATCGGATGTGAGGATCAGCTTTTTCCGAGGAGCATAATGCGTTGTAAGCATTCCCGGCGCGCGGGGATTGGAAATAGAATGTGTAAGCGACTCTGGTGTATAACCTAATGCATCGGCTATTTCACGGATCGAAATTCCGCCGAGACGCAGCACTTTACAAGGTGAGGTGGTGCAGTCTACAATGGTGCTTTCAAGACCGACCTGACATACGCCACCATCGAGAATATAGGGAATTTGCTCGCCAAGTTGGTCTGCGACATGTGCCGCATTTACAGGGCTGATGTATCCGAAGGGATTGGCACTGGGTGCAGCCAGAGGAAAGTCTAAAATACTCAGCAACTGGCGAACAATCGGGTGTGCCGGCATGCGTATTCCTACTGTAGGCAACCCTGCAGTTACAATATCAGGGATTACTTCCGCCTTTGGAAGGACTACGGTAAGCGGGCCAGGCCAAAAGGTTTGAACAAGTCTGATCGCATCGGTAGTGACCTGACCGGAAGTGAAAGCCCTTAATTGCTCTACAGAATGAATATGTACAATTAGAGGATCAAACGCAGGCCTTTTTTTGATCGCAAAGATGAGAGCTACAGCCTCAGCGTCAAGTGCATTGGCAGCAAGACCATAAACAGTCTCCGTGGGAATGGCTACTACCTGGCCTGATTTTAGCAGAGCAGCTGCGTGTCGGATATCGGTGCCAATCATCAACGTATGCGGTCAGCTGAGCGGACTTTTTCCTCGTCGCGCATTATGGCTTTGTTGGCCAGAGCAACAAGCACAATAAAGGCTAATGGCATCCAAAAACCTATGTCAGTGACATGTGCTTCAGTTTTTTGAATTATAAGAAACTTATACAGAATAAGCCCCATTGCAACCATAGTGGTAAAAATAGCAATTCGACCCAGAATTATTTGCAATTTGCGAGTTTTATAGAGAAATATTGCAGACAATGCGTCCATGGTGCTTATCAGTATAAGTGCAAAAAAAATTATATTGTCTCTGGCTAAAATGACGTGGGAATCGGCAGAAGTCATCAGTGGAAGTCCTGCCAACAGAGCTCCATGAAGCAATACAGCAAGGGTAAGATACAGTGTTTGAATACGCTGCCACATTAGAAGAAAATTTTGAACAAAAATGCAGCAGAATTTTTGACAATGAAAATGGCACCTTAATATTGCAACGTCATTAAGGGTTCTGCTTACAGCTGATCAGCTGAAATTAGCTCCACTAAAAATCTCATACAGTTACTTGGTAGAAACTAAAACTCAAAGTTATTCATGACTTTTACCGAAGAGCGGCTCGAAGAGCTGAAACTCGTTGAATTACAACAAATAGCTGCTGCTATAGATGTGCCGAAATTCAGATATCTGCGAAAACCAGAGCTGATCAAGGCCATTTTGAGGAAGCAAATGGAATATTCAGACACCTCTGCCGATGAAGGCAATAAGCAAACAAATGAGCACAAACAAGAAGTAGGACCTGAAGCAAATGCTGAAAGGAAGAATCAAAAGGAAAAAAGACGCCGAATAGTGCGCGATGAAGATGCCGATAAACTCGTAATGGAGGGAGCTTTTGAAACTGTACTTGAAGAAGTAGATGAGAACACAAAACGCCCCGAAGATCTCATGTCTGGGGATGTATTGGGTGATAAAACGGTATCAACGTCCGAATCCATCGAAGAAAATTTTGCGGAAAACATTAATACCGATGCAGAGCAAACCTATTCTTCTTCCGAAGAACCTATCAGCAATACACCTGAAGAAGTAACTGCTGAAAAAGCCAACTTTCAGAGCTCGGACAAAAAGATACCGGATAATAAATTTACTCAGAGACATGAGCGGCAAACCCTGGGTTCTTCAGAATATGATTTCGATGGAGCTGTAATGCACGAAGGAGTGCTGGAAATTATGAGCGACGGTTACGGTTTTCTTCGCTCCAGCGACTTTAACTACCTAAACAGCCCTGATGATGTATATGTAAGCCAAGCACAGATTCGCAACCATGGACTCAAAACAGGTGATACAATACTGGGGTATGTGAAGCCTCCTAGGGAGGGGGAAAAGTATTTTCCACTGGTACGAATTGCCGAAATTAATGGAAGAAAACCAGAATTTGCACGCGACCGCATATCCTTCGAGCACCTGACTCCGTTGTTTCCTACAGAAAAATTTAATCTGACCGGAAAAAATGCGACGCTAAGTACACGGGTTATCGATCTGTTTTCTCCTATAGGCAAAGGTCAGAGAGGCCTGATCGTTGCCCAACCGAAAACCGGTAAAACCACACTTTTGAAAGAAATAGCCAATGTGATCGCTGCCAATCATCCGGAATGCTACCTGATTATACTCCTGATCGATGAGCGGCCTGAAGAGGTAACTGATATGGCCCGATCTGTCAAAGCAGAAGTGATCTCATCTACCTTCGATGAGCCGGCAGAGCGTCATACTAAGGTAGCCAATATCGTATTGGAAAAAGCCAAGCGGCTGGTCGAATGTGGACACGACGTAGTCATCTTGCTTGACTCAATTACCAGGCTGGCGCGTGCCTACAATACTGTACAGCCAGCAAGTGGAAAGGTGCTTTCGGGCGGTGTAGATGCACATGCATTGCACAAACCAAAACGGTTTTTCGGAGCTGCACGCAACATCGAAAATGGGGGTTCACTGACCATTATAGCCACTGCTCTGATCGATACCGGGTCCAAGATGGATGAGGTTATCTATGAAGAATTCAAAGGAACGGGAAATATGGAAATGCAGCTCGACCGACGCATTGCCAACCGACGTATTTGGCCAGCCATTGACTTGATGGCTAGTGGTACAAGAAGAGAAGACCTGCTCCTGGAAAAAGACGTGCTGCAGCGAATGTGGATTCTGCGCCGGCACCTGAGCGACATGACTCCGGTAGAAGCCATGGAATTCCTCCATGACCGCATCAGCCGAACCAAGGACAATGAGGAATTCCTCATCAGCATGAATGGATGATGCCACTGAATGCCACATCACTATCGGTTGGCATTCCATGCAGCCTATTCGCCCGAAAGTTTTGGCAATTTGACAACCGGTTTGGTAAGCCCTGCAGTATCAGTTAATGCTGTGATAAATGATTTAAGAGCTCTTTTTTCCTTTTCCGTAAGATGAAGTTTGTCTGTTGGCAAGGTCTGATTCGGTAAGCTGATGCCAATTCCATGTCCACCGCCGACATTGTAAAACTCAATGACTTCATCCAGAGATGTATAGATTCCATTGTGCATGTAAGGACCGGTTAAGTGAGCATTCCTCACGGTTACAGATTTGAATGCATGCAGATGAGGCTCAGCTTTGGCCAGGATGTATCTTCCGGGGTCAGGGTCTATCTGTGCATTCTTCCAGACCGGACTTTGGGGAATGCCTAACACCTCATATTCAGTATCTCTGTAAAACGGTGGGACTGTGCCGTTGAAAATCGGCGCAAAGTGGCAGGTGCCACATTTTGCTTTTCCCATAAAAAGGTTGAAACCAACCACAACCTCCCTGTCCACAGATCCCTTACCAGTCATGTATTGATCAAAAGGACTGTTGAGACTTTGCAAACTGATGAGATAAGCTTCCAGAGCGGCTATCACCATGGGAAAGTCTATTTTTTCACTTCCCAGTGCTTTTTTAAACAGCGTTCTGTATTCCTCACTGCTGTTTAACTGTCGGGTCAGCTCCAGTGCGTCTTTGTTCATTTCGTGACGGTTAAAGGTCACTTCAGTAAATTGCTGGCTTAGTGACAGGAGATGTCCATCCCATTGAAAAGCTGTTTGATACACGACATTAAGCAAGGTGGGTGTATTTCTAGACAAAGGCATTCCATCGAGTGAGAGAGCGGTTTTTAATCCGTCCGAAAATCCGCGTTGAGGCTGGTGACAACTGGCACAAGAACGCTGATTTCCATCGCTAAGGATGGGGTCATAAAACAATAGTTTCCCGAGTGAAATGAGTTCAGGTGTAGGGCTTTTATTGATTTTTTGCGGAAAAAATTCATTTATTTTAAGAAAATCATTGTAAAACATTCCTTTGCTGTGTGGATTGATCGCCGAAAGCCCTGTAATCCGGTCTTCCGGAAATTCAATTCCAAGACTTTCCTGCATGAGGGTGACTCCCCTGAAAATCGGATCAGTCACCTCAAGGATGAAGCGGGCCCGGTCGAGTGAATTAAAATCTTTGCTTTCGTTCAAAAGTCCATAACCCACCTGTACAGCATATTTTACTAAATTAAAACCCTCGCGATCGTCGTATAGCACTCCATCGTACATTGCTGTTATTTCCTCAATTGCGTTGAGGGTTGATTTTGCTTCGTTGAGGGCATCGAGTGTTACCGGACAGTCAAACCCCGTAATTCCCATTGTTGCCAGTCTCACAGAGGCCATCCGAAGACAGTGAAAAACCATCCAGTCGTAATGATTTTGTTTCATTACATAACTTCTGGTTTCGGAAATAAAATGTTTGAGTTTACTGATTTTTTTGAGAATAAAATCTCGTTGTTCATGTGGTTCTTCACCAAAGAGCACTTCTTCAAGTACCTGAAAGCCTTCGGGATCGGATACCGCTGACATAGTTTTTTCATATTCGACTTTGGGAAGATTAGGGCCATTGATCCATACGGCATTGAACGGATCCACTGTAGCAGTAATTACTTCCAGTTTTTTGTATACATATCTGGATTTTTTGAATTGCTTTCTGGCATACGTCAGAGATTTTTTATTGTTGAGGTTTCGGCAGGCAACTTCCAAATATTCGATTTGTCTTTCGAGCTGATTGAAATGTTCATTCAGCCAGTCGTTCAGATTCTCGTTTATGTATGAATCCCAGTAGTCCGGGGTCGTATGACGAAAGTGCCCTACTGTGAAGGCGAGTATACAAATTAAAAAGAGTAGTAGAGTTTTTTTCATCTTCAATAGCATTTTCATGAAAGAAAGGCCTTTGACCAAAGGGATCAAAGGCCTGTGAATTATTTAAAAAACTTTGTTATTGAAGTAACTGAATTTTGTGTGTGGAGCCGTCTTTAAGTCTGAGGATATACATACCTGCCTTAAGACCGTGCAGATTGATGGCAGACATATTTTCGCGTTTCATCACCATTCGGCCGGTAGCATCATACAGTTCAAAATCCACAATCTTGTTGAAGTGTACGGCATTAAACGTAGGATTGGGATGCAGGCGGAAGGGGGCTTCGTCGCTTTCAATTTCAGGAATGTTGATGGTTCCGGTATTTTTAAATCCTGTAATGGCAATGGTAGTTGCTCTCTGATAGGGATAAACATTTCCGATCGGAGAGGTTGCCTGATCATTGGCCAGAGAGCCACCGGTACCATCAGGGTGTTGATTGTTGATAAAAAGCGTTGACCCATCTGGAGTGAAAACGCCTCCGGTGAGCTCAGCATCGCGTGTCCCTGTCATCAGGAAAAGTAGATTTGCCGGAGTGGGATTTGGAATGTCAAGGTCGAGAAGGAATGCCTTTGGGATTTCATAAGGAAAAGCTCCTACAAAATCCGGCACAATTCTACCCAGGTCGGTAGCAATATTGTCCTCTTGCAAGAGTAAATAGCGCTTATTGCCAAATTGGACAAATTCGATTCCATCAACGGAGTTAAACACAAATCGGCTTTCAGATGGTTTTCCGGGAACTTCAGGACCTCCGAGCAAGTGAGGTTTCACAGATGGCTCATTTGTCAAGGCATCCTCCAATACCAACACAGCACCAAATGGGTGATGACAAGTAGAATCAGTGGGGATAAAGAAATTGTTGTCTATCCAGTGTTTGGGTATAGTGGCTCCATTTTGCATAGGAAGTCGCATGGATTGATAGTTGCGACCTGTTTCTGCGAGATAAACTTTTCCTGTGGTTGGGTCTACTTCAGTCCATTCAATTCTCTGGAAGGCTGTGGCGCCCATGCGTGTAGCAATTTCGGGAGCTTTAATCAAAGAATCAATATGACGGGGAATTTGCAGCCATTGACCTTTGTATGAGCCCGGGTTTTGCTTAAACACATACAGATTTCCCTTGGAATAGTCTCCTGCAGAATCGGCTACATATTTCCAGATAAAGGCTCCGTGAGGCAAAGCAGCAGAGGGGACGAAGTCATTGCCGTGAATCAGTGTTCTATTGTCTGGTAAAGCAATGGTACCTTCAAAGGACATTCTGCCGGCGTGGTATAGCTTACGAACAGCTTTTCTGGTAGAGGGGTCAATCATGGTAAGCCAGCCAAAGTTTTGCCAGGCTTTAATGGTCTGTCCGCCGAATTCAGGTACATTAGTAGGAATTACAAAATTTCCTTGTCCGTCGTATCCATTGGTGGTGGCTGCCGTATCATGCCAGTTTCTGATTTGCATGTTGGATCTGTAGTTTGCAAAAATTTCTTCGCCAGTCAGAACCATTCCATTTGGAAGCAGGGCACCTCCACAGTTGGTGGTAGTCCAGCCAACGGGAGAGAAGTCCACTGCCCAGCAGGTATCTCCACTCGCTGTACGTGTCTGGTCGATCATCCACCCGTTCTGAGGATCTTTGATGACGGGTACGATGGATACTGCACCACCAAAACCCAACTGAGGTCTTTCGTCTTTTATCACCCGACGTTCGTGGTTGATGACCAATGTCCCTTTTGTGTTTGGACTTGAAGGATCGGGGATGTAGGCCATAAAGTCGTGTTCTCTTGGTGCTGGTACTGTGGCTGTCACGCCATCCGCTCGCTCAACTTTTACAAAGTTGGAACCTTCGCGGAATATTACTTTGGCATTCAGACCTGCACCTATACGCACCTGCACTGATCCGGCTGTATCAATGCCTTGCAGTGGGGTAAAAGGCTGAAAATTTTGGGCTGTACCCTGCAGCCAGGCCATTGCAACGGCCGTAATGAATAATGCTTTTTTCATTTGAGGTAGATTTTACGCTGCAAAGGACCTGAACCGCTATTAAGCAAATTTTAATCGGATTTTAACTTTCATTGAAAAAATTATTAAGCATCGAAACATTTCATTAAAATCGGGTCCGTTTCAGTATTTACAGTTTCAATTAATTTTTAAAAGGTACAGAAAATCAATGCGTTGTGTTTTAAAAGCAGCTGGAGATGACATCACATTTTCTTAACTTACAAAAAAATCCATTCTAGCTGATTTAGAGTACCATGAAGGGGTTTTTGGTGGAAATAGGTGTGATTCAAACGAGTTGAATGTTGGAAAAGCTTAACAGGAGATTATCTATCAGCCATTTACATTTGGTCGCACAAGGATGCAATGCAATGAATACGGTAAACAAATACTGGCCCTTGGTGGCTACTCCTGCACTGTTGTGGGCTTCCTGGCCTGACAAGGGGTTCCCGCTGCTGGCTCTTGTGGCATTTGTGCCATTGTTATCGATGTTTGAACATCTCTCTGATGTTCACATGAAGAAAAGACGCGGGCTGAGAGTTTGGTTTTTTTGCTATTTGACTTTTGCATTGTTTAACCTTTTTGTGACCAGTTGGATTTGGAATGCTCACTGGAGCGGTGTGTTAGCTGTGTGTACCTTCAATGCTGCACTGATGGCACTGGTTTTCCTGATGGCTCATAAGGTGAGGGTGGTTTTAGGGCATAAAAGAGGCTGGATTGCTTTGGTGGCGTTCTGGTTGGCCTTTGAAAATTTTCATCAGGACTGGGAGATGAGTTGGCCATGGCTCACTCTGGGCAATGCATTTGCTCATTATCCTCAGTGGGTTCAGTGGTATGAATACACTAGTGTATCCGGAGGTACTCTTTGGATTTTAATCGTAAATATTTTGATATACAACACCTTGAAAAAATACCTTGAAAAATCAGAACCTTTTTCAAAAATGGCTTTCCGGTATATTGGCATAGTGCTCTGGGTGACCCTGCCAATCGCCTTTAGCCTTTTTCGATACAACAGATATGTTGATAATCCCGCAGACAGTACCGAAGTGGTAATTGTGCAGCCCAATTTTGACGCATATACGGAAAAATTTGATATTCCACAAACCTTTCAAATTCAAAAATTCATTTCGCTGGCTGAAACGGTGATGGATATGAACACGGAGCTCGTCATTGGTCCTGAGACCATGCTGCCGGAATTGATCGAGGAGTCAGCCGCGGGCTACCATCCTGACTATCAAATGTTGTTTGCCTTCAAAGAAAACTATCCGCGTCTGAATCTTTTGCTCGGAGCATCTACCTATCAGAGCTATGTAGATCCGGCCAAAGTAACGCCTACCGCAAGAAAATATGCCAATGCCGAGGCATGGTTTGATGTCTACAATGCCGCAGCTTATTTCAGTACGGATGCACAACCTGAATTTTATCACAAGTCTAAGTTGGTTGTGGGGGTGGAGCATTTTCCTTTTTCCACGGTACTCAAGCCACTTTTGGGCAGAGCTGTAGGCGATTTTGGAGGTACTACCGGAACTCATGGGATTCAGAAAGAGCGCACGGTATTTTTTCACTCCGTCACTGGCCACGGCACCTCTGCAATTATATGTTTTGAATCCGTTTTTCCGGAATTTGTCAGCAAGTTTGTTCGCAATGGGGCTGATTTTCTTTGCATCATTACCAACGATGATTGGTGGGGAAATACCGCAGGCCATCGCCAGCACCTTCACTATGCCAGGCTACGAGCAGTGGAAAATCGACGCTGGATAGCCCGAAGTGCCAATACAGGCATCTCTGCAGTTATCAATGCAAGGGGGGATATTCTGCAGTCAATACCCTATAAACAAGAAGGAGCCCTTCGTGCCGAAATACCGATATTGAAAGAGAAAACTTTTTTCACCTCTTCAGGCGACATTATTTCCAGGCTTGCCTGGTTTATTGGAGTTTTTCTCGCGTTGTATACCGTAGCTTTTCGGCTAAGGAAGAAAAAACTTTGAACGTTCATTTATTGAACCAAGGTAAAGCTCTTTTGTTACTGCAATAAATCGTTGATTTGATGTATCAAAAAATCAGGCTGTTTCCGTTGAGATTGTTTCTTCTGCCGGGCGAAACAGCAGAGCTGCACATCTTTGAAGAGCGCTATAAGCAACTGCTAAAAGATGTAATGCGGGAAGAACGTCAGTTTGGGATAGTGCTTGCCAGCCCAATAAACACCAGAAATATGGGTTCAATGGTAGAAATCATCGACATTACAAAAGAATATCCCAATGGTGAAGCTGATGTGATCGTCAAGTGTAAGGAGTTGTTTGTGTTGAAGAAATTTTTTACCGAGTTTGAAGTCGGAAAAAGCTATGCAGGAGCCATTGTTGAAGATTTTTCCTTTAAAGATTTTTTGTGTCCAGATGTTTTGATTACAGAGTTTATTGAGTATAACTATATTAGGGAAGAGACAAAAATTCTTTCCGATAGATTAACTATTAATCAGTTGGCTTTGAAATTACCAATGAGCGAAGCCGAAAAGATTGAGTTTCTGAAATGCGAGACTTTTGAACAAAAAGTAGGATTTCTCAAAAGTTTTATTCGGTTTCTTTCAATATTAGAAGAACAGGAAAAGAGGACATATTTTTCCTTGTACCTCAACTAGTAGCGTTTGGGATTGCAATACTCTGCCTAAAGAAATGAAATTTGCTTAAAAAAAAAGATTGCCAGTTGGCAATCCTTTTATCTGTAGCTCCCCCTCCAGGGCTTGAACCTGGGACCCCCTGATTAACAGTCAGGTGCTCTAACCAACTGAGCTAAGGAGGAATGTTTTTTGTTTTTCGGGCTGCAAATGTATGTGAGTTTTACATACATTTACAAGACCTGGGCAAAAAATTTATTCTTCAAAAAAATAAAAACAGTCTTTTATCAATTTCCTCTAAGGAATGAAATTGCACTACTCACATTTGTCACAAATATCAGATGGATATGGAAGTTGTGCTTCGAGGGATTACCTTTGGTTATCAGCCTGAACGATTACTTTTTGACGGATTAAATGCAGAATTTGAAAGCAATAAGACACATGTGCTTCTTGGTAAAAGCGGCAGTGGAAAATCCACTTTACTAAAAATACTCTCCGGAGATCTCAACCCACAAGCAGGAACCATCAGCAGTGATGGACAACCCTGGCATCAATCCGAAGACAGCGTTCTACCTGGATACCGACATGTAGCATTTCTGAATCAGGAATTTGATCTTCTTCCTTTTTGTACCACAAAAGAAAACATACGTAGAAGGTTGAGTGGTTACAGCCCGGAAGAAGAGGAGGAAATCATCAGGGATGTGTCCATAAAGCTCGATATCAAAAACATTTTGAACCGCCGTGCCACTGATATCTCAGGTGGTCAAAAGCAACGGGTAGCTTTTGCAGCAGCCCTAGCTAGAAGGCCTAAAATCCTTTTATTGGATGAGCCCCTGAGTAATCAGGATTTTGAAAATGCTGAAAACATAAAAGATATATTACAATATTTACGTGGTCGTAAAACTTTGATCATTACGGCTCACGAAGAAAGCGAAGCACTGGGAAGGGCAGATGCTATACATATCCTGGACAATGGATGTATCCTGCAGAAAGACACCCCGGAAAGATTGTTTGAACATCCAAAAAATGAATTATGTGCTTCTCTGCTGGGATATTACAACAAATTGCCCAAAGACTGGATTGAAATTAACTTTAAAGTACAAATACCTGAAAACGGAGACGAATACTTGTTTACCCGCCCACATCATTGGGTATTAAACAAGACGTTTGGCCTGCCTTGCCATATCATGCGTAGTGAGTACCAGGGCATGTATCACATGGTGTTGGTTGAGGTGGATAGTTTTTATCTTTATGTCTTTTATCCAGGCACCCGATTTGAACCTCAAGACCGATGGAAGGTAGCTTATCAGGGTTTTAAAAGATCATTGTGAAGGTTGAAATCGCTCTGATTTTCTGTAAATTAAGACCCAACCTTTGCTCGTTTTCAGATAGTGCTCCTCATATATAAGCGGGATGCTCAGTTCATTGCCTCTGAGCGTAACATCGAAACTTCCTTTGCCTTTTACAATTGCATTTCTCCTACTTTTTCGTATGGTGCTGTTTTCTATTGACACATTTCGGTAAATCAATATACCATCTTGGATGTTTTGGAGGATTTCGTCTTTAGTTTCAATCCAGCCATTGGAGTGAATGTATCGTACATCTTGGTGCAACAGCATGGCCAATGAGTCTGTCTGTCGCTCTTCCATCCACCTAAACTTGGCCAGATGCAGGTATTCAACCGGGAGGTCGACCTGCGCAAAAGCAGTTACCGGCAAGTAAACAACTATAAGTAGGAATTTAATGCCTGAGCTTTTCATTGCTGTGATGACGATGGTGGTCTCTTTGTGTTTTTTTGTCCATTCTTCTTTCGAAAGCAGCCTGAAGGTCAGTTTCGGTCTGATTGGCAAGGCACAGCACCACAAAGAGTACATCGGCAAGCTCTTCGCCTAAGTCTTTTTGCTTGTCGGATTCTTTTTCGCTTTGCTCGCCATATCTGCGGGCAATGATTCGTGCAACCTCACCTACTTCCTCGGTCAGCTGAGCCAAATTGGTCAACTCATTAAAATATCGGACTCCGTGAGTCTGAATCCATTGGTCCACAACCTTTTGCAGGTGTGTGATGGGTTTGTCTTGCTGCATTTGTATTGAAAAATTTTATTGGACTGCATGCCTTTGGAAACCATCGGTGAGGAGAGCTATTCGATAACCACATTGGTTACCTCCACACGAGAATCGCTCATTTATTTCTTTTTTGTATTGAAATTAAACGCCAATGAAAATCTAAGTGTATTTTCAAGCGGGCTTCGTACAATGGCTGATTGCGGAATCAGATATGAAAAATCAAAAGAAAGAGCTGAGTATCGGATACCAAGACCGATAGTAAAATACTTTCTCCCTCCCTTTGATTCATGTTCAAACTGGTATCCTCCTCGTATAGCAAACGTATTGTCGTAGACAAATTCTACTCCAGTATTGAGGATAAATTCTCTCAATTCTTCACTGAATCCTCCAGGTGCGTCGTTAAACGATTGGAATATGCCTCTGATTACGCTTACATCGTCGTCTTTGCCAGCGATGATGCTGTCGTTTATATCTCGTATGGGAGGTGTGGGTACAAGTAATTTGTTAACCTCCAGGTGAAAGCGAAGCTCATTGTACTGGTCCAGACTCCAGAGAAATCCACCTCCCAGGCGCATATTGGTGGGGATAAAATCAGCTCTGCCGGTTTCGGTGTAGCGTATTTTATTTCCTATGTTGGAAATGTTAAATCCAGCCGTGAAGCGTCCGGATTGTCCTCCTTCCATCGGAATTTCATTGCCGATGTAGTACGCTGAAATGTCAGCGGAAAAGGCTTGTCCGGCTTGGGTCTGAATGCCACCTACTAGTTGCTGACCCTGGGTGAGATTGGAATAAATATATCGAAGTGCTATGGCTCCTGACAGGTTCTCACTGAATTTCAGAGAGTATCCGGCATCGATGGCAAATTCATTGGGCTCTGCAAGAAAGAGGTTGTTGTTTTGGTCGTCTGTAAATTGGATTTCTCCAAGCGTAAAATATCTGAAACCTATTCCAAATGCCTGGGTCGGGCTGATTTTTTGGTTGTAAGTGACGTAGGTCATGTTGATATCGGGTACCAATCTGCTTAGCAACGGATTGTAAGAGACGCTCAGAATCTGGTCGTTGTCTTCCAGAAAAGCGAGTTTAGCCGGGTTCCAGTACATTGAAAAGGGATCAACAGTGGTGGATACACCCACATCGCCCATAGCTCCGCTGCGCGAATCTGGTGAAATGATCAGAAAGGGTACGCTGGTAGTCACTACTCTGCGGTCAAAACCCTGGGGGCGCGGTTGCTGAGCTACAGCCTGAAACACCCCTAAAGCAGCGACTAAAAGCGGTAGAGGATTTGAAAAAAATTTAATTGTGTTTTTCATATTGCCACTAACGGAGAATAACCAGTTTTTCGTATTGTTCGGCCTTGCTATCATCTAATGCTGAACGTACTTTCAGGCGGTAAATATAGACACCTTTACCGATTTTATCTCCAAAATCGTCTAATCCATCCCAACTAATATCTGTAACTCTGGTACCGGGGGATTGAATGAATTGATGAATGGTTTTGACCAGTCTGCCGGCCACTGTGTAAATTTGAATGGTGATTTCCAGCGGATGATTAGGTCTGTTGTGTTCAAATTGAAACCGGGTGTTGGTGGTAAAAGGATTGGGATAGTTGAGAAGATGCCGAATCACCATTTCATTGTCTGAAGCGACTATAAACTCGGTAAATGCTGTATTTGGGTTGTTGTAGGTGTCCCAGGCTCTTAACGATAGGGTATAATGGCCTTCCTGGAGGTTGAAAAATGGATAGCGCACCACACCGCTCTTAAATGTATTCAGGTCTGCTTTGTAGTATTCGTTCAAGACAATGGGTTGGTCTTCACGACCATTGAGTATAGCTACTATATCGCGGCCTATGCTGTTGCCTAAGGCATTGATGCCTGATGAATCGGAGAGTTTGGCTATCAAAATCGGGTTGGGGCCAGTAAGACCGCCCATCACAAAGTTTTCATCGTTTAGGAAAAGCCTGATTTCAGGGCCTTCACGGTCTTCGGGGGCATTCTCGTTCAATCCACCGATAATGGCCTGATCAAAATAGCCTATTGCTTCGTTGACTTCACTAAACGAATACAAGCTGAAGCGCCCGGTACCGAAACTTAAATTGATGTCTTTTGGAACGATGAATTCGGCCGAGTACAATCCGTTATGCACACTGGCCCTTCCCCGGTATATCATGGAGTTCTGTGTTTCAAATTCAAAGGGAAGACCCACTCCGTCATTGACCAGTGTTACTCTTTTGGTAGGTTTGTCAAAGACCCGTATTTCTGATTCTCCATTGAAATGCTGCATCAACTGATGGTTTTCATCAGTGATCCGCGCATGTACCTTGACGCGATCCAGTGCTTTAAGGGTGTCTGAAAATTGCTGAATTTCAATGTCGTTGATTTTGGTCAGTTCAGTAGTATTGATGGGAATAGGTAGGCGCAGTGCCGGATCACCAAGGAAGGAAAATCGGAGTCTATCGCTGTTGCCACTGCCGTTTTTGGCATACATTGTTACCATACCTAATGGTATATAGCCACCTGCGTCTTTAGTAAAGATGGTGTCAAATATTTGCTCATTGAGTTGTATTCCGGTAAAAGCTCCCACAGCTCGGGTAGTGGAAATTAAGGCTATACCAGCACCATTCGGATGTGTGAGTACACGCTCACCGGCTGATACGCGCCAGACTTCATCAAAGCGGGAAAATTCGCAGGTAATAGTGACAAACAGAGGCATATTGTCCATATTGTTCCAGGCTTCGATGTCTTCGATGCGCAGGTATTGCTCATAGCCCCATCCTACTTCACCTCCATGCCCGATGTAGTTGGTAATCAGATTGCCTCTTTGTACACTTCGAAAGATGTCTTCTCTGGCCTCAGGATAGAGTTGGGTGCCACTGGTAGAAATTTGCACATAGGCATCGGCGTAGATTTTCTGGTGATTGAAAAAGGGATATTTATTTTTGATTTTACTGGCTATTCTTTCGGATGCTTCCATGAAGGATCTTTCCCAGGCGGCATCCACATCGTCAGTGACCCATAGCAGGTTGCTCCTCCAGCTGCCTTTTGCATTGGGGGAGGTTTCATAATGGATGATCTTGTTGACGACGGTCATGGCCTCTGCGGGGGATCTGACCGTCAGGCGGCCAATGGCTATGTCCAGATTTCCGGCCATCAAATTTCCCCCTTCACCAGCGTCGAGCTGTCCATAGAAATCGTCGGTAACAAACGAAGTATAAAGATTAAATGAGGCTACGGATTGATAAGCGGGGACAAAGTTGGTATTGTTGCTGAGCACATCTCTGTAGTCGTAGGAGGCTGTTCCCATTAGGGTTACATATCTCAAGCCCTGTCCGGCAGGGGCTTTTGTGAATTGATGCCGAAGAAAATCCCTGATTGCTGCAATATCTTGAATTCCTGAACTGTATTCATTATAGATTTGCTCAGTAGTCACTACCAGTGTAGAATATCCATTTTGATTTTTTCTGTAGTCGGCCAGTTTTTGGGCAGCATTGAGAAAGGTCGGATGAGTGATGACAATGTATGTGTGAGCCGGTATGGCATGAAGATTCTGATTTTCGACCTGTCCGACAAATTCAGGAGTGGGGAAGTTGGAGCCGGTAAAGGCGATAAATTCTCTGAGGGTATCGGTATGCTGTAGTGTTTGCCATGTATTTCCGGAAAGTGTTCCGGAGAGACTGTGATAATTAGCGGGATGGGTGACATCCCACACCTGTAGACTGGATGAGGAGTTTTGTATCTGAAATCGCGTAATAGTACCTGAACCTACAGTTCTGGAGTCTCTGAACAATAGTTGATTACCATCCATAGTCAAGAGCCTTCGTCCATGTATTCGTATCCAGTCTAGCCATGCTGTAGCACCTGGATTGACGGTGTTGTTGAAAACAAGATTTAGGGAAATAGCACCTGAACCAGGTGTAAAACTACCCGATTGGAGTGCAGAGGTATATCTGTCAGAAAAATCACCTTGGGCTACTGGCGGGAAGTTGAGCTGCAGTATAGGCTGATTGCCTATTCTTGCTTCCATAAAAGTGCCGCCTACAGTAGAGCGAGCAATGGCTCTGACAGTAGCTGTAAAGGGTTCTCCAGGTACCGGATTTGGAAAAGTAAACGAATACAAATACGAAAGCCTGAAGTCAAACACATCTCCAAACCACTGACGTCCGGTTCGCAGCATGTTGAACTTGCTTTCCTCCAAAAATGCATAATCGTCAAATGAAACGCATATGCCCGTCTGAGTGCCAGTGGCTTCGGGTCTTTGGGTTATGCGGAGTGCTCCGGGCTGGTCTAGACGAATGAAATAAACCCCCTTATCGGCATACCAATGATGCACATGCTGAAAGGTGCCTGTGGTAGTGTTGAACTCCCACCGGTGTGCATTTCTGGCAAAGAACAGAATGTAATCATTTCCATTGAAAATACCATCTCCATTGGCATCTACTGCCAGGACGGCATTTTCGATAAGGTCGTCAGTCTTCCGTGCGCCGGCTACTTCCGGAAGTAATCCCTCGGCATTGCCATATACTGCTATTTCGTTGATTCGTATTTCTCCCTGGATGCCATTAGATGCCAGATACTGGGGCGTGAGTTTGTAGATTCCATCTCTTTCCACCCGGACTTTTATCCATCGGCCTGATGATAATACTGAGGAGCTTTTAAACTGAGCTATGCGTTTTCTGTCCAGGTTTTTTGAAATGTTTTTGAGTTGGATTTCGCATAAGCCGTTTGTAAGGAGATAGATTTTTCCGTTGTCTTCTCGGAGCAAGGGCAGTTGAATTTCTACAGTGTAGCCGTTTGACTTTTGAATTTTGGCATATCTGGGTTTGAGTACAAGGTCTTGCTCATTGGGAATGAATGCATCAATTTGCGATGTGACCTCTCTCCAGGTAGTCTGATTTAAAAAGATGGTATCAATTTCTTCATCGGCTCCAATGCTTTTGCTGATGTGAAAGTAGGGAACCCTGTATTCATCAAATCGTACTGCCTCATGATCTGCTACCGGAATTCTCATCAAAAGACTATCGCCTATATAATCATTTTTGATTGTCCAGTCAGTGGAAATTTCTATTTGAAATCCCCGCTGGGCATGCAATGAAATGCTAACTGCTATGAAGAGGTAAAACGCAAGGAACTTACTGACGAGATTCTTCATCAATTTCACTTAACGATAAAATGTTTTAAAAAAGTACAAAGTGCATAAAGAGCAAAGGTACAGATACGATCCCTTTGGTTTAGCCGCTGGCTTAACAGACTTTAAAAAATTCAAAAAACTGTGTTTTACAATCAATTGTAAAACAAGGTAAGCTGGTTAATTGTACTAATTTTGCATGGGTTTTTATAGCATGTATTCTTATCTGAGTTCATATTTTACAGTTTCGAAATGGAGGGATTTGTTGGTTTTAGGTAAAGCAAGACTGTCCTTCAGTGTTGTTTTTTCAGCGGGAGCAGGATATTTGATTGCTACAGAAGCATTTCAACTGACCCAATTTTTATATCTTATCGCTGGGGGCATTGCCATCACTATGGCTGCCAATGCTTTTAATCAAATCATCGAAAAAGATATCGATGCCAAAATGTCCCGCACAGCCAATCGTCCATTGCCTGCAGGTCGGCTTTCTGTATCTGAGTCTTTTATGACAGCCGCAATATTAACATTGATTGGAGCTATCTTGCTCATTAAGGTCAATGCTCTCACAGCGGCTTTTGGCTTTATATCATTGATTGTATATGTATTGCTGTACACGCCCCTGAAAGCCATTACCCCTTTTTCGGTATTTGTAGGGGCTATACCAGGTGCTATGCCTTTTATGCTTGGATGGGTGGGCGCTACGGGGCGTTTTGGCATAGAGCCAGGAACTCTGTTTGCTGTTCAATTTCTATGGCAGTTTGCACATTTTTGGGCCATTGCGTGGATTCTATTTGAGGACTACAAAAAGGTTAATTATCATCTGTTGCCTACCGACCAGCCTAACGAAAAAGCATCCTTTCAAATCGTACTGTATTCTGCTGCCTCTGTAGTAACAGCGCTTTTACCGGCATTTGGCATTACGGGGTCTCTTCATCTATCGCTCTGGTCAGCACTACTGGTGTTGTTGATTGGTCTTTACTTTGTCCGTTCAGCTCTTATTTTACATAAGAATCCTTCAGTCTTTCACGCTCGGTTGGTTATGAGAACGAGTATTATTTATCTTACTCTAATTCAGATGATCTATGTATTGGACAAATTTTCATTCCAATGAACAGAGAAAATAATTCCATATCCGAAGTAAGGGACGAAAAACAACTTCTCAAAGCTCAAAGAAAGAGAGCAGCCAAGCCGCTTCTTTGGGTGTCCATGGCCAGTATATTTATGGCTTTTGCTGGACTGGTTAGCGGATACATCGTCAGCCGCGGATTTCTGATTGAAAACAACCAATGGGTGGAGTTTGAGCTTCCGGCTCAGTTTATTTACAGCACGTTGATAATACTTGCTTCTTCAGTGGTTTTGGGAATTGGACAATACAAAGCTCACAAGGACATCCGTATCGCAGGGTATCTCATGCTGAGTGCTCTTGTGATGGGAGCATTGTTTTGCTATATGCAAGTAGCTGCTTATCAAAATCTGATAAGCCGTAGTATTTTCTTCACCGGGCCGGGTTCGTTTACTGCCGGCAGTTGGATCTATGCCATTTCTTTTATTCACCTACTGCATATTGTAGGGGGGCTAATAGCCTTGAGCGTAGCAACAATCAAAGCGGTAAATGCCAAATATTCTGAGACCGACCACCTGGGCTATTCATTAGCAGCTGTTTTTTGGCACTTTTTAGGATTCGTCTGGATATTTTTGTATGCCTTTCTGACTTTTTATCGCTAAAATTGCACGCAAAAATTGATCACTGGTAATAACGACTATGGCTACACAAACGATTACATCCGAGCAAAATAAAAATGTATGGGGAGGGGGCAATGAGCCTTTTGGTGCCAGCTATGGAAAATTGATGATGTGGTTTTTCCTCCTTTCTGATGCCTTGACTTTCTCGGGATTTCTTACGGCTTATGGATTGATAAGATTCAGATTTTCAGATGTATGGCCGGTTCCGGAAAGTGTTTTTACTCACTTTCCAGGTCTTGAAGGCGACCATCCATTGCTGTATGTAGCTCTTATGACTTTTATATTGATTATGAGCTCTGTGACCATGGTGCTAGCAGTAAATGCTGGTCATCACATGAAAAAAGACAAAGTAACCCTGTGGTTGCTTCTGACGATCGTCGGTGGATTCATCTTTCTTGGTTCACAAGCATGGGAATGGTACCATTTTATAAAGGGAGAACATGGATCTGTAAAAGTAGAGAACCATGTATACTATATAGCCGATGAAAATGGTCACAGGGTTTCGCTTGCTCAGCTCGTTCACGGCATTGAACACGCACATCACGGAGATCACCATGAAAAATTTACCGATTCTCAGGTAATATCAGCTTTCCTAGCCAATAAAGATATGCGGCTTAAAGATCCGGGTAAGGTTGGAAAAACATATTCACGGTCAGAGTCTGAATCCCTTATTAAAAAATCCAGTGTAGTACAGGGTGCTAATCTTAAGGAAAATGAATATGGTCATACTCTGTTTGCCAACTTTTTCTTTTTCATCACTGGATTCCATGGTTTCCACGTTTTTTCTGGAGTAGTGATCAATATTGTCATATTTGCCAATGTGTTATTGGGTACCTATGAAAGAAGAGGTCACTATGAAATGGTGGAAAAGGTGGGTTTGTACTGGCACTTTGTGGATTTGGTTTGGGTGTTTGTATTTACATTTTTCTATCTTGTTTAACATTATAAATTACTATTGATATATGGCTCACGTGCATGACGAAAAGAAAATGGTAAAAACCATTTGGATAGTATTTTTCATCTTGCTCATAGTTACAGCAGTAGAAGTAATTCTTGGAATTATTCATCCTGAACCCTTGATGGTAGAGGTAATGGGAACCAGGCTGCTAAACCATATTTTTATCGTACTTACTTTGTTGAAGGCATATTATATTGTTGCATATTTTATGCATGTGAAATATGAGAGGAAAAATCTGATATGGACGCTGACATTACCTACTCTAATTTTGATTCCCTATCTGACTTTCATCGTACTGACGGAGGGTTCTTATATGTATAAAATCGGATTTTAAACATACGTTTCCAGAATTTGTTCTGTATGCAGGAGATCTGATAATGATGAAAAACAATTTAGGACGGGCATTATTGGTATCTATACTTCTAATGCCCGTTTTGATTTATTTAATTTTCGTTTACTCTTCGAGAGAGGTATTTTTTAATACCCTTGATTATGTCGGGCCTCCAACCGTATTGGAGCGGACCGACGAGGCTGGTAATGTCCACTATGACACAATTCGCTACGCGGTGCCTCACTTCAGGGCCATATCCCATACAGGTACGATTGTCACCGACGATTCGCTGAAGGGTAAAATTACAGTCATCAATTTCTTTTTTACGAATTGCCCCAGCATCTGTGGTCCCATGAATTTCCATGTGAAAGAACGAATTTTCGATAGATTCAACGGATTTGAAAATTTTCAGATACTTTCCTTTACTGTAGACCCTGAGAGAGACTCTGTCGAAGCGCTCAAAGCATATGCTAAAAGTATCGGTGCAAATACAGTAAACGGAAGAACTGTATGGAATTTTCTGACTGCTGAAAAGGATAGGATCTATAAGCTAGCCGAAGCCCTGTTTCTCAATGCAAGCGAAGATGAAACTGCTCCTGGAGGATATCTGCATTCAGAATTACTTGTATTGGTAGACTGGGAAGGAAGGCTACGGTCCAGGCGCGATGACTATGGTAATATTATCGGAGCGTATAGTAGCCTTGACCAGATGGCATTGAAGGATCTACAAGAAGACATCTCTGTTCTGATTGCCGAATACGAAAAAAATGAATCTTTAAAGCGCAAGAAAAGCAAAAAATCTAATTAGAATGGGTGTGGGTATCAAAAAAAACGATAGCGTGATGATTCCGGTTATTGTCACACTCTCTGTGCTTGTCCCTGTAGCAGTTGCTGTGCTAATGATATATCCAGAAACCTTTAGTCTGGAAAACAGCTTCCCACAGGCAAAAAAACTTCCTGCTTTTCACGCTTTTTTAAATGGAACTACAGCAGTGTTGTTGATCCTCGGAGGCATATTTATTTCAAGAAAGAAGATACACCTGCACAGGGCAGTTATGGTGGCGGCATTTGTACTTTCTGCGTTGTTTCTGGTGTCGTACGTGGTTTCTAAAGTCTCAAATCCTCCCACTCCTTTTGGTGGAGAAGGTGCCACACGGATTATCTACTTTTTTATTCTGATTACGCATATTGCTCTTTCGGTTCCTGTACTCCCATTGGCGATGCTTTCAATTTACAGAGGGAGCACTATGGAGATCGACAAACACAAAAAACTTGTCAAATATACCTACCCTATCTGGCTTTATGTGGCAATTACGGGTGTATTGGTTTATGTATTTATGTCACCTTATTATCCGGTATGAGAAATATTTTAGTGCTGCTATTAATTTTGACCTTCTCCGTCATTTTGGCTGAGAGCAGCTTTGCACAGTGTGCAATGTGCAAAGCCGTAGCAGAATCATCCAGCGGTAACATTGGTGCAAAAAATCTGAATACCGGAATTCTTTTTCTAATGAGTATCCCATACTTACTTGCCACAGTGATTGCCATTGCCATTTGGCGACATAATAGGCAGACAAAAAATACATCTTCTGCTAAAGAACCTTGAAAAAACCAGAATTTGGAGAAGAAGAATCGAAGTTTCGGAAAATATTTAGAAATTTTACACTATGCCAATAGAAAGCGGGGAGTTTATTCTTTTTTAGGCAAAAACCTCTGGAAACTGCTTCTGACGATTGCCGTTTTTATGGTCATTTTTTGGGTTTTAACCCATTATGTTTTTGATTTTAATCACTTTGTTTGTACTCATTTAACCAAATATCCCGCTTGGTTGATCATGGGGTTTCTCTTTTTGTCAGAGTGTTTCACGGGGATTTTATCGCCCGATATATTCATTGTATGGGCAAAGAGCTTTGAATATCCCTATAGAATAGTATTCATTCTTGCCTCACTGAGCTATATAGGCGGGATTATTAGCTATAGTTATGGAAGACTTTTTTATAGAATCAAGGTAGTGCGGTATTGGATTGATGATAAGTTCAAAGAACAATTTGATCTTCTCAAAAAATTCGGAGGCATATTGATTGTGACTTCTGCACTTGCTCCACTGCCATTTTCGCCGGTAAGTGTGGTAACAGGCGCTATAAAATATCCATTTAAAAAATATGTACTTCTGGCCTCTACAAGATATCTCAGATTTTACGGTTATGCATGGTTTCTCTACATGGTAGTAAAAAATTCAGGACCTTGTTAAATCCGGTTGGCCAGCGTCTTAATCTGCTTTATCTGGTCGGCGAGTAGTTTTTTCTGATCGAGTTGTTTAGCTTTGTTGATCCACATATTGGCTTCAGTTTTTCTCCTTTTAGCCAAGGCAATTCCAGCCATTTGCAGACAAGCCATTGCCTCATCGGTTTTCATTCGCAGGCCTAACGTCATTGCTTTTTTTATGTTTTTTTCTGCCTCATTCAGATTTTGTTCCTGCCCTTTAACCAGTCCTTGCAGCAGATAATAATAAGCCGCCTGTGATTTAATAAGTGACTGCTCTGGATTTTTAATACGGGATAGCCATTTTTTTACTTTGTCAAACTTCTGCGATCGCAAATACCACAATGCCATAATCATATTTTCATTTCTGAAATATGAGAGCAGTATTAAACTGCTCAATACCAATAGAAAAATTCCATTTCCGATATTGCTTTCTACAAATTGCCAGATAGAAGCACAAAAAATCAATACTGTAAGGGCGATCCGAATGATTTTATTCCACATTTTTATTTACAAGTAATTTTGGCTGCAAAGGTAGCTGAACAAATTTTGAAAATATCACCAAATCAGTCAAAATATGGAACAGGTAACACCGGACTTTAGAATGGCTTTAAAGTATTACGACAGATTGTTTGATTTGCTTACTGAACACAAAAAAAACCTCTTTACGACTTTGATTGAATATCGAACCAATCACATAGCGTGGCTGGCAGACAATTTTTACCACGAACAAAACTCGAGTGCCATCATCAGGTCGGCTGATTGTTTTGGCTACAATACTGTATTTGTAATCGAAGACAAGTACAGATTTAAGGTAAATGAAGAGATTGCTATGGGAGCTCAGAAGTGGGTAAATACAGTGATTTTTCAGGTGGGTAACGTCGACTATGGTCAGGCCATTCATGCCATCAAACAGAGCGGATATAAGCTGATAGCTGCTACCCCACACATCGATGGACTTAGTGCAGAAAATCTTGATATTCGCAAGCCAATCTGCATAGCAATGGGCTCCGAACGTCATGGTCACCACCCTGAAATCCTTGAGGAAGCAGATGGGTTTGTTGCCATTCCTATGGAGGGATTTTCCGAAAGTCTCAATGTATCTGTGACAGCTGGAGTACTAATGTATACGTTGAAAAAAAGACTAAAAAGCGAAGGGATCGATTGGCAGCTATCGGATGCGGATAAAAAGCGTCAAATTTTAATCTGGATGCTCAAAACCATCCCATCGGCTCAAAAGATGGTAGAGCGGTGGATACAGGAAGAAGCAAATTAAAAATTTATACAATATACCTTGAAATTTACTTAGGAGCAATCCGATAAAGGAAAGCACCTATGATGGCAAAGAGCAGGTTAGGAAGCCATAATGCCGCTAGTGGAGAAAGATTTCCATTGGTGCTGAATACTACTGATACACGCTGAAAAAAAATGTAAGTGACACATAGGGCAAGTCCAAGAGCTATATTAAAGCCCATACCTCCTCTTCGCTTTTGACTGCTGATGCTCACAGCTATCAATACCAGAATCACGGTCGCAAATGGCCAGGCAGTTCGTTGATGAAGTTCAATGAGGTACATATTCACTTTTTCAGACCCCCTGATTCGTTCGGCTCTGATAAATTCGAGCAATCGAGGAGTGTTCATCATGGTTACCGAGTAGAGGCTGGGGCTGAGTTCGTCGGGTTTAAATTCCAGCAAGGTGTCTTTTTGCCGGCCAATGACTAGTTTATCGCCATCAGTTCCAATCACTCTGATTGTATAATTATCTAATCGCCACGTACCAGTGAGTGTGTCGTATCGAATAAAATCAGAGGAAAGCTTTGAGAGCAGTTTCTGACCATCAAAAACTTCATAAGTAAATCGGTACCCTGACTTTCGGTCGGGATTGTAATTTTCGAGATATATCAAATGTCCGGGTTTTATTTGTCTATGAATATCGCTATAGCGCTCTCCGGTATTTTGATTGATGTATAGGTTTTCGAAGTGTAGTCTTCGCACGTTGCTGATGGGAATGATATAATGAGCAAGTGCCATACTGAGCAAAGCTATTGTAGCAGTGCCAATGAAATAGGGTACCATTAATCTCCGGAAGCTCATACCACCGGTAAGTATGGCTACTATTTCTGTCCGGTTGGTCAGCATGCTTGTGAAAAAAATGGTAGAAATAAATACAATCATGCTGGTAAACATATTGCCATAGTAAACGATGAAGTTGAGGTAATAATCAAAAATGATTTCCCTGGGAGTGGCCCCTCTGGTGATAAAATCTTCAATTTTTTCAGAAATATCAAAGACTATGGCAATCAATAGGATAAGAATGAGCACCAGAAAATAGGTACCCAGAAAATATCTCAATATATACCGGTCAATAATGCCAGGCCTCATGGCATTGATTCAGCATTCATAGCACGGCTGCTGCTTCCGGTTGACATAAGGTAGGACTTTAAAAATTCATCAATTTCACCATCTAATACGGCTTCGGCATTGGAAGTTTCAGTGCCTGTTCGCACATCTTTGACGAGCTTGTAGGGATGCAGCACATAGTTTCTGATTTGCGAGCCCCACTCAATCTTTTTCTTACCGGCCTCGATTTCTGCCCGTTTTTGATTGCGCGCTTCAATCTCTATTTCATAGAGTTGGGATTTCAGTAGCTGCAAAGCCTTTTCTTTGTTTTGAAGCTGTGAACGGGTTTCGGTGTTTTCGATGATGATGCCTGTAGGCTTATGCCGGAGGCGAACACCGGTTTCTACCTTGTTGACATTCTGACCGCCAGCCCCACTGGAACGAAATGTATCCCACTCAATATCTGCCGGATTGATATCTATCTCAATAGAATCGTCTACCAGCGGATATACATACACCGATGCAAAGGATGTGTGTCTTTTGGCATTTGCATCAAACGGTGAAATTCGCACCAGCCTGTGCACGCCGTTTTCACCTTTTAGATAACCAAAAGCATATTCCCCATCAATCTGAATGGTGGCGGTTTTAATTCCTGCCATATCGCCATCTTGGAGGTTGAGTGTGGTTACCCTGTATCCGTATTTTTCGGCCCAGCGGGTATACATGCGTAGCAGCATATAAGCCCAGTCGCAGCTTTCGGTACCTCCGGCACCCGCTGTGATTTGCAAAACGGCACTTAGGTGGTCTTCTTCGGCCGAGAGCATGTTCCGGAATTCAAGATTTTCGATTGCTTCCAGGGCGTCGTTATAGGCTTTGTCAAGTTCTTCCTCCCCGATTACGCCTTCTTTGAAAAATTCAAAAGCCAGTCGGGCTTCTTCCACTAGTTGGCAGGCATTTTCGAAACCTTCAATCCAGAACTTTAAGTCCTTAATGGTTCTTAGTACTTTCTGAGCATTCTTTGGGTCGTCCCAAAATCCGGGAGCAGCGGTTCGCTCTTCTTCATTTTGGAGCGCAATTCTCTTACTTTCCGGGTCAAAGATACCCCCTTAGCGCTTCCAGGCGCCCGGCTAATGCACTTACTTCTTCAAAGGTCTTCATATCGGTGCAAAGGTACAGATCACTTTGAAAACTAGTCAGACGATACCTCGCTCCACAGCATAACGTATTAATTCGCTCTGATGACGGATTCCGAGCTTGTGGTAGATGTTTTTACGGTGTGTGTCTACTGTGAGAGGACTGATGTACAGCAAGTCAGCTATCTGACTGGTAGAAAGTCCTTTACAAATATGTCTTATGATTTCGATTTCTCTATTTGACAGGTTGTGTACAGATTTTTCTTTGGGATTTTCGGCTAGGCTGCTTACAGAATTGGAAAAATAACGTTCTCCAGCCGCAACGGCATAAATGGCTTCGAAAAACATATGCATATCATCTGACTTGAGAATATATCCTTCTATGCCCAGGTGAAGCAGTTGATTTACAAGTAAATCGGAGGAATAGGAGGTCATCACCAGGATGCGTACACCGGGATAGTATTTTTTGACTTCTTCAGCCACTGTGATACCATCCTTACCCGGCATATTGATATCTAGAATCAGCAAATCTGGATTTTTTTCTGAAATTGCGGGCAACACATCCAAGCCATTGTTGCACCAGCCGGCGATTTGCAATTCGGCGTGTTCTCCGATTACTATAGAGAAAGCATCGTATAAAAGTTTTTGGTCTTCTGCGATGAGAAGTCTGATCATGCTGTTACACTTTTTTGTATAGGTATTTCAATAGAGAAGGTTGTACCTCTGCCAGGTAGGCTGTCCATAGAAATCTTTCCCTGTAGTTTTTGCACCCTGTTCTCAATGTTGACTAGACCTATTCCCTTATGACTTTTCTTTCCGAAGCCCTTTCCGTTGTCTTCAAAAAGCAAATGAAATATGCCGTCAAAGTAGCTGATTTGAATGGTTATTGACGATGCTTTGGCATGCTTGAGAGTATTGGTGGTCAATTCCTGAAGGATACGGTAAATGTTTGTTTCAAAATCGGTGTCAAATCTAGGAAAATCAGTCGGTATGAAGTCAATATCCATTGCTACCATATGGCTGGTATTTATTTTTTTGCATAAGTCTTCAAGAGCAGCTTTTAGTCCAAATTTGCTGATGAGTCCTGTAGACAAATTATGGGAGATACGACGTATTTCTTCAGCTGCTTCGGTCACCGCATCCGATATTTCATTTATTTCTGTAGTCAATACCTCGTCAAATTTTAATTTTTTCTCTAGCGAATACAGTTTCATTTTGATGTATGCAATCAGACTTCCCATGCGGTCGTGTAGTTCTTCAGCGATTGTTTCTCGCTCCATATCCTGCCCTTTCAGGAGCGCATTGGCAGTTTCAAGCTCATGCTCGCGCAATAGAGTGTTGATATGCTCATTATAAAGCTGTATTTCCTTCTTATTGATTTTTATTTTTTGATAGATTATAGCTGTAAGACCCACTAAGAATACAACCACCAATGCAAACATGGCTAGATAAAGGTTTTTTCTTCGCTTCTCCAATGCCAGTTTGTCGAGTGCAGACTGAAGCTCTAAGGTTTTGATTTTGGATTCGTAGCGGCTTTCCATTTCAGCCAGAGTTTGTGCACGCGTCTGGTCGATTAGTGTGTCGTTGTATAGAGAGGAGAGTTTTATGTATTGCAAAGCTTTGGATATTTCTCCAATATTTTCATAGGTGACAGACAGCCTTTCGCAGGTCTCTGTCAAGAGCCCAAAGTGGTGTATGCGTTCAGCAATTTCGAGTTTTTTGTGCTGGTACTCTAAAGATTTTTTGATGTCTCCGGCATCGTAGTGCAGGCGATCCAACACTCCATAGACTTTTGCTAAAACTTCTGACAGTTGATCTCTTTCGGAAAATTTTGCATACAGCGACAAAAACATATTGGCATACTTTTCAGCGGCCTTATGATTACCGAGTCTGTAGTGCGAATACGCTAGATTGTAGACATCACCTAAATACATGGCTGTGTCATTGAGCTTAAGAAAAAAATCCAGGTTACGTTCGTAGATGTCTTTGGCCCGATTATAATCTTCAAGCATAAAGTAAATAGCTGCTTTATTCCCTTCATAAATTCTTTTCAATATAGGTTGCTTTTGGGGATCCAATTGGGCTTCAGCCATTTCTATTGCCTCCAATGCCTTATCCCAGTTGTGCATGTCTTGGTGGTAAATGGAGAGCAGATTGTAGTTAGTAGATAGCAGGGTCTTATTTTCAATGATTGTATTGACTTCTATGGCTTTATACAAATAAGTAAGCATCGACTCTGGCTTTTCTACTTGATAATAATAAGCTGCCAAAGCATTTAGATACAGTGGATAAGCGTCTTCTATGTGATTTTTTTCAGCTATCTTGAGCAGTTTGTTAAGGGTATCTTTTTGCTCTTGGTCGGTGAGTTCCGGATTAACAGACAGAATAAACCTGGATGTCCATGAATCTTTATCTTGGGCAAAAAGGGCTTGACATATGATCATCGTTAAAATTATGTTGATAATGAAGCCCCTCATTTCCTATTCTTTTAGGATACCCAAAAATAGGGGGAAAGTGTAATTTTTTTTTAATCAAAAAATTTTTGATTTTTAAAGGACCTCATTCGAAATGAACGGTAACTTCAAGTTGCTTTCCGGACCTTATGATTTGGACCGGAGTGGAATCGCCTTTGTCGTAGAGGGAGAGGGCTTCCATATAGTCTCTGATGTTTCGGATTTGTCTTTCTCCGATTTTTACGATGATATCGCCCTTAGTGATACCTGCTTTTTCAGCTGGTTTGCCTTTTGTGACACCTTCGACTTCCAGACCTGAATCATCGTTGTTGTAACCTGGCATGATTCCCATCGTCACATTGAATCGCAGGGGTCTTGACTCTTCTGCATCATCCGTAGGGGTAAAAAGGGGTGGACTATCCATAGTGTTCAATTCTTCTACGAGAGTGGCACATAGGGCTACTATCTCTCGTACGCCTTGAAAATTAATCTTTGCTGCCACATCAGTGGGTTTATGGTAGTCGGCATGTAGTCCGGTAAAAAAATGAAGCACCGGGATGTTTTGATTATAAAAAGAGGTATGGTCCGAGGGTCCTCTTCCTCCTTTTGAAAACTGGTATCTGAAATCGTAGCATCTGAATTTTCTGAAGAATGCATCCCATGTCGGGCTTGTCCCGGTTCCATTGATTTTCAAAGTTTTATCATCACCCAGTCTTCCAATCATGTCCAAATTAAACATGGCCACAATGTTTTCGATTGGATAAGTGGGATTGGAAACCCAATATTTCGAACCCAGAAGCCCCTGTTCTTCAGCTCCATACAGCATAATCAGGTAATTAAATTTTCGGGGGCCGTATTCATTGAGATATCTTGCCAATGCCAGTGCACCTGCTACGCCGGAAGCATTGTCATCAGCACCATGATGAATGGCTGGCTTTCCGCGATATATTGAATTTTTGTCTCCCATCCCAAGGTGATCGTAGTGTGCACCTATAGCAATGGTGTAGGGGGATCCTGTTTCAATGAGTCCGACGATATTGTTGGTTGTGACTTCATTTTCAAAGAGTTCAGTTATTAAACGAATTCTTTTTTTGGTTAATTTTTGAGACAAATCACTTGCTACAAACCAAATGGGAATGCTTTTCTTCCGGAGTGTTTCGAAGTATCTCTCGGGTACCGGGATTCCTGTCATCTTATTAGTGGTGAAAATAACAGCTTTTACTCCAGCTGATTCAAGTTCAGTAATGAGGTCTTCTGTAGTAAATTTTTTAAAATCAACCCCGTTACTTTCATATAATTCTTTAACTGAGCTAAGCTCTACAAGAGCAATTTTCCTTTTGATTTGTCTGGGATTTTGTATTATAATTCTTTCATCTCTTAAGGAAAATACCGGGGAGATAACTTTTCCTTTGGCGCGTGCATTGGCACTGTAACGGGTGGGATAGGCAAGTTCCGATGGCTTGTAAGAGCTTTTTCCAAAGCTCAGCCTGGTATCTTCGGAATGCCTGACCTGGAGTTTTATTTTAAATTTCTGAAGATATGTGCCAGCTTGACCCATGGGTACTGTGCCGGCCTCGGTCAGATTATCGATTATGAAAACAGTTGCCAATGAATCTCCTTCCGTACCGGGGTAACGCCCCTGCATTCTCTCAGATGCTAACTCATTGACCAGGTATTCGATCCACTCAACTGAAATTAATTCCGGGCTGACACAATTCTGGCCAAATGTGAAAAATACATAAAACTGAAGTATTGCAAAAAATGTTGTTTTTGCATTCATAATACTTTTTTTTACGAATTTACTATGAGAAAGGACTATGAGCCGGCCGTTTATCTGATTATTTTCAAATTTGAAGGTTTATTAAATAAATGGTGGGCCTTTAAAAAAATGGGTTTAAGGGGTTGGAAAGATCGTTTGAAACAAAAGCTTAGATTTTTCAAAATGATGGGTACGGGTTCTGGGAATGGGTTTGGAATTATACCTGACTTCAGCACCTATACCTGGATTTTTACAACCGACAATGCAACGGGCCTTTTTGAATCGGAGGTTTTCAGAGAATTTAAACAAAAGTTAGGTATGATCAGGATTTTCCAGATGTATCCCCATAAAACCCATGGCCTTTGGAATGGAATAAACCCATTTAGCGACTTTCCACCGCTTTCGGATCCAGAGGAATATCCCTGGATTTCGATCGTTACCAGGGGAAGTATTCGCCGGTCGATGTGGTGGAAATTCTGGAACTACGTGCCAAAGGTCTCATCTCAGATTTCTGAAAAGGCGATTTTATCAATGGGTATGGGTGAGTTGCCATTGATAGAGCAGGCCACATTTAGTGTGTGGGAGCGCACGGAAGACATGTATCAATGGGCTTATGGCAATACATATCATGTGGAAGTAGTAAAACTCACAAAATCACTGGGCTGGTACGAAGAGGAAATGTTCACAAGATTTTATTGCCGGGAAGTTCAGCTTTGAGCATCCACCCACCTGTCAAACCACATCTGAAACATGAGCAGTAGCCAAATCCTTTGAAAATCAGTGTTTTCCCCATATTTTAAAAAAGATTGAATGGCTTGGGAAATGGTTTTGTGATTAAAAAATCCTTGTTTTTTTATTTTCTCCTCAGAAAAAATCTCCTGTAACATCCAGCTAAGATCTTTTTGTAACCATCGATGGATCGGTATACCAAAACCCATTTTAGGTCTTTCCATTATTTCCCGGGGAACATATTGGTGGACTATATGCTTCAGAATCGCTTTCTGCATTCCACTTTTGTCAATTTTAAACTCATCCGGTAATTGAAAGGCAAATTCCACCAACCTGTAATCGAGCAGAGGCTCTCTGCCTTCGAGACTCACAGCCATCGTAGCTCTGTCGACTTTGGTGAGGATATCGTCGGGTAGGTATGTTGTTAAGTCTGTAAGAAGAATCTGTTTCAAAACCGAATCCAAACGGTCTGTCATTACATGAAATTCCTGTAAAGGCATTATGGTGGCAGGCTCCCTTAGCAGGGACTGTATCTGATAAGGAGAAAAAATACTCAACTGATTCAAAAACAAAAGAGGAACTTTTTCATACCTAAGATAATTAGCCAGTTTGGAGATCAGGTCATGCTTCATCACATCCTTTTGCCGGGGTATAGCTTTCAGGATGGAGAGTACAGATGTTCTAATACCGGAAGGTATTTTGCTGAGTAGTCCGATTTGTTGTAATCCTTTCAGATGGCGCTGGTAACCGGCAAACAGCTCGTCACCTCCATCGGCCGAAAGGCTTACAGTCACGTGACTTTTGGCTAGTCGGCTCACCAGCATCGTCGGAATAGCTGAGGAATCTCCAAAGGGCTCATCGTAGTAATATGCGAGCTCGGGTATAATGTCTAGTGCCTGTTCCTTAGTACATAGAAGCTCGTGATGCTCCGTTCCGATATGCTGGGCCACCCTTCTTGCAAAAGGGGCTTCATTGTAATCTGCTTCATTAAATCCAATGGTGAAAGTCTTCAGCCTGTTGCTGCTCATTGACTGGAGGATGGCGGTCACACAGGTACTGTCATATCCTCCGCTGAGAAAAATACCTACAGGCACATCAGCGATCATTCTTAGGCTAAAGGCATCTCTCATAAGTTCTTCCAACTCGAGTGCAGCAGATTTCAGGCTTTCAAATTGCCTTTGGCCAGGAGTGATCTCCCAGTAACGCTCCAATCTAATGTGTTTACTCATCAATTCATATTCGGCATAGTGTCCGGGAGAAAGTTTGCTGATGCCGTCAAATATCGAATTAGGCGAGGGTATATATCCTGTAGTAAAATATTGAAAAACAGCAGAATGACTAATCTTTTGATCAGTTTTTTCAAGAGCCAGTAGTGCCTTTAATTCAGATGCAAAGAGGATATTGCCGGAAGTTGAAAGCTTGTAATACAGTGGTTTTACGCCGATACGGTCTCTGATTAAATAGAGCTTGTGTTTGGAAAAGTCACAAAGAGCGATGGCAAACATGCCATTGAGCTTGTTGACAAATGAAATTCCAAATTCCTGATAGAGACAAAGAATAACTTCTGTATCCGAGTTTGATCTAAACGTGTAACCTCGTTCAATCAGTTCATTTCTCAACTGTCGGTAGTTGTAGACCTCTCCGTTGAATACAATTGCCACCCGGCGATCTGCCGAAAACATTGGCTGGTGACCTGCCTGAGTAAGGTCAATGATGGCAAGCCTCCTAAAACCCAACCAAACGGTATATTCAGAATTTACAATTCCTTCAATGCCCTCATCGTCGGGACCTCTGTGGCGGAGCAGGTCAATCGATTTTTTAATCCAGTTGCTGTCATATCTGCCTGAAAAATCAACAAGACCCGAAAAACCGCACATGAGCTTACATTTGTTGCAGCCAAAAGTATCATTTCATTCGGTTGATGTCGATAAATTTCTACGACAAAAAGTCGCATACTCATTTTAAAAAGAATACAGATAGATTGGTAGCAGAGAACACCAGAGAAGTGCCAATCATCAATTACATCCCTCGTTTTGTAAGCGCGGATGGATACTCATCGGCTTTTGGCTTACAATGGAAAACTTTTAGCTGCCTTCAGTTAGACAGTTATACAGGGACAGAAATTTCAAAGAAGAGAATCTTGGAAGCCCTGAGCCACTCACTGGAATGGCTGCATGATAAAACAGTACTTGAAGCCGGAAGCGGAGGAGGCAGATTTACAGAATGGCTTAAAAAGTATTGTAAAGAGCTGTATACTTTTGATTTAAGTCGGGCCATTGAGGTCAATTATCAATGGAATAAAGCCGATAATGTGGTCTTCTTTCAGGCTGATATTCTCGATATACCATTGCCTGACAAGAGCTTTGATGTGGTGTTTTGCCTGGGAGTCATTCAGCACACACCTGATTCCAAAAAAGCAATTCAGGAATTGTGGAGAACTGTTAAACCTGGAGGAATTCTTGTGGCCGATCACTATCACTTCAGATGGGCATATTACACAACCAGTATTCCTGTATATAGATTTTTTCTCAAAAGGATGAATCCAGAAAGATCTCTAAAAATTATAGAAAAACTTGTAACTATATTTTTTCCTCTACATTGGAGATTGAGACATTCCAAAGTAGGTAGGTGGCTCTTGGGACACTTTTCACCTATACTTACCAATATTGATACTTTTGAACAAAAAGGATATGCATTTAATAAGCAAACCAGTGTACTGGAAAGTTACGACGCTCTAACCGATTACTACAAAAGACTCATCAAAAAGTCTGAACTTATCAAGATATTGAGTTCACTGCCTGACCTTGCTTCCTTTGACATCAAACGAGGAAGTAACGGATGGGTTTTTAAAGTTGTAAAAAGTCATGGATAAAACCTCACCGGAATATTGGGATGAATTTTGGAAAACCAATCGCATTCCTAAGGAAATACAAATACAAAAATTTGACATAAATACATATCTTTACAGAGAATTTGATGCATTTTTCAGAAAATTTATTGAGCCAAACAGCGATCTGAGTCTAATTGAACTTGGATGTGGCAACAGTGTGTGGCTTCCCTATTTCAAAAAGGAATTTTTGTTTAGAATATCAGGTCTGGACTATTCAAGGTTGGGCTGTGAACGTAGTCGGATGATTTTAGATTACTACAATGTAGAGGGAGCAATTTTTGAAGGAAATTTACTGACCCCACCCACCCATCTGATTTCTAATTTTGACATAGTAGTAAGTTTTGGTGTAATTGAGCATTTTCAAGATATTGTAGAAGTACTTAAAGCGCATGCGTTATTTCTTAAAAAAAACGGAAAGATTTTCGTGTCTGTACCAAACATGCATGGGTTCCCGGGCTGGTATCAAAAAATCATGAATAAAGAAGTGTTTGACGCTCATGTGCCGATAGATAAAGATAAGCTGATGGAAGCACTCAGCAAAGCTGGATTTAAAAATACAAAAGCAGAATATCTGCTTCCTGTCGCTGTATCTGCACAAATTGAAGGAAGTAAACCGGATAAATTTATTCAGGTAAAAAAAGCCCTCACACTCAATTTATCTAGGCTATCAAAAATATTTTGGGCTATGGAGATTTTTTCTGGTGTAAGACTTCCGCGAACTAAATTATTTAGCCCTGCATTAATTGCCTATGGAGAAAAATAAACTCATATACATTTATCCTAAGCAATCTCCATTTATCCAAAAAGATATTGACTTTCTCAGTACGCATTATCTTCTGAAGATAAATGTGTTTCATGTACAAAATAAAGCATTACTTCCCGTTCGATTGGTTCAGCAGCTGATTTTTCTAATTAAGGAAAGAAAAAATACTAAAATTGTTCTTTGTAGATTTGGGGGGTATCACAATTTGATTCCCTCTGTTTTATCAAATATATTTAAGTGGAAAATCGTACTAATTTTCGGGGGAGTCGAATGTCATTGTTTCCCTGAAATACAGTATGGTTTTTATTTGAATCCTCTGCTTAGAAAAATACTTGGATATGCTATTAAAAAGGCCAGTAAAATTCTCGTAGTTCATTGGTCTCTATATGAGGGTAAATATGAGTACTTCCCTACCAGATGTAGACAGGGACTAAAGGAGTTGTATTCGCTATCCGATGAAAAAGTCACAGAGCTAAAAAATGGATATGAATCTACTATTTTTTTCAACCAGAAACTGGATAGAAAACCGAATAGCTTCATAACGGCTGCTGGGGAGATAAATCGACAAACGTACTATCTTAAAGGTATAGATTTAATCTTAGAACTGGCGAAAAACCTACCTGATATACAAATAACAATCGTAGGAAAATATCTGCTAAGTACGACACATCTGCCTGATAACATAACCATTCATCCCTGGTGTGAACAAAGAGAATTGTCTAATTTGTACAATCAACACCAGTTTTACTTGCAACTGTCGATCGCCGAAGGTTTTCCAAATGCATTATGTGAGGCCATGCTCTGTGGTTGTGTGCCAATTGGTTCAGCCGTTTTTGGTATTCCGGAAATCATTGGCGATGCAGGTTTTTTGGTCAAAAGAAAAAGCTCAGATGAATTAGTTAAACTTATATTAAACTGTAAACAGACGGACCTTCCGGCTCTATCAATAAAGGCAGAAAAAAGAATTAGAAATACTTTTGATTTGCAAAAGCGAAATGAACAATTTTTAACCATCTTAAACTCCCTGGGAGAGTCATGATAAAATTTGCGGTCTGGACTATCGCCTTTTTCCTTTGTCCCCATATGCTATTGGCGCAGCGTCCATTGGATTTTCAAGCATGTCTGGAGCTGGCCAATTCGAGAAATCTGAATGTAAAACAAGCTGTTCTCAACAAACAAAGAGCTGAGTCGCAGTTGAACGTAGCCCGTTATGCATTTTCGCCTTCACTTAACGGACAATTTGGATACACATTCAACTTCGGCTTGAATATAGACCCGGTAAGAAACGTCATCGGACGGGAAACCAGACAAATAGGAAACATTGGCTTAAATACACAATGGGTTCTCTTTGATGGCTGGCAAAACTTCAACAATCTGAAACGAACAGAACTGAATCTACAGGCGGAAACAGAAAACATTGAAAGCATAAAAAACGATTTGACGCTCAATGTGGCCCAGGCATACTTACAGGTGCTCGTAAATGAAGAGCTTAAACGTGTAGCCCAACAGCAACTGTCACTTACTGACAAACAAGTCAAACGTACCGAAGAACTTGTAAAATCCGGCATACTACCCGATGTTAACCTGCAGGAAATCCAGGCCCAATACTACAGAGAACAGCAAAACCTCGTACTTGCTGAAAACAATCTGGACATAGCCCGGGTGCAACTGGCCAACCTGCTCATGCTGAACGATTTCGAAGATCTTCAAATAAAGCCATTGCCAGCTGACATCCCTCTCAATGATTACTCAACCTACTCACCATCAGACATTTACAGAGAGGCCGCTGAAAACAACCCGACTCTTAAAACTGCTCAACTGAGAGAAGCCGTAAGCGAATACGAAGTTAAACAAGCCATAGGAACAAGATTTCCACTGATAGCTCTGGTGGCAGGGATCTCAACAAACTATGCCAACTCTGTACCTAATATCAAAGGGAATGAAAATGTGACCATTCCCATTGGAATTACACAAGATGGGGTGCCTGTCTTTACCACCATTTCACAGCCGGTGATTGATTCCGAAAGACCTATCAAACCCTTTAATGCGCAGGTAGTTGATAACATCAATGAGTTTCTCGGCATATCAATTCAGATTCCCCTTTGGTCGAGATATCAAATTTCGAATACTGTAAACAATGCACGCATCAACCTTGAGTTGAGCAGACTTAACTACACTCAGGCTCAAATCAGCTTTTATCAGAACATTCAGCAGGCACACGCACAGTTTCTGGCTTCTAAAGCCGGACTGGACGCGGCTACCAAAGCGGAGAGGGCCGCGAAAACAGCCTATGAAAATGCTGAACAGAGATTCAACAACGGATTGCTTGATCAGGTACAGCTTGAAACGTTTAAAATAAACTTTTCAAACGCCCAAAGTCAGCGCATCAGAGCTCAGTATGAATACATCTTGCGTTCAAAAATTATAGAATTTCTTTTAACCAACAACATTACCCTCTGAAATCCATGAAGAAAAAGACCGTTGTTATTCTGGTGGCTGCAGCAGGCATCATCGCATTGGTTGCTTTGCGAAAAATGGGATTGCTTGGCAGCGTAGAGCAGACGTTTGAAGTAGAAACAGCAGTGGTGGACAGAGGTGATATTGTAGAGACGGTAACAGCATCAGGCAAAGTACAGCCGGTAACTATGGTTAAAATCAGTCCTGAAGTTCCTGGGGAGGTCATAGAAGTGCTGGTGAAAGAAGGTCAACAGGTAGAAAAAGGACAATTGTTGTTGAAAATAAACCCAGATATCTACCTGGCAGCAGTAAAAAGAGCCGAAGCCGCCCTGAACTCTGCCAAAGCCAACTTGCTGACCTCAAAGGCCACCTTAGCCGAAGCAGAGAAAAATTACAAACGAAATCTTCCACTAAAAACTTCAGGGGTCATATCTGCAGGAGAATTTGACGTGATAGAAAGGGCCTTTCAGGTTGCCAAATATCAAGCTGAAGCCGCTGAATATCAACTAAAAAGCGCCGAAGCTACGTATATAGAGGCAAATGACAACCTCAGACGCACCACCATATATGCTCCCATCAGTGGATTGGTCAGCAAGCTAAGTGTAGAAGTAGGCGAAAGGGTAGTGGGCACTGCCCAAATGGCTGGCACAGAAGTAATGAGAATTGTTGATTTATCTGAGCTTGAGGTAGTGACCGAAGTAAATGAAAACGACATCAACAAAGTAAAAATAGGGGACTCGACGTTGATAGAGGTAGATGCCGTATCAGACAAGCCATTTTGGGGCCAGGTTACGAGAGTTGCCTATTCATCGACTACTGCCATCACAGGACAACAAATATCGGCCGATCAGATTACCAATTTTGAAGTCAGAATCCGGATAAGCCCTGAATCCTATGCCGAACTACAGAAAATAGTAAAACACCCCTTCAAGCCAGGGATGAGCGCTTCCGTTGAAATATTCTGCGAAAAAGTAGAAAATGCCATTAGGGTTCCTGTAAGGGCTGTCACAGTGAGGTCAGACTCAGCCACTGCCAAAACAAAGGTCTCCTCTGGTTCTGAAGATGAATTATTTGAATGTGTGTTTCTGGCAAATGGCAACAGAGCCGTAATCCGAAAAGTCAGCATCGGAATTCAAGACGAAAATTTTTTCGAAGTAAAAGACGGTCTGAAAGAAGGCGATCTCGTCATCTCAGGTCCATTTGAAATAGTTAACCAAAGGTTGAAAAACAATTCGGCCATTAAAATAAAATCAAACAAAAAGAAATAATGGCGTTACTCGCAATCGATACTTCCACATCGCTTTGCAGCATTGCCCTTAAAACAAATCGCGGAATCCAATGCATTGAAAGTGTATTAACCAACCATACACACTCAGACAAGATTTTTGAATTTACAGAGCAACTGCTGGAGGAAAATTCATTGAAATTCTCTGATATAAAAGGTATTGTCACTGGCCTCGGACCTGGTTCATACACAGGACTCAGGGTCAGTGCTTCTGCTGTGAAAGGCTGGGCTTTTGGGCTTGATATACCTGTGTATGGAGTTAGCAGCCTTGAATTAATTTATAAAGCTATAGAGAGTAAAAACTTTCTGACCGAGGATGAGTTGGTAATTGTAGCCATCGATGCAAGAAGAATGGAAGTCTATGCCTCTGCTTTTGAAAAATGTATGAACCCGGTGTTCACAAACCTTGCGGTTAAAGTTTCAGCGGAAACATGGAAAGATCTGTCTATAAAGTATAAAAAAATCATTGTTGCTGGGGTGGGAGTTTCTAAACTTCGAAATGTATTGATGTGGCCAAATCTTCAACTAGTCGATGGCGTCTATCCCTCGGCAAAATATGCTTTTGATCTAATAGCCGACCCCTTACACCTGGCCTGCTTTGAGCCAATTTATGTGAAACAATTTGGAGAATTGTAGATATATTGCTCATTAAAAAAGTACCTGTATCATCAATATTACCTCTCATGAAACTGTTGTTAGCAAGTACATCAAAGCTCTTTGGTCAGAAATATTTAGAATATTTAAGAGAGGAAATAGAGGTCTTTTTCAATCACACAGACCAGATTGTATTTGTGCCATATGCCAGGCCCGGAGCCATCAGCTGGGACGATTACACGGCCATAGCCAGAGAAGGGTTTTTACCATTCCGAATCAAGGTAAAAGGAATTCACGAGCTGGATCATCCTTTTCGACAGTTGAGTGATTTTGGAGGAATTTTTACAGGTGGTGGCAACACATTTCTTTTACTTAAAACGCTTTATGAAACTGAACACTTTACATTACTGCGTGAAAAAGTAATCAACGGAGCTCCATATATGGGCAGCAGCGCCGGCTCGAATGTCGCTGGTTTAAGTATTGGCACTACCAACGACATGCCTATCGTGTATCCGCCTGATTTTGCAGCTTTTGGTTTTGTGCCTTTTAACATCAATCCACACTACGTGGATCCTGATCCCACCAGCAGGCACATGGGTGAAACGCGTGAGCAGAGAATTCTTGAATTTCACCATTTTAATCCCCAGCCCGTGATAGGTCTGAGAGAAGGTAGTTGGATCCAAGTGAGTGACAAGCTGTTTGAGTTAAAAGGTCCTTACACAGCACGCTTATTCCGAAGGGACAGCATCCCCATAGAGCTTGAGCCTGGCAGATTTGACCTGAACTAGCGAGTCGTTAGTAGTTTTGTATAAAAGTTTTTGAGCGCCTGAGGTTGTTTTAAGTACGACATATCCGACTACTGTTATTGAGCTGATTGGCATTAAAATGGCACAAACAATGGGTTCAAGAACTCCGGCTAGTGCAAACCCAAGCCCTGCCAAGTTGTACAAAAGGCTGATTACAAAGCTTTGTTTAATTGTTTTTACGGTGTAACGCGCTGCATGTATAAAGGAGTGAAGCTGGTGAAGGCTGGAAGCCTGCAAGATGGCATCGCATGCAGGCGAAAATGAATAAATATCCTCAGCTACACTTATTCCCATATGGCTCACCATCAGGGCACCGGCATCGTTGAGTCCATCACCGGCCATAAGCGTCTTTACACCTTTTTTTTCTAGATTTTCAATGTACTTGAGTTTGTCTGTTGGCTTTTGATTAAAGATGATTTCTGCTTTCGGTGGCAACAGTTTTTTTAAGTAAGGCAGTTCTCTGTCATTATCGCCACTCAATATAGTAATAGGATAATCTTTGATAGCCAGAAAGAGTTTTTCAATATTTGGTCTGTATTTGTTTCTGATTTCAAAATATCCCAGATATCTGCCATCTATTTCGACATGAACCTCTGACGAATTGGTATCAGCACCTACAGTCTCAGCATTTTTCACATACGTACTGCTACCAATTTTTACTTTGAGGCCATTTACCACACCGGTCATTCCATGTCCTTTGATTTCTTCAAAGTAGTCAATTACTGCTTTGGATGCAGGCAGATTTTTTGACAATATTCTGCTTAGTGGGTGCAGAGAGTTTTCGGTAATAGCCCTCACCAGACTCGCCTCTTCTCTTGTAATTGTACCTGAAAAAGAAACCTCTCCCTCAGAGGAGATGGTCAGGGTGCCAGTTTTATCAAACACAAAATGCTGAATATCAGATAGCTTCTCTACAGTTGGGGCATCTTTCAGGTACAATCCCTTCCTGCCGAGATGCAGCATCATAGTGCTCTCAGCAAATGGAGCTGCCAGTGCCAAAGCGCATGGACAGGCCACAATAAGCACTGCTGTAAGCACATTCAAGGCAGTAGAAGCATCAAAGGGAAGCCATGCTAAAAATCCACCTAATGCAACAACCAGCAACCAAAGGGTAAATCGCTTGCTGATTTTATCGGTAAGGTCTTTAATGAGTTTTATGTCTTTTTTGTGCGTGTGTTGATTCCACACACCGGTCAGATAGCTTTGATCAAGGGGCTTAAGAGACTTTACCAGAATTCGCTCGCCTTTTTGACGGCCACCGGCATAAATTCGATCACCGGGATTTTTTACTAATGGAATGGCTTCACCTGTCACAAAGGAATTGTCAATCAATGCTTTGCCCTCTACTAATATAGCGTCAACTGGTACAATTTCATCGCTGTGAATTCGGAGGAAATCGCCTTGTTCGATTTTGCCAATTGCAACAATCTCCTCACTGCCATCTTCCTTGACACGAGTAACAGCCATCGGAAAATAAGCCGCATAATCCCTGTCAAACGAAAGTCTTTCATATGTTTTTCTCTGGTAATATTTTCCGATAAGCAGAAAAAAGAGGAGGCCTGCAAGTGAGTCAAAAAAACCGGGTTCGTTCAAAATAAAAACCTCATAGAGACTTCTAAAGAAAATGATCAGGATACCCAGAACTATTGGAACATCTATGTTGATTACTTTATTTCTCAGACCTGCCCATGCACTTTTGTAATATTCCTGGGATGAATAAAGCACTACCGGGAGCGACAGAACCATACTTACAAAACGAAAGTACCGAGCATAATTTTCGTCCCCGATATTGTTCATTCCTAGATATTCCGGTATCGACAGAAGCATGATGTTTCCAAAACAAAAGCCAGCTACAGCCAACTGATAGATCAGCGAACGGTCATAAGAGTGGTTTTTCTTGTTTTCCCCTTGCACATCAGCTAAAGAAAGGGACGGTGGATAACCCAGATAACTAAGCAACTCAGCAAGATCTGAAAGTTTTATATCTGCTTCTCTGTAAGTGATTTGTGCAGTTCTTTTTGGAAAATTTACCACCACTGAAAGGACTCCTTTATGCAGTTTAGGGAGGTTTTCCAATAGCCATACGCACGAACTACAGTGAATTTTCGGAAGATTCCAACGTACTACTGCTATTCCGCCGTCTTTAAAAGACAGGATTTTCTCCGCTATTTCCTTATTATCTAAGTAATCATATCTGCCCTTTCCACCGGTTTTATGTTTCATGGTAACCCCGGCCGAAGGATTCAGGAGATAAAAATTCTCCAGAGAATTTTCTTTCAGTATCTGATAAACCTGCTTACATCCATGACAGCAAAAAGCTTTATTATCAAAATCAACCCTTTCGTCTTCAATGGATTCACCGCAATGAAAGCAATAGTCTCCCATATCACCCAATTCTTCACAAAGATTTGAATGTGAGGGACGGTAAACGATGATAAAACTCAATAAAACATCCCAATTATCATAAAAGTTTGCTATTTTTGTCATATCAATAAATGCCATGAAATCAGACATTCCACTGTCATGTAACACATGTGTTACATTTAAAATATCGCAGCTCAGAGCGCTTCACAACGGTGAGCTGGACTTCATCGAGAGGGAGAAAGGTTGCTCTTTCTTTAAAAAAGGACAGACCCTTCTGGTTGAGGGCAGCAGGAACAACGGAGTCTACTGTATTCATAAAGGCAAAGTAAAAATTACCCGGATGGGTCCAGAGGGGAAGGAACAAATTATACGGTTTGGGAAAGAAGGAGACTTGATCGGGTACAGATCGCTCCTCAGTGGAGAGCCCGTAAGTGCATCAGTATATGCTATGGAAGAGACCCATGCATGTTTTCTCCCCAAGCACGTACTTTTTCATTTTATTCAAAGCAACCCGGCTTTTACCCTTGACCTTATGAAACTGGCCTGTAAAGATCTCGGTGATGCGGGAAAAATTATCACAAATCTGGCTCAAAAATCCGTTAGAGAGCGTCTCGCAGAAGTGCTTTTGATTATTTACAATACCTTCGGAGAAGATGAGGAAGGTTGTCTAAATGTGACCATAACCCGGGAAGAAATTGCCAATATGGTGGGCACTGCCACCGAAACCGTTATACGGCTACTTTCAGAATTCAAAGACGACCACCTTATTGAAAACAAAGGAAGAAAAATCAAATTGCTCAATAGAAGAGAACTTGCCCACATCGGAAACGTTTACGATTACTAAACGGCTAACAAGATGAGACGCTACAGGTATTTGCTTGCATTTACCATTACGCTATCTACATTAGTCTCATTTCAACTTACTGGCTGGTTGTCGTTTGCAACAGTTGTTTATGCTTTTGGAATTTTGCCTCTTCTGGAATTGATTTTACCTCCCGAATCAACAAATTTATCAAAACCAGAGGAAGAAGTTTTTGCTAAAGATAAAATATTCGACTTTTTTATTTTATTGGCTGCATTTTCCCAATTTTCCCTTTTTGTGTATTTCCTTGTAAATGTGTCTCAACTACGCCCCGATGATGTAACTTTTTGGGGTAGATCACTATCCTTTGGGGTTCACACCGGAGTAATGGGCATCAATGTGGGTCATGAACTGGGCCATCGAACAGAAAAATGGATGCAGCGCATTGCCATGGGCTTATTAAGTACATCACTCTATGCACATTTTTATATCGAACACAACTTCGGACACCACAAAAATGTAGGAACTCCTTATGATCCTTCAACTGCCAGATACAACGAGTCGGTATACATCTTTTGGATCAGAGCTGTTTTTACGGGTATTCGTTCAGCTTACCGCATTCAATTGGATATATTAAGGAGGAGAAAACTCCCTTTTAACAGTCGTCACAATTTGTTTTTAATGCTAAGTGCAATACAGATTGCTCTGATTTCCATAGTGTATGGTATCTTTGGATGGATAGGGGTATTGGGTTTTCTAACATCTGCAATCACAGGTTTTCTATTGCTGGAGACAGTTAATTACATTGAGCATTACGGATTGGCCAGAAAAATGGTCTCTGAAAGAAGATATGAAGATGTCAATGTAACACATTCCTGGAATTCGAATCACATCATTGGTCGAAGTGTACTTTTTGAACTCTCAAGACACAGCGACCATCATGAAAATCCACATAGAAAATACCAAATTCTCAAGCACTTTGATCAAAGTCCCCAGATGCCCACAGGGTATCCCGGCATGATGCTGCTCACGCTCATACCGCCCCTCTGGTTTTCAATTATGAATAAAAAAATCAAAATACTTAATGGAAATTTCCAAGGAAGAGCTGCTGTACAAGCTTAATGTACGCCAGCGTACTACTCTGATGGATACACTTCATATTTCCTATACCGATGTAGGTCCAGATTATCTAGTAGCTGAAATGCCAGTTTCACCAGCTGTGCATCAACCATATGGTGTGCTTCACGGCGGAGCCACTGCTGCACTGGCCGAAAGTGTAGGAAGTGCTGCATCAGCACTATTTATCGATCACAACTCACAGGAAGTATATGGAATCGAAATAAGCTGTAACCATTTGAGATCTGTCTCTTCCGGTATGGTGATTGCCACAGCAAAGGCCATTCATATCGGGAGAAGCATTCATCTGTGGGAAATACTGGTAAAAGATACCAATGGAAAGTTGATATCCCATTGTAAACTCACCAATATGGTAGTCAGTAAACGAAATTAAACAGATAACTTTGCTGAAAATTAATCATGTCTGCAAAACATCAAGTAATTGGGTTGTTGGTGGGGTTTGCTATAATAGCAGGGTGCAAGAAAAAAAATACAAGTCAACAAGATCCACCTCTTGCACCACTTAGTGAAATTCTTCCCGGGACCTGGTCCGTTACCGATTTTAGCGGGAGTGCCTCTTTGAATCTTTCAGGGGTTGAATATCAGCTGGAAAGGAGAATAAAAAGCGGTGAGCTGATTGCGGTTTTTCCTTCAGACCTTTCGCAAATGCATTTCAGTGGTGAGGGGATTTTCGAAACGTCTATCAAAGTATCTGGTCAGATTCTGCAGAAAATGGACCAACCATTTAGTTATTCAGAACAAAACACTTTGTATACAATCACTTTCGTTGGTACTAACTCTTTGAACCTCGCTCCTGGTACAGCTTCAGGTGGTGAAACCACTGCCGATATCCGGAGAAACAACACCACTGAAATAGTACTTCTCATAAGCCAGTCAGAAAACATTGAGAATCTTGGACCAATAATCTTTAGGAACGAATACACCCTTCAAAAAAATCCATGAATCTCAAACCCATTACCATTGCAATCGACGGATATTCTTCAACCGGCAAGTCCACACTTGCAAAGGATCTGGCTGTAGCGTTGGGCCTTAATTACATTGACTCAGGAGCTATGTATCGCGCAGTCGCATTATTTGCACTGGAAAACGGCCTAGCCCGAAATGGTAAAGTATCCTCTGAATTAATTAAAATATTAGACAGTATAGATATTTCATTCCATTTCAACCCATTGACCAAAAAAAGCGACACGCTTCTAAATGGAGTAAATGTAGAAGAAAAAATCCGCGAAAAAGCTGTGAGCGACATTGTAAGTGAGGTGGCTGCAATTCCCGAGGTTCGTCGTCATCTGGTGAAACTGCAAAAAAATCTTGGCAAAGGAGGTGGAGTCGTAATGGATGGACGTGATATCGGATCGGTTGTCTTCCCAAATGCGGAGTTAAAAATTTTTATGACCGCCGACGAAGATGTACGGGTAAACAGACGATGGGCTGAATTGAAATCCAAAGGGTATAGCCCTTCATTTGACGAAGTAAGAGAGAATCTACGGCATCGGGACCATCTTGACTCAACCCGGGAGGATAGCCCTTTGACAAGAACAAACGATGCAATATTGCTTGACAATACCAATCTTAATCAAGAAGAACAACTTCAGTTGGCGATAAATTGGGCAAAAAAAGCCGCTGAAGACCTCCCGTGTGTAAAATATTAGACAAACGGTTTTCTTGACAATTTAATGAATTCAACCTTAGCCTCAGAAGCCTCCATTCCTTTGAGTTTTTGCCATGCATCGTGAATCAATGTCTCAAGAACCATAGAAAACCTTTCAGGCCTTTTTCTATTGTTATCACCATGCAGAGCCTGATTTTTGTAGGCCATTAGCAAAACATATACGTCTAGTGGAAAATTCTTTGAACTCACCTGGTGTAATGCCATTTCAAACTCTGTATCCAAAGCTTTTCGGGTTGGCATTATAGCAATTTCATCCAGATACATGAACGATAGTTTGAGTTTTTGATAATTTAGACGAACTCATTTGAAAAAAGGTTAGAGCTGAACACCAATTATTTTGACATTGCGGTAGTTTAAAATGAAAAAACTTAGTCCGATATGTCAATGATATAAATATGCTCCCCTGGTCGCTTGAAGTAATATTGCTCCCTGGCAAATTTTTCAAGCATTTCCGGGTTGCTTTCCAATTGCTTCAACAGTTCTCTGTCCTTTTCAATTTCAGTTTTGTAATATTCGATGCTTCTTTTTGTTTCGGTTATTTCTTTATACAATTTGTAATGAATTTTAAGGGAATGTGTATCTAAGAAAGTCATCCATAGGAGAAAAAAAACTCCAGAAAGAAAATATCTGTTTTTTAGTCGATTAGCTAACGGACTACCGTATACTTTTGACAATTTGATTTTTATCTGGCGAAACATCAACTCGAATTTAAAACATTTAAAACATAACAATTCCTGTTTTCTGAAATATCTTCCAACAGCACCTTGTTACTATTCTACTACCCAGGTGATATTGCCAGCGATCAGCTTACTGATGCTTGCGTCTGTACTTTTGGATTTAGCCAAATTTAATTGGTGATTGACCAGATATTCGTACGTAGGTCTGCTGGTTTGATAAAAAATCCCGAAAGGACGAGGGAAAAATGACTCTGAACCCGGCATTTCAAAAAAATTAGCCAGCATCCATGCTTTGTTCAAATCGCTGGGATCGTGGATCCAAAGGTCGTCAGGAGAGTAGCTTCCATCCAGAGGTACAATTTCTGGCCTACAACCATCTAACCTAATCCCTTTATCACGATTGGTCCCAAAAATCAACGGTTCTCCTTTTATTAGGTTTATCGTTGTTTCTGCTTTTTGATTTTTATCTGAAAAGGCATTAAACGCACCATCGTTAAATACATTGCAATTCTGATATATTTCGACAAATGAAGTACCGCTGTGATTGACTGCCTCTCGAAGTATATATCGAAGATGCTGTGGATCGCGATCAATTGTACGCGCCACAAAAGTGCCCTGGGCTCCCAAAGCCAATGCTATTGGATTTATAGGATGGTCGATAGTACCATATGGCGATGATTTGGTCTTTTTACCAAACTCTGAAGTAGGAGAATATTGACCTTTCGTCAACCCATAAATTTCGTTATTAAAAAGCAGCACCTGAACATCGAGATTCCTTCGCAATAGATGAATGGTGTGATTTCCACCAATAGAAAGGCCATCTCCATCACCAGTGATAATCCATACACTTAATTCGGGTCTAGTCATCTTAAGACCTGTCGCTATGGTTGCAGCTCTCCCGTGAATGCTGTGCATTCCATAGGTATTCATATAATAGGGAAAACGGGAAGAGCATCCGATACCACTTACAAAAACAATTTCCTCTGGCTTTAATCCAGTTTCAGGTAATATCGATTGTACTTGTTTGAGAATGGAATAATCTCCACATCCCGGACACCATTTTACATCCTGGTCACTGGCAAAATCTTTTGCCGTCAAAGTACTCATTTTTCTAAGTTTCTCTGCAAAGGTACCTAAATGTTATATCTGATTGAAATGACCAAAATCAATTAAGAACCAACTAATAATAGGAATAATCTATTGCTAATTCATTTTGTTTGTTTTTGTTTATGAGTAAAGGAAAGCTATTTTTGTGCAAAACAAATTTCATCCTATGAAAAAAAATGCACTTGCACTGATGTCTGCTATAGTGTTGGCATACATAGCCGGACAAAGCTGTAATACAGGCTCTGAAAAATCAGGCTCTGCAGAAACTGTTTCTGCATTTACAGCAGAAGACACTGCTCTATGGAAAATAGCGACAAACATCTTCAAACCGCTGCCCCCTTTGGAAATGGATCTTGAATCACCTCTCTTTAAGCTTGGTGAAAAGCTATATCATGAAACCGCCCTTTCTGCCAACAATCAGATGAGCTGCAATACCTGCCATCAGGTGAAGAATTTCGGCGTCGACAATGAACCCACATCTCCCAGTTTTGATGGAAGTGCCAGGGGAGAGAGAAACAGCCCAAGCTCCTATCATGCGAGTTTGCATATAGCTCAATTTTGGGATGGAAGAGCTGCTGATCTGATAGAGCAGGCCAAAGGACCCATCTTAAACCCTATTGAAATGGGACTTAAAAACGAAAAAGAAGCAGTCAACAGGATTAAAGCAATCCCGGATTACAAAGCGCTGTTTGCTGAGGCCTTCCCCGGCGTAAAAGATCCAATCACATACCACAACATTGCCCTAGCGATAGCAGAATACGAAAAGGCACTTATGAGTCCAGCGCCCTTTGATGCATATTTACAAGGGGACCTTTCTTCGCTGGACGAACAACAAAGAAAAGGCTTAAAGATTTTCATAGAAACGGGTTGTATTACTTGTCATACCGGAGTAAATTTAGGAGGTCACATGTTTCAGAAATTTGGACTTGTGAAGGGCCCTTATTGGGAATTTACCGGCTCCGAGCGAGAGGATGTAGGTCGATATGCCGTGACCAATAATGAAGCCGATATGTACGTATTTAAAGTACCTTCTTTGCGAAATGTCGAAAAAACCTGGCCGTATTTCCACGATGGTAGTGTAGCTGATCTTGGAAAAGCAGTAAAAATTATGGCTACAACGCAACTCGGCCGTGACTTAAGTAACGAACAAGTGAATGACATTGTCGCATTTTTGCGCAGCCTTACTGGTGAAATACCAAAACATATAGCGTCTAATTGAGTTAATAATAAAAATTAAAAACATGAAGAAAAACACTTTAGCAGCATTAGTACTCTTAGTGATTGCTGCAGCTTGCGGTGGCGGAGGAGAACCTCAAACCAATAATGAGCAAGAGCAAACAAAAAGCGAAGAGGTGGTACCGGCAGTTGCTGAAATTACCATCGAAGCCAACGACCAAATGAAATTCAATGTAGAGAGAATAGATGTAAGAGCAGGTCAGACAGTAAGACTGACGTTAAAACACGTAGGCCAGTTGCCCATCGAATCAATGGGTCACAATTGGGTCCTGCTAAAACAAGGAACCGATGTTACAGAATTTGCCACTGCTGCCATTAATTTTAAAGAAAATGGTTATATCGATCCCTCCAAAGAGGATCAAATCATAGCCAAAACAGAAATGATAGGTGGCGGGCAGGAGACAACTATCGAATTTCAAGCTCCTGAAAAGGGCATCTATGACTTTATTTGCACATTTCCTGGTCACTATGGCATGATGAAAGGAAAATTTGTTGTGCTTTAATTGAGCAAATTATTTACAGTAAGACCGTCGGAATTATGCCTTGTTCCGACGGTTTTTTTATACTAACAGACCACTAGATTTTACACTTAATTTCAATTAAGCTCTGTATCTTGGAGGTGAAAAATCTAAAGGACCTTTAAGTTTCAAGACAAGATATTTTATTAAGACCGTTGCTTAAAGTGTCATTGATTTCGATACGAATGAACTAACTTTTGCCCTGTTTTATCAGACTTTCTTAAAACATAAAAAATTTCTCATTTGCTTTTAAATTTTTAAATATTTATACTTTTAAGTTTGATTTTTATCAAAAACGTTTGAATAATTTAATTAATTAGATTTTGGTTTCTGAAATTATGTATAAAAAAATGCAGTTATAAATTTTTTAAAAATACGGAGAAAGAAGTGATTCTTAGAAATATGGATGAAATCGTTTTATAACATTCACACTTTTTATGTATTATTTGATGACAAAATGAGTAAACTTAATTAGATTATATACAGTATTTATTCCTGTTCAACTTGTAGATATTAAACATAAAAATGTGAGAATTACGTGAATTCAAAATAAATAATCATTAATTTAATGAAAATTAAATTATCAATAAATTTTTAATAATATTCTTTTGAGTATTAATTTTTTGGTATAAATAATTATGAAAAGGGAAATGGTTATTTAATATTCCCAAGCGCGTTTTAAAAGGTTTGAACCGAATGTTCCTGCGGGTATGCAATAATTTTTTATCCTGCGTAATTTTATTTCGTTTAAAGTTTGGAAAGCATTACATATTGTTGTAAACTAATGTAAGGATTTACACTGTTTTTTTGAGCTTTTTAGTGATTTGAAATAGCATTTCACTTACCATCTTGTCCAGGTCAAATTGATGTGACCAGCCCCAATCTTTTCTGGCCTCAGCGTCGTCAATCGACTTTGGCCAACTGTCGGCGATTTGCTGTCTGTAATCGGGTTTATATTCAATGGTAAAAGATGGCAGATGCTTTTTTATAGCTCGTGCAAGTTGAGCTGGCGTAAAACTAATAGCAGAAAGATTGTACGATGTTCTTATGTTTATTGAATGTGCCGGAGCCTGCATCAATGTAATTGTGGCGTTAATGGCGTCATCAATGTACATCATTGGCAATTCTGTGTCTGGATTTAAAAATGATTCATATTTACCATCTTTTACAGCCTGATAAAAAATTTCAACAGCGTAGTCTGTAGTACCTCCTCCGGGTTCAGCTTTCCAGCTGACAATGCCGGGATAGCGCACAGAGCGTACATCTACCTTATGGTTGATGTAATACCACTGACATAGGAGCTCTCCAGCGTATTTACTGATACCATAAATTGTAGCCGGTTCTACGATAGTGTGTTGCGGTGTATGTTCTTTTGGAGTGGTAGGTCCGAACACTGCTATGCTGCTTGGCCAGAAAATTTTTTTCACGAGTCCTTGTCTGGCCATTTCCAACACTTGAAAAAGGGTATCCATATTAAGTTGCCATCCTTTTATGGGAAATTTTTCAGCTGTGGCAGACAGCATGGCAACTAAATGATAGACTTCTGAAATTTTTTCTCTTTTTACAAGGCTAAGCAAGCTGTCTTTATCTGTAGCGTCAAGCTGGACAAATTTGCAACCTACTTCTTCTTCAGGTTCCTTTAAATCCGCAGCAATTACACGGTGATTGCCAAAGATTTCTATAAGCCTGATTGTGAGGTCAATTCCAACTTGGCCAGATGCGCCTAAAACGAGAATTTTGTCCATTGAATGTTGCTAGTTTTCCCGCTTGCAAACCTACATGTAAGATAGGTACTGTTCAAATTCTGTCACTTTGATAAAATTTTGCATACCTAGCTATGTTATTTTGAAGGCTGGTATAGGTAAAATCTGTTTCTGCAGTGATTTTTAGACCATTGTATAGACTTTTATTGGTTGCACTTTTTGCCAATTCTTTTGTGATGAATGGTTCTTTTTTCATCACCAATCCTCTCAAGGCCTCAAGTCGCCAGAAAATTTCTGCCATCCAAGGTTTGATTTCGATGCTTGGTTTTTCAACTGCCATTGCCTCGCAAATCCAATCAAAAATTTGTTTATAGGAATAATTATTTTCTACCAGAATATACTTTTTACCAACCAACTGTCTGTTTGCCAGCATTTTCATAGCTTTTGCCACATCATTTACATCCACAAATCCATTATAACCTGTGCTGTAAAATTTAAATCCACGATAGAGCAAAGAGAACAGCTTACCGCTTCCTTCTTCCCAAAAACCCGGACCAATGATAATTCCTGGATTTACAACACTTGCTTTAAGCCCTTCTTCCGCACCTCTCCACACGGCCAGCTCAGATTGAAATTTACTGATTGCATAGGCAGTGTTGGAAGGGCTATCTACCCACTGAGTAGTTTCATCGATTAGCTGGGAATGGTTTTCAGATCTACCTAATGCTGCTATAGAACTGCAGTGAATCAAAAGAGCATTAGGATTGGCAACAAGTAATGCATTGACAAGATTGTCTGTAATCTGTTTATTGTACCAAACAATTTCTTTGGTATCAGTTGGGGAGAAGGATACTTTTGCGGCTAGATGAAATATTACGTCCTGTCCGATGATGACTTGTTCCAGGTCGTCGTAATGAAGCAGGTCCAGCTTAACCCAGTTAATTTTATTTAAAAGTGCATCAGACTGCTGTGTATAGTATTTAAAAATTGTTTTTACATGTCTTTTTTTTAGCTCAGTTCTGTATAATGCAGTTACATTAAATTTATTGGAAATCAGATGAAATATAAGATGCGATCCGAGAAGCCCCGTTGCGCCTGTAACCAGAGCATTCAATGTAGGTTAAATTTTTTGCTTTACCAAAGTCTCTTCATAGGCCTCGATTATATCGGCGACTTTTATGTCATTGAAGTTTTTAATCATTAATCCACATTCATAACCTTTAGATACTTCTTTCACATCGTCTTTAAAGCGCTTAAGGGAAGCAAGTTCACCAGTATATATCACTACGCCATCGCGGATAACCCTGACTTTGCAACCTCTTTTTATCGTACCATCGAGCACCATACATCCGGCTATTGTGCCAACTTTGGAAATTTTGAATGTTTCTCTAACTTCCACATTAGCAATGATCACTTCTTTGGTTTCTGGCGCGAGCATTCCTTCCATAGCGGATTTGATTTCATCTATAGCGTCGTAGATGATAGAGTAGTGACGAATTTCTACTTGCTCTCGCTCAGCTATTTTTCTTGCATTGGCTGATGGTCTTACGTTGAAACCTACTATGATCGCATCTGAGGCGGAGGCCAGCAGTACGTCTGACTCAGTAATTTGCCCTACGCCCTTGTGCAGTATTCTGACTTGGATTTTTTCTGTTGAAAGCTTAGAGAGGGCGTCAGACAGAGCTTCTACTGAACCATCCACATCGCACTTGAGTATGATATTGAGTTCTTTGAAATCGCCGAGTGCCAGTCTCCGACCGATTTCTTCGAGGGTGATTTTTTTGTGTGCTCTTGCAGCTTGCTCGCGTTGCAGTTGTTGGCGTTTGTTGGCTAGTTGTTTTGCTTCTTTTTCGTCTTTCATCACCACAAACTTGTCACCTGCAGCTGGAGCACCATCCAGCCCGAGCATTGCTGCAGGGGTGGATGGCCCTGCAGATTTAATTGGTTTTCCTCTTTCGTCGAGTAAGGCGCGAACCTTACCAGCATATTGTCCGGCCAGCACGATGTCACCAACTTTTAATGTTCCATTTTGAACAAGAATGGTGCTTACATATCCCCTGCCTTTGTCGAGCGATGCTTCTATTACCGTACCGGATGCTCTTTTGTTGGGATTAGCTTTAAGATCCAGAAGTTCAGCTTCAAGCAATACTTTTTCCAGCAATTCCTGAATTCCAACACCTGTTTTGGCAGAGATTTCTTGACTTTGAATTTTACCCCCCCAATCTTCTACCAGTAGGTTCATGTTGGCAAGTTGTTCTTTGATTTTATCTGGATTCGCGTTTGGTTTATCGATTTTGTTAATTGCAAATACTAGAGGTACACCTGCTGCTTGTGCATGCGATATGGCTTCCTTGGTTTGAGGCATGACATTGTCGTCTGCTGCTATGACGATGATGGCTACATCGGTAATTTTTGCTCCTCTGGCCCTCATGGCAGTAAAAGCTTCATGGCCGGGAGTATCTAAGAATGTAATATGCTGACCATCAGGGAGCTCTACAGAGTAAGCTCCTATGTGTTGCGTAATGCCACCGGCTTCGCCGGCTATTACATTGGTATTTCGGATATAGTCGAGCAGTGAAGTTTTTCCATGGTCTACATGCCCCATTACAGTGACGATTGGTGGTCTCTTTACCAGATCTTCTTCTTTGTCTTCTTCCTCTTCCACCAGTTCATCAGTAGCTACTTCAGCATCAACAAATTCAACTTTATATCCAAATTCATCCGCCACAATAGTAAGTGTTTCTGCATCGAGTCGTTGGTTCATGGTGACCATGAGGCCGAGTGACATGCATGTGGCGATAACTTTGGTTACGGGCACATTCATCATATTCGCAACTTCACCTACTGTTACAAATTCTGTAACTTTCAGTGTTTTGCTATCTTCTTCTGCCTGTAGTTCGCTGAGAGCAAGTGCTTCTCTTCGTTCGTCGCGCTTTAATTTTTTAATTTTTTGAAGTTTGGATTTTTTATTACTTGTTAGCTTTTCAAGTGTTTCTTTGATTTGTTTTGAAATTTCTTCGTCACTTAATTCAACAGGATCAACCTCTTTTTTGACTGGTTTTTGATGCTTGTTTTTCTTGTCAAAAGATTTATCGAATCTTTTTTGATCGCTTTGAGTTTTAGTAGTGCCGGTTGTGGTATTTGTTGTATTGTCTCCTGCGGTTTTTTCTTTGGAAATACGTTTTCTTTTCTTGCCTTTTTTATCTTCTTTATCAATAATTTGACCTTGAGGACTTGAGGCGATAACTTTTCTATGTTTGTTGTGATCTTTGTCTTTGTCTTTTTCTTTCTTCTTTTCAAATTTTGAAAGATCAATAACTTCTCCTGTAAATTTTACACCTTCAAGCTTTTCGAACTTAGTTTCTATTTTGGAAGTTGAAACGGTGGATGGGTGTTCATCTTTTACTTTGATTTCAAGTGATTTCTCATTCCTTTGATCTTCTTGCTGATTAGTCGGAATTTCCTCTTTCAAAATCTTGTTATCAACTTCCTTTTTTTCTTCTGTTTTAGCTTTTTGTTTTGAGGAAATTGATTCAGTTTCTTGTAAAATTTGTGCATCAGTATCATTTTGAGGTAAATCTATCGGCTGTTTTTTACCTACTTGTTTCTTTGAAAGGTTTTCCAGATTGATTTTACCTTTAATATTTAGGCCTATCTTAGCTGCTTCAATTGGTGTTTCTGCTTCTGCATTTTCGGTTTTTAGATCAGGTGTTTTATTTATTAGCTTATCTTTTGTTTCTTCAATGTTTTCACTAACAATTTCGATATTTTTTAATGGGTCGTCAGTAACATTTTTAGGTTCTAATGTTTTATTTGTTTCTGTTAAGCTTTCTTTGTTTTCAGAATCTGCTTTTGTTTGTTCTTTTGTTTGTTCTTTTGTTTGTTTTTTGGGTTTGCTAAGTTCAATTTTTGTTAAGATTTTAGGTCCTTCAATTTTCGGCGCTTCAATTTTGACTTTGTCTGTGGGTGTTTCATTTGAAGATTTTTGGAGGCTTGCTTCTCGATCTGAGCGCATCGCCTCTTTATCTTCTTTGATTTGCTGAATTTTTGACTCAGCCTTTTGTTTTTGATTTAAATCTTGGCTAAATTTTCCTAGAAGCAATTGATACGCTTCTTCTGTAATTTTGGCATTTGGATTGTCTACAGGGATATCTTTAGATTCAAGAAATTCTTTAGCTCTTGCGTATGAAATATTGAGCTCTCCAAGTACTTTCGATAATCTTTTTGGTGTTGTACTACTCATGTGGGTTTAATCGCATGCAAAAATATATCTTATTTATTCAAATTCCGCGGAAAGTATTTTTCTAACTTCCTGGATGGTTTCTTCTTCGAGGTCGGTTCTGTTCACTAGCTCTTCAACGGAGAGTGCCAAAACGCTTTTGGCAGTATCGCATCCGATTTTCTTAAATTCTTCAATGATCCAAGGTTCAATTTCATCTGCAAATTCATCGAGCTCTACATCTTCATCTTCTTCGGTGGCCTCTCTGTAGACATCGATTTCCATACCTACAAGTTGGCTAGCTAATTTGATGTTTTGCCCGTTTTTGCCAATTGCAAGTGAGACCTGGTCTGGTTTGAGATATACGTCTACTCGTCTGTTTTCTTCATCTATGTTCATGTAGCTGATCTTGGCCGGAGCCAGAGCTCTTGAGATCAGCAGCTGGAGATTTTGAGTGTAATTAATTACATCAATGTTCTCATTGCCAAGTTCTTTAACAATGCTGTGAATTCGGCTACCTTTCATTCCTACGCATGCTCCTACAGGATCAATTCTGTCATCCAGCGATTCTACAGCTACTTTTGCTTTTTCGCCGGGTATGCGTACTACTTTTTTTATGAGTATAAGTCCGTCAAAGACTTCTGGTATTTCCTGCTCAAATAGTTTTTCAAGGAATCTGGGGTCTGTTCTTGAGATGATTACCTGGGGCTTGTTGCCGCGAATTTCCACTTGTTTTACAACAGCTCTGACGGTGTCACCTTTTCTGAAGTAATCGCTTGGAATTTGCTGGTCTTTTGGCAAAATGAGCTCATTTCCATCATCGTCGAGCACTATTATTGCCTTTGGTCGTACATGATGAACTTCTCCAGTTACTATTTCACCTTCCAGGTCTTTGTATTTTTTATAAAGCTGACCGCTGTCATGCTCCATAATTTTGGACGCTAAGGTTTGTTTAAAGGCCAATACAAATCTTCTTCCAAGATCTTGTAGTTTAACCTCTTCTGTGAGTTCCTCGCCAATTTCAAAGTCAGGCTCCACTTTTAGTGCCTCAGATAGTCCGACTTGCAGATTTGGATCTTCTACATCATCGTCAGCTACTATTGTCCTGGTCTTCCAGATTTCAAGATCCCCCTTATCAGGGTTTACTATTATCTGGAAATTTTCGTCTGTGCCAAATTTTTTCTTAAGCTGAGCCCGGAATGCCTCTTCAATAATGGCCATCAAGGTAGCTCTGTCAATGTTCTTTTCATCCTTGAATTCCGCAAACGATTCAATTATTCCAATATTTTCCATTGTTTTGATGGTTTAAAACTCTACTTGTATTATGGCTTCTTTGATATTTGCAAAGGGGATTTGCTTTTTCGTTGAGTTGGCTGACTTAATTCCTCTTCTTGCTCTGACTTCATTGAGTTCAAGCTCAACATAGGAGTCGGTTACATGTGTCAGCCTGCCGATGACCTTGTTGCCGTCACTAAGGATAATTTTTAACAGTCTGCCGATATTTTTCACATATTGCCTGTGAACTTTCAGAGGTTTCCCTATGCCGGGAGAGGAAATTTCTATACTAAAAGTATCAGAAAAATTTGGAAAGTGATACTTTAAAAATTTTGATACTTTTACGATTTCATTCAGCATAATTCCTTGGTCGGTATCTATAAGCACCTCTACCTTGTCCTCACCGACAAGGGATATCGACACTACAAAACCATTTATTTCTTTTACGGCCTGGTCAACAGCCTTTTTAATGGATTCAATCTCAACCATTTGATAATAAAATAGGGGGACAATTCCCCCCTTTTTAACAGTTGCAAAAATAAATACATATTTTTTATCAAAGACAAAATTCAAAATTTATCTATTGGATTTATGTGATTTTAAAGTTTCATTATTTTCTTCCACATTCTTAATCCTTCTGATGCATTTGCTTTAATGATGGTATAGGAGGTGTCTGTAATAGATGGATTGGGATCAATCAACCATTTATCAGTATTTTCTGAAATCATGTAAGCAAGGCTGGCTGCAGGATATACCTGCAGAGATGTGCCGATAACGACGAAAACATCAGCTTGCAGGGCGATTTCATAAGCCAATTCCATCAGTGGTACCTCTTCGCCAAACCACACAACATGTGGCCTAAGCTGACTACCAAGTTCGCAAGTATCTCCGATTTTTAATTCCCATCCTTCTTGGTTGTATATCAAATTTGGGTCTACAGAGCTTCTGACTTTTCTGATTTCTCCATGCAGGTGAATGACATTTTTGCTTCCAGCTCTTTCATGCAAATCATCAATGTTTTGTGTAATAATCCACATATTGGGATATTTTTTTTCAAGGTCAGCCAATAGGTAATGGGCTTCTGTCGGTTGGGTGGTAATAACTTGTTTTCGCCTCTGATTGTAAAAGTCAATTACCAACTGAGGGTTTCTCTCCCAGGCTTCAGGAGTTGCCACGTCTTCTATTTTGTACGTTTCCCACAAGCCTTCCGAACCCCTGAAAGTCTTAAGTCCTGCTTCTGCACTTATTCCTGCTCCCGTGAAAACTACTATCTTCATGATTTTTTCCAAATTTTACATTTGACTTCCCTTTTTGAGAAATATGTCTGCTTTTGACCAAAGTATTTCTTCCTTTAACTAATTGATTACATGAAAGTTTACTTGTGGATTTTTCTTTTGGGGATAATTTTGATGCATTGTACCTTGCATTTTAAAAAATAACATGTCAAAAGCAAAAATACTGGTAGTAGATGATGATCATTTAATTAGGCAGGCACTTTCCTTTAAATTAGAAAAAGAAGGTTACACAGTAAAAGTTGCCAATGACGGAGAAAGTGCCCTTTCAATAATTGAAAATGAAAAATTTGACATTATTATTTCTGACATTATGATGCCCTACATCAGTGGGTTTGAATTGCTAAAAATTCTAAAAGAAAAAGGTTCAGATGCACCAATTTTAATGTTGACAGCACTTAATTCAGAGAATGCTGTAGTAAAAGCTTTTGATCTTGGTGCTGATGATTACCTGACTAAACCATTCAGCCCCAATGAGTTAATTATGAGAATCAAAAAATTGCTCGAAAAAAAATAATGAAACTTCGATTGCTTTTCGTAATGTTTGTAGTAAGCCTAACATATTCAATAGCTCAGGTCAGACCCATAGACCCGGACTCTCTGATGAAAGAGGCTGCTATATTGGCGAGAAGCAGAAGTTATCAGCAAGCTAGAAATTTAATAAGAGAGGAAGTTAAAAAATATCCTGATTACAAGGATTTGCAGTTTGCTTTTCTCAACTATTTATACTGGGATGGAAAAACAGATTCAACCCTTTCAATGCTGGATACCTTGCTACTTAAATATCCAGAAGAATACCATTTATATCAAATCGGGATCAATACCTGTTTCAGCATAGACAGTACTTGTTTTCATCACTTCAATTCTTTGGCAATTCAACAATTTCCAGATAGTACAGGCAAAATATTAGGCAAAACTGCTTTTTATTATCACGACAAAAAGGCTTATCTGGCAGCCCGTGAAATGGCCGATTCCGCATTAAAATACCAAGATGCTGACACTACCCTACAGAACATTATATTTGACTATAGAATCTCCGAGGGTTACAGATTGCCAGGGATTGGTTATTTGTATTACTGGATAGGAGCCGACCCTTCTTGGCCTAGACACCAGTTTTTTATAGAATATCAGTTTAAATCAGATTTTGGTATTGTTATTCCTCGTTTTCATCTGGCTTCAAGATTCAATATTCGTTCATGGATGGGAGAGCTAGAAATGTATCCTAAGTTTGGTAAAAACAATTATTTCTACGGTTTGATAGGGTTTTCTGATGGAGTATTGTTTCCCTTTTGGCGATTGGCAGCAGAACCTTTTTTTATCAACAATCAAAATATCGAACTTTCGCTTGGTTGGAGATATGTGGATTTTGGATCACTTAAAATTCATTCGTTCACAGGTTCGGCCGGCAGATATTGGGGAAACAATTACGCCAGTGCAAGACTGATCTACACTCCCTTTGGAAATATAGGGGCAAATATATCCGGGGTGGCATCCTATAAATATTTTATAAACAATCCTTTACATTTCATTGACCTTAAAGTGGGATATGGTGTTTCTCCGGAAAGCGAATATCTGGACTTTGGACTAGCAGGTACAATCTTTACTAGAGCTTTCAGATTTTCAGCAGCATATCAGTTTTGGCTTGAAAAGGCTATTTTATTCAGGCTAGGAGGATATTACGAATGGATAAATCCCAGCCCTCTGAGACCTTTTAATGTTTTCGGTTTTTCGATTAACATTTCATTTTTATTGTAATGGGCGGGTTGATTGATTTTTTCATAACTCTTTACAACTATCAGCAGCAGAAATACAAAATACTTTTGTTGGGTCTTGGTATTTTGCTCTTTGTTGCTTTTATACTGTTAATTTTGATCATCAGGACAAGGACTCAAAGAGATTTGGCCGAAAGGCGCTTTAGGAGAATCAAAACAACACTGGAAAACACGATATTATCAATAGTTTTTCAAGCAGATTTAAACAAGCGAACAGAGCAGATTAAAACTCTGAAAAAACTATTCGAAAACAAAAAAAATACTGTAGCCAGAGATGCTGCCAGAGAAATACTTCGGACCATGGCTTTACAACTGGATGGAGAAAGTTTAGAAGCGGTCACTCAGATCTATCGGGAAACAAATCTTAAAGAATTACTTCTACAAGAATTAAATGATAAAAGTTGGGATGTAAAAGCCGCAATTATTGAAGAAATTGGAGATATCCGACTAAAAGAATTGCTTTTTGAAGTGCTTAAATATACAGATTATGAAGTAGAAATTGTACGTAATAGAGCTCAGGTAGTGGTACTAAAACTCGGTGGTATGAGAGGCCTTGAGTTTTTGAATACCTTAAAATCGAAAATTTCTGAGTGGCAACAAATTCAATTGTTGAATCAACTGTTGAAATTGCCTTATAATCAATATCCACGGACTAAAATTTGGCTCAGCTCATCGAATGACAGTGTTGTGATGTTTGGTCTTAAAGTTACGCAGCATTTTCAACAGTATCAGGATAAAGAAGAGTTGATTAAGTTGCTCGACCACCAAAATACGGAAATAGTAAAAAAAACGATAAAAGTATTCACACATCTTGGACTAAAAAATGAACTAGAAAAAATAAAATTACACTATCCAAATTATTCCATCGAGCTAAAAGTAGAAGTACTTAAAGCCATCGGCGAGCTCGGGGATGAATCCGACCATTTATTCTTGATTGACTGTATGATGTCAGATGATTATTTTATTGTAAAAGAAGCTTCAAAATCAATGTTGAGAATCGGACAGAAAAATCTGCTGTATCAAATAAAAGATTCATTTCCTGATTATCAACGCGAAATAATTGAACATTCCCTGGATGAAAGAATTTGATACAACACTTAGTGGTTTGGATATTTTTCTGGGAGTTCTTAACATCCTTATTTATCTGTTCACGCTTTCGGTAATGCTTTCTTATCTCATCATTGCCTTACTTTCTTTATGGTATGCATTTAAACATTTGAAGGCGTCCAAAAGCATTAACTATTTGAGCATACTTCAATCGCCTGAAGCACCGTCTATCAGTATAGTAGCCCCTGCTTACAATGAATCGAAAACGATAATTCAAAATATCCGCTCACTACTTTCACTTGACTATGGAAATTATGAAGTGATCATTGTAAATGATGGTTCTACAGATACCACCCTTGAAAATGCCATTGAAGCCTATGAATTGGAGCCTGTTCGCTATATATCGCCCAATAATCTAAAAACACAGCCGATCAAGGCCATTTACAGATCGAAAAATCCGGCCTTAAAAAATCTATTGGTTATCGACAAAGAAAATGGCGGCAAAGCCGATGCGCTGAATGCAGGTATAAACTGTGCCAATGGCGATTACATCATGAATATCGATGTGGATTGTATTTTGGAGAGAGACTGTCTGCTCAAAATGATCCAACCTATACTTGATGAACCAGAACGTCTGGCCATAGCATCTGGTGGTGTGGTACGCGTAGCTAATGACTGCATAATTGATAAAGGGGTTATAAAGAAAGTCAATGTTCCAAAAAATCTATTGGCCAGGTTTCAGACTTTGGAGTATTTGAGAGCTTTTTTACTCGGAAGAGTAGCATGGCAATACCTTGATGGAATGCTCCTGATTTCTGGCGCCTTGGGTATTTTCAACAAAAAAATAATGATTGCAGCTGGCGGATATTCCACTAAAACTGTAGGTGAGGACCTTGAGATTTCTGTTAGAATGAGGAAGTATTGCCGGGAAAACGGAATAAAATACAAAGTTCACTTCGTGCCGGAACCACTTGTCTGGACCGAAGTACCTGAAAAACTAGGCCAGTTACTTAGGCAAAGAAATCGTTGGACGCGGGGAAGTATCGAAACCATACTAGCTCATAAAAATCTGTTTTTTAACCCCAGGTATAAATTTCTCGGACTTATTGCATATCCTTATTGGGTATTCTACGAATGGTTTGCACCTCTGCTAGAATTTTTTGGCCTTTTGACATTGTTTATTTTACTCATATTGGGTTTATTGCCTGGATTATATATCGCACTGTTCCTTCTTACGGTTGTTTCTTTTGCCATTGTTTTTACCATTACAACAATCTATGCAGAGGAAAGTACTTATTTCCAATACAAGGATGCCAAAGGTATCAGAAAGCTTATCTTAGCCGGTCTCATAGAGCCTGTTAGTTATCACTTCCTGGTGGTTTGGGCTTCTTTAAAAGGGAACTGGGATTATTTTATAGAAGGAAAAGTGACCTGGGGCAAACAGGTCAGGAAAGGTTTTGACCGCGATACTATAGACAGAGAAAAGAAAATTTTAGTGTCCAATACATCCGGAAAGCTCACTCCGATCAATTAAAATCCAAGCAGTTTTTCCAGTACATTTTTTACTTTCTCCCCATTTGGCAATACAAATGCCTCGAGTTTGGAATTTAAAGGGATAGCAGGTGTATCTACGCTTCCAACAACTCGAACAGGGGCGTCGAGGTATTGAAAACATTCTTCAGAAATTCTACCTGCCAAAGCCTGAGCGAAGGAGTTATTTACAGGTTCTTCAGTGACTACCAAACATTTGTTATGAACTTGTACTCTCGAAGCAACAGTTTCAAAATCCAATGGTACAAGACTGCGCAGATCGAGAATTTCCACTCTGCTTTCCATTCCTTTGGAAGCTTCAAGTGCCCAATAAACGCCCATTCCATAAGTGACAATCAGGCAGGTAGATTCACCCCGGACAGACTCAGCACTTCGTACAATCCTGGCTTTGCCGATTGGAATGATGTAATTAGCGTCTGGTTCAATGGTTTTTGCTTCCTCAGTACCTTTCACTTTACTCCAATAGAGCCCTTTGTGTTCCAGGACCACCACGGGGTTTGGATCGTAAAATGCAGCTTTCAAAAGCCCTTTTAAATCTGCTCCCGTTGATGGATATACCACTTTAATACCTCTGATATTGGTCAGTACACTTTCTACAGAAGAACTGTGGTAAGGACCTCCACTGCCATAGGCACCAATGGGTACTCTGATAACAGCACTTACTGGCCATTTTCCATTGCTTAAAAAATATGATCTGGACAGTTCTGTAAATAATTGGTTCAATCCCGGCCATATGTAATCAGCAAATTGTACCTCGACGATGGGTTTTAAACCCACTGCTGACATTCCTACTGTGCTTCCAATGATAAATGCTTCCTGAATGGGTGTGTTGAATACTCGCTCATCTCCGAAATGCTCGGCTAGTGTTGCAGCTTCTCTAAACACTCCGCCAAGTCTGCGACCGACATCCTGTCCATACAAGAGAGCCTCGGGGTGCTTGGCCATTAACTCTCTGATGGCAAACAGGGCACTGTCTACCATTACAACTTTATCTCTTCCCACAGGAGCTCTTTCTCCCCTTTCTTCAGTGATAGGTGTCGGTGCAAAATAGTGTTTTGATAGGTCAAGTGGATCGGGTTCTTCCGCCTTTAGAGCTTTATCAAATGAATCGTCCACAATTTTTCTGGCGATTCCCTGAATTTCTTCGAGCTGCTGATCTGAAACTCCTGCTTCCCTTAAGAGCTTTTTAAGATATGGAAGCGGATCGCGAAGCTGATGTTGCTCAAGGTCATCGCGATAAAACTCCTTCCTAACCCCCGAAGTATGATGCCCGAGCAGTGGAACATCTACGTGCAATAGGACGGGTCGGCGCTCACTTCGTACGATTTCTATTGCTTTTTTAGTGGCACTGTACACCACGTCAAATCGGCTTCCATCCACCGTCATGCGTTCCAGTCCTTTGAATCCAGCTGCATATTCGTAAGCATTTTGTGCTCTTATTTCAATGGCATTTGCTGATATGTCCCAGCCATTGTCTTGTACAAAATAAAGGATCGGCAGCTTTTTCAATACGGCCATTTGCAGGGCCTCGCTTACTTCACCCTCGGTCATGGCGGCATCTCCGATGCTGCATACAGCAATTGCACCTAGTTCTTCTTCGTTTAGTAATCCGGTAACTTCTTTAAATCTCAATCCCATTGCCGCACCAGTGATGGGAATGGCTTGCATTCCTGTCGCTGAGCTTTGGTGGGGAATTTTAGGTTTGTCAGGGTCATTTAAGCTCGGATGGCTGTAGTAGGTCCGTCCACCGGAAAAGGGGTCATCTTTTTTGGCAAGCAACTGAAGCATCAGTTCAAAGGGAGACATACCGATCGTGAGCAATACACTGTCGTCACGATAATATAAGCTCAGGTAATCTTTTGGAAGTACATGCATCCCAAGTGCTATCTGAGCCGCCTCATGACCTCTGCTGGTTGCATGTACATATTTGCTGGTGATTTCTCTTTTTTCTTCAAATAAATCGCTCATGGCACGGGCTGTGACCATGATTTTGAATGCATGGAGGAGATCTTTTTTAGTAACAGTCATAAAAAAACCGAGATGTGTGACCGCAAATATCTGGTTTTGCTAACTTTTATCCTCTCAATGGTCCGATAAATTTGGAAAAGAGCACTATAAAATAAAAGGATTTAAGAAGACAAGTTGGTCCTACTCAGGATTTGAATCAGAGTATTGCCAATTCTGGTTTTCAGATGGATATTGAGTTACAGGTAACCAAGTATTTTCAACATGCTTTTATAGCTTTGTTCTTTGGCAAATAATCTGGTGCGAATCTCTCCGTCTTCATCCAGGTCTATTACAACGTGCTTGGGTGCAGGCAACAGGCAATGCTGAATGCCTCCATAGCCCGCAATACTATCTTGATAGGCTCCCGTGTGAAAAAATCCAATGTATTGTGGCCGGTCTTCTTTATACTTTGGCAAATAGATGGCATTGGCATGCTGCTCCGAATTGTAGTAATCGTCGCTATCGCAAGTAAGTCCGCCCAGGAGCACACGTTCATATTCCTCGAACCAATTGTTGATGGCTAGCAATACAAATCTTTTATTAATAGCCCAAGCGTCGGGAAGAGTAGTCATAAAAGAACCATCGATCATGTTCCAAGCCTCGCGATCGTTTTGCTTCTTTTGACCCATTATTGAAAACAAAACTGCCCCGCTTTCACCTACAGTGAACGATCCAAATTCTGTGAAGATATGAGGCTCTCTTACTCCGGCTGAGTTACATGCCTGTTTTATTTGAGCTATGATTTCTTCAGCCATGTAGGCATAGTCGTAAGAAAAATTAAGAGAGTTTTTAATTGGAAAACCGCCTCCGATATTAAGGGAGTCAAGTGTATCGCAGTGCTTTTTCAATTCTATATACACGTTCACACACTTCAATAGTTCGCTCCAGTAATAGGCATTGTCATTGATTCCTGTGTTGATAAAGAAATGAAGCATTTTAAGCTCAAACTTTGGATTGTCCTTTATCTTTTCGAGATAAAAAGGTACAATGTCCTTATATCCAATTCCCAGCCGACTTGTGTAGAATTCAAATTTTGGCTCTTCTTCAGCTGCTATACGGATTCCGATTTTACATGGGACTTCCACCAGCTCTCCTAATTGATCAACTTCTTTCATGTTATCAAATACAGGAATAGTGTTTTCGAATCCTGTATTGATCAGACGCGCAATATTTTCAATATACGTATCTTTTTTAAATCCATTGCATACTATATAAATGTCTTTAGTTACTTTACCTTCTTCATAGAGTGCATCAATGATGTTGATATCAAATGCCGAAGAAGTTTCGAGGTGCACATCGTTTTTCAGTACTTCGTCCAGTACAAATGAGAAATGACTGCTTTTTGTACAATAACAGAAGTTGTACTTACCCTTATAGTCGACTTTCGCCATTGCAACATTAAAGAGCATCTTTGCTTTTTGTATCTGTTGTGATATTTTCGGCAAATAGCTAATTTTTAATGGTGTTCCATATTGCTTAATTATATCCATCAAATTAATGTCGTGCCAGAGCAATGTATCTTCGTCGAGCTTAAATTCATCCTGAGGCCAGTCGAATGTCTGTTGAATTAGGTCAATATATTTATTTTTCATATACTGTTTCTAATTAGGTGGGCAAAATTACGATTAAAAAATATAGGTGAATATTAAATATCTGCTTTAAGTCACTTACATTTGATTTTTAAGTGCAATGTAAGTAAGTTGGATTTAGACTGATCTGCCTCTTTTATTTATAAGACTTTCAGTGGGGCTTAGGGGCATAGTTTTTTAAGTTCGTTTTTGCCTTTATTTCTTGTCATTATTTTGTGTAAAAAGAAAAAACCCCGGCAATTACTGTATAGTTGCCGGGGCTGTTTTATGATTTTCTTCTCTGCTTCGAGTTATTCTACCGTTACAGATTTTGCGAGATTTCTCGGTTGATCTACATTGCAACCTCTCATCAGTGCAATGTGATATGAGAGTAACTGTAGGGGAATTGTATTGATGATGGGAGAATAAATATTTTCTGTTTCAGGGACTTCAATTATATGGTCTGCAATTGAAGAGATGTCCTCATCGTCGTGATTGACTACGGCGAGTACTCGTCCTTTTCTGGCTTTTACTTCCTGAACATTTGAATAAATTTTATCGTATTGGTCATTTTTTGGTGCAATGACTATCACAGGCATATTTTCATCAATCAGCGCAATAGGACCGTGTTTCATTTCCGCGGCAGGATACCCTTCAGCATGAATATATGATATTTCTTTCAGCTTTAGGGCACCTTCTAATGCTACCGGAAAGTTATAACCTCTTCCTAGATATAATGCGTTGGACGAATCTTTGTAAATCTCAGCTAGGTATCTGGTGAGAGGATCGCATTTTAGAGTTTCTTCTATTTTTTCCGGGATGGAATTCAATTCTATTAGCAAGCGCATGTATTTAGACTCGCTGATGGAGCCTTTCATATAGCCTAATTTTAGTGCTATAAGTGCCAGTACGGTGATTTGGGCTGTGAATGCTTTGGTCGATGCAACTCCAATTTCAGGTCCGGCATGGGTATATGCACCGGCGTGAGTTTCTCTTGCTATGGATGAGCCCACCACATTGCAAATACCAAATATGGTGGCTCCCATAGATTTTGCCAGTTTAACCGCTGCGAGTGTGTCAGCAGTTTCTCCGCTCTGACTTATGGCAATAACGACGTCTTTTTCGGTAATGATGGGATTTCTGTAGCGAAATTCTGAGGCATACTCTACTTCAACGGGCATCCTTACTATATCCTCTATCAAATATTCTCCTACAAGACCGGCATGCCAGGATGTACCGCAGCCTACTATGATGATTCTCTGTGCATTGAGGAATTTTTCCTTGTATTCATCAATTCCTCTCATATTGATCAAGCCTTGTTCAGGGAGTAGGCGACCTCGTAGGGTATCTCTTACAGATCGGGGCTGCTCATAGATTTCCTTAAGCATAAAATGCTCAAAACCACCTTTTTCGATTTGTTCAATATCCATTTGAAGTTGTTGGACATATGGATCTATTGTCAGGTTGGTTTTTATTTCACGTATTACCAATGGCTTACCTTTTCTGATGACGCCCATTTCTCCATCCTGCAGGTAAATGACTTTTTTAGTATATTCCAAGAATGGTGTGGCATCGCTGGCGATAAAGTATTCATCTTCAGCAAGCCCTATGACAAGGGGACTGCCCATTTTTGCTACAATAATTTCATTGGGTTCGCGTTTGTCGAAAACGCATATTGCATATGCACCGATCACCTGGTTTAGTGCTTGACGTACTGCATTTTCCAGCGTAGTATTTTCCCCTTTTTGAATATCTTCGATAAGGTTGACCAGTACTTCGGTATCTGTATCGCTTTTAAATTTAAAACCTCTTGCTGAGAGGGCTTCTTTTATTGAATGGAAGTTTTCGATGATTCCGTTGTGAATGAGGAACAAGTTACCTGACATAGAGGTATGCGGGTGAGAGTTTATATCGCTAGGCTCACCGTGGGTAGCCCATCGAGTGTGAGCTATTCCCATTCTCCCATCATGTGGATTGTTGGATGAAATTTGCTCTAAGTCAGAGACTTTCCCCTTCTTTTTATAATAATGAATGTTGTGGCCATTATGTATCGCTACACCAGCCGAGTCGTATCCTCTGTATTCAAGTCTCTTTAGTCCTTTGATAAGGATGGGATATGCATCTCTATACCCTAGATAACCTACTATTCCACACATATTGGTTTAAAATTTTGTATAATAAACATTGATAACAGGCTTAAATTCCCCACTATTATTGCCAATTAAGGCTGTTCTGTTTGCTGTGGAAATACTATTTTGAGCTTTAATGGCCAACTTTAGTTCTGTTTTGTTTTGAAGGATAGCCTTAGATAATTGTCTGGTCAAAGTAAGGGTATAGGTTGCTCTTCTAAATCTTCCTCTTGTTAAAAGTCCGGAAAAATCTGCTGAAGCCACTTGGTCGTCGAGTATTGCAGATTGTGTACCGTCTTCTGAGACAAGCAACGCAGAGACCCGTGCCGGTGAGATTTGCTTTGACTCAATCCCAGGCAGTACATTCAAAACAAGTTCAACCTTATTGATCACTACACCTGGCTCTTTCAGTGGACCAAAGTTGGTAATTTTTATTATTGTGTAGGGGCCGTTCATAGCCGATACAAAGGTGGTGGGTTCCCCGGCGATGGTATCCTGAACCTCTTTGATCCAGCTGCCTGTGTAGTCGTTTTCAAATACATTGATAGCTGCATTGATGGGTACAGGGGAATTATCACCCTGTAACCTGAATGTTCTGAACACGGTTGCAGTATCGCTATCGCGGTAGTATATTCGGATGGCAGTAGTAGCCAAAAAAGGATTGAAGTACAAAACAGCATTTCCACTGAGAGCTTCTGCATAAATGCCTTTGAAATAATTCATAAATGCCTCCTGATTTACAAAGTCAGAAGTATTGGTACGTGAGTGTTCCACAATGGTTGACTTAAAATAGTCTTTGTCTAGTTTTACTACAAGCAAGGGGCTTACCGTGTCAGCGCCTCTTGGTACCCTTGTAGTTGGTCTGGGTAGAATGGTAGCCTCTCCAAGAAGAGGACCTTTTGTAAATACGTGATTGGAAAAGTATGTAGAGTCAAGATACAGACGATCTTCGAGAGCAAAGATTTTTATGTGCATAGGCGTTGTGGTATCGCCGTAATATCCCACATACCTAAGCGTGAGCTCTACTGAATCTACCACCGCATTGGAGGGGAATGAGGGGTTGACCTGCTCAAGTAAGAAGTTGGTAGCGAAAGCGCTTTTGGATATTCCGAACTCCGGGCTTTGAAGGCGGCCGAGCAATAACCGACCGGTTAGCGATGTAGGTATCGAATCGTCAAAAGCTGTGTAGGTAATAAATTGAACAGAGTCCGTAAACAGAAAATCGGCTTTCTGGTCATTGAGCTGGTCCAAACCCAATGAGCCGAGATCTTTTTCACAGCTTAAAAACAAAAAAGGACACAAGAGAAGTAGTGTCCTCAATACTAAAGTTAAGTTTTTTTTTCTCATTAGTTCTCCACGCTTTCCAGCTTGCCTATTTGAGTATAAAGATCCTTGAAGTATGCTACCGGGTCAGGTATTTCATAGAGATTTTGTACCTGAGCTTCAGGGGAAATACCCTCCTTTAACTCTCCAAATACCGGAGGTGGATTTAAGTACGTGTAAATATCGCTGTATTGCGATGCTAAAGCATAAAGTTTTTCGACATCGACCTGACCTGTCATCAGCTCTGAGTTCAGACCATCAAAAGCGAGGATTTCCTGAAGCTGGTGATTGGAAGGCATTACCTGCTGATAAGGATATGTGTAACGGGTATAAATGATTTTACTTTCTGAAAATACCGGTTCGTTGGCATAATAATTTTTAATATAAAGGGGAACGAAGGAAGGCAACCAGCCGGTCAGGTGAATGATATCAGGTGCCCATGAGAGCTTTTTTACCGATTCTAAAACTCCTTTGCAAAAGAACACAAAACGTTCATCGTTGTCCTCAAATGGCAGCCCTTCATCGTTAAATATTGTGTTTTTTCTTTTGAAAAATTCGTCATTGTCAATGAAATAAACTTGCATACGCGCTTGGGGTACACTTGCCACTTTGATGATGAGGGGCATATCCATGTCGTTGACCACAATGTTGATACCGCTGAGGCGTATTACCTCATGAAGCTGATGTTTTCTCTCATTTACTACTCCGAATCTAGGCATAAAAACCCTTACTTCGTTTCCAGCTTCAACCATTTTTTTAGGGAGTTCTAGCGATAGTTTGGAGAGGGGGTTTTCGGGCAGAAAAGGGAAGATTTCTTGTGAAATGTACAAGATTCGTTGTTTACTCATATGAAATATTGAGTTTATTATTACAAAGAGAAAATTTCAAAAATCAATTGTGCAAAGTTACACAATATAAAGTGAATAGTAAAAAATCATTGTATTTTGCCCCGGTTTTTTACACTTGTCAATGATTGTAACTACTACGGTAGCTGAGCTGTCCGTGGCACTGAATGAAGCGCGCAGATCGGGTCACTCTATCGGTTTTGTGCCTACTATGGGTGCATTACACAATGGACACTTATCGCTAGTTAGAGATTCTAAGGTACGCTCATTATTTACAGTGGTGAGCATATTTGTAAATCCGAAACAGTTTAATAATTCAGAAGACTTAAAAAATTATCCAAGGACGATAGATTCTGATTTGAAACTTCTTTCTGAAGCCGGATGTGAACTGGTTTTTTTGCCAAATGAAGATGAGATTTACCCTGTTGGATTCAACTCTTATATTGAGCTTGAGCTGGGTAACCTTAATCGGGTAATGGAAGCTCAATTCAGACCCGGTCATTTTGAGGGGGTTGTTTCGGTAGTCTACCGATTGTTTGAACTGATACAGCCAGATTTTGCTTTTTTTGGTGAAAAGGACTATCAGCAGCTATTGGTTGTAAAGGCACTGGCCCGTAAATTTTTTCCTCAGATTACGATTGTCCCTATTCCTACAGTACGCCAGTCTAATGGATTGGCCCTTAGCTCCAGAAACAAACGGCTGACCAAGGAGGCCGCTCAAGAAGCAGCAGAAATATTCGTAGCACTTAGTAAAGTCAGAGATCACATGCTTGCCAGTGGTAGGCAGTGGAGTCAGAGTGCTGTTTATTCCATCTTTGAAAAGCATCTTAAATCGAGAACTCACCAATTGACAATTGAATATTTTTTGATAGCAGACCAAAGGGACCTATCGCCAGCTACTCCAGATACGCCACCAGATGAACTGAGGGCATTTACAGCTGTTTACATTGATAATATCCGATTAATTGACAATATGAAAATATTTTAGAAATTTGCCCCATGTTAATACAGGTAGTTAAATCAAAGATTCATAGAGTACGTGTAACCGGAGCTGACCTGAATTACATCGGTAGCATTACTATCGATGAAGAGCTGATGAGTGCCGCCAATATTATAGAAGGGGAAAAAGTCTCTATAGTTAACATAAACAATGGGGAGCGTCTTGAAACTTATGTGATTAAAGGTCAGCCGGGTAGTGGCGAAGTCACTCTTAATGGGCCAGCCGCCAGAAAAGTACAAAAAGACGACATTATCATCATTATCTCATACGGGATTATGGACTTTGAAGAAGCAAAAAAATTTAAGCCTGTAATCATATTCCCGGACGAGACTACCAACAAACTGCGTTGAAATCTTAAAAGTGAACAGATTAAAATCATTGGGAAAGAATCTTCTGAGGTTTATTGCTTTTCTTTCGATTGGTATTTTCTTGCTTTTTCTTGCTCTTAGAAACATAGATCTCACTCAGCTCTGGAATGACATTGCAAATGCCAGGTTTTCCTATGTTTTGATAAGTATGATTCTTGGGTATTTAGCTTTTATGTCCAGAGGGATTCGGTGGAACTATCTCCTTGAACCAATGGGTTATAAAGTTCCCGTTTGGAAGGCTATTCATTCGATATCGATCGGTTACCTGGCCAATGCAGCCATGCCAAGAGCCGGAGAAATCATCCGGTGTACGGTACTCCATCAAGCCTCTAAAATACCAGTCAATCGATTGGTGGGGACTGTAGTTGCAGAACGGGTTATAGATATGATGATGCTCGGCCTTAGCCTAATGCTTTCTTTATTGTTCAATGTCAACAAATTGAGAGCGTTTTATGCAAAAACCCTTAAAAGCAATCCTCCGGAGAGTACCGCAGGTCATTTCTCAAATGGGTGGTATTATTTATTGAGCTTTGTTGCTTTTGTTTTTGTTTTGATGATACTGAAAAAACATTGGATTAATCTTCCATTTGTTAATAAAATCAGGGGCCTATGGTCGGGTTTTAAGGAGGGGATTCTTTCAGTGGTCAGCACTCCCAAAAGAATTCCTTTTATTCTTCATACACTGTTTATCTGGATATGTTATTACTTAATGGTACACATCGTGATTTATGCATTGCCAGGCACAGTACATCTGTCACCTGTTGATTCACTTTTTATAATGATAGTTGCCGGGCTGGGAATGTTGGTGCCATCTCCGGCTGGAATAGGTTCTTACCATTATGCGGTCGTAACAGGTATGGGGATATTAGGTGTTTCTCCTGATACGGGGATGGCGTTTGCAACTTTGGTTCACAGTGGTCAGTTTGTTATGACGCTTGTGGCCGGTTTCATAAGTTTAATAGGAATGTATGCTTTCCGGGGTAGTAAAGCTCTGCTATCCGAGTCAGAACTTAAGGGTTAGATATACTGACTGGCAGTATTTTTCCTTTAAAAAATTTTTGTCCATTCAACAGAAACCAGGCTATAAACTCGCTTATTTCGTTGGCATCAACAGGAGCTCTGTACCCTGGAAATGCGCTTTCGAGCATTTCAGTTTGTACTGCCCCAAAAGCAAGTCCATTGAATGCCAAAGATGTATGCTGAAATTCTGCCTGAAGACATTCGGTAAGCACGGTCACGGCACCTTTACTGGACGAATAGACCGATAATCCCGGAAATTTCTGCGTGCCGCTGATACCCCCGATACTGCTTACGTTTACAATATGGGCATCTTGTGCTAAATACATAAAACAAATCTGTATCAGTTTAAATATTGAAAATACATTGATCCGATATACCTGTTCCAGCTCCTCATCCGTGAGGTTAAGAAAAGGTTTATTGATCAATGTGCCGGCATTGTTAAAAATTACATCGATTGGATGGTTGTTAGCAAGATGTGACTCTAAAACATTTTTGTCCAATTGACCTAAGTCACAGTTGATTTGAATGAATCGCTGCTCTTCAGTAAGGTCCTGCTCCAATGCCGGTGAATTTCTGGAGATATTAATGACCTTGTGTCCCTGTGTCAAAAGTCTTTTGATGGTAGCCAAACCAATGCCTCTGGAACCTCCGGTTACTAGGATTGTTTTCATATAAAAAAGAAACCGCATCAAATGTAGATGCGGTTTTAGAAGTCAGGGTAGGTTGTTTTTTATTTAGTGACGATCAGCTTAGTCGAACCATACAGTGCACCGTTGAGGTACAATTCGATTACATAGCTGCCTGCTCTGAGGTCGCTGACATCCACTTTTAATGTCTTTATCTCAGGCATAAGTTGATTGAAAGTAAGTCTTTTTGCCGTGCGTCCGGTGAGGTCTCTGATTACAAATTCAGCTCTGGATTGTTTATCCAAATTTAAATTAACAGTCGTGTAAAACGATGTGGGATTGGGATAAATGCTCAAATTGTTTGCTATGGATTTATCCTCGTTCAGAGTGTTTTCTTTTATGCCAATTATAGCAAGATTTTCGGTTCTGAATATTCCACGACCGTGTGTACCGGCATAGATACGGCCTGACAGCCAATCCCCTGTTGTTTTATCGATGCCTACAAGTTGTTGTCTAAGCATAAATACTGGTACGTTACCCATTCCTTCATTTTCTCTTGTCCAGACGACATTGGTGGCAGTGATATCGGCAGTGGAATAAATTCCATATTCAGTACCAACAAGTACTTGATTCGGATTTTGATAGTTTATTACGCTGGCATACACCGGAAATTTTGGCATATTACCGCTCTTTACCACGAATGTAGGTGATGCAGAGAGTGCGTTGTTGGAATAAAAAATGTAATCCTGATTTCCATAATTGCCCAAAGTTACGACGACTCTGTTGGGATTGTTGGGATTCATAGATATGGACGTAATGTATCTGCCGGGGAATGTTCTAATGGTGGTTTGCTGCACAGTGCGATTGGTACTTGCCAAATCGGACGTAACGCTATCTCGTGAATTTTTAAGATTTGCAAATCGTATCAATTGCCCGTTGTTTGTTCCTACATAGAGTACATCGCCATCATTTGACACAGCCAGGGCGGATACCTGAACTCCGGGTCCGAAATGACCTAATCTGACCCAATTTGGAGTTTTTGTAAAATCCATAACTTCTCTGGTCATAAACAATCCGCCAACCAAATTGGCTTGTGAATTAAGACCTACAAAAAACATGGATTGTACCGGGTCTTGCACCAAAATCGAATCCCATGGTTGCAAGGCTATCGGTAAGGTGTAATTAAATTTTTGCTGAAGTGTCTTGGAAGTGAGCTCCAGTGGAGAATTGGGGTTGTATCGTACTGCACATCTTACCACAATCTCCGGGGTAACTCCTTGTTTAAAACGAACATTGAAAGCTCCTGTTGATGCATTGAAGGTACCCTCTTCAATAAGTGGGCTGCTAAGAACACCTTGAGCGTTGGATTTTACTGTATCAAAAGCAATAATAATTTTAAAGGAATCAGCTACAAAGATCGCTGAAGACTGAGGCCTGGTTAAAACTCCGGAAAAATCTCTTCTGTTTTGTCCAAATCCTAAAGATTGAATTGCGGGTCTGGCCACAAACCATATAGAATCCCAAGAAAAGGGATCATTCTTAGTTTCCCATAATAAAAATGGTGTTACAAATGGTGCAAAGGCTGGGCTAAGACCTGTGGATTGGTTATTGGGATCCATTTTAGGAAAGTCATAAAAATCCTGATAGGTAAGACCTGCTGTATTGGATCTGCCCAAAATTCCATATTGCATGGCTTTAAATTGTACACGCTTGTCCAATTGTGAAATTTCTGTAAACCCTCCGTCTCCATCTCTATTTGCACCTCTGAATTCAATCGAATTGGTTCTGAAACCAGATTTAGGGGTATTGCCTTCTAGGGTTATGTAAATCGTCCCGTTGTCTTGAGTACCACCCATTACTTCGCCATCGAAGGAATACGAAACTGAATAAAATTGAGTTGTAACATATCCAATATTTATTTCAGTCCATGTAAATCCATCGTTGAGTGAACGAAATACGCCTCCATCGTTGGTAGCATAAATGATTTGACCGTTTAATCTATTGCCTGCGAGACGGTGTTGATCAACATGTACATAAAACGGATTATTGGGTGATTTGAAGGAAGAAGAGATCTGAGACCAGCCACCTGTAAGCGACCATTCCCAAAGATGTAAACCTCCTACGAATATTTTATCTCTGTTGATAGGCGAAACGGAAAGCATCATGGCAAACTGGCCTTGGTCAATGGGGTTAAAGGTGGTAGATCTTTGGCCTATGACTGTCCAGGTTTGGCCTTTGTTGGTGCTTCTGTAGGCTCTTAGAAAATTTCTTTGATTGTCGCAGGTAATCACATAAACATAATTCGGATCCTGCGGTGAAACTGCTACAATAGCCCTTTCTCCATTATCTACCGGAAGGTCATTGGGTCCGGCAGTATTGGCTGGTTTGGATATTTCAACCCAATCGTTGATTCCGTCTGGTGAATAAAAAGTTCGCATACCGATACTTGCCCATACGCCTCCGTCTTTATCCTGTGACAAATCGGTACAACGAATCGTACCTACAGGACCTGACAGCGGATTTGTCCAGGTTTGCCCTCCATCGAGCGAATACCGCATGCCTCGGTTTGTGCCTACCAACAGTCCATCGGCATGCCCTTTGAGAGGTACCATAGCCCCTACGGCCACCCAGTCTGCACCTGTACTATTTGGGGTTGGCACTGTATTGGGCAATTGTTGAAATGTCAGGCCTCGGTCGGTTGATTTAAAAATACCTTGACCCAATATCCCGCCGGCACCTGTTCCGAAAGGAGCATAATACATGCTTTCACCAGTCCCGTAGTAAATATTCCCATTCTCAGTTTGGCACATGGATACGACTGCGAGGTTTTCCTGCATAATATTGACAGGTGTCCAGCTGACTCCGGCATTTGTAGAGCGATATAAGCCGCCACTAACACCACCGGCAAACATCAGACTTGCATTGTCTTTGTCTTGCAGAAATGCCCTGGTTCGTCCTCCAATATTATCCGGACCCATTTCTATCCAATTTAAACCAAGGGATGAGGTCCTTTTTAAAAACTGAAGATGGTCTCTCTGAGCCTGAATCTCATCAGCCGGGTCAATTTGTCCGGTAATTTGATTAGCTCGTATTTGATGTAACCACTCAGCTGCTCCCCTGGCATTGTCAGCGGTTTTCAACTCATTGGTTCGCACCTGATAGACATTCTCATTATCCTTCTCATTTAGTGTACCTATCATCAGTATTCCAACCATCACAAATACTGCTGCTGATACGCCCATCCAAACTTTTTTATTCATATTTTTTGTTGTTTTTGAGTATTGCAGATTTAGAAATTCAAAGATAGTAATTTTTAACTGTTCAGCGATTAAACCAAATGTTTTTCTGCATGATATGAGGAGCGTACCAATGGTCCGCTTTCCACATATCGAAATCCCATTTTCAAGCCTTCGTTTTTCAGGTATTCAAACTCATCAGGATGTACAAATCTCGCTACGGGCAAGTGTCCTGAAGTGGGCTGAAGGTACTGACCAAGGGTTACTATGTCCACTTCTGCATCTCTTAGATCGCGCATTGTTTCAAGTACTTCTTGGATGGTTTCTCCCAAACCCAGCATGATTCCTGATTTGGTGCGCCGTTGACCTTGCATTTTAATATATCTGAGCACTTCAAGACTTCGGTCGTATTGAGCTTGTATTCTGACTTTTCGGGTGAGTCTTTTTACGGTTTCCATGTTATGGCTGATGATTTCAGGGGCTGCTTCAATGATGCGGTCTATATTTTTCCTCTCACCTTTGAAATCTGGAATCAACGTTTCCATTGTAGTCCCTGGACTTATTCTTCGTACAGCCCTGATGGTCTCAGACCAGATGATACTACCGCCATCCGGAAGATCATCGCGATCTACGGAAGTGATGACAGCATGCTTTATGTTCATCAGTTTGATAGAGCGGGCTACTCTTTCGGGTTCATCCCAGTCAACGGGATCGGGTCGTCCTGTGGCCACTGCACAAAATCCGCAGGAACGCGTACATACATTTCCCAATATCATAAAAGTTGCTGTACCTGCTCCCCAGCATTCTCCCATATTCGGACAATTACCGCTTTCACATATCGTGTGAAGCTTGTAATTGTCAACCAGTTTTCTTACTTTTTTGTAGTTGTCTCCTGTCGGTAATTTTACCCTTAGCCATTTCGGCTTGCTGGTCTTACTTTTCAGTAGTTGTCCATCAGCCGTAATGGTTTGTTCCGTCATTAGTTCCATCTTTTGCCGAAGTTGATATTGATAAATAACTGAAAAAAAACTGCCGGGTTTACGTAATCGTAAAGAATTGGTATTCTTCGCCTGAAAATGTCTGCTACTGCCCCGAATTCCACAGCATTAATCCGCTCATCGGTGCCAAAGTAGTCAAAAGACATCAGTGCCTTGATGTATATACCCGGCTCTATGATGGATTCGACTATTCCCTGAAAAAATCCAGCCTGGCCAAGTATGTTCTGTTGAGGTTCTGCAGGGTTGTAACGCCTTACCAGGATTCTGTCCTGTCCGAAGTTGGACTCGGGATTTTCAATCTCTACATATACAGGTTTTACCAATCCTAAGGAAAGCCCCCCTGAAAAAATTGATGATAGGATGATTCCATTTCTGTCGTATCGGTCGTATAATATTCTCTCCCTAAACCATCCAACTCTACAGGCATAGAAGGAATTAATTTTATTCAGTACAAATCCGCGTGAATTTCCCGGCAATAATCCGAATGTCTTGATTTCTTTCTCATGCCTCAGATTCACAACTTCTGTTTCAAATCCATGCTTGGAAAAGTTGGAAGTGTAATATCCCCTTCTGAATAAAATCCCATATCCTTTGGTGTGAAGCTGGATTCCTGCAACGTAGTCATTGTCGTACACCACTCTTTTATAGTCTGCGCCATCGGCATCCTGTGCCTTGGCTGTGTGGCAAAGGACAAATGCATAAAAGGTAGCAAGTATGCATCCTGTGAATTTCACACACTTCTACAGTTTTTAACAGTATCTAATTCCGAATATGCCGGGCATTTCTCTTTTGACCTGCATCCGGCCATCAATGCTATGGCCATCGCTATCAGCAGTATTTTCGAAGACACAAGCTTCATACGTGTAGTATATTATGATACATCTGTTACAACCCACAAACTTACTAACTTTGTTCTGAATCCAACAACAAAAGTGAAGTCTCAAAACCTAAAAATTCTCTCAGAGCTCTATCCCGATTACATATCTCCTGATGTGATAAATGCAGAATATTTTCAGTCATTGGCAGCCTTTGTAGCCACCGAAAGGATGAAATACACCGTTTATCCGGAGAAAAAAGATGTATTCAATGCTCTGAAGATACCGGCTTCAGAGGTCAAAGTGGTTATCCTGGGTCAGGATCCCTATCACGGGCCGGGACAAGCCCACGGATATTGCTTTTCGGTACCCGATGGAATAGCACTGCCACCTTCGCTGACCAATATTTTTAAAGAATTAAAAAGCGATTTGGGAATTGACAGAGGGCAAAGGGGCAATCTAACAGGTTGGGCAGAGCAGGGTGTGATGCTTCTCAACGCCGTCCTTACAGTGCGCCAGGGGCAACCGGGGAGTCATGCCAACAAAGGCTGGGAAAATTTTACCGACCACGTGATACAAACCGTTCAGAAAAAAAATAAAAATGTAATATTTGTGCTGTGGGGCAACTACGCCTTGAAAAAAGTTAATTTGATCGATGCGTCGCGGCATTTTGTCATCACCGGTGCCCACCCATCTCCTCTAAGTGCCCACAGAGGCTTTTTTGGCAAACAATATTTTTCCCGCATCAATCATTTACTCACTGAAAAAGGTAAAACTCCCATCGATTGGAGCCGTTAATTGCTCTTCTTTCCTTCCTCAGAATTTCGGTTGCGGATACCTGCGTGTATCTGACTCCATCAGACCAACCGTTGCACACTTCTATTGCTGAACATCTCCAAAACAGGCACTTTTCTCATATATCCCAATTGTTCAGCAGCCTTGATTCCTTGCTTGTGGCCAATGGAAAGTTTTTTTACCAATTGCACCGGTCTTCTTATGACCAATGCCTGTATCTGCACCTTCATCCAGGCAATGAGGTGCCTGATACCCTTTTACTCCTCCCTATTTCCAAGGATATGTCCGATACCAATATTATCGAACGTAAAAACCTTCAAACCATACTCAATCAATTGATCGGCAAATTGAGCGAAAACGGATTCCCATTTGCCGTCGTAAAACCTGAAATAAGGGCATTTGTTAACGAGCATCCCGTTATTTCTTTAAAGGTTGATACCGGGCCGAAAATTCTCATCCATGACATAGTACTCAAATCTCAGCGACCGCCGAGATATTTTGTGATAAAACAGCTTTCAGGTGTCAGATTCCCATTTGAGTACAGCTTAAAAAAAATTGATAAAATCCTCCAAAACCTGGCCGCTTCCGGTATGTTCGAAACCACCTCTCCACCATCTGTACTGTTTTCTGAAGACGAAAACCTTCTCTACCTTTATGGTAATAAGAAACAATCACTCTTTATCGACGCACTGGCCAGCTTAAATACCGACAATCAAAATCGCCCGATCCTCACGGGAGAGGCCAATTTCAGATTCAGCAACACCTTGGGATATGCAGAGGATCTTCGCATTTCATGGCGCGCTCCGGCTGCCCTTCAGCAATTTCTCAGCATTTCCGTCGTCACTCCCTATTTGTTTAATACACCTTTTGGCATTACATCAGGATTCCGGCTTTTCAGACAAGACTCCACCTTCGTACAGATTTCCAGCAGTTTAACAGCTACCTATACCTTCAGTCCTCAGGTCAGATCGGGTTTGGGATTTCAGCGCGAAGCCTCAAATACCTTTATTGCTTCCAATGCTTTGCTCTCAGGTTTCTCCGCCGTTTATCAACGACTCGATTTGTCGTATTTCAACTCCTTGGGGCAGGGAGTAGACCGCCGACAGTTTGAAGCGGAAATCTCCCTACTGGCAGGCACCCTTAACACCGGCGAACGCAGACTTCCCAGGCTCAAAAGCCACTTCAGTACTCTGCTGGATCTTCCGCTCAGAGGTCGCCACAAAATGTTCAGCAGTCTTCGGATTGAGTATCTCGACGGGCCCGAAATTTTGCTCAACGAAAGCTTCCGCACCGGTGGCTATGGCTCCCTGCGCGGCTTCAACGAATGGACCTTTTTTGCAAAAATTGCCGTCCTGTCCAGTCTCGAATACCGATTTTTCCTGGACCAATTCACATTTTTCAAAATTTTTTACGACAATGGCTGGCAACGCCTCACCGCCGGCGAAGAGGGCTATTTTCAAGGCATCGGTACCGGATTGGCACTACCCGCCGGTAATGGGCTCTTTCACCTGGATATAGCCGTCGGAAAATTCCCCGGTATTCCGCTACAGCTCCGGGATACCCGCCTGCACATAGGGTTTTCCAACAGATTTTAACCCCTTGAATTGCACAGCTTTTTTATGCATGCATAATATTTTTGGCCTATATTTGACCAACTCTAATCAAGACAAGACCATTCCTTATGAATACATCAAAAAACCGCTGGATTAAAAAAGTCGCCGTATTAGGCTCCGGAATTATGGGCTCCCGAATAGCTCTGCACCTGGCCAACGCCGGCATCCCATCGCTTCTGCTCGATATAGTGCCAAAAGAACTTACACCCGATGAAGAAAAAAAAGGACTCACCCTCCAAAGCAAAGAAGTGCGAAACCGCATCGTCAACCAATCCCTGACCAATGCCATCAAAAGCAATCCCTCGCCGGTGTATTCCCAAAAATTCGTCTCCCGTATCGAAACCGGCAACTTCGAAGACGACATGCACAAAATCAAAGATTGCGACTGGATTGTAGAAGCCGTCGTAGAGCGAATCGACATTAAAAAAACCATCTTCGACCAGGTCGAAAAACACCGCAAACCCGGCAGTATCATCAGCTCCAATACCTCCGGCATTCCCATCCACCTCATGGCCGAAGGCCGCAGCGAAGACTTCCGTCGCCATTTTCTCGGAACACATTTCTTTAACCCACCCCGCTACCTCCCCTTGCTCGAAATCATCCCAACACCACATACCGACCCCGAAATCGTAGACTTTTTTATGCACTGGGGCGACCGATACCTCGGAAAAACCACTGTACTCTGCAAAGATACCCCTGCCTTTATTGCCAACCGCGTCGGAGTTTTTGGCATCATGGCCATCTTTCATGCCGTCCGCGACATGGGTCTTACCGTCGAAGAAATCGACAAACTCACCGGCCCCGTATTGGGCCGCCCTAAATCCGCTACCTTCCGCACAGCCGACGTGGTCGGCCTCGATACCCTCATACACGTGGCCAACGGACTCTATCAAGCCCTCCCCCACGACGAACAACGCGAACTCTTCCGCCTGCCCGACTTTATCCAAAAAATGCAACAAAACAACTGGCTGGGCGATAAAACAGGACAAGGCTTCTACAAAAAAATCAAAAATCCCGATGGCTCTTCCACCATTCTAAGCCTCGACCTCAACACCCTCGAATACAAAGAACAGAAAAAAGCAAAATTCCCCACCCTGGAGCAAACCAAAAACATCGACCAGCTATCAGACCGCTACCGCGTACTGATTGAAGGCCAGGACAAAGCCGGAGAATTCTACCGCCGTTCATTCGCGGCACTCTTCTCCTATGTAGCCCATCGAATCCCTGAAATCTCCGACGAAATTTACCGCATCGACGCTGCCATGCGCGCAGGCTTCGGCTGGGAGCACGGGCCTTTCGAGATCTGGGACGCCCTGGGCATCTCCAAAGGCATCGAGCTCACCCGCTCTCAGGGATACACACTCCCAGAATGGGTCACCCAACTCCCCGCGAAAGGCATCGAAAAATTCTACCAGACTACCTCCGGCACCCAGCAATACATCGACATCAACACCCACCAATATACCAATCGTCCAGACCTTAAAGGCATCATCATACTCGACCATCGCCGTAGTACATCGACCCTCTGGAGCAACTCCGAATGCGCCGTCATCGACCTGGGCGATGGCATTCTCAACATCGAGTTCCGCTCCAAAATGAACACCCTCGGCTCAGGAGTCCTCGCCGGCATCAACAAAGGCATCGAATTAGCCGAAAAAAGCTTCCGCGGAGTCGTCATCTCCAATCAGGGAACTAACTTCTCGGTAGGAGCCAACCTCATGATGGTCTACATGATGGCCGTCGAGCAGGAATACGACGAGCTCAACTTCGCCATCAAATACTTCCAGGACACCGTCATGCGCCTCCGCTACAGCCACATCCCCGTAGTGGTAGCACCCCATGGCATGACACTCGGCGGTGGCTGCGAGCTCGTACTACATGCCGATGCCGTACAGGCAGCCGCCGAGACCTACATGGGCCTGGTCGAATTTGGCGTAGGCGTCATCCCCGGCGGAGGGGGTACCAAAGAACTCACCCGTCGCAGCGCATTGCGCTACATAAAAGACGACATCGAACTCAATGTGCTCCGCGAAAACTTTTACAAAATCGCCACCGCCAAAGTAGCCACCTCCGCAACCGAAGCCTTTGAATTTGGCTACCTCATCGAAGGGCGTGACCGCATATCACTCAACAAAAACCGCCTGATCTCAGACGCAAAAAATCTGGCCATTTCCCTCGCCGACGCCGGCTACACCATGCCCACACGCGACAAGTTCAAAGTACTTGGCCGTACCGCACTCGGCATGTTTGCCGTCGGCATCCATCAGATGGTCGAAGGTGGCTATGCCACCGAATACGAAGCCCACATGGCCAATAAACTCGCCTACGTAATGGCCGGTGGCGACCTCTCCGAACCCACGCTCGTCTCCGAACAATATCTGCTTGACCTCGAGCGCGAAGCCTTCCTGCACCTGTGCACACAGCGCAAAACACTCGAGCGCATTCACCACATGCTCAACACCGGAAAACCCCTCAGAAACTAATTGTTTTTTGGGCGCCTCCCCCGGCCGCTACCATCGGGCGGCCGGGGGCCGGTCTGCGGCTTCTATTCCCTTTGCGGATCGGGCGTGACACATCGGGCTGCGGTGGCTTGCTGCCGCTCCGCCTCCTCGCCCGTGTGCCACAGAGCCCGCCCGCTTCAGCTCATATCCGCCTCCGCCCTGGCGCAGTTTACCAGCCCCTGTATCCCAGTCCCATTAAAGCCTTGAAAATTACCAAAGTGCGCGACCTTTCAGCACCTGTTATACTTGGCACATGCAATCTGCATCTGAATATCCTCTCATCCTGCAAGCGATGCATACACACAAAAGTCCTGCACCATCCACCCGATGAACCTCTAGGCAGAATCCTTCGCTTTTTTGTACCGCTCCCTTTCCGATGCTTTCAGATGAATTTTCCGTAGCCGTATCGATTTGGGTGTTACCTCTACATATTCATCCTCCTGAATGTATTCCAGCGCTTCTTCCAGACTGAGTTTCTTGGCCGGTGCTATCTTCATCTTGTCATCAGCCCCACTGGAACGCATGTTGGTGAGCTTTTTTGTCTTGGTCACGTTTACAGCAAGGTCCCCCGGACGATTGTTTTCTCCGATTACCTGTCCTTCGTAGACCTCCTCACCCGGTTCTATGAAGAAAATGCCCCTGTCCTGAAGGTTGTTGATGGAATATGGGATGGCCGTACCCGTTTCAAGGGCGATGATGGCCCCGTTTGATCGACCCGGTATCGTGCCTTTATACGGCTGAAATTCGAGAAACCGGTGCGCCATCACTGCTTCTCCTTGTGTTGCAGTCAGCATGTAGTTGCGAAGTCCGATCAGACCTCTCGACGGAATGATAAATTCCAAATGCATCCTGTCGCCTTTGGGCTCCATCTTCATGAGCTCACCTTTGCGCAGCGTCACAGCCTCCACAGCTTTGCCCGAGAATTCCTCAGGCAAATCAATGGTCAGCTCCTCCACAGGCTCATGGCGCTTGCCTCCAATTTCCTTTATGATTACCTGGGGCTGACCAATCTGCAACTCAAAGCCCTCTCGGCGCATATTTTCAATCAGTATGCTTAGATGCAATACCCCTCGCCCGAAAACCATAAAAGAGTCAGCCGTACCGGTCTCCTTGACCCGCAGAGCCAGGTTGCGCTCAAGTTCCTTCTCCAGGCGCTCTCTGATTTTTTGCGAAGTCACAAATTTTCCTTCCTTGCCAAAAAAAGGTGAATCGTTGATGGTAAAAAGCATGCTCATCGTAGGCTCTTCAATCGCTATCCCGGGCAAAGCTTCCGGATTTTCTGCATCTGCTATTGTGTCGCCTATTTCAAAGCCCTCAATGCCAGTTACGGCTGCGATTTCTCCGGCTTCTACTTTATCCACTTTAAGGCGATTAAACCCCTCAAATACAAAGACCTCTTTCACCTTCGATTTTAGCACCGTACCATCTCGCTTGATAAGGCTCACCGGCATATTAGACGTCAGACTGCCGCGCTGTAGCCTCCCGATTGCGATTCGCCCGGTGTAGCTGCTGTAGTCCAGTGAAGTGACCAGCATCTGCAGGCTCCCATCACTTACCTTGGGGGCAGGGATGTGACGAATGATTTGTTCAAACAGATAAGTGACATCTTCCGCAGGTGTTTTGTAGTCAGGTCCCATCCAGCCATTCTTGGCTGAACCATACACCACCGGAAAGTCCAATTGTTCCTCTGTGGCATCCAGTGCAAACATCAGGTCAAATACTGCTTCGTAGACCTCTTCCGGCCGGCAATTGGGCTTATCTACCTTGTTGATTACCACTATGGGTTTCAGGCCGAGCTGCAAAGCTTTCTGAAGCACAAAGCGGGTCTGAGGCATGGGGCCCTCAAAGGCATCGACCAGCAGCAATACCCCATCGGCCATATTGAGGACTCGCTCTACCTCACCGCCAAAATCAGCGTGCCCCGGAGTGTCAATGATATTAATTTTTACATCCTTGTACCGAACCGACACATTTTTGGCGATGATGGTGATTCCACGTTCGCGTTCTAAATCGTTGTTGTCCAGTATCAGCTCACCAGGCACTTCGTGGTCTTTAAACAGTTTACCTGCAATGAGCATCTTGTCTACCAAGGTAGTCTTGCCGTGGTCCACATGAGCAATGATCGCTATGTTTCTGAGATTTAACATGCTGTATTTCAAAATAAGGCTGCAAAAATAGTCTCCTGCAAATCCCCCCCTTTGCTAAACAAACACAAATAATTGACCTCCGCGACTCAATTTCAATAATCCGCCGGTCCGACCTTCCACCCTGGCGCTTGCATTGTCTGGCGCTTGATGTCACTCAAGTATCATCCATGCAGCAGGCCAATGTATTGGCTTACTTTTGTATCAAATTTGAGGAATGAAAACACTCTACTCCCATATCACCTCAAAAATTTGTTTTTTACTTCTATTGATATTAAGCTCCTGCAAGTCTGGTGTCGACACTTCAGAAGGTCAGGTACTCGATTTTATAGCACCCCAGGCAGTGATGCTTGGTTTCTCGAAATCTGTCAATACGTTGAACACAGCTTTGAAATCGTCCCAGCTTGCTCAGCCATTGAAGAACACCCAATGGCTGAAAGAGCTAAAAACCGATGCCGAATACCTCCGGCTTGCCTTAGGGGATAGTATGTACAATTCAATCACAAATCAGCCGGTACATGCGGCCCTGTTGCTATCCGGAGCCCGAAAGTATGGCTGGCTTTTTCTGGTTCCTGTTTCGTCTTCTGACCTGAAGTTCAACCCGGATCCCGATAATTACATCATCGATACCTCCGATTATGAAAGTTCCAAAATCTACCATTTAACCCTTTCAAACGGAAGAAGTTACTACATTTCGCTGAAAAATAAAGTCGGACTTCTCAGCCGTCACCGTACATTGATAGAAGAAGCTCTAAGAACCAGTTCGGGCACCTATTCGGTCAGAACCTCTGAAGGTTTTTCAGATATGTATAAAACCCTCAACCGCAAAGACCCACTTAACCTCCTCATCAATCTTCGGGAGTTTTCACACCTGTCCAAATCGCATCTGGGGAAGCAGCATCCCAAATGGCTCGAAAAGACTGGTCTTTGGGCTGCTTTTGACCTTCACCCCACGCCTGATCGTCTGCAAATCGACGGATTGATTCAGGTACCAGATTCAGCGGGTCTGTTTATAAGCACATTATCAGGCAATTATGTGTCTGAAAAAAAATTGCAACACCTCCCTGTCCCATCTTTTGCCAATGCTTTTGTTTATTTCAACCTGGAAAATTACGCCACCTATCAGCGTAAATATCTGGAATACCTGGAGCAAACCGGTAAACTTAAAGCCTACCGCACTGCATTAGAAACGGAATTTAAAACCATCCCGTTTCAAGAATTGAAAGAAATACTCCGGGGGGAATTCGGTATTTTTTATGGAACCATTCCGGAAAACTCGGTACCCACCTATTTTTTCCGGGTGTACAATGCCTCTAAATTTATAGACATAGCCTGGCCAGATGAAACCAAAAAACCTCTCCCTTCCTACAGAGGATATGAAATATGGGAAATCAGACAACCAGCACTGATACAGCATCTCTACAGCCTGCCCGTATCCCGGCAAACAGCCCTGGCTGTGATTGTAAAAGACTTTATCCTCCTCTGCCCTGATGAAACTTTTCTTTATTCCGTGCTCAATGCACTGGAAGACAACAAATTACTTACTGTTCAGGAACCCTTCGAAAAGCTCCTGACCAAAACAGCCCAACCAGGACACATTATCGCCTTTGCAAAAGAAAAATATTTCGAAACTCTCCTTCAAAATAGCCTTATCAATAAAGCACCTGTGCTTCGCGATCTGCTGAATCAACTGCCTCCTACCGGCCAGCATTTACTTTCGCTTACTTACATCAACAAATCGGCTGTAGTTTCCTTGACATCCGTTTTCGGAAGAGAGGAAGACAAAGGAATCAGACAACTATGGACACTAAAGACCGAAAAAATCATCTTTGGGCCGGTGGCAGTGACCAATCACATGGACAATTCACAGGAATTCATTTTTCAGGATGAAGGATGGACTCTTCACGCATGCTCCCCCGAAGGCCGAAGATTGTGGCAGAAGAAACTCGACGCCCCCATACTTTATACCGCTCAATGGGATATGTTCAAAAACGGTCGATTGCAGCACGTGATCGTTACATCCGGTTCGGTATATGTGATTGACAGAAATGGCAATGATGTCAAACCATGGCCAAAAAAATTCAATAAGACAATTACGGCGGCTGCTCTCTTTGACTATGACAAGAATAAAAACTACCGCCTGATAATAGGCGAGGGAACCACCGTGCACAATTTGGACGTAAGCGGAAATCCGGTAAAAGGATGGCAGTTTACATCGCTTAAAGCTCCACTCGCATACCATCCAAAACACTATTTCCACAAAGGCCTTGATTATCTGGTGTTTCAATCAGCGGACGGTACCGTCTTCATCACTGATCGAGCAGGCAATTCCCGTTTAAAGGGAGCTTTTCCGGCAAAGACCCCGTATGAGGTGCATATGGTCTTTCCGGCCGATGGACAGCCATGGTATATTCAATACCTTAAAGCAAATGGAGAGCAGGTCAGCTATTTTCAAAACGGAAGGTCTGACAGTATTCGACTGTTGCAAGTACCAGACTACGGTCTAATCAGTCATAATGAGGTTTTCAGTGGTTATGCGAGCAGAAATCAGCTCATCATAAAAGACCGCAACGGATTTTTTGAAAAAAAGCTGCCTTTTTCCATTACTGAGGCTCCGGAATTGGTCCGGATTTTAGGTAAAAACTTCTACACGGTGGCAGGTGCTGTTGATGAGAAGATAGCTCTTTTCCATAGTAATGGTTTGATGGTAGAAGGGTTTCCGGTCTATGGCACTTCAACTCCCATCATACTTCAAAAGGGTAAAAACGATCCTGTTTTCCTTGTGACAAAAGGGGCTCAGGGATATCTTATCGGCTACGAAATAAGTCAGTCGGTGCTCTTTCAGGCTATATGATGGTCACAGCAAGTGGTCGATAGCTTTCGCCAGTTCATAATCTTTTTGGGTAACCGTTCCTCCGGCATCATGCGTACTAAGCCTTATTTCGACTTTATTGTATACGTTGGTCCACTCCGGATGATGGTTCATTTTTTCCGCCACCAGAGCTACCTTGGTCATGAACGAAAAGGCTTCTACGAAATCGCGGAATTCAAATTTTCTGACCAGCTGATTGTTTGCAATTTGCCACATTTGTAAAAAATCACTGCTTTAAATACAATTTCACATTTCCGAATGTTCAGAATGTGAATATAAGCCAACATTACACAATCATTGCAGAGGCTGCAAAGGCAAGCCCTCCGCCTGAGCCGATGAGCATTATAAGGTCGCCGTCGCGGATTTTTCCCTCAGACAAAGCGTGATGCAATGCTGTTGGAATGGCTGCCGAGCCGGTATACCCATAGCGATGCATGATGGCAAGTGCCCTGTCATGAGGCAGGGAAAGCCTGTCCATTGTTTCGCGGATGGAATTGATGTTGATTTGAGTCATCAGAAAAAGTTTCACATCCTCTGGCCGGTGGCCGATATGGTCAAGCACTCGGTTGGCCATCATGGTCCACATCCTCGGATTGAGTTCTTTAGGAAATTTTCGAACGAATTTCAGGTAGTGTTCACCGGCTGCTACCAAATCGTGATTGAGAGGTTGTCGGGCACCACCTGCATAGATGCCCATCCAGTCATAGTATTGTCCCTGAGTCATTTGAAGGCCGTATAGATACCCTCGTTCTGCGGTTTTTTCAGCTTTGAGCACAGCAGCTCCTGCACCGTCGGCAAACAAGGTAACGGTTTTTTTATCCCTGGGGTTGAGATATCGGCTCATGGCATAAGCCCCGATTACCAGGACATATTCATATTGATCGTCGGCAACTATGTATTTAGCGGCAGTATCGAGCGCAGATACAAATCCTGCACATGCAGTATTCACATCAAAAGTGGCTGCATTTATTGCTCCCAGCTTGTACTGCACGATCGAGGCCGTACTTGGGGAAATATATTCCGGGGTATCGGTAGCAACGATGATCAGATTCAATTTTTCCGGCCCGATATCGGCCCTTTCCAGTGCCATTAGTGCTGCATCCAGACACAACGTGGATGTCGATTGTAACTCATCACACCACCTCCTTTCATAAATTTCTACATTTTCTTTGAGCCATGTATCTACATCTTCACCTAATAAATCGTTGAAAAAGCTGTTGGGCAAAACACGATTTGCTAAGCCGATACCTGTGCCAATGAGTACTGCTCTTCTGGTCATAGCTAAAACAAGATGTTATATAGTGATTCCACCATCCACGCTCAAACAAGTTCCTGTAATGAAGGAGGCTTCATCACTTGCCAGAAACAAATAGGCAGCTGCGATGTCTTCCGGTTTTCCGAGTCTTTGGAGTGGGGTTCGTTCCAGTAGTGCATTCACGATTTTGTCGGGCACTGTGGTGATCATATCTGTTTCAATAAAACCTGGAGCTACGGCATTGACGCGTATTCCTTTTCGTCCGAGTTCCTTAGCCCAGACTTTGGTCATACCAATCAGTCCACTTTTGGTAGCCACATAGTTACTCTGTCCAAAATTTCCATAAAGTGCAACCACAGATGAAGTATTGATGATCACCCCTCTGCCGCGCTCAGCCATGTGAGAAGCTACGGCTCTGCCACAGTTAAAAACCCCTGTCAGGTTTACATCGATCACTTGTTGCCATTGTTCATCGGTCATTTTCAGCAGGGTAGCATCGCGTGTGATTCCGGCATTGTTGATAAGCACATCGATGCCTCCTACCAGGTTAAGACTTGCTTCCAGAGCTTCTTTTACAGAAGACGCATTTGCAGTATTTACCTGGATGAAAAATGCCTTACCGTTTTTACTGAATTTTTCCGCTGCCTCTTTCCCCTTTACCTCGTTTACGTCCCAAATCAGTACTGAAGCGCCCTCAGACAAAAAGGCCATGGCAGAGGTGTAGCCAATACCTGAAGCCCCACCTGTTATAATTACGGATTTCCCCTCAAATCTCTTCATCTCTTTTTATTACAAAAGTGTGTATTTGATTTTTATTTGTCGATCAATTGTAGATGGCTCAATGCTGACATATTGGTGCGTTTTTGTTTCAGACACATTTAAAAGTTTGATTATAAAAGGATAGGTGAAGCCTATAAAGTATTGACTTAAACTGGGTATGCAGGCAGCTTAAAAATCGAAGTATTTCAAAGAAAGACTACGAATTTTTTAAATGGATATAACTTTTGATTCATGCTTCATGGGTCTACAGTAAGATCCACAAATTTTTTTAAGATACGGATGTAAAAAAACAATTTGCACCTGAAAAATTAAAACAGGCTACCTATCGAGCTTTTGCTTTTGCATCAGAAAAACTCTGTCAAGTTGAATCCGGCTACGGAAGATTCGACGGTTTTTAGCCAAAGTATTTCTTTTTAGTTCAATTCCAATAGCTTTAAACTCTCAGGCAATAAGGTGCGGCTCAGCGAACCTAGCAATCAGGAAAAGCTGCAACCTTACCAATTTGTCACGGATTTGGATTATTGCAGATTCCGCGTAGCAGTATTGAATAGTGAGGATACGGGCTTGAAACCGGATATTGTATACGAATATGGCACTCAATCGTCAATGGCCTTCTCATAGAGTCGGAAGGCGGGTGGCAACCTTTCGACGATAGAAATGCCCCCTTCAATAGTTTTGAAGATGGCTATGCGTATGTAAGGCTGAGCTATGATTTTATTTATTCAAACCGCACAAATCTGAGATAAATATTACCTACTGCCTGAATACCGGTCATGCAGTCCTTCTCCGCGCAAAATCAAGGGAATGCTTTTCTGAATTCTGTTTGTTCTTCTTTTGATTGTTTTTGCATTGGAGAAGCTTATGAGATAGGCCTTTTGTTTTCCGGGTGTCAGCTTTTCAAAGGCTGTCCGTAGTTCGGGATTATTTTGAAGTACTTCTTCCCATTCAGCAATTTTGGGCAGCTGAGCAGATTTGACTTCAAACTGCTTTCCATTTTCTTCCAGGAGAATAGCCTGATGGACTAGGTTTCTGATATGGTCGGCATTTTTCTGAACTTCATCTTCAGAGCAGAAGTGTATAGCCCTCGCAAGTTGTGTATTTTCACCAGGCTTTTTTAATATGCCAATCTCATCTTCCAGCATAGCTCCTTTAAAAAAACTGAGAGAGCAGTATTGTCTGAAGGCCCCCACTATGGCTATGTTTTTTTCTCTGTAGGTGTAGCAGGGAACACCCCACTTGATTACTTCTCTCAGGCCGGTTTGCCTCATGAGCTCAATGAGGGCTTTCATGGTTGAATGATGCTGTTGTACACTGCATTGTGGTGTATTCCATCGATTGCAGCGGCCACAGCCTTTAGCCAGGTATTCATCTGCTGACTCAGGCTTTTGTCGGATTGTTATAATGGCATTTGTATGATCTGCTCCAGGTGTTGTTTGATCCATAAGGTTTTACCGATTGTTTTCCGGAAGTCTACCCTTCCAATAGGGACCTCCTATATCGATCAGATAGGTAGTCAGAAAATCGATTTTCTGCTTTGCTTGCCTGATTTTCTCCAACACATCGGGGAGTTGATTTTCTACTATTTCTAACTGGCGAAGTGCAGTACCTGTCGGCTCACCGGAGTAATAATACAGCGCATAAAAACTTTGATTTAACCTTTCGGAAATGGATGTGGGCATGGGAATTTCGTCATTGCCCAATATTCTGTTGCCTTGTAAGGCAATTCTGATATTCATCAATTGATTTTCAATGAAAGCTGCTTCATTGAGATATTTTGGATCGGAACCAGGGATTATTCTCAGGGCTTGTTTGACGGATTTTAGCTCATTATGCATTTCTTCGAGCATGGAAGTAGCGGCAGTGAGCTGGCGAAGCAGTTCTTCTGCTTTTATGCGATGTTGGAGAACGCTCTCTCTGTTAGCCGGAGGAAATATTTCAGCCTCAAGAGTCAGCAGTTCAAATTGATGGTTTGAAATAAGGGGATAAAGGGTGTCACGGGTATGCATCCACACACTCAATTGATAAGTGCCGGGTGGGGCTTTGTGTGCGGAGCTTTTCAGGTCGGTATGACTACCGGATGGAAAAGAAGCTCTTGAGGTGTATCGGCCATCCCAGGAAATTCTGCGCAACCCTGCTGAGGCATTGGTTGTAAACCGAGCTATTTCCTCACCAGTTGCCTGACGGATGGAAAAAATCAGATACGGGTCTTCTTCGGTTTTTTCTGCTCTGAGTTCATCGAGTGTAGGGTTTGGGAATTGGTCTTTCTCCGGGTTGAGTTTTTTTTCTTTTTCTTTTCTGAGTTGTTTGAGTGTTTTTGGGGCTTCCTTCAAAAAGAAAGTAAAGGTTTTTCCAATTGGGGGGTTATCGGCCATGTAAAATCCATCCCCCAGAAAACCAGCTCTGCCATATCCGTATTTATTGGCTTCCTGGAAGAGCAATCCGGGTCTGTCGTTGGCAACGGCAAAGTTTTTCGTTGTCCAGTCTTCTGTGGCCAATTGCCGGAGGACGCTGTAATCGTCAAGCACATAAAAGCCCCGACCAAAAGTAGCAATCACGAGATCGTGCTGGGTGGTTTGAATGGCGATATCGCGCACAGGAATGGTGGGTAGTCCGCCATTGAGAGCTTGCCAATTTTTTCCACCATCCAGGCTGGTGTAGATTGAAAATTCTGTACCTGTAAATAAAAGCTTTTCTTCTAATGGGTCTTCGGCGATACACCAGACGGAACCTCTATCCGGCAGCCCGTTTGTGATGGGTTGCCAGGATCGCCCGGCGTCGGCTGACCTGTAGAGGTATGGTCTAAAGTCTCCCTCTTGATGATTATTGGCAGCGGCATACAGCACATCTTCTTTGTGGGCTGACCATAAAAGAGCGCTAATGAAAGCTCGCTCAGGAACACCCGGTAGGGCAGCGGCTTTTCTCCAGGTCTTTCCATCGTCGTCGGTGATATGGATGAGGCCGTCGTCGGTGCCGGCTGCCAGCCTGCCGGCTTTTAATGGCGATTCTGTTAGCTGCAATATATTGCCATAGGGGGTTGTACTTCGGTGTCTGGCTACTGCATCTATGCCCCAATAGCGGTCCATTACTTGGAGGGTATTCCTGTCGATGCCTCTGCTCAGGTCAGGACTGACCTCTTGCCAGGAATTGCCATAGTCGGATGATTTCAGCACTTTCTGAGCCGCAAAATACAAGGTGCCCGGTGTGTGATTGCTGAGAATGAGCGGAGCATCCCAATTAAACCGATAAGCTGGACTGTCCGGTTCTTCAATGGGGCGGATCATTACCCGCTCTCCTGTAGCTTTATCGTAGCGGGCGAGTCCTCCGTATTGATACTGGGCGTATATGATGTTGGGGTTTTGAAGGTCTATCTGAGTTTTGAAGCCATCACCTCCTTGGGTTACAAACCAATCGGCATTGGTGATCCCCTGCACAAAACGCGTGCGGGAGGGGCCACCAACAGAGCTGTTGTCCTGTGTACCTCCGTATACATTGTAGAATGGCCCAGCATTGTCCACTGATACCCTATACAGTTGCAGAATCGGCAGATTGTCGATAAATCTCCACGACTTACCGGCATCAAACGTTTCGTAGAGTCCTCCGTCGTTTCCATTGAGCATGTGATTGGGGTTTAAAGGATTGATCCAGAGGGCGTGATTGTCTACATGCTTTTTGTCTTCGGTCCAGCGTGTCCAGGTCTTACCTCCATCGGTGGTGATATGGGTGTAGGTGTCCATGCTAAAGCACGTAAGCTCATCGGTAGGATGAGGTATGAGCTCTACATAGTAGTTTCCTGATGAGTAGTAGTCATTCGTCTTGCGAAAGGAGCCTGCCCGATCGTCGGAAACATATATGCCATGCCCCTCGATCATCAGATATATTCGCTGGGGATTGGCGGGGCTTTGGGCCAGGGAGATGCGTCCCATATCAGCGTCTTTGGGCAGTCCGTTGGTTACTTTTGACCAAGTCGCTCCGGCATCATTGCTGACATAAAGTGCGCTTTCTGGTCCGCCGGATATGTAGGTAAAGGTATGCCTGCGCCTTTGGTGAGCAGTGGCATAAAGTCTGTCGGGGTTGGTTTTGTCGATGTGAATTTCGTTAAAACCGGTGTGGTCACTTACGTGCAGTATTCTGTTCCAGGTTTTTCCGCCGTCAGTTGTCTTGTAAATTCCTCTTTCACCACCTTTAGACCAAAGGGGGCCATAAGCTGCCACGTATATATGGTCAGAGTTTCGGGGATCTATGGTTATCATACCAATGTGTTCACTGGTTTTAAGTCCCATATTTTGCCAGGTATTGCCTCCGTCTATTGATTTGTAAACGCCATCTCCGTATCCGACGGAGCGTTGGTTGTTGTTTTCTCCGGTGCCTGCCCAGATTACTTTGGGATTTTTGGGATCTACAGCCAGGCATCCGATGGAGTAGGAGGGCTGATTTTCGAAAATCGGAGTGAAAGTGACCCCGCCATTGGTTGTTTTAAAAATTCCACCGGAGGCAACAGCAAGATAGAACTCTTTGAAATCCATAGGATTAACAGCGATGTCTGCAATTCGGCCGCCGAAGGTTGCAGGTCCAAGGCTGCGCCATTTAAGGGCTGACAGATTTATTTTTTCCTGTTTTTTATCAGGGGTTGTGGTTGCACGTTTTCTCTGTGCATTGACCTGAAGGGTATACAACGATGCAAGTAAGCTAAGCAGTATAAACCAATTTTTCATTTCCAAATCTTTGTAGTGCAAGTATAAGAATACCTGAGCAAAAAATTTGGGATTCGATTAGTTGACTATAATATTGAAAATCAAATTGCAAAAAATACAATCGCCCCGAACCATTGGTCGGGGCGATTGACAGGATTGTACTATCAGTAGTATTTTATGGGTTGTATATTTTTGAAGTGACGACGTTGTTGCCATTGTCCACATACCAAAGGGGGTATTGAACTCCTCCACTTTGTGCCCATGGCGCAAATTGCTGGTAAACACCTACAATATCTTCTTTTTCGATGGGGTATTTCCAAATATCAGGAATTTCAATGGCCCAAGGAAGACCTGTTTTGCTGGTGTAATTGAGAAATCCGCTGGCGCCGGTATTGTCGTCGATGGTGCCAAACAGAGTGGTGTTGGCCAGGTCGGTGGGTTGAAAACCCGGCAAGTGCACCTCGCGGCCCCGGTTTTGATTTACGATCGTGAAAGGATTCCAATCGCCGATATTGGCTATGGGTATCGGAGAGCTGAAGTTTATGGTAACAACCCGTTCGATTGGGGCTACAAATGTTTGATTGGGCACTGTATTGACAAATAGGGTTCCTGGATTTGGCAGGGCGCTGAACGCGTTGTCGAAAATAATGACCACAGCTTTGCTTTGTCCGTTTTCAGTGCCGTTGGGGGCAATGCTTGTGAAGCCGGAGAGCAATTGACCATCAACGGATTGAATGGCAGAGGGAAGTAAATTGTCAAACTGAATGCCGAAAGCATTTCGTTGGGAAGCTCCAATAGCAACTACTTTGTAGGTGTAAAAGAGTTCCACAGCGCCCATATTGGCATTGAGTACAAAGTGCATTCTGTTGTGAATGACCAGATCGTTGAAATCAAAATCTCCATAGGCTGGCCACAGGTCTTCAAAAGCAAGGGTATTAAACCCATTTTGTGAAGGGAAATAGAGGTTGTAAGCGCGGAGGGGATCGTTGGGGTATTCGTCGATGTTGTCGGGTACTCCATCACCATCTGAATCTACAATTGAAGGTGTTCCGAATCCTTCAGGATTGCAGGGTGAAGTGGGGATAAAATTGTTGCATCCGATGGAGGCCGGAGCTACAATTGCCCCATTATTTGCCACTATATTGGTTGCACAGAGCTCTACATTGCCAGCAATACCACCGGAGCTGTTAATGGTCAGCGGGCCGGGAATTACAATACTGGAAGTACTTCCATAGGCTTGTATGACCTTGTTGAAGTAGGTATTGCCTGTACCGCCTTTAATCATGGCGCCATCGTACAAGGTAATGGTAGTGCTGGAGTTGACATACATTTCATTGTTGCAGCGCATGTAAGAGCAGTTTTCTAGTATACCGTTGAAGTGAAAATTATTGTTAGCCGTCATGGAGCAGTAATTCTGGACATTCGATGACCTGTTGAAGTGGATGGTATTTCCACTGGCAACTTTTCCATGATTGAGGAACTTATGGTTGATGTTGATATCGGAAGTTGTATTGATTTCACCATAGTTTACGATTTCGCTGCCTGAGTTGCAGTTGAATTGTCCGTTGATGTTTAGGATTCCTTCGTTGTAGACTTTTCCGTTTGGGGAGAAGTTGGAGGTGATGGTTACGTTGTTGCTCCAGTTTCTGAAGGCTGAAGTATTGCCGTTGAAATTGATATTTCCGGTAGTCAGGGTAGCCCCGGCATTGATTTCAAGGGAGGCATTGTTATTTGCATTAAAATAACTAAAGTTGACGTTGGCTCCGGGACAAATGCGTACCTGAACATTGCCACCAATGTTGAAGCCACCGGTGAAGGTGCCGCTGATGCATATGATTTCATTGCCCCAAAAGTTGCCGTTGTAGTTGGAGAAGTTGTTAAGTGTTACGGTACATCCGGTGCATCCGTTGGGATTGATTTGAGTTTTACGCTGGGGGCGGCCCATTTTTTTGAAGGTGAAGTTTACCTTATCGCCCTCTATGGATACGGTGCGCATGTCCCTTATTCCATTGGGGTAATTGACTACTACGAAAACATTTTTTACGGCGCGGCTTATCCTGGCTTTTACCGATGCGTTTTGGTTTTTAGAGGCTATCACTACTACTCTGGGGGAAGTACCCTCACTTGGAAATTTGTCAAAGAGTTCTATTTTGTACTTGTTGTTGCCAAACATATCATCCTCGATGGATGCAGTAAAGTCTATTTCTCTCATGGTTGAGAAATCAAAACCCGAAGGTACCTGAAGTTCTTTCATGGAAGAGATGTGGGCGGTATTCTGATTATCATCGATTTTGTCTTTTTTACAATGTGTAAAAATGTTCAGAGAGATGATGATAATTGCAATAAGGTTAAAATACTTTTTCATCGGTGAGGTTATTTGTTCTTAAAGAATTTGCTTTAATTATGCCAAATCGATTTAAATACTGATAATGAAGATTTTAGTCCTTTTTGTGAAATTGAAATTTTCCCAAATAGGGAATTATATTTCCATTAGGGATTAAAATTCTGCACTTTTCAGCACAGATTCCATTTCGAAAAGCATGTTTCGTTTGTTAAGACCTACGGCCTGTAGAAAGGCATCAAGCAGTATGATTCTACGGTATTTTTCGTCAAAAATTGTAATGGAGTAGAAAGGTCCCCCGAGGAAGTCATTTACCGACTTGTAGAGACCCCTCATTTCGATAGCCAGGCTGCCGTTAAAATTTATGGTTTGAGACAAGGGGGTGATGGAGGTGTCCACCATGGTGTAGCTGCCCGGACGAGAGGATTGGGTATGAATTCTGGTCAGTGAATCACGGATTGCTATAATCTCCCATTCATTGAGCAGGTGGCCTTCCGGGTCCCATGGTCTGGTGTAGACCATGATTACATGATGTGTTTTAGAAGACTGTGCGAAGAATATACTTAGGTTGTTTTTTTTTACTACCTCGGTATAACCTTGTGGCATTAACAGTCGGATGCTTTCTTCTTCAGTGGCTTTTTTCCATTTTGCACCGGAGGTCAGAAGTGTTCTGCGGGTGAAATTCAAATCTTGTTCGCGAAAACGACTGAAAATTTCACTTCTATGACGCGCTGTGAGCACATAAAGTTGTCTGAGGTCTGAGTAGGTAAATAGAGCTAACTGTTGTGGTTTGGAGAATGCATTGGACTTCCATTGAAAGGTGGTAGTGTCTGATTCTTCGATGATGATGACGGCCTTATTTCTTTGAATGACATTTTTGAAGTTTACCGGGTCAACGCGCAAAATTGAGAAATATGGCTCCGGCTGAGGTAGTCCTGGCTGAGGGCGGAGGAGTTCGTTTTTAAGGGGTATTAGGGCTCGGGAATTCCAGAGGTGCTCGGTGCAAACTACTAAGATTTCGCATCTGGATCCCGTGCTTGGGGGTAGTGCTGTTTGCTGTTTTTTTGAGGGGGGGCCTGCATGTTGGTCAGATGTAGATTCGCAACTTGGCAGAGTAATAAAGTACAGGAAGGAAAAAACAAGTAAGAATATTGTCTTTTTCAATTGAGGTAAATCTTAAGCTTCATACCGGATTTCAGGTCGCGGGCATCTTTGAGATTGTTCCATGCCATAAGGTCTTCAACCCGTACGCCCTGATATCTTCTCGCAATGCTATAAAGTGTGTCTCCTGGATTTACGGTGTAATATTGTACATTGTTTCTGGAGTTATCGTTCTTTGTTGTACCGGAATTGTGTCTGATCACTGGAATTTGTTCTTTTGCAGAGGAGGCAGATGCTAAAGCGTTGGATGCGGATGGCCCTTGCCTGTTTCGGTATATGGTCAATCTCTGGTTTGGGTGTATGTTGTTGGATCGAAGGTTATTCCATCGTTTGATATCTGAAATATTTACCTTGTATTTTTTGGCAATTGCACCTAAAGATTCACCTCTTTTTACAGTGTGCACGACTCTGTCGCCAGAGGTAAGTGGTGATGCTTCGGCATTGGCTCTCAATCGGTTGGCTATTTCGGTAGATGACCTGGTGGTTTCCTTTAGATACGTGTAGATGGTGTCTTCGTTGGCTACGAAGAGTCCCCATTTGTCTCTGGGTAAAGCGATGAAGTAAAGATTGTCTTCGCTGGAGGGTATGATGTAATGTCGATATTGTGGATTCAAAAAGCTGATCATTTCTGCGGGCATTTCGAGGACTTCGGCCAGATGGCGCAGATCGACGGGCTCTCTAACGACCACGGTATCAAGGTCGTAAAAAGTGATTTCCGGCTCAAGGGGGTAGATTCCATGTTCGTGTGCGTAGTTTATCACATAGTTTACTGCGATGAAGGCAGGTACATAGCCGGCTGTTTCCCTAGGGAGGTAAGGTCTGAGCTCCCAGTAGTTGGTTTTTCCTCCGCTTCTTCGGATGGCTTTTGTCACATTGCCCGGGCCGGAGTTGTAGGCGGCCAGAGCGAGGTTCCAGTCGTTAAACCAGCGATAGAGCTGTTTTAGGAAGCGCGCTGCTGCTTCAGTGGATTTGTAGGGGTCGTTTCGCTCATCGATGTAGCTGGTAATACTGAGGCCCATCAGCCTTCCGGTGGAGTAGATAAACTGCCAAAGTCCCTGTGCTCCGGCTACTGAGGTAGCCCGGGGGTTAAGGGCGGATTCGACCATTGCCAGGTATTTGATTTCTAATGGAATGTTGTGTTTGTCGAATACTTCTTCGAAGATGGGGAAGTAGAGCTGAGAGAGTCCCATCATTCGAGATACTAACTGATGCTTGCGAAGATACATTTCGATGTACTGGCGAACTTCGCGGTTATAGGTCAGCTGGAGTGGGGTTTTGTGGTCGAGCTTGCGAAGTCTGTATTCAAAGAGGCTGTCGGGGATGGATGAAAAGTCTGCTGTATATTCATTTCGCTCTTCCCATCTTTGGGTAGTTCTGAACAAGTTTAGTTTAAACAATTCGTCCAGTGTTTTGGCGAAGGGGTCGTCTGAAATTTCAAGTCGATGGGATGCGGAAGCAGAGTCTTGATATATAACCAGACTGTCGTTGACGTCAATTTGTGCTGAAACCTGATGTAATGCAGCAAGCGTGAGTGCGAGGATAGCTTTTTTTAAATGCATTAAGTTTGAATTGTTGATGCCCTTACGGGCAAATTTACAGTGCTGAACGATAAGATAGGTTTAAAAATTGTCGTCGCTGGCTGGCGCCGTGGGGTCTGTGATTTCTACCTGCAGGAGTTGGAGGTCTCCTATGACCTGGTCGTAGATTTTTGAAAACAGGTCGGGGTATTGTGTATAAAAGTGGTGTGACCGGCGATATTGCTCATCGGTGATGGAGTGTTTTTCGAAGATTGCTTTGTAATAGTCTTCCATCAGATGGTTTTCGCTGTACAGGACTTTATCGCCGGAGCGTCTGCCTTCGAGCAGGTGGATATCGACCAGTATGCTGGCCATTTGTTCGGGTGGCAGAACATCGGGTGGTATTTCGACCTTGACACACGCAGGCAGCACCAGCAGAAGGCAGCCGATGCTAATCGCGCGTAAATTCCAGAGACATGGCATTTTTGAAACTGCTGAATTTTCCGTTTTCATACATCAACTGTCCGTTTACGAAGGTGTGAGTTACTCTGGATTTAAAGCTGATGCCTTCAAAAGGTGACCAGCCACAGCTGTAAAAAATGTTGTCTTTGTTGACTGTATAGGGCATGGCCGGATGGAGGAGTACGAGGTCGGCGAAGTAGCCTTCGCGGATAAATCCGCGGTCTTTAATCCGAAACAGTATGGAGGGGTTGTGACACATTTTTTCGACGAGGCGTTCGATGGTGATGCGTCCTTCTTTGACAAATTCCATCATTGCATTGAGGCTGTGCTGTACGAGAGGGCCGCCTGATGGGGCGTCGATGTAGGGTTTTTGTTTTTCTTCGAGGGTGTGCGGGGCGTGGTCGGTGGCGATGATGTCGATGCGGTTTTCGAGGAGGGCTTTCCAGATGGCTTCTCTGTCGGCGGTTGTTTTTACGGAAGGGTTCCACTTGATCAGATTTCCTTTATCGGCGTAGTCGGCATCGGAAAACCAAAGGTGGTGGATGCATGCTTCGGCTGTGATTTTCTTTTTTTCGAGGGGGACTTTGTTTTCAAAAATTACGGCTTCCTGTGCTGTGCTGATGTGGTAGATGTGGAGTCTGGAATTGAATTTTTTGGCCAGTGAGATGGCCGTTTGAGTTGAGAGCAGGCAAGCTTCGTGGCTGCGGATGAGTGGGTGATAGCGAGCCGTAAGTTGATTTCGACCTATCAGGTCAATGTATTTCTGCTGATTTTGGCGAATGGTTGTTTCGTCTTCGCAGTGGGTGATGATCAGCAGAGGGCTATCCCTGAAAAGGGCTTCTAAAGTGGCGGGATTATCGACGAGCATATTTCCGGTACTGGAGCCCATGAATACTTTAATTCCGGCGGCTTTGGAGGAGGCTGCTTTTTTGATTTCTTCTATATTGTCGTTGCTGGCTCCGAGATTAAAGCCAAAGTTGGCCCAGCTGGTTTTTTCGGCGATGTGGTATTTCTGGTGAAGGAGTTCAATGGTGGTGGCGGGGGGATTGGTATTGGGCTGTTCGATGTAGGATGTGACTCCTCCGGCCAGGGCGGCCCGGCTTTCGGAGTAGATGGTGCCTTTGTAAGTGAGGCCGGGTTCTCTGAAGTGCACCTGGTCATCGATGATGCCTGGAAGCAGGTATTTTCCCATGGCGTCGATGATTTTGGTGTTGGCGTTGTGCGGGGATATGGAGGGGGCTATTTTACTGATTCTCTCTCCGGTGATCAGCAGGTCGGATTCGGTGGTTTTGCCTTCGTTGACCAGTCTGGCGTTTTTGATGAGTGTGTGTCTGGCCATAAGGGGTTTTAAAATGGTTTTAGTATGCTTCTGATCTTAAGCTTGATGACTCCGAAGATGGCTTCCCAGATGATTCCTTTGGACATTTTTGAAGTGCCATTGCTTCGGTCGGTGAAAATTACGGGTATTTCTTTTATGGTGAAGCCTTTTTTCCACGTAATGTACTTCATTTCTATCTGAAAGGCATAGCCTATGAAGCGAACGCGGTCGAGATTGATGCTTTCCAGCACGCGTCTGGCATAACATTTAAAGCCGGCGGTGGCATCGTGTACCGGCAATCCGGTGACGAATCGAACGTAGCGGGAGGCAAAATACGAAAGTATTACGCGTGACATGGGCCAATTGATGACATTGACGCCGGTGACATACCTGGAGCCTATGGCCAGGTCGGCTCCTCCTGCTCTGCAGGCTTCATAGAGGCGAATGAGGTCCTGGGGGTTATGGGAGAAGTCGGCATCCATTTCGTAGATGTAGTCGTACTTGTGCCTAAGAGCGAATTTGAATCCGGTAATGTAGGCTGTGCCTAGGCCTAATTTGCCGGGGCGCTGGATGAGGTGGATGCGCCCGGGGAAGGTGGGTTGAAATTGTCTGACGATGTCGGCTGTGCCGTCTGGTGAGTTATCGTCTACAATCAGTACTTCAAAGGCCACGGGCAAGTCCATGATGGTTTGCAGCAGGGGCCCGATGTTTTCGGCTTCGTTGTAGGTGGGAATTATGACCAGATTTCTATCCAAGTAGTTGTTGTAAAATGATGGGCTCAAAGGTACAGTAGTCTGTGGTATGGAAGTGGGGTATTTGCTGTGATTGAATGTGGAGCTTTTTGGGGTATTGTCCGGGGGTTTGGATGGAGTGGAGGATCGAAGGGGGCTGGTAGGGGTGGGAGGAGTGGATGTGGTGTCTCAGGGTAAGGTGTGTATGGTTTCGGGTGGGGTTGGCTTTTGATCAGAGTGGATGTATTTAGGGGGGATTTGAGGGAATGGGTGTGGTGAGTCTGAGGTTGTTGGCCATGGATTGATATGGGATGGAGTTTTTGCGGCTGGTGTATTGCGTGAGGGATGCGGAGGGCGCCCGCAGGGCGGTGCGGAGCACGGGAGCGAAGCGTACCCCGGAGCAGCCTGACCCTGCGCGTAAAGGCCGCAAGGCCGGCGCGCAGGGGCACGCCCTAAGAAAAAAAAATCCCCGCCCTTGGGGGTAAGGACGGGGGATTGGGTGCTGGGTGTATGGGATTATTCTTCTGTGATTTCCGGGACTTCGATATTGGTGAAGGTGAAGTCCCGGCCGTCGTGGTCGAGCAGTATGACGCTTTCGGGGGTGAGGCGGCCGGAGAGGATTTCTTTGGAGAGTTGGTTGAGGACTAGTTTTTGGATGAGTCGCTTGACGGGCCGGGCGCCAAATTGGGGGTCGTAACCGGCTTCGGCGAGGTAGCGAATGGCTTCGTCGGTGTATTCGAGGGTGATGTTTTGGGATTCGAGTAGTTTTTTGACTTCGTTGAGACGCAGGCGCACGATATCGTTCATCTGTTCGCTGCTGAGCGGGGCGAACATAATGACTTCGTCGATGCGGTTGAGGAATTCCGGGCGGATGCTTCGCTTGAGAAGGGCGAATACTTCATCGCGGAGGGATTCGAGGATTTGCTCGCGGGAGCTGCTGTTGATTTCTTCGAGGCGTTCCTGGATGAGGTGGGAGCCTATGTTGGAGGTCATTATGATGATGGTGTTTTTAAAGTTGACGGTGCGGCCTTTGGCGTCGGTGAGCCGGCCGTCGTCAAGTACCTGGAGGAGTATGTTGAAGACATCTGGGTGGGCTTTTTCGATTTCGTCGAGCAGGACGATGCTGTAGGGGCGGTGGCGTATGGCTTCGGTGAGTTGTCCGCCTTCGTCGTAGCCTACGTATCCCGGGGGCGCGCCGATGAGACGGCTGACGGTGTGCCGTTCTTGGTATTCGCTCATGTCGATGCGGACCATGGCTTTTTCGTCGTTGAAGAGGACTTCGGCCAGGGCGCGGGCGAGCTCGGTTTTACCGACGCCGGTGGTTCCGAGGAAGATGAAGGAGCCGATGGGTCGTCTGGGGTCCTGTAGGCCGGCGCGGCTGCGACGAATGGCGTCGGCGACGGCAGCAATGGCTTCATCCTGACCGACGACGCGTTTGTGGAGTTCTTCTTCGAGGCGAAGGAGTTTTTCGCGTTCGCTTTCGAGCATTTTGGAGACGGGGATTCCGGTCCAGCGGGATACGACTTCGGCGATTTCCTGGGCGTCGACTTCTTCTTTGATGAAGCGGTTGCCTTGGGTGTTGAGTTGTCGTTCGGCTTCTTTGAGTTGGTTTTCGACTTCTTTGATGCGGCCATAGCGGATTTCGGCTACGCGGCCGTAGTCACCGGCGCGTTCGGCAGCTTCAGCCTGGATGCGGAGGTCTTCGAGTTGTTTTTTGAGGGATTGCAGGTGTTCGATGGCTTCTTTTTCGCGTAGCCAAGCGGCATTGAGGGCGGAACGTTTTTCGTTGAGTTCGGCGAGTTCTTCGCGGATGAGAGCGATGCGTTTTTCGTCGTTTTCGCGTTTCATGGCTTCGAGCTCGATTTCGAGCTGTCGTATTTTGCGGTCGAGGTCGTCGATTTCTTCGGGTTTGCTGTTGATTTGCATGCGGAGGCGAGAGGCGGCTTCGTCCATGAGGTCGATGGCCTTATCGGGGAGGAAGCGGTCGGTGATGTAGCGGGTGGAGAGTTCTACGGCGGCTACGATGGCTTCGTCTTTGATGCGGACTTTGTGGTGCATTTCGTAGCGGTCTTTGATGCCTCTCAGGATGGCGATAGCGTCTTCCGGCTGTGGTTCGTCGACGAGTACTTTTTGGAATCGGCGTTCGAGGGCTTTGTCTTTTTCGAAATATTTTTGGTATTCGCCTAGTGTGGTGGCGCCGATGGCTCTGAGCTCACCGCGAGCGAGGGCTGGTTTGAGGATGTTGGCAGCGTCCATAGCGCCTTCGCCGGCTCCGGCTCCTACGAGGGTGTGGATTTCGTCGATAAAGAGGACGATTTGGCCATCGCTTTGGGTTACTTCCTTGACTACGGCTTTGAGGCGTTCTTCGAATTCGCCTTTGTATTTGGCGCCGGCGATGAGGGCGCCCATGTCGAGGGCGTAGATGACTTTGTCTTTCAGGTTTTCGGGCACATCGCCATTGATGATGCGGTGTGCCATTCCTTCTACGATGGCGGTTTTACCGACGCCGGGCTCTCCGATGAGGATGGGGTTGTTTTTGGTACGTCGAGACAGGATTTGGAGGACGCGTCTGATTTCTTCGTCGCGCCCGATTACGGGGTCGAGTTTGTTGTCGCGAGCAAGGGCGTTGAGGTTTTTGGCGTATTTGCTCAGGGCATTGTGGGTATCTTCGATGCTGGCAGAAGTGGCTTTGGTGCCTCCGCGTATGGTTTGTATGGTGCGCAGGAGGTCTTTTTCGGTGAGGCCTGCATCCTTGAGGATGCGGGAGGCGGTGTCGTTGCTTTTTAGTATGCCGATTAGCAGGTGTTCGAGGGTGATGTATTCATCGCCCATTTCCTTGGCTGTTTTGGCAGCGTGGTTGAGGGCATCGGAGATGGAACGGCTGAAATAGACGTCTCCACCTTGCACGCGGGGCATGCTGTCGAGCGTACGTCTGACGGCTTGTTCTACGGTGTGAACGGGCACGCTCATTTTGGATAGGATAGATTTGGTAAATCCGCTATCTTCGGCGAGCATGGCCTGGAGAAGGTGAATGTTGTCTATGGCTTGATGGGAGCGCTCAGAAGCGATGTTTCGGGCTTCCTGGAGCACTTCCTGTGATTTTATGGTGAGGTTGTTGAGATTCATATCGTGGAAATTTTGTTGAAAACTTATTAACAACAATCTACCCAACTTTTTTCTAGCGCCAAAATGTCGGGGGTTGAGCAGTTTTGAGTTTTATTTCGGTAAAAATGGCAGTGTAAAGGTGGGTTTTCGCCATCAACCTGGAGAGATGAGCCAATGGTCAGCAGTGAAGTGGCTAAGGATTGGGTTAGCTGCCGATAATACAGCAGGTGTCGCGGAAAGGAGTTTCCTGAAGCGGGTGGAACGGTAAACTGCTGGCTGGCGTGATTCTAAGGCTGGTGGTTTGAGGTCGGTGTCACAAGGTGTCTTACTTAAATGGTCAGGTGGAAGAAGATAGTTGGTGAAAAGCCTGGTGGAGGTGGTTGATAATATCGCCGGCAATGAGCGATTCAGGACTATTGAGACGCAGCAGTGCAGCATCGCCGGCGGCTCCGTGAAGCCAAACGCCCAGACGGGCAGCCTGTGCCACGGGATATCCGGCGGCCAGCAGGGCGAGCAATACTCCGGTGAGTACATCGCCTGAGCCGGCTGTGGCCATGCCGTGATTTCCACTGTTGTTGAACCAGACGATTCCTTCCGGGGTGTATATTCGGGTGAAACGCCCTTTGAAGGCTATGACGGTTTTTGAAGATTGGCTGAATTTGAGGAGGTTTTGATGGAATTCAAAGGGTTTAGCCTGGCCAAAAAGTCTGAGGGCTTCTTTGGGATGAGGGGTGATGAGATGGTTGGGGCCAAGTCTGTGAAGCCAGCGATGCTTGGCAATGAGGTTGAGCGCATCGGCGTCCAAAACAGTGGGAATGGGGTATTCCAGTATTTCATTGAGCAATTCAGCGGAGGCCTGGGAGGTGCCCAGGCCCGGACCGATGGCTATGGCATCCGGTTCAAGGGATGAGACCAGGTCGGGTAAATCAGTTTCATTGAGGTCAAGGGCGATGGCTTCGGGGCGATGGACGGGCAGTGCCTGGGCTGCCCGCAGTCCACATGCGGTGTAGAGAAGGCCTATACCCGATCTGAGGGCTGCTGAGGAGGCCAGCAGCACTGCACCTGCGGTGTGGCCAATACCTCCAATCAGCAGACCGCGGCCGGCCTGGCCTTTGTGCATCCACAGGCTGCGCGGTCTGTAGAGTACTTTTACACTGTCGGCATCTTGTAGGTGGTGTGGAGATTCCTGTTGGTCGATAAATGAGCTGTCGAGGCCGATGTTAACTATTTTGATTTCGCCTGCCAACTCACCGGTGGGCATCATGAGGAGGGCGAGTTTTGGTAGGTGGAAAGTGATGGTCAATGAGGCTTTTACGATGGTGTGGAGTGTGTTGTGGTCGTTAGAGTCGGCAAACATGCCGGAGGGGAGGTCAACAGCGGCAACTGGCACACCGGAGGCGTTTATCTTGCGGACTATATCGGCACTCAGGCCTGTCAGAGGGCGGTTGAGTCCGGAGCCATAGAGTGCATCGATGAGGACGGCATCGGGTGGAAGCGTGAGGATATCGGTTGTGTGAAGGAGCAGGGGTTGAATGCCGCTTTCCCGGAGTCGTTGTTGGTTGGCGAGGTTGTCGGGGGAGTAGTTGTCGGAGGGCATCAGGTAGACGGTAACGTTGTTGAGTGGTTTTAGCATGCGTGCTATGGCCAGTCCATCGCCTCCGTTGTTGCCGGGTCCGCAGACGATGATGATGGATTTGCGGTGGGAGTATAAGAGGGATTGGAGGAATGTCTCTACCCAGGCTGAGGCTGCTGCTTCCATGAGGTCGATGGAGGCGATGGGGCGGTTTTGGATGGTGTAGCGGTCAGCTTCTCTGATTTGCTCTGCGGACAATATCTTCATGGATGTGGAGGATTTGATGAATGAGTGAGTGGTTTCCGTCGTTGAGTATGTTGTAGTCGGCCCATGCCATACGTTGGCTGTCGGTCCATTGGCGTCGGATTCGATTGTGAACTTCTTCGCGGGTGAGGCCGGAGCGCTGCACAACGCGCTTAACGCGCATTTCTTCGGGGGCTATAACATTGATTATCAGGTCGCATTCGGACGAAGTGCCGGCTTCGAAGAGGATAGCGGCTTCTTTGACGATGTAGAGTGATTTTTGTCTGGAGTACCAAAGGTGGAAGTGTTTTCTGACGTGGGGGTGAATGATGGAGTTGAGTTTTTGAAGTTTTTCGGGATTGGTAAAGACTGTTTTGGAGAGATAAGGGCGGTTGAGACCGTCGGTGGTGAGGGCCCGGGTGCCAAATTCGGCGGCTATCTGACTTCTGATATCGGGGTCTGAGTCGGCGAGGGTACGGGCGTGGTCATCTGCCTGGTAGACAGGTATGCCCAGCCGGGCAAATACGGCAGCTGCAGTGCTTTTACCGCTGCCTATGCCGCCGGTGAGGCCGACTATGAGAGGTTTTTTATCCGTCGATTGCATTAATGCCGATGAGTTTGAGGTTTCGTATCCTGCGATTTGTGGTGGATGGTTTGTGATTTACCTGAAAATCGCCTTGAGGTGTTTGGATGATTTGTATGCATTGCTGAGCATCGGAGGGATGGTCGTCTACGGGTATTTCCAGGTAGACGTGTGCCAGGTAGCTTTTGTCGGATATAAGGGTGTGGATGAGGAGATGTGTTGGCTTCCAATGCCCTATTTCAGCGCGAATGGTGATTTTTTTCACGTTGGAGTGGGTGCCTTTGGGAAGGTATTTTTTTACGGGAAGGGTGAAGGTCTGATGGCGCCGGTCATTTTTCAGGCGGATGGTACCGAGGTGTATTTCATTGAAGTTGGCTCCGTCGGAGGGTCGGTACAGCAAGGGGATGGAGTCGGGCTCCAGATGCAGGCTGATGAGTTCAAAGGGATGGGGGATGGTGGTATTGACTACCACCGGCACCTTTCGGGCTGCACTGAACCATGGGCTGAACCACAGGGTGTCGGGATTGATTTTCAGGATGGTAAAGTCAGGGAGCAGGGAAGCAATGTCGTATTTGGTGAGGTACCATTTTCCTTTGGAGGGGTGGTAGTTGAAGGTATGGAAGTTGACGGTGACGCTGGAGGGGATTTTTTTGTTTTTTTGGGGTTTTACATAGGAAATTTCGATTTGGAGGTGTGTAGTATCGGATTGGTAGATGCGGGGGAGGTTTTCAATTTCGATTTCGGTATGGGAAGTCGGGATGCTGTCGGTGCCCGGTCGGGTGATTAAAGCGATCAGGGTAAGCAGCAGGAAGATGATAAAAAACTCTTTGTGCTTGGATAGAAATCGTTGGATATGTTGAATGTTTTTTATTGGCATACGATGGGTTGTGGTCACCTTGAACTGACAGAGACAAAGGTCTGAAAGAAGAGACATATTGCAACAGGGTGTTTTGCAAGTCTGGTGGTACGGTGTGGAGGTATGGATGCTGTTGGTTTGGGTGATGTGGAAGTGTAGTATGTTTTTATGGAAAAATATGGGGCAGTGAATGGGATTGGAGGGGTGCTGAGGGGTATGGTGAGCTTAGTGGGGTGTGTTGCTAGGGTGATTTGCTTTAGGAGTATTTGACGATAAGGAGTATCGATATAGAGGGTCCATACAGAGGAGCTGTGCGTGAGGGATGCGGAGGGCGCCCGCAGGGCGGTGCGGAGCACGGGAGCGAAGCGTACCCCGGAGCAGCCCGACCCCGCGCGGTAAGGCCTCTGTTTCAGAGGCCGGCGCGCGGGGGCACGCCCAAGGAATAAAAAATATTTTGGAAATTGACGGAATCCTATGGGTGTGGAAAATTGATTTTTGAGGGATGGGATCATGGGAGGTTTCTTTGCAGAAACAAGTGTGTGGTGATGAAAAACGTAAATCCTACAGAAACACAGGCGTGGAGAGCGCTGGAGCGACATGCCAAAGAGGCGGAGGGCTGGAGATTAAAGGAGCTTTTTAAGGCTGACGATCAGCGATTTAGAAAATTCAGTATTGAATGGGAGGGTTGGTTGGTGGATTTTTCGAAGAATCTGGTGACGGAGCGCACGCTGGGATTGCTGGAAGAGTTATTTGAGGTGTGTGGCTGGAGGGAGGCCATCGATGCGCAGTTTGGGGGTGAACTGATTAACAGGACGGAAAAACGCGCGGTGTTTCATACGGCGCTTCGCAATCATTGGGGTGAGAGGCCGTCGGTGACCGGGGGGAGGGATGTGCGGGGTGATGTGAGAGCTGTGCTGGAGAAGATGCGTTCTTTCAGTGATAAGGTGCGCAGCGATGACTGGAAAGGATACAGCGGCAAGGCCATAACAGATGTGGTAAACATTGGAATCGGGGGCTCTGACCTGGGGCCGCTGATGGTGACCGAGGCACTGAAAGCCTATGGGCACCCAAGGCTGAGGTTTCACTTTGTATCAAATGTGGATGGTGCCCATATCTGGGAAACCTTAAAAAAAGTGGATGCTGAGACGACAATTTTTATAGTGGCATCCAAGACGTTTACAACACAGGAGACGATGGCCAATGCGCATACGGCCAGGAGGTGGTTTTTTGACCAGGGGGGCAAGCCGGAGGATGTAGCCAGGCACTTTATGGCCGTATCGACCAACGGGGAGAAGGTGAGAGAATTTGGGATTGATGTGGAGAATATGTTTGAGTTTTGGGATTGGGTAGGAGGGAGGTTTTCGGTGTGGAGTGCCATCGGGCTGCCGGTAATGATACGTGTCGGATATGAACGGTTTATGGAATTTTTGTACGGGGCGTGGCTGGTGGATGAGCATTTGCTCAAGGCGCCTTTCCGGCAGAACATTCCGGCTATGATGGCTGCTATCGGGATTTGGTATGTGAATTTTCTTGGGGCTGAAACGGAGGCGATACTGCCCTATGACCAATATCTGAGCAGGTTTCCGGCCTATTTTCAGCAAGGTAATATGGAGAGCAACGGAAAGTCCGTAGACCGGAATGGCAAACTGGTGAAGTATAAAACAGGTCCTATTGTGTGGGGTGAGCCGGGGACCAATGGTCAGCATGCTTTTTTTCAGATTCTGCATCAAGGGACGCGTCTGGTACCATGTGATTTTCTGGCGGGGATAAAGCCCGTAGCGCCGTATAAAGACCACCATGAGAAGCTGCTGGCCAATTTTTTTGCCCAAACGGAGGCTTTGATGATAGGGAAAAGCCGCGAGGAAGTGGTGGAGGAGCTGAAAGCATCGGGGGCCTCGGCGGAGGATATTGAGTTTTTGGCTCCTTTTAAGGTTTTTGAGGGGAATAAGCCAACCACGAGTATCTTATATCCGCAGTTGACCCCGCAGACTTTAGGGAGTTTGATTGCGATGTATGAGCACAAAATCTTTTTGCAGGGGGTGGTATGGAATATTTATTCTTACGACCAGTGGGGAGTGGAGCTTGGAAAGCAACTGGCCAACAGGATATTGCCGGAGCTGGAGGAGGGCAAGATACGTCTGCAGCACGATGGCTCTACGACGGGATTGATTGAATTTTATCTCAAGGCACGTGAAAAATAAAAATTTTTTCAAGAGCAGCAGAAATGAGATTTTGTAGGTTTGCGCGATTTTTTTCAAAAACGAAACCGGACAACTGATGGACAACGTATTTAAGGCAATCAGCATAGTGGCTTTAGGTGGAGTGATACTCTTGTTTGCTTTGCAAAACAGGGGCCCTAGGAGCCAAGAGGCTGCGGACGAACCGAAAACCGCTGCCATCCTGCAAAAAGATGTACAGATGAATGGCGAAATAATCGGCCTCAGGGTGGCTTATGTACGAATGGATTCACTGGTGGCCAATTATGAGCATCATAAAGAGCTCAAAAAACAACTTGAGCAGAAGTACAAGTCTTTGGAGGCTGATATGGCACGCAGGACTAAAATTTTTGAAGAAAACTACAGAGAACTGGAAAAAGAAGCTAAGAATCTAAGCCCGCGAGAGCTGCAGGCTGCAGAAGCGGACCTGATGAATAAGCAGCAGGAACTGATACGGTACAGAGATGCGCGTGCACAGGAATTGCTGGCCGAGGAGGCTAAGCTGAATGCCATCATCAAAAAGGACCTGGACGAGGTGGTGGATCAGCTGGCGAAAGAGGCCGGCTTAGACCTGGTGCTTACCTATGATGCTGCAGGTACCATTCTCTATGGAAAGGCAGATTTTGACATCACCGATGAGGTGGTTAAAAGATTAAATCAGCGGTACACTTCAGGACAACAGAAGTAAAAATTTTACTTTTGCAATCTGAAAAGGCAGTTTGGTGAGAAAGACCCTCTTACTTCTGACACTTTCTACCTCCTTTGCGCTGTTAAGCTGCGAAAGGGATGATTTTGATATCAACGATCCAAGGCTCAACTATACCGGTACATGGGATGTAAAAGAAACCGAAGGGGATTTTGCTCCCCAGTCATACACGGTGACCATAGATTTGGGAGAGTTGGCCAATAACCTCATCATCAGAGGCTTGTATGCTCAGGGGCCCAATTTTACGACCACAGCACTGGTGAGTGGCAGAAGTTTGGAAATTCCGGTACAGACCCGTACCGGCCTGACTCTATCAGGTTCTGGTACGGCTAATCAGAATTATACGGTAATAAGCCTTCAGTTTAGCGTAAACGACGGAAGCTCTACAGATAATGTGAAAGCTGAATTGAAGAAACGCTAGTGCCCCGGAGATATTTCGGGGCAAAAGCCGGATGTTCCTGATGGGAATTTCCGGCTTTTTTATTCCGAGTAAAATTTGAGAAATCTAATCATAAACCAATGAACCATCAAATTCCAACCGAACAGTTGCTTGACCTGGCAGACAGGTATGGGACACCTCTTTTTGTGTACGATGCCGGCATCATGAAGAAACAATACGATAGGCTTTGCAATGCTTTCAAAGGGCAGAGAGTAAAATTTAACTATGCCTGTAAAGCACTGGGCAATCTGAATGTGATGCGCCTGTTTAAAAACATGGGAACAGGGCTGGATACTGTTTCGATTGAGGAAGTAAAATTAGGACTGATGGCCGGATTTGAGCCACAGGAGATTTTGTTTACGCCCAATTGCGTGGATATAGGTGAAATTGCTGAGGCTGTGGAGCTGGGTGTCAGAATTAATATCGACAACTTGTCTGTATTGGAGCAGTTTGGCGGCAGATATGGGAATTCGGTACCGGTATGTGTGCGTATGAATCCCCACATTATGGCTGGAGGCCATCAGAAAATTTCCACCGGACATATCGACTCTAAATTTGGCATTTCGATTCATCAGGTAAGGCATTTGCAGCGCATCCTAAAGCACTACCACATAAGGGTGAATGGCCTTCATATGCATACGGGGAGCGACATTCTGGATGTGGATGTGTTTTTAAGAGGGGCTCAGATATTGCTGGACCTTGCCTTCGAATTTTCTGATTTGGAATATATAGACTTTGGCTCGGGTTTTAAAGTGCCCTACAGACCGGGAGAGAAAGGCACTCATGTAGAAGAATTGGGTGAAAAAATGGGTGCAATGTTCAAGGACTTTTGCAATCAATATGGCAAGGAGCTTTCACTGGTTTTTGAGCCGGGAAAGTGGCTGGTGAGCGAAGCAGGCTACTTTCTGGTAAAGGTTAATGTAATCAAGCACACAACCGCCACTGTATTTGCCGGGGTAAATTCCGGATTTAACCATTTTATAAGGCCCATGTTTTACGATGCCTACCACCACATTCTCAACCTGAGCAATCCTTTAGGTACAGAGCGTATCTACACTGTGGTAGGCTATATCTGTGAAACCGACACTTTTGCCTGGGACAGACCACTTCCCGAAGTGAGAGAGGGTGACATTCTTTGTTTTTTGAACGCCGGGGCTTACCTCTACAGCATGGCGAGCAACTACAATGCACGATTAAAGCCGGCTGAAGTGCTGCTTTACGGGGGTACAGATTACCTAATCAGTCGCCGGCAGACCTTGGACGATTTGCTGGCTACTACTTTAGATTGTTCGAAAATCTTTGAAAACCAGCTGTATGAACACTAAAAAAATCGCAGTAAGGGAAGGTAGAAAGGAGGATTTACCGGCAGTATTAGACCTCATCAAAGAACTGGCAGCCTATGAGAGAGCAGCCGAAGAGGTAATAAATACTGAAGCGAAACTTCAGGAGGATTTCGAGGCCGGACGTTTCAAGCTGTGGGTTGCTGTGGATGAAAGCGATATCGTAGGCATGGCACTCTGCTACGAACGTTACAGCACCTGGAAGGGGCGCTGCCTCTATCTGGAAGACATTGTGGTACGAGAGCTGTACAGGCGCAGCGGGATAGGAAGCCGATTGTTCAGCACTTTGATTGAATATGCAAAGGCCAAAGGCTACTACAGTCTGAACTGGCAGGTACTGGACTGGAACGAGCCAGCTCTGAATTTTTACAAAAAATGGAAAGCTGAAATTGACACCACCTGGTGGAACGGAAAAATAGTGCTTTAACAATCAATAAGATGTAACTATGAAAGTATTCAAATTTGGAGGAGCATCGGTAAAAGACCCTGAGGGTGTACGGAATATTGCCAAGATTATCCAGTTGTACCAGGATGACGGGCTTGTGGTGGTGGTTTCGGCCATGGGCAAGACGACCAATGCACTGGAGGAGGTGGTACAACTTTACTACCATCGTGCGGACGGATACGCTGAAAAGCTCGAATCGATCAGGCAATACCACTACAGCATCATGGAAGAGTTATTTCCTATGCGCCAGCATCTGGTTTATGAAGAGGTAGAGCATGTATTTTATCAGCTAAAGCTGATTTGCCAGACAAAACCTGAGGTCGATTACAATCTGATCTACGATCGCATCGTGAGCTATGGAGAAATTTTAAGCACCCGAATAGTAAGTGCGTATTTGTCTGAGATAGGGATTGAAAACACATGGCTTGATGCACGAAAGCTGATAAAAACCGATCAGAATTATCGCTTTGCCAAGGTCAACTGGAGTTTTACTGAAATTCTGCTCAAACAGGCGATCAGAAATGCCAAAGGCCGATATGTGATACAAGGATTTATAGGAAGCGACGACAATTATCACTCAACTACTTTGGGAAGAGAGGGGAGTGATTACACAGCGGCCATTGTAGCTTACTGCTTGGATGCTGAGAGTGTGACCATTTGGAAGGATGTGCCCGGAGTGCTCAATGGCGATCCGAAGGTATTTGAAGACACTGTACTGCTGCGCAAAATCAGCTTCTCGGAAGCAATAGAATTGGCCTATTACGGGGCATCTGTCATTCATCCCAAGACCATACAGCCTTTGAAGCAAAAAAACATACCCTTGATGGTAAAGTCCTTTGCAAGACCAGAGGCAGAAGGCACGGAGATACAGAACGGGAGTTCTTTGGAACCTATGGTACCTTGTTTTATCCGTAAGACCAATCAGGCAGTATTGAATGTAAGTACGACCGATCTGGCGTTTATTGTAGAAGAGCATTTAAGCCAGATTTACGCCACTTTTCACCGCTATGGTATACGAGTAAATCTGACTCAAAACACAGCAACGAGTTCTACTTTTGTCATCAATCACGATCCAGTCAATGTACCGATGTTGCTTGAGGATTTGAAGATGCATTTCACGATATCTTACCGGCCCGAAGCCACGTTGTTTACCGTTAGGCATTACAGCGAAAAGCTTATGGATGAATTTCTGAGAGACAAGCATCCCATTATCAGCCAGAGTACTCCGGTGATCTATCAAATCGTTGTCTTTTAAAAAAATAGAGGAGCGCTTGTTTGTTGTTTTTAGGAAAAAAAAACCGCCCGTTTGGAGGACAGGGCGGTTTTTGAAATAGGTTCAGCTTTTGAAATAGGTTCAGCTTTTGAAATAGGTTCAGCTTTTGAAATAGGTTCAGTTATTTATTGTCTGTTACTTCTTCGTATTCTACATCAGAAACTCCATCGGAGCTGTCTGATGTGGTATTTGCTGAAGTATTGGCACCGGTTGAGGCATTGCCCTGATTTGAGTACATGGTTTGTGAGGCTTTAGTCCATGCCTGATTGAGTTTTGTAAGGGCGCTGTCAATTTTTTCGATGTCTTGTACGCTGTGGGCTTGTTTGAGTTCAGCCAGAGCACTTTCAATTTCAGACTTGGTAGCCGGGTCTATTTTGTCTCCGTATTCTTTCAATTGGTTTTCAGTCTGGAAGATGGTAGAGTCAGCAGCTACCAGTTTATCGGCTCTTTCTTTGGCTTTGCGGTCTGCCTCAGCATTGAGCTCGGCTTCGCGACGCATTCTTTCGATTTCTTCTTTGGTAAGGCCTGAAGAGGCTTCTATTCTGATGCTTTGAGCTCTGCCGGTACCCAGGTCTTTGGCCGATACATTCAGAATACCGTTGGCATCGATGTCAAAAGTAACTTCGATTTTGGGTACACCTCTGGGTGCCGGAGGTATATTGTCGAGATGGAAACGTCCGATGGTTTTGTTGTCTTTGGCCATGGGTCTTTCACCTTGCAGCACGTGGATTTCTACTGAGGGCTGATTGTCGGCTGCTGTGGAGAAGATTTCGCTTTTCTTGGTAGGAATTGTGGTATTGGCTTCAATGAGTTTGGTGAAGACGCCTCCCAGTGTTTCGATACCAAGTGATAGGGGAGTCACATCCAGCAGCAGTACGTCTTTTACATCTCCACTGAGTACACCGCCCTGTATAGCTGCACCTATTGCTACTACTTCGTCAGGGTTCACACCTTTTGAAGGTTCTTTTCCAAAGAATTTTCGCACGGCTTCCTGAATAGCTGGTATTCGGGTGCTTCCACCTACGAGGATTACCTCGTCGATGTCGTTTACAGTTAATCCGGCCTTTTGTAAAGCTGTGCGGCACGGTTCGATGGTGCGTTGGATCAGTTGATGCGACAGTTGTTCGAATTGTGCTCTGGTCAAAGTTTTGACCAGGTGTTTGGGACCTGACGGGGTAGCGGTTATGTAGGGCAGATTAATTTCGGTAGTTGATGATGAAGAGAGCTCGATTTTTGCTTTTTCGGCAGCATCTTTGAGTCTTTGCAGCGCCATAGGGTCATTGCGCAGGTCTACGCCCTCTTCATTTTTAAAGGAATCAGCCAGCCAGTCGATGATTACTTGGTCAAAGTCATCACCTCCCAGGTGTGTATCACCATCTGTAGCCCTTACTTCAAAGACTCCATCACCAAGTTCTAGAACGGACACATCGTGAGTACCCCCACCGCAGTCGAAAACTACGATTTTCATGTCTTTACCTTTTTTATCGATGCCATAGGCCAGAGCTGCAGCAGTGGGTTCGTTGATGATTCTTCGGACTTTCAGGCCTGCGATTTCTCCGGCTTCTTTTGTGGCCTGGCGCTGGGCGTCGTTGAAGTAGGCGGGCACGGTGATCACGGCTTCTGTGACAGTAGTACCCAGATAATCCTCAGCGGTTTTCTTCATTTTCTGAAGAATCATAGCTGAAATTTCCTGAGGTGTATAATGGCGGCCTTCTATTTCTACACGGGGGGTATTGTTATCACCCTTTACAACTTTGTACGGAACCCGGGCGGCTTCATTGAGGCACTCGTCGTAAGTGCGGCCCATAAATCTCTTGATTGAGTAAATGGTCTTTTTGGGATTTGTTATAGCCTGGCGCTTGGCCGGATCCCCTACCTTGCGCTCACCTCCATCTACAAATGCCACCACCGAGGGGGTAGTGCGTTTACCTTCACTGTTTGGGATTACTACCGGTTCATTACCCTCCATCACGGCCACACATGAGTTGGTAGTTCCCAGATCGATACCTATTATTTTGCTCATAATTTCCGATTTTTAAAAATGTTGTACTTGAATTTGTCAATCCCTGTGCCACCGGACATTTTTTTACGAATAATGCCGAATTGACACAATTATAACATTAAACATCGCTTTTTCTGCCAATAATGTCATCTGATTTGACCGGATATAAGCGCTGGCTATCGATGGTGGATTTTAGCTATTAATGGATGCTAACCTACTTTCGAGATTTGTAAACCGATTGCAACGGTGATGCTGAATATAGGTACTGATGCTCCTGAATTTAAGTGTATCAATCAGAAGGGTAAAACCATACAGCTTTCTGATTTTGTCGGGAAAAAAATTGTAGTGCTTTATTTTTATCCAAAGGATTTTACGCCGGGTTGCACAGTGCAAGCCTGCAGTTTCAGGGATGAATATGAGCAATTTATGGAGTATGGAGCGGAAGTAATTGGTATATCAGCCGATTCTGAAGAATCTCATAAAAAGTTTGCCGGGAATTATTCGCTGCCCTTTCATCTATGCTCGGATCCAGATGGTACGATCCGAAAAAGCTACAAGGTGCCTGTAGGCTTCCTGAGCATATTTTTTTCCAGAATTACCTATATCATCGGACTGGACGGAAAAATAGCCTGGGCTTATAAAAGCAACCTGGCGCCTGCATCGCATGTGTCAGAAGCGCTGAAAATAGTCGAAGAACTTCAACTCCGAAATTTTCAATAATGCTACAGCGCTCAGAGTTGAACTCAATAAAAAAACCCTTGGAACAGTTTTTGGCAAAAAGAAACCCATAAAAAATCACTATACATATGAAAAAAACACTGGCACAGATCACCTTTGCCGTACTTGCCGGCGCACTCACATTAATAGGTTATAAAGCATTCTTTGAAAAACCTGAAGTAAAAATCATACGTGAGGAGGGATATAACACAGCTGTTAGAACCTCTCTGGCAGCGCCTGAGGACGGGGATTTTATAGCCGCAGCTGAAATGACCCTACCATGTGTAGTACACGTGAAAACAACCTCGACCATCAGAGGCAGGCAACTCAATCCGATCGAAGAACTGTTTTTCGGCAGAAGTCAAATGCCTGATATTCGCCAGCAAGGGACCGGCAGCGGGGTAATAGTATCAGCTAATGGCTACATTGTAACCAATAACCACGTAATAGCGAACGCCGATGAAATCAACGTGGTATTACACGACAACCGGGAGATGCAGGCAAAAGTGGTAGGCACGGACCCGGCTACTGACATTGCTTTGCTCAAAATAGATGCTGACAATTTGTCATTTATCAAATTTGCCAACAGCGATGAAATCAGGGTAGGGCAGTGGGTACTGGCCGTCGGTAATCCATTTAACCTGACCGGAACAGTAACAGCAGGGATTGTCAGCGCTAAAGGAAGAAACATCAATATAATTGCTGATAAGTTTCCCATTGAAGCCTTTATCCAGACCGATGCAGCTGTAAATCCAGGAAACAGCGGGGGCGCATTGGTAAACACAAGGGGCGAATTGGTAGGTATAAATACAGCTATATCCTCTACCAGAGGTTCATTTGAAGGGTACAGCTTTGCCGTACCGTCTAACATCGTAAAAAAGGTAATGGAAGACCTCATCGAATACGGTCAGGTACAGAGAGCTTTTCTGGGTGTATCCATCACGGATTTGTCCCCCGCATTGGCCAGAGAGCTTAGCATAAAACTGACCAGAGGGGTATACATCAATGACGTAACAGACAATGGAGCTGCACAGGCTGCCGGCATACGCAAAGGGGATATCATTGTGGGTGTTGATGGTAAAGAAATAAGCAAAACCTCTGAATTACAAGAAATTATCGGAAGGAAAAGACCTGGTGAAGAGGTTGTGGTCACCATAGTACGTGACGAAAAACGCAGAGATTTTAAAGTAAAACTTCGAAATATCCACGGCACTACTCAGATTGTGAAGAAAGACGAAATGTCTATAGAAAACCTGTTAGGCGCAAAATTGGAGAATCTCTCCGCTGAGGACAAGCGCAAATACAATGTTCAATACGGCATTAAAGTGACCTCTGTACAACCAGGTGGAAAGTTTAAAAAAATCGGTGTTCCTGAGGGATTTATAATCGTTTCTGCCAACAATCGTCCGGTAAGAAATCTGGAAGAGTTTCAAAATGTACTGAGAGGTCTGAAAACCGGGGAAGGTGTGTTGATACAAGGCATCAGGCCCGATGGACGACCGGATTATTTCGGATTTGGTTGGGGCAACTAAAAATTCTTCACTACATTTAAACCGCTCTCACAATGAGCGGTTTTTTTGTTAAAAAAGAACGATATGAGACTTATGGTGCTTATGCTGGTTGGGTTGATGAACCTGGCGTTTACAACGGCGCAGAATTCGGAGTCATTTTCTGATCTTGCGCCAGTTGGCGCCTACCATCCGTCGGCTGAAGATTCAACAGAAGCCGGCGGTGAGGTGAGCAAGTATCAGAAAGCACAGACAAACAACAAGGTCCATCTAGTTCTTAAAGACGTTTACAGCCAATTAAAAACAAATATGGCTCGCGGCAATAGTTCCATCGGATTCACTTATATGAGCAATTATCACAAGAATGTGCCCAGCTATGAGCAGACGTTAGATGACAACATTCACTACCGTTCGTACATACAGACCACCAGTGGAGCTATTTTTTATTATGATGAAATTGTGCGAATAGGACGGAGAAACTAAACATTTTTCCGATAATCTGTTTCTAATTAAAAACATACTCATGAGTACGCTCACACAGCAAATGCATGATTTTGGCGGGCTAGTCCGAAAGCAAAAGAATTTTTTTTCCGAAGGTCATACCCTTACTGCTGAATTTAGGATTAATGCCTTGTCATCCTTGAAAGAAGCCATCCAAAATTACGAAAGCGATATACTGGAGGCTTTGCATAAAGACCTAAGGAAATCAGCCTTTGAAGCCTGGGCCACTGAAATAGGCATTGTCTACCAGGAAATTGATTTGCACCGCAGGCATCTCAGATCCTGGATGAGAGGAAAACGGGTACCAACCAATCAGCTCATACACTTTTGGTCCACAAGCCGAATTGAGCCACAACCTTATGGCCAGACCCTGATTATAGCTCCTTGGAATTATCCATTTCAGCTGGTCATGATGCCATTGGTAGGAGCCGTTTCTGCCGGTAACACTGCTGTGATAAAGCCCTCTGAATTTACGCCTACGGTAGCAGAAGTTGTAGAAAAAATCATCTCAATGGCCTTTTCAGATTCCCATGTAAAAGTGGTGCCAGGGGGGCCGGATGTTTCCAAAGCTTTGCTGGAGGAGAAATGGGATATAATCTTTTTTACCGGCAGTCCGAGAGTAGGGAAAATTGTATACGAGGCAGCAGCCAGACATCTGACACCAGTGGTGTTGGAACTTGGTGGCAAAAGCCCTACAATAGTAACCAGACATGCCAATGTAGAAGTTTCAGCCCGGCGAATCATCTGGGGAAAACTGATCAATGCAGGTCAAACCTGCATTGCACCGGACTATCTGCTGGTACATTCTGCTGTGAAGGACCGCCTTGTGGACCGAATGAAATTTTATATTTCCAAATTTTACGGCAATCAGATAGATAAAAATCCGGATTATCCGGCTATCGTCAGTCGACTTCATGCAGAGCGGATTGCAGGATATATTCAAATGTCTAAAGTAATACATGGGGGAAAAGTAGATCTGGAGCGCAGATTTATTGAGCCTACAATAGTGGAGGTTTCGCCTGAAGATCCGGTGATGCAGGAGGAAATATTTGGTCCCGTATTGCCGGTAATGACATTTGAATCCTTACAAAATGTCATTGCATTTATCAACGAAAGACCCAAGCCCCTTGCACTTTACATTTTTTCAGAGGACAAAGAGGAACAGAGTGAAATTCTTACCAAAACCTTCTCCGGTTCAGCTGCAGTAAACGAGGTGGTGATGCAAGTAGCGAATGAACACTTGCCTTTTGGCGGAGTTGGCAACAGTGGGATGGGCAATTATCACGGCAAACGAAGTTTTGAATGCTTCTCCCACGAGCGCAGTGTGCTCTATAAATCCACATGGATCGACATACCGCTCAGATATCCACCTTTTGGCAATAAAGTGAACTTGATCAAAAAGATTTTAAAATGAAAATATTGGTGCGCACAATAACAAGTAGTGCTCACTTATTCAATTTCAAAAATTGCCAATGGGTCCGGATATTCTTCTCTCTGTGTATTGCTGGCCACAATGATCAATCGTTCATTCCTTTTTTTACTTAGCAGATGCTGGTACCACTCAATGCCCTGCCTGTCGAGGTTGGAGGTGGGCTCATCGAGGAAAGTGATGTTTGCTTCTGTCAATAGGGCCAATCCCAGACGTACCCTTTGCTTCATTCCAGAAGAAAAGGTTTTAAGGATTTTATCACCTGTATCGGGCAGTTGGAAGTGTTGATATAGCTCACTTGTTTTAATATTTAAGGAGCGAAAGGAACCGTAAAATTGCACGAGCTCTCCAAGGGTCAACTCTTCAGGAAGTTCCTGATAAGGAGCTGCGTAACTAAGATGTTTATAATATTCGTCTGTAATGTTGTACTCATTACAGCGGAAGGTAACCTGGCCGGAAGAAGGAGCCATAATGCCTGCCAGAATCTTCAATAATGTGGATTTTCCACTTCCATTGCTGCCGGTGATGGCATACAGGCCTGGCCCTTTTAACTCGAAGTTTACCTCACTGAATATGAGGTGATGGCCAAACTGCTTAGAAAGGTTCTGAGCTTTTAGAAGAATTTCTTGCAACGGTGTATCCTTTCATTAAACCCCTCTGCGAATTACGGATAAATGAAATGATTTCATCTCGTTCGTCCGAAGGTTCAATTTCCATTTCAATGATTTCCAGAGCCTGGGAATAGTTGTAATTCTTTTGAAAAAGAATTCTGTAAATGTTCTGGATATGATTGATTTTTTCGTTGGAAAACCCTCTTCTCCGAAGGCCTATGGAGTTAATGCCTACGTAGGAAAGAGGTTCTTTAGCGGCTTTTACATAGGGTGGAACGTCCTTACGCACAAGGCTTCCTCCACCTATCATGCTGTGGGCACCGATGTGTACAAACTGGTGCACAGCACTTAGTCCACCGAGTATGGCATGGTCATCGATCACTACATGACCGGCTAGTGTGGTCCCATTGACCAGAATGACATGATTCCCAATCAAGCAATCATGTGCAATGTGTGCATAGGCCATCACCAGTACATGGTCGCCGATTTTCGTGAAACCTTGAGCTTTAGTGCCTTTGTTTATTGTGACACATTCCCGGATGGTGGTGTGATCGCCAATAATCACTGTCGTATCTTCTCCTTCATACTTTAAGTCCTGAGGGATTGCCGAAATGACAGCACCCGGAAATATCCGGCAGTTTTTTCCAATTCGGGCCCCGGGAAAGATGGTCACATTGGAACCGATCCAGGTTCCCTCTTCTATGACTACGTTTTTATGAATGACTGTAAAGGGTTCAATCACCACATTGTCGGCTATTTGTGCCGATGGGTGTACATAAGCCAAGGGTTGGGTCATTGTCGTTAATCGTTTCTTTCTTTTACAATCTGTGCAGTTAATTGAGCCTCCATTACAAGTTTATTACCCACAAAAGCTTCGCCCCGCATTCGCACAATACCTCTTCGAATGGGTTCTAGGAGTTGGAGTTTAAAGAGTAAGGTATCACCGGGTACTACTTTTTGTTTAAACTTGACTTCATCGAGCTTGAGAAAATAGGTGAGATAGTTATGAGGATCTGGTACAGTGCTTAGTGCGAAGATGCCGCCTACCTGGGCCATGGCTTCTACCTGGAGTACGCCCGGCATGACGGGTGCACCCGGGAAGTGCCCTACGAAAAAAGGTTCGTTCATCGTGACAGACTTCACACCTACCACGGATACATTGTCGAGGTATATGATTTTGTCTACCAAAAGAAACGGAGGCCTGTGGGGTAGCATTTTCATGATTTCTACAACGTCCTTTACAGGAGGCTGGTTAGGATCATATTTAGGTGCCTGAGATTTTTCCTGTTTGATTTTTGTGAAAAGAATTTTGGCAAATTCTGTGTTGGCTTTGTGGCCTGGTCTTTTAGCTATGATGTGTCCTTTGATTTTTCTTCCACAGAGGGTAAGATCTCCTATTACATCCAGAAGTTTATGGCGGGCGGCTTCGTTGGGGTAGTAGAGTTCCAGGTTGTCCAGTATGCCATTTTCTGTGACGGATACTTTCTTTTTTCCAAAGGCTTTTTGAAGCTTTGCCATAGTTTCTTCCGAGGGCTTTTTGTCCACATACACGATGGCATTGTTCAAGTCACCTCCTTTGATAAGACCATTGTCAAGCAAATATTCCAGCTCGTGCAGAAAGCTAAAAGTACGGGCTTTGGCGATTTCTGACGGGAAATCGGTGATTTTTTCCATCACGGCATTTTGAGTGCCCAGCACTTTTGTTTCATAATCTACCAATACGGTCACTTGAAACTCATCGGCTGGAAGAGCAATGATTTCTATGCCTTTCTGGCGGTCCTGGAATTTGATTACATCGATAATTTCATAATAGCTAATTTCTTCATCTTGTTCTACAATGCCAGTTTCAAGTATTTTTTCTACAAATGGCCATGCACTTCCATCCATAATAGGCGGTTCCGGGCCATTGAGGTGAATTTCGCAGTTGTCGATTTCACATCCTGACAAAGCGGCTAGGATATGTTCTACGGTATAGATTACTGTATTTTCTTTTTTCAGGGCTGTACCCCGGTCTGTACTGGAAACAAAATTTGCAAGGGCTGGAATGGCAATCTGCTGGGGAAGGTCAGTTCGTTTGAAGCATAAGCCTTTGTTAACATCTGCCGGGTAAAGTGTCATGGTTACCTTGTGACCGGTGTGCAGTCCTATGCCTTCGAAGGTGATTGGTCTGGCGATGGTGCGTTGCTTAGCCATTTTTTTTGAATTTTTGTTGGATTTCCTTGATGAGTTTTGGAAGTTGTCTGAAATAAACATAAGCCTTTCGATATTCATGGATCTCAAAAGCCGGAGACCCCATTACTACCGAATGGTCCTGCACATCATTCATGATTCCTGACTGAGCTGCAATTTTCACATAATTTCCAATTTTCAAATGTCCTGCGATACCAACCTGCCCGCCGATCATGCAATGCGCTCCTATTTTGGTGCTGCCTGCTACTCCTGTCATAGCCGCAATTACAGTGTGCTCTCCTATTTCCACATTGTGTGCCACTTGTATGAGGTTATCAAGTTTTACTCCTTTTCTGATGATAGTGCTGCCTAGAGTAGCTCTGTCAATGGTGGAGTTAGCTCCGATTTCCACGTCGTCTTCAATTATTACGTTTCCGGTCTGAGGTACTTTCCGGTAGCCTTCACCTCCGGGTGCAAATCCAAAACCGTCACTGCCGACAATCACACCTGTGTGGAGGTGGCAATTGTTGCCAACTTTGCAATAGTGCAAAATTTTCACCCCGGGTTTGATAATGGTATTTTGTCCGATTTCTGAAAAATCTCCAATGTAAGTCTGTGGGAAAATTTTGGTATTGTCTCCGATTTTTGCCCCTTTTCCTACATAGACGTGAGCTCCGATATACACGTTTTCGCCGATTTCAACTTCATCTTCGATCACAGCGGTTGGATGTACTCCATTTAGGTTATATTTTACCTGGTCGATCATTTCAAGCAGTTTGGCGAATGACTCATAGGGATTTTCTACCCTGATGAGATTCGCTTTAACCTTTTTTTCAGGTTTGAAATCGCGACTTACTACGACTGCCGTGGCTCCAGTGGTGTAGATATATGGAGTGTATTGTGGGTTGGCCAGGAAGGTTAGGGCGTTTTTGCTGGCTGTTTCGATTTTATCCAGTTTGGAGACTATAGCTTTCGGGTCGCCCTCCACCTCACCGCCGAGGATGGCAGCAATTTGTTCTAGAGAAAATTTCATTGGCCAAAAATATAGTTTCCGTAATTATTTGGAGTGTGCCCAGTTTTCACGGTCGAGATTTCTATAGTTGATGGCTTCGGCCAGGTGGTGGTTTTGAATGTGCTCGGAACCATCCAGGTCAGCGATAGTTCTGGAAACTTTGAGGATTCTGTCGTAGGCTCTTGCTGAGAGTGTGAGCTTGTCCATAGCTAATTTCAGAAGTTTTTTACCTTCTTCAGAAATTTCACAATATTTCCGGAGGTGTTTGGAAGTCATTTGGGCGTTGCAATAAATGCCTTCTTCTGCCAGGTAACGTTGGTTTTGAAGATTCCTGGCCCTTATTACCCGTTCACGGATATCCGCACTTTTTTCTGCGGGCCTGGTATGAGAGAGCTCATCGAAACTAACTGGTGTGACTTCTACATGTAGGTCTATTCGATCCAGTAAGGGTCCAGAGATTTTGTTGAGATATTTTTCTACTACTCCTGGTGCACATACACAATCTTTGGTGGGATGATTGTAGTAACCGCAGGGGCAAGGATTCATACTGGCTACCAGCATGAAACCGGCCGGAAATTCCACGGCAAATCGGGCGCGGCTAATGGTGACCCGACGTTCTTCCATGGGCTGGCGCATGACTTCGAGTACGCTGCGTTTGAATTCGGGTAACTCATCGAGAAATAATACTCCATTATGGGCCAGGCTAATTTCCCCGGGTTGCGGAAAGGTCCCCCCACCTACTAAGGCTACATCTGAAATCGAGTGATGAGGGGCTCTGAACGGGCGCTGTGTCATAAGACCAACGTTGGTACCCAATTTACCAGCTACAGAATGAATTTTTGTGGTTTCCAGTGCTTCGTGGAGTGTCATGGGGGGCAGTATTGTAGGCAATCTTTTGGCAAGCATTGTTTTTCCGGCACCCGGCGGGCCTATCAATAAAACATTGTGTCCACCTGCAGCTGCAATTTCGAGTGCCCGTTTGATGTTTTCTTGTCCTTTTACATCAGCAAAATCGATGTCCATCTTTTCCAGGTGCTGGGAAAATTCCTTGCGCGTATCTATGCGCAGAGGTTCAATATTCAGATTTCCTTTTAAAAAGTCAATGACATCCTTAAGGCTTTCGACGCCTATGATATCAAGATTATTGACAATGGCTGCTTCCCGGGCATTTTGTTTTGGAAGTATGAATCCTTTGAACTCTTCTTTTCTTGCCTGAATTGCTATGGGGAGCGCTCCTTTGATTGGCATCAATCCTCCATCCAGCGAAAGCTCACCCATTAGGATGTATTGATCAGCATCTTTTAGTTCCACCTGTTCACTGGCGGCAAGTATTCCTACAGCAAGGGGTAAATCGTAAGCTGAGCCTTCTTTTCGAATGTCAGCCGGTGCCATATTGATCGTAATTCGCCTGCCTGGCCATCTGAAGCCATTGTTTTTTAGCGCGGCTTCTATCCTCTGCCGGCTTTCTTTCACTGCATTGTCGGGCAAACCTACCAAAAAGAATTTGGATCCGCGGTCTGCATTTACTTCAATGGTGATAGTGGTGGCTTGGATTCCGTAAACTGAGCTTCCGAATACTTTGATCAACATTTGTTTTCTGAGGCTTTCATGCGAAAATACTGTTTAAAGCTGTAGTTTCGGGTGGTCGGGTTAAAATTCCAATGTATTGATTTAAGTTGTTTCAGTGCAGGTTTTCTACAAAGCACATTGCATCCCTCAAGCTGTGGATGGCTGTTAAAAAAGAAAAGAGGGTAGCAGTATATAGCTAATTATCTTAAGGTTTTGTATTTATTGACCTCGTTGAGCAGCATTTCTGATTTTTGCTGTACTTTCATAATCGCATCCATATCGGCTGAGGCTGTAAATTCAAATCCAATATGCTCTTTAAAATCCGGAGGGATGAACAGCTCCCCCTTAAAGGTAACTTGACTTTCACTTTTGATGGCCAAACAGCTTATGGGAAGAGAGCAGTTACCCGTCAATTTCTTGAGAAAGAGCTTTTCCAAATAGGTGCAGAAAGCTGTTTCTTTATGATTTAAGTAGTTGAAAATCATATCAGTGAGCGTAGTATCGCTTGCTCTGGTTACTATTGCCAGAGCTCCCTGGGCTGCAGCGGGCAGAAAGTCGAGCTCTCTGGTGTAATATCCGCTGATGCCGAGTCGTTCCAAAGCGATGGAAGAAAGCAGGATTCCGTCGTATCCGTTTTTTTCAAGCTTTTGCAGTCTGGTATCGATGTTTCCGCGAAGGTTTTCGATACGATGGTGGGGATACTTTCGAAGCCACTGATGGATGCGCCGAATGCTGCCGGTTGCTATGGTTTTATGGTGAGCAGCCCAATCTTCGTCGTCAATGGGTTTGGTTGAGACCAGGATATCTCTGAAATTACCTCTCTCAGGAATAGCAGCCAATACCAGCTCGGCTGGCAGATCGGTGGGTACATCTTTATAAGAGTGTACGGCGAGGTCAATTTTATTGTTAAGAAGTGCTTCATCAAGTGTTCGGGTGAAGATGCCCTGAATGCCCATCTGGTAGAGAGGGGTCTTTGTGTTTTGGTCGCCTTCGCTCTTTACCGGCACAAGTATTGTCGGGATGCCTGCATCATTGAGCTTTTGGGCTACAAAATTGGCTTGCCACAAAGCCAGGCGACTGTCGCGTGTACCGATTCGTATCGTTTTGGGATAATGCATTGAAAATTTTGGGCAAATATCTGAATTCCCACATCTATCGAATATTAGCTTTCAGCTTCAAAGTCATCGGTTGTTTTTTTTAGAAAATTGGAATATAAGTCGCTGAAGATAAAACCTTTAATGTGAGCTTCCCGATTGAGTTTGTTGTGCTCGGCCATAGACCACAGAAGGATTTCGGCGTAGAAAAATCGCTCTTCGGCGGGAGTGGAGGCAGGCAAATGCTTGGTCACATAATCCAACAGGCCTGGAACTTTCTCCAGCTCGGAGCGGTATTCCAGTTCGGTTTGCTCGGTGGAGAGAAATAGTTCATTCCCCTTGCTGAACCACCGCAATATTTTATTGAGGGGATTTGTTTCATCGATGGCTTTGAGCTTATCAACCGGGGGTATTTGGGTGTTTTTTAGAATCGATTTTACAGCCATACCGATGAGGTTTTCAGCTACGATTTCTGCTCCTTCCTGTTCGCCCTCGTACAGAAGTTCTACTTTTCCTGTGATCGCGGGAATGATGCCCTCAAAGTCAACCAACCGGGTGAATGTATGCTGTTCGCCGGTTCGAATGAGTCGGAGTTCACAGGTGCTATAGAGGTTTTCGAGAGCTGAAATAGTGAGTCGCGCCGATACTCCACTTTTGGTATCTATGTATTCAGACTTTCTGGCTTCGACAGCTATTTGTTCCAGTAAGTCTGCTGCTGCCGGAAGCACTGAGATGTGTGCGCGCTGAAATTCTGTAATCCTGGCTTCCTGAGCTGTAATTCTTTTTGAAACGGATATGTCTAATGGATAGTGAGTAAGTATTTGAGAGCCAATTCGGTCTTTTAAAGGAGTAACGATAGAGCCCCTTTGAGTGTAATCTTCGGGATTGGCAGTGAAGACAAACTGAATGTCCAGAGGGAGTCTGAGCTGAAATCCACGTATTTGCACATCTCCTTCTTCCAGAATGTTGAACAAGGCGACCTGAATCCTTGCCTGGAGGTCTGGAAGTTCATTTATCACAAATATTGAGCGGTGGGCTCTGGGTATCAGTCCGTAGTGTATGACTCGTTCGTCGGTATAAGGGAGTCTAAGGTTTGCTGCTTTGATGGGGTCTACATCGCCTATCAGGTCTGCCACCGTTACGTCAGGAGTTGCAAGTTTTTCAAAATATCTTTCAGACCTGTGAATCCATGTAATGGGCAAATCATCTCCAGCCTCTTCCATCAGTTGTTTGCTCAGATTGGTGATGGGATGGAGTGGGTCTTCCCTCAGCTCGCTGGAAGCGATGGCCGGAATGTATTCGTCCAGCAGATTTATCATCAAGCGGGCTATTCTGGTTTTGGCTTGGCCGCGCAAGCCAAGCAGATTTATGTTGTGACGGCTGAGAAGGGCTCTGTAGAGCTGAGGCAATACTGTATGTTCATAGCCATGAATGCCTTCAAAAACGTTTATTTTTTTATTGAGTGCTTTAATAAGATTTTGACGGATTTCTTCTTTGATGGATTTTGGCTGATACCGGGATTTCTTTAGCTGTCCTAAAGTTTTAATATTCAGATAATCGGTCTGTTGAGACATGTATCAGATTTTTTTGATTCTGTTTTTTTCAAAGTCTTCCAGTATGATTTCCCCGAGATTTTTCAGGCCTACGTAGAGGGCCTTCCCTTTATTTGCCTGGGTGAATTTTTTTACAAATTGCTGCAGGTATGGGTCTCTGGCGATCATAAATGTAGTGATGGGAATGTTTAAACGCCTGCATTGCGCGGCCATGTTGAGGCATCTTCCCACAATATAATCGTCCAGGCCAAAACTGTTTTTATAATATGTGCCATCAGGTTCTTTGATGCAAGATGGCTTACCATCAGTAATCATAAAGATTTGTTTATTTGTTGCCTTTCTCTTTCTCAATATGTCAATGGCCAGTTGAAGGCCTGCTACTGTGTTGGTGTGGTAGGGTCCTACCTGTAGATAGGGTATTTCGCCAATGCTTACCGGCCATGCATCATCACCGAATACCAGGAGGTCGAGGGTGTCTTTTGGATAGCGGATTTTTATCAATTCACTTAGTGCAAGGGCTACTTTTTTTGCTGGTGTTATGCGGTCTTCGCCATAAAGAATCATCGAATGGCTGATATCGATCATGAGCACGGTAGACACCTGGGAATTGTGGAAAGTTTCTCTGACTACCAGGTCTTCTTCTCTGATTTGGAAATTTTCGATTTCTGAATTTCGCTGTGCATTGAGCAGGCTCATGTTCCAATCTATGGAGGATATAGAATCGCCAAAGGTGTAGGGGCGAAAGTTTTCAGACATTTCATCTCCTGTACCGGATTTTTTAGTTTTGTGATTTCCTTTTGGTGTTTTCCTGAGCTTTCCGAAGATTTGCTCAAGTGCATTTTGGCGGATAAGTTGTTCCATTCTGGCTGAGGGTACTTGGGAGATTCTGCCGTCAGGCCGAATTTCCTCTCTCAGCAAGCCTCTTTTTTTCAAGTCTTCAAGAAACTGGTCTGTCTTGTATGAGGGGTCTCCCGAAATGTCGTATTGTTTGTCGAGTTCTCTGAGCCAGTCGATTGCTTCATCCACATCACCTGAAGTATAAAGGAGCATTTCTTTAAAGATATCAAGATATCTTTCAAAAGGACTTTTCTCCTTTCCGGTGTAAATCGAAAATCTGTAACCCTTCATTGTTCTTTGGCTTCGTATTAAACGAATGAACTGCATCAAAGTTTTTTACTGAAGCCGGAGTCTATAATTTTGAGTTAAGCTTTACCGATGTGAGGAATCACTTTTTTACTTATGAATAATAAAAGGAAGTGCAGGATTCCTGACAGGGAGAGGAACGGCTAAAACTGACCCGTAGAGAGCAGGACCAAATTGCAGGCCACTTCGCAGTCAATTCCGTTTTTCTCTGCCAAAGCTATCAGCTCGGGGTTGTATGTGCCTGGGTTAAAAATGATTCTTTTTGGCTTCAAAGAAACGATGTAGTCGTAATAGGGTCGCTGATTGGGTGGGGACAGGTACAGTGTAATGGTATGGATATCAGAGATCGGAATTAGTTCCGTATAGATTTTCACTCCATGTACGCTGCTGTTTCTGTTACCAATGGCTACTACGGGATGCCCGGCTTTGAGCAGGCTTTCAATGACCATGTAGGAATACCGGTCCGGTTTATCACTAGCTCCAAGTACCAGGGTTCGTTTTTGTTGCATCAATCAAAGGATTTAAAGTGAAAAGTTACATCTGGAAATTTTTCCTTAGTCATCTGAAGATTAAACTCCGAGTCGGCCAGAAAGACCAACCGACCGTGTTTATCTCTTGCCATGTTGCGCTGTTTGGTGCGTCTGAGTTCTTCGAGCTGCTCATCATTGCCGGTTTGTATCCAACAGGCCTTCCATGCCTGGAAGGGCTCATATTGGCATTTGGCCCCGTATTCATGTTCCAATCTGTACTGAATTACATCGTACTGCAAAGCTCCCACCGTTCCTATGATTTTACGGCCGTTTTGCTCCAGTGTAAACAACTGTGCCACGCCTTCGTCCATGAGTTGGTCGATGCCTTTGGCCAGTTGTTTTGCTTTCATTGGGTCTGCATTGTTGATAAATCTGAAATGCTCAGGCGAAAAGCTTGGAATATCCTTGAAATGAATGATTTCTCCTTCGGAAAGGGAGTCACCGATGCGAAAATGTCCGCTGTCGGGCAGTCCAACTATATCGCCGGGGTAGGCCAGATCTACCACTTCTTTTTTGGCAGCTAAAAACATGTTGGGACTACTAAATTTTAATGATTTGCCCAGCCGAACATGAAGGTAGTTTTTGTTGCGTTCAAATTTTCCTGATACCACCTTGACAAAAGCGTTTCTACTGCGGTGATTGGGGTCAATGTTTGCGTGGATTTTAAATACAAAACCGGTAAACTTTTGCTCAAATGGGTCAACAATCCGTTCGTCTGCCTTTTTAGGTTGTGGCCAGGGGGCTATCTCTACAAAACAATTCAGAAGTTCAGCTACGCCAAAATTGTTGAGTGCCGAACCGAAAAATACCGGAGATAGCCTGGCTTGCAGATACTGTTTTTGGTCAAAGGTTGGGTAGACCTCACGGACGATTTCTACTTCTTCACGTAGTTTATTGGCTTGTGTCTCTGTAATGAAATTTGTCAGCTCACTGCTATTAATATCTGAAATTTCAACACTATCGCTAATTCTGAACTTATTGGAACCCAAATAAAATTTCAGTTTTCTCTCCCATAGATTGTAAACCCCTTCAAAATCCTGGCCCATCCCAATAGGCCAGGAGAGTGGGCAGAGCCTGAGTCCTAGTTTTTGCTCGATTTCATCCAACAGGTCGAAGGCGTCTTTTCCTTCTCTATCCAGTTTATTGATGAAAACGATGATGGGTATATCCCGCATACGGCACACCTGAACCAACTTTTCTGTCTGGGATTCAACACCCTTTGCTACATCAACTACCACAATGACACTGTCAACAGCCGTGAGTGTCCGATAGGTATCTTCAGCGAAATCCTGGTGCCCGGGAGTGTCTAGAATGTTGATTTTGTATCCTTTATATTCAAAAGCCAATACAGAGGTGGCCACTGAGATTCCCCTTTGACGCTCGATTTCCATAAAGTCGCTGGTAGCTGTTTTTTTAATTTTATTGCTCTTTACAGCTCCGGCTTCTTGAATAGCTCCTCCAAAAAGAAGCAACTTTTCAGTCAGGGTTGTCTTACCTGCATCCGGATGCGAAATGATACCAAATGTCCTTCTGCGCTTAATCTCTTGTTCGTAAGTCATTAATTGTGAGATTGTTTATAATCTGGCTACAAATGTATTTACAAGAAGTGCTAATGTCGTCTAAAAGCATAGGTTACGTCAGTCGTCTTAAATAGGAGAGTATTTTTTAAACCGTTTGGCACAAAACTTGTCTTTTATCAAAACACGTAAATATGAAATCACTAGTTGTTTGTTCAGCAATTTTTGCTGTTTCACTCGGAGCCGGATTGGCACAAGACATTGACGAACCCATAAAGCCGGCAGAGCGCATCAAAGAAATGACGCGCAAAAACACCGAAAGGCTTTCCAAAGAACTCATGCTCAGCGAACAGCAGGTTCAAGAAGTGGCGAAAATAAACGAAGAATTCGCAGAAGAGATTATCAGGCTCAATGAAAAAAGGCTGCAAGTTGCTCAAAAACGCGAACAAAAGCTCAGAAATGTCCTCACTGATGAGCAAAATAAGCAATATGAAAAATTAAAAGAAAACAGAGTTGAAAAGAGAAGAGAACAAAGGAAAAAGAGAAGAGAACTTTGGAAGAAAGAAGATTGAAATAAAAATTGACGCGTAAAGTAAAAAGGTCCCTGGACATTACGTCTTTAGGGGCCTTTTTTAATTGCTGTTCAGGACAGTATGCTCTGTCTGTACATAAATTCGAGTTGTTCGTTGATTCGCTTCAATTTTTGAAGCAGCTCTGCATTTTCACGTTTAAGTCTGTACATTTCGTAAGCGCTCTCGATGGCGGTGCGGATATCGTGTTCATGCCATGGCTTGGTAATATACCTAAAGACATGTCCCACATTGATGGCATCGATCACTGCTTTGATATCGGCATACCCGGTAAGCAGCATACGCACCGTATCTGGATATTTGTCGTATAAGATTCCTAGAAATTCCGTACCCAGCATATTGGGCATTCGCTGGTCGCTGATGACTACGTGGGCCTCGTGGTGTTCAAGCCAGTCCAGAGCTTCCTGCGCACTTAAAAATGTTTCAACAGAATAAAATCTCCTGAAACCCGATTTAAAAGCCGTGAGATTGGATACCTCATCATCGACATAAATGACCTGAATGTTTTTCAAATCTTTTTCTGTGATCATATTTTTTGTATGAAGGTCACTATTAGCATATAATTTCCGACGTCAAAAATAGAAAAAAGGAAAAATTTTGGAAGTAATTATATAAACACAACAAAAAAAGCACATTTGGCACACACATACGATATTTCTTGTTGAGTGGAGATATGCCAATTTATATTATTTTTTTGTAAAACCGCTAATAATGTTTGTGAAATAAAAAAAATTCTAATTTAGCGCAACTCTGCTTGTCAACCCTTTTTGCTAGCCCAAACTATGAAGCAAAACGAAGAACCCGAACTATTTTCAGATGAGAATTGGAAACCTTTAATCTTTGCAAATGAGGAATTTGAAAGCAAAAAAAATCGGCTCAATCTGATAGAAATACGCGATCTTAGACTCTCGCTCTACAAAGAGCTTTTCAAGCTTAGCTTTCCGGAAATTACTTCCAAACACAAAGATTTTTTATCGAAATCCGATGCATTCATCCACGAAAAAATTTCAGAAGAAAGTGCTGTATGGGTTTATTATCCCTGGAAAAAAGTAGCCTGCTGTATTCCAGGTAAAGAGGATTTTGTAAAAATCCGCACTTCGAGAAATCAATATAAACTGACCCCAGAGGAACAGGCAGCATTATCCCAGAAAAAAGTAGGTATAATTGGATTGAGTGTCGGACAAACAATAGCCGTGACAATGGCAATGGAGCGCTCAGCCACCGAATTTCGCCTGGCAGATTTTGATGAGCTGGAGCTCAGCAATATCAATAGATTGCGCTCCGGAATCCATAACATCGGCCTTAAAAAAGTTGTCATAGCAGCCAGAGAAATTGCAGAAATAGATCCCTTTATTGTTGTAAAAATTTTTCCAGCGGGAATTACGCGTAAAAACCTGGATCAATTTCTCCTTGATGGAGGAAAACTAGACCTTTTGGTAGATGAATGTGACGGTCTTGATATAAAAATTCTAGCCAGACATAGGGCCAGAGAGCTTAAAATTCCCGTGCTGATGGATACTTCAGACAGAGGTATGCTTGATGTAGAACGCTTTGATTTGGAGCCGGAGAGACCTATCCTTCACGGCTTGGCCGGAGATTTAAATCCTGACCGCATAGCCCATCTGACCAATGAAGAGAAAATCCCATACATCCTCGATATGGTAGATGCCGAAAATATGAGCACACGTCTCAAGGCCAGTATGCTTGAGGTACAGCAAACCATCAATACATGGCCACAGTTGGCCTCATCAGTATTTCTTGGAGGAGCTTTGGGAGCTGATACTGCCAGGAGAATATTCCTAAACCAGTTTACACAAAGTGGCCGATATTATGTGGATTTCGAACAGTTAATAGCCGACAAGAAGCAAGACTCATTTCAACAACCGGGTACCGATATTCCAGCCTCTGATGATTGGAATGTTGTAGCGGCCACTCTGAAAAAATCCGTCGGACAACCCATTAAATCAGCAAATCTTTCGGATGCAGAAATAGATTTTCTGGTCAGATCTGTGGTCATAGCTCCATCAGGTGGTAATGTTCAGCCATGGCACTGGATGCTTTATGGAGATGAGTTTTTTCTGTTTATCGATCGAGAAAGAGCCCATTCATTTCTTGATATAGACCATTTGGGCACCTTTATTGCACATGGAGCTGCCCTGCAAAATTTCAGAATCGCTGCTAAGGCTCTAGGCCTGGAAGCTGAGGTGAGTTACATCTGTGGTCAATCTTTTCATTCAGACCTCCTGGCCCGAATCACCGTAAAGAGAAATGCAAACGAACCAGTAAGACTTTCTGACCTCGAGAACTTATTCGAACGCCATACCAACCGTCTGAAAGGAAGTGTAGAACCCATTGATCAGAAATTTTTTGAAGAATCCTTCCACTGCCTATCGGACCTACAGCAGATTTCTGTGTTACAAACCAGGGAACACATATGCGAATATTCCAGGCTGACAGGTGTGGCGGACCGGATTCGACTCACTGTTCCTTGGGCACATTCGGATTTTATGAAAGAAACCCGCTGGAATGATGCTCACGCACGCTCTACAGGAGATGGCATAGACATCGAAACACTTGAACTCACTAGAAGTGATGTAGCAGCGTTTAGGATTTTAAAAGACTGGAATACCTTGAAGTGGATAGCTGACTGGGGCCTTGGAAGTGGACTTGAAAAGCTCAGTCGGGAAACCACAGAACGCTCCGGAGCCATTATGATGGTTTATTCGGCTCAAACAGATCCTGAAAACATGGTCAGGTTAGGAGAGACTATTGAAAAAATCTGGATATTGGCTGCAAAATACCGCATTGGTTTTCAGCCAGTTAGCCCCATTACTTTTCTGATCTACAGAAATGAACACTATCCGGAAACTTTTTACAAAGAATGGCAAAGACTACTGCTCCACAATGCCCGAAAAAGCCTTTTTGATTTGTTTCAACTTCCTGATTATTATCGGTTTGGGTTTGTTTTTCGATTGTTTAAATCGGATAAGGTGGCGAAAAAGTCCTACCGGCTTCCCCTTCATCAAGTATTCACCCATTTAAAAAAATAATGGATGAACTTCGTTGATTTAAGAATCAGAGCTTTCCGATCTATAGAGGACAGACAGGCATGTCTAAAATATGTAGAGGGACACGAGAAAGTTTTGGAAGAGTATGGCGTACCAAAAGTAACCTCTGCCAAAGCTGAGTGGATTGAAAATCCTGATGTGTATCCCATCGTAGCCGAAAGTCACGATGGAGCCAAAGTATTCGGGGGAGCGAGAATCCAAATCAGAAATGACGATCAGGTACTTCCAGTGGAAGACGCCCTCTGGGACATCGAACCCCGATTTAAAACATATATACAAAAAGAGCTCAATGCAGGTAGGAAAATTGCTGAGCTTTGTGGTCTTTGGAACAGCAAAGCAATAGCAGGTCGTGGAGTATCCTGGTTGCTCACCAAAGCATGCGTAGCCAAAGCAGGGGTTACATTAGCTCAAAGGCTGAAGATTGATACCCTTTTTGTGTTTTGTTCACCCTTTACAGTACAAATGGTGAGAAGTGTTGGTTTTGTAGTGGAAACATCTCTTGGAATGGATGGGAAGTTTGAGTATCCCAAGCCAGATATGCTTGCCACCTTACTCGTATGCAAAGATCTGGATATTCTGAGTTCAGCTGAAGTTGAAGATAGAAAAGTAGTATTTTCACTTCGCGAAAATCCCAGGCAAATCCGAACTGAAAAAGGACCTAAAGGAGACCTGAATATCGAGTACCTCTTAGATTTTTAAACGATGAAGAAAATCCTATACCTTTTGATCTGCATTGTCTGCTGTTCGGGTACAGTATATAGCGATCTGCCGGCCGATATACCGCAAATAGTGTACACCGGCCAAGATGTGCTGGACATTAACTCCTATATTGAATATCTTATAGTCAATGATAAAGACACTGAAATCAATCAGCTTGTCAACAGAAAATTTATCCGAAACAACCACAATCAGATAAACTTTGGGAATATAAAGGGAAGTTTATGGATACGGTTCAGAATTATCAATAAAAGTACCTTAGACACTATAAAATTAAGAATTGCAAATCCGATTCTCAATTGGTCAAAAATCTATGTTATATCAGATAGCGATACCGTAATTAAATCCTGTGAAACATCTCTGCCAATAAATAAACGAGATGTAAGAAATACCGATCATATTTATAGAATATATTTTGGGGATGCAGAAGAGTGTATCGTTTACCTAAATGTGAGAAATCAAGAGCAGATGCTTGTGCCCATGAGATTGGAGACCATGGATTACACTAGTACTGTTGAGCGAGCATATTTACTCATTAACGGTATATATATTGGATTGATTGGAGGGTTATTCCTGTACAATTTATTTTTGCTTGTTACCATAAGAGATAATGCTTATCTGTGGTATGTAATTCATACTTTATTTGTCGGTGTGGCCCAGTCGAGCTTCAATGGTTTCCATCTTTTTTACTTTTCATTTTCCCCTTTTTTGATTGAGATTACTCCTACTCTTTTTTCGGCACTTGCGAGCATCTCTGGCATCCAGTTTATGATTACTTTTCTGGATGTAAAATCCTTTAATAAAAATTATTACTTCATTTTAAAGCTTTTCATCTATCAATACTTGGTCATTTCAATTCTTACATTTTTCTCGTTTGTACAGGTTGGATATCAGATACTACTGCCAGCTCAGGGATTTGTGGCCTCAATTATTTTATTTATTTCAGCAAATATGGCCTACAAAGGCATCAGGTCTGCAAAATTTTATCTGATAGCCTGGAGTTTGTTTATGATTGGAATTTTTGTATTTGCTATGAAAGATTTTGGGGTCTTACCTTATAACAACTTCACAAAATACACCATGTTTATCGGTTCGGGAATTGAAGTCTTATTGCTCTCATTTGCCCTTGCCGATAAAATAAAAGTACTACAAAGAGAAAAGGAATTTTCTCAATTGCAAGCTCTCTTAAAAGCAGAGGAAAATGAACGATTGATTCGCGAACAAAATATTCTACTCGAAGATAAGGTGCAAAAGAGAACGGAACAGCTCACCAATGCCAACAAAATGCTGGAGAAAGCACTACAAGATCTAAAAGATGCTCAATCACAACTGGTAGATAAAGAAAAAATGGCCAGTCTTGGTCAACTTACCGCCGGTATAGCACATGAAATCAACAATCCGATTAACTTCATTTCAAGTGGCATCAAGCCTTTAAAAATGGATATTGAAGACTTGCTTAAAATTTTAGATACCTACAAAGAACTTTTTGACCATTATCCTGAAGCAGAGAAAGTAAAGAAAATTAAAGAATCAATTGACTATCATTATGTAATCGGTGAAATCCAAGAACTGCTAAATGGAATCGAAGAGGGAGCTAAAAGAACTACGGAAATTGTGGTTGGACTAAGAACATTTAGTCGACTTGATGAAGATACATTAAAATATACCAATATCAATGAAAATTTAGACGCCACAATAGTCCTACTCAATAACAAACTTAAATCAAACATCAACGTTGTAAAAAATTATTGCAATGAATCAAACCTAGAGTGTTATCCAGGAAAACTCAACCAGGTTTTTATGAATATATTATCCAATGCCATTGATGCTATAAAAGAAAAATTCCCCAATGGTGGAGGTGAAATAAAAATCAACACATACCACGATGAAGACTATTTTGTGATAGAATTTTCAGACAACGGTATCGGGATGAAGGAAGAAGTGAAAAAGCGAATTTTTGAACCTTTTTTCACTACGAAAAAAGTTGGGGAAGGCACTGGCTTGGGCATGTCGATTGTGTACAAAATTATAGAGAAACACCATGGTAAAATTGAAGTATCGTCAGATTATGGGGTAGGAACTACTTTTAAGCTTTACATTTACAAAAAATTAAACGAACCACCCGAAATATTTGTTGATTCATGAACAGAGTGAAAATAGTCTATCTCGATGACGAACTGGTGAATCTTCAGTCATTTCTCGCTGCTTTCCGAAGAAAATACCATGTCTTCACCACTCATGACCAGCAAGAGGCCATCAGGATAATCAAAGAAGAAAAACCCGAAATCATCATAACCGACCAGCGAATGCCCCTGGTCACCGGAGTTGAGTTTCTGTATATGGCTGAGCAGCTATTACCAGAATCCGTTAAAATACTTACCTCCGCCTATTCAGACATTTCTGCGATTATAGATGCTGTAAACAAAGGACACATTTACAATTACATAAAAAAACCCTGGGATATCAATGATGTTTCGTTGATTCTGGAAAATGCCGTAAAATATTACCAGGCTAATCGCACTATACGCGATCAGCTTATTAAACTTGAAAAGACCAATGAAGAGCTCAACAGATTTGTCTATTCTGCCTCTCATGACCTCCGATCGCCTATCACTACGATTAAAGGCATTTTACAAATGGCACGCGAAGATGTATCAGACCCCATAAGTCTGCAGTATTTCAATATGATTGATGAAAGCATAGCCCGGCTGGATAACTTCATCCGCTCAATTGTACAATATTATCAAAACGGTAAGGATGTATTCGACTTTCAGATTATTGATTTCAAAAAATTTATTGAATCGATTTTACGGGAATTATCATTTGAAATCGAACAATTTAATGTGGCCATTCACATCAATGTAATATCCAATGCAGTATTTGTAACCGACACTTTCCGGTTGCGGATCATATTGGGAAATTTAATTTCAAATGCAATTAAATTTAGAAAAAAGAATGATAAAAATCCAACCATAGAAATAGATGTTTTTACAGATAAGAATGAGGCAAAAATTATCATCAAAGACAATGGACAAGGTATAATGAAGGAATATCAGGACAAAGTATTTAATATGTTTTTTAGGGTCATGCCGGAAATTTCAGGAAATGGTATTGGTCTGTATCTTGTGAAGGAAGCTGTTGAAAAACTCGATGGAACTGTAGAACTAAATTCAGAGTATCAGGAAGGAACTACAATTAGCTTAAATTTGCCAAATAAATATTACCTGCTTGAAAATTAAACATATTAAATATGTAATTCTAATCAATGCAATAGCACTGGTGGGCATTATTTTAATCCAGTTTTTTTGGATAAAAGCAGCATTAAAATTGTCGGAAAACAATCTGGACAGAGATGTAAATGAAGCGCTTAACAAAGTAGCCGACAAGGTTGAAAATTCAGAGAAATTCCGAAAAATCATACGAGGACTAAATTTAATGAAGAACGGTGATGAAGATGAATATGCAGAATCCATAAATGAAGTATTTGAAAATCTTCCTGGTACTTTCCACTCTGAACCCGGCAATACCGATAAAGGAGATCTGGCAATCTATCTGAACAAATCCCTTAAAAAATTTTATCAGCGCAGGTCTCAAATAGCAGATTCCATTGTCAAAGAATTAATGGTCACCGACTTTTTTACTTACAAAACCGTAGAAGATAAACTCGAGGGAATTAATATTGACTCGTTGCTGAGAAGTGAACTATCCTTTAAAGGCATCAACACACCTGTTGAATTTGGAGTTTTTGAAAAGCTACAACTCACCAAGATTCATTCACCGGGATTTGATCCAAATCTTGTACAGTACAAGACGATGCTGCTAAGGCATGATGTGATGTCACCGCCAGTTTGGTTGTATGTGTATTTGCCAAAGAGAAATCAATTGCTTTTTAAAAACATTCAGTGGCTAACCTTGCTTAATTTTCTTTTTATCGTGATTGTTATTATATCCTCTTTTATCACTATTCAGCAGATGCTCACCCAAAAAGAAATCAGCAGAATTAAAACAGACTTCATCAACAACATGACACATGAATTTAAAACTCCGATTTCAACCATTTTTCTAGCTACAAAAAATCTCACAAATCCTAAAATTCTCGTTGATCAGGAGCGGATGAAAAAATACGTAAACATCATCAAAGAAGAAAATCAGAGAATGAATCAGCAGGTGGAAATGGTGCTTCGTTTAGCCTTGTTGGACAAAAAGCAGCTTCAGCTGCGCCTCGAATCGTTTGATATGCTCGAAATTGTAAACGAAGCTATCAATCATATGAAATTTCGAATAGAAAATAGAAGTGGAAGGATAGAAGTATTGAATAACGCGACAAATACCAGAGTCTTTGGCGATAAAGAACACATTAAAAATGTTATCATAAATTTGCTCGACAATGCTATCAAATATTCTTTCGAGGAATTGGAGATTCAGGTAATTTTGAACTCCCCGGCACCCAATGAGTTACATATATCAATTAAGGACAAAGGCATAGGCATGACAAAAAATGTAGTTGAAAAAATCTTCGATAGATTTTACCGGCAGTCCACCGGGGATGTTCACGATGTAAAAGGCCATGGCCTTGGGCTGAGTTATGTAATGGAAATTTTAAGACTTCATGGAGCCAAAATAGATGTAGATAGCGCTCCCAATAAAGGAAGTACATTTACAATCAAATTCAAAAATCAGTAAATCAAAAAACATGAATACAAAAAAGGTCCTTTTAGTCGAAGACGACACCAATTTTGGTCTCGTATTAAAAGACTATCTTGAAATAAATAATTTCGAGGTTACTCTTGCCAAAGATGGAATAATGGGGCTTAACCTGTTTAAGTCAAACAATTACGATATCATCATTTTGGATGTAATGATGCCCAAAAAAGATGGATTTTCTCTGGCTACAGACATCAGGGCTATTGATAAAATAACGCCAATAATTTTTCTCACGGCCAAGGCCCTCAAAGACGATGTCATAAAGGGATACCAGTCCGGTGCTGATGATTACATTATTAAACCTTTCGATTCTGAAATTTTGCTGCATAAAATAAATGCGCTTCTCAATAGGAAAGAAATCGATAATAAAGACAGCGAAATCCCTGAAGTTCTAACTGCCGGAAACTGCACGATCAATACCAGACTTCGCGAATTGAAGATTTTTGATAAAGCGCGTACTCTGTCGCCCAAAGAAATTGCGCTACTGGCACTGCTTTTTAAGCACAAAAACGATTTGGTACGCCGTACGGATGCACTGCTGAAAATCTGGAAAGACGACAGCTATTTCACGGCTCGAAGCATGGATGTATATATGGCAAAGATTCGAAAATACATAAAAGAAGACCCCACTCTGGAAATCATCAACATTCACGGAGAGGGATTCAGGCTGATCGAAAAAAATACAGATGCTCAGTGAAGTCGCCTGATACTTCGCTTTTTGGCAAGACTGTAATACGATAGAAAAACAAAAAATGTCACTCCCTGCATAAAGGCTATAGTACCGCTGATGGATACATCGAGTGCATCAGCGGCTACAAGGCCTGTAGAAGTACTAGCCGCTGCTAATGTAAGGGATAAGAAGATCAACCTTTTCATATTGCCGGAGACAAGCCATGATGCTGCAATAGGCGTCACTAGAAACGATAGAATTAAAATAACTCCTACCAACTCAAAGGAAAGTACAATAAAAATGGAAATAAAAATGTGATAAATCATGTTCCAAATCTCTGGATTAACACCACGGGACCTGGCAAACTCACTGTTGAAACTTACAAATTTCATTACACGGCCCATTACAAGGTGAAAAGTTAAAGCCAGAAGTACAAGAAACAGGGAAATCCAAACACCTCTCGCACCCACATCGTAGTCGCCGATAGTCCACCTGTCTATAGGAACAAAAGCAATTTCACCAAACAACACGCAGTCCTGGTCAAGGTCAACTCCCTCTGCAGGTCCGCTGATAAGCAAAATTCCCAATGCGAAAAATACAACAAATACCCCTCCAATAGCAGCATCGGAATAAATTCCTTTGATGCCCTCGAGTCGCCGTATTAAAACAGAAACAAGTACACCTGTAAACAAAGCACCAATGAGAGAACCGAAAAAACTTCTTTCACCAGTGATTAAAAAAACCAATACGATCCCCGGCAATAGTGAATGTGAGAGCGCGTCTCCATACATCGACTTTTGGCTTAGTACCATGTAAATACCGGAAATAGACGCAGCTACAGATAAAAATATCGCCGTGAAAAATATTTCGATGTCCATGGCTATGATCGAATTGAGCTTAGGCGATTATTCATACTTCTCATTCGTTTTTTTTCTAAATAAGTACAATACAATCAGCAACATACCGCCAACCACAACTATAATGGGGCCGGTGGGCATTTTAGGGTAGATGTAGCTGATGACTGTTCCTCCTGCTGACATCAGCAATGAAATTGCCATTGCATAGCTTGTCATCTGTCGGATACTTGCCGAAATCAGCCTGCTGCCAAGAGCCGGCAATATGATCAACGCAGAAATCAATACAACACCTACGGCCTGCACACCCATCACCACGGCCCCTGTAAGCAGTGAAGTCAGAAGAGTATTGATTCTGCCAACCGGGAGACCAATTGCCTTGGCATAAGTACTGTCGAAGGAAACTGTGATCAGTGCTTTTTCGCTCCATTTTACAAAAGCCAGAATAAGAGCCGTCAGCACAGCATACATGCCAACATCCAGATTGGTAAGGGCGGCTGCTTTTCCCAGGAGAAAAGCACTTAATCCAGCCTGATTGCCATACGGCAATTTTTCTGCTACTGTAAGGAGTACAACCCCTAGCCCATAAAACATTGTAAGAACCACAGCCATAGCTACATCGGCTTTCAAAAAACTAATTTTTATAATTTTCTCTGTCAATATCTGGGCAAAATATCCTGTGATGAATCCGCCCATAAACAACAGCCAGAAATTTTTTTCACCTGATAATAAATAGCCGATTACCATACCAGGCAGCAGGGAATGTGATATGACATCACCAGAAAGCGATTTGTTTTGGAGAAAAACAAAAACTCCTACCCTCGAAGCCGATATAGCAAGCAATGCGCTGCCTGCAAAAACCCAAAGAAAGTTTGGCTCCTGAAACATTGAGATCATGACTTTGCAATCTCTTCTCGAGCATTCCCGGCAGTTCGGATTCTGTCCAATGCAGGCAAACCACCACCATAAGTTTCAAATAAATACTGTGGCTGTAAAGCTTCTTTTTTCTGTCCAGAGAAAATCAGTTTTCGATTGATCATGACGAAATAATCAAAATAATCAAAGGCTGTTTGCAAATCGTGATGAACAATAACAACAGTCTTTTTCTCTTGCTTCATTTCTTTCAAAAGCTTCAAAATAGCGCTTTCTGTTACAGAATCCACTCCTGCAAAAGGCTCATCCATTATATAAAGCTCAGCCTCTCTTGCTAATGCCCTGGCGATAAAAACCCTCTGTTGCTGGCCACCACTGAGTTGTCCAATAGGTTTGTCTTTGTATTCTAGGAGATGTACCTTTTCAAGAGCCTTCAGTGTAGCTTCCTTGTCTGAATTTTTTAATCTTTTGAAAATGTTATCAGGTGCATACCGCCCCATCAGGGCTACATCGTACACACTGACAGGAAAATTCCAATCCACACTCTCACGCTGAGGAACATATGCAATTTTGCTGCGAACTTGATCTATTGAGTGGCCTAAAACCTGAATTGTTCCCTGCATCGGATGGATTAGTCCCATTATACTTTTAAGCAAAGTGGACTTACCGGAACCATTTGGCCCGATGACTCCGCAAATCACGCCTTGTGGCACTGTGAAGCAAAGGTCAAAGATTACTGGTCTTCCGAGGTATCCGGCAGTTAGATTTGTGATGTTTAGAGCATCATTCATCTTTCAAGGCATTGTAGATTTGATGAACATTATGACGGAAGGCACCTGCCAAGGTATGATGTCCCAAGTGTTTAGGTCCGGTGGCATCTGAATAGAGTACTCCGCCGAGCTTAAGTGAATAACCCTTTGATTTACAGCCTTCAATCACTGCTTTTACGGATTTTTCCTGAATTGTACTTTCAATAAAGATGGCGGGTATTCTATTCTCAACAATCAGGTTTATCATGTCAATGATATCTTTTAATCCATGTTCGGAAGCAGTACTGATACCCTGGAGTCCAAGGACTTGGAAGTTGTAAGCCTTTCCAAAATAATTGAATGCATCGTGTGCGGTGATTAATATCCTTTTTTCCTGAGGGATCATCTCAAACATTCGGATTGCCTCCAGGTGAGCTTCTGTTAATTCCACTAAGTAATTCTCCTCATTTTTTGAAATATAATCCAGTTGTTCCACGGAGAAGTAATTCTTATACCTGCTTACTATCTCTAAAACTACGCTTTGGATGGCCATTTGCCATAGTGGGATATCAAACCACACATGCGGATCAGGGATTTTTTCGTCGATAAATATCAAATCATCCTGATTAAGAAAATCTGTCACTGCAATGGACTTATTTGTTTTTTTTAGGTTTTCGAGTGTCTGAGCTATTTTACCTTCGAGGTTCAGACCATTATAGAGGATTACATCAGAAGCTTTTAGCAGTTTAACTTCGCCTGCACTGGCTTTATATGTGTGGGGGTCTGTCCCCGGTTTCATTAATGCATAAACATTAAGAGTTGTATCAAAAATTTGTTGAATTGCATCGTAAATCATCGTTGTGGTGCATACTACATTGATTTTATTTCCTTCAGTGGCGCTACGGGTCTTACATCCATGCATCAGGAGACAACACAAAAACACCAAAACAATATGTGTCCTATTCATCGGTTTTGACATAGATTTTTTCAGCAGTATTTCTAGATATATACATAGATTTTTGGTGGTTTACTTTGATTTTCAAACTTCCGTCGTGAGGGTTTAATCTAATGATATGAACTACTGAACCTAAAAAAATTCCTTCCTCACCCAGAAACTTCAAAAAGTCTTCACTGTCATCGGCTACAGATTTTATGGTAGCAAATGAATTTACTTCTACATCACACAATCTCAACAGATCAATTTGTTCAAGATGGCCATGTTTATCAGGTATGGGCTCTCCATGTGGGTCATATTTCGGGAAACCGAGATAAACTTCGAGTTTGTTGATCAAAGCTTCGCTCCGAATGTGCTCAAGTTGTTCGGCTATTTCATGGACTTCTTCCCATCCCATACCTAGTTTTTTTACCAGGAACACTTCCCATAGCCGGTGTTTTCTGATTACCTGTAGAGCCATGGCACTGCCTTTATCGGTAAGGATGCATCCCTGATACTTTTCATATGTCACCAGACCTTTTTCCGATAGCTTTTTGACCATTTCAGTCACTGACGGGGCTTTGGCTTCCAGTGTTTTGGCAAGGGCATTGGTACTCACCGGATTTTTGCCTAACCCACTGAGCTCAAAAATGGCTTTCAGATAATTTTCTTCAGAGTGTGACTGCACTTTTGAGATGTATCACACAAAAGTACAGTTTATTTAAAATGCAGAATAAATATTTTAGGCTATCCTAAATAATTTTTGTAGTGATACTGCGTATTTAAAAAGTTATTTAGTTCTGAAATATGAATTCGGATCTGTTCTAAGGTGTCACGGTCTCTTAGTGTGACGGTATTGTCGTTCAAAGTCTGGTGGTCAATGGTTATGCAATATGGAGTTCCAATTGCATCCTGACGTCTGTATCTGCGCCCAATTGAGTCCTTCTCGTCGTAAATACATTGAAAGTCCCATTTGAGTTGTTCAAATACTTCTTCTGCTTTTTGAGGCAGTCCGTCTTTTTTTACCAAAGGCAATACAGCTACTTTCGCTGGAGCCAGAATATAAGGCAATTTGAGCAATGTTCGGGTTGACCCATCGTTGAGAGTTTCCTCCCTTAAAGCGTAGCTTAGCATGGCAAGCACCGTCCGATCAAGACCTATGGAGGTTTCAATCACATAAGGAATGTAGCTTTCGCTGGTTTCAGGGTCGAAATACTGCATTTTCCGCCCGCTGTAAGTCTCGTGATTTTTAAGGTCAAAATCGGTGCGGGAGTGAATTCCTTCAAGTTCCTTAAATCCAAAAGGAAAATTGAACTGAATATCACAGGCTGCATTGGCATAGTGAGCGAGCTTATCGTGGTCGTGAAATCGGTAGTACTTATCCGGTATTCCAAGGGATAGATGCCATTTCATACGCTCCTCTTTCCAAAAGCGATACCACTCCATTTCAGTGCCTGGCTTGACAAAAAACTGCATTTCCATCTGTTCAAACTCTCTCATTCTGAAGATGAATTGCCTGGCAACAATTTCATTTCTGAATGCCTTCCCTACTTGAGCTATCCCAAAAGGCACCTTCATCCTTCCAGTTTTGTAAACATTTAAGAAATTGACAAAGATGCCTTGTGCTGTTTCAGGTCGGAGATAAATGACAGATGCTTCGTCAGTTACTGACCCAAGTTTGGTGTCGAACATCAGATTGAAATACCTGACCTCCGTCCAGTTTTTGGTGCCAGAAATGGGGCAAACGATATTTTCGTCCTGTAAGATATTTCTTAGTTCATCCAGGTCATTTTTCTCCAAGGCAGCTACAAATCGCCGGTGCAGCGCATCTCTCTTTTCAAGAATTTCTAAGGCTCTTGGATTTGTTTTGACAAAGAGTTCTTTATCAAAACTATCGCCGAACCTCTTTGAGGCTTTATCAATCTCTTTTTGGAGTCGTTGGTTGTATTTCTCGATGTGTTCTTCGATTAATACATCCGCTCTGTATCTTTTTTTTGAGTCTTTGTTGTCTACCAAAGGATCCATAAATGCATCCACATGGCCAGAAGCTTTCCAAGTGGTAGGATGCATAAAAATAGCAGCATCAATGCCTACTATATTTTTGTGGAGTCGGGTCATAGAATACCACCAATAATTTCGAATGTTGTTTTTTAACTCTACGCCCAGCTGACCATAATCATATACTGCCGATAGTCCATCGTATATTTCACTTGAAGGAAATATGAATCCGTATTCTTTAGAGTGTGATATTAGCGTTTTAAGTTCTGTTTCCTGACTCATCTTTTGAGTATTCTTTAAAATGCGCGCAAAACTATGCAAAACAATTTCAATAGTTGTCTGAATTTTCAGTTCTTTGTGTTTTGATTTAAACAGATCGATAAAAATATTAAGAACATTTATTTATTTACTCCCTCGATAGAACAATTTCGCATTGCTTACACACTTATATGTGTTTTCTGCATACAGTTGAATGCTATAGCTCAAATCCCTGTGCATTACAAATTTGATGTTACAAAGGGTATAAACTCAAATGTTGTGTATGATGTAGTTTTTGATAGTGTAGGATTCTTATGGCTGACCACCGAAGAAGGTCTCATGAGATTTGACGGAAATACATTTAAGTCATTCGTTTATACTGATAATAAATATAGAGCAGGGAGTTCAATTCAGATTGACCAAAATGGAAGAGTTTGGTACCAGTCGTTCGATGGAAACATTTTTTTCTGGAAAATGATTCGATAAAAGAGTTTACTCTAGGAAGGGAATTGTACTACTCTTCTATTTTGATTGAAGGGAATCATTTAATTTATCTTGATGGAATGTCACTGGTCTTTTATGTTTTGAATTCAAATCAAATAAAATGGAAAGTGCCTCTGCTCACACAATACATTACTTCACTTGTAAAATTTGATAATCATTATTACCTTGGAGGAGATTATTTGTATTTGGTTAATGTTCAAGATCAAAAAGTTGAAAAAAAAGGAAATATAAATAATATTATTTCGATTTTCAGTAATGGTAATTGATTTATTTTGCAAGTTAATCAAAATAATCAGCACATACTTTATGAGTACAATTATGAAGGATTTTATAAATTATTTGAGACTCCATATCGAATAAATTCTATTCATTTTATTGAAAATGATCTGATAATAGCAGACAATCAGGGAATTCATATATACGAGCAAGGTGTTTTTAAAAATTACTTTATAAATGAATCTTTTTCAAAAATATTAATTGACCATAATAAACAGTTGATTGGTGCTACTACAAGAGGAGGAATCTTAATTATACCAAATCAAAATGATCTCGAATAAATCATTAAAATACTACGATGAGATTTTTTTAAGTATCCGATGTTTATGCGCACGCTTAAGAGTTTTTTAATAAATCTCGATGAGGTAAAAGAGTACGTACGAACTGATGGTGGGTCTATAAAAATGAAAAATGGTGATTTGGTAGGGATTTCTAGCGATAAGGTATCTGATTTTTTACATCTTATGGCAAATTTGAAGCGAGAATAGAAAAAGCCGGTAAGTACCGGCTTTTTTTAGTAGCGGGGGCAGGACTCGAACCTGCGGCCTTCGGGTTATGAGCCCGACGAGCTACCAACTGCTCCACCCCGCGGTCTTAAAGTTTGGGCTGCAAATATACGAATTTATACTTGATGCGTGCAAGTTTTTTTATTACACGAAAGAATTTGCAAAGCTTTTTCTTCTATCTCCTTTGCTAAAAATGGCTGTCCTTTTACTTTGTGGAGTTCATAAGGTTTGATTCCCAACTCACTTTTTAGAATGTAAGCCAATTGTCCCATGTTGAGCTCCGGTATGAGAATTTCAGAAAAATTATGAACAATATCGCATAAGTTTTTTTGAAGAGGATAAATATAATTTAGATGTAATTGAGCCACTTTTAGGCCTTTTTTTCTTAGATTTTGGGTAGCCACCTTTATGGCTCCATAGGTTGAACCCCATCCAATAATGAGCAGATCTCCTTGTTGATCTCCTTCTTCTATTTCAGCTTTTGGTAAATAATCGGCTACTTTCAATATTTTTTCTCTGCGGATATGTACCATTTTTTGATGGTTTTCCGGGTCATATGAAACAGTTCCTGTAATGTCTTCTTTTTCAAGTCCGCCTACTCTGTGCATTAAGCCGGGTGTTCCCGGAATAGCCCATGACCTTACAAGGTCTGCGTTTCTGGCATAAGGCATGTAAGTAGCATCGCGCTCTGCAGTAGCAAATCTGGGTGTTATTTTTTCCAGTAGGTGATAGTCTGGTATCAACCAGGGTTCTGCACCATTGGCAAGATACCCGTCTGAGAGCAAAATAACGGGTGTCATGTGTTCTATAGCCAGTTTTGAGGCCATATAGGCCATTTGAAAACAGTTTGCAGGTGTAGATGCTGCCATTACAATCAGAGGAGATTCGCCGTTTCTGCCGTGAATCGCTTGAAATAGGTCAGCTTGTTCGGTTTTGGTGGGCAGTCCGGTAGATGGTCCACCTCTTTGGACATTGATTATTACCAAAGGAAGCTCAAGCATGATTGCAAGTCCAATGGCTTCAGTTTTCAAGGCCATTCCAGGTCCTGAGGTACCTGTCACTGCCAGGTTGCCTCCATAGGAGGCGCCAATAGCTGCTCCGATGGCGGCTATTTCGTCTTCTGCCTGAAAAGTTATTACATCAAAAGCCTTGTAGCCAGCAAGCAAATGCAGGATATCGGATGCTGGCGTGATGGGATATGAACTGTAAAAGAGTTTGAGACTGGCTTTTTGAGCAGCTGCAACGAGACCTAAAGCCAATGCTTCATTACCCGTGATGCTTCTGTAATGTCCCGGAGGGAGTTGAGCCTTACGAATTTGAAATCTGACGGCTGTTTCTTCAATGGTTTCTCCAAAATTGTATCCGGCTTTCAGAGCTTTTATATTGGCCTCTGCTACAGAAGGTTGATTTGCGAATTTCTTGTTGAAAAATTCTATGGTCGGTTGGAGGTCTCTGGTATACAGCCAATAGACCAAGCCAAGCATAAACATATTTCTACTTCGGTCTATTTCCCGGGTGCTGAGACCAGTATCTTTTAGCACTTCCCTTGTGAGGCGAGTACACTCGACTTCAATCAGTTTATAACCGTAAAGACTTCCGTCAGAAAGTGGATTTTGATGAGGTGCCAGGCCGGCAAGTTCGAGGTTTTTTTTATCAAATCCATTGCTGTTTGCAATGATCAATCCACCTTTTTTTAGCGTTGACAAATTTTTTTTTAAAGCCGCAGCATTCATGACCACCAATGTATCAACTTCTCCACCAGGAGTGAAGATTTCGGTAGAGCCAAAATTTATTTTAAAACCACTAACGCCGGCTATAGTGCCTGCTGGAGCTCTAATTTCTGCTGGATAATCCGGAAATGTGCTTAGGTCATTGCCAAGAAGTGCTGTAGTGAGTGAAAATTGAGTACCTGCTAGTTGTATACCATCGCCGGAGTCACCGGCAAATAAAATGGTAGCTTTTTCAACCGTTTGAATATCACCCATTGCTTCAGGGGATTAAGTTGTTAATTGGAGTATGGTGGCCGCTGTATTAGGGTATTTGTACGACTTGTCTGATTTCAGGAGCATATTTTTTAATGGTGGTCTCTACACCGGTTTTTAGGGTGATCTGGTTGACATTGCATCCCACACATGAGCCGTGTAATCTGATTTTTACTGTCAAATCATCACTTATTTCTACCAAAGTAACATCTCCACCATCAGATTGTAAAAATGGTCTTATCTCCGAAAGTGCTAATTCAATTTTATTTTGAAGATCAGGATTCATGATCAGGTATCCATTTGTGACAAAGTTATGAAAACTATAACCGTGACCAGGTAAGGAGATGTTCTAATGACATTTAAAATCTTTATTTTCAGTTGAATTTTCCGATTTTACACAGCAGCTCCCGGATGGGTCCGGTGCTGTAACTGAGGCACTTTTAATTATTAAGGCCTCCTTACTTGGACTTACAAAAGGTATATTCAAATTGGCAGCTCTAAGCAAAAATAGGAACCCGACAAGAACTGTAACCAATGAGAGAGCTTTTTTAAAATTCGTCTTTCCGAATTTGAAGAGGGTATTGCCTCCGATGCTTATCAATATCATTGCAGGCAAGGTGCCTGTTCCAAATACAAACATAAACAATGCCCCTGAACCAACTCCGCCAGTACCTAAAGCGCCGGCAAGTGCGACGTACACAAGCCCACAGGGCAGTAATCCGTTGAGCATACCTAGTATCAGGAGATAAAGGAAATTTTTGTCGGATTTGAGAATTTTAGTTCTTAAATTGTTGATATTCAAAGTGAAATATAAAATGGAGAAAAACTTTTCAAAACGCTTTTGTAAAAATGGCAGCATTCCCATTACTATCATCATAAAGCCTGCAATAAGTGATGCTGCATATTGAAAACCCGTCAGAGATAGTGACTTTCCCAGTAGGCCAAACAATGCGCCAAAAGCAGCATATGTAAACGAGCGCCCCAGATGATATAGCAATCCATTGGCCCATCTATGGGTTGTAGCGCTAAAGAGACCTGGAACTGCAAGGGCTAAAGGTCCACACATTCCAACACAATGCATCGAACCAGCCAGGCCTAATAAAAATGCTGCAACAATCATAAGAATATGGTGTCTTCAAAATAAAATTTCTCGCCCTTACATGCAACCTTGCATTTAATTAGCCATTTCCCGGGAGTAAACTCCTTTCGGGATATTCTGAGCTGCTTATGAACTGAAGTATAAGTTTTATCCAACAGTTTTTTTTCAGGATGCAAAAAGTTTAGCTCTGCAGTAAAATCCTGATCAAACGGGAACTCAACGATCACTTCCTCTTTGTCATAAAAAACGTTGAGGTGCAGTCCTCTTTCAAGAGCTCTCTGTTTCTGGTCAATTATTTCCTGATACAGCAGTTCTTCATTGTAATAATTTTCAGTGATAAGGTCGATGTTTTGCAAGGACATGCGATACACCATAAAAATGATAAACATCGCAAAGCCAATTAGAGAAAAAACAATATACCAACCCCAGTTTAGTTTCATAATGAATTATTTTTTAATCGGTGCCATAAAAGTTACTTTTACCTGATCCAGGAGTTCATCTCCATTATACACACCCACTTTTATATAATTTTTTCCAGAATTCAAATCTTCCAATGGAATATAAATAAACATAGCGCCTTTTTTAATTTCTTGGACTCCGAGTGTAAAATTTTGACTTTCATTTCCGGGGATCATAATTCGGGCCGTTGTCGGCTCAATAACTTTTATTTCGGCATTTATAGGTTTGGGAGTTTTATTTATAAGTTGATAATTATACAAATTGCTTACGATATTGTCATCATGTAGTTGAAACAATTGGCCTGGAGTACGTAGAATAGTGGCTTCTACTTTTACTCTTTGAAAAATCAAAAAACCCATGAGTGACAGCAACAACACAAGCACAGATGTATAAAATGCAAGACGAGGGGTGAATTTCCAGTTTTCTCCATTAGCTATTTGATTTTCAGAGGCATACTTGATCAGTCCCCGAGGTTTATTGATTTTGTCCATCACAGCGTCGCATGCATCAATGCAAGCGGTGCAATTGACGCACTCAAGCTGTGTTCCGTTTCTAATGTCAATACCTGTGGGGCAGACATCGACGCACTGACCGCAGTCGATGCAATCGCCTTTACCGGCTTTAGTGCGGTCTTCATTCTTTCTGAATTTTGCTCTTGGTTCACCTCGGAGTCTATCGTAAGCGATGACTATGGAGTTTCGATCCAATAGTACTCCCTGCAGTCGTCCATAAGGGCACACTACTATACAGGCTTGCTCTCTGAACCATGCGAAAACAAAGAAAAATATACCGCTAAAGATGAGCATAGCCGTAAGACCACCGATGTGTCTTGAAGGATCATCGGTTACAATATTTAGCCATTGGTCAGAACCTATGATGTACATCAAAAAGACGTTGCCAATAGCAAACGATATGAGATAAAAGATGCTGTTTTTAAGGAGTCTTTTTTTAATTTTTTCTGCGTTCCACGGCATTGATGCCAGTCGCAGTTGTTGGCCTCTGTCCCCATCGATCCAATATTCAATTTTTCGAAAGAGCATTTCCATAAAAATGGTCTGGGGGCATATCCAACCGCAAAACAGCCTACCATAAGCTACTGTGAACAAAATGATAAATACCACCGCTGTGACAAATGTAAGTGCCACCAAATGGAAATCTTGCGGCCAAAACACCTGACCTAGGATAACAAATTTTCTCTCCAGAATATTTAACATCAAAAATGGTTGCTCATTAATTTTGATAAAAGGACCGATGAACAATATTGTGAGGAGAAAATAACTCAGGATTGTTCGGTATTTGTAAAATTTACCAGATGGTTTTTTGGGATAGATAAACTTTCTCTTTCCATCTTCACTGATAAATCCTACTCGGTCGCGAAACGAATCCTTTTCTATGAAATTTTCCTGAGTACTCATCTCAGAGTATTTGTGATGTTGCTATCAAAGGTACTTTCATTGGCCTGGCCTGCTTTATGATGAATATCACTAATTTGATGTTAATGAAGGATGTTGAAAAAAAAGCCGCCTCACTTCTGAGACGGCTTTTTGAGTTAGTTTGAAAACTCTGATTATGCTAGCCGTTGAGGGCGGCTGCTCCGGATACGATTTCGAGTATTTCGTTGGTGATGGATGCTTGTCGTGCCTTGTTGTAGTCTAACTTGAGAACTCTCTGCAGTTCTCTTGCGTTGTCAGTTGCTTTGTGCATTGCAGTCATTCGTGCACCATGCTCGCTGGCGTTTGAGTCCAAAACTGCTTTATAGACCTGAATTTTCAATGATTTCGGAATCAACAGCTGGAGGAGGTCTGCTTTTTCAGGTTCGTAGATGTAGTCTGTTGCAGCAGAATTTTGGTTTTCGGGTTTTTGAACCGGAAGATATTGTTCTACGGTAGGATATTGTACAGCTGCATTTTTAAACTGATTGTAAATAAGATGGATTTCATCGTATTTTCCATTTCTAAAATCTGCCATAAGGTTTTCTGCCAGTGTTTCAACCTTGCTGTATTGGATTTGATCAAATATATGGCTTTCGTTTCCAGCTATGGTATATTCTAATTTTTTGAAGTAATCATAGGCTTTTTTGCCGACGCAGAGTATAGACACATGTCGTCCAAGGGATTTTTGTTCTTCTGCAGTTTTTCTTGCCAGTTTATTAATGTTGGAGTTGAAAGCTCCACACAACCCTCGATTGGAGGTCATGGCTACAAGAAGTACATTTTTGACTTCTTTTTTGCTTGCATATATGCCATCATTACCTTCAAGTGTCGAATTCAGGTTTTGTAAAATTTCCTTGAGTTTGCTGGCATAAGGGCGCATCTGCAAGATGCTGTCCTGAGCCTTTTTGAGTTTGGCAGCCGATACCATTTTCATAGCAGATGTGATCTGCATGGTACTTGAGACCGATTGTATTCTCTTTCGGAGTTCTTTCAGGTTTGCCATTGAGCCTGAGGAGATTTAAACTAATTAATATTTTGAAGCCAATTCGTGAGCTACTTTTTCGAGCACTGAGGTGATTTGGTCATTGAGCTGACCGGTTTTGAGCTGGTCCAGGATGTCTCTGTGTTTGTTATCGAGATAGTCAAGATATTCAGCTTCAAATTCTTTTACTTTTTCCACTGGGACCTTCGCCAGAAGATTTTTTGTGCCTGCATAGATGATGGCAATTTGCTTTTCTACGGGTACGGGACTGTTGACATTTTGTTTCAGGATTTCAACATTTCTTCTACCTTTATTGATCACGGCCATTGTGGCAGCGTCGAGGTCCGAGCCAAATTTGGCGAATGCTTCTAGTTCGCGGTATTGAGCCTGGTCGAGTTTGAGAGTACCGGCAACTTTTTTCATGGATTTAATTTGAGCATTCCCTCCTACACGGGATACTGAAATTCCGACATTAATTGCCGGACGTACTCCTGAATTAAAGAGGTCTGCTTCCAGAAAAATTTGGCCATCGGTGATGGAAATTACATTGGTAGGAATGTAGGCTGATACGTCTCCGGCCTGGGTTTCGATGATAGGCAATGCGGTTAACGAGCCTCCACCTTTTACCTTGCCTTTGAGTGATTCGGGCAGGTCGTTCATTTGGGAAGCTACCTGGTCGTCATTGATGATTTTGGCAGCGCGTTCCAGTAGCCTTGAGTGAAGGTAAAATATATCACCTGGATATGCTTCGCGGCCAGGAGGACGACGTAATAACAAGGAAACCTCACGGTAGGCGACTGCTTGTTTGGAAAGATCGTCGTAAATGATCAATGCGGGTCGTCCTGTGTCTCTGAAATATTCACCGATAGCAGCTCCGGCAAAGGGCGCATAGAACTGCATGGGTGCTGGGTCAGAAGCGTTGGCAGCTACCACGATGGTATAGGCCATAGCGCCTTTGTCTTCAAGAGTTTTTACAATTTGAGCTACGGTACTTCCTTTCTGGCCGATGGCTACATAGATGCAATATACTGGCTTTCCGGCGTCGAAAAATTCTTTTTGGTTGATGATGGTATCTAGAGCCACAGAGGTTTTACCGGTTTGCCGGTCGCCGATGATTAGCTCCCTTTGGCCACGACCAATGGGAATCATAGCATCAATAGCTTTGATACCTGTCTGGAGAGGCTCATTCACAGGTTGCCTATAAATTACACCCGGAGCTTTGCGTTCGAGTGGCATTTCGAAAAGTTCACCTGTTATTGGACCTTTACCGTCGATGGGTTCACCTAGAGTGTTGACCACTCTTCCTATCATCCCTTCACCTACATTGACGGATGCAATTCTTCTGGTCCTTTTAACTGAGGAACCTTCTTTGATTTTAGTGGATGAACCTAGAAGCACAATACCTACATTGTCTTCCTCCAGGTTCAATACAATTCCCTTGATACCATTTTCAAACTCGACCAATTCACCTGCCTGTACGCCTGTAAGTCCATAAGCCCGGGCAATTCCGTCACCTACCTGAATGACAGTCCCTACTTCCTGTAGTTCGGCTTCGGTGCTTACACCTGCAAGTTGCTGCCTTAAAATTGCTGAAACTTCTGATGGTTTAATATCTGCCATTGTAATTGTTTTTTAATTAAAAGGATGGTTTGTAAAGATTAGAGGCAAAGGTTTTTTTGAATTCATTGAGGAAATTTTTTACAGATGCATTGATTTCTTTATCGTTTATTGTGATGATCAGGCCAGCAATAATGTCAGGATTTATGATTTCCTCAAGCTCAATCGTGCCTCCAAGAGACGATTTTATTTTTTTTATGATTTCTTCTTTGATTTTTTGGCTCAGAGGTTTTGCTGAGGTGATTTTTACAAGGTGTATTCCTTTATAATTCCGGTACTGTTCAAGAAAGTTTTTAGCAATCTCGTAGATGAAACTTTCTCTTTTATGCTTAATGAGAAGTGTAATAAAAGATTGAGACAGTGGGTTGAGATTTTTTCCAATCTCAATCATTACTTTTCTCTTTTGATCGGATTTTATGACAGGGCTTTTAAGCATTACCGCCAAGTCGGGGTTTGAGCTGATGACTTCATGCAGAAATTTCATATCTTCTTTTACTGGTTCGAGTACTTTTTTTTCGTGAGCCAGTTCAAGTAGAGCTTTAGAATATCGGTGGGCTAATTTTGGAATTCTCATTCGGATATCGTTAATTAATCATCACTTTGTTGATGATGCTGGAGGCGAATTCTTCGTGTTTTTTTGAATCTTCCAATTCTTTTTGAAGAATTTTTTCAGCTATTTCGATGGAAAGTGAAGCCACTTGATTTTTTAATTCGTTGATGGCTGCCATCTTTTCGTTTTCTATTTGTTTTCGTGCTTCAGAAAGAAGTTTTTCACCTTGAATTTTTGCTGCCTCTTTAGCATCTGAAAGGATTTTTTCTTTCAGTTCTCGGGCTTCTTTGAGAATTGCATCTCGTTCGGATCGGGCTTCTTTGAGCAGTTTTTCATTTTCATTGGTCAGATTTTGCATTTCCTGGCGGGCTTTTTCTGCGGCATACAGGGCTTCTTCTATATTTTTTTCCCGCTCTTTTACACTGTTTAATATGGGTTTCCAGGCAAATTTGCCAAGTATAAAGACCAGCAGTAAAAATGTAATCAGCGTCCAGATGAATAATCCAAAACCCGGTGTTACTAATTCCATGTGTTATTAGGTTTAATTTTGAATACGTGGGTGTAAAGAGAAAAGACCGAACCTACCGCCCGGTCTTTTTTCAAATTACTTGGGGTTGTTGCCCAGGATAGCTGCTACAATGCCAAAGAGACCAACACCTTCGATGAAGGCTGCTGCAATCAGCATGGCAGTTTGAATTTTACCTGACGCTTCTGGTTGGCGAGCGATGGCTTCCATTGCTGAGCCACCTATTCTACCAATTCCAAGACCTACTCCCAATACGGCCAATCCGGCCCCGATAGCTGCGATACTACCTACCATTGTATATATAGATTAGAATTAAACATTTCTGCTTTAGTGATGATCATCGTGTTCATGGGTTGCCATCGTCTGGCCTATGAACAAGGCGGATAATAATGTAAAAATGTATGCCTGTAGCAATGAGATAAACACCTTAATCAAATAAATAAATAAGGTAAGCAAGATGGAAGCAGGTGCCACTGCTACAGATTTAAAAATAAATATAAGACCTATCAAGCTGAGAATTACAATGTGGCCTGCAGTCATATTGGCAAAAAGACGAATCATCAGCGCAAAGGGCTTAGTGAAAATGCCAATAAGCTCTATAGGTGCCAGCAATAATTTCATAGGCACTGGCACTCCAGGCATCCAGAAAGTGTGTTTCCAAAAATCTCCTGATGCATTAAATATCATCAGAATAAGGGTTAAAAGCGCCAGAGACATTGTAAAAGCAATATTACCACTCAGGTTTGCACCACCAGGAAATACGGGCATCAAACCCAGCATATTAGCAATCCAAATAAAAAAGAATAAAGTAATCAAATAAGGGACAAATCGTTCATAGTACTTTTCTCCGATATTTTGAAGCGCAATCTCATCGCGAATGAAAACTAAAATTGGCTCTATAAATGATGCAAATCCTTTGGGCGCTCTGGAGTTTGTTTTATAATTACTGGCTGATTTAAATGCAATAAAAACAACCAGAAGCGCTGTTAAAAATAGAGAAAAAACATTCTTCGTAATGCTGATATCGATGGGTTTATCGTTTAATATGGCTCCATCGTCGCCTTTATTCACAAAGCTGCCATGGCTATCTGCTTTTTCTGAGGCATAATAGATTTTTTCGTGATATTTAACAAATCTCTGACTTCCTTTTTCAACGACTACCCTACCGTGATCGTCGTGATGAAAGGCATTTGACATAAATGTAACAAGTCCTTCTTTGGTGTATAAAATCACTGGCAATGGGATGGATATCGAATGATCTTTCCAGTCTAGAATATGAAAATCGTGTGAATCGGCTATGTGATGCATAATTAAGTCGTTGATATTTTCTTCCTGCTCTTCGGTATTTTGAGTGATATGAGGGTCTGTGGTATCTAGAGAGTTGGCACTGGAATAGAAACTTCGGACGGTGAAAGGTGCTGCAAGTAGCAAAGAAAACAAAATGAGCAACTTTCCGGGTTTTCTTGCAATCTTCATTCGGGCAGTGAGTAGAAAGAATTAATTATTTCGGGCGCAAAAGTATGGACAAAAGTTTTTTAAAAAATTGTAAATTAAAAAAATTATCTCATTATCTTGACCATGAGGATGGCAGTGAGTGCTAGCATCACAAAGTAGGGGATGAAAAAATGAGACATCACCGATTGAGTGGTAATGAGGCCAATTTTAAGTGCGAAAAAGATCCACAGGATACTCACAATCATTTTCAATAGCGACATGCCAAGCACCAGATATGGCAGATAGCTTCCAAAGGTTCCATTGTTTCTGACCCTGAGTATCAGAATTTCAAAGGTGGAAATACTAACTATTATAAGATAGGAAAATACTACAAATCTTAGGAAGGTGCTGCTGATGATCAAATGTAGAAGCAGTAGGGCTATTGATATAAAATTCAGCCAAATAACTGCTTTATTCTCCTTCATTTCAGGTTTTTTAATTCTTTAAATAACAAATAAAAAGATATAAAAATTCCCAGTAGAGAGCAGATTATGAAATACGTACCAGTAGTAGGATTGTATTGCTCATCCAACTGATAACCTACATAGGCAAAAAGGCCTATGATTGCTGCCATTTGAAAGACCAGGGCTGAAAAACGCAGATACGAATTCACACACTCAGACTTTCTTCCTGCTCAGTTACCTGCTTTTTAGAAACGTTGGATTTCATAATACATTGCCCGTTGAAGATGGCCCCTTCTTCCATAATAATTCGCGAGGTGTATATATTACCTTTCACAATCGACTGAGCAAGCAAGTGTACGATATCATCTGCCATGATATCACCGGTTAGATTACCCTCAATTTTAGCAGAAGCGCATTCAACAGTTCCCTTGACAAGTCCCTCAGGTCCAATTACAAGTTTACCTTTAATTTTAATGTTGCCTTCAATGGTTCCGTCAATTCTAAAGTCGCCTTCAGATTGTATTGTTCCGGTGACAGTCGTTCCTTGCAATAATCTGTTGCTGATTGTAATGGGTTGAGTTTTTTGCTTAAAAATCATCGCTTTGCTCAATTTGAAGCTAAATTAATGTATTTGTTGTAGAATTCTACATATTGATGAAGCATTTGTTTCTGATAAAACTTTCTGAAATTATCTGAAGTAATTACAACCTGGTGATTTGGTTTGGGAATGTAGGCAATAAAATCCATATCCTGATTGATTTCTCTGAGATATTGAAGAGCTTCGCTCTGATTTTTAAAACCGGAAACAAGAATTAATTGATAGTCTTTACCCATCAGAATGTTTCTTAGCTGTAGTCTGCTGTTGGCATATTTCAATGAGTTGAAATTGCTGATGGTACTACGAATAAGGTTTAGGTCGATACCTTTGTTTTCTACTACCAACATGAACTGATGTGGGGCTGATTTTACATCAGTGAATTCACCACCTTCCCGGGCCTGGCTCTGGGCCGATGATTTTTCACCAGACAGATGAGAGAGAATGTTTTGAGCTTCAGTAGCTTCAGGACTTTGGGGATAGGTAGCGATTATTCGTTCAAGTTTAAGTTTTAAACTATCCTTATGCGATAGTTTTGCTGTGATTAGTGCATCCAGCAGCCACCATTTAGGGGTAATTTCCGATTGGGTGTATTTTTTCAGTGCTTCTTGAGTCATATTCCAGGCGTTCGGATACTTTTTTGATTTGTAGAGGGAATATGCTTGTTTGTACTTGAGAAATTCTTCTTCGTTAGGCTTTTTTTTCTGCAACGAATCCGTAGTTTGTCCGCTTAGGAGAGCTGTAAAAGGTGAATCCGGAAATTTCTTAGCCAACCCATCGCAGTACGTTTCTTTTTTCAGGCTAAGACCCTGATTTTTTGCTATAATACAGAGGGCATAATACACTCGTGGTGTGCAGTCGCAGTTGGGATATCGCTTCAGCAAGGTCTCCAGCATTCGCATAGATTCTCTTTGATCTTCGAGTACTTCTTTGTAGATTCGTGCAGCAGCTTCGTAAGCGTTTCGTATTTTGGCATGCGAGGCTTCGATGGAATCAGGATGTGTAGGTATACGGCTGTAATAATATTCTCTGGTATATCGCGGATCGGTCTTTTTGCCTTTGTCTGAGGGGTTATCCTGATGATCCGGGTTTTCAGCTGGGCTTTCAGTGGAAGAGAAGGATTGGATTTCTTTGTTTCTTCTTCGCCAATGGTCTTCGAGTTTTCGATTTCCCCATCGATTGGTAAATTCTGCAAATCCTTTTGATACTGTATTTTGGTTGTAAAAATAAAATGCCGGGGCCGCTCCCGGGGCACCCAGTCCCATCATCCCTCCTGCAGGGTTTTGGGTTGGTGTGGTCTCTTGAAGTGGATTCTGGGTTAATAATCTGCTGGACTCTTCATCTTCCCTGGCAGCTTCTTCGTCCTGTTTTTTGATGCGGTCTATGATGTGGTCAATGATTTTATCGAGATCTTTTTTATCCAGAGAGGCAAGCTTTAAAATGGAATCTTCATGAGCAATGATACTGAGCTGTTGGACGAGTTCGGTAAGGCTTGATTTTTTTTTCTCAATTGGTTGATATCGGAAATGACTTTTGGGTAGTACCATTAGTGCACTGTCGTAGTTGGCTTCAGCTGGTATGTATTCGCGAAGCTCAAAGTGAAGATCTCCTCTTTTGATATAGCTCAATCCTTTTTGAACTACATTGTCAGTACTTAGCGAAATGGACTTTTGAAGCGCTACAAAGGCTTTGTCCAGATGGTCATCTTTGATGTGGACTTCAGCTTTTTGATAGTAAATGGCATCGAGAAAGTCTCGGTTCTTGTCTTTTTTTGCAAGATTTTCAAGGTATTTTAGAATTTCTGCTGATTGCATCAGGTTGGGGTCATAGTTGGCAGCCATCCTTAGATATGCATTGATTTGATACAGATAAGGGGCATTTGACTTGGCTACTTTTCTAAAAACTTTGTTGGCTTCAAAATAGTTTCCTTCCAATTCGTAGAGCTGACCCAAAAAGAAAAGCAATCGCGTCTTTTCATCCTTTTTCGGATGAGTAGCCAGGGCTTCAGTGATGTAGCCTCTAGCGGCTGAGTAATTTTTATCAGCTATTTCATTGATGGCCATTGCTTTAAGTAGCTCTCGTTGTTGTTTTTTAGTTAGTTTGTTGGATTTGTAATATTTAAATCCTGTTTCGCGGGCGGCAAAGTAGTTGCCAAGTTGAGTTTGAGCTTTGATTATAAATATTTGAGCATCAACTGCTATTGGATGCTGTGAAAATTCTTTAGAAATAAAATTGAAGATTTCAATGGCTTTAAAGTAATCTCTTCCATAATAGTAGGCCTCTCCAATTAGAAAATAGGCATTTTTTACTGTTTTATTGCGCTGTTTGCCGGCGATAAGCATGGTGTGCTCTTTGATAGCTTTGGTAGCTTTTTCATTTGCTCTTTTCAAATCAGCTTCAATCATTGGAACCAAAGCCTCAGGAGTTACGGGATACAAATCAATTAATGTATCAAAAGATTGCTTTGACTGTTGCTTAATGGTTAATTTTGCCTTTAACAGGGCTTGCTCTCCATTGAACAGGGGGTTGAATTTTGCAGTAGTTTGATGATAAGTCCTGTTGATCCAGGTGTCTTTTGTGCGGCTGCATGACAGGATCGTGGAGATAAATAATACGATAATAAATAAATGAATTGACCGTCGAGTATTCAACAATTTTTTCGCCAAAAATAGAGTATTCGTTAGATGAAAACGACTTCTTGAGCTTTGTAGTATATACAATCAGTTGCTGATGATATGTCACTGTGCATTTGGATTTTAAAATAGGTCAACTGCTTTAAAAAGGATGTTACTACCTGATTGGTTTGGTTACTTTTGTGCGCTGACAATGAAAAATAAAGTACTTTTCTATTTCGTACTCCTCATTTCTTGGGGTGCCTTTGGACAATCCAACTGGCAAGACAACTTCTCGGACGGGGATTTTACCAACAATCCTTCATGGAATGGTACAACAGCCAATTTTAGAATATCGAATGGTGAACTTCAGCTTTACGATACCACTTTATCGGGGATTTCATGGTTGTCCACAGCCAGTACTGCTGCTTTCGACGGATTTTGGAGCTTCAGAGTTAGACTGGAGTTTACACCTTCGACGCAAAATTTTGCCCAGATATTTTTAATGTCAGATGTACAAGATGTTTCTGGTGCAGCCAGTGGGTATTTTGTGAGGATTGGTGGGACTACTGCCAGACGAATAAGCTTGATCCGTAGAAGTGGTACAACCAACACAATATTGGTAGAAAGTGCTGATAATGTTGTCAACACCAATGTTGTAAACGCCAGGATAAGGGTAGAGAATCAAAGTGGAGTGTGGACTTTGAAATATGATACCAGCACCGCTGCAACCCCTACTTATCAGGTGGCGGGTACCGCTTTTGACACAACGTTCCGCAAGAGTTCTTTTTTTGGAATTCTGTGCCGATATACATCCACGAGATTCGACAAGATGTTTTTTGACGATTTTGTGGTTGATGCAGAGGAATTCAGGGATACCATTCCGCCAATAGTAAAATTTGCTATTGCCGAATCAGATACACAGATTCGGATTCGGTTTTCGGAGGCGGTTCGAAACACGGCATTGAATCCAGTAAAATATATTATTACACCTGATGTTGGCTTTCCTTCTGTTGTATCATTTGCTCAAGGCAGAGAGGATGAGGTCATTCTGACCTTGCCAATACCTTTGGAAGTAAATAAACCATATACCTTGTCAGTTGAAGAGATAGAGGATTTAGCAGGAAACGAAATTGAAAAAGTGCTGATTCCTATTTCTTTTATCAAGGTCAGACCATTTGATATCGTGTTTAACGAAATAATGGCTGACCCCACACCGGTGGTTGGATTGCCGGATGCTGAATATGTAGAGTTGTACAACAGGTTGCCCGTTGCAGTATCTCTTAATGGTTGGAGGATGATGGTAAATAATACCACCATTTCATTAAGCGGAACAATTCCACCTGATTCTTTTATTGTCATAACCAGAAGCCAGTCAGTGAATCTTTTTCCATCGGATATAAATATCACAGGGGTAAGTATGTCACCAACCCAATTAGTCAATTCTGGTGCTTTTCTACGGCTTTTCGATTCGGATAATCAATTAATTCATTTTGTCACATATTCTGACCAATGGTATTCATCATCCATTAAAAGGGAAGGAGGGTGGTCGTTGGAACAGATCGATCCGGAAAATTTCTGCGGCCAACAACTCAATTGGCAAGAGAGCATACATCACTCTGGGGGTACTCCCGGCAGAAAAAATTCAGTCCTAAGAGCTAATCCTGATACCACACAGTTGAGGATTCAGAATCTTTCCATTTCAACATCCCAAAGTATCAAAGTATACTACAACAAGCCCATGCATCCTAATCCGGATGATTGGCCTGACTTTGCGATCATTCCTGATCCTGGTATAGTGGATGTTCAATATGACCCATTAGCCCTGAACGCCTTGCTTATCGAATTGGCTAATGAGTTGATGCCAGGTGTAGAATATCAGTTAACATCTGTGGTAGAGCCGGTTGATTGTCAGGGCAAGACTGCTGTTAATCAGAGAGTTGCTTTTGGGTTGCCATTAAGTCCAGAACCAGGGGATGTTGTGTTAAATGAATTGCTGTTTAATCAACCCACAGGTGGAAGTAAGTTTGTGGAAATTGTCAATGTTTCTAACAAAGTACTGGATCTTTCGCAGCTTAGATTGTGCAATCTACAATCAGGAGAATTTGTTAATGTCACAAATATTTCTGAAGAGCCACTTCTGTTTTTGCCGGGCAGTTATTTGGCTGTAACTACTTCTGCATCAGGGGTATTAGCTTTCTATCAGACCGAGTGTGAAAACTGCCTGATGCAAGCTCAATTGCCTACCATGAACATTGGATCGGGAAATGTAGCTTTGATTAATAATAATGCGGAATTGCTTGATTACTTTGAATATGATGAAAAAATGCATTCCCCCATGGTAAGAAATCCAAAAGGAGTTTCACTTGAGAGAATTTCTTTTGACAGTCCAACAAACGATAACAGATATTGGAAATCAGCAGCAGAAGTTGTGGGCTTTGCAACGCCGGGCTATAAAAATTCTCAGCAAAAACCATCGATTGATGCCGATGAATCTTTTTGGGCCGAGCCAAAAACATTTTCCCCCAACAATGATGGATATAATGATTTTGTCACTTTTCATTTCAACCTTGAATTCAACAATGCCATTGGTACCCTTAAAATTTTTGATGTGAATGGGAATTTGATAAAAACTATTGCATCTTCTGAATTAATGGCTAATCGCGGCTATTTTATCTGGGATGGAACTGATGACCGAGGTAGAAAAACACCCATCGGGATCTATGCTGTTATCTTGGAAATTTTCCATCAGGAAATCGGAAAACGCATTTTTAAAACCTCAGTTGGATTAATTTATTGAAGATGAAAGATTTTGATCCTAACGGCCCGGCCATACACGATGGAATTTTTGGGCTCCCATTTGAAGAACAGGAAGCGGAACTGATCATTCTCCCTGTGCCCTGGCAGGTGACAGTAAGCTATGGTGAAGGAACTGCTCTGGCACCGGCAGCTATTAAAGAGGCCTCTAAACAAGTGGATTTATATCATCATCTAAATCCGAGAGGTTGGGAACGAGGTATTTATATGGCCCCGATTAGTGAGACTTTGCTTTCCAAAGGGCTTTATTTTAGAAATAAAGTAAGGAACTATCTGGAGAATTTTACAAAAGCTGATGGGGAGGACACTGCGCTCCTTGAAGAGGTAAACGCTGCTTGTGAGGAAATGGTGGACTGGGTATACAGACAAAGCAAACATTATTTAAATCAGGGGAAAAAACTGATCCTCCTAGGGGGAGATCACAGCACACCGCTTGGTTATCTGAAAGCCCTGGCCGATGAGCATCCTACATTTGGCGTTCTTCAGATAGATGCACATATGGACTTCAGACATGCTTATGAGGGTTTTGAATACTCTCATGCCTCCATAAGTTTTAACTTTATGAAAATACCTCAAATTCAGAATGTTGTGCAAATAGGTATCCGGGATTACTGCGATGAAGAGCTTGAATTTGCAAAAAGTCTGGGTGGCAGGGCTAAAATATTTTTTGACTTTGAGCTCAGAAAATCCCAATATTCCGGGAAGTCCTGGGATTCGATTTGCGATGAGATTCTAGCGCACCTTCCCGAAAAAATCTACATATCGTTTGATATTGATGGTCTTGATCCAAAGCTATGTCCAAATACCGGTACACCCGTTCCGGGAGGATTATCGTACTCCGAAATTGAATATTTGTTTGAAAAAATTGTACACTCTGGTAAAAAAATCATTGGTGCTGATTTAAATGAGGTGGGGATTCATCCGACCCATGACTGGGACGCCAACGTCGGAGCGCGGATTTTATTTATGCTGTGCAATATTTTTTAGCACTTGACAGCTCAGCTTTAGCAAGAAAATTTCGTAATTCACAAAAAAATATAATTAAAAAAGTTTGGAGTTGAATTTTTTTTTTTAGAGATTTCTTTGAAATAGAGCAGATTAAATTGTAATTGGTGAAAAATTAACGATAAATAAATTTTGAAATTACCTTGCAAGTAATAATTCATTGGATAAATTTGCCTCAGAAATAATCTCACTATGAAAAAGATTACATTAGTTCTTTTGTCGATAAGTTCTGTGTTGTCCTTTGGACAAAAAAATTACATGGACGATTACAGAACATGGTCATTAGGTGTGGATATAGGTCATAGCTATTTCTTTGGCGATTTAAGAAGTCTGCATCCTGATCGTTCGAGATTTTCAAACGGAATCGGCAGCTACGCCAGGGGTCAATTTTTATTAGGAGGTGCTGTACACCTAACCAAGTATATGAATCCTTTCTTTGGAATCTACGGCACAATTACCGCTGCCCGAACAACCGGAACCTTTCCTTCTACAACAGGCTTTCACAGTGGTTTTCATTTCATCGGAACGGTAATAGTACCTGAAATAGGAGCAAATATCAACTTTATCAATGCCTTTCGAATAGGTGAAGTAAGACCTACAAAACACGCTCTGATGGGTTCCGTCGGTCTTGCGAACACCATTTACGATTATGATCTGTTCTACAACAATACTACTAATTCACCAGCTGTTTACACCCAAGGTTTTAATTGGAGCAGTGCTATTGCTGTACCTGTAGCTCTCAGATACAAATACAGAATCAATTTATCATGGGACTTTGATGCTGCTGTTAAGGGATTCTTTTTCAATTCCGACGTTATTGATGGTCTTAACTATGGTTCGACCAACGATCAAATGATTTTTACTACCATTGGAACTACATATAATTTTGGTCGTAAGGCTGGTAAGAAGGAATCTATTGTCTATCGCTCACCTATGTCAGATATTTATGCATTTGCAGCATCTGTGAGACAAGACATGGACAAGCTGACTAAAGATGATGATGGTGACGGAGTTTCAAATTTCTTCGACAAAGAACCCAATACTCCTAAGGGAGCAGTGGTAGATGGTGCAGGTCGTGCTCTAGATATTGATGGTGATGGCATTCCCGATCATATGGATGAAGATCCTTTCACACCTAAAGGGGTTAAAGTTGATAGCAAAGGCCGTGAACTTGACTCTGATGGAGACGGAGTTCCTGACTCAAGAGATCTGGAGCCAAATACACCAAAAGGTTCATTGGTGGATGTTCGAGGCCGAGCCATTAAAGGTGTAGGTGGAGGTATTAACGATGCCTTTATACCACAGGTATATTTCGCAGTCAATTCTGCCACAATTACAGCTGCTAATGCGGAAAGACTTGCCGTTGTGGCTCGCCTGATGAATGGCAATCCAGATATGAAACTCAAAGTTGTAGGACATACGGATAAAACCGGAGGTGAAGAGTATAATCGCAGGCTTGGTCAGAGAAGGGCCGATGCTGCTGTAGATTATCTGGTTCGTAACTTTGGCATAGACAGATCTAGGTTTACAACCGAATCAGCCGGCAAGAGTCAGCCGCTGTCTCCTAGACTGCTGAACATCAACAGGAGAGTTGAATTTCTCATTGCACAATAATTTTAATTCCGCTCGCAATAAAGCCGTCTCTAATTTGAGACGGCTTTATTTTTTCATTACTTTGTCGATGGATATTTTTTTGCTTATTTGACTAAAATCACCAGAGTGCCGATTTATTTCTCATCAACCTTTGCAGATGCCAACATTGTGATTTGGAAAATTGAGGAAGATGAAGAATTCTTTTGGGCTAGTTCAAATTTAAAACTTCCGCCTAAAGACGCTTACCGTATCAAAGGTTATACAAATGTATACAAAAGAGTCGAATCACTCGCCGGCAGGTATTGTGCTCACATTGCTTCAGGCGGGCAGGTGAATTTTCAATGTTTTGAAAACGACCCTCCACAGGCGGATAAAGGATATTTAAGTATTGCACACACCTCGGGTTATGCTGGAGCAGTTTATCATCCGCTCGTGAAGGTTGGTATAGATATCGAAATAATCAGCAGACTTGTGCGTGACCGAATTTTCACGCGCTTTGCCTCTGAAGATGAGATGAAAACAGGTACAGAGAATTACAATAGGTTGGTCTTGTGGTGCGCAAAAGAAGCCATCTATAAGGCAGGTCATTTGAAAGGCTTGAATTTTAAGGAACATATAAAAGTCGAGTGGAATACTGAAACGCAAGGTGTAGGTACTATACATTTCGGAGGTCTATACAAAATATTTGCACTACGAAATGTGTTGATTGAAAATCACCTGATTTGCGTACTATGTGTAGAAAATGCTCAATTATAGTAAAAACAGTATTTCCATTTGTATTCATTATCACACCCCTTTTTGCTCAAAAAGACACCTCAGTTGTTCTTAAGGAGGTCAGTGTTATTGGTAGTCGGACAGAAATTCCACTGAAAGAAACTCCACGCAACATTTGGGTGATTACATCCGATGAAATCAGGCAATCAGCCAGCAGATCAGTAAATGAACTTTTACAATACTCGGCGCTTCTGGATGTGCGATCACGAGGCCCCCTCGATGCGCAAACGGATTTGAGCATTCGTGGAGGTACATTTGACCAGGCACTGGTGATGGTAAACGGCATCAAAATGCTGGACCCTCAGACCGGTCACCATCAGATGAACTTGTTTTTACATCCCACAAATATCGAGCGAATAGAAATTCTTCCGGGTGGAGCATCGAGATTATATGGACAAGGTGCATTTTCAGGAGCCATCAACATCGTGACCAAGCCCGCTTCCAACAGGATTTTTGCCGACTTGTCCGTAGGAGATTTCGGCCTGGTGAACGCAGCAGCTGGTTGGAGCCGATCCTACAAAAAGGGATTTTTCGTCCAACTCTTCGGGCATTTAGGCAGCCATTCGGGATATATGGAAAATACAGATCTGAATTCTTATGCTGCTACGCTCTCCTTGGGCCGGAAACGCTCCAGAAGCTCATGGGAATGGCAAACATCCTTTCACAACAAACGATTTGGTGCTCAGAACTTTTATTCCTTCAGATTTCCATTTCAGCAAGAGGAAATCAGACTGTTTACTTCGAGCTTTCAATACAGGAAAAAAAGCGACCTGTGGACTCATACTTTCGTTGGATTTTACCGCGAGCACCAGGATCGCTTTGAACTCTTCAGAGAAGGTCCGGGGTGGTTTCGCCGGACTAACGGGCTTTTTATCCGAAATGGAGATACAGCCAGATTTAGCCCTACCTTGTTTTACACCGGGCACAATTTCCACCGTACACATGTAGCATCAGCTGAGTGGACCAGCACCCTGGATATGGGTTTCTTTGGTTTTTTGAATCTTGGCACTGAGCTGAGATCAGAGTGGATTTACAGCAATCGCCTGGGATCACCCCTTTCTAAGCCTGTACAAGTATCGGGATATCCCGATGCATTCTACAACCGGTATGCACAGCGTTTAAATATTGCATTCACCATTGATCATGCATTGCCTATAAACGATAAGTGGTCTGTAAATTACGGTTTATGGGTCAATCAAAACTCTGATTTTGGGAGACGTACATTTTTCGGAGCGGAACTGCAGTACAAGTATAACCAGCAAACATCCATGTGGGCAGGCTACAACAAGGCCTTTCGCATACCTACTTACACGGATTTGTATTACAACGTGGGAGGAGCCGTTGGCAGCATCGACCTTCAACCGGAGCTGGCCGACAACTATGAAATAGGAGTTAGGAAAACGTTTCATAAATCCGTTTTCAACGGTTCGGTTTATCTCAGAGATGCAAAGAGCTTGATAGACTGGATAGTGCGTGAAAATTCCAATCTGGTGGAGGCGGCCAATCTGACGGCGGTCCTTTACTGGGGTGCTGATGCTCAGTACAAACAACTTTTTGATGCCAATCCACTGAAAATCTCCTGGATTCAGCTCTCAACGGGTTACAACGATTTCAGAAGGCAATTCAGCGGATTTCAATCGGTCTATGCCCTGGATATCTTGCAGTGGAAGGGTGCTTTTGTAATGCACCACGCCTTGACAAAAGCTTTGGACTTCAATTACAGTTTTGTATACCTGAAACGCTCCGGAACCTACACCGATGCTTTTGACCAAATACAAGCCTATCCGGATGTTTTGCTTGTCAATTTAAAAACCCAGTACAGAATAAAGGAAAACTACGCGGTGTATGCTGAAATTACCAATTTGCTCAACCAGATGCACATGGACAGGGGGGGTATTCTGTTACCAGGCAGGTGGCTCAGGGCCGGCGCAACTTTGCAATTATGAGTTCTGAGATTTTTCTTCTAAGTCTAAAGGCACTCACGAGGTCGCAATTGACTCAGCTCAGAAAATTGGCTCATGAAATACTTTGCATTGAGCCATTTGATATTGAATACGTTTCAAATTTACCATGGCCTGAGAATGGTCAAATCAGCATTTTCACCAGCCAAAAGGCTTTGCAGGCAATTAAGATGAGCCACCACAGCAAATACGGGGATTATTCCGGGTACGAATGCTTGTGTGTGGGTAGTCGCACAGGGCTTTTAGCCGAAAAAATGGGATTTACTGTGGTCTACTCTGCCAAAGATGCAAATGATCTTGTCAGATTTGTGGACAACACATATTCCGAACAAAAATCATTTGTGCACTATTGCGCATCTGACCGATTGAATGTTTTGCGCAAAGCAGACGTATTTCGTGCAAGGCACCATTTCAGGGAAGTGGTTTCTTACCATAAACACCTTAAGAATCTTCCCTACACGTTAGACAGCAATGTGGTGCTGGCATTTAGTCCAAGCGGGATAGCGTTTGCACGCCGTCATCTGAATGATGTAAACGCGGTACGAGTATTTTGCATAGGTGCTACTACTGCACAAGCAGCTCGTGAGGCTGGATTCAGGGAGGTTTTAGTAGCCGAAGAGTCGACTGTCCAGGCTGTTTGTGATCTGGTTAGCAAAACTCTTGGATGAAAAGTAAGCACAGTCCGTTTATACTTTCAGTGTTTGCTGTCTGTCGGGGCCTACGGATACAATGGTAATTTTCACACCGGTTTCGTCTTCGATAAATCGCACGTAATCTTTTAGTTGCTGTGGGGCATCTCTGTAATCGGTTAACCGGGAAAGATCAGACTTCCAACCCGGTAATTCCGTGTAAACAGGTCGCAGGAATTGTTCGTCGGGCTGGTAAGGGAGGTAGTCGATTTTTTGACCTTTGTATTCGTAGTGTGTAGCTACTTTGATGGTGTCGAAGATGCTGAGTACATCTGCCTTCATCATCATCATCTCAGTGACTCCGTTGATTTCTATGGCGTATTTCAGAGCCGGCAGATCGATCCAGCCGCAACGTCGCGGTCGACCTGTGGTGGAGCCGTATTCATTTCCCTGTCTGCGCATCAGCTCACCCGTTTCGTCGTGCAGTTCTGTCGGGAAGGGACCGCTGCCCACACGTGTGGCATAAGCTTTAAAGATGCCAATGACTTTTCGTATCTTATTTGGTGGAATGCCTAGTCCGGTGCATGCACCGGAAGCTGTGGTATTGGATGAGGTTACATAGGGGTAGGTGCCGAAATCTATGTCGAGCATGGCACCTTGTGCTCCCTCCGCCAGTATACTACGGCCTGCTTTTAATTGCTGATGCAGATAGTGTTCGCTATCGATCAGTTGGAGCTTTCTGAAAGCCTCAATAGCATGAAACCACTCCTGCTCCATAGCTGGCAGCCGGCTATAGTCATATCCATAGTTGTTGAGCAGTTGAAGGTGTTTGGTGACGAGCTGGCGATAGCGTTCTGTGAAGTAAGGCAGTTCAGTATCTCCGACACGGATACCGTTTCGACCGGTTTTATCCATGTAAGTTGGTCCTATCCCTTTGAGGGTAGAACCAATTTTGCTGCTGCCCTTGGCTGCCTCTGAGGCCTCGTCGAGCAGTCGGTGTGTAGGGAGTATCAGATGAGCTTTGCGTGAAATCAAAATCCTCTTCCTGGCCGTCGGATCGATCTTCTCCAGTGCTTCAAGCTCTTTTAGAAAAATTACGGGGTCTATCACTACTCCATTGCCTACCAGATTGATGGCATTGGTGTGAAAAACTCCCGATGGTATGGTGTGCAGTACGTGTTTGATGCCCTCAAACTCAAGGGTATGCCCAGCATTGGGACCTCCCTGAAAACGGGCGATGATGTCGTAACCTTTGGTCAATACATCCACAATTTTACCTTTGCCTTCGTCGCCCCATTGAAGGCCTAAGAGTACGTCAATGGCCATGAATCAGGTTCTAATGTTTAAATGTGATCAGGATTCGGGGTTTTCTTCCCATTTTGGATTTTTGTTGGCATAAAAATACAGGGTGTGGCTTTCGATCCGGACGCCGAAAATTTCTTCCACAGTATTGCGGATTTGCTGGATGCGCGGGTCGCAAAACTCAATGATTTCACCCGTATCGAGGCAGATGATGTGGTCGTGTTGTTTGTTGAAATAGGATTTTTCATAAAAACTCTGGTTTTGGCCAAACTGGTGCTTGCGTACCAGATTGCATTCGAGCAGTAGTTCAATCGTATTGTAGAGGGTGGCGCGGCTGACCCGGTAATTTTTGTTTTTCATACGCACGTAGAGGGTCTCGATATCGAAGTGTTCGGTGTTGATGTAAATTTCCTCCAGAATGGCGTATCGCTCCGGGGTTTTTCGCTGCCCTTTTTTTTCGAGGTATTCGGTAAATACTTTTTTTACCGTTTCAAACTGTTGTTTTTTGATGTCCATATTAGGGGGATGGGCAAAAATAAAACCTAATCCGCCTGCCATGAAGTATGAAATGATAAAAACAAAAAAGCAATTTGGCTGGCCAGCAGCTCTAAATTTGCCCGCATTTTAGCAGTTTTGACCTTTATTGCGCCTGTAGCTGATGCTTTTATATTTTTTCAGAAATTTTGGATTTCTGCTCTTGCTCAATGTGCTGATTAAGCCGATTTGGGTCTTTGCCATAGATATTCCCGTCCAGAATGCTGTGGGTCATGATGTGTATGGGTTGTTTTTTACGGCTTTCAATTTTTCCATGATCTTCTCAATACTTTCCGATCTGGGGTTAAATCACTTTAACAACATCAATCTGTCCGATCAATCTGTTCAACGGGTGTATTCGGTAGCTTCGCTTTTGCCTGCTAAATTGATGCTTTCCATTGTATATGTTTTGATTGCAACTGTGGCTGGAATATTGGTTTTTGGCGAAGGGAGTATTTTATATTTCATTTTTCTCACCTCTGTATTTCACGCTTCTTCGGGTTTTATACTGTTTTTAAGGACCTATCTGTCATCTTCTCAAAAGTTTGGAAAAGATTCCTTGTATTCTGTATTGGATAGGTTCATATCTACTATGATATTGTTTGTTTGGTTATATCTTATTCCAATGGAATCTTTTCAGATGGAATATTTTGTCTATGTACAAATATTTTCGGCCGGGGTTCCGGTTTTGTTGCTTTTAATTCACTTGAGGAAAGACATAGGGGTTAGGTTCAGATTTGTGCCGGAGAGCTGGTTGTGGTTGAAAGCTGCTGCTCCATACTCCCTTCTTATTCTGCTGATGGGCCTATACACGCGCATCGACAGCACACTGATTCAGTTGTTGTTAGGAAGTAATGAGGCGGGGATTTATGCTGCAAGTTACAGATTGGTCGATTTTTTATCTCAATTCGGGTATTTATCATCCATCATTCTCCTGCCTCTTTTCGCGCATTTGAAAAAGGAGGAAGAGGTGCTGAAAAAGCTTTTTTCTTCCATTTTAATTATAATGTTTTTTACTGGAGTTTTTATCGCAGTCAGCATGTTTTATCTTTCTGAAACTTTCTGCGAAATATTGTATACCTCTGATGCAAAAGAGATATCAAAAGTATTCAGAATACACCTGATATCGTATCCGTTTATAGTGGCAAATTTTATTGTAGGTTCGTACATTACTGCACACAAATATCTGCGATTCTTAATCCTCATAAGCATCGCGGGAATAGTGGTGATTTTGACTGCAATTGGCCTTTTGATATCGGGCTATGGAGTAGTAGGAGTTGCCGTGGCCATGGTAGTGACACACGTATGGATATTTGTGGCTCAGCTGTGGTGGATTGGCAGGAAGCACGGATTACCATCTGTGTTTTCCTGGCAATGGTGGTACGCCGTGTGGATCGGTGCGGCTCTCATGCTGGTATTGGCTGCCGGCTATTCGATGGCCTGGCTGGCGGGGGCTTACGCCGTGTTGGCACTTGGCATACTTGTGATGTACAAAGCACAGACGCTTAAAAACATAGCAATTCAAGCGTTGGCCAGGAAGATATAATGCTGCAAACTAACTATTAAAATCATTCTCGTATTTTCTTGAATTGCACAGGTAGTACAGTTTTCGTATATGTAGTTTAATAATCTAGAGATTTATTTTATTTAACATAAAGTTAATATTGAGATTTTTACCTTTGTATGCTTGTAAAATTAAACTGCAATGAACCCAAAAAAACTCAGAAAATTCAGCGGATTTATCATACTGCTGACAGCAGCGATCCCACTGGTCGTAAATGCCCAGCCCGATCCTCCCGGAGGCCCTGTGCCAGTGGATGGAGCACTCTCCCTCTTGCTTGTAGCCGGAGCCGCTTTTGGAATCAAAAAAATTAAAAATGAAAAAAATAAATACCTATGAGAACCAGAAATCTGAAATTTTTACCCAACTTAATTTTAATCTTATTGAATTTTTTTAGTATACAAAAGGGTTTATGTCAAACTATTATTTATCAAGAAAATTTCGGTAATACAATTGTAAACTCGGACACTTTAATATCTGGGCCACCTAAATGGGTAAGAAGTGGAGCTGCAGCTAATAATTTTACTTTAAGTACGCAAATTAGCTCATCAGGTACCTTTTTTTCTGGTGAAATAATTGCCTCAGGAGGTGCTAATTTGGCTGATGGGGCAACATCATCAACAACTGGATTTTATCAAGTAGAAGTATCTGGGATTAATACTACTGGATATACTTCCATTCAAGTTGCTTATATTGCTAGAAAAACGTTTGCTCACCCAGTAACTTTAACATTTGAATGGTCAAATGATGGAATTAACTGGAATCCAATAACGTATATAGATGTAAGCAATAACTCTGTATGGCAAGCAATTAATCAAGGAAATTGGATAACACTACCATCGGGTGCTGATAATCAATCAAATTTAAGATTCAGATGGTCCGCAATCAGACAAAATACACCTGGAAATTATAGAATAGATGATTTCACAGTACGTGGTGTATCCACTAGCCCTTCGATAGCCACCGGCACCATCACCGGATCGCCGTTTTGCATTACTCCTACTACAGGTGCCAGTGTGAGTGTGCCGTATACATTTACAGGCTCATTTAGCGGGACTTTTACAGCACAACTTTCCGATGCCACTGGCAGCTTTGCCAGTCCAGTGAATATAGGGTCGGGAGCTTCGCCTATCAGTGCTACCATACCTGCCGGTACGCCCTCAGGCACAGGGTATCGGATCCGCGTGGTCAATGACAATCCCGTCACTACCGGCACCCCTAATCCTGACGATCTGGCCATCTATCTCAACGTAGGCGATCCGACCAACCCCACCATATCATCTACCCCGACTACCCAAAACATCGGCTGGACCAATCCCCTGGGCTGCTTTGATGAAATTCTGGTAGTGGCCCGACAGGGATCAGCAGTGAGCTACACACCAACCGGCGACGGAGCGGGCCTTACGGCAAATCAGGTTTTTGGAGGTGGGACAGATGTTGGTTCTTCCCAATACGTAGTTTACAAAGGAACGGGAACTTCCGTGACTGTTACAGGCCTTACAACCGGACAAACCTATCACTATGCCATCTATGCACGCAATGATACGAACTGGAGCACCCCGATCACTACCTCCTCATTGGCAGACCTTTCTGGCTATTATTGGAATGGTGGAGATAATACTGCAAATCCGGCCAACGGTGGCACCGGTAACTGGCTAGGAACCAACAACTGGAGACAGCCATTTTCTTCTGGGTCAGCCGCTACCTGGGCCGATAGCAACAACGCAATTTTGGCCGGAACAGCCGGTGTGGTCACTCTCACCGGTGATGTGACGGCATCAGAAGTATTTGTAAATACCACCGGCTATACCATCATCACCAACAATGTTAATACCAGGCAGCTCAATGCCCCAATCACCTTGGCTGCAGGAGTGAATCTCAATTTGATGGACAGCACAGCAACTGCGAATAGAACTTTGGCAATTGGTGGAGATATTACTGGTGGAACAGGTGCTTCGTTGACCATTCAAGGAAATCAAGCTTCTGGAGCTGCCAACAGGATAAATCTCAGTGCTTCAGGTGCAATGATCTCTGTTCCTATCACCATCACAGATGGTGGAACAGGTGGCGGAGTATCCGGAATAGTAGCTACAGCATCTGGAACACAGCTTACCTCTGCTGCCACCATAACCAACAACAGCAACCTGAGGACTATGATCGGGGCTACAAGCGGTAATTCTATTACTGTCAATTCAATTATTTCCGGCAGCGCGGGCTTGCAGTTCTCAGCTGGTAACTCCGGAGGTGCTGGAACCATCACGCTCAATGCAGCCAATACCTACACTGGAAGTACAATATTCAATGCAGCCAATTCAGGAGTTATCTTACTCGGAGTTGAAAATGCACTCCCAACCTCTACAGATGTAACAATGGCCAACTCATCAGGCAACGGAGGTATCCTTGACCTGAATGGCTTCAATCAAACGCTTGCTTCCATCTCAAACGGGCCTGGAGGAGGTTCAATACGAAACAACACAGGTACCGCAACATTAACCATCAATGGCTCAGCTTCCACTACTTTTTCACTTCCGATCACCAATACGGGCGGGACGTTGAATCTGGTAAGATCCGGAACAGGATCTACCGAACTGACCGGTGAATGCACATATACCGGAACGACCACCGTAAACGGTGGTACCCTCCGCCTCAACCGATCTGGAGGAAATACCCTACCAGCCACCAACGACGTAATCGTAAACGGCGGAACACTGCGAATCAGCACAAATCAAACGTTGAATGATCTGACCATAGCCTCCGGAGGTACAGTATTGGTAGATACAGGTGCTGCACTCACCGTCACCGGTACCCTCACCAACAACGGTACCATCACCCTTGAAGCTACCTCAAAAACCAATTATGCCCGATTGATCTATGGTGCTGTGACGGGTACCGGCACAATTAACCATCAAATGCGCCTGGAGCCGGGATCTTCCTATAAATGGTATGGCATAGGTTCGCCCATCGACGGAATCAATATTAACTCCATCGGCTCCGGTCAATTTACCTCTACTTCGGTGTATTCCTGGGGAGCTACTACCGGTTGGTCACCGGCCCATACCAGTACCTTCAGCCGAGGTCAGGGTTATTTGATTGCTGCGGGCGAAAATTCTCCGCATGGATTTTTTACCATCCCGGCGGATAATTCCAACATCACCTTCTCGGGCACTTTAAATGCCAATACTTCCGCAGTAGTGCGAACCATGTCATGGGGCGATGCTCCAACCGGAGTCACCTTTACCAGCGATTCAACTAAAGGCTGGAATCTCCTGGCCAATCCTTATCATGCAGACTTTGATGTAAATCTACTTACTTTAGACAATCAATCGCTGGAAAAGTCCCTTTACATCAGAACGACCACCGGATATACTGCCTACAATCCAATTTTAAACACTCCTGATACACTGCGCTATCTGGCACCTGGTCAGGGATTCTTTGTGAGAGCTACGGCTGATGCACAAACCTTCACCTTTGACCTGTCCAGAAGAAGCGCCAGCGGCTCAAATGGACTGCAAAAACCTCTGTTCACCTTTGATAAGGTAAACATCCGGGTATTTACCGGCAACCGGGCGGATGAGACCTATGTGATCTTCAAATCCGATGCGACCCTCGCCTTCGACGGCCTCTACGATGCCTACAAGCTAAACAACGTGGCGGGCCACCCGATGCTGTATACCCGCTTAAACAACCTAAGTTATGCGATCAATACACTCCCTGAGCTCAGCGGACAATTTTCGCTGCCGATGCACTTCAGCTGCAGCGAGGGGGGCCAGTATACCATAACACTTCCTGCCCAGCAGGATTTTGATCCCTCGATCAGCATTGTGCTGGAAGATAAGCTGCTGAAAACCCACACACTGCTCAACAACGCTGACTACACCTTTGCTCACAATCCTGTGAACAATCCGGATCGCTTTGTGCTGCATTTCAGCAAAAGCCAGGTCAGCGCGGAAGAATTTGCAGCCGATGCCTTCAACGCCTGGGTGTACAACGGAATCTTGTATCTGAAAGGGTTTAAAAACCTCGGAACGACCTCCATTAGCCTCGTGGACATGAGCGGACGCGTGGTCTACAGCACTCGTGCAGACGTTCATGGCAACGAACGCGTGGAAATAGCGCTTCCCAAACTGGCTACCGGAATGTACGTGCTCAGGGTAGCATCAGGGGTACAGTCCAGGTCGATGAAAGTCCTGCTGAATTAATTGCAAAACACAGCACTTAAATCTGACAGCCTGCCCTCCGACAGGCTGTTTTGCATTAGTGGTGGAGGGAGTATTACCCGCGTCAGAACTTCCAGCGCAGATAGGTGATTTTTTTGCCTTCGGCTCTGAATTTTTTTTCGTATTCGGTTTGAATTTCGAAAAGCAATGGGTGTGAGCGGGCAGCTTGCAGATCGATGTCGTAGAAGGCATCCAGCACATGTGCTCCTGCCATTTGTAGGATACCACATGTGTACCCGTGAAGAAATTCGCTATCGGTCTTTAAATGTACAATGCCGTCAGGTTTCAAAATTTTTTTGTATCGCGCCAAAAAATCAGGATGTGTAAGCCGATGTTTGGCCCTTCGGAATTTGATCTGTGGATCCGGGAAGGTAATCCAGATTTCAGAAACTTCACCCGGGGCAAAGAGGCAATCTATTAATTCAATTTCAGCCCTCAAAAAACCTGCGTTTGGTATGTCTTCATTTGCGACTATTCGACAACCGCTGTTGATACGAGCTCCTTTCACATCGATACCGAGGAAATTTGTATCGGGAAACTTTTTTGCCAGTCCGATGGTGTAGTGTCCTTTTCCACAGCCCAATTCCAGAATGAGTGGGAGTTCATTGCCAAAGAAGTCCTGCGACCATTTCCCTTTCAATGGGTAGTTGTCCAGATCGGTTTTCCCTCTCCATACTTCGGTGTAGTGGCAGTAGGTGCGGTTTTCGGCGAATTTCAGGAGTTTTTTTTTGCCCATCGCATTGAGATGTGTGTGATCCCCGGAGGTTTGGTTGTGGGGCAAAGGTAACCGGTATATTTTTTCAGATACAGAACCCCTGATTCAAATACAAAGCCCCTGAATCCATCAGGGGCTTTGAACAAATGAGTTGAACGGCTTTACAATCTGACAATGACTTTGCTGTTCCATTGGCGGCCTGTTTGGTCTTGGACTTCGATCAGATAAATGCCGGGCTTGTAGTCTTCCAGTGAAACCCAAACCCGGTGGCCGGGAAGTAGGTCGGTGGCATCGTTGAGCAGGATTTTGCCAGTCAAATCAGAAATCTGAATCCGAATGGTTCCATCAAATCCAGGCAGATCGATAAATACGTAATCACGGGCAGGATTGGGATAGAGGGCAGGTTGCGGGCGCGAAGGATCGTTTTCACCGATACTCACCAGGCAGTTGGGGTGTGTATCAAAGGCCTGGGTGCCATCCGAGCGACTGGTGGATAAACCCTGATTGGCGCTGTAGCCGAGCCCTCTTTTGGCAAAGGCTGCCCAGATGGCGCAGGAATTTTGGCCATTGTAGAGCAACGTATCGGCCTGGAGGATTGCGTCTCTGGAGTCCACAAAACCCGGGCTGCACTTTTGCAGTTTTAGCCCTTCCATCACGAGACGGAAGGCGATGTTGTTACCTCCATTTCCGTAGTAGAGGTCATCGTCAAATCCATAGATATTGACCAGGTTCCAATACATTTCCCAAATCATAGTAGCCCATACCGTGCCCACGCCATGGGGTACCGCAGCCGTCTTGATGTTGTCGTAGGTCAGATTGTTCTGGAGGGTGGAGGTGGAGTAGGGAGCTTGTCGAATGCCTTGGCCGTTTGTATTCTGACCGATGAGGAAGGTACCAATACCTCTGCGCTGCGAGGCAGTATTGGCGCTTGTCGTCGTAAAAAAGAGGGCAAATAGATCACTCCAGCCTTCGCCGGCTTGTTCCTGATTGTTGAGGCAATTACTGTTGGCTGCTCCTCCGGTAAGTCTGATGGAGATTCCATGGCCATATTCATGGATCACAACACCATTGTCAAACGAAGAGTCAAACGATAAAGAGCTGTCGCTAAGGGTTACGTACACTGCCTGGTACTGGTTGAGAAGTTGTTTGAGGACATTTCCGGCACCAAGGGTGGTCATACCGGAGGGAATGGTGATTCCTGTTCCGTTGCCTCCCATAGCGATGGGATTTCCGGTTGCGTTGTTGGCTACAACTACGCCAATAGCACCCGCTTGTTGTGCATTAAGTATCTTGCTGGCAAAAGTGCAGGAGCCTCTGTCGATCAATACAATTTTTCCCTGGAGATTTTGCTGGGTATTCTGGCAGCCTAGAGTGGAGTCGACACTGCCATCGTTCATCAGCACCAATTGACCGGATACCGGATTGGAGGCCAGCTGAGGCCCGATCGCAGCAGGCACCAGTGGATAACTGGCAGTAACCGGTGAATCTACCCGAAGTCCGTTGGACTGATTAGATTGCGGCCATAAATACATTTGCATGCGCGGCCTTTGTCCGTCTGGAGGAGTGGAAAAGTTGGCATTGTTGGTACCTCCTCCATCCATAGCTTCTGCTCTTACTTCATCATTGCCGATACCTCCCCGGCCGTAGTTGTTGACCTGAAAATTTCCTGCAGCTTCAGTAAATCCATATTGGTAAAAGACATCGTGGGCGATGTTGTTCATATAAAACAGATTGGTGACAGCAGCTGGCATGCTTTGGATAGGTGGTGCGGAGAAGTTGACCGGAAAATCGAAGAAGAGGCTATCGCCTCCGTCTGGGCTAAAACCGGGACTATTGGAATTGTTCTGGTCTTCGTAAGCATGCACATTATTGCCACGGGTGATGGTAAATTCTTTGAGGTTTGTTGTATTTCGGGTATGCCATCCGTATGGCGATGCGATGCTGTCCTGAGGATCGGTTATATAGGTGCGCGGTCCGTGATTTGGACTTTCATGTGGCAAGCCGTAAACATGATAGGTAGCACCTGTAAGGGCGCCTTTTTTGGGCGATGATTTATGCATTGGTTTTCCTTTATTGTGGCTGAATGTCCGCACTCGACCAAAGGTATTTTCAGGTGCGCATTCCACAGTCCAGTTGTTTTTTTCGAGGAATTTGCCGGATGAAGCATCTATTCGGATATTCCACCAGTCGGCTGTCCCTATCGGCTGCACGATGACGTTCCATACCGGTACGAGAGATTCATCGGAAACCAACCAGTATTTTTCAGCCCAGATTTCTTCGTGGCTGATTCCATCGTGTTCAAATCGTATGCGCAGGCCATCGTTGTCTTTTGCCACTATCCTTGGAACCGGCTTCTGTATGCCCAAATATTCAAATGCTGATTTTACCGCGTACTCAGCTTGTAGTACATGCGAGGCTCTTTGATATTTTTGAGACAATTGTCTTACAGCATTGGAATTTGCCACTCGGATCTTTCCGTTTTTGTCATAGACGGATGAGATCACTGCATTAAAGACGGGTACTGCCTGGTGAAATTGCTGCCAGTATGCATAGGTAAGCCCGGTTTTTTCATCGCTGTGCCATGAGCTAAGGCGAAGATCTGCCAGGTCGTTTTCTGAATGAAGGGCAGAAGCAACTAAAAAGGTTTTTACCTCCTTTACTTTCGGGCTCTGAGCCAGCGGACTGAGCCAAATACTCATTGAGAAAAAGAACAGCAAGCCACGCACTGTATTCAAATGCTTCATTGATTCAATATTTAATCAAATTTATAAATAAAAGAATTTTAAACTGTTTAAAATGTTTTATTAAATCTTAAATTTTTCTTTGAGTTCACAAGCTTTTGAGAGCAGGGTAAAATTTTTGAATCCAAACAGCTGGCGACCGCCAAAAAACGTATTTTCGACCCAGGATAGCAGGCGATATTTCAGTCTTTCGTGCTTGTGAAGCTTTGGATTAGGCTTGTTTTTAAAAGATGGATGAGCTTGATTTTTTTCAAATTCCGCAATTCTGTCCTTCATCACTGCCGGGTGTGTACCTGTGTAGAGTGGCACATTGTGGATGTTTCCAAAATCGAAAGAGATGGTTTTTTTGTTTTGGTAGAAGGTGTTGGCTGCATCCTGGACTTTTTTGTGCTGAAGTTCGATTTTCTTTACATGCCCATAGTGAAATATCCGAATGGAAGAGTCGATCACTCGGAGTTTTCGGGAATGATGTTTTGACAGATAGTCTGCTGGAGATTTTGGAGGTATGTGAAAAAATCTAAAGCTCTGTGCGTCGCGCCAGGAGTGAATCTCAGGCAGGTTTCTGATGAGTCTGATTTCTTTTTTGTACCAGGTATGCGAGCGATGAACATGGCGGTAATCAGCCCAAAAATGTAGAAAATTGAACAAGATCCCTTCAACGTCCCGATGCTCGTGAGCCTTTCGAATAGCGCGCATTATTTTGCTGTGGTCCTCTTCGTGAAGCACTTCATCGCCCTGCAGATAGAGAAGCCAATGGCCGGTGCAGTGAGCTTTAGCCAGGTCGGTCTGACGTGCGTATTCGGTGTTTCTTGTGTATACCTCTGGTATCCAATCTGTTGAAATAATTTTCAGTTTGTCTGTTTCAATTTGAAGGAGTTTTTCCTCAGTTGCATCTGAGCTATGTGCTAATGCAACAATGTATTCATCTACAATAGGTAATGCAGAAGAGATAGATTCTACAAAAGGCAGGTCGTAGTCGACGGCATTTCGCAAAAAAGTAAACGCAGAAATTCTGATATTTTTCATAGAAGGCGATGGGTGCGAAACTATTTTTACGGCAAAAATTCAACAGAATATGCAGCTTCATATCATAGAAACCGGAAATTTTAAACTGGACGGAGGGGCCATGTTTGGAGTTGTTCCAAAGAGCCTATGGGGAAGAGTGTACCCTGCTGATGAAAACAATATGTGCACTTGGGCAATGCGATGTTTACTGGTAGAAAATGGGGATAAGCTGATATTGATCGATACAGGCATTGGGGATAAGCAAGATGAAAAATTTTTTAGTTTTTACTATCTGCACGGGGAAGAATCACTTCTGAATTCTATAAAACGAGCCGGATTTTCGCCGGACGATATCACCGATGTATTGCTGACGCACCTACACTTTGACCACTGTGGAGGTGCCGTAAGCCGAAGAAGGGACGGAAACGGATTTGAGCCTACTTTCCGAAATGCTGTCTATTGGGTACATGACCAACACCTGCACTGGGCCCTGCATCCCAATCCCAGAGAAAAAGCTTCTTTTTTAAAAGAAAATATTCAACCTTTGATAGATAGCGGACAATTGTCAAAATTTCATGCCCCAGCCGGCCGTTCATCGACCGAATTAGGTTTTGATATATATGTGGTATATGGACATACCGAAGCGCAGATTTTACCCATTATTCAGACCAAAAATGCAAGCGTGATGTACATGGCCGACCTTATGCCTTCTTCGTATCACATTCCGTTGCCCTGGGTGATGGCCTACGATGTTCGCCCATTGCTCACAATGCAAGAAAAGGAAGAAGTACTTCAAATGGCAATGAACGAAAACATGATTTTGTTTTTTGAACACGATGCATATACTCAGGCAGCACTGGTAGAAGCGACCGAAAAGGGAGTGAGGGTAAAGTCCAGACACAGGCTGATGGAATTGCTCTGAGCGATGAAAAATTTGTGGACCCAACTCTACCGAAGCAATAAGTTTATGAGCCTGATGGGCAATGGCTCTGCTGCCTTGCTGGGTCTGCTCAGTTTTGCTTTGCTCGCACGCTCCCTTGAGCGCGATGAGCTGGGTATCTGGGTGTTTTTTATGACGGTTTTTACCCTCTTTGATATGATTCGAAGCGGATTGCTCAGCAATGCTCTGATCAAGCGTATAGGAGAGAGCGATACCGACGATGAAAAACACGCATATACCGGAGCTGCCTGGAGATTTGGGTTGTGGCTTTCGGCCGGTATTTCCTTGCCCATAAGTTTGTTTTTTATACTTTTTCCTTCTGGCTTTTCAGAGGAATTGGTTTTCGTAGGAAAGTGGTTCTGGCTGATATCCATCATCAGTCATCCCAACAGTATCTCCATTTGGTTGCTCAATGCCTATAACAGGTTTGACAGGCTCTTTTGGGCTCGCAGTATCTCTCAGTTTGTGTACTTTTTAGGTTGTCTGTTCAATTTTTTATACGGGATAGGACTTGAGTTGATTGTATGGTCTTACATAGGGGGCTGGCTGGCAGCAGGTGTTTTTACTGCACTTAACGGATGGAACGGCATTCAATACTTCTTTAAAGGCAGCAAAGAACACATCAGGTCCCTCTACGATTTTGGCAAATACAGCATGGGAACTTTGCTGGGGAGCAACCTACTTAAGAGCACGGATACTTTTCTGCTTATGTTTTTTATGGGACCTGCGCCAGTGGCACGGTATAATGTCCCGGAGCGGTTGCTGGGGCTTTTGGATATACCTATCCGGTCATTGGTTTCTACGGCCTATCCAAAGCTCATTTCCGTACGGAAACACATGGGAGAAGAGCACTTTCTGAAGGAATACGAAGTGCAAACAGGTCTGTTGTTCTTGCTTGTGCTGCCTATAGCTTTGGTTACTTTGATGTTTTCAGATCAACTGGTAGTCATATTGGCCGGCCGAGATTATATGGACGCATCCATACTGCTGAAAATATTCGCTATTTATACTGCTTTAATACCGTTGGATCGGTTGAGCGGGATCGCACTTGAAGTCTTTGATCTTCAGAAGCAGAATTTTTATAAAGTGATGCTTATGGCACTGGTAAATGTTCTGGGGGATGTTGTGGCGATTAAGGTGTTCAAAAGCGTTACGGGGGTAGCATTGGTATCTATTTTCACGTATGGAAGCGGGATTCTTTTTGGCTATTATTTCCTTGGGAATAAAATTAAATTCAGGCCCCTGTCTATGTTGTATTCCGGATTTGGTGAGTTAATAAAGTTATTGAAAAGTTTCAAAAAATAATTTTTTTAATAGTGAAATTTTTTCCATTTTTGAAACAAATTTCCACAAACTGAAAAACTCAATGAATCTATTTAAAGTTTTTTTAGCGGAAGATGATGAGTTTTACGGAAAACTATTAAGGCACCACCTTTCTCTCAATCCTGATTTTGATGTAGAATTGTTTACTTCCGGCGGGGACCTGTTCAACAATTTGTACAAAAGACCTGATGTAATAAGCCTTGATTATACACTACCGGATATGAGCGGGGCAGAATTGCTCAGAAAAATCAAAAAGCAATATCCTGAGATTCCTGTAATCATCGTATCAGGCCAGGAAGACATCACCACCGCTGTCAATTTACTCAAGGAAGGTGCTTACGATTATATTGTAAAAGACAAGGATACCAAAGACCGCCTTTGGAATTCGATTCGGCATATCAGGGAAAATGCAAAACTCAAGACCGAAATCGACAGACTGCGTGAAGAGGTCAATCTGAAATACGATTTTTCAAACATCAAAGGCAGCAGTCCTGCCATTCGGTCGGTGTTTAAACTCATCGAAAAAGCAGCACAATCCAATATAACCGTAAGTATTTACGGGGAAACAGGTACAGGAAAAGAACTGGTAGCGAAGGCCATTCACTACAACAGTGGCCGGAAAAAAAAGCCTTTTGTAGCCTTCAACATAGCCGCTATACCCTCAGAATTGATTGAAAGTGAACTTTTTGGTCATGAAAAAGGGGCCTTTACCGGGGCGATCTCCCGGCGTATCGGCAAATTTGAAGAGGCTGATGGTGGCACCTTATTTCTCGATGAAATCGGCGAGATGGAGTTACACCTACAGGCCAAGCTACTCAGAGTGCTGCAGGAAAAAGAGGTCGTGCGAATTGGCAGCAATACACCTATTAAAATTGACTGCCGCATCATATGCGCCACACACCGGGATCTGACCGAAGAAGTCAAGGCTGGAAAATTCCGTGAAGATTTGTACTACAGGCTGTTAGGTCTTCCGATACATTTGCCTCCACTACGGGATCGAGGTAATGACATCATTATCTTAGCAAAGCATTTTGCTGATGAATTTGCCAAAGAAAATAAAATGGATAAAGTTACAATCACACCGGAAGCACAGGAGAAACTGATGCGCTACCATTGGCCAGGAAATGTACGCGAGCTAAAAGCAGTAATCGAGCTAGCTGTAGTAATGTCGGAAGGTGGAAAAATCACTGAAAGTGAAATCAATTTTTCCAGCTCAAACACCATTCAAAACTTCTTTAATGAAAAGGGAACCTTGCGGGATTTCACCAATAAAATCATCCAATATTACCTGGAAAAACACAACTTTAATGTGCTCGAAGTTGCAAAAAAACTCGACATCGGGAAATCTACTATTTACCGCTTGATCAAAAATAAAGAAATCACAATAAATAAATAAAAAAGCCATGGGAAATATGTACAACCTCAGACAATTGGAGGAGCTCTCCGGCGGGATGTCGGAGTTCGTCGATTCGATGATTGAAACCTTCCTGGAACACACCCCTTCCCAACTCAACGATATGGTGAAGGCCTTCAAAGAAGGACGTTGGATGGATATGGGAAATCTTGCCCACAAGATAAAACCTTCCATAGACCTCTTTGAAATTCCCGGTATCCAGCAAACCATACGAGAAATCGAAAAAATCGGCAAATCCGGAACCTCTGCACCAGACCTCGAACAAAAAGTAATGGAAGTAGAAAAAATACTAAATCAAGTATTCAACCAGCTGAAAAACCGCTAAAACAAAAAGTATTTATGACAAAAAAGCAGGTACTGATCATTGACGATCAGCCAGTAATGAGAAAACTGCTCGAACAGTTTCTTAAAGACAAATATGAAGTCAAAGCCCTTGAAAATGGGCGGGAAGCTCTGGAATGGATGTACGACGGCAACATTCCCGATGTAGTAATAGCTGACTTGAATATGCCTGAAATTGACGGGTTTGAATACATAAAAAGAGTCCGCGAAAGCGCCTTCTTTCAGGATATTCCCTTGATTGTATTATCAGGCGAGGATTCATCAACTGAAAGAATAAAATGCCTGAAGCTCGGTGCCAATGATTACCTCATAAAACCGTTTAACCCGGAAGAATTGGCATTGAGAATCAATAACTTGGTGAGAATACGTTCGTAAGCATACAAAATATGCCACTATGACTCATATCATTTATATAGGGGAAGATCCGGAAGTGATCAGATTGTTTTCAGGAAGGCAAGATGTAGAGTTTAAGACAGTCCGAAATGCCGTTCAATTCGACAAATTTTTCAATCAAAACAATATGCAACCAGATTTGATACTTTGTGAAAAGACACTTAAGGGAATGAATGGATTTGAGCTCTTTAATTATTACAAAAACATTTTAAAAGAAAAAGGTATTCCCTATGTGCTGGTGGACCAACATTTTGGAAATTATACAAAGCGATTGTATCTGAAAGAAAAAGTTACAGATATCTATCAAAAACCCTTAGATCCTCAGATGGTCATTGAACGGATTCCCTTTTTAAAAAATATAGAAGAAAGCCGTAAAAACAAGCTCGTAAAACTTTCGCAAAAACCTTACAGAATTCCATTGGCCAAACGAATATTCGATATTGTTTTTGCATCTGTGGCATTGATAGTAGTTTCCCCCATTTTATTAATAGCAGCCATAGCCATAAAACTGGAATCCCCCGGACCGATTTTTTACAAATCAAAACGAGTAGGAACAGGATACAGGATTTTTGATTTTTATAAACTGAGATCCATGTACACCGATGCAGATCGAAGGCTCAAAGAATATTTACACATGAATCAATATAAAACAGACAGCACTCAGACAACCCTTAATGATAACTTACCCAAGCAACCAAAAAGCAAATTTGCCAGCTCGGTAGTGCTCATCCACAAAGACGGTACACCGCTGACTGAGGAGGAATATAAAGAATTGAAAAAGCAAATGTCAGCCGGAACATTTTTTAAGCTTAAGGATGATCCAAGAGTTACCAAAGTTGGAGCATTTCTTAGAAATACCTCCATTGACGAGCTTCCTCAGCTCATCAATGTACTCAAAGGCGATATGTCAATCGTAGGAAACAGACCTTTACCCCTGTATGAAGCAGAGCAGCTCACTTCCGACGATTGGAGCGAGCGCTTCTTGGCTCCGGCAGGTATAACGGGGCTTTGGCAGGTCGAAAAACGCGGCAAATCCGACATGAGCGAAGAAGAGCGAAAAGCGCTCGACAACCAGTATGCAAGAAATTTTTCTTTTTGGAACGATATAAAAATCATCCTAAAAACCATTCCGGCTTTATTTCAAAAAGAAAATGTATAAAAAAACCATTCTCTTATGTGCTTTTTTGGCTTGCTGTACAGCAGGCTATACACAAGGGGTAGACCGTAGAAAAGCCCTTGAACTGGATTCACTTTTCGTTAATCTTCTAGACTATTTGCCTCCAATCAACGAATTGATTGATACAGCGGTCGCCAATTCTCCGGAAGTAAAGTATTGGCATGCACAAGTCAAACTCAGAGAATATGAAGTAAGCATCGTCCGAAAAGATTGGGCTAGAGATATCTTTATTACGGGCCAGTATCAAGGAGGTACGCTGGGTGCTATTCTTGGCCCCGACGGCCCCCCTCTCTTTATAGGTTACCTGGTTGGTGCCGGAGTGAGGATACCATTGTCTACAGTGGTGGGAAGAAGAGACAGAATAGGCGCAGCCGAAGCCTGGCTTGAAAGCACCATTGCCAAACGAGACGAAGCCATTCGAAACATTAGAGAACTGATCTTCAACGAATACCAAAAACTCCTGATGATACAACGCAAAATAGCCATCCTGGCTGAAACAAATGAATCCACTTCACTTATTATGGAAATGGCCGAAGAACGATTCAGACAAGGTGAGCTTACCCTCGACCAATTGGGCACCAATACAGAACTGAAAACCAAATACAGCCTTATCTACGAAGAACTCAGAACGGACTTCTTCAATACCTATTCACAACTGGAACGCCTTGTAGGCATTCCGTTTTCCAAATTTGAAAAGCATTAATGAGCCTGATAAAGTTTCTCAGACTTTTTAACAGGAACTTTAAGTACCTGATGGCCTCCTCAATGACGCTGGCCATTTTGGTATTTTTGATGGTCAAAAGCAAACCCAAAGAATACGAGTCAGAAACAGAAATTTATACCGGGATAGCTTCCGGTCTCAATCTCACCAATGTAGACCGCACCAATGTAGATTTCTTTGCCACTGCCAATGCCTATGACAACCTTATTAACATCATAAAATCGCGGCAAACCCTGGAGGAAACCGGCGAAGAGCTCCTTGCATTGCACCTTTCACTCGATGGCCCGACAGCCGAAATCATCGGTGATGAGGCCTGGAGACAGATGATCGAAATCCTCACTCCTGAGCTGTACAACGAATTGAAAAGTACCAAAGGCATCGACTCATGCCTGGCCAACATCAGAGCCTGGAAACAAAAAAATTACAACACCTTCAGAGGTAAAATCATCTTCAACGCTGAAGAATCGCCCTACAGCTTCAAAGCCATCAGCAAAATCAATGTATCCAGAATTCAGAATTCCGACTTAATCAACATCAAATACAAATACATCGATCCGGGGATTTGTAAGTCAACCCTCGAAATTCTCTCAAGAGTATTTATACGGCGAATGAACGAAATCAAAGCCAGCCAGAGCAACAACGCTGTCGAATATTTCAAAAAGCAAGTTGCAATGGCCCGCGAAGAACTCAATGCCGCCGAAGACCGCCTCAAACAGTTTCGGGTACAAAACAACATCATCAACTACGGCGAGCAGACCAAAAGCATCGCCACCATGAAAGAACAAATGGAAGACGAGTTTCAAAAAGAATTAGCCGTGAGAGCCTCTAACAAGGCCTCACTCGAGAAACTCGAAGAACAACTGCAGGTCAACAAGGTGATCATTAAATTTTCAGATGAGCTGCTTGAAAAACGTAGACAATTGGCCGAAATCCAGGCTCAGATTACCACCATGGAAATTTACTACAACGACCCCAACACCATCAACATACTACGCCGAAAAGCTGCCGAACTCCGCGCAGAGCTTTCCGACCTGCTCACCAAGCGCTACCAGTTTTCTCGTACTACTGATGGAGTCCCCAATCAGGCCTTGCTGCAGGAATGGCTCAAATACACACTTGCCCTCGACGAAAGTGAGGCCAGGTTGAGAATTTTTGATGAGCGAAGGAAGTACTTCGAAAAACTCTACAATGAGTTTGCACCACTCGGGTCCCTTTTGGCCAGATATGAGCGTGAAATCGGCATCGCAGAGAAAAATTATCTGGAGCTGCTTCATTCACTCAACCAGGCCATCATGCGCCAGCAGAGCGATCTGATAGCATCCGGGGGACTGGTGGTATCCGTACCTCCATACTTTCCACTTAAGCCTCTGCCCTCAAAAACGGCAGTAATGGTAGCCGCATCCGGCGTTGTAGGCTTTGTCTTGCCCCTACTGATCATCATATTGCTCGAATTTTTTGACTCCACTTTAAAAAACCCAATCAGAGCCGAAAGTGTCATCGGCAAAAAAATTCTGGGCACATACCCGTCCTTAAAACTTACCAAAGCCGATAAAGGAGTGGACCTCGAATGGGTCAAAAAGCAGACCGTAGGGCTCTCCCTCCAGACCATCCGGCTTGAGCATTACATCAAAAGCAAAGAAATTTCACGCCCTTTTATCGTGGCAGTGCTATCTACCCGTACCGGTGAAGGCAAAACCAGCATGATTCAGGAGATTGCTAATCGTCTCGTCATGCTTCAATACCGGGTAATGGTCCTGGTACCAGAAGATTCGTTTGTCAATGAAGACAACACTTTTTTTGACCGCATTACCTTTAAAAACGACAAAACCTTCGAAGCAGCTAAACGAGTGGAAGATCTCATCCCACCAGGATTCACAGCAAGCCTCTACGATTACCTGTTCGTAGAAATCCCTTCACTGATGAACAATCAGTACTCCATCAACCTCTCCATGCAAGCTCATTTACATATCCTCGTAGCCAGGGCCAATCGCACTTGGGTAAAAGCAGATGAGTTCCTGCTCAGTGAATATTCCAGAAGCGTAAATTCCGAAATCAGAACGCTTCTCAACAAAGTAAAAATCGAAGAGCTGGAAGTAGTACTCGGCGAAATACCAAAGGAAAGGAGCTTCCTGCGAAAGCTTATCAAAAGGTTTGTAGCTGCAGAATTCAAAACCGCCTGATTTACATCTACCGTTACTAACAAAATTCATACTTCTGATCCTTCTGTTTAATTTACTTTGCAGCTCACAACAGAAAAAACAGAAGTCATTATGCCCATTTACCACACTTTAGGCATCATACCCCGAAAAAGGCATACCGTGTTTCGAAAGCCCGACGGAAGCCTTTACTACGAGCAGCTCTTCGGTACAGAGGGTTTCTCCGGGGTCAGCTCCTTACTGTACCATCATCATAGGCCAACGATGGTAAAAGAAATCCGCCAGGCCATTGATCTGACTCCAAAAGCATCCGTCGCTCACAATGTTACATCCCGAATGTTGCGCGGTTGGGACATTGAGCCTGATGATGATTTCCTGGAAAGCAGGAGAATTGTGCTATTCAACAACGATTTGAACATTGCCCTGGCAGCTCCTGCAAGTTCTATGGAGGAGTATTTTTACAAAAATGCTGACTCCGATGAGTTGATCTTTGTACATAAAGGATCAGGGGTGTTGCGTACCTTTCTCGGCAATATTTCCTTCTCATACGGCGATTATCTGGTCATTCCCAGAGGAACCATCTACCAGATTCAATTCGAAACCTCCGACAACCGGCTGTTGATCATTGAGTCCTTTAGCCCAATTGTAACACCAAAGCGCTATCGAAATCAGTTTGGCCAGCTGCTTGAACACTCTCCCTTCTGCGAAAGAGACATCCGAAGACCACAAGTACTGGAAACCTATGATGAAACAGGAGATTTTCTCATTAAGATAAAAAAACAAAATCACCTGCATCAAATCATCTATGCCTCTCATCCTTTTGATGTAGTAGGCTGGGATGGATATTTTTATCCCTATGCCTTTTCGGCACACGACTTCGAACCCATTACCGGCAGAATTCATCAACCCCCTCCTGTACATCAGACTTTCGAAGGTCATAATTTTGTCATCTGCACCTTTGCCCCACGTCTCTACGATTACCATCCCGACTCCATTCCAGCCCCTTACAACCACAGCAACATTGATTCAGATGAAGTACTCTATTATGTCGATGGCGATTTTATGAGTCGCAATCATGTAGAAAAGGGATACATCAGCTTGCATCCGGCCGGAATTCCTCACGGTCCGCATCCTGGAGCCATCGAGCGCTCCATTGGACAGAAAGAAACAAAAGAACTGGCCGTAATGATTGACACTTTCAAACCTCTGAAACTCACAGATACTGCTCTGCTCATCGAAAATGAGGACTACTACCGCAGTTGGCTGGAGTAATTAACTCTGATGTTGTCAAACCAATATATTTAAACCATGCAAACCGAAACTCAAATACCCAAAATCTTCGAAGACGTCCAGGATTTCCTGCCCATTAATGGGACTGATTACATAGAACTCTATGTAGGCAATGCCAAGCAGGCAGCCCACTATTATCAATCAGCCTGGGGTTTTCAGCCCCTTGCCTACAAAGGGCTTGAAACAGGCAGTCGCGACAGGGTGAGCTATGCCCTTCGTCAGGGAAAAATCACTCTTGTACTTACCTCCCCACTGCAAGCCGGAGGACCCATCAATGAACACATCAACAAGCACGGCGACGGAGTCAAGGTCATAGCCCTATGGGTAGATGATGCCACCTATTCCTGGCAGGCCACTACCCAAAGAGGTGCAGAAAGCGCCCTCGAACCCCAAAAACTTACCGACGAACATGGCGAAGTGATCATCTCCGGCATCAAAACCTATGGTGAAACGCTTCACTACTTTATCGAAAGAAAAAACTATCACGGAGCTTTTCTGCCCGGTTTTAAGTCGTGGGCTCCAAACTATCGTCCCGCAGAAGTAGGCCTCCAATATGTGGACCACATAGTAGGCAATGTGGGATGGGGAGAAATGAACAAATGGGTGGACTTTTACGCCAAAGTCATGGGCTTTACACAGCTGGTATCATTCGATGACAAAGACATCTCCACCGAATATACCGCATTGATGTCCAAAGTAATGACCAATGGCAACGGCAGAATTAAATTCCCAATCAACGAACCAGCCGTAGGCCGAAAAAAATCTCAAATCGAAGAATACATCGAATTCTACAACGGTGCAGGTGTACAACACATCGCCGTAGCTACCAACAACATCATTCACACCGTTTCGGAACTTAAAAAACGCGGTGTAGACTTCCTCTATGTACCTCCTACGTACTACGATACTGTGCTCGACCGCGTAGGTGAAATCGATGAAGACCTCGAAGAATTGAAACAACTCGGAGTCCTCATCGACCGCGACGACGAAGGCTATCTGCTCCAACTATTCACCAAGCCGGTGTTGGACAGACCTACCATGTTCTTCGAAATCATCCAACGAAAGGGAGCCCAATCCTTTGGAAAAGGAAATTTCAAAGCCCTCTTCGAAGCCATTGAAAGAGAGCAGGCACTCAGAGGAACCCTCTAATATTCCTCTTCATTCGGAAACAACCGGATAGAAAGCTCTTAAAGCACCTATCCGGCTTTTTTTCGTGAAGAAAAATTTTTTCCGGAAAACTACAATTTACCACTACTCAAACATACCAGGTATCGACATGACTTTATCCATAGAAATCGCTCTCCTCATCGTGCTGGTCGTATTGGCCATCATTTCTCTGATCAAAAAACCAACTGAATCAGTCGCTGAATCCGTCTTGAAAAACCTCGGCGACAAGCTTCTGATCCTCGAAAACAACCTGACACGCCTCGAAAAGTCCTTAAAAGAAGACCTCTCAAGCCAGCGCCTTGAACTCACCAACGCGCTAACCGACAACCGTAAAGAACTCTCCGAAAGCATACGCGGATTCAAATCCGAACTTCAGGAAGTCCTCAAAGACATACGAGACCTGACTGCTCAAAGCCTTACAGATATCAACAAAACCCTCTTCGAAAAAATAGAAACCCTCACCCAGGCCACCCACAAAGCTCATAGCGAAAACAGAAACGAAATCAAAGAAACTCTCCGAATCTTCGGCGATGAGCAAAAAAACAAGCTCACAGAACTCACCCTTACCATGCAGCAGCAGCTCGAAAAAATCAGCTCCAAAGTAGAGACCAATCTCCAGCAGCTGAACCAGCAGGCTAAATCAGACAATCAGCAATTCAGAGAAGCGCTCACCAATTCGTTCAAAGAGTTTCAGGAAGTATTCGATAAAAACGTTCGCTCCTTCAATGACGTACAGCGCGAAAAATTCGCTCAACTCGAATCTCGACAAAACGAACTCGTGCAAAGCACCGAAAAAAAACTCGAAACCATCCGCCAGACCGTAGAAGAAAAACTCGATAAAACCCTTAGCGACAGACTCGGGCAAAGCTTCGAAACCGTCGGTAAGCAGTTGCTCGAAGTACAAAAAGGCCTCGGCGAAATGCAAAGCCTCGCTGCCGATGTGGGCGGGCTTAAAAAGGTGCTCAGCAACGTAAAGCTCCGAGGCGGAGTAGGGGAGGTACAGCTCGCCATGTTGCTCGAAAACATCCTGGCTCCCTCCCAATACGAAAAAAATGTCCGCACCAAACCCGGCAGCTCAGAACCCGTGGAATTTGCCATAAAATTACCAGGCAAGAGCGAGGACGATGGTAGCTTCATCTATCTGCCAATCGACGCCAAATTCCCCAAAGAAACTTTTGAAAGGCTCCTTACGGCTTACGAAAGCGGAAACCCCGATGAAATCGAAGTCGCCTCCCGAAACCTCGAAAATACCATTCGGAAAATGGCCAGCGACATCAGCGAAAAATACATCTATCCGCCAAACACCACTGATTTTGCGATCCTCTTCCTCCCCTTCGAAAGCATCTACGCAGAGGTCATCCGGCGCAGCGCCCTGGTTGATCAAATCAGAGACAAGCACAAAGTCATCATCTCCGGCCCCACCACCTTCGCAGCCCTGCTCAATAGCCTGCAAATAGGATTCCGCACTCTTGCCATTCAAAAGCGAAGCAGCGAAGTGTGGAAACTCCTCGGAGCCGTAAAAACTGAATTCGAAAAATTCGGCGATCTGCTCAATAAAGCCCGCAAAAACATCCAGACAGGTCTCAATCAAATTGACGAAGTAGCAGGCAAAAGATCAAGAGCCATCTCCTCTAAACTCAGAAACGTAGAATTACTCCCCCCCGACGAAAGTGTGAAATACTTCCCTGAAATAACCTCTCCCGACCAGGAAGAGTATGAATACGATCCTGATACCGATCAGTAAATCATAGTTCACCACTCAACATTCGATTAACAACTCCAAAGCCCCCGACTTTGTATTTTCGCACCCAATTAATCAGTTAACCACGGGAAAGTATGGCTCATTTCGAATTAGTAATGCCCAAAATGGGAGAAAGCGTGGCCGAAGCCACCATCATTAAATGGCTGAAAAATGAAGGTGACCGCATCGAGCTGGAAGAAGCAGTCCTCGAAATCGCAACCGACAAAGTCGATAGTGAAGTACCCTCACCCGTGGAAGGCATCCTCGTCAAAAAACTCTTCAACGAAAACGACGTCGTCAAAGTAGGTCAGCCGATAGCCCTTATCGATACGCAGGCTCAGGACCAGACCACAGCAGCCGCTTCCACCGCTCCAACACCTCAACCAGAGCCGGCTGCAGCAGCCGAAGAATTTGTCCAGAAAGCTATAGAGACCACCGAAGCTCCTTCGGCCATTAAATCAACCGCAGGCAGATTTTATTCGCCTCTCGTGCGCTCCATTGCTGCACATGAAGGAATTTCCCAGGCCGAGCTCGACAGCATACCCGGCACCGGAGCCGAAGGACGCGTCACCAAAAACGACATTCTCTCCTACCTAAAGACACGTAAATCCGCAGCCCCAGCTACTGCCACTCCGGAGCAGGCTGCCGTCTCAGCATCATCCGCCACTCAGCAAGCCCAGGCAACTTATGCTGCCTCAGCACCCGCGGCCTCAGCCATGCCCGCCATCAAGCCGCCCGTCATCGAACCCATGCCGGGCGACGAAATCATTGAAATGGACCGCATGCGCCGACTCATCGCCGACCATATGGTCATGAGCAAGCATGTAGCACCACACGTCACCAGTTTCGTAGAAGCAGACGTCACCAACATCGTCCTGTGGCGCGAGCGCGTCAAAAAAGATTTCGAAAAGAAAACCGGCGAAAAACTCACCTTTACCCCTATCTTCATTGAGGCCATCGTCAGAGCCATAAAGGACTTTCCGATGATTAACATTTCCGTCGACGGTTACAAAATCATCCGCCATCGCGACATCAATATTGGCATGGCCACTGCACTGCCCAGCGGCAACCTCATAGTCCCCGTCATAAAAAATGCCGACCAATACAACCTCGTCGGACTCGCACGCATCGTAAACGACCTGGCCAACCGCGCACGAAACAACCAACTCAAACCCGACGACATCAAAGGAGGCACCTATACCATCAGCAATGTGGGCACGTTCGGCAATGTTCTCGGCACACCCGTCATCAATCAACCCCAGGTAGCCATCATGGCCGTAGGCGCCATCCGCAAGAAACCCGCCGTACTCGAAACCCCACAGGGCGACGTCATCGCCATACGCCATATGATGTTTCTCTCACATTCTTATGACCATCGCGTAGTGGATGGAGCACTGGGAGGCAGCTTTGTACGCAGAGTTGCCGATTACCTGGAGCAGTTCGACATCAACCGCGAATTCTAATCTCACCCCCAAATGCAATTATCCCTCCATAAACCTTTGGCCTTTTTCGACCTGGAAACCACCGGCACCCATTACATACGCGATCGCATCATCGAAATCTCCATTCTCAAGGTCATGCCTGACCAATCCACCCATCTGCGCACCTGGCTGGTCAATCCCGGCATCCCCATCCCTCCTGAAGTCTCAAAAATTCACGGCATCACCGACGAAATGGTCTCCGACAAACCCAGCTTTAAAGACGTAGCCGGCGAAATCAACCACTTTCTCGGCAATGCCGATCTGGCGGGCTACAACTCCAACAAATTTGACATCCCCATGCTCGCCGAAGAAATGCTCCGTGCAGGCATAGACTTCGACCTGTCCAAAAGACGCTTCGTCGATGTCCAAAACATCTTCCACCGCATGGAACCCCGAAACCTCGCAGCGGCCTATCGCTTCTACTGCAATCGCGAGCTCGAAAACGCCCACTCCGCCGAAGCCGACGTCACCGCCACGTACGAAATTCTCAAAGCACAGCTCCAGCGCTACCAAGAGCTCCAAAACGATATCGGATTCCTGAGCCAGTTCTCCACCAAAAACCAAAACGCCGACCTCGCCGGTTTCATCATCTACAACGCCGACGGAAAAGAAACATTCAACTTCGGCAAATACAAAGGGCAAACCCTCGAAGAAGTCTTCGAACGCGACCCCGGCTACTACTCCTGGATACTCAATGCCGAATTCCCCCTGTATACCAAAAAAGTCCTCACAGCCTACAGACTCAGCAAAATCAACCAAAAATGAAAATCGTCTGCGTAGGACGCAACTATGCCGACCACGCCCGCGAACTCGGCAACGAAGTCCCCGCCGAACCCGTACTCTTCATCAAACCCGACAGCGCCATCTATCCCCACCGGTACTACTATATCCCCACCTTCACCACCGACCTCCACTACGAATGCGAAATCGTCGTCCGCATCGACCGTGTAGGCAAGCACATCGCCCCCGAATTCGCCCATACCTACTACTCTACCATCACACTTGGCATCGACTTTACCGCACGCGACCTCCAAAACCAACTCAAAGCCAAAGGCCTCCCCTGGGAAAAAGCCAAAGGCTTCGACGGAGCCGCTGTCATAGGAAAATTTATCCCTAAAGAACAACTCCCACCCACCGACCAGCTCGACTTCCAGCTCCATATCAACGGCCAGCTACGCCAATCCGGCCACTCAGCTCACATGCTGCACTCCATCGACCAACTCATCGCCCACATCAGCCGCTACTTTACCCTCAAAAAAGGCGACCTCATCTTCACCGGTACACCCGCAGGCGTCGGCCCGGTGGCACCCGGTATGCATCTGACCGGCACCCTCTGTGGTCACCAAATCCTGGAGCTTATTATCAAATCTTGAAATTTATTCAATTGGGCGCCTCCCCCGGCCGCTGTAGTCCATCGGCCGGGGGCCGGTCTGCGGCTCCTATTCCCTTTGCGGATCGGGCGTGGCACATCGGGCTGCGGTGGCTCGCTCCCGCTCCGCCTCCTCGCCCGTGTGCCACATAGCCCGCCCGCTGCAGCTCATATCCGCCTCCGCCCTGGCGCATTCCCACCGCCGAGGCCTCTCCCATTCTCCGGCCAAAGCATTATACACATCATACCATACTAAAATTTGCAAACCATAAAATCCATTCCTCAACCAGCACCACCAATGCAAATTACCTCACACAAAACAACCCCATCAAAAGGACTCCTCACCACCATCCGGGCTTTCTTCCTCACACCTTTTTTTGGAAGGACTTTCGTATCCCGTCCAAAAATCATCACATCCTAAAATCCCTCAAGAGAATCCTCTCCGACAATCCCTGCACTACATCACCCAACCAATCCATTCAGCAAAAAGCTGCTGAAAAATCAATCTGAACAATTGTCCCCTACATTCAATCATCCTGAAATACCACAAAAAATCCCACAGATAAGTACTACATAAGCAACCTTCGCCGAAATCTAATCAATCGCTACTTGTCGATACCCCCATCACTATATTATTCATCATGGTATTGATAGTTGGCAAACCCATAAAACGAATACTCGTAATCACTACATTGAACACGTAAAGCCAACCTCCATCCACATAACCTCCGATAACCCTTCTCTTGAACACCGCTGAATATTACACTCGCTAAAACAGTAAAAACATCCGTCCATTCCCGTACAGACACTTAAAACAAATCAGTCCTCTTCAAAGTAGACTCATCAGCCAGTCCTAAGTTATCAGTTCAGTGGGTAATTTAAGATGCTTCACAACTTCTGCTGTGTATTTTCCACTGCATTAAATTTATTTGCAGTTCAGATGGTTCACTAAATGAGAAAACCACTATACATATTTGGAGCCGGCGGACTTGGAAAAGAAATTTTCCAATATGTACTTACAACCCCCGATGTACATACTCATTATGATTTCGCAGGCTTTCTCGACGATCACCCGCTGACTTCGATACATCGAGATTTTCCGGTGTTGAATCCGTTGGAGCTATCCCTCAATCATACGTATGCTTTATTGCTTTCAGTTGGCAGTCCCTCCCTGAAAAATATGCTCGAAAGGCGCTTTTCAGCATTTCGTCCAGAGTACCCTGTACTGGTGCATCCATTGGCACAGGCAATCGACCGTCAGGGAATAGAGATAGGAAAAGGTACAGTGATTTGCCCGGGTACGGTGCTCACCACCGATATCCTGATTGGGTGCCATGTGCTTATCAACCTCAATTGTACCATCGGTCATGATGCAGTGATTGGAGATTTCTGCAGTCTAATGCCGGGCGTTCACATTTCAGGACAAGTAGTTGTAGGAACTGAAGTGATGATTGGAACAGGAGCCGTAGTACTCAATGGAGTGCATATCGGTGACAGGGCTAAGATAGGAGCAGGAGCAGTTGTAACCCGAGACGTAGCACCAGACACTACAGTAGTAGGTATTCCTGCCAGACCCGTAAATCAATAGTCCTGTATTGCAAAGCGGATGGGCAAGGCATAGCGCACATTTACTGGTCTGTTGTTCTGACGGCCGGGAGTCCAGGCAGGCATATTCTGTATCACACGCACAGCCTCCTCGTCGCACCCACCTCCTATGCCCCGCGCGACCTCCACATCCCGGATGCGACCGGTGAAGTCCACTGTAAACTGCACAATCACTACCCCCTGTATATTGAGTTCCCGGGCTAGTTGGGGGTATTTTAGAGAAGATGCCAGATACCTCATCAACGCTTCTTTTCCGCCTGGAAACTCGGGCTTTACCTCTACCACGGCAAACAAGACATCCTGGGGTTCCTCTTGTACCTTCACATTTACCTGCTCGATCACCACGCTATCGATACCTTGTACAGTTTCAGTCCCGGGATTTGCTTGATGAAACTCTTCTTGCGTAGGCATATAAACTTCTTCGGCTACTTCTTCGTCTTTTTTTACCTCAGGTTTTACAAATTTTATAGTACTTACTTCTGTTGTTTTTTCAATCAGTTGCTGTGGCTGATTGATCATTTCAATTGGAGGAGGCTGCATTAGTTGTGAATACGACACTACCGTAAATTGTTCCACTTCAATTTTATTTTTTTCCATCCGCTCATAGTAGCGATATATAAGCAGAGGAGTGCCATATACCAACAATACAAGGGTGCTGGAAATCAGCAGACCAGCCCACTCCCTGTATGCAATTTTTCGGCGCTCCACATAGCTGCCGTATGATTTGTTCTTTCCGTGATAGAGCCATTGAGACCAAAGCTCACGATCTTCTGGTTCCTTCATACCTTCTGATTAGATGTACTTCTGCTTCGTTGAGTTGGTCAAGCGCATAACGATTGAGCTCCTGGTTATTCAGCTGGTCAATGGTCGTTACCACTATTTCATAAGGAGCGTCATCGGTAGGCTTTACAAAAACAACAGGATCGGATACAGAAGATTTAAAGCGTTCAAAAAAATCCTCTGCTGCGACAGCATTAGCCATATGGAGCACTTTAAGGTCAGTATCAGGTAGCCCTTGATAGTAGAGCACCGTGTCAGAACGATAGGGAATCAATACCAAAACCCTCGATGCTTTGATGGCCGGTTTCTCCTGGTCAGCTGTGGCATCTTCCTCAGCCGGCATGATCAGCTCCAGAGCAAAAGGGCGCGTCAGAGTGGTAGTAAGCATAAAAAAGGTCAGCAGCAAAAAAGCCATATCCACCATGGGATTCATATCCAGGTCTACTCCGGAACCCGTCAGCTTTTTTCTCCACCTTTCAGCTTTTTTGGAGGTTGTCTGTTTCATTGCTTGTTTTTAGATGGTAGTTTTTCGGTCAACAGATTGAACCTCAGTATTTTATTTTCCAGCAAAGTGTTGATTACTCGTCTGATGTACTTGTATTCGGTTCCTTTGTCAGCTTTTACAGCCACCCGGATGGCAGGATTTACCACACGCGAATACACTATCCAGTCCGAAAGTTCATTGGAAAGGCTATCGACAGGTATACCTTTCATTGGATATACCCTCATTCGCTCTTTGTCACTGAGCAGTTTTGGTAATTCAGCCACAGACACCCCAAAACCACTGAGTAAAGCAAAATTTTCTACCTGTTCAGAGGTAAATTCAAGTTGATACCGCTGGCCAATGTGGTTTAGCAGCGCTTTTTTTGAAAATTTGCCATCAATGCCGAAAAATATCTGACCTTGCCTGTTTATGTATATGGTCATCACACTGGTCTCAGGCATGGGTACATCCGCCGTAGCTGGCGGTAGTACAACTTCTGTAGGCTCTTCCAGTCTGAACGATGTGGAAAGCATAAAAAAAGTTACCAGCAGAAATGCCATGTCCACCATCGGATTCATATCCAGCTTCACGATTCGTGGTCTAGCTTTTTCTATAGCCATAGTCAAACCTTTTGAAGCTTGAAATATTGAGCTATGGTGAAATTCACCTCATCTATTGAGTAAATAATTTGCTCAATTTCATTGGCCAGGTAATTGTAGAGCACTATTCCTAAAGCAGCCGTAGGAATACCCAGTGCAGTTGTGACCAGTGCCTGCGAAATACCATTGGCCAGTCCCACGGCATCAGGTGCGCCTACTCTTGCCATTGATGCAAAGGCTATAATCATTCCCGTCACCGTGCCCAGTAAACCGATAAGAGTAGATATTTGAGCCAGTGTAGAAATTACGACCATATTTTTCTGCAATATGGGTATCTCCAGTTGCGTAGCTTCTTCCAACTCAGTTTCTATCCAGGCTATTTTTTCAGCCTGTGAAGCTTCCGGATGAGAATCGCTCCACGTCTTAAAAGCTGAAAGTGCCGATTTTACCACATTGCCGAGCGAACCTCTTTGCGCATCGCATAGTGCAATCATTTCAACCCATTTTCCCTGTTTGAGCAGATTGCGTACTTGCATCACAAATGCCTGGGTTTTGATCCTGCCATAGGCTCGCCTCAGCGTCAGCAACCGCTCTGCAGCATAGGCCAGTAAGATAATTTGAAAGGCAATCAATACCACCACCAGCGGTCCGCCCTTGTACATCACTCCCAGATAATTGCCCTTTACAGGCTCTCCGGAATTGACACCCCCTACAAAGTTGCTGCCGGCTCCAAGTATTTTTTCATAGATCAGCCATGCTAGTACAAGAGCCACTGTGATGATGACAGCACCAAACCAACTCTGATAGTTTTTCATCGTCATGGAATTTTATGTAAAGCAACTTCCAGCCTTAACAAAATAAAAATGACCATTATCAGGATTCTGATTAATGGTCATTCCGATTAAAAGAATATATTGAATATGTAATTCTTTACAAATCGTTGAAGTCTATAGATTGACTTGTTCCTTCGGATGAAGTGAAGCTACCCTTGTTAAAATTTGGATCATGCCTCTCCGATATTACCTCTTCACCCTTTTCGTTGATGATAAATTGGGTGATTTCATCCAGCAAATCTTTAAATGCATTAAAGTCTTCTTTGTACAAATAAATTTTGTGCTTTTTGTAAAAAACTTCTCCACCGTCAGTCAGCTTTTTGCTTTCTGTGATTGTCAGGTAGTAGTCATTCGCCTTAGTAGCTCTTACATCAAAAAAATAAGTTCTGCTTCCTGCTCTTAGTACTTTGGAATAAATTTCGTCTTTTTCCATGTGTTCTTTCTCCTGCATGACAATGAAGTGTTGATGAGCAGCAAAAATATTTTTTTTCAGCAATTAAACAAATGACAATTTTTAATTATATGGCGATTTTACTTAAAGATGTCACGAGCATCAATCAGATTTTCTGCCCATTCCGACCTTAAACAAAAAAACCTCTGCCGTTAAATATGCAGAGGTCTGTTCCTTATGTATGTGCCCAGGACTGGACTCGAACCAGCACGCCCGAACGGGCACCACCCCCTCAAAGTGGCTTGGCTACCAATTTCAACACCTGGGCGTAGTCTTGGTGACTCGGCTGGGGCTCGAACCCAGGACCCCAACATTAAAAGTGTTGTGCTCTACCTGCTGAGCTACCGAGTCGGTTGCTGTATAAGCTCCTCAAACGGGCTGCAAATATATAGCAATTTTCCTCCCAATATACCCCTTTTGGCCTTTTATGAAAAATTTCACACCCAACTTTTTGCAACTAGTACCCATTTATCGCCCTTTTGTTTAAATAATTTTTCTCCCATGCAACCTTGCGCAACATATTACTGTCTTTTTAGTGAATTCTGAAATTAAAATCCTATATCAAATACTACCATGTCTGATAGCGACCTGTTCGAAAACCTAAAAAAAGGACAACGAAAAGCTCAAGAACATTTTTACAACAAGTTCTCCGGCAAAGTGTTGGCCATCTGCAGGCGCTATCTCGCTGACCCCTACGAAGCTGAAGATGCCATGATACAAGTTCTGCTCAAAGCACTCGAACACATCGCTGACCTGAAAAACGAATCCTCTATGGAAGCTTGGATACGTCGAATCTCCATAAACCACTGTCTGAACCTACTCAAATCAACATTGACCTTTAAAATTGTGCCCATTAGCTACCTTGCTGATGAGGATTCTGACCTGCCGCAAATAGAATTTGAAACCGACTACCTGCTTCAACTCATTTCTGAGCTTCCTCCGGGTTACCGAACGGTATTTAACCTTTTTGCCATCGAAGGGTACAGCCATCGTGAAATTGCCGAAATGCTCGGCATCAGCGAAAACACCTCCAAATCCCAGTTGAGCAGAGCCAGAGTATTGCTACAGAAAAAACTGCAATCCAATTCACAAAAAAACATTTCCAATGAACAGAATTGATCAGCTTTTCAGAGAAAAACTGCAAAATCACCAGCTAAAACCAGCAGAAAAATCCAAAGAAATCTTTCTCCGCAAAGCCACTAAAAAACCAACCCGATATTCCATTCTTCTGGTAAGAATAGCCGCTGCATGTGCAGTAGTACTGACCACAGCCCTTGTCTTCAAGGCAGTCTTCACAAGGTCGCAATCGCCTCTTACCAGTGATGATTCAGACTTTGTGATTTCCGAATTCAATTCCGATTCTGATACATCCGCTCCAGTCACCTCTTCCCCCACCAATCGGCCACATACCTTACAAACAAAACCATCATCAACTTTAGCAAACATTTCCACACAGAAGCAATCCTTCACAAGACCCAACGATGCCGGTGTCCTTGAAGAAGCCCCTTCACGCCAGCCAGAGGACACCACCGCTCTCGTCGCTCTTGAGCCCACTATCCTAGAGGCGGCCACCCAGGACCCTGCACCAGTCATCCCGGAGACAGTGTCTGAAATTTACGTTATCAGCAGCGGCCTTTTCGAACAAATTAACCATTACTCTACCCGGCATCTAAAACAGCGAAACATCGCAATCCGCATCCCTGTCATCAATCAAAAGTTCCAATTTCATTCACCATTAATTGACGAAGTAGAACAAACCTTTACCACCGTTAAAAGAGAAATTCTCGATTTCAATCTGGCCGATGCCAGCAGAAACCTCACACATCAATTCTCCGAACGCTTTCAATCAAACCAATCCAAAAACCAATAATTCAAAAAGATGAGAAAGTTAATTCCATTATTTATTTCCAGCGTTGTCCTCACCAGTGCACAACTTTTGGGTCAGACCCAAAAAACCGATTCAATCCCCATGGTAAACATTCAAATTGAAGTAGATGGTACCAAAATCTCTATTTCCACGCCAGACATTCGAAAAATCAGCGAAAAAGATTTGGATGAAATCGTAAGAAACATCACCCAAAACGCCCAGAAATTCGCCATTCGGTCAGAAAAAATGCTGAATCGCATCCACGAATTGCCAGATCAGGATCTCAGAGTCGTGCGACAATCCGACTCCCTGATTGCAAGGCTGCAATCTGTCCTCGACAGCAGCATGAGCATCACCATCAAAAGCAAAAACAATTGGAAAAAAGCCCTCGACAAACACTTCGAACAATTCGACCTCCAACTCCAAAATCTCGACAGAGAGTTAAGTCAGCTCGAAAGCATTGTTGGTGTCCCACATTCTGCAAACGACGCCCCTGAAATCACCATCGAAATGCCAGGCTTTAAAATTCAAAAAGACAGTGTTACCATCATGAAATTTCCTAAAAGCAGCAATCGCTCAGCTACTGCTTTCCATTTCTCCACAGGAATCAACCAACTTGGCGACAACTCCGTACTGGACGCCGATCTGCTCCGCTCATGGACCTTTTCCATAGGGGTGCATGGCTTTAGAAGATTTTCACCCAATTCCCCATCCGGTCTCCTTTACGGGCTTCAGTACCGGTGGACGGCTTTCGGTCTCAACACAGACACTCGGGTAGCCGTTACACCAACTGGTACAGAATTTCAAATAGACCCCAACTCCACAGCTACACGTAGCCGCCTGCGCAGCCAGAGCCTGGAAGCACCTATGCTCTTCGTCCTCTCTTCCCGAAGAGGCTACACGCGTCATCTATACTTTGGCCTTGGTGTATTTGGTGGCTGGCGGTTTGCCAACAGTACCTACGTGCGCGACCTCACCGGCGCTAACAACATGGAGCGAAACACCATTACCAAAGCAAGCTACCACGTCAATCCCCTCTACGCCGGTGCTCGCGCAATACTCGGATTCAAAGGTTTCACAGCGACCGCCTCCTATGAATTCAACTCCTACTTCCGCAGCCAAGCCAATCTGCCCAACATGCCCCTTATGAGCCTCACCATAGGCGTCGACCTCGACGACTGATTGACACCTCCATCCTCTTTTTTCATCTGTGTAAAGTGCAGACAAACGCAGCAAATCACCGCACCAGCGGTGATTTGTCTTTTCACCATAGCTTTTTTCTATTGTCTTTATTGATTAATGTATATACATTTGTTTCAAATTAAAACAAAAATATCACCCGTATGCACATCAATCTTCTCAAAGCTGAACAACGTGGCCACGCCGACCTGGGCTGGCTAAAAACTCATTACAGTTTCAGCTTTTCCAACTACTACAACCCCAGGCGCATCCATTTCGGCATGCTCCGCGTACTTAACGACGACTACATCGAAGCCAACATGGGCTTTGGCATGCACCCCCACGACAATATGGAAATCATCACCATCCCTACATCGGGAGGACTTCGCCATCGCGATAGCATGGGCCATACCGCTACCGTCCACGCCGGCGAAGTGCAGGTCATGAGTGCCGGCACAGGCATCTACCACAGCGAAATCAACCCCTATTCCCAGCCGGTCACCCTTTTCCAAATTTGGATATTTCCCGACCGTCACAATGTCGCCCCACGCTATGACCAAAAGTCCTTCACCGACCAAATTAAACCCGAACACTGGACACTTCTCGTCGGTCCAAAAGACTACACCTCCTCAGCCCTTTGGATTCATCAGAAAGCGTTTATCTCTATATACCGATCAGGTGCCGAACCCACCAATACATCCTACACACCACACATCCCCGGTCACGGACTTTATCTCATGGCCGTAGAAGGCTCCGCAAAGCTGGAAAATCACACCCTCAGCCGTCGCGATTCCATCGAAGTCACCGATTTCAGCTCCCTCTCCCTTCACGTCTTACCTGCTACAGAACTTCTCGCTATCGAAGTGCCAATGCGCTGATTGCCGGCAGCATATTTAATTCAGGGCGTGCCCCCGCGCGCCGGCCTGGTGGCCTTACCGCGCGGGGTCGGGCTGCTGCGGGGTGCGCTTCGCTCCCGTGCTTCGCTGCGCTGCGCACCGCCCTGCGGGCGCCCTCCGCATCCCTCACGCACTAGCCCCCATCCCGGCCCGCAAAGGACCCATCCGGCTCCTCAGCCCGAAGTTGCAGCCTTCAGCTGCCTCACAATCCTCCGCCTCCCCGTCTTCCTGCAGGCTTCCATAGCACGCATGCGCTGTTCTTCCGGCTGCTCTTTACCTCCGCAAATCGGCCACTGCATCGGACCTCCCTGTGTTAAAGCCACCGGTTCGCATAGTTCAGCATGCCCGGCAATCTCCGCATTCCCGTCCATTTCCGGTCCTTTCCTGGCCCCGTTGACCACACCTTCCCATTCCATTTCGTCCCTGCCCTTTCAAAGCTCCTGAACCACCTCCCTCACTTTTCCCTTTTCCCTTTTCCCTTTTCCCTTTTCATTTTTCATTTTTCACTTCTCACCCCTCTGCGCAGTCCTCAGGCCTTCTGCCTTCCGCCGGCACACTCTCCGGATACAGGCCCCCACCCCACACCGGCCGATGGCCCTGGTAGACGCCCGCGGGCTCCGTTCGGCTTCCGCGGATAACAGCTCTCCAATCAGAAGGCTAGCGGCAGCCGGATCATGCAGAGTCTGCCTGCCGCGAAGATTTTCTGACGGATGTAGCCATTGTTGACCTCTGGAAACTGTTCCATGAGATTGCACAAAGCATCCAGCTCTCCCTCACCTGCACCCGCGATAACTTTCTATTCATGCAGCAGGTCCTCACAAAAAAAAAATTACATCACAAGCCGTACATTGCCTAGAGAGAAGTCAGTCGCCGTGGTCCACCCCACCGGGACTATCAGTTACAGGCGCAAAAAATACATTACAAAAAAACGCTTGCTTATAGTTTAACAGCCGACTTAGATCAGAATCTCCTGAAAAATTCAAGCGATTTCCCCGCACCCTATGCACTTTTCGCATACCTTTTCCACGGTAGATTTCCCTGAGCCGCAGGTGCCGTTTTACAATCTTATCTTTGCCCACATTGTGTTTATCGAATGGTGAAAATCGGAAATATCGAGTTAGCTGAATTTCCCATCCTCCTGGCTCCCATGGAAGATGTGAGCGATCCGCCGTTTCGCAAAGTATGTAAAAAATTTGGAGCCGATCTGATGTATACCGAATTCATCAGCTCAGAGGGATTGATCCGGCATGCCATTAAAAGCCGGGCAAAACTCGATATTTTCGATTACGAACGTCCTATTGGCATTCAGCTATTTGGCGGAGACGAGGAGGCACTTGCCATGGCCACCGAAATAGTAGATGCTACAGGCCCTGACCTTGTAGATATCAATTTTGGCTGCCCGGTAAAAAAAGTAGTGTGCAAAGGTGCAGGCGCTGCCGTACTCAAAGATATTCCTCTAATGGAGCGACTTACCAAGGCCGTCGTAAAAAGTACATCCCTTCCGGTAACAGTTAAAACCCGCCTTGGCTGGGACGAAAACAGCAAAAATATAGTGGAAGTTGCCGAGCGGTTGCAAGATACCGGTATTAAAGCGCTTACCATTCACGGGCGTACAAGGACTCAGATGTACAAAGGTGCCGCCGACTGGACTCTGATAGCCAAAGTGAAGGAAAACCCCAGAATGCACATCCCGGTCTTTGGAAATGGCGATATTGACTCTCCGCAAAAAGCTCTTGAATACAAAAACAAATATGGTGTAGATGGCATTATGATTGGCAGAGCAGCTATTGGTAATCCTTTTATCTTCAGAGAAGTAAAACACTATCTGAAAACAGGCCAGTTGTTGTCACCCCCTACAGTTGACGAGCGCGTGGAAGCTTGTCTGGAGCACCTCCAATTCAGCATTCGCTGGAAAGGACCTCGGCTCGGACTTATCGAAATGAGAAGTCACTATGCCAATTACTTTAAAGGACTCCAAAACTTCAAACCTCTTAAAATTAGGCTATTGACTTCTGACTCTCTCGATGAGGTCTATGAAATACTGAATGAAATCCGACAAATTGAATTAGTTTGAGACAAAACAAAATGGATCAGGCATACATACTGGATGGACTACGTAGTCCGATCGGAAAATTTGGCGGAGCGCTGGCGGATATAAGAACCGACGATCTAGCAGCTCATGTCATCGCAGAAATCGTAAGAAAAAGACCCGATATCAACCCATCTGACATTGACGATGTAATTATGGGCTGCGCCAATCAGGCAGGGGAAGACAACCGAAATATTGCCCGCATGGCATTGCTCCTTGCGGGATTGCCCGTGGGCATACCGGGTGAAACTGTCAATCGCCTTTGCGCCAGCGGTATGGCAGCCATTGTCCATGCCATGAGAGCCATCAAATCGGGTGATGCAAGCCTGTTAATAGCCGGGGGAATTGAGCACATGACCCGGGCCCCATATGTAATCAGCAAGCCTACTAAAGCGTATGGTACCGATAGCCAACTCTACGACAGCTCCTTTGGCTGGCGATTTATCAACCCTAAAATGCAGCAACTCTATGGAACCGAAGCCATGGGAGAGACTGCCGAAAATCTCGTTGAACTGTATCGTATAAGCCGTGAGGACCAAGATCTCTTTGCCTACCGCAGCCAGATGAAAGCAGCTGCAGCCCTAAAAAACGGGCGCTTGGCAAAAGAAATTACGCCGGTGATCATCCCTCGCAAAAAAGGCGAGCCACTTCATGTGACTGATGATGAATTTATCAAGCCAGATACCACTCCGGAAATTCTGGCATCACTCAAACCTGCCTTTCGGAAAAATGGCACTGTGACTGCCGGAAATTCCTCTGGACTGAACGATGGTGCCGCTGCACTATTCATAGCTTCAGAAACCTATTGTGAGGCGCATTCCATCGAGCCGATGGCCCGAATAGTGAGCATGGGAGTCACCGGCGTTGAGCCGCGTATTATGGGAATCGGACCCGTAAAAGCCTCTGAAATCGCTCTTAAAAAAGCGGGGCTCACGCTGGACCAAATGGACATCATCGAAATCAATGAAGCTTTCGCTGCACAAGTCTTGGCCTGTACCCGACAGATGAATCTGGCTGACGACGATCCGAGAATCAACCCCAACGGCGGTGCTATCGCCTTGGGACATCCCCTCGGCATGACGGGCGCTCGTATTGTGTTTTCAGCAGCCCTCCAACTCGCGCTGACAGGGGCCCGATACGCCCTTGTGACCATGTGCATTGGCGTAGGTCAGGGATATGCCGTTGTTTTGGAACGCGTATAGACCTTAGTCTCCTTGGCTTACAATACCCTTTTATTGAATTTTTTGAATAAATACTTAGCGCCTTTTATTTTCCTTTTAACCAGCTCTCTTGTTTATGCGGTTGATGTCCCAAAGTGCAGCTTATCGGTAAGAGTCGATCATCGATCCAATACAGCACACATTCGCGTTCTTTGGAAAAACCTGCCAAAGGCAGATACCCTCTGGTTCTATTACATGCCTGCTGCATTGGCCGATAAAAAATCCTTTTTTTCCCGAGAGCAGGATGAATACCAAAACCCCGAATTGCATTTCTTTAAAGACAAACAAGCATTTGAATTACCTGTTTTTACGGATGTAACACGCATTATAAGGCATCCTACATATTCGGAGGTTTTTGGTATAGTGGAAGGCACGTCCGATACAGTTGCTTTTACGTATACAATTCGCGTATTGTCTCATTCCTTTCCTATATCGGCAGTACTCCCGGGTGGTGATTTACTCTTTCAGTTTTTTTACCCTCAACCTATCGATTCGAATATCTTAACACCTCTTAATCAGCACTTGTACCTTTCATTGCCAGCAGCCCATTACATTGCAACTATCGAAACAGACAATAAATACAACCTCATAGCACCCGGTAGTGTTGAATCAGAATTTTTAGGGGATCACATTCGCTGGTCGGTCACAACTTCTCAACTTGATCATTTCAACTTTTTACTTTCCAGTAATTTGGTAAAACTACCTCCAACCAAGAGCAACCCCTCAACCGAAATATATGCTCAGATTCCAAATATAGGGAAAATGACAGAAGTGGCCGTTAAGGCAGATGAACTGAGAAACTATATAAAAGAAACTTATAAAATTAGGCAAATACCGTATTTAAAAATTGCGGACCTAACAGATGTACGAAATGCAATATATCCCAATGGCCACTGGATAGCCATAAAAATACCCACCAATCTCCAGTATTTACCATCCTCATTGGCAGAAATCTGGATGGAGTCATTTGTGAAAGGCCGGACTATTACAAACCGATGGAAGTATCCGATTTTTTACAAAGGTTTGTCTGAATTTTTGAAATATGATTTTCTCAAGACACAATATCCCGAACTGAAACTTCTAGGTCCACTAGCCAATACATTACCAGGTCGCATATTTGGTCTCGACAGCATTCCGTATTGGTATCAGAACCAGTTAATATTTCTGTTTACCGAGCGACAGGGATTATCGCAGCCATTAAACGACGATTATGCCCGCTCATCGAGACTGCATCTGGATGGATCGGGGGTAGCCAAATACGTTTCTGCTCTGTTTCACTTGAAGGGATATCTGGGTGAGTTTAAGTTTAATAAGCTCATGTATGAAGCATTTGAGCAGGGACACATTATCACTCCGGAAGCTTTTCACAGGCACTTAAGTGAAAATCACCATCGTCCATTGGACTGGTTTACAGTTGATTTTTACACAAAAAACACCATTCTTGATTATGAACTGCTTCAGATAAGAAGATGCAATTATACCCAGGTAATCACTGTAAAAAATCGAGGACAGATAAAAGCTCCGATTCCTATCTCAGGTATTAAGGATGGAGAGATCTTCATCACTCAATGGTTTGAGGGGCATCATGGAACCAGGAAAATACCCGTTCACACTGAAGTATTTGATCGAATCATCATCGATGCCCGGGCAGAAACCCCGGAAATCAATCACCACAACAATCAAATGCGCACAGCTGGAATTTTACGACGTCTTGAGCCGGTAAAATTCCAATTTTATACCGGACTGGAAGAACCTTTTAAAAACCAGATCTACTGGTATCCAATGCTCAACTTTAATGCTTACGACAGAATTTTGTTGGGAATTTCTGTGTACAATTCAGGCCTTCTGCTTAAAAAATACGAATATCAGATAAGCCCACAGTTTTCAACCGGCACCGGTAAGTTGACCGGAATAGCAAATTTTACGGCCAATTATCCCATTCATTCAGGATTTTTTCATATGATTAGGGCGGGCGTGTATTTCAAATACTTTCACTACGACCAGGATCTTGCTTTCACCAGATGGTCGCCTACAGTGCGCTTCTGGTGGCGAAAGTCCAATCCACGCTCTATGTATTTTCACATTACTCGTCTGCGATTTGTAGACGTCAGGCGTGAGTTACCTCCCGATTATGAAGATCTTCCGGTAGATATCAGCAATGCAAGTTATGGTGTATTTAGCCTTAACCACACAATGGAATATACATCCATTTTAAAACCAACCATAGTAAAGGCAAACTTTGAAAAATCATCGGCATTTGTAAAGGTTTTTGGCGAATGGGATCAGCGCTGGATGCTTCCTAACAGAAGATGGCTGATTTTGAGACTGTTCTATGGCCAATTTTTAAAAAATAATCTTCCTTCAGCCAATGCATTTTACAACTTTGGACTCTCGGGCACGCTCGACTACAATTTTGATTACCTCTTTTATGGCCGGAGCGATAGCGCGGGTATATGGAGTCAGCAAATGTTTATCACCGATGGAGGTTTCAGGGCTGCCACCGGAGTGTATGCCAGCAGGTGGATGGGTTCTATAAATGTAAGTATTCCATTTTGGAAATTTTTGGGGATGTATGCCGATGCTGGTTGGGCAGATGGAAGGATGGCGTATGGTACAGGAATCCGATTGGCATTTATTACCGATTTTGTAGAGCTCTATTTACCGGTTTTCACATCGCAGCAACGGGTGGGGGCGAATACAGGATATTTGCCTAAGGTGAGGTTTTTATTCAATCCCGATTTTAATGCAGTGTTACAACGTATTAGGCGAGGGTGGTATTAGCTCTTATCTTTGAGGTATTACTAAGCTTTGTCCCTCTGTTATCCTGTCAGATTTCAACTGGTTAGCATATTTAAGTGCTTCTACAGTTGTGCCAAATTTTCTGGCTATAGCCGTCAGTGTGTCACCGCGCCTCACAATATATCTTGTAGAATGAGTTGTAGATGATGGCTGTGGCATTTTCTTTTCTACAGGCGTAGGTGATTTGGTCAAATGAACGGCCAAATGAACCAGAAGAGGAAACCGGGCAGGGACAATATCCGTTTTCAGGGAGGTATTGAGAAATTCGGTCTTTCGCAACTCTTCCCGGGACTCTATCCATTGCTCCAAGGAGAATGCGTATGGAAAAACCACGGTATCTACTTCGGACTTAGCCACAGCTCCCGGTTCTATTCCCGAAAAATATCTCAAGGCCAATTGAAAAGCTGTATAAGCATCGTAATGGACCTCTCTGGTTTCTTCTTCTTGAAACACTATCTGTTGAAGTTTCTGGTCTAAGTACTGAGGGTTCGAAATCTTAAAACTAAGACAGAGCAGGCTTTTGATGAGATCTCGCCTTTCGTCCACTAAAGCATCGAGCATCAATTGGCAATCAATGGCTTCTAAAATTGACAATTTGCAAGGCCCTGCCAGGTCATATTTATCCAAATAGTGTGTATAAAAACCTGTGAGCAGCGAGGCCAAAGCCAGCGCTGTATCGTTGATCTGGCGATGCTGAGCCTTAAAGAAAGCTATGGCCTGAACCTGGCGAGGGGAGTGTTTTCTGTAAAATCCCGCAGCATATTCGTTTTTGTAGTACCGGGTAAGTAGACCGGTAAGCTCTCGAGAAATGGCAGTTAACTCCGCATAATTTGTGGGTAAAACATCGGAATAAACAACGGCATATCGGGCTTCAATCCAGCGGGAAAAATCCTGCCCGCTACCTGTGAACATGGCACTCATCAGAATAGGCAGAAACAGAATTTGACTGAGGCCAATCCGTTTACTCCCCGGGTCCTTTGCGATTCCTGGTCCTTTTGTATTCAATGGCATTGTCTAAGTGCACCCTGTATTTTACGGCAGTACCTACGTAGCTGATGCCTGCATTTATCAACGAAAGGGCTACGGTACCTGTAAAAATCCACAAGAAGCTTTCACCCGTACTTTTTTGAAGAATGGCCTCTCCGAGTAAGCTCAGACCTAGACCGTTGAGCATCAGCCCGGTGATGGCGTGGGTCAGCCATTTTTTTTTCAGTTTTTCCCGTATCAATTGGATGATTTTTTGTTTGAAAACGAGTATGCAAAACCCAAGCCTAAAATTTGACGAAGCTGAAGTGCCGGTGCATTGGCCACTCCATCGCCACTTGTGTCTTTTACCAGCACATCGTCATCATAAATCATTTGCAACTGAAAGTTTACCGACAGGTATTTGTAAATTTTAAACACAATAATGTTATCCCAGTTTACGTCAATGTTTTGAGGTCGGTCCAGATAGTTGGAGAAGAGATTGAGTCTGGAGAATATTTCAACATTTTCCTGTAACTTTTTTTTGAAGATCGCCTCAAAAAAAGCACCCATTTCTGTTCTAAGGCCTCCGGTTGAAAACTGGGTAATGTTGGGTATGGTTTTGTCAAAAAACTGATTGCGCTCAAAGAGTGAATCGTCCAACACAAATGTTTGTTTTACCTGAATAGGTGAAATGTAAACAGACAAATCTTTGATACCAGTATTTGTCATACCAATTCCATAAGATAAATATGCCGGTGCCATAAAAGTAGATATACGGATGGAATCAGTGGGAGCTCTGAATCCATCGGCAAACTGAGTTCTGAAATTTACAAAAAGGGAAACATTCCATTTGGAGGCACCGATACTTTTGTCGAGCCTTGTGGTAAACTCGAGGCGGTCGTCTGTTTTTACGGTAAGATTTTCCTGAAAGTTGTAGCCCAGATTGGCTTCGAGCAGATTAAACCAATTCCAACCGTTAAATTGCTTAATCGCACGCTGTCTGAGTACCCCACTTATATTGAAGTTGTTGTTCCCTCCCGCTGCCCAATTAGTAAGCGTGGTCTGTGCTATGGACAGATTGTATAGTCCATCAATCAGCCATTGCTCCGACGCATTTTCTGGCCTTCCTTTTTTGTCTACGGTTCTGAAAACATCTTCAATCTGCTGACCAAAAGTAGTAAAGAATTGGTTTGTTAGAAATCCAATTAAGATTAAATTCTTCATTGTTTGTTTTTGAATTTTACTATAAATGCTTTCGTGAAATCACTTAATACCAACTTTCCGCTTATCTCTGCTCTTTGAAGTAATAGGGTGTCCCAGTCTTCGGTATTTTGCCAAAAGATTTTTTTGAGTTCTGCAAGTGCTTCTGGATTGTATTCTACCAGCTGCCCAGCCAGTTCGTCTATTTTTTGATCCAGTTCGGAAATGGATTCAGCCAGATATTGAAAAATACCTTTCTGAAATGCCCATTGAGCGGATTTCCATTCAGCAGGCTGAAGGGCTAATTCTACAAAAGCAGCTCTTCCTGCCTTTCGTTCAATGGCCGGCCCTACTACAAAAGGACCAATACCTACGGCCAGCTCAGACAATTTTATTGAAGAATGTACGGTTCCAAGAGTGTAGTCACACGCACAGGCCAATCCGATTCCACCACCTACTGATTTGCCGTGTATTCTGCCAATGATGATTTGAGGGGCTTTTCTCATGGCGTTTATGACCTTGGCAAAACCGGAAAAAAACTTTTTGCCTTCTTCCAAATTGCTGATTTGAATGAGTTCATCAAAACTGGCTCCTCCGCAAAAAGCTTTTTCTCCTCCGCTTTTCAAGATAACCACGCTTACATCTGATAACTGCTGAAGATCTTCAAATCTTGAAGTCAAATCCTCTAGCATTGCAGAGGGCAGTGAGTTGCCAGCCGGGTTGAAGAATTCGATTTCTGCAATTTTACCCCGGTTGATTAGGCGTACATAAGAGCTCATCTTCAGTAGTTGCGATTACTTCCCTTTGTTGGTTTTTTTAATGAAATCTTCGAGAGCCATAGCCATGCTTGGATGCTCGGGTGTGGGTGCCGGAATGTCTAACCTGAGACCTCGGTCCCGGATTGCTTTCTGGGTAGTAGTTCCAAATCCGGCAATTTTCTTTTCGTTTTGCTGAAAATCAGGGAAGTTTTCAAACAGTGATTGGATGCCTTGTGGAGAAAAGAACACCAATACATCATAGGTCACGTCTTTTAAGTCCGACAGGTCAGATGAAACTGTTTTGTACAGAATGGCTCTTTTATAATCGATTTTGGCACCTTCCAGAATGGTAGGAATCTCAGGCTTGAGAATATCTGAAGACGGAAGTAGGTATTTATCTTCTTTGTGCTTCTTCATCATCGGAAGCAAATCCCCCACTGAGTTTTTTCCAAAATAAATTTTTCTCTTGCGATATGTGACGTACTTTTGAAGGTAGTGCGCTATACTTTCTGTCACACAAAAATACTTCAGGTTGTCGGGGATGGAATATCTGCACTCCTCCGCAATGCGGAAAAAATGATCTACAGCATTCTTGCTGGTAAAAATAATCGATTGGTAGTCTGCCAGGTTAATCTTTGATCTCCTAAACTCAGTAATATCTACTCCCTTTACTTCGATAAAAGGTCTGAAATCAACTTTTACTTTGTACTTTTCAGCCAGGTCTTTAAAAGGGGAGGGTTCATTTCCCGGGTCCGGCTGCGAAATGAGTATGCTTTTAATTTTCAATGCTGTAAATATTTACAATTCTACACCTTATTGCTGAGCCAGGCGGTAATCCAGACGACAGGTAATATTTCGACGCTGCAAAGGTAAATCAAAATAAACATCGCTGATAACCTTGAGAACTTTCCCATAAACCAGGCAAGTTTTGCCAGATTAAACAAATAAAATACGGTGCTCAACGCAAGTGCAATCCAAACAATTACTGAGACACTATCCATCGTATAATAGCCAATGAAAAGCAAAGGCAAAAGGAATATACCTATAAATGAATTGCTGATTTCAAAATTTTTAGTAAACAATGAAGCATATACTGAAGAAGTGAACAGCGATAGAAATACCTGATGCATCAGGTGCTTGCTGACAAGTAAAATGAGTAACCCCAGAAATAATTTCACAAAGCTGAAAAAATTAAGTCCAAAACCGACTGTTCCGAAGAAAATATTCAAGATAAGAAGAATACTTATAGTGAATGTAATCAAATAGTTAAAATATAGTATTGCAAAATTTTGAAGGTGAATTCTGTTTACGTCTTCCTGGACCTTTTCCAGATCAAATTCGTAAAAAATCTTGAAATAAAAGCCAATACTTTTTTCAGTCAGCACCTTTTGGATAGCAAGAAGCACAAATCCGGCAGCACAGATATAAAAATACCAATCGCCGTGGGATGGATTAACCTGGTTCACGCCGGCAAATGTATAAAGACTACCAACGCCCATAATCATTGAATCTTCTATATTTTCACAGCCAAAATCCAACGGAATGAGAAAAGTTGAAAATTATGTAATGGGGCAATGGATATCATGCCCTGATGTGGAATATGTGGCGCGAAATGCTGTGACAGGTGAACCTATCGCGGAAGTCTCCTCGGTCGGACTTGATTATGCATCCATACTCGAATACGGAAGGAAAAAGGGTGGTACTGCACTTCGAAAGATGACTTTCAGGGAAAGAGGTCAGATGCTCAAAAACCTTGCATTGTACCTTACTGAGCGCAAAGAAGTTTTCTACGAACTCAGCTATGCCACCGGTGCAACCCGGTCTGATTCCTGGATTGACATAGAGGGTGGAATTGGCAATTTGTTCTCATATGCCAGCCTTCGCAGGCAATTTCCGGATAAACCTTTTCATGTAGATGGTCAGACCGTTCATCTTTCAAAAGGTGGCTCATTTATAGGGCACCACATCATGGTGCCTAAAAGAGGAATCGCTGTGCACATCAATGCTTTCAACTTTCCGGTATGGGGCATGCTGGAGAAAATAGCGGTCAATCTGCTAGCCGGAATGCCGGCCGTTGTCAAACCTAGTGAATACACCAGCTACCTGACTGAGCTGGTAGTGCGACATATTGTCGATTCACAAATTCTGCCCGAGGGATCTTTACAGTTGGTCACGGGGCCTGGAAGGGGTATTCTGGACCCGGTCCGAAACGGCGACGTAGTCACTTTTACAGGTTCAGCTGCTACAGGTAAAAAACTCAAGGCTCTGCCTCATCTGCTGGAAGAATCAGTGCCCTTCAACCTTGAGGCGGATTCGCTTAATGCTTCAGTACTCGGAGAAACCGTAACGCCCAATGACCCTGAATTTGACCTCTTCATCAAAGAAATCCACCGCGAAATCACAGTAAAAGCCGGACAAAAATGTACGGCTGTGCGAAGAATAATAGTGCCTGAACATCTGATGGAAGCAGTGGAGAAAGCCCTGGCAGACAGACTGCGCTCTACGCGAATGGGAAATCCCAGGGCAGAGGGAGTACGAATGGGAGCACTTGCAACCCACATACAAAGAGAAAGACTACAGAAACATCTCGAGGTGCTAGCTGACGAAATGGATGTGGTCTTTGACGGTGATCGCGAAATGGAACTCATAGAGGCCGATATGGAAAGAGGCGCTTTTGTTGCACCAAAAATTTTCCGCAATTCGGATCCCTTCCGAAAAACTGCTGTCCATGAAGTAGAACCTTTTGGACCGGTTTCGACCATTATGCCCTACAAATCCTTAGAAGAGGCCGTGGAATTGGTAGCTATGGGAAAAGGTTCGCTGGTGACATCCATCGTTACCAACGACGATCGGGAAGCCTCTTACTTTACCCTTGAAGCAGCTCATTTAAATGGCCGAATACTCGTGCTCAACCGCCGGTGTGCCAAGGAAAGCACCGGACACGGTTCCCCAATGCCCATGCTCACACATGGAGGGCCCGGAAGAGCCGGAGGTGGCGAAGAAATGGGCGGAATTCGCGGAGTGTATCACTACCTGCAGCGCACTGCCATACAAGGACATCCGGATACCATCACTGAAATAACCCAAATATATCAACCCGGTGCCAGCAGACCTGAGGCCGTTCCGCACCTTTTCAGACAATATTTTGAAGACCTGAAAATAGGCGATACGGTATATACCCACAAACATACCGTCACAGAGGCTGACATTGTAAATTTTGCCAATCTGAGCGGGGACAACTTTTACGCTCATATGGACGCTACTTCACTGGAAGGTACTCTCTTCGAACGAAGGGTTGCACATGGATACTTTGTTTTATCAAAGGCTGCAGGCCTCTTTGTAGATCCAAAAAAAGGTCCTGTGCTCCTGAACTATGGCATCGAAGAGTGCAGATTCACCAAGCCGGTGTATCCCGGAGCTACCATTGGCGTAAAACTAACCGTGAAAGAAAAAATCAGTCAGGAAAAACGTAGTCCCGACGACATCGCACGAGGCATCGTAAAATTTTACGTGGATGTGTATGATGAAACTGGCGATACCGTGGCCGCAGCCACCATTCTTACCATGGTGAAAAAGAGAAATCAAGAGTAATCCAATACTTGATCAACAGAATTTTGAAAATGAATTTGCGAAAGGGTCGCCTTCTCAACTTGTGAAGGCGACTTTTTATCCAATTTCCTGCATTGTGCGCTTTAATCCGGTGTTTCACAATTTTTGGACGTTTAACAGCCCGAGACTGATACTGCATTCAGAGGAATTTCGCAAATAGATACAGCGGCAAAACAGATTTATGCTCATCAGGCAAGCCCAGTCAGCCCTACAAAGAAAAAATCAGGAGTTTCTCTTTGAGATACTTACCAAAACAAAATCGTACGGGACAAAATGCTATCTCATCCAATGTCGCTACATAGAATTTTTCTGTCAATATATCAAATCCTTACTTCTGTATTCATGTGTGAAGAATTTATTCAAAAGGAGCCGGAGAATTCACTTTTAGCATGGGGTCCTGATAAGAAGCTTCTGATGCTCGTCAGCGATGGTTAAATTTCAGTGGCAGACAGCTAAAGCACAAAAAGCACAATTTTTTGAAGAAATACATGCGATATAAAAACTTTCAGATGAGTGCGGGAAAATTTGCATCGGCAGTAGTAAATGTCCATTTTACTTTGTGCCCATAATTGTTGAATAGACACAAACGATGAACATAATACTCAAAGACGGCCCGGAATCCGACCACTTAAAACCCTTTACCTTCACGAGGCCTGTATCAGAACTTAGAATCGGAATACTTACCATAGCCGAAAAATATCAGAAACGCGGATTTGATGTGTCATACCTTACATCCAACTATTTGTCGGCTAAGTATCCTTTGGTCAAAAAGCCAGTAAGTGTACTTGTATCGGCCAATGTGTGTCCTACCGATGCATTTGTACAGGCGATAGCAGATCTCAAACCAGGAGAAGGGATTAGGCACCAGGGAAATTTGATTGCCAGCTGCATAGAAATTGATCCCGAAGCAGAAATGCCAGAGCCAGGCTCGGTACACTCAAAGAAAGAGTTTAAAGACCATCTTACCTCAATCGAAAAGCTATGGCATATCTTTCAGTACAATGGTACGGAACTTCAAAACGACTTTAACCTCATTACAAAAGGAAGGACTTCAGCCGAGCTCAGTCCGACCAATAAAATTATAGGGGACAACATATTTGTTGAGGAAGGAGTATGGGCCGAATGTGCTGTATTCAACACCAAAACAGGTCCAATTTATATCGGTAAGGATGCGACGGTGATGGAAGGGGCAACTGTGCGCGGAGCACTTGCCCTGTGTGAACATTCCCAGCTTAACATGGGGGCAAAGATTTACGGCCCTACCACAGTAGGTCCATATTGTAAGGTTGGTGGGGAGGTGAATAATTCCGTTTTATTTGGATACTCCAACAAAGGCCATGAAGGTTTCCTTGGCAACAGTGTGCTTGGCGAATGGTGCAACATAGGGGCCGACTCCAACAACAGCAACCTAAAAAACAATTACGAAGAAGTAAAACTCTGGAACTACGCCACAGGTAGTTTTGAGCGTACCGGCCTTCAATTTTGTGGTCTTTTTATGGGCGACCACTCAAAGTGCGGCATCAATACAATGTTTAATACCGGTACAGTAGTAGGAGTAAGTGCAAATATCTTCGGCTCAGGATTTCCAAGAAATTTCATACCTTCCTTTTCATGGGGTGGTGCGCAAGGTCTTACCACTTACAAACTCGAAAAAGCCCTGGAAACTGCCTCTCGAGTCATGGCTAGAAGAGGAAAAACCCTCAATCCGATAGAATCCGACATATTGACACATGTATATGAGCAGACAAAAGAGTATCGATGAATTGGCTTGCTAATTGCGCACATGAATACCCCTTGAGCAAATTTTGAAGATAACAGCATGTTTGGAGAAGAAATTGGATTTGAAAAATCATTGAATTTCAGCACATTTAGTGGTGACGAGGCGGATTATATCCCCTTGATGACACCGGAGGATGAGCAGGAGTTATCTACTGAAAAAATTCCTGAAGAACTGCCAATATTACCGATTCGTAATACTGTTCTTTTTCCCGGAGTCGTAATACCGATATCAGCAGGTCGCGATAAATCCATAAAACTCATCAACAACGCCTACAACAGTACACGCACTATAGGCGTAATCGCCCAGAAGGATGGAAGTATAGAGGATCCCAAGCCCGAAGACTTGTACCAAGTCGGAACGGTGGCGCGCATCATTCGCATGTTTAAAATGCCGGATGGAAATGTGACCATAATCATCCAAGGCAAAAAGAGATTTGAAGTTTCCGAATGGATTGCAACCGAGCCCTATCTCAAAGCCAAAGTCATTGGCAGAGAAGAAGTCTTGCCCAAAAAGCAATCACAAAGATTTAAAGTATTGATTGACAGCATAAAGGAAACTGCAATAAAGATCATTCAGGAGTCTCCCAACCTGCCCTCAGAAGCTGCCTTTGCTGTCAAAAACATTGAAAGTGAGACTTTTCTGGTCAATTTTATCTCTTCCAATCTCAACATCAACATTGAACAGAAACAAGCTCTGCTGGAAGAGGTTGAACTCTCCAAACGCGCCAACATGGTGCTAAAACATCTGATTAATGAAATGCAGATGTTGGAGATGAAAAACCAGATTCAAAACAAGGTAAAAACCGAATTCGACCAGCAGCAGCGTGAGTACTTTCTCTACCAGCAAATGAAGACCATACAAGAAGAGCTGGGAGGAGTAACTACTGAAAAGGAGATCGAAGAGTTTAAGGCCAGAGCGAAAAAGAAAAAGTGGAACGAAGAGGTAGCTAAGCACTTCGAGAAAGAAATCGCCAAGCTGCAAAGGGCCAATCCTCAGATGCCGGAATACAGCATACAGCGAAATTACATTGAGCTGATGCTCGATTTGCCATGGGGCGAAATCAGCAAAGACAATTTTGACCTGAAGAGAGCCAGGCGAATTTTGGACAGAGACCACTACGGACTCAACAAAGTAAAAGACAGAATCATAGAATATCTAGCTGTCCTTAAGCTAAAGGGCGACCTGAAAGCTCCGATCCTTTGTTTTTATGGGCCTCCCGGCGTTGGAAAAACATCTTTAGGAAGAAGCATAGCCGAGGCATTGGGCCGAAAGTACGCACGCATATCCCTGGGTGGGTTGCGCGATGAAGCCGAGATTCGAGGCCACCGCAAAACTTACATCGGTGCCATGCCCGGCCGCATCATTCAAAATCTGAAAAAAGTAGGTTACGACAACCCTGTTTTTGTCCTTGACGAAATCGACAAGTTGTCCTTTGGCATGCAAGGGGACCCGTCATCAGCCATGCTCGAGGTGCTCGACCCGGAGCAAAACAAAGAGTTTTACGACAACTACCTGGAGTTGGGGTACGACCTGTCGAAAGTGCTGTTCATTGCTACAGCTAATGACCTGACCACCATTCAGCCGGCACTGCGCGACCGAATGGAAATTATCGAAATCAATGGCTACACACTAGAGGAAAAATATGAAATAGCGCAAAGACACCTCATTCCAAAACAACTCAAAGAGCATGGACTGACAAAGGACGACCTGAGGCTCACCAAATCTGTAATCGAAAAAATGATAGATTCCTACACCAGGGAATCCGGCGTCAGAAATCTGGAGAAGACCATCGCCAAACTGGTGAGAAATATAGCCCGTAAAAAAGCTGAGCAACAGCCGTACGATGTGAGGATGAATTGGGAAACCGTCCGTGAAATCCTAGGACCTACCAGATACGACAGAGATATGGCTGAAGACAATACAGTAGCCGGTGTGGTCACCGGACTGGCATGGACACCTGTGGGTGGTGACATTCTCTTTATCGAAAGCACCATCTATCCCGGAAGTGGCAAACTGACTGTGACAGGTAATCTGGGCGAAGTAATGAAAGAATCAGCCATCATCGCCCTGGCCTGGATAAAGGCCAATGCTCATACGTTTTCGATTGATTCCCGGATTTTTTCAAAATTTGACATACATATCCATGTGCCAGAAGGGGCTACGCCAAAAGATGGTCCTTCAGCCGGTGTGACCATGCTCACGGCTCTTACCTCTCTGTTAACTCAGCGAAAAGTGAAGAAAAATATCGCAATGACCGGAGAGATTACCCTGAGAGGCAAGGTACTTCCAGTGGGTGGAATAAAAGAAAAAATATTAGCTGCCAAACGCTCCGGCATCACAGACATAATCCTCTGCAAGGACAATCAGAAAGATATTGCTGAAATAGAGCCTGAATACATCGAGGGCATCAGATTTCACTATGTTTCGAGAATGGGCGAAGTATTGGATATAGCCTTAACAGATGAGTTGGTAGATGAGCCTGTTGACTTTCAGGCGATGATGGAATCCATGGAAGTCAGCAAGGCGCTTTCGTTATCTACGTAATCGCTGTATTCGCAAGACCAGAAGGGCTTTAGAAGGTTTTACTGATCAAGCCGTTACCTTGATCTAGGATACGGTGCTGCCATTTTGCACATCCTCTGATGGTTCTACGGTAACCAGCCTGCCGGAGTTGTCTTCGGCAAAGAGAATCATCCCATGGCTTTCGATTCCGCGGATTTTGCGGGGAGCCAAATTGGCCAGTAGCAATACTTGCTTACCAATCAGTTGCTCAGGCTGGTAATATTGTGCCACGCCGGAAATTACCGTTCGCCGGTCAATGCCAGTATCGAGGGTGAGCTGAAGAAGTTTGTCTGCTTTCGGTACCTTTTGAGCAGCCAGTACTGTAGCAATGCGCAAATCGAGCTTTTGAAAGTCTTCGTAAGCAACCAGGTCTTTAAGGGGTGGAAGGGTATAGGTTGGCTTTGTTGGCTGCTGTTGTCTGATGTGTTCCAATCGGGTTATTTGTGGCTCGATTTCAGAATCTTCCAGTTTTCGGAACAGCAAACTGGGTTTGGGGAGCTGCTCTCCCGATTTCCATGAGATGGGCGTATGGAGTTGCTCGATAGTCGACTTTCCAAGCATGTGTAGCAATTGTTGCCCTGCACGAGGCATAAATGGGAGCATCAGCTTGGCCAGATGGCCCAAAAGCACCAGGCTGTTGGACAGGATTTCACATGTTTTTTCCGGGTTTTCCTGGAAGAGTTTCCAGGGTTCGCTTTCGGTGAGGTATTTGTTGCCAAATCTTGCCAGATCCATCCATTCTTGCAGGGCATTTCTCAATTTGAACGCTCTGATGTTGCGGTCTATTTCTTCATAGGCTTTTTGTGTGGCCGACCTTAATTCATCAGCTTGGGTATATTCACAGATGTCTTGGGGAATGATTCCGTTGTAATATTTCTGCATTAAGGTAAGTACCCGGTTGGCCAAATTTCCTGGAATGGCAACGAGCTCATTGTTGATTCTTGCCTGGTAATCTTTCCAGGTGAATTCTGAGTCGGATGTTTCCGGGGCTATAGAGGTGAGCACATAGCGGAGTTCGCTCTCGCGGCCCGGCAATTCAGTCAGATATTCGTGCAGCCAGATGGCCCAATTTCTGGAGGTGGATATTTTGTCACCTTCCAGATTGAGAAACTCATTGGCAGGGACATTGGCCGGCAATACATAACCGCCATGTGCCATCAGCATGGCCGGGAAGATGATGCAGTGAAAGACGATATTGTCCTTACCGATGAAATGAATCAGGGCGGTATCAGGGTCTTGCCAATAGTTCTGCCACTGGTCAGGCAGCAGTTCCTGAGTGGCTGAGATGTAGCCTATGGGGGCATCAAACCACACGTAAAGTACTTTTCCTTTAGCCTGTTCAAGAGGTACGGGGACACCCCAGTCCAAATCTCTTGTCATAGCCCGCGGGGCGAGTCCTTGCTGGAGCCATGCTTTTACCTGTCCGTACACATTGGGTTTAAGCTGGTCTTTGATGGTTTCGATGTAGTGCTCGATGGCGGGTTGGAGTTTATCCAATGGCAAATACCAGTTGCGGGTGGTGCGCATCACAGGCCTGGACCCGGAAAGAGCAGAGCGGGGCTCGATAAGGTCTGTAGGATTGAGCGATGAACCGCAGTTTTCGCATTGATCGCCGTAGGCATTGCCAAATCCGCATTTTGGACAGGTACCGATGATGTATCGGTCGGCCAGAAACTGCTGGGCCTGCTCGTCGTAGTATTGCTGGGTAACCTCTTCGGTAAAGACTCCTTTTTGGTACAATGTTTTGAAAAATTCTGATGCAGTATGATGGTGGTGAGGAGAGGAGGTTCGGGAATATATGTCAAATGATATACTGAAGTCTTCAAAGGCTTTTTTCATCAGGTGATGATAGGTATCGACCACCTGCTGTGGAGTGAGGCCTTCTTTTCGGGCTTTGATGGTGATGGGGACGCCGTGCTCGTCGCTGCCGCAGATAAATTTTACGTCTTCGCCTTGAAGGCGCAGGTATCTGACATATATATCTGCCGGCAGGTAGCAACCCGCCAGGTGGCCGATGTGTACAGGTCCATTGGCATACGGTAAGGCAGCGGTGACCAGATATCTTTTGGGTTTTTTCAACTTTTCAGGCTTTTGGTGAAATCGGGGTGCAAAGGTATGTGAAGCCGTGCCAGGTAAATGGGATTAACGCGCAGAAATTGCTGTGAAGAGTGGTGGCTGCTGCGATCAGCGCCCAGGCAGGCCGGATAAAATGATGGAATAGGTCTTGTCGCGAAGTTCTTCTGCGGTCACAAAAGGCAGTTTGGATACCTCGATAGGGGGGTGTATTATGGCTCTGAGTATTCCCGGATGTCCTTTCAGGAAGTTGTAGGAGAAATGCTTTTTGTTGTCGGGGAAGCTTATGGGCAAGATGTCTGTAGAGGTTTCGACGGCCAGTTTGAAGGCGCCGATTTTGAAAGGGGCAAGTTCAACGTCTTCGTTGGGTACTCCACCTTCAGGGTAGATGCACACGGAATAGCCCTCGGCGATTTTTTCAGCGGCTTTCCAATAGACGAATTTTTTACTGGAGTAGCTTTTCCGGTCCACAAGGATGTTGGTCCGGCGATAGAAGTAGCCGAAGAGAGGATAGGAGGCCAGTTCCTTTTTTCCGATAAAGAGAAATACGTTGGGCACGGCGATGAGGGTCATCATGATATCGATCATGCTGGTGTGATTGGCTGTGATGATGTATTGTCGGTCGGCACGGATGAGGTGTCGGTTTTTCACAACGGGGATAAAGCCCATCAACAGCAGGACGATATAGGCCCAGATACGCTCAAATCGGAAGAAGTATCTGTACCATGCTGGTTTAAGTGAGAAAACCAGAATGAAGGGAAATACAGCAGCTATGGCGATGAAGATGGAAAGGTAAAACCACAGCCGCCACAGCAGTCTGAAAGGCAGCATGATCCCCTGAAAGGCAGTGAATTTTGAACGGAGGGTTCTATTAGCTTTTCTTTTCATTATCGAGCCAGCCAAATACTCTGCGGAGGATGTCGTTGACCCGTGCAGCCGGATCGCGTCTTATGGAAGCTTCTTCGAGAGCGATCATGGAAAAAAGTCCCTGCAGGGCACGGTCGGTGATAAAGTCTTCAAGATTTGGATTGACGGGTGTGACAAAGGGTATGCTGTTGTATGCGGAGGCGAGCGGATTCCACAAGGCTGTGAGCTCTACCTGTTCAATAGCAGATTTGATTACGGGTTTGAACTCAGCTCTCAGGGCGTCACTGGTGGTACGTTGTAAAAATTGTGTGGCAGCAGTACTATCGCTTCTCCAGATGTTCATTACATCGGTGAAGGTCATCTGGCGTATGGCATTCACAAAGATAGGGGTGGCTCTTTTGGAGGCTTCCTCAGCCGCGGTATTCATAGTTCGGACAAATTGGTCTACCTGATTTCCCAGTCCAATGTCTCTGAGAGTTCGTTCCATTCGGACAGCTTCTGGTGGAAAGGGAATGCGGATGAGGGGATTGTTGAAAAATCCGCCGGTTTCGGAGGTGAGCTTTACTGCATTGTGAATGCCAACTTCGAGGGCGTTTTTAAGTCCGAGGGTTACTTCCTGTTCTGTGGGGGGTAGTGGATTGAGACCAGGGAGACCTCCAGTAGATTGCAATAGTTCGCATCCGCTTATGGCCAGCAGTGCACTGATGCTAAGGAATGTTTTGAGTTGTTTCATTATTGAGCATATTTTAGGGTGATATGGAGTTCATGGAGTTGCTGGTCATCGATGTACGAAGGGGCATCGATCATCAGGTCGCGGCCGGAGTTGTTTTTTGGGAAGGCGATGAAATCGCGTATGGTTTCCTGGCCGCCCAGAAGGGCTACAAGCCTGTCAAAGCCAAAGGCAATGCCGCCGTGAGGGGGGGCTCCGTATTCGAAGGCATTCATCAGAAAGCCGAATTGCTCCCGGGCTTTTTCTTCGCTGAAACCCAGGAGCTTAAACATTTTGTTTTGAAGTGCTTTGTCGAAAATTCTTATGGAGCCTCCGCCGATTTCGTTGCCATTGAGTACCAGATCGTAGGCATTAGCACGTACACTTCCTGGGTCTGAATCGAGCAGGTGTATGTCTTCTGGTTTTGGCGCAGTGAAGGGGTGGTGCATGGCATGCCAACGACGGGTTTCTTCATCCCATTCCAGGAGGGGAAAATCGAGGACCCAAAGTGGAGCAAACTGGTCTGGATTTCGGAGTCCAAGTGTTTGACCGAGATGCATGCGCAGCTCGTGGAGGGCTTTCCGGGTTTTACCGGCCGGGCCTGCCATGATGAGCAGCAGGTCGCCCTGTTGCATGCCCGCTGTATGTGCCAGGTGGGTGAGTTTTTCGGGTGTGAAAAACTTGTCGAAGGAGGATTTCAGACCGTTTTCGTCCCACTTAATCCAGGCCAGTCCACTGGCGCCGATTTGGGGTCTTTTTACGTATTCGGCGAGTTGGTCAATTTGTTTACGGGTGAAATGGGCGCATTTTTCGGCGTTGATGGCGAGGATGAGTTCGGCTTCTTCAAATACTTTGAATTCGCTGCCTTTGGCGGACCGGGTAAGGTCGATAAACTGCATGCCGAACCGGATGTCGGGCTTATCGCTTCCGTAGAGGCGCATGGCGTCGTGGTAGCTGATTCGCGGGAAGGGGCCGGTGTCGATGCCTTTGATTTCGCGGAGCAAATGCCTGAGCAGACCTTCGAAGGTCTGCAGGATGTCTTCTTGCTCCACGAAGGCCATCTCGCAGTCGATTTGGGTGAATTCAGGTTGGCGGTCGGCCCGGAGGTCTTCGTCGCGGAAGCAGCGGACGATTTGATAGTAGCGGTCGAAGCCGGCTACCATGAGCAGTTGTTTGAAGGTTTGCGGGCTTTGAGGCAATGCATAGAAGTGGCCCGGATGCATTCGGGAGGGTACTACAAAATCTCTTGCTCCTTCGGGGGTGGATTTGATGAGAAATGGTGTTTCGATATCGACGAAGCCGAGGGAGTCCAGGTATTTTCTGACTTCCATACCTACGCGGTAGCGGTGGAGGAGGTTGTTTTTGAGGGGGGATCGGCGGAGGTCCAGGTAGCGGTATTTCATTCGGAGCTCTTCGCCTCCGTCGGTTTCGTCTTCGATGGTGAAGGGGGGGACTTTGCTGGGGTTGAGTACGGTGAGGCGATGGGGGACGACTTCTATGTCGCCTGTAGGGAGGTTGGGGTTTTTGCTGGCCCTTTCCCGTACGGTGCCTGTGGCTTGTATGACGAATTCTCTGCCCAGTTGGTTGGCCTGGTCAAAGGTTTCTTTATCTGCGTCTTCGTAGAAGGCCAGTTGTGTAATTCCGTATCTGTCTCTGAGGTCTATAAAGGTGATGGCTCCCAGCTTCCGGATGCGCTGTACCCAGCCAGCAAGGGTGACTTGTTGGTTTATGTGGTTAATTGTCAGTTCGTTGCAATGATGGGTTCTGTACATGTGCGTGTAGTGGTTATCGGCATGCAAACCTAAGGGATATGAAGGTATTTCAAAGGAAAATCGGAGTTTTGATGTGGAGGGGAAGTGCTGCAGATGTGATGCGGGATTTCTTGGTGGGTAGGCGGGTGTGGTGAAGGGTATCAGATGGATGCGGATGTGAGGGGTGGAGTGTTTGTCCGGTGGTTAGGGATTGGGATTTTGATGGGGGTATTTTGCGTGAGGGATGCGGAGGGCGCCCGCAGGGCGGTGCGCAGCGCAGCGGAGCACGGGAGCAAAGCGTACCCCGGAGCAGCCCGACCCCGCACGGTAAGGCCACCGCAAGGTGGCCGACGGGCGGGGGCACGCCCTGATGATGTAAAAGGTTGTGGAGGGGGTTGGGATTAAGTGGAAAGGGGCTCGTATGGATGGCCTCGGAGCTGTGGTGCTACATTTGCCAAAATTTTGGGTGTTTTAATTCGTTAGTTAAGTTGATGAGGATAAGAAAAGTACTGTTAATATGGGCTTTGGGCTGGGCTTTGGGATTGCACGGCCAGAAATCGCTACTGGAGTCGTATTTGGGTTTTTCGTTTGGCAACTTTGTAAATGCACACCGGGGTCTGGAGCCGGGTACGATGTCGGGGAGGCCTGATTTTTTTTCGGAGTTTGCTCCGATAGTGCTGGGGGATTATGTGGAGCCTGTGTCGAGGACGCTGGCCTACACGCTGGAGGGGGGTGTGCGGTATCACCGGTTGAATTTTGGATTTCTGGAGGGTACTGTGGGGCTTGGTGACTGGTTTATTGGTTATCGGGCCGACTTTGGGGATGGAGCTGAGCGGGTGGAGCTGACGGCGAGGACGAAATTTTTTGCACTGCCTGTACGGGTGGGGTATGGGTATGAGTTTTCGGAATGGCATATGCGGGCTGGTGTAGTGATGACCTTGCTCTTCTCGCCTAAGGGAGATGCTGAGACAGTGGTGTGGGCTCCGGGGGGTACGGCAGGTCATCAAAGACCGATGAGCGGAGAGCTCTTCTATCAGAAGGATAATCTGGTGTTTTTTATGGAGGATTTGTTCAGGCCTTTGATTCCGCTGTATGCTCCGTATGTGGGGGTGGGGTACAATTTCGGTGAGGTGCGGCTGGCTCTGGATGTGAGTTTTGTGTCGTCGTCGTATCCTTTCAGGGATTTTGTGAAGTCGAATAATCCGTTTGGTCGGAATATTCCGGAGGCTATGCTGAGAGGGTGGCTGGTGGAATTGGGGATTCATTTCAGGATTTTCAGATGATGGGGGCGGGCAAGGTGCTTCGGGGTTTTGGGTTTGTGTGTTTGGTTTTATGGTCGATGGGGGGTGAATTGAGGGCACAGGCGGGTAAGTTGATACGAATTGTGAATTCGAACCGGGTGACAGGCACTCGTGATGTGAGCTATCTGGGGGGGAATGTGGTCTTCGAACACGAGGGGGCGAGGATGTATTGTGACAGTGCGGTGAGGTATCTCAACAGCAATGTAATCAAGGCTTTTGGAAACATTCGGCTCAATCAGGGCGATACGCTGACGATGACGGCCCATGCGATGGAATACGATGGCAATACGCGCGTAGCCAGGGCAAAGGGCGATGTGGTGCTGCGCGATCCGGAGATGACCCTTACGACCCAGCGCCTGGAACTGGACCGCAATATCAATACTGCTTACTATACTACGGGAGGTACCATTACGAATGACGAAAATGTCCTAAAGTCGCAAATCGGTATGTACTATGCCGGTCCGAGGATGTTTTCGTTTAAAAAAAATGTGGAACTGCTCAATCCGCGCTACCGTATGGAGTGCGATACGCTCCAATACTTCACTACATCGAGGGTGGCGCATTTTATCGGGCCTACTCATATCTATTCGGACAGCGGGCAGATATATTGTGAAAACGGCCGCTACAACACTGTGACGGATGAGGCCATGTTTAACCACAATGCGGTAGTAAAGCAAAAAAACATAGAGCTAAGGGGGGACAGTCTCTACTACCATCAGAGACTTGAGATTGGATATTCGAGGGGAAATATAGCAATTACGGATACGGCTGAAAAATTTACCGTGTACGGCCAGGAAGGGGTCTACAAAGGCAAAGGGGATGAAGTGGTGACGGTGACGGGTAGGCCACTGTTTCTCAGCTATTCGGAGCCGGATACCCTCTACATCAGTGGGGATACAATCAGGACGGTAAAGGTGGACAGCTCGGGCCATAGGCAGATGTATGTGTATCGAGATATGAGGCTGTACAGAAAGGATTTGCAGGGCAAAGCCGACTCGCTCTACTACACTTCGGCAGATAGTGCTTTTCACTTGTATGGAAGGCCGGTACTGTGGAGCGATACGACGCAAATTACCGGTGGGCTAATCAGCATTACCATGAGTGGGAATCAGCCGGATTCGCTCTTTGTCTTTGAAAATGCATTTATACTGGCTATAGAAAGCGATACTTTTTACAATCAAATCAGAGGAAGGGATTTAAAAGGGAATTTTGAAGATAGAAAACTCAGCAAAGTCCTTGTAATCGGCAACGGGCAGACGGTCTACTATGTAAAGGAAGAGGACGGTACTTTTATAGGTGTAAACCGGGCTGATTGCAGCAATTTGCTGATACTTTTTGCAGAAAACAAAGTAAAAGAGATAAAATTTATCACCAAACCTGATTCGCGGTTAATACCTTTGGGCATGGAAACCGATGAGGATGTTCGGTTGAAAAATTTTGAAAACCGATTTGGTGAAAAACCCGAATTGTATCAGTTTAAAGACTTAATGATTTCAGCACCATGATTTCTATCCGGCATATCGCGACTACTATATTGATTTTTGTGTGTCAAGTGGTCTTTGTGGCTGCCCAACGCTTAGATTGGATCAGGGCGAGAAACATCAATCAATGGGAAAATGTGTTGCGAATGGCCGGCAACAGTGGTATGGGAATCTTTGTGCAGGTATGCAGCGAATGGAGTCAGATCTGCCAAAACATGAATCAGGTAGTGCTCCGCGACAGGACGCTGATAAGGGAACTGAACAAGCAGTTTATTCCAGTGCAAATCGATGGAGATTCGCAGTTTGGTCAATTGTGGATCAGACATTACAATCTGCCCGGATATCCGGTACATTTGTTTATGAGCGCCAATGAGAATCTGCTCCTGAGGCTGGACGGTGCTCAGGACAGGGAGGCGATGGCCAATGCCGCACAGAAGGCAGCCATACGGCTAATGCTATATCCTCAGCTTCAGAGTGCTTATGTGGCCGGAGGTCTGTCGGTAAAGGGTTTTAACGAGCTGCTCCTTATAGAAGTGGACAATCATGGAGTGGAGGCTTCACGGCCTATTTTTGATGACTACGTGCGAAAATTCGGTGAAACATTGCTGAGCGATACAGCTGGGCTAATGTGGATCAGTGTCTTTGGTCTTGATTTGAGTGATCCGCTCTTTGCCAGAGTACGAAACAAGTGGAATCTGCTGGATACCAGTTTGTTTGACAGACAGTCTTTTTATGAAGCTTCGCTGAATGCGAGCTTGCGAAGGGCAGTGAGAGATAGTTCAGAGGAAGTTGTGGACATGCTGATTGAGCAATTGGTGCCGCTGGTAGCCACTGACAACAATCAAGCCCGAAAGACGGGGCTTCAGATTCGCAAACTGTATTATTTTGACACCAATCAGCCGGAAAAATTTTTTGAAACGCTAATGACCGAGCTAAAGGATTCGTCGGCTCAGAGCAGACGAGAAGCACTGGTCGCTACTGCCAATGAACTGCTGGAAGCTCGCAACACGCCGGAATGGGGGCAGATCGCAGCTCGCATCATGCGTGAGGTGATAGGCATCAAGGATGATATGAATGCCCGTATAGGTCTGGCAGGAGCGCTTACCTTGGCCCGTGAATACGACCAGGCCATCGTGCAGCTCAATCTGGCAAGGCAAATGACCAATGACCGGGAATTTCGTTCGGAAATAGACGCTATGATTCAGAGAGTCAGAATCATTCAATCGCAAAGTACTACGGAGTGACCAAAGACGGCAAACTTTACGGGGAATGTGTGCAGTGGATTGGATGAAATAGTTTAGGTTTGTCCGGTCTGGAATTCGTACAGTATGCATATAGCAATAGCCGGAAATATTGGTTCGGGCAAAACCACCCTGACCCAAATGCTCAGCAGGCATTTCAGGTGGGAGGCTCATTATGAAGATGTGGAGGACAATCCGTATCTGGAGGATTTTTACAACGAAATGCAGCGGTGGTCCTTTAATCTTCAGATTTACTTTCTCAACAGTCGTTTCCGGCAAATCATCGAAATACGCAAAAGTGGCAAGCATGTAATTCAGGATCGCACCATCTACGAAGATGCATACATTTTCGCACCCAATCTGCATGCCATGGGCCTGATGCCCAAAAGGGATTTTGAGAACTACCTGTCGCTGTTTCAGCTGATGGAGGAGTTTATAGCGCCACCGGACCTGCTGATTTACCTTAGGGCCTCGATAGCTACGTTGGTAGAGCAAATCCACAAACGTGGGCGCGAATATGAGACCAACATACGCATCGACTATCTGAGCAGATTGAATGAGCGCTATGAGGCCTGGATTAGCCGATACAACAAGGGCAAACTGCTCATCATCGATGTAGATAAAAATAAATTTGCCGACAACAAGGAGCATTTCGGTGAAATTGTGGATCGGGTGAATGCTGAGTTGTTTGGTTTGTTTAAATAGACCGGGGTTTGAAGGTTTTTTATTCCATTGACGAGTTTACAGCTCCGCAGTATCCGGTGGTGACTATGGGCACCTTTGATGGCGTGCACATCGGGCACCGGTCTATCATCAGCCGATTGAATGAGGTTGCAGCTATGGCGGAAGGAGGTGAAAGTGTGCTGATTACCTTCAAGCCGCATCCCAGGTTGGTGCTGCAACCGGAAGCTGACATTAAGCTCCTCAACGACGAAGACGAAAAAATCGAGCTGCTGCGAAAGGCCGGGTTACAGAATCTGATTTTTCATCCGTTTTCGATAGAGTTTTCAAAGACGAGTGGAGAGGAGTTTGTGCGCAAATACCTGGTGCAAAAAGTCAAAGCCCGTGCATTGGTGATCGGCCATGACCATCACTTTGGTCGCAACAGGGAAGGTTCCTATGAACATCTGGTGCATTTGGGACAGCTCTATGGATTTTCGGTGGAGAGCCTCTCTGCCCAAGCGATACATGGTGTGGTGGTGAGCTCGACCAAAGTGCGAAAGACTCTGCTTCAGGGTGATGTGGATACTGCCAATCAATGGCTTGGCTACCCCTACGCCATTACGGGCATGGTGGTGAAAGGCAGGCAGATAGGGGAGAAAATCGGTTTTCCGACGGCCAATATCCTCAACGAAAACCCACATAAGCTTATCCCCGGTGATGGAGTATATGCTGTGATGGTTTCCTTTGTATCGGACCCGGGAACTAAGCTGATGGGTATGTGCAATATAGGACATCGCCCGACTGTAGTGACGGGAGGATTTAAAACTATAGAGGTGCACATTTTTGATTTTCATGGCAACATTTACAATCAGGTGCTTCGGATAGAATTTGTAAGCAGAATCAGGCCTGAGAAAAAGTTTAATGATCTGAATGCGCTCAGGCGACAGCTTGAAAGAGACCAAATGGAGGCGCTGAGGCGGCTGACCCGGGTTCAGAAGTGACGGGGGGCTGATTTCGCTGTGAAATGTTTCTTTTTGTTCGGATTGGTCAGTTTAGCAATTGGTTTTAGAGCAGCAGGTGGGATCTGATCAACTCCGCCGGGGTGCTGTGCGCCAGGGCGGAGGCGGATATGAGCCGCAGCAGGCGGGCCGTGTGGCTCACGGGCGAGGAGGCGGAGCGGTAGCAAGCCACCGCAGCCCGATGTGCCACGCCTGCCTGCAAGGGGAATAGGAGCCGCAGACCGGCCCCCGGCCGCTTGCCGCAAGCGGCCGAGGGGGCGCCCAATGAGAGAAAATTACATTATTGGTTGGGGTTGTCTTTTTCTGGATTTTGGTCGAGCAGGTCAAAGAGGGTGATTTGCCGGGCTTCTTCTGTGGATAGGTCGATGTCGATGTCGGTGAAGTCTGCCGGGGTTGTTTCTTCGGGAGCCGGTTCGTGGGGGTGGAGGAGGGTGATTTGCCTGACGGGGTGTGTGGTGAGTTGGTTGCCGATGGTTTTCATGCCTTTTACGGAGATGAATTCGGCGAGGTTGACTTCTTCGGGGGGACGGGCATTGCCTTTTACTTCATCGAATTCCAGAAGTACAACGGGGTTGGGCTGGAAGGTGATGAGTTCGGGCTGATTTCCATGGCCTTCGGGGATGAAGGATTCGCGTCGATCGGATTTTTCGGGGTGGAAGCGTTTTACGAAGTAGCGCTTCCGGGTGTGGTCCCAATAGACGCAGGTGATGATTTCCTGGGGGTTGAATTTTCGGATGTGAAGTGCGTCGTCGTCGAAGTGGGTGCTCAGGTCGGTGGTAGTGAGGCGGTAGGTACCTGTTTTGGTGACCTGTATGATGAGGTCGTCGCCCTTGAAGGTGCCGAGCAGTTGGCCGCGGCCTTCGGTATTGAGTCGCATGATGGAGGTGTCGAGCCAGATTTTGCGGGGTGCCAGTGTGCTGAGGCCTTTTTCTTTGAGTTCGATTTTTTTGATGGGGTATTTGGTGACAAGGTTTCCGCGGGCGTTGCGACCTTTGATGGCGAGGGTGGCAAAGTCGATGTCAAAGCGCAGTTTTTTGAGTTTGGAGATGGGTTTGAGGTATACGGATACGACTTCAGCTTCGCCGTTGGGGTTGGCGGTCAGGTGGAGGATTTCGCTGCCTGGTTTGCCTTGTGTGATGTCGTATTCGTTGCCGCGGATGATGGAGTCTACATAGAAGCGTTTCATATAGGAGGGACCTTTGGAGCCGTCGCGATAGATGAGGTTGTAGATCGTGCGTCGGTCGCCTTTTTTGAAAACGGCTGCGTGGATGATGTCCGGTCCGACAAACACTTTCTGGTCGACTTTGACGACCATCATCTTGCCGTCGCGCCGGAAAACGATGATGTCGTCGATATCGGAGCAATCGCAGATGTATTCATCTTTTTTGAGGCTGGTGCCGATGAAGCCTTCCTGGCGGTTGATGTAAAGTTTTTCGTTGGCAATGGCTACGGTTTGTGCCTGTATTTCGTCGAAGAGGCGCAGTTCGGTTTTGCGTTCGCGTCCTTTTCCGTATTTTTCTTTGAGGTACTCAAACCAGCGGATGGTGTAGTCGGTCAGGTTGGCCAGGTTTTGCTCTACTTCGGCGATTTGGCCTTCCAGGGCCTGGATGTGGTCGTTGGCTTTGTCGGAGTCGTATTTGGAGATGCGTTTGATTTTGATTTCGGTCAGACGTACGATATCCTCTTCTGTCACGGGGCGGAGCAGGTGGCCGATGTGTGGTTTGAGCCCGATGCGGATGCTGGAGATGACTTGCTCCCAGGTTTCGGCATCTTCGATGAGTCGATAGATTTTGTGCTCGATAAAGATTTTCTCCAGGGAGGCAAAGTGCCATGCTTCGCGCAGTTCATTGAGTTTTACGTTGAGCTCTGCTTTGAGCAATTCCCGGGTCAGGAACGCGGATTCCCGGAGCATCTCGCTGACTCCCATAAAGAGAGGCTTGTCCTGGTAAATGACACAGGCGATCGGGGAGATGCTGACCTCGCAGTCGGTAAAGGCATAGAGAGCATCGATGGTTTTGTCGGGCGACAGGCCGGGGGGGAGGTGGATGACGATTTCTACATTTTCGGCTGTATTGTCTTCTATTTTTCGGATTTTGATTTTGCCTTTGTCGTTGGCTTTGAGGATGGAGTCGATCAGGGAGCCTGTGGTGGTGCCAAAAGGTATTTCTGAGATGACCAGTGTCTTTTTGTCGATAGCGTTGATTTTGGCCCGTACCCTTACGCGTCCGCCCCGCTGGCCGTCGTTGTAATTGCTTACATCGGCTATACCTCCCGTGGGAAAATCCGGGTAAATGGTGACGTTCTGGCCGTTGAGTATGCGGATGCAGCCATCGATGAGCTCATTGAAGTTGTGGGGCAGGATTTTGGTACTCAGGCCTACGGCGATGCCTTCGACTCCCTGTGCGAGTAAGAGGGGAAATTTTACCGGGAAGAACACCGGCTCTTTGGCCCGGCCGTCGTAGCTGGACTGCCATTGCGTGATTTTAGGCGAAAAGACTACATCCAGGGCAAATTTTGTAAGCCGGGCTTCGATGTAGCGCGGGGCTGCGGCTGAGTCTCCGGTCAGAATGTTTCCCCAGTTGCCCTGGCAGTCGATGAGCAGGTCTTTTTGACCGAGTTGTACCAGGGCATCGCCTATGGAGGCATCCCCATGGGGGTGGTATTTCATCGTGTTGCCGATGATGTTTGCCACCTTGTGGTAGCGGCCATCGTGCATCTCGTACATGGAATGGAGTATGCGACGTTGGACCGGTTTCAGGCCGTCGTACATGGCCGGCACGGCTCGCTCCAGAATCACATACGAGGCATAATCCAGAAAATACTCCCGGTACATGCCGGAAACTTTGCTGACTTTGGCTACGTGGCCTTCCATCTGCGGATCAGGCTCGCCATTGAGTAGTTCCTCGTCGCTCATCTTCAGGTAAGCAGGTGTTGATGATTTTTCTGGCTGTAAAGGTACTTCCGATGCGCCAAGTGCCACACAGACTACCATTGCTTCTGTAAACCTTCGGCAGAAAGTCCGCGCACATCGCCCACATCGGGAGGTATCGGCTATTGGGCCCAAATCCTTAGGAAATCACCGATGACAAGGTCCACAGCGGCAAATCCAAAAAAAATTTCATCAGGGCGTGCCCCCGCGCGCCGGCCATCTGTGGCTGGCCTTACCGCGCGGGGTCGGGCTGCTGCGGGGTACGCTTCGCTCCCGTGCTGCGCACCGCCCTTTCGGGCGCCCTCCGCATCCCTCACGCGAAGGCCGGAGGTGCACACGCCTCCGGCCCATTCGTATCTGTAAACCATCCTCGATACACGACCGAAAACGCAAATTCAGGCGTGCCATATCCGGAAAAAAGACCACACTACAGCCTTTGCAGAAAATTCACATCCCTGCCCGATTCAAATACCCCGAAATAGACCCGCCTCAAAATGCACATCCAAAGCCTCTAACAGAAAGCCTCCTCACACACCCCACACAATAATGCATTGGCAACAAGTAAAAAACCAGCTCATTCCTGAAAAAGGCCCCGCAACAAGCAAATATCAAGCCATCCGATTCGTCGCCCAATTGTAAATTGGCCCACAAAACCTAAAAAACGTGCTCAAACAGGGATTAAGTCAGAAACTCCTTCAAAAACTTTCCCCACAGCAGATTCAGCTCATGAAGCTGATTCAGCTGCCAGTCGCCATGCTAGAAGAGCGCATCAAACAGGAAATCGAAGAAAATCCCGCTCTCGAAGAAGCCAACAACAATAATGAGGAAATATATGAAGCAGACCTACCGGACAACGAATCCCCTGAAGACGAATACGATGAAGACGGAGTCCTGATCGACCAGCCCGAAATCACCAGTATCGAAGACTTCGACGAATACGAATCCCTGCTAAGCGAAGACACACCCGACTACAAGCTAAAAGCCAACAACTACAGCGCAGACGACGAAGAATATCAGGCACCAGTCGTGAGCTCAGAAACCTTTTACGAAAACCTCATCCATCAGCTCGGCATGCTCCGACTTCCCGATACCTGGCGGATAGCCGGCGAATACATCATCGGCAATCTCGATGACGACGGCTACCTCAGACGCGATCTCGAAAGCCTCAGCGACGATCTTCTCTTTACCAAAAACATAAGCATCTCACCCTCTGAGCTCGAACAGGTACTCCGAAAAGTTCAACAACTCGACCCACCGGGTATAGCCGCCAGAGACCTTCGCGAATGCCTTCTCCTACAACTCTTGCGCCGGCCTCAAACTCCGGAAGTCAAGCTCGCCATCAAAATCCTGGAAAATCACTTCGACGAATTTGCCAAAAAACACTACGAAAAACTTCTCGACCGCCTGGGCATCGATGAAGACACCCTCAAGGACGTCATCACCGAAATCAGCCAGCTAAACCCCAAACCAGGACTTCAAATCAACACCGCCCTCGACCGGGACCTCAGCATCATTCCCGATTTCATCATCACCATCAACAACGACAAGCTCGAGCTCACCCTCAACGAACGAAATGCCCCCGAACTCAACATCAGCCGCGAATACAAAGAACTCCTTCAAGCCTATAAAGAGGGCGCCAAAACCAATAAAAGCCAGAAGGAAGCTCTGATGTTTGTAAAGCAAAAACTCGACTCGGCCAAATGGTTTATCGACGCCATTCAGCAGCGCCAGCAGACCCTCCTTATTACCATGTCTGCCATTATGAACTATCAAAAGGAATTTTTTCTCACTGGCGACTGGACCAAGCTCAGACCGATGATACTCAAAGATATAGCTGACGAAGTAGGTCTCGACATCTCCACCATCTCCCGCGTAGCCAGCAACAAATACGTCCAGACGCCCTTTGGCACCTTTCTCCTCAAAGAACTCTTCAGCGAAGGAATGACCACCTCCGACGGAGAAGAAGTATCAACCAAAGAAATTAAAAAAATCATGGAGCAGGCCATCGCCGATGAAAACAAATCAAAGCCCTATACCGACGACCAGCTCTGTAAAATCCTCAATGAAAAAGGATATCCCCTGGCCAGACGCACCGTGGCCAAATACCGTGAGCAACTCGGTATACCAGTAGCCCGACTCCGAAAACAACTTTGATGTACTCCATGACCTCACGATCACTGAAACAAACCCTCGGCAACCTGATTTCCTATGTGCTGCATCCCGCATTGGTCCCTTTGCTGTTCGCAGCCCTTGTAATTGCACAAACATCAGCACCGATTACAAGGTCACAGGCGATGTACCTGATGGTAGCCATTGCCACAGGTACGTATATATTCCCCGGGCTATTGACCGTCTTACTCTATCGGCTTGGAGTAATCAGCTCCCTCTTCATGCACAAACGAGAAGACCGTAAAATACCATACGTAATCGGAGCGGTTTTTTATTACTTCACAGCTGTAGCAGTGCGCTGGGTCTCCTCTGCCAAGCTCATATACCTCTTTCTCATTGGGACATGCATTGTCATTCTGATTCTACTCATACAAATTCCCTTTTACAAGGCCAGTGCTCACGTGGCGGCTCTATCCGGCATGTTGGCTGCAGTACTGGTTCTCTCCAGGCTCTACGGTTGGTCGCATTGGTATCTGATATCTGTGGTATTGACGATAGGACTGATAGCATGGGCGCGTTTGGAAATCAACGCTCATACCATCGTAGAGGTCATAGCAGGGTTTTTATCGGGATTTGTCCCTTTATTTGCTTTGTTTTCACTCTTGGTCCAATAATGACTAGTCCATGTCCAAAATTACTCGCAAGCAACTGATTGGGGGGCTTCTCGCCTTCATTTTGATTTTGGTACTGTACTTCTCCTTTCCGGTGATGGTCTATCTGGCCATAGCCGTATCGCTTACAATAGCACTGTCGCCTTTGATGGAATTTCTCGACCGGGTGAAAATCCGGCAAAAAAGCCTACCCGACTGGCTAAAGGCACTTATCGGTCTGTTGAGTGTTTTTCTCTTCTTTTATTTGTTGTTTCTGATTTTCGTACCCCCTTTGCTCGCCGAGCTGTATGCCATCTCCGATATCAGCATGGCTGAAATCTACCAAAACCTGGAAACTCCAATCAAAACCATTGAAAATTGGGCCGATGAAATTGGCATTAAACCGGTGGGCTATGAATCAAACAGAGAGTATATTCTGTCAAAATTCTCAGAATACTTCAACATTACAAACCTAACCGGCACACTCACAGGGCTGGTCAGTGCCATGGGCAATCTAGTGATCGCACTTTTTTCCATTGCCTTTATCACCTTTTTTCTTCTCAAAGACAGGCATATACCCTCCAGTATTGTCCTGGCATTTACGCCCGATAGCTCCAGCGATAAAATGTCCAGGGCACTGGCTCAAATCAAATATTCGCTTCGCCGGTATTTCATAGGCATCATCGTGCAGATCAGCCTGATTACCTTGATTGTGAGCTTTGGTATGTCGGTTTTCAATATCAAAAATGCCTTTATCATTGGCTTCTTTGCCGGTTTGATCAACATTATTCCATACATAGGCCCGGTAATTGGGGCCACTATAGGTACATTGATCGCTTTCGGCACTACACCGGGGTTGCTGGCTGCAGAAGTTTGGCAGTTTCACCTGCTCAAAGTACTATCGGTGTTTGCGGTCGTTCAGCTGCTCGACAATTTTATTTTTCAACCGCTTATTTTTTCCAAGTCGGTCAATGCACATCCACTGGAAATCTTTTTTGTCATTCTGGTTGCAGGTAATCTGTTTGGTATTGTCGGCATGATTGTGGCAGTGCCCGCCTACTCAGTGTTCAGAGTGATCGGGCGCGAGTTCCTATCCGAGTACAAGTGGATACGTTCCATTACCAAAGAGCGTTAAAATGCCCGCTATCGTATACGAATGCGACCATTATTGTATCATAGATAAGGAACACGGCCTCAACACCGAACCCGACTCCAGAGGAAACCCAAGTCTGATGGATTGGTTACGCCGGCAAAGACCGGAATTTTTTAAAAAATGGGGTCCACATCCGCTCCATCGTCTCGACAGGCCTGTTTCCGGATTGCTGCTGGTGGCCAAAAGCCTGAATGCTCACCGGATTTTACAGCCACTTTTCGAAAAAAGGCGCATCACTAAAAAATATTGCGCCCGCGTAGAAGGCATTATACATACTCCCTCGGCTGTTTTGGTCCATTTTCACCGAAAAGATCCTTTGAATTTCAAAGCAATTATATCATCCCAACCTTTTGAAGGCTCTGCTGAGATAAAACTATCATATAAAGTTTTAAGTCGAGGTCGTGATTTCACAGACCTTGAATTAAAACTAATTACCGGTCGATACCACCAGATTAGGGCACAGTTGTCGTATATCGGTCACCCTATCTGGGGGGATACTCTTTACGGATCAAAAGTAGTGAGGTCAGATTCGGTCATCGCGCTTCGCGCTTATCATTTGAGTTTTTATTGCCCGTTTCAGAAGAAACAAATACGTGTAGAACAAATGTCAGATTTAGGACAATGGGGGTAAACAATTTTACCAACGGGTCAAAAACTGTAGTGCCACTGTACAAAAAACCTCCGACCCTGTAATGAAGTAAATGCATATTCTGGATCAAAAGTCAATGCATAAGGATTATCAGGTGTAGGCAGTGGGTTTCCATCATTGTCAAAAACCACTCTGCTGTCAAATGGATCATCGGCTCTAGAAATCAGAAAAGGCAAACCTCGCCATGGAACAAAGTCCAAGAGATTTCGCCCTCCTATCGTCAAGCGGTTTCTATCATTGATTATGAAGGATATTTGGGCATTCAGGTGAGTAAATACCGGAGAGTATTCAGGCCTAGGATCCAATTCTCCGGCCAGGGGCAATCGCATAGGACCATAGGTAAAAGATGACACATCAAGCCTCCACCTTCCGCTATTATATCCAGTCATTGTCTGTATAGAATACCTCTCCACAAAAGGAGGAATCACATCTTCCTCCTCCTCATCATCCATCACTCCTAAATCCTGGACCGTACCACCCACACTCAAATACCAATGACTACCTATGCTCGTTTCACATCTAATGTTTAATCCCGCCTGATGAAAACTTCCGCTGAGATTATCAAAAATAATCTTCTGAGGATCACTATCGTAGTCTGGTAATATCCTGTTAGAAAACACATTGAAAAATGCCCCTGTAGTCAATCTAACAGAATAATCAGTATTCAGCTTTGCATACTCCCACTCCACAGAAGTACCAATGGAGCGTTCGGGTTTTAGAGCCGATGTTACTACCACCTCCCTTGCCCCGGACAGCGCAGCATGTTCCTCTGCAAATAGATTGACTACCCTAAAACCTGTACCATGTTGAACCCTGAATGATTGATTCCCACCTTTTACCATCAATCCCATTCGATACGTAGGTATTAAACCATGAACTGGGTGATAATCAGCCCTTAACCCTGCATTTAATCCTGTTATTTGCTTTTTAAAATTAAAATCTGCAAACAATCCCGGCATAAGAAATACTTCTGGAGCCTCCTCTTTTTTATCATCGGTATATAGCAGGGTGGCGGTAGTGTTGTCGTTGTAGTATTGATATCTGGCAGCTGCCCCTCCAGTGTAGCTGATGAAGCCTTTTGTCTCCCTCCATAGTAGCTGCGCATTTGCAAGATATTGTCTCGCCAGAAAAGCCTCGTCTCCATAAACACTGTTTTGATCATGTGTTGAAGCACTCCACCATACTGATAGAGGTTTGTACTTTGGAGATGTGTATTTCATTATCCATTCCAATCTGTTAGTGAAAATGCTCTCTACATAGGCCTTCCCATCCACTCTGTTGTGATGTTGGCCGATCATCTGACCACCAAGCCTGTCTTCATAAAAATACCTAAAATAACCATCCCAACTGTCCGAATACTTTACTTTGAAAAAAGTTGATAGCCTCTTTTGCAACGGAAGATCCATGAAACCATCTCCATTGTGGTCTACCCTGTTGTTAAAATAATGCGTTGAGACGCCAGTTAGCATCCTCCAGCGATTTTTTCTGTATGCAACCATTGCCTGTGTGGAAAATTCCCCCCAAGTAGTTACTTCCTGCTCCAAATGAAATCTGGGCGCCACATCCGGATCAGGAGTAAAAATGTTGATAAGCCCACCTATGGCTTCAGATCCAAAAAGCACAGCCCCGGGTCCTCTGCTAACCTCTACCCTGCTCATCAGAAAAGTCGGAAGAGCAAACAAACCATAGGTCGATGACAAGGGACCCATCATTGGCAGTCCATCGATGAGCAACATTGTATAGGGCCCGGGCAAACCATTCAGCTGAAGTCCTGGAGCTTGACATACATTACAACTATATTGCACCCTCATGCCCGGTAGTGCTGGCAACAAATCCATAATCTGCGATGTAGAAATTCGCTCAGTCAATCTCCTGTGAATTACTTCTACAGGAGCAACTACATTCGATCGGCTCACTGGATGCAGCGTTGCGCTGACGACCACTTCATCAATCATCTCGCCTAACCGGGTAAGCGTCACATTTACTACCGTATCACGCTCAAGTGTAGTAAAGATCAAAGTTTCTGATAAATATCCCCGTTTTGAAACAGTCATCTGTAAGTCAGATTCCCTTGCATTTACCCGTAGCTGAAACTTCCCGTTAGCGTCACTTTGGCCTTTTAAACCCAGCTTTTCAATTGAAATTTCAGCTCCTTGTACCGGTAAAGCTCCATCTGTCACTAAACCGTTTACCAAAACAGGCTGAGCATAAGCAATAAAAATTGATATAGTCGATAACAAAAGAATAGTTTTCGTTTTCAAAAAATCATAATTTAATTTGATAACAAAAATAAGTTAGGCACACCTAAAATAAATAAAAATTTTTGAAATCAAAAATTAAAATTCCACCCATTAAATTTGTTTGTGTATTCAATCCAAATGAAACAACTGCTTATACTTACCTATCTTTCCCTTTGTAGCTTTTTGACAACCCTCGCGCAAAATACCCTACATATCCGAGTCTTCTCCTCCCTGTCTGGTGAGCCAGTAAGTATGGCAGATATCACAATTAATGGTCGACTCGCAGGTATGACCGACGATAAAGGTCAGTATATCTACCACACACCTGAAAAATCACTTCTTCTTTCTGTTGATCATATAAGCTTTAAGAACCGTCGCGTTCGCGTCAGTTTTCAAACTACCTCGGTCCAATATATTACTATACCCCTTGAACAACTTATAGAAAATCTCCCCGATGTCACCATCACGGCCACCCGCGCACGCAAACCGATCACACGCGAAGTCGTACAAGTAGATCTACTGCCAAAGGAATTGATCTTCAATGTAAACTCCACCCGGCTTTACGATGCCGTTGACAAAGTGCCCGGAGTTACCGTCATCGACGGTCAGATGAGCATCCGCAATGGCAGCGGCTTTGCCTACGGCATAGGCAGCCGTGTGCTCGTCATTGTCGATGGAATGCCGCTCCTCACCGCCGACCGAGGAGATATGCGCTGGAATTTTGCCCCCATCGAAATGGTCGAAAACCTCGAAGTGGTCAAAGGCCCTGCTTCAGTACTCTATGGCGCCGGAGGCCTCAACGGTGCCCTCCATATCAAAACCCTCTGGCCAGAAAAAGAAAAACCCATAGCCCGTATCCAAACCTTTTACAATCTGGTAGACAACCCCCGTGATCCCGGTAAGAAATGGTGGTGGACTCAGCGCCCTGGCGAATGGGGCATTTCTGCTACAGCAGGCGAATCCTCAGGCCCACTGGACTATGTAGTAGGCATCAATCAGCTTACCACACGTGGCTTCATCCGCTTTACCGACCAGACACAGTCCAGACTCACCTTCAAAACCCGATATCGAACCCGACCCGATGGCCGAGGTCTCACTCTTCAATGGAACAGCTCCATCATGGGCTCCGACGAAGCAGACTTCCTCGCATGGCACGATGCCGATTCCAACTTCTATGTACCCCTAAACGGCGCTGACCCTGCAGCTACCTCCGCCGATGGCGCCACACGCATCGTACGCCAGCAGTGGCATATTACTCCAGAGGCCATTTACCTGACTCGTTCGGGCATCCGCCACCGTCTGGCCACACGTTGGTACCGTCTCCAGTTTAAAAATTACCGCGACAATCTCAAAACCAATCTCTTTAACATCGACTACTCCCTGGACATCCCCATCACTTTGTATACACGCCTTACCACAGGCTTCAACTATCAGTACTTCGACGTCTTCGAAATTTACAACATCGGCAACCACACCGGCCGAAACGCTTCCGCCTTCGCCCAGCTTGACCACCTCCGTGGGCGATGGGCCTTAAATACAGGGTTTCGATACGAATATTTCTCCATCTCAGGCATCGAAAGCCGCCGAATACCTGTATTTCGGGCAGGAGCCAATTATCAGGTCGACCCAACGCTCTTCGTCAGAGCCAACTTTGGCCAGGGCTTCCGGTTCCCCACCATCACCGAAATCTTCATCTCCACTGCAGGTCGCGAAGCCGTTCCCATCTTTCCAAACCTGAACCTACGCCCCGAATACGGCTGGAATGCCGAAATCGGTCTCAAAAAACAACTTACCATCAATACCTGGCGTCATTACTTCGACTTCTCCCTCTTTTGGCTCGAATACAAAGACCTGGTCGAAATCACCTTTGGACTTTATCTCCCACCCAGATGGGATACCGTACCCCCCAATCAGATACCCCTTGATACCATCGTAAGTTACCTTGGATTTCAAGCCCAAAACGTCGCCTTCGCCCGAAATGCCGGCCTCGAACTCTCCTGGACATCCGAAGGCCACCTGACCGACCAGCTCTTTATTCGCACACTTGCAGGCTACACCTACTCCCTCCCTGTCGACGTCAATCTGGATAGCACCCTCCGAAATCCCTTCCGTTACTTCAGCCGCTTCGCTACTTCCCTTTACACCAATGAAAACCCCTTACTCCACGCCATGCTCAAATACCGCAACCGCCACCTCATCAAACTCGATCTCGAAGCCACCTGGCGAGGCCTTCTCCTTGGCATCGACTACCGCTACCTCTCCAAAGTAGAGCGAATCGATGAAGTCTTCCGCACCTTTCTCCCCGGCTATGCCGACCAGATCAACAAACCCGGCTACACCGGCAACGAATACTTCATCAACCTGCGTATCGGATACCGCACCCCCCGTCATGGCCAGTTTACCTTTATCGTAAACAACCTCACAAACCGCGAATACATGATTCGCTTCGTGCGCCCCGAAGCTCCGCGAAACTTCACCCTACAATATCGCATTGAATTTTGATGCCCGATCACATTCCTACCACAGTCAAATAATTTTTAATTCAGGGCGTGCCCCCGTGCGCCGGCCTTGCGGCCTTACCGCGCGGGGTCGGGCTGCTCCGGGGTGCGCTTCGCTCCCGTGCTCCGCTGCGCTGCGCACCGCCCTGCGGGCGC
>NZ_QPJS01000003.1 GCF_003337435.1 Schleiferia thermophila
CTGAAAGGCCCATGCGCCAGTACAGGGTAACGGCGTGAACTCAATGGCACCTGGGTCAGGGGTTGTGGTTCTGGGGGTTCCGTTGATGTCGGTAGAGACGATGGAGAGCAGATTGGCCCCTATGTTGTTAATCGCACCGGAGGATGGGGTGTAGTTGTTTTGAGTAGGATTGAGGAAACCCGGATTGGCGAAGACGGAGTTCTGGTCCTTACCGGTAGCCTGCCATGCAGCAAAGTCGTTTAAGGCTGAGCCATGAAACCAGACGTTGTTTTGGTCGCTGAAGTAGCCGTTGTTGTTGTAGGAGATACCGGTATTGGCAGTGCCCTGGTAGACGACGTATTTGGTACCACCGTTGGTTCGGGTATTGACAAAGAGGTTGTTTCTTACGTCCACATTGGTGAACGTTCCGGTGAAGAAGGCAGCAGCATTGGTGCTGGAACCCGGGAAGAGGGCATCTTCAACGACTATGGTATTGTGGTACACATCCCAGTGCTGAGAGCTGATCATATAGAGGGCATAGAGGAGGCCACCTCCGTTCATGTTGTACACTAAGTTGTTAAATAATCTGTTGCGTTGGCCTGCAGTAGTACTGCCGCTGATATAGAGGGGATACATGCTGGCAGTGTTTGCCGTAGTGGAACTTGTATGGGAGTCTCTTACGCGGTTGTTGGAGAAGACCGAGTTGTTTATCCATGAGAACAGTGTTATGCCATAAAAGGTCGTCACTGTGGTACGGCCGGCTCTGGATATGTCGTTGTTGTTGAAGATCATGGAATCCTGACCTCGGATGTAGGTGCCATACACATAAAAGTCTTCGATGAGGCAATTTTCAATTTTGTTACCAATAGCCAGATCAGTGGAAGAGGAACCGCCACCGATGCTCAATCCGTAATATCCTCCACGTATAATTGAATTGGTAATTTCGATGTAATCACCACCTTTTCCGATAGCTGTGGGTGAGGATTCGTTGGTACCGATGACTACGGGGTTGTAGTTAAGGGAAGTTAAGGTAGAGTTGACTTCAAATCGGCATTTGTTAAATTTTAGTCTTTGGGAATTTCCTGTGACGAAGAGTGCGGTGCCGAATTGAGTCGTTGTATTGCCCTGCGATAGAATTTCAAGACTATCGATTTCAATCCATTGACAATTGTTGAAAGTTAGAGTGGAGCGCTGGGAGGTATTGGTAGAGGTGAACTGCAGCACATTACCGTTTCCGTTAATTTTTATTGTGTTTACGGAAGAGGTGGACGTAATGTTATTGAAGGCGACTTGCTCGGTGTAGGGTCCCGAAAATGGAGTCACATTTACTGTAATGGGGCCACAGACTCCGGAACTGGAGACTGCGCTTGCAAAGTCGTTAAAACTGACAAAGTTGGTACCACTGGGAGCGGAGAGGGCATTGATGGTGTAGGTGCCGGCGAGTCCTTTTCGAATGCCGAGTCTTTCGATGGAGTTGTTGGAGGGGTCAGTATCAACGCCTGGTCCGCTGGCGGAGATGGTGGCGGTCAGGTCGTAGATGGTGGAGCTGTTGATGGCAAATTTTCCGAGGATAATGTCTACGAAGTTACCTGTTGCCAGCACTCCGTTCCATGTGACAGGGTTTTGGGTTATTGTATTTACCGTCCAGGAGATGGTGAGTGTATTGACGGTATCTTGCCCGACATTGACAGCCCTGACAACTACATCGGCCGAGTCTCCACAGAGAGCGCCGGAAGGTTGGATAAAAGTTGTGAGACCGGGATTGGGGCCAGGCGGGGGATCGAATTCATAGACACCGGGATCTGGCAGAAAGGCTCTGGGCATTGAGTCAAAGTCGAAGGGGACGAGTCCTCCGAGGTTTTTTCCCATTGAGTTGAGTTGGGGGGCCAGAGGCCTGTAGTTGGCCTGAGCCATGTTGATGAATTGTGGGTCTGTAAATACGCTGTTGGAATCAGCACCGGCATTTTGAAAGTCTTGCAGGGTGTTAAAGGATGCACCTCTGAAGAAAGTAGGCGCTGACATAGTGACATTAGGGTCTTTGAAATAGGCATTATTACTGGTGCGTATGTTGTTGGTATTGCTGGTCAGGTAGGTAAGAAATCGTTCACCTGTGCCAGGTCTGGAGAGGTAAAGGAGGTTGTTTCTGACTTCGCATCCAGCCGTGGGAGTACCTGCCACCCAAATCAGACGGGTAGTAGAAGAGGATGAAGAAATGGTGTTGAATACGATGGTATTGTGAAAGATTTTGGTGTAATCGGTCGTACCAGACAGATAGATGCCATAGTACACTCCATTGGTTTGGATGTCGTAAATCAGATTGTTGGCAATGATGTTGGGGCTATTGGCTGTACCGGCTGCTACACTGATAAAGATGGGGTAGGCCGTAAATGTATTGGTGTATGGTGCTGCCCCGTGGGCATTGTGGATGCGGTTGTTGAAGACTCGGACACCGCTGCCACTGGTTCCCTGGTAGAAGCCGTAAAATGTACTGATGGTAGTCCGGGTAGGGCGGCTGATGTCGTTTCCAAAGATTTCGAAGTTGTCTTGATTAAGGGCATAAATACCGTAGAGGTAGAAGTCTCGTATGGTGTTTCGGATGATTGAATTGCCGGTGCCGCGGGCGGTGGAGGAGGATCCGAGTACAGTGATTCCATAGTAACCTCCAATGATCACATTCCGCTCGATGAGATTGTTGTTTCCGTTTAATCCTGCGGTGGTAGCAGAGGTAGTGCTGTTTGAGAAGGCGATGGCGGCATATGCTATGGAGGTGGAGGAGGAGTTGGAGATGATGGAACAGCGCCTTATTACGTTCCAGTCAGCCCCGTTTCTAAACAGTACGCTGAAACCCTGAGCACCTGAGTCGCTGCGGATGGTCAGGGAGTCGATGGTCATGTATTTGGTGCCGTTGAGCTCAAGGGTTATGCGATCGTTGGTATTGGGGGAGAAAAAGTTCAATACGGCACCATTGCCATTTATGGTAATGGTATTGGTGGCAGAAGTTCCCGTGATGTTGCCAAAGGAAACTTTTTCCAGATAAGGGCCTGAGCCTGGTGCTACGTTGACGGTGACCGGACCGCAGACGCCAGCTGAGTTGATAAAATTGGCAAAAGCAGTGAATGTTTGAAAATTTGTTCCGGAGGTTGGAAGTGCGGAATTAATTGTATAAGTTCCTGAAATAGAAGGTATGAGTGTTGCATTTAGGGTGTCATTGGCATTAAAGGGGTCATTTACTCCGTTAGGATTGGAGGTCCAGACCTTAATTTGGTAGATTGTATTGGCCATAAAATTCCAGGTCCCTAAAGTCAGGGGCAATTGGCTTGGTCCTGTACCTCCAACGGTATCTAACGTTTGGGTAAAGAGAATGGGAGTTTGGGGGATTCCGTTCATGGACCAGTTTACGGTAACAGTATCGATTTTATTGGTTCCAAAATTGGCAACTTTAACGATTATGGGATGGAGTCCGGGACAAAATGCCTTTGGGGAATCGAGTGAGGCAATTCCTGCATCGTTGGGAAGGGTTGGGGCTGAGATGATTTCCCACTCGCGAAAGTTGGGATTGGAGGTCTGACCCGGACCGGTCATTTGAAAAGAGGTAATCCGAACGCGAGTAGTAGTGACTTTTGGAAAGCTTACCTGATTGGAGCAAGCCGGGGGTAGGTTGGAAAACGTATGGTGATTGACCCAGTTAGTTCCATCCCATCGTTGTATCAGTCCTCCGGTAAGTAGTCGAGCGTTGTTTTGAGCATGGTGAATGATGAATTGATCAAAAGTTTTTGGCGAAGTCCATTCAAACATAATCCAGTCTACTCCAGGGGTAGATGTGGGTGGGTTGGAGGTGGGAATCCACATCTGCTGTGTGCCACAGGTTCCAAAATCCAAATCGTTGAGTGTACTACAGGGTCCGGTGTTGCACTGGCTCGCAGAAGCCACGGCCTGCGGGGCTATATTAATTTGTGCATAGAGCCCATTGGCTAACAGGATTGCTGTAAGAGATGGTAAAAATTTCTTCATCGGGAATTTGATTTGAATGTTTATACGAATTTAAGGTTTTTTTTAATGTATATAAGAAATATTTATGTGTAATAAAATTTCCATATATCATCATTAAAAGGGCTTGTTTTGCAAATTAAGATTGTTCTTTTCGAATTATTAAAATCAGCCTAAGTCTTTATTTTTTACTAAGATAAAGTGAAGGCGGGAAGAACGCTTAGGTAATTAGTGGTATTGGTTGGTTTAAAAAACTTTAAAAATTTGGCAATCATCCTGGTTTTGCGTGGAGAGGTTTGCTGCTTTGGATGGTTTTGTAGCATTCTACTGAACGAGTTGAACAAGTGCATCTCATCAGAATTGTCGTGTCCATTGATTTTTGCGCCAGGGCGTAGGCGGATATGAGCCGCAGCGGGCGGGCAGTGTGGCACACGGGCGAGGAGGCGGAGCGGCAGCAAGCCACCGCAGCCCAATGTGCCAGGCCCGATCCGCAAGGGGAATAGGAGCCGTAGACCGGCCTCCGGCCGCTGGTGTCAAGCGGCCGGGGGAGGCGCCCACATAATACGCGTGATTAGGAAAAGTTTTTAGAAATGAGCATTAGGGCGGTGAAAATGCCAATGCTGATCAGGTTGAGCAGCAGTCCTTTGCGCAGCATGGAGCTTTGTGCTATGTGACCGGTGCTGAAGGCAATGGCATTGGGAGGGGTGGCGATGGGCAGCATAAATGCACAACTGGAGGCCATGGCGATGGCCATACCGGTGTAGAGGAAAATTTGAGTATCGGTGACTGTAAGTGCAGCGGCCACAGGCAGCATCAGACCTGTGAGGGCTACATTGGACATGAATTCGGTAAGTAATACGGAGGCTGAAATTAAGCCTAGAGATGCGATGAGATCGGAATTTTCCTGTTGACTGAAAAAGGTGGTGAGTAGTCGGGTGAGATGTGTTTTTTCGACCATAAGTGCCATGGTAAGTCCTGCGCCAAAGAGCAGCAGGATTCCCCAGGAGAGATTACGGGTGTCGGACCAGTCGAGTAGAGGTTTTCCGGTGTCTTGGCCTGAAGGGATAAGAAACAGCATCAGGCCACCTGTGAGGGCTATGGTGGTGTCGTTGAGGTAATCAAATGGAAGAAAGGGAGCCGTAAACCACAGGATGACGGTAAATATGAATATGTAAAACACTCTGTACTGGGCAGTGGAAACCGGGGGTAGCTGGTGGTACAATCGTTTGATGTGCTCTTGCAGATTGGGGTCGAGGGGTGAAGATTTTTTTGAAAGGAAATACAGAAATAGAAAGGAAAGCAGCAGGAGGCTCACTGGCAAGCCTATGGATGACCACTGCAGAAAAGTAATGGGTGGCCAGTGCTGCTCATTGTAAAAGCCGGCAAATACCAGGTTGGGTGGTGTGCCAATAAGGGTGGCAATGCCACCTATATTGGCTGCATAGGCGATGGTCAAAAAGATGTTTTCCTTAAACGAGGAGGATATATGTATATGCGATTCGATCACGGAAATCAGGGCGGTGCATATCGGGAGCATCATAATAGCTGTGGCGGTATTGCTTATCCACATGCTCAACAAGTAGGAGGATAGACCGGTTGCGATTAGTACGGAATTGAGATTTTTGTGAAAATGGTACAGGAGCCACAAGGCCAGACGGCGATGGATCTCCCATTTTTCTATGGCAAGGGCTAGCAAAAAGCCGCCGAGAAATAGAAAAATGACGGGGTTGGCGTATTGAGAAGTGGCTTCCTTGAGGGTGGTTGTACCTGCAGCGGGGAGCACTACGATCGGAAGCAGGGCCGTGACGGCGTAATGAACTACCTGATTGGTCCACCATATGAGCATCCACGCAAAGAGGGCCAAGACCAGAGATTGATCAGAGGTAAGAAAATTTTTTAAAAAAATCAAAACAAGAAGGAAAGCAACTACACCTGAGAGCGCTTTTAAGAATTGTTTCATCAAAGAGAAGAGTGAAAATAAAGGCAATTTTCAGCAAAGAAGCTGAAATTGTAAAGGATTCTGAATTGTTTAGAACGATTTTAAATTGTGAAGATGCATTTAAACCTGGGCGATTGAAAAATAGTTAGAAACATAAATTTGCGAGCAAAGTGTAAAAGCATCGAAATCATTTATGAAGATTATGAAAAAGTGTGTAAGCAGGCTCAGAATGGTGTGGGTAGTCCTGTGTGTGATGCTGAGCAGCCTGATGGTTTCAGCCCAGGATTTACCTGGAGATCCAGCCAATGGTAGGAAATTGTTTAATGCGCAGTGTGCAGCTTGTCACAAGCTGGACAGAAGGCTTGTGGGTCCTGCGATGGCTGGGATTACCGAAAGAAGATCGCAGGAATGGTTGATCCGATGGATCAGAAATAATGCTGAGCTAAGGGCTAGTGGGGATAAAGATGCCATTGCCGTTTATGAAGAGTACAACAGGTCTGCAATGCCGGCTTTTCCGTTGCTTTCAGACCAGGATATATTGGATATTCTCGCATATACCATAGTCGGTGATCAACCTGCCAGTCCAGCCGGTGATGGTCCTGTGACTACACAGGCACCTGCCAAACCTGAGCGGGGTCTCAATGTGTGGGTGTTGGCCGGTTTATCCCTCTTCTTGTTGATTTTGTTGATGATTTTGGTCAAGGTAAAGAATACGTTAAAAGTAATCAAAGGAGAAGAGCCGACCTCAGTCCTTGAGGATTTTTCAAAAGGTGTACAGGTAGCGGTTAAAAATCAAAAGCTGATTGTACTCCTTACGGTTGTGGTATCAGTTTTTTTATTAAAGGAGTTGTACTGGGGATTGATGTCAATAGGTGTGGAGCAGGGTTATATGCCTGAGCAGCCTATCGCATTTTCGCATAAAATACATGCAGGCGAAAATGGTATAGATTGTAAATACTGTCATTACGGTGCTGAGAAAGGAAAGCATTCCAACATTCCTTCTGCAGCGCTGTGTATGAATTGTCACAAGTACATACAGGAGGGTCCCAAATATGGCACAGCTGAAATAGATAAAATTTATGCGGCTGTTGGTTTTGACCGCGAAACACAGTCGTATATCGAAGGTTATGAAGAGAAACCGGTGAAATGGGTAAGAGTGCACAACCTTCCGGATCTGTCTTATTTCAACCATGCTCAACACGTAAATGTAGCTGGCCTGGAGTGTCAGACCTGCCATGGTCCTGTAGAGGAGATGGAAGTATTGTATCAGTATTCAGAGCTTACCATGGGTTGGTGTATCAACTGCCACAGAGAGACGGAAGTCAATATCGAAAATGGTTATTACAAAGACCTTCACGACAAATTAAAGGCTAAGTACAAGTCCGATAAAATCACCGCTGAAATGATTGGCGGACTGGAATGCGGTAAGTGTCACTATTAAAAAAAATCAAGGCTTAGTATGGCATCAAATAAAAAATACTGGAAATCAGAAGAGGAATTGTACAATCCTGCTCTGACGGAGCAGCTTGCTGCCGCTGAATTTCCCGCAGATTCGGAATCGCTTTTTACAGCATCCGAATTGCTCCTTCAGTCCACGCAGACAAGCAGAAGAGACTTTTTGAAATATCTGGGCTTCAGTACAGCAGCTGCTACATTGGCTGCATGTGAAGCGCCTGTCATAGAATCAATACCATATGTAACCGCACCTGATAAGCTTGTGCCCGGAGTTGCTGCATATTTTGCTTCTCTGTACGACGATGGAAATGACTATGCGGCCATACTTGTTAAAACACGTGAAGGACGACCGATAAAGTTTGAGCCAAATAAGGAGGCAGGGGTAAACAGTGGAACTAATGCAAGAGTACAAGCTGCAGTACTCAATCTCTACGACAGTACCCGCCTGAAGTCTCCTTTAAAAGATGGAAATGAAATCAGTTGGGACCAATTTGACAAGGAGATCGTAGAGGGGATTAAAAAAGCTGCCGAAACCGGAAAAATATTTGCCCTAGTAACACCGACAATCAATAGTCCAGCAGCTCGCTCTATCATCGAGAAATACAGAAGTAACTACAACAACTTTACCCATGTAGAAATCGATGCATTCCCGACAACCCGTTCATTGGATGCATGGGAAATGGCCACTGGTGTAAGAAAGTTTCCGTTTTATCAACTAGACAAGGCAGATGTAATTGTATCTTTTGGGTGCGATTTCATCAATGGAATACATGGCCAGGCTGTAGAAAGTGATTATGCTACCAGAAGAGTACCGGGGCCGGATATGTCAAAACACATTCAGATCGAAGCTAATATGACACTTACCGGTGCCAATGCCGATAAGAGAATTAAGTTAAGAGCTTCGGAAAATACTGCCGCGTTGCTTTCACTCTACAATGCACTTGCCCGTAAGATGGGTGTTCCGACTGGCAAAAATGTTTCGACAAGTATCGATGCAGATATCAATAAAATCGCCGAACTTCTTGCATCCAGGAAAGGAAAGTCACTCGTATTGAACGGTTATGACAACAAGGAAGCGGAGCAAATAGCCATAGCCATCAACATGCTTCTTGAGAATTTTGGAAGCACCATTTCTCTGACCAAGAGAAATAATCTAAGAGCGGGCGACGACAGGAAATTTGCTCAGCTGGTCGATAATATGGAGAAAGGCCTTGTAGGATTGGTAGTATTTGCGGGAGTTAATCCGGCCTATAACAAAGTAAGTTCAGAGAGACTTGAAAAAGCTTTGGCCAAGGTGCCAGTTACAGTTTGCTTTTCTGACAAACTTCACGAAACCTCCCGTATCTGCCAGTATGTAGGAGCACTAAGCCATGTCTGCGAATCATGGGGTGATGGATCACCTAGTACCGGTGTGGTGCATTTCATGCAACCTACCATTCATAATATATACAATACCCGGCAGTGGCAGCAATGTCTATTGAACTGGTTAGGCATCGATGGGTCGTATTATCACTACATCAGGTCCTTATATGCCGGGAATGATTTCAATGAACTTCTGCATGACGGAGTATACAAGACAGATGAAACCACTTCGATTTCACTGGTTCAAACACCCGAAGTACTTGTAAATGTGCAAGTACCAAAGACAAGTTCAGCCATCGAGCTTATTGTCTATCAAAAAGTTTCACTTGGAACCGGAGAACTGGCCAACAATCCATGGCTTCAGGAGATGCCAGATCCAATTACGCGGGCTTCATGGGACAATTATGTAACCATGAGCCGAGCAGATGCCGAGAAGCTAGGAATAATTAATAGAAATGTATCCAACGGAGCCTTGAACGGTAGTTACGTAAGTTTATCCGTGGGCGATAGAAAAATTGATAAAGTCCCGGTATTAATACAGCCTGGTCAGGCTGAAGGCACTATTGGCCTGGCGGTAGGCTACGGACGAGAGGGCATGGGCAGAGTAGCGGATGGAATAGGTGTAAATGCTCATATTCTCGCAGGTAATGCACATGTTCTGACAGGTGTTGAGGTCAATAAAGTAGATGGTGAACACGAATTTGCCTGTGTTCAGCTACATCATACCATGATGGGCCGAACTATTGTGAAGGAAGTTTCTCTTGAAGACTTCATCAACAGGCCTGCTCAAGATAATGGAAGAGGATGGAATGAGAAACCAAAATTTGAAACCTACAGAGGTCCATTAGATTCAAAAGAAACAAGTCTCTGGGACGAATTTGACCACGAAACCGGTCACTTTTGGAATATGTCCGTCGACTTAAATCTGTGTACCGGTTGTGGAGCTTGTGTGATTGCCTGTCACGCAGAAAACAATGTGCCTGTTGTAGGTAAAAAAGAAGTTCGCGTTTCACGCGACATGCACTGGCTTCGCATCGACAGGTATTACTCGAGCGACATGACTGAGGAAATTGCTGAAGAACAAGGATTGTCCGGAGTCAAAAAATTTGCATTGATGGAAATCCCCTCCGACAATCCTCAGGTAGTTTTTCAGCCGGTGATGTGTCAGCATTGCAATCATGCACCATGTGAAACTGTATGTCCTGTAGCTGCTACTACACACAGCTCAGAAGGTTTAAATCACATGACATATAATAGATGCATCGGTACCCGCTACTGTGCCAATAACTGTCCATATAAAGTTCGTCGTTTTAACTGGTTTTTGTATAATGAAAATCCGGAACAATTTGAGATAAACTATGCCATGAACGACGACCTTGGCAAGATGGTGCTAAATCCGGATGTAACGTTGAGGTCACGCGGGGTTATGGAAAAATGCTCTTTCTGTATTCAAAGAATTCAGCTCGGAAAGCTACAGGCGAAAAAAGAAGGCCGAAAAGTAAAAGACGGTGAGATCCAGACAGCCTGTATGAGTGCTTGTAGCACGGGTGCCATTACTTTTGGGGACGTAAACGATCCTGAAAGCCGCATAGCAACACTTAAAAACGAAGAACGTATGTATCACCTGCTCGAGGAGGTTGGCACAAATCCATCCGTATTCTATCAGGTAAAAGTCAGAAATCTTGTATAACATAACGAAGAGGAAATATGCATTACGAATCATCAATTAGAGAGCCATTAATTATAGGTGATAAGACCTATCACGACATAACGGTAGAAGTGGCTCGTCCTGTGGAAACAAGCGCTCCCAGATCTTGGTGGATAGTATTTTCCATATCCTTATTTGCTTTTTTATGGGGAGTAGGTTGTATCCTCTACACCATTGGAACCGGTATTGGAGTATGGGGACTGAATAAAACTGTTGGTTGGGCATGGGATATTACCAACTTTGTTTGGTGGGTTGGAATAGGTCATGCTGGTACATTAATTTCAGCAGTGCTTTTGCTGTTTCGCCAGAAATGGAGAATGTCCATCAACCGTTCGGCCGAAGCTATGACGATATTTTCCGTTATTCAGGCTGCTCTTTTCCCCGGAATTCACATGGGTAGAATCTGGCTGGCATATTTTGTATTTCCGATTCCCAATCAGTTTGGTCCGTTGTGGGTGAATTTCAACTCTCCGTTGCTTTGGGATGTATTTGCAATTTCTACCTATTTTACTGTTTCCCTGGTGTTTTGGTACACGGGATTAATTCCCGATTTTGCAATGCTGAGAGATCGGGCAGTCAGACCTGTTCAGAAGCACATTTACAGCATCCTCAGCTTTGGCTGGGGGGGTACTGCCAAAAGCTGGCAGCGATTTGAAGAAGTATCTTTAGTACTTGCCGGATTGGCTACTCCATTGGTTTTATCTGTGCACACCATCGTATCGATGGATTTTGCTACCTCAGTGATTCCTGGTTGGCACACGACAATATTTCCTCCATATTTCGTCGCCGGAGCTATATTCTCCGGATTTGCCATGGTGCAAACGCTGCTTATCATCATGCGCAAAATGTTTAAAATGGAACACTACATAACCATACAGCACATTGAGTTGATGAATATCATCATCATGGTGACAGGCTCAATTGTAGGGATTGCTTACATTACCGAGCTGTTTATAGCATGGTACTCGGGAGTGGAGTATGAACAATATGCGTTTCTCAACAGAGCTACCGGACCTTACTGGTGGGCATACTGGAGCATGATGACCTGCAATGTAATCTCACCGCAAGTGATGTGGTTTAAAAAAGTTAGAACCAGCCTGATTGCTTCTTTTGTGATTTCGATAATCGTGAACATCGGAATGTGGTTTGAGCGCTTTGTAATTATTGTAACCTCATTGCATCGCGATTATCTGCCATCTTCCTGGACTATGTTTAGTCCGACTTTTGTGGACATTGGAATTTTTATCGGAACCATTGGATTTTTCTTTGTACTCTTCCTGCTATATGCCAGGACTTTTCCTGTCATAGCACAGGCTGAACTTAAAACAATTTTGAAATCTTCATCTGAAAAGTACAAAAAACTTCACACAAAATATGAGCACAGCCATTCAGACGCACACTAAAACGATAATTTCTGCCATTTTTGATGACGATGACGTAATGCTTAAGGCAGTAAAAAGGGTTAGGGGAAAAGGTTTTTACATTCGCGAAGCATACACACCATTCCCGGTTCATGGCCTTGACCATGCCATGGGCTTAAAACCCACCAACATAGGCACTGCAGCTTTTTTCTACGGATTGCTTGGCCTGTCGTTAGCCATCTGGCTTACCTATTATACCATGATTCACGATTGGCCGATGAATATCGGAGGAAAGCCCAGTTTTACATGGGGTAAAAATATGCCGGCATTTGTACCGGTCATGTTTGAGCTTACGGTCTTTTTTGCAGCTCACCTGATGGTGTGGACTTTTTTTATCATCAATGGCCTGTATCCGGGAAGAAAGCCCATTAATCCGGATCCGAGAACCACAGATGATAAATTTATGATCGAAATAGAGGCCAATGGCAATGAGAACGACCTGATAGAATTGCTGAAAAATGAGGGAGCAATTGAAATCAATAAAAAAGAAGAAGAGACAAATGGGAACCATCACTGAAATGAATTCACTAAAAGTTTTTGCTGCAATAATTTTCTTATCCGTTTTTGCTTCGTGCAGTAGAGACTATTCCAAACCCGGAAGAGAATATATGCCCAATATGTATAGGGTAGCATCCTACAAGACGTACGAACCTAATCCAAATTTTAAAGATAGCCTGGGCGCACGGCCAGTCATAGAGGGCACTGTACCGAGAGGATATTTTGTCTATGAGGCACAAAATACACCTGAGGCGTATGAAGCTTCCTTAAAGAGGAAGGAGTTTCCTTCCAGATACAGAGAAATCAGCGAAAAGGATTTCGAAGAAGGAAAAAGACAATACACTATTTATTGCGCTGTGTGTCATGGTGAAAAAGGCGATGGCAATGGCATATTGGTTGAAAAGGAAAAATTTGCCGGAGTACCTTCCTATGCTTCAGCAAGTCGTCCGGGTCTCACTCCCGTTTCCATCTATCATGTTATAACTTATGGCAAAGGGGTTATGGGTTCACATGCTGCCCAAGTACTACCAGATGACCGGTGGAAAGTTGTTCACTATGTATTGCATCTAAGAGAAGAATTGGATAAAAACAACTAAAACGACACAAAATGAATTTTACGCTTAGCCCAAGACTAAAAAATATTGGTATAGTCCTTTTGGTGGTTGGCATTATCTCCCTGATGTATAGTTTTTTTATGGCTGACTACGGGCACCATGCTGGCCACGATTCAACCCATGAAGCTGTACATGCGGCTGGTCACGAAGACCATTCAGCTCATAATAGACCATGGGCCGCGCTTATGGTAAATACATTCTTTTTCCTCGCCATCGCTCTTGGTTCTCTTTTCTTCCTTGCCATTCAATATGCTGCACAAGCAGGCTGGTCAGCAGGAATTAAAAGGGTGATGGAGTCAATCGCAGGTTTTCTCCCAATTCCTGCTGCTGTTATGTTTATCATTGTGATTGCCGGAGTGGTACTTCATAAGCATCACATTTGGCATTGGACGGCTGAGGGCATCAGTGATCCAAATCATCCAAATTATGATGCAATCATTGCCGGTAAAACAGCTTATTTGAATACACCCTTTTTCCTGATTCGAACTACTGTCTATTTGATTGGCTGGTACATGTTTTTCTACTTTTTGAAAAAAAATTCTATCATCGGCGAATCCTCCGGAAATTGGGAATGGTGGAAGAAAAACTGGAGAATATCCGCAGGTTTTCTTGTGTTTTTTGCCATTACATCCTCCACAAGTGCATGGGATTGGATCATGAGTATTGATACTCATTGGTTTAGCACTTTGTTTGGCTGGTATGTTTTTGCCACCATGTTTGTGACTGCTGTTACAGTGCTAACTTTAGTGGTTTTGTACCTTAAGGCCGAAAACTATTTGGAATGGGTCAACGAAAACCATTTACATGATCTGGGAAAATTTATGTTTGCATTTTCAATCTTTTGGACCTATCTGTGGTTTAGTCAATACATGTTGATTTGGTATTCCAACATTCCGGAGGAAGTAACTTATTTTATGCCAAGGTACACTATTTACAAATTGCCGTTTTTAACAATGTTAGCTCTGAACTTTGTTTTCCCAATACTGGTGATTATGTCCCGAACAGCAAAAAGAATCGGAGGCTTTATTGTTATAGCCGGAGTGTCGATTTTGGTTGGTCACTGGCTGGATGTCTTTAACATGATCATGCCAGGCACTGTTGGTGAGAATTATGGTTTTGGAATTGCCGAAATCGGTATTTTCCTCGGATATGTTGGGGCTTTTATTCTGGTTGTTGGGCGGAATTTGGCGAAAGCGCCTTTGCTTATGAAAAATCATCCCATGTTGATAGAAAGTAAACATCACCATATTTAAAAACTAAACGAAAATGATGACATTGATTGGAATTGTAACAATTTTACTTGTACTTTTGGTAGCTTGGCAGTTGATACGAATTGCCGAACTCTCAGCAGAGATTAAAAAAGAAAACCTTACCGGACTGCCAAATGTCAAAGAAAACGATGTTCAAGGTAAACTGCTTTTTGGCTTTCTAATATTTTTAATGGCAGGTTTTTTGTACACAGTGGTAGCCTGGGGACCTAAAGTATTGCCCACTCCTGCCAGTGTGCATGGTGAGAAAACCGAATTCCTGTTTTATCTTTCACTGGGAATAATTACTGCTGCATTTTTAATAACACAGCCGATTTTGTTTTATTTTTCGTACAAGTATCGCGGAATAAAAGGGAGAAAGGCTTCCTACATGGAGCACAATAACAAACTGGAACTGATTTGGACGCTTGTACCTGGTGCAGTACTGGTATTGCTTATTTCGTATGGACTGGCCACCTGGGTCAGAATTATGAATCCTAAGTTTGATGAAGACCCAATAGTCATTGAGCTATATGCAAAACAGTTTGGCTGGACTGCACGAATTGCCGGAGAGGACAATAAGCTTGGATATGCCAATGCGCGGTACATCGAAGATGTTAATATTCTTGGCATTGATAAAAATGATCCCAACGGCCTAGATGATATTGTAGTACAGAATCTGATAAAGATACCTGTCAACAAACCAATTAAATTAAAAATGCGTTCGCAAGATGTAATTCACTCTGCCTATCTTCCTCATTTTAGACTGCAAATGAATTGTGTTCCCGGCGCTATTACGGAATTTTCCTTTATACCAAATAAGACTACAGCCGAAATGAGAAATGATCCAATGGTAGTACGGCAAGTGAGTGAAATCAATAATATCAGAACAGCAAAAGGCGAAGACCCGTACGAATTTAACTACATTTTACTTTGTAACAAAATCTGCGGCTCTGCACACTATAACATGCAAATGGTTTTTGAAGTAGTGTCAGAGGAAGAATATAAAGATTGGCTCAAAGAACAAAAAACCTTCGCACAAAGTATATAATTTAAAAAAATAAATATTCCTGTCCTATGGCTAATGATGTTTTGACACCCGAAGTAGCTCATCACACTGAGCATCACCATCACAAGGAGACTTTCTGGACAAAATATGTCTTCAGTATGGATCACAAGATGATCGCCAGACAATTTTTGATCACGGGTATTGTGATGGGTACCATCGGTATGCTGATGTCGATTTTATTTCGTTTACAACTGGCCTGGCCTGAGCAACCGTTTCCCATCCTAAAATTTTTTCTGGGTAAATGGGCCAGTGAAGGCGTAATGGATCCATCTATGTATTTGGCTCTAGTCACCATACATGGTACGATCATGGTATTTTTTGTATTGACGGCAGGATTGAGCGGTACGTTTTCCAACCTTTTAATTCCATTGCAGATAGGCGCCAGAGATATGGCTTCTGGTTTCCTCAACATGTTATCGTATTGGTTTTTCTTTGCCAGCAGCCTGGTGATGGTCATTTCCCTTTTCGTACCTGATGGGCCTGCTGCAGCAGGATGGACTGTATATCCACCACTCAGTGCCCTTCCGCAGGCGATGCCGGGTTCAGGAACTGGGATGACCCTATGGCTTGTATCAATGACTCTGTTCATAGTCTCTTCACTACTTGGAGGCATAAATTACATCGTAACGGTACTCAACATGAGGACTAAAGGAATGTCGATGACCCGCCTGCCGCTCACCATTTGGGCATTTTTTGTCACTGCCATTTTGGGTGTTTTATCGTTTCCTGTGCTGTTGTCAGCTGCCTTACTACTGTTGTTTGACAGAAGCTTAGGCACAAGTTTCTATCTTTCAGATATCATGATTCAGGGAGAAGTATTGTCCAATACCGGTGGAAGCCCCATTCTCTATGAGCACCTTTTCTGGTTTTTAGGACACCCGGAGGTTTACATCATTTTGCTACCTGCTTTGGGCATTACCTCTGAGGTAATTTCAACCATGTCCAGAAAACCCATATTCGGATACAGAGCAATGGTGGGTTCCATCCTTGCAATTGCCTTCCTTTCATTCATTGTTTGGGGGCATCATATGTTTGTTACCGGGATGAATCCCTTCTTAGGTTCAGTATTTACTTTCACTACGCTGCTTATAGCTATACCTTCGGCAGTTAAGGCTTTTAACTACCTTACGACATTGTGGAAAGGAAATCTTCAATTTTCACCCGCTATGTTGTTTTCCATAGGTCTGGTGTCTACCTTCATTACAGGAGGTCTTACTGGTATTATTCTGGGTAATTCCGCACTGGATATCAATGTGCATGACACGTATTTTGTCGTAGCTCACTTTCATATTGTAATGGGTCTTTCGGCAATTTTCGGAATGTTTGCCGGCATCTATCATTGGTTCCCGAAGCTCTTCACCAGAATGATGAACCGAAAGCTCGGCTACTGGCATTTCTGGCTTACTTTCATTTCTGCATATGGTGTGTTCTTCCCGATGCATTTCCTGGGAATGAGCGGACTGCCAAGGAGATATTATACCAACACTGCATTCCCTATGTTTGACAATCTTGCGGATATCAATGTTGTTATTTCTGTTTTTGCCATAGCTGGAGGTATTGCCCAGTTGATTTTCTTCTACAACTTTATTTACAGCGCTTTCAGAGGACCAAAGGCTCCACAGAATCCCTGGAAATCCAATACCTTGGAGTGGACCACGCCCGTTGAGCACATACATGGCAACTGGCCGGGTGAGATACCCACCGTGCACAGATGGGCATACGACTACAGTAAACCGGGCGCTCCTGAGGATTTTGTACCTCAGACCGTTCCCCTGAGTGATGAGGAAAAGAATACATTTCACAATTAAAATTTCCGAATGCAGTTTGAGCCCCGCATATTAGCGGGGTTTTTTGCTTATGAAAGCTGATTTTTTAATGAAAAAGCTGAGGAAGGCTGGTTTTGCCGGCGAAATTTATACAGATTTACTCCGAAAGTCACTTTATGCTACGGATGCGAGTATATACAGAGAATATCCCATAGCTGTAACCTATCCGACCGGTGAGAGGGATGTGCAGATACTCATCAATCTATGCCGTGAATATTCCCTGCCCATCATACCGCGTGCTGCCGGTACTTCGCTTGCCGGGCAATGTGTTGGAACCGGAGTGGTCGCCGATACATCAAGGCACATGACTTCAGTGGTCAGATTTGACCAGGTAAATGGTGTAGTAAGGGTTCAACCAGGAGTGATTCGCGATGAATTAAACCGATACCTGAAACCTTACCGATGGTTTTTCGGGCCCAATACATCGACTTCAAACCGATGTACGATCGGCGGCATGACCGCCAATAATTCCTCTGGTTCTACTTCCATTAAGTATGGTACCACCAGGGATAAACTTCTAGCTGTGAGGGGAGTGCTGTCCACCGGGGAAGTTGTGGAATTTTCGGAAGGGAATCATCCTGATGCAATTATTCATAAAATCCGGCAGCTGCTGAGCGAAAGGGATCTTCTGGAGGAAATAGAAAGAAATTACCCCAAAAAATCCATCCACAGGCGCAATACAGGATATGCTCTCGACATTATAGCTGACCAACTCAAATCGTCCAAAGGCCTACAGGGCGTGAACCTTGCCAAATTAATAGCTGGCTCAGAAGGTACTTTGCTGTTTCTCACTGAAATAACACTGAAGCTGGATCCACTTCCTCCACAATATCCGGCTGTGATCTGCGCACATTTTACATCGGTGAAAGACAGCCTTAAAGCTGCCCGTATTGCTATGGCTTATGAGCCGTATGCCTGTGAGCTGGTTGATAAGATAATACTCGATTGTACCAAAGAGAACCTTGAACAGAGAGAAAACCGCTTTTTCATTCAAGGGGATCCAGCAGCCATTTTGGCTATTGAAGTAAGGGCAGACGACAGGGAGGTATTGAAATCAGTGGCTCAAAAAGTCGTGGAGCATTTGCAATCTGAAAAGCTTGGCTATGCATACCCCGTTCTCTATGGTGAGGATTCAGATAAACTTTGGTCCTTGCGGGCTGCGGGACTGGGGCTGCTGTCAAATATTCCCGGCAGCGCCAAAGCAATAGCTTGTGTAGAGGACACTGCTGTGGATGTAAAAGACCTGCCTGAATACATTGAAGAGTTCGACAAGATGATGGAAAGTTTTGGTCAGCGGGTCGTACACTATGCACATGCCGGAGCTGGTGAAATCCATCTCCGTCCGATTCTGAATCTCAGAGATGAGCGTGATTTTAGGCTACTTCGCCAAATCAGCACATCCTCAGCACAATTGGTAAAAAAATATCGGGGATCGCTATCCGGTGAGCATGGAGATGGGAGAGTAAGAGCTGAATTTATACCTACTTATTTTGGTGAAAAGATCTTCAATGCATTGGTGCAGGTAAAAAAAATTTTCGATCCCTATAATCTCCTGAATCCCGGAAAAATCATAGAGGCTCCCCCAATGGATATCTCGCTCAGGGAAGATCCTAAAACCCCACTTCAGCAAGTTTCAACTTTTTTTGATTACAGCAAGGAAGGGGGTTTTTTGGCTGCAGTTGAGAAGTGCAATGGTTCGGCTGACTGCCGTAAGCCGTTTAGCTCAGGTGGGGTTATGTGTCCGTCCTACCAGGCGACATTGGATGAAAAAGACAGCACACGCGCCAGAGCTAATGCACTGAGGGAGTTTGTATCAGGAGTAGCCAATGGACAAAAGGGTTTTGCGCATCCGGAACTGAAAGAGGTGCTCGATTTGTGTCTCGCCTGTAAAGGGTGCACAAGAGAGTGTCCCAGCAATGTAGATATGGCCTCCATGAAAAGTGAGTGGCTCTACCAATATCAAAAAATTCATGGAAAAAGCATTCAAACGCTCTTCTTTGGATATTTTGAAAAATTGGCCCCTTTGGCCTCGGCATTTCCAAACCTTTCCAACGGCATTTTGAATTATCCCCTTTCAGAAAAATTGCTGAAAAAATTCATTGGAATTACCCCTTCCAGAAGTTTACCGCCTTTTAAACAACCTACTTTATGGAGGCGATTGAAAGAACTGAAGAAAAACAACCCTGCTCATCCGAAAAAATCGGTTTACCTGTTTGTAGATGAATTTACCAACTACTACGAACCGGAAATTGGCGAGAAAGCAATTTCATTTTTGCAAAAAAATGGATATGAAGTAAGAACAGTAAAGCATCCCGGGAGTGGCCGGGCGATGATATCCAAAGGACTGCTACCTGCGGCCCGTAAGAATGCCGATACCAATGTAGCCTTATTTTCTTCGATCCTCTCGGAAAACGTGCCACTTATAGGTATTGAACCATCTGCTATACTGACTTTCAGAGATGAATATCCAAGACTTGTAAGTAAACAATTTCGGGAAAAAGCTAAATGGATTTCAACCTACACCTTCACACTGGACGAATTCATTCATACCGAATTACGTGCAGGCAATATCTCTGTCTTCAAAAAGCCGGAGTCAAAAACAATACATTTACACGGCCACTGCCATCAAAAGGCGTTAAGCTCCATGCGCTATACCAAAGAAATACTTCGGGATGTAGGTTACCCCGTTAAGTTAATTCCGGCTGGTTGTTGTGGCATGGCTGGAAGTTTTGGTTACGAAGTACAGCATTTTGATATCAGTAGGAAAATTGCTGAAATGGTGCTTTTTCCTTATATCCGTCAGTTGGAGGTTACCGATCACTTAGTGGTAGCCACCGGCATATCTTGCCGACATCAGATTCTGGATGGTACCGGTATAAAGGCCTTACATTGGATCGAATTACTTTAATTTGGCCGTAAATATTGATCATAAAACTTCCTTGCAGCATTCCAAAAGTTATGAATAAAGTTTGTTTAGCCATTTGTTTTATTTTAATTGGAATGGGTTTAGGACGCTCACAACCCCTGTCGGGAATTTATCAGGGTTCGGAGTGGTTGCCGTTGTTGTATGGGAAGAAATTTGCTGTGGCAGCACACCATGCTTCAGTACTCGATAGCGTTCATTTGATTGATTTTTTATTAGAAAAACGCCTAAAACCTGTAATGATTTTCACTCCTGAACACGGGCTATCGGGCATGGCATCTGCAGGAGAAAAAATCGTTGATTCTGAGTATAAAGGCATTCCTGTGATATCGTTATACGGCAACAAGAAAAAACCAACAGCCGAGGAGATGAAATCAATTGATCTTGTGCTTTTCGATATGCAAGACATGGGAGTGAGGTTTTTTACCTACATCTCTACACTGACCTATCTGATGGAGGCATGTGCCGAAAACAAAAAGCCAATCATTGTACTTGACCGGCCCAACCCTCATGCTCATTATATTGATGGACCAGTTCTTAAACCGGGATTTGAGTCATATGTAGGTCTTCATCCCGTCCCCATAGTATATGGATTGACGATCGGAGAGTATGCGCGGATGGTCAATGGAGAGGGATGGCTGAAAGGCGGGATGAAAGCGGATCTCACCGTAGTAAAAATCAAAGGATATCATCGAAAGATCCGTTATTTTCCACCCATTCCGCCATCGCCGAATCTGCGTACCAAAGCAGCCATGATTTTATATCCTTCACTTTGTTTATTTGAAGGGACTCAGGTGAGCGTTGGAAGGGGAACAGAGAAGCCGTTTGAAGTTTTTGGAGCTCCCTTTTTCTCCGAAGGCGATTATTACTTCATTCCCGAATCCAGAGCAGGTGCGACTAATCCACCGTATCAAGGTCAAAAATGCAGAGGTTTTGATGTGAAAATTTTTGCTGAAAACTTCATGGCACAAGCCGAGTTTATTTACCTTGACTGGTTGATTGCAACTGTCGAACTGCATGAGAATCCCCCAAAATTGTTCAATGCATTTTTTGACAAATTAGCCGGTACTGACCAACTACGCAAACAACTGCTCTCCGGAAAAAAGGCTTCTGAAATCAGAGACAGCTGGAGAAGTGATTTAGAGCAATACGCAAGAATCAGAAATAAGTATTTACTTTATCCGGATTAGACGATTGCAAATGGTGTATAATTTCAACGGATCATTATTGGAATCAAAACAGATTGAACTCCCAGTGGATAACAGGGCATTGCTCTATGGCGACGGTGTGTTTGAAACGATTAGGTATTCCTACGGAAAGTTGCTTTTTTGGGAAGATCACTATTTCAGGCTTATGGCCTCACTGCGAATTATCCGGATCAGAATACCCGTGCATTGGACTCCTGAATATCTTCGTGATCAAATACATGAAACACTAGAAGCCAATCATCTGGAAAAACAACCGGCCAGAGTGCGGCTGACCGTGTGGCGTAAGCCGGGAGGCAGGTATCTACCAGATGTGCATGACCCCGAATTTTTAATCACATGCCATCGACTCATATCCGATGAATATGAGGCCCCGGAAAATAAAGTAACTGTAGATATTTACAGAGATATTTTCAAACCTGCCAATTTGTTGTCCAACTTAAAATTAATCGGAAGTCAGCTTTATGTGATGGCGTCCATTTTTGCCGATGAAAACGGTCTGTACGATGCGCTGCTGATCAACGACGCAAAACAAGTGGTGGAGTCTTCCAAAAGCAATCTTTTTGCACTTTATGGGACAGAAGTAGTAACACCACCTCTCACCTCAGGTGCATTGAGAGGAGTAATCAGACAAAGACTTTTAAAAGCGTTACCTGACATTGGTCTTAAGGCTGTGGAAAAAGATCTTACTCCATTTGACTTGCTGAAAGCGGATGAGCTCTGGCTCACCAATGCGATAGTGGGTATTGTACCCGTACATCAATACAGAAGCAAAGAATATTCTACCCTCAAAGCCCTGGCAGCCCTTCGCTTGCTGAATGAACTGGCCAGACAGGACACCTTTGACCTTTCATTTTGACTTAGAAGATGATCAGCAATCTCTCATCCCATATACACCTCACGCCGGAAAGGTGGTATGCCTGGCTTCAACATTTTTTTACCGATAACAACGATTGGTCCATTGACCGGGGGTTTTCGATCGAAAAAAGACCAATTTATTGTATCTCAGCAGGAAATGGAAGCCAAAAAATCGTATTTTGGTCTCAAATGCATGGCAATGAGGCGACAGGTACATACGCCCTGAGTGATTTGCTGACTTACCTAAGCCGCGAAAGACCACTATTTGAAGCATTGAAAAAACACTACACCCTTGTTTTTTTACCAATGCTCAACCCTGATGGAGCTCAACGATTTTCGCGCTACAATGCTCTGGGCTCAGACCTGAACCGGGAAGGTTTGAAAACCATATCTCCCGAAATGGAGATTCTTAAAAAAGCACTTGAGAGCTCTACGGCATTGGCTTTTAATCTTCACGACCAGCGGAATATTTTCAGTGTAGGGCGCTCATCCTTACCGGCATCACTTTCTCTGTTGGCTCCGTCAACCATCACCACAAAGGGGCTTGAAGCAAGAAAGCATTCCATCCGTCTGATTTCAGCCGCATTGGAGAGGTTTACAGTCGAAGAGATTCGATACGTGGCCAGATTTAGCGACGAATATTATCCAAAGGCTATGGGCGAATGGTGCACAGATCGCGGTATTTCAGCGATTTTGGTGGAGGCAGGTGGTTATTACAATGACCCTCACCGGATTTTTGCCCGAAATCTGATGACAAAATTTTTACTCTTTTGCCTGGAAGACCTCCTTACCAAAGACACAGGCCATAAAAACCTCTATCAAACATTACCCGTCAATGCTCAGGATCTCAGAGATTTGGTAATCAGAAATGTCAGAATGCAGTCACCATCTGGTGAGATTACTTTTGACATTGCTTGTACTGGAAAATATTTACCAGATCAAAACCAATGGAGGTGGATGATAGACGAAATCGGGGATTTAGATATGATATACGGTTATAAGGAGGTTGATTTGAAATCTGAAGAACCCATATCTTTTCAATTGTTTAGTCCAGGAGATTTTCTGTACATTGACAAACTTCCCAAAAGCTGGCATCAATGGTTTACCACGATTTAAATTCATTTGAAAGTATTAACCCTTTCACCGGCGAGAAATATGCACGGTTTGAACTGCTGAAATCCTCCGAACTTGAAGAGGTCATCGCCAAGGCTGCGGAAGCTTCCCGAAAATGGAGAAAAACTTCTCTGAAAGAGCGATTAAAGCACATCGAAAACCTGGCTCAGCTACTGGAAAACGAATCGGAGCATTATGGCCAAATCATTACCCTGGAGATGGGTAAACCTCTGAAAGAAGCTGTGGCTGAAGTCAAAAAGTGTGCATTGGCCTGCAGATATTATATAGAGCACAGTACTGCTCATTTGAAGGGCAGGAAAGTCTCCCTTGAACCAGGTCGGCAGGCTGAAATCCACTACGAGCCTACAGGCGTTGTTCTTGGAATTATGCCCTGGAATTTTCCCTTTTGGCAGGTGATCCGATTTGCGATACCTACTCTGGTGGCTGGCAATACTGTATTAGTAAAGCACGCCCCTAATACACCACGGTCGGCTTTGATGCTGCAGCAGCTCTTTATTAGAGCAGGATTTCCGCAAGGTGTTTACAACAACATTTTTATTCACACATCGCAGGTAGAAAACCTCATAGCAAAAAGGGAGATCACAGGAGTGTCGCTTACAGGTAGTACTCGGGCGGGCAGGGCAGTAGCTGCCCTTGCCGGGCGATATTTAAAGCCATCGGTATTGGAACTGGGAGGAAGCAATACCTTATTAGCCTTGCCAGATGCCAACATAACTAAAGTAGCCGACCAGGCTGTAAATGCTCGCTTTATGAATGCCGGACAAAGCTGTATATCTGCCAAGCGAATACTGGTACCCGCTGAAAAATACGATGCCTACACTAGAGAACTGACTCTGAGGATAAAAAAATTAAAAACTGGCAACCCCTTGCTTGCTGATACGCAAATCGGCCCGTTGGCAAGACTTGACCTGGCAGAATTGGCAGAGCGCCAAGTGGAAGAGAGTTTGAGGGCCGGAGCCAGGCTTGTGACAGGTGGCAGCAGATCAGGTACTCTATTTGCCCCAACTCTACTCACAGATGTAAAGCCCGGAATGGCGGCTTTTGATGAAGAACTCTTTGCACCAGTGGCGGTGCTTATTTCCTATCGGAATGAAAAGGAAGCAGTGAATCTTGCCAATAATACTTCTTACGGACTAGGAACAGCAATATTTACCAATGACATAGAACGTGCTCGCAAGCTTATTCCAAAATTTCAGGACGGTGCTGTCTATATCAACGAGTGGATTCATTCGGATCCCAGACTCCCCTTTGGTGGTGTAAAAGACAGTGGCTATGGACGGGAGCTTTCCAAAGAAGGATTGCTGTCTTTTGTGAACATAAAAACCGTAGTAGTCAACAACAATTAACGCTCCTGAAGCCAACCGGCTATTTCCGGGGCAAAATAGCTGGCGATCAGGTCGGCACCTGCTCTTTTGATAGCAAGAGTAGCTTCCAGCACAGCTGATTGATAGTGAAGCCAGCCTTTTTCAGATGCGGCTTTGATCATGCTGTACTCTCCGCTCACGTGGTAAGCAGCTACGGGTACATGAACCTGATTTTTGACTTCCCTTATTATATCCAGATAGTGTACAGCTGGTTTAACCATCACAATGTCGGCACCTTCCTTCACATCGTCGAGCACTTCCTTTATAGCTTCAATTCGGTTTGCAGGATTCATCTGATAGGTTTTTTTATCACCAAAACCCGGCGCACTGTCGAGGGCATCTCTAAACGGACCGTAAAAGCAAGAAGCATACTTGGCTGAGTATGCCAAAATACCGGTCCTGGTATGGCCTGACTGTTCCAATGCTCTGCGTATGGCTCCTACTCTTCCGTCCATCATATCGGAAGGTGCGACAAAATCAGCTCCAGCTTCTGCATGCGATACAGCCATTTCAGCCAATACCTCCACTGTTGGATCGTTTAGAATCTCACCATCTGCCACTATTCCGTCATGGCCATACGTGCTGTAAGGGTCGAGCGCTACATCGGTCATCACCACCAGGTCAGGTACGGCAGTCTTTATAGCGCGGATGCTTCGCTGCATCAGGCCTTCCGGGTTCAACGCTTCTGCTCCGGTATTGTCTTTTAGTTCATTCTTGCATTTGACAAAAAGCAAAACGCTTCTCAAACCCAGATTCCGGTATTTTATTGCCATTTCAACAGCTACATCGAGCGTATATCTCTTATATCCGGGCATGGATGGAATGTCTTCCTCTTTCCTATGTCCTTCGATAATAAACATAGGTACTATAAAGTCTTCTGTTCGGAGGGTAGTTTCTTCTACCATTTTCCTTATACTTTCGTTTTTGCGTAGCGTTCGGTTTCTTCTGTGGAGATGCATAGGGAGTTATTACTAGTGACAGGCAAATGTCTTTATTAAATTCTATTGGTTTTTTACCTTGTGAAGCAATCAAAAGGTTAAAATAATTTTCGATACATATGCAACCTGTACGTATGCTGAAACAACGACCAAAACCTGCGGACACGCGTTTGCCAGATTTTTATGGATGTTTCAAGCGGCAAGGTTCGGCCTCATCGATTCGAGGTGTTCAGGAATTTATATTTTTAATCTGAAATTTTTTCAGAGGATCTCTCGAGTAGTTGAAATTTGTGTAGTGGATTGAATTTTTTCTCAAAAATCCAACTCTGACTGCTGAAGGCACGAAGCAGCTGATGCCTTTACTTTTTGTTTCTGAAAAAGGTTTTTTTTAAATTCTCTCCCGGAGCAGTATTTTTTCATAATGCTTGTAAATAGTGTTCCATTGATGTTCAGCTCTCAGCACAGGAATGCCCTTGGGCGGATCCAGATGCAACTGATGGGAAAGTTCGTCTGCATTTCTGAATGTTGGAAAACCGTACATATCAGCAAGATATTGGTTGAAGGGATTTCTGTGTGCCAGGACCCTGCGATGATGGGAAAGTACCTGTATTAATGAAGGATTGGTACCTCCGGCCGAGTGACCATGGAGATAATACCTGCAATTTTTTCGCAGCCATAGCGCATGCTCCTTTTTGAAAACACTGCCAATAAATTGAATATTCGGAGTCTGACAATATTTTTTTTTGAGAAATCTTCCATGGTTGGTATCGGTAGAACCGGCGATGATCAGTTCTGCCGGGCTATTTGCTTGAATCCAGCCTTTTATAATGGTTTCAATTTGATTTTCCGGTTCAAGTCGTGCCATTACCAAATCAAAGATACGATCCTTCCAGTGCTCGGGAGGCTTCGGAGTCACGGAAGTGTCATCCTCGCCATAGGCGATGTAGGTAATTTGTGCCAAAGGATATTTTTCTGTCAGATAGGAATGAATCACCGGATGATCCGCTATCAAAATATCAGCTGCTGATGCCGCTGTTCTTTCGCTCCATCTCAAAAAACGTCTGACCGGAGCCGTGTATTTTTCTCTTTTCCACTCAAGGCCGTCCATATGCTGGACTATCTGGCAGTTACCAGGTAACAGGTTGCTCCAAATTGCTGAACTGGTATAGCCCAAAAGCAGGATGGCATCAGGTTTCCACTTTCTGGTTTTCATTATTGAAAGCAGGTCGTATATGAACTGGCCTGCTGCTCCTATCGGAGGGTCGAAGATGTTTACAATGTCAAGATTGGCCGCTGAAGTGTCTTTATCGGGATGTCTTGAAGACCGGCTGACAAGCACCTGATGGCCTGATGCAGAAAAGTAAAGGGCGAGCTTTTCTGCCAGCCATTCAAATCCTCCATATGCATTGGGGATCCCTCTGCTTCCAAGAATGGCTATTCTTGCCATATCAATTGGTCAAAGGAAGGAAGCTGTATTGTCTTCCATACTCCAGCATTTGCTCCTTGAAAGATGTAGGATATTCAACCTTGATGTCAACAATTTTTCCGTTGAGCTCTACAGGAACGAGCTTAGGATTAATAAAACCGGCATAAGGCGGAATATTCAGGGCCTCCGTCCTGCGCAGGACTTCTGCATGCAGTTCTTGGTCTACTTTTACTCCATACAATTCTACAAGTCTTTTTGCGGCAGCAAAATCGCCTTCGCTTTTGATGCGTTGTATTTCGCGTAGCAGTTGTCCGATGAGGTTGCGCATTTCATTATAGTCGTTTACAATGAAATACGTTTTGCCGTTGAGGGATTTTTTTTCAATTATGTTGTTTGGCTTTCCATGTTCATAGAGCCATTTGGCTATGAGCTGCCGGTTTCTCATATGGTCTTCTTCAAGTTGTTCTCCAGGTTTTAGTCTTCTTAACTGAAGCATAAGACCGTTTCTGATATAGCTGTCGTACTCTGCTTTTCCTATTTCGGGGGAGTCAATCAATCCTAGTTGTAACAGGTATGGGTCGGTAATGAAGTACAGTGCTACAAGGTCTGCGCGGGCTTCTTCGATGGTGGAGTAGTAAAGGGAAAGCCTTTCGCGTGCATCGTTTATTCCAGGTTTTGGCTGGCCTGAAGCATGGCCAATGACTTCATGCAGGGCGGTATGGAGTTTTGAAGCCTGACCGCCATATTTAAGTGCTCTTTCCAGTTCAGCGGTGGTAAAGCAGAATTCTTCCAATATAGGTTTTAAACCGGCTTTCTCATATGCGTCTTCGATATTGCCAAGGCTTACGGATTTGGAGCCGTATTGTACTCTGATCCAATCTGCATTGGGCAGATTCACTCCGATGGGGGTAGCCGGCGATGCATCACCGGCCTCTCCTGCTACATGTACCACTCTGTAAGAGATGCCTACTACCCTTTCTTTTTTGAAGATCGGGTCAATGGGAGAGTTTTTCTCAAACCAGTTGGCGTTTTCAGAAAGTACTCGCATTCTTTTTGTCGCCTGAAAGTCCTCGATTTGTACTATGGATTCATAGTTGGCTTTATAGCCTATGGGGTCGTTGTACACTTCAATGAACGAGTTGATGTAATCAATGGCGCCGTCGGTGGCTTGCACCCATGCAATGTTGTACTGGTCCCATATGCGCAAGTCACCGGTTTTGTAATACTCGATCAGAAGTTGGAGAGCTTTTTTTTGTTTTTCATTTTCAGCTACTTCGGTAGCCTTTTCAAGCCAATAAACGATTTTTTCAATAGCTGCGCCGTACATTCCGCCTACTTTCCAGATCTTTTCTGCCAGAGAGCCATCAGGTAGGCGTACCAGTTTGCTGTTTAATCCATACGATGGTGGAGTAGGGTCATCGGGTTTCATCATTGCTTTGTAAAAATTTTCGGCTTCTGCAGTGGTGATTCCAGGCTCGTAGAAATTTACTGCACTTTCGAGTACCGGATCGCTGCCCTCGTCGCGTACTACTTTTCTGGCTTCAATATTTGGATTGAAAATAAATTCCAGAACATCCTCGGGCAGGCTCTGATGGGTTTTTTTCAGAAGTGTAAGAAAATAATCCCTGGAAAAGCCGGGCTGAAATTTCTGGTGGGAGTAGTGGTGATGTGCTCCATTGGAAAACCAAAAGCGCTTGACATATTCCTCAAATGCGCTCCACTGGGGGTCAGTTTCTGTATTGTCTAACTCGGATATGATTTTGTCAAAGCAGTGTCGTAGCGTGAGGTTGTAGCGGTGGTTTTGGTCGTAGATGATATCACGCCCTGATAAGCCGGCTTGCACGAGGTAGTATACCAGAAGTTTCTGATTGACTGAAAGGCTGTCAAATTCAGGGATTTGGTATCGAAGAATGCGTATATCTGCGAAGCGTTCTGCTTCCCACTGAAAGTCATCTGTCATGGAGTTTTGAGTTGGTGTATTGGTGTTGCAGCTTTGAAGAGCTATGGCTGTGGAAACAAATGCGGAGGTAATTTTTTTAGCTACCATCAGAGATGCGGTTTAAATTCGACATGGATTGTATAAAAGCTTGGCGGAGGGGGTGGTACGGTTATGTGGATTCTTGTGCGGGCAAAACTTTGGTAAGTTCTCTGAAGATGTCTTCAATTTTAGTTTCCCTTTGCTGAATATTGAGTATGGCATTTTTTGTCCGCACTGCTTGTTCGAAGATGTTCTTGCGGACATCGACCTGAGCAGGGGCCTCTATGATCCAGTGCTTGCCCTCGCGTCTGGCCCGAGTGATGCCATCGATGGCTTTGAACCATGCATTTGATACTTCTTTTTCCAGCTCTACGATCAGGGTTTGTCGGCCGGAGGCTTTTCGTAGGTTTTCTGTAGAAGTGTCGGCTACGATTTTTCCTTTATTGATAATGATGACTCTGGAGCAGAGAATTTCTACTTCTTGCATGATGTGGGTGGAAAGCATTACCGTTTTCGAATGCCCTAGGTCGCTTATCAGACGGCGGATTTCGACGATTTGGTTGGGATCAAGACCGGTAGTTGGCTCGTCGAGGATAAGCACTTCTGGGTCGTGAAGCAGTGCATGTGCCAGTCCTACCCTTTGCCGATATCCCTTGGACAGCTGGCCGATTCGCTTGCTTACTTCGGGGGTGAGGCCGGTCTTTTCGATCATTTCATCGACTCGAGCTTTTGAGACGCCGGTGATTCCGGCCATAAACTGAAGGAATTCTCTAACGTACATGTCCAAATACAGGGGGTTGTGTTCAGGCAAATAACCTACTTTTCGCCTGACGGTCAGGCTATGAGTGGATATATCGAGTCCGTCGATTAGTGCCGTGCCGGAGGTTGGTGGAATAAAACCAGTCAGAATTTTCATCATGGTACTTTTTCCAGCCCCATTGGGTCCTAAAAATCCTACGATTTCTCCCTTTGATATGGAAAACGAAACTTCATTCAGGGCTTTTTGAGTGCCATATAGTTTTGAAATGTTTTTTACTTCAAGTGACATAATCAAGGGATATCGTTGGTGGTGATTTCCTGCCCTTCATTTTCTGCTTCCTGCAGTCTATTGAGGATATCCTGAACGGTTACTTCCGTTTCAGAGAGTTTATCCCGGCAGAATTTGATCAGGGTTTCCGCTTGGCGCACCAGTTCTACCAGTTGGTCTGGGTCGATATCGTCCTTTTCCAGTTGACTAGCGATGTCGTGCAGCTGATCCATTGCTTCTGAAAAGGTAGTCTGTTTCTGTGTGTTTTCCATCGGGCGTGGTTATTGAGCCAAATTTACGCGAATTGATATTCCCACATTGGTGTTGGAAGTGGGGAAGGCATTGGAAGTTTTATAGGTGGAGATGATCTGGTCATAAAACACTTTTGCATTCACGCGGGCGCTGATGGCATAATCGGCCGATACCTTAATGGTAGTGATGCGACTGCCGGCTGTTACTTGGTCAACTCTTTCTACGATTCTTCTAATAATGACCTGATTATCACGGATCGACACATCGGCTCTAAGTTCCAGGTTGCTTTGTGGTTTACGACCGGTTTCGCCCAGACTGACAAATTGGAGTTTAACATCTTTGACTACATATCCTGCTCCTACGACAATTTCATTTCCACGGGAGTCAGTCAGCTGATTGTTTGCCAGACTGAGGTTTTGCATCCGGTCTTTTTTGTAATCGATTCTGAGGGTCATGGAGTTTTTCATTCGTACATTAAAGCCAATCAGTGGCGACCATTGCTCTACGATGGTAGCTGAGGCGATCTGGAATTCAGGCAGAAAATCTCCATTTTCGTTGATGGGTGGTTCACCGTCTTCCAATCGCTGCTGAAGGATGAGATTTGTGTTGAAATTGCCAAGGGTATAGGTGCCCGTATAGCCGTGGCGGAGGGCGATGTTGGTGAAGTGTTTGTTGAAAAAGGGAATCTTGTTGAGCCCGTCATAAGTAAGCTGCCAATTGGGCAGTGGGATGGAATTCCGGCTGAATCTTGGGTCCAGGTCAATGGTTTTTGGGTCAAGTCCTGCAAATGCTGCGATGAAAGCCGGTATCAATACATCCTGTGAAGCATAGCTGTAGCCTTGCCATCCGTAGGCAGAGGTATCGGGATTGTCGATAAAGGTGGGATTATAAGTTGGGTCTGTTTGTTGCCGTTGATTTACCAGTCTTAAAGAAACATCTTCGCGGTATCGCAGGAATCGCTCGTACACATCGCTGCGAAACTCAGGACCTCTAATCCTTTCGAAGGAAGTGCGAAAAGCCCAGAACGAGGTGGTGTAAGTACCCATTTGAAAAAGGTTTTGCACCTGATAATCGAAAGCTGTGGCATCGAACCGGAAAAATCCGTTTTGATTGAAGGTGCTGTTTCGTTGTGAGGTGAGTTCGATTCGAAAGGTATTGATGGGTTCCAGAGTGGCGCGTAGGTTGAGGTTTTCGGTTAAGGTATTTGAAAATTGATTGTTGAGCAATGGGGTTTTGGTGATCCATTCATTTTCTGCGGCCAGGGGTTTAATGTCTTTTTGTGAGCCGAAGGCAAAGTCTAGTCCGGGAGCTCTCCCTTGCTGGCCCAGCAGTTCAGGCTGTGGCATGAATCCGGGCAGCAGGGTTCCTCTGGTCAGAGTGTAGCCTCCTCCAACATTTCTGACGGTCATAAGAATTCGGGCTGATGTCTTTGCAAATTTCCTCAAGACAGATTCCTTATCTTCTTCTTGTTGTTTTTCGGATGGGTTTTGGTTGGTATTCCCGCGCAGATTGGCTGGTATATTGGGCCTTTGCTGACCTGGTCTTTGGGGTTGTTTAATCTGATTTGCTTCTTTGAAAAATTTAATTTTATTGTAGAAATTGACCAGATTGGCCTGTCCGTTTACTTGCCAACTTTGGGAGTTTTGGATGGTGTTGCCCAAATTGAGGGAGTCGTTGTCTACGGCTGTGAGGGCGAGCAGGGAGTTCGACATCCAGTCGTAATCGGCTGTGTATCGTACGCTGGCGTTTATGAAGTTAAGCAGTGGTATTTTGCCAAATGGCAGGTCGTAGTTGACATTCAATGTGTGGTGGTAGTTGGTAGGTCTTCCACCGGCCAGGAGGTTTTCACGGATGGCGTTTCTTACGGAGTCAGCTGTCGATGGGCCATCGGGTTCGTCCACACGGGTAAACATGCGCGCCTGAAAATCAGCTCTTAGGGCCTTGGTAAGATCCCAGCTTAGGTCGTAGATGCGGTTGAAGGTAAAAGCCTTTTGGTAAGTGGTAGGAAGTCTGAAAGTTGGATTGTCTGTGTTGCGCATTTCGGCTTCGTTGTAGATACGCCAGAGCTCGGTTCTAAAGGTGAAGCGCGAAGGCATGTAGTTGAAATTAAAGTCCCTGATCAATGCCAGGTGCTTGTTTTGGAGGAATTTGATTTTTTTGAAGGGTTCGACTGGCTTTACCTGTGCCTGATAATTGTAATTGAGTGCGCCCTTGTAATCCCGCCTTACATCAGAAACGGTGTTGATATCTCGGAAATAAATTTCATTGAATGAATAGGAGAGTGCAAAATTTTCAATGTCGTACAACTGGGGTTTTCGCTTGGTATTGGTGCGTTCTTTTCGAACATTGGCAAAGTTGATACCGCGCCTAAGGGTATAGGTTTGGGCAATTCGGCGCAGGGAATCGCGTTCGCGGTTGGTTTCTAGATTTCTAAGTGCATCGGGAAATTCGATGTCCATGTCGAGTGGGTTGAACATGGGATTGCGCCATTCTTCGGCATAGCCAAAGAACATGGGAATTCTCAGCCGTACTTTTTCAGAAAAAAACTTCCCAAGCTCAAAGTTCGACTGCAGGTCGTAGGCAATGATTTCTTCCTTGCTTCTGGCGTTTACATTTTGGTCGATGGACCCGAAGCCTACGGTGGAATAATTTCCTGTAAGGGTAATGTTGGCAAAATCGGCCAGTTGGGCATTTACCCTTCCGGCGGCTGCATATCCTCCACGATTGTCAAACCCGCCGAGTCGAAGTTCGTTTACCCAGATTTCGGCACATTTTGGCAGGCCATCGTCATTGGGGTCACCGAGTTGTTTTTTGGGATTTCTGACACCTATCATGATGGTCCGTACATTGCCCAGATTGGGCACACCTACGATGGTGATTTTTCGTCCACCTCTATCTACTGTGAAGCGGGTTTGCAGCGGCACTCCTGCTCTGTCACGCTCGAGTTTGATTTTTCTGATTTCATCCAGGTCAATGTCAAATTCGTTTTCGAGTGGCCAAATTTGTCTTGGGTCGACCTCTCCCCATTGGGTCACGACCAGTGGGATTTCATATTCGTAGTAGTTTTGGCTAAAGTCGGCTCCAAGGCGGATGAAGGCGGTGAGGTCCCCGTCTCGAAGGGGATTGGTCAGGTCCCGGGCTTCGGCATGTACAAACATCCTCAACCTTTTGTAAAGACGCATGTCCATTGCCAGGTTTCTGAATACGGCTCTTGCGTCGCCATCTTTGAGGTCGCAGACCCTGATGGCCAGGGATTGTTCATCCTGCTGCTGGATAGAAGAGGTGGCAAAGAGTTCCTGCCGCTCGATACCCGGAGGTAATACATAGTTGATGGGTACGCGTTGGCCGTTTTCTTCCAGGTTTACAACATTTACTTCGAATAGGGTGCCATCGCTGTCGTCGTTGGCCAGGTCGTCGCGCATGCCGCTCAGGGAAAAAGGATATCGTCGCCATTCGCCCCTTACCAGCTCAAAGGCTGCAAAGCGCAAAACGATGGGATTTTCCCAATTGTGCAAAAACAAGCGAATGAATCGGATGGATCTAAAGTCGCTGATAGGACCTATTACTTTGTCGGGCGTAAAAATCGGAACCTTAAACTGATACCAGGTTACGGGTTTTCGGCTGCCGTCAGGCAATACATCTGTGGTGGTCTGGTACACATCGGTGATGTGATTTCGGCCAACTTGCAGGTCTTGAGGTCTGATGGAAATTCGATACTGGAAGTAGGTCTCCGAGCGCTGAAGGGTTTGGTCCATGTTTACATCTTCCATATCAGGGCGGTTGGTAGCAGTATTTGGGTAACCATCGGGCTGAGAGATGTCGCTATTGCCCTGGGGATTATTCCATTTTTTATACCGCTCGAGAATATCGGCCTGCAGATTATCGTAATTGTTTGAGCGGTAGAACTCGTAGTTGTCGGCTGCCGGATCGTTGAATACGGCATTGTATACTGCCGAACCCGTTCCAAATTGCGCAGCTAAGCGCTCCAGGAAGGTTTGATTTCTCAGTTTAAACCATTGTCGCTCTAATTCGTCATTGAGGCCGTCCATACCGACGTCTTGCACTTCCCTGGCTCCGGGTTCATTGTTAAAGGCTTGTACCTGAGGAACAATTTTCGGTACATAGCCCCAGGCGGTGGAATCAAGTTGTGCAAAGTTGCCATCGATCGGAAGTCCTTGTTCGAATGCCTGGCGGCCATCTTTCAGAATGTCTTCTGAGATATTGCCCAGGTTGATGTAGAGGTCACCTCCTTTGAGCGTGGGATCTTCCAGAAAAGGATCCAACAACCAGAATTGGATGAATTCAATGTTTTGTTCCTCAAAATTGTTGGTGAGCAGTTCGCGCATGATTCCTCCCCACCTGGAGCGCGGATTGTTGAGCTTTCCATCTGAATTAAGTCCGGCCGAAATACCGGGTTCTCCTTCTACATCAAAGTTGTAGGGACCTCTTTCTTCGGGATAGTAGGCGATATCGAGAGTGGGAATGTTTCGAGGCATGGCCGGGTCGAGCCTTCGGTTGGGGAAAACCTCCTTTACAAGGATTTCGCGCATGTAATGGTTGGACCGCATGACCCGGTCGGCACGCACATTGGCCGGGGTCTGGGAGTTGGCCTGAAAGAACAGGGGATCAATGGTGTACCAGGCGATCCTTGCCCGGTTAAAGCCGATTCGAATGTCGTTGTTGAGTTCGGCTTCAGGGAAGAGTTCGCTCTGACCGGAGGGTATACTGGCCAATTGCCATCGCATGGGGTTTCGTATGTCGATGAGTGTTTGTGAGCTTTCGAAATCATCGATGTAGGTGGTTTCTTCACGGTCTAATTTAATAGCTCTGGGGGAGCCGGGTATCAGCTGTGCAAATTCTCCCTGGGCGTTAATGGTTGATGGGGCTTTGGTGGAAATAAAGGGCAGTGCATCGACGAGTTTTGTAAGGATGGGAGCTTCTTTACTGTATTGGGTATTGAGTCCCCAGATGGTGTTGGCAATGGGTTCGAAGCCTAGATTTACTTTTTGTGTAAACGGACGTTCTCTCAGGTGTAGAAGGGTACCGCCAATGTTCCAATGTTCGCTTACACGGTGATCTACGTTGATTCCGGCAAAGGATTTCACATTCGCACCAAAGAGGGCATTGTTTTCAAAGTCCACTCTTATGGGTAAGCCAGAGTTGATGATGCCCTCGTCAAGTATCCTCACACGCCCAAGGTTGTAATCTACGGTGTATTGTGTGCCTTCCTGGAGTTTTACTCCACCGGCAGTCACGGATACGGAGCCTCGCGGAATGTTAATGGCATTCAGTTGTATTTCGCTGCCTGATGCCGACTTATACCTTCCTCTCAGAAAAAATTTATTGAGTTTGGTCATCTCCTGTGCTCTGAACCGTGTACTGTCGTAGAGCTGCTGAAAGACGTATCGCTGCCTTAGTTCATCGTTTTCGAGTTTTGAAGCCAGATGCCGCCCGAAGGGTTCCACCACGGGAAAGTAAATTCTTCCTGTTTGTGGATTAATGGTCACATTTGGCACGAAGTCGAAAAATCCGTCGGGAAAGGGGTCGTTGTTGTTGTTCAGCCGGTCGAGCCCCATTACACGAAGCAACAGTTCATTTCGGAGATTTCCCTCTGGCAGAAAGGGGATGGGCACGCCGGTCTCATCGTTCCAATAGAGCACATCGAGTTTAAAGTCTTGAGGATTAATCTGGAATGCGTTAAGAGAGTAAACATTTTTCATCATCAGATGCCAGATAGGCACGCGTACATTGAGCAGGGTGGCTTTGAGCAATTTCAGTACAAGGGTAGCGGGTGGAGATACACCATCGTTGCTAAATTCACCGACCTGATAGGTCTTTCCATTAGCAGTGTATTGAAAGGCGACTGCCAGCACTTCGTCCTGGTTGAGGGCCTGGTTTAGAGAAATGTACCCGAGCTGTGGGTGAAAAGTATATTCATTAGGTGAAAGGAGGCGTGCATTGGTTAGGTCTTCGAAATCGATACCGGGTTCAAATCCTGCCTGGGTGAGCAATGCATTAGCCTGGGCAATGTTTCGAATGCCGGGGTATTCGTTTTGCAAAATGGTGGGGTTAAGTTTATTCATTTGGTTGTGAGGCAGTTCAGGGTCTCTCCTGTCTATTGTGCCTGAGAAGATGTCGGGTCCTGCCGGTCCGGATTGGGTGTTTCTGTAAGCCCAATCCACAATATCTGCCTCTCCAAGGTCCATAAAGGCAACAATATTTCTTACATTTTCTGTGACATTTCTTCGATTGGTGACCCATACTTCAATTCTGGTGATTTGAACAGGAGAGGTAATGACGGGCAGATTGTTCAAAAATCTTTCGTAGTTGGCTCTGAAATAATGGGATAGAAAGTAATGCCTGTTGGCTTCGTACTGATCTGCCTGAATGAAAAATTCCTGTACAGCACCGCCCCCTTGCAGATTGATGGAGGATGTCTGGCTCCTTTGCTCCGAAAAGACGGTAGTAACAGTTGTTTTACCAAATTGCATTTGTGCCTTGATGCCAAAGAGGCTTTGCACACCAGTAATCAATGAACTGTTGAGCGGCATGTTTACATTGCCAAACTCGAGTTTTTTCAGAATTTGATCTTCTTCGCCGGTGAATTGGGTTTTGATTTGGTTGTCGAAGGCAAAAGTGGCCTGGGTGTCGTAATTAAATCCGAGATTTAGCCGGGTACCGATGCGCCCGTTTACGTTCATTTGGATGCGCTGGTTAAAGACAAGGTTGAAGGTACGGCGGTTACGGACAGGTATCATGGGATTTTCCAACCGTTGAAATCTCCCGCCAAGGGTGAGCGTGGCCGAACCTTGAGGGCGGATTTCAATGGTATTACTCCCAAAGATGTTTTTAAACGTCTCTCCTTTTACTTCGATCAAAGGCAATAGTGCCGACGCATTGTCGCGCGGGTCACCTCCGGTATTTCGATCGCGAAGTCCGCTCCCGCTTCCCGATTTTTCTGTCCAGTACTTTTGGTCTTCTTTTTCAAAAAATGTTTTCTTGTACTCTTCAGGTGTAAAGTACTGTGTTTCAATAACTGTGTTTCCTATCAGACGTCGTACGATGTACAGGTTTTTGACCGGGTCATAGTCGAGCTCTGTTCTGAAATTGGCGGGGTCTTTCAGGTTGAGCGATGATGGGCTCCTTGGATTGTATCGGGTAGAGTCTTTGGTAGTATCTGTGATGGCTTTTACAGCAATTTTTGAAGACGCACTTCCGGAAAAAAAATAGGGGATTTTAAAGGAGGAAAGGACTAACGAAAAAACAAGTATAGCCAGAAATTTCCCAAAATTTTCTGCAATTTTCACCCTTCTCTACAGATTCTTTAGCGCTAATTTTATTATTCCCTCAACATCCAAATCCGGATTCTCAATTGTTATTTTTTCTATCACTTTACCGGCCACAGGTCTTGGGTAGCCCAAAACCTCTAGAGCAGATAACGCGTCTTTAGCGGCTTTATTATTTGATGAAATTGTTTTGATTTGCAAGGATTCGAATGCGCTCCCAGCCTTGTCGCGCAGGTCCACGATGATTCGTTCTGCTGTCTTTGCCCCTATGCCTTTGACGGCTTTTAGTCTGGCCACATTGGAGGAGGAAATCACATCGAGCAGCTCGTCTGATCTGAGGTGGCTCAGGATCAATCGGGCTGTGTTGGCTCCTACCCCTGATACCGTGATAAGCAGTTGAAAAAGGATGCGTTCGGCCTCGTCTTTGAAGCCATACATAATGTGAGCGTCTTCGCGTACGATAAAATGAGTGTAAAGCTTGTGTTTTTCTCCCTGTTTGAGTTTTTCAAAAGTGAAAACACTTATCTGAACTTGCCATCCTACTCCATTGCAGTTGAGCACACAGTATGTAGGAGTTAGTACTTCAACTATGCCTTCCAGAAAATAATACATTATTATTTGCAGAAATCGATTGCCGACAAATGTAAAGCAATCATGTGGTAGTAGCTGAATCAGAAGGTATGGCTGAAGTAGGTACTTTGAAACCGAAAAACTCTTAAACCAATTTTTTAAAGCGTACAATACAGAACCTGAGTGACAAACTCTCTTTTCAGCCTAAGATTGAAAGGAAGTGAAGATTCTTACTTTATCCAGCATAGAATTCTTAGTCAGATTATAAGGTGTGAAAGTTGATAAGCATTTGTATTTCTTCCATCCAGGAAATTGTCTTAATTGATATGGCTTGCCTATGCATGAAGTCATTGGGATAATCCAAAACATTGTAAGTTTTTTACCGCATTCATTCAAAAGACACTCTGCTTTTCCATCCTTTCCTACTAGGGCATCCTTATTATTTGGTGGTCTGTATCTGAATGGATACGGCTGATTCATTTCACTTAATCGGATTATATATCTGATGTAATTTTCAAAAAAAGAAAAACTCATACTTCTAAAGCGATAAAGAGGACTTTGTTCAAAATATTTTTTTAATTTTTAAATGCATTAGATTGCGTAAATCTTCGATATTTCTGCCAGGCCATTTGAGAAGATTAAAATTTTTCTGTAGTAAGGGACAACAATCTCAATAAGTGAATCTAATAGCAGGTGTGTACCATTATCCTTTAAGTAAAAAATATTTATAAATGGAGAAAAAAGGGAATATTTGTGGGTAAAATTTGTTTATACGGCATTCATATAAATTTAGATCAAACATTATGTGATTTCTATCTCAACATGCCTTCCTTCATACGTCCGGATATTAAACACTTTGTTGTTGTCAAGTATTAAATATTGGCCTCTGATGCCAGTAAGTATTCCTTCTACTGACTTTTTGGTTTCGATGTTTATTGTAGTGATTTTATCTGGTTTTTCCAAAGAAGGATACTCAAAAGTAAATAGTTCTGAATGGTCAAGAAATTCATTTTGTCTGTCCCTGAAAGTTTCCAGTATTTTGTTTTTTTCAGCAAGTAAATCTACATCTGGGTCGTTCCATCTCAACATTTCTCTCCATGCAGTTTTATCTGAAAAAATTTTTTTCAATTCTACCTCCCATACACCGGCCTCATACCTGTTGGAAGTATGGAGTATTGGCAATGCTTTAATGGCGCCCTGGTCTATCCACCTTGTGATTTGCTGGGAGGTCCGCGTCACACCCACTTTTAAACCTCCGGATATGGCCAGATAAACTGTATGAGGTTGCAGCTGGTATGCTTTTTCAGATTCCAGGTCTCTTTCTTCGATGCCCAGATGCGCTTTGCTCAATTCTGGTTTTAGGATGGCTTCTGATGCTTCAGGCAATGTGTAATAGCAATTGTAGCAGAAATTCATCCGAAATACATTATTTACCAATTTGCCACAAAAGCACTTTATATCGCCTAAGTACGTAATTTTGAATTTCCGGCCCATAAGCTCGTTAAGAAAGAACAAATCTTCTTCAGTATTGAGATAATATTTGACAGGTTTATCCTGATAAACAGCCATTTTATGTAAAAATCCCGATGATATCATACATTAATACTTCCTTAATTTTACACACGGTAAAATTAGATAGTGCATGCTGAAATCTTTAATAAACAATGTGTTGAAATGGAATTTACAATGGAGGCTCGATGAAATTGAGTTTTTTAAAGAATTTCCGGAGAAAATTCAGCGTAAAGTACTCAAAGAACTTGTTGAGAATGCAAAATATACTGATTATGGTGTACGACATCAATTTCAAAAAATCGGATCCTATGAAGACTTTCGCAAAAATGTTCCCATTGTACAATATGAAGACATAGAACCGTATATCGCCCGGGCCAAGCGAGGTGAGCATAATGTACTCTGGCCCGGAGAGGTAAATTATTTTGCCAAATCATCAGGAACCACCAACGACCGGAGCAAATACATCCCGGTCAGTATAGATGCTTTGGAAGAGTGCCACTACAAAGCAGGCAGGGATATGTTGGGAATATATTTCAGCCTTTTTCCGGAGAGCAGGTTATTTCATGGGTTGAGTCTGAGAATAGGAGGTAGCACACAGTTTATCAACGAAGCCAACGGGAGCTATTCCGGTGATCTGAGCGCTATATTGATTAAAAACTTTCCTGCATGGGTACAGTGGCGCTCTACTCCGGATCAAGAGATTGCCCTGATCAGCGATTGGGAGGAGAAAATTGAAAAAGTAATAGAAATAACCATCAAACAGGATGTCACCAGCATGGCAGGTGTACCATCATGGCTTTATGTGATGGCTCAAAGGATTATCCAAAAGACTGGTGTGCGCCATCTACATGAAATTTGGCCCAATATGGAGTTGTATATTCACGGTGGAGTCAGCTTTGTGCCCTACCGCCATGCGTTTCAGAAATTGTTTCCGGGCGACAGAGTGCATTACCTTGAGACATACAACGCGTCTGAAGGCTTTTTTGGAATTCAGGACCTCAAAGAGCCGGGTGCAATATTGCTAATGCTTGACTACGGGATTTTTTACGAATTGATACCCGTGGAAAAACTTGATGGAGCTGCAGAGCATATAATACCTATCTGGGAAGCACAGACCGGTGTCAATTATGCATTGGTGATATCAACCAATGCCGGACTTTGGAGGTATATGCCAGGTGACACCATTATTTTCTCTGAAACCAAGCCTCTCAGATTTTCGATATCCGGCAGAACGAAACTGTATATCAATGCGTTTGGGGAAGAGCTCATGATTGATAACGCAGAGAGGGCCATTCGAAAGGCTTGTCTTGAAACGCAAGCTGAGGTCAGGGATTTCACTGCTGGTCCACACTATTTTGACGGACATGGCAGCGGTGCTCATGAATGGATCATCGAATTTGAGAGAAAACCTCGGGATTTTGCTGCATTCTGCACTATTCTTGACGAGGAATTGAGAAGACTTAATTCGGACTATGATGCCAAAAGGTATAAAGATATGACGCTTAAAGCTCCCATTGTTCATCAGGCACCCGACCAACTCTTCTACAATTGGCTTAAAAGTAAAAATAAACTTGGAGGCCAGAATAAAGTTCCTAAACTTAAAAACGACAGGGTCTTACTGGACGAATTGCTAAACCTGATGAAATGAAGACAATTACTCCACTAGTAGTATGCCTTCTCTCCATAGGTACATCCTATTCTCAAAGCCCATATGCCGAGGGTATTGATACAATACTTTGGATAGATGATCTGGAGCTTCAAACTTTTACCACAGACAATCTGGGAAATGTGTATTTAATTTACGAAAATGAAATAAAAAAGATAGCACCATATCCGCAATCTCAGGGACTAACCATTAGTTTTTCTGAACCGCCTCTTGGTCGGGTAGCTTCAGTAGACGCCTTTAACCCGATGAGGATTCTGGTGCGATACCAACCGTTCAATCAGCTGATATTATTGGATAATAAATTAAATAAAATACAGCAAGCTTTTCAATTAGAAGATATTGGATTGATGGATGTCCAACTTGCCTCAATGACTACTCAAAATCGTATTTGGCTCTACGACCAGGTCCTGGACCAGGTAATGCTCTACAATCCAAGGCTTGAAAGCATTGAGTTTTCAACTCAAAACTTAACTCAACTGCTCGGACAGGAAAATACACCTGTATACTTGCAAAGCGATGCCACGGGTTTGTATATTTATGCACCTGAGACCGGCCTTATGGTTTTTGATGTCTTTGGAAATTTTGTGAAAAATGTGGCTGTCAGAAACTTGAAGTCCGTACAGGTGAAAGACCGGAAATTGATTGGGCTGGATGGAAGAAACATTCTTATTTCAGGCCTTACTGTCAATTTCATCAGGAGAATCGAACTGCCCTTTAAAGAGCCAGTAAAATCCATCAGAGTGGAGAATCAGTTGATGTTTCTCCATTTTGAGGGCAAAGGCCTTTTGATAGCCCTCTTCCCGGGTTAGTAGCAGCATTCATTTAGATGCAAATACTGAGTACCGCCAAACATTTTCATTTGTTTTTGAATCCATTGTGACCGTCTGGCTACGTAGGGGCCTGGTGGTTGAGCCCTCCATTTGCGGGGGTTAGGCAAAATTGCTATGATTTGCGAGGCTTCTTCTCTGGTGAGATTTTTTGCAGGTTTTCTAAAATAATATCGGGCAGCAGCTTCTATTCCATAAATGTGTTTTCCCATTTCAATCACATTCAGATAGGTGTGAAGTATTCTTTTTTTTGGCCAGTAAAATTCTAACAATGTTGTAAAATACGCTTCCAAACCTTTTCTGAACCAGCTTCTTCCGGGCCACAAAAAGAGATTTTTAGCCAATTGCTGAGTGATGGTACTGGCTCCCCTGAGTTTTTTCCCTTTTTTAGTATTTTCCAAAGCTTTTTTCATGGCCTGGAAGTCAAAACCAGAGTGTTTGAAGAAATTCTGGTCTTCGGACACTATGGCGGCCAGATAAGCGTATTCACTTATTTCATAAGCTTTGGACCATTGGTACTGCAATGGCAAAGAACTACCTGCAAATTCAATGGACCGGATCAACATGAGAGGGGTACCGGGTATGGGGATAAATTTGTACAAGATCACCAGCGCATTGGTCAGGAGAAAAAACGATACAATAATCTGAAATATCAGCCTGGCAAATTTTTTAATCATTCTCACTGTCAATTGAGCGAATAAAATTCCTGAGCTGTATATACAACTCCGCTGTAGGCAGGCCCACCACATTGGTGTATGAGCCCTTGATTTTGCTCACCTTTACCACTCCCAGCCATTCCTGCATGCCATATGCTCCAGCTTTGTCAAAAGGTCTGTAATCATCTACGTAAAACTCAATTTCCTCATCGGTAAGCGTCTCAAAATATACCTCTGTACACACAGAAAAGGTGGTCTGCAGGCTGAGGTGAGCCAGTGTGACTCCTGTGAAGACCTGATGCCAGTCATTTGAAAGCCGATGCAGCATTTCTATGGCGTTTTGCCGGCTTTCTGGCTTTTCCAGAGCTTCGTCTTTGTGCCATACAATGGTGTCGGCCGTTACTAAAATTTCTTTATCCGTGAGATTTTTAAAATATGCCATTGATTTTTTTCTGGAGAGATATTCGGCTATATCTGCTCCTTTAAGATGTAGAGGATAAGATTCATCTACACGCATTTTCACTATTCGGTATGGCAGATTCATCAGATAGATCAACTCATGTCTGCGCGGACTTGCCGAGCCGAGCAGCAGCTGGTAGTCTTTTAACATGGATTTCATAGCTGTGAAACTAAATGTATCTGGAAGCTTTTTTCTTTCGGACTTCTCTCATTTTCACTCCTGATAAGAAGATGATGGCCAGTAAAAAGAAAACGGCCAACATAAGTGCTGATGATTTCATACTGCCTGTGATGCCAATGATGGCCCCGTAGAGGAAAGTACCCACTACGATTGCAATTTTTTCAGTTATGTCATAAAAACTGAAAAAACTTACTGTGTTTTCAGTAGGGGGGATCATTTTGGAATAAGTGGAGCGTGCCAGGGACTGAATGCCCCCCATTATAAGTCCGACGGTACTCCCCAGGGCAAAAAATTTGTACATCACATATGCATCGTTTGCGTCAAGGAAGTATGCCATAGTGGATACAGTAATCCAGATACTTACATTCACCATCAGCGCTCGGATGTTGCCTACTTTTGAGGAAATAAAAGCAAACAATTGTGCTCCGGCTATTCCAAAAAACTGTATCAGAAGTATGGTGAGAATTAGTTGATTGCTCTCGAGCTTTAGCTCCTGACTGCCAAACAAGGTGGCAATCAAAATAATGGTTTGCACACCGACGCTAAAGAGAAAAAAAGAAAACAGATACAATTTTACATATGGCATTCGCATGATTTGTTTAAAGACTTGCCTGATTCGGATATATCCTGATACCAGGTATCCCCTTCTGAATCGGTTTGTTCTATGGGTCTTGGGCAGGTATTTAAACGTAATCTGAGCAAAACCCGCCCACCAGATGCCAACGGTCAGAAAGCTAAATCTGGTAGCGTGAGCTGCATTTTTAAAACCGAAAGTTTCGGGATAAGTGATTGTAATTAAATTTATAATCAGCAGCAAGCTGCTTCCGAGGTAACCTAATGAATAACCTCTGGCACTCAGTTCATCATGTTGTTCAGGTGGTGCTATTTCCGGTAAATAGGAATTGTAAAATACAATACTGCCCCAAAAACCAATACTTGCTAAAATACTGAGCGCCAAGGCTGCAATTACCTGATTTTCGCTCGTAAAAAAGTACAATGCCGTTGAGCTCAAGGCTCCCAGGTAGCAGAAAAATTGCAAAAATTTCTTTTTGCTACCGGTAGAATCCGCTATACCCGATAAAATAGGGGATACAATTGCTACCAACAAAAAGCTCAAAGACAGAGAATAACTGTAAATTTCGGAATTGGCAAAAGTTCTGCCGAGAAACTGAACCGCCCCATTACCAGCTGACGTGACAGAAGCGAAATAAATCGGAAAAATCGCTGTGCCAATTACAAGTGAATACACAGAATTTGCCCAGTCATAAAATGCCCATGTCCATTGTTCTTTAGGCAGCTTGCGTCTGTACATGCAAAAAATTTCGGGCGAAGATAGGGAGGTGCTTTTACTTTAAAAATAAATAGTCATTTTTAAGAGGACATCACTTCTATTGCTGTATTGAATGGGGCTCCATGCTGATCCATACTTCTGGTCATTATCTTTGAAATGCATTCATGGGCATTATTGCACAATTGAAACCCATGGTTATCGGCCATTAAAATTCATTTTATTTAGAGTGCTCTCTTAAAAGCCTTACTTTTGTGACAAATACTTGTATAAAGAATTTTGCTATGATTTCTCAAATGGAAGAGATTACCTCTGCATTGGCCATCGAATTGGAATACAAATACGGCGCACACAATTATCACCCCATCCCGGTGGTGATTGACCGGGGAAAAGGGGTCTATGTCTGGGATGTAGAAGGAAAAAAATATTTTGACTTTCTCTCAGCTTATTCTGCTGTTAATCAGGGGCATTGTCATCCGAAAATAATCAATGCTCTTATCGGACAGGCACAGAAACTCACCCTCACTTCCCGAGCATTTCACAACAGTGTATTGGGCATCTTCGAAAGATACATCTGCGAACTCTTTGGTTATGAGCGGGTGCTACCGATGAATACCGGAGTAGAAGGGGGTGAAACTGCCGTCAAACTCGCTAGGAAGTGGGCCTATGAAATAAAGAAAATACCCCAAAATCAGGCAATTATACTCTTTGCTGAAAACAATTTCTGGGGGAGGACACTTGCAGCCATCAGCTCGTCCACTGATCCGGAAAGCTATACTAATTACGGCCCATTTTTGCCCGGCTTTCAGATTATACCGTACAATGACCTTGCAGCATTGGAAGCACATCTTTCGTCCAATCCCAACATAGCTGCCTTTATGGTAGAGCCCATTCAGGGAGAGGCCGGAGTGATTGTCCCTGACGAGGGATATCTGGCAGGAGTCAGAAAATTGTGTACCAAATACAATGTCTTATTTATAGCCGATGAAGTACAAACAGGAATTGGCCGCTCTGGCAAGATGCTGGCCACTGACTACGAAGACGCCCGCCCTGATATACTTATCCTGGGCAAAGCTCTTTCAGGTGGTGTGATGCCAGTCTCTGCAGTCCTGGCAGATAGTGAGGTGATGCTCACCATCAGACCCGGGCAACACGGCAGCACCTTTGGTGGCAATCCTCTGGCGTGCACTGTAGCTATGGCAGCTCTTCGTGTGGTCATAGATGAGGATTTACCAGCTAATGCCCGAATAATGGGAGAGATGTTCAGACAAAAAATGACGGAAGTGATGAATCAAAGACCTGATTTGATTTCAGATGTGAGAGGAAAGGGCCTGCTAAATGCCGTTCAGATTAATGATAGCCCGGACAGTAAAACTGCCTGGAATCTATGTCTGTCGCTTAAAGATAAAGGCCTTCTGGCAAAACCTACACACGGAAATATTATTCGGTTTGCACCTCCTCTGGTCATAGATAAAGAACAAATGCAGGAAGCTCTCGATATACTGACTGAAGTTTTTCTTGAGTTTAAAAAATGATAAGCACTACTACAGACCGTAAGCTTTGGCTCTCTTCAAAAGTTGCCAAAGCTTTTTCTTTTGATGAATATCTCTATCAGATTGAACAAATTTTATCCCAACCATACCCGGAAAGTGTTCAGAAACAGAATAGCTATCATACTTATATAGCAATGAATTACCAGCGAATGAATCGCTGGTTAAAAGTATTGAAGCCAACATCTTTTACATTCAGCTTTTCGGTACAAAAGTCTCTCGTACTTCTCACACTCACAGAAAGCTGGTGTGGGGATGCAGCGCATATCCTTCCAATACTTTACTTTATCTGCAAACAGAATGGCCTTGAATTGAAACTCCTTTACCGAGATGAGCATCCGGATTTGATGGACGCTTACCTGACAAATGGCAGTCGCAGCATTCCTAAAGTAATCATACTCGACACTGAACTCAATGAGTTGGGCAGCTGGGGTCCCAGACCAGCTGATGCGCAGAAATTGTACAACCGCCTGAAATCCAGTACAAGCGATTTGAACACTATCATTCACAAACTTCAGCTATGGTATAACCGAGATAAGGGGGTGCATACTTTTTTGGAAGTACAGGAAGTTTTAAAGTCACATTCCAGTACGTACTTTTAATCTTTAATACAATACCCTACACTCTGCTTTTTCGACGTTTTAATTCAAAGGCAAACTTAAGAATCAGCAAAATAATCGGAACAGATAAAATTACAAAGACGATAATCGAAAACAAATTAGGCGATAATGGATCATAACCTATTGGAAACCAAATGGATCGGTAGACGATTATCAAACTACCTGTAGAAACAATCAGCTTACAAATCGTAAGGAGTTTAATTAGAAATCTTTCCGAAATATCTCTTCTATGATCATCATTGGTATTTGGCGATAGCAGAAGATCTGGATTTTTCTGAAGGGATGAGAGCAATGCGTACAGCAGTAAAGCCATGAATGGAAGAAAGTAAAGATTCGATTTGTGACCTGCTTTGTCGGGTAGTCCATTCAGGCCGTAAGATATGTAGATTTCATCCGGAAGCCTGGAATAAGAATCAAATACGATAAAAAACGATATAATTATCAGCACAATGGCCAGACTCTCAAGCAGATAATCTATCACAAGTAAGAGCTTTAGAGGCTTTTTCACGACCATTGCTTTAAAGCATCAAAGAAATAGCTTCACAAATATATATGCAATACTCACAAAAAAAATTATTGATTTGAAAAAGTAAATACACCTTTTTACATGAAATAAAAACAATTTCTTTACTTACAGTTTAAACAAGGTTCATTAAAAAAGAAAACAATCCTATGAACTTTCACTTTTGATTGCGCCTGTACATTTGAGTACATAAAAAGAATAGAAAGCAAACGGGAATAAATATGGAAAAATTAAAGAACATTTTAGCCAGTTTGTCCACGCATATACCTGATAGCATGAGTGAAAGCTATGACAATACAGGGCTTCTTATAGGTAGCGATGATATGGAAGTACACAAAGTATTGGTCGCATATGAAATCACAAACGAGGTCATAGATGAAGCCATTTCATTGGGCTGTCAGGTGATTTTGACTCACCATCCTCTTATATTTAAGCCTTTAAAGAAGATTACCGGACAGAATGAAGTCCAGAGAATGGTCAAACGAATGATAAAGTCAGGTCTAGCCCACATTGCGGTTCATACCAACGTTGACAACATCGTCAGCGGTCTTAATAAATCGCTTTCAGACCAAATCGGCCTTACTAACTTCAGAATCCTTAAATCGGGTAAAGACCGGTTATTTAGTCTTGTCGTATTTGTTCCGAAAGGAGACTTTGAAAAGGTCGAGCAGAGCATATTTAAGGCTGGAGCAGGACATATCGGCAAGTATTCCCATTGTGGTTATTCCGTTGATGGAAAAGGGAGTTTTCTACCTTTGGAGGGCTCTAACCCGGCCATTGGGCAGCTGGGTCAGCTGGAACGTGTGGATGAAAAAAGACTTGAAGTAATAGTACCAGGCAGAAAACTCACATCTGTACTATCAGCTATGAAAAAAGCCCATCCATATGAAGAGGTTGCGCATTTCATAATTCCGTTGGAGAATGTAGATCCGGAATCGGGCTCCGGAGGCTTGGGTGAGCTTAGTCAAGCAATGGATTTTGATGACTTTATTGTTCATCTCAAATCTGTTTTAAATTTAAAATCAATAAAAATCTCAGTAAAGCATCCGGAAAAAATACAAAAAGTAGCAATATGTGGAGGATCAGGAAGTTTTCTTATACAGGAGGCTAAGGCCTCCGGCGCCGATGTCTTTATCACGGCTGATGTAAAGTATCATGATTTTTTTGAAGCAGACGATTCCTTTGGTATTATTGATCCGGGGCATTATGAGAGTGAAATAATGATTGTCAATGAATTTGCAAAATTTTTGGAGAAAAATTTCCATACATTTGCAGTCCTACTTTCAAAAGTTAATACAAACCCCGCAATAACAATTTAACACTTTATGAGCCAGGAAGTTACCGTAGAAATGAAACTTCGAGCACTCTACGATTTACAACTGATAGATTCCAGAATCGATAAGATAAAAGCTATTCGAGGAGACCTGCCACTAGAAGTTCAGGACTTAGAGGATGAAATAGAAGGATTGCATACAAGAGTCGATAAGCTTAAAAATGAAATTTCCGAGCTGGAAAACGACATAAAAGCCAAGAAGATTTTTATAAAAAGCTGTCTCGATAAAATAACAAAATATAAAGAACAGCAAAAAAATGTAAGAAACAACAGAGAATTCGAAGCAATATCCAGAGAGATTGATTACCAGGAGCTCGAGATCCAGCTGGCTGAGAAAAGGATGAAAGAGGCCAAATCCAGAATCGAAAACAAAAATGCTCAAATAGCCACTGCCGAAGAGAAAATAAAAGAACTGTCAAACCATCTTGACTTCAAAAAACAGGAACTTGAATCCATAATGAGCGAAACTGCCAAGGAAGAAGAACTCTTGAAAAAGAAATCAGAGGAATTCGCATCTTTGATAGAACCTAGATTGTTGGCAGCCTACCGTCGCATCAGAGAACGGATGAAAAATGGCTTAGCTGTGGTGCCTGTCGAAAGAGGAGCATCAATGGGGTCATTTTTCACCATTCCGCCTCAGCGTCAGCTTGAAATTCAATCGAGAAAAAAAATCATCATCGATGAACACAGTGGCCGGATTCTGGTGGATTCTGATTTGGCGCGTGAGGAAGAGGAAAAAATCAATCATCTCATCTCTTCCGTATTGTAATTGAAGACGTTTTCAAAAATATTTGGGAGGGGTTTCGTATCGAAATCCCTTTTTTTGTTTATTTTAAATATCTCACCCGATCAGACAAACGGATATTTTGATCACTCTCGCAGGATAGTACTTGCCTACGAACGGATTCAGGATTTTTATCTAGCTGACGCTTCTAAACTTTTACAAGCTGAGGCCAGGCAAGCTCCGAAAAATGTGGCTGTGGAAGCTGCTATGGCTGCATTGATCTTTGCAGAAGCTACGGCTCGCGATGAAGACGTATTTACAAAACAGAGCATTATAAGACTTAAAAAGATACAGTCAAAAATCAATAACGATACAGCTAGTAATGTTCATCACCTAATAGCCGAAGTTGAAATAGCCATTTATTGTGGTCTGCTGCAGGTTAGGCTAAATAATCGGCTCAGGGCAGCTTCAGAATTCCTAACCGCATATACTACATCCAAAAATGCATATAAAATGCACCCTCAAAATCCAGTTGTGAAACTTCTTTGGGGTAATATGATTGCAACTATTGGAAGTTTACCTCCCGAGCTAAGAAAATATTTGTCCTTTGTGGGGTATACAGGCGATGTAAAAAAGGGGGTGGATCTGATGAAAGAGGCACATCGACGCATACTAAACAACAAGACTTACAAAATCTATTCGACCAGGGCCAATATTCTGTTTTTAATATCTGCAAAACAATTAGTGGATAATGAGGAAATCCTCCCGGAGAGTTTTGGAATTGATCCGATGGAAAATTATGTAACTGCAATTGTATCGGCTAAGGTACTCATGGAGCAGGGCTATAATGATACTGCACTTAAAATCCTCAAACAAATCCAACCAAAAGAAGGGCAGTTTCCCCTCCATTATTTTCATTATTTGTTTGGTAAAGGGTTGTTAGCTGCCGGAGATTCGGAGTGTGAAACAAGTCTTTTGACGTTTTTACAGAATTATAAAGGCATGCATCATGTAAAAGCTGCACATCGTCTGTTGGCATGGCACTACCTGCTGGCAAATGATATAAAAAAAGCGGATTCATTGATGGCTTTGGTGCCAACTGTTGGGCTGTCGGTTATAGGACCTGATCAACAAGCTGAAAGAGATGCAGAAGAACGGTTAAATCTAACTCTTATCCGCTCGAGAATATTGTTTGATGGAGGATATTTGGATGAAGCTTTGGAAATTCTCTTGTCTGATTCTGGAAAGAAGTGCTGTAAAGATCCCATCGAAATGGCTGAATACCATTATCGACTTGGAAGGGTATACCAGAATAAAGGATGGATATATCCGGCGATTGAAAACTTTGAAAAAGCATTTTCTCAACACCAACAGCCTGCTTTTAACAGAGCCAACTCGGCCTTACAGGCCGCTTTACTCTATGAGAAACTTGGAATACATGGTAAGGCGACATATTATTATTCCAAATGTTTGGAATTGAAAAATTTTCCTTACCAAGAGGGCATTCATCAAAAAGCAAAAGCCGGTCTCATCAGAATGGGTGCTTACTGATCGAAAAGTGATTTTTTTTGAAAAACAAAAAGGCTATTGTCATAGAACGAACAATAGCCTTTTTTCAAGTGATAATCTTTTAAAAGTTACTTTTCTCCGAAGGGTTTTCCTTTTATGGTCGAATAATTAATTTTTAATGCCTGTGCTCTTCTTAGTTCAAATTTAAGGTCTGTGATCAATCCCATTTTCACTGTTTTATCCGCCTTTATTGAAACCGTCATAAGTGGCCTTTCAGCTTCATTTCTGCGCTCTCTTTCGTCTGCAATATATGGGCCTATGTCGTTCAGCGTGGCAAATTGATCATTAAGCTGAATTCTGGGTTCTGTACCGAACTGGGCTTGTAGCGATTTGATCGGAGGACCAATATAGATGTATGATACAAGCGATCTCCTTTCGAGCTTTACAATCTCAGTAGCAAAGGGTTTTCTGTTTTGCACCAGAAGAGTAACTTCTCGCATTACAGTTGTAACCATAAAAAAGAAAAGCAACATAAATACAATATCTGGAAGCGATGCAGTGGAGATTGCCGGTTGACTTTTACCTGTTTTTCTTCTAAATTTTGACATGTTATTTGAGTTTTACAGGTTCTGCTTCTGAAATTTTCATTGGATAGTAGTCTGCTATTTCTTTTGCCTGGTTCTCTGTCAGCAGATTAAATTTTCTCCCAAATCTCTTTAAGGATTCTTCGTCTCTGAGTTCATTGTAAGCTGCTGTCAGTTCATTCTGCACCGCTACATACATTTCGTATGAGGTACCTCTGTCGTTTTGAAGGGAAATGACGTGTTTCTCCGGACTTTCAGAAAGGTTATCCTCTTTACCGAAGTTTGAAATGTGTCTTTTTGCATAATCTTTCAGATCTTCGAGTTTCATGTATTGGTCGTCTACTAGCAAGAGGTCCTGACTATTGACCAATACCCTGAGGATGTTTCTCTCTTTGATGGGGGGTTGCTCCGGTGGTTCACGTTCGTCATAGGGGGGTAATTTTCGGGAAATACCGGAATCCACATCCATTGTGGTAGTTACCAAAAAGAAAATCAAAAGCAGGAAGGCAATATCTGCCATGGAGCCTGCATTGATTTCCGGGGCTGCTCTTCTTGCCATTTTATTTGAATATTTTCGAAACTTCTACATACAATATTGCCACAATTGACAATAGCGTAAGAATATAGAAAGTCGTAAGACCTGTTGCTACCATTTTTGAGGTTACTTCCGTAATGTTCATAGAAGCGGGATAATTGACATAGTCGCTTCCATCAGCAGAGGTGTACCCAACCAAAGAAATTATCAACAACACAGCAATCCCGATTAGAGCATTCTTTACTTTGCTGAAATGGGTAAAAACCTTTGATATAGCGAACCCAACTATTGTAGCTACGCAAATGCCTATCAATATGTAGGTCAATGTGATACCAAAATCTATCATAGGTCGAGGTTTTCAGTTTTTTTTATTTACTTTGTTTATGGTTGTATTTGACCAACAGGTCTATCAGAGAAATGGAAGCCTCTTCCATAGAGTTGGTGATGCTGTCGATTTTGGCAATGATGTAATTGTAAAACACCTGAAGAATCATGGCTACGATAAGACCAAATACAGTGGTAAGCAGCGCTACCTTAATACCACCAGCTACCAGTGAAGGAGAAATATCGCCAGCAGCTTCAATTGCATCGAACGCTTGAATCATACCAATTACTGTACCCATAAACCCCAGCATTGGAGCAAGTGCGATGAAGAGCGAAATCCAGGATACTCCTCTTTCGAGTTGTCCCATCATTACCCCTCCATAGGAAACGATTGATTTTTCTACAATGTCGATTCCTTCACTGTATCTGTCAAGTCCCTGGTAGAAGATGGATGCGACAGGCCCACGAGTGTTGCGGCAAATTTCTTTGGCTTTTTCAATACCGCCACTATTGAGCGCATCTTCTACTTTGGCGATAAGTTTTTCATTATTTGTATTGGCCAGGTTGAGATATATTATTCTTTCAATACTGATGGCAAGACCCAGGATTAAGGCTATAAGAACAATTCCCATAAACTCCGGACCACCTTCAATGAATTTTTCTTTGATGATTTGGTGGAAAGTTTTTTCTTCCTGTACTTCTTCCACCGGAGTAGCCTGGATTGATGTTTCACTTTGTTCCTGGGCCTGTGCTTCTGTCTGCTCAGATTGTACCTCTGTGGTTTGTTCGTCCTGAGCTACAATGGAGGTAGAAGAAAACATCAGCATTAAAGCTGAAATTGCAAGTGCAGAGAGCGCTTTTCTCATACTGTTGTTGATTTGGGTTATTAAATTTAGTAAAATTTAGCGGAGAGAAAGGGATTCGAACCCTTGATACCCTTTAGGGGTATACACGCTTTCCAGGCGTGTTCCTTCAACCACTCGGACACCTCTCCAATATTTTACGAATTAATCGTAAAAACGGGCGCAATTTAACAAAATTTCATTTTCATCAACAAGGCTTAAATTATTTTACCGTTAGTTCACCGGATATTGATGTCTGAAACATTTTTCTGAAATCATTAGGATTTTTGATCTGTGGTAAAATGTTCATCGTCTTGGTGATAGCTGCTTCTCGAGTCATATCGTATCCGCTGATTACATCCAAATCCATGAGCCATCGGCTTACTTCGTATTTTCCCATCTTCACCGATCCCGATTTACACTGAGATATATTGATTACGGGGATATTTCTATCTCTGAAACTTTTTAAAAGTATTCCTAGCTCCGGGTCTTTGGGGGCGTTGCCTGAGCCGTAAGTTAGTAGAATCAGCGCTTTGAGTTCGGCTGAGTTTTCAAGTACTTTTCGAATCCATTTGAAGTTTATACCAGGAAAAAGACTTATATTCAAAATATTTGAATCAATCTGCGGCTGGAACTCCAGGGGGTTTACCGGCGCAGGCATCAGATACGGATGATTGAGAGTAATCTCGAGTCCTGCCTCTCCAAGCAATGGATAGTTTGGACTGGAGTAGGCTTTGAAGGATTCAGAAGAATGCTTGTACGTGCGATTTCCTCGATAGAGTTTATATTCAAAGTAAATGACGGATTCTCGTATAGCTGGTGTACCATCAGGATCTTCCAAAAGTGCTAATTCAATACTGGTGAGCAAATTTTCCTTTCCATCCGTACGGATGATGTTGATGGGGAGTTGAGAGCCGGTAAAAATTATAGGTTTATTCAGATTTCTGAGCATAAAACTCAAAGCCGATGCGGTAAATGCCATAGTATCGCTCCCATGTAATACCACAAAACCATTGTAGTGATTGTAATTTTCATAAATCTGTGTTGCGAGCTTTACCCAAAGTTCTGGAGTCATCTCTGTAGAGTCTATTGGCTGCTCCCAACTGTGGAAATCGATAGATGCCGGAAGGTCATTCAATTCCGGAATCAGCTTGTAGAGTTGTTCAAATTCGACAGGTATCAGGGCACCATTTGTACCTGTTTTGGACATTCCGATAGTACCGCCGGTATAGATAACCAGAATTTTTTTCATCGCCATGCTATTGGGAAGAGATTTTTAGCATTGTTCCAAGTGATGCTCGCCAATTCGCTAAAGGTTTTTGAGTAAATTTCTGAAAGTTTTTTTACGGTTTCCACCATTAAGGCCGGCTCATTTCTCTTGCCTCTATGAGGCATCGGGCTGAGGTAAGGAGCATCTGTTTCCGTCAAAATTCGCTCCAGTGGAACATGTTTTAAAACATCGGGTAGAGTAGTTTTTTTATAGGTTACAACCCCACCTATGCCCAAATAAAATCCAAAATCTACTATCCAGGCGGCTTGCTCTTTATCTCCGGTGAAGCAGTGAAAAACACCTTTAAGACCAGTATTGCGAAAGGGGTTGAGTACCTCGGCGATTTCATTAAATGCATTTCTAGAATGAATGACTAATGGTAAATCAAATTCCAATGCCCAGCGGATTTGTTCTTTAAATGAGGCAATTTGGACTTCTAGTGTTGAAGTATCCCAATAGAGGTCAATACCCGTTTCGCCAATAGCGATGATTTTATCAGAATTGGCTTTCAGGTAAGAATAAATTTTGGCTAGCTGGATTTGATAGTCTTCTTTTACAGAGGATGGATGAAGGCCTGCCATCGGATACACATCCATGTGGTCAATCACAAGACGGTGAAGGGGTTCAAGTGTGGTGGCATCGATATTTGGTAAAAAAAACTTCTCTACTCCAGCTGTTCTGGCTTTTGAAAGCACCTCGTCGAGGTCTTGATTAAAATCGTTAAGATAGATATGGCAATGCGTGTCTACCAGTTTCATGCGGCAAAATAAAGCCCATTGCCTACTATTGCGGAAATTGTATGCGAATATCCGGACTTAAGGCTTTCACAGAGACGTTTAAAGCGCGGTCTACTAGCTGCATTCCTATTCGGATGGAATCTCCATCAGCCAGGCCGTCCACAGGTATTTCATATTGAATTTCGCCCTCGAGACTTTTAACTTGTCCTTTCGGAGTAATATTTTGAATTCGCGCATTGAAATTGAAAGTGTCCTCAATATTCCCCATTTTCAGACTGTAAAGTTCTATCCAGAGGTTGTGGTAAAATGGACTGGCCTTGTCGAAGGGGGGAAGGGTATCTTCCTGGTTCAGGCCAATATCACCGTCACCATCTCTAAAAGTCATTTCAATTTTCAACATTCTGATTTCCAATGGTGAAGAGATGAAAAATTCGTGATTTTTATATTCAATCACTGGGATTGGATCGAAACTGCTGAATTTCCGGCAACCCTGAAACAGGGTTGGGACTAAAATGGTTAAAAAGGCAAGTTTGATTAATTTTGTGAACCAGCGGATATCCATCGCTGCTAAATTAAAAACAATTTGTTGAAATTCGATCCAAACGAACTTTTGAACCCAGATCTTCAGGCAGATAAATTTACCGAACTTGCCTTGGAGGTTTTTAAATATCAATACGCGCATAATTCAGTATACCGTCAATATTGCAACCTGCTCGATGTATCGGTCAGTTCAGTCACTGATATTGACAAAATCCCCTTTTTACCGATAGAGTTTTTCAAACAATTCAAGGTCGTTTGCGACGATGCACCTGTCGAAGCGATATTTAGAAGTAGCACTACTACCGGGTTTATCCCTTCGGAACATCATGTATCGCTCGACTGGTATGAGAAAAGTTTTTTAGGAGGTTTTATGTACTTCTATGGGATGCCCGGTGCCTATTGCATTATCGGTGTATTGCCTTCCTATCTTGAAAGGGGCGATTCGTCACTGGTGTATATGGTCGATCGCCTGATGCGTATCAGCGGACACAAGGATGGGGGATTTTATCTGTATAACTACAGCGAATTAGAAGATAAGTTACAGAGGTTGACAGACAAGGGTGTTCCTCTGATACTATTTGGGGTCACTTTTGCCCTACTGGATTTAGCGGAGAGAAGAAACCTTGAATTGAGCACTACAATCATTATTGAGACCGGGGGGATGAAGGGAAGGAGAAAGGAGCTGATAAGGTCTGAACTTCATGACATATTGCATTCAACGCTTCGACCCAAAAGAATTGATTCTGAATATGGTATGACGGAGCTTCTGTCGCAGGGGTATAAAATTGGAGATGCTCCTTTCAGACCGGTGCCATGGATGAAGGTGTTGGCAAAAGAAGTTAATGACCCATTTGGAACATTTACCGACAAAACCGGATTGCTGCACATCATTGACCTCGCAAACATATATAGCTGTTCTTTTATAGCTACGAAGGATTTAGGCAGGGTTTATCCAGATGGAACTTTTGAGGTATCAGGGAGGTATGATCATTCTGAAGCTAGAGGGTGCAACCTAATGGTCATGTGAGTGCCATCGTGTTGTAGTTAGCAGAAGTTTTCTTCTCCCTTTACACCAGTACAAAAGAAAAAAGCCGTCTTTTAAGAAGACGGCTTTTGTGGGGGCAATCTTTTTCTTGAACTACCTTACCAGGGTAAGCTTTCTGTTGATTAGACCATTGCTGCTATGTATTCTGAGCAGATAATTACCTGCTGGCAGATGGCCGAGGTCCAATTTTTCTGCAAAAACTCCGGATGCGCTCAGCCAAATCCTATGTAGGAGAACTTTACCGGTCAAATCCGTGATTTCAACTGGGATGGCAGCTTGATCATCACTGAAAGTTATTTCAAAAATACCGGTACTAGGGTTTGGATATATGCTTATCCTGTCGGCAAGCCGGTTCTCATCCACTCCAATGTTGAACTTCAAAGTGTCGCAATATGTAGCGGCTCCGCACTTGTTAAAAGCAGTAAGACAAACCGGATATACGCCATTGGAGGGGAATGTCACTGTAGGATTGAACTGGCTGCTGTTTCCAGCTGACCCAAATGTCCAATACACAGAGTCAGCGTGCGTCACTGCGGAGTTGAAATTCACTACATAATTGGTAACGGAGTATGTAAAAGAAGCAGTAGGTATAGGCTGTATACCTACGGTCACTGGAGTGCGAATGTTTGAACAACCGGTGGTACCGTAGTGAATGTAACCATTGAAATTTCTGGGCTGGAAGGTAGCACCAAATGGATATGATTTACCTACTCCTTCCAGTATGTCCAGTTCGGCATTTGAAGCAAGTATATTTCCCACTGCTGTTCCATTGGTGTAGTTGACATTGGTCGAACCAGTGGTGGTAACATAGAACGCGTGAGTGCCTTGGGAGAGAGTTATTGGAGTGGACAAAGTCAGCTTGGTAAAAGGCCCGGTTTGAGTGACATTGACTGCTGTAAAAGTCTGTAGTAGGGTCCATGCACTTGCATTGGATTCAAATCCCACATGCGTGCCGGTTTTGTGATAAATCTCAAATGTTTGGGGACCAGTAGTTTGTGGCGAAACAGTAAATCCTGTGATGGTAAGTGTTGATGATTTTACCACTACATTAAACATATTTCCATTTTGCCCGTTGCCGGCTGCTGTAGTAGTTAACAGGGAGTCGGCCTGTGAGGAGTATCCGAGGTAGTAGGTATTTTGAGCTGAAATACTTGGAACAAAAAATGTATTTCCACTTGCCAATGGAGTGGCAGCTGTGGCTGATGCAAACCAATGATAGCCCACCCCAGGGAGGTTTTTGGCTTTCAATGTGATGGTATCAACACCCTGGCAGGCGATGGCTGTATCGGCCTGAGGAGCAAATGGTACAAATACAGCGGCAAGGCTGATGGTATCGTTGCTTTTGTTTTGATCTACCGAAAGATTGGAATAAGCCACAGCCTGAATGCTTCCACCTACGGATGTATTAATTGTGCCAATGGTAATGGTATCGGTAGCATTAAATGCTATAGGCCCCGGATGTGTATAGTTTAAAGTTTGGGTTATGTCACCGGTTAAATTGACCACAAAAGGAATGTTTACAGCTGGATTGAATCCGTTGTTTCTAACGACGGCTTTGATCAGATGGTTTGTTGAACCACATTGTATTGGGTTTAACCCTTGTACATTCAGCACTTCGATATCGTGTTCAAAAGGAAGACAGATGTTAACAGGACCAATATATGCACTTGAATCTTGAACTGTAGCGCATTTAGCTCTGACGTAAATATCGATACAGGATCCAGCAGGTAAACCGGAAATGGTGGCTGGATTGGTAGTTACATTTACCACAGTACCCACGGCAGAGCCTGGTGAAAATCCCGTTGGTCCCCATTCCAGATCCCAACTTGTGGCATTACTGCCAGATTGTGTCCAGCTTAAGGTGGCTGTCGTAGCTGTGTTAGAATCCAATGTGAGGTTCATAGGATCAGGACATGGAGGAAGAGCTTCAATAATCACATCGTCAATAAATAAATACGGACCCCAACCACTGCGGGCGTGAAACTCGATCCTTGCAGTATCGCCCGTATAGGCCGGAGGAAGTACGAGGATGCTCTGACTCATTGTAGAAGATGGAGTTAAAGTGCCTGCTCCAGGTGTGTCAAAGGAGGCTCCCTGTAGCATGAGCAGGGTATCTGAAGCCCCTGAAAGTTTTCTGGCAATGACCACCAGGGTATCTGGCCACGATGATATATATTGATGAGACCATTTAAACTTTACCTGTGCAGGAACGCTCAAAATTGCATAAGGGGTATTCATCAGAGCAACGTTGCCAGAAGGAAATGACCAAAACTGGGCTACAGCCATTTCTGCTGTGGCATCGTGCTGCCAGTTGAAGTTTCCATTAGAACTCAAAGTAAAGCAAGAGGGGGGCCAGGTAGTAAAATCTTCTGATACCGGCAAGGACAAAGCTGCACAAGGAGTACTTATGGCCAGAGGTCCGACCCATGGGCTCAAGCCCGAGGTACAACTATCACGTACATATACATGGTAACTTGTATTGGGTGAAAGTCCACTGATCGTAAAACTCAATCCCGTAAACGTACCGGAACCCAGCTCCAGTCCGGCTCCAGGAAGGAAGCCGATGGTACCGTATTCGTATTTTCTGACAATGCCTTGACCGGCAGTAGCAATATTGATCGTAGCACTAGTAGGACTAATGGATGTTAAAGCTGGATTAGTTGAGGGAACACAGGCAGGAACATTCTCATAATTAAAATTGTCAATAAAATAGGTTGCATAAGCAGAGCCAGTTAGCATAAATCCAACATAACGTGTTGAGCTTACGGTATCCATGAAATATACAATTTTTTCCTGATAGGATGAATTCAATCCTGTAATGGAATCGACAACCGTCAGACCAGCGAGGCTGCCCTCATTTTGCAGTCTTACCACGGTAATTTTGCCGTTTGGTACTGAACTGGCGAAACGGGCTCTGATTTGCTTCCCTCCCTGGCCAAGGTCAGCAAATTTTGGCGTGATCAACACGAAAGTATCTGCACCTGACTGATTGATGACAAGGTGATTGGGATTGCTGAATGGTTGTGTAGTCTGCCATGTTTGGCCTTGCTCCACAACTGCATTGGGTCCGAATCCACCGACGTTGGCAATGCTCCAGCATTCCGGTCGCTGACCGGTAGGCAGATTGTCAAAGTCTTCCTGATAAATTACTGTAAATGGGGCACATTTGGTGCGGAAGGAAACCGGGGCCGACCATGTGCTTAGGCCATTGTTGTTATTTGTACAGTTGTTTTGAACAGACACCTGATAGTTGGTCGTAGGCATCAAGCCGGTAATGAGATAAGAAGTAGTGTTGGAAGTAGCTACAGTAGTACCGGGAACATTTCCGGGGGCTCCCCAAGAAATATTATATGAACTGCCGCCAGAGGCAACCCAGGTGACCAGTGCTGAAGTATCCGTAATATTGGTGACCGTAATGCCCGTCGGAAACGGACAAGGTGGCACTTGCTCGACTATGATGTCCTTTACAAAAACATCAGGTCCAAAACCAGAAATAGCTAAAAATCGTATTTCCACAATCTGACCAGTGAACTTAGCAGAGTCCAGCAACAGGATTTCTTCCTGATAGTCGCCTGGGCTTACGGAACTTGAATTGGGTGTGTTGAATGTCGGACCTTGATGAATTTTCAGTGTATCCCACGTGGAGGATGTAGTAGCTTTTGCCATTACGATGAGCCTGTCATCGGGATAAAAAGACATGTACTGATGAGACCACTTGTATCGAAGCCATGCATTTGCGCTTACATTTACTGCTCCGGTAGTCATCTGAAAAGTGGTACCCGACACATAAGACCAAAAATTAGCTCGTGCAGATGAATCCGACTGATTGAAGGTCCATGGTTGCTGCCCTTGATTCACAGCAAAGCATACAGGTGGCCAAGGTGCTAAAGAAGGAGTGTAAGGAAGCGCAGCAGGTACGCAAAGCGTCGAGACTGTGGGGCCGGAGCTCCATGGGCTGTTTCCTCCTGTACAGACCGCCTGAACATTGAACTTATAAGTAGTGTTCGGACTTAAACCTGTAACTGTGTAGGGAGGGGTTACATTATTGACAATGGTTCCGGTCCCCGGTGTAAAGGTACCTGTACCATATTCTACGTTATAAGTACTTGTATTGCCAGACCAATTCAGAGTGACAGAGTTAGTGCTGACATTCTGAACAGTAATGTTGGAGGGTGGCAAACAAGAGGGCGCGGGGTTCACTAGTATGGTGTAGTCGTGAGTTTCACCGTATGTAAAAGTAGAGCAGGAGGCTGTAGCAGGAATTGCCGAGAAGTAATTGCTCCTGATCCTGAATCTAAATGTACCGGTAGGGGTACTTAGAGGAACAGTAACTTGTGTACTGAAAGTCAATGTCGATGGTGAATTCGATGCCCAGATAAATTCGCCTGGATCATCAAAGTCACCATCATTGTTGGTATCAATCCAGATGGCAAAATACTGATTTTGGAAATTGGTCGTAATACTTAGCGTGTAGGTTAATCCTTGGTTAACGATAATGGTATCGTTTAGATAAGAAGAATATCCCACATTTCCAGACGGACAACCGGTAGCAGTCTGCGAGACGTTTGCAAATGAAAAATTGTCGATATCATCACCAAAGGAACATCCTGAAGTGTACAAATTCGTCGTGCAGTAAGTTTGCCCGAAAATTTTGGGTGGAAAAGTTGTTCCTAAAACAGCTAAAAATAGAAGTAGAAACCCTCGGTGTACTGTTCGTGCCATATGATTTTCATTTTTATCAAAGGTATTAGTTTAATGAAATGCTTATTTAATATGATAATGGAGGTGGTTAAATTTCTTCTGAATTTGCTGTTTTTTTTCACGAAATCTAAAATAGTTATATTTGTAACAATATTTCTGATTTCCGCATGCGCAAACATTGGTGTAATTACAGGTGGTGAAAAGGACGAAACACCTCCAAGGGTTGTTAAGGAAATTCCTGAAAATTTTAAAAAAAATTTCGACTCGAAAACCATCATTATTCAATTTGACGAATACCTGGCTACTACCAATTTAAGAAGTGAAATAACAATATCCCCTGAGCCTGATTTCAAGCCAGTTTACTCCATAAAAGGAAAGAATTTGATTATAAAATTTGATGGCGAATTAAAGCCAAACACCACATACACAATATCCTTTGGTCGAGGAATAGCTGATTTAAATGAAAATAATGTCTTGCTCAATTACACTTATGTGTTCTCAACAGGAAGTTTTATTGATACCAATTCAATTTATGGCTATGTCAGAGACATCGTTTCTTTAAAACCAGCTGTAGGGTTTTTGGTAGGCTTAATACCATATTCAGAGACTTCTTTGGATTCATTAGTATTTAAAAAACCTAGATATTATTCACTCTCTGATTCTATTGGTTTTTTTAAAATTAATTATTTACCTTCCGATTCTTTTTTTATATTAACATTTGAAGATAAAAACAAGAGCTTTCAATTGCAGCAAGATGTTGAAAATGCGGGATTTTTGCCATTGAAATTATCATCCGATACTGCTTTGGTCGTACTTTATTCAGCACCTCAAATAAAAAAGCCCAGGCCTTTGATGGCCAAATTAACTTCAGATCATTCCATGTATTTTACATATCAGGTTCCTATTAAAAACATTTCTGTTAGGGATGTTAAAAACTATGAAGACATAAATTTTTTTAAAAATCAGACTGCTGATACTATTGAGGTATTTTTTAACAATCTGATTAAAGATTCTGTTTTGGTTGAAGTTAAATCTGAGCTTGGTACAGATACAATACTACTCAGAAAAAGAGAGCCTTTGAAGGGCAAAATTGCCTTAAAACAGATTTCAAGATCTCAAATTTCAGGTCTTGATAGCCTGGTCCTATTTTCGAATTTTCCCATCTCTCATATGGATACAACAAAAATTTCAATATTCCAGGAAGACACCTTACCTATTTCGTTTAAAGATGTATATTTTGATGAGCGAATTGTTGTTATAAATTTCAACAAAAAACCCAATAGTTCCTATAAGATACGATTCCTTCCAGGAGCTGTATTTTTCAATTCTTCTGTCTACAATGAGGATACTCTTTTTTTTGCTATAAAAGTGCTACAAAATGAGGACTTTGGGATATTGAGATTACATATATCTTTGGATACTTTACCTAAAGGAACTGTTTTAAAATTAATGACAGGTAATAAAACACTTTTTCAACAAACAATAAAATCTGAATTTCTTGATCTTGTAGTGGAGAATCTACTACCTGGGAATTATAGTTTGCAATTGTTTGTGGATGAAAATGAGGATGGACTGTGGAATGCAGGGGACATATTTTCCGGAAAATTACCCGAGCCAATTCTCTTGTACCCGGAAGAGATTTCTTTGAGAGCAAACTGGGAGCTTGATATTGAATGGACTATTTCTATAAAGGAATTGCTTGTCAGGTTCGTATCTCCTCAGTGAGAGGATCGGTATGGTCCATTTTCTTCATCGTTTAGCATAGCAAGATAGGATTGGTATCTTGTTTCTGATATCTTGCCAAAGCTCAATGCTTTTAACACTGCACATTCAGGCTCATTTATGTGCAGACAATTATTGTATCGACAATTGGTCTTTTCACGGAAAATTTCTGGAAAATAATCACCAATTTCTTCTGGTTGCATCTCTACCAGACCAAATCCTTTTATCCCCGGAGTATCGATGACAAATCCGCCAAAGCTTAATGGGTGCATTTCTGCATAAGTGGTAGTATGTTTTCCTTTAAAGTGATATTCGCTGATGTCTCCGGTTTTAAGATTTAGTCCGGGTGAGATTGCGTTGATCAATGTAGATTTTCCTACTCCCGAGTGACCACTCAATAAGGTTACTTTATCTTTAAGCAAATTTTTTAAAATTTCAAGACCGGTACCATTAAGTGCTGAAGTACGGAGGGTGGTGTATCCGATGGTTTGGTAGACGGCTTCATAGTTGGCAATCAGTTCTTCCATATCGCCTTGAAACAAATCTACTTTGTTGAATACGAGAATGGCTGGTATGGAATACGCTTCGCAAGTAACCAGGAAGCGGTCAATAAAACCAAAACTTGTTTCCGGAAAAACAGGAGTGACCAGCAAACATGCCAGGTCGATGTTGGAGGCTAAAATGTGAGTTTGTTTCGAAAGATTGACACTTCTTCGGATAATGTAGTTTTTTCTCTCCAACACATGTACAATCAGGTAATCTCCATTTTTATCAGTTGCAAGCTCTACCCAGTCACCTACCGCCACGGGGTTGGTGTGTTTGTTTGAGATGAGTCTCAGCTTACCTCTCAGACGAGCAGTTATCTTTTTATTTTCAATTAAAACTTCGTAATGGCTTCCGGTTGATTTCAGAACTAAACCTGTCAAAATACTGATTTTTGCTATATATACAAGTGAAAACTTTTTCAAGCAAAATTAGGGTATTGTAAAGTTTAATACTTTAGATGAAAATTTTTCCCCATGAAGATTGCGCAACACGTTCTACGACCGGAAGAGGATTTTCCACTACCTGATTTTTTACCTGATTTGATCGTGATTTTTGGTGAAACTCAAATTCTGGCAAAAAAAGAGTATTATCGTTTCAAAGAATTATATCCTGAGGTGATTGTCACAGGGTGTAGCACTTCAGGTTCTATTTTTAATGGCGGCATTACCGACGAGGAGTTGGTTGTAGAATATATTCAATTTGAGAAATCAAAGGTACAGGCATTTACTGGAAGACTTGACGATGTGGGATACGACAGTTACCTCTTGGGTGTTGAAATTGCTAAAAATTTAAAATCACAAGAACTAAAGCATATTTTTATTCTTTCGGATGGATATTTGGCAAATGGATCTGAACTGGCAAAGGGCCTAAATAATGTGGCCAATTCCTTTACCATTTCAGGGGGATTGGCTGGTGATATGGATCGGTTCTCAAAAACCCTGGTCATAAATCCTGAGACTTTAAAACCCGAAGAGCAAATTGTGGTAGGTATTGGCTTTTACGGAGATCACATTCAAGTAGGATTTGGAAGCAGAGGTGGATGGGAGCCTTTTGGTATTGAAAGAAAAGTGACCAAAAGCCACGGGAATATTTTGTATGAAATAGATGATCAACCCGCATTGAAACTCTACAAGCAATTCCTCGGTCACAAATCCGAGGAGCTACCGGCATCGGCCTTATTGTTCCCTTTGTACATGCAAGAACCTGACAGCGAGACTTCTGTCGTTAGAACAATTTTATCTATAAACGATGAGGACCAGAGCATGACTTTCGCAGGCAATATTCCTCAAGGTTCCACAGTGCGATTTATGAAATCAAACACCAGCAAAATCATTGACGGGGCATTCAATGCTGCACAGCTTGCTAAAAATCTGAATGATCAACCGGAATTGGCCATTCTGGTCAGTTGTGTGGGCCGTCGACTGGTGCTAAAACAGCTAGCCGATGAGGAAGTGGAAGTGGTGCGTGATCTTTTTAAATCATGCTCTATCACAGGATTTTACAGTTATGGTGAACTTTCACCATCTGGTGAAATGCTGACCTGTGAATTGCACAATCAAACCATGACCATCACCACTTTAAAAGAAATTTAATGTATGAGTGCACCGGTAGACTCCAACAGTCTTAATAAGCTTTTGGACAGGCAGCTGAGCAGAATTTTCCATGGGACTGTACCCGAAGATCCAAAAGTCCAAAAGTTGATAGAATTGGTCAATCGCACTTACAACGACTACGAAAGTGACATCAAACATCTCGAACTGGTACTTGATCAAAGCTCCAATGAGCTGTTTAAATCAAATAAGGAACTCCAGAGACTGGCACGGTCAAAGGCGGAAGAAGCCAATGCAATCAGCAAGCGACTGTCAGAGATTTTACATAACGTAACCGATGCAATAATTCAGTTGGATCTGGATGGAAAAATACTCTTCCTTAATAAGGCATGGGAGGAGATTACAGGTTTTGGTATTGAAGAGTCTCTTGGAGTGCATTTTGGGAATGTGTTTTTGGGAGAAAATTGTAAAAAACTATTCAACCCGATCATACAAGGTAAGCGCGACGATATGATGAAAACCTTTGAATTTTCAAAGGCCGATGGTAAAAAAATTTGGGTAAATCTAAAGGTGCATGGCCAAAGAACTTCTGACGGAATATTAATGGGATTTATCGGAATACTTCGCGATGAGACCGACCGATACAGAATACAAAAAGAAAATGAACAACTGGCACTCATAGTCCAAAAGACAAAAAATATCATAATTCTCTCCGACGAAAAAGGTCAAATACAATGGGTGAATGAATCTTTTGAACGACTTACCGGCTATTCCCTACAGGAAGTGAAAGGCAAGCGACCCGGTCAAATATTACAAGGGCCTGATACTGATAAAGATACAGTACAATTCATCAGAGAAAAAATCAGAAACAAAGAACCCGTAAGCGCCAATTTATTAAATTACAATAAATCTGGAAAGTCATACTGGATCGAACTCAATATCGAACCTGTATTTGACAACGAAGGAAATCACATCGGTTATATCGCAATTCAAAACGACATTACAGAGAAGAAAAAAGCTCTTGACAGAATCAATCAATTGGTATATTTTCTTGACGAATCGAGCGAAGCTGTTCAGGTATGTTCGGAGGATGGATATCTGGAATTTGTAAACAAAGAGGTCACTAAGAGGCTTCAGAGATCAAAAGAGGAACTCATCGGACTTCACATTAGCCAGATAGAAAAAGTTTTCGAACCTCCCGGAGCATGGGAAAAACATGTGGAAGAAGTTAAAAAAGAGGGAAGAATGATCGCTAATGGATATCATAAAAGAGCAGATGGATCTGTATTTCCGGTAGAGGCCAGTGTATCCTATGTCAAGTCTGGAAATATAGGATATATGCTGGCTTTCATCCGGGATATTTCTGAGAGAATTGAAGCTGAAAAAAGAATAATCGAATACACACAGAATCTGGAAAAAGTAAATAAAGAATTGGATCAGTTTGCATATATCGTAAGCCACGACCTGAAAGCACCACTGAGAGCAATTTCCAATCTGGCTACATGGATTGAAGAAGATTTGGACGACTACATGACACCGGAGGTACACAAGCAATTTGACCTCTTAAAAAACCGGGTGAAACGAATGGAAAATCTCATCAACGGCATCCTTCAGTATTCTAGAGTTGGCAGAAGTAAAAATCAATTGGAAAAGGTTCATTTACAAAATCTGGTTCAAGAATTATGCGATTCCATAAAGGCCGATGATACATGCACATTTATCATTAAGAATGATCCAATCGAATTATACACCGAGCGTATAGCACTGGAGCAGGTATTGCAAAATTTTATCTCCAATGCTATCAAATACAACGATAAAGAAGAAAAAATCATTGAAATTGGATGGTCTGAAAACAGTGAAAATTCCCACTTGACTCTTTTTGTCAAAGACAATGGCCCCGGAATAAGTCCGGAATATCACGAGAAAATATTTATGATTTTTCAAACATTACAAAGCAGAGATGAAATCGAAAGTACTGGTGTAGGTCTGGCGATTGTAAAAAAAATTGCCGATGAAAAAAAGTGCAAGGTTTGGGTAGAATCAGAGGTAGGAAAAGGGACAACGTTCTATATCACTTGGCCAATTGAAGAAAAATCAAATTAACTTTGTAAATAAGTAAATCACAAGTAACACATAAAAATGGATAATCTGATGACTATTTTATTGGTAGAAGATGATGAAGTGGATGTAATGAATGTAAAGAGAGCTTTCAAAAAAAACCACATTCATAATCCACTTTTGGTAGCCGGCAACGGGCTGGATGCTCTGGAAATCCTTCGGTCAAAAAACCTGGACGTTCCAAGGCCGAAAATTATTTTGCTAGATCTCAATATGCCAAAAATGGGAGGGATTGAATTTCTCAAAGAACTTAGAAAAGATCCGGAGCTCTCATCCATTTCAGTATTTGTAATGACTACCAGCAATGAAGACAGTGATAAGGTGGAAGCATACAATCTGAATGTAGCGGGATACATCTTAAAACCTTTGTCAATGGAGCGATTTATTGAAGCTGTATCTACATTGAAGAGCTATTGGATGCTGTGTGAATTTCCATCCTAAGGAATGCGTATGAATGAGCAGAATCTGGATAAAATTACGATTTTATTAGTAGAAGACGATGATATCGATGCTATGGCTCTCAACAGAGCCATCCAAAAGTCTGGAATTCCGATTGATTCGATCAAAAGATGCATTTATGCAGAAGATGCATTAAAGAGCCTGGAAAATGTAAATCCACACTGTATTTTTATTGATTATCAACTTCCCGGAAATGACGGACTTACGCTACTCAAAGAAATTAAGAGCCTCAGACCCAAAACTCCTGTAGTCGTATTGACCTCACAAGGAGATGAACGGCTGGCTGTTGAGATGATGAAAGCAGGTGCTTTTGATTACTTCCAAAAGAGTGAAGTCAATGCGGAAAAAATCTCAAAAACCCTTCTCGGCATTAAAAGATTGCTTGAACTTGAAATCGAGCAGGAAAATACGAGAAAGCAATTAGAAGAGACCGAACAATTTCTGCAAAAGGTTACCAAATCCTCCCCGAATATAATTTATGTCAATGATATCGAGGGTAATACCAATCTTTTTCACAACGAACAGCTACGGGAATTATTGGGGTATACACCGGATGAAGTCAATAAAATAGGCCTTGATATCTTTTCCAGAATTATCGAATTTGAAGAATATCAGAGAATCCGTCAGCACTATCTGAAACTTCGCCATGAATTAAAAGATGGAGAAATCGCCGAAAACGAATTTAAACTAAAACATAAAGATGGACAAGATGTATGGCTCTTTACTCGTGAAATAGCCTTTAGAAGAAATAAGGATGGGAAGGTAAAAGAGCTTCTGGGCACAGCTATAGACATTACGGGTAGAAAAAAGCAAGAACAAGAACTCCTCGAAGCAAAAAAAGCAGCTGAAGAAGCAGCAAAAGCAAAAGCAGAATTTCTTAGCACGATGAGCCATGAAATTCGAACTCCTATGAATGCAATCATCGGACTTACAGAGCTGCTTTTACGAGATTATAAATTTGAAGAAGATATAACCAACAATCTTAAAGCAATAAAATTTGCTGCAGATAACTTATTGGTCATTATCAATGACATTTTAGACTTTTCAAAAATTGAGGCCGGTAAACTAACATTTGAAAGGTTAAACTTCAACTTAAATGAAAAGTTTGATTTTCTTTACAAAACATTTCTGCCCAAAGCTATAGACCAAAATATTAACCTTTATTTTCATATTGATAATAATATACCTGAATATATAATTGGAGATCCTTATAGACTTAATCAAATTTTAGTTAATTTAATTGGAAATGCCATAAAATTCACATTGAAAGGTGAAGTAAGTGTATCGGCAAAGTTGACCAAAAAAATGAAAAGTTCTGTAATTATTAAATTCGATATAAAAGATACAGGAATTGGTATCCCAGAGGATAAAATCAACGGCATTTTTGAGAGCTTCTCTCAAGCTCATTCTAATAAAAGAAAAAATTTTGGAGGTACAGGATTAGGTCTGGCTATTACAAAAAAACTCGTAGAACTTCAGGGAGGGAAAATCTCTGTACAAAGTCAAGAAAATGTAGGCTCTATTTTCACTGTAGAGCTAATGTTTGGAATTGGTAAAAAAGAAGAAACCTCCGACGACGTGCAAACGGGAAAAGGTAAAAATTTTAAAAATCTGAAAATAATCGTAGCAGAAGATAATCCGGTGAACCAAATATTAATCAAACACATACTTAACAAGTGGGGTTGCGAATATGTGGTGTGTTCCAATGGACATGAAGTGATAGAATGGCTCGACAAAGACCAATTTTCATTGATCCTGATGGACTTACTAATGCCTGAACTTGACGGAATTGAAACGCTTAAAATTATAAGAAGTTCCAAGAGAAAGTATTCAGATATCCCCGTCATTGCCCTCACAGCAGATGCTTTTGCAAAGTCAAACCCTGAATATTGCAACGCAGGCTTTCAGGATTTTGTAACGAAACCTTTTAAAATTGAAGATTTGGAAGAAGTTGTCTCAAAACTACAGTTGGTATGAATAGGGTTAAATCGATTCTGATGTATAGTTTTTTAACACTTTTGGTACTGGTGGCAGGATTTTACATCACCGGATATGATTATCTTTTCAAAGGCATTCGAATCGTGTATTTCAATGGATTTAATTCGTCGTTTGTTCACGATTTTCTCTATTTTGACAGAGATACGATACAGCCTTCAGAACATAAAGTATATGCGCTCACCTATGCTGAAGAGCAACTTACATTACCCGATACTTTTTTAGGAGTTTTGGAGGATCTGAAGACTGCATCTTTTTTGGTGATAAAAGACAATAAAATTATAGCGGAAAGGTATTTTCAAGGATACAAAGCTGATACAGTTACCAATTCATTTTCAATGGCCAAAACGGTAGTTACCTTGCTAACACAAATGGCAATTCAGAAACATTTGATTTCCTCCTGGAATACACCAGCCAAAAGCCTACTTCCTGAAATTTCAGGGACTTTCAAAAATCAGGTAACCCTGTTTCACTTAAGTGCCATGTGCTCTGGACTTGATTGGGATGAGAATTACAAAAATCCCTTTGGTGTGACAGCAAAGGCCTATTATGGAGACCGTACAAACGAAGTGTGTCTTAACCAGCCGTTTAATGAAGAACCTGGAAAAAAATATATTTACCAAAGTGGCAACACTCAACTTCTTGCTATAGCCTTAGAGAGAGCTACTGGAAAGAAAATCAGCGAATTGGCGGAAGAGTGGCTCTGGAAACCACTGGGGATGGAGAGGTCTGCGTATTGGCATCTGGATAAGGCAAACGGCGATAACATTGCCTACTGTTGTCTGAGTGCCTCCTCGCGTGATTTTGCTAGACTTGGCCTGCTGGTGCTAAACCACGGAAAATGGGCGGGAGAGCAACTGATTGATTCAGCATTTCTATGGCGGGCTAGACAACCGTTTCTTGCTCCTCAGTATGGGCAGTCTTTTTGGCTTGCCAACGATCAATACGATGAACCGGTAGCATATTTCAGAGGTCATACCGGTCAATACATCATTCTTTTGCCTGAATCACATGTTGTGATTGTGCGAACAGGCTATAAAACTTTGCCCCAGACGGATGGCATGCACCACGATGATTTTCACATCATAGTCTCTACCATTAAGTCCTTGTTGTGATTTTTAGCTATCGGGAGTCTTTTACATTAGCGCCCGCATTAAATCTCATCTGAATTGTGGAGTAAAAAATGGATGCGGTGGGGGATTTTCATCGCCCTGGCACTTGTATGGGGTAGTTCGTTTCTCCTGATGAAAAAAGGTATGAGAACCTTTACATATGATCAGATGGGTGCTCTGAGAATTGTATTTGCTTGGTTGCTTGCAGCCGCTTTGTCGATTAAGGACTTTTTGCGCCTGAAAAAATCCGACATTCTCCCATTATTTTGGGTGGGATTGTTGGGTAATGGGATACCTTATTATTTGTTTCCTCTGGCTGTTAAGCATCTTGACAGTGGTTTGGTGGGGATTTTCAACAGTTTGGTGCCACTTTTTACCCTTGTCACTGGGGCTGCTTTTTTTGGTAAGTTTTTCCGTAGGATACAGGTAATCGGTGTTATCGTAGGTTTTGCGGGTGCATTTGTCCTGCTTTTTCCAAAAATGAATTTTGAGGTGAGTCCTAATCTCATCTACGGTAGTTTAGCCATCATCTCTACGGTGTGTTATGCGCTAAGCATCAATACAATATCTTCACACCTTAGTGGCATGCGAAGTATAGCGATCACGGGGCTTTCACTTACTGTGGTTGGGGTACCGAGTTTATTGTATTTGTTTTCTACGGACTTTACCATGAGGCTTTTCTCCGATCCACTTGGCTATACCAATCTGGGGATTGCTGCATTTCTTGGAATGGTCAATTCCGCGCTTGCTATTATAGTTTTTAATGAGCTTATTAAGCTCACCAATCCATTGTTTTCTTCATCCGTTACCTATTTTATACCGGTCGTTGCATTGTTGTGGGGCGCTGTAGATGGTGAGAAAATTGGTCTTCTGCATTTGCTGGGAATCAGTACCATACTTACGGGTGTTTATTTAGTCAATAAAAAATGAGCAATAAGCTGGTTATCGCAGTTTTATTTTACCTGATCCTATTGTCAGCTGCTTCGCAGATTATGAACATTGAACGGAGGCGACAGCAGTTTGACACCGTTGGCTGGTTTGGCAATACAGAATGGCAGTTAATAGCCGAACAGAACAGTAAGCAATATTTTACGTTCCGAAATTTAAATTCAATTGAAAGACAGACATATAAGAGAAATTTCCTCTTACTCAGTGAATTGAGGTTTGTCAGAGGCGAAGATCAAACCTTTGCCAATGCTGGTTTTATCCATTTTCGCTACACGTACAAGATTGATGAAATACCTGTTGATTCAGCACGGGTCTTTAAAACCGGCAACTTTCTGCGATGGGAAAGTTTTATTCAGCAGCAATACAATGCCCTGTTAGGGGTATCGTTCAGAAATCTCGTTGGCACAGGCCTCAGATTTAAAATCATACAAAAACCTGTGATCTCATTCTTTTCAGGAGTTACACCCATTATGCACGAATATGAGCGTGAAAAATCCGGTATAGTTCATAGCGATTTGAGATTTAGTTGCTACACAGCTTTAAATTATAAACCTGAACAAACGCTCACTTTCATTACAGCTCTGTATTACCAGCCAATTTGGTTTTTGGCTTATGATCACAGAATAAGCTGGGAGGCTAATGTATTTGTCCGGATATCGAAAAATTTTGACCTGACCATAAATTTTAATTACTTGTATGATACTCAGCCACCTCAAAGCATCAGAAATCACGTATACAATATTTTTAATGGTTTGAGGTACAATTTCTAAAAGTACATCCGTATGAAGAAGGCATTTGTAAGTTGGAGTGGGGGAAAGGACAGTATGCTGGCCTTGCATTACGTGTTGGAGGGTGGGTGGTATGAAGTTCCGTTTCTCTTTGTAATGATAGACAGAGACACTCAGTCAGTACCCATTCATCAAGTGCACAAGAGATTTATTACCAGGCAAGGTCTTTCACTTGGAATTCATACCCGTAAGCTGTATTACAAATACCCCATTGATAACAAATTGTATGAAAGATGGGTGACTTCGGAGTACAAGCTAATGAAAATCAGAGGTATAGATACTTGCGTATTTGGCGATATACATTTGGACGATGTCCGGGAATTTAAAGAGCATATTTGTCACAAAGCTGGAATCAGGGCCGTTTTTCCGCTTTGGGGTCGCAAATCTGCTGATCTTGTTGCTGAATTTATTGATCTTGGCTACAAAGCTCAAATCTGCGCTATCCAACATGATAAAATTGATATTTCTTCTCAAGGGAAAGAACTCACGAAAGACTGGTTCAATGCGCTACATCCGTCAGTGGATCGCGCGGGAGAAAATGGTGAATATCATACCTTTGTATGGGACGGTCCACTTTTCAAATTTCCAGTGGAAAAACCTTGTTGATGGTGCAGAAAGTACAATAAAAAAGGAGCAGACATTACCGCTCCTTTTTTCGATTTTTTACTTTACGTCTGAGCCTAATCGGCTACAGTTATATGAGTTTCGTGAAGGATGGCGCCGTCATAACGGGTAGATACTTTGGCTGATACAGGGTCTTTTCCTTTGTAAATGCTTATCAGGCCCTTCATATCGGTTTTGCCTGGTTCTTCGGCAGAGGGAACCAACACACGCGCTATAAAAATTACTTTTTCAGCAATATCCCTTTCAGTTGCACCTTTGAGTACTTCACTATCGAGGAATATTTCACATTTTTTCAATGTTCCGTCTTCATTTTGTTCTATTAGTGCATTCTTTACAGGGATAGAGAAGCTACCCAAGTTTGGAATGTGAACGATTGCATCCGGATGAGGCTGATCTGCCGGAGCAGTTGCTTCCAATCTCAAGGAGCTCTCTGTCATATCAACTGATTCATGAACATGGTCTTTCACTGCGATGTGGGGTGCAATGACCAGGGATACGATGCTCATGAGTTTAATCAGAATATTCATTGAAGGGCCGGAGGTGTCTTTGAAGGGATCACCTACGGTGTCGCCAGTTACGGATGCCTTATGGGGCTCTGATTTTTTGTAATAGACCTGTCCGTTGATTTCTACCCCTTTTTCAAAAGATTTTTTGGCATTGTCCCATGCGCCTCCGGCATTGGATTGAAACATTCCCATTAAAACACCCGATACAGTCACACCTGCCAAAGTACCCCCTAATACTTCTGGACCAAAGGCATACCCAATTATAATGGGGACAACAAGGGCAATGGCACCAGGTGCTATCATCTCACGGATGGAGGCTTTTGTAGAAATTTCAACGCATCTTTCGTATTCAGGCTTGGCTTTATATTCCATGATACCGGGAATCTCACGGAATTGTCTTCTGACTTCATTTACCATATCCATTGCCGCTCTGCCTACAGCAGCGATGGCCAGCGATGAGAAGATAAATGGAATCATTCCCCCAATAAACAACCCGGCCAGTACATCTGCTTTATAAATGTTGATGGCATCAATACCGGCAACACCTACAAATGCAGCAAACAATGCAAGGGAGGTCAACGCTGCTGAAGCTATGGCAAATCCCTTACCGGTGGCTGCTGTAGTATTGCCTACAGCATCGAGGATATCGGTGCGATGGCGTACAGACTCCGGTAGCTGGCTCATCTCTGCTATGCCTCCAGCATTATCTGCTATGGGCCCAAAGGCATCGATGGCAAGTTGCATGGCCGTTGTAGCCATCATGCCTGCTGCAGCTATACCCACTCCATAAAGTCCAGCCAATTCATAAGAACCGTAAATGCCAGCTGCCAGAACGATAATCGGAAATACTGTGCTTTCCATCCCAACTGAAAGGCCTCCGATGATGTTGGTAGCATGGCCGGTAGCAGATTGTTTTACGATAGAATTCACGGGTCTTTTGCCCATTGATGTGTAATATTCGGTGATCAAGCTCATCAGAGCACCAACTACCAGACCTAAAGCAATTGAATAAAACACGTGAAGATTAGTAAACGAATAGCCTCTGATCTCCATGGATTCAGGCAAAATGTTTACCGCCAGAAAGTAAGAGGCAATAGCCGTCAGGACAATCGAGCCCCAGTTTCCTAGGTTTAAGGCTTTCTGTACATTGCCTTTGTCGTCATTGATTCGGACAAATTGCATCCCTATAATCGAAAAGATAAGGCCAATACCTGCGAGTATCATGGGGAAAATTACCGGAGCAATGCCTCCAAAATTGTCATCTGACACGATTTCACGGCCCAGCACCATAGTAGCCAGAATCGTAGCTACGTATGAACCGAACAAGTCAGCACCCATACCAGCGACATCTCCCACATTGTCGCCTACATTGTCTGCGATGGTGGCAGGATTTCTGACATCATCTTCAGGGATGCCCGCCTCTACCTTTCCCACAAGGTCAGCTCCCACATCAGCTGCTTTGGTGTAGATACCCCCACCCACTCTGGCAAAAAGGGCTATGGATTCGGCACCGAGTGAAAATCCGGCCAGGACTTCCAGTGCAGTTGCCATGGCATCGCCATTTACTTCACCGCCTGTACTTATCACATAGATGTAGTAAAATACGATAAAAAGTCCGCCAAGCCCTAACACGGCGAGGCTAGCCACTCCAATACCCATCACACTGCCACCCGTGAAGGAAACTTTCAGTGCCTGAGCAAGACTGGTTCTGGCAGCCTGTGTAGTTCGGACGTTGGCTTTTGTGGCAATGCGCATACCGATATATCCGGCTGTGGCTGAAAAGACTGCTCCTATCAGAAAGGCGATGGCTATCACCGGGCTTGAATTGTGGGTTTGAGTACCCAACCATGCTAGAAGTAGCATGGCGATTACAGCAAAATATCCAAGGATTTTCCATTCGGCTTTGAGAAATGCCATAGCACCACTGGCTATATATCCGGCAAGGTCTTTCATTTTCTCTTCGCCTGCATCTTGCTTTTCGACCCATGACGATTTTAAAAACATAATGGCAAGTCCCAATATACCCATTGCAGGTACAACATACAGTATGCTATCTATCATAAGAATCTGATTTTCAGTTAATTTTAAAAACGGCTGCAAATGTAATACACAACCATCAAAAATGAAGGTGGGAGGTAATCTGTGTTTAGTAGGTATTTCTTGGAACTATTTTACTGGCCTTAATATTAACTCCATCTACCGTTGGCAGTTGGCCATCTGGATATTTGTCCGAAAAACCTTTAAAACCTTTTTTTACTACGTACACAGCTAATGCATCGCCAAGATTTGTGTAAATTTCAAAATATCCATCAGGGTCAATAGGTGTGTTAAATTCGTCCAATAAGGGTTGGATCCACCAGTAATCCGTTCTGGCAAATAAGACCACATCATGTTCAGCTGGTGAATAGCCTCTTATAAATCCACCAGCAATCATCACATCTTTATACGGCATAAATCCAACGTAGATTCCTGCAGAAGTAGCCTGCTTTTCGAAGTGCCGAAAATAATTGTTGTTTACATCTACTTCTACAGGATCGCTCCATTTGCTTCTGAGCCCTCTTATATCTTCGGCATATACTCTAGCAATATAAGGATTGGGTGCTATATCTCTGATGCGTATTCCCGTATTGGTAGTATAGTAACTTCTTCCTAAAGAAGTCCTTTGGTTTGACGGTAGAAATTCCAATCGGTATTTAATAGCGCTGAGTGTTGGGGTCCAAATCACATCGAATCCTCTTTTCAAATATCCTTTCTGGATTTTTTCCCCATTTTTTGGGGTTTTTATTTGAGGCGGATCAGGTAAGTCAACGATTTGCGGAGGGTCGCCTGAAGGAGGTATGATAGCGGCTTTTCCACTTTCAACAGTGTAATCTCCGGAGGGATTTTTTAGCGTGTGATTGCCCGCGTAGCTGGAAAATACTGTGGATTCACCACCTGTTTTCTGAACAATTCCTGTTTCGATATAAGGGGCAGCAGCTTTATTGGCCTGTAGAAGTACCTCGCCACCGCTGTATTTAATTTTCCCGGTGGAGAATGCCAGATCGGCGTCCAGTGAATACCTCACATCACCTTTGATAAGGTAGAGTGCACCTTTTCCATCATTGGTTTGTTCAAGCCATATTTCGCACTCATCCAATAACTCTATTTTGCTCTTTGGATTGATTACAAGGGCTGCTTGTGTCCCTGAAGGAATACGGAGGCGGTCACCCCAGTAGATGTCATCTCCGTTTCTGGCTGGCTCCCAGTCTTCTTTATTTGATCTCAAAACCTCCACATTGTCCGCGTCGCAATACAGTGTAGTTTTTAAATTGATCAGACTGACGGGCTCAGAGGTTTTCCTTAGATAGAAGTACCAATAAAATCCAAATCCAACGAAAACAAGGAGCAACAATACTCCAATAAATTTGAAAAATGATTTCATGCTTAATGATTTAAATTTATTTGGAGTAGAGTAACATCCGCAGTGGACGCAGACAAAGGTAATTAATAAATTATGCTGTTACACCTGGCCATAAAAAAGTGAAACTCCAGGCCCAATGGGCAGTTCCAGAAGGATCCATGCAAACAAAAATAGAATCCATCCTATCAAAAACACAATTGAATAAGGCAGCATTATGGAAATAACCGTGCCTATACCGGCCTGGCTTTGATATCGTTGTATAAATGCTACAATCAAGGCAAAATAACTCATCATTGGACTGATAATGTTTGTGACAGAGTCTCCGATACGGTAAGCCAGTTGAGTAAATTCAGGGGAATATCCTACCAGCATGAGCATTGGAATAAAGACTGGTGCCATAATTGCCCATTTGGCCGATGCGGAGCCCATCACCAAATTGATCACTGCCGAGAGCAAAATAAAGGGCACCATTACGAGCATAGCCATCATCACTTTGTTTTCAATTCCAAAGGCACTAATCACAGTTTTTAATCCTTCAGCACCTTTTACAGCTGATATCAGTCCCAGATTGGTCCAATTGAAATATGCAACAAATTGAGCTGCAAAAAAGACCAGGACAATATACGAGCCCAAAGTTTCCATAGATTTTGACATGCCTTTCATCACATCGGAGTCGCTTTTGATCGTGCCCGCACCTATTCCATAAGCAATTCCCAACACGGCAGCACTCAAAAATACCAGTGCAACAATACCATTTAAAAAAGGCGATTTGAGCAAGCTCCCGTCAGCTCCTCTAAGTAGTCCGTTTTCTGGCACAATGCTTATGAGCAGTAGTGCCGTGAGCACTACTAAAGTCGCAAGAGCATACTTTAGACCTTTTTTTTCATCGGGAGTTAAATTGTTGATTTTTTCGCTATCAGATGTCTGCAAATCACTTTTGCCCAAAATAGGTTCTACGATACGCTCAGTGACCAGAGTGCCCAGTACCGCTATCAAAAATGTAGAAACAGCCATGAAGTAATAATTACAAGCGGGATTTACTTCATAGTCTGGGTCGATGATTCGGGCAGCCTCTTCTGACAGACCTGCAAGAAGCGGATCAATGGTGCCCAGTAGTAAATTGGCGCTATAACCTCCTGATACTCCTGCAAAAGCCGCTGCTAGACCAGCCAATGGACTTCTGCCCGCGGATTGAAAAATGATAGCTGCCAAGGGCACAAGAAGCACATATCCCACTTCGCTGGCTGTATTGCTCAAAACCCCTGCAGAAACTATTACAAATGTGAGCAGTCTGGGTGGGGAAGATAGCACAATCATACGCAGTACTACACCGATCAGTCCGCTTCCCTCCGCAACACCTATTCCAAGTAGAGCTACCAGCACTGTACCCAACGGGGCAAAGCTGGTAAAATTGGTAACCATTTTGGTGAGAATCAGATCAATGCCTTCACGTGATAACAAGTTTACGGGTTGAATCACGCTTCCATCACCCGGATGTATAACTGAAATTTCAAAAAAACTTACTACACCGGACAGCAAGACAATCAATAAGGCAAATAGAAAAAAAAGCGTGGCGGGATGAGGAAGGGCATTGCCAGCTTTTTCAATAAAATTGAGAAATTTTTCAATTCCGCTCTTTTTTGTCATGTACATAATTGAAATTTGGGTCAGCGAAAGTAAACCCTATCCTTTAACCATTTGTATTACACGTCGTGAGATCTTCTAAAAACTCGGTTGCGGTAATAGGTGCCGGAGTTGCCGGCCTGGCAGTAGCCATGAGATTGGCTGGAAAAGGGTATCGCGTACATGTGTATGAAAAAAACAACTATCCCGGAGGCAAGCTCAGTGAGCTTACCATCGGAAAGTACCGCTTTGATGCAGGGCCATCTTTGTTTACCATGCCCCAATATTTGGAAAATACTTTCCAGGCTGCGGGGCTGGATATCAGTAGGTATTTTTCTTATGTAAAACATCCGGTGGCGTGTCATTATTTCTGGGATGATGGTACTTTTCTTCCTGCTTCAGGGAAATTGGAAGATTTTGCACAGGCAATAGAGCATACGCTCGGTGTCAAAGGCCAGACAGTAAAAAATTATCTCAAAAATGCGGCTTTCACCTATGAAAAAACTGGAAGAATTTTCTTAGAAAAATCATTGCACAAATGGAGCACGTGGTTGTCGATCGACACTTTGAAGGCAATAGCTTATTTTCCTAAATATCAGATTGTAAAATCACTGCATGAGGTCAACGAGCAGTGGCTTGGACATCCAAAGCTTGTTCAGTTGTTTGATCGATTTGCCACATATAACGGTTCCAATCCCTATCAGACACCCGGCATCATGCATATCATACCACATTTTGAGCACAATGTGGGGACATTCTTCCCTACAGGAGGGATGCATGCCATCACTCAGGCACTTTATCAGGGTGCAATAGATCTTGGTGTAGATTTTTACTTTCAAAGCCAGGTGACCAAAATACTTCATAACAGCAACAAAGTTTCTGGAGTGGTCGTCGATGGTGACGATAAACCTTACGAAATTGTAATTTCTAACATGGATGTGGTACCCACTTACAAGTACCTCTTGTCGGATACCCCCCAGCCTTTAAAAGTACTCAACTATCCCAGAAGCAGCAGTGCGTTGATATTTTACTGGGGCATCAAAAAGAGATTTGCTCAGCTGGATATGCACAACATATTCTTTTCCAACGACTACAAAAGTGAATTTGACCACATCTTTCATCAAAAATCGGTTTATCATGATCCTACGGTGTACATAAACATTACTTCCCGGTGGAATACGGCCGATGCTCCTGAAGGATGCGACAATTGGTTTGTGATGGTTAATGTGCCCGGTAATACGGGGCAGAACTGGGATGATTTGATTCAAAAAACAAGAGAAAACGTATTAAAAAAATTAAAACATAACCTTGGGCAAGACATTGAACCATTGATTGAAGCTGAAGGAATTCTGGACCCCCGAAGCATTGAGCAAAAAACATTTTCATACCAGGGCAGCCTATATGGAGCAAGCAGCAATGATATGTTTTCAGCTTTTGCGCGCCATCCTAACTTTAACCAAAGCATTAAAAATCTTTACTTTTGTGGTGGTAGTGTGCACCCTGGTGGAGGTATTCCTCTATGTTTGCTCTCGGCTTCGATCGTTTCGGATTTAATTCAAAACAGATAATTTAAAAAAGAATGCATTCGGATATTCAAAAAAATGGAGATGCCAGCTTAATGTCTAAAGCCAGAGCGGTCTACATGGAGTTAGACAGCTATTTGCTGATTTTGGTGATAGCTATGCATGCATGGGCAATATTTGCCTTTCAGATTCCTGTACTCAGAGATATTTTTTTACCACTTACGCCTCTTACATTGATCATTGCTGCTATAGTGGCCTACAGAAGTTATCAAGGGGGAGCAGGCAAAGTGTTTTTGTTGTTTTTTAGTATTTTCTCACTCGGGTTTTTGGTAGAGATGCTTGGGGTCAATACTGGCTTTCCATTTGGATCATACTCGTATGGAACTGTCCTCGGGCCTAAAATAATGGGCACACCGGTAATAATTGGTTTAAATTGGTTTATCTTGTTTTCAGGAATTGTGTATATACTCAATTTGGTAAAAATTCCAAAATTAGGCAAAGCTCTTTTTGGAGCGCTCTTGATTACAGGAATTGATATTCTAATTGAGCCGGTGGCTATTTATCTTGGTTTTTGGGAGTGGAAATTCATAAATCCACCGGCTGAAAACTACCTGGGGTGGTTTACTGTTGGGTTCATAATGTTTATGGTGAATTATGTATTCTTTAACTCATTAAAAGTGACCCGGAAGGCATTTTGGGTGGTTGTTATCTTTGTATTGTTTTTTGTGTTACAAAATTTAATTTTATGATTTTCGCATACATAGCAGTGGTCCTTGTTACGTTTATAGCTATGGAATATGTGGCATGGGCAGCTCACAAGTATTTGATGCACGGGCCATTGTGGTTTTTACACAAAGATCATCACGTCAAAGAACCCGGATTTTTCGAAAAGAACGATGCCTTTTTTCTGATTTTTGCTATTCCATCCTGGCTGTGTATAATGCTTGGCATGATGTATTCCAACTATTGGGCTGTAAGTGTTGGAGTGGGCATCGCTATTTATGGAATAGCATACTTTATCGTACATGAAGTGTATATTCATCAGCGATTTAAGTGGATAAAGCCCTCGAAAAACCTGTATTTTGCGGCCATTCTTCGTGCTCACAAGATGCATCATAAACATCTGGTCAAAAATCCGGGAGAGAGTTATGGAATGCTCATTATACATCCCAAGTACATCCGCGAAGAGGCTGAATTCAGAAAGCGTAAAGGGATCGGTCTGATTTAAGATTTTGATTTGAATTGCAAAATGCTATTTTTGCACCCCTAAAACGCCGAAGTGGTGGAATTGGTAGACACGCACGTTTCAGGGGCGTGTGGAGCAATCCGTGTGGGTTCGAGTCCCACCTTCGGTACACCTGGAGCTGCCTTTGGCAGCTTTTTTTTTTACCTTGTTTGAAGTAGTTATAGAAATTTAGAGTTAAAAAAACATGAAAACTATATTTTAAAAGAAATTTAGCTATATGTTTAACATATTTTTTAGAAATGAATTTTCGAATAAATTTACCGCTAATTGTATTGGCGTATTCTATTCAGATGTACGCACAAGATTACAACCATCTTAAAGATTAGAGCTATATCAAGTTTAAAATTACCGAAGTTGGAAGTGAAATCATTCGGTTTAAAAATTATCCGGTGTCTGAAGATGGGGTGGTATTTACAATAGAATAATATAAAATACTTGAAATAGCCATGGAGGATGGCACAAGACTAACCTTTGACAATTTTGAAAATCAATCCCTTGTTGCCAGGGAATATTTCTACGGTCAAAATACAAAGGCAGTAAAATTTGATTTTTTAGCGCCTATTTATAACAATATGGAGGTTAGGGTATGAACTAAGTTTAGCTCCGAATCGAAGTTGGGAAGTTTGGGCAGGAATACCGGGAGCAGGGTTTAATACCGATATTATCAGCAGAGATGAACAACCAAGGGGACTATATGTTGGTGGTGGAATAAAATTCATGCAAATCCCCCGCCTTTAATTAATAAGAATGTCAGAAGGTATCATTTACTATCCGGGTCTTATATTAGACCAAGTATTGTATTTACCTCACATTCGTATGCTGAAGATGTGTATAATTGGGACTCCATCAATGGGCTGACTCAGTATAAGGACAGGAAATTTGTAAGAGGAATTGGATTTTTACTGTTTTATGGGGATCAAATTATTTTCGACGATGTCATTTTAATTGATCTCAACGTTGGAGCGGGCTATGGTTTAATCAACGATGGTAAAACATTCAGATATGGATTTATTGGTAGAAGCGGCTTTCCCCTAATCTTTAATTATTCAATTTCTTAAGAAGTATTGTTTGATAGGAGTAAAAACAAGAAAAGGTAGAGAAAGCTCTGACTCTTTCATCCTCATCTATCTGAGTACAATCTTGATTTTCGTGGCTGTCATTCCTGATACCTGAAATAAAGTTAATTCAAAATCAGGAGGGCCAAAATTACCCCTTACATTATTCGAAAATCCGTAAGGTTCTTTTGGAATACCAAAGGGGTTGGTGTCGAGTTTTCCGTTGTTATTCTGGTCGTGAAAAGCTTCCACTGAATAAGATCCTGCACTTAAATCGGTAAATCGAATGGTCGCTTTTTTGTTTTCAACCGGAATAATAGATTCACGCACTATTTCGTTCTGGTCGTTCTTTAATCGTAGGAATACCTTTCCATTGTCTTTTTGACTTTGTACATCAAATTCAACTATGAGAATTTGAGCACTAATAAATTGAAAACCAATAAAAAGTATAAACGTTTGTAATAATTTCATTTTTATAATTTGACACCCAAGTTAACCTACCTGACAACACTAATTTTTTTTGCAAATTGGTTGCCAAAATTATCTGTAATAGTCAAAATATAGGTTCCTGAAGATAGCTTTTGTAGATTTACTTGTTCAGAAAAAGGCTGGCTGAGCACCTTAATTCCAGTTAGAGTATAGATATTTAGGTCTCTTAATTGCAAAGAACTTTTGATGGTAAGAACTTCCATAGCTGGATTAGGATAAATTTCAATATCTGGTGAAAAATGTATATCGAGAATGTTGAGAGTGTTAGAGTGATTGATGTAGACTTTTTTCACTATGGCGCCTGATTTAGCATTGATGCTGTATAGGCCTGATGCCAGGTTTTGGGGAAGAGAAAGTGTACACCTTGATGCAGAAAAAGCACTGATATTAGACTGGTCAATAGATATCTGGCTGAGCAATGGAGTATCTGACCATACGGTATCAACATGAAGGGTGTAGTGGCCTTGATTCCAGATTGCCAAATACACTTCAGTGTGAGATGATTTGGTGTAAATTGTGTCAGAAGACCAACTGAAATTGGTACTAGCTGGAAAATCTGCTTGTCCTGTCAATGAGTTGATTCTGTTAAGAATGTAAGGATACCTTACAAGTACATTGGATTTGCCTTGATGATGTGCAATAATGCTATCGCGTCGAAGATCTATAGGATCGGGAAGAAATTGATAATGCCAGGCCAATAAGAGATTTTCCTGCTGTGCAACGAAGCTGTTGTAATCCTGATATCGCCAGACAAAGTACAATAACGATCTAGCCACTTTTCCTTTGGCCGAATCTCTGGGTTCAAAGATGCCGTTTAAGTATTTTGAGCCATTGTTTTGCCAGGAAGGACTTCCACTTACAACACCATAAGGATAGTTGGCTCTGATATTATTGGCAGTTTCATCAGTACTGTAAAGGTGATGTACATCACTGCGCATCGGTTCATTCGAATTGAAAAAGCTCTGAGGAAAAACATGTTCAGCGTTGAAATTGTTGGCATTGGCACCGGTCCTTGAATTAAACTGAGCTTTTCGAGCAGTGTACAGACAAGTCACATAGGTATTGATGTTGTCGCATTTACTATACATCAAATCTCTGGCCCCATTATAACCAAGATTTGTATGATTGATTAAATAATTTTTTACGCTTTGTTTGAGAATCTGTCCGGTTTTATTTTCAGTAAACTGTGAAATTGGGCTTGCAAATTTTCCCTGACCGCATAGCAGAATACAATAATCCCCTCCTGCATTTTGTGTATTGATAATCAAAGGGACACGATAATAAATGTCGTTTTGAGGGTGGAAATTAACGATTAGCTGTTGAATTCCCGGGTAAAATACTAATGGTGCTGACAGAAGTCCAAATGAATTGTCGTTGTATGCTTTCCCCAATTGAATTGAAGTTACAAGTACAGGCTCGGTGCCTGGATTTGTGATTTGAAGAACTGCTGTAGTAGTATCACCATATTCAGTAGGTGTGAACCAGATGGAGTCTGTAGTAAGAACCAGGTGTTGACCAAAAAGTATGTGATTAACTCCTATACAAAGTATTATCAAACAGTTGAGAACTTTATTCAAAGTATTGGTGGTTTATGATGTTAAATTTTTTAAAATGGTGTTGTGAATAAGGACAAGCTTTATATCTACTTAATACTTGAGCTATTTTCAAATGCTGTAAATACTGTCTGTAACAAATCGGTAAAAATCATTTTTTTACAACAAGACGTCTGGTTGCTACTACAGCATGATTGATGCTTACGGTGTATAAGTAAATACCTGCTTTCAGATCCGAAATGTTTAGTCTGTGTAGCGATTCTCCTGACTGAAGGACCGTAGATTTTACTATTCGCCCGGTGATATCCGCAAAAGAAATTATGGCAGACTCATTGGCATTAATCTCCATAGAGAGCTCTACCCAGTTTTTTCCTGGATTCGGATATATGGATAGAGTCCTGTTAAGATTTTGATATTTTGCAATGCTGAATGTGGGACTCACCTCAAAGGTAATGAGAATAGAAACAGAATCCTGTGGGTTCTCATCCACAAAAAACGTGTACATAATTTGTCCGGCACGAGCGATTCCATCTTTATCCGGATATACATGCCCGGAAAAATCAATGGAGTTGGTGGAACCTGGTGCTATCGATATTCCCATAGGGCTTATATCGACGGTCGTTTCAAAGCAGAATCCCCAACAGATGGCATTGCTGTCAATCAATGGGTTGGACGCATCGTAATGTCTTTTCACTTTTACTACTTTGGCAGTAGCGGAGTTGTTTTTTATAGCTGCCTTTCCATATATGTCATCGCTGGTAAATGCATTTCCTTGTACTATAGTATCGAAAGATACAATCTGAAGCGATTGGCCCATAGATGCTATTATACATGTACATGATAAATAAAAAAATAATAACTGCTTCATTCGTAGGATATAAGTTAGGAATATCATTCAACAAAAGTATAAAACTATTACCAGTTGATAGAGATGAAAAAAATCCGCTTCTGGAATTCTGCAACGTTTTATTTTTGCGGCCGCAAGTACGCCTGAGTGGCGGAACTGGTAGACGCGCACGACTCAAAATCGTGTACCGCAAGGTGTGCCGGTTCGATTCCGGCCTCAGGTACTTAATACTTAAAAAAAGCCACCCACTTCGGTGGCTTTTATTATATTTTTATTAATAGGTCACCAGACTTCAGTCATCCTGCTTCACAAGTATAAACTTCTATCTTTGCCCATGAATTTTCCTAATCTATCAAATGATCTATAAGGGATATGAGGCTGTAATAGGCCTGGAAATACATGTACAATTAAAAACAAAAAGCAAAGCGTTTTCGGCAGATCCGATCAGTTTTGGGGCAAAGCCCAATACCCAGGTAAATCCGATAAGTCTTGGTCATCCGGGTACATTGCCAGTACTAAACGAAGCAGTTATAGAATATGCAGTGCGGTTAGGTCTTGCATGCGGTGCTCATATTACGAAGTATAACAAATTTGCCCGTAAAAACTACTTTTATGCAGATCTGCCGAAAGGATATCAAATCTCGCAATACGACACACCTATTTGTACCGGTGGGTTCATTATGATTAAAGATGCTGAGGGAAATGATAAAGAAATTGGACTAACTCGAATTCATATCGAGGAAGACTCCGGTAAGAGCATTCACGATCTTGATCCCTTCTACACCCTCATTGATCTAAACCGCGCTGGCACACCATTGCTTGAAATCGTCAGCAAACCTGACTTTCGCAACGGGCAGGAAGCATACAACTATCTATCAGAAATGCGCAAACTGGTCAGATATCTGGATATTTCCGATGGCAATATGGAAGAAGGCTCTTTGAGATGTGACGTAAATATCTCTGTAAGAAAACAAGGAGCGAATGGATTTGGTACCAAAGTGGAAATTAAGAACATGAATTCCTTCAGAAATGTTCAGAAAGCAATTGATCATGAAATTGTCAGGCAGGTAGAACTCTTGGAAAGTGGACAGCAGATCGAACAGGAGACCAGGACCTATGACCCAGTCAGTGATACTACCCTGATAATGAGAACTAAGGAAGATGCTCACGACTATCGGTATTTCACCGAACCTGACCTGGCTCCCTTGGTCATTTCAGAAGAATATATCGAACAGGTGAAAAAAGCTATGCCTGCTCTTCCGTGGGAGATTAAAGAAAAATTGACTAAAGAACACAACTTATCCGAATACGACGCTCTTCAAATCTGTGAAAACAAGGAGCTGGCTCAGTATTATCTGCAGGCAGCCAATCAAAGCAGCAGCTATAAAAATATTGCAAATTACTTGCTAGGACCGGTGAAGTCGTATCTGAATGAAAAGGGTATTGCGATCAACGATTTTCCTGTAGTACCTCAAGTTCTTACCGAACTTATTGATCTAGTCGACAAAGGCCTGGTAAGCCACACAATGGCTCAAACCAGAATCCTCCCACTGCTCATAGAGTATCCACATCTAAGCCCTGAACAAATTGCCAGAGATTACAATCTGATTCAGGAAAGAGATGAAAATTTCATTTTGGAGACAGCAAAAGAGATACTCGATTCAATGCCAGATAAAGTAGAACAATACAAAGCCGGTAAAAAAGGACTTTTGGGCCTTTTTATGGGCGAACTGATGAAAAAAACTGGCGGAAAAGCCGACCCGAAAATGGCTTCAACTATATTGCAAAATCTTTTAAATCAATAAATTAACATTCAAATGAACGTAAAAAACACTTTTTTCCAAATTGTTCTGGTAAGCGCGGCATTTGCCTCTTGTAGCCTGTTTTCACCCAAAGAACAGGCAGTTTTGAACATGGACTTACAAAATACCAAAAGAATTGCTATCTTAATGGCTGATACTGTACAAGCCATCACAATTGATTCTTTAGATGTGCCCTCGTCCGGAAGACTTAGTTATAAGATAAAACTTTCTGAACCGGGATTTTATGTACTTGATCTACTTCAGGGTAAGAGAATACCCCTGTATCTGGAGCCTGGTGATTACATTACCATAAAGGCAGATGCAACCGCTGACTATGACAGCGATGAAATATCCGGATCTGAAGGAGTAGAAATTCTCAATAAAATCAATAAGGAAAATTTCATCTCTTTTGCACTGATCGATAGCCTTGAGTCAGAGCTATCCAAGGCTGAAAGCAATGGCACATACAACAATGAAATAAGGACTGAACTCGATGCTGCCTATGAAAAAAGAGTAAAAGAGCATCAGGAAGCACTCTATTCCATTATTGAAAAATATTATAACCGTCTTCCTGTGATTTTTGCATTTTACCAAAGTCTCGGACAGCTTCCTTTAGTCAGCCCGGTAGATAAGTTCGAACTATTTGAAAAAGTAGAAGAAGGGCTCAGAAAAAAGCATCCAAATAATATGCATACCATCTTTTTTGCCAATAGAAACATGAAAATCAAGGAAGCCCTGGAAGTAGAACGCAAAAGAAAAGAAAACGCTGCCAGAATAAAAGAGGGTAATCCTATGCCTGACATTGCTCTGGCCAACGATCAGGGAGAAATCATCAAACTTTCTTCACTAAAGGGGAAGGTAGTATTGGTAGACTTTTGGGCCGCCTGGTGCCGCCCCTGCCGGATGAATAATCCGAAAATTGTAACCTTGTACAACAAATACAAAGACAAGGGATTTACCGTGTACAGTGTATCGCTGGATGGCCTACCCAACCAACCATCTCCAAGAGATGCCTGGCAAAATGCGATTAAGGACGACCAGCTCAATTGGCCGTATCATGTAAGTGAACTGATGGGCTGGAATTCGAACATTGTAAACGAATTTGGAATTGAAAACATACCTTACACCATCCTGGTGGACAAAAACGGAAATATTGCTGCAGTCAATCCACCCGTTGATATGATTGATGCAATTGTGATGAGATTGCTCTAGCCCTAGCTGCGATAAAGAGATAAAATCCCGTTTTTAAACGGGATTTTTTATTTTCAGTATGCCAAGTATATTTTTATATCAGTCTTAAAAATTTAAAAATATTTATACCTTTGTTTCAAATGTGTCACTATGAGAAAATTATACTTTTTTTGTGCCTGTGTTGCAACCTCAATAGTACTTAATGCACAATACTATTATGTAATTGGCTTGCAAAAGGGAAATCCCGGAAACTTAAATACTGATTTGGAATACCCGGTCGGTGGGGGACTGGCAACGGGTTGGACGATCATTCACGATGGAAATGCCCCCTCAGCACCACAGTGGAGTTCGATTAGAGCGATACCGTTTACCTTTTCGTTTAATGGAACTCCAGTCACGCATTACAAAGTCAGTACCTCAGGTATTTTAACTTTTGATACTTCGGCTATATCAGTACCAGCTTATGGACGTTTGACTCTTCCGCATTCCGGGGTGCCGGACAATTCGGTGTGTATTACCGGTATCAGCTCACTGGAAGCAAATGACAAAATTGTAACAAAAACATTTGGCTCTGCTCCAAACAGGCAGCATTGGATTTTCTTTTCGTCCTACAGCAATACAGCAGCATCCAACTGGACCTATTGGAGCATTGTTTTAGAAGAGACGACCAATCGAATTTATGTCGTGGACCAGCGAAATGTAAATCCATCGGTTCAGTTTTCAGTCGGGTTACAAATCAACTCCACCACTGCCATCATGGTGGCACCATCTCCCAACCTGCTGTCAAAAGCTACTACCAATCCTTCACCAGAAGACAATGAGTATTATACATTTATTTATGGTACCCAGCCCTCCATCGATGCAGCCGGGGTATCCATCAACAATGCTGACATCCTGGCACTGCCACAAGCACCCTTTACACTGAGTGCACAGTTTGCCAACCTCGGCACTTCTACCATCACTAAAGCCACAGTAAACTACCGCATCAACAATAACCCTGTGGTGTCAGCCACTCTTTCCAACCTCAATATTTCATCGCAAACAATTGTGACAATCAACCACCCTACACCGTGGAATCCAGGTAGTCCTGCCAACTACACAGTAAAAATGTGGCTTAGCGGTATCAACGATCAATCCGACCAAAACAATGCAAATGATACAATCACCAAAGTGATCAATGTTGTTCCGGCTATTGCACAGCGACGGCCGCTGATGGAAGTATTTTCTTCATCAACCTGCGCCCCCTGTGCACCAGCAAATGCAAGCTTCAAAGCACTTATGGATCAACAGCCTGCCAATCATTTTACTATAATTAAATACCAAATGAGCTGGCCGGGTACCGGTGACCCCTATTACACACAGGAAGCCGGAGACCGCAGAACATTTTACGGAGTCAATAGCGTCCCACGTATGCAAATCGACGGAGGTTGGGACCAACATGCAGGACTTGCTACACAAGCCATTATTGATCAGTTCAGAGCTGTTCCGTCGTTTGTAAATCTGAGTGCTACAAGCAACATCGCCGGCCAGACCGTGAACGCTCAGATAGCCGTTCAGCCTGTGGCCGACATTACCGGCAATGTAAGACTTTTTGTAGCCATTAAAGAAACCCAAACCACTCAAAATGTCAAAACCAATGGAGAAACTGTCTTTTACGATATTTTCAAAAAATTTATGACTCCTTCTGCGGGCCAGGTGATTAGCAACCTAAATGCAGGGACGACTCAAAACTTTACGTTCTCCTACACGTTTAACGGAACTTACATTTTGCCTCCCAATGCCACTCAACCAGTGAATCACGCCACCAATCACACTGTTGAAAACTTTAACAATCTCAGAGTAGTAGTATGGCTTCAAAATACCTCCACCAAACAGGTGCTCCAAAGCACTCAAGCTACTATATCAGGGGTGGGTGTCGATGAACACGAAAACAGCCTTCTTTACATATACCCCAATCCTACAAGAGACAAAATTTCTATTGAGGGAAATCTGCTGAATACTTCCGGGCGTATCACCTGGAAAATACTGAATATCAATGGTCAAGTAGTATTGTCTGGTGCTGAACCTACAGACAATCGCATCCAGATTGATGTCGATGTGCTCCCATCAGGCATGTACATTGTGGAGATTTCAGATGATAAGGAGATTGTAAGGAAGAAGTTTCAGAAAATCTAAAACTCTAAAATCAAAATGAGAAAAGCTGGCTAATGTACGGCCAGCTTTTTTTATGGGTTTGTTGCTGCTTGTTTTTTAAAGCGATGGGGTTCGCCCTCCATCTACAGGCAGATTAATCCCGTTGATATATGAAGCCAGCGGAGAGGCGAGAAATACCGCTGCGTTGGCAATCTCCTCCGGTAGACCGAATCGCCCAGCTGGTATCTCAGATTTCATCTCATCGGCCACAGCATCGTAGGTGAGCTTTAAATGGGAAGCCTTGGTAGAAATAATGTTCTTTAGCCTGTCGGTGTCTGTAGCACCTGGAAGAATATTGTTTACTGTAATTCCGTAGGAAGCGAGCTCGTTGGCCAATGTTTTTGACCAGTTTGCCATCGCAGCTCGGATGGTGTTTGACACTCCAAGATTAGGCAGAGGGGCCTTTACTGAAGTAGAAATAATATTGATAATCCGGCCATATCCTGCTTCCATCATTCCTGGCAAGCAGGCTTGCATGATGAGGTGTGAAGCTATGATGTGCTGATTGAATGCTCCGGATAATTCATTACTGTTGGCTTTGTGAAGTGGTCCGGGAGCTGGCCCTCCGGTATTGTTAATCACTATGTGAAAGGGATTGTTGGTAGTGCTCAGATAATCGTGCAATCGCTCGCTAAGTTGTTCCGGATTTGATTGGTCAGCCACAATATAATCGTGGATCTGACCGTAATCCGTGGATAAAGTGAAAAGCACATTTTCACATTTGATGGCATCTCTTGCCAGCAGCACTACTTCGGCTCCTGAAAGCGCAAGTTGCCGGGCAATCGCAAGACCAATACCTGCCGTGCTTCCACCGACAAGAGCCCTAAATGGTGAAAGATCAATTTCCATAGTAGTCAGGTGTATTTTTTCTTTCTAAAGTGTGTGTACAGAATTCCACTGATCATGACCAGTAGCACAGGCACCGCAGTGTTTAGCAGTCTCCAAAACCAAATTTCGTCATTCACTTTGCTCATTTTTAAAAGTCTGAGTTTAAATTCTCTGTTTCGTAAAGCGATCAAACCCTTTTCGTCGAGGAGGTAATCAAAAATATTGAGCATCAAATCCTTGTTGCCATATTGTATGCCTGTAAACTGGTCAAATCCCAGTGGCAGAGGAGTTCCTTTTTGCAGGTTTGGATTTACTATATTTAGTTGATTTTTAATTACATCACCATCGGCTATTACAACCTGTTGGGTAGGAATACTTTCAATTCTGAAAGGGATCTGGCGGCCGTTTTCATCTTTTGGTACAATCTGATTTTTGAAGTAGGAGGTGAAGGTTCCTTCAAGCAACAGACCCACGGTCAGAAATTTTTTGGGGTAAGGTTCTTTTCCAGGGTAGTTGTAGAGGTGTGCTAATCGCACAATATGAGGAGTTGCTACTGTACGCGTGGCATCTGAGGTTTTCAGAAGAGGAGTTTTCAACACTTCAGGCGAAAGTACAGTGTCAATCGTGGAGGCGAATTCAAGTTTTACAGAGTTCAAATCCTTAGTAATCGGGTGAAAGACCAGTGGATCAATAAGTGGAAAGTAAATCCATCTCCTTACTGAGCGCATATCGCTGACCCAGGCAGCTTTGCGATCTTGAACAAGGTTTGTGTTAATTCGAAATCCATATCTGAAAAACATATTTCCAAGTCGTAACTCGTCTAAAATAGGATATGCCATAAACTCAGAGGCTTTGCTAAGCGAATCCATATCGGCAGCTACTGCATCAATGAGCCATACCACCTTACCGCCGTTCATAATAAATTGGTCCATTAGAAAAATATCCAGATCGGTAAAAGGTTTCTGTGGTTTAGCCACCACGATGCAATCGAAGTTGCTCATCCTTTGCATCTGTTTTATAATGCTGACATCACCGGTGGCCGTATCTTTTTCAAACTGCCGGATGTTGAATCGCGTCACTGTATAATGTTCGGACAATGCCCTTGAGATATCGGCTACCTTGCCGGGAAGCAATTCGTCGTGACCTTCTAGAAATGCTATTGAAGGACTAAATTTTTGAACGAGCTTTCTGATACCATTTGCCAGGTTGTATTCCAGGTTTTGTATGGCTATGTTGATCTGGTTTTCAGGAGAGATATTCAGATAGGTGCTCAAAAGCTGAATGGCCGATTCCCTTTCTCCGTAAGTAGCGATAATGCCTGGAAACAATTGTAAAAACTGAACCTGATTGCCTTCATTTACCTCCACTTGAACCGGCGAAAGACCTTTAAAAACAAGTTGCTCCTGAAAATCGCGAATGGCCTTTCTATCACCTACGGCTGAAGGGTCTTCGATACGAAATTGGATGTTTTTGTTGTAGGCTCTGAATTCCTGAATGATTTGTCTTACTTCGCGCTGCAGCTTTCTGAAGCCCGAAGGCAAGTCGCCTTCCAAGTAAAGCGTAAATATCATTGGTTCTTTTACCTCATTGAGCAGCTCCTTGGTCACTGGCGAGAGGCTGTATCGCTTTTCTGCTGTAAGATCCAATCGAAATACACCCGCCATGTGTACAGTTATATACACAAGTGCAATAGCACCGGTTAAAATCAGAAAGTTTAAATATTCCTCCTTTAGTTTATTCATCTGAATCACTGATATCTTCTGACGATTAGAATCAACCTTGTAGCAGCTAATGAAAATAGAACAAGACTTGCAAAGTAGGTCACATCTCTGCTGTCAATAACTCCCCGACTGATGCTGTTGTAATGTTCGCTGATGCTGAATTGGCTGAGGAGCAATCCTGTTTTTCCCATTATACTCAAAGAGGCAATCTGGTCCGTGATGTAAAAAAAGAAAAAACACAAAAAAACACCTACTAGAAAGGACACAATTGAATTTTCCGTTAGTGCCGATGCAATCAGTCCAAGTGCTGCGTAGCTGGCACCCAGGAGTAGCAAACCAATATAAGAGCCAATAGTGGCACCGGTATCGAAATTTCCGGGCGGATCGCCCAACATATAGATTGTCGCGACATAGAGCAATGAAGGCAATAGAGATAACACCACCAATGTGAGGGAAGCCAGATATTTACCTAACACCAGATGCCATTCTGAGAGCGGACGGGTCAGCAGTAGCTCAATGGTACCATGTCGAATTTCATCTGAAAACATCCTCATGGTGATGGCCGGGATCAAAAACAGAAAGACCCATGGTGCTATGATAAATAGACTGTCAAGTCCGGCATAGCCCATAGTTAATACATTCAACCCTCCCGGAAAAACAAAAAGAAACAAACCCGTGAGCACGAGGAAAGTGATGATAGTAAGATAGGCCGTCAGAGAACTGAAAAAGCTTCTTATTTCTTTTTTATATAAACTCCACATTTGAAATCACTTGATAGCAGGTTACAAATGTAGGTTTAAGAGAATGCTGGAACATCTTAAAGGTAGGTAAAGAGCAATCAGGTCTGACCTATTATTTTGAATGCCGAGCGAATTTGTATGCACTACACCTGTCTTCCACCTGCTTTCTTCAGTTGCTTCTTGACATATTCGTAGAGTTCGATTTGGGCTCTTATTTTGGGCCCGGGTAGTTTTCTGTAGGCATTTTTTACTTCCCAGCTGTGGATTCTTGCTTTACAATTATCTTTCCAAAGGATATCGAGATGGTCTTTTATTTCTTTTTGGATTCTTTTGTCGTAAATTGGACAAGTAACTTCTACTCTGTATTCCAAATTGCGGGTCATCATATCAGCTGAAGAAATATAATATTTGGGTTCACCGGCGTTTCCGAATATGAACACCCTGCTGTGTTCCAGGAATCTATCTACAATGCTGATGGCTTCGATGTTTTCGCTTAATCCAGGCTTACTGGTGACGATCGAACAGATGCCTCTGACGATGAGTTTTATAGAAACACCTGCCTGAGATGCCTGATACAGTTTTTCAATAATGCCTGTATCGGAGAGTGAATTGATTTTCCAAAAAATATATGCCTCTTTACCAGCTTTTGCATTTTTTATTTCAGTATCAATCAACTCGTTGATTTTAAGGCGCTGATAGTGTGGTGATACTATCAAATGCTGATAATGAAAGACTTTGTAGTTGGTTTTGAAAAACTCAAAAATTCTTGAAATATCTCGTGTAATGCGGTTGTCAGCAGTCATTAGTACATAATCCGTATAGATCCTGGCCGTACTCTCATTAAAATTACCAGTACTTACGATGGCAAATTCTTGTTTTTTATCATCGCGTATTTTGGTAATATGAACCAGCTTGGAATGTACTTTCAGACCAGTGACTCCAAAGACTACCTCAATATCTTCGTTTTTGAGCTCTTCTGTCCAGCGGATATTTGCTTCTTCATCGAATCGCGCCTGTAATTCGATCACTACAATTACTTTTTTTCCATTTCTTGCAGCATTTTTTATAGCAGAGATAATTCTTGACTTTTCAGCCAGGCGATAGAGTGTAATTTGTATGGTGGTAACATCCGGGTCTATAGCCGCCTCTCTAAGCATTCTGATCACAAATGAAAAAGAGTGATAAGGCAAAAAAAGAAGTATATCTTTTTTGCTTACGACATCCATAATACTTTTATTCAGGTCTAGATCTGGATGGTTGAGAGGTGGTAGCGGTTCGTATTCGGCTTGAAGTTCTTCAATAGATGGAAATTTGATCAGATCTTTTTTATTGTGATAGCGTCCTCCGGAAGCCAGACTGTCGTAGTTGTCCAGTTGCATCCGGCTCATCAGGTAAGTAAGCAGGTCGGAAGGAATTTCGCGGTCGTAGACGAATCTTACCGGATCGCCGGTCTTACGGTTTTCCAGGCTTTGGCTTACTTTGTCTATGAAGCTTTTCGAAATATCGTTTTCAATATCCAGTTCTGCATCGCGGGTAATTTTAATTGTATAGGCCTCAAATTTGTAGTTTTTGAAAATAAAAAAGATGTAGTTAAGGTTATACCTGATCAGATCGTCTAAAAAGATAAAGTATCGACGGCCATATTTTGGAAGCTCTACAAACCTGCCTACATAATCTGTTGGCAATTCGATCAGGCCATAGAAGTTTTTGGTTGCATCTGTCAGATTCTCGGCTTTAATAGCCAGATATATGGACTTATCGGTCAGTTGAGGAAATGCCCTTTTTGGATTTAATATCAAGGTAAAAACAGCGGGACTGACCTTGTCGATAAAAAATTGTCGTACAAATTCTCTTTGTCCAGCTGTAAGGTTTTTTTCGTTTACAAGGCTAACACCCTTTTTTTCCAGCTCTTCAATGAGTTTTTCATATATAGCTTCAGCTTCTTGCTGCTGTTCATTTGCTATCTGACTGATGGTATGCAGAAGTTTATCGGGAGGAAAACCGCCGAGTTCGCGGCTAGCTTTCTTTCCAAAAAGGCTCATTCGCTTAATGGTAGCATACCGCACTCTGAAAAATTCGTCCAGGTTGTTTGAAAAAATTCCGACAAATCTCAATCTTTCAATCAAAGGTACGGAAGGATCCGCGGCTTCCTGTAGCACTCTGGCATTGAAATACAACCAGCTGACATCACGTGGTATATATCGGTCTATATGTAGCGAATCTTTTTTTTTCTTTTTGTTCATTCGTTGATTTTATTGCTTTCTCCTTTTTTTCGGATAATCGAAAAATCTCAATTCAGCTTTCGTGTTAATATTTTTCCAATCGTCGATTGGATAAACCAAACAAGCAATACCGGTGGTAGGTACATTGTCGATGTGATGATTGATGGCGTGATTGACAAATTCAGTGATGCCGGGATTGTGAGCAAAGACCATTATTTTCTGATATTCGTTGCTCACTTTTTTAATTACATTGGCTATCTGCTCTGCCGGAGCATCGTACAGCATCGGGTCTATTTGTATCATGGAGAACGGAATGCCAAACTGCCGGGCAAAAATCATAGCAGTATGCAGCGCCCTGGTAGCAGGACTGCTGATAATCAGCTCAGGAATGTCACCATTGACTCGAAGGTATTTTGAAGATTCATAGGCATCGTTTACTCCTCTGCCGTTGAGTGGTCGGTCCAGGTCTGGTATATTGTCAAAATCCCAGCTAGATTTGGCATGGCGTATCAAATAGAGCGTTTTCATGGGATGTTGTTTGATAAAGGGGTTTGGTGCGAAATAAAGAGTTACAAAAATCTGGTGAAGTGTGTATATCTTAACATAGCATCTTGTAATTTAAGAATAAAGTAATCTGCTGGTGACATCTGGTTAAAAAAAAATCGCCGGATTTCGCCGGCGACTTTTACGGATGTTGGTGCTTCAGCTCCTTATTTCAAAGCTTTCATGCCTTCTTCGATCATGTTGTAAAACTGATCAATCTTCGGAAGGAGTACAATGCGTGTTCTTCTATTGGCCTGGCGACCTTCGCTGGTTTCATTGGAAGCTACCGGTAAGTATTCACCTCTTCCGGCAGCTGTAATTCGGGATGGGTTTACACCGTATTCATTTTGAAGAACTCTGACAATAGCAGTAGCTCGCTTTACACTGAGATCCCAGTTATCAAGTAAGAGTCCCCTTCTAAAAGGCACATTGTCGGTGTGACCTTCTACCAGCAGTTCAAGTTCAGGACGTGCATTGGCTATTCTTGCAACTTTGCCTAGTACCTCAAGAGCTCTTTGATTTAACTCATAAGAGCCGCTTTTAAATAAGAATCTATCGGAAATGGAAATAAATACGACGCCTTTTTCTACGCTTACCTGAATGTCTTCATCGTCGATGTTGCCCAGAGCGCCTTTGATGGATGTCACTAGCGCGAGCAACACACTGTCTTTTTTGGTGAGTGCATCGCGAAGGGTTTTGATTTGGAGATCCCTTTCTTTCAGGCTCTCGAGGGACCGTTCGAGATTTTCAGCTTCTTTTTTGGAAAGAGTACTCAGTTCACCAATATTATTGAGCAACTTATAATTTACACTTCTCAGGTAATCAATTTCTGAAGAAACTTTCTTGCGTTCATCCAGGCAAGCTGCAAGCTCCAATCTGGTTTTGCCTAATTCATTGTCCAACTTGTTGTATTTATCCTGTAGTTCCGAATATTTCTTTTTCGAAACACAAGACGCCGAAACTAGAAGTATGCTTAAAAATAAAATACCTTTTTTCATAAAGATTTTAGATTTTTTCGCAAAGTTATATCAATTAAATTCAGAAAAAATACTTAAGAATATAAAATAATTCATTTTGAATTTATGATTTTACACTGTTTATCAATTAATTAAAAAGAGAGGTTACCATATTGAAAGACAGATTTTACTTGAAATAATGCCTTGCTCTTTTCTTTCTGTGTTTTTTCTTTTCTAATTAAGGGTACGTAAGCGTAGGTTTAGCAGTAGGTTTGTTTTAAATGGTTGCCCTTACAATGGGCAATACTTAAAAAGAGTATAATTCAACCCAATCAATCTTGTGGTATATTTGTTAAAAATGAGGGTTTTGATAAAAGTACCAATGAAAAAAAATTTTCTTTGGATATTACTCATAGTTTACAACCTTGCAAGTTATGGTGTAGCGGCACAGGTGGATAGCACAGTTGTTAGGTTGTACATTCCGAGCCAATTTTTTATAGTTAAAGTAAAAGATAAAATCTACGAAAACCGCAAAATCATCAGAATACCTCAAGGATTGCAGCGAATCCAAATCTACACCCCGGAATTTGAATTTCTTGACACTTTGATCTACATTGAAAATAATCCTGATGGTCAGATCATTTCACCCGTATTTAAAATTTCCCGTGAGTTTGATAACTACATCAATGAAATGAAAACCTACAGGGAGACAAATTTTATTGAAGTAGGTGTACCGCTTATACTTACTGCATTTTCAGCCGGATATACGGTTTATTATTACGGTCGTGCCAATCTCAGTTACGACAATGCAGCCTATACATACAGGAAGTGGCTTGGTGCTAACAGCATTGAGAAACAAGCTTATCTGAATGAATTTCAAAGACACTTTGAAGAGTATAAATACTATAGAACTATGAACTATATCTCTTTGGCACTTGCTTCAGTTTCCTCAGTGTTTACGATCCGGGGGATAATCAGGTACTACAGGAGAAAAACACCCGTGTACAGACTTCCAATCATCCCTTTTGAAGAGTATGATATTAGATTGGAACCGCTAAGCTATGACCTACTTTATCCAGGTATAAAAATTATAGTTCCCTTTTAAAAATGAGAAAAATTCTGTGGATATATCTTTTTTTTAACATCATAGGTTGTGTGAAATATTACAACGAATTTGATACCTCCGTTCACTTTTTGGATAGTTATGTGTATACAAGTGGAATCTTTGACAGCCTGCAACTCAATATTCTAAAAGTCAATATAACAGAACCAGAAGGTTCACAAAACTGTACGTACACATTTTTTTTAGAAATCGACAAGGCGCACAAGCTTGAATTACAAAAAGTGAGTAGGTATTTTTTTGACATTGAATTTCGGGAAGACAGAGCTGGTGGATTGTATTACAGAGTGAATGACATCGCATTTAAAGATACTCTTAGTTTTCAGCATCGCACCATTCCATGCAACGCCAAAGTACGCTACTTTTACCGCGTCTTTGCAAGGAGTGTGACGGATGGAAATCTCGTATTTATCAGCAACTCGCAAACTTTTGAATACAATTGACAGCAGTACTTTAATCTACATATGTACAATCACATGATAGTTACAACTACAGATTACATCGCAGGATATGAAGTAGTTGAAATATTGGGGATAGCCAGAGGTTCTACAGTAAGAGCCAGAAATGTAGCCAGTGATTTTTTTGCCGGATTAAAAAACATTGTAGGAGGTGAAATTTCAGAATACACCAAACTCATGGCCGATGCCCGAGAACAAGCGCTTAAACGTATGATAAATGACGCGTCAAAATTGAATGCAGATGCGGTAATCAATGTTCGCTTCATGACTTCAACAGTCATGCAAGGTGCAGCCGAGATCCTGGCGTATGGTACGGCAGTGAGGCTAAAGAAAATCGTTTGAATCAACATGGAAATTGCCGCTTTCCTTGTCGGGTTACTCCTATATGGAGTAGGTGGAGTAATAGTAGTACTTCTGATTATATATCTTATCTTGAAGAGAATTAGAGATCTGCGAAATGAAGATTTTGAAAAACGAGATTATTGAACAGATGGTTTTCAAGGCAATTTTGGAATGGATAGATCACAGACGCATCATAACTTCGGATACGATTAATCAGCAGAAGATTGAAAACATTTTTAAACCATTCAGATTATACATTAGGTAAAAATCTAAAACTATGTTATCGTTTTTTTTACAAAAGAAAAAAACAGCAACTCAAGAAAATTTCTGGATAGAAGACCTGAAAAAACAACCAAGACCCAAGTTTCACACCCTGGAGATAGCCGACATAAAAAGAGAAACGGATGATTGCGTATCCATTGCCTTCAAAGTACCTGCAAATCTGAGGGATGAATACCGATATGCCGCTGGTCAGTACGTGACCTTGAAAGCTGAAATTAAAGGAGTAGAAGTGCGAAGGTCGTACTCACTCTGCTCCAGTCCGTTGGAAGATGAGATAAGGGTAGCTGTAAAAAGGGTAGAGGGCGGAACATTTTCCTCATATGCCAATGAGCAGCTCCAGCCGGGTATGAAATTGGATGTCATGACACCACAAGGCAATTTTACGGTCCCTTTTTCACCTTCAAAATCAAGAATATATGTCATGTTTGCAGCCGGGTCTGGAATTACACCCGTCATGAGTCTTATCAAAACCATCTTATGGCACGAATCAAGGAGTAGAATTGTTTTGTTTTATGGCAACAGGTCTGTTTCTTCCATTATATTTCGTGAGCAAATCGACGATCTGAAAAATGAGCACCTCAACAGGCTTGAAGTGCACCATATCCTCAGTAGGGAAGACCAGGGTACAGATTGGCTCAAAGGGAGAATTACAGCAGACAAAGTCCGACTGTATGCTGAAAAATTTTTCATCCCTGCTTCTGTGAATCACTTCTTTATATGCGGTCCTGAAAAAATGATCTTTGAGGTAAAAGACACTTTGGAACAATTGGGAGTCGAAGAGTCGAAAATTCATTATGAGCTGTTTACGGTCTCTACCGCAGGTCAAAATGCAGCAAACGATACGATAAAAAGCACCAAAGCGGATGTGTTGTCACATGTCACTGTGATACTCGATGGTGAAGAAACACATTTTGACGTATCCTCAAAAGGTGTGTCAATTCTCGATGCTGCACTGGATGCAGGAGCTGATGTGCCTTTTGCCTGCAAAGGTGCCGTATGTTGTACCTGCCGTGCAAAGGTGTTGGAAGGTAAAGTGGTCATGGAGATGAATTATGCACTTGAAGAAGATGAGGTGGAGCAGGGGTATGTGCTCACATGTCAAAGCCATCCGGTGACTGAGCGTGTCGTGATTAGCTATGACGATTAAAATAATATAACTATTATTTAAGCTTTTTGACAGTTGTAAACGTTTGAGAGGTTGTGAAAAAATTTGTTACTTTGCAGCCCATTTTCAGATAGCTGTAAATTTAAAAATATACTCATGGCCCGTGTTTGTCAGATTACAGGAAAAAAAGACAGAAAAGGAAACTATGTGTCTTTTTCCAATAAGAAAAATAAAAGGCTTTTTAAGGCAAACCTCACAACCAAACGATTTTTTATACCTGAGGAGAACAAATGGATAACGCTGCGTGTGAGCACGAAAGCCATTAAGACCATCAACAAAAAGGGAATTTCAGCAGTGTTAAAAGAAGCTGTTAATACTACGGGTTTGATTAAATAATCATATAAAAAACATGGCAAAGAAAGGCAATAGAATTCAGGTGATACTTGAGTGTACAGAACATAAAAATTCGGGAATGCCCGGAACTTCACGGTATATCACCACTAAAAATAAAAAAAATACACCCGACCGTCTGGAACTTAAAAAGTATAATCCCATATTGAAAAGGGTGACAGTACATAAAGAAATTAAATAACAGGAAGAGATGGCAAAGAAAGTAGTAGCAACGTTAAAAAGAGAAGGCGCTGTAAAAGCTTATACCAAGGTGATCAGAATGATCAAGAGCGAAAAAACAGGCGCATATACCTTTGAAGAAAAGGTAATTGAAAAAGAGCTGGTAAACGATTATCTAAAAGGAAAAGCTTAAAAATTCAGAGTTGTTTTCATGGCAGAGAAAGGCTGTCCGGGTTAGAGTTCGGGCGGCCTTCTTTGTTTTTTAAGAAATTATTCAACCAAAGGGAGATTAAAAAAAAATTTACTTCCTTCCCCAATCAGAGAATCTACTTTTAGCTCTCCACCCATTTCCTCCAATGCACTTTTGCAAAAATTTAGACCGATTCCACTGCCTTCTATATCAGAAGTATTTCTGGCTCTACCTCCAAACTTAAATATATTCAAAAGTTCTTCTTCTTCGATTCCCTGGCCGTTATCTTGTATATAAATATTGGCAAAGCTGTCAGAATATTCAGCAAAAATTTTAATTTCAGGTCGTTCATTTATTTTTTTGAATTTTATTGCGTTGTCTATCAGATTTTGAAAAACTCGGATCAGCAGAGATGGATCTCCATATACAATAGGCAGCTTACTTACTTCGATTTTTGCTTGGCTCTCTGTAATTTTTATTGTCATAAGTTTAAGGACTTTTTCAATTATTTCATTGAGGTTAACGACTGATTTTGAAATGGATTTATTGATTTTTTGATTCAATACATCCCGTATCATTAGATTCAGGTTATACGCTGATTTTTTAATCAAATCCAAGTAGTATGAAAGTTCATCAATGGAAATATTATTATCAATATCAATCAAATCAATTAGTCCAATAATATTATTGACAGGAGCTTTAAAATCGTGAATTAAAGAATAGGTAATTTTTTCCAATCTACTATTGAGATCTTCCAGTTTTTTTACTAAATCTTCAGCCCTATTTTTCTGAAATATTAGTTCTTTTTCGTACAATTTTCTTTGGGAGAACTTACTAGCTGATAGTACATAAACATAAAAGTTTTCTTTAAGAGCCATTTTTTTACCGTTCAATACACTAGGAATTAAATTTCCTGTTTTGGTTTTAATTTCAACTGCGACTTCTTCAAAAGCACCTCGAATTTCCAACAGTGGAATTATATGAGTGTCAATCAAAATTTTATTAGAAACAGAGAAAATATCGTACAGCGTAATTTCATTGGCATCTTCCTCAGTTTTCAAAATAGTTTCTTTCGCTGATTTATTTATGTAAAGCAGTTGGAGGTTTTGGTTTAAAACAAAATAAAATGTGTTAGAATTATCTAAAGTTTTTATCAGATTATCCTGAGATAATAAAAAATTCATTTTAAATAGCTCTTCATCGCGGAAATAACCAGATCAGGTGCTGTAAGGTGTGGACAATGTCCTGCGGTAGGAAGCTCCACATAGTGGGCATTCTTTATTTGTTTTGCCACATATTTACCTACTTCTACATTGACGATTGCATCAGGATTGGTTTGGAGAATAAGTGCAGGACCAGTAACCTGATTTAGATATTCTCTGTAATCTCCTAAAAAAGTGACTTTGGCAAAGTTTTTTGCAATTCCATCAGGCATCGAACAAAAACTAATTCTGAGCTCATCGGAAAATTCTTTTTTCTCATCATTGCCTATGATTACTGGTGTGATAAAACTTGCCCAATGGAAAAAATTAGACTCCAAGGCTTCTATCATATTGGTTATATCTGATTCATTGAATCCGCCTTTATAATCGTCTTTGTTTATGTAGCAGGGCGTTGGACCTATTAATATGAGGTGACTGAATGCATCGGGCTTTTTCAGTTGGGCCAAAATGCCGATTGTGCAGCTTACCGAATGACCAACAAAAATTACGTCTTTTAAATCTAAGGCTGTACAAATTTCCAGTACATCATCGGCATACTGATGAAGGGAATTGTATTTTTCAGGGGTGTAATGAGAAGTGTCCGATCTACCCGCTCCCATTAAGTCATAAAGAACAATTTTGCATCCATCAGAAAAAGAAGGAGCCACAAAGCGCCACATATTTTGGTCACATCCATAACCGTGGGAGAAAAGCATTACCTGATCTCCTGACCCACTTAAGTGAATGTTGTATTTTGAAATTATCGACATTCTGCTCTCCATACCTTAAGGGATTTTGCACAAATTTAACTTTTACAATCTAGACCATCGAGATGATTTAGTAAATCTCGGTATTTTTTCCAGTCAAAGGACATTTGGGTCAAAGGGCAATCAGATACCATGCGGTTCCCAGATGATGCGCATGAAGGTACTGAGGTTTTGATTTGTATAACTTACAGGAATGCCGGTAACAATACCTATCAGAAAATTGTCTTTGATTTCTAGGCGCATTTGCGGCCTGAATACGGCAAAAAAATCATTTCTGTAAAAGTATTTGTTGATTTCTATGCCCAGAAAATTGCGTGTACCGGGCAGCATGTAGTGGATGTTGCTGTTCCATTCAATTCGCGAATGGATAGTGCCGGTGCTGAAATGCTGGAACAGCTGAGGACCGGCATATATGAGGGAATGCCAGTTATTGCCCCAACGTTTGGCAGCTACCAAAAAGGGGTTGTACATATTTTCGTAGAACAGGCGGGAGCGTATCGAAGAGGGAGGGTTGAAAAATATCTCATTCAGATATCCGAGAGCCAGGGAGACAGCCTTATTTGTGTTTACATAAAAAGTCCACTGCGAAGCAAGTTTGATACTTTCAATTTGATTTTCCGGTATATAACTGTTGGACGTTCCGAGGTGTTCGTTAAAAAAATTGACAGGGACTTCAACTTCCAGTCCCAGCCGGTCAATGATTGCCCATTCGTACTCGACAAAAAATAGAAGTTCGTCATATTGCTTTTTATTAAAAAGACCCAGACCGATATTCCACTCTGCTTCACCTTTTCTGGCTCCGAGATCGCGAATCAGGTCGATAAAGAGGGGCTCAGCGTGCAGTACTTTAGGCTTTCCCTGAAATGATTCGTAGACAGCGATGTAAAGGCTGTCAATTACTTTGTCCTCATTATCCTCACTCTGAGGGTCAGGGACCTCTATCTGGGCGTTCAGATAGTAAAGGCAAAGAGTGAGCAGAGAAAAGAACCAACATTTTTTATTCATACCTGAGAAGCTTGGAATTACTTACCCTCGGGGCAATTGGCTGCTGAAGGTGACGTGCCGTTAGCTGACAAAAGTCACAAAAGTACTTGAGGGCGATCATAGATTGAGCTCAAGTCAAATTTCAAATTTGTCTGCGAAAAATAAACTCGCATATGGAAATTATTTACTTACTCATCTTCATTAGTGTAATGGTAGCCACTGGCTTTTTGATCGCTTTTGTCTGGAGTGTTAATTCTGGACAATACGATGACAATGTGACTCCTGCCATCAGGATGCTGTTTGAGGATGAAGTGAACAAGTGTGAACAGAAAGACAAGAATTCTTAAATATCCAATCGATTATGAACATAGAGAAGTTTAACTACGACAACCGGACTGTCCGTGACTTTATGATCGCGGCTATTGTGTTTGGCATTGTAGGCATGCTGGTAGGGCTCACGGTGGCCTTGCAGTTGGTTTTTCCGGTGCTGAACTTTGATACTTCATGGCTGACTTTCGGCAGAATCAGGGCGTTGCACACCAATGCTGTCATATTTGCTTTTGTAGGAAATGCCATGTTTGCAGGAGTGTATTATTCGCTGCAGCGGTTGCTGAAAACGCGCATGGCTAGTGATTTTTTGAGCAGGTTTCACTTCTGGGGCTGGCAGTTGATCATCCTGGCTGCCGCCATAACACTTCCATTAGGCTATACTTCAAGTAAGGAATATGCAGAGCTGGAATGGCCTATTGACATAGCGATAGCAGTAGTGTGGGTGGCTTTTGGAATCAATATGATCTGGACTATACTGATCAGAAGGGAGCGCCACCTGTATGTTGCAATTTGGTTTTACATAGCTACGTTCGTTACTGTCGCATTGTTGCACATTTTTAACAATTTGGAAATTCCAGTTCATGCATTGAAAAGTTACTCGATTTATTCCGGAGTACAGGATGCATTGGTGCAGTGGTGGTATGGGCACAATGCTGTGGCGTTTTTTCTCACTACTCCCATTTTGGGGCTGATGTATTACTTCCTTCCTAAAGCTGCCAACAGACCGGTCTATTCTTACAGGTTGTCGATTATTCATTTTTGGGCATTGATCTTTATCTATATATGGGCGGGGCCCCACCATTTGCTCTACTCTGCATTGCCCGATTGGGCTCAGTCATTGGGTACTGTATTTTCTGTGATGCTGATTGCTCCGTCCTGGGGTGGTATGATCAATGGCCTGCTTACTCTGCGAGGAGCATGGGACAAGGTAAGAGACAGCGCAGTACTCAAGTTCTTTGTAGTTGCTGTGACGGCATATGGCATGGCTACCTTCGAGGGGCCTATGCTCTCAACAAAGAGTGTAAATGCCATAGCTCATTTTACTGATTGGGTGCCAGCACACGTACACATTGGTGCATTGGGTTGGAATGGATTTTTAGCCTTTGGCATGTTTTACTGGCTGGTACCGCGTATTTATCAGACAAAGCTCTTCTCTGAAAAACTTGCCAATGTGCATTTCTGGATAGGAACCATCGGAATTCTCTTCTGGGCTTTACCAATGTATGTGAGCGGATTTACACAAAGTCTTATGTGGAAGCAGTTCAATCCCGATGGAACTTTGGTCTACGGCAACTTTCTGGAAACTGTAACTCAAATCATTCCAATGTATGCCCTGAGAGCTTTCGGAGGATTTCTGTATGTGGTAGGTATCCTGATTATGACATACAACCTTGCAATGACCATGGTTAAAGGCAAACTATTGGCCGAAGAGCCGGCAGAGGCTCCTGCCTTGGCTCCGGTGGCTGCTCATGGGCATGAAACATTTCACAGAGTACTGGAGAGAAAACCCGTTGTGTTCACCGTACTAGTATTTATTGCTGTATTGATAGGAGGTGTAGTAGAGATCGTACCTACCTTGATGGTAGAAAGCAACATTCCCAAAATAGCCTCCGTAAAACCCTATACTCCTCTTGAGTTAGAAGGTAGAGATATTTATATCCGCGAGGGATGTAATGCTTGTCACTCACAGCTCGTTCGTCCGTTCAGGAGCGAGATTGCCCGATATGGCGAATATTCTAAGGCAGGTGAATATGTTTACGATTATCCATTTCTTTGGGGAAGTAAGCGCACCGGACCCGATTTGCACAGGATAGGGGGTAAGTATCCCCACAGCTGGCACTACAATCATATGTGGGACCCCACATCCATGAGTCCCGCTTCTATAATGCCCAGATACCCGTGGCTGTTTACCACTGATAAAAACGATGCAACCCTTAATACCAAGTACACACAAAAGAAAATGAAACAATTGGCTAAACTCGGCGTCCCCTATACTCAGGAAGAAATTGACCGTGCCTTGATCGATCTGGAAGTACAAGCTCAAATGATTGCCGACGAGCTGAATAAAGATCCCAATATCAGCGTTAAGCCAAATGAGGAGATCATAGCTCTGATTGCATACCTGCAAAGACTTGGTACAGATATCAAAGTTAAAAGCCAAACAGCTCAAAACTAACACCATGCTTAAGTTTGTAAAACATCATCTCGCCGGAATAGACAATGTTGATGTCTATCCGATTATTTCGCTGATTCTTTTCGGCAGTGTCTTTATCATCATTTTGGTCAAAACCTTTCTGGCCGATAAAAAAGTGATGAAGGAATTAAGCAATATTCCACTGAACGATGATTTATCAAATCCCCAAAAACCACTGATATGAAAAAGATTCCTTTGTTTTTCCTTCTCCTTTTCGGGCCTGTAGCTATGGCTCAGGAGCAGCAGGCTACAGCCGGATTTGACTGGTATAGTTTGCTGAATGATCTCTTTTTCTGGATGTTTTTTATCACATTTGTTTTATTGATCCTTACCCTGGTTACTGTTAATAGGGCGTTTAATGCCATTAAAGAACTGATGACAGCCCAAAAAAATGCAATTCAATCAACTGAGGTTGAGGCAGAGGAGCAAGTAATGGTGGAGGCCAGACCTTCGCTTTATCAAAGAATCATGTATGCATTGACCAAAGCCAAGCCTATCGAAAAAGAAGCAGACATCATGCTCGACCACGACTACGACGGCATAAAGGAGCTCGACAATTCACTACCGCCCTGGTGGGTTTGGGGTTTTTACATCACCATTATTTATTCGGTCATTTATTTGCTTCATTTTCATGTATTAGGTACCGGACCAAGTAGTATAGAAGAGCTGGAACGAGAACTTGCCCTGGCTGAAAAGCAAAAAGAAGAGTATCTGAAAACTGCTGCCAATCTGATCGACGAAAACAATGTCCAGTATTTAACTGCCGAGGCAAATCTGGCCAACGGCAGAAAAATTTACGAGCAGAACTGCCCTAGTTGCCATGCCATAGATGGAGGCGGACTGGTTGGCCCAAACCTGACGGACGACTACTACATTCACGGAGGGAGCATTCAAGACATTTTTAAGGTGATCAAATACGGAGTGCTCGAAAAAGGAATGCTTGCCTGGAAAGACATGCTTTCACCTGCACAAATGCAGGATGTGGCCAGCTATGTAAAATCACTAAAAGGTACTACTCCGGCCAATCCAAAAGAACCCCAGGGCACCCTTTACGTGGAGGATGAAAACCTAGAGAAAGAAACTTCTGAAAATACGACCGAATCAGAGCAACTAAGTCAGAATTGATTTTGAAAAAATCTTTATAGCAGGTAGGTAGCCGGCCTGATGTGTTGTAAAGCGCACAGGCCGGTTTTTAGTGTTTTTAAAGTATTTTTACCTGCTAAATTGTATTCAATGAGAACTTTTCTCAAGCTAATTTTCTTAGCTTCTACAGCTGTGGCCTGCGACTATATTTCTGATCCGGTGAAGTCGCAGACAGGTCTTCCAGGAGGCAATCAGGAAATTAAAAGGGTTGTACTTCTTGAAGAATTCACCGGACATCAATGCCAGAACTGCCCGGATGCTCATTCAGCTGCCAATGTACTCAAAGATCAATACGGCGACCAGCTGGTAATTGTGGCCATTCATGCGGGAAATTTTGCCAACGTATCTGCTGACTATCCTTACGATTTCAGAACTCCCGCCGGTAATGAACTCTTTTCTTTTTTCAATGGATTTGCAGTCCCTTCAGGGATGATCAATCGAATGGATTACTCCCCAAGCCGTACGCAATTGAAGACCTTTTCTTCCTGGTCATCTTTGATAGCCGAAGAAATCAACAAAGAACCTGATGTAGATATCAAAATTTCTAAAGATTATAATACACAAAACAGACAACTCACAGTGACAATACAAGTAAAAGGGTTGAAGACGCAAATCGGTAATTACCGCCTATCTGTCTTTTTGACCGAAAGCGGTATAATAGCACCTCAAAAGCATGGAAGCCAAAGAATCGAAAACTATATACACAACAGCGTGCTTCGCGCTGCACTCAACGGTACTTATGGGGAGCCGGTTTTTGTTGGTGGTATTGAAATCAATAAAATCGAAACCCACACCTACTCTATAACACTTCAGTCAGAGTGGGTGGCCGAAAATTGTGAACTCATCGCTTTTGTGTACGATCAAGACAGTTATTATGTACATCAGGCAGCAAGAAAGTACGTGAGACAGTAAAAGACCCATGACGAGTTGTTTTTAATAACTTTGTCCAGAACTCTTGTCTTTTATACTAAGTACCTTTGTGCCGTATTTATCTCATATAATGGAATTTAATGAAGAACTTGTTGACAGAATAGAAAAGTTGTCAACCAAATACAAAGCAAGCGGTCAGGACCTGATAGCTTTTCTTGATGGTCTATTGTATGCTGATTACCTCACGTATTGGGATTACATTCATTTAGATACCCTGCTCAGTTTACAAAAACCCAGAACACCCATTCACGACGAGACGATTTTTATCATCTACCATCAGATTACTGAGCTATATTTCAAGCTTACACTACACGAAATCAATTACATAGTCCGACAGAAAAATCCAGATTCTTCTGAGCTGAAAAAATCGATGAAGAGGATAAACCGGTATTTCGACGCACTCTGTCATTCCTTTGCTATCATGAGCGAAGGGATGGATAGAGAGCAATTTTTGAAGTTCAGACTCGCCCTCATACCGGCCAGCGGTTTTCAGAGCGCTCAGTACAGAAAAATTGAGATCTGCTCCACATGGTTTATATGCCTGGTGGATAAAGATTTCCGAGATTCAATGGAAGTACGTAAGGCCTCCATTGAAGAAATGTTTGAATATGTATACTGGAAAAAAGGTGCAATTATTGAGGAGACCGGAGAAAAAACTCTGACGTTGAGGCAGTTTGAAGAGAAATATAGCGATGAGTTGATCCGACTGGCCAGGAGCATGGAAGGCAAGACCTTGTGGGACGTCTATCTCCATCTGGAAAATGAGGGTAAGGCAGATGAGGAGTTAAAGGAACTGTTCAGAGAATTTGATGAAAATGTCAATGTACACTGGCCGCTTCAGCACCACAAATCTGCTGCTAATTATTTGGCAAGAAGACCTACAGATCTGGCTGCCACTGGTGGTACCAACTGGCAAAAGTACCTGCCTCCACGCTTCCAAAAGCGAATTTTCTATCCTAGCCTCTGGACAGAGGAAGAAATCGAAAACTGGGGAAAAAGCTGGGTCAAAAAAAATTTTATTCACTAACTAAAAATCGCCAATAGACTTGAAAAAAAAATCCTTTCTATCAAGTGTATTTTTTCTAGCCATTGCCGTGGTCATTTTCTCCTCAAAACGCTTTGAAAAAAATGATGAAAACGATAACGAATCCGATGAACAAAAAATAGAATTAGAGCAAGAAATATTTTTTCATGGACTTTCCCTTTCTGAATACGATACTCTATCCGTTAAGATAGTTTCCGGGGATATATTGCCAAATGTATTAAAAAGAGCCAATGTGGATGCACTGGTTGCCAATCAGGTAGCGACGTTGGCATTGAAATATATTAATCCTGCTGAGATACAGCCCGGGCAATGGGTACGAATATTTATACCAAAATCCGACAGTCAGCCAAAATTTGCAGTGATGGAAGTGCACCCTGCAAAAAAGGTTATCTTCCATCTGCGAGACAGCTTATATGTGTATCAAGAAATTAAAGAAATTGCAACCTTTCAAAGATCTGCAGGAGCAGTCATACACAACTCCTTGTACCAGGATTTGGTCAATCAGGGTGTGCCGGCTGCCGTGGTTGTTAAGCTGGCAGATTTGTACGCATGGTCAATTGACTTTTTTAAAATTCAACCCAATGACTCCATCAAGTTAATTTTTGAGCAGAAGGTAGTGGACGACACCCTTGTCATGGGTACAGGAAAAATCTTAGCAGCTGTATTGTACCACAACAATAAACCGCATTACGGATTCTATTATAAGTCATCTGACGGAAAGGTCGATGGATATTATAATGAGGAGGCAGAAGCATTGAAGAGTTTTTTTCTAAAAGCACCTCTTAATTTCTTCAAAATTACTTCACGTTACAACCTTCGTCGCTTTCACCCGGTACTAAAAACAACAAAGCCCCATCTGGGTACGGACTATGCTGCTCCACATGGCACCCCTATTATGACCACTGCTGATGGCGTGATAGAAGCCATGGGATATACAGCCGGAAATGGCAACTATGTGAAGGTAAAGCACAATCAAACGTATTCCACCCAATATCTTCACATGAGTAAATTTAAAAGCGGATTAAAGGTCGGCTCCCGAGTAAGGCAAGGAGATATAATTGGATTTGTGGGCAGTACAGGTCTGGCTACTGGTCCGCATGTATGCTACAGATTTTGGAAAAACGGAAAACAAGTGGACCCTCTGGCAATTGATCTACCAGTGTCCAAACCTATGGATGATATGTACAAGGAGGCGTATTTGAAATCAATAAAGCATACAAAAATAAAGCTTGACAACTATCGCATCGAAAGAGTGCAAGACGCTGATTCCAAACCTTTGACAGCAGTGACTCCAAAGAGTTAAAAGGTCTCCGGCATAAGGAGACCCCCGATGCAATACTGACCTGATTAGAAACCAACTTTTAATCCGATTGAAACAGAAGCATTTTGAAACTCACCCAACATGTATTGACCATGTATAAAAAATATACCCAGGTTGATAAACAACCCGCCACCGTAATTAACAAATGATTTATTTACCTGAATATCAAATGGGTCACTGAACACAAAATTCATTTGTGTTGTTTGTGAAGGTGGCAGCCCTGTAAGATCATCGTAATTAAATTCAAAATCTCCTTCCAACTTCAATGCGTTTGTTAGACTGAATGAAGATATTTGAATGTAGGGTTTTATAATACCTAGATATTTTGCGACCGTTAGGTCAAAACCTCGGGATGAAGATGTAAAGGTAAAAGTATTATCGTCAGAATGGTTTTCAATAGGCCTGTCGTATAGGAAATTCAGTCTTTGTTGGTTGTAGCCAATGATAACTTCTACTGGCAGATGAAACCATGCAGCCACATCGTGTTGTAGGCTGAAGCCGAACTGGCCGATGGAGGCCTCTCCGAACGCCAGCTTAGGAAAATACCGGATTGCTATACCTGTATGAAATGGCAGCCATACACCTACTTGTGTACCGACAGTTGGAATTCCTACTACTGGCAAATCAACTCCCGAAAGCGCATCAATTTCTGCAGTTACATATTTATTGTTCAATGGATCGTAAATTCTCGTACCATCGGAATAGGTTAGATAATAAATGAGCGTATTATTGGCAGTGCCTCCAACCATAGTGGGTAGGATATTGTCCGATGGATTTGCTAGTTCGAGTTCTCTTTTTGGCATTGAATTAAAGTCAAAACTCTTATAAGTATCCGGCAATAAGCTAAATCCGATGACAGGGGTTACGTGGATGCTGAATTTGGTTTTTTTCTTATGTGGCATTTGCCAACCTAGGCCACCAGCTGCTCCAAAACCTTCGCTGAACGGACGGAGATAGTTGCTCAGGTAATTGTTAAAATTAAATTTGAAATCATCGGCGATTTGCTGATTGTCAATTGTTTGACCTTTTGACAAAAAGGTCAAAATCCCCATTGCAGAGGCTGCTAAAAATTTTCTCATTGGTAAAAATTTAGTCAAAAATAAAACGATTAAAATGAAAAATGGTAATATGCGTAATGTATTTTTTATTTAATCCAAAAAACTATACAAAGCAAATTTGAAGATGCGTGGTTATACCTTCTTGTCCCAGACCAAAAAGTGCGAAATCGTACTTGACAGGATCTTCTGGGTCAAAGAGTCTCAGGCTGGCGTCGAGCTCTTCCAAAGCTTTTCGGTCGTTTTGTTTACGTGAAATCAATCCTAAAGCCCTGGCTACATGACCAGTATGAACATCGAGCGGGCAGCTAAGCAATGATGGAGATATGTTTTTCCAGATTCCGAAATCCACTCCATTTGCGTTGCTTCTTACCATCCAGCGAAGAAACATATTGATTCTCTTGGCTGATGAGCCGGCTTGAGGGTCCGCTATATGTTTGGCGGTTCGACCCGGAGCACAATAGCTAAACAGTTTATTTCTGAATCTGTGAATGGCAGCCAATAGATGATCTTCCCCTGTTTCGGGCAAGAAACCTGTTTCTAATGAGTCATTTTCCTGATACCAGGCGTGAAGTGCTTTGATAAAAAATACGGCATCCTGGTGATTGAATGTTCGATGCACAAAATGCCGAAATGATTTCAAATCAGAATCCGAATGGTTTTGAACAAAATCAAAAGGTGTATTATCCATCAGCATCATTAGTTTTTGAGCATTTTGAATGATGGACTTCCTGCTTCCCCAGCTGATGATAGCCGTAAGAAGCCCTGAGATTTCGATATCCTGTTTCAAAGAGAAACGATGAGGCACACTGATGGGGTCGAAGGGTATAAAATGTTCACTTTCATAATAGGATGCTTTTTCATCCAGAAATCGTTTAAGAGATTGAGGGTTTTTCATTGTACTTACAAAACAGCAGGAAAATCACCTAAACTACGACGACGATCAAATTTTAAATCGCGCAGCATACCAGCTTTGGCATTGATGGTAAGAAAATAAGACTTTTGAAAGCCGACCGGCACCCAGCTGAAGCTCATCATCCAGCAATGCAGATCGCGGGTGATGTTAATACTTGTAAAGCCCAATTCCCTTCTTACCAGGTCATATCCTGAATTAAAATTTATTCTCCAGTTTTCAGTCAGTTCGAGGTTCCCTCCAAACATTAGTGACTGTATTGTAGATGGAGCAACTGACCCAGTAGCAGGGGTGACTGAGAGGGCATAATTAACGGAAAGAGACCATCTGGCCGAATAATCCACGCGCATCACAGGATTATAGTAATTGATGTCACCAGAGGTAATGCCTGCTGGATTGTAGAGATCACTTTCTGCAGCTGAGGTCGTCGACGGTGGATCTTTATCCTCTTTACGACCAAACCACCTCTGGAAGGTAGTGCTGCTAATGCTGGTACCCAGGTTTAGGGTTTGACTCTGCTGTCGCAAGAGGCTACCGGTGAGTGAGTAATGTGTTTGCGGTATTCTTCGACCCTGCTCATCTACTCCATAGATGTCAAATGAGGTCAGGTAATTTACACTGAGATTTCCTTTAAACAGAGAGGTCCTAGCAGTGAGATTGATGACACTCCATTTGAACTCGGGGGCTGCCAGATTGTAGCTTCCATCGATTGAAAAACCTTCGATAAGCATCACCTTCGATTCTCCGGTTGAGTCTTTTTTGCTTTTAAATTTGGCATCTAAGATGTTGTCGAGCCCAAAGTTGATAAGCCCCGCCATGCCTGCGCCTGGCGTGCCAAAGGCAGCACCCGGAAAGCGGTTTTGAATTCCTATTTTTCCGGTAGTGTCAACTTGTACTTCCTGAAACGGCCTTCCTGCAAATGCACTCCATATACCGGTAGAAAAGTCCGGAATATAGCTAAGTCCCAGGCGTGGAGTCATTACATGTCTCATGGCCTTGACAGGGCCATATTTATAATTGAAAATTCCATAAAGTTTGGTAGTAAATTGAACTGAGGTGCTGAGGTCGTTGAGCATATAGAAGCCTCTGAGAGTATCGGTGATTACTGGTCTACGCAAAGAATCGTCGAATGTAAACGAATAAGATCGGAAATACCAGCGCGACCCGAGACTTACCGAAGGTACCATGGTGATGTGCCTCAGTATCCGATAATTACCGGAGAATGGAATTCTGTGGCTGATTCCATTCACTGAATTTCTCATGAGCTGTTCGAGAGGGTTACCACGTAGGGAGTCGAGAATAAAGGAAACTGAATTTCTAAAATTCATCGAATAATTAAATCCTATATCTTCATACCACTTAGGCAATCCTGTGGGTTTTTTCTTTTTAAAGGGCAGTACCCTGGTTACATTGACTGCCAACTCTGGAAAATTCAGGTCCACCTGGCCGGTCTGAAGGTTTTGTCTGTGGTTTACTCCCATATTGAGCGTAATAGGCTTTCCTGGAAAAGTTTTTACCAAGCTGATGGAGGAGCCGATGTTGTTGTTAAGTACTTGATTTTGTTGAAAAGTACTGGTTTGATAGAAATTTGTTGTTACAAAGTTCAGATTGGCCGAGAAGTTGAGGTCAGGCCTTGCTTTTGGGTCCTGGGAATGGGACCACGAAATCTGGAAATCACTCTGATTGGTGTAGCGACCTATTTCCGCAAAAATAGGCCGGCCTATGATCAATCGGTTATAAATAATGTTGAAATTGCCATTGAATTTATATCTGCGGGCATATCGGGTAGTATTTCGGAGTTGAAAACCACCCATCGTAAAAATGTCGGCCGAAAACAACATGTCGTAATACTGGCTTGCAGCCCAGTAAAATCCAAGGTTGGTAAGTCCGTAACCCCTTTGAGCATTATTGGTATACCCCGGTAGGATGATTCCGGATTTTTGCCTTTGTATAGTAGGAAAAAATCCAAATGGAACAATGACAGGTGTAGGGATATCGAGCATTTCGAGAAATGCAGGTCCTGTTACAATTTGCTTGCCCGGGATGATTTTTGACTTCTGGGTTACAATACGAAAGTGCGGATGCTCATGGCTGCACGTGGTAAACGATGCTCTTCTGATATAAAGTACCTGATCGTCCATCATCTTTACTTCCTCTCCGTGCAGAAATCCTTCGCCCTCTTTGGTGATTACTTTTTTGATTTTGGCCTTTTTCGTATCGAAATTATAACGAATCGTATCGGTGTTGTACGATTTGCCATCCTCTGTAAACACGGGTTTTTGAATCACTCTTCCGGCAGAATCTCTGATACCCATTGCGATCAGTTCATTTTCTTTGAAATATATGATGATCAGACCAGCCTGTAGAGTGATGTTCTGATATTCGACACGGGCATTGTTGTAGAGCCTGGCAGTATTTCCATCCAGCGATATCGAGATGGTATCATCAGCACTGTATTGTACTTTACTCTGAAGGGCAGAGGATTTTTTAATTACTCTTGTTGACTCACCGAGATTCGCAGGTATTACCAGCGAGTCTTCAGACTGTGCTACTCCACGGGCAGAGTGCAAAAGGAACATCAACCCACATATAAAAGTTAAAAAGTTTCGCTGTGTAAGTTCAATCAACGGAAAAAAAACTGATAATTTTGAACCAAAGCTCAAGGCAGCAAAGGTATTTTGTATTAGGAACGAATTTTGAAAATATTGGTTAACAATTGTTGGAAGTTTACAATGAAATCCGGAATTAACTTACGAAGTGCCTTGGTCTTTGTCTGTATGATTCTTTTTTTACCCGGATTTGAAACGCTCAAGGATATCAACGATGGAGCCATCCGTACAGTGGTCATAGACCCAGGTCATGGAGGTCAAGATACTGGCAACAGGGGTACCGGCCGAAAACCAAAAAAGGAAAAAGACATCGCACTGGAAGTATCCTTACTTGTTGGAAAATACATACGTGAAAACCTACCCGATGTAAAAGTAATTTACACTCGCGACAGAGATATCTTCGTGCCACTTTATGAGCGCACCAACATTGCCAACCGCGCTAAGGCAGATCTCTTCATCAGCATCCATTGCGATGCTTACACATCTCCTGCGGCTTTTGGTTCCACAACCTTTGTGATGGGAACAACCCATAGCGACGAAAACATGCGCGTTGCCATTCAGGAAAACTCCGTAATCTTTCTGGAGGAAGATTACAAAGTGCGCTATGAAGGTTTTGATCCTACAAAACCTGAGACATATATAGCTCTTACGCTGTATCAGAATGCCCATTTAAATCAAAGTATCGAATTCGGACAAATGGTTCAGGACCAATTCAGAGATCGGGCCAAACGAAAAGACAGAGGAGTCCGCCAGCAACCGCTTTATGTAACTTGCCGCACCAGTATGCCCGCCGTGCTGATCGAGTTGGGATTTCTTACCAATCCTGCAGAAGAAGAATTCCTGAACAGTAAAGACGGACAGGAAATTATGGCATCGGCCGTTTATCGCGCTGTAAAGGAGTATAAAAACACTGTAGAAGCAAGAACAAGAAAATCGATCCCAGCACTTAGAGAACAAACAGCTGACAACAATCTATCCGCCTCCGCTCAGGCACCAGCAGCGCCTGGTAATCAAGCCTCCCAAAGCCACATACCCAATAATACCACAGATAATTCAGCAGCTGAAAACCATGCTCCCGGAAATAAAGGAGTGCATTTCAGAGTTCAATTAGAAACCACAACTTCCCCAAAACCCAAACAAGACAAGCTCTTTCAGGTAGATACTCGTATAATAGAAGTGAAAGAAGGCAACCTGTACAAGTATCAGATCTGCTGCTTTAATTCTCTGAACGAAGCAGTACAAATTCAAAACAAAATTCGAAAAAACGGGTACAAAGACGCTTTTGTAGCTCCGTACCACGGAGATCAACGCATCTCAATAATCGATGCCGAGCGCCTCCAACAGTCAAAATAAAAATGTTATTCAGCCAAGTAGAATCCCATTGGGCTGGTAAGAGGTTGTAATATTGCAAAAAATTTTAATAAATTGAAATTCTCAAGGGAATTCAAAGCCGGTTTTATCGCCATTCTTTCCATTGCTTTTTTGTATTGGGGAATCAACTTCTTGAAAGGAAACGATATATTTGTTACCAAAACAACCTTTTACGCCGTATTTGACCAGGTGAATGGCCTTGCAAAAGCACAGCCCGTCATATTAAATGGTTATAACATCGGTCAAGTAGACCAGATTTACTTCTCCGATGCATCTGGTAAAAAGCTGATTGTTCAGTTTTCAATCAGAGAAAAAATTTCCCTTACTCGCAATACCATAGCCATGATAGCCACAACGGACTTGCTCAGCGGCAAGTCCATTGTACTCAGACCGGGCGATTCTGCTGAGCTCTTAAAGTCTGGAGACACGCTGACTTCAGCCCTTGAAACAGGTTTTGCCGAGGAACTCGTACAACTAAAAGACAATTTTGAAAACATTACACATCACCTGGATTCCTTGCTCATCAAAGTCAACACCATACTGGATGAGCACAATGTAAACCAGCTTCAAAAGAGTATATCCGTCATCAATAGAACCATTGACCAAAATGCAGAGAAAATTTCCAATATAGTTAGCAACCTGGAGCGAATCTCTCAAAGCATTGCAGGTCAGAATTCCGCCCTCAACCGGACGCTGGAAAATGCTGCTGAAATTACAGAATCTATCAAAGACGAAAATCCCGCCCGACTGATCGCTACCTTACAGCAAACCACAGGTGAGTTAAAAAAAATTCTGGAAGATATTAACTCCGGCAGAGGCAATCTGGGTAAAATGGCTCGGGACAGCCTCTTATATCAAAACCTTCTCATTACCACCGACCAATTGAACAAATTAGTACTTGACCTGAAATACAATCCCAGGCGGTACATCAATGTTTCCGTATTTGGCAAAAAGACAAAACCATATTCAGACCAGGAAATTCATAATAAATTCAGGGAAGAAAAACCTTTAAATCCCTAAATTTGTCTAAATTATAAGATGTTGACAGTATGAGTTTTGGATTGAGCAATGTGATATTCCTGCTTGCGCTATTTACGGCGATTTATTTTTTCGCAAAAAATGTAAAGAAGATACGACGCAACATACTTCTTGCGCGCGATTCACTCAGAACTGACCAACCAGCTACACGCTGGAAAATCATGACAAGGGTGGCACTTGGTCAAAGCAAAATGGTAGTCAACCCCGTGGCCGGTTTGTTTCACATTGTGATCTATGCAGGCTTCTTGCTAATTAATATTGAGGTGCTAGAGATAGTTCTCGATGGAATACTAGGCACTCACAGGCTTTTTGCACAGCCGCTTGGCGCGCTTTATACAGCCGCTATCAATTTTTTTGAAATACTTGCAGTGGCAGTGATCGTGGCATGCGTGGTGTTTTTGTGGAGGCGAAATGTGATGAAAATCGACAGATTCAGGAAACCAGAATTACAGGGATGGCCCTTTAGAGATGCCAATTACATTCTGATTATTGAGATTGTGTTAATGATAGCATTACTTTCCATTGGAGCAGCTGAAGCCAATATGGAAAATCCTCCTGCAGGTCCGTTTATTATCTCATCCCTATTGGCACCTGTGTTTTCCGGCCTCTCACAAGATGGGTTGCACATCGCCGAACGCATAGCATGGTGGGCACATATCCTTGGAATCTTGGCATTTCTGAATTATCTGCCATTTTCAAAACATTTTCACATAATACTTTCTTTTCCAAATACCTGGTACGCTAAATTGACACCCTATGGAAAATTTCCCATACACCAAAGGGTTAAAAAAGAGGTCGAATTGATGCTTGATCCTCATGCAGACCCATATACCGCCCCCTCAGATCAATCTCAGGAATCTTCTGAAAAGTTTGGCGCAAAAGATGTGATGGATCTCACCTGGGTAAACGTGCTCAATGCATACGCCTGTACAGAATGCGGAAGATGTACCGCTGAATGCCCGGCAAATCAGACCGGAAAAAAATTGTCACCACGCAAAATAATGATGGATGTGCGTGATAGGGCAGAAGAAATTGGCAGAATTATAGACGCAAACGGTGGAAAATTCGTAGACGATGGCAAAAGTCTGCTCGATCATTACATCACCAGAGAAGAAATTTGGGCCTGTACCAGTTGCAATGCTTGTGTAGAAGCTTGTCCGGTGCTCATTGACCCATTAGACATCATCATGCAGCTGCGACAATATGTAGTGATGGAAGAAGCTAAAGCACCTCAAAGTCTGAATCTGATGATGACAAATGTGGAAAACAATGGCGCACCATGGCAATTTGCCCAAGCTGACAGAGCTAACTGGGTATACCAATAACTAATAAACGCAGCTATTGACAATGGAAAAGAACAATTTTCCCCTACTATTGGATGCTGAAGAAAATGGGAAGAAAATCAGCCCTCAACTTCCACCCGGGGTTAAAAACTTTCTTATTGATATCGACGGTACTATTTGCGAAGATATTCCCAATGAAGAACCATGGCGTATGATAGACGCCAAAGTGTATCCAGATGCTTTGAAAATTTGTAACCACTGGTACGAGCAAGGGCATATCATCACCTTTTTTACATCAAGGACGGAACAGCACCGGGAAGTGACAGAAACATGGCTCAAAAAGCACGGCTTCAAGTATCACGGCATCCTCTTTGGAAAACCACGCGGTGGCAATTATCATTGGATTGATAACCACATAGTCCGGGCTACACGCTACAAAGGAAAATTTACCGATCTAGTAGAACGAAATGTAACCATAGAGGTTTTTGAAGAATAATGAGCATTCGCCTTACTACTTGCTATCTGGTCAGCCTGTTGTTTTTACTTCACTCAGCATGTAAAAAAGATTCAGAGATTATCATTCCCGTACACCAGGCAACCCTTGGCATTATACGAGATTTTAAAGATTTTAAAAGATGTCTATCATCCGATGGTGACACATTTGTTGCCCGCCATAAATCGGATACCACATTTATGGCTGGTGAAACAGTCAATAATCAAAGACCGGTCTTCCAGGTAATACGTCATATTCTTTACATCAGCGAAATCGATTTAGAAATTACCTTTGAAATCACGGCAGATTATCATCCTGACCAATTGACAAGAATACATGACAAAGTTTTAATGAAAATTGTGAGCAATGACAAATTCAATGAGATGACCCTTGTCACTTTACCTAAAGATTGGGTATGTCTCAACAATTGTGAATACAAATCGAGTCTGGAATTGCTGGGTCAGACCTATCAATCTGTCCTGTGCATGAGATTGCCGGAACATCCAAATATTTACTACAGCATTGGAAATGATGGAAAATTTGCAGGATTTTCCTGCAGTGCTGGTAAAATATACAGATGGATTGATTAACAGTTTGATTATGACGGAAAAAGTAAAAACTATGGCCGAATGGGCGGCCGAAGGCAATACACCCGAAATACTATTTTGGGTGGGATGTGCCGGATCATTTGACGATAGGGCTAAACGAATCACAAAAAGCCTGGCTTCGATTTTACAAAAAGCAGGGATTACCTTCGGTATATTGGGTACTGAAGAAAGTTGTACAGGGGATCCTGCCAAACGAGCCGGAAATGAATTTTTGTTTCAGATGATGGCCATGCAAAATATTCAAATTCTCAATGGTTATGGCATAAAAAAAATTGTGACCGCCTGCCCCCATTGTTTCAACACTCTAAAAAATGAATATCCTGAACTTGGCGGTGACTACCAGGTCGTTCATCATTCCCAGCTCATCGATGAGCTGTTAAAATCTAATCAATTGAGAATTGAAGGCGGCAGCTTCAAAGGCAAGAAAATCACGTATCACGATCCATGTTATCTCGGAAGGGCCAATGGCGTGTACGAAGCTCCAAGAGCAGTGATTGAAGCGCTGGATGTGGACCTTGTGGAAATGAAAAGAAGCAAAGCAAAGGGGTTGTGCTGTGGAGCTGGTGGCGCACAAATGTTTAAAGAACCAGAAAAGGGTCATAAAGACATCAATATAGAAAGAACAGAAGAAGCCCTTGCTACTGGTAGTGAGATTATAGCAGCTGCATGCCCGTTTTGCAATGTAATGATGACCGATGGGGTTAAAAATAAAGAGAAAGAGCAGGAAGTAAAAGTTTTGGACATCGCCGAGCTGATCAATGCAAGTCTTTGACGCTATCTTCCTGTTGCCCGCGCAATACTATCAGGGTAGTCCGTGATAATTCCATGAACCCCCATTTTTATTAGCTTTAATGCAGTAGGTATGTCGTTCACAGTCCATGGAATGAGCTTTATTCTCCTGCTGTTACAAAACTTTACCCATTGTGGTAGAATGTGGCTGTAATGTGGACTCATTACATCCGGTAAAAATCCCAACATATCGAGCTTCTCCGAGGGTTTTTCATCCGCATCGATGAGCAGGGCAAGTCTTAAAGCAGGATGAGCTTGCCTCAAATATTGCAAGGTAGGAAGGTGAAAGCTCTGTACCAGACATCTGTCGACGATCTTATGCCTGTAGATTACGCCAGCCACAAGGTCAGCAAAGGCCCTGTAATCGGGGTGAAAAATACCCTCCCATTCATCCCGGGCTTTTATTTCTATATTGTAATAAAATTTCTTTCCTTTGTTTTTGGCAAATACTTCTACAGTGTCAATTACATCAGATAGTTTCGGTTTGAAATATTCTCTTTGTTTCTGTAGTGGAAAGCGAGGATGAGGATATGTGCCGCATTTGGTTTTTTTTACCTGCTCATAGGTAAATTCATAAATGTTGTAGGCTTCTTGTGTGCTTTCATAGATTCGGTTGCCATTCGGGTCGAGACATATTTCATGCTGAAAGAATGGCTCATGAGATAGGATGACCTGTAGGTCTGAGGTAACTACCACATCCATCTCAAGAGCATCGACGTCCATCTGAAGGGCGGCAATCATACCGTAAATGGAATTTTCCGGCCAGTAACCCCGGCAGCCCCGGTGTCCGTGTATTTCGATATTGCTATGCTTACAACTTGTAAAAATGCCCGTAATTAACAGCAACAGGCCAATTCTTAAGTCGTCTGATGTCACTTTCTAAATTTTGCAAGCTCATCCCATTGCTCTGGAGTCAGTGCCTCCAGAAAATTCATTTCTCCTGCACCTTGCAACCATTCCCCACCATCGATTACTACCACTTCCCCATTGATAAATGAGGCGTAATCACTTACGAGATATGCAGCCAGATTGGCCAGTTCACTGTGTTCACCAGCCCTTCGAAGGGGGATTTCGTTGATGACATTTAATTTTTTGTCCAGCCCACCGGGAAACAGCCTTTCCCAGGCTCCTTTTGTAGGAAATGGCCCCGGAGCAATGGCTACCTGTCTGATTCCATACTTAGCCCACTCTACTGCCAGACTCCGGGTCAGAGCCAGCACGCCTGCCTTGGCCATCGCCGAAGGCACCACATACCCACTACCGGTAAAAGCATAGGTGGTTGTAATGTTGAGCATTACTCCAACGCATTTTTTTTCAATCCATTTTTTGCCCACAGCTAGTGTGGTGTTTTTTGTTCCTTTAAGCACTATGTCGATTACTACATCAAAAGCATTGGCCGACAGGCGCTCCGTGGGGGATATAAAGTTACCGGCTGCATTGTTTACCAACACATCCAGTTGTCCGTATTTCTCAAAAATTTCATCGGCCAGTTTTTCAATCACCTCGCTTTCGCGCACATCACCGCTGATTCCGATCACCCGGCCTTCAACTCCAGAGGTATTAATCTCTTCTGCCGTCCGATCGAGGACTTCCTGCCTTCTGCTGGTGATCACCACAGTAGCTCCCAGCTCTGCAAAATATTTGGTCATTGATTTTCCCAGTCCGGTACCACCACCAGTGACCCAAAAAACCTTATCCCTAAAAGTGCCCGGAGGCATCATGGACCCGGTATTAGCTGTATTCAACATAGTTTGACCTTTGGTTTTTTTTACCTATTCTTGCCTGCAAATAAAACCTATGAAGCCACAATTTGCAGCTCTATTTGCTCTTTTCTTGGTTTTTTCTTGTAAACCGTTTAATTCATCAAATACTATGAAACCTCCTGTAGCAAAAAAAAATCCCAAAATACTGGAAATTCATGGAGATAGGCGAGTGGATTATTACTACTGGCTCAATGAAAGGGAAAATCCTGAGGTCATCGATTATTTAAAACAGGAGAATCAATATACGGATTTTGTAATGGCTGAGCTAAAGCCATTGAAGCAAAAGATTTTTGAAGAGTTGAAATCCAGAATTATAGAAGACGAAAGCTCGGTGCCTTATGAGCGAGACGGATATTTTTACTACCACAGATTTGAGAAGGGAAAAGAATATCCGATTTACTGCCGCAGAAAAGGGAGCCTCGAAGCACCGGAAGAAATTTTGCTGGACCAAAATCAGCTGGCTGAAAATAAGAAATTTCACAGCATCGGAGGCCTGTCCGTCAGTTTCGACCATCAATTGCTAGCTTTTTCGGAGGATTTCATAGGTCGCCGGCAATACATTATTCGAATTAAAGACTTAAGAACTGGAGAGATATTACCAGACAAAATAGAAAATACTACCGGCCAAATCGTCTGGGCTTCAGACAATGCTACCCTGTTTTACAACATTAAAGATGACGCTTTGCGTTCGTACAAAGTCTTCAGCTATAATTTAAAAACGAAAGAGCAGAGGGAAATTTTTCATGAAAAAGATGAAAAATTCAGCTGTTATGTTTACCCGTCGGCCTCTCGTAGATTTATTTTGATCGGAAGCAACAGTACACTTACATCGGAAATCAGATATCTGCCAGCTGACCAGCCGGAGGGTGAATGGAAAGTGTTCCATCCAAGAACTCATGGCGTATTGTACTCAGTAGCCGATGTGAACGATTATTGGATGATTCGAACCAATATCGATGGCGCCGAAAACTTTAAGATTATGACCACACCCTTCGGTCGTACACCAGCTGATAATTGGAGAGATGTAGTTCCACACAGAAACGAAGTGTTTTTGGAATCCTTTAAGCTGTTTGTATCGCTCATGGTAGTGGAGGAAAAGTACGATGGACAAACACATCTGATCGTGTACGATCATAAGGGGGTGAAAAAAGATGAAATATCTATGCCGGAACCTACCTACTCGCTCGCCATTGGCATCAATGAAAATCAAAAATCTCCCTGGGTGCGATTTGAATATCAGAGCATGGTCACACCTCCATCTACCAGAGAGTACAACCTCTTTACCAAAGAAATCCGGGTATTGAAAACCAAAGAAATACCCGGATACAATCCGGAGGACTATTTGAGTGAATACATCTTTGCCCAAGCTTCGGATGGCGAGCTAATACCTATATCTTTGGTGTATCGCAAATCCACCAAATTGGATGGAACAGCTCCCGGGGTCCTGTATGGATACGGAAGCTATGGTTACAGCCTTGAAGCCACTTTCAATGCCAATCGCCTCAGCCTGCTTGACAGGGGTTTTGTATATGCCATTGCGCACATTCGGGGCGGTCAGGAAAAGGGAAGAAGGTGGTATGAGGATGGTAAGTTTCTCAAAAAGAAAAACACCTTCACCGACTTTATTGCCTGTGCCGAATTTCTCGTCGAAAAAAAATATATAGATCCTTCCAGGTTGTTTGCCTGGGGAGGTTCTGCCGGCGGATTATTGATGGGGGCCGTGGCCAACTTGCGACCCGACCTCTGGCGTGGGATGATTTTGGACGTGCCCTTTGTAGATGTTGTCACTACCATGCTCGATGAGTCACTGCCGCTTACTGTAGGCGAATTTGAAGAATGGGGAAATCCAAAAGACCCGGAGTATTACTACTACATGAAGAGCTATTCTCCCTACGACAACATCGAGCAAAAAAACTATCCGGCTATGTTGGTTACAACTGGGTTGCACGACTCTCAAGTCCAATATTGGGAACCGGTAAAATATGTGGCCAAACTCAGAGCCACTAAAACCGATACCAATCCCTTATTGCTTTACACCAATATGGACGCAGGACACGGTGGGGCCTCAGGCAGGTTTAGATATTTGGAAGAGGTAGCTTTAAAGTTTGTCTTTTTGCTTGACCTTGCCAACCTGGCCATCAACGAATTGCCATAAAAAAACCCCGACATCCCGTCGGGGTCTATGGCCTGAGCCAAAACTATGAAAACTCTACTCCATTTATTAAATTTCAATTCACATACCATATTTGAAAATATTTCTAAAAAACTGATAATCAGATGATGGGTATTTTCGTTTGGCATAAATCTTTTCCTTTTTTCGGAAAAAAATTCCAAAATTTGGAGTTCTTGAGTCTTTTCCTGCTTTCCATAATGAACAGTGCGCCTTCTTTTGCGCAACACGAAGAACTCCGGCAACTGGCCAACGCCCTGTATTCAGCAGTTTCTGATACGTATGACAGAAAGCTTTACAACCTGGCAACCAGAGATCACGGCAAGATTCGTCAAACCAACCCTGAAACAATCGAAATGCTGCTCACTACCTTATCAAAATCAGACGAAACCGGCCGTAAAATGAGGGCCTACATCACCCTATATGCATATTCGGACCGGGACGAATGCCGGTTGGCTTCCGACTTTTGGTTAAAGCATTTTATAAAAGGCAATTCCATGAAGCCCAACAAAAAAACCACAGTCAAAAACACAGAACATCACTATTTTGTCCTATTCAATGCTGAGTACATACTGATAGTGGATATTCCGTGCTTTGAACTCGACCAGCAAGCATGGAAGTCCTTAAAAAAGAACGTATTGAAAATTTTTGAAGAACCTTTAACCTCTGCCCTCGAAATCAATTGCAAAGGCGAGGCAGTTTGGTCGCTCAGCGCATATTAATCATATCCGATGAATATAGAACAATTTCTCAATCCGATAATCCTGTTTTTTTTTCTTGGGGTGCTGGCACATTTTGTAAAAAGTGATTTTCAACTTCCTCAGTCCATCACTAAGTTCATTTCTTATTACCTGCTGATGAGTATCGGTCTGAAGGGAGGTTATGAGTTACATGAAAATCCCATTACCATCCAGGTATTATTAATCCTGATCTCAAGTCTGGCCGGTTCATTGCTGATTGGTTGGTATGTCTTCCATTTTTTCAGGAAGCGGACAGACATTGAAAATGCAGCAGGTATAGCCTCTACTTATGGCTCTGTTTCTGCAGTTACGTTCATTACAGCCGTTTCTTTTCTCGAGCAGCATGAGATTTCCTACGGAGGATATATGGTAGCTGCTCTCGCTTTGCTTGAACTTCCAGCCATCATCCAGGGGATTTTTTTTGTCAGAAAAAATCAGCCCGATCAGCAGTTGGGTCTTTCTGCTCTGATTGTCGACACATTAACGCATGGCTCCGTGTTCATTCTGTTGGGATCAGTTCTGATAGGTGCCATTTCAGATCACGACCTCATGGAAGACATCAAACCATTCACACACAGTATTTTTAAAGGAATGCTGTGTTTTTTTCTAATGGATTTGGGCATAGTAGCAGGCCACAGAATGAGTTTTCTCCCCAGACTCGGAAAACGCGTCATAGTTTTTGGTCTCATCGCACCCTTGGTTCATGCCATAGCCTTCATACTTGTCGGGAGGCTCGTAGGAGCCTCACCTGGCGATGCCTATTTGATGGGTATCCTCGGAGGAGGCGCCTCCTACATTGCTGTACCCGCAGCATTTCGCACGGCAGTGCCCGAAGCAGACCCAGGTATCTATGTACCGTTGGCTCTGGGAATTACTTTTCCCGTAAACATTCTTTTCGGCATACCTTTATATTACCAAATCGTCCAATGGCTATGGCAGTAAAAACAAAGCTCGAAATCGTAATCCCCAAACCAGACTTACACCGTCTGAAAAAAATCCTAGAATATCCGGGCGTAGGAGGCTACACCATCATAGACGACGTCAAAGGGCAGGGCCAACGCGGTGAAAAAGACAACCTCGGACTAAGCGACTCATTCACCAATGTAATGGTAATAGTAGTCTGCGATACCGAAATAGCAGAAAAAATTAAAGAACCCATCAAAGCCCTCATCAGCCGGGTGGGTGGAATAGCATACCATCAGGAAGTCAATTGGATTTGACAAACAGCTCTTAAAATTTCTTTAAACATTCTTTACCCCAATTTCCTTTTTTAAACCATATCACACATCCCCTGTCTAAAAAACACATTTTTTACCAACTATGTCGGAAAAATTCGCACTCTTTTTAGTCACTTTTGTATTGATTTTTTCATCCGTTTCAGCTCAAAATTCTACCATCAAAGGCACAATAATCTCTTCTACCGACAATCAGCCCCTGCCCGGAGTCAATGTAGTAGCCCGCAAAACTGCCGACAACCGCCTGGCCGGAGCAGCCATCACAGACCCAAAAGGAAAATTTGAGCTCTCCATCCGAAAAGGACAGCAATACAAAATTCAAATTTCCTTTATAGGATACCGAAACTTTACCGTCGAATTGCTACTAAACAAAGACACCACGCTCGGTACTATCGCACTTCGCCCCGATACCAACCTCCTCGAAGATGTAATTGTCATCGGAGAAGTCATCCCCATACAAGTCAAAGGCGATACTACCGAATACGCAGCCGATGCATTTAAAGTAAATCCCGATGCCAGCGTAGCTGATTTGCTGAAAAAACTACCCGGCATTACCATCGAAAACGGCCAGATTAAATCCCAAGGACAAACCATCGACCGCGTATTGGTCGACAAAGAAGAATTCTTCGGAAACGATGCCCTCAGCATCGTCCAAAATCTACCCGCCGATATAGCCGATCGCATCCAGATTTTCGAAGAGCGCAGCGAGCAAGCCAGATTCTCCGGATTCGACGACGGCCGAGAACGACGCGTACTCAACATCGTCACAAAAAAAGAAAAGCGATTCGGCAACTTCGGCAAACTCGAAACCGGCATAGGCACAAGCGATAGATTCGCAGCCGGCGGCAATATCAACTTCTTCCGAAACAAAGAGCGCATCTCCATCACCGGACAACACAACAACCTCAACCAACTCAATGTAGGCCAGGAAGATCCCTTGGCCGGCTCCCAGTTCCGTCGCTTCCGCCAATTTATGCCCACCGAATCAGCAGTCGACGGTATCAATACCCTCTCCACCTTCGGCCTAAACTACCAAAATAGCAGCACCCGCTGGAAGCTCACGGCAGGCTACAACTTCCGCAATAACCTAAACGACCTCGAAACCAAACGCATACGAGAAACCTTCCTCAATGAATCCACCAGTCAGTTTACCGACGAAAACCGCCTGGCACAGACCACTACCCAAAGCCATCGCTTCAACGGCAGATTCGAATACAACTTCGACTCCCTCCACTCCATAGTATTTATCCCCAATATTAGCTACAACATCACCGACCGCTTTGACTCCACCATCACCCAAACCACCATCGGAAAAGACATCCTACTCAACTCCGGCAATAACCGGCTCAACAATCGCTCCGAAACCATGGCCCTCCAAACCCAACTTATCTTCCGAAAAGCCTTCCTAAAAAAAGGACGAACCCTTTCATTAGATGCCTCCTACAACCAATCCAACACCACGACCCTGAATCTCCTGCTGGCCAACAACATCTTTGCCCTCACCAACCCCGACACCACCTTCCGCGACCAAAAACAAGACCGCATCAACGACGCCCTCAACACCACCGCACGCCTCTCCTTTACAGAACCCCTGTCCTCTACACATTCTCTCGAATTCAACTACGCACCCGAGTACCGCATCACCCGCTCCAACCAATATACCGCAGCCATCACCGCCTTCGGCCAGACCGTCTACCTACCCGACACAGCACTCAGCAACGAATTCGACAACTTCATCCACACCCAAAGAACCGGCCTGAAGCACCAATACCGCAGTACCGACGAAAAAGTTACCCTCACCACAGGCCTCGACTTCGCCTATACACGCCTCTTCAGCCAGCAGCTCTTCCCCAAAACCAAAGAAATCGACCAACCCTTCCGAAACTTCTTCCCCTCCATCTTCTTCCGCTATCGCATAGGACCCCGCCAAAACTTCCGCATCAACTATACCACCACCAATAACCTCCCCTCCGTCAGCCAGCTCCAAAACGTCATCGACAACTCAAACCCCCTGGTCCTCACCACCGGCAATCCCAACCTCCTGCAAGAATTCACACACAACATCCGCATCGCATACGGCTTCTTCAACTTCAGCGGCAAAGGCGGCTTCATGAGCCTCTCCTACGGCCTGACCAACAATGTCATCTCCAACGTATCCAACATCCTCCTCCAGGATACCATCCTACCCGATGGAACCCCCGTCAAACGCGGCACTCAAATCATCACCCCGGAAAACCTCCCGGCACGCACCAATGCCAACTTCTTTGGCGCCTTCAACATGCCCATCTCAAAACTCAAAATCAACCTCAGCCTCATCGGCTCCCTCGGATGGCTCCAAAACCCCTCCCGAATCAACGGAATCGACAACCGCGTCGACAACTACTCCACCAATGGCGGCATCGGCATCAGCAGCAACCTCGGAGAACGCATCGACTTCAACCTCCGCACCAACCTTACCTACTTCATCGTCACCAACCGACTCCAGCCCGAACTCAACAACAACTACTACCTCAACCTCAACTCCGCCTCAGCCACCATACTCCCCTGGAAAGGCCTCGTCCTCAATTTCGACCTCGTCCAAACCCAATACTACGGACTGGCCGACGCCATCAACCCCAACTTCATACGGCTCAACTCCTACATCGGCTACAAATTCCTCAAAAACCGCGCAGGCGAATTCCGCCTCTCCGTCTTTGACCTCCTCAACCAAAACACCAGCATCAACCGCACCGTCAGCGAACTCTTTGTTGAAGATACCCAATCCCTCGTCCTAAACCGCTTCTACCTCCTTTCCTTTATCTATCAGTTTCGCAACTACAAAGGCAACCGGGCTCCCCAACCCGCCACCCCCGACGTCATGATGCGCTGACCGTTTTACCACTTTCCTTTTTTTTTATTGGGCCGTGCCCCCTGTGGCGAGCATCGGCCTGCAGCCGAGAGCTCACCACAGGGGTCGGGCTGCTCCGGGGTACGCTTCGCTCCCGTGCTTCGCACCGCCCTTGCGGGCGCCCTCCGCATCCCTCACGGAAGCACACAGCAAACTCCTCTTACCATCAAACGACCATAAACCCAAATCAGCTATTAAAAAGATTTTCATGCACAATGTAAAATCCTCAATACCAGGACCAATAAGCATATGCACCTCCCTCCAAATCCTTTTATACTCAAAAGAACCAGATACCCTCCCGGAAAATCTGGACAAAAAGAGCCCACTCCTACCGACACACCACCTCGTGTACCCCATCTTAAAACCTGGACACATTACCCCCTCTAAGACCTGATCCCTCCAATCACCACGACCTCCAGGTCAAAATACCAAAAACCACAGCCATCAGATAACCTGAAAAACCTGCTCACCCTCCCCGTAGAAACCAAAACTTCCAACCCATCTAAGCATTCCCAATGGTGGACATAAGTCACGCAACTCAACGAACTTCGGAAGGGATATAAAAGAAGAGGACATCACCACCAAATCAGCGCAAAAAGACCGCACCATGCGAAAGCAAACCCGCAAAACCACCAGTCCATTGCAACATCCTTTTCCAAAACCAGCATCCAGACACATCACCTGAGCCAAATACAAAGCCCGTCGGCTTGAAATTTTAAATACACGGTCAACAGTTCAAATCCCTGGCGACCATCATAGACTACCTAGCCTCATTAGTCCGTATTGTGCCTTTTTTAATAGCCCAGCACCCCCCGAGTATTTTACTTTGCAATTTGAATATCTGTCCCCATGAATCCTTCAAAAAAAGTATTTGATAACATCCTCCAGGCCATAGGCAATACACCTCTAATACGTCTCAACCGAGTCGCACAAGACATCCCCTGTCCCGTATATGCCAAAGTGGAGTACTTCAATCCCGGCCACAGCACCAAAGACCGCATGGCGCTCAAAATGATTGAAGACGCTGAGCGCGACGGCAGATTAAAACCCGGCGGCACCATCATCGAGTGCACCAGCGGCAATACAGGCATGGGGCTGGCACTTGCAGCCGCTGTAAAAGGTTACAAGCTCATCTGCACCATGAACGACAAGCAAAGCAAAGAAAAAATGGATATCCTTCGGGCCATGGGTGCAGAAATCTACGTATGCCCAACCAACGTACCACCAGAGCATCCCGACTCCTACTACTCCGTAGCCCGTCGCCTCAATCAACAAATTCCAAACTCCTTCTTCCCAAACCAATACGACAACCTGAGCAATCGTCAGGCACATTATGAAACTACCGGACCCGAAATCTGGGAACAAACCGAAGGCAAAATCACCCACTTTGTAGTAGGCGTCGGCACAGGAGGCACCATCTCCGGAGTAGCCAAATATCTGAAAGAGAAAAATCCCGACATAAAAATCTGGGGAGCTGACACCTATGGTTCGGTCTTTAAAAAATATCACGAAACCGGCATATTTGACAACAACGAAATTTACAGCTACATCACCGAAGGCATAGGAGAGGACATCCTTCCGGCTAATGTCGATTTTTCGTTAATAGACCTTTTTGAAAAAGTAACCGACCGCGACGGAGCTTTATTGGCCCGAGAGTTGGCTAAAAAAGAAGGGCTTTTTCTTGGCTATTCAGCTGGCAGTGCTTTTGGTGTAGTTCGTCAGTTAAAGCACCTGCTGAAACCCACGGACCTTGTCGTCGTACTCTTTCATGACCATGGCAGCCGCTACGTCGGCAAGATATACAACGACGATTGGATGCGCGAGCGGGGTTTCTTACCGCAAAACAACAAAGTGGCAAAAGACTTTGTAGACCGCCACTCCCGATTGCCACTCCTTCGGATAGGAGTAGGAGAGCCGGTAAGCAATGCCATCCGACTGATGCGAAAATACTCCATCTCCCAGCTGCCCGTAGTTAAAGACGATACGTTCATCGGCTCCCTTGACGAAAGAACACTTCTCGACGCCTTGATCGAAGACCCCTCAGCCGTCGACAGGCTCGCCGGTGAGCTGATGCGGAAACCCTTTCCAATCGTAGAAGCCACCACCCCGGTAGAAGAGTTTCGCCAATTGTTTACCGCTGATTGTGGAGCTGTATTAGTTCATCTCGGCGATGGAGAATATCACATCATCACCAGAAACGATCTGATAGCCCAGCTGGGATGACCCGAATTCTCCTGCGTTGTTCTGGGACTTCCATTCCGATTTTTTAAAGAGCGGTCACGCGATATACATTTGTCAATCCCAACAAACCTTCCACGTTATGTCCCGTCCGGTTACCCTCGGAGAGTTTATCATCGAAAAACAAAAGGATTTTCCCTATGCATCCGGAGAATTATCCCAATTGCTTAGTTCTATCCGATTAGCCTCGAAAATTGTAAATCGTGAAATTAACAGAGCAGGACTCGCAGATATTTTAGGCTCAGTAGGACAGCAAAACATACAGGGCGAAACCCAAATGAAGCTCGATGTATATGCCAATGAGGTTTTCATCAATGCGCTCAGAGCCCGTGGATTGGTCGGAGGCCTTGCTTCCGAGGAAAACGACGACTACATCGCTTTCGACGAAGAAATTCACAAAGACAGCAAATACGTCGTACTCATCGACCCACTGGACGGCTCCTCCAATATTGACGTCAATGTATCCGTAGGCACCATATTCTCCATTTATCGAAGGCTGTCAGCACCCGGCACTAAGGTGACGATTGAAGACTTCCTGCAGCCCGGTCACAAGCAAGTAGCCGCCGGATACATCGTTTATGGCAGCAGCACCATGCTGGTATATACCACAGGTCATGGAGTGAATGGGTTTACGCTAGACCCTTCGCTGGGTGTCTTTTTGCTCTCCCACAAAAATATCAAAATGCCGACAAGTGGAACTATCTACTCCATCAACGAAGGCAACTATGTCAAATTTCCGGAGGGCGTCAAAAAGTACATAAAATACTGTCAGGAAAGCGATCCAGCCACGAAAAGACCTTATACCAGCCGCTATATCGGCTCGCTGGTGAGCGATTTTCACCGCAATCTGCTGAAAGGGGGCATATACATCTACCCTCAAGGTACCAATGCACCTAATGGTAAGTTGCGCTTGCTGTATGAGTGCAATCCCCTGGCCTTTATCGCAGAACAAGCCGGAGGCCTTGCCACTGACGGGTACCGGAGAATTTTGGACATACAGCCAAATGACTTGCATCAGCGGGTGCCGTATTTCGTAGGAAGCGCTGATATGGTGTCTAAGGCAATGGAATTTATGAACCAGTTCAATCAAAAATTGTAAATAAACCAAAATCCAAACACCTTGAAAAGAGAGTGGACCACACTAAAAGAGTACGATGAAATACTGTTTGACTTCTACAAAGGAATAGCAAAAATCACCATCAACAGACCCCGATACCGCAACGCTTTTACGCCAAAAACGGTCAAGGAAATGATCGACGCCATGCACATTTGTCGCGAAAATTCCGATATTTATGTAGTAGTGTTTACCGGAGCAGGAGATAAAGCTTTCTGTGCAGGAGGCGATCAAAATGTGAAAGGCATAGGCGGATATGTGGATGATAGCGGTGTACCACGTCTCAATGTACTTGATTTGCAGAAGATGATTCGCAGCATACCAAAACCTGTAATTGCCATGGTAAATGGATATGCCATTGGTGGGGGGCATGTGCTGCATGTAGTTTGTGATCTGACCATTGCCAGTGAAAACGCCATTTTTGGCCAAACCGGCCCTAAAGTTGGAAGCTTCGATGGAGGTTTCGGCTCCTCTTATCTCGCCAGAATTGTAGGGCAGAAAAAAGCCAGGGAGATTTGGTATCTGTGCAGGCAATATTCTGCCAAGGAAGCATTGGATATGGGTCTGGTAAATTGCGTAGTGCCACATGACCAACTTGAAGACGAAACTGTGAAATGGTGCGAAGAAATCATGGAGAAAAGCCCGATCGCTCTTCGAATGATAAAAGCAGGTCTTAATGCAGAGCTCGACGGTCAGGCCGGTATCCAGGAGCTTGCAGGCAACGCCACTTTACTCTACTACTTTACCGAAGAGTCTCAGGAGGGCCGGAAGGCATTTCTCGAAAAAAGAAAACCGGATTTCAAGAAGTTTCCGAAATTTCCATAAGGGGTTCATTAGTTTTTCCTTATTTTGTTGAGCTCTGAAGTGTTCTGTGCTTCAGAGCTTTTTTCTTTGGTTAAAAATCCAGTTGGATTATTGCGAATGTGAAATTTTGTTATTTTAGCTATGGATTAAAGAGATAAGATTTTCAGGTGCTTTTTATTACCCAACATGGAGTTCAGTTTTCCCAAAAGGCAAAATTTTTGGCCAGGCTTAAGACTATGGATGGACCGGTCTATGTATTCGACATTCAACTACACGTAGTTAATCACAACAACTACCCGGTAATGCTTACCAGTAGGCACTATGAAATTATCGATATTTGCAATCAGGTAAGTGAATTATCTGGCGTAGGATTCTTAGGCAATGTGCCGATCATACCTCCCAAAGGTGATTTCTCTTACCACAATATGCTGTATTTTAGGAGTTTTACAGCCAAGATTAAAGGATATTACACAATAATTTCACAGAGTGATTTTTCTGAATTTCGCATTGATATTCCTGAGTTTCAATTTTTTGCTGACCATATGCTCAATTGATATGGTCTATTTGGCCATAGCATTGGTGATCTACTATACCCTTCATTCTGTGTTGGCTGCTGATTTTGTTAAATCTTTGGTACTGAGAAACATTCCACCACATACGTACAGACTGATATACGTTTTGCTGGCTGTAGTTCTTCTGTTCATACCTGTGAAGTATTACCTCTTAGCTCCTGACAATTTGATTGCTGAATCAGGACTTTTCGGCAGATTGATTTTTTTTACTTTAACCATAATCTCGCTCAGAATTTCTGCTCTTTCCTTCAAAAAAGTGAGTTTGACTCAGTTTTTAGGCCTGAGATCATACAGTAGCACTCGCCTTGTGGTCACTGGTGTTTTTCAATTTGTTCGGCATCCACTTTATTTGTCAGTGATGTTGATTCTGACGGGTTGGTGTATCGCTGTGCCAAGTCAGAGAAATCTGATGCTACTTACCATTACCCTGGCTTACATATTTATCGGCTATACATGGGAAGAGCAAAAGCTCATCCAAGAGTTTGGAGAGGATTACAAAAAATACAAAAATCAGGTACCGGCTTTATTGCCCGTTGATTGGAAAGGTTTTCTAAAATACGTTTTTGCTGCATGATTGGGTAGATGCTGTTAGTACAGGTGCATCTACCTTTGTTGCCTGTTAAGATAAATGGCTGTCAATGGAATACAACCATAAGGAAATTGAGCGCACATGGTCAAAGTATTGGTCTGAAAATCAATTGTATAAAGTAGTTGAAGACCCAAATTTACCCAAGTTGTACGTTTTGGACATGTTCCCTTACCCCTCAGGAGCAGGTCTGCATGTGGGTCACCCTCTGGGCTACATAGCCAGTGATATCTATTCCAGATTTATGAGGCACAGAGGGTTTAATGTGTTGCACCCGATGGGATACGACAGTTTTGGACTGCCAGCTGAACAATATGCTATCGAAACAGGTCAGCATCCTGCCGTTACTACCGAAAACAATATAAAGCGCTATCGCAGTCAGCTGGACCTTCTTGGAATGAGCTATGACTGGAGTAGAGAAGTGCGCACTAGCGATCCGAAGTATTACAAATGGACCCAGTGGATTTTCCTCCAATTTTTCAATTCCTGGTACAATAAAAAAACCAACAAAGCAGAACCTGTCAAAACACTACTACAACATCTGGAGGAATTTGGTACAAAAGGTCTGGATGCAGCATGTACACAGCAGCTTTCTTTTACGGCAGAAGAATGGAATACCTGGCCCGAGGAAAAAAAACAGCAGACTTTGCTAAACTACAGACTCGCCTACAGGTCAGAAAGTGTTGTAAACTGGTGTCCGGCACTGGGTACTGTACTTGCTAATGATGAGGTAAAAGATGGTTTATCCGAGCGTGGAGGTTATCCCGTGGTTCAAAAAAAAATGATGCAATGGAGTCTAAGGATCACGGCCTATGCCCAGCGATTGCTCGAAGGGCTGGAGCAAATCGATTGGAGCGACTCCATCAAAGAAGCTCAGAGAAATTGGATAGGTCGCAGCGAGGGCGCTATTGTAAATTTTTATACTCCGGATCAGGTCCCGATCAGTATTTTCACTACCCGGCCCGATACCATATTCGGGGCTACCTTTATAGTGATGGCTCCTGAGCACGATGCAGTAGACCAGCTGACCACTGACGAATTTAAAAGAGCCGTCGAACAGTACCGCGATTACGTAAAATCGCGCAGTGAGCGCGACCGTTTGGCAGATGTAAAGAACGTAACAGGTCAATTTACTGGTAGTTATGTCATTCATCCTTTTTCTGGTGAAAAAATTCCGGTGTATATCAGCGAATATGTATTAGCCGGCTATGGCACTGGTGCCATCATGGCCGTACCTGGCCATGACAGCCGCGACCACCGATTTGCCAAAAAATTTGGACTGCCCATCAAGATGGTCGTAGACCCCGGTAAGCCATGGGATGTAGACGCAGAGACCTATGAAGAAAAAAGCGGTACTTCAATAAACTCTGAATTTCTATCAGGCCTCCCGGTCGAGGATGCTATTTCCGCCATTATCACAGAAATTGAGCGACGTGGCATCGGACATCGGAAAGTAAACTTTCGCCTTCGCGATGCCGTATTTGGCCGTCAGAGGTATTGGGGAGAGCCTATCCCGATTTACTATAAAAACGGGATTCCGTATCCACTGCCAGAAGAATTGCTTCCGTTAGAATTGCCACAGGTAGATGCTTATCTGCCCACCGAAGACGGAGACCCTCCTTTGGCAAGGGCTAAAGAATGGTATTATACTGATGATGAAGGAAATAAATGGCCGTTGGAAACAACCACAATGCCAGGCTGGGCTGGCTCGAGTTGGTACTTTCTGCGGTACATGGACCCGGCAAACGAAAAAGAGCCATTCTCGGCTGCAAAGGAAAAATACTGGAAATCTGTTGACCTGTATTTCGGCGGCTCTGAGCATTCTACCGGTCACTTGCTCTATGCCAGATTCTGGCATAAATTCTTATTTGACCTCGGATTTGTGACCTCCGACGAACCCTTTGCCAAGCTCATCAACCAGGGCATGATTCAGGGCACCAGTGCTTTTGTATACCGGGTAAAAGGACAGAAAAAATTTGTGACCTTTTCAAAAAAAGACGCCTATGACACCCAATCGCTCTATGTGGATGTAAATCTGGTTGAAAACGATGTACTCGATATAGACGGCTTTAAAAAATGGAGGCCGGAATTCATGGATTTTGAATTTGAAACGGAAGACGATGGGAGTTACAGAGTAGGTCGTGAGATCGAAAAAATGTCCAAGTCTAAATACAATGTGGTAAACCCTGACCACATAGTTGAAAAATACGGAGCCGACACGCTCCGCTTGTACGAAATGTTTCTGGGACCTATTGAGCTATCAAAACCCTGGAATACCGATGGGATTACCGGGGTGTACAATTTTTTGAAAAAATACTGGAGACTGCACTTTGATGAAGCGGGCAACTTCTGTGTAAAGGATGAAAAACCGACAGATGCAGAGTTGAAAACCCTTCACAAAACGATCAAAAAAGTGACCAATGATCTTCAAAATTTCAGTTACAACACCTGCGTGTCGGCATTTATGATATGCGTAAATGAATTGACATCCCAAAAGTGCCAAAAACGCGAAGTGCTCCAGCCGCTTTCCGTGCTACTGGCTCCTTTTGCCCCACACATTGCCGAAGAAATTTATCAAAGAATGAACAGCGGTCAATCTGTTCTATTGGCCAGGTGGCCTTCATGGGATGAAAAGTTGCTTGAAGAAGATCATGTGATTTATCCGGTGAGTTTCAATGGAAAAACAAGATTTACGCTTTCACTTTCAAAGTCGCTGACAAGTGAGGAAGTCGAAAAGGCAGTATTAGCCGAGCCAAAAACCGCTAAGTATCTCAACGGAAAAAATCCCAGAAAAATAATTGTTGTTCAAGGAAGAATAATTAACATAGTCATCTGATGAAACTACCCAGACCGTATACTGTATCCGAAATAGCCAATCTGCTGAAGTGTAGATATGAAGGCAATAAAGACCAGTTGATTACCGGATTTAATGAAATTCACAGGGTGGAGCCCGGAGATATTGTATTTGTGGATCATCCCAAATACTTTGAAAGAGCTCTTACATCGGCCGCTACAGTAATATTGATCAACAAATCGGTGGAAATCCCGCCGGGCAAATCATTGTTAATTTCGGAAGATCCCTTCAGAGATTTTAACAGACTTTCATCTTTTTTTAATCCCACCATTTACAACACTACGCCGATTTCTGAAAAGGCAGTAATAGGTGAAGGAACAGTAATTGAGCCTTTTGTCACTATCGGTGAAAGGGTAGTCATCGGAAAAAATTGCGTACTTCACAGCGGGGTACGGATTTTAAACGACACTACTATAGGTGATCATGTCGTCATTCAGGCAAATACCGTGATTGGCTCCCATGCCTTTTACTACAAAAAGCGCCCCGATGGTTATGACAGATTACTGAGCTCGGGTGGAGTGCTCATCGGCAATAACGTAGAGATTGGAGCTTGCTGCACCATTGATCGCGGAGTTACTTCATTGACAATCATAGGACAGGGCACCAAAATAGACAATCAGGTACAAGTCGGACACGATACCGTGATTGGGAAGAACTGTCTTTTTGCATCGCAGGTAGGTATAGCAGGGTGTGTCAATATAGGTGATGAAGTGATTTTATGGGGTCAGGTAGGAATCGCTTCCGGATTAAACATCGGCTCTAAAGCTGTTGTTTTAGGGCAATCGGGTGTAACCAAAGACTTAGAGGGAAATAAAACGTACTTTGGTTCTCCAGCAGAGGATGCGCGCAAAAAATATAAAGAATTAGCTTCCATTCGTGTACTTCCTGAGATAATTGAAAAATTGGAAATGTAATGAACTAACTTATCTCATACCTTTGTCGTTAAATAAAAAAAGTATCTTAGTATGAAAAAGTTAAATCTTCTGTATGTATTCTTTTTGACTGCAGCTGTTTTCAGCTGTAAAAAAGACAACGACAACAATCAGCCTCAACAAAAATCTCTTGCAGACGTAATCGTTGGAGGTTGGGAACTCACTAAAATGGACGTATCGGCCACTGCAATGTTTCTTGGACAACAAGTAAATGTTGTTGGTGTAGGTTCGCAGTTTACTGGGGTTGCTACTTTTAAGGATAACCCAAAGGAAATCAGTTCTACAGCTGGAGCCAGGGTGGCTGTGAGCATTGAGCTGGGCGGCACTTCTATTCCTTTTGATACCCTGGAATTTGAGAATGTTTTTGACCTCTATAAATACGCTGTATTGAGCAATCAGCAAGTACGACTTATCGGGCCTGAAAATGATACCATCCTTATGAATGTCAAATCATTCACTGAAAATACCATTGATATGGAATTTCTTCAAAATATTGAAGATGATGATACAGGTCAGAATGTAGCTACAACTTTTAAGATCAGCGTACGCAAGAAGTAGTTTGCGATCTTGACATTTGTTTTTTCTGTGCCCGGGTATTGCCGGGCAATTTTTTTTAAAAATCGCACACTGATGAATGGAAGATTTTATTTATGAAAAAGTTTTATGGCTCGCGAATCTTATGAAAATGAATCGCTTAAAGTCAATTTTTGCCTTTTTTCTGTTAATGTCAAATTCTCAACAACCAGGCATCTGGAAATTCGGATTTTATAGAAGCTACATCTGCTTTTGCTTCGCGAAGCGAATTATAGGATTTGTAAACAACTCGGAAGTAGGGGGTTCCGGGCAGTTTTATGATTTCATAGGATGGATTGATAGCAGCGAAGGCACGAGCATTTTCTTCGCTGGTGAAGGAACCAATTATAACCATCCAGCTTGCGGAAACACTCTTTTTATCAGTGGATATGCCTGAAGTGGTAGCTGAGGTAGAAGGAATTGTTCCGTTTTGGCCAAAATAATCTCGTCCACGGATAAAAGCCCCATTTCGGGTAAGGACTACGAGTCTGTCGATGAATGCTTTTTGGGATATGTAAGGTTTTTCTTGTTGTTCTGCTGCATGTTCCTTTGGGGACGTAAGAGTGGGAAGGGTGCGTGGACTATCAGTGGATTTTGATGATGGTGTTGCAACATTTGTGGGTGCTGAAGGGCTTTGTTTTGTTTGTTCCGATTGGGGTAAAGGTGATGGAGACGCTGATGTTTTTGACTCTTTTTCAGTAGAGGGAACTTGTTGATCTTTTTTGGTCTCTTTTGTAGAATAAGTGGTTGTGCTATCAACGGGTGTTTTCGAAGCCGATTTTTCTGTGGTTCGAGAGTCTTCATATTCAATTTCATAAGTATTGAAAGCAGAACCAGTGGCGGATGTTGCGGATGTTTTTTGCGAAAGCAACGCCTGCATTTTTCTCACTCCATAGGGTATGGAAGATTCCTGATAGTCGATGATTTGTGATGAGATGAGAATCTTATTTTCTCGTGAAAAGTCTGGTATTTCAATGCTTCTCTGGACTGTGCTTGTCCGCTTGGGAAGAGGGCGAGGATTGGTACGGTCGATGCGCTCTTTACGAAGATAGTAGTCGTAGAAGATTTTTTGAAGGAGCGGTTGGTAATATTCCCAGAAGAATTTTCTGCGATCGTTAAAGTCCTGATTGTTGTAAAAGAGTTTTCGAAGCCAATAAATTCCTTTAAAATAAGAAGAGATATATCCGATTGGATTGTCACTGAAATCACCGGCAAAGTAAAATCGCAAATTTTCGGCGGAATCACCGATCACTGCCGGGTAAATTTTGGGGATCTTATAGTACTGGAGAAAACTGTCGCCACGTTCGTTGGTGTGTACTTTGTAATTGGCTATGACATTGGATTCTGAATACGGTATCACCACATCCTGCCAAAAGGGATATCGAAGAAATTCCGGGATTTTATAGTATTCAGCGTATTTTTTCTTGGTATTTATGACCGGTATTTCTGAGATCAGATCTTTTTCTTTAGTCAGTATGAAAACAGTTCCCCATTCGCTTACGTATGCGATTCCTGGTCCTTTATAGTTCCATCGGTTTTCTTGTGTTTGATCATGAAGTCGAACCATCCATTTAGGGATATCCTGGTTTTTTGCAGTGTCAAGTTCGGGATAATAGCGAAGTGTCCAGCCTGTGTATCTGAATTGGAACAAGTCTTCAAGTGCCTTTCGCACATCATATGGGGTCGGGGAGGCCACCAGGTTGAATTCGCCGATCAGGAGCTTTCGTTGTTGAAAAATTTTTTCCATCAAGGTGACTTCTGAAAAGTTAGCTCCTCCATAAATCAGTGAAGAACGTTCGTTGATATCGCCTTTCAGATACCATTCGTTGGAATACACTCCATAGGCATCTGTGTAGTAAAACATATCGTAATATTGGGAAATGGAATCAAGCTGCTCGTCAGAATACAACGTGAGGTCTTTTACTTTAAACTGAGGCCTGTTGGTTGGAAAGAAGCCAAAGTAGTCTTGAGAAGCCCGATAGCGAGAAAGATTTTCCTTTGTAAACCGATTGTAATTGAGCACCCACATCAGGCTCATGTGCTCGTCGTAGGAAGTACGCGACACCGTTTTGTCCAAAATGAAGATTCGCATGGGCTTTTTAGGCCAGAAGTACCAAGCCAAAAAACTCCACAATGGGGTGAAAATGATCAAAATAACAAAAAGCTTCCGGAAGAAATACTTTCGTCTGGATGGCTTTTTTTCCTTTTCTGGTTTTGAGGAGGTAGCAGCGCTCACTTTGATATATTCTGGGATACTCAATAGTATTGAGTTTTTTTTGATGTAGTAAAAGTTGAAATAATAATTTTCAATAATCAATTGTTGATAATCAAGGGAGTAAGACTGAAATTTTTCGGCGATGTACTACATGGATATCAACAATAAATAGATTGCTTGTGGTATAGAGAAACAGTCTTTGTCAATAAGTTTATAACAAGCACAAAAACAATATTATAAGTCAGTTATTTCAATCCTAAATGTGCGTTGATTAGTGTTAAAATAAATGAATTAGGTTAAAATAGATGTACTGATTTCAGTTGATTAAAGGAGCAAGTCTTCTTGGTATCTGCTTCAAAAGCCGGATTGAACATTCTGTTCCTTTATTTGTGATGTGAGTAAAAATTCAACTTATTCTATTCATATTTGTGTGGTGAAATGCGATTTTTAGATTGGACCTTGGATACAAAATAAGAGAATAGTGATTGGTAGCCGTTACTACATTTTTAACTATGAAAAATTGGATAGTTGTTTTGTTTTTCTTATCGATGCAATTAGTCTTTGGACAGGAGCGAAAAAGCTATTGGGTAGAATTTTCCAATAAGGGGACTTCTTTTGATCCTTTCAGTTATTTTGACCCTAAAGCCATTGAACGCCGAATTGTGAACGAGGTGAACTTATGGGACAGCACCGATTTTCCTGTTAATGAAAGGTACGAGCGTTCGCTTGAAGCGTGCGGTGCAGAGGTCATTTACAGCTCCCGTTGGCTAAACGCTTCGTATGTAAAAGCCGATTTACAAACCATCGAACGCATCAGGAAATTTCAATTTGTAAAAGAAGTACTACCAGCTGAAAGCGAAATTATTTATGCTGAAACAACACCTGACGAATTGGTAATGTCCAATGAAAATAATTCGATAGCCGACCTTTCATTCATGCAAATTCACCTGATGAACGGATTTCTGTTTCCCAAAAACAATATAACAGGCAAAGGCGTGAGGATTGCCGTATTTGATGGCGGTTTTCCAAATGTAGATGTTCATAGGTCTTTTGAGCACATACGAAACGAGGGCAGAATAGTGGGAACATTTGATTTTACGAAAAACAGGGCAAATGTGTATCGAGGAAATAGTCATGGTCTTGCTACCTTATCAAACATCGGCGGGTACAACGCAGAAAAACAGCTACTCGGTTTGGCACCCGATGCAGAGTATCTGCTCGCCGTGACAGAGATCAACTTAGAAATTTTAAAAGAAGAAGTTTGGTGGGTAGCAGCGGCAGAATGGGCGGATAAAAATGGAGCCCATATCATCAACAGTAGTCTCGGATATACTGAGCCGCGCTATGCTCCAATGCATATGAATGGCCGGTACACGATGGTAAGTCGCGCTGCCAACATAGCTGCCTCCAAGGGTATTCTTGTGATTAATTCAGCAGGTAATGAGGGTGCTACACCCAGCTGGCAAATCATCGGGGCACCTGCAGATGCCGACAGTGTTTTATCTATAGGAGGTGTGAATCCAGAGAATGGGATAAAAATCAATTTTTCTTCATTTGGCCCCACTGCTCATCGAAAACTGAAGCCCAATGTAGTAGCCAGTGGTACCACCGTAGCTGCCAGTGGTAAAAATGGATATAAAATCGTAAACGGTACCTCGTTTTCAGCTCCCTTGGTCAGTGGCTTTGCCGCCTGTGTAATGCAAATGAAACCCGGCCTCAAAACCATGGAATATTTTAATTTAATACAACAATCAGCGCATTTGTATCCCTATTATGATTATGCCCATGGATATGGGGTTCCCCAGGCTGATTTCTTTTTTGATGGAAAGCCAATAAAAGAGGCCACTTTTTCGGTGGTGTACAATGATGACTCTACCGAGGATGATGTTGATAACAATCTAACGAAAACAATCAATGAAAATGCACAAAACAAAAAGCCTAAAGCATTGATCATCCGGCTAACCAATAAACATACACCAGAAGCTGAATTTAAAGGGTTTGACTACTTTTATTTTCATTTGGCGGATGCGAACGGTGAATTGGTTGACTATGAGGTTTTGATTCCTGAAAAAGAATTTACTCTACACATATCTCATCCAAAGGCCGTAACTTTCAGGGCCTATTACAAAGGATATTATTTTGAAATGAACTTATAATTTTCTACACATGAAATATGCTCTATTCATTTTGTTTGTAGGGTTAGGGACAATGACTTTTGGCCAGACCACTGTACTTAAAAAGCCAAAAAGCGTTTTCGATGAAGACTATTCATATGGCAAAAACAGAAAACACTACGTTCACAGCGGCTTTTCGATACTAGGAGGGATCTCAGCCGATCAACTGCCTGATCTTGAATTTTCTGCTTTTAATTCAGGTGCATTTCAATTTTTCATTCTCTACAAGTATAAGCTCAACAACATTTTTTCGCTCACATCGGAATTTGCCTTTGGAGGTACTGGCATAGTATACACATACAAAGGTTCCTTACCACTTTACCCATCTGTATTTTCGGAGCACAGAAGTGACATTATCAACAGAGGTGAAATTGAGTTGAGGCAAAACCTGCGTATACGATTCGGAGGTGGGCCTAATCGAATAGGCACCTATCTGGAAGGAGGGGTGCTGGGAGGCTTTGCGACTACGAATGACTACATCCACCGTGGCGTATCCATCTATAATACTCGTATGGAAATGAAGTTTATCAACGAATCGGTAATCTTGGCAGATGGGAACAGCTACCGAATACATCGCTGGTATTATGGTTTTAGAGGTCGCTTTGGGTTCAATCGGTGGTCACTTCCTGTGCAAGTGGTCAGAGCGGGCAGTGTAAACTGGGTGTTAGCAGGAATAGAGTTTTCCTTTTTATAAACGAAAAAGATGTTTTCGAAAAATGACAGAAATTGATATAAAAAACAAATTTCCCGAATTTGAAACAGAACTTATTAAAGAAATTTTGCAAAATGCAGTAATCAGAGATTACATGGCGGGAGACTACATCATCCAGACAGGACAGTACTTTAAACATTCGATGCTCATCTATGAAGGGGTGGTGAAGCTCTATCGCGAGGGTAGTGATGGAAATGAATTTTATCTCTACCACATCAAATCCGGCGAACCCTGTGCCCTGAGCATGAACTGCGCTATCCGCCAGGAGCGAAGTGAGGTGATCGCCAAAGCTGTGACAGACTCGACTTTGATCTTCGTATCATCATCGATGGTAGAGCGATGGATGCTTAAATATCCCGGATGGAATCGATTTGTATTGGACAGCTACAGAAGGCGTTTTGAGGAGATGCTTGAGACTATCGATCAGATCTCCTTCAGGGCACTTGATGAGCGACTTGAATTTTATTTGAAAAGACAAAGAGAAATTTTTGGTTCAAATGAGATCAATATTTCTCACCAGCAAATTGCCGATGAGCTTAACTCTTCGCGTGAAGTGATTTCAAGGTTGCTTAAAAAGATGGAACAGAGAGGGTGGGTAGAGCTTCATAGAAATCAAATTGTTTTGAAGCCTGAATTTAAGTAATTGTTATTTTTACAAAAAAATTTCTGCCTTTTGAGAAAAATCTACTCACTTTCATTGGCATTGCTTCTGACTGTTTCGCTCAGTGGCCAGCGATATCTGACAGAAGTGTTTACACAGATTGATTCCATTAAAGACATTCAGTACGGTCAGGCACTTGCATGGAACAATGACACAGTTAAGCTTTATTTTGATCTCTACAAGCCAGCGAACGATAGCATCAACAATCGTCCTCTGATCATCCTAGCGCATGGTGGGTCATTTATATCTGGCAGCAGGCAGGATGAGCTCATAAATGATTTATGTCGTCGGTTTGCCCGCAGGGGATATGTTACCGTTTCAATTTCCTACAGATTAGGAGTCAACCAAATGAACTTCCTCAATATTTCAGAGGAGTTTATCATGGCTGCTGTGAGGGGTACTCAGGATTTCAATGCTGCCGTGCGGTTTTTTAAAAAATCATTTACCCAGGGCAATCCTTATGGCATTGATACTACAAGAATAGCAGCCGGCGGGTACTCGGCGGGTAGTCTTGCTGCTTTGCATTCGGTGTTTTTACGAGACACCAATGTAGTGTCGCAGCAGGTCAGATCGTTGATTAATTTGCTGGGGGGAATAGAGGGCAATAGCGGAAGTGCCGGATTCAACTCTCAGTCGCATCTGGTGATCAATATTGCCGGTGCTGTGCTGGATACTCAAATGATATTGTCTGCGTTTTTAAAGCCGGTTATCAGTTTTCACGGTACTGCGGACAATACAGTCAAATTCGGAAGAGGTTTTGTGCAGGTCATTGGATTTAATATTCTCCAGTTGGATGGCTCGAGTCTGATCGATGTAAGAATCAGAAATCTCGGTGGGAACAGCAGCTTGTTTGCTTTTCAAGGGGTAGATCACGACTTGCCGTATGATGCTGCCCGAAGAAATACCATTGTGACCGAAACTGCCAAATTTTTATTTGCATGGCTGAACGGCACTTTGGGTCAGAGAGAATTTGCTGATCTAAGGGTGGCTGTCTATCCGAATCCTGCACGAGAGTGGCTTTCGGTGACAGTGGAACAAGGTGCGGTTTTGAAAATTTACTCTGCTACCGGACAATTGCTCCTTGAGTCGAGACTTAGTGCCGGTGAGAATCAGATTGATGTTCAGAAGCTTCCGAGAGGACTTATGTTTTTGAACCTGGTGGAAGGGCAACGGTCTGTAACCAGGAAAGTTCTTTTGCAATAATTTAACTTAGGGTGATAACGGGCGATGGCATAATTTTGCGGCCCGTAAAATGGTCCGGTAGCTCAGCTGGATAGAGCAACTGCCTTCTAAGCAGTAGGTCAAAGGTTCGAATCCTTTCCGGATCACGTTGTGAGCCACCTCTTGTGAGGTGGCTTTTTTTTTCTGTGAGTGCATATGGGCAAGTGAGGCTACAGGCGGGGGCAGTGGGGTGATGTCAGATTCATTTGGGACTGCAAGAGCTTTTTTGCTGGGCTGACATATAGAGGAAGGTGGGCGGATGGTATGGGAGGGGTGATTCCATTGAGAGGGGTAGTGCGTGAGGGATGCGGAGGGCGCCTGCAGGGCGGTGCGCAGCGCAGCGGAGCACGGGAGCGAAGCGCACCCCGGAGCAGCCCGACCCCGCGCGGTAAGGCCGCAAGGCCGGCGCGGGGGCACGCCCAAAAAAATATTTGCTGAGGAATGGACAGTGACTTGTTTTAGTGTAAGTCTTTTTAGTTTGGAAGACAGTGTAAAGAAGCGGAGGAGCGGGTATTGGAAGCGAGCTTCGGATGCTGAGAGATCGGTGTCTATTCAGCGGTCACTCTTCACCACCTTCGGTAAGCATGAGGTATTCCATTATGTTTTCGGTGTTGATGACTGCGGTGATGGTGTTGTTTTCCAGTACAGGGGCTATAGGGATTTGATGCTCGTGCATGAGTCGATAAGCTTCTTCCATGCTTTGGTCGGGACTGAGTGTAAGGTTAGAAGGTTTGTAACATTGGCCGACGGTGGTGTCTTCGGGTTGGTTGCTCAGATGGGCAATGAGTAGGTCCCGGGTGAAAATGCCGACGGGTCTGCCTGTGTGATCGACGACGACAAATTCCTTTTCGGCTCCACTGAGGATTAATTCTCTGACTTGTGCGAGTGTGGTATCCAGGCTGAGCAGTGTGAATCGGGTCATGAGCGCGTCGCGCACCTGGTGAAGGCTCAATACGGAGGTATAGCGGACGCTGTTGTATTCCTGTGCTGCGCCGAAGAAGACGAATGCGCCAATAAGGATTAGAAAGGGATTGCCCATGAAACCTTTGAAGATGAAGATTACAGCGAGTATCTGGCCAACGATCATGGCTATTTGGGTAGCTTTAAGGCGGCCAATGGCCATAGCCAGTACGGAGCGAAGCACTCTGCCGCCGTCCATTGGAAAGGCCGGGATCAGATTGAAGACTGCCAGGAGTAGATTGACGGCTGCAAGGTTGATCAGAAAGGTGGAGGGGGAAATGGTGAGACTGGCGTTTTCGAGGTCGATTCCTTGAGGTGTGAGCCAGCTTGCCAGTAGCCAAAATAGAATTCCCAGGACTACGTTGACCAGAGGTCCGGCCAGGGTGACGGCGAGTTCCTGGATGGGTTTTTCTGGGATTTTTTCCAGGGCTGCGATGCCTCCGATGGGATAGAGGGTGATGCTTCGGGTGTGAATGCCGTAGTAGAGGGCGGTGAGTGCATGCCCTAACTCATGCAATACGACACATGCAAAAATAGCCAGTACGAAAACAAGTGCCCAGATGACCTGGGGAGTATCGGCTCCTGCACGGACGTTGATAAAAGCTACATAGCCCAGAATGAGCAGGAAGCTCCAATGGATTTTAATGGGAATGCCCTGAACGTGACCTAAGAGTACGGAGGAGGATGTGGTTTTCATGGTATTAGGGTATGGATGTGATAGAATCCGGCTGATGCCCTGTATCTGGGGTCTTTGTAGTGGTCGAAGAGCTCATCTATGAGGGCTTTTACTTTGTCGAAACCGATTTCCTTGCCCCATTGCAGCAGTCCTTTTGGGTAGTTTGCTCCGTACATCATGGCATTGTCTACGGCTTGTGGATTGGCTATGCCAAGGTAAACGGCATCTACGGCTTCGTTGATGAGCATGCTTAGAATTCTTTGAAATATGGTATTGGCGGTTTTTTCGGTGAGTGGATGTATTTCTGTTGGGGGATTTTGGGAGCGGTAGTCATAAAATCCGATTCCGGTTTTTCGTCCAAGGCGTCCGGATTCCATCATGCGCTGCTGCAGGATGGAAGGTCTGTAGCGGGGGTCGAAATACATTTGTTCAAATACTGAATAGCTCACTGTAAAGTTAACGTCTAGACCGATGAAGTCCATCAGTTCAAAAGGTCCCATCCGAAATCCTCCCAACTGTTTCATTACCTGGTCGATTTGCTGGGGGGTAGCTAATTGTTCTTCTGCTATTTTGAGGGCTTCGCCGTAGTAGGGTCGGGCTACGCGATTTACGATGAAGCCTGGGGTGTCTTTGGCCAGGGCGGGTACTTTGTCCCAGGACTTCATGAGTGATATTAATTTTTCGGTTATTGTAGGATGAGTGTTAAAACCGGGTATTATTTCGACAAGTTTCATCAGGGTGGCTGGGTTGAAAAAGTGTAGTCCGGCAAATTTTTCTGGTCGTTTTAGGGTGCTGCTCAGTTTATTGATGCTCAGACTGGATGTATTGGTGCACAAGATGGTGTCTTGTGTGAGCTGTTCGACCTGTTGAAAAAGCTGTTTTTTTGCGTCAAAATTTTCTGCTATGGCCTCAATGAAGAGATCGGAACCGGCTATGTGGGTAAGGTCATTGGAATAGAAAATTCTATTGGAGATTTCAGACGGATTTTCGCTGATTTTTCCTTTTTCGGCGAGTTTTTTAAGGTTGTTTTGAATGGTGTTTTCAGCTCTTTGAAGGGCTGAGTCGGAAGTGTCGAAGAGAATGACAGGATGACCCATCTGGGCTGCCCATTGGGCGATTCCCATACCCATAGTGCCTGCGCCTGCTATTGAGATTTTTTTCATTTATTCTTTTTTATATGCTTTGAGTGTGATATAGAAGGTGGTTCCTTTTCCTTCCTGGCTTTCAAAGGCGATTTGGCCTTGGTTTTTATCCACAAGTTCTTTTACCAGGACAAGCCCAAGTCCGGAGCCTTTTTCTCCGCTGGTTCCTTTGGAAGAGGTTGTGGCGAGTGAAAACAGATTTTTTTTCACATTTTCATTCATTCCAATTCCTTCGTCCCGGATGGTTATTTGTACCATATCATCGGCAAACCGGGCAGAGATATGAATTTTTCCATCTTTATGAGAAAATTTTATTGCATTGGACAGCAGGTTTCGTAGGATGAAATACAGGCTGTTTTCGTCGCAATACAGGATAATTTCCTTTAGATTTTCGGTGTGTATAATGAGGTTTTTTTCCCGGATGTTTATATCAAAACCTTCAAGTACTTTTTCCAGCACTTTGCTCAGGATTACGGGGGTGGGTTGAATTTTCAATCCATTGAGTTGGTTGGAAGCCCAGGTCAGCAGGTTGTTGAGCAGTTCGCTGGCGTTTTTTAGGCTCAAATTCAGTAGTTTCAGATAGCCTTTGATTTCCTCAGTGCTGACCATGTCGTAATTGTGATACAAAAGGTCGCTGATGGCCTGACTGTTGTACAACGGGTTTTTGAGGTCGTGTGCGATGATGGTGAAAAATTTGTCTTTTATCTGATTGGCTTCTTTGAGTTGCTTGATTAATTCGAGGTTTTTCTTTTGTTTGTGTTTAAGCTCCGTAATGTCTCTTGCAGTACCTAAGATGATGATTCTGTTTGATTTTGGAATTACCAGTTTTTTCAAATGAGTCTGCCAATATCGAGGCCCTCCGGGAAGCTCGAGGTATTCTTCGTATGTGATGGTTTCATCTGTAGTGAGTGCTTGTTTGTAGTTGTTTTCAAGGATGGTTCCCAGCTCATCGCCTACCAGCTCACGAGGGGTTTTGTTGTGAATCATTTCGAAGGAGATTCCGGTCTTGATCCGGTGGATTTTGTTGGTGGTGATGTATCGGAATTCTCCGTTTTTGTATTCTATTAAGAATATTGCATCGCTGGAATTAAAAAAGACATTTTCGTAGAAATACCTCAGTTCGTTGATTTCTTCAAATTCGCGGAGTGTTACCTTGTCGTCTGCAGATACGTATACGTGCTGCTGGTCACCTTTCAGCTCATAGTGTATTTTGTAGATTACTTCTTCGTATGGCCGATTGTAGAAATAAAAATTGCCAAATGGGGATGCATCGAGATTTGAGACAAACATTTGAAAAAAAGTACTGTTGAAATTGTACTTTGACTCGAGTAGTTTATAGGACATAGGGAGTTGAATTTTTTCGTTTATATTCAGTAATTCCAATGCCTCATCATCCATTTCGGTAATGTAAAAGTCAGAAATTGTATCGAATTCATCTCTGATAATTTTTATTTTGAACGTGTATTTTTTTTCTGGTGTTGGGGTCATTTTTTTACTGTAACAAGAACTTATTGATTGTGTGAATAATTTCGTCTTTTGTATACGGTTTGGCGATGTAATCGTCAAAACCTTCATTGAGAAATTTTTCTCTGTCGTCGGCCAGGGCGTAGGCGGTGAGTGCGATGATGGGTATTTCCTGTTTATCCGGCAGTTTTCGAATTTCTTTCATGGCTTGGATTCCGTCCATTCCTTTTCCCAGATTGATGTCCATAAGGATAAGGTCAAAATCTCGGTTTTTCACCTTGGCTATGCCGTCTTCCGCGTTTTGTGCCAAAGTGATGTGGTACAGCTTACCGAGGCTGATTTGCAGTAGTTTTTGGTTGAGGTAGTTGTCTTCGACGTATAAAATGGAGTTGGATCTTGATTTTTTTGGGGTTACGATGGTTTTTTCGGGTTTCAGCGTACGATTGGGCAGCGTGACGGTAAAGGTGGAGCCTTTTGAAATTATGCTTGTGACCCGGACTTGTCCGCCAAGGTGGTTTACCAATTTTCGCACGATGCCCAGACCTAGACCTGAGCCTTCGTAATGTCTGTTGTATCCCTCGCTGAGTTGTTTAAAATCCTCAAAGATTTCATCCAGTTTTTCTTCTGGAATTCCAATGCCAGTATCTTCTATTTTCAGAGTACATTCGCTATGGGTCAGGTGATAAGATACATTTATACTACCCTTTTCATTGAATTTAATTGCGTTGGAAATCAAATGTTTAAGGATTATTTCAATTTTTCCGCCATCACTTACAAAGGGTATATCAGGAATGATTTCACTGGATAATTTCAGGGATAAATTTTTGGCTTTCGCCTGATAATAAAAGGAGTTGCAGACTTTTTTTACGATTTTTTCCAGGTCTATGGTTTCATTTACCAGGGTGACAGTATCGGATATGAGCATCGTAAATTCATTGATGCTGTTGAGCGTTTGGACCATTCGGTTGGCTGATTGGGTCAGTCCATCGATATACGTCATGGCATCCTGACTGAGCTCCGTGTATTTGAGCAAGTCGGTAAAGCCGATGATTCCGGTGAGTGGAGTTCTGAGTTCGTGGGATAGATTTTCGAGAAAGTGGTTTCTTATTTTTTCTTGTTCGTGAAGGCTTTTGATGGTGTTTTCGAGATTGTGCTGATGGATTTTAGCCTCGGTATTGTTGATGAGCTGAAAGATTTGATACGTTTGGTCGATGGTGGTGGAGTAGATGTTGAAGAATATTTCTTTTGAAGCATATTTTAGGCACAGTTCACCATCAGTGGTTTCTGTGATGTATTTTTTTACGAAAGCTTCAGGTGTACTTTTGAGTACACTCATCAGCCTGTCAAATGCTGCATTGTAATAGACGATTTCTGTCTGTCGAAGGATAATGAGGGGTATGGCATTTTCCTCGATGATGCGACGAAAGATCAGCAGATTGTGGTCTTTTATCATACATCTACGTTGATTTTGTATGGACAATGGTCACTGTGGACTACATCCGAGAGAATGACCGCGTCTTTGAGGTGTGGCAGCAGGTTTGGGGTGAGCATTTGATAGTCAATCCGCCAGCCTTTGTTTTTAGCCCGTGCGCCGGCTCTGTAGGTCCACCAGGTGTACTGGTGGGGTTGGTGGTTGATTGCTCTGAATGAATCAATCCAGCCGCTGCTTACAAAAGTGTCAAACCATTCTCTTTCTTCGGGTAGGAATCCACTGCTGTTGGCATTTCTGATAGGGTCGTGAATGTCAATGGGCTTGTGACAGATGTTGAAATCGCCTGCGATGATGACCTTTTCATAGGTTTTTTTTAAGTTTTCGGTAAATTGGAGGAAGTCATCCAGAAATTTCATTTTAAGGTTTTGCCGCTCGTCACCACTGGAACCTGAGGGAATGTAAACGGATACAAGAGAAAAATTCGGATATTCGTTTATGAGAATACGGCCTTCGCTATCGATGTAATCGATTCCGCAGCCGATGATGGTTTTCAATGGTTTGGGCTTTGAGAGAATGGCTACGCCGGAATATCCTTTTTTTTCTGCGCTGTGCCAGGCGATGTGATAGCCCAGGCTTTCAAAATCATCAGCATTAATTTGGTTTGAGTCTGCTTTTACTTCCTGCAGGCATATAATATCGGGGTTTTCTTGCTGCAGCCAGGACAAAAAACTCTTGTTGATGGCGGACCGTATGCCATTTACGTTGTATGTAATGATATTCATCCGGGAATCGTTAGTTTGTAATCCCTTAAAAACAAAGGCGAAGATAAAAGGTTGAAATGAAACGAACATGGAAGGTGCATTGGATTATTTGTGCGATTTTACCGGTACTTTCTGTGTTTGGTCAGAATTTGAATCCCAGATATCACGAAGTGAAGCGCATCTTCGTTTATGGAGATACGCTTTTGCTGCCCTCGGATGTTTACGCTCCATCTCTTGTTTTGAGGAGCAATGGTGTAGCGGCAGATTCCTGTTTCAAATCATCGGGACAATATGTTGTATTTTACTTTGTGTGCGACAGTGGTGAGGTAGAAATTTCCTATTATACGTATCCTCCAGACTATCTTTCACTTTCCCAGGGGCTTGACCGAAAACTGATACAACCCAAAGGAGCAAAACGCAGCGATGTACAGGCGATGACTTTGAAGACTCAGAATACCGGGGGGTTGTTTGACAGTGACCTGGCCGGAATTTCGCGTACGGGTGCTATCAGCAGGTTTGTGCGTGCCGGGTCGAACCAGAGTCCTGTGTTAAACTCAACTCTCGACTTACAGCTATCCGGTCTTTTGAGAGACAGTACACGAATCAGAGCATCTATTACCGACAACAGAGTGCCGGTGCAAGCTGACGGTTACTCTCAACAGCTGAGAGAAATCGATCGGATTTTTATTGAAATCTCACATCCGAAAAGAGGTAAAGTCACAGCCGGAGATTATCAGATTCAGAACCTTGGGCATTATTTTCTGAATTTTGATCGTCGAATTACCGGGTTTGGTCTGGAGACTACTGCCGATATTTCGGAGACGATGAAAGTCAGGGCCAGTGCCAATGCAGCTGCTTCACGGGGAATTTTTGCCAGAAATACATTCATGGGGCAGGAAGGCAATCAGGGCCCTTATAAGCTATTTGGTAACAACAATGAGCTTTTTATCATCATCATATCAGGTAGTGAAAGGGTGTATCTGGACGGAATGTTGCTAACCCGTGGGCAGGAATATGATTATGTAATGGACTACAATACCGGAGAAATCACTTTTACGGCCTTGCGCCCTATCACAAGGGAACGCCGGATTGTGGTCGAATTCCAGTATACTTCTCTGCTGTATCTGCGTACGATAGCATATGGGGAGCTGGCATTGGAGTCCGAAAAATTTCAGATTGAACTGGTTCATTACGACGAGACCGACAGCCGTACACAAACCCTTTTTCAGGATCTGACCGAAGCGGAAAAGCAAATCATTGCGCAGGCCGGCGCTGATTTTGGCCGTATGAGAATTCCGTCGGCAGTGCAGGTGGAGTATTCTCCGGATGAGGTGCTCTATGAAAAAATTTTACAACCGGGATTTGGGGAGATATTTGTTTTTTCCAGAGATAGTACCAAGGGTCTCTACCGGGTTCAATTTACCTTTGTAGGTCAAGGCAATGGAAACTACATCCCATCCAACAATACGGTAAACGGGAGAGTATTTGAATGGATACCACCGGAGAATGGTCGTCCGCAGGGGAGCTATGAGCCGATAAGGCAATTGTTGCCACCGCAAAGCCTGAGTGTATCGTCGGCAAGAGCTGCCTACAATGGCGGAAAATTCGGAACCTTGGAGCTTCAATCGGCTTTCAGCCGGCTAAATCTAAACAGATTTGCTTCAGGGGTTGCCTCACAAGAGGGGTTTGCTACCCGCCTGACCTATGGGATAGATCGCAAACTGGGAGCGTCCAGATTACAGATCGGTGGGTTTTCGGATGTCATGACTGCTGATTTCAGAACCGTGGAGCGTGTTCGCCAGGTTGAATTTCAGCGCGACTGGTCTATAGCCGATACTGCATTGAGGGGTACTCAACTGCTGGCCGGTGTGCATTTGCGTCTGACAAGGGATACGCTCCTCAACGTTTTTAATGAGGTATCTCTGCTCCGGCAGGGCGATGATTTCCGGCTTAAATATTCCGGAGAACTGCACGTAAACAATCAATATGTAGCAATAAACAGCCGATTTTCAGCGCTTAAAATACAGGGACCTGTACTGGACGGGACATTTCTCAGACAGTTGGGCGATTGGTCATGGAAAGCCGGCCAACGGTCAAGTATTGGTGTGAGGACAGATGTTGAAAGCAATCTCAGAAGTGACACGCAGCAGTGGATCGATGGTTCTTACAACTTTTTTCAGGCAGAGCCTTACTGGAGGATATACGGAAACAGAGGACGGAATTTTGAACTCTTTGCTTTGTTGCGGACGGATGATACGGTGTACACTGGTGGTATTCAACGGGCTGCCGTGAGCAGGGGAGGTGGGATAAAGGCTGACTGGAAATTTGGTAAAAACGCAGACTTGGGTGCTTCTGTGCTTTACCGACACATCAGATATGATCCCATCACCGGCCAGCAGGACTTTGCGGCTTACACCGGCAGGGTGCGTTTGCAGCAGCGCTGGATGAAAAATGCACTTATTTCAAATACTTTGCTGGAAACAGGAACGGGCACGGAGCCACTTCGCGTTTTTAGCTACATTGAAGTACCGGCAGGCACAGGTACACATACCTGGATCGACTACAACGGAAATGGCATTAAGGAACTGGATGAATTTGAGCCGGCGCGATTTCCTGCTGAAGCCAGATTTATCCGGATTTTTGCACCTTCTTCTGAATTTACACGTGTAGAAGTGAGCAAAATCTCTCAGTCACTGCTCTTTAACCCTGTAAATATGGGTCAGCGGTGGTCGGGGTTCAGAAAATTTTTGACCCGATTCAGCCTGCAGTCTACCTTGCAAACCGACAATCGCCGGCAACTTATCAGAGCAGTCAACACACCGGTACACCTGCCCGGCTCGGGGCCCGATAGTCTCACTCTTGGCTCGTTGATACTGGTGCGGCAGACGCTGTTTTTCGACCGTACCCGAAGCAAGTTTGGATGGGATGCCAACTACCTTTTCAACCGGTCTGCCAATTTGCTGGCGTTTGGGGTGGAAGAGGTCCGTAGCGTAGAGTATCCGCTGAACATTCGCTACAAAATCATTCCTCCTCTGCTGGCGCGTTTAAAGCTCAACTATGTAAACAGGGAGACACGCTCGATGAATTTTGTGTCGAGGAATTTCAGCTTTGATGAGTATTTGGCCAGTCCCCGAATCGAATTTCAACCCGGAGAGAAATACCGCACTATTCTCTCCTATGAATATTCATCAAAAAATTCCGCATCGGCTTTGCTCTCCAGCCATCGGCTGATCAGTGAACAATATCTGGCTTCTGCTTCGAGATTTGTGACTACAGCTACCATTCAATACGTGGTCAATTCATTTACGGGCGATGCTAATTCGCCTCTGGGGTTTGCCATGCTGGAGGGGTTACAGCCGGGACAGAATTTTATTGTGACTTTGCTGGCACAGAGAAACCTGGTCAATGGTCTTCAGCTGAGTCTGACATACGAAGGGCGTTTGGGCAGCGGTCTCGGGATACTTCACAGCGGTGTTTTTCAGGTCAAAGCTTTTTTCTAACTGTATCTGTTGCTTTACTTTTGGTGGATAAACTGAGCGTTATTGAATGAAAACGGCCAGAATAGTTTTGTACTTCATCATCGGAACCATTGTCTTGTTGTACGGGGTTTCCTTTTTGTTGCCTTCTACCTATCAGGTGGAACGAAAAACAGTCGTGAAGGCAGATTATGAAACCGTTTTTCCGATGATTTCCAATCTTAGAGAACACGTGATGTGGTCGCCATGGCGTGAGAGGGACTCATCTATAAGCGAAATCTTTCTGGGCGAAGACGGTAAGCCGGGCTCCATCTACCGATGGAAGGGCAACGATGAGGTAGGAGAAGGCGAGCAGGAGATTACGGCCGTGCGACCTGACCGTGTGGATATGGAAGTGAGATTTTTACAGCCTTTTAAAACCAGCAGCTCTGCCTGGCTGACAATAGACACAAAAGACCTTGAAACGGTAGAAGTAAAATGGGGATTTGCCGGTAAAATTCCAAGGCCCCTGAACCTGATGTTGCTGTTTACGGACTTTGAACAGGCCATCGGGAAGGATTATGATGCGGGCTTACAAAAGCTTAAAACTCTGGCGGAGAAGCGATTTGAGAGTAAAGATCCCTTCAGGGATGTGGTGGTGCAGGAGGTTTACTTTGACCCTAGGTATTTTGTGTACAGATCCCTGGAGGCAACCCAAGACTCCGAACTGCTGAATAAAGTGCTGGAAACCGGCGAAAAACTAAAGTCTTTGGCTGAAAGGCGCGGTTTGGAAATTTTTGGCAATCTGGTATTGCAGTTTGTTCGCCAGCCATCCGGAGGCTTTGTGGTACACGTTGGCTTCCCTTTTGCCCGCTATACGGCTTTGCCTGGTTATCAGAGCGGGATGCTGCCGGATGGTGAATTCTATTTTGCTGGTATCCAGCTAGGTAGAGCTTCTTTGATGGAAATGGCGCAACTGGTGTCCCGCAAGAGTGGCCTGGAGGCTGTGGATAGTTTTATGGTTGATTTTCTTGAATACCGGCAAATCGCAGAGACCGGTAATGGTCTTGTGGGAGTCTTTGTAAGCAAAAATGAAAGTAATCAACAATAAGGAAGCATAAATTGCAATCGGTAAGCCCATAGCTTTGTTTTTACGGACCTTGGCCGGGGTGGGTGACATAAATTTTTTTGCTAAAGGTTTGCGTTGTGCTTTTTTCTTCTCACAATGTCTACACAACAATCTCCGTGTAATGGGGTACGTGGATATAGAGAGGCATGGATCTGCATGGAGTGCAGCGGGTACCGGGTGGTGATGGGTTGGGTGGAGGTGTGTTGATTGGATTTTTTATGGGTGCACTATATATACGGCCCTGGAAGCTACAGAGGTTGCTCTGCGTGAGGGATGCGGAGGGCGCCTGCAGGGCGGTGCGCAGCACGGGAGCGAAGCGCACCCCGGAGCAGCCCGACCCCGCGCCTTACAGGAATAGTAGCAAAAGCAGGCGCGGGGGCACGCCCAAATAAAAAAAGGCATGCAGCGGATGCATGCCCTTGGAAGGATCAAATGGTGTATGCGGAGGGATTAAAGTGCAGGGAGAATGACTTTGTCGATGGCGTGGATGACTCCGTTTGAGGCTGTGATGTCGGCTTGTATCACGGTGGCGGTGCGCTCGTTGGCATCGGTGATGGTGACTCCGCCCTGAGTGTTTACGGTAAAGGTGCCGCCATTGAGGGTGGTGACTACCTGGCCGTTGGTGAGCATATTGCTTGTGACTCTGCCTGCTACGACGTGGTAGGTGAGTACGGCTTCGAGGACTGGAGCGGGAATATCGTTGAGCGATGAAACACCCAGCTCTGTGAGCAATGCGGTGAATGCTGCATTGTTTGGGGCGAATACTGTGAAGGGACCTTCGCCACTGAGTACTTGTGCATAGTTGACGCTTAAATCGGAGCGGGTGAGGGCTTGTACAAGAATGCTGAAATCAGCATTGGCCTGGGCGATCTGGACGATGTTTTGCTGCTGGGGCTGTTCGTTGTCCTTGTTGTCATCGTCTTTTCTGCAGCTGACGAGCATGGCACCTGCCAGCATCCATGTACATACATTGAAAAGTACCTTTTTCATAGTTATAGGTATTAGAAATACAATGAGTTAATGTTGGGATGTATGAAGATGTTTACAGAGATGGTTGTTTTAACAGATCGTTACCAAATGGTGGTGGGGCATTAATTTTTGGTTAAATAAGGAAACGAAATAAACCTAAAATGTTTCCGTAGGTTATCAGCGATGTAAAATTTGTATCGAATTCTCAGTGCATGATTCAAACGGATTTCAAAGGTTTTTTTCCATCGATGGAGTTGATCGAGCAATTATCGCCCGAACAGCAGATTCTGGCCGGGGCGGTAGTGCTTTTCAGCCGGTTGGGATTGCGAAGTGTGACGATGGACGACCTAGCGCGTGAGCTGGGAATATCGAAAAAAACCTTATACAAATATTACAGAAACAAAGCAGACCTTGTGGACAAAGGGGCTGAGCTGGTCATTGATCACATCAAGGAATTTTGCGGGCAAATATGTCCAAAGGAGGAGAATCCCATCGATGAGCTCTTTATACTGGATGAAGGGATGCGAAATTTTAACAAGATGCAGCATCAGGGCGTTCAGTTTCAGCTCCGGAAGTACTATCCGAATACTTTTTTCAAGATCAAAGAGGCCCAGCGGAAGAACTTTATGGAGGTGACTACGCAAAATCTTGTGAAGGGTATAGAGCAGGGCTGGTATCGCAATGATTTTGATGTGGAAATTATTGCAAATCTGCACTACAGCAGGATCCTGATGATTATGGACGAACAGTATTTTCCGGTGAGTGAATTTGATTGGGAGAAGCTGACAAGAGAGGCACTGATCTACCACATCAGAGGGATTGCCTCTGCAAAAGGACTGGAATATCTGGAAAATAAATATTCTCAAAAGAGCAATGAACAAAGGTAAACTTGTGCTATCAGGGCTTGCTTTGATGGCTCTATCGGTACAGTTGGCAGCACAGCGAGCATTTTCGCTCCATGATGCCAGAAGGTATGCTACCGAGCATGCCTACTCTGTAAAGGACAAACAGCTTGAGCTCGAAAAGGCTAAAAAAACCATAACGGAGACAGCAGCTATCGGTCTTCCTCAGGTGTCGGCCGAGGCCAGGCATCAGTACAATCCGCAAATCCCACAAACCCCACTGCCTGCAATACTACTTCCCAATCCGCCGGAGGGAGTGGACTTTGTACTGGTGCAGTTTGGAGTACCTCACCAGAGTACCTATGGACTTCAGGCTTCGCAACTGCTGTTTGATGGTTCGTACATCGTGGCCCTTTTGGCTACACGGGTGTTTAAGGAATTGGCCAGAAACGACCTGGAAGTGTCGCGAGTGGAGGTACTGGACAATGTAACGCGTACCTATGGTACAGTGATAATGACGGGCGAACTGGTAAGCATCCTGGAAAACAACCTGGAAGTGCTGCGCAGAATCTACCGCGATAATCAGAAGCTTTACAACGAAGGCTTTATCGAAGAGCAGGATGTGGATCAGGTCGATATACTCGTCAATACAGTTTCCAATCAGCTGGACAATACACGCCGGCAACACGAAATTGCTCTGATGCTGCTCAAGTTGCAGATGGGCATATCGCTGGAGGAAAACATTGTGCTGACCGATGGTCTTGAAATTTTTGAAGCCATCGACCAGGATGCGTTTGAGCTGATGAGCAAACCATTTGACCTGATGGCGGACTATGAATATCGCGGAATTCTGCTTCAAGAACAGGCTGCACGTCTACAAGTAAAGCGCTACCAGATGAATTACCTGCCGTCGGTAACGGGCTTTATAAATCACCAGCAAAATATGTTTGGTAATGAATTTAAGATGTTTGACTTCAACAGATATTGGATACCGGTTACAGTGATGGGGGTCAGCCTGAACTGGAAAATTTTCACCGGTTTTGACCGATATGCCAAAACTTCAAAGGCCAGACTTGATCTGCTGAGGGTTCAAAACGCAAAAAAACAGGTAGAAGATGCCAAACAAGTCGAATACGACAGAGCAAAAAGCGAATTTGAATTTTCGATCAACAATATGAGAATCCGAAGAAAAAATTTGGAAACTGCCAGCCGGGTGAGAGAGAAAACCCTCATAAAATACAGGGAGGGGGTGGCAGGAAGTTTTGAGCTCACTCAGGCAGAAAATCAACTGCTCGATGCTCAGAGCCAATATGTTCAGTCGATGATTCAGCTTATCAACGCCCATTCGGCATTAAATAAGATTTTAGGTAATTACAACAACTAACACAAAACGATGAAAAAAGTACTCCCTTATTCGGTAATTTGTGCTTTCGTGGCAGTTTCCTGCAGCAATTTGGGAAATCAAGCTTCGGATTCGGAGTTGGAGATGCTTTACTCCAAACGCGATTCGCTGATGCGCCACATCGACAAGACCAACATGCAGCTGGCTGAAATCAACGAACGAATTGCAGAACTCGACAGTACAGCCAGGTTTTACACGGTCTCTGCGCACATTGTTGAGCCTGGTCTTTTTGAGCACTTTGTAGAAGTGTACGGCACCGTGGGCAGCGAAAAAAACACCATCCTTTTCCCGGAAACCGGGGGTGTGATCACTGCTATATCCGTGAAACCCGGCCAGCCGGTGAGCCGGGGACAGATACTCATTCAGCTAGATGGCTCCCTGCTGCTCAGCAGCATCAGTGAAGTCAAAACACAATTGGAGCTTGCCACATCGGTATTCGAAAAGCAAAAAAGGCTCTGGGAGCAGAAAGTGGGCTCTGAGATTCAGTACCTCCAGGCCAAAAACAATAAAGAATCTCTTGAAAGCAGACTTCGCACCCTGGAAAAACAATACAGCCAAACCATGGTAAGAGCCCCTTTCGATGGAGTGGTGGATGAAATTTTTCCAAAAGTAGGGCAGTTGGTCGGTCCGCAGACCCAGTTGATTCGCCTGGTCAATCTGGACAACATTTACATCGAAGGAGAAATCTCCGAAACCTATTCCGGGCTGATTCAGCCCGGCTATGTTGCACGGGTGAGGATTCCTGCCACAGACTCCGTTTTGGAGGCAAGAGTTACCTCCGTGGCCAAATTCATCAATCCTACTAACAGGACATTTAAAGTCAGGCTCGAACTGCTCGACAAACAAATCCGTTTGGTACCCAATGCTCTGGTTTCAATCATGATCAAAGATTACGAAAATCCTGCAGCACTGATCATCCCCGTACGGCTGATTCAGCAGGATCCCGAAGGAAATGATTTTGTTATTACTCTGGAAAAAACTGGTCAGACCATAGGAGTGGCGCGCAAGAAAGTCATAAAACCAGGACGTAGCTACCGAAATATGGCTGAAGTACTATCCGGGATAGAACCCGGTGCTCTCCTGGTCGACAAGGGTGCCCGAAACGTAAAAGACGGACAGAAAGTACGAATAATGGATGCTTTGAGCGCACTAGAATAAAAATGCTATGGAAACCAAGGGACTTATCAAAAAGGAATTCAGGATCAGCACTTTATCGGTTGACAATAAAACCACTGTATTTGTGCTGTCCTTCATCCTGTTTATCGGAGGGCTGATAGCTTACAAAGGCATGCCCACAGAAACCTTTCCCGAAATCGTAAGCCCGGAAATTTATGTCGGCACAGCATATCCGGGCTATTCGCCGGTAGATATAGAAAAACTGGTGACCCGCCCGCTCGAAAAAGAAATCAATGGCATCACCGGGATTGAAGAAATCAATTCCACCTCAGTGCAGGGATATTCGACCATACAAGTGAAATTCAATTTCGACGTTACCCCGGACGAAGCCCTCAGAAAGGTCAAAGACAAGGTAGACCAGGCCAGAAGCAACAAAGACTTTCCCAAGGACCTGCCCGCTGAGCCCAATGTATTCGAGCTCAACTTTGCCGAGCTCATACCGGTGCTCAATATCAACCTCAGCGGTGAATTTTCCCCTGACCAACTCAAGCAGTTTGCCGAGTACCTGGAAGATAAAATCGAAGCCCTTCCCGAAATTTCCAAAGTCGAAATCCGCGGCATGGACGACAAAGAGTTGCGCGTCAGCATTGACCAGTCTAAGCTTGAGCTGCTCAACTTGAGCTTCGACGATATAGCCAATGCCATCAGAAGCGAAAACGTTTCGGTAGCCGCAGGTGATTTCCTGGTGGATGAATACCGGCGAAACATCCGTGTGATAGGCGAATTTAAAGACCCCTACGACATCGGAAACGTTATAGTAAAAAATGAAAATGCCGAAGTCGTCTACCTGAAGGACATTGCCGACATTTACTTTGGCGAAGTAGAAAAAGAATCTTATGCACGCGAATTTGGGCAGCCAGTCGTGATGCTCGACGTACTCAAGCGCAGCGGAGAAAACCTCATCATCGTATCCGACAAAATCAACAACATCATCCGGGAAGCCCGTCAAAACTACTTCCCCGAAAACCTCAGAATTTCCATCACCAACGACCAAAGCGACCGCACCCGAAATCAGGTAGCTGAGCTCGAGAATTCCATCATCTTCGGCGTCCTGCTCGTAGTAGCCGTTCTAATGTTTTTCATGGGACTGCGCAACGCTCTATTCGTCGGCATTGCCATACCGCTGAGCATGCTGATCAGCTTTATGGTGCTCAGCTCATTGGGCGTCACACTCAACACCATCGTGCTCTTCTCCCTGGTGCTTGCCCTGGGTATGCTGGTCGACAATGGCATCGTAGTAGTAGAAAACATCTACCGGCTTCTCTCCGAAGGCAAACCACTGATCCGAGCCGCCAAAGAAGGAGTGGGCGAAGTAGCAGCAGCCATCATAGCCTCCACAGCCACCACCGTAGCCGCCTTCATCCCTCTGGCTTTCTGGCCGGGCATTTTTGGCGAGTTTATGAAATACCTGCCCATCACCCTCATGATTGTGCTCGGCTCTTCCCTGTTTGTAGCATTGGTCATCAATCCCGTACTGACCTCCGTTTACATGAAACTCAAAGAAGATCAACCCAATATGAAGCGCATCTGGCGCATTACCGCCATTCTCATGCTCCTCGGAGCAGTATTTATTACCGCACGCATATATTGGTTAGGAAACCTTTTGATAGTAGCCGGCCTGATCGGACCTTTCAACCACAAAGTGCTCATGCCACTTTCAGCAGCATTTCAAAACCACCTGCTGCCGCGCCTTGAAGAAGCCTATGAACGCCTGATCAAATTTGCCCTACGCGGCCGAAACCCCATCTATTTCTTTATCGGCACCATCCTGCTGCTCATCGTCAGCTTCGCATTGGTCATCGCCTTTCCGCCCAAGGTGCAATTCTTCCCCGTCAATGAACCCAACCGCGCCGAAGTGTACATCGAGCTGCCCATAGGCACCGACGTCAACACCACCAACCAGTTCACCCTGCAAATAGAGCAGGAGCTCATGCACATCTACGACCGCTTTACCATCACCGAAAAAACCGAAACCGGCACCGATACCACCTACAACTTCCTCATCTCATCCATCATTTCCCAGGTTGGCAAGGGCGCCAGCGATCCCAATCAGGGCCCCTCACAAGCAGCCACTCCCCACAAAGCCAAAATCACCGTAGACTTTGTAGAGACCAAAAAACGCCGTGGCGTTAAAACCTCAGAGGTACTCGAAGACATCCGGGAAGCCCTCCGCAAGTATCCGGGAGCACAGATCACCGTGAGCAAAGATCGCCAAGGCCCTCCGGCAGGTGCACCCATCAGCATCGAGCTCTCAGGCGACAATTACGAGCAGCTCTATGCCGAAGCCGAAGCCATCAAAGTCTTCATCGACAATGCCAACATCTTCGGCATCGAAGAGCTCAAACTCGATGTAGACCGTGCCAAACCCGAGCTGCCCATCATCGTAGATCGCACCAAAGCACGAACCCTCGGCGTGAGCACCTACCAGATCGGAGATGCCCTGCGTACCGCCCTCTTCGGCCGCGAAGTCAGCACCTTCAAAGACGGCAACGACGACTACCCCATCAACATCCGCTATAAAGACCAATATCGCTACGACCTCGACCGCCTCATGGATACCCGTATAACCTTCCGCGACCAGGCCACCGGCAAAATCAAGCAAATCCCCATCTCCGCCGTAGCCCAGCCCGTCAAATCGGTTACCTTTTCCTCCGTAAAGCGACATGACCTCAAGCGGACCATCACCATCACCTCCAACGTACTCGAAGGCGTCAACGCCACCGCCACCGTCCAAAAAATCAAACGCCTCCTCCAAAACTATGAGCTACCCGATGGCATTACCCTGCGCTTCACCGGCGAACAGGAAAAACAATCCAAAGAACTCGGCTTCCTCTCCAAAGCCCTTATGGTCGCCGTCTTTTTAATATTTCTGATACTCGTCGCCCAGTTCAATTCCGCCTCCACCCCATTGATCATCATGATTACTGTTGTTTTCTCCCTCATCGGAGTATTTCTCGGCCTGGTCATCTTCCGTCAGGACTTTGTCATCATCCTTACCATGATAGGCATCATCTCACTGGCAGGAGTAGTGGTCAACAATGCCATAGTACTCATCGACTATGCCAACCTGATCATGGCCCGGCGCAAAAAAGCCCTCGGCATCAACCCCAACGACCGACTTCACCTCACCGAAGTCTACAATTCCATCGTCGAAGCCGGCAAGAAGCGCCTACGCCCCGTACTGCTCACCGCCATCACCACCATCCTTGGCCTCATACCACTGGCCACCGGCATGAACATCGATTTTATCCGCCTCTTTACCCACTACAATCCCGATATCTACTTCGGAGGTGACAATGTCGCCTTCTGGGGCCCGATGAGCTGGACCGTCATCTACGGACTCACCTTTGCCACCTTTCTTACCCTGATCATCGTACCCGTAATGCTCTATCTGCTCAACGGTCTCAAATACCGCCTCGGCCTGCGCATCGTCAAGACTAAGGTCTAAACTCTGCTCCCCTTCATACCACACACCACACCCGCCACTGCTGGCGGGTTTTTTATTTATTTTCTTAGGGCGTGCCCCCGCGCGCCGGCCACCTGCCGGTAGCCTTACCGCGCGGGGTCGGGCTGCTCCGGGGTGCGCTTCGCTCCCGTGCTCCGCTGCGCTGCGCACCGCCCTGCGGGCGCCCTCCGCATCCCTCACGCAAGTGCCGGAACCCTGCTCAACTCCCGGTGATTTCCCAAAATTCTACTCCCTGCATAGCAACCATTCTCAATCACCTACAAACTGCTCAATCGCACATCCACACACCTAATTAGAAATCAAACAGAAAAAAGAGCCAGCCGGCTTGGTTGTCCTCAGGAAGTATCGGCACAATCAGACACCCCCTCAGCCCTCCGATACATCCTGCTGCTTCAAAGGAATGTCATCAGGCAGCAGAAGACTGTATAAGCAGGAGGATAGTGCAAAGAAATATGTTGTACCAGATTTCAAAACATAAAAACCTGCACCACACACTCATCCGTATTTCTACCATTAACATTCATCAATCCAAAAAGCGAATTGTACATATACATAAATGCCCCCTATCAATGCCGGTTTACAAGCGAAATCCGGCAGGATCTACTTCCCCAACATCGAGCTGAATGAAACATGGATATACAGTTATCCTTCTATGATTCAAACAATTAGTCCACATTGCTGCCATGAGCCACAGATAAAGCTTCAAAGTATTAACTAAATCTGAAACCGAAAGCCTGCCCTTGCCCATTCCGCAATTGGACACAATACCTAATTAACTTTGTCCAATCCCAGTAGAAATGAACATCTTTCAAAAACCCACAGCAGCAGTTGTACTCGAAGACGGACATGTGTTTTTCGGACACTCCGTCGGCATCGAAGGCGAGGTCGCAGGTGAACTTTGCTTCAACACCGGAATGACAGGATATCAGGAGATATTTACAGACCCCTCCTATTTTGGTCAAATTATGGTCATGGCCAGTGTGCACATAGGCAACTATGGAGTCCGATTTGAAGAAAGCGAATCAGACCATATCAGAATCAATGGGTTGGTTTGCAGAAATTTTACAGTAAAAGGTTCAAGACCCGGCAAAGACACGGAGCTTTATGAATTTTTTGCCAACAGTCGCACAGTGGCTGTTAGCGGTGTGGATACACGAGCTCTGGTACAGCACCTACGAGACCACGGTGCTAAAAATGCCATTCTCACCACTGACCTTACCAACCTGAAGGAGGTGAAATCACGCGCACAAGCCATACCATCGATGGCAGGCATGGAGCTCTCCTCAAAGGTGACTTGCCGCGAAGCGTATAGCCTTGGAGATGAAAAGGCCACCTACCGCGTGGCAGTACTCGACCTCGGAGTAAAGAAAAACATCCTTCGATGCCTTGTTGAGCGCGATGTTTTTGTGAGAGTATTTCCAATGAATGTAAGCACTGAAGAATTCTTCTCATGGGCTTGCGACGGATATCTCATTTCCAATGGCCCGGGCGATCCGGCTGCAATGCCACAGACTACTGCCTTCGTGCAGCAAATTATCCAAACCGGAAAGCCGGTGTTTGGCATTTGTCTCGGCCATCAGATCATAGCCCTTTCCCAGGGGCTTGAAACGTATAAAATGCATCACGGCCACCGCGGTATCAATCACCCCGTCATCAATACTGCGACCAAAAAAGGAGAAATCACCTCCCAAAACCACGGATTTGCTGTAAAAAATCAGTCTTTTGGACCGTCAGCCTCCCTACTTTTGACCCACAGCCACCTGAACGATGGAACTGTAGCTGGCCTCAGGCTGAGCGATTGTCCGGTATTCTCCGTGCAGTACCACCCCGAAGCCGCTCCGGGTCCTCATGACAGTCGCTATCTGTTTGATGAATTTATAAATCTGCTTAACCAACATAAAAAGGATGAGTACAATTGCTAAAGTAATCGGAAGACAAATCCTCGACTCAAGAGGAAACCCTACGGTAGAAGCTGAAGTGTGGCTGGAAACCGGCGAAATGGGACGCGCTGCCGTGCCATCAGGTGCCTCGACCGGCATTCACGAAGCAGCAGAATTAAGAGACGGCAACAAAGAGTACTACCTGGGCAAAGGAGTACTCAAGGCTGTGGAAAATATAGAAGAAATCGATGAAGAGCTGGAGGGAATGGACGCACTCGATCAGACATTGATCGACCAGACAATGATAGAACTCGATGGAACAGAAAACAAAAGCAGACTCGGTGCCAATGCCATATTGGCCGTATCGCTGGCAGCCGCAAGGGCAGCTGCTCAATTCACAGGCCTCCCGCTGCATCAGTACATAGGGGGAATTTCAGCCCGTACTTTGCCCGTACCGATGATGAATATCCTAAACGGAGGTGCACATGCCGATAATGCTATTGATTTTCAGGAGTTTATGATTGTGCCGGTTGGGGCGCCTACCTTTTCGGAAGCTCTGAGGATGGGGGTAGAAATCTTCCATCATCTGAAGAGCGTCCTCAAGAAAAAAGGCTACAGTACCAATGTAGGTGATGAAGGCGGATTTGCCCCCGACATACAATCCAATGAAGAAGCCATCGAAACAGTACTCCAGGCCATAGAAGCAGCAGGCTACCGGCCGGGAGAGAACATCTTCATAGCGATGGATGCTGCCGCCTCGGAATTATTCGACAGCAATACAGGTACCTATGTGTTTAAAAAGTCATCTAAATCCAGGAAAACGGCTGGTGAAATGGTGGACTACTGGAAAAACTGGATTGAAAAATACCCCATTATCTCCCTGGAAGATGGCCTGGCAGAAGACGACTGGGAGGGTTGGAAGCTGCTCAGTCAGGAGCTTGGCAAAAAGGTACAGCTAGTAGGAGATGACCTCTTTGTGACCAATGTAAAAAGGCTTTCAGCAGGTATCGAACAACAGATAGCTAACTCCATCTTGGTCAAAGTAAATCAGATAGGAACGCTCACAGAAACCATCGCAGCTGTAGAAATGGCCCACAGAGCCGGATATACCAGCGTGATCAGTCATCGCAGTGGCGAAACGGAAGATGCTACCATTGCCGATCTGGCCGTGGCGCTCAATACCGGTCAGATCAAAACAGGTTCGGCCTCCAGAAGTGACCGGATTGCTAAATACAATCAACTGTTGCGCATTGAAGAATACCTCGGAAATTCGGCATATTTCCCGGGTATCAGAGCATTTAAGTTTTGAATTTTATTCACCCAAATCCATTAGAAAATGATAACAGATAAACTTAAAGAACACTTTCGAAGCAAAATTGAACCATACAACAAAAAGGTCAAAGACTTCGTAGCCCAATACGGCGATCAGAAAATGGGCGATTACACCATATCCCAGGTATATCAGGGGATGCGTGGCATCACAGGCCTTGTCTACGAAACTTCAAAACTCGACCCTGAGGAAGGCATCCGCTTCAGAGGGTATACCATTCCGGAGCTGCAGGCAAAACTACCAAAATACCCGGGTGGCAAACAGCCTCTTCCCGAAGGGCTCTTTTACCTGCTGCTTATGGATGAGCTACCAGACGACGATGCAGTTCGCAGGATGAGCAACAACTGGGTGCGACGTGCGCAGGTGCCTCCCCACGTGTTTAAAGTAATTGATTCTTTGCCACAGCATGCCCATCCGATGACACAATTTATCGCCGGCATCACCGCTTTGCGTACAGAGTCTGAGTTTCAGAAAGCCTACCGCCAGGGAATTGGCAAAAAAGACTATTGGGATCCGGTGTATGAAGACGCCATGAACCTGATCGCCAGATTGCCACGTGTGGCAGCCTACATCTATCGCCGTACCTACCGAAGTGGCGATCATATCGAACCGGATCCTCGCCTGGATTACTCAGCCAATTTTGCTCATATGCTTGGATTCGACAATCCGGAGTTTTATGAGCTGATGAGGCTGTATCTGACCATACACGCCGATCACGAAGGTGGCAATGTATCTGCTCATGCCATTCGATTGGTAGGCTCTGCTCTCAGCGATCCTTACCTGGCTTTTGCGGCTGGAATGGCCGGCCTCGCCGGACCGCTTCACGGACTGGCCAATCAGGAAGTGATCCGCTGGGTACTTGATATGAAGAAAGAACTCGGCGGGGGATTGCCGACAAAGGAAGAAATCGCCGAATATGTTAAGAAGACCTTGACCGAAGGCAAAGTGGTGCCCGGATTTGGCCACGCGGTACTCCGTAAGACCGACCCCAGATACATGGCCCAGAGGGAATTTGCGCTGGAATACATGCCTCATGATCCAATGTTTTTGCTGATTTCAAGAATCTATGAAGTCGTGCCCGGAATACTTGAGGCGACCGGAAAGGTGAAGAATCCTTGGCCTAATGTGGATGCTCACTCCGGTCAGTTGCTGATGTATTACGGACTGGTGGAATACGATTTTTACACCGTGCTCTTTGGTGTATCCAGAGCTCTGGGAACTATGGCCAGCCTTATCTGGGACCGCGCTCTGGGATTCCCGATTGAACGACCGGGATCTACCACCACAGACCTTCTGATGAAAAAGTTTGCAAAAGAGTAAGGTTGTCTGTTTGAATCGATAAAGGTCCTGCGTACAAGCAGGACTTTTTTTTATACAAGGGCCTGTACCTTTGAAACTTAAGTAGGTTTGACTTCAAAAACAGTAGACGTAACATCCTTGAAATCAAATTCATCTTCAAAAATCATTGGAAAGCCCTTCACCATATTCGGGCTTACGTTTTATCACGAAGATTCCAGTTTTAAAATCGGTACTGACGCGCTCTTATTCAGTGCGGTAATCAGGGGGATCAATGACATAAGCAGTGTACTGGATGTCGGCTGTGGCTGTGGCATCGTCGGGTTGTCGTACATCGGAAAACACCGCACGGCACGGCTTACGGGCATTGATGTGCATCTGCCCTCTGTACAAAGGGCTGCAGCAAATGCTGCTTTAAATGGTCTGAACGACAGGTCAGTATTTTATCAGGCTGATTTTACCCGATTTCCAACGGATGAAAAGTTTGATTTGATCGTCTCCAATCCACCGTATTTTCAAAATCACCTTAAATCGATGTCTGAAGAGAAAAACTTGTCCAGGCATTTAAGCGGAGAGCTTACGTACGATGTGTTGATTAGCAAGGCAGCCGAGGTTTGTGGTAAATTCACATCCCTAATTCTTCCTTGGTTCTACCGCGACAGAGTGATCAGGTTAGCCGTAGCAGGGAGATTACATTTGTGCAGAGCTATTGATTTCTGGTCTAAGCCGTCGTCAAAACAACCGGTTCGGTCGGTACTGGTTTTCAGCAAAGTGCCGGGAAAAATGCCGGTCGAAACCGAGCGTTATTTCATTCGAAACGAGGACAACTCCTACCACAGCGATTACTCAAAGCTCATCGGAGCGTAAAGTAAAGGGAAGTCTCAGAGAACACTATGCTGTGAACCAAAGAATAAAATAGCGACAAGCCATCGGATCTTTACAACTTTTGAGGGTAGATATTGTTAAAAAGTTGATTTTTGCGGTTTGGAAATGAGTAGAGTAACAGAAATATTGACCGGAAGGTCCAATGGGGTAGAAATACCCTTGATTGCAGGTCCGTGCAGCGCAGAGAGCTATGAGCAATTGAGGGCTACGGTGATACAGCTCAAGGACATACCTAATCTGATAGCTGTAAGAGCTGGTGTCTGGAAGCCAAGAACGCGCCCTGGCAGTTTTGAGGGCATAGGGGAGTATGCGCTCAGATGGATAAGTGAGCTAAAGAAAGAAACCGGGCTTCCCTTTGCGGTAGAGGTGGCCAACAGTTGGCAGACTGAGCTGGCCCTCAAAGCAGGGATCGACATTTTGTGGCTGGGAGCACGCACTACGGTCAATCCTTTTTATGTACAGGAAATTTCAGATAGCCTCAGAGGTGTGGATGTGCCCGTAATGGTCAAAAATCCCATTCATGCTGACCTGGGCCTTTGGATTGGAGCGGTAGAACGCTTAAAAAAATCCGGAATCAATCGCATTGTAGCCGTGCACAGGGGATTTTTTACTTCGGGCACCAGCGTGTTTCGCAACGATCCCAAGTGGGAAATTCCGGTAGAATTCCGAACGCTCTGCCCCGATGTTCCGCTGATGTGTGATCCCAGCCATATATCGGGCAAGAGGGATTACATCTACGAAATCAGCCAGGCTGCGCTGGATTTGGAAATGCATGGGCTGATGATTGAGTCGCATTACAATCCTGATGTGGCCTTGAGCGATGCCCGGCAACAAGTAACCCCGGCTCAGCTAAAAGAAATCATGAAGGCGTTGGTACGCCGTGCCGACCACACTAAAAATCCCTTTGCTTGCCGGGAACTGGAGGCTCTGCGATCAAAAATTGACCATCTGGACCACGAGATTCTGCAACTGCTTGAAAAACGCAAGGGGCTTGTAGAGGCTATCGGCGAGCTGAAAAAAGAGCACAATATCACCATTTTGCAGTTTGAAAGGTGGTTTGAAATCGTAAAGGACCGCAGTAAGGTGGCCCGTTTGCTGGGGCTAGATGAGCAGGTGGTTCTGGAAATTTTTCAGTTGATCCATCGCTCGAGCATTCAGATACAGCAGCAAATACTAAATGCCAAACCTACAGATGTGTAGGAAAAAGTCTGTTTCGGATTGATTTGAAGGTCAAAATTTAAATTGATTGCCAGATAAACACGGTTTTTGAAGTGCCGAGATCACAAGGGAAGTCAGGTGGTTATTCGTTATTTTTTGGATGTTTGGAATTTAGAGATACAGGATTGTAGGGGTGGACTTTTTTGCCTTTTTGTCCGGGGTGTTTGGCGGTTGGCATTGAAAGTTTGAAGTTGTACATGTAAGGGTAGAGTCAAGCGCTGAGGTGCCTTGCGTGAGGGATGCGAAGGGCGCCCGCAGGGCGGTGCGCAGCACGGTAGCGAAGCGCACCCCGGAGCAGCCCGACCCCGTGCAGCACAGCAGACGATAGGAAGAAGCTGCACGGGGGCACGCCCTAATCCTAAAAAATCAGTGCACTAAATTGTATTGGAGGACATATACAAGTGCTCCGGAGATGAAGCCAATGAGCGCCAGAGGAGCAATCTTTCGAAGGTACCAACTAAAGGTGATGCGCTCAATGCCCATGACGGCTACACCTGCTGCTGAGCCGATGATGAGAGCACTTCCACCGGTGCCGGCTGCATAGGCGAGAAATTCCCAAAAAAGCCCGTCTTGCTCGAAGTAGGTCCCTTCCTGGATGGCATACATGCCCATGGCAGCTGCTACCAGGGGTACATTGTCTACAATGCTGGACAGCAGGCCGATGGTCATGGCCAGGAGGATAATGCCGGTCTTGCGTTCGATACCGATGTGATGTTCGAGAAATGAGGCCAGGTGGGTGAGGGTACCCATGCTCTGCAGGCTGCCTACGGCCAGCAGGATTCCCAGGAAAAAGAGCACGGAGGCCATGTCAATCTTGCGGATGACGCCGATGACGGAGAGCTCGCGCTGCACGGCAAAGGGCTTGCGCTTGTGCAGCAGCTCGGTAGCTATCCACATAATGCCCAGACTCAACATCATACCCATAAATGGAGGCAGATGGGTGATGGCCTTAAATACGGGGACAAAGAGCAGCAATGCCAGACCGCCTATGAAGATGATTTTCTTTTCGTGGGGTCTGACGGCCGGTGCGATGTGTCCGGTGGTGACTTTGACAGTGGGGTGGCTTATGTGGCCTTTGAGGGTTCGGTTGAGTAGCAGAAGTGGTACCAATATACAGACTACGCTCGGTAGGAACACCATGGTGATCACCCGGAGGGTGGTGATCTGCTTGCCGATCCAGAGCATGGTGGTGGTGACATCGCCTATAGGTGACCAAGCACCACCGGCATTGGCGGAGATTACTATCATACCGGCAAAGAGCCAGCGGTCTTTGTAATTGGCTATAATTTTTCGCACGAGTGAGGCCATAACAATGGTGGTGGTAAGGTTGTCGAGGGCGGCACTCATGAAAAAAGTAAGCCCGCAGACCAGCCACATCAGACTGCTTCGGCTGGTAGTGTGAATGCGATTGGTGATGATGGTAAAGCCTCCATGTGCATCGATGGTTTCTACGATGGTCATAGCTCCTATGAGGAAAAAGAGAATCGAGGCAATTTCTGAAAGATGCTCCAGAAGTTGGTGGTCGGAGATGTATTCGAGCATTTTTTCTTTGTTGGGCTCAGCAGCTCTCAGGCCGAGATAGTGCATTACATCTGCCCAATCGACAAGTTGGGTGGCGGAGAGTGCGTAGAGTGCCCAGCAAATAACGCTGGTGACAAGGGCTGTAGCGGCTTTGTTGATGTGTAATTTGTGCTCGAGGGCAATGGCTATGTAGCCGATAATGAATACGGTGACAATTAAATATTCCATCATAGGATTTCTACTGGGTTTTCATGCCCGAGTGCGAGGATGAAGGCAGATTTAGTGATGTTTTTATTGTCGGGATTAATGCTATGGCATTGCTCCAGTGCCCATCGAATGCGCTCGGATACATCCCGGAAAATGGTTTCGTCGCTTATAAGGGCTTCGTCGCTCATCAGATAGGCAAAGGTGCGCGCCATTCCACAGTTGGCTATAAAATCTGGAATGATGCTAAGGGTTTGATCTGCTTTTTCGGCTATGGGACCCAGAAAGATTTCTGAGTCGGCAAACGGTACATTGGCTCCTGCAGCGATGACTTGTAATCCGTTGGCGATGAGTCGGTTTACATGGTCAGATGTGATAAGGCGGGAGGCTGCTGCAGGGATAAATATATCGGCAGGCACATCCCATATACGTGCATTTACTTCTTCAAAAGAAAGCATTGATTCGGCTTGCAGGGAGTTGTTCATTTTGGTTTCGAAGAATTCAGCAATTTGTTGGAAGGTATATCCCGCTTCATTGATCAATCCTCCATAGCGGTCGATGATGCCAACAATTTTCACACCATACGAAGCGAGATAGTAAGCTGCTGAAGCGCCAACATTGCCCCATCCCTGTATGATTGCTCTGAGGCCGGAGATATTGGCCTGGTGATAAATTTTGTAAAAATGCCGGACTGATTCGGCCACTCCATAGCCGGTAATCAGGTCAGACACGGTAAGAATATTTTTAATATTTGGCTTGTAGGGATGGGCGAGTACCGGAAGTAGTACTCCTCTTTGCAGGTTGTGTATTTTTTGTGTTCTTTTAACAGGGTCAGGATTGAAATGCCCGATGAGCACTCCTTCCTGAGGATGCTGGATGCCGAGAGAGGCTGTGATGGGGATTACTTCTTCTTTTTCATCTACATTGAGGTCGCCACCGGTGCCGTAGTAGTTTTTCAGCAGAGGTCCGATGGCGGTAAACCATCTCTTCAGTACTTCATTTTTACGTGGGTCAGAGGGGTCGAAATCGATTCCGGACTTTGCTCCTCCGATGGGAGGGCCTGCTATGGCAAACTTGATTTCCATGGTTTTAGCCAGAGAAATGACTTCATCGCAGGTCAGGCCTTTTCGCATGCGGGTGCCACCGCCGGCGGCTCCTCCCTTAAGAGAATTGATGACTACCCAACCACGTGCTTCGGTCAGGGTATCGTTCCATTCGAATACTATTTCAGGGGCTTTGCTTTCGAACGCTCTGAGTATTTTCATTGAATTTCCAATATGTTGAAAATGTGAAGCAAAATTATACGTACGGTTAAGCCCAAAACAGATTATTGGATATTCAGGGAATTTTGAGATTCGCTTAACACTATGCTCCATCTGCACAAACCTATTTGACCGGCATTTCGAAGCAGCGGTATTGAATTACCTTTGCCTGATGGAACACAGAGAATCTGACTATGGGGTGTGCATCGTGCAGCAGTGCAGGCAACAAACTGCCTAAAGGCTGCAGAAACAACGGTAGTTGTTCAACCGGGGGCTGTGACAAACTCCCGGTATTTGATTGGTTGGCCAATATGAATGAGCTCGAAGGGCTCGATACATGTCCGTATGTGGAGGTCCGATTTAAAGGGACCCGAAAGGATTTTTTTTACAATGCCAACCGGCTTAAATTGTACATCGGAGATGTGGTGGTGGTTGACGCTCAGCAAGGATACGATGTCGGAGTGGTGGCGCTGGCAGGAGAGCTGGTCCGGCTGCAGATGAGAAAAAAGCTCAAGGCAGAAAATCCGGAAATAAAACAACGCGTTCTTCGAATAGCTACTCAAAAAGACATCAACCAGTGGAGAAAACACCAGGAGCGAGAAGAAGAGCTGAAGTTTAAAACCAGAGAACTGGCAAAAAAACATGGGCTCCGAATGAAAATTTCCGACGTGGAATTTCAGGGCGATGGCACCAAGGCGACTTTTTACTATACTGCTGATGAGCGCGTGGATTTCCGCAATCTCATCAAGGATATGGCTGCTGAATTTGGCGTCCGGGTGGAAATGAGACAAATCGGCTTAAGGCAGGAAGCGGCCAGGCTGGGAGGTATAGGCTCCTGCGGCAGAGAACTCTGCTGCTCGACCTGGCTCACCGATTTCAGGGCAGTAAATACCTCTGCGGCAAGGTATCAGCAGCTCTCTCTTAACCCTCAGAAACTTGCCGGCCAATGTGGTAAGCTGAAGTGCTGTCTCAACTACGAGCTCGATGCCTATATGGAGGCGGTAAGGGAATTTCCAGACTTTAACCAGACCTTGAAGACCAAAGCCGGAGAGGCCACGCTGCAAAAAGTCGATATCTTTCGCAAAATCCTGTGGTACGCCTATGCCCACAATACCTCAAATTGGTATGGCATATCTCTTGAAAACGCTTTAAAAACCATCGAAAACAACAAGAATAATTCAATGCCTGACTCGCTTGAAGAGCTGACCGGAGCTGCCAGGGATACCAAAGAAGAAGCTATTGGCTTTTCTACACCGAATGATTTGAGTTTTTCCAATCAACAAACACCTACTAAGTCTCAGCAGAAGAATAAGCCAAAACAGAGAAGAAACAAACAAAAAGCACCGAATAAACGCAACAAGCAGTGAGCAGATTTTCCGGTCTCTTATATCGATTTAGATTTTCGAAATCTTATGCAAGTGTAAGATGCGCTTTTGCAAGTGTAAGATGCGCTTTATTGAAATTGACGACAGGTATCGCTGTGTATGCCTGGCTAACAGCCTGCAGTGAGGGGAATATTTTTCATTTCGAAATCAAGGATTTGGGAGGCACATTTCTGACTGATTCAGTAGCAGAATTCAAATTCCTGGCTGACGACACCAATAAGGTATACCGCATAAAATCCGTACTTTTTTATACCAACGAATATCCCTATTCCAATCTCTATGTAAAACGGGATATCTATTTTGAAGGTGTGCTGGAATATTCGGATACAGCCAATTACATTCTCTTCGATGATATGGGAAAGATGACCGGAAAGGGATACTCAGGTGTGAAAAAGCTTGAAAATACCATTGGGAGGGGGCCTCTTAGATTTTCCAACACGGGGTACTATACTGTGGAGTTGCGCCACATAATGCGCCAGGATACACTGCCGGGCATTGAGAAAATTGGCATCTTGATCACTGAAGAAAATCAGTAGCTATGGCTAAGAGAAGTAACAACACAACGGCCTACATCAAATATTTCTGGCTTACAGTAGGAGGGGGACTGGCCACTTTACTGCTGTTTATTTTGCTGGTGTCGATCGGGGTATTTGGCAGTTTGCCCGGATTTGAAGAAATCGAAAATCCAAAGAGCAACCTGGCTACGCAAATCATTTCTCAGGACGGTGTAGTATTGGGCAAGTTTTTCAAGGAAAACCGCACCCATGCCGAATTTGAAGACCTAAGTCCACATCTTGTAAATGCTCTGATTGCGACGGAAGATGAGCGTTTTTACAGCCATTCGGGGCTGGACGTAAAGGCCCTGGTAAGGGCTGTTGTCTTTCTGGGAAAAGCAGGCGGAGGCAGCACCATCACTCAGCAGCTGGCCAAGATGCTCTTTCACGATCCGCCAAAAAACATCCTGGAACGAATCATCCAAAAAGCCAAGGAATGGATCATAGCCCTTAGAATTGAGCGGCAGTATTCAAAGCAGGAAATTCTGGCCATGTATCTCAACCAGTTTGACTTTCTCTATCAGGCCGTGGGCATAGAATCGGCTTCTTACATTTATTTCAGCAAAGCACCCAAAGACCTGGAAATACAGGAAGCCGCTCTGCTGGTAGGAATGGCAAAAAATCCGTCGCATTACAATCCTGTACGCTTTCCGGAGCGTGCCTTGCAGAGACGAAATACAGTGCTCAAGCAAATGCTGCGAAACAAATTTATCTCTGCTGAAGAATTTGAAGAACTCAAGCAACGGCCGCTCGGACTGCAATTTCGCAAGCAAAGCCACAATGAAGGCCCCGCCTCCTATCTGAGAGAACACATCAGGCTTTTTCTCACCGAATGGGTGAAAACTCATAAAAAACCTGATGGAGGCACTTACAACATTTACACCGATGGTCTAAAAGTATATACCTCCATCGATTCGCGTATGCAGCAATATGCGGAAGAAGCTGTGACCGAGCACTTGTCAAACTATCAGAGAGTCTTCTTTGCCAGGGAGAGCCACCGGAAGGACTTTCCGTTTGTCAAACTCACCCAGACCGAAATTGAAGATCTGCTCAACCGCGCCATGCGCCGGAGTGAGCGCTACAAGAGCCTGAAATCCGCCGGAGTAAGCCAAGATTCGATTATCAAAAATTTCAACACACCTGTGCCCATGCAAATTTTTTCCTGGAACGGAGAAATCGATACACTGATGACTCCTATGGACTCCATCAGGTATTATAAATCATTTTACCAGACAGGCTTTATGGCTGTGGAGCCACAGACGGGTTTTGTGAAAGCATGGGTGGGAGGTATCAATTTCAAGCATTTCAAATACGACAATGTCTTTCAGGCAAAAAGGCAAGTAGGTTCTACTTTCAAACCCTTTCTCTATGCCACGGCCATCAAGGAAAAGAAATACAGTCCTTGCTTCGAGGTTCCGGATGCACGCATTTGCATAGAAGCCGGAATGTATGGGCTGCTCCAGGACTGGTGCCCTTCAAATTCCGATGACAAGTACGAAGGCATGATGACACTGAAACGAGCTTTGGCCGAGAGTAAGAACACGGTTAGCACCTTTCTGATGAAGCAAATCGGACCAGCCAGTGTGGTGCAGTTGTGTGCCGATCTGGGAATCACCAGTGAAGTGCCGGTGGCTCCGTCCATAGCGCTGGGCACTATGGATTTAAGTGTGTATGAATTGATTGGCGCGTATACCACCTTTGCCAATAAAGGAACCTATACCCAGCCAATCGTAATCACCAGAATCGAAGATAAAAACGGACTGGTGTTGGCCGAATTCGAACCGGAAACGCGCGAAGTACTTTCTGAGGAGGTGGCCTACGTAATGCTTGACTTGCTGAAAGCGGTAACCCAGTTTGGTACCGGCGCTCGGCTCAGAAGCCGGGGGGGCAGTTATATGGACAATGTGGTGACCGGGTTTCCATGGGGATTTGACAATCCGATAGCTGGCAAGACCGGGACGACCCAAAACAATTCCGACGGTTGGTTTGTGGGCATGGTGCCCAACCTGGTAGCTGGTGCCTGGGTAGGGTGCGAAGATCGGTCTGCACACTTTCGCTCTACCTATTTCGGACAAGGAGCCACAGCTGCTATGCCGGTATGGGCACTCTTTATGAAAAAATGCTATTCCGACCCAAGTCTTAAGGTCAGCAAAGCTGATTTCGAACCTCCTCAGGAGCCGATCTCTATCGTCACGGATTGCAACCGCTACAAACAACTGCAGGAAGCAGACGACCTTCCTGACTGGATAAAATAAACCAATGGCTGGCAACTATTTGAAAAAGCGATTGAGAGTCAACTTTATAAGCGTGGTGATATCGCAGACGCTTGTATTGTTTGTATTGGGCATCTTTAGCATTCTGTTGCTTAATGCCCGTCAGATAGCCATAAACCTGAAAGAAAATCTCACCCTGCTTGTGGTGCTGAAGCAAGATGTTGGTACGGCAGATGCTCGTCGGCTTCTGAAAGTGTTTGAAGCGGATCCTCGGATACGCACGGCAGAACTCATCACACGGGAAGAGGCCGCTCAGACGCTCAAAGAAGAGCTCGATGAAGACTTTGTCGAGTTTCTCGGCTACAACCCCCTATCGGATGTAATCGAGGTAAAACTACAGGCTCAGTACACTGAGCCGGGTGAAATGGAAATCGTGGAAAACTATCTCAAATCGGACCCGATCGTAGATGAGGTAGTGATAGACAAAGATCTGATGTACCTGATGAATGCCAATATCAGCAAATTATCGTATTTGGCAGTGGCAGTCGCTGTCATTCTGCTTCTGGTGTCCATAGGGCTTATCAATTCATCAATCCGACTTTCCATATTTTCATCCAGGTTTATCATTCGTACCATGCAGCTTGTCGGCGCTACGTATTGGTTTATTATCAGGCCCTATATTTTAACGGCTGTGGTACAGGGTGCTGTGTCGGGAATGCTGGCTTCTGGCGCCATTTACTTGCTCTATTACTATGGAAGGGGATGGCTCACTGACCTGATGATCGATATTTCTGGTCTGGAAAATTTAGTGATTTTTCCAGTTCTCATCCTGTTGGGTATGCTGATATCCTTCCTGTGCACTTTCTTTGCCATGAACAAGTACCTGAAACTCGATATCGAAAGATTGTATTTATGAAACAACCAACGAAAAACAAACCCTTTATTTTCGGAAAGACCAATTACCTGATCATGATTGGGGGCATTGTGCTCATGGCCATAGGCTACCTGCTGATGCAGGGAGGAGGAAGCGATGATCCCAACGTGTTTAACGAAGACATTTTCAGCCCGAGAAGGATCAGGGTGGCTCCCACATTTATCATTCTTGGCTTCATAGCTCAGGTATTTGCCATTATGTATCAACCCAAATCTACGGATCAATGACCTTACTGGAAGCCCTGATTCTGGGGGTCCTTCAGGGTCTTACCGAATTTTTGCCGGTGAGCTCGAGCGGACACCTGGAAATCGGCAAAGTGCTGCTTAGCCTAAAGCTTGCCGGCAATGAAAGTCTGATGTTTACCGTAGTGGTACACTTTGCTACAGCTTTAGCTACCATGTTTGTATACCGAAAAGACATCGGCAGGCTGCTAAACGGCCTTCTTCAGTTTAAAAACAATGATGAAACCCGTTTTGCCGGACTTGTTCTGATATCGATGGTACCGGCAGGGATAGTGGGCTTGCTGTTTGAAAAAGAGATCGAAACCCTCTTCGAAGGGCGTATAGCCTTAGTGGGTTCGATGCTTATTGTAACGGGATTGTTGTTGTTTATAGCCGATAAGTCCCGCACTACGCTAAAAAAAATTACTCCACTCAGTGCTTTTGTAGTTGGGATAGCCCAGGCCATAGCCATATTGCCCGGAATTTCCAGATCGGGTGCTACCATTAGTACATCGGTAATTCTCGGTATTGACCGCGACAATGCAGCCAGATTTTCCTTTTTGATGGTCATTCCGATCATCTTTGGCAAGATCATACTCGATGCCGGCGATTTGATTCAGGAGCTTTCGGAGATACAGGGCACTGCTACTGTACCTTTCTCAGCTATGGCGGGAGGTTTTATCAGTGCCTTTGTGGTAGGTGTATTGGCGTGTAGGCTGATGATCAGTATGGTCAAGAACGCACAGCTGAAATACTTTTCGTTTTATTGTTTTGTGGTCGGGTTTATTTCCATTGTTTCCTATTACTATTACTAGTGCTGCGTGGAAGTTGAAAAGTCTGCAGAGTACTACCTTTCGGGAGCTATACTGCTGATCGATAAGCCATACGGCAGGACTTCTTTTGATGTGGTGCGACGGGTTCGCAGCATCATACGAAAAAAGTACAGGTTGCGCGATATCAAAGTAGGTCATGCAGGTACCCTCGACCCGCTGGCAACTGGACTTTTGGTCCTTTGTACCGGAAAAGCTACTCGTCAGATCGAACTGTTGATGGGACAGGATAAAGTCTACACGGGCCGAGGTAAACTTGGCTATACAACTCCCAGCTATGACCGGGAGACGGAGGAAGAAGCTACCGATGTACCTATATCCGGCAGCTACGACCGTCTGATGGCCACGGCCAGGAATTTTGAGGGAGAAATCGAGCAGGTGCCACCGGTGTATTCTGCCGTCAAAATCAATGGCAAGCGCGCGTATCAGTTGGCGAGAATGGGCGAAGAACCCCGTGTCAAACCTCGCCCGGTAAGGATCGATGCTTTCCAAATCACTTCTTTTGCTCCACCTTTTTTTGATTTTAGGGTTGTGTGCTCCAAGGGAACTTACATACGTAGCCTTATACACGACTACGGACAAGCTTTGGGATGTAGGGCCTATCTCTATGACCTTCGCAGAGAAATGTCAGGTGCATTTTCGGTGGATATGGCCTGGAAATTTGAAGAGCTGGAGGACAAGCTGTGAGACCTTGCCGATTTTCAATGCAAGTGTCATAGTAGTGTTTTATGGATGAGGGGATTACAGACCGGGCATTTCCGAATTTTTCTATATGAGCCAGAGAGCTGTGCAGCGCTTTATTTTTTACGATGGATATTCATGTGAATTTTCACAATTCCTCTGCCCGGGTCATTGAGGGCCTCAGCGCCAGGGCGGTGGCGGATATGAGCCGCAGCAGGCGGGCCATGTGGCCCGCGGGCGAGGAGGCGGAGCGTCAGCAAGCCACCACAGCCCGCCGGGCCACGCCCGAGCTGCAAGGGGAATAGGAGCCGCAGACCGGCCCCCGGCCGCTCAGCGGTAGCGGCCGGGGGGGCGCCCCAGTATCCAAAATTCCAGATTATACTTTGACTCTGCCAGAAGAGTGGCTAAATGACCCGACCGGCTATCTGCAGAATCTTTGGCAACCCGGCTACTGCTGCTGCTGTGGTGCTGAAACCGATGGCCAATACGGTAAAGCTGATCAGCAGCAGTTGTCCGGGGCGTAGCTCTACAGGATAGGCTTCAATCAGATATCCTTCGCCCAGTTGTATAAGGCCGAAGGCGTCCTGAAGCCATACGATACCTATACCCAGCAGTATGCCTATGACGACTCCTGCCGATACGATGAGCAGTCCTGTGATGCGAAAGATACCGCTGATTTGTCCTGTGGTAAGGCCGAGAGCGCGTAGCAAGTGGATGTTGTGCCGCTTCTCGAGGATGAGCATGCGCAGCGAGCCCATGAGCCCGAAGCTGGCCAGCAGCGCGATGAAGGTAAAGATGAGGTAAACGACGAGTTTTTCGGCGCGCATAATCTTGAAAAAGGCCTCTTGCTGCTCATCTCGGTCGTAGACGCGATGTTCTGAGAGCATTTGTCGGAGTTTGTTTTTTACGGATTTGATGTGCGCGGGATTTTTCAGTTGTATTTCGATGGCTGAGTAGCTGTCTTCATTTCTGGTCAGCTCCCGAAGGGTGGCGATATCGGTGAGGCAGTACTTTTCATCGACCTCCGGCTGAATGGTGAAAATGCCGACGGCTTCGAGATGGCTCTGACTGAAGGCTCTCTCCGGGCGGCTGAGGCTGCGCACATCGGCCCTGGGCACAAATACCTGAAAGTACTCGCCTTCGAGCCCTGCCGAAAGACCCAGGTGATAAGCCACCCCAAGGCCTACGATGGCTGTATGGTGGCCCGGTGAGGCTTTGCCATAGAGCAGATGGGCTTCGAGGTCGTTGACCTCGAAGTAGTGTGCGTCCACACCTTTGAGGATGACCACTACTTCGCGGTCGCCTTTTTGAAGGTAGGCTTTTTCCTCCAGCACAAAACTGTATGCTTTTATCTGGTCAATCTGCCCGAGCAAAGCCGACATCGAGTCGGCACCCGTCAGGTATTTGCCGCCGGCAGGTACTACTTTCAGCTCCGGATCGAAAGCGTTGTAAAGTTGGCGCGAAAACTGCTCCAACCCGTTGAACGCACTGAGCACCACTACCAGCGCTACCGTACAAGCCACGATGCCCAGCATCGAAATCATTCCCAGTATGTTGACGGCTCCTACGGAAGTTCTGCTGCCAAAATACCGTCTGGCGATAAACCACTGTACGGACGTCACAGACTACTGGATCGGATTTTCGCCCCCTTCTCTGAGCAATCTATCGATTTCGGCTTCCTTTTCAAAGGCATCGTCGATTAGAAAAATGAGCTCCGGCATCACGCGCAGGTGTTTGCCCACGAGCCTGGCTACTTCTTGCTTGATGGCTTTGAAGTTTTCATCTATGTAGGCTTTTACGGAGCTGCTCATCGCATAGGGAAACACACTCAGATACACTCGTGCAATCGACAAATCGGCCGTGATTTTTACAGCCGTCACACTGACCATCGTACCCCGAAAGTTGTCTTTCGATATTCTTTGAAAGAGGGTCCCGATTTCTTCCTGTAAGAAGGATTCTACTCTTGCCAGCCGTTGCTTTTCCATTTTTTTGTTTTTTGGGCGTGCCCCCGGCCTGAGGGAGCATTCCATACGGGCTGCTGTCCTCAGGCCGGGGTCGGTGTCCTGCGGGGTTCCGTCGCCACTGAAGCGAGTGGCGACCGCCCTGACGGGCGCCCTCCGGCCACCTCACGCAGCAAAAGTAGCATAACTCGCGCTATTTACCGGCAGCAATCTCTCCTCGCTGGTGCAGTGAACGCACTGAGTTTACCAGACGGAATCATGCAGGTAGAGGTACTGCAATATGGGTTTACTAGCCAAGTAGCTCAAATCCACTTTTTGGTGCAGGTGGTTATCTGCTGCAAGGTCTGCTGTTTTACTTAGCTGGGACAGTGTTTGTTTGAAGTACAAAAGATTAAGTTTCCTTTGGTTCGTTTTCCTGGTTTGAATTTGTACCGCCAAATCCTTTGGACCTGAAGGCATTCCATCCCTGAGCGGTGATGGGAATCTCTTCGTTCAGATTGGTTACCAGCACTACAGGGTCATTTTCATCCGTCATGTGTCCGATGATGGTAAAATCCGGATGGTTTTTTATCTTTTCAAAATCGCTGAGAGGTATGGTGAAGAGCAGTTCGTAGTCTTCTCCGCCATTGAGTGCCACGGTAGTAGCATTCAACTGCATTTCCTCGCAAACTTTGAAAGTCTGCTGATCGATAGGCAGTTTGTTTTCATAAATTTTAGCTCCGAGGCCGGAGCGGGTAGCGATGTGCAGCAGTTCACTGGAAAGACCATCGCTGATGTCGATCATGGCTGTTGGCTTAATGTTAAGGCTTTGCAGTTGCTGCAATACATCCTGACGTGCTTGCGGCTTGAGCAGCCTTTTCACCACATAATCATAGGGTGCCAGGTCGGGTTGCACATAGGGGTTGGCTTTAAATACTTCTTTTTCTCGTTCCAGTACCAGAAGTCCGCAGTATGCGCCTCCGAGGTCGCCGGTCACCACGATGAGGTCCTTGGGTTTTGCAGTACATCGCTTGATGGCCTGGCCTTTTGGTACTTTGCCTAAGGCCGTAATGCTCAGCATCATTCCGGACCTGGAAGTGGTCGTATCACCACCGATCAGGTCGATGCCATACTGAGCACAGGCCATTTGAATACCTCTGTAAATGTCTTCTAAGGCTTCTACAGAGCTGCGGGCAGAGGTGGCCAGACCTACCAGCGCGTGAGTGGGCTCAGCACCCATGGCTATCAAATCCGATACATTCACGACGATGGCCTTGTAGCCCAGGTGCAACAGCGGGGTGTAAAAAAAGTCAAAATGCACACCCTCTATCAGTATATCGGTGGTCACTACAGTTTCAAAGCCATTGTGGTTGATTATGGCTGCATCGTCACCTATACCCAGTATGGTTTCCTGCCTGCGAATTTCAAGCAGGGCTTCCAAGTGCTCGATGAGCCCGAATTCGCCCAGTTCCTGTAGGGGTGTAAATGTTTTGTTTTTATCGTCGAGCATTGATTTAATACAAATAATAGCGCAGTCCCAGAGTCAATCCCGTAGAGAAATATCTTTCGCGCGGAAAGTTCATGTTGTTTTCAAACATGGGGTTGAGCATGTAGTGAAAAAATGGTCTAACAAAGAGAGAAAATTCTTCTGCCAACCTGAAATTTCCACTCAGTGATATGCCCAGTGTCAGGTTAAAAGGCCTGGCTTCATCGGTGATATCAAATTCGTTTATCAGATTTCCGGACCCTGATTCCGTAATTTTACCCTTGTAGCTCTGCAGAAAATTCAGTTGGACTACGGGGATAAATTCCAGGTCAAACACCTCGGTGATCGTTCCCCGAAATGAAAATTGTATCGGCACATTAATGAACCTCAGCCTCGAATCGAGCTGGTATTCCGCATTGTTCCACTCGTAGTTTTTATCCTTAAAGCCCAATACACTGTATTGAGCTCCCAACCAGATTTCCAGTGAAGAAGCTACCCGGAATACCAAATCCCCCCCAAAGCTGTAGGTGAAAATCGGGGATGTCCGTTTTTCGTTGCTGCTGCCAACTGGCAGCCCACCAGCTCCGATTGAATCGCTCATGATCCTTCGGCTCGAAAAAAACGGACTCGCATTGAGAGCCAGCGAAATATTTGATTTTTTGGTCTGTGAGTCGATAAAATAAACCACTTTATCCTTGCTCTGTCGCTGCGCTGCACAGTGTTCTCCCATCCATAGCAATACCGGAAGCAACAGGTACACAGCTCGTATATTATGTAGTTTTACCATATTGGTCTTTTAAAGAAGATTTTTCGTTTGGCAAAGCTATTTCAGTTTCCAGCATCAGCGGTACCATCATACCGGTAAACACGACTCCCCATTGCCGCTCCAGATAACTCTCCGACAGAAAGCAAAGAACCACATACCCACATGCTGCTGCCACATGCCACCGCCTGAGAAGAGCTGCACGGTAAACAACATTAGCAAAAAAACCTATTAATGCCGTTAACCCCAATATGCCGGTGGCAAGTGTCGTCTCAATAAATTGATTGTGGGCATTGAATTTTTCCCGATACCCGTATCTGAAATTGTTACGCCTATAGCTTTCTTCCAGATGATAACGCGAATCGCCTACTCCACTACCCAGCAGAGGACGCTTTCTGATTTCCTGCCATGCACACTTCCACTCGGCCAGGCGTATGGTAAATCCATTGAAGCCTTCGTGAAAGGTCTCAGCTTCGATGTTATACTCCAGCGAAGTAAGATCGGCAAATCTTCCCAGCCATTTGGAGGGCAGATGGTAGAGGATAATTCCTGTTCCCAATATTACCGATGCTGTCAGTACCAGCGCCACTCTCAAAGATAGTAGCTTAATCATCAGTACCACAGCCATCGCCAGCAGCACAACCAACAGTGCCAGTAGGTTCATACGGCTTTGAAGCAGTACCATCAGCACCAAAAGAGCTGCACTCGTAACCCACTGCCAGCGATCAGCTGGCTGCCTGATGTTGTAAAACACAGAAATTACCAGCCCTGTGCCAGTCCAAAGCGCCAGATATGCCGGATGTATCACCCATTCGCTTAAGCCGGCATACGTAAAATATGTGCTGATCACCTCACCACTTCCCGGATAGGTATAGTAGATGGTGCCCGAACGAAGACTTCTGTAGACTGCTACTGCTAGCAGATAAGGCAGTACCAGAGCCAGCAGGCGCGTCAGACCTTTCAGGACTTTCCCTCTCTGCTCATTCACAAGGGCTCCGGTATAGACTGCTATCAATGCCGGAAGCAACATCAGGGGAAATTTAATGCTCAGGCGTATAAGTCCTTCGTCCTTATGTTCGCTGTAGAAAATCGATCCCACATACACTCCATATAATAGGACACTCCAGCCTATATAGCTTGTCCACCTAAGCTTCAGTTGCCGGATAATGAGCAGATATACGGTCACCACCAGAAACAAAAACAACACAGTGCCTGTAGTATTCTCCGGCAGTACCATAGAAGCTGGAAGCATCAGACAAAAAGCATAAAAAACCCAAAAGCTATCGATCTTCAACGGCAATGTTTTTCTTTCTGTAATACCTCAGCAAAATACCGGTAAATATCAAACAAATCACCAGATATACCACCAACTGATATTTCGGCAGCAATCTGCCGTTGAAGTACCAGGCCAGACTGATCATCAGCATATTAAATCCACTAAGGGCCAGTGTGGCTTCCCAGTGCTTCAGTCCTGCTCCGATCAGCAGGTGATGGATGTGATTGCGGTCTGCTCTGAAAGGGGATTTCCTGTGCACCACCAGTCTGATAAACACGATGCGCAGTGCATCAAATACTGGCACGATAAGCACTGCTACCGCATATGCCACTGCTGATATGTTATAGAAAATATTCGGTTTGAAATCTTCGCTTACCTTGATGAAATACACCGTGAGTACAGCCAACAGAAAACCAATTACCATCGAACCCGAATCGCCCATAAAAATCCTGCCTCGCACATTGTACCACAGAAAGGCAGCCTGAGCCCCAACCATGCATGTGCCCAAAATCAAAAAAAGAGGTTCATTCATCCGCCAGAACCACCAGGCATACGTCGCACTGCCAATAATCCCAATGCCCGCCGTCAATCCATTGATCCCATCGATGAAATTAAATGCATTGATCAGAAACAGCAGCACAAACACTGTCACACCGATACTTATCACATAGGGAATTTCATATACCCCCAGAAGCCCATAAATACTCTTAATGCGCACCCCCCCATGCATCGACACAATCAGAGCCGCCACCAGCTGACCAATCAGCTTTTTTCCTGGCACCATAGGATACAAATCATCCTTCACTCCTGTGACAAACAGCACAATCAATGCACACAAAATGCTGTTCAGTTCAGGATAGGGAATCCCGGCTGTAAAAAACAAAAAACTAAAAATCATCCCCCCGAAAATACCAACCCCCCCCAGTGCTGAAGTTCGATGCGGATGATTCTTGCGTTCATCAGGCCTGTCGTACAATCGCTTTACAAGACTCAGCCTGATGATCGGCGGAATACTTAGAAACGTAATCAAAAACGAAGACACAGCAGCCAGCAGTGCCAGATACGAATTGTCCAAATCAGGCGGATATTAAAAGCAACAAATCAACCGCAAAAAAAAACCATTTCCCCAAAAGCCAGTCATTCCCCCTCCTTCAAATCTAAAATATCTGATGATGCTGGTAGAGTACTACGGTCACCTGTCCTCTGTATAACCGAAAGAAAGAAAAAACACATCGGGAGTTCACACACTGCAACAAAAAGAAAATCCGGCAGCAGTTTTTTACATTCGCAAAAAAATCCCTTAATGAGACGACTTCTGATTCTGTTTTTATGCAGTATAGTGGGTTGGCTATACGGACAAAGTACGCAGTCCACTGGCCAGCTGCCTGATTTTGTTAGGTCTGGAAAGCTTCGTAATGGGCTAAGCTACATGATTATGGAAAACAAAACCCCGGAAAATAGAGCTGAACTAAGACTGGTGGTACGTTCGGGAAGCCTCAACGAAGACGACGATCAACAGGGACTCGCCCATTTCGTGGAACATATGTGTTTTAATGGAACGAGGAATTTCAGTAAGACTTCACTGGTGGATTTCCTCGAAAACACCGGAACCAGGTTTGGCCCTGATCTGAATGCTTACACTTCATTCGACGAAACAGTATACATCCTGCAAGTGCGCACCGATAGTGCAGACCTGCTCTGGAAAGGACTGCTTATCCTGGAAGATTGGGCAGGATATGTAACCTTTGAGCCTGAAGAGATCGATAAGGAGCGGGGCGTAGTCCTGAGCGAATGGCGCACACGTACAGGCGGCAGTGAACGCATCAGCAAGATAACCTTTCCAGTGATTTTCAAAGGCAGCCGGTATCCTGAACGTTTTCCGATCGGAAAAACCGATATCATACAAAATGCTCCGTATGAAGCATTTAAAAGATATTACAGAGATTGGTACCGACCTGATCTGATCACCGTTATAGCCGTGGGTGACTTCGATGCTGCACTTGTAGAGCGTCACATCCGAAAGCGCTTTTCCAAACTGAAACGGGTTAAGAACCCAAGGACGCATGCTTCGAGGGAGATTCCACTTGACGCCGGTGCACGAGTGGTATCCGCTTCCGATCCGGAAATCCAAAACTTCAGTCTGAATATTCGTTTTATGGCCCCAGAAATCGATTACTTCGCCCCAGACGGTTTGGAAAAGAGCTTTCTCATCGGCATCACAAATGATTTATTGAACGCCAGAATCCGCGAATTCCTGACCACATCACAAAGCAAACTATTGAATGCAAGTGCCTTCGTGGGCAATTCACTAGGAAACTCTTCAGCGCTGACACTGTCTCTTTTGCCAAAAGACAGGCAGTGGTATGAAGCCTGTCAACAACTTTTTAATCTGGTCAAAGTAGCGGGGGATCATCTTCCGTCAAAGGAAGAACTTGATTTCGTAATACAGGCATATCGGAGACGACTGGAGTCCGAAGTACGTGTAAAGGACAAAACACCTTCGTCACAATGGACTTCCAGATTGGTGGCGCATGCAGTAGGACGCAGCCCCTTTCTTGACCCGGAAGCGCGATTGGATTATTTCGATCGGTGGGCATCATCCCTTACCCCGGAGATGGTGAGCGAGCTGATAAAATATTACTTAAATTCTTCAACATGGGCTGCCTCGGCCATTTCATCGGAATCCGAAAAGCTCTACCTTCCCAACGAGCCTCAGCTCGCAGCCGCTGTATATTATTTTCAATCGAAGAAGACATATCCTTACGTATTTTCTGCTCCGGCTCCACGCCTTCAGGTGTCCGAGGCAGAAATAAAAGATGAGTCAACTGAGCAGATTCCGGAGAATGCAGCCGGATACCGGGGATTTGCTCTTTCGAACGGAATGCAGTTTTACATCCGAAAAGTATCCGAGGACAAAGACCGAATATTGATTGATGGTTTTCTTTTCGGTGGAAATTCCCCTTTTCCCGACTCCCTGCTTCCGGCTGCAAATTACCTGATGCAAACCGTTTATGAATCGGGGGTTGGTACACACGACATCACAGAGCTGAGAAAGATTTTGGCCGGCAGGCGCATCAATGTGTTTCCTTACCTGAGCAATTATTACCACGGAATCAACGGGTTCTCCTCACCGGAAGAATTGGAGACAGCCTTTCAGTTGATCAGGCTGTATCTGACAGAGCCACGCATCGAAGAGGAAGCTCTTTCGAGAGTAAAAGCCCGGGAAGTAAATCTGCTCAAAGGACTGTTTAACAATCCAGATGCTTTCTTTGGCAGGGAACTCAACAGAATCTTATACAATTCCAACCCGAGAGCTGTGACTCCTACCGTTAGCCAGGTTGAAAAAATCACACTAAACCAACAGAAAGACATATGGAAGCAGCTCTTTAGCGCACCTGCACAGATGAGATGGATTTTTACAGGCGATGTGGATGAGGAAAAGGTAAAAGAACTGGCTATTCGATACCTTTCTGATATTCAAAATAAAGCCAATACGTTGGAAGTGATTGATCGCAACTTGCGCATCAATGTAAGCGATAGCCTGTATGCACTTAAAAAAGGAGAGAATCCCCGCTCTCAGGTCCGAATGGTGTTTTACGGAAGGGTAAATGACCCTGAGCAAGAATGGCAAATCAAAGCCGCCACCGAAGTGTTGGGAATAAAACTCAGAGAAGAGCTGAGAGAAGAAAAAGGTGGAGTATATGGGGTTAGCGTATTTTACAACCTTAACAGTCCGTTTAATGATGAGTACACCGCCGTGATTGCATTCAATACGGAACCTGCCCGTAAGGAGGAGCTGATCAAAGCCACCCGGCAAGTAGTAGCTGCCCATGCACAAAAAGTAGATCAGGAGACTCTGCAAAAAATAAAGGAACTTCTTCGGCAGGACGTTGCCAAAGGCCAATCGCAAGCCATTTACTGGCATGGTCTGATGCAGGGAGTTGTAAAGTTTTCAAAACCAGATTTCACCGCTGACACCGAAGCCTACCTCAATTTTGTAAATACACTGACAGCTGATGAGCTAAGTCTATGGATCATGCGCTATTTGGGCATGAGACCTGTGGTAGTGGTTATGGATCCTGAAGTTGTAAAATGACCAAACCTTCAACCTATATTTGCGCGCAGAGGCACAAAATATTAATCTATTAGTAATCAAATGGCTACAACTGCTGACATCAAAAATGGTCTTTGTATAGACCTCAATGGCGAACCATTTCAAATCATAGAATTTCTCCACGTAAAACCAGGAAAAGGAAATGCATTTGTACGTACCAAGCTCAGAAACCTAAACAATGGCAGAGTACTGGAACACACCTTTCCATCAGGAGCTAAACTGGATGTAATCCGAATCGAATATCGAAATTTTCAGTTTCTCTACAAAGACGGAGACGGATACCATTTCATGGATATGAATGACTTTAATCAAATCACTCTACCAGAAGAAGTGATAAATGCTCCAGAATTTTTGATGGATGGCATGGAATGTATCGTGATGTATCATGCAGATGAAGACAGACCCCTTGCCTGCAATCTGCCTTCCAGTGTGACCATGGAAGTGGTCTATGCAGAGCCTGCCGTTAAGGGAAACACAGCCACCAACGCTACCAAAGTAGTAAAAGTGGAGTCAGGAGCCGAGATCAAAGTGCCCCTTTTCATCGAGCAAGGTGAAAAAATCATCATCAACCCTGAGACAAAGGAGTATAAGGGCCGAGCAAACTAATCAGATATTGATACCATCTATAAGGGCTGCTTTTACCATGCAGCCCTTTATTTTTGAGTGTAAAATTAAAAAAACTTACGGAAACAATTGCCGGACATTCAAACTATAAAGTATCATTTGGGTAAGCACAATTGAAATGAACCAAAACATATCAGATGCTTCCTTTACGGACTGTATTGTATTACGAGTAAAGACTACAAAAGACCTGGGGCGAACAATATTCATAACCGGAAATTTCAACAACTGGCAAGTCGATGATCCAAAATTCAAGTTGAAAAAAATAGAAGATGGGATCTATGAATTTACCTTCAAAAAAATTGAAAATCTACCCGCGATCATTGAATACAAATACACATTGGGCGACTGGCATCACGAAGAGCTAGATGAAAACTATACCATACGGCCCAATCGCAGTATTCCCAAAAAACCCGGTGTTTACAACGATGTAGTCCCTGCATGGAAAAACCGGCACATTACCCATAATCCCGAACTGCTCCCGATAATAAAACCTATAGAAGGGCCCTTCAATATGCCAATAAACATTCAGACCAGAAGGGTCACAGCCCTGTTGCCCTGGGATTATTACCGGACAAACAAGCGCTACCCGGTTCTCTACTTGCAGGATGGTCAGAATCTGTTTGATGAATTTGCACCGTATGGAAACTGGGCCCTTGACAAGCGACTTGCTCTACTGGCGGAAGAGCGAAAACACGAGGTCATCATTGTAGCCATAGACCATGCGCAAGAGAAGCGAATATTGGAATTTACCCCTTCAGAAAAGACAGTGCTTGGCGAGGGATTGGGAAAGGAATACAGCAAATTTCTGGCCGGTGAATTAAAACCACATATCGATCGTACTTTCAGAACTTTACCATACCGCGAGTTTACAGGTATAGGCGGTAGCAGTCTGGGAGGGTTGGTGACCCTTTATGCTGCTATTACTTGCCCGGAGGTTTTCTCCAGACTTATGGTCTTCTCCCCATCGCTCTGGGTTCAGCCCGGATTGATTGAACAGTTTCTGCACATGGACCCACCATACTGTGGACGGGTATATCTCTATGGTGGTGGCAAGGAAGGTTCTGGTGTGGTAGAATATCAGCGAAGACTACACGAAGCTATAAAACGTTCCGGCAATCCATTTATAAAAAGTAAGCTTTCTATTCATCCCGACGGGCATCACAGCGAGAGCGAGTGGGGTAGAGAATTTCCAAAAGCACTTAAATGGCTTTTTTTCTGACCCCTTGCAATAAAAAGAAAGCCACTCCGAAGGAGTGGCCGGGAAAATTGAAAGAGCATATTGTCAGGCGTTTTCTTCAGCTACAGCAGCTGATTCTTCAAGGATGAGCAATCCGTCTTTTGCTTCGTTTACATCAACAAGCAACGACATTCCTTCTTTGAGCTTTCCGGTGATAATTTCTTCGGCGAGAGGATCTTCCAGATATCGCTGAATGGCTCTGGCAAGAGGTCTGGCTCCGAATTGAGGATCAAATCCCTTTTCAGCCAGAAACTCGGTGGCTGCATCTGTGAGTTTGAGGTTGTAACCGATTTTGTGGACTCTCTTCAGCAACTTATCGATTTCCAGATGGATGATTTTCAGGATATCATCTTTATTTAGGCTGTTGAAGATGATGACATCGTCTATCCGGTTCAGAAATTCCGGAGCAAAGGCCTTTTTCAGAGCACTTTCCAGTACACCTTTGGCCAGTTCATTTTGGTTTTCTTGTTTGGCTTTGGTCATAAATCCGACACCGGTACCAAAATCTTTGAGTTGACGGGTACCAATGTTGGAAGTCATTATGATGATGGTGTTTTTGAAATCAATTTTTCGTCCCAATGAGTCGGTCATTACACCATCGTCCAATGCCTGCAGCAGAAGGTTAAACACGTCTGGATGAGCCTTTTCAATTTCATCCAGCAGAATGACGCTGTAAGGCTTTCTGCGGACCTTTTCGGTGAGCTGACCACCCTCTTCATAGCCTACATATCCTGGAGGCGCCCCGATAAGTCTGGATACTGAGAATTTTTCCATATATTCACTCATGTCGATGCGAATGAGTGCATCTTCCGAATCGAAGAGAGCTCTTGCCATTTCTTTGGCTAGTTGTGTTTTACCTACTCCAGTAGGTCCAAGGAATATAAAGGAGCCAATGGGTTTTTTCGGATCTTTGAGACCGGCGCGGTTGCGTTGAATAGCTTTTACTACTTTTCTTACAGCCTCTTCCTGGCCAATGACTCTGCCTTGCAGCTCGTCAGCGAGTTTTGCAAGGCGGCTGCTTTCGGCCTGGGCTATACGCTGCACTGGTATTCCCGTCATCATAGAAACTACTTCGGCTACATGCTCAGCTGTAACCACTTCCTTGTTCTTGCGTACTTCTTCTTCCCATTCTCTTTGGGCTTCCATCAGCTGGGTTTCCAATCTTCTTTCATCGTCTCGAATACGGGCTGCATCTTCAAACCGCTGCTTTCGCACCACATTGTTTTTCTCCTCTTTGAGTTTTTCCAGCTGCCTTTCCAGTTCGAGAATGGTTTCGGGCACTCTGATGGAGGTGATATGCACCCTGGAACCAGTTTCGTCCAGAGCATCAATTGCCTTGTCGGGCAAGTGACGGTCTGTGACATACCGCTGGGTAAGAAACACACATGCTTCGACAGCTTCGTCGGTAAAAATCACATTGTGATGCTCTTCGTATTTGTCTTTTATATTTTTAAGAATCTGTATAGTTTCTTCAGGTGAGGTTGGTTCTACCATTACCTTCTGAAATCTTCTTTCCAGAGCACCGTCCTTTTCAATGTATTGCCTGTATTCATCGAGTGTGGTGGCTCCAATGCATTGGATTTCTCCCCGGGCCAGCGCCGGCTTAAACATATTGGAAGCATCCAGTGAACCGGTGGCACCGCCGGCACCTACAATGGTATGGATTTCATCAATAAAGAGGATTACATCGTCATTTTTTTCAAGTTCGTTCATCAGAGATTTCATCCGCTCTTCAAACTGACCTCTGTATTTTGTGCCTGCTACCATGGATGCCAGATCGAGTGCCACAATTCTCTTGTTGAACAGAACTCTGCTGACTTGCCTTTTTTCTATCCGTAAAGCCAGACCCTCGGCTATAGCTGATTTTCCTACACCTGGTTCACCGATCAGCAGCGGATTGTTCTTCTTTCTTCTGGACAGAATTTGAGAAACGCGTTCGATTTCTTTCTCTCTTCCTACGACAGGGTCTAGTTTTCCTTCTCTAGCTAGCTGGGTAAGGTCCCTTCCAAAATTGTCGAGAACGGGCGTTTTGGATTTATTTTCCATTTTACCACCCGGGCGCGATGAATAACCGGATCTTTCTCTCCTTTCGAAATCATCTTCTTCTTCAAAGGCGCTCATGCTGATGTCTTCTCTCATCTTATCGGCAGAAAGAGGATCCTGAATATTCATAAAAACCTGTCGTGCATTTTCATAACTTACACCAAAATTGCGCAAGACTCTGGTTACCGGATCTTCATCGTTCTTCAGAATACAAAGCAGCAAGTGAGCTGTACGTATTTCAGGACTTTGAAGTTTTTTGGCTTCTAGCAAAGTAATTTTGAGCACTTTTTCAGCTTGTCGGGTCAGTGGGATGTTCTTTTTTATATTGATATTGCCCTGAAAGTTTGCGGGCATCAGTGCTTCAATTCGTTGTCTTAGCATTTGAAGGTCCACACCTAGCTCATGAAGGATCTGCACAGCACTTCCTTCTCCCTCTCGGATGATTCCGAGCATCAGATGCTCTGTACCGATCAGGTCATGCCCCAGGCGCAGAGCTTCCTCCTTGCTGTAGCTAATGACATCTTTTACTCTTGGTGAAAAATTTTCTTCCATTTCTTCTATATGAGGTTAAAAATATAACGACATTTTTCGCAAATCTGTTTATCAAATGTAAATTCCGAAATATTCATGCAATTTTTTTGCCCTTATTATTTTTAACAAAAATCTGTGTAAAAATCCAAATATCCTGTGACAATCCTCAAACTTTACACCTGGTTTGGTGGCTATTTTTGCCACTTTGACCAAAAAACTTAAAAAATAAGTTTTATACCGACAATATGACAGAAAGCGAAAAAATCATTCCGGTTAACATCGAAGAAGAAATGAAATCAGCCTACATCGACTATTCGATGTCGGTTATTGTCTCAAGAGCTTTACCAGATGTGAGAGACGGTTTGAAACCAGTGCATCGCAGAGTGCTCTACGGAATGTATGAATTAGGGGTCCTGTCCAACAGACCTTATAAAAAATCTGCCAGAATAGTTGGGGAAGTATTGGGTAAATATCATCCACATGGGGATAGCTCGGTGTATGATACTATGGTCAGAATGGCCCAGGATTGGTCGATGCGGTATACTCTTGTAGATGGTCAGGGAAACTTTGGCTCCATCGATGGCGACAGTCCGGCAGCGATGCGATACACCGAAGCCCGTCTGCGCAGGATAGCCGAAGAAATGCTCTCCGATATCGAAAAAGATACTGTTGATTTTCAGCTCAACTTTGACGATTCGCTTAAAGAGCCCACTGTACTGCCGACGCGAATTCCCAATCTGCTCATCAACGGGGCTTCGGGCATTGCTGTAGGGATGGCCACCAATATGCCACCGCACAACCTCAAAGACACTATTGATGCAATTGTAGCCTTGATCGAGCATCCCGATATCTCTATTGACGAATTAATCAAAATCATTAAAGCCCCTGATTTTCCGACCGGAGGTATCATTTACGGTTATGAAGGCGTAAAAGAATCGTATCATACCGGTAGAGGGCGTATTGCATTAAGAGGTAAAGCCAACATTGAGGAAATAGATGGACGTACCTGCATCATTGTTACCGAAATTCCTTTCCAGGTCAATAAATCCGAGATGATCAAAAAAACGGCGGACCTTGTCAATGATAAGAAAATAGAAGGTATTGCCGATATCCGAGATGAAAGTGACAGAGATGGTCTGAGAGTAGTCTATGTGCTGAAAAAAGATGCAATTCCCAATGTGGTGCTTAATCATTTGTATAAATACACCCCTCTGCAAAGCACTTTTTCCGTTAACAACATTGCTCTGGTCAATGGCCGTCCGATGTTGGTTAATCTGAAAGAGTTAATTCAACACTTCATCGACTTCCGCCATTCGGTCATCATGCGCCGTACGCGCTTTGAACTTGAACAGGCCGAGAAAAAAGCTCACATCCTCGAAGGATTGCTCAAAGTAATTTCTTCCAAAGACGATCTGGACAGAGCTATTGATCTAATACGAAACTCCAGCAGTGTCGATGACGCCAGGTCAGGATTGATGGCTGTTTTTGACCTGTCTGAAATTCAGGCTAAAGCCATCCTGGAACTCCGCCTCCAACGTCTCACAGGCCTGGAAAGAGAAAAAATCAAAGCCGAATACGATGAGCTGATGAAGACCATCGCTTACCTCAAAGAGGTACTAGAAAGCAAGGAGCTCCAGATGAAAATCATAAAAGACGAGCTACTTGAAGTCAAAGAAAAATATGGAGATGAGCGCAGGACTACAATTGACTTCTCAGGAGGAGACCTTTCAATAGAGGACATGATAGCCGATGAAGAAGTAGTGATAACCATTTCCCATGCTGGGTATATCAAGCGCACATCACTGAATGAATATCGAACTCAGAGCCGGGGGGGCGTAGGTCAGAAAGGAGCAACCACACGCGATGAGGATTTCGTAGAGCACATATTTATGGCTACCAACCACAACTATCTTCTCCTCTTTACCCAATCCGGCAAATGCTACTGGCTGCGTGTATATGAAATTCCTGAGGGCAGTAAGGCCTCTAAAGGAAGAGCCATTCAAAACCTCATTAATTTGCCTCCGGACGACAAAGTCTTGGCATACATCAATGTAGATAACCTCTCAGTTCCGGATTATTTGGATAAACACTACATTACTTTGGTAACCAAAAAGGGTGTTATCAAAAAAACCACCCTTGAAGCATACTCCCGACCCAGGGCCAATGGCATAGCTGCCATCACAGTGAGAGAAGGCGATGAACTGCTGGAAGCTTGCCTATCCGATGGAAATTCGGAAATTGTAATTGCTGTACGTTCAGGAAAAGCTATACGATTCCATGAATCCACCGTAAGACCAATGGGAAGAAGCGCAGCAGGTGTAAAAGCCGTGACACTAGCTGACGAAAGCGACGAAGTGGTAGGCATGGTATGTGTCAGCGATCTAAATAGAGATATCCTCGTAGTGTCTGAAAAAGGGTATGGAAAGCGTACTTCCATTGACGAATACAGAATTACCAACCGAGGTGCCAAGGGAGTAAAAACCATCAACATCACCGAAAAAACCGGGTTGCTGGTTGCCATCAAAGATGTGACCGACGATGACGATCTGATTATCATCAATAAAAAAGGGGTGGCAATTCGCTTTTCCGTGGCCGACCTTAGGGTAATGGGCAGAAACACACAAGGAGTACGACTGATCAACCTCAGAAACGGAGAGACCATAGCTTCGGTCTGCAGAGTCCCACGCGCTGAAAATGAAGATAGTGAACAGATACCAGATAGCACCCTATCGCTCAACGACATTTCAGAACAAGAATCTGAAACCACTTCTGATTAATCAGATCCTTTAATTTTGGTACAGTTATCATACATAACAGCAAATAATAAATACAATGAAAAAATCAGCAATTCTTATCTTGGTAGTAGCAACTTTCTGTCTGGAAGCACAGATTGGACCCACAGTTAGCTCTGCAGTCATAGCCCTGGAGCGAAGAAATGATCTTCCGGATGCGAAGAGAAACATAGATAATGCCACTGTTAAACTCAATGAAGTAGGTACTGCTAATGTAAAGCCAAAAGATTTGGCCAAATACTATTACTACAATGGCAAAATCCATCTGGAGATTTATACGTCACAGGATAATGCAGTCGCCAACCTGGAACCGAGGGCACTCGATATAGCTGCAGAAAATCTGAAAAAATGCCTCGAGTACGAAAAATCCATCGGCAAAAAGTTTTTTACTGATGTCGCTGTGACTGATATGTACGCAGTTATAGGTCAGGTACAGCGCAGAGGTGAAAGAGCAGCTCGCAATGAGCAGTTGGAAGAAGCATACAAGGACTTTATGCTCTCTTATGAGCTAGGTCAGACTCCTGGTATAGATGTGCTCGATACCGTAATGCTCTACAATGCATCGTTGATGAAGTTCAATGCAAGGGATTTTCAGGAAGCCATCCGATTGTTTAATAAACTGATAGAACTCGACTACAAAGGAGTCCAATACATCGTATATGACAATGAACAGAAGAGAGATGTACAATTTGGATCTCCACAAGAGATGAAGAGAAATTTAAAAATTAGACCCGATCGCTTCACCAATCCAAGAGAAGAAGGCGATATAAGACCCGATATACTCCTGATGCTGGCAGTAGCATATAAAAGCATTGACGATAAAGAAAATTACACAGCAGTACTGAAAAAAGCCCGGTCAATGTATCCTAATGACGAACGCTTTATCAGAGAAGAACTCGATAGCTTCATCAAAGCTAAACAATACGACAAAGCCATAGAAAATTTACGACTTTCCCTTCAGAACGATCCAAACAACAAACTATTCTGGTTTATAATGGGAACTATATACCATACAGAAATGAATGACCTTAAGCAGGCAGAGGAAGCCTATAATAAAGCACTTGAGCTCGATGAAAACTATGCAGATGTACTCTACATGAAAGGTCTCATATATGTGTCCAAAGCCAATGACATAATAGAACAGATGAATAAACTATCTATCAACGAGACAAAAAAATACGAAAAACTAAAAGCTGAGCAGCTGGAAATGTTTAAAAAAGCTCTGCCACTGTTTGAAAGAGCATTCGACATCAATCCAAAAGACAAAGACACAATTAAAGCACTTCGCGAAGTCTACTACAAAACAGGTAATGCTCAAAAAGCCATGGAGATGGATAAACTCCTCCAACAAAGCTAAATAAACAAAAACCCGGCACTTCGCCGGGTTTTTTTATCCTCCTACTCTTTTGCTCTTTATTCCTTTTTGTTCAAGCCAGTTGGCAATTTCCTTTCGCCTGTCTCCCCCCTGTAGGATGATATAATCATCTTTAACACTTCCTCCGGTATTCAAAAATTTTTTTAATTGCGAAGCTAAATCCTGGATGTCGATTTGTTTTGGAAGATTTTTGAGGATGGTCACTGGTTTTCCATTTCTTCCCTTTACTTCAAAATGCAGTTCGGCGACGTTCAAAGTTTCCCCGTCCAGATCTTGTTTATCAAAGAATTGAGTAAGCTTTTCAAAGGGATTGTAACCACTGTTAGTACTGTATGAAAAAGCGTAATCTTTATTTAGTTGTCTGGCCTTATCTTTTTTCACAGTAAAAATCTATAATGTAATCAAAAATAAAAAAGCACACCTACAAATCTGGAGGCGTGCTTCAAATTTTTATAAACTTTTGCAAATTAAGCAATAGCCGCGTTGGCTTTTATCTTATTCACGTATTTTGTCAGCTTAGATTTTAGATTGGCCGATTTGTTTTTGTGAATAATACCTCTTTTCACAAGTCTATCGACCAGGGAAACCACTTTGGGAAGCAATTCCTCAGCAGCGGATGGGTCTGTGGTCATTCTCAGTTTTTTAACAGCATTTCGGGCTGTTTTGTGATAGTATCTGTTGTGGATTCGTCTTTTTTCTGTTTGACGAATTCTTTTTAAAGCGGATTTGTGATTTGCCATTGTTCAACTAAAATGTTTTCTTTAATGCATAGTTGTTTTGGTAGCCCATAGGGGAATCGAACCCCTCTTTTCAGAATGAAAATCTGACGTCCTAACCGATAGACGAATGGGCCTCTTACCTTAGTAGCCCATAGGGGAATCGAACCCCTCTTTTCAGAATGAAAATCTGACGTCCTAACCGATAGACGAATGGGCCTTAGGCAATCGGGCTGCAAAAATAAACCATTAGGTTTTACTAGCAAATGTGCATTTGAGATTTTTTTGTGATAAAAAAAGTTGATAATCACAACAGTAGACACCACGCATTGCAATTTCCGGACAAATTAAATGTTCATTAAGAAGCATAAAGTGGCCAACCAATTGGTACCTTTGCAAGTAGATACTTGTGAAATTTGTCAAATCACCGTTGCTTACAGATCCTACATGGAATATGGATATCAATCAATCAATAGTGAAGTCATTTCAAAGGAGCAAATAAAGAATTTGTTTAAAGAGTCGGACCTGTTCTCTACACTTGAGGTTCTCAGCAAATCTGAGAAATATACAAAATTTCTCATTTCTGACTTAAAAGGCTCTTTAAAATCAATTTTTACCTCTAAATTATTTGCTTTCGGCAATAATGTTTTGTTTATCTCACCATTCAATGAAGAGGCCGCTTATGTATACGAAGATGTAAAGGCACTTGAAGACAACGAATCAGTGCTTTATTTTCCTCCTTCTCTTAAAAAACCTTATGAACTAGAGCAAACGGATAATGCCAATATTTTACACAGGGCAGAAACCTTGGCCCGAATCGTCACTACCAAATATCCTAAAATTATTATCACTTCTGCTGATGCACTTTTTGAAAAGGTGATATCACAGAAAAGCCTTGCTTCGCAGCTGATTGAGCTACAAGTCGGTATGCCTGTAGGCATTGATTTTTTGAACGAAACACTCTTTGAATTTGGATTTGAAAGAGTTGACTTTGTTACCGATCCAGGTCAATTTAGCATCAGAGGAGGAATTGTAGATGTGTTTTCCTACGTCAAAGAACATCCCTACCGAATTGAATTTTTTGGGGATGAAATTGAAAGCATCAGGCTCTTTCACATCGATTCACAGCTATCGTTTGAAAAGGTAACTAAGGCAGTTTTATTGCCAAACATTGAAAATAAGGCACAGAAAGAAGAACGAAAGTTTTTGTTGGACTTGGTTGGTACTGACACTATCGTTGTAATTCAGGATAGCATACAAGTCATCGAGCGTATGGACGAAATGATGGCGATGGCTTTCGAAAAATTCGATGCCAAGCAGTCGCCGGTTCGTCATCTTAGTCCCGAAGACTTGTTTATTTCCGGCAGCCAGCTAAAACAAAAACTCGATCAGCATAAAATTGTAGAACTGGGCACAGTCAGTTGTTATCCCGATGTTTATAGACTTCAGTACAACTGCAAGCCTCATCCGGTTTTTAACAAAAACTTTGAACTTTTGGCTTCTTATATAAGGCAGAAGTCTTATCACGGATTTTCTGTGATGATTTCTTGCAGCAGCCACCGACAGATAGAGAGACTGCATGCTGCACTTTCAGAACATGGTAGCGGTTTGAATTTTAAGACTATACTGCTCAGTTTTTACAGTGGATTTGAAGACCATGAGTCCAAGCTCATTCTTCTTACGGATCATCAGATTTTTGAGCGGTTTCACAGACATAAATTTAAGAATTTTTACGAGCAGAAACAAGCCATTACACTTAAAGAACTAACTTCCCTTCAGTTTGGTGACTATGTAGCTCATATCGACTATGGTATCGGAAAATTTGCCGGACTTCAGAAAATTGAAAACAATGGCAAAATTCAAGAGGCCATTAAAATCATTTACAAAGACAACGACGTACTCTACGTTGGAATACATTCCCTGCACAAGATTTCCAAATACACAGGAAAGGAGGGCACCGAACCAGTATTGAACAAACTAGGAACCAACACCTGGGCAAGAAAAAAGGAAGCAGCAAAAAAGAAGGTAAAACAACTGGCTTTTGACCTAATACAACTCTATGCCCGGCGAAAGGCCAGTAAGGGCTATGCATTTCCGCCTGACCATTATTTGCAGTATGAGCTGGAAGCTTCCTTCATCTACGAAGATACTCCTGATCAGATTAAAGCCACTGCCGAAGTAAAGGCCGATATGGAAAGTGAAACTCCCATGGATAGATTAATCTGTGGAGATGTTGGCTTTGGCAAAACCGAAATAGCCATCAGAGCCGCGTTCAAGGCTGCCCTAGACGGTAAGCAAACTGCTGTGTTGGTACCTACCACCCTTTTAGCTTTTCAGCATTATAAGACTTTCTCAAGCAGATTAAAAGATTTCCCGGTCAAAATCGAATATTTGTCAAGGGTCAAAACCACAAAACAACAAAAAGATATTCTTCAGCGACTTGCCGTCGGGGACATAGATATCATCATAGGAACCAATGCACTGGTCAGCGATCGGGTCAAGTTTAAAGATCTCGGATTGCTTATTATAGACGAGGAACAAAAATTCGGAGTAGGTGTAAAGGAAAAACTCAAAACATTGAGGGTTAATGTTGATACCCTAACACTCACCGCCACACCCATTCCAAGAACTTTACAATTTAGCCTTATGGCTGCTCGCGATCTTTCTGTTATGACGACACCTCCACCAAACAGATTGCCCGTGGATACACAAATTATCACATGGAACGAAGACATCATCCGTGATGCGATATTCAGGGAACTGCAACGCGATGGCCAGGTATACTTCATTCACAATCGAATTGAAAACATTTTTGAAATAGCAGGAATGCTTCAACGTCTGATCCCCGGAGCTTCCATTGCCGTGGCTCACGGCCAAATGGATACTTCCAAACTGGAAGAAATCATCCTCGGTTTTATGGATGGTGACTTCGACATCTTGGTCAGTACCTCCATAGCCGAAAATGGACTGGACATCCCCAATGCCAACACCATTATCATCAATCAGGCTCACAATTTCGGACTTAGTGATCTGCACCAGCTCAGAGGTAGGGTTGGCAGGAGCAATATCAAGGCCTACTGCCTTTTGATAGCTCCTCTATTGGCTTCACTTCCGGAAATATCAAGGAAAAGGCTGAAAGCCATCGAGCAGTTCAACGATTTGGGCAGTGGATTTCAAATTGCACTTAAAGATCTCGAAATCAGAGGCGCTGGCAACTTGCTAGGCGGTGAGCAAAGTGGCTTTATCACCGACATTGGATTTGAAACTTATCAAAAGATTTTAGAAGAAGCCATTCAGGAATTAAAGGAAAACGAATTCAAAGAACTCTACGCCGAAGAAATAACGAAAGCCAGTAAACCCAAAGAATGCGTTTTTGAAACCGATGTAGAAATTCTATTTCCAGATGAATACATCAATAAAACAGAAGAAAGACTTAGGCTGTACCAACAACTCGACCAAATACAAAATGAAGACGAACTATCCCGATTTGAGGACGAACTCATCGACAGATTTGGCCCCCTTCCTACACCTGCCTCTGAACTCATAGACAGCATCAGGCTTAGATTGCTGGCACGTGAATGCGGTTTTGAAAAGATCACGCTCAAACAAGAGGTTTTTCTCGGATACTTTCCACAAAATCCCGGGCATCCGTTTTACCAAAGCGACTTTTTCAAAACTGTGCTTCAAAGAATATCCCTGTTTAAGAACGTTCAGTTGAAGGAGAAAAATGACAAACTCTTTATAAGAGTGGATGAAATCCAAAGTATAAACGCATTGATCAACTGGATAAAGAGGTTTCTTTTTGTAGAGGTTTAATGGTTATAGACGTGTTTATATACAATTTATAAAGCACCAAGAAATCCCCTTAGAATTTTCCTGACCTTGAACAATAACGCTTGATTATCTCTTAACCGTTGCAAAATAACTTTACATTGATAAGTTAAATAGCAATTGAATATTAATAATTTAAAAATTAACAAAGGTGTTTTTTTTGATTAAAACAATTTCTGTTTCAAAGCCATTGATATTTTTTTATGTTTGCTTATATTTTTTGTAATATTGACGCCTAAAAATTTTAGAAGTAAAAAAGCGATTTGAATACTCCATGCTTTTTGTAATCGTTAGAATCAAAAAACCTCAAAACCATATTCTGAATGCTCCTCAGAATTAAAGCCAGGCTATTAATCCTTTCTATGCTTGGAGCCTTTCAGATGCTTCAGGCGCAGGATCCGCATTTTTCGCAGTACTATGCCAATCCGCTTTATCTTAATCCAGCATTTGCAGGTGTGGCCCGCTGCCCAAAAGTTCATCTTAACTATAGAAGTCAGTATCCGATTGGAAACATCTATCAAACATTCTCTGCTTCATACGACCAATATTTTGATAATATAAAGGGAGGACTAGGATTTTTAATTTTAAGAGATGAAGCTGGTGACGGGGTGCTCAATACAACGGAAATAGGAGCCTTATATTCCTATCATTTGCAAGTCAGCAGGAAATTTTCCATTTTGGCCGGTTTTCAGGCAAATTTCAGACAAAGAGCTCTTGAATGGGGTAACTTTCGATTTCCTGATATGATAGACCCCTTCTTTGGCTTTGTCAGACCGACAGAGGAAGTAGGTCCGGACAGGGTTCAAAACAATCATGTAGATTTGTCCATAGGTTTTATAGGGTATTCAGAAGCATTTTACATCGGAGTTGCTGGGCATCATCTAACACAACCTGACGAAAGCTTCTTTGTAGAGAGCAAACTGCCATTTAAACTGACTATTCATTCAGGAGCTAATATACCCATTACCCGAAGAAGGTTGTATGGCGAATATCAGAGCGTATTGATTCCAAATATTGTGATACAAAATCAAGGTACGTTCTGGTCGTTCTTTGGAGGTTTATCGTTTAATTATTCAGCCATAACAGGTGGATTAGGGCTTCGTCATGGCAATACCAATCCTGATGCGCTCGTTATTTTACTTGGAATAGCACCTCAAGAAATGCCCTGGCGGCTTGGATATAGCTACGATTACACCGTAAGCAGACTTACCAATGCTCTGGGAGGGGCCCACGAAATATCGCTCATGTACCAATTTGCATGTCCAAAAAAGACAAAAAAGATAGAACCCTTACGTTGTCCAAAATTTTAAACTGAAAAATTTCTTTGCATGAATATGAGAAATTTTCTTCCTCTTGCATGGTTAGCAGCCATTGTACTTGCAACTGGCTGTGGGAAACCCAAATCCAGCACCACCGGATGGAAAATTAATGATACAAAAAACGGTGGATTCATGGCTAACCTGAAATTCAAAGGCCAGATGACCGGTCCGGGTCTTGTTTTTATCGAAGGAGGTACCTTCACCATGGGCCGTGTTGAAGAAGATGTTATCAAAGACTGGAACAATATACCTAGGCAAGTGACAGTTTCATCTTTCTACATGGACGAGCACGAGGTTACTAACCTCGCTTACCGCGAGTACCTCTATTGGTTGGAAAGAGTTTTTGACCTGGAATACTTTCCGGAAATTTACAGGTCTGCTTTACCCGATACATTGGTGTGGAGAGATAAACTGGCCTACAATGAAGCTTTGGTTGAAAATTACCTCAGATATCCCGCATATAATTTTTATCCGGTAGTCGGGGTAAACTGGGAGCAGGCTATGAAATATTGTGCCTGGAGGACCGACAGAGTCAATGAAATGATTCTGATTGAAAAAGGGGTATTTTATCCGCTTAACGACCAGAGAGATGCAGACCATTTTGATACAGAAGTTTATCTTTATCTTTCTGGTGAATACACTCAACAAAACAAAAAGGGACTAAAAGATTACAGACCAAATAGCCCTTATGGCAAAGAAGGTCGCCCTGTGACTATAGAAGATGGTATACTACTGCCCAAATACAGACTTCCAACCGAGGCTGAGTGGGAATATGCAGCTTACGGAAATATAGGAAACCGCCAGTTTGACCGACTGTATGAAGGAAATAAATTTACTTGGGCCGGAAACTCAATGAGAACCTCTGAGGGTAAAAGCAGAGGTGATATGCTCGGCAATTTCAAAAGAGGAAGAGGGGATAACATGGGTTTAGGGGGTTGGCTCAACGACCAGGCAGATATCACCATGCAGGTAAAATTTTACCCCCCAAACGATTTTGGCCTCTACGATATGGAAGGTAATGTGGCTGAATGGGTACTGGATGTGTACAGACCTTTGAGCTTTGAAGATCTGACCGATTTCAGACCTTTCAGGGGAAATGAATTTACTACTTTTGACAAAGATTATCAAGGGGCCGGTGAGCTTACAGTTCTTCAAGAACCTCAGGTAGACCAAAACGGAAAAATTGTACGCCTTCCCGGCCAGTTGCCGGTAAGACCTGTAACAGAGCAGGAGAATCTAAACAGACGAAATTATCAATACAGCGACTATAGAGATTATCTCGATGGAGATGTTGAATCAAGTATTTATTACAGTAAAGATGTTCCTTCTGGTGAGGAACCCATGTATGATTACAACAAAACCACATTGATTGGAAACACAATACGAGTGGTAAAAGGTGCCTCCTGGAAAGATAGACAATACTGGGTGAGCCCGGGAACTCGCAGATTTATGGAACAAACTGTGGCTACCGACTGGATTGGTTTTCGCTGTGCAATGGACAGACTTGGAATGCAAAATGACTTGAAGCGAAAAAAAACCTCTAAAAAACCCAAACGCCAAAAATTCAGACCTTATCGAATGAGCAAATAGGTTGATTTCATAAACCGTATACCTGAGACCCCTGGCTTTAGTCAGGGGTTTTTTCTTAAAGGTTTTTGAACTATAATTTTGATAAATAAATTCCTTGGAAAAGGAGTGTGCGAATTTTAAACCTTTTAAAAAGAATCTTTACGTAAACAATTGGGATACTTTTGGGGGTTCTTCTTTGATTTGTCGAAGTAGAAATGGGCTATTCCTTACCTTTGTGGCCGTAAAATGCAGCACCGCAAATGAAACGGCATATACCCAACATGCTTACTCTTATGAATTTGTTTTGTGCATTGCCGGCTTTGGATGCTGCGTCAAGAGCTGATTTTCATACTACGTTATTTTGGATGATTCTTTCTCTGGCTTTTGATTTTTTGGATGGTTTGGTTGCACGCTGGCTTGATGTAGCTACTCCCTTGGGAGTGCAACTGGACTCATTGGCAGATGTTGTGAGTTTCGGTGTAGTACCATCTATGGTATTGTTCAAAATTGCTGTTACATATGTACCTCCGGAGTTGCAGCTTCTGGAAATAGTTCCTTACCTTTCCTTTATAGTGGCAGCTGGTGCTGCATTCCGGTTAGCCCGATTCAATCTGGATGTTGATCAGTCAAAAGATTTTAAAGGACTTCCTACGCCCTCCTGCGCTATATTGGTGATTGGTATCCCCTTCATTATAGAAGTAGTTGGAAGGGAAGTTTTTCAGTTGTATCATTTTGTAATAATTCCATTTTTGCTGATTTGGTTTATGAATGCAGATTTTCGATTGTTTTCACTGAAGCTGTCACATGCTGATTCTTTCCTGTGGCTGAAAGGGGTTTTTGTCCTGGCAGCGGTAGTAATACTTGTTTGGTTTAAGAAGGCTGGTTTATCTGCTGTCGTACTACTTTACATATTGTTGTCAATACTTTTTTATCATCCAACTAAATCCATTCACCATGAAATTCAGAGTTGATGTCAATATAATGCCTCACAAGGCACTATTGGACCCCCAGGGTAAAGCAGTATGTCATAATATGCCAAATGTAGGGATTACGGGTGTTTCTGAAGTAAGAATCGGGAAGCACATCCAAATGATCCTCGAAGCAACTGATGAGGAAGATGCCAGACAGAAAGCGGATGAGAGCTGTAGAAAAATTCTCGTAAATCCGATCACAGAATCTTATGAGTTTTCTATTTATCCGATCTGAAGTGCCAAGTTCAGCTTGAAGTTGTTGATCACAGCCGTTTTTATAATTTATTTTTTGAAAACTTAAGCCCATATTGAAAAAACCCGGAAGATTCCGGGTTTTTTTAACTTTGAGCTTATGCGTCTATTTTGGCGTATTTGGCATTCTTTTCAATAAACTCTCGTCTGGGAGGTACGTCATCGCCCATTAGCATTGAGAAGATGCGATCGGCTTCGGCAGCATTTTCGATGGTCACTTGTTTTAGTGTTCTTTTCTCAGGGTTCATGGTAGTTTCCCATAGCTGCTCGGCATTCATCTCACCAAGTCCTTTATAGCGTTGTATGTTTACAGTACCTTCTTTTTCGCCACCAAATTCACGGACCAGTTGGTCGCGCTGTGATTCATTCCATGCATAAGCTTGCTTATTGCCTTTTTTGACCAGGTAGAGCGGGGGAGAAGCAATGTAGAGGTGGCCGTGTTCTATCAGTTCGCGCATATATCTGAAGAAAAACGTCATGATAAGTGTGGCAATGTGGCTTCCATCCACATCGGCATCACACATAATAATGATTTTGTGATATCGTAATTTACTTATATTGAGAGCCTTGGAATCTTCTTCCGTACCGATGGAAACCCCAAGAGCGGTGAAGATGTTTCGGATTTCTTCATTTTCAAAGACTTTGTGAGTCATTGCCTTTTCGACATTGAGAATTTTACCTCTCAATGGCATAATGGCCTGGAAGCGTCTATCGCGGCCTTGTTTGGCGGTACCTCCAGCTGAATCTCCTTCTACTAAAAAGAGTTCACAGCGGGCCGGGTCTGTTTCAGAGCAATCGCTTAGTTTACCTGGTAAACCGGTGCCGGTAAGTACATTTTTTCTTTGTACCATTTCCCGGGCTTTACGCGCGGCTATCCTTGCTTTAGCAGCAAGTACTACCTTGTTTACGATCATCCGGGCTTCGTTGGGGTGTTCTTCAAGGTAGGTGCTGAGCATTTCGCCCACGAGTTGGTCAACTGCGCCGACGACTTCGTTGTTACCGAGTTTCGTTTTGGTTTGACCTTCAAACTGAGGCTCCATTACTTTCACAGAGATGACAGCCGTGAGCCCTTCCCTGAAGTCATCACCGGTGATTTCTACTTTTTCTTTAGTGGTGATTCCGGAATCATCGGCGTATTTTTTCAGAGTCCTTGTCAGAGCTCTTCTGAATCCGGTCAGGTGTGTACCTCCCTCGTGTGTGTTGATATTATTAACGTAGGAAAAGATATTTTCAGTAAAGGAGGTATTGTACGTCATGGCCACCTCCACTGGAATTCCTGCTCTTTCGCCTTCCATGTAAATGGGCTCAGGAATTAACTTTTCTCGTGCAGAGTCAATAAATGAGACAAATTCTTTAAGTCCGCCTTCTGAATAGAAGGTTTCAGTGATGGGCATTCCTTGCTCATCTGTTTCTCTTTCGTCGGTGAGCTTAATGCGGATGCCTTTGTTGAGAAATGCTAATTCTCTAAGGCGAGCCTGCAATATGCTGTATTGATAGACTGTATCGATGAATATGGTATCGTCTGGTTTGAAGCTTACGATAGTCCCCCTGTAATCGCTATTGCCTATTTCTTTTACATCGTATAAAGGGATGCCTCTGGAATATTCCTGAACATAAACTTTACCTCCTCTGTGCACTTCGGCTCGAAGATGAGTAGAGAGTGCGTTGACGCATGAAACGCCTACCCCGTGCAACCCTCCTGATACCTTGTAGGAATCTTTGTCAAATTTTCCACCGGCATGCAATACGGTCATTACTACTTCAAGGGCCGATCTTCCCTCTTTAGGGTGAATATCCACCGGAATACCCCTACCATCGTCTTTTACCGTAATACTATTGTCCTGATGAATGGTCACTTCGATGGTTTTGCAGTATCCTGCCAGAGCTTCGTCAATAGAATTGTCAACTACTTCATATACAAGGTGATGAAGGCCTTTGGTGCCTATATCACCGATGTACATCGCAGGTCTTTTTCTTACGGCTTCGAGTCCTTCCAGTATTTGAATACTGGCTGCACCATAGTCTTTTACTTCACTCATTTTCAGCTATATGTATTTCTCGTTTTTGATTTCCAATACTTGCAAATATAGCTTTTGTTAGGTGTACTTATGGCGCTTAATGACACATTCCCGTGGAATTTACCAACAAATTAACGTGGAGCGAATGTGCTCTAAAAGATTGAAAACTAAAGAATAAAAAATAATGCTGTCTAGCTTTACAATTTTCTAGAATGTGCCATTTCAGATACAGATTTGTAAGATAGGGAAAACACCAGGCATTTTTGATTTATTGCCTGTTTGATTTATTACAGATAAATTTAATTTACGAAATCATTGTTGATGGATGGTTGCATGATAGCAATCAACTTTATTACAATTTTGATGAATATGGAATTCAATACCAAGCAATCTGAGTGAAAAGTCGCTTAATCACTTTTAAGCTCTCTCATTTCCCGCATGAGTTTTCTTTTGAAATGTATTTCACTCAAATAAAGGTCGATAGCTCGTTTTGGGCCAATTAATCTTGAAAATTTTTTGTAGTATTCAATTTGAATTTTTGCATTTTCCTCATTGAGTTTCAAAATCTCAGACATTAGTTTTTCTGCATCGTTGTCAGATAGGGATGTTATGCTGTCGGAATTGTTGAGGCCTTCTTCTATCAACTGAATTCTTTCCTGATGAATTTTATCGAGTTTTCTGCGATATTCATTATAAATAGGCCAGAATTTTTCAGCTTCTGCAGTTGTCATGTTTAATCGTGTGGAAATTATACCAATCCGCATATTTTCTATACGCTCTTTGGCCCGCAGCCAAGCTTTGTCAGGTTGAGCAAAGGTGTTTAAATTCAATACAATCAAAAGTGCTATTCCACTTATTCTAATTCGTTCCATAGCCAATCATTTTCTGTATGTTGATAGTTGTTTGTTGATTTTAAAGTATTTATATACTCACTGGTAAGCAATGCTTCATCGCTTAATGCGATCCACTCGGTTTGTTTCATGTAATAGTGATCTTCCAGAATGTTTTTTTCTTTATTATTCCAGATAATTATACCTAAGATGATGGCGGCTGCCGAAGCTGCAGCTCCTAGCTTTATATACAATGCTGTGATTTTCTTCTTTTTAAATCGTAGATAGACATATTCAAAATCCCGTATGTCATGTGCCGATTTCAAATACGTATGTTTTGCTCTGCCATGGAGGTCATGTAGATTTTTAAAATTTTCGACCTCTTTCTGTATTTCTCTCTTCATTTCAATGTTTAGACTATTGATATTTGTTTTCGTTTAATTTTTTGATCAAATAATTTTCCACTTTTCCCATCGCGTGATGAAAGGATGCTTTCAGCGCACCTTCGGTGATTCCTGTGATTTCTGAGATTTTTTCATACGATAATTCTTCAAAATATCTAAGTGTAAAAACTGCTTTTTGCCGTGGTGGTAAAGTTTGGATTGCTTCATCAAGCCATTTTAAAGCAGTTTCGGCCTTTATTTCAGAAGGTACGATGCCTTCCTGACTAGCATTTCTGATATCGTATGAAACAAATATTTCATAATCTCTGGATTTTTTCCAGTTGATACACTCGTGATATGCTATTCTGTACATCCACGTATACAGTGATGAATCGCCCTTAAATGAGCGGAAATGGCGAAATATCTTTTCCCATACATTTTGTGCTACATCGTGTGCATCTTCCTTGTTCTTTAGGATGGTTGCAATAAAAGAATAAAGTCTACCTGAATACGTTTCGTAGACCAAACGGTATATCGACTCAACAGATTGCTGGCTCTTTCCGTTCAGATAATCGCGAACTTTATTTTCTACAGTATCGGACACGCGGTTTTGACAGTTCTTTACCTCTGAAGTTTAATGGAGGATTGATTAAAAAACCCGCGCAAAGATGAAAATCAGAAATATAAGTGTAAGGATGCCTAACAAAAAATAAATTGAGCCTGATGGAAAAAAGGTTTTGTGTACTGGTGCATCTTTTTGATAGCTCCAGGCCAGATAAATAACAAACAAGACCATAAAGACGGCTGCGAAGATCCAGTGACCTGTTGTGATATTGTCTCCTATCATTTTGTTTGCTTCTTTGAGTTGTACTAGGGTGCAAGTCTATAAATTTTCCAATGATCTGTTTGAACTTTTTCATACACGATTCGGTCATGGAGCCGAGAGGGTCTTCCTTGCCAAAACTCAAATCGCATGGGTACTACGCGGTATCCTCCCCAGGATTCAGGGCATGGGATGTCGTCGTTCTGTGCGTACATTTCAGATAATTTTTTGAATCTTTCCATTAGAAAATCTCTTGATTCTATTACGCTGCTTTGTGGTGAAACGTGAGCGCCAATACGGCTTTCTTTAGGTCTGGTTCTGAAGTAGGTTTCGCTTTCTTCTCTGGAGATTTTCACTGCCTCTCCAAGAACTCTGACTTGACGCTCTGTTTGTGCCCAGTAAAATAGCAAGCTTACCCTTGGATTGGCAGCTATCTCTTTTCCTTTATCGCTGTTATAATTTGTAAAAAAAACAAAACCGTCTGCAGAGTATTCCTTCAGCAGTACTTGTCGACTTTTGGGGTATCCATCCAGCCCCAAGGTAGAAAGTGTCATTGCGTTGAAATCATATGCATTGAATTTTTGGAATTCATTAAACCAAAGGTCGAACAATTTTACCGGATGGTCTGGCAATTGATTTTCTATAAGTTCACCATGTGCATAATTTTCCCTTACATCAAACAAATTTTTTTTCATACATCACAATAAAATAGTGTAACAAAAATATTTTGAAAAGTAGCCGATATAAAATGACATTCATTATTAATTTTATACCATGGATTGAAAAACTTGTTTTCTTATGGAAGTGCTAGATTTGCCGGTACAAGGATGTTTGCTTATATCGGAGCCGTTGCTGGGAGATCCTAATTTTGAAAAGACAGTAATTTATTTAACCGCATATTCCAACCTTGGTGCAGTAGGCTTTGTAATCAATAAGGTCAGTAATATGATGTTATGCGATATTATTGACGATTTACAGTCTTCTGATTTTTTCATACACGAAGGGGGACCGGTTGAAACCGATCATTTGTTTTTCATCCACAAACGCAGCGATCTGGTAGATTCAAATTATAAAATTGACGATCAATATTATTGGGGTGGTGATGCAGAGATGCTCTTTGATAAAATTCGCAAAGGCAAAATACTCGAAGATGATGTACTGTTTTTTAAAGGATACAGTGGATGGGCACCGGGACAATTGGAAAACGAACTGAGGGCCAAATCATGGGTTGTGGTTAAAGAGGCGCTCGACGTAGTGATGCAGTATGCCCCAGAGGAACGTTGGTCATCCTTACTCCGCAAGCTTGGAGGTCGCTATTTATATTGGATCAACACTCCTGCGAATCCGGTGTGGAATTGAAATATGTGTTAATCTAACATTAAAGTGCCAATTGAGTTTTTTTGGATATTTGAAATTCAGGTATTTGAAATAGTGAAAAATCCAAGCTTTTATTTTGGAGTTTTAAATGGGATTCTATCTTTGCACCCGTTCTTTACATCCAGGGGTTCATAGCTCAGCCGGTTCAGAGCACCTGCCTTACAAGCAGGGGGTCACAGGTTCGAATCCTGTTGAACCCACTACCTTTCGTTGGCCTCAGTTTTTACAAAACGTTGAGGTCTTTTTTTTGCCTAGTACTTTTTGACTCGTAGGATTCTCCTATTGTCATCTCGCTTTGTTGCATACAAGCTATGAAACGAGCGTTTGCATTAAAGTAATTTTTTGCCGGATATTGTTTGCAATCCTTAGTAGGTTTATGGATATTATCAGTTTGGTAATTTGGAAGAGTTTATGGACGTAGATTATAGCGTTTGCAGTAGTTCTTATACCTGAATAACACCGGGATTGTAGCGTGGAACATCCGGGTTGTGGTCAGCCATCTCTATACCCATTGAGATCCATTTGCGCGTATCGATCGGATCGATGATGGCATCAACCCAAAGCCGGGCGGCAGCGTAATATGGACTGGTTTGATTTTCGTACCGGCTTTTTATAGAGTTGAGAAGCTCTTTCTCCTGGTCTGGTGATAATTCCTGGCCCGAGGCTTGTCGGTTTGCTTTTTCGATTTGCAGAAGAACGCTTGCAGCCTGTTGTCCTCCCATTACAGCTATCTGTGCTGTGGGCCAAGCTATTATAAGACGCGGATCATAAGCTTTGCCACACATGGCATAGTTACCGGCTCCGTAGCTATTGCCTATGATGATGGTAAACTTTGGTACTACACTATTGGCTACGGCATTTACCATTTTTGCTCCATCTTTGATGATACCACCGTGCTCTGAGCGGCTCCCAACCATAAAGCCTGTCACATCTTGTAAAAACACCAGAGGAATTTTCTTTTGATTGCAATTTGCGATAAATCGGGTAGCCTTATCAGCCGAATCTGAATAGATGACGCCACCGAATTGCATTTCTCCTTTTTTGTTTTTTACAATTTCGCGGTTGTTGGCCACAATCCCCACAGCCCAACCATCGATGCGAGCATATCCGGTAATGAGGGTTTTGCCGTACCCTTCCTTGTACTCAATCCAACTGCCCTTGTCGATGAGGCATTCAATTAGTTCTTTGGTTTTAAAGGGTTTGCTTCTGTCGTAGGGAATTATTTTGTAAATATCTGTTGGATTTCGCTCCGGATCTTTTGGTTCAGCCCTATCAAAACCGGCTTTTGGGAAGTGTCCTAGCTTATCGATAATATTTCTGATTTTCGCAAGGGCTGAGGGGTCATCGGGTTCTTTATAGTCGGTCACACCGGATATTTCGCAATGGGTGGTGGCTCCACCTAGGGTTTCATTGTCCACATCTTCGCCTATGGCAGCTTTTACCAGATAGGAGCCTGCCAGGAATATGGAACCTGTTTTATCTACAATAAGGGCTTCATCGCTCATGATCGGTAGATAAGCTCCTCCGGCCACACAACTACCCATAATAGCGGCAATTTGTGTAATGCCTTTTGACGACATGACAGCATTGTTTCGAAAAATTCTGCCGAAATTTTCTTTGTCCGGGAAAATTTCATCCTGCATCGGCAGATAAACTCCAGCGCTATCGACCAGATAAATAATCGGAATGCGATTTTCCATTGCGATTTCCTGAGCACGTAGGTTTTTTTTACCGGTTATAGGAAACCATGCTCCGGCTTTTACAGTGGCATCATTTGCCACCACAATGCACATACGGCCACAGATGTATCCTATCACGATTACAACACCGCCTGCTGGACATCCGCCGTGCTCTTTGTACATCTCCCAGCCTGCAAGGGCTCCGATTTCTAGAAGTGGTTTTCCCGGGTCGAGCAGGTGTTCTATCCGTTCTCTAGCCGTTAATTTCCCTTGTTTGTGTTGTTTCTCGATTTTTGATTTTCCACCACCGAGAGATATTTTCTCAAGTCTGGCCTTGAGCTCTCCGAGAAGGAGTTTTATTGAATCTTCATTTTTGTTTTGCTCGAGTTCCTGAGAGGTCATTTTTATGATGATGCCATTTGCTGCTGCGGCCGAAGGTACAGCCGCTGGCTCATTTAATCACAATCTTCTACCTGCCACTCTGCCACTTTTTTGAATTTTTCACGTTCATTGGGTTGTGAGAAAAACAGTGTAAATACCGAAAAGCCGGGATATTCACTCACAAGAATAAAATCGGTGTAACCGTCCTGATTGAGGTCACCAAACCAATAAATATCGGGGACGCCACACTTTCCGAAATATTGGATTTGGTTTGTGATGTCAAAGATTTCTTTTACATCCACATTGAGCTCCACTTGCAGCCGGTAATTTTGGACTACAGGGCAGTCATTGACATAGGTAGAGACAGTACCTGAAGTCATCAGTCGGATATTACCAAGGGATTCTCCGGGCTGGTAGGGATAAAGCTCGAGCCGGACGCCTGGTGTCAGGGTTCGGTTTATCTGTGTGAGGATGAAGTCGTTGTTCTTTATTTTCTTCCAATCACGGAAAACTTCCGGCAATCCTATGATAAATAGTGTACCATCTCCATTCGAAGGTTTTATATCAAAAAACATCTTGCCTCTGGGGTTGTCTTTTCTCAGTTCGATGCTCAGGTCAATGGGTCTTATATGATAGTAATCATCTTCCAGATAAATGCCATAATAATAGTATGTGCGGTCTATCTTGGTCACATCTTCGCAATAAGGATAACTTTCTGTCAGAAATTTTACATCTTGGAAGATGGATGACTTCCCGGAAGAAGTTTGTAAGTTTGGCTTTTTACCTTGTTCAGTCTGTACGACTGATTTTTGGTGTCCGTGCTGGTTTTCGGCTTCGATTTTTGAGTCTTCCAAAGCCTTAAGTGCTTTTGTTTCATTTTCGGAAATATTGGATCCCGATAGAGACTCCCGTACAAGAATGGGCACTGTATATCCATCCCACATGTATCCTTTAAAGTTTTTAAAACTTACATATCTCCAGAAGCCATTGATACCCTCTACGGTGGTCTGTCCAAACTTTTCTTTGCAGGCCTGTACATGGGATTTATAAGGAGCTGAACCTACTATTTTGGCTTGTACATCAGGTTTTTCCCTTATTCTCATTCCCGAAAGGGCTTCAACCTGTAAAGTTACTTCGAAGTCGCAGTCAGGTCTTTGGCCCAGTATCGGATAGTGAATTGAGAACATAAGCGATATCGACAGGCATTTAAAACGATATATGTATTTGTGCATTTTTTATTTTTTGACAAAAGTATCAAATGAATTAATAATCAAGTAGATGGCTTTTTGCCAAAGGTCCTTCGTTGAAAATAAGGTCAATGACAGAGCGTTTGGGCAAAAATCCATTTTTGTAAGAAAAAACTTGTTTGTAAGGTTTTGATTGAATGTGATTAAGTGTACCCATTTTTAACTCAAAATCAACAGGATGTGAATTAGTTATTTCCTCTGAAAGGGAGCTATTGGCTTTTTTTTCTTTTAACCAAAGCAGGCAGAGGTCAATTGATGCAAGACAAAAATCAATTAAGTAAACGGGTCGACTGCTATACAAATCCTCTAGATTGTTTGACAAAAATTCATAGAATGGACTATTGTTGTAAACTGAATTTAGGGTTTTAAGATGAATTGATTGCCAGTCTGAATCATAACAGATCTGAATTTGATCTACGCTGGCTCCCTGATGCGGATGTATAACTGGTATGGTGAGCTTTTGACCTCCATTGGGGCCATCGATGTAAAACCTATTGAATGATGACTGTTTATTCCAAGGGTAATTTTTTAATATGAGCTTTTGGTCTGTATTCAGCCAGAGAGTAAACCAATCTGTGGCTGGAAATAAAAAAGGTGGAAATTCAAGAATTTCCTTTTGCATTCGTTTTTTTTCGAAATTTTTCTGAATAATATTTCCATGCCAGGTTGAGCAATGCTGTAAGGATTACAAAATGCCAGAAGTATGACCTGGGATTACCCTCGCCATGTACGGTGGTAAATACTCTGGATGTCCTGATTTTAGAGGAGATTTTTTCAGCAGTTTTGTCATAACTCATCCAGATAAATACTGGTTTGCCGACTATATGGTCCTCGGGCACAAATCCCCAATACCGTGAGTCAAGTGAATTGTGCCTGTTGTCTCCCATCATCCAGTAGTAGTTTTGTTTGAAAGTATATGAATCAGCCTTCCTGCCATTGATAAGGATTTGATCATCTTCTATTGTCAGCGAATTGCCTTCATAAGTTTGTATGATGCGTTCGTACCATTCGATGTTGTCGGTGCTGATATGAACGGTTGTGCCTTTTTTAGGGATGTAAACGGGGCCGTAATTATCTCTTGTATTCATGTATTTGATGATATCGCTGTGATATCTGTTAGGAAATGTTTCAGAGTTGGGTTTCAGGTATCGATCCAAATAATTTTTTAGGGCTATGGGCGTATTGTCGGGATAATCAAATGGATCTCTTTTGGCAATGACCGGAATGATCTCCACTACATTGGGAAGCTTTTGGAACATCGGTAACTTGTCTTCCGGAATGTGTATGAGGTACTCGGTTTGGGATATTTGTCTTACTTGTGTAAAGTCGTTTTCTGAAGGATTCAAGGCTTTTGAATAATAAATGTCGAGCTTATCATGAAGCTGACGTCTGTTGAAAGGTGTTCCATCTGTGCGGACATAATATTCAAATTGAAGGCGCATTCTGTCAGGTTTGGATGGATTTTTGCCATTGATGTACACCTCTCTATCGATGATTTCCAGCGTGTCACCCGGAACTGCTACGCATCGTTTTATATAATTCATTCGCTTGTCAACGGGTAAATCACTTTCAACTGGCCAATTGAAGACAACATTATCAAATCTCTTGATTTCCTGAAATTTTGGAAGACGTAGATATGGCAGTTGGACGATATCTGTATAACAGTCGATGTCTGTACCTGGAATTTTGCTGTGCATCAAAGGGAGTGACAGTGGAGTGATCGGCAATCGGATACCGTAGTGCATTTTACTTACAAAGAGAAAGTCTCCCACCAGAAGTGTCTTTTCCATAGAAGGTGTAGGGATCACGTAAGCCTCGAAGGTAAAGGCCCGTAATACACTGGCTACAATTACAGCGAAAAACAGGGAGTTAATCGTTTCCCCTACGTGCGCCTTGATGTACGCTTTGTCCCTTCCAACATAGTGAAGGGGTGATGTGTACTGAAGGTAAATAAGGTACAGCCCGCCTGTAAAAACGGTGAGCAGGACATCCTTCCATTTTCTGAAATTAAAGACATGCAGTAGTTCATACGCTGCTACAATAGCCATCAAGTTGCCAACGACAGGGATAAAGAACAGAAAAATCTGCCATACAGGTCTTTTAATGATTCTGAGCAGCACGTATGTTTTGTAGACCGGAATGGCTGCTTCCCAGATTTTTCGCCCTGCTGCTTCAAAGAATTTGAAGAGGTAAAAGAATGAAAAGACTTGTATAAGGGCTAAAAACAGGATGAAATTTCCTTGATTCATTTGGTATTTTTTATTTTGATAGGTCCAGGAATTCTTCCATTGTAAATACACCTGTACGGTTTCTTATCCAAGCGGCAGCGGCCAAAGCTCCTCTGGCAAATCCTTCCCTAGAAAATGCCTGGTGCGATATGTGAATTTCATCAATCTGGGATGTAAAGTACAGTTGGTGAATTCCCGGAACGTCGCCTTCGCGTACAGATTGTATAATCAGTGTCTCATCATCTGTACTATTGGATGAATATTTCTTCAATGAAGGATAATGTTGTAATACATACTCAGCCAATGTAATGGCGGTACCACTTGGAGCGTCCAGTTTTCGGGTATGATGTACCTCTCTGATGGATGGCTTGTAATCTTTGTACCTGGAAATCAGAGCAGATGCATGCTTGCAGATTTGAAAGAAGAGTTGTACACCGATGCTGAAATTGGACGAATAAAGCAAAGTGCCGCGGTGTTTTTCTGCTTCGCGTTTAACGCGGTCGAGCTGATGGTACCATCCAGTGGTGCCGCAAACTATCGGAATCTCAGCTTTGAAACATTCTAAGATATTCTCTACAGCAGCATCAGGTTGGGTAAACTCAATGGCCACATCTGCAAGGCCAGCATAGTTTCTAATGTCTTCTGTCTTTGTAACTCGTCCGATTACTTCGTCATCTGTATTCAGGGTAATGGATTCAATCATTTTACCCATTCTGCCGTATCCGATCAGTAAGATTTTCAAAACGAAAAATTTTTAGGAAGTTGTCGTTTGGATGAGGCTTCAAAATTAATGGTGAAATGCAACCCTGCATATATGCCAAGATAATGGTTTTGAATCGTTGGTTGAACCTTCATGCTCAAATCGTCTGAAATATCAAAGTGAAAAAAATGCGCGTCCACATATGCATCCAGAATATTAAGCCCATATGCTGCTACAAAGAGGATAATTGACAGATCGCGCCATCTGCGATAGGTGTTGGAAATAAAAATTAGGTTATCTTCTGTAAATCTGCCTTCAAAGATATCTTCCCCGGTCAGAATCAGTTTTTCAAGCCCTTGATAATAATATTGATATTGTTTGTGATTTTCCATCACGAAATATCCGGTAGCTCCCAAAGCAGCATATACGATGGGTATTTTCCAGTACTTTTTGTTGTAGAACTGTCCAAGGCCAGGAAGCACAGCGCTGTACAGAACAGCTTTCCGGATAGAATGCGGTCTTTGAATGACAGGTTGGTCTGAGGGAGGCAAAGGCGCATCTATTTGAGCCCCTGCCTTAAAGGAGAAAAGTAATAATGCAACAACGGTTAAACGAAAGTATTTAAGTAAAAGTCTACTGCTGAACAATGGCAAGAATTCTTTCCAGGTCGTTGTTGTTTTCAAAATTGATTATTATTCTACCCTTACCATCTTGTTTTTTGCTGATTTCAACTTTAGTCCTCAAGGTTCGTGACAAGACTTCTTTTATAGCATCCAATTCTTCATCATTTTCCCGGTGAGTGGGAGACTTTTTTTCCGGATCTAGTTGTCCGGTATCTTTATATCTTTTGACCAACTCTTCTACTTGTCTGACGGATAACTCTTTAGCTATAATTCGTTTATAAATTTCGATTTGAACATCTTCATCTTCCACATTGATCAAAGCTCTGGCATGCCCCATGGAGATGAGTTTATCTCTAAGACCTACCTGGATGAGATCCGGAAGTTTAAGCAGTCGAATGTAATTGGTTACTGTAGAGCGCTTTTTACCTACGCGTTCACTTAGTTTTTCCTGTGTGAGATTAATTTCTTCGATCAATCTACGGTAGCTAATGGCTATTTCTATCGGATCGAGGTCTTCGCGCTGAATGTTTTCCACCAGCGCCATTTCGAGCATGTTTTGGTCGTCGGCCAGTCGTACATAAGCAGGAATTGTTTTAAGGCCGGCCTTTTGGGCAGCTCTCCAACGGCGCTCACCACTTATGATTTCGTATTGGTTAAAGCCTGTTTTTCTGACAGTGATTGGCTGTATTACTCCCAGCTGTGCTATGGATTGGGCAAGCTCATCGAGTGCTTCTTTAGCAAAATTTGTTCTTGGCTGATAGGGATTTGCGCTAATGGCATCTATATCTATTTCTGCAACAGCTCCTATAATTTGTTCTGCATTTTTATCAGCTGCAGATTTAATATCAGTTGCCGGGTCTTTAAGTAGGGCTGATAGTCCTCTTCCAAGTACTTGTTTTTTTTGTTCTGCCATTTTCGTCAGTAAAGTTTCTTCAAATAAATTTAAAGGGTATTGGAATTTTCAGCTGCAGCGGTATTGTTTTTCAAGAATTCACGAGCCAGATTCAGGTAGTTAGCAGCTCCCTGACTAGTGGCGTCGTACACTACGATACTTTCACCGAATGATGGAGCTTCTGATAGCTTGACATTTCTAGAGATGATGGTGTCAAATACCATGTTTTGAAAGTGTGTTCTCACTTCGTCGACTACCTGATTGCTCAGTCTGAGACGCGAATCGTACATGGTGAGCAGCAAACCTTCAATGTCGAGATCCGGATTGTGAAGGGACTGCACGCTTCTTATCGTATTGAGGAGCTTTCCAAGCCCTTCGAGGGCAAAATACTCGCATTGGATAGGAACGATTACGCTGTCAGCTGCTGTAAGCGCATTGATGGTTATCAGACCTAAAGATGGAGCACAATCTATAATAATGTAATCAAAATCATTTTTGATATCTGTTATTGCTGATTTGAGCATGTACTCCCGACGTTCCTTATCGACAAGCTCAATTTCGGCAGCTACAAGGTCAATTTGAGAAGGTATCAGCCATACGTTTGGGGTGTTGGTTTTTATTAATACGTCTTTAGGTTCTATCTGATGTTCGATCAGTTGATAGGTGCCCAATGTGACCGATTGCGGATCTATTCCCAAACCCGATGTAGCATTGGCCTGAGGATCGGCATCGATCAGCAGTACCCTCTGCTCCAGCACACCGAGGCTTGCTGATAGGTTCACAGCAGTGGTTGTCTTCCCAACACCACCTTTTTGATTTGCTATGGCCACTACCTTTCCCATTTCTGATACTTTTGCGTTTGCAAATGTATGGAAAAAGGGTGAGCGTTGGACTTAAATTTTACGTTAAATGGATTTTTTAAAATGGTTCGGACGTTTTTTAATTACTTCAAAAACAATAAGATATAATTTAGTTGTCCCCTCTCATCACTATCCCGATATACTGCTGCGAGTACCCTGGTTGATGATACCTTATTTTGTTTTTTGTTATTTATATTATCCCAGAAACATTTTTTTTGCTTACCATCTTTATAAAGTGATAAAGAATAAATCTCCGTTAGCGGTTTTGGAAGTTGGATTTGGAGAGGGGATTCATCTGATTCCATTTGCTGTACTCTTTCCAAAGGTCAAATTTTTTGGATTTGACATAAGGGAAGATAACGCAATTTTTTTACGAAATTTTAGTTCGTATTTTAATTTGAAGAATATTGTGATTTTAACTCACAATGAGTTTAATATGAAAGGGAGTCAGACGTTTGATATCATATATATGGTCGGTGTATTGCAATATGTGGAGAATGATGCTGAATTTTTAAAATTTTTAAAAGAAAAATTAACAGATAAAGGAAATTTTATGCTGTATCAACCTGTACATTATGTGCGATATTTTAAGATGTTGGATAATATGGTTGAAAAATATGAACACTATGAGAAAGAGGTAAATCTACTCAGAAAATACCATTTGAAAGACCTTGTGGAGGTGCTAAAAAATACAGGATTCAAGCGGTTAAAAGTTTACAGATATATTTTTAAATATTCTTCAATCGCTCAGGAGGTTTTTCGGTTTTTCTACATACCTGTGATCAAAAGCACAAATCTTTTGGAAAAAATAATTGGGCTGGCTGGTATTATTTTGTTCTCTCCCCTAATAATAGTTGTAAGTCATTTGGGAAATTGTCTTGAAACAAAAACAAACAATGCTGTATTGATTGTTTTTGATAATTAAGCGTATAGTATAGATTGGTTTTTCTGGATTGAGCGAATTTTTTCGATGTAATTTTCTATGTTGCAAAATAGATTAGTAAACCTTGGATTATAGTACTTTGATAACGCTTTTTCTTTACATAAATTTTCAAAAAACAGATTTATTAATCGAGAAAATATACATTTTTTTTGAGTATTGTTGTTAAATCGATAAATGCCATAAACTGTGTGGGCTATTTGAGCAAAAAAGCCTTCGACTGTTCTTAAATTAACATGTTCGTTTTTTGGGAAAATGAATTGAACTTTTACATCAAAAATCGATAGCCGATTGAATACACTTAAAATCTTATCAACAATATAGTATGTTGTGTGAACGGTTCCTGGTTCTACGATAAAATTGAGGAAAACTTCATTAGAACCTTTTAAGAATGAATTTCTTGCGATTCCAATACCTTTAATAAATGGAATACATTTGACTATCTGAGTGACTGCTCGGAAGTGATTGATAAAATATTGAATTTCCAGATCTCTGTTCCAAGTTTCATCGATCAGATGAGCAAAACCCGGTAAAGAAAATTTGTTATTTTCAGCTATGAGAAGACCATCTTCGACCATTTGGGCGAGAAAAGCATTAAACGATTAAAGATCAACATTAAAGTTGTAATTTTCAAATATTTCATTTGATGATGGAGCTATTCCCAGCCCATGAAACTGGGATAAGAGACGGAGAGTAGCAGTTTTCATAGTTTTTGATTGCATTGCAAAAATAACACAAAGTATTAAAATTTGTTTTGCAGCATAAAAAATTTGTGAGTAGGTAGATTTACTTTACGAAAGGTACAGAGACTGTACAATAATACAATGTAAGCGGTGCTCGTTTTCAAGAGTGAAGTGAGGAAACATTACAGTCTTTAGTTGGGATTACTTTAATCCACTTTTCTCAATCCATTTTAAAAATTCGTCAAACACAAAAGGTTGCCCGGCCACAATTTCACCTCCGAAAAGAAATTGACTTCCGCCTGAAAAGTCGGTTACTCTTCCGCCAGCTTCATGTACCAGAACTATTCCAGCGGCCACATCCCAGGCATTTAAACCATATTCGAAAAAGAGATCAAATCTGCCGGCAGCTGTATTGGCCAGGTCCAAGGCAGCTGAGCCCAGTCTTCTAACACCTCTGGTGTGGTGAAACGTCCTATGGAGTAGCTTCATAAACGATTCAAGGCGACCGTAATCGCGGTAAGGAAAACCTGTGGCCAAAAGTGATTTGTGAAGGCCGGGCTCACGTCTGACGTAAATCGGCTGGCCATTCATCACAGCTCCACCTCCATCATAGGCTGAATACAAATCGTTTAACCCACAGTCATAAATCACACCTAATACCAATTTTTCCCCATGCATTAGAGCTATGCTTATGGAATAAAATGGCAATTGGTGAATGTAATTTGTAGTTCCGTCCAAAGGATCAACGATCCAAACGAATTCATTTTGTCTCTGCTGTGCGACCGTATTTTCTTCAGTGATAAAACCTGCATGAGGAAGCAGTTTGCTCAGTTGGTCAACGATCATTTGTTCAGCAGCTCTGTCCACATAACTGACAAGTGAGTTTAGCTCTTTGATTTCAACTTTCTTTTCAACCAGCTTTTTCTGTTCTCCCTGCATAAAACTGGCTACATTCCTAGATACTTCACACACCTGGTTTGTAAGTATTTTGTACATCTGGCTCATTTATCAGAAAGCTTAAGGATTTTCAACAGTCTCACTGCAAATTCTTCAATCACATTGGCTGATTCTTCATCGTCCGTGGCTTTTCTAAGCAAATTGGCAGTGGTAGCAATATTTTGATGAATAAATTTTTTCATCGAATCGATGCTCATTTCTTTAGTCCAGAGGTCAAGGCGTAAGGTTTCCTGATTTGCTTCGTCCCATATTGTCAAAAAGGCTGCCTTGGCATCAGCATGATAGACACCTCCGTCAGGTGCATTCCATTCGATTTTCTCAGGAATCTGATTTTCATCGAGCCATACATCAATTGTGATTTTTGCCTGTTTTTTCATAGGTTATGGTTTGTATCTGGATTGATTAAAAATATTTTGATAATCCGTTCTTTTGGCTAATTCTTTTAGTGTTATATTTTTATTGTTTTTCATGTATTGGGATACAATTCTATAGCCTATCCATTGACCTATTCGACCTGGAATCTGATGGTCAAAGTCTGTACCTAATCTGGTAAATGGAGCTGGGTCAATAAAACGCTTTTTTGTCATTACGTTGGTATCAAAAAGCAATCTGTTGTTAATAAAGTAAAGCCATAAATTTTTTTCATTATCAATACAAAACTTGATTTGCTCTTCAGTATACTTAAATAAATTGTGTTCTTTTTCATTGGGAAGTAATGATTTCATGATATACAATCTAATGCCATCTCTTATCATGTGATTGATCAAGCTTTCAGATCCGGAGGGTGTGTTTTGTTGCAGATAATCTGCTATTGCGCCAGCTGCATCGACAGGAATGTACTTTCTGTTACGTTCTCGTGCAAGATATCTGGGCTGATAAGCATAGACTGGATGGTCTTCACCCAAGTATACATCCAAGCCAATAAATAATAGCGAATCGCTGAAAATGACTGGGTAATCAAAGTCCAATCCAGATACATAAGTGTAAATATAAATCTTCTGTATACTCGTATCAAATAAGATGTTGTAATTTTCGAATATTTGCTGTAATATTTTTAATTCATTTGTTATATCTTTAAAGGTGTCTTTCACCGATTGATATAATTTTAATTGAAGTGAGTCTACCAGCAAATTTTTCCAAAATTCATCATTAGTATTTTGGAAGAAGGGGTGGTATTTTTTTTTGAGATCGGGTAAACTATCAAAAATAAATTCTGGCTGAATTTCATATAGGTCTTGTTCAAATCGAGCAAGTATTAATTCAACTTTTTTATCACTTTTTTCTGGATTTTTACATCCCAAAGCAATCCATACAATACTTATGAAATAGAACACACTTGGTCGGATAGCTTTTGTCATATTTTTTTTCGGTACATTTGCAGTGCAAAAATCAATAGAGTATGTATTCTTCCAAAATCAGGAACGTTATTCTTTTCATTGTATTGATTTTCAGTTGTTCGGTCAGGGCTCAAGACTATCGCCTGGGAGTTTATGGTTCTACAAATGTAACCTGGGTTCCTTTGGAAAATGAGTTGCTCAGGGGTCCTGGTCGGGTTGGCTGGGGTTTTGGTTTTGTATTCAACAGGTTTTTAAATCCGAAAAATGCCTTTTCAGTAGGCTTGGATATTGCGACCTTGAACCACCATATTACTTTTCCGACTTATGATAGTTTAATGGTTGGAAATCCATTGATCAATGTAAGAGTCAAAAACCGATTTGATTATTTTTCATTTCCAATAGCTTACAGAATGTTTTGGGGGCAGGTGGGCTACTACAATCCTTTTGTGACTTTTGGCTTAAATCTTGGATTCAGAAGGCGCCAACAAGTGGAGTATGAGCCTAATTACGAACATTTTAACAGAAACATCAACAATGCGTTGTTGTTTAATTTTATGTTTGGAGTCGGGACAAACTATGAATTGGCTCCTAACACTGATTTTTTTCTTGAAATGCTTTTCAATCGCAGCTTGCTAAACAATATTAAGGAAACTGCTGTACCTGAATTAAAAGATGAGCAACCGAGATTTTCTTTTCTGACGTTGCGTGTGGGACTATTATTTTAAAAATGATGAATGCAGGTAAGGTTGCTGAATTCATTACCAATTGGCTAAAAAGCTATTCGGAGTCAGCCTCAGCCCGTGGATTTGTGGTCGGTATTTCAGGAGGTGTTGACTCTGCCACAGTATCAACACTCTGTGCTAAAACCGGATTAGAGGTACTGGTGATTACAATGCCCATTCACCAGGAAAAGGCTCAATATCAAAGAGCTATCGAGCATATGAACTGGCTGATGGCCAGATTTCCAAACATCAAATCAAAAATTGTGGATCTTACTGAGATTTTTGATTCAATCTGTAAGACGTACCGGGCGGATGATTCGGATCCCTTGGTTCACTTATCGTTAGCCAATACACGCTCCCGGCTCCGAATGGTAACATTGTACTATTATGCACAGGTTAATGGACTTTTGGTAGCTGGGACAGGTAATAAAGTAGAAGATTTTGGTGTAGGTTTTTACACCAAATACGGCGATGGAGGTGTGGACCTTAGCCCGATTGCGGATTTGATGAAATCTGAAGTGTATCAGTTAGCAAAGCATTTGGGAATAAACAATGACATCATCACAGCTTCTCCAACTGATGGTTTATGGTACGACCATAGAACAGATGAAGAGCAGCTCGGTGCATCTTACGACCAATTGGAATGGGCTATGAAACAATGGGAAGCCGGGAAAAAGCCGCAAGATTTCTCAGGCGACGAACGCAGGGTAATGGAAATATTCCAAATGCATCATCTCCGAAATAAGCATAAAATGATGCCAATTCCCGTTTGCACTATACCGGAGTCCATCAGACAAGCATGAAAAAACTCTTTTTGGCAGCACTGTTTATTTGGAATACAGTATGGCCTGTGTATTCTCAACAAGACGAAATATACTTCGATTCCAGAGGTCGTAAAACAGGAATCTGGAAAAAATACTATCCAAACAAACAACTCAAATTTGAAGGAAAATTTGAAGACGATATAGAGGTAGGCGTTTTCAGATATTATTACGAGAATGGCCAATTAAAATCCGAAAACACCTACAGAGGTAAATCAGGCATCTGCTATTCGAAGCAATACGATGCGTCCGGAAGACTTCTGGCCGAAGGCATCTACAACAAACGTCTAAAAGACAGTATCTGGACATATTACAGCGAAACAGGCCACAAAATATCCACAGAATCGTACTCCGGTGGTAAGCTTCACGGGCCTGTCTTGACATATTTTCCCAATGGGAAAATCGCTGAGCGAAAAGAATATGAAAAAGGGGTGTTATCAGGTCGATGGGAACAGTTTTTTGAAGACGGAAGTCGCAGCCTTACTGCTATATACGTGGCTGGCAAACTGCATGGTGAAGCCATCTATTACTCCACTTTGGGCAAGATCAGAGCTAAAGGAAATTTTCGCAATGGCGTAAGAAATGGAGATTGGTTTTTTTATGACGATGAAGGCAGGCCAGAGCGTAAAGAAACTTATCAGGAGGGATTTCTCATTAAAACAACTAAATTAAATTAAATTTAATTAAACTTTTGCAAATGACCCGGGTCGTTGTAGGCTTATCAGGAGGAGTTGACAGCAGTGTGGCTGCTCTGCTGCTCAAGCAGCAAGGATACGAGGTTATCGGGATGTTTATGCGCAATTGGAATGACGAGTCTGTGACACTAAACAACGAATGCCCGTGGGTCGACGATAGCCAAGATGCTCTGATGGTAGCTGATGCATTGGGTATACCTTTTAGAGTTGTGGATTATAGTGAATCCTACAGGAAAAGAATAGTAGATTACATGTTTTCCGAGTATCAGGTCGGACGTACCCCTAACCCCGATGTGCTCTGCAACAGAGAAATAAAGTTTGATCTATTTTTAGAAGAAGCTCTCAAAATAGGCGCAGATTATGTGGCTACTGGCCACTATTGCAGAAAAGAGGTTCAGCAAACGGATTATGGTCAGATCTCTCGTCTGCTCAAGGGCGCAGATCCAGCCAAAGATCAGAGCTATTTTCTATGTCAGGTTCGACAATCCCAGTTGGCACATGCCCTATTTCCGATAGGTCACCTAAAAAAAACGGATGTAAGAAAGATAGCAGAACAATATCAGCTTATCACCGCAAGAAAAAAGGACTCACAAGGACTTTGTTTTATCGGAAAAGTCAGTCTGCCGGAGTTTCTTCAGCAACAGCTCAAACCAAAAAAAGGTCGGATTATCTCAATTCCACCTGAAGCAGTAACCACTGAAATAATCGATCCATCTGCTGAGATAAATGAAGAAGTTTTGGACAGGTTATCCAGCCCATGCAAGCTACATCCTGAAATGGGAAGTGTGATAGGAGAGCATAACGGAGCTCATTACTATACCATAGGCCAGCGTAAGGGGCTCGGACTTGGAGGGATGAAGCAGCCTCCTTTTGTCATCGGAATAGATGCGCGGGAAAATATTTTGTATGTAGGTGAAGGTGAAAATCACCCTGGCCTATATCGGCAGGCATTGAAGATGTCTGCTTCCTCCATCAATTGGATTGTACCTGAAGAGCGATTGGCCGCTGGCGAGAGCCGAAAGTACATGTGCCGAATCCGTTACCGTCAGAACCTTGAGCCTGCTGCTTTGTTTGTTTTTGAAAATTATAGTTATTTGCTTTTTGATACACCTCAGAAGGCTATCACGCCCGGTCAGTTTGCAGTGTGGTATGAGGACGATTACCTGATCGGTAGTGGTGTAATAGATTAAATATGAGAATTCTATTTGTACTTTTTTATGTGTTTTTACTCCTCAATGTCTATGGGCAGGAGGATCACTTTATCATTTATTTAACGGACAAAGGCTCCAGTTATGAGCTGATGAATCAGCCAGAGTTGTTTCTTTCCAAGCGGGCCATTCTGAGGAAAGAAGTATACGGGATTCCTTTAGATGAAAGCGATCTGCCGGTATGTAAAGTTTATCAACGAAAAGTGAGCGATGTACTAAAAGGTCGTGGTAGATTGCTTCAAAAAAGCAAGTGGCTCAACGCTTTATTTGTAGAAGCTCCTTTTGAAATAGTAGATGAGATTCAGCAACTGCCATTTGTGCAACAGATTGTGCATTATCGGCCGAGCCGTTCACAACTGACCCGAACACAGGTAGTAAATCATGGACTATCACGTCCGCAAATCGAGATGCTTCATGGGGAGTATTTGCACAACCAGGGTTTTTTGGGGCAAGGGATGCTGATTGCCGTGTTTGATGGCGGTTATTTCAATGCTAATACAGCTACTGTGTTTGATTCTTTATGGCAACAGGGAAGAGTAAAGCTCACTTTTAATTTCAATAATAATACGACCAATATTTTCTTTCCAGGGTCTCATGGTACTTCGGTCCTTGGTGTTTTAGCCTCTCTTGTACCTGGACAAATGGTCGGTACAGCCCCGAAAGCAGATTACATACTCCTTCAAACCGAATATGAACCTACTGAAACCAGACAAGAGGAATACAATTGGCTTGCTGGAGCTGAATTGAGCGATTCAATGGGTGTTGATATCATCAATTCCTCATTGGGATACAACACATTTGACGATCCGTCGGACAACTATACACTCTCACAACTAGACGGCCAGACTGCCATTGTCACACAGGCAGCACTATTTGCAGCTCGCAAAGGGATATTGGTAGTAAATTCTGCTGGGAATGAAGGAAACAAATCATGGGGAAAGATATTATTTCCTGCCGATGCAGACTCTATCCTCGCCGTTGGTGGAGTCAACAGCGCTGGCCAACGGGTTAATTTTAGCAGCATGGGGCCCACAGCAGATGGAAGGATAAAACCGGATATTGCAGCACAGGCATTTCAGGTGATTACTATTAACAGCAGCGGAAACGCTACCACAGCAAACGGGACATCCTTTTCAGCTCCCCTTATCAGTGGATTGGCCGCTTGTCTTTGGCAGGCGTTTCCTAATAAAAATTTTTTTGAAATCAGAAATGCTATTTTACAGAGCGGGAATCAGGCTTCAAATCCTGATACTTTATTGGGTTATGGAATACCTAATTTCCAGCTGGCTGCATCATTGTTGCTTTCAAGTCAGGAATTTGTCGAAGATGATATCGCTGTTTCGGTGTATCCTGTTCCTGCAAATGATGCTATCTTTTTATCTACTAACAAACAAGTTAGAGAGATTACAGTTTTTGATGGCTATGGAAGGAATATTTTATACTCAGAGCATTACAATTCAGTCAATGGCATAGACATTCGTCATCTTCCAGCGGGTTTATATTTCATTCAATTCAAATCTGGAGAAACTACCTTTACCCGTAAATTCATCAAACATTGATAGAAGACAGATTCAATTTTCAGAAAAACAGGGTTTGCAAATTATTTGGCATTGAATATCCGGTCATTCAGGCCGGAATGATATGGGTAAGTGGATGGAAGCTCGCCCGAGCTGTAAGCGATGCTGGAGGGTTGGGTATCATAGGTGCCGGAAGCATGTACCCTGATGTTTTACGAGAACACATCCTTAAGTTTAAAGCGCATTCCCGGCGGCCTTTTGCCGTAAATGTGCCTATGCTATATCCCGATTTGGACACGATCATCGACATTATCATTGAAGAGAAAGTGCCCATTGTGTTTACTTCTGCTGGAAACCCTGCCACTTACACTTCAAGGTTAAAAGATGAAGGTCTCAAAGTAGTACATGTTGTCAGTAGTGTAAAATTTGCTTTGAAAGCTCAAGCAGCAGGAGTGGATGCTGTAGTGGCTGAGGGTTTTGAAGCCGGAGGTCACAACGGCAGGGAAGAAACCACCACTATGGTGCTCATCCCCGCAGTTCGTAAAGAAGTTGATATTCCACTGATTGCTGCAGGTGGTATAGGTTCCGGGGCATCGATGATGGCTGCCATGGCACTGGGTGCTGAAGGGGTTCAAGTAGGCTCGCGTTTTGCAGCTTCCGAAGAAAGTTCGGCACATCAGGCTTTTAAACAAGCAATTGTAGAGGCCAAAGAAGGAGATACCATCCTGACATTAAAAGAGTTGGCTCCCGTCAGGCTAATAAAGAACAAATTTTATCAACAAATAAAAGCAGCTTATGAGCGCGGAGCATCCGTAGAAGAGCTCAGGCAAATCCTTGGAAGAGCCAGGGCAAAAAAAGGAATGTTTGAAGGTGATCTCGACGAAGGAGAGCTCGAAATAGGCCAGATCTCTGCTATAATTGATTCGGTCTTGCCTGCAGGTAAAATTCTCAATCAAATAGTAGAAGAATTTCAATCTCTAAGAGAGCAGATTAGTAGGGCTTAATTTTTTAAAAAATGCGGATTTTTGGAAATTGTCCGTTACTTCACTCCCTATTTTTGTTATATGATTATCTACTGTTTTAATTTGTATCAAATTATATTGGGATGAATGAGCTATTTGGTAAATATAAATTGCTTATAACTCTCTGGACCATTTTTTTAATAGGTTCAGTGGAGGCCAGTCACATTAGAGGAGGTGAAATTACCTGGAGGTGTGCGCCAAACGGAGGATGGATTTTTACTTTTAAAATTTACGGAGAGTGCGGAAGTACAGTAGTAAACCAATTTGAAACAGCGCTAACACAGCAGCTACAACTTCAGAACTATCCCACAGTGGGAGCTGCTACCAATATTACAGTAACTAGGATTAGCCGTCAGGACATTTCACCCAAATGCTGGAATCCCACATGGGAGTGGAGATGCACACCAAACAACCAACCTCCTTTCAACGGTCAAAACCCACAATGCCCGCCACAGTTCACCCCATGTAATTGGAACGGACAATCTTATGGAGCTGTTGCTGAGTTTGTATATGAGTCACAACCCATTATGCTGAGTGGCACACCGCCCGCACAAGGATGGATGGTAAGCTGGAATGTTTGCTGCAGAAATAACTCAATAAACATCGTAGGCGCTTCAGGGCAAAACGCTTGGTTTAGAAGTGTGATGCTTCCCAAGCCAAATCTGGCAGGAACAGGTTTTATGAATGCAACAACCTGCTACGACAATTCACCTCAATTTCTTGAGCCACCTGTAGTAGTTATTTGTGCGGGAGCTCCGCAGATTTACAGCCCACTGTCCTTTGATAAAGATTTGGATCCCGTACAGTATGCACTGGCCAATGGATTAGGCAATAACGGCAATCCAATGACCTGGGCCACAGGATTCAGCGCTACACAACCATTTCCTACTAATGCTCCAAACGGTCCTACTACAATTGACCCCTCCACTGGAAATATTACAATAAATCAAATAGGAAACATCAATGAAGGCAACTATCTCCTGGTCATTGAAGTAACCTCCTTTTGCGGAGGAGTGCCCATAGCACGTATTTACAGGGATGTGCAGATTTCCATTGTGAACTGTCAAAAAATACCAAACAACCCGCCTAACAGCGCACCATCTCTTACAATTTCGCCTTCAGGCAACCTAAATTACACCTTAGTTGGAAATAATCTCACCGTATTTGCAACGGCCAAAGACACAATTCAATTTAATCTATTGGCGCAGGATGTGGATTTAAATCCTTTGCCTCCTACAATGATTCCGGCAATGCCTCAACAAATAACTTTTTTTGCGGCCGGTGGTCAGGTTGGGGCGAATCTCACCGATACAAACAACTGTGACTTTCCGCCTTGTGCTGTGATGCATCCAGGCCCAGGTCAGGCTACTTATACGAATCCAGTAAACAATGCCATAAAATTTTTCTGGAGAACAGACTGCAACCATTTGAGTAGCAATTCTCTTTGCGGTATAACCGGCTTAAATGAATATGTCTTTACTCTTAGAATGTCTGATAATTATTGTCCGTCACCTGCCATATCCATAGCTACAGTTAAGGTAATCATAAATGCTTCCACAGCAGATTCAGCACGTTTTCACTGCGTCAATCGGATTAATGCCAATGGTCAATACGAATTAAACTGGACTCCACCTCAGGATACAGGATATAATTTCAATTATTACATTATATACGGAAGTCCTTCCCCAGCCGGACCATATGTTCCATTGGACACTTTGTATGGCTGGTCCACAAATACCTATACAACTCAACCCTTAACTCCGGCGAGCGGATGGAGCTTTTACATTGGGACCAACATGGGTTGTAATTATGTATCAGTATCTGATACCTTACAGGCCATAGAACTCAATCTGGCTGTAAATCCACCTACTAGCGGACAGTACGCCTTACTTAATTGGAATGATGTAAAAGTAAATAACCCATCCGGTAAATCATTTAAAATTTGGGCAGAAATACCACATGGCTCCGGAAATTGGGTGAAATTAGACTCCACTACTTTATTGAATTACACAGATACTGTCAATGCTTGCGGTGATACAGTGGCCTTTCAGATAAGGACTGAACCTGACTCTGGAAGCACTTGCATCTTTACATCCAATATAGAATTGGGATATTTCTCGGATATCTCCAACACCGATACCATGTCCATTATTTATGTTACCGTTGTAAATGACAAAGCTCAAATTGACTTTTTGCCGAGCTCTTCCGGCGACGTCGTTGTCTATTATCTTCTGAATGGTGATCCGTTCACCAACACCTGGTCAATAGTAGATACCATTTTGATTAATGATCCATTACCTCACATCTGGCAAGGTTCAAATGCCGGAAATCAGATAGAATATTTTAAGGTCATTTCAGCAGATTCCTGTGGCAATTTTTCGGATGATATTCCAGTAATCTGGCACAATACATTATTGCTGAACTATATCCTAAGGGTATGCGAAGGCACTAACACCTTGTATTGGAACAGATACGAGGGCTGGGGAGCAGACCTTATTGGATACGAAGTGTATGCAGATATCAATTCGCCAATACTGGGATTTTTGCCAAATCAATTAATGTACAGTGGGTCTGCGCTTGATACTTTTTTTGTACAAACATCTTTTGAAGAGGGTGCAGACTATTGCTATAGAGTCGAGGCCATACATTCTAACGGACTTAGGTCTGTATCCCAAATCACCTGCATGAATCCCGGTGTACTCATCCCATCTTCGCTGATGTATATTCCGTATACAGAGGTGAAAAATGATGCAATACACCTTGAATTTTTTTACGATGGTACGGCTGATATTTCAGAGTACATCCTTCAAAGAGGACATTCAGCCACCGGACCTTACTATGAGATTGTAAGATGGCCACACGGGCAAAATCCTCCCTTCCGGCATACCTTTACCGACACGAAGGTTGACCTCAATCAAAGTTATTTCTATCGGGTAGTAGGGATTAATAACTGTGATACCATAGGTGCGGTTTCCAACCATGCCAGAAACATAGTAGCCAAAGCCAGACCCTTGAGAAGTGACCAGAATGTGGTAAACTGGAATCCCTATACTCAGTTCGATGGAGGTGTGCTTCAATATCAAATACTCAGAAAAGTGGGTGAATTTGGCGGATGGCAGTTACTGCCAGCCAATATTACGGGTACAGACACTTCTTATATCGATGACATATCTTATTTTGATGGCAGAGAAAACATTTTTTGCTATAAAATCCTTGCTCTCGAAGGTACAAATACATTGCCTTTGCCACCGGGCTTCGGACCGTTTGTTAGCACATCTAATGAAGTATGCGTACACCAGAAGGTCAAGATGTTTGTACCCAATGCAATACGGCCAGGATCTCCCATACTTGAAAACAGAGTCTTTGGTGTACAGGCTAGATACCTGGATTTTACAAGGTTCAGCATGCAGATATTCAATCGTTGGGGACAGCTTATGTTTGAAACCGATGATCCGGCTCAGGCCTGGGATGGGACATATCGCGGACAGGAAGCTCCTCCAGGAGTCTATACCTACATAATCCGATATGCCACTCCAGGTGACCTTGACCAGGAAGAGAGAGGTTCTTTTACGCTGATAAGATAAAATTCTAACATAACTTTGGCCCGCTCAATGAGCGGGTTTTTTATTGCCAATGCACGAATGAAAAAACTTCTTTTCGCTCTATTCATTACTTTGTTTTGTGTAGGAATAGAAGCTCATGCCCAGATAGCAGAAGAAATGAGTGAAAGTACCAGGCTAATGTTTCAAAACTACAAAAAGAGATTTGAAAACAAAAGCAGGGTAACCGGATACCGAATTCAGCTTTTTAGCGGTAATAAACAAATGGCAGACAAAATCAGAACTCAATACCTTCAATTGAATCAGACGCATCAGGTATATACAGTTTTTGAAATGCCCAATTATAAAGTACAGGTAGGCGACTTCAGAGACCGGCTGGAAGCTGAAGGAGTGCGGGTAGAGCTGATGCAGACGTTTAATGGGGCCTTTTTGGTCAAAACTCAAATTACCCCCTTTCTCAGAATTCAACAAAACTAAATGATACAATAGATGAAATACAAACGCGTTTTGCTCAAACTCAGCGGAGAAGCACTTATGGGGACGCAGAATTATGGCATTGATTCGAAAAGGCTGAAAGAATACGCCAATGAAATAAAAGATGTAGTGGAACAAGGTCTTCAGCTTGCCATTGTAATAGGTGGAGGGAATATTTTCAGAGGAGTCTCTGGAGCTGCTGCTGGAATGGATCGTGTACAAGCCGATCATATGGGCATGTTGGCAACAGTGATCAATGCGCTGGCATTGCAATCAGCCCTTGAAAATGAAGGCATTTACACTCGCTGCATGTCAGCCATTGAAATGAATAAAATCGCTGAACCTTTCATCAGAAGACGAGCCATCCGACATTTGGAAAAAGGAAGAGTCGTCATTTTTGCCGGGGGTACCGGAAATCCCTACTTTACCACCGATACGGCCGCTACACTTCGGGCTATAGAGATAGATGCAGATGCTATATTAAAAGGCACACGTGTAGATGGCATTTATACGGCTGACCCTGAAAAAGATGCAACAGCTACGCGTTTCGAATCACTGTCCTTTAAGGAAGTCTATGAAAAAGGCCTCAATGTAATGGATATGACAGCATTTACCCTAAGTCAAGAAAACAACCTGCCTATCATCGTCTTCGATATGAATAAACCTGGAAATCTGAAAAAGGTGATACTCGGTGAAAACGTAGGAACTATTGTAACTAATTAATATAAAAGACTATGGACGAAATCCAACTAATACTCGAGACGGCTGAAGAAGGGATGAAAAAAGCTGTTCATCACCTGGAAAAAGAGCTTGTTAAGATCAGAGCCGGAAAAGCAAACCCCGCACTGCTCGAAAGCATCAAACTCGAATACTACGGTGTGATGAGCCCGCTGCATACAGTAGCCAATGTGATGGTCCCCGATGCCCGAACCATTACTGTTCAACCCTGGGAAAAGAAAATGATACCTGAAATCGAAAAGGCAATCATGAATTCAGGACTTGGCCTAAACCCTCAAAACAATGGGGAGATGGTTATCATCAACATTCCACCTCTTACCGAAGAGCGAAGAAAAGACTTGGTAAAACAAAGCCGGTCTGAAGCCGAGCATGCCCGTGTAGGAATACGAGCTGCCCGCAAAGAAGCCAACGATGAGCTGAAAAAGCTTCAAAATCAAGGTGTAGCTGAAGATCTGGTAAAAGATGCTGAAGAACGCGTGCAAAAGCTTACCAATCAATACATCGCAAAAGTTGATCAGATTTTGGAGAAAAAAGAAGCAGATATCATGACCGTATAATAATGAAATCGAATACGGCAATTGTGGGTCTGCCTACAGTTTTTGTTGGCATCCCCCCCAGCTTAGCAAAGGGGGGGAGGTCGATTACCGCCTTAGTTGATTGCGTTTTCAAAATTCAATCTTGTACAAATCATATTATGAATTTGGACATCCTGAAATCAACAGTATCGAACTTCAGTGAATCCCATGAGCTAAGGTGCCGATGCCAAGTATTGGTTAGGAAGTTCTGGATTCTTGATATGGCGTAGTATTTATTCGCACAAGTAAGAGAGCGAGATATACCCTTGGATTATTTAGAGAAAGTCCATGTATGGAGAAGAAATGTTTTAATTTCTATCGCTTTATCAAGGTGTTGTCAGTAATTTCTAGTACTGATATGGACTTCAGAATTTCTACAGTTAAAACCTCAATTAATGCTTGACTTCTAAATTATTGACCTGAACGAAGAATCTTTTCCATCTTTCGACCCTTCGCAAGTTCGTCAACAAGTTTGTCCAGATACCGGATATTTCTGGTGAGCTCATTTTCTATCTCTTCTATCCGATAGCCACATATAACTCCGGTAATGTACCTGGCATTTTCATGAATGGATGCTTGCTTAAAAAACTCTTCAAAAGTCGAATTTTCTTCGATATGTTTAAAAATCTGATGTTCATTAAAACCTGTTAGCCATTCGATTACCTGGTGAAGTTCCTGCCGTGTTCGACCCTTTTTTTCCAGCTTTGCTACATAATGCGGATAAACAGAAGCAAAGGTCATTTTAGCAATTTTTTCATGGTGTTCTTTGGAAGATTTCATGCATCATTAGTTAAGGAGTTGAATTTCAAAAAGTAATTGCACCTCGTGTACAGCTATTGTAAAAGTACAAATTTTGTAAAAAGCTGTAGCTAAATAAAAAATCCACATCCGGAATTTACCTGAATGTGGACAATTAAGGAAATGTTTTCAATTAATCCTTTTTCTTTCTTTGCTTTCGGGCATATTCGCTCAAGCCATAGGTAACTCCCGCTGCAGCAAGAAGTCCTACTAGTCCGTTGATAGGTGTTGGATTGTTGGGCATTCCGGGCTGGGCTGATGTAAGTATCGGCAGAAGTAAAACCAGGAGATTAAAAAATATTCTCATAGTAAAGTTGAATTTATTAGATTAAAAAATAGTTTTAATAGTTGTGGATTGGTCAGATTCTGTGAGGCGAATTAAATAAAGACCTTTAGGTAGGACAGGGGCTTGGAATACATGTACTCCGCGTGAAAGAGCTGTGCGATTGCTGTAAACTGTTTTTCCCGTAAGGTCAATGATTTCCAAAAGGGCTACAGTTTCAATGTCTTTTTGGATGAAAATCTTATCTGAAGAAGTCCACAGATTGGTTTTTGTTGGTTTTTGATTGATTACTCCTACGGCAGGAGCATTAATGTGGATCATAAAGCGATTGACTTCGATTGAGGGATGATGTTGAAAGGTATATCCAGATTGATACAGGTCTGTAAGGATTTTGGAGTGGCGATCTTCGAGAACTACAGTGAAGGCATGATCCTGTTCATCGGCATTGATAGGTTCGATGGTAAAGATGCCCGGTTGGTTGTGTTCAAAATAGAGAGGTATTGAACGGCTTCCTGTCATGAGTTTACTCTGAGTATTGATCGAAAGAGCCACATTATCCTGGTATGTATAGAACTGTTGATAGCCGTTTTCATTAAACCTGGCTACTACATCTTCATGCATTTGGAAGTTGTCATTGGCCTGATTTCTTGCAGATAGGTATGTTTTAATCACTTTACCGTTGGCCGAATTCACTGAACGCAAAGTGAAGTGATATTCACCTGGCTGTGTTTGTGGTTTGGATAAATTGGATGGATTGGATAAGGTAACCCCGGTTGTTTTAAATACAAATTGCTGAGAAGAAGGTAAGGCTAATCGCTGCACCCAAAACGATTGTCCCAATGGAAGATAGCGCAAGTTAGAATTCCCAGTATTATTTGCATGGTGATAGGTATCATAAGCTCCATCCCGGTATACGTGAATGCCAAATGAGCCCGAACTGTTGAGTTCTCCCTCGGCTATGTCAAAATTCGCTGTATAAGGGTTTGAGATCAGGTTCTAACCTTGAGTTTGGGCTACCGGACCTATGAGAAAGGGAGAAGATTGCCCATCGTTGTACAACAGTGATACACCATAGTTTTGTGATTGATCTTCGATGGTTCCTGAGGATGTGGTGATGGTGGCAGGCAGGGAGTTGACAAAGGTGCCGAACTGGTTATCACCCACATAGAGTACCCATCCTTCAGCTGAGGTAAAAGCATCCGTAGCTGATGTCGGAGCTATGTAACTAGCCTGATTGGCATCCCATCGATAAACAGAGCCTGATGCACTGTTGATAAACATGATGGCACTGGAGGCTACAACAGAATTCAGAGGTGCAGCTACTGGCATGCGCGTGTGAATCCACTTTCCGGTGCCCGATGTACCTTCTATATGTTGCGATACCCTGACATTCGGCACAGCCCCATTAACTTTCAGGAGAGCAGCACCGTTAGCTGCAGATGCACGCAGTTCGATCACTCCATTGTTGGTGACGGAACCTCCAACTGAAAGTCGTCCACCGGGAAAAACAACCAACGTATCAGAAACTATGGATAGGTTTCCTGTAACAGAGAACGTATTGTTGGTGCCAAAGTCTATCAGATTAGCGGATGACTGGATCAATAGATTTCCTTTTACTGTATAGGAAGCTGAAATACTAGAAGTAGGTCTGAAATTGATGAAATTGGAAGAATTTAAAATAAGATTATTGAATTCGCACACTGCCGGATTGTCATTATTAGCTCCGTCTCGGCGGATGTTGTGGTTGCTTGTAGAGCCATCGAGTCTTCTGATTTCAAACGTTCCTGTAAGGTTGTAGGCCGAAGTAAGGCCTTGAGCTTCAATGTTGTCACCAATAAGTATATGTTGACCTCCGTCGTTAAATTGTGCCGTGCCTGTGTAGTTAAGAATGATTCGGTTGTACAGCGCTATAGGAGCTGCAATATTGAGAGAACCGGAGGATTTGGTAGAAATAAGACGACCAATTCGCAGTGTATCGGAGTTAGAGGCAGCCCAAATCCACTGGTTTCCTACAGAGCTCATTTCAATATTGGTATTTCGCTGAGTGGTGTTTGAATTTCCGCTACCGGGTTGCATGTTGACACCGGTATTTAGCTTTATGGAGTCCCCAGTAAAAGTGATCGTGCGAAAAGTAGTACTATTGGTATTAATTGTACCGGCAAGTGTAAGATTGCCTGCTATAGAAAAACTTGCATCTGGCAAATTCTTAGTGGCACTGCCCAGTAATTCCAAATTTCCGTATGAGGCAGCCACTACGTTGAGGGTGAGTGAAGATGGACCTGTGTATCGAAAGGTCGAGCCAGGAGCAATTATCCCGAGTGTTGGAAAATTATTGGTTCGGGTGATGAAAGTTGCGAATTCTGCAATATCGAGTACTGGAGCTATGATTTGTCCGGTACCGGCAGCGGTTGGATCCAGAGACACCTGAATCGGATTGATGCCATCGCCTATTACTACTTTCGAATTGGCCCCGCTGATTTCAAAGGTATAAAAAATGCCCGGGTTACCGTTGGCAATGACGAAGATCTGGTTGGCAGCAGTGAAGCTTGCGGGAGGTGTTCCTGTGCCATCAGGATTGGTGCCCCATGTGGAGAGCAAGTTCAGATCTCCTGTGGTTTTGTTGTAGAACGTAGTGGCTCCAATAGGATCACCTTTAAAAGTTACATTGTCAAAACGCCATGCACCACCGGTAGCGATGGAATTTACATTATTGGCCTGTCTGAACTCACCAGTGGTAGAGTAATGAGCCGCTACAACGCGTACACCAAAGTTTGGATTGTTGTTTGCTCCGGAAATGGCCGAAAAATTAATTATTCTTCTGCTCCAGCTATCTGAAAGGTTGCTTCCTACCGGATCAGAAACATCGATACGCCCGTTGTCTATGCCCCCTCTACCGGAACAACTGTTCGAATAATTCGATGGCGTAACATCCAGATTTAACCAGTTGGTACCGTCGAGGGTGTATTGAATTCGCACAGTTCTGGTAGCTGTACCGGAAAATCTATGGTCGTATTCAAAATATATGTTTTGAAATCCGACTGTGGATACTAAAAACTGCGCTCCGTTGGTCTCGTTTGAACTACCGGGAGTAGCTGGGTTGAATTGCCAGGCATTTGTGCCTGATGTTTGAGTACATCCATTATTTGTACCGGCAAAAGTGCCGGATGCAGGTGTCATTCCAATGGCCGAAGCAGTTCCGGAGCCAAAGGAAGGAGCCGGGTTGGTGGTCGAAGCAACTTGTTCAAAATCCCATTGTGTAATGATGGTTTGACCTGTTGCGACAATGGACGTAGCGATCAGCCCTAAAAGGTTGAGAAGAATAGGTTTAAAGGTAAATTTTTTCATAAAAAACAGTTGTTTTATTAGGGACAAACCTATATGTGTAAGAAAATGTCTATGTTACTATTGTATTAACATTTGTAAAAGTTTGTTTTTGAGTAATTAAAAAACATCATTATTGAAAGTGCGATCAATTATCCAAATGAATAGGTGACGGGGATTACTGCGATTTTATACAGGTAGATATAAACTTTGCAGACTGAAGAAATGGATTGACTTATGATTAACGAGGAAAAGGATATTCTCAGCAAAAGTGAACAGATACCGGTATTGGTGGATTTTTGGGCTCCCTGGTGTGGCCCCTGTAAATTTCTTGGCCCGATCGTCGAAGAATTGGCCCGTGAAGCTGACGGAAAATGGGTTCTGGTAAAGGTAAATACCGATGAGCAACCTGAACTCATGCACAAATACAAAGTACAGGGAATCCCTACTCTAAAGCTTATTCACAAGCGACAGATTGTGGCTGAAAAAGTTGGTGCATTGCCAAAACACGAGCTCAGACTTTGGCTGGATGAACTCCTACCTACACCTGAAAAAGAAAGATGGTTGCAACTTCAGGAAAAACTGTCGGAAACAGAGCTTTCTGCTATGTACTCCGACCTTGAAAAATTTGTCAAGGAATATCCTATGCACAAGGAGGCTCGGAAGTTGCTGCTGAGAGCCTCTGTGCTTAAAACCCCGGAAGAGGCAATTCAAAAGCTTCAGCAATGGACTGATCTGAAGACCGATGAGGAATTAGTTCAGGACCTGATGTCAATCCATGAGTTTTTAACCTCGCCCTATGACCAAAATACGAAGGTTGATCACTACTTGAGAACTGCAGCAGAAGCTTTTCAATCCGGGGAGGCAGAAAAAGCTCTTAACCAACTGATTGATAGTCTTTTGTACGATAAAGAAGCCTATCAGCAACTTGCAAGGCGTGTATGTGTTGCTCTATTTCATCAGTTGGGAGAAAATCATGAGCTTAGCAAAAAGTATAGGAGAAAATTTGGCATGTATCTTAATTGAAAGAACGAATTTGCACGTATTATGGACCGGCATTAGCCGGTTTTTTGTTTAATTATGAAAGTAAATAAATAAACAAAAATCTTGTAAGTGGTTGGTAACTATACTTTTCTTAATGAGAAGTTAGGAAAGAATATGATTTTATATATTTGATAATAAGCAATAAAAAAAAATTTTTTTCATTTATTACGAAAAAAGAAAAAAAAATTATGTTTTATTAAATGCAATATTAAATTAAACAAAAATGATAACAAATTTACTCGATGTCGTTACCATCCCGGTAGACGATCCCGTAGCCTTCACCTTCTTTACCGGCTACATGTCCATGTTTGCAGCTTCCGTATTTTTCTTCATCGAAAGGGGGAGAGTACCGGACAAATGGAAGACCTCGCTGCTGGTATCAGGTTTGATCACCGGTATTGCCGCTGTGCATTACTACTACATGCGCGATTACTACGCAAACACAGGTTCAAACCCAACGGCTCTGCGTTACATTGACTGGACGCTGACCGTACCCCTGATGTGCGTTGAGTTTTATCTGCTCACCAAACCGGCTGGTGCTACCAAAGGACTAATGTGGAGGTTGATCATTGCTGCTGTGTGGATGTTGGTATTTGGCTATATTGGCGAAGCTTTTAATCCAGAAGGTGGAAGCACAAGTCATAGTGTGCTATACGGAGTTCTTTCTACTTTGGGTTATGTATATATCCTCTATCTAGCCTGGTTTGGCGAAGTGAAACAATTGGCCGAAAAAACCCAAAACCCAACTGTAATTCGCGGAATTCGCACTTTGTCATGGTTTATATTGGTGGGTTGGGCCATTTATCCCATCGGATACATGTGTATGCCAGGCGGATGGTTAAATTTAGCCTTTGGATGGCAGCCAAGTGCCGTGGACCTGTTTTACAACATAGCTGATGCCATTAACAAAATAGGTTTTGGCTTGGTGGTGTATGGAATTGCTATTTCCGACCTGGAAAAAGTAAAAGCACAAGCAGCTTAACCATGAATCCAGTAAAAGTTGAAAGAAGTGAGCCGGTTTATCCGGCTCATTTTTATATTAAGCCCTTTATTGAGCTCACAGTAGAGATGCTGGACTGTGTCAGCAAGCACAATTACAGGCGATTGGCAGAGATCTGCGATGATGATTTTGGCATCATCGATATCGATGTGGATGGTGGCTCCAAAATAATCAGAGATCGGAAAGAATGGGAAGAGTGGTTTCAGGGGTTATTCCCTAAGCTAAGAGCAATGAATGCAAATACATGGAGTGAAATCACCGGCTATGAGGCACTCAAAGCGACAGATATGGGCTACAGTGTTGTAGATTTTAATCAGCTCCTGCAATTGCCCGATCGGATATTGTCTTTTCAGGTGATCGCGACCATCATCTGGAGATTGAAAGATGGCCAATGGAAGGAGTCCCGTTATCACAGTTCTTTAATAGGGGTAAAGGAAGTCAATTAACAAACTGTTTGGGTCTGGGATTTCCGGTGGTGCATGACGGGTTTAACGTTGGTTGTATGAAAAATTTACTTTTTGAAAAAGAAGATGCAGAAACAAAGAGAAAAAGGTAAATTTGAAAACAATTGCGCAAGCTGAAGTTTTATATCTAAAATTCTCGAATTATGCAGTGGAGACAAGGTGATGTATTGATCGAATCCATTCCTGAGGATGAACTCAAAGGTAAAGAGGCCAACTCAAATCTGTTAGTAAGAGGTGAAGGCCGCTATCATGGCCATTATGCCACAGGCAATGTAACTGTATTAAGTGACGGATCCGAGATTTTTCTTCGGGTACATTCCAAAGCACAAATTGAACATCTGCATACTCAAACCCTATTGTTTACAGGAGAGCATGCACCTATTGATTTGCCAAAAGGAACTTACAGGATCATAAGACAGCGCGAGTACAATCCCTATCTGAAAGCAATAGAGCTCATTCAGGATTAGGATGAAGGAAGCCAATGAACTTAAGAACTTACTGGCATTTTACTATTCGCTGGCAGAGCTTCCGGCTCCTGATTTTGTAACCATTTGTGATACGCCGAAAGAATTTCACCATCAGGTCCAACGTGCCGCTTTGCGCGAAGACAAGACCCTTCACCAGTTCATGTTGGCGGCTTTTAGAAGTAAAGTACTCAGCGACCTTCATCGCCAACTGACTGCCAAACACCTCATCGAAAAGTACCACCGGCTTTTTAATGAAAAATACCGCGCCAAATTTGTCCAACTGAAAAACAACAGACATCAGATACGGCAGATTCTTTTCGGACAACACACATCCCCCGGTATTTCGACCTTTGTGGTGAGCGACGATACCTTTCTGCTCACGGTTTTTGAAAGTGTATTTAGTGAGTTTATAGCCGAATTCTCAGAGCAACATCCTTTGACCGATATGGTGGGACTGTATGAAGAGCTTTCCCGGAATGGTTCATCGTTTTTTAGCTATCTCACCCGATATGAAGCTGTTATATTGAGATGGCCTGATAATTTTCACGTCACACCAATGGGAATTTTTCACACACCGGATCAACCGTGCCTGTCTTGGAAAGATCAACGCTTTTATTTTTACAACAACTGGCCCATATCTCCCGAATTTTATGAAAACCCAGATCGGGTTACCAAGACCATGGTAATGAGCGAAAAAAACGTCGAAAAAAGGCGAGCCTATATGGAAATTCTCGGCAGTAAGCGTTTTGCTGAACTGCTTGATTTAAGAGTAAGAGACCAGTCCATCGATCGCCAGGGTTATCTGGTAGAACTTTACCAATCCAATCAACCTGATGATCTTTCGGGCGATTACATTCAGTTTGTAAAGGTCATCTGCCCAAGTACCGGTCGGGCGTATATGTTGTGTGTTCCTCCTGAAATTAAGAGTGCGCTTCAAGCTGTGGCCTGGACTTTTGGGAAAGAACTGGATGAATATCAGCCGGTCATCGAAACTTGATCCGGAGAGTACAATCCCAAGCATGCTCTGAGTCACAAAACTGATGTTTTGAAGGGTTTATCTTTGAGCTCTCTTCTTACACAATTCCAATGTAATGAAAAAAATAAAGCCTGTTTATCTTAAAACAATCGGAGCTGTGGCCGGGCTTGCCGGTGGTATGCTGTATTACTATCAGGTGGGTTGTATCAACGGATGTGCGATTTGGTCAAATATTTACACAGCATCTGGATATGGCTTGTTGTTGGGGTATTTGGCAGTTTCTATGTTTGTGGCTGATAAAAAAGAAGTAAAAAGCGATGACCCATCTTGATTCCAAAGAATTTCACAGCAGATTGAATCAGCCCGATTACATTCTGATTGATGTGCGCACACCAGCTGAATATCAGCAGGGCCATATCAAAGGAGCCATTTTGGCAGATATTAACAATCCTCCCGCCTTTATGGCAGAGGTGGAAAAACTGGATAAGGAAAAGCATTACCTGATTTATTGCCGCTCGGGCGCCCGATCTACAAGTGCCTGTATGTATATGGAAAAAATGGGATTTAAAAATGTATATAATTTGAGAGGTGGCATTCTTGAATGGGAATTTGACATCGAAAAATGAGTACATTTCAAGAAATCATCAACAGCCGTGAAATGGTGTTGGTAGATTTTTCAGCCGAGTGGTGTGGACCGTGCAAAATGCAGGCACCGATACTAAAAGAGCTGGCAGGCCATGTGCCGACCGACAGGGTTAAAATTATCAAGATAGATGTGGACAAAAATCCAGCTCTGTCTGCCCAGATGCATGTCAGTGGTGTCCCCACTTTGATTTTGTACAAAAATGGAAAACAAATTTGGAGACAATCGGGAATGGTTCCCCTTCACCATCTGAAAAACATCATTTACTCAAATTTGTCAGCCTGAAGCCACTTATTTGGTTATTTTCAGACAGGGGATTTGGAAGGTTTTAAAAAATCATTAAATAAAACAACGGTTTTACATCGACTAACAGACAAATTATTTATCTACATTTGCAGCCCCTTTTTGGGGCTTTTATTTTTCTGTAAAACAAGGACAATAAATTGATCCCAACCGCAAAAATTTTTTCCAGCAGAGGCTCCAGATATCTTGCGGAGCGAATAGCGGATGCCTACGGGCAGCCTTTGGGCAAAGTGATATTCACAGAATTTAGTGATGGTGAATATCAGCCATCTTTTGAAGAAACTGTGAGGGGTGCTCGTGTCTTTCTGATCAGCTCCACACATCAGCCCAATGACAATTTGATAGAGCTGCTGCTGATGATTGACGCTGCAAAAAGGGCATCGGCCAAGCATATTACCGCAGTAATCCCTTATTTTGGTTGGGCGCGTCAGGACCGGAAGGACAAACCCAGAGTTCCGATAGGAGCTAAGTTGATGGCCGATTTGATTACAGCAGCGGGTGCCACGCGCATCATGACGATGGATCTGCATGCTGACCAGATTCAAGGTTTTTTCGAAATTCCCGTAGATCATCTGTACGCTTCTTCATTGTTTTTGCCTCACATAAAGGCCCAAAATATTGAAAATCTCACCATTGCCTCCCCAGATATGGGGGGCTCCAAAAGGGCAAATACCTATGCCAAGGCGTTAGGTGCAGAAGTAGTAATTTGCTACAAACAAAGGAAAAAGGCTAATGAAATTGAAAAAATAACCGTGATCGGCGATGTAAAAAACCGCAATATCATTCTGGTAGATGATATGATTGACACTGCCGGTACCCTTACAAAAGCAGCGGACATGCTCATGGAGGAAGGAGCCCAAAGTGTAATGGCTTATTGCACCCACCCCCTGCTTAGTGGAGAGGCCTACGAAAAAATTGAACAGTCTTCTCTGTCTAAAGTAGTAGTTACGGATACCATCCCACTTAAAAAAATATCCAAAAAAATTGAAGTAATTTCAATTGCGGAGATGTTTGCTTCGGTGATGAAGAAAGTTCATTATCACCAATCGATAAGTGATTCTTTTATAATATAAAAAACCAACATAGTAATTTAAATTCCGATGAAATCAATTCACATCAGCGCCAAAAAAAGAACAGAGCTAGGAGGCAACTCGGCTGCTCAGCTTCGCCGTGAAGATATGGTGCCATGTGTCCTGTATGGAGGGGATGCACCAATTCACTTCTATGCACACAAAAATGCCTTCAGACACCTGGTCTATACCCCAGAGGTCAAAATTGCTGAAATCGATTTGGAAGGTGAAATTATAAAAGCTGTGATGCAGGACATACAGTTTGATCCTGTCACAGATGCGATCCTTCATATTGACTTCATGCAAATGGTTCCCGGCAGGCCGATTACCGTAGAGATGCCCATCACTCTCACAGGTAATGCACGTGGGGTGCGCTTAGGTGGTAAGCTCAAATTGGTATTGAGAAAAGTAAAAGTTAGAGCACTGCCTGAAAATCTTCCGGATGCAATTGCTTACGACATTACCGAACTCAAAGTAGGTCAAAGCGTGAGAGTTTCAGATTTGCCTACCAACAACTATGAAATTCTCAATGCTCCCACTGCTGTGATCTGTACCATCCGCACCACCAGAAATGTGGTCAAAGAAACCGAAGAGACCGAAGAAGCAACTGCTTAGCAACTGGTAATACCTTGAATCGCTGCTGGTGAGGAAATTTCTGATTGCCGGGCTTGGCAATGTGGGTTCTGAATATGAGTTCACCAGGCACAACATAGGTTTTCTGACGCTCGACCATTTGGCGCTAAGGTCGGGCGTCAATTTTGCACTTCAGCGTCATGCCTTCCTGGCTTCTTATACACTGAAGGGCCACAGCATTTATCTGATAAAGCCCACCACCTACATGAATCTCAGCGGCAAAGCCATCCACTATTGGCTGGAGGCCGAAAAGATTACCCTGGAAAATCTGCTCGTTGTTACCGATGACCTGGCCCTTCCCTTTGGCACACTCCGACTGCGAATCCAAGGTTCCCATGCCGGACACAATGGACTAAAAAACGTAGAAGAGTGGTTGAAGACCCGACAGTACGCTCGATTGCGTCTGGGCATCGGCAACAACTATTCGAAAGGGAAACAAGTCGACTATGTGCTGGGAAAATTTTCTGATGAAGAGGCTTCTCTTTTACCGCCATTTATCGACCGTGCCACTGATTGCATTGAAACGTTTATATTGGCTGGTGCCCACATAGCCATGAACAAGTTCAACTCAGGCACCTGAGGCTTGCTCATTGGCAGTTTCGGCTTGCGATTCTCTGTTGAGTCTCGCCCACCAAAACCACATTAAAAGTACTACTGCATAGATCAGTCCAGTAAAGAAATACTTGTGAAAGAAGTGCATGTGGCGAGCAAAGTCCACTGCAATGATGGTCAATAAAATTAGCCTCAGCTGATTGAGCACATAGATGACCGCAAATCCTACCGGAATAAACCATAGCATCTTTTTGACACTTCCCTGAAATGCCACCACAAAGACCATGAACAGGAGTGCAAGGATAAATCCATTGCATCCCTCAAATACTGAAATTGCGTATTCACCTTTCCAAAAAATGTCAATACTGGGATACCCCTCGGTGGGATATTTGGCTACATCAAATCCGAGGAATTTCATAATCCCATAGGTGTGATTGGCCGTCCATACAGTAAGTGGATCAGCGACAGGATGGTACTTTCGGATAAACATTCCATACAAGATGCTGCTAAGAGCGTAAAAACCACCAAAGCGCAGAAGGAAGAAAATTGTAGGTTTAAATTCTTTCATTTCAGTGACTTAATCCAATTGCTGATCATTAGGAGTCCCTCGGTTGTCATAATGCTTTCAGGATGAAATTGAACCCCTGTCAAATGTAAGGCTTCTGCATAAATAGCCATTGGGATATTGTCAAGATTGCGGGCAGCGATTTGAAAAGGCTCATTCACTCTGCTTACAAACCAGGAGTGATATAGCCCCACAGTGCAGGGATTTGACACCTGTTCAAAAATTGGAATGTCTTCAATGATAATTTCCTGGCTTACACCATGGTAAGGTTGGTTCAGTCTTTCAAGTCGACCTGAAAAGGCTTCTGCCAATGCTTGATGACCCAGACAAATACCCAACATAGGAATTTTCCCGGCGTACGAGCGAATCAGTTCCGGCATCAGTCCCGCCTCCGCCGGAATCCCCGGTCCCGGAGAGAGCACTATTCCATCATATGATTCCACTAAGGTGAGATCGATATGGTCGTTGAGTACTACATCTACTTCTGCATCATTTATGCAGAGGTAGTTCCATAAGTTATAGGTGAACGAATCATAGTTGTCAACCAGCAGGATACGCTTCCTCATAATTTTTAAGTACCGCAAAGGTATTTCAAGTCATAGCATCCATAGTTTTGCAGATTGTGAGCGACGTTACATTAAAATCTCTTGCCTTACTCAACTTTAAAAACTGGGAGGAATTGCATCTATCATTTAGTCCGGTAGTTAATTGTTTTATCGGGCCCAATGGTGTGGGTAAGACCAATATATTGGACTCCATACACTTCCTCTGCACCACCAAATCATTTTTGAGTACAACTGACATTCAGTGTATTAGATTTGGTGCAGATTATTTTTTTATCAAAGGAGAATTCGACCGTATTGGCAATTTGGAAGTCATTCAAGTAAGCCTGAAAAAGTCAGAAAAAAAAGTCCTGAAGCGTAATGATTCAAATTATCAAAGGTTGAGTGAACACATTGGACTGCTTCCAGTGATAGTGATTTCACCACAAGACACCAATCTGATCTATGAAGGCAGTGATGAACGTCGTAAAACTTTGGATCTGGCACTTTCGCTCTCCGATGGCTTGTATTTGCACAATTTACAACGCTACAACAGATTGCTCCAACAGCGTAATGCATATTTGAAAGAAGCGGACACATCCGGTCGGGTGCAGCACGATATACTGACCCTCTATGACGAGCAGATGGACCCTTTTGCCAGTTATATTTACAATGCCAGAAATTCATTTTTAGCTGCTGCCGACCAGTACCTATCCCGGTTTTATTACACCATTAGTTCTGCGCGTGAGCATTGTTCCATCCGCTATCAAAGTGACCTGGCCGACAACAACCTTGCGGCACTACTAGCCCAATCGCGGCAAAAAGACAGAGAATTGCTCTACACTACCAGAGGGGTTCACAAGGATGATTTGGAAATGTATATCAATGGCCAACCTTTGAAAAAGTTTGGCAGTCAAGGTCAGCAAAAGTCCTTTCTGATAGCTCTGAAGCTGGCCATCTACGCAGTGATCAAAGAGCAAACCGGGCTTTCGCCAATCCTGCTGTTTGATGATATATTTGACAAGCTGGACCAGAAAAGAGCCTCACAAGTGATCCGCTTGGTACAGGAAATGAAATTTGGGCAGATTTTTCTGTCAGATACCCATCCCGAACGGGTTAAAATGCTGACACAGCAGACAGGCAGCCACTCTAAATTTTTTATGCTGGACGAACATCAAAAAATTACACACCATGAAGCCTAAAAATGAACATTCGCTCGGCGAAGTTATCGAGTTGCTGAAGAAAAAGTATAAATGGGGCGACAAAATGAATGAAACAGCAGCAAAAAAAGCATGGTACAGCCTATTGGGGCCTGTAGCTCAGGCACATACTACATCGCTAGCCTACCAAAAAAATGTGCTCACTGTCGGGCTGAATTCCTCAGTACTGAGAGAAGAGCTCTGGATGCACCAGGAAAAACTCATTCAGGCACTAAACGAGGAACTTCAAAGTGAAAACTTTGTAGTAAAAAAAATAGTATTTCTCTGAAAATGAAAATACTGATACTAAACGGACCTAATCTCAACCTGCTCGGCAAACGGGAAACTTCGATTTATGGTACAACCACCTGGGAAGGGATATTTCAACAGTTGCAAAAGGAATTCACACCCTATCGAATGCAGCTTTTTTCGTTTCAGACCAACTTGGAAGGTGAAATTATCAACCAATTACAGCAAGCAGATACATGGGCAGATGGCATAGTGCTAAATGCAGGCGGCTATACGCATACATCTGTAGCTATAGGTGATGCTGTAAAAGCCCTGTCAACTCCATTGGTAGAAGTACATATTTCCAATCTGGCTGCCAGAGAATCCTATCGGCACACTTCTTATATCTCTCCCTATGCCAAGGGAGTTATCTTTGGTTTTGGCCCAGAATCCTATACCCTGGCCCTTCATTATTTTTTGATTAAAAAGTAAGTTTTTACTGTAATTTTTTTAATGAGCCTATATTCATAACTACTTCCTTTTTAAAAAATTATTAATCAAAGATGCCAAAGTAAAATTAACTGAAATTTAATGCAATGCATGTAGCTACATGTTTTTTGTAGTTTGTGTCATCTGCTACCTTTGTTGTTCGAAAATAAAAAACAAAGAAGCTATGAAAAAAAATCACATTTTGTCCATTATTTCTGCAGCTGCGCTGCTTTGGTCATGCGGTGGAAGCAATACCGAAGCTGTGGAAGCTACCGAAGCCCAGGATGTGCCCGTATATTTGACAGCGACCTCTGTGGTAGCCTCTACAGATGAGAGTTCTATCAACTGGAAGGGTTTCAAGACCTATTCGTCCGACTTTCATGTTGGAACCATTAACCTTTTGGAAGGTAATTTCCAGCTTGATAATGGCAAACTCGTTGGTGGACGTTTCGTAATTGATATGAACTCCATCGTTTGCACCGACCTGGAAGATGAAACCTACAACAACAAACTCGTATCTCACCTTAAAAGCAATGACTTCTTTGCCGTTGATTCCTTCCCTACGGCTGTATTTGAAATTACCAATGTGACCGAAGAAGCCAATGCTGAAAAAGGCACCACACATATCGTAAGCGGTAACCTTACCATCCGGGGAATTACCAAAAATATTTCCTTTCCGGCCACAATCACCGTAGATGAAAATGGAGTAAGCATTCAGGCCCCTGAATTCGGAGTAAACAGAACGCAATTCAATGTAATGTTTCGCTCATCCGGAATCGCTGGTGTATTGAAAGAGCAGCTGATCGATGACAACTTTTTGCTCACTCTCAATGTGAAAGGAAAATTCTAATAAAATCACTTATTCAAATTAGTAGGCGCACCTAAACAGGGTGCGCTTTTTTTATTTTAAATAAATCTCTATCCAAATTGATTATTTAACGACATCAATGAAGCAGCCAATCGGATACATCCTCATTGCGGTCGCTTATTTACATACATATAAGCCATTGGCATTCAAAATTTTCTCAGGTTAATGGTTTATATGTTTATTCTATTTTTTTGCAAAATATGTCTAAGTTTGGGCTCGAAATAATTCAGTTCCGGCAATGAAATTGAAAAAAGTAATTTTTCTCTCAATCCTGATAACGTTTTCAGTCAGAGCTCAAATCACTATGACCCCTGATCTGCTCTGGCGTCTGGGTAGGGTAAGCTTGGAAGACTTATCGCCAGACGGTCGCTCATTGCTTTATGGAGTTACTTTTTACGATATACAGGACAATCGAGGCACTAAGCTGGTCTATCAATTACCTATCAGTGGAGGACAGGCAGTTTTAATAGCCGGTGAAGAAGTATCTGTCAGCTCTGCCGGTTTTATCGACAACAATACGGTATATTACATATCGGGAGGACAGATATTCGTAAAGTCTGGTAACCAAACTACACAATTGACAGATATCGAGGGGGGTATCTCAATGGGTAAAGTTCAAAAATTGTCCAATGGTACGTACCGGATTTTTGTAGTGTTAGAAGTTTCTGCTTCAGATTATAAGCTTCCTACTTATAAAAATTTGGACAAAGCCCGCTTCAGGCTTTATGACGATCTGATGTACCGTCATTGGAATTATTGGGAGGACAATCAGGTGCAGCATATTTTTTATGCAGATGTACCCCCTGGGACTTCAAAAGTTAAAAAGGCTGTTTTTAAAGACATAATGGAAAATGAACCCTACGATGCACCGCTTAAACCATTTGGAGGAACAGAGCAATTTACCGGAACTTTTGATGGGCGATACATATTTTACACATCTAAAAAATTACGCGGAAAAGCCTATGCCCTAAGTACCAATTCGGATATTTACCGATATGATACAGAGTCCGGGACCACCACCAACATTACTGCCGGGCAAATGGGCTATGACTTAAATCCTACTCTTTCGCCAGATGGGCGTCTTCTGGCATATCTCAGTATGGAAAGGGACGGTTTTGAAAGCGATGTGCCCAGGCTCATGATTTACAACATTTCCACCGGGCAGACCCACATGATCCTGGACGATTTCTATCTGCACGATGTGGTATGGGAATCGAACAACAGCCTTTTGGTCACGTACGACGATAGCGCAACTGTACAAATAGGAAGGGTGCGCATTGACCCTCGTCGCATCAGAACTTCATTTACTCCGGTTACGTCTGGCTGGTTTAATTATGGAAGTATAAAAACTGCCGCCGGAATTCTACTGGCTTCCAGGATGGATATGAACCACGCGCCTGAAGTGTTCCGAATAGACCGAAAAGGCCAGGCTATGCAAATCACGCAAGTCAATAGCAGTATTTTTCAGACAATTCGTAAACCGATTGTGACGCGCAGGCTTGTACCTACTACCGATGGACGTCAGATGCTCGTTTGGGTAATTTTACCGCCCGATTTTGATGAAAACAAAAAATATCCGGTAGTGCTCTATTGCCAGGGAGGCCCGCAGAGTCCTGTGTCTCAGTTTTACAGTTTCAGATGGAACTTTCAAGTAATAGCGTCACAAGGGTATATCGTAGTGGCGCCCAACCGAAGAGGAGTACCCGGATTTGGGCGTGAGTGGAATGATGCCATTTCAGGTGACTGGGGTGGTCAACCTATGCGCGATTATTTGAGTGCAGTGGATCATGTGGCTGCCGAATCCTGGGCCGATGAAGAAAAAATGGGGGCTGTAGGTGCTTCATATGGCGGATATTCTGTGTATATGCTTGCCGGTCTGCACGAAGGCAGATTTAAAGCGCTCATCTCACACTGTGGTCTGTTTCATATGGAGAGCTGGTATGGAACAACTGAAGAGTTGTTCTTCGCCAATTGGGACCTGGGCGGCAGCTATTGGGACAAGCCAATACCGATGAGCTATACCAAGCATTCTCCTCATCTCTATGTCGATCGCTGGACGGCTCCTCTGCTGGTTATTCATGGTGAATTGGACTTCAGAGTGCCGGTTGAGCAAGGCCTTCAGGCTTTTCAGGCTGCAAGGCTGAGAAACCTTCCCTCAAAACTGTTGCTATTTCCGGATGAAGGGCATTGGGTGCTAAAACCACAAAATGCTCTGATTTGGCATTCGGAATTTTTCAGATTTTTGGATAGCTTTTTAAAAAATTAATTTACGCTATTCTTAAAGAAACAATATTTTTAAACCCAATAACATACATACATCATGGAAACCTCGTCAAATCTGAAAATAGCCCAAAACATCGGGCTTAACAACGGATACATATTCGGAGCAATCTCTGGAGGGTACACGCTTGTGGCATACCTGTTCAATCTCAAATTATTTACCATCACATGGGCCGGGACTGTTTTGTTTTTTATCGGTATTCTCATGATGGTACTTAGCATTAATACAGCAAGAAAAGCAATGGATGGATATATCAACTTCAGAGAAGCGTTTGTCAGCTCTTTCATTACGGCTTTTGCCGGAACCTTGATCAACACATTGATTACAATATTAATTTTCAATGTGATAGATAGAGATGCTGCACAGACCGTCATTGAAATGCTCAGTGTAAAAATGGAAGAAACCATGGAGCGGTTTTCTGTGCCCCAGGAAAAAATAGATGAAGCCCTTGAAAGTTTAGATAAATCATTTGACTTTCTAACACAACTGCGAGGTTTTGGCTTAGGTTTGGCATTTTACGCAGCTGTCTCGGCAGTATTGGCTGCTTTTATGAAAAAGAATCCACAAAAGGCATAAAAAAAACCGTAAAGCCCCTGATGACCGCTGGGGCTTTTTTTCGCAAAGCTTTTTGATTTTATAGGAGTGCAGCTCTTGCAGAGGATATTTACGGTATTTTTAAATATCGTGATACTTAAAAAACTGGGATACCAATTCCATTATTCAAAAAGCAATCCATCAATTGAAAATCAATCGGTCAAAAATCAACAGGAAAGCGGCCATAGCAGCTGAGCCCATTTCCAGTTCGCGTGGGTTGACTTCTTCAAATACATCTCTTATGGTATGATGCAGGTCGAAGTAACGGTGGCCATCCACTCTGAGACCAGCCAGTATTGCCCCGGTAAATTTCAATTGGTTTACATCAGCTCCGGAACCACCTTTACCGATTTCGTAGATGCCGTAAGGGTAAAACAATTCTCTGTATTCTCGAACTTTTTGAACAATGGAGTCGGGAGCATCAAGAGTAAAACCTCTTGGCGAAAAGCCCCCTCCATCGCTTTCTACGGCCAGTAGGATTTTTTTGGTATCGCTTTCTTTTACCCATTGAGCATATTTTTTAGCGCCGTCCAGTCCAAATTCTTCGTTGGCAAATAGTACAACTCTTATGGTGTGTCTGGGCTGTATACCCAGCTGCTTGAGGTATGCAGCGGCAGCTATGCTGTGTACAACACCAGCACCGTCGTCATGTGCACCTTCACCCAGATCCCAGGAGTCCAGGTGTCCACCGGCCAGTAGTACCTTGTCTTGGTATGTACTGCCGAAGAGTTCACCCACCACATTATAAGAGGTTTTCGGATCCCGTTCGAAGGTTTCAAGGGTCAGTTCAAGGATGGTGTTGGGTTGTTTTTTGAGGATTTGCTCCAGGCGTTCTGCTGCCTGGTAGCTTAAGGCTCCTGCTGGAATTTTTACTGGGGCATCCTGGTATGTCAGTATTCCGGTGTGTGGATGGTCATCGGCTCTTGTGGTTACCGAACGGATAAGAACTGCGACAGCACCAAATTTTGAAGCCTCTGCGGCCCCTGACCAGCGATATTTTACTGCATCCCCGTATCCTGAACCTGTGGAGATAAAGTCTTTTCTCATTCTATAGTTGAAGAATACAATTTTTCCTTTTATCTGTTCCCCAAGAGCTTCGAGCTGGTCGAAATCGCGGACCTCAATGACCTGAGCCTTAAGGGGCCTGCTACCTGTAGATACTGAGCCGCCGAGGGCTGTCACTGCAAGTGGAATTTTTTTGCCGTCGACTTTCAGTACTGCTTTTTCTTTACCGCGCTCCCAATGGCGCACGGTTACTGGGAGGATATGGACCGTATCAAATCCTAGGTCTCTCATCAGAGTGGAACTCCATTCTACGGCTTTCAGATCGCCTGGTGATCCGGCAAGTCTGGGGCCTACGTCTTTACATAGACTTCGCAACCAATGATAGCTTTGTTCGGTTGTGAGGGCATGATAGAATATTTTTTTCACATCTTCTGACAACTGGTCTAGCTGGGCAAAGCACTGCCCGGCCGATAAGGCCATCAAGAGTAAGATTATTAGTATTCTCATTACACTGCGCTGGATATAATGTAAAATGCGAAAGTAAATGGGCTCAGGGTTGAAAAGAAAAGAAATTTAAACCAGCAATTAGTATGAATCACAAAAATATTGGTAAAAACAAATCGTATTAAATGACTTTAAGATACTTGCTGCAGTAGGTCTCTGATATTTGGATAGGTGTTTGTAAAAATGGTTTTCAATTCTGAAGGATCGACCCAAAAGACCTCTGTAATTCCTTCTTCGGTTTGCGGTATTAGTTTGTCGGGTTCGTGATTAGTTTTCATCAGAAACCAATGAGTCTTTTTCAGAACCCTATGGGTGTCGATAGTGTAGGTATGGTAGGTGATAATAGGTTGATCGCTCACCAAAACACATGTCGAAATACCGCACTCTTCATATACTTCACGTAAAGCCGCCTCTTTAAGATTTTCAAATTCTTCAACTTTGCCTTTTGGCAGATCAAATTTCCCATGCCGTTTGATAATAAGAATTTTTCCATATTGGTCTTTAACAATTCCTCCGGCTGCGTAAATAATTTTGAAGTATTCGGAAAATTCTTTCCAAGCTTCATGTTCAGCATTATTGGCTCTGATGTGGTAATACAATTCCAAAGGAGAATTTTCCAACTGATTGATTATTTTATCAAAAGGAAAATTATTATAGTAATCAATGACCCAATCAGGCTTCCTGAAAGGCGTCTCGCCGATTGTGATCATCGAATTTTGGATGTTGACTTTGTACATATTTTTGCGGCCTTATGAATGCAGACAAAGATATTGCCAGGAAAACCGCTGAGTTCCTTATCCAAATCAATGCGATTCAGTTAAATCTGACGAATCCCTTTCTGTGGACGAGTGGTCTGAAATCACCAATATACTGCGACAATCGCATCATACTTTCTTATCCGGCCATTCGCACTTTTGTGCGTGATGAGCTGGTTAAAAGTCTGGAGCGCAATTTTCCAAAGCCAGAAATCATAGCTGGCGTAGCTACAGGAGCAATAGCCATTGGTGCTCTGGTGGCTGATCAGCTGGGCTTGCCGTTTGTGTATGTACGACCAGAACCAAAGGCTCATGGCCGTAAAAACCAGATAGAAGGCACCGCCAGAAGCGGACAAAACGTCATGGTTATTGAAGACCTTATTTCAACTGGAAAAAGCTCTTTGAATGCCATCGACGCTCTTAAGGATGCGGGTCTTAAAGTGCTGGGTGTACAAGCAATTTTTACTTATGGTTTTAAAGAGGCACATCAGGCATTTGAGCGAGAAAATCTTCAAATGCGCACACTCAGCAATTACGACTCATTATTGGAGACTGCCCAACTAATCGGATATATAACTGAAAAAGAGTTGGAGCAGCTACAACTTTGGAAAACAAATCCCGCAGATTGGGGTAATCAAAATAAATAAAAAATAAAATGAACCTAACCAGTAAAAAAATACAAGTAAATCAACCGGCTGCTTTGATTTTCGGGAAATTGACAGGTTCTCTGGAAAATTACAGACAATTAATGCCATCCGAAGTAGCTGAATTTAAGACAGATGGAGACACATTTACCTTTGGTCTTAAGGGATTTCCGGAGGTACATTTAAAAATCAAGGAAACAGTAGCCAATCAAAAGGTCACTTTCGAGTCGTTTAATTCACCAATAAAATTTCAACTCAGCTGTTTTATCCAAGAAATCGGGGAGGGAATTTCTGAGCTACAATTTGCTTTTGACGGTGAAGTGAACATGATGATGAGGATGATGCTGGAAAAACCTCTTCAGAATTTTATAGATAAACTGGCTGATAAGGCTGCTAATCTCTGACCAGGCTGCCTTGCCCATGGTGTACATGGATGATTCCCGAGCCAGTCTTTAGGCAGAGTCTACCCCTGGCATCCACTCCCTTAAGGATTCCTGTGATCCATTCACCCTCCGAATTCATCTTCAGGGATACTTTTTCATTGAGCTTGTAGAGCGCTTTGTTGTAGGTTTCCAACACAAGATCATCATCGAACAAGTTCATTACGCTTTCGTAATTCTGTTCGAACGCTTTCAGTACATCTTCAGGCCCAGTCAGTACTTTTCTGATGTCGAGCATGGAGATGCTGTTTAATTCAGCATCATTGTTCCGATGGGAATTCATATTAATACCAATACCAGTGATGATGTGGATTTTCTTATCCTGAACAAATGATTCGAGCAATACACCAGCAATTTTTTTGCTGCCATACAGCAAATCGTTAGGCCATTTTACTTTGCATTTGATGCCAAAAGTGTCAAAAGTTTTAACCAACGCCAGACAAACTGACATTACAAATAGTGCCGGTTGAAAGGGTGTGCTGTCCAAATTTTTTCGTTGATAAAAGCTAAAGGCTAGGTCCAGGCCAGGCTCGCTGAACCACTTTCTCTGAAACTGTCCTCTTCCATTTGATTGATGAAGAGTGAAAATCAGAAGGTTATCAGGCGCCTTATGTGTTTCAACCAAATGTTTAAGGTAATCGTTTGTGGATGGAAGTTCAGGAAAGCTGATGATAGAAAACATCTATAGAAAACTGTTAAGAAAACGTATGGCAATTTTATTGTTTGAAATGGCAAAGTCAGAAAAATTATCTTTGTCCATTAATTAAAATTCATGCAGATAAAACATCAGGTAGATACCAACAGTTTAGTTTTCTCAATCATAGAAGGTCTGAGGGAAGTAAAGGGATTTAACATAAGGATATTTGATCTTTCGGCCATTGAAAAGGCAGTGTGTGATACGTTTATTGTTGCTGAGGGAAATTCGACCACTCAGGTAAGTGCTCTTGCGGAATCTGTAGAGAAAAAAGTACTTGAGAATACTGGCGAAAAGCCCTGGCATATAGAGGGAAAAACCAATGCACAGTGGGTGTTGTTAGACTATATAGATGTGGTGGTTCACATTTTTTTGCCCGAAGCCAGAACTTTTTACGACCTCGATGGTCTTTGGAGCGATGCCAGAATCACTGATATTTCAAACGATTAAAATTCACCATGGCACAAAAGAAAAAACCACAGCCGGGATTTGGGCAATTTCGCAAAAAATCCGGACCCAATCCCAACGAACAAGGAAAACCTGACGGCGAACGCGGGTTTAATTTCTATTGGATTTATATCATCCTGATTGCCATAATATTTGGCATTCAACTGATTGGAATGATGAACACTACCGCCAAAAAAGGCAGCTTCAATGAATTGACTGAGTATTTGGCAAAAGGTGATGTAGAGCGAATCAGGGTGATAAACTCCAAAGAAATTCAGGTATTTCTGAAACAGGAAAGCATCAGAGAGAAAGAAGAATTTGAAGACCTGAGGGCTAAAAGTACGGGTTCCGGAGTAGTACCGGGCCCACACATTGTCTTTCAAATGCCTGCAGATGCGTTCAGAGACGAACTGCGCTCGTTTTACGATGATAACGAGCATCTCGATCGACGAAAAGTACCAGTCACCTACGAAGAACGCAAGGACTACTGGAGCGATATATTGGCGTGGGTGCTGCCGTTTCTGTTTATTTTTCTGATTTGGATGTTTATCATGCGAAGAATGAGTACCATGGGTGGAGGCCCGGGGGGTCAAATCTTCAATATTGGCAAATCCAGAGCCCAGCTGTTTGATAAAAATACCAATGTAAAGGTCACCTTCAAGGATGTAGCCGGCATGGAGGGGGCCAAAGAAGAAATACAGGAGATAGTCAACTTTTTAAAAAATCCTGAGAAATATACCAATCTCGGAGGTAAAATACCGAAGGGAGCCCTTTTGGCCGGGCCACCGGGTACTGGTAAAACACTGTTGGCCAAGGCAGTAGCCGGAGAGGCTAAAGTTCCGTTTTTCAGCCTTTCGGGTTCTGATTTTGTGGAAATGTTTGTCGGTGTCGGTGCTTCAAGAGTGCGCGACCTTTTCAAACAAGCAAAAGAAAAAGCGCCGTCTATCATATTTATTGATGAAATAGATGCCATCGGACGGGCACGTGGAAAGGCCTCATTCAGTGGAGGCAACGACGAACGGGAGAATACGCTCAATCAGCTGCTTACAGAAATGGATGGATTTCAGACCAATGAGACAGTGATTGTACTGGCAGCTACTAATAGACCTGAAATATTGGACCGTGCACTTACGAGGGCCGGCCGATTTGACCGTACAATTTATATCGACTTGCCGGACCTTAATGAGCGCAAGGAAATTTTTAAAATACATCTGCGCCGTATCAAATACGCACAGGATCTGGACATAGACTTTTTAGCCAAGCAAACCCCTGGTTTTTCGGGGGCTGATATTGCCAATGTATGCAATGAGGCGGCACTTATAGCTGCCAGAAAAGACAAAAAGGTGGTTGAACTACAGGATTTCCTTGATGCTGTGGATAGAATTGTGGCCGGGCTGGAGAAAAAATCCCGTATCATCACTCCGGAAGAGAAGAAGGTCATCGCTTACCACGAGGCGGGTCATGCCACAGTAAGCTGGATGCTGGAGCATGCTGCCCCGTTGGTCAAAGTCACAATAGTGCCCAGAGGCCGCTCTCTTGGAGCAGCCTGGTATTTGCCCGAAGAACGACAAATCACCACAGCCGAACAGATTGAAGATGAAATGTGTGCCGCATTAGGAGGCAGGGCAGCCGAGCAGGTAATATTCAATAAAATATCTACCGGTGCTTTAAGCGATCTGGAGAAGGTTACCCGCCAAGCACACGCTATGGTCACCATCTTTGGCCTGAATGAAAAAATTGGCAACATCACCTACTACGACTCATCAGGGCAAAATGAATTTGGCTTCAGCAAACCTTACAGCGAACGAACCGCTGAAATTATCGACCAAGAAGTCAAAAAAATCATTGACAAGCAGTATCAAAGAGCCATAGAGATATTAACAGAGAATAGAGAAAAACTTTCGAAACTGGCGGAACTTCTGCTAGAAAAAGAAGTTATTTTCCGTCAGGATTTAGAGCAGATTTTCGGCCGGAGAAAGTGGGATAAAGACCAAAATTCAGAACAAAAAACGGAAAATACATCTGCTGAAAATGGCCATGCTCCTGAAAGCGATAAAAAAGACAGTGAAGAAGTTACTTCTGATGTAGCTGTCAGGAATGCTTAATTAGAATAAACTGATGGGAGAATCATCCTTCTTTTCAAAAATACTTTCAACATTGGCAGGAAGGTCTTCTGAAAAGAAAAAACTTCAGGAGACCCCGGCTTCCAATGAACCGAAAAATACAGATTTTCCAGAGGCAATATTTGCCAGAAAATTTACAGAAAGCGGTGGAAAATTTGTTTTTTGTGAAAATAAGGAGGAAATTTTAGATACGCTAAAAAATATAGCAGAAGAGGAAAATGCAGAGGTTATTTCCTGCAACGATCCAAAGTTGAAAAATCTCTTGCTTGAGTCTGGAATCCAATGTTTTACCGAATTGTCAAAGCCAGCCGATGCAGCTTTTATCACTTGTGAGCTTCTCATTGTAAAAACGGGAGCAATACTGGTGACTGCAAACCAGACATTTCACAATAAAATCAATAGTCTTCCCAATACCATCATTGTATTTGCCAGAACAAACCAGATTTTAGATAAACTCAACAATGCTCTTACAGCCATAAAAATGAAATATCCACCCAAGGAGATACCGTCGATGATTACTACTTTGAAAGGACCGAAAAGCGACGGATTTGAAGATCCAAACTCTGTCTCTGCCACTAAGAACATTTATCTGATTCTTACCTACTGAATGAAAGAATTTTTTCTGAGAAGTACCTATGGACTTCTGTATGTGTTGGTAATCCTGATTTTTACCTATTACAACTTATCGCCAATCTTGTTGTATGGCATGGGGATACTGGCTTTGGGAGAGTTAAAGATTCTCTTACATCAGAGCAGCAGACAGTACAAACTTTGGAACTGGATCTTTTTTTTAAGTATTTTGCCTTGGATAAGCACCGTACTGCTCAATACTCTTTTCTATGATCCGATGAATCCTGGCTTATATGTTTCTGTGCTCAATAGGCTGCAGATTGATTTTTTGGTCAAAAACTTTTTTGAATGGAGATGGGTGTGGCTATCGATTTTCGTGGTGTATGTGATTGTGAAGTTTTTTCGTCTGGGTTGGTATGCCATTTTGCCATTTGCCTATGTGATGCTACCGGTCATCTTTGCCCTGGAGTTGGATTTAGTGGACGAAAGCATCCTTCTTTCTCCGGTGTTGGTCATATTTATGTATATGTGGGTGTTTGATACTTTCTCATACATGGTAGGTAAATTGATCGGTAGACATCCGGTAGCACCATCCATTTCGCCGGGTAAAACATGGGAAGGGCTATCCGGTGGATTGCTAGGTGTGCTGGGCCTCAGCTATTTGATGTTTTACAAAGAAATTTTTCCGTTTGAAAATGTTTCTTCAGTCATAATGCTGGGAATTGCAATGGGTTTGGCTGCGTTTTTTGGTGATTTATTTGAGTCAGGCCTCAAGCGCAAAGCTGGTGTAAAAGATAGCGGTAAACTCATTCCAGGTCATGGAGGTATCCTTGACCGTATTGACAGTTTTTTATTTGCTTCACCGGCATTCTTTTTTAGCTATTTAATAATCGTTTGAATATGATTAAAATCCATCGGGAGGGATATACGATTCTCTTTGTTACCCTGGTTATATTGTTTGCAGTCAATGTCTTGGTCCATTGGCTCACGGATGAAATCTGGATCAGAAATGTTTCAATCATCGCATCCTTGATAGTGTATGGTCTGGTCCTGCAGTTTTTCAGAAATCCGGACAGAAAAATTTTAAGAGATGAAAATAAAATTATAGCTCCTGCAGACGGTAAAATCGTAATTATAGAAGAGGTTGAGGAGCAGGAGTTTTTCAAAGACAAGAGGTTACAAATTTCCATTTTTATGTCACCACTCAATGTGCATATCAACCGATATCCGGTGAGTGGGAAAATAGAGTATGCCAAGCATCACCAGGGAAAGTATTTAGTGGCATGGCATCCAAAATCAAGCACCCTCAATGAACGCACCACTGTAGTGATACAAAACCCTGTATGGGGCCCGATACTTTACCGGCAAATTGCAGGATACGTAGCCCGTCGGATAGTGATGTATGCAAGAGAGGGTCTCATAGTAAGACAGGGCGATGAAAGTGGTTTTATCAAGTTTGGCAGCAGACTGGATATTTTTCTTCCTCCTGGTACTGTACCTTCGGTAAAAATCGGAGACAGGACCGTAGGAGGAATCACGGTAATAGCCGAAAAGAGGTAATCAGCTCCTGGAAAAAAGTAGTAGCGTCACTGTTCGTCCCACTCAAACCTGTAGGGTGTTTTACTAGGTTTTTTGCTGGGGATTGAGTCCTGGCTTTGAGCTTTAGAATTTCTGAAAATTGTTGTTTTTTGGCTTATAAGTTCTGCCTTGATCGGGGTGATTTTTGGGGATGTAATGTTGCCGGATATTCTGATCCAGAGTTTCGCACCGTCCTGGTCTTCTTCAAATATCAATTCATTAATGGATGTTTTCCGCTTTCTTTTTTGATATACAATATCGCTTAAATTCAGTCCGACTTTGTAGTCTACTTCATTGTCAAAGGTATGTGTGCCTTCTAAGATAAGATCCAGTGCATTGGAACGAACTGAAAACTGAGGAATGTGAATCATTTGGTTTTCTATTACAAGTTTATTGGTGAGTTCTTCAAATCGGATGTCTCTGAGCTCTTCAATATCGGCAAACCGGCTTAGGGCTTCAATAGGAGCAAAATTGTACAACCTTCCGTTGGTCACCCTGACATTGGATTGGGCATTAATTTTTCTGAAATCAGGATCAAACTTCCCGTCGATAGGGATTGAAAATTGTATGGTTCCAGAGAGTTTGCCATACAGATTTTTATGGGTTAATTCGTGTTGATCGAAGTCGTTGAAACTTTGCAAAAGTCTGGAGAGGTCTATCTTATTCAGTTCTGCAGTTCCATTTATCAATATGGGTAGAGCTGTTGAGTTTTGGGTGGCAAGCCGACCTTTAAAAATCACTGAGCCGCCCAATACATTCATTTGAAGATTTTCTATATTTATGTAATCTTCTGTGTACTTAACAACGGATACCTTAATCTGCTCGCAAACTAGCTGATCGGCGATGTATTTCCCTATTTCTAAATCCAGTTTTAGTTTCAGTGACTGAATGAGTGATAGGGGTCCCGGAGTATTGGGTTCTTTGAGGTCTGATTTCCAGAAATTTTCATCGTAATGATCAATGAAAACAGACCCTTCTGCCGAGAGCATTTCATCCTTTAAGAGCCAGTTGGTAAAACCCGAGACCAAAAGATCCGCATAAAGTTTTCTTCCGTTGATTTCAGAATGTTGTTTTAATACCATACGTTCATCGCTGATGTGCCAATGAATAGATGGAAGGAAAATGTTGTTGAAACCGTAGTTTAGGGTCAGATTGTCAGAAACAAGAGTGCAGGAGAATTTTTCGGGTAAGATCCGTGCCTTGTCTTTTGTAGCAGAGGCTTTGATTTGATGTTTAAACTCCAAATCAGCCTTTAAAATACCGCTGCCTGTCAGGTGGGATATGCCTGCCAGGACGGCCAAATCGGAGGGTGTGGTAGACAGACTCAGGTTTCCTCCGTATAGGATCTTGTTCTTTTCTTTTGCTGTGTAAACATTTCCTGTACAGGTAGCAGCACCCTGTTTTACAGACAAACTCTTCAGAGCAACTGTATACTTTTCTTTGTTTTCAAAATCAAAATTTCCATCGCACAGTATTTGTTCGGCATTGTATTTTCCATTTCGATAGTTGAATTGTTTTATGGCAGTTGAAAAATCTCCGGAAAATTTCCATTTCTCTCCATTGCTTTTGCCTAGGATGTTTACTGTTGTTTTATCGTTTTTTAGCTGAAAATCAGAGGTTATCCTATAGACTAAAGTTCGTACAATATTGGATGAAAAAAATTTTTGTTCAGGGACCGAAAATTTTACTTCTTTATTGGTATTATTTGCAGTGTAATTGAGTGTATATGAAATCCCATCAATTGAGCTATTTTTCAGAGCTAGTAAGGTGTTTTCTTTATCAATAGAGATGTCAAAATCCGCTTTATGTTGAATCTCTTCTTCGAGGTGAAAGTCCTCAAATTTGAATGAGATATTTGTCGCAATCCAACTGCCGGTGTATAAATTTCTTTTTCCAAATTTTGAATGGATTAGTGCCTGATGAATTGCTTGTGTTAAAAATATTTTTTCTCGAAAATCACTGTATCTGAATACGATATCTTTTAAAGAGAGTTTGTCGATATTAAAAGGTGTTTCATCTGTACCGGAATCTTCTTTGAAAATTTGGAAATTGTGGGTGCCGTTTTCAAAAAATTTGATTGTGATTTCTCCCTTTTCCAGCTGTATTTCATTGATGTAATATCTGGAGAAAAGAACATCTGTGAGCGAGAAATTGAAATAGACTCTTTTTGCTGCAAACAAATAATCACTTGCTTCTACGGTAGCTTCTTTGCATTTGACATCGGTAAAGACGATTGACAACTGAGGAAAGTGCCTTAGGCTCACATCAATAGTATTGACCTCCACGGGAACCTGTAGCTTCTGGTTGAGCTGTTGTACGACGGCTCGGATGACTTTTTCCTTGTTGAGTAAAAAGTATCCGGCTACACTCCCAAAGACCAGTAGGAGTATCAGCACTATGCCCGTGAAAATTTTTAAGAGGCTTTTTCCCGGTGGAGTCATACTTTTTTGAAAAACGCTAAATAGCTAATTATAGCATTTTGAGCATTCCAATTTCTTTTTCAGTGAGAAATCTGTAGTGGCCTCTTGGAAGATTTTTCTTAGTAAGACCGGCAAACATAGTCCGATCAAGAGCTATGACTTCATATCCGAGGTGTTGAAAAATTCTTCGGACGATTCTGTTTCGGCCTATATGAAGCCTTATGCCGACGTGATTGCGATCTTTACCTTCTACATATTCTATTTCATCAACCGGAGCGGGACCATCTTCGAGGATAATTCCGCGCCGTATTTTTTCCATATCGCCGGGGGCAACATTTTTATCCAGGATTGCATAATACAGCTTAGGGGCACCATGGGATGGGTGTGTGAGTTTTTTGGCAAGTTCTCCATCGTTGGTCAGCAGCAGCAGGCCAGTGGTTTGGCGGTCGAGCCTGCCAACAGGATAAATTCTCTCTCTGCAGGCTCCTGCTACCAGTTCCATTACATTTTTTCGGGCTTTTTCGTCTTTGGTAGTAGTGATGTATCCTTTGGGCTTGTTGAGTAAGATATAAACTTTTCGTTCACCTCTGACGATGCTGCCTCCGTATCTGACGATGTCTTTTTCCGGGTCGATTCGGGTGCCGAGTTCTGTTACAATGGTTCCATTGACTTCAACCAATCCTTGTCTAATCAACTCGTCGGCTTCTCTGCGGCTACAGATACCTGCGTGTGCCAGGAATTTATTAAGCCTGATCAGTTTATCTTCCTTTTCAGCAGGTTGATTCTGTACCTGCTTTTTATTTTGGTCAATGTTTCTTTTTTGCAATTTTTTGAAATGCGAACCGAAATTTCTGTCTTTGAATGCATCATAAGATGATTTGTCTTTTAAGTCTTTCTTTAAAGGGCTTTCTGATTCCGATGGTTGGTTTGAGTTGGGTTTACCCTCCCGGGCAAAAGGCGTTTTATTGCCGGAGCCTTTTCTTTTGTCCCGCCTGTAGGTCATTTTAATCGATTATGCGTGCAAAGGTACCGCAATTATGCATATGGAATCTGCCGCTGAAAGAGATAACTAAATGATTTTTTCAGAAAAATGGCAATTGTGACCCTTTGTGAATTTGCTAATCTGGTCGTCGTATACCTGCATATCGAATGGCGGAGGCTGAAAAGTAGCCTAAAGCATTCCTTCCATCGGCGTAAAAAACATTTCCGTACACTGGTGCAGCAGGTGGAGCAAAAACACCAGCTGAACGAAAGGTCTGGTCGAGAAGTACGCGCAAATATTGGTCGTATCGGGCTGTGATAGAAGTAATTTCAATCCAGAAAGTATCGCCTGGCTCAAGTAGTGTCCCGAGTCTGACAGGAGGAATGGGAGGATTGCCAAAGTGAAACCCATCTGCAAATTCATCGTTTATGGTAAAAAAGACGTTGCGAAAGATGGTATCGTTTTTCCAACGGCGGACCTGGTAAATGTCGCCGGGTCCTTCGGGCTCTTTAAAAGCTATGGCTGGAATGAATCCTCCCGGAAACGGAGGTCGGGGTGGTTGAAACTCCAGGAAAATTGAATCTAATTCGAAGATTCTGTTTAATCTTTCCGGTAGAGTATGATAGATGCCGGGTTCCAGACTGGCAGAATTATTTGTTGGAATTGTGATTTTAAGGTGGTAGGATTTACCGACGGTGCCTGTATAATTGAGCTCGTATCGTCCAGGGGCAGTATCAGATGGTATCATTAGACCGATGAGTTCTTCGTCTTCGTAGAGAAGTACTTCGGCATTGGTCACTCTGGGAGTGACATCTTGAAGAAAATAGGGGGCGGTAGTAGTCAGGTATACAAATGCCGGTTCGGCATCTGTCACCCGTCCGTTTACGACCAACAGGGGGGGATTTTCCGGAATATCAAGTGAGATTGGATCTTCGCAGGAGGTGGTAAGTGTACAACAGCTTACAGCCAGTATCAGATACAGGATATGTCTAAAGTGTTGCTGCATCATGACTTAAAATTTAAAGTTGTATGTGACATAGGGGATGATGCTGCCAAGAATGGCGAGTCTGATTGCCTCGGTCTGATTGGGCTGGTTTTCTACTTCTCGCAGATAGACGGAAAACGCATTCCGGCGGTTGTATAGGTTAAAGGCTCCGAAATTCCAGTAGGATTTCCACTTTTTGTGGAAGTATGATTTGGGGTAATAGGTTGCTGATAGGTCGAGTCGGTGGAAGTCTGGTATGCGACCGTTATTTCGCAGCGGATTGTATGGGGCAATAAGGCCTTCGGTTTCAAATCTGCCATAGGGAATGGTAAATGGGCGTCCGGTCTGATAGATAAAAGTAGCCCCGGTTTCCCATTGATTGTTCCATTGATAGGAAGCCACGATGGCCAGGTCGTGAGGGCGGTCAAAGTTGGCTTTGTACCAATTGCCTTGATTGATGGTGGCACCGGGCAGATTGCCCCGTACCAGGCGTTCGGAGCGAGACAGGGTATAGGCGATCCAGCCGGTGAGTTTTCCTGTGTTTTTGCGGATGAGTATTTCAACGCCGTAGGCTCGGCCGAGTCCTGCTACCAGTTGTGTTTCAATGCGCTCGTTGAAGAAGAGGTCGGCACCATCCCTATAGTCTACCAGATTGCGCATGTCTTTGAAAAAAAATTCAATAGAGGTTTCCCAGGTGTTGTTTTTGAAGTTGCGGAAGTATCCTATGGCGATCTGGTCGGCAGTGGAGGGTTCTATGTATTGGCCTGATGGTCGCCAGAGGTCGATGGGCAGGGCTGAGGTGGTATTGGAGATCAGGTGAATGTATTGCCGCATTCGGTTATATGAGAGCTTGACAGAAGACTCATCATTGAGCAAATAATTCATACCGATGCGTGGCTCCAGTCCATCTGGTCCGACAAACTCCCGAATGACTTCACCACTTCTGTAGGGGACGATGTCTATGATTTCGTCTTCTCGCGGAAAGGATGTATTGGAATAAAGGGTCAGATTGTAAGGTCCTATGTTGTAAAACATAGAGTATCGCAAACCATATTGAAGTGTAAATCTGTTGGTGGCTTTCCACTCGGCACTGTAGTACGCTGCAGGTTCAAGGGCATATTCATTTTGCAATCTCAGAGGGATGGTACCTGTGACATTTGCTGGTAAAAAGTCGTAATAGATTACATTAAAGCCAAAATCTTCGGTGAGCTTATTGCTTCGAAAGAAGGTGAATTTCTGACCGAAATTGTAATTTCTAATCTGAGATTGCAATCTGAAGTTGAATTCCTCTTCTTCCGGTGTTCCGAAGCTGTAATCATAATTGGAAGCTACAAGTGTGGTATTGCTGAATAGTCGGTCGCTGATGACCCAATTCCAGCGGGCAGTTCCGGTGATGTTCCCCCAATTGAAATTGACCAGATTTCGAATTCCCAGTACATCGCGGCCGAAATATCCGCTTAGGTAGATTCTGTGGCGGTCGTTGATGCGGTAGTTGATTTTTGTATTCAGGTCATAGAAGTAAAGGATGTTATTGTTGATGTTGGAGTCAGGTGAAAGCCGGAGAAAGAGGTCGGCATAGGATCTTCGGGCGGATATGAGGTAGCTTGCTTTTTCACGTTGAATCGGGCCTTCGAGGGTGAGCCGGCTGGATAAGGTACCAATACCACCAATGGCGGAAAACCGCTGGTCATTGCCTTCTCTTTGCCGGATGTCGACGACTGAGGAGAGTCGGCCGCCGTATTCGGCAGGTATTCCGCCCTTATACACTTTCACATCCTTGGTGGCATCGGCGTTGATGATGGAAAAAAATCCGAAGAGATGGGTGGAGTTGTAAAGGGGACTTTCGTCGAGCAATACCAGGTTTTGGTCGATGTTACCTCCTCGTACGTTGAATCCATTCGCGCCTTCACCTACTGTGGTGATTCCGGGCATGAGAGTCAATGTTCGGATGATGTCCACCTCACCAAGAAGCTGGGGCACCCGGGCGATTTCTTTCACATCTAGTTTTGCTGTGCTCATCTCTACTGAGGTCACATTTCGGTCAGCTCTTTCTGTGCTTACCACCACTTCAGCCAGTTGTTGGGTTTCGGGTTTCAGGCGGATGTCGAGTTTGGTGTTTTGTGTGAGGGTTATTTCTTTTTTTTCAGTCTGATAGCCGATATACTGAAAGATAATCACGTATCTGCCTGGCTGCAAACTGAGTGCGTAATATCCATATTCGTTGGATGTGGTGCCTGCTGTTTTATTGCTTTCGTATATATTTACTCCTATCAGGCTTTCACCATTGCTGGCGTCTTGGACGTATCCGCTGAGAGTTATTTTTCTTTGTGCAACGGAGAACAAAGAGAGAAGGACACCTGCCAGTGTCACCAGTTTTTTCATCCAAATACTACTATTTTTTACCATTACAGGCTTTTTGACCGATTGGTTTGTTATAAAATAAGAATTAATGTAATTTTTACAAAGTTTGAGTCAGCATTACAGCTGAGTATTCAGACGGATTTATTCTCGAGCAATGGAACAAATTTAAAATCTCCCAAGACTTTTGCAGTGAATATTTTTTCAGATTTTTTGGAGATAAGGGTCATTTTCTGTATTCCTTCACCGACGGGAATAATCAGTTTACCACCTGGTTTGAGCTGTTGAAGTAGTTTGGGGGGAACCCGTGAGGCTCCGGCTGTGACAATGATTTTATCGAAGGGGGCATAGGTAGGCATTCCTTCGGTGCCATCGCCAAACTTTCCGGTATATCGAATGCCGAGTTTAGTGAGTATGAGCTTTGAAAAGCGAAACAACTCCCATTGCCTCTCGATGGTAAAGACTTTGGCACCCATGTGAAACAAAACTGAGGCTTGATAACCAGAACCAGTGCCGATTTCCAGGACTTTTTCCCCCGGCTGAATCTCGAGGTGCATTGTTTGGAAGGCGACCGTGTATGGTTGGCTGATGGTCTGGCCTGCTGCTATGGGGAGTGCCTGGTCGCTGTATGCGAGGTCTTCCAGAGAAGAGTCCAGAAACAAATGTCGGGGCACTTGCATCATCGCGCGGAGGGTGCGCTCGCACTGGATTCCTTTTTCCCGAAGGGATTCGATCAGCAGTTTTCGCTTTCCTATGTGTCTTTCAGAGTCTGTCATTTGGGTAAAAAGTCACCTCAAATAAAGCGATTCGCATAAAAAGTGGCTTTTAATTTTTTTGAACAAGTAAATCGGTTTGTTGAAAATCGGTTGTTAAAATTTTCAGCCGAGCCTGAGCACCTTAATCATGACAAATTTTTCTAATTCAACGGTAAAAAAAAGCAAGACTCCGCCGAGCAGAGCCAGTCCGAAGTGATAAATGGCCAGAGGAACGGTTTTGAAGATGCCCTGGAAAAAGGGCAGATATGTAAAAGCCAGTTGTAAAATGACAAGTGTGCCAATGGCGCGGAAGATGTGTACATTGTTAAAAAAAGATTTGTCGAATACATTGTGTCTGATGTGTTTGCAATTTAAAAGATAGAACACTTCACCAGCTACCAGCGCATTTACGGCGATGGTACGAGCCAGTTCGATGGACTGGTAGGTGGATAGGGCGTAGTTGAATAAAGCGAATACAATCACCGATAACACTGTACCGACAAAGAGGATTCTCCAGGCAAGGTAGGAGTCGAGAATGGGTTTTGAGGGGTTTCTGGGTGGGCGCTTCATTACATTGTCTGCCGTTGGCTCGAAGGCCAGTGCCAGTGCCAGTGTAACGGTGGTGACCATATTGATCCACAAAATTTGAGGAGCGGTGATTGGCAATGTGCCACCGGCCAGAAGTGCTGCCAGGATACTAAGTGCTTCAGCTGCATTGGTTGGTAAGATGAAGATGATGGCCTTTCGGATGTTGTCAAATATTCCGCGTCCGAGTCTGACAGCGTGTGCTATGGTGGCGAAATTGTCGTCGGTAAGTACGATGTCTGATACATCTTTGGTCACCTGGGTGCCTTTGATGCCCATGGCTACGCCAATATTTGCTTTTTTCAGTGCGGGGGCATCGTTTACACCGTCGCCTGTCATGGCTACTATGCGATTTTGCGCCTGCAGGGCATTAACCAATTTCAGTTTGTGATGAGGGGTTGTACGGGCAAACACATTACAGGAAAGAGCTACCTGAGGCCATTGCTCGTCGGGTAGCGATTCCAGGTAGTTTCCATCGACTTTGTTTTCAGGATTTTTAATACCGAGTTTTTGTGCTACAGCTCCGGCTGTTTCTATATGATCGCCGGTGATCATTTTTACGATGATACCTGCTTCATGGCACCGTGCTATGGCATCTGCTGCTTCAGGACGTGGAGGGTCGATGATGCAGGCAAATCCAGCAAAATGAAGCTCATGGATATCGTTGTCGTTGAGAGTTTCTACAGTTGAACCGACTGATTTCCATGCTGAGGCGATGATTCGATAGCCCTGTGCTGCTTTTTGGTTGAATTTTTCGGTAAGGGCTTTTTTATCTTGAGATGTGAGAGAGCATCTGTCAAGTATTTTTTCGGGTGCTCCTTTGACCAGGATGAGGTTACTGTCTTGTTCTTTTATAAGTATCGCCATGTATTTGTGGGCAGAGTCAAAGGGTATAACGGCCAGTCTTTGTACATTTTCATCGGAATGGCCTGATTTAATGGCCATTATTTTAAGGGCGAGTTCGGTTGGATCACCGGACAGTTTGCTTTCATCGCTGCTGAGATATACCTGAGCGTCGTTGCAGAGGTTAAAAATCCGAATGGATCGCTGTATGGTTTCATTGTTCAGATTGCCAGAGACCTTACCGGTGACCTCGTAACCGGAGCCGGTGAAGGTCAGATTGGCGTCAGGGGAGATGAGTTCCATTACGGTCATTTCATTTTTGGTAAGGGTGCCTGTTTTATCGGAGCAGATGTCGGTGACGGAGCCCAGGGTTTCTACAGCCGGGAGTTTGCGTACGATGGCACGATTCTGTGCCATATTCTGCACGCCAAGCGCCAAAGTGATGGTGATGATGGCTGGGAGTCCCTCCGGAATGGCTGCTACGATAATACCTATGGTGTTGACCAGAATTTCCTGGATATCCGAATGGTGTAAATACCAGGTAATAAGGCCAAAGAGCACTGAAACCCCGAGTATAGCGAACGATAGTTTTCTGGAGAAATCATCCATTTTCTGAATCAAAGGCGTAGAGTTCCTGGCAATATCGGTGAGTAGTCCGCTGATTTTGCCGAGCTGGGTATTTTGGCCTGTGGCAACTACTACTCCTTTGCCGCGGCCGTAGGTAGCGTAAGTACCTGAAAAAATCATGTTTTTTTGTTCGGCGGGCAGGTGTTCGCCTTCGATGGGGTGTATGTGTTTTTCAACCGGTACAGACTCTCCTGTCAGGATGGCCTCTTCCATCTTCAGGGAGTGGGTTTCGATCAGTCGGATATCTGCAGTTGCACGTTGTCCGGCTTTAATCAAAACAATATCTCCGGGGACCAATTCTTTGCTGTCGACCTGGAGTACCAAACCTCCACGTACTACTGTGGTTTCGTATTTGACCATCTTTTTGATGGCATCGAGGGCTTTTTCTGCTCTGCCTTCCTGAGCATAGCCTACAATGGCGTTGATCACAACCACGCCGAGGATAATCCAGGTATCCAACCAATCTTGAAGAAGGGCTGTGAGCACCGATGAAGCTAAGAGCACATAGATCAACGGATTGTGAAACTGAAGGAGAAACTTTTTCCATTCAGGTATTTTTTGTTTTTCTGGCAATTCGTTCATTCCGTATTTGGATTGCCGGTGCATTACTTCCTCCTGAGAGAGACCTTCGATCCGGGTGGTAAAATGTTCAAGAGCATCCTGTACTGAAAGTTGGTATGGAGCCATTGGATTTTGATTGGTTAGCGGGAATAAATAAAAAAAATCTTTTTGAGCCAAAAGATGACAATACTTTGTTTTGTGAAAATTTAAAATTGAGGTGAGCAATCGTCAAAGTGCCAAAAGCTTAAGGTTGGCTTTAGTTTTTGAGAGGTTTCTACCTGGGCAGTTTGGAATTGCCTTTCTGATTACCTTGTTGGTGATGTTACTTGTCTGGGGAAAAAACGGCGGGGATTCAGGGGCATTTGCCACTACGCTAGTGCAATGGCAACGGGGGTTCTGGGACAGCAATCTGATGGTTTTTACCCTTCAGATGGCCCTGATATTAATTTTTGGCTATGCCATAGCCATTAGTCCCGGTGTATTTGGCTTGCTGGACCGATTGGCACGCATACCGGCCAATGGGGTAGAGGGAGCGGTAATAACCGGTTTGATTTCTATGATTTTGGCCTGGCTCAATTGGGGTCTCGGTTTGGTAGCCGGTGCCATTTATGCCAGGATGGTAGCATATGCTTTAGGACGCGAAGGTAAGCCTTTCAATTATCCGCTTATCGGGGCGGCAGGTTACTCCGGGATGATGATCTGGCATAGTGGTCTGTCAGGCTCTGCTACTTTAAAGGTTGCTGAAGAGGGTCATCTGAAAGCCTTGATAGGTGAACTGCAGCAAGTGCCCGATGTATTGCCGGTGTCAGATACTATTTTCAGTTTTTCCAATGTGATGCTATCTGTTGTGGTCCTTCTGGTGGTGCTGGTTTTGCTTCGGATATTGGCTAAAATAAGCCCTTCCGGAGATAAGCCTTATGAGGTTTCTCCTATGGAGATGATAAAAATTCCGGACAAATCGATGGCTGTAGGAGCTGAAATTCTTGAATTTCGCAAGTGGCCGGCTTTGGTTATGGGTTTTTTATTGCTGGTATATTTGATGCTGCAATCCGGAAGTTTGTCGCTGGACTTTTTCACGCCGAATGTGGTCATCACGTTGTTGTTGGCTGTTGGACTACTGATATATGGTAGTCTGAGGGCCTATATGCTGGCCATCGACAGGTCGGTACAAAGTGCTTCAGGAGTATTGTTGTTGTTTCCGTTTTATTTTGGAATTATAGGAATGCTTCGCTACAGTGGTTTGACTTCGGATATCACGCATTGGATAGTTGCTCAGTCAGGTCAGAGCACTTTTCCGATGGTAGTATTTGTGAGTTCGGCTCTGGTCAACCTGCTGATTCCGAGTGGCGGTGGTCAGTGGGCTGTGCAAGGTCCTATACTTGTGGAGGCCTCTTTAAAACTTGGTGTACCGCTGGAAAAAGTGGTGCTGGCCTTTGCCTATGGGGACCAACTTACCAATATGCTTCAGCCTTTTTGGGCCATTCCCTTGCTGTACATCACACGTCTAAAGGCAGCTGAGCTGATTGGCTATACTTCGGTAATAATGCTTAGTGGACTGATTGTATTTAGTCTTGGCATACTTTTGCGGCTATGATCATAGAAGTGCATAGGCTATGGAAGACATCAATCTGGAGGTAGCCAGGCTGCAAAAAGAGATTGAAAGCTACCTCAATCTGGGTAATACGAGTATCATTTTCGACTACAAGGAGCGAAACGGGCATATGAAGCTGTATGTGATTACCATTAACCCGCGCCACAATCAAAGTTTTCTGTTTCACGCCACTGAGGGTATTGACAAGAAGGACTGCCTGCTTAAAATGCTCGATTACATTAAGACTTATCGGACAAGAGAGAATTCATACACGATTCAATGGGCCATAGCAGGCGAGAATGAATTGCATACGTCCTATTTTAGAGCAAAGGACATAATGGAAGCTATTGAAAAACTCTATTTCGGGCGTGATCCAAATTCTATAGTCATTTACAGTGCTGTGCTAAATCCAATATCCTGATATGCAAAGGTTTTTTGTTTTTGTGGCCTTTTCGCTGGTAACAGGGGTTTTCGGTCAGAGTGGCGCGTTTAAAAAAATTCCACTTGCCGAAGTAAAAAATCTTCAGGGAAAGACGGTAAGCTCTGTTGAGATGGTGCAAAATGGCGATGCTCCTGTCATATTGTCGTTTTGGGCCACATGGTGTAAGCCTTGTGTTACGGAGCTCAACGCCATCAAAGAGGTATATGAACAGTGGCAGGAGGAAACTGGTGTAAAGCTGGTGGCTGTGTCCATAGATGATCCTCGGAATGCTGCTCGGGTTAAACCCTTTGTCCACGGCCAAATGTGGGAATACGAAATCTACATCGATGAGAACTCAGATTTGCGTCGTGCCATGAATGTGAATAACATTCCGCACACCTTTTTGCTGAGTGGAAGTGGGGAAGTGCTCTGGCAACACACCGGTTATATACCTGGTGACGAAGACAAGCTCTATCAACTGGTGCTGGAAGTGGCTAAAGGAGAATCGATCAAGTGAGGTAGTAAGGTGCAAGCAGTTTGGAATTAAGGAACTTGAACCCATACCTCTGTCTTCGGAAAAAATGATTGGTCTAACCTATCGTAGCAAGGTCAGCATGCATAAATGGCGTCTAGAGTCTCATGCGTCAGGCGTGAATCTGTCGACGGCTGGCACGGATGGGTTAAAACCGATTGACTATTGTGAGCGGGATTCGAAATGATATGAGTTATTAACAATTGGTTGATGTTTGGATAAATCCGCTAATGGGAGTACCTTAAAAACTTATTTTCTGCGTTATTTAGTCAAATGGTTAAGTTTGCTTCCAAATTGGTAATGTTATGCTCTTACAGATTCAGACCGGTGTGGGTGGAGGAATGGAGACTCAAGTGGATGAACCCGTAAAGAAGACCCTATCGATCATGGAACTGATCACCAGTGGCGGGGTAGGAGGACTGGTGATAATGGGGGTTTTGTTTATCTTGTTCTCCATAGCAATTTACATCTTCATTGAGCGATATCAGTCGATTTCAAAAGCCGGCAGGCTGGATCAGGGTTTTATTACGTCGGTCAAATCCCAGGTAGCTGCCGGTAAGCTGGATGCAGCTAAGGCCATGTGTTTGTCGGTAAATACACCTGTGGCTCGCATGATCGAGAAAGGCATCAGCCGAATTGGCAGACCTCTGAAAGACATAGCAGCTGCAATTGAAAATACCGGAAAAATTGAAGTACTGCAGTTGGAGAGAAACCTGGCACTGCTGGCTACCATATCGGGTGCAGCGCCTATGATTGGTTTTCTGGGTACAGTAATAGGAATGATACTTGCTTTTCACGAAATGGCGGCAGCCGGGGGCCAAATCAGGGTAGATATGCTGGCCGAGGGTATCTACACGGCTATGACGACCACGGTGGCTGGTTTGTTTGTTGGTATTGTAAGCTATATGAGTTACAATATTTTGGTGTCGAAGGTCAACAAGGTGGTGTATCAAATGGAAGTGAGTGCTACAGAGTTTATGGACCTGTTGAACGAGGAAGTTTAAAATCGGGGAGTTATGGACTTTAGAGGGCGAAACAAAATCAGTGCAGAATTCAGCATGGCAAGTATGACGGATATCGTCTTTCTACTTCTGATCTTTTTCATGCTGACTTCTACCCTGGTGACGACAAGTGCTCTGGATCTTATCTTGCCAAAAAGCAAGGCTGAAACGGTGAAAAAACAAGACATTTCTGTGGCTATCAAGAAGGACCTGAAGATATTGGTAAACGACCGTCCTGTGGGCGAAGACCAACTTGAAAGCGAGCTGCTTAGACTGACCGTGGGAAGGGATGCCCCGGTGCTGATCCTGTTTGCCGATGAAAGTGTGCCCACGGGCAAAGTAGTAAAAGTGATGGACATAGCCTACCGAAACAGGATGAAAATGGTACTGGCTACGGATCCGAAATAGGGGAGCGTACGCTGTACAGAGGGCTAGTGAGCTTCACTGAAACCAGTATGCAGCCAATTAAGTGCGGACAATGACCACCTTGCGTGAGGAATGCGAAGGGCGCCCGACAGGGCGGTGCGAAGCACGGTAGCGAAGCGTACCCCGGAGCAGTCCGACCCCGAGGGGTAAGGTGGAATAGCCACCGGCCCGAGGGGGCACGCCCCAAAAAAAACGAATAAATAAAAAAAGAACAATGGAATGGCCTAAAACAAAAGAAGAAGTGAGGGCCTTGGTGCTTACGCTACTGATCAACCTGTTATTGGTGTTGATTTTTCTCCTGCTGGGTCTGACGTATTACGACCCGAAGCCGGAGGAGGGAATTGCGATACGATTTGGCTACAACGCGGATGCGGGGGGGCCGATACATGAGGTGGAAAATCCGGAACAACAGCAGACAACTTCTGCGCCTCCTGTAAGAAGTACTCAAAATCAGGTAAATACCCCTACTCAAGACGTGGAAGATGCTCCGGCTGTGACTTCCAGAAAAGACAACAAACCTGAGAGGAACAAACCAAAGGAAGAAAAACCGATGCCTACAGAAGAGCCTCAGCCTCAAATAGATCAGCGACTAAGAAATTTATTGAACAATCCGGACCGGGGCTCCGGAGGGAAAAGTGGGAGTGGTTCGCAGCAGGGGGTGCAGGGTGCACCTACTGGCTCCGGACAGTCGGGCAGTTCTGCAGGAGAGGGCGAGGGCGCCGGCTCAAGTGGAACCGGATATTTTCTGGGGGGAAGGCAGGCGATTGTAAGGCCAAAACCTGAGTATAACTGTGCTGAGTCAGGAAGGGTTGTAGTGCGGATAAAGGTGGACCAGTCGGGCAATGTATTTGAGGCGGAACCTGGCGTTAGTTTTCGGGAGTACTCGACGAATGTGTATTCGGAATGTTTGTACCGACGCGCCAGAGAAGCTGCACTTCGTACCAAATGGAGTGCCGATTCAGATGCACCAGAAGATGGACAAGTGGGTTTTATCATTTATGATTTTCAAAAGAAATAGCTGAAAAAGAATCTTTTACGGTAATTTCCCCCTTTTTTTAGTAACATAGATTTAACAATAGAGTTAATATGACTTAATCTCATGTGGATTGCTTTGCGGCAGTTTTATATACATGAGATTACTCTATTCTGCTACGCTAGTTTTACTGTTTAAGTTTGCTAATGGTCAAAACGCTACCATCAGGGGTAGGGTGACGGATAAAATCACCAAAGAAAGCCTGGTGGGTGTAAATGTCGTGGTCAAAGGTTTGTCCTTAGGGGCTTCGACGGATATCGATGGATTTTATGAGTTTAAGGTACCCGAAGGCAAACACACTTTGGTCTGTTCTTTTTTGGGGTATAACCAACAGGTACAGCAGCTCGAAGTCGTAGGTGGAAGGGTTTATACGCAAAACTTTCAGATTGAGGAGTCTAGCCAAATGCTTGGAGACGTTAAGGTAACAGCAGCCAAAGTGACGAACACACAGGCAGCAGTGGTGTTGGAAGTTAAGGAGGCCAAGCAAGTTGTGTCTGGTATCTCAAAGCAGCAAATCGCAATATCACAGGATAATAATGCTGCACAGGTAATGCAGCGTATACCAGGGATTACGATAGTGGATGGGAGGTTTGTGCTGATTAGAGGTCTAAGCGAGCGGTATAACAATGTGATGATCAACAACACATTGGCTCCAAGTACAGAAGTGGACAGACGAACGTTTTCCTTTGACCTGATTCCGAGTGGTGCACTCGATCGGATGCTGATTTTCAAATCGGCTTCACCCGAACTGCCGGGCGATATGGCCGGTGGGGTTATAAAGGTATATACTACACATGTAGTAGAGTCAAATTTTGACCAGTTTCATTACGGAATGGGGTATCGGACACAGACCACATTTCAGCCATTTTTCAGATCGCAAGGGTCGCCGACAGATTTTTTGGGGTTTGATACGTATAGAAGACTACCTTCGGACTTCCCGTCTACAAACAGATTTGAAGATCTGCCCACCCTGTCGCCTGAGCGGACGGAGTTTGCACATATGCTTACAAACAATTTTGAGGTGAACGAATACACAACACCGATCGATTTCAATGTAGGTTATTCTTTTGGTAGGGTAGTCAATAAGGGAAGAAATCAGTTCTCAAACATTACCTCCTTTTCAATTTCTCAGAGCTATGTGCATACAAAGCGTGGTTTTAATCGATATTTTGAATACGATGTAACCAGGCCAGATGAAGTACTCTTGAGATTTGAATTTTTCGACGATATCTATGAAAAAAATAATCGTGTATCGCTGATGTCGAATTTCTCTTGGTTGAGAAGTTCGAAGTACAAGATCAGCTGGAGCAATCTCTTTAACCAAATTGGTGAGGACGAGACGATACTACGCAAAGGAGAGGACTTTGTGCAGGATATTGGATTCAGGAGACATTATTTGCTTGGGTATAGAAGCCGTAGTATTTACATCGGACAAGGAGAAGTTAATTATCAAATGGATGACCAGCAAAGCCTTAATTTTACACTTGGTCTAAACTTAGTAAACGAATCAGAGCCGGATCTTAGAAGATTCAGGACTTTTCTGCCAGAAAATTCTTCGGACGGAAAATTTGTAATGCTTACACCTCCTTCGTCCAATTTGTTTGATGCGTCCAGGTATTTTGGAAAATTAATTGAAATCTCCTCTTCTCAGGCAATCAATTATCAATACAAAAACACAAGGCCTGGATTTTTTCAGGTGTTAAAGACCGGTATTTTCAGTGACCTTAAATATAGAGACTTTAACTCAAGATATTTTTCATATCTGATTCCGGGATCGGTTTCATCAGATCGAAAAGCTGAGTTGGAACGACTTCCGCTGGGAGAAATTTTTTCAAAGGAAAATGTAGGTCCAGATGGGTTTGTGCTCAGGGAAGGCACCAGGCCGGTGGATCAGTATCAGGCCAGCAATATACTGACAGCTGTATACATCGGGGCCAATTCGGAATACAGGAGATTTAACTTCGATTATGGCTTCCGGTACGAGTACAATATTCAGCGGCTGGATGGATATCAGGGGCTTTTGCCAATCGAAGTCAACAATCCTTTTGGCAATTTTCTGCCAATGCTCAACGTAAATTATTATACCAATGAAAAATCCCAATTAAGGGTTGCTTATGCTAGAACGGTCAATAGACCTGAATTCAGAGAACTTGCCCCTTTCCTTTTTTACGATTATAAACTGGATGCCAATAAAGTAGGAGAGCCCAGGCTTTCTAATGCAGTTATTGACAATTTTGATCTGAGATATGAGTATTATCCCAGGTTGGGTGAGATGCTCAGTATAGCTCTTTTTTACAAATTTTTTGACAATCCGATCGAGCAGAGAAACATCATCACCTCGGAGTTGCCCCAATTTACTTACATCAATGCTGATTATGCCGAAAATTATGGAGTGGAAGTAGAATTAAGAAAGAGTCTCAAAGGGGTTGTTTCCAATAGATTTCTTGAGCGGCTCAGCTTCAATGCCAATGCTACCTACATTTATTCGGTAGTGGATCTAGGAGCTCAGGCATCAGCACAGACCCGTGTAAGACCCCTTCAAGGGCAATCCCCTTTTATCGTAAATATGATTATGGCTTACAGCAATGAGAAGAGAAGTGAAATCATCTCAGTGGCTTACAACATATTCGGAGAACGGCTTTTTGCCATTGGCGATGTAAATTTTCCCGATATCTGGGAATTACCAAGACATAGCATCGACCTTACGGTCTCAAAGACTTTCAACCGAATCCAGTTAAAGTTCGGCATTCAGGATTTACTTAATTACAACTACAGATTCTTCCAAGATACAGATAGAAATGGCTCACCCTATGACCCACTGGACCGAAACATTTTCAGCTTCAGAAGGGGTACCTTATTTAATGTCAACATGACCTACAACTTTAACTAAAATCAATTTATCTAAATTCGAGAAACATGAGAAACACCATGAAAAAAGCAGCTTTATTCCTTTTGGCTGCATTTACTATCGCGTCCTGCAGCAAGGATGACGACGACAACAACAACGGCAAACAATCAACACTTGAGGTGTTGGAAGGAAATCTTACCACCCGTACACTTACGGCTGATAAAAAGTATTTGCTCAGAGGTCAAGTATTTGTTAGAAATGGCCAGACTTTGACCATTGAGCCGGGAACAGTAATTTTCGGTGATCGCCGTACCAGAGGTACATTGGTAATCGATCGCGGTGGAAAAATTATAGCCAATGGTACAGCAAGCCGCCCCATAGTGATGACATCATCTGTAGAAGAGGGCCTGCGTGACAGAGGTGACTGGGGTGGATTGGTGATCCTTGGCAATGCAGCTTGCAACCAGATTGATCCGGCCATTGAAGGTATTGATCCTCCTGTATTTTTTGGCGGAAATCCTAGTAATACCTCATCGGCCAGTACTGCTAACAATACTGAATCCTCAGGTGAGTTGCGTTATGTACGTGTGGAATTTGCTGGTATTGAGCTATCTCCCAACAATGAGACCAATTCCATCACCATGGGTGGGGTAGGCAGTGGTACCGTTATGGAGTACTGCATGGTATCTTTCGGTGGTGACGATGGTTTTGAATGGTTTGGTGGAACCAACAATGGCAAATATCTGATCTCATTTGCCATGTGGGACGATGACTTTGATGTAGACTTCGGATGGTCTGGTAATGTTCAGTTTGGATTGGCAGTGCGCTACCCTGGCTACGCTGATCAATCCGGTTCCAACGGTTTTGAAACGGATAATGGCCCCAATGACAATGATGTGCAACCCTACACTGCTGGTGTATTCAGTAATGTAACTATAGTTGGACCTATAAATTCAGGTTCTTCCGTTTCAAACGCCAACTTCCAACATGCCATCGATGCTCGTCGCAGAACAGCTCTTTCTATATTTAACTCTTTCTTAACTGGATTTCCCAGGGGTTTAAGGTTTAATCAACCGTCTGTAATGACCAATTATCAAAATGGAACTGGGGTATTGGCTAACAACATTTTGATTGCTGCCTCATCAAGCAACAGATACTTGGCTGGATCAGGTGTAAGTGCTGATTCAGTCCGTGCTTATTGGGAAGCAAATAACCAAACCTTTGTTGGAATCAACGATTCCACACACAACCATTGGGGTCTGAATCCAAATGTATTCTACGGGAACAGATTACCGGAGCAATATTCTGGAGCTACCTTCACCGTTCAAGCTGGAAAGCCCCTATTGTCAGGAGCTTCATTCGCTCATCCAAAATTCAATGAGCCGGGACGTGCCAACTTCTTTGATAAAAATGTTACCTTCAGAGGAGGCTTTGGTACTACCGATTGGACTGCAGGCTGGGCAGAATTCAACCCCATCAACAAAAAATATTAAATTCAATACTACCTTGGCCGGGATATATTTCCCGGCTTTTTTAATTTATGAAGTTTTTCAAACAGTAAACAAGTAAGATGCGTATAAAAAAACAGCTTATTCTTTTATTAGTAGTATTTGCAACTAATTCATGTAAAGATTACAACAAAAAATACGATTTTACACCTTCTAAACATCTCACAGAGCAAGAAGATTCAGCATTCCGATACAGCATCATACGATATGTAGGAAAACTTCCACCTAAGGCATCTCATACTATAAAATTTGACCCGTATTTCGATGAATATTATGTACAGCTTGCAAATACACATAAGCTGGATTATTATTACACATCTGAGGATGGTTTGGTGTATTTTCAAGTGAGCAGAATGGCTCCCAGCTTACACGAAAAATATGTGGCAACCGGGGGAAAGATGAAGGTGGATGATCGTGGAAATATAATTTATTACGAAGAAGTATATCGCACCTGGAAAATGCCATTAAATGATATGCTTAATGTGACGAAAAATGTATTTACTGATATGGTGAATGGCAAAAGCCTCGAGAAATACTATACCTCGAATACATCTGAAGATGTTTACATTATAGAATTTCCGGATGAGGACACTTACTTTGACACTGAAAAGCGAGTATGGATATCCAAAAGAGCCGATGTGCTTCAGCAATTTGAAGAAGAAAAACTTCGGCAATATGAAAAGAATTTCCTGCAAAGAAAAGAAGCAGCAGCTGATTCGTTGAAGTAATAACCAAAGCCATGGAATCAAAATACAAAATATTAATCGTGGATGATGAGCCCGATATCATCGAAATCTTAGACTACAATCTCAAAAAGGAAGGTTACCATGTGTTGACGGCTGACAATGGCGAGGATGCCATCAAAGTAGCAAAAGCTTCAAAACCTGATTTAATAGTATTGGATGTGATGATGCCCGGCATGGACGGTATGGAAGTCTGTGACAAAATCAGAAATTTACCGGAACTGTCCGGGGTGTTGATCACTTTTTTGACTGCCAGGTCAGAGGATTATTCGCAAATAGCTGGTTTTGAGGCCGGGGCTGATGATTACATCACCAAGCCGGTAAAACCAAAAGTGTTTCTGAGCAAAGTCAAGGCTTTATTAAGGAGGAGGTCAAAAGAAGAAAACAACAACAAGGTCATGGAATTTGGTGACTTAAAAATAGACCTGGAGAAATATGAAGTCATAAAGGGTTGCGACAAAATTGTTTTGCCAAAAAAGGAATTCGAACTGCTATCGCTTCTGGCTTCCAAGCCGAGCAAAGTATTTACCCGTGAGGAGATTCTTGACCTGGTATGGGGCAGTGATGTGGTAGTGGGTGGGCGTACCATTGATGTACACATCCGCAAAATCAGGGAAAAACTAGGTGACGAAATAATATCGACCATTAAGGGGGTGGGCTATAAATTTGATATAGCCTAAAGATTTCCTCTTCGGATGCAGGGATTAGACAGTTTTTTTGAGAAGTACAACTTTGACGACCCCATTCGTCTCAGTGTCCTTTTAGCCTTTATTTCTTCGCTTATCAGTTTTTTTTCGGTATTGTATTTCAGCAATTATACCCCCCAACTGCCTGCACTTACTTTTTTTGTTTTTTTGTTGCTATCGTTTGGGGTCTTCTATTTGATTTTTTACTTGTTTATTCGAATTTTTATCTATCGAAAAGTTCTTTTGATATTCAAAGCCATTAACCAGGTAAAAGTAGTAGAAAAAGCAGAGGAAGAAGTAGCAAGGAATGTGACCCTTCGCAGCGCTCAAGTAGCTGTATTTGATTGGGCAGAGGATAAAATGAATCAAATTCAGATGCTGAAAGAGCGAGAGAAGTATCGCCGTGAATATCTGGGCAATATCAGCCATGAGTTAAAAACTCCTATTTTCAATATCCAGGGATATGTGCTTACCCTGCTTGATGGAGCCATGAATGACCCGGAGCTGTGTGAAAAATACCTGAAGCGCACGACCAAATCCATAGATCGGATGATCAACATCGTAAACGATCTGGATCTGATTGCTCAGCTTGAGAGCGGGGCACTGAAGCTTAAAATAACGCGATTTGATATCAGTGAACTGGTAAAAGATGTCTTTGACCAGTTGTCTGATAAAGCCAGAGGAAAGAATGTAAAATTAAAATTGAAAAAGTCCTACGACAAACCAGTACTGGTGGTAGCTGACCAGAAAAGAGTGGAACAATTGCTTATCAATTTGGTAATGAATGCCATAAAATATTCTAAACCGGAAGGTGGACTTGTAGAAGTGGCTTTTTACGAATTGCCAGGGCAGATCATGACTGAAGTATCGGACAATGGTGTAGGCATACCCAAAGAAGATATCAGCAGGATATTTGAGCGATTCTACAGGGTGGACAAGAGCCGGTCGCGCGATGCCGGAGGCACAGGTCTTGGACTTGCCATTGTAAAACACATTATCGAATCTCACAAACAGACCATCAATGTGCGCTCGACAGAAGGCATCGGCAGTGCTTTTTCATTTACATTACAAAAAGCTGAATAAGTCAAAACAGAAAGTCATACCCTTTTAATGACATCTTTTCATATCTCTCCATGTCGAATTTGTAGAGTTTACTTTCTTTACCCTGGCTGGTAATGATTGTCTTCCCGGTGTCAACCAGCAGTTGGCTGTTGAAAATTTTCTTTCTGAAGTTTCGCTTGTCAAAGGTTTTGTTGAGTGCCTGTTCGTAGAGAGTTTGCAGCTGATTAAGGGTAAATTCCTTGGGCAGTGAATTGAAACCTACGGGCCTGCGTTTTACTCTTCGCTTTAGTCTTTCTTTAGCATAGTCGATGATTTCGTTGTGGTCAAAGGCCATGTCGGGCACATCGTGGTATTTGATCCATTTGCAGTTGTTCTTTTCAGCGTTTTTAAATTCTTTTTCAGTTAGTTGCATCAAACCGTAAAAAGGTATGTTGACTACGCGACCGATGGGGTTTCTGTAAACTTTGGCAAAGGCATTGAGTTGTTCCAGGTAGACATCTTCGTGGCCTATTGTGTTTTTGAGCAGAACTTTTACATTTTCTTCCAGGCTTTCATCGGCTTTTACATACCGGCTGGGTATGACCCAGGCCCCTTTGAAAGGTTCTTCTTTTTTCCTTGTGAGGAGTATGTGAAGGTGTTCCAGGTCGAAGGCAAAGAGGACAATGCCTGTAGCTAAGGCTACATTGAAGTATTGTTCTTTATTATCCGCTATCATATGGATAGATTTAAAGCAGGTCTTTGATTTTCAGAAGCTCTTCGCGAATTTTGAGCAATTTGTTTCGGATCAATTCTTTGGAGTCGTTTTCATATTGTGTTTGAAGGAGGTGTTCAGTGGATTTGTCTTTCAGCGCCTTTTTAGCGCCTTCCAGTGTATAGCCGTTTTCTTTGACCAGATGATAGATTTTCCGAATGGTTTCTACATCTTTTGGTGTAAAGAGTCTGTTGCCTTTTTTGTTCGTTTTGGGTTGGATGTATTCGGAAAATTCCTTGTGCCAGAAGCGGATAAGGGAAGGATTCACTCCCAGCATTTCGGTGACTTCGCCCATGGTGTAATACCTTTTGAACTGGAGTGTTTTATCCTTCATCAGTCAAAGGATTGATTTTCCTGGCTGGCTATTCGGAGCATGAGCTCATATTCTTCAGGTGTCAGGTCATTGAAGAAATAGTTGATTGGGTTGACTTTTACTCCGTCTTTAATTACTTCGTAGTGCAAATGCGGTCCTGTGGAGGATCCGGTATTGCCTACATATCCTATTATATCGCCTCTTTTTACTTTTTGGCCTGGCTTTGCAACTAGCTTTGACAGGTGTGCATACAGGGTGTGATATCCAAATCCATGAGAGATGATGATATATAGCCCATATCCGGAGCCACCCAGACCATTGTCATTGATTACAACTCCGTCGCCGGTGGCGAAGACAGGAGTTCCAACCGGTGCAGTAAAATCGATACCCGTGTGCAGTTTCCTGACCTTGTAAATAGGATGAATACGCATTCCAAAACCCGATGCGACTGCAGTGAGGTCTTTGTTGGATATGGGTTGAATGGCCGGAATAGAGGCCAGCAGTTTGTTTTTATTTTTCACCAGCTCGAGCACCTCATCGTAGGATTTGCTTTGGATATAGGCTTGTTTGCGCAATTTGTCCACGCGCTGGCTGGTTTCTTTAACAAGCTCTGAGGTGCTGTATCCATCGAGGTTTTTGTAGCGGTTGATACCGGCTAAAGCGCTTCTTCTGAGATTTTTGGGGATGGGTTCAGCTTCAAAAATGACCCGGTAAATATTGTCATCGCGGTATTCGAGATCTTCGAGAGCTGATTCGAGTACGTTTAGCTTTGACTTCAGCAACTCGTAATTGAGGGTCAGATACTCGATTTCGCGCCGGAGTTCTTTTTCTTCAGGTGTTTCGAGAAATGATTTTGAAAAGAACAGAAACAAAAAGGCGAAAAGTGCTGAAGACAAAAGGAATAGAAAACTATTTCCGATTCTCTTCCAGGGAGAAACTTCGATTTTCTTATAGGATAAAGTCGCCGGATCGTAGAAGTATTTCTGTTTTTTAGCCAATGACTACGAAAATATATACACTGAATCTGGTTAATGGCAAAAATACCACAACAATACATACATGCCTGCATAATTTTGTCGGCTCCAACAGTTTAAGAAAATGCTTACATCAAAGGAAATACGGAGGATTTTTTTAGAATTTTTTCAATCCAAAGGTCATAAAATTGTTGCATCAGCCCCGCTGGTAGTGAAGAATGATCCTACACTTATGTTTACCAATGCGGGAATGAACCAGTTTAAAGATCTCTTTCTCGGCAATGTAGAGATCAAATATCCCAGAATTGCAAATTCTCAAAAATGCCTGAGAGTAAGTGGCAAGCACAACGATCTGGAAGAGGTGGGGATTGACACCTATCACCACACCATGTTTGAGATGCTGGGCAACTGGTCTTTTGGCGATTACTTTAAAAAAGAGGCCATCGAGTGGGCGTGGGAACTGCTCACTTCTGTCTATAAGCTACCAATGGACAGATTATATGTGACCGTATTTGCCGGAGACGAGTCCGAAGGTTTGCCGTATGACGAGGAAGCTGAGGGCCATTGGAGAAATTACATCGCTTCAGACAGAATACTCAGAGGGAGTAAAAAGGACAATTTTTGGGAGATGGGAGATACCGGACCTTGTGGTCCTTGCAGCGAGATTCACATAGACCTTCGAAGCGATGAGGAGCGTGCTGCCAAACCCGGTGGGGAATTGGTCAATCAAGGACACCCAAAAGTCATAGAGATATGGAATCTCGTTTTTATGGAGTTTAACCGAAAGGCTGATGGAACTCTTGAAAAGCTGCCAGCCCGACATGTGGATACCGGTATGGGGTTTGAGCGGCTCACGATGGCTCTGCAAGGAAAACAATCCAATTACGACACAGATATTTTCCAGCCCCTTATCAAGAAAATAGAACTGATAACGGGCCTGAGCTATGGCTCTGACGAAAAAATCAACATAGCCATGAGGGTGATAGCCGATCACATTCGCGCGGTATCCTTTGCAATCGCCGATGGCCAGCTGCCCTCCAACACGGGGGCTGGGTATGTGATTCGGCGCATCTTAAGAAGGGCCATTCGATATGGCTACTCGTATTTGGGAGTGAGGACTGCTTTCATTCATACCCTGGTAGATACCCTGGCCGATGAAATGGGTGATTATTACACCGAAATCCGAGAGGCTGCCGAATTTGTGGCGCGTGTCATTAGAGAGGAAGAAGTGACTTTTATCCGAACCATAGAAAGCGGACTCAATAGACTGGAAGAGGTAGTACAGAATACCCCAAAGGGACAAAAAATAGCAGGTCAGAAAATTTTCGAGCTCTACGATACCTATGGTTTCCCGTATGACCTGACCTCACTCATTCTTCGAGAGAGAGGCCTTGAAGCCGATGAAGAAGGTTTCAAGAGAGAAATGCAAAAGCAAAAAGAGCGGTCGCGGGCAGCTACTGAGCTTACCACAGGCGACTGGATAGAGCTTCAGACTGGTGGGGATGTGTTTATCGGGTACGATGCACTGGAGTCATTGACTTCTGTGGCTCGATTTCGGAAGGTAAAGTCCGGTGAAAAGATTTTTTATCAAATTGCTCTTATAGAGACTCCTTTCTATCCCGAAGGAGGTGGGCAAGTAGGAGATACCGGATTGTTGATTTTTGGGGAAGAGGTCATTGAGGTGTACGATACCAAAAAAGAAAACGGCATCATATTGCATTTTACCAAAAACCTGCCGGAAGACCTGACACAGCCGGTTTTGGCACGAGTGGATGCCCGAAAAAGGAGAAATGCCGAAAGAAATCACAGCGCTACGCATCTATTGCATTTCGCTCTGAGAAAGGTGCTGGGTACACATGTAGAGCAGAAAGGATCACTTGTATCCCCGGACTATCTGAGGTTTGACTTTTCGCACTATGCCAGGCTCTCCGACGAAGAGCTTCAAAACGTGGAAGATTTGGTCAATGAGTTAATCCTGGAAAACATTCCCCTGAAAGAGCACAGAGACCTGGAACTGGAGACCGCTCTGAAGATGGGTGCAATGGCAATTTTTGGAGAGAAGTACGGTGAAAGGGTTCGAGCCATACAATTCGGACCATCTACTGAGTTATGTGGTGGTACACATGTGAAATCGACCGGAGCCATTGGATTGTTTAAAATTATCCAAGAGTCTGCTATATCCGCCGGAGTTCGCAGAATTGAGGCAGTCACAGGACAGAGATTTCTGGCTGAGTACAGAAGAAACCTGTCCACACTGGAAAAGCTGAAAGGTCTCTTGAAGAATCCGAAGGATCCCGTGGCTTCACTCAGCAATCTACTAGAGGAAAAAAACAGGCTGCATAAACTTGTTGAACAAATGGAACAAGCAGAGGTGGAGCAATATTTCAAACTCCTCTCGGCAGAATATGCGGATAAAAACGAAGAAGTGCTGGTAAAAAGAACTACGCTGAAACCCGCGCAGGTGAAAGACCTGGCCTTCAGATTGAAACAACGATTTGAAAATGGAAAATTTGTTCTGGGATATGTGAGCGAAGGCAAGCCCGGTCTGGCTGTGTCATTGGGCGACGCAGTGGTGAGAGCCGGATACAATGCAGCAAAAATAGTCAGAGAGGTATCTCCACTGATCAAAGGAGGAGGAGGAGGTCAGCCACATTTCGCCATGGCTGGTGGCAGCGACTCATCCGGCCTTGACGAGGCTCTGCAAAAAGCCGCTGGCATTTTGTCAGTGATTTAGACCGTTATACTGTACTTTAGCTTTATCAACACACTGCCCCTATGAAATTAGTAGAAAAAGACGCCTTCGCCAAAGCCTCTAACCTCGAAAAAGTCGGTTTGAAGGGTCTTGCCGGTATAATGATGAAGATCCTGAAAATAGACAACATCAATGAGGTGTACGAAAAATTGGCCGGACATAAAGGCGTTGAGTTTATTGACAAACTATTCGAAGAACTTCATGTTACATTTGAATATTTTGAAGAAGAGTTGGGACGAATCCCAAAAAGCGGACCCTTTATCACAGTATCCAATCACCCTCTTGGCGGAGTAGACGGAGTAATTTTGATAAAGCTCATATCATTAGTAAGGCCTGATTTTAAGATTATTGCCAATTTTCTGCTGAAAAAAATAGAGCCGATCAGCGATTTTATTATGCCAGTAAATCCCTTTGAATCCGACCTGGTGAACAAAAGTAGCGTACCGGGGATCAAAGATGCCATTCAACACCTAAAAGAGGGACATCCGCTTGGGATGTTTCCTGCAGGGGAGGTGAGTACCTACCATTTTGAAGAAGGTAAAATACTGGACAAAGAGTGGGAGCCGGGGGCCATCAAACTGATTAGTAAAATGAAAGTACCTGTAGTTCCGGTCTATTTCAAAGCCCGTAATTCCTTTTGGTTTTATCTGCTGGCTTCCATGCATCCACTCCTGCGTACAGCAAAACTGCCCAGCGAAATCTTTTCGCAAAAGAAAAAACCCATTACCGTGCGCATTGGTAAGCCCATACAACCTGCCGAGCTCGACGAATATCCCGATATTGAGTCTCTTTCGCAATTTCTCCGCACACGCACATACATGTTGGCAAGCACTTTACCACCTAAAAAAGCCATGTTAAAACTACCAGTCCTTCAATTAAAAAAGGACATCAAACCCATTGCAGAACCAGCCCCACTTAGTAAAGTCATCGAGGAAATAGAACAACTCAGAAGCAAAGGTAAAAAGCTGACAAGCACAAAAAACTATGAGGTGTATGAATTCATAGGCGATGTATGTCCATACCTGCTACATGAAATAGGAAGACTCAGAGAAGTAACCTTCAGAGAAGTAGGTGAAGGAAGTAATGCAGAAATAGATCTGGACGAATTTGACCAATATTACACGCATCTGATTTTGTGGGACTCCGATGCCCGGAAACTGGCTGGAGCATACAGGTTGGGAATTGGTACACAGATTTATCCAAAATTTGGCCTGAAGGGATTCTATGTGCCCACCCTCTTTAAGATTGAGCCTGAGGCAGAGCATCTCTTTTCTCAGGGCATTGAAATGGGGAGGGCCTTTGTGGTAAAAGAATATCAGGCCAAGCCTTTGCCGTTATTTTTGCTTTGGAAAGGTATTGTACACGTAGTGCTTCGCAATCCCGGACACCGATATCTCACAGGTTGTGTAAGCATCAGCAACAGCTACAGCAAATTTTCCAGAGCCCTGATGATCGAATTTATCAAACTGAATTACCTGGATAAAAAACTGGCCAAATACATAAAGCCCAGAAAAGCCTATAAGGTAAAAATTGACGAGCGGGAGAAAGAGTTTGTCTTATCCAGGGCAAAAAACGATCTTTCCAAACTGGATAAGTTTATCGAAGACCTGGAGCCCGGCAATACGCGAGTTCCCGTATTGCTGAAAAAATACATAAAGCAAAACGCCAAAGTGGTGGCTTTCAATGTGGACCCCAAGTTTAACAATACCTTGGATGCATTTATGTACATCGATATAAACGACCTGCCTACCCAGACCATTCAACCCGTACTCGAAGAGCTCGAAGCTGCTACAAGGATCGCTCAGAATGCACCAGAGTCCGGAGAATGAAGCAAAAACTTAAGATTTTTACTGATTTTATCCAGTCGCTTTATCCCGATGAGGTACTTTTTGTTGCAAATTCCATTAAATCCGAAGATACCCAGGTCATTCAAATATTAAGTTCCCTCAAAGCCGGAGTAGCTACGGGAAAATATCAGTTTGAAACAGAAATTGACAAGCGAAAATACAGCGCTTTAAAAACCAGAATTAGCACTTTGCTGGCGGCCACAGATATCGACAATCAGATCAGCGAAATACATTTTTTTACCCAGAAAATACTGAAGGATGATATAGCGCCAGCAGACGAAGAGAGGTTATTGCAAATTGCCAAAGTAAGCGGCCCTGATGCGTATTATTTCAGGGAATATTACAGGATGTTTTTGAAGCTCAGGGACTTTCTCACCATCAGACTGCGAAAAAAACTATTGCCAGAAGTGGAGGCCTACCTTGAACACCACTTTAGTAGCTACCAGCTCAATCAGGAAGTAGAAAATCAAATTCCTGACCTTACCCATCAGATCATTGAAGAATATGAGCTCAAATCAGTGACAAACGAAGGGGTGGCAAATACCCTGCTGGAGATCAGCAAAAACATCCAACTCGATGGCCACAACAGATACACTGCTGCCGTCAGGCTTTGGTTTTATTACTTAAACAAAGGGGAATACACCTCCATGCTGCGGCATATGGAAGAGTTCAGGTCAGAATTCCTGCTGAAAAGTTGTCCCGGAAAGCGCGTTTTGTCCAATTACTACGCCAACAGATTGCTAGTACATTCAAAACTGAATCAGCTGGAAGATGCGCTGTATTACGGAAAACTCTCGCTTATGTACAAGACATCCGATCACTTGTTTTATCTGACCAATCTGAGCGCAATACTCTCAAGAATGGGACGATCTCAGGAAGCCTATAAGCTGATGCTCAGTGCCTTTGATGAAATGAGGACTACTAGCAATCAATACAATAAAATAAGCTTCATTGCCCAATACATTCACATATTGATTGATCTGAAAAGATATAAACAAGCCGAAGAATTTGCAGAAAATTACCTGCATACAGCCATTAAAGAAGTTTTTGCTACTCGCTGGCATCTGTTTTTTGCCGGATTTTTCAGGTCGCTGGTGATGCAGGAGAAGTTCGGGCGATTGCTCTACATTGTGGGTAAATACAAAATCAAACAATTGGAGGCCGAATACCGCCGAAAGCCCAACTACTTGCCGACCATGAGCTGGTATATCACTTTGGCTGAGTTCATGGAAGGGTATCTCAGTGAGGAAAAGGCTCTCGATTCCATGGCCCAATCGGCTTCTGTACTCATGTCTGATCCCATCAGAAGGCAGAGGATTTCGGAGCAATGCAACATCCTTTTTAAATTTCAACCTGATATGATAAGAAAGCTGAAAAAAAGGTTGGAAATTCAGTAAAATACTGTCCTTGTGTTTAAGATTTAATTTCTACCCGTCATTCTCACATGTCAATTCTTCTCAATACATTCTTTAGACCTGTTTAAAGGATTATATACATCTTCTCGGTCTGTTGACAGGTTTCCTCCAAATGAAATTCTGATGAACAAAATCTTGCGGAGGCGGAAAAAGCACCTTAAACAAAATCAAAGAGCTTCAAAATGCTGATGCACAATATCATGATCAGGACATAGTGGGTGATTTTTGTGGCGTGTTGAGAATGTAAAAAGTAGCGTGTAGAGATGATAGAACCCAAGGATTGACCAAGTGCGAGAACCATTCCCGATGGCCAATGTATCTGACCATACCCAATGAACACAATGAAAGCAGGAATGGATAAAATCATAGCCATCATCAATTTTATAATATTTGCGTCTCTTAAGCTTAGATTCATGGACAATACTAAGATTGTTAGCATTATGATTCCAACCCCCATTTGAATAAATCCAGTATACACTCCTATGAGGAAAAACCAAAGGTAATTTTTCCAAGTATTTATCACCGTATTGGGGTCTGTTTTTTTTCGCCATTTTTTAGGATTAAGAAGCAGACTCAATAAAATTAGCAGCATGAGAAATCCTATGATTTTTTTCAAAACATAATCATCGAGATCCATAACGATTAAAGCGCCCACAAGACTTCCGATAAATGCCGGAATGAAAAATGGAATGCTAAGGGCAATAAGTCTGCGTGTTCTCAAGGTTTTTCTCATGGCGACTACCGAGGTAATGGTTTGCATCATAGCGCCAATGCGATTGGTTCCATTAGCCAGACCCGCCGGCATACCAGCAAAAATCATCAGACTGAGTGTGATGGCGGATCCATTACCAGCGAGCACATTGATGATACCAGTCAATATACCCCCTATAAGGTAGAGCGCATACATCCACCAGTGCGTGTTAAGCGCGATTTCTTCGTTCATCCTTTAGTTTCTGAGAAAAGTTATTAATACTATGAAAGCCAGGATGGCCAGACCCGCACATGTCAGTACACTGCTCCAGTTGCCAAACAATGCATATCCCGTAAGAAACAGCAGGCTGTATGCCAAAACTACGGCCGAGAGCCATCGAACCAGGTTTTTATAAAGCTGGCTATTGTCGGGTTGGAAAATGTGCTCAGGCCATTTGCCGGCAGGTTGCACCCGTTTACAGAAGTTTGTCAACACTTCCTCTGAGGTGGGTGAGGTGAGATAGGCAGTCAGGATCCAGGTGATCATCGTGCCGAATACTACAAGGTAAAAGGTGCCGTTCTGTGTGGTGAAATTTTCCCCCAGAGCGGGTTCAATCCAGATTTTAGAAATGCTCAACAAAACGACAGGAGCAATGGTGGCTACCATTTCGGTAGCAGCATTAATCCGCCACCAATACCATCGCAAGATGAGTACAGCTCCCAGCCCGGCCCCTGCCTGTATGAGGAATTGAGCAGCAGCATCGATGGTGTCGATGACTGAAGAAACAGCGCCACCAGCAATCATAATCAAAAAAGTGAAAATTCTTCCCATCAAAACGGAATTATTACCTCGTACGGTGTCCATTTTTATCAGATGGTAAAAATCATTGGTCAGATAGCTGCTTCCCCAGTTGAGTTGAGTGGAAATAGTACTCATATATGCTGACAAAAAAACCAAAAGCATCAGGCCTCTGATACCTTCCGGCATGTAGTCTCTGATCAGGCGTATGTAGGCATTGCCGGCTTCAGCGTCTGTAAGCCCCGGGTAGATGACCAAAGCGGCCAAAGCTACGACGATCCAGGGCCAGGGTCTGAGACAGTAATGTGCCAGCTGGAACAAGAGCGATGCTCTGACTGCATCGCTTTCGTTTCGGGCCCCCATCATGCGCTGCGATATGTAGCCACCTCCGCCAGGTTCGGCTCCAGGATACCAGCTATTCCACCATTGCAGAGCGATGAATGAAAAAAAAGCCCCTATGGTAATGGATAAAACATCGGATGTGCCGCTTTCGACCATCGGGAAGAAGTGAAATCTCCACTCAGGGAGTTTTTGTACCAAGCCATCGGTGCCCCCGACTTCCGGCAGTTGCAGTACCAGTATAGCCAAAATCACGCTGCCGGTCATTGCGATCGCAAATTGAAGCGCATCAGTGACTACAATGCCAAATAGTCCCGAAATGGCGGAGTAGATGGCCGTGTAAGCCATCAGAAGCATCACGGCAATAAAAGCTGCTGGTTTGTCGAGATAGAAGAATTCGCCTAAAACTTTGACCATTGCTGCATTCACCCAACCGATGATCACTGCATTGAGAAAAAGACCGAGGTACAGGGCTTTAAACATTCGCAATGGCCTGACATATGGACCGCTGTAGCGCAGGCTGATCAATTCTGGTTCGGTCATTATACCGGCTCTCCTCCAGTAGCGTGCGAAGAAAAAGGTGGTGAGCATACCGCCGAGAAGCATGTTCCACCAAAGCCAATTGCCACTGATACCGTGCTGGACCACCTTTTCTGTCACCCAAAGCGGTGTATCCGCAGCAAAAGTGGTGGCCACCATGCTCAATCCGAGTAAATGCCAGCTCAGCGACCTGCCGCCAAGGAAAAAGCTTTCAGCATTGCGCGCACCTTTTTTGCGTAGTTTTAGGTTGATGTAAAGAAATACCATCAAACCGCCAATGGCTATGGTATAATCGATACTGCTCATGAGTGCAAAAGTTGTTCGGCACGGATTTGAAGATTCTCACCTCCAAAATTTCCGGAAGTCATAATGAGAAAAACATTCTTATCGCTTCTGTAAGAAACAGCTGTCTGAAACAACTCACCGGTATCCGTAAATACGTTTTTTACATCTATGCCAAATGCCTGTGCTACCTCGTTGGGATGCAGGTCCGGGAGTTTTTTATGGGCTACAGCCCTGGGGTTGTAATAGACCAATGCGACATCTGCCAGCTGAAGGCTTAGATGATATTGAGGCAGAAAGTCCTTGCTCAGACTTGAGTAGGTGTGTAGTTCGAGAATGGCCACTACTTTATGCTGTGGGAAAGCCTCCTTAATTGCGTGGAGAGTGGCTTTTACTTTACTGGGAGCATGGGCAAAATCCAGAAATACTCTGCTTTCATCAATTTCAAGGAGCGTCTGAAGCCGCCTGGAGGCACCTTCAAAGGTCGAAATGGACTCAAAAAATACGTCCTCTTGTATACCCAATAGTTGGCAAACCCATCGGGCCGCCTCGACATTAGCCATATTGTGGCGGCCGATGATACTTAAGGGTATTGGCCCAACCGACGTATTGAGTTGATAATTTCCGTTGATTATTTCATAGGCGGGTGTAGCGTATGGAAATTTTTTTATTGGTAGCGAAGAGGACTCTACCAGGTGTTTAAGCTTTTGGTCTTCAGCGAAATATAGGACAGCTGCCCCTGGCTCACATTGGTTAAGATATGTGCGAAATTGTTCCAGATAAACCTCTTCTGTAGGAAAAACATTGGCGTGGTCCCATGCAATGCCGGTGATGGCAGTAATGTTAGGACGGTAAAAGTGAAATTTAGGCTGCATTTGTAAGGCTGAAGACGGATACTCATCTCCTTCTATAACCATAAACTCTGCTTCCTCGGTCAGTTTGACCATGGTATCAAATCCGTTGACCAGCGAACCGACCATGTAGTCGATGTTGAGCCCGGCAAATCTGCATACATGCATTACCATACTGGTCACAGTGGTCTTTCCATGGCTGCCTGCTATGACTACCCGAGTTTTATTTTTCGAGTGTTGGTAAAGAAATTCGGGGTAAGAAATGACTTGCAGCCCCAGATTAAGAGCTTTTTGAAGTTCCGGATTGTCACGGCGGGCATGCATACCGAGAATTACCATATCGAGGTCAGAGGTAATTTTTTCAGGAAACCAACCAGTTCTTTCCGGTAGCAATCCTGCCTTTTTGAGTCGGGACAGAGCTGGCTCATAAATCTCATCGTCGCTTCCGGTCACCTTATGACCCATGGCGTGAAGGGCTAAGGCCAGATTGTGCATTGCACTGCCACCGATGGCAATCAGGTGTATCTTCATTTAAATGAAATTGAGCGGACAAATATAGATGTACACCCACAGGCCGGTTTTGATATAGGTTGTGTCTTGTTGGATTAAAGCGCAATAAAATTGCTCATCATATGCACGGCCTTTAACCGCCCCGCCATCGACTTCAAAATTCATTACAGGAGTGTTACTATCAAAGCCGAATGTGCTATATGTGGTATTTCTCTTGCATTGGGGGGTGGGGCAAAGAAGTTTTCCAAAATCGGGTCATCCATTCTAAGGGTGAGATTTAGACGGATGTCATTGCTGAATAGCCTGGCATCGTTTTCGGTATTAAAAAAGCATATTTAACTCATTCCTTCTGGTTTTAAGCCTGGAAACCTTGCGATTTTTCAAACGCTAAAGCCTTAATAATCCAAAGTAACCAAATCTGAGTCATAAGCTCTCTGATTTCCGAAGACGCCAAGTAGACTTTAAAAACAGGAATATATACAGTTACGTATTTGAAACACTGGGTGCAGTATTGAACGTTGCCATGTATTCATTCAATTAATCACCGGTACAATACAATCTCACCTCTTTTTGGGGTTTGTAGGTTGCCATCTCTGTCGGTATAGCGAATGAGGTAGAGATATACTCCTTCCTGGACGGGCTTGCCCTGGTATTGCCCGTCCCAACATTCTTTGGGG
>NZ_QPJS01000004.1:0-114519 GCF_003337435.1 Schleiferia thermophila
AGCGCAGATGGTACTGGCCCACAAGCCGGGAGAGTATGTCGCTGCCCTCCTTATAATTTGTAAAAACCCCGGTTCGTGCCGGGGTTTTTTGTTTATTGTCAATCTCAGCCTCTTTGATGCAATATCCTGGTTAATGTTCATCTTTCTAAAGTTTCAATCAAGACATTTCCAAACTTATTCATCTTGTAGGCCTGATTACAGGTAAAAATATCCATGTTGAATTAGCTAAATGCCAGAAATAGAAGTAAATACTGTAAAAAATTTAGGTTGGAATTCACTCTTCACTTGCTGAAAACTATTTTTTGATATTCAAAACCACAAATACATCCGTATTCTAACCGGTTTTACAGATTGTCGTAAAGATACTGCTAATGCGTACTTTTGTTCGCGTTTATACATTCAAAATGTTGAAACCAATTTTCATAGTCATTGCCCTTTTGACCAGTGGACTGGTGCGTGCCCAGATTCTTCACACTATTGTCACACCTAATACAATAGACCGCGACACACTGCTCTTAATCGACCTTGACCAGGACACAGTTCCTGATTTTGCTATACGCTCTCAATTCGGTGTAATTGATGGAAACGATACATTTGATATCATATCGGTTTTGCCATTAGGGCAACAGGGACATCGCGTAGCAGGTATTATACCCACTGTTTTTGCCTTTGCCAGCAGGTTTTCCCTCAACGAATTTATAGGTCCTGAAACACCATTTTTAAACCCGGAAGTGGAAGGCGGGATGTCATTTGCACAAAATGGTCAGTTTATCTTCAACGATCCATGGAATGGTGGAGCTATCGATGAATTTCTTGGATTTGCCATCAAAAAAAACGAAAATACGCATTATGGCTGGGCCAAAGTCGATATAGCACCGGATGGCAAATCGTTTACACTAAAAGAATACGCCGTGAACCTAACCCCGGAAGAGCCTATCAATACCAACAGATTCTTTAACGTTGCAGAACATTTCCTCTCAGATGTAACCATCTGGCAATCGCAAGGATTGGTACATGTGAACTTTAATCACGTAGTGTCGGGAGTAGTAGTAGAGCTCTTGGATATTCAAGGACGTGTCCTCAGTCAGACCATCTGCAGCAGCGATTATATAAGCTTACCCCTTACGTACAAATCGGGGGTCTATTTGTTGAGAATCAGAAAAGATTCCTTTCAAGTAACCAGGAAAATAATACACACGTATTTATGGCATTAATTGTTTCTATTTCAGGTATCAGGGGGACGATAGGTGGTAAATCTGGTACAAATCTGACACCAATTGATATAGTGGCTTTCACTTCAGCCTATGCGCAATGGCTAAAGAAAAAAAATCCCAATAAAATACCTACTGTGCTGATCGGCAGGGATGCCAGGCCATCAGGTCCGATGGTTGCTTCTTTGGTCATCAATACCCTTGTAGCAGCTGGAGTGAATGTAATCAACCTGGGATTGAGTACGACACCTACAGTGGAGGTAGCTGTTAAAAGACATCAAGGAGACGGAGGTATAATCATTACCGCATCTCACAACCCTGTAGTATGGAATGCTCTGAAACTTCTAAATGAACAAGGAGAATTTATCAGTGCAGAAGAGGGAGAACTACTGGTCAGAATGATCCGAGATAGCGATTATGAATTTGCCGAAGTGAAACATCTTGGAAATGTAACTGAATACAATGAAGCAATTGATGATCATATAGAAGAATTGCTCAAGAGACCCGAGATCGATGTGGTGGCCATACGACAGGCTGATTTTTCAGTGGCTGTTGATGCAGTCAACAGCAGTGGTGGTATTGCCATTCCTAAATTGTTAAGAGCACTTGGAGTAAAAAAAATAAAAGAACTAAACTGTGAACCTACAGGCTGGTTCGCGCACAATCCGGAACCCCTTCGCGAACATCTTGAAGATATAATGCAACTGGTGAAATCAGAAAATTGCGATCTGGGTATCGTAGTTGACCCGGATGTAGATCGATTGGCGCTCATCGATGAAAAAGGTGAAATGTTTGGTGAAGAATACACACTGGTGGCAGTAGCGGATTATCTTTTGTCTCAAAAATCCGGCTCCACTGTATCCAATCTGTCATCTTCAAGAGCTTTGGCTGACCTGACGTATTCATACGGTGGTCAATACTATACTGCTGCGGTAGGCGAAGTAAATGTGGTAAAGAAGATGAAAGAAGTCAACGCCCGCATCGGTGGGGAAGGAAATGGAGGAGTCATCTGGCCAGACTTCCACTTCGGAAGAGATGCACTGGCCGGTGTGGCATTGATTCTTACTCATTTGGCTAAGTCAGGCACAAAACTTTCTGAATTAAAGGCTAAATATCCTTCTTACTATATGAGTAAAAACAAAATTGAACTATTGCCAGGAATGGACACTGCTGCATTGTTACTAAAAATTAAAGACAGATATAAGAATGAAAAAATCATCGATGTGGATGGAATAAAAATTGACTTTGCTGAAAGTTGGGTGCATCTGAGAAGGTCTAATACCGAACCCATTATCAGAATCTACACGGAGGCCAAAAGTCAGGTAGAAGCAGACAATTTAGCATCGAGGTTTGTAAAAGAACTCAAGGCACTGGTATAAGCTGATGTCTGAAGGCAGGATTTGTATAATCGCAGGAGCACAAAAAGCCGGTACCACCACATTGTTTCACTGGCTTACAACTCATCCTCAAGTCATTCCAGCAAAAAAGAAAGAACTGCATTATTTCGACTTCAACTATAAGAGGGGAAAAGAGTATTATCTAAGCCAATTTAAAAAAAAAGATGGTATTTTTCTTCTAGAGTCAAGTCCATATTATTTGTTTCATCCAGAGGTCCCAAGACGAATCAAAGACCAGTTTCCGAAAGCCAATGTTGTTATTTTGCTAAGAGACCCAATAGAAAGGGCCTGGTCACAATACCGAATGAATTACAATCGTGGAATTGAAAAGCTGGATTTCAGACTTGCGCTGCTTTTTGAAAGTATACGAACAGCTTTTTCATCACCAGATATTCCGGAGTCAAGGTTGCAGAATTACAGCTATTTGTCCAGAAGCAAGTATTGCATCCAGATCATCAGATGGCTTTACTATTTTGACAGAAAACAATTGTTTATTGCAATCTTTGAAGATTTCTATCAAAATCCTCAGAAAGGCATTATTTCAATCTGTGAATTTTTAAAAATAAACAGTAATTCTATACAGGTTTCTGCAGATATCCTAAACAAAGGTGATCAGGTTCCCATGCCTGAGCATTTCAGAAATACATTTGGAAAAAAAATTAAAACCGACCTGATTCAATTGGCAAAATTAATCACACCTGACTTTGGAAAATTTGAGACCTGGAGGACTTATCAACGACTCTGAACCGCAAAAGCTCGCTGCAGCTTTGAGGGAGGTTTGGGCGCTACGACAGGCAGTAGTTGCTTTCGGCTTCAGAGATTTAAAGGTAAGGTATGTGCATACGAAATTGGGGTGGATTTGGCTCATGCTTCCGCTGGTGCTCTTGATGGCACCTATTGCTTTACTTTCTATCAAGACTGAATTTCAAATCCAATCACTTCATCTTACAAAACTGCTTACCATACTGGGTGGGCATATTCTAAGCTCTGGTATGGTACAGCAGACTGCCTCAATATGGGTGAATCAGAAGCCATTTTTAAATAAAATAAACTTACCAGTACTCTTTCTGCCCGCAAGCAGGCTTGTCGTAGTTATTCCGGAATGGAGCATGTATTCATTGATTGCTTTGTTGGGCGGAATTCTGGCGGAGGGAGCCGATGGAATCAAATATTTTTATGTAATACAGATTTTTATGTTATTCGGGCTAGGTTTGGGTTTACTGATATGTACTCTAAGCCATAGGTACAGAGACGTATTGCATGCTTTGCCCTTGCTCCTGCAATTTCAGTTGGTAGTGGTTGTAATCCAGTTGGCAGGTTTGGGACCATCAGGTGATGTCATGTGCCTTTTACTGGCATATCCCCCGTTTTTTTTAGTGGATACAGTGATTTCAGATGCATCCTTGGTCAATTACTGTATCGCTACCGTTATAGTTTTCGCATTATTTTATTTGTCTTTAGCTCTCTACAGTAAATATGCAAAAAATGCCCTCGAGCGAGTTTGAACAACAGACATTGATATCTGTAGAAGATGTAAGTAAGGTTTACGCATTTAAGGATGGCCAGAATATTCAGGCCCTCTGTAATATTTGTTTAAAAGTTCCTAAAGGTACCGGACTAGCTCTGGTAGGACCAAATGGGTGTGGTAAATCAACTTTACTTCGATTAATAGCTGGAATCTCCAAGCCTACTTCTGGCCGTATTGTTTCACAGGGTAAAGTTGCTGCTTTAATAGATCCCGGTGCTGGATTTCATCCTGAGTTAAACGGTTGGGAAAATCTCTATTTTTATGGTCGGCTATCGGGGTTGTCTGACAAAGAAATTCGACGACTGAGTGTTGAAATAATTGAATTTTCCGGTATTTCCAATTTTCTTCACCGTCCTTTGAAATATTATAGCCATGGGATGTATCTACGCCTCGCATTTTCTGCTGCAGTATTTATGCCTTACGATATACTGCTGATTGATGAAATACTGGCGGTAGGAGATCTACAATTTCAACAACGATGTATTGCTAAATTGCTGGATCTTAAAGAAAAAGAAGGTCGAACCTTTGTAATTGTAAGTCATCAGACTCAGTTGCTGTACCAGCTGTGTGAATATGGAGTATGGCTGGAAAAAGGGATGATTAAAAAAACAGGTACCCTGGACAATGTCCTTGAAGAATACTACACTGCTCAGTTGTCCGTCGAAAACGCCCATTATGAAAGTCAATTCATTGATATTCAAATGGTAGAATGGGACCGGAAGCCTTCAGTTTACCACACAGGAGAGCCTGCTCTTTTGAGTCTTAAACTTGCGATATCCGAAGTAATGGAAAATATTCAACTCAGAATCAATGTATTTGATATAAAAGAAAATTTTATCACTCATCTGGATCCCGGGCTTAGCGGAGATTCATCACTGAATTTCAAACCGGGAAAGGCTACGGTGCAGGTACATCTACCGGCTTTGGACTTTTTTCCGGGTAATTATTTTCTGCGTGTAAGTGTGTATGACAATCGCGGATTGATTAGTCGGATAATGAGGATTGCACATTTTCATATCATAAACAATTCATGGAATAAAATGGTGAACGCCCATACAACCATTCGTACAGGCGTTTTTTTAAAACATCAATTTTCTATAATACCACTCGGTGAATAGGTCAATCAATCATAATGACCAAAATTTTGCTTATACTCCAAAAAGTTTTTGGGTCTTCGATCACGAGTGCACTGATTTTTTTACCTTCTCTTTCGATGCTGTAGCTACCCGTGGGATGCTCACTAATGAGCTTAATGCTTCTGGTATCCAGCTCCAGTCGATTAAGCTCTCTCATATCAGCTGCCGTAAATAAAGAAGGATCCACTGATCCTGATACGGTCTTCACACGACCAATGCCTAAAAATCCACCTTGACTGTCGATAATTCCCTTATCTTTCAGATTGCGCCTGGTGTCAATGATGTAATAGCATCTGTTGAGTTCGGCTTCTTTGGCACTGATGGTTCGTTGGCTTTCTTCAGTGATGATTTGTACTTTTCGGGTAAGCTGACGGATGGTTTCATCTTTTTCTTCGATTGCTCGGGTAAGCTCTGCAATGGTATTTTCCCTCTCTTCAAGTTGTTTTTTCAAGGATTCAACCAATACTCCGAGATTTTTTATTTGCCCCTTAGAAGAAGCCAGTTGCTGATTCAATCGATTGATTTTTGCCTTTGATTCTTCGATAATCGAATTAACATCCTGAATGTCCTGAACAACTGCATCTTTCAGACTTTTGAATTTTTCAGAAGAAGCCTCTTCTGCCAGACGTATCCTTCCTTCTTTTTCACGTATCACATTCAAATTATGCTGAACATCTTCTATAACTTCTGTAAGAATCGAAATGATGCTGTCCTGCTCTTTGGAGCGCTGCTCCAGCTCGGATTTTTCAGATTTTAAGGTTTCAATTTCTTCTTTTAGCTCACTGTTACAGCTCGCAAGGAGAACAGTGATAAAGACCGTTAAAACAAATTTTTTCATGTTGTGAATTGTTTTTTCAAAAGTATTACGAGTCAATATACCAAAAACGAAAGTATCCGAAATTTATTTTTTTTTGAAACAGAGAACCAGGTCTGAGTCCGAATAGAAACTACTTTCAAAATAAGACCATACACCATCTATTGGAGGGGCCGGAATTCCATCAAAAAGTCGGGTATGTGACTTTATCAGCCAGATCTCGTCCCAGAGATTTTTGGCGATAAAGGCCGATAGAACCCTTGTTCCCCCCTCCACTTGAAGGCTTTGCACTCCCTTTTTATAAAGTTGGTCCAGTAGGGCACCTAACCAATTCCAATCTTTATCCATTTGGATGGCAATATCCTCTTCTTTTGCAAAGCGGGAATCCACTATACGAATAGCTGGAGCAGGTGTGCGAAAAATATTCAACGACTCAGGCAATTTTCTGTATCTGTCAATGACAAGTTTCAAAGGGTCAGGGCCTTTTACCAAACGGGTTGTAAGTGATGGATTGTCCTTTAAAGCAGTCTCTGAACCAATGAGAATGCTTTGAGTACCAGCTCTTAATCTATGTGCCAATCTAAGGCTCTGTTTGCTGCTTATTATAAAGGGTTTATTGACTGGTTGGTTAATAGGAGCGATAAATCTATCCAAGGACTCAGCCCATTTCAAATAGACGTAAGGTCTTTTTTGGGTGTGAAAGGTGAAAAAGTGTTTGTTTATCTCATAGCCCAAAGAGCTCTCAACACCGGTAATGACCTCTACCCCGTGTTCCCTAAGCATTTGCACACCTTTGCCACAGACCAATGGATTGGGATCGGTGTTGGAAATCACTACTTTAGGGATTCCTTTTTCAAGGATTAGAAGAGAACAAGGCGGTGTACGTCCGAAGTGAGAACAGGGTTCAAGGTTGACATATAAGGTTGAGTGTGGTAAAAGAAGTTGATCAGCTACCGAATTAATAGCCATCACCTCAGCGTGCGGTTCACCGGGTTTGTGGTGCCATCCTTCGCCGATAATTTTGCCTTTAAACGCAATTACACTACCTACCATGGGATTGGGTCTGGCGGTGTATTCTCCATTTTTGGCAAGTTGAAAACATCTGTGAATATAAGGGATATGCTCCTGCATTATAGGGAATAGAGTTCTTTATATTTTGCCTCTAACGAGAGCATTTGGTCTCTTAGTTGTGCTGCTTTGATGAAATCGAGAGCTTTAGCCGCCTGCTCCATTTCTTTTCGGGTTTTTTCTATCTGCTTTTTCAAGGTCTCAGGTGACTGTAGGTAAGGTGTCTCAGGTTCAGAAATCAGGAAATTTTCCATCGGCTCTGCAGCGAGGTTTTGACGGGAGGCCACAGGTAGATGTGTATCAAGGGATTTTTGTAGTATTTTCGGCGTAATACCATGTTTTGAGTTATACTCACTTTGGACAGCTCTTCGTCGGTTGGTCTCATCGATTGTACGCTGCATGGAATCCGTGATGGTGTTGGCATATAAGATGGCCATGCCATTCGGATGGCGGGCAGCACGGCCGATAGTCTGAACAAGTGAGCGCTCATTGCGAAGGAAACCCTCCTTGTCGGCATCTAAAATTGCTACGAGCGACACTTCCGGCAAATCGAGCCCTTCGCGAAGCAGATTTACTCCTATCAGAACGTCAAACAACCCCATACGGAGATCTCTCAATATTTCCACGCGTTCCAATGTATCTACATCAGAATGAATGTATCTGCAACGAACTCCAAATCTTGAAAAGTACTTGTATAACTCTTCGGCCATCCTTTTGGTAAGAGTAGTGACCAGCACTCTTTCGTCCAGCTCCACTCTCTTTTGGATCTCATCCATTAGGTCATCGATTTGGTTGGTCGTGGGCCTGACCTCTACGATTGGATCGAGCATTCCGGTGGGTCTGATGAGCTGTTCCACAATGACTCCTCCTGAGGCTTGAAGCTCATAATCGCCGGGAGTAGCCGATACATAAATGACTTGGTTGATTAGAGATTCAAATTCTTCAAATCGCAATGGTCTGTTGTCAAGTGCCGCCGGAAGCCTAAATCCATACTCGACTAAAGTCTCTTTACGTGAACGATCACCCCCATACATAGCTCGCACCTGGGGAATGGTCACATGACTTTCATCTACGATCAGAAGCCAGTCTTTTGGAAAATAATCTATTAAACAAAAAGGCCTTGTACCGGGAGCCCTGCCATCGAGATAGCGGGAGTAGTTTTCAATTCCACTGCAATAGCCGAGTTCTTTGATCATTTCAAGGTCGAAATTTGTTCGTTCTTCCAGTCTTTTAGCTTCCAATGGCTTGCCCTGCTTAAGAAAAAAGTCTACCTGCTTTACAAGGTCGTGCTGAATCTGTCTGATAGCCTCTTGCAGTCGTACAGGCGAAGTCATGAAAATGTTGGCCGGATAAATCCTAACTCTTTCAAATTCAGACAATATTGCGCCTGTAACCGGGTCAACCTCCTCCAATAACTCTATTTCATTTCCCCAGAAATGAATGCGTACGGCATAATCGCTATACGCCGGAAAAATATCAACCACATCACCTTTTACTCGAAATCTACCCCTGGCAAATTCATGGCTTGTACGACTGTATAATGAGCTTACAAACTGGTGAAGTAATTTAGTGCGGGCTATGACCTGACCTTTGTACAATTCAATGACACCTTTACTGAATTCTTCAGGGTTTCCAATGCCATAGAGACAACTAACAGAGGCTACTACAAGCACGTCTCTTCTGCCACTCAACAGGGCAGATGTGGTACTGAGTCTTAACTTTTCAATCTCATCATTGATGGAAAGGTCTTTCTCGATATATGTATTAGTAGATGGAATGTAAGCTTCTGGTTGATAATAATCGTAATAAGAGACAAAATACTCTACCGCGTTATTAGGGAAAAATTGCTTGAACTCACCATAGAGTTGAGCGGCCAATGTTTTGTTGTGACTTAAAACCAAAGTTGGTCGTTGAATCTGCTCTACTACATTGGCCATGGTAAAGGTTTTGCCCGAACCGGTCACACCCAAAAGCGTTTGAGCCCTTTCGCCATTTTTTAACCCTGAAACCAGCTGGCGAATCGCCTCCGGCTGATCTCCCGTAGGTTTGTATGGAGCCTCCAGTTTAAATTCCATGGTAATGTGCCCTATGATGCAAAGCTACAAACAGATATCGATGGTACATGTTTTCCGCGTACTGTCTCCTATTTGACTACAGAACACGATAAAAATTCAGATGCAGCGCTGGTAAATTATCGTAGAAAAGATTTTTTTGCTTTTTCGCTCATTGAACAAATCAATTTATAAAATCCGTGGAGACTAGGGGTACGAACCCTATTATTTTGCCTCAAAAGTGAAAAATGGACGGCGATAAAAACACATACTATCAAAGGAATAAAGACAAAATACTTTCCAGGCTTAGAGAAAAGTATCAATCCGACCCCGAATACAGGGAGAAGATTAAATGCAGGTATAAAGATCTGTATCACAACAATGAGGAATACAGGAAGAAAGTGCTTGAAAGAGCAAAAAAACGCTATCATGAAGATGAAGAATTCAGAAACATCACCCTGGAAAGGGCAAAAAAAAGAAATCATAAATCCTGAATTTTTCTAAAATATTTTTCTAATTCTGTCAATTTTACCCGATATAGTATAGGTTTGTTTTTCACATTCTTTTCGTTAGAAATATACATGTATTTATCCCCAATCGCAATGGATTCAAATTGCTTATACAACTTCAGATCTAGTGAAATTTTTTTATCCGGATTATGCACATCGAACAGGATGATTTTGTCATAGCTTAGAGCTATTACAACGGCATCGTTGAAGATATCAGCACCACTAACCCAATGCAGTTCCATAAGACCCAAACCTGTAAATAGTGTATCGAACACATTCAGGGAAAAATTGCCAGGCATAGGAGGGATCCTATACATCAAAGCTTTGCCATCAAACGGATTTGTCCGGTTTTTTGTGATCAATGTAAGGGAATCGTTGAAATGAAAAAGTGCTTCAGCATCGAAATATCTCCTTTCCTTTACAGGCGGAAATTCTATTTGATCAGAATAAAAAAAACAAATTGAAAATTCTGGCGTGATAGTATCAGAAAAACTCAACAATTCCGATTTAGGAATTTTATATATCACCAGAGTTTGTCTTTTGTTGGAATTGTTTCCAATGTCAGCTATGTAAAGATTACCCTCTTTATCGGTTGCAAGATCTTCCCAGTCGAAATTTTCAGCATTGGCGACCCAAAACTTCTTCACAATAGTACACGATGTATCAATGGCATACAAAACCGGGTCATTGCCACTGTCATTGACCAACCAGAGAAGAGTATCTCCCCATGCAGCCATACCTGAATTTTCATTGAGTTCTTTGGGAAGTTTGCATACGGGCTCAATCTCAATGGATTGACTGATACCTGTGAGGGTACTAAATGTCAAAAGAAATTGGATGACAATGTTTTTGAATTGTAGTATCGGCATATTATCTGAATTAATGGTGTATAAACAAAAGGCTGCTATCACCGTAGCTTAGAAAGCGATAGTCGCAAGATAAAGCGTGGTTGTAAATTTCTTTCCAACGGCCACCAGTCACTGCTGATACCAAAAGCAGTAAAGTACTGCTTGGTTGATGAAAATTGGTTATTAGAGCGTCGATGGTTCTAATTTTATAACCTGGTGCAATGATTAATTGAGTTTTAAGCTTCAGGCTTTGGATATTTTTTTTGTCAAAATATTCCAACAGAGTTTCAATTGACTGCTTAAAATCAATGTTTTTTGGATGCGTAAAGCCACACCATTGCTCGAGTTCATCGGCCGACAGGTTTTTAGACAGCAATGTTCGGATGCCCAGGTGATAGATGCTTTCCAACGTTCTGAGACTAGTAGTACCTACTGCTACTTTAAATGGGCTATCCAGCATGGCTTTTAACAATCCGGGGCGGATTTCGATAAGCTCACCGTGCATTTTGTGTCCAGAGATGTATTCACTTTTAACTGGCGCAAAAGTTCCAGCTCCTACATGTAAGGTTAGAAAGTGGAATGAAATGTTTTTTTCTTTTAATAAGTTAAAAACGCGATCTGTAAAATGTAGACCAGCAGTAGGAGCAGCTACAGAACCCTCAACCTGAGCATAAATGGTTTGATAGCGTCTTTTGTCGAGCTCATCATCCAGTCGTCTGATGTAAGGAGGTAAAGGTACATGTCCAGCAAGTTCAAGAATTTCGGCAAAGGACATGTCATCGTCCCATTCAAATAAGATTTCAAATACAGCACCTTTTCTGCTGATTTTAGTGGCATAAAGTGTAGTAATTCCCTTGTTGTGAGGTATCTGCATTGAGATTGAGTGGTCCTTCCACTTCTTAGCTCTGCCCACCATGCAAAGCATTTTTACATGTTTTCGGCTGGAAAGTGCAGTGTAAAGCTCTTGGCCATCTGCCGGTTCCAGGCAGAATATTTCAACAGGTCTCTGCCCACTGCGTATTTCAAAAAATAATCTTGTAAAAACTACTTTTGATTGATTGAAGAAAATAGATGCTCCTTTTGGCAGGTATTGGTCCAGATGAAGGAATTTCGAATCTTCAATGCAACCATCTTTATAGACCAAAAGTTTCGATTCGTCTCTTTGTGGCAAGGGGTATAAGGCAATCTTATCTTCTGGAAGTTGATAGGTAAAATCTGCTATACGAATCTCCGGGATTAAACTCATCCGATACTATGTAAAATTGCAGATGCAAAAGTATGCGAACCATTAGGACCATTATTGTATCGGCTACTTCTGACCTAAGTACTGATCAGAGAGTACACAAAACCTGTGTGACTTTACAGAAGTCTGGCTTTGAGGTGATATGTGTAGGACGAAAGCTCAGAAACAGTTTACCACTCACAAGACCTTATAAAACAGTCAGATTTACACTACCCACCGAACGGGGTATCCTTTTCTATACCTGCTATCAACTTTGGCTGTTTATGTATTTGCTTCTGCATAAAGCAGATGGTCTTTGGGCCAATGATCTGGACACCCTTTTACCTAATTTTTTAATTTCACGAATAAAAAGATTACCAATAGCCTACGACAGTCACGAATATTTTTGTGGAAGTCCTGAAGTTTTTAAAAGGCCCTTGCGGTACAAGGTATGGAAAAGTCTGGAGGATTTACTCTTGCCACGGCTCAGTTCGATGCTTACAGTAAATGCTTCCATTGCAGCATTGTATCAGAAGGAATATGGAATTCAGACGTATTTTGTCAGAAATATCTCGCCGATCCCGGAAGAAATTGCCTTACACAGCAGATGTGAAATTGGCATAGCGGAAACGGACTTCCTAATCGTTGTTCAGGGCAGGGGATTGAATGTGGACAGGGGCAATGAGGAATTAATAGAATCGCTCTTGTATCTACCTGCTTTTGTGAAGCTGCTTATTATTGGAAGCGGTAACGCAATTGACCAAATCCATTTCCAAATTCTGAAGCATCAGCTTTCTGATAGAGTGGTTGTCTTGCCCCCTATGCCATATCGCGAAATGCTTGGATTTACTCATCTGGCGGATCTGGGCGCAGCCCTCGATAAACCTGTCGCCCCGAATTACCTTTACAGTCTTCCCAATAAAGTTTTTGACTACATCCACTGCGGGGTGCCGATATTAGGTGGCGGATCTCTGGAGGTACAACATCTGATATCGGAATTCAACATCGGAGAAGTGATTCCCGATCACTCTCCATCAAATATCGCAAAAACGGTCTATCAAATCATAAAGGTAGGAAAGTCATTCTACAAGGATGGATTAAAAAGGGCAGCAGAAGAGTTGAATTGGAAAAAAGAAGAAGGAAAACTAATCGCTTACATCCAGAAAATTTTCTCTAACTAATACAACGGGCAGATTTTCAGTTCTGACACATGGGTCCCGCGGGGCATTTTATTGAATGTGTTGTATTTGGCAATGGTCAGCAATTCACAGAGCTTATAAAATTCATAAAAGGATGTGCATAAGAGTTAATCAATTTGTTTTTTACACTCAATCATTTTAACAATAGCATATCTGATTCGCAATATCCCAGGTAGTAAACCATCGATTACAGGTACCTGACTTTACCAATCTCTAATGCCTCTAAAAACACCCTATTGGTATACGCTTTGAGCGTGGAAATATGAATCAATAAACCGCCTCCTGAAATACTTATAAATGTTTTACCCTTTTAAATGGTCCATTTTAAATGGATTGAATAAGTATTTTTGTGTTGATATTTTTTCCGGAGTAACAATTGCATTCATCTTGGACTGCTGAAATTAACAGTAATTAAGGAACAAAATCGATGATGATTAGAAATTTGATTTGAAGAATTTTTATTGGTTTATGAAGTAAAACAATCTGGCTAAAAAGTAACTATAAAACTTCGTCAATCGTATTCTATATTTATGGTATGAGATATTGGTTTTTTGCCTCTTTTTTTAATATCTTAGTAATACTACATGCACAGCCTGAACTGCTCTCAGGACCAACTGCTCGTGATGCAGGTAAATCTGTAAAATCCAACTTGCTGTATTCTTTTTCGAATCAGGGGTTTAATTTATCAGGAGCCGGCGATACTGTCAGGATTTTTGATTTTGGGAAGGTCCGAGAGACTCATCAGGAATTATCCGGTCGAATCGCGCATGCCGATTCTCTTCAATACAGTACTACATTCAGTTTACATGCAAATTCTGTAGCAGGCATTATTGCTTCTGCAGGGTTAGTGGATTCTTCTCGGGGAATTGCACACCAAGCCGTTATTGAGGTGCGCAATTGGCAAAAATACCTTTCTGGTCTTGAAATACAAGCTACAACAGGAACAGGTATATCTAATCACAGTCATGCTACTTTTCCCGGATGGGTGCAGTCTGGTTCCAAATGGTATTGGTATGGTACCGATACAATTTCACTTATTGAGGCATGGAGATTTGGGTCGTATACCAAAGTAGCCAAGAGCATTGATTCAGCTTTGTATTACAATCCGTATCATTTAGCTGTTTTTGCTGTCGGCAATCAAAGAGGAAACGGACCTCCTACGGGTGCACAGAAGTTTTATTTCAACAATTCACAAAATACCTGGGTGGATATTACCAACCATCCAACCATAAATCCTCAGGCAGATGGGGGTACAAGCGGATTTGATTGCCTTAGTCCTGAGTCCGTGGCAAAAAATGTTTTGAGTATTGGATGTATATTCACAGATACAAATGGATATACGAATCCTTTGGAAAATTATCTGCATCCTTCCTCTTCATGGGGTCCTACTGATGATGGGCGTATTAAACCAGATCTAGTAGCTCCTGGTGTAGGTATAGTAGTTCCTGCCATTGTTTCGGATAGCAGTTATACCAATATATCACAGACTTCTGCAGCTACTGCAGTGGTGTCTGGGGTAGCAGCTCTGCTGCGTGGATATTATAAAAACATTTATGGTACTGCACCAAAATCTTCAACATTAAAGGGGCTTTTAATTCATACGGCTGATCGCTTTGGTAAGCCACCTGATTACAAAACCGGTTTTGGAGTTATCAACGCCTTCAAAGCAGCATCTTTTCTAAAAAAAGATTCTACCGCTGGAAAAGATTATTTCCTCAGAGAAGGTGTTTTGAATCAGGGTGATACTATTGTGATTCCAGTGGTGGTGTATCCGGTAGACTCTCTGACGGTCACGCTCGTATACACCGATTATTTTACGGTTCCCCTGCCCATCAACAGTCAGATATTAAACAACAGAACTAAGAGGCTGGTAAACGACTTGGACCTAAGAGTAAAAAAGTCTGACCTGTCAACCACGTATTTTCCATTTTGTGGTGATCCCGATAATCCCGGATCTCCGTTTACCTCCGGCGATAATTCCAAAGATAATGTTGAGCAGGTATGTACTCCCGCTAATATGACTGGAAATTATCTGATTGAAATAACTCATAAGGACAGTCTTCATGGTGGTATGCAGGAATTCACCCTGCTGATTTCAGGAGCGAAAATGCCTGTAAGATGGACAGCAACTACTTCCGGCAATTTTACAGTTGCTTCCAATTGGTCCACCGGCACCTTACCAACCACTGGTGACGCAGTGTATATTCCTCAAGGTACAGGCGATACAATTTTGCTGGATACCATTGCACAGGTTTCTCTATTGGAGCTTTCAGAAAATACTGCGATTAAAATACTACCAGGTGCTTCATTAGAAGTTGACTACATCTCAGGAGGAGGAGTGCTGCTCGTCGATGCCTCTGCACAACATACCGCAGTCCTGAAGCACAACAACATCCATCCCTCTGTTCAAGTAGATTTCAATGTGTGGCTACAAGCAAAAAATAGCAATGAAGGAAGATGGCACTATCTGGGAGCACCATTTCAGATGCCTGTTAGTGCATTGCACCAAAGTTCAGGGACTCATTTCAACATCCATCAAGTTGGAGGGGGTATATATTTTTGGAATCCAGATACGGGTTTCTATCAAGCTCCGGCATCTCAAGCTCTGGTATTACAACCGGGAAAAGGAGTTATGGCCTTTTTCGGTCAAAATAACTTTGGAACCTTTTTAATGAATTTACCTGGTAAAGCAAAAATAACCGGCTATTCCCCTATGGCTCAAAATTACAAGGTCTATTTGGGGTATACTGCTGTCCCAACTTACACTTCTTTTGCCTCCACTGTACTAGACGGCTGGAACCTCATAGCCAATCCGTTTACAACATTCTATGACTGGGAGGGTCAGGTTGTACCAGGCAATGCAGGTGCTATCTACCTGAGAAATGATGCCATAGGCCAATGGAGTGTTTATACCCAGGGCGATGTAGCCAATCCGCTCAGATATCTACCCCCTATGCAAGCTTTTTGGGTTAGAAATGCATCCGGACAGGCGGATTCTTTGACCTTCCTGAGTTCCAAACGCGTAAATCAGGCTGAACAAAGTTTCACAAAACCACAATTTAATGAAGGAAGGTTGGACTTATTTGTGTGGAAGCAGTCCGACTCTGCAAAGAATCATGACAGATTGTTGTTGCGTCTGCGAAATGGGACAGGCCCTGGATATGACCCTTACTTTGATGGATTAAAACTTACCAATTCTTTCCCGCTGCCCGACCTGTATTTCTCTGCTGACACGCCTTTGGCAGTTAATTGTATGGAGCAAGTTCTGGTGCCTGATACTGTAGCATTGAAACTGCACATACGATAGTCCGGAAACTATTGCATTTCGGCAGCAGCTGATCAAATGCCTTTATTTTTTTCCCTTACAAGAGATTTTAAAAACTTTCAGATGCTCGGGATAAGTACGTATTGTGAACATTTTTCGGAAGGTTTTTACAACCTTTATCTTTTGAAAAATTATTTACATCAACCGCTATGGTTCAGACATGAGTATTTCAATTGGTTTACAACCCATGGAAAAGTGGTTTTCGCAACAGTTAAACCCTGCCAGGTTCAGGTCAGCTTGTATGGTCTGTCTGGTTCGTTATATTTTCAAAAGCATTTGGTAATGGATGCCGGAATGCATGAATGTGAGCTTCCGCCCCTCAAACCAGGAATTTATCTTATTGGTGTTCAAACAGAAAACCAACCCATAGAAGTCCGGAAGGTTCCTTTTCTTTTTTGGAAATGACGGAAAATTAATTATAAATTACGATGAACCTTGCTCGAAAAAATTAATGATTGCTGTATAAACCCGTTAAATTCCTTGAAATTTACAGTAACAGTAACTTAACTTACTCCATAGGGAAGTTTCAACATTGCAGGACAGATGGTTACAGCTTCCATTCAAAACTTCAAAGAACATGCTCCACTGTACCTTATTAGAAGTGTATTTATTCCCACGACTGATCTATTGAATTTCATTGCTACGACCTATACAAACTATCGTAAGTCCTGGATTGTGGGGCCAATATTTTAGAGGGTGGTGGATTGATTTGTACTTTTCTAACTCTGGATGGAAAAGAAGGACAAGTGGCAACTTCAATAGATTGTAACTTACCAAACAATTATTCAGGCAAACTTATTTGGATTGTAATCGCACTTATCATCGGTCTCAAAGCCGGATGGTTTTTTTAGCATAAAGTGTTTTTATTATATTTTTTGAATCCTCAAGTTTAGTAGCCGGTTCCTCTTTGTAATTTTAATCAATTTGAATCAAAGGGTTATGGGTCTTTCCTATGGGCATTGCAGCATTTTTACGCCCGGACTTCTGCTCCGGGGATTACTTGTATTAGCCCGATAAGCGAATATTTGGTTCGAGGCGTGTTGTTAAAGACAATGAATTTAAAAACTTAATCTTCTGCTCCACAATTGATTAAGGCTTGCGAGTATGACACTTCAAAAGACAAACGGAACAGCTATGCTTTACAAAAATGGAAAAATTAAGGGGAACAACCTAGATGAATGTAAGTATTCAACTCAGTCATTTGGAAAAGGTGATAAATTCAGTAATCAATAAAGAATTTCGCAAAAAACCGCTCATTGTAGCAAAGTTCACTTCAAAAGGTCGTAAGGCAATGCATGAACACGCAACTTGTAATTCAGAAATATTTAAAACCTCAAATGAGAGCATTACCTAAAACACTCTCTTAAATCGACACCGATTTTTTCTAAACAGAAACACTAATTAAAGAATTCCTGAGGCTACCAAGATTTGCCTATAATTGAAATTAATCAATGGATGAATGGAAGTAAAAAGGTTTCTGATACTGGTCAGAAACCTTTATCTCATTTATTTAATTTCATAAATGCTAAATGAATAGGGCCTTACTACTATGGAAACTTCCGTGTTTTTGTCCCTGAGCGTAAGAGCATCTCCAAACAGATATTTCATTTCCAGGATATTCAGATTTGCATCGAGTTTAATTAATTCTTCCTTGTCGGATATGCTTGAAAAAACTATGTACCTTCGGCCAGTATTTTGATCTTCCAAAGTGTAGAAATACACCTTGCCTCTGGGAACATATTGTGTGAGCTTTCCGTTGGCAATTGTTGGATGATTTTTTCTTATTCCAATCAAATCCCTTATAAATTCAAATGCAATGTTTTCTTCAGAAGTGCGGCCATTAGGAGTGAATTTATTGATTGTGTCGTCTGGCCAGCCCCCCGGGAAGTCCTGTCGGATTTTTCCATGTCCCTCTGTTTCAGACATAAGGATTTCGGTACCGTAATACAGACATGGAATACCCCTTAAGGTCAACAGCCAGCCAAGGGCTAGCTTCATTTTGTTCCAATCCCGACCTAATACTCCAAAAATTCTGGCTACATCATGATTGTCGAGAAAGGTAAGGTGCCTTTCCGGGTTCTTGTAGAGGTAATCGGAGGCAAGGATGTAGTAGAGTTTGTTTAAACCCTCAGCCCATCCAGGTTCGCGATTCAGTGATTCCATTATAGCAAAGTGCAGTTGGAAATCCGTGATTCCATCTAGTTTGGTGTCGGCTAACTGGCGTTGGGGAAGTCCGTTGTCGAAAAACAACTGTGGGGGCACAGTATGCTCCCAGATTTCGGCAACTACATACAGCTCAGGGTATTCATTTTTTACTGCAGTAATCCATTGGTTCATAAAATCCTGATCGCAGTAGGCGTATGTATCTATTCGAATGCCATTGAGACGTGCAATTTCTATCCAGTACAAAGTATTTTGAATCAGATATTTGGCCAGGTGAGGATTTTTTTGATTGAGGTCGGGCATATGAGTGTCGAACCAGCCTTCCGTCATTAACTTGTAGTCGTATTCCGAGCGGTATGGGTCCATTAAGGTAGTAGCTCTGTAGTTGGTACGTGTAAAAGTTGGCCACCAGTGGTACCAGTTCGAGTCGGGTATATCGGTAAATAGGTAGTTCTTATCTCCGAAATGGTTAAACACCATGTCTTTAATCAGCTTGATACCATTTGATTGGAGAGACTCACTGAGCTTAAGATATTCTTCCAAGGTTCCCATTCTGGGGTCAATTCGATAGAGATCTGTGATGGCATATCCGTGGTAACTTTCCCGAGGCTGATTGTTTTCCAATAATGGAGATATCCAAAGGGCTGAGACTCCCAGATTCTTTAAATAGTCGATTTTGTCGGCTATACCTTGTATATCACCTCCATGTCGACTGAATGGTTCTTTTCGGTTTATAGTGTTTTCAAAAAACTCAGGGATTCGATCGTTTTTAGGGTTTCCGTTGGCAAATCGATCCGGTGTGATCAGATATATCACATCAGACTCATTTACAGGGTTTACTTGAATATGAGATTTTGGTCTTATAGGTATTTTGATAGTATGGCTTCTGCGCCCCTGTATAAACTTTATGGTGATATCCTGATTCTTTGGGCTTTCAGGTATTCTGACCGTCAAATACAGGTAGTTAGGATTGGGAGCTGATTTTAAGCTGATAATCTCTGCTTGGCCAGAGATGATTTCTGCAGTTGTTTGATTTAAACGAGTGCCTTTGACGAGGAATTCTACCTCGCTCCACTTCATTCCGCTCCACCACATCGGAGGATCAATGCGTTCAACAAACGAATTGGATTTTTTTTGTGCTGTTAAAGATTGGATATTACTTAGCGATAAAAATATCAGTAAGATTTTAACAAATACACCTGACTTTTTAATTGGGAAATATTGACCATTCGAAAAATATGATAAAAATCTTGTTTCCATATTTTGATTTTTTTCTACTTTCGCGGTAAATGTAAAAAATACACTAACTAAAAAAATCGGAAAAGATGAAAAAAATCTACCTTCTTCTAAGTGCCTTAGTATCGAGTAGTGTACTATTGGCTCAAACATTCGCAGTCACCTTTCAGGTGGATATGGCGACACAAACCGTCAGCAGCAATGGGGTACACGTTGCCGGTAACTTTCAGCAAGCCGCAGGGTTTTCTAATAATTGGGATCCTTCTGCTACTCAGCTTACTCAGGTTGGCACTTCGACGGTTTACGCAGTTACGGTCAATATTCCAGCCGGCACCTATGAATACAAGTTTATCAATGGCAATTCATGGGGTACGGATGAGAGTGTACCAGGTACATGTGCAACCAATGGCAATAGATCAGTAACCATCACCGGTGCTACCACTGTACCAGTCGTATGCTTTGGAATGTGTACTCCCTGTCCTGCAGGTCCGATTCCAAAGTATAGTGTGACCTTTCAAGTAGATATGCAAAATTTTTGCGGTACCTTTGACTCTGTCACAATAGCTGGTACTTTGGCCAATTGGGGGGCAGGTGTCAAAATGAATCCTTCTGCTACTAATCCAAATGTGTATGTGGTAACTCTGGATGTAGACAGTGGAATGCACGAGTACAAATTCCGTACGCACAGCGGTGGCAACACCAACTGGGAAGGCCTACCCAACCGAATGATTAACATCACCTCAAATCAGATGGTACCTGTAGTCTGCTTTAATCAGACAACCCCGTGTACACCAAAGCCTGCTGATGGACCGGTAACTTTTCGCGTGGACATGAGCAATGGACCGGTGCCGGCTGACACGATCTTTTTAATAGGTGATTTTACAAATCCTGCATGGCAGGATGGTAAGGTAGCTATGTCGCCGATTGGAAACGGAGTATATGAAGTAACGGTGCCAAATCTGTGCCCTGCAGTTCTCTACTACAAATTTGTAAACGGAGATGTGACGGTAGGAGCTAACGAAGAGTCATTTCCGGATCCAAATGATAGAAATTGTGTGGAACCCAATGGCATCGGTGGTTTCAACCGTGTTTACACACGCACAGGAAACAATGACGTAGCCCAATATAAGTGGAACAGTTGTGAGAAACTGACCATAAGTGTTGGCGAATTTTCGGCTAATCAGTTTGCAATATTTCCAAATCCATCCAGCGATATGATGACTGTCAGATTAGGCGATAAAAATTATACCTTGAGATTGACAGATCTCAGCGGCCGTCTCATCAATGAGTGGAACAGGGCTACCGGAGACTTCAGAATTTTCAAAAACAATTTGTCTTCAGGGGTTTACATGCTTCAAATCTTTGATGCTAGTGGAAAAGTAGCAACACAAAAAATATCATTTCGCTAATCGATAGAGCAGAAACCTTACTTTTTTACAAAACCTCCTCTCTGATCAAGAGGAGGTTTTTTTTCTGTATAATTAGTCCCTATCTGTATTAAAAAAGATGCCGTAATTAGTAACTTTCCAATGGCAATTAATCTTTTGGAGCTATCCTGAAGATATTGATTTTGCCGGATGTACAATACGGTTAAAACTTTCGCTTTTGACAATTAAATTTATTTCGATTAGCAATAGTGCATGTAACAGGTGATAGATGATTTTAGATTTTACTACATTTTACTAAAAAATACCGCCTGATGAATTTGAGACGGTATACAGCATCCAGAAAATTTGATTACATATTTCGCCTGTACTGACCTCCAACCTGGAACATAGCTTCGGTCATTTGACCCAGTGTGCAGTATTTGGAGGCTTCCATCAATACCGCAAAAATGTTTTCATTTCGAATAGCTGCTTCCTGAATGGCTCTCAACATTTGAGTAGATTTATCTGGTCTGAAAGTATGTAATCTTCGGACGGTTTCTACTTGTTGTTGTTTTTCCTCTTCTGTAGCTCTGATGACCTCTGCCGGGATGATGGTTGGGGATCCTTTAGAGCTCAGGAAAGTATTTACCCCAATGATGGGTAATTCGCCTGTGTGCTTGAGCGTTTCATAATAGAGTGATTCTTCCTGAATCTTAGACCGCTGATACATAGTTTCCATAGCACCAAGTACACCTCCGCGTTCGGTGATTCTGTCAAACTCCAGCATCACGGCCTCTTCTACCAGATCTGTCAATTCTTCGATGATAAAACTGCCTTGAAGTGGGTTTTCATTTTTGGCAAGTCCTAGTTCTTTGTTGATAATGAGCTGAATCGCTACGGCCCGGCGAACTGATTCTTCGGTCGGGGTGGTGATTGCTTCATCGTAGGCGTTGGTATGGAGCGAGTTGCAATTGTCATAAATGGCATAAAGGGCCTGTAGCGTGGTTCGGATATCGTTGAAATCAATTTCCTGTGCGTGCAGTGATCGCCCTGAAGTCTGTATGTGGTATTTGAGCATCTGGGCCCTTGGATATGCACCGTATTTATATTTCATTGCTTTAGCCCAAATTCTGCGTGCAGCCCGACCTATTACGGCATATTCAGGGTCTATTCCATTGGAAAAAAAGAAGCTTAAATTGGGCCCAAAATCGTTAATGTCCATACCTCTGCTGAGGTAATATTCCACATAGGTAAATCCATTGGCAAGGGTAAAGGCCAATTGGGTAATGGGATTGGCGCCAGCCTCTGCTATGTGATAGCCTGAAATGGACACAGAGTAAAAGTTTCTGACTCTGTGATCGATGAAATACTGCTGAACATCGCCCATTAGCCTAAGGGCAAACTCTGTAGAGAAAATGCAGGTGTTTTGCGCCTGGTCTTCTTTAAGTATGTCGGCTTGCACAGTACCTCTTACTACACCGAGAGTATCTTCCTTAATTCGATTATAGGTCTCTTGTTCGAGTATCTGGTCGCCGGTGATTCCGAGTAGAAGTAATCCAAGTCCATCATTACCTTCGGGAAGTGGAGCGTTGTATCCTGGTCTGGGAAGATCTCTGTCGTCGTATAGTTCTTTGAGTTTTTGTTCTACAAGGTGTTCAAGACCGTGTTGACGGATGTACAATTCACATTGCTGGTCGATAGCTGTGTTCATAAAAAATGCCAGGAGCATAGGAGCTGGTCCGTTGATGGTCATGGACACGGAGGTGGTCGGTGCTGCCAGATTAAAACCTGAGTAAAGTTTCTTGGCATCATCCAGGCAGCAGACGGACACGCCTGAATTTCCGATTTTACCGTAAATATCTGGCCTTAAATCTGGATTTCTGCCATATAAGGTCACAGAGTCAAAAGCAGTAGACAATCTGGCGGCCGGCATCCCCAGGCTTAAATAGTGAAAGCGCTTATTGGTTCGTTCAGGACTGCCCTCACCGGCAAACATTCGCGTTGGGTCTTCACCTGTGCGCTTAAAGGGATAGATGCCTGCAGTGTAAGGAAACTCTCCTGGAAAGTTTTCCTGAAGCAGCCATCTGAGCAGGTCGCCCCATGCTTTGTAACGCGGGGTAGCTATTTTCGGAATTTTCAGGTGTGACAGCGATTCTGTGTAGGTCTTAATTCGAATTTCCTTATCCCTAACCGTGAATATATATTCGTCATTCCGATACTTCTGTGCTTTATCATCAAATTTTTCGATCAGTTGCCAATTGTGTGGGTCAAGGTCCAGTTTTACTTTATCAAATTCATTCTTAAGCTGTGCGATAAGCTCGTCTTTGTAATTTAGGTCTGTATTAGTTAGGTGTTCTATGGTGCTGTGGATGTTGTAGAGTTTTTGAGCAATTTCAGCTTGTTGTTCAACCCATTTATTGTATTTGCGGTTGTTTTCAGTGATTTCTGATAGATATCTGGTTCTTTGAGGTGGAATGATGTATATTTTTTCGGACATTTCATCGGTTGCAGCGAAGTTAGACTTCAAGTTTGCTCCCGTTTTGGCTGTAATGGTATCCATTACAGCTTTGTAAAGGCGATTCATTCCCGGGTCGTTGAATTGGCTGGCTATGGTGCCATATACTGGCATTTCATCTAATGGTTTACTCCACAGCTGGTGATTTCGCTGATATTGTTTTTTTACATCCCTGAGAGCGTCCGCAGCACCTCGTTTATCAAATTTGTTTAGTGCAATCAAGTCGGCAAAGTCGAGCATGTCAATTTTTTCCAGCTGGGTAGCCGCACCGTATTCAGGAGTCATTACATAGAGTGATACGTCGCTGTAGTCGAGAATTTCAGTATCGCTTTGGCCAATACCCGAAGTTTCGAGAATGATCAAATCATAATTGGCAGCTTTTAACACGCTGATGGCGTCGCCCACATAGCGACTTAAAGCCAAATTGCTCTGTCGGGTAGCCAGTGATCTCATATAGACCCGAGGATGATGAATGGAGTTCATGCGGATACGATCACCGAGCAAGGCTCCACCTGTTTTGCGTTTGGAGGGGTCCACTGATATGATGCCTATCGTTTTATCGGGAAAGTCCAATATAAAACGCCTTACCAATTCATCCACCAAAGAACTTTTGCCAGCTCCACCGGTACCTGTGATGCCAAGCACAGGGGTATGAGATTCTTCAGCCAGATTTTTGATAGCCTCCAGTTCGGCACGGCTTTCGTCGGGAAAGTTTTCAGCTGCTGAAATAAGTCGTGCAATGGCAGTCCAGTTTTCCGGTTTGTTGCCAAGTTTTTTTATCTGTCCGTTCAGGGGATAACCAATCGGAAAGTCGGCTTTCATCACCACATCATTGATCATGCCTTGCAGGCCCATAGCGCGCCCGTCGTCGGGATGGTATATTCTTGTGATTCCGTAGTTGTGGAGCTCTTGAATCTCAGTTGGAAGTATGGTGCCTCCACCACCGCCAAAAATCTTGATGTGGCTGGCTCCTTTTTCTTTCAGCAGGTCGTACATGTACTTGAAGAACTCCATATGCCCCCCTTGATATGAAGTGATTGCTATGGCCTGTGCATCTTCCTGAATGGCACAGTTTACAATCTCTTCGACCGATCGATCGTGACCGAGATGTATGACTTCACATCCAGTGGCTTGCATAATCCGGCGCATGATGTTGATAGCTGCGTCATGTCCATCGAAAAGAGATGCAGCAGTTACAATGCGGACTTTATTTTTGGGTTTGTAAGGTGTTGCTGTTTCTGACATGTCATTCAGTTCTTCTGAGTCATGGGCAAAAATAGGGGTTCTCTGAGCAATGTTGTGTATCGGATACACCGATTGTTACTGCGTTTTTGTTGGTTTAATAATATTTATTAGGTCTTTGAAATGGCTTAAGGAATTCAATTGTCTATGAGAAATTGGAATCCACCGGATGGTATTGTTTTTTTTTTAGATCTGATTTGAAAGTTAACTTTTTACAATCGGCAGCTTATATATAGTGTAACCCAAATCACTATAAAAATCGATGTAATTCATTATCGTTGCAATCATTAAAAACACAAACACATATATACAATGTACTCAGAAAAAAGACGAAATTTCCTTAAAAAGGTTCTACTTTCTACTGCAGGCTTGAGCTCAGGACTCTGGCATGGACTGTGGGCTAAGGATGAAGAAACAGAAATTGAGGAATTTTCGGACAGAGGAACTTCCGGGCGGACTATTCTCAACATACTTCAGACTACAGATGTACATTGCCAGGTTTTTCCTCATGATGAACTTTTCTGGGAAAACAATCAAGCTGTTTTCAGACAATGTGGTGGCTATGCACATCTGGCTTCCTTCTTCGCCCAAGAGCGCAAGCGCTATAAAAACACGTTTATTGTCGATACGGGAGACATGTTCCAGGGTAGTGAGCTTTCGGTGAAGACAACCGGAAAAGCTCTTGTGCCAATACTTAACTATTTAAATTATGACCTTTATTTACCCGGAAACTGGGAAGTCGTATATTACAAATCTGCAATGCAAGATCTAATGGGCTCGCTCCGTGGTCCGAAAGTATGTGCCAACATGTTTCATGATGCGGGAAATGGAAAAAAGGGTGAAATGATTTTTCCACCCTACTACATCTGGAATGTGGCTGGTATTAAAATTGGATTTCTGGGGTATACAGATCCTCTGGTTCCCAAGCGCCAATCCCCGGCCTATAGCCGTGGAATTGTATATACAGAACCGGAAGAAAACCTTGCTCACTTTGTGGAAGTACTTCGAAATCAGGAAAAATGTGCATATGTAATCATATTGGCCCATCTCGGCCTATCCCAGCAGATCTACTTATCCAATCAACCGGCCTGTGAGGGAGTAGATATCATACTGGGGGGTGACACCCATGAGCGGGTAAGACGGCCAATTCAGGGCAAGTATGCTAAAGTAGTAGAGCCAGGAGCTTTCGGTTCGTTCGTAGGCAGACTTCAGCTTGTGGTTCAAGATGGAAAAATTGTAGATGAGATATACAAGCTTGAGGAAGTTACATCTAATCAGTACCAACCAGACCAAAAACTGCAAAAATTGATCGATGAGCTCGAGAAACCATTTGCTGAGGATTTGCACATGGTAATTGGGTATAGTACGCTGCCTTTGTACAGATACTTTGTCATCGAAAATACCATTGACACTCTTATCCTCGATGCCATGAGGTGGCAGTTACCTGATGCAGATATTGTCCTTTCAAATGGTTTCAGATTTTGTCCGCCAAGGGTTAAAACTGATCATACCGATAATATTCCCATCACCTCGGCCTATCTCTACGATATGTTTCCGGTGGATGCTACCTTGCGCACAGGTCAGGTGACAGGTGAACAAATCAGCCAATGGATTGAAAAAGAACTGCACAACGTCTTCGCACAAAATGCCAAAGAGCGCTTTGGTGGATGGGTAGTAAAGTTTGATGGCATGAAGGTTACTTTTAAAGCCTATGCTGGAAAAGGACAGCGTGTGCAATCCATCACTATCGGAGGACAACCTTTAGATAATAACAGGATGTACACTATTGTGGCATGTGAGCGTGAAGGAGACCCAGAGGATGTGCTGTGTCGGTTTTCAAATGTCCGAAACGCAAAAAATTTACCCATTTCCATGCATTCAATGATACGGAATTATCTCGCGGCTAATTCCCCTGTAACGCCAACTCCAAAAGGAAATGCTATAGCACTTGATGCTCCATCCAATCTTCTTACTCAAGTGTACGGAGTTGATTACCAGTTTGTATAACAATATTTCGCACATATTCATCAAAATAAAGTGAAGTATTTGTTTTTCTTCCTAATTGCATTAGGAATGCAGAGAGCATATGCAGCTGCTAATTCAACAGATACTGCTTCAGCTGACCTTCAAAAGTTTCTTATGAAAGGAAAGGTAACCGGGCATATGCGAACCTATTTTATGGCTACGGATAATTATCGTCCTCTCACTGACTATTATTCATTGGCCATGGGTGCGGGGATCGGATATAAAACCCCAGTCTACAAGGGTATCACAGCTGGATTTAGTGGATTTTTCCTCTTCAACGTATTATCAAACGACCTAGGAGCTGTTGACCCCCTCGGTCGAGGCAAAAGCCGATATGAACTTGGTAACTTTGATTTGCAAGATCCATACAACCGCGCAAATCTCGAACGGCTGGAATCACTTTTCATCCGCTACTTGAAGGGCAATAGCACAATAACATTAGGAAGGCAAAACCTGTTGACGCCATTTATTAATCCACAAGATGGTCGTATGAGGCCTTCTCTTCAGGATGGACTATGGCTTGAGATAAAGGAGTGGAAGCATCTGCATATTCAGTCAGGTTTTTTCTATGGTATGAGTCCACGGTCTTCTGTAAGTTGGTTTACAGTGGGTCAAAGCATTGGATTTTATCCTGTAGGAGTGAATCCCAATGGCACACCTTCGGGCTACCGCAACTCGATCTTTAGCAGGTATGCTACCATATTCAATGCTGATATCCATCTCTCCAAAGCTTTGAAGCTCAGCTACTGGCACTATCATGTGCACAACGTTTTCAACCTTCACTTTCTTCAGAAAGAAATCAGACAAAAGGTTAACAAGCATACCATCTTGATAGCCGGACTACAATCAGGATATCAAACCTCCAGCGGCAATGGCGGTAATTCAGATACATCAAAAGCATATATGCTTCCCGGGCATACAGCAGCATTTTTCAGTTTTCGGATGGGAGCAGCCGTTCGATCGCACCAGCTCACTTTAAATTACACTCATATACTCGATCGCGATCGATTTCTTTTTCCTAGGGAATGGGGTATAGAACCGTTTTACACCTTTATGGCACGAGAGCGTAACGAAGGTACGGCCAATACCCATGCTTTTACACTTCGCTATGAAAATCGGCCAAAAAAACACTTAATGTATGGTACTGCCTTTGGATGGTATGAGTTGCCTGACGTGCTCAATTTTCGGCAAAATAAATATGGGCTACCATCTTACAATCAGCTCAATATCTTTTTGAATTACTCCTTTAAAGGTCCCTTACATGGATTAAACCTTCAGGCGCTTTATGTCTACAAAGGTTTGGTGGGCAATACGCATGGAGATCTTCGCTATGTTTTCAATCGGGTGATGATGTCCAATTATAACCTGATCATCAACTACCATATCTGAAACAGGTAGTAGTTTGTTGACTCACAAGCATCTAGAGCAATTAGTACAATTACTAATAAAGCCCGGTGTTTTCACCGGGCTTTCAAAATGTTGCTGAAGAGATTACTGAGCAACTTTTACAAGGCGGGCACCTTCAATGATTTCATCTACCACAGCCGGATCGAGCAATGTAGTAGTATCGCCCAAATTGGATACATCTCCCTCTGCCACTTTTCGGAGGATCCGACGCATAATTTTACCTGAACGAGTTTTCGGAAGTCCGGAGACAAATTGTATCTTATCCGGACGGGCAATTTTTCCGATTGCAGCTACAACAGATTCAATGATTTCAGCCTGAATAAGGTCTGGATTAATTACTGGCTCAGCGGTGACGACAAAGGCGTAGATGCCTTGGCCTTTGATATCGTGAGGATACCCCACTACAGCAGATTCCACTACCTTTTTACAAAGGTTTATGGCATTTTCAATTTCAGCTGTGCCAAAGCGATGTCCACTGACATTGATTACATCGTCTACACGGCCAATAATGCGGTACAGACCTTCAGTATCTCTCCGGGCTCCATCGCCTGTAAAATAATATCCTTTAAAAGCAGAGAAATACGTCTGGCGGCAACGATCGTGATCGCCATAGGTGGTACGAATCATACTGGGCCATGGATGGCGGATGCAGAGGTAGCCTTCTACGTCGTTGCCTGGTATTTCGTTGCCGTCCTGGTCAAGTAGTACCGGTTGAGTACCAGGAAGCGGCAATCCGGCATGTGCAGGCTTTAGTTTTGATATACCTGCAAGGGCTGAGATCAAAATGCCGCCTGTCTCGGTTTGCCACCAGGTATCTACTATCGGACAGCGCTCTTTTCCCACGTGAATGTAGTACCAGTTCCAGGCTTCCTCATTGATGGGTTCGCCTACAGTGCCCAATACCTTAAGGGAATCGAGAGAATACGAAAGTACATGATCGATACCTGCAGCCATCAGCGATCGGATAGCTGTAGGGGCTGTATAAAAGATGTTAACACCATATTTATCAACGACCTGCCAGAACCGGCCAGCATCGGGATAGGTGGGAATTCCTTCAAACATCAGAGTTGTCGCTCCATTGAGCAAAGGCCCGTAAATCAGATAGGAGTGTCCGGTGATCCAACCTACATCAGCTGTACACCAGAATACATCAGACTCTTCATACTGAAATACATTGAGAAAGGTATATCCAGTGTATACCATGTAACCGCCTACTGTGTGTACCACACCTTTGGGCTTTCCGGTAGAGCCGGAGGTGTACAGGATAAATAGCAGATCTTCTGAATCCATTGGCTCTGCCGGACATTCTTTGGTGACGTGTTTGAGTTCGTCGTGAAGCCATACATCCCTGCCATCCACCATGTTCACGGCCCAGCCCAGACGTTCGGTCACGATGACTTTTTTAACAGTATCACACCCCATGGAAATGGCTTCATCAACCACGCGTTTTACCGGAATTTGTTTAGTACCTCGGTTTAGCCCGTCGGATGTTAGCACAGCCACGGCGCCGGCATCTTTGATGCGGTCGGCTAACGAAACTGCTGAAAAACCGGCAAATACTACCGAATGAACAGCCCCTATGCGTGCACAGGCCAATACGGCAATGGCCAATTCAGGAATCATAGGCATGTAGATGGCGACTCTGTCTCCTTTTTTAATTCCATTGCGCTTCAATACATTGGCATATTGGCATACGCGTTCATAGAGCTCTCTATAGGTTAGTCGCACAAATTTTTCCTTGGGATCGTTGGGTTCCCAGATCAAGGCAAGCTTATTTCCGCGTTTTTTGAGATGGCGGTCCAGACAGTTGTATGTGATGTTTGTTTTACCACCTATAAACCACTTTACGGAGGGGGTATAAAATTCCCATTCAAGGGTTTTATGCCATGGCTCAAACCAGTGGTATTCTTTGGCGATCTGATCCCAGAAACCTTCCGGGTCTTCTACACTGCGCCGATAGGCTACTTCATACTGTTCGGGGGAGGAAATTCTGAAATTCATCATGGTGTTGGGGATTTTAGAGGGTTAATTTATGGATTGAGTTGAATCTAAGTTTTGCCGTAGTAGTTCATCAGCCAGTTGGCGAATCTTTTCCATAATCAATTTGTTTGAAAAGGGCTTTGTCAGATAAAAATCGGCTCCAAGAGCAAGGCCACGGTCGATGTCTTCTCGTCTGCTTTTAGCTGATAGAAAAATCACTTTGATTCCTATGGTTTCAGGATTTGATTTTATTAAATGGCATACTTCAAATCCATCAATGTCAGGCATCATAATATCAAGAACCACAATGTGGGGTTTTTGATGGTTTATAATATCCAGTGCTTCCTGACCATTGCGTGCTATAAAAAGCTCATAGCCGGCTTTGCGTATTAAAAAATCAAGAGACATGATGATGGCAGGTTCATCGTCTACTACTAGAACTTTAATATCTTCATCAGTCATAATGTCGATAATTTAAAGGTATTGTGAAAGAAAAGCGAGCACCAGGCAAGGTATCGGACTCCTCTACCCATATTCGGCCGCGATGCAGCTGTATAATTTTTTTACAGATCGCCAGACCAAGACCTGATCCTTTGGGCTTTCGGATGGTTTGGTTTGGTGCCTGATAAAATTTCTCAAAAATGATCTGTCGAAGCTCGTGACGTACTCCGGGTCCGTTATCCGATATGTTAATTTTCAATTGATTATCAAAGACATAGGCTGATATCTGAATTTCACCCTTTTCCGTGTTGCAATACTTGATAGCATTGCCCAACAGATTGATAATGACCTGTGTAATTTTATCTCGATCGCACCAGATTTTTGGCAATTTGGGAAGGTCGATGCTCAGACGTATATTTTTCTGTTTGATAATTTCATCCATACTGGCGATGGATTCACGGATCAATTCCACTGGGTCGGTTTCATCGATGTGCAGCTGATGTTTTCCGCTTTCGAAATTTTCAAGGTCCAGAACTTGAGTGATTAGGCGACTTATTCGATCGGTTTCGCGATTTATGGTTTGGAGATAATGTTCGCGTAGATTTTCAGGTAGGTCGACATTGTCGACCAAGATTTCGATCAGCGATTTAATAGCGGTGAGAGGAGTGCGTAGTTCGTGGGTTACGGTGTAAAGAAATTCATCTTTGAGTTCCTCCTGTTCACGCAGTTTTTTATTGGATTTTTGAAGTTCTTCCGTAGCCCTTTGCAGCTGCTGGTGTGTGCGTACAAGTTCGCGATTAAGTCGTATGAGTTCTTGGGATTCCTTTAAAATTTCTACCACTTCGTCTAGCGAAACCTTTTCTTCCCTTGCAATGGAGCTGATCAACATACGAGCTGAGCTATTGCCAATTACAGCGGAGAGCGACTTCTCAGCATAGTTTACCAATCGGCCATCAGCCGGTGAATCATCTAAAATGGAGATATCGGCATATCGATACGCAAACTGTCGGATGATGGAGTGAGTTTGGGCTTCGCCCAGAAATCTGGTAAGCAGCTGGCGTACGTCGCGGACCTTTACAGAACCTTTCCACGCCACTGATTGCTCTACGGATGCCCCATAAGTAAAGATACCGGTAAAAATTTCTGCCTGATTGATCTCAGACAGACTAGGTTCATCCAAAATCGATAGCCAAAAATATAAAGATAAATTCACCAGCATACTCCAGAAAAAAGCTACTCCAATAGGGTCAATATCCGTCATACCCATAAAGCTAAGAGGCGAAAGAAAACTCAAGCCCAAGGAATCTAAGTTGTGGTGAAATGAGCTCATCATTTCAGGGCTTAATAATGAAGGCAGTAAAAGAATATAAAACCAGATAACGAAGCCTCCCACCAGTCCTCCAATAGCTCCTCTTTTAGTTGCCTGCTTCCAGTACATCCCCCCTAAAGCACTAACAGCAAACTGAGAAACAGCAGCAAACGAAATCAAACCAATTGAAACAAGAGAATATTTATCAGACAAGGAGCGATAGTAAATAAATGCAAGCAATAAAATGGCAATAATTGAAAATCGCCTGGTGTACACCGGCAAGAGATTTTCACTGGAAATCAGTCGGCGTAGAGATGCATTTTGAAGGAATGCAGGAATGAGTATGTTGTTGCTAAGCATGCGGCTAAGTGCTGCAGTGCTTACGATGATCATGCCTGTGGAAGCCGAAAAACCTCCAATGTAGGTTAGTAATGTAATGGTTTCATTGTTGAAATACAACGGCAAGGAAATGATGTATTGATCAGGATTTGAATCAGGCAGCAGCTTATTGCCGGCAGCTGCTATAGGTATCACAAAGAGATTGATCAAAAACAGATAAAAAGGAAACAACCATGAAGCTTTAAAAAGCTGTGCTTCGTTGTCGTTTTCTACAATGCCCATTTCATATTGACGGGGTAGCATCAGGAATGCCAATGCTGAGAGCACCAGCATCGAAAACCAGGAAAAATAGTCAGGTTCAGAAGGTGAGTATTTGGAAAAATAATTTTCAATTCCGGCTGTAAAACCGTCGGAACCCGGACCAAAGGCTTTGTAAGAGATGAAAACTCCGACCAGAAGGAAAGCGGCCAGTTTGACCAGAGATTCAAAGGCGATAGTGACCACCAGACCAGCGTTTTTTTCAGCGGTAGCTATGCGACGTGTGGCAAATAGCACAGTGAAAAGTCCGAGTAGGGCAGTCAGGTAAAGTGCAGGATCCTGCCAAAAGGTTAGGTGCCCGATAGAGCCATCAGGTGAATGAATGGTCTGAAAACCCAGAGAAATGGCTCTGATTTGCAGAGCTATATAGGGAATTATACCCAGTACGGTAAGTCCTGCGACTAGATTTCCGATGAAAATTCCTTTTCCATATCGGGTAGTGATAAAATCAGAAATGGTTGTAATTTTAAGTGCTTTGCTGATTCTCAGCATTTTTCTGTATACTACCGGCATGAGTACTGCTACCAGTGTAGGACCGAGATAAATGGTAAGAAAGTCAAGATGACCGGTAGAGGCTCGGCCTATAGACCCAAAATATGTCCATCCGGTACAATATACAGCCAGTCCAAGAGAATACACATAAGGATTGGAAGACAAAATATCTGCAACAACTTGTTTGCGATCAATGTAGGCGGCTATCCCAAATAGTATGCTTAGATAAAAAGCTACGTTGAAGATAAGGACAGCTGCATTCATTTGTTTATTTTTCTATTGACCTTTTTTGTACAATTTTTCTGGTGAACAACACAATCGCGATCCAGCTTGAAAACAAAAACAACAATTTAAAAATCCCCAATGATGGCAGACTCAGATATTTCAATATCGGATAGTTCCAAATTAGAAAGCCTATGAAGGCAACAAGGACCAGCAGCATATCTGATTTTTTGGCATTCATGTAAGTCAAAGATTAAGTCCGGGAAGCTAAACTCCCCGGACATGTTTCACATTAATGAACGTGCGCATCGCCTGCACCTTTGGGAATGCGTATATCATCCACCAATTCCTGAATGTGGTGCGGGGGTTCCGGGGTAAATTTACTTACTATATAAGCCACAGCAAAATTGATGGCCATGCCAAGGGTACCGATTCCCTCTGGAGAAATTCCAAACCACCAATGATCGGGTGTATTCGCCTCCGGGTTAATAAATTTAAAGTAGACTATGTAGGAAAGTGTAAAGAACAAACCAGAAATCATTCCGGCTATTGCGCCCTCCTTATTCATTCTCTTTGAAAATATTCCCATTATAATAATTGGAAAAAAAGATGAAGCAGCCAGACCAAAAGCAAAAGCAACTACCTGGGCGACAAAACCCGGAGGATTGATACCAAAATATCCTGCAATTACCACGGCAAATACAGCAGCAATACGGGCAGCAAGAAGCTCTTTTTTCTCAGTGATGTTGGGTGCTATTGCGTTCTTGAGCAAATCGCGGCTGATGGCTGTAGAAATTACAAGTAAAAGTCCCGCTGCCGTGCTCAATGCAGCTGCAAGACCTCCAGCAGCTACAAGACCTACTACCCAATTAGGCAAGCGTGCAATTTCAGGATTGGCCAGAACCATGATGTCCTTATCGATGGTCAGCTCATTGGCAGCAGGGTCTTTGCGATACTGCACGTGACCATCAGCGTTTTTGTCCTCATATTTGATCAATCCGGTTTTGCTCCAATTTCCCACCCATGCTGGCAGTTGATCGATGGGTTTCTCATTGATATTGCTGATCATATTATACATCCCAAACGCGCCTATGGCCGGTGCTGTGGTATAGAGAATTGCAATAAAAACAAGCGCATAGCCTGCTGAACGGCGGGCATCGCGTACTTTTGGAACAGTGAAAAATCTGACAATCACATGGGGCAATCCCGCTGTTCCTACCATGAGTGCAGCTGTGATAAAGAGCACGTCAATCATTGGTTTTGAACCATCCGTGTATGCATTGAACCCCAGCTCTGTGAGCAGACCATCGAGTTTATCGAGTAGATAGGTGCCATCGCTTAAGGTACTACCAAAGCCCATTTGGGGTAGAATATTACCGGTCAACTGCAGACTGATAAATATTGCTGGCACCATGTAGGCAAAAATCAATACACAATATTGAGCTACCTGTGTGTACGTGATACCTTTCATACCTCCTAACACTGCATAAAAGAGCACGATAATCATTCCGATGATCACACCGGTATTGATATCCACTTCCAGAAAACGACTGAAAACAATACCTACACCTCTCATTTGTCCAGCTACATATGTAAATGAAACAAATATGGCAGCCACTACCGCGACCAATCGGGCAGTTTGAGAATAGTATCGGTCGCCTACAAAGTCTGGAACGGTAAACTTACCGAACTTTCTAAGGTAGGGAGCCAAAAGCAGGGCAAGAAGCACATAGCCTCCTGTCCAACCCATCAGATACACCGATCCGTCGTATCCCATAAATGAAATCATTCCGGCCATGGAGATAAAGGATGCGGCACTCATCCAGTCAGCCGCTGTTGCCATCCCATTGGCTAATGGTGACACCCCACCGCCTGCTACGTAAAATTCTTTTGTAGATGCAGCTCTCGACCAAATGGCTATGCCAATGTAGAGGCCGAATGTAATTCCTACAATGATGTAGGTCCAGCTTAAAATGTCCATATTAGTTGATTTTAGAGGTTTGTCAATCTTCGCTTACATTGTACTTCTTGTCCAACAGATTCATTTTTCGTACATACAAGAAAATCAGCACGATAAACGTGTATATAGATCCCTGCTGAGCGATCCAGAAACCAAGTTTAAAACCACCGATCCTGATGGTGTTAAGTGTATCAGCCAGGATAATACCTAGTAGGTAAGAGGCTGAAAACCAAATTAGAAGGAGAATAGAAAGGTAACTGATGTTCTCCTTCCAGTACATCTCAAGGTTGTTGTTCTTTTTCATGTGTTTTGTGATTTTAGATTATGGATTTGAAATTACAGAAATACTTGTGTTTGTAAGATAAATTCGCTTTTGAAGCCTTCCTGCCGAAGACCGTTGTCGATTGGAATATGGGGACGCGCGGAGTACTGCAATGTGATCTTGGCATGGTGCCCGGCTATAAAGTAGTTGAATCCCACATCAATGGAATGAACTGGTACCCCAATGCGTTCCAGATTGTGAAGCGTATAGGCACCAAAAAGCTGTATTCGGTCTATACGCGTCTTGGTATTGGGATAGTGGTTGATAATTGGGGAGCCATTTAATGGCTGTTCACCTCTTACTTTTTTGGCTAAAAATTTCTTTGGAAGCAGGTATCCTATTTGAGTGTACCAAATTTGGCCAGTGCCAATGAGAGGGCGTGTATTTCCAAAGCCATTGAAGCTGATCGCTCCGGTATAATTAGGGTCTTTTAGAGTAGAGGCTTCGTTCATTATGCCCACTGTCCGGTAGTAATTTGGTCCCCACTGGTGGTTATACAGTACAGAGTAGAGTGTAAACGCTTGATTGGATGCCCCGCCAAAAGGCAAGTCAAGAAATACGTCAAGGCCTGCGATGTTGGCAGTATTGCTACTGATCACCGTATCTTCTCCATTGTATACGAAATGTTTAGTAGCATTGGGCATTCTCTGAAAACCTCCACCGATATTAAATACTCGCTTTGTACCCACATAAGTACCCACGGTAAATGGCAATACATTGGATTCTTTGTCGAGAAACTGCCACATAAAATATCCTGCCTGAATCCAGCTATTGCTACCCGTATTGTTTTCAACGGCACGGTCCAGTATGGGCAGGCCATTGCTTCTGGGAAGTTCCAGATTTGTAGCAAAAGGTCTCGACAAGTGCACACGGTAATCCAGACGGTCAAACAAATTTCCTTTTGCATAAATTCCAAAATATCTGGCAAACTGATCTGCAAATTCAATGGTAAACCAATTGAAGATGGGAGCGTCTACGGCCAGAAAGTTCAATGTACTGGCGCTGGTCATACGCGACACCCCATGCCAGTAATGCAATCCAGTGCCGATGTAAAGCGAATTTTTGTTGGCTTTATTCGTCTCTGGATTTATGGACGGCACTACAGCGTACTCATTCCATACATCGTGAAAAAATATACCGGGTTTCTTTCCACTGGTAAATGTTCCTCCATTTCCTGTCATTCCTCCCATTGGAGCACCTCCATTGATAAAAGTCTGATTGTTGATGCCAAAGTGGGTCAAAATCAGAAATCTTTTGTTGATCTGCGCATAGGCAAGCATACGGGCACGGCGGATTCCTATGTCGTAAAGCCAATCCACAGGTTGCCCGTTTACGACGGAGCCAGGATTCATTTCAATGGCTCTGCTCCAGATCTGGTTCCAAATGATGAATCGTACATATTTGGAACCGTTTTGGTCAATATTGATTTTGAGACCGGAGCCATATTCTTCCGAGCCCTGACCGTATGTCTGATAGACTACAGCCAGGGCTAGGAGACTGGTTTTGAGGGTTCTGCTCATTTTCATGTGTTTTGTGTTTGGTGGGTTCTGTGTTTTGTTTGGCTAAAGTACCCTCACTCAATTCTTAATGACAATTTAACATATATATTTTGTAAAGGATATATATGTTATTCTCTGAAACGCTCCCATTTGATCACCATGTATTTATCACCTACCTCCGTAATTAATACTCCATGACTAGCCAAATTATTCCGGTCAGCTATAAATTCATTGAGTTCGTTGTGATTCAGAATTTTGTAAGAAGGGTGATAGCGAAGGTCTTCCAGTTTTTTTACTCCAAATTTTTTGACCCAATTGCTCACAGTCACATGACTTACTCCAAGCAGTCGTTCAATTTCACGGAAGCTCAATCCTTCCAGATACAGCTGAAGCCCTTTGATGATGTAGTACTCATCTATGGTCTTTCCAAGCTTGGACACTGTATAATAGTATTGGCAGGATTTACACTTATATCTCTGTCGATCAGCTACAATTCCGGCTTTTATTACCTGAGTGGACTGACACCGGGGGCAAGGAGTATGTATTTTGGACACCATAAATATATATTTAATTTGCATAAATATATTAATTTTGCAAAAATAAAAAATGGATAGTTAAGCAAATGTTTTTTGTTTTTCAAAATCAGTAAAATAGAAAATTTAAATTTTGCTAACCTCTTTCGCTGCCTGTGGATAGGAAATCCAGTTTATTTCAGCTCTACATTTGCTCAGTTTTTTTACAATACTCATATTCTAGAATCACATGAGCGTACTTGTCAACAAACACTCAAGAGTAATCGTGCAAGGTTTTACAGGAAAAGAAGGTACTTTTCATGCCTCACAAATGATTGAATACGGTACCCAGGTTGTGGGAGGTGTGACCCCCGGTAAAGGTGGAACCAAGCATCTGGACAGACCGGTTTTCAATACGGTGGAGCAGGCAGTTAAAGAGACTGGAGCAGATGTCTCCATCATTTTTGTGCCTCCTGCCTTTGCTGCCGACTCAATAATGGAAGCTGCAGAAGCCGGAATACAGGTCATAGTTGCCATTACTGAAGGTATTCCTGTACGAGATATGGTCGTTGCAAAAAATTATCTGAAGACCAAAGAAACGGTCCTGATTGGTCCAAACTGTCCGGGAGTAATTACTGCCGAAGAAGCTAAAGTCGGAATCATGCCAGGCTTTGTTTTTAAAAAGGGGTCCATAGGTATCGTATCAAAGTCGGGTACTCTTACATACGAAGCTGCTGACCAGATTGTGAAAGCTGGTTTGGGCATCACTACTGCTATTGGAATTGGAGGTGACCCCATCATAGGTACTCCCACCAGGGAAGCCATTAAGATGCTAATGGATGATCCTGAAACTCAAGGCATCGTAATGATAGGAGAAATTGGCGGTAATTACGAAGCACTTGCCGCAGAGTGGATTCAAGAGAATGGTACAAAACCTGTTGTCGGATTTATAGCAGGTGAGACTGCTCCAAAAGGCCGTACTATGGGGCATGCGGGTGCTATAGTCGGTGGTAAAGATGATACTGCTCAAGCCAAAAAGGCTATCATGCGCCAATGCGGTATCCATGTAGTGGATTCGCCTGCAGAGATTGGTAAAAAAATGGCAGAAGTTATCAGTGGACTTTAAATCACTTAGTTCCAATTAAAACCCCGCTTCTGGCGGGGTTTTGCTTTTTACATAAAAAAATTAAAAACCTTCCGATATCCAATAAAACTGAGAAGTACTTCGCAATACACAGATCGAAAAATTTTCAAATCCCAATATATTTTGCAAGTGTCGGGGATGTAATGTCATGACCGATTTCATCTTCTAAAAGGTTCCCGAAAGTTGTGGTTGCCAAAGGTTAAAATCTAAGTAAGTTATTTGATTTATTTGAGTACAATGGTTCTCTTTTCTATAGAGTTTACCATAATAAATACTCCAAGAAAGTAAATAAGCAAAGAGGTAAGTTGATGAATTGATAGCATCGACAAATTGAAAAATTTCACAAGGGCTTATTGCTTGATCTAATATTTAATGAATTATTTAACGGTTTTTAAAAAGGGCAATTTACAGTTCAATGCTGCAATTGATCTAAACAAATTATTTAAAATCAATAAATTATATGCTTTTTACATCTGTATAATAAATGCTATCACAATAAGTACCCGAAGTTCAACTGTTAAAAATTAAGGGAAACTCGATGCGCTATTGTTATTTTCGCCCACGGGAAACAAGTTGTGAAATAAAATATGGAACACTACAAAAAGTGGAATAATCTGGTAGGTTGGGTTGTTTTCGGAATCGCCTTGCTGACGTACATGCTTACACTAGAACCAACTGTATCTTTTTGGGATTGTGGAGAGTACATTGCAACATCTGTAAAACTTCAGGTAGGTCATCCTCCTGGGGCGCCTCTCTTTCAATTGCTCGGCGCAGTGATGGGCATTTTTGCTTTCGGAGATTGGACGCAAATGGCTTTTTGGGTCAATACCCTTTCGGCTCTCTCCAGCGCTTTCACCATACTCTTTTTGTTCTGGACCACTACAGCCCTTGGCAGAAAACTGGCTCAAAGCCTTGGAAAAAATGATCAGATCACTATGATTGCCATCTTAGGCAGTGGAGTCGTAGGAGCATTGGCTTATACTTTTAGCGATAGCTTTTGGTTTTCAGCCGTAGAGGGAGAGGTGTATGCGATGTCGTCATTTTTTACGGCCATTGCTTTTTGGGCTATTCTGAAATGGGAACAGGAGTTGGATATCAATCCGCGAGCTGACCGTTGGTTGATTCTAATTGCCTTTTTGGTAGGCCTTTCAGTAGGGGTGCATATTTTGGTATTTCTTACCATCCCTGCTATTACCATGATTTACTTTTTTAAAAAATATAAGAAGATTACAATTACTAATTTCCTCATTGCCAATGCTATAGGAGTTGGAATTTTAGGGGTGATTTTTGTGTTTCTGATTCCCTTCCTGCTCCAACTCTATGGTTTTATGGAAATTTTTATGGTGAACACCCTCAGATTCCCTTTCGATACAGGTACTATATTTACTACATTACTGATAGCTGGTGCCTTCATTGGGTCACTTTGGTATGCTAAGAAGAAGGGGTTTTACTACATGCATATTATTTCACTATCAATTTTTTATATCATTCTTGGGTATTCGAGCTTTCTGACACTGGCCATCAGGTCCAATGCCAATCCGCCGATAGACGAAAACAATCCAGAAGATGCACTAAGTCTTCTGGCCTACTATAAAAGGGAGCAATATGGTGATTTTCCTATTTTATACGGACAATACTTCAACTCCCAGCTCGACAAAAACAGACCTTTTAAAGACGGTAAACCCATATATGTACGCGACGAAGAGGCAAAGCGATATGTAATCTCATATGATGCAAAATTTTCCGAACGCAACTGGGATAAATCAACCATCGGACCTTTTCCGAGGATGTGGAGTGACGATCCAGAACATGTACAGAATTACATAAAAATTGGAAACATCAGAAATCCTGAGAAAAAACCAACTTTGGCTCAAAACATCAAATTCTTCTTTGACTATCAGCTTGGGCACATGTACTGGAGATATTTTATGTGGAATTTTGCTGGCCGACAAAACGACGAACAAGGCCGTTATGAGCTGACCAAAGGGAACTGGATTTCAGGAATCTCATTCATAGACAGTATGCGACTGGGTCCTCAGAAAAATTTGCCGGATTACATGAAAAACAATCGTGCCCGCAATACATATTACTTTCTTCCATTGCTGCTGGGGATTTTTGGTCTTTTGTATCACTTTAAAGTAAATTCAAAAGATGCATGGGCTGTGTTATTGTTTTTTGTATTTACAGGGATTGCGGTTATCGTTTACACCAATCAAAAGCCCTTCGAACCACGGGAGCGCGATTATGCGGTGGTGGGTTCTTTCTACGCTTATGCAATGTGGATTGGTCTTGGTGTGTTTGGTTTAATCGACGCGCTTAGAGAAAAATTCAACAAACCCATTCACGCTTTGGGTATCACCGCATTGTGCACTATACTTGTTCCAGGTCTAATGGCTAAAGAAAACTGGGATGACCATACGCGCGCCAACAGATATACCGCCCGAGATATTGCCAAAGCCTATCTTGACAGCTGTGCACCGAATGCCATTCTTTTTACCAATGGGGATAATGATACTTTTCCGCTGTGGTATGTACAGGAAGTAGAAGGATATCGAACAGATGTAAGGGTAGTGAATCTCAGTTTACTCAACACAGACTGGTATATCGACCAGATGAAACGTAAAGCTTATGATAGTGAACCAGTGCCTTTTTCGCTAGAATGGGATCAATACAAGCAAGGTACTCGCGATGTGGTTTACTACCAGCAACGTCCAAATATTGCCCCTGCCAATGCCCGTTGGATGGCCAGCGATTTTATGCGTTGGATCAAAAGTGATGACCCGATTACCAGATTTCAGGCATACAGTGGAATGCGAGAGTTTCAATACTATCCGGTGAAGCGACTTCGGTTTCCGGTTGATAAAGAAGCTGTTTTGCGCAATCAGGTCGTCAGTATCAACGATACCGACAAAATCCTCGACTATGTTGATGTAGATTTGGATATGGATTACTTGGCCAAGCGCGATATCATGGTAATCGATCTTCTTACCCAAAACGACTGGACCAGGCCTATTTACTTCTCTATCACTGTCGGAAGTTCTGAAAAGTCTTATTTCTTTCTTACGGAGTATTTCAGATTGGAGGGTTTGGCTTACAGATTTGTACCAGTAAAACTTGCTGAGAAAGGACAAAGATTTGAATTTGGAAAGGTAGATACAGAAATTATGTACGACAATCTGATGAACAAATTCCAGTTTGGCAACATGGAACTGCCTGAAGTTTACCTGGATGAGACCAACAAGAGATTGAGTTATAATTTCCGAAATATCTATGCCCGCCTTGCTTCTCAACTTGCCGCCGAAGGCCAAAACGAGAAGGCAGTAAAAGTTCTAGACTTTTGTATGGAAAAAATGCCACTTGAAAAGTTTGAATTTAACTATTTTATGTTTGGTATTATAGAAGCTTACCTACGAGCAGGAGCTAATGAGAAGGCTATGAATTTAATGAACCTATTTGCCGATCAACTGGATCAAGAGCTCCGATATTTCAAGCAATTTACTAGAAATAAACGAAAAGCTATACAGCAGGAGTTGCAAAACAGCATGCAGTTTTACCAGTTTCTCGCTCAATTGGAAATGCAGTATATTCTGAAATCGAATGATTTAAATAAGAGTACCCTCTACCAACGGTTTACTACTGCATCTGCTGATATGTAAAATTTTCCAGAGAATGAAAAATCCCTGCATTTCGTCCAGAAATGCAGGGATTTGTGTTTTCAGACAATGGATTTTTGTTCAAAATTTCAAATTAGAAACTTTGCCATTTTATATTCTATAATGTGTTCTTCAGGACTGAAGGGTTTTACCCGGTCGAGTCCGAGGAGTTCTACTGCCTTTTCGACAAGCTCTCTTTCCGAAAATTGATGTGCACTGCGGACATTTTTGCGTTCCAGGATGTAACGGGCACTACGCAGTATCTCACTTAATGGTACCATTCCTACCAGTTCTGATCCTTTTAATTCGATGCCTCTTCTTTTTGCAAGTGTTTCAGTGAGCATGTATACTTCACCCATGCCATTGACACTGATGTTTACCAGATTGAATGATACCTGTGAGAGATTGAACTCGGGGATGTACCAACCTATTGCCTTGACGCTCTTTAGCAATCCGGGAATACGCACATAACCTCCACCCGGAGCCGGAACTATTTTTCCCAATTCGCGAATTTCCGCAGCAATTTCATTTGCAATTTTATCGTCCTTATCGATCAGATTTACATTGTAGGCTACCAGGATGTTTCTTGTACCAATCACTGTGACGCCAAATTTTCGTATCACATCAGGATTGACCTCTCCAAAATCTGGTCTCCATGCTCTTTCTTTCAATTTTTCCATCAGACCTTCATACTCACCTTTACGAATATTAGCAAGATTTGATCGCATATTACTGTGAGCATTTTTTTCATAAAAGTAGCCGGATACTCCAAGATTATCAGCTACTTTATGGGCAAATTTCGCCACTTTATCGATCAATTCCTGCTCGCTAATGTCTTTCCATGCGACGAAAGGGCAAACATCTACAGCACCTATCCTGGGGTGTGAGCCTTGGTGTTTTGACATATCGATCAGCTCATAAGCTTTCTGATACATGAGGTAAGCTGCTTCAAACACAGCATCTACCTGACCTATGAAGGTGTAAACAGTTCTGTTGGCCGATATACCTGAGTCCACGTTCAGCAGCATCACTTCCGGCACAGAACTGATGACATCGGCAATTTCTTGTATTACTTTTTTATTTCGGCCTTCACTTACATTAGGCACACATTCAACTAAAGGGATAAGCTTCACAATCTTTTAATTAGATTTTTTTTCAAGGCTTTTTATTACATCCAATGCGATTTGTGCCAGAAATTTTCCGGCTGCTAATTTTTCAATCGGCAATGTGGCGAGTTCTGGTGCCGCTTCAGCCAGGTGAACATATTTAATCTCAAGGAGCGCTGTTGCTCTTTTGATGAGGGAACGCATCATTTCCGGAGAAAAGCCGCACGGATTGAATGCGCTTGCAGGATAGCCCGTCACGGCATCCAGGTCAATCTCCAGTCCGCAGGGTTCTATACTGAAATTTTCCAAGGCACGATCCATCATCAGAAGCCATTCGCTTCGTTTGACCGACAACAGTTCATCGTATGAGGTATAGGTGACGATGTCACTGTATTTTTCGATGGTTTTAAAGATTTGTTCGTTGTTGAATTCGCTTTGGAGACCAAAGATATGGTAGTATTTTATTAGGTTGTTTTGTATGGCATAGCTGAAGCCGTTGCCTGAGTGTCTTCCCTCAGGTGCTCGTAGGTCGGCGTGCATGTCAAAATTCATTACTGCCATTGGCTTGGACAGAGCTTTTGCGTATCCTTTTATAATGGGGAATGCATTGTTGTGACCTCCGCCAACGACGATCAACACTTTATTGTGCATTGCTATCAGTTCGGTCATTTCTGCGACTACCTGGTCAATTTCGTTGGTCAGTTCTCTGAGTTTTTGCAAGTCTGCATCATGCTGTGGATTGAGCCCTGATGCGGTTGCCATCAGGTCGTTCAAATTCAAACTGCCAAGAATAGCCAGATTTTTGCCTTTGAATACATCGTTGCTTTGCATATTGAGCAGTGCCTGCAGAAAATATCTCCATGCACTTTCGGCACCGGCACGGCCAAAATTGGCCCGTATCCCGATGTCTTCTGGTATTCCTACTATCACATATTTGATTTCCGGGTTTTGCAAAAGAGAAAATAGCTCACCTTCATCTTGGGGAATTGTACATATATTCCCCAATTTTATTTCACCTGGTCTGCTGATGATCTGTGCTTTTACCATTTCTTCGCTTACGAAGGTGAGCCGCTCCATCGCCGGGCTTTCAATCCGGTTTTCCATTGATTACTGTTTTAGAAATTAAGTTTTCAGTAAAATAATACGGTATCTGACTCAAGTCTTCTATCGCCTGTGTGATCAAAAATGAAGCCGTCTTGCCTCGTTCGATGCTTCCATGGGTTCTGTCAATTTCCATGGCAAATGCGCCATTGAGGGTTGCCGCTGTCAATGCTTCTTCAGGCAATAACTTCATTTTGATACAAGCTAGGGCCACTACAAAATTCATATTTCCCGATGGACAACTGCCGGGATTGAAATCTGATGCTAATGCAATGGCAACATTTTTCTCAATCATCCTCCTGGCATTTGGATAGGGGAGACCTAAAAAAAATGCTGTGCCAGGAAGCAGGGTGGCAATTGTATTGCTATCTGCGAGAAGTTCAAATTCCTCATCGCCGGAACATTCCAGATGGTCAACACTTACTGCACGGTGGGCTACACCAACCTGTACGCCTCCGGAAAATGCGAGCTCATTGGCATGCAATTTTGGCTTCAGGTTGTAACGATTGGCAGCTTCCAGGATTTTTTCAGTCTGTTCCGGTGTGAAAAATCCTTTGTCACAAAAGACATCTACAAAATCAGCCAGTCCGGCATCGGCGACTCTAGGAATCATTACTTCTGCGATGTGGTCTACATATCCTTGCTGATTGCCTTTGAATTCAGGAGGAACAGCGTGTGCTCCTAAAAAGGTTGATTTGATGCAGAGATTGGTCAGGTCCTTAAGTCTGCGTATTACGGTTAGCATTTTCAGTTCAGAAGTCAGATCAAGGCCATACCCGCTCTTAATTTCCAGTGCCACTGTTCCGGTTTTTTTTACTGAATCTATTCGCTGCAGTGCCAATTCTACCAGCTCACTTTCCTCTATCTTGCGTAGGTGTAAGGCAGAGTTAATTATGCCTCCTCCTTTAGCAGCAATTTCTTCGTAGGTGAGGCCTTTGATTTTATCTACAAATTCTTCATGTCTTGATCGTGCAAAGACGATGTGGGTATGGCTATCGCAGTATCCCGGAATCACTGACCTACCTTCACAATCGATGATTCTTGCCCCGGCTTCGGGAGATTTAAAACTATCCATCGGGCCAAAGTCAGCAATCAGGTCATCTTCGGTCTTTAAGTAGGCGTTGCTGAGTTTTATGGGAGAGGATAGCTCTGCTCCTCTTGCTGGTTGATTTTGGTCAGCGGTGATGCCGTAAATGCAGCGGATATTGGTGTAATATACAATTGCCATAAGGCACATTTTTGGGCTAAAATAGTTTTCTGGCCATTACAGCGTAGTCTGGAAAGCATTAAAATTTCAATAAATTCCTTTAAAATCGGGAAGGTCTTTGTTGTCCGAGGTTAAATTAGAAGTTGATATGTTTTTTTGGTCAATGATTTATTTACGGGTTACGGAAGTAACACCTTCTACGTTTTTAAGCTTTTCAATTACTTTGGTCAGGTGCATTTTATCAGTGACTATCAGGGTTATCTCACCTGAAAAAACGCCAGCTTCTCCGAATATATTGATCGCCTTGATGTTTACATGCAGGTCGTTGGATATAATCTGAGTGACTTTGTTTACCAGACCTAGGGTATCAATGCCCTTTATGAGAAGCACAGCTGTGAAGTCACCTTTTTGCTCGGCAACCCAGCGGGCTTTTATAATTCGGTTGGCATAATTACTTTGTAAGGTGATTGCGTTTGGACAGTCGTTCCTGTGTACGGTAATACCGCCTGCAGACCCCAGAAAGCCAAATACCGAATCTCCGGGTACAGGATTGCAGCACTTGCCTATGCGATATTCCAGTTTTTCATCATTTTGTCCGAAGACCAGGATTTTGGGATCCTGTTCGGTAGTTGATTTTTTTAAAGTTGAATCTGAAACATCGGACCTGCTGAATTTTCTCCGCAGGTAGGCCATCAGTCCCTGGTTGTAGTTTCTGGCAAATTCTTTTATGTCTTCGTTGTCGATGATTTTACTACCTACTTTGAAAAAGAGTTCCTGGCTATTGGCCAGTTTAAAAAATTGAACCATTCGGTTGATGACCTTTTCCGTAGGCTTGATTTTAATATATGAGAGTTTTCGACTGAGAATTTCTTTACCACGGTCGGCGATGATGCGCTTCTCTTCTCTAAGAGACGATTTGATCTTAGCTTTTGCTTTGGAGGTGACTACATGGTTGAGCCATTCTTCTTTGGGTTTTTGCTTGGCCGAAGTGATGATTTCTACCTGGTCACCGCTTTGCAGTTTGTAGTTGAGGGGGACCAGCTTACCATTAACTTTGGCTCCGAGGGTTTTCAGGCCGACGTCGGTATGGATTTCAAAGGCAAAGTCCAAGGGAGTAGATCCCTGTGGCAGTCTTTTTAGGTCGCCTTTTGGAGTAAAAACGAAGATTTCTTCTGAAAGCAAATTGGTTTTGAATTCGTTGACAAACTCTACCGCATTGGTTTCAGGACTTTCGAGGAGCTGTCTGAATTTTTCGATAAGCTTTTCCAGATGATTATCAGCACTTACGTCTTCTTTATATTTCCAATGTGCAGCATAGCCTTTTTCAGCGACTTCGTCCATCCTCTTCGAACGAATCTGTACCTCGATCCAGTGGCCGTCTGGTCCCATCACGGTAGTATGTAGTGATTCGTATCCGTTGGATTTGGGAGCTGACACCCAGTCTCTGAATCGCTCCGGACTGGGCTTGTACAGACTTGTGATTATGCTGTACACTCGCCAGATATCGGCTTTTTCGTGTTCGGGAGGGCTGTCGAGGATGATGCGTATGGCAAACTTGTCGTATACCTCTTCGAAGGGTATGCCTTGCTTGCGCATCTTTTTCCGGATGGAATAAATGCTCTTTGTCCGATATTTTATGGAAAATACAAGTCCCTCTTTTTTAAGAAGTTCTCTGATTTTTTCTGTAAATTGAGTAAGGTAGCGGGTGTCGTCAGCTTTTGATTCTTTGAGTTTCTGTTCTATTTCGCGGTATATTTCAGGCTCTGTATATTTTAGCGATAAGTCTTCGAGTTCGGTTTTTATGTTGTAGAGCCCAAGTCGGCCCGCTAGTGGTGCATACAGATAAAGTGTTTCTGAAGCTATTTTTTGCTGTTTATAGGCTGACAAGTCGTCCAACGTGCGCATATTGTGCAGGCGATCTGCCAGTTTGACGAGAATCACACGGATATCGTCTGAGATGGTGAGCAGCATTTTGCGAAAGTTTTCAGCTTGTATGGAGACATCCAGATCCGATACGTTGGAAATTTTTGTCAGCCCGTCGATGATTTTAGCAATGGTTTTATTGAAAAGTCTTTCAATATCTTCAAGGGTGTAATCTGAGTCTTCAACCACATCATGGAGCAAGGCACACGCAATGGAGGTAGGTCCTAGGCCAATTTCACGGGATACGATTATCGCTACTTCCAGAGGGTGAAGGATGTAAGGTTCACCACTTTTGCGTCGCACGCCTTTGTGTGCGTCCATAGCTACATCAAAGGCTTTGCGAATCAGCATTTTGTCCTCTTTATCTATCTTGTGTGCGCAGGTTTTAAGCAGGATCTTGTATCGGGAAAGAATTTTTTTCTTTTCCTCAGTGTTCTGATCAGTGGTTTTTAGTTCTACATCCATATTATATTGTATTTCAATGCTTTAACAAAATTCTTCACCCGTGATGCTGATTAACCCAAAGTTAAGGAACGGAAGTAATTGAAGTTGCTTATTCTAAGTTTTTATCTGAATCTTTGAGTCCTTCCGAATGGCCTCAATAGTCGGAAATTTCATAAGTATTAATCCAATCTCTGTGCAGAAGTGCTTTTATCAATTTTGCTTCTGCACTACCTGGAGCTGGCCGATGGTCGTATTCCCAGCGAGCTGTAGTGGGCAAACTCATCAATATAGATTCTACCCGACCATCGGTTTTAAGTCCAAATAGAGTTCCTCTGTCGTAGATCAGGTTAAACTCCACATATCTACCTCTCCTGATTCCTTGCCAGCGCAGATGTTCATCGGTATAAGGGTGGTCTTTTCGTCTCTGAACGATGGGTATATAAGCTGGCAAAAAGACGTCTCCTACATCGGTCACAAAGTTCAGCCAAGCCGCTGCTGACGTTTGCTCGTCAGGTCGGAGGTAGTCAAAGAAAATTCCTCCAATGCCTCGGTTTTCCTTGCGATGTGCAATGTAGAAATATTGGTCACATTCTTTTTTAAATTGAGGGTAGTATTCAATCGAGTGTTTGTCACAAGCATCTTTTAGAGTCGAATGAAAGTGCCTGCCATCTTCTTCAAAGATATAGTAGGGCGTGAGATCTGCACCACCTCCAAACCATGAATCTACCAATTTTCCTTCGTCGTCATATAGTTCAAAATATCTAAAATTAGCATGTACGGTAGGCACAAAAGGATTTCGTGGATGTATGACCAATGAGATTCCGCAGGCAAAAAACTTCCGGTGATTTGCCCCGAGTCGCTGCATCATCACTTCTGGCAATTCGCCGTGGACCACCGATGTATTTACACCACCTTTTTCAAAGACGTTTCCATCTGAAATAATTCTTGTAATTCCTCCTCCTCCTCCCGGGCGTTCCCATTGATCTTCAACAAATTTGCTGCATCCATCCTCTGCTTCCAGAGCTGTACAAATACGCTGTTGAAGATTGTGTATGTATTCTGTAAATTTTTCTTTTATACTCTGCATGGCTTCAGATATTTAACATGAAAAAAGTGACCATCAGCACAGTTGCCGACAGTCACTTCCATAACCGAATACATTATAGCTTATTTCATAAAGGGATATGTGTAGTCGATAGGAGGCACAAATGTTTCTTTGATCGACCGGGCACTAACCCATCGAAGTAGGTTAAGTTTGGAACCTGCTTTATCGTTGGTACCGCTGCCACGTGCACCTCCAAAGGGTTGCTGGTCGACTACGGCTCCAGTAGGTTTATCGTTGATATAAAAATTACCCGCACTGTCCACCAGTCGTATTGTTGCAGTTTCAATCGCATAACGGTCTCTGCTAAAGATGGCCCCGGTCAGTGCATATTCACTGGTTTCGTTTACAAGTTCAAGTGATGCTTCCCATTGCGCATCTTCATAGATGTAGATTGTTAAAACAGGGCCAAAAATTTCCTCTACCATGGTGCGTGATTTGGGGTTTTTGGTCACTATCACAGTGGGCTCGATGAAATATCCAACGGATTTATTGTATTTACCTCCGTAAATGATTTGACAATCGGGGTTTTTCCTGGCATCTTCAATATAATTTACAATTCGGTCAAAAGCTCCTTCGTGTATGACCGCCGTTACAAAATTTGAAAAGTCGCGTGGTGAACCCATTTTAATCTCAGAAAGCATGCGGCCAAGTAGTTCATTGACTTCTTTCCATCTGCTGGCTGGTATATAGGCTCTTGAGGCTGCAGAGCACTTTTGTCCTTGATATTCGAAGGCTCCCCTGATCAGCGCTACTGCTACTTCAGTCGCATCTGCTGATGGGTGCATCCATACATAATCTTTCCCACCGGTTTCACCAACGATTCGGGGATATGATTTATAGAGGTGGATGTTTTCTCCTATAGTTTTCCAAATAGACCTGAATACCGTAGTGGAACCGGTATAGTGAATACCTGCAAAATCAGGATTTCCAAGAACTACACGGGCAGTTTCTGCGGGGTCTGTCATAATCATATTGATGACTCCGGCTGGTAATCCTGCTTCTATAAGGACTTTCATCACCACATAGGCCGAGTATACCTGATAGAGCGAGGGTTTCCATACCACCACATTGCCCATCAGGGCAGCAGAGGCAGGCAGGTTTCCGCTGATTGCTGTGAAGTTAAACGGCGTGACTGCAAAGACAAAACCTTCCAGCGGACGGTATTCCATTCTATTCCAGATACCGGGCTGGGAGTTGGGTTGCTCATTGTAGATCTCTGCCATATATTTCACATTAAATCTAAGAAAGTCAATCAACTCACAGGCAGCATCGATCTCAGTCTGAAAGGCTGTTTTGCTCTGTGCAATCATAGTGGCCGCATTGATCTCCGCGCGGTAAGGACCGGCGATTAGATCTGCAGCTTTCAGAAATATGGAGGCTCTCTGTTCCCAACTCATGGCAGCCCATTGTTTTCTCGCTTTTAGTGCTGCATCGATAGCCGATTGAATATGGGTCACATCGCCCATGTGATAATGACCTACATTGTGGTGATGATCGTGTGGTGGTTTCACACGTTCGGTTTTACCGGTGCGTACTTCCTTACCATCAATGTACATGGGAATATCGCGTACAGAATTCCAAAGCTTGTCGTACATAGCCTGAAGTTCGGCTCGTTCAGGGCTGCCGGGTGCATACTGCTTTACAGGCTCATTTTTTACATCGGGAATTTTAAAAAATCCTTTGTTCATAAAAGACATTTTTAATATGTGGACAAAACTAAGAATCGACGGCATTTACCTACAGCCTTAAAAGTCACAATTCGCTTTCTGTTTCAGTGAAACAGAAAGTATTGAAAATGCAGCTTCAAAGTGAAGATGCTGGTAAAAGCCGGATATATTGCCCCGAAATCAGGGGCTACACCTGGTTATCGAACAACAAATGCATCTGAAACTACAGTCTCTCTGACTTTCGCAAGAACAGAGTCGGACTCTTCTTTAGTACAGTAGATGACGACTCGGTGCATGGAACCTGCAGGTTCTATCACGGCACTGAATTGGTGAGAAGACAGCTCTGATTGTCTCCTTTGTGCATTTTGAATATGCCCAAAAATTCCGGCAGAAATTTTTACTTTTTTCAAAAGGGTATGCATTTTCTCTCCTGTGGGATGTGTTGCTTCCATCACATTGGAAGGTTCGGTTTTTTGTGTATGGAGTGTATTTGTTTTAAATTCATCAGCAGCACCTGGTATCTCAGGCTGAAGTTCTGAATCCGAAGTTGAATCGGATTTAGAGGATTTCTCCAACACTTTACGGTCGATATCTTGTTCAAATTCACTTTTAATTTCTCCCGGGTCCGGAGGCCCCTGATTCAGACTGTCGTGAGCTGGAACAAAGCCTATATAGGAAAAGCTATCCGTACTGTTTTTACTCAGATAATGACTGTTTTCATATGCTATATACACGACGGTAAAAACCACCAACAAGACAGCAGCCACTTTCATCGCACTGTAAAAATTGGTGAGCAGAACTGTGGCATTTCGACTTTCTGCCACACTGCCTTCGATCTGAGCTTGCTTTCTTATGGTTTGAGCTACAATAGACTCTTCGGTGATAGCTGGTGATCTAAACATTCCCAATCCGTAAGAGCTGGTTAGAAAGTTAGCCTCCAAAGCAGGAGAAAACTGAAGATTACCCTCTGCATCTGAATAGAGTTTTCCGATCCCCTCTAAAGTTACTTTATTGCCGCTTTCAATGATTCTTTGCCATGACCGTACGGAAATCTCAATCATTTGCATGGCTTCCTGATAAGAAACCCCCTCTTTTCGGCTAATGTAATGTGCCAGCAGGCCATCGTTTTCCTTTAGTCTCGCATTAAATGAAATTCGTTTGGAAGGGGGACGGAACATATAAGTACCTTCCTGTATTTCTGCAGGAAAATACTTGGACACAAAACCACCAAAACCGGGTATTATTACACAGTCATAAGAATATAGTAATTGAATGATGTGCTGGTTAATGGTCATTGAGCCGTATATAGTTTATACAAACACAAAGGTAGTTTAAAATTTTTTTAGCGAATCATGAAAAAGACAATTTCTGATGTCAAACTTTGACATTATTTAGCACCAGTTCCATACATTATTCAATATGAGTACCATTCCTCATTCTCTTTACACGGATTTTGATATATCACTATTCAGATCAGGCCATCATTTTAAAATGTATGAAAAAATGGGTGCACACCCCCTGGAGCTCGACGGGCAGGCAGGCACCTACTTTTCAGTCTGGGCTCCTAATGCCCGGAATGTTGCAGTGATAGGCGATTTTAACTTCTGGAGCAAGGATGCTCACGCGCTATTTCCAAGGTGGGATGGTTCCGGCATTTGGGAAGGATTTGTCCCGGGAGCTTTACAAGGTCATCGATACAAATACCTGATAACCACTCAATGGGGCTATCAAATCGAAAAAGCCGACCCATATGCCCGCCTAGCCGAAATTCCACCAAAGACAGCCAGTATTATCTGGAAAGATGACTATCGATGGAATGACCAGAAGTGGAAAGCAAACCTTAGCCTGAGAAACAGCCTCGACTGCCCTATGAGCATCTACGAAGTGCACCTGGGTAGCTGGATGCGCAATGCCGACGGCACTTCTCTAAGCTACAGGCAAATGATTGAAAAATTAGTCCCATACGTAAAAAAAATGGGCTATACCCATGTGGAATTTATGCCGGTCATGGAGCATCCCTTTTTTGGTTCATGGGGCTATCAAATTACCGGCTACTACGCCCCGTCATCCAGATATGGCTCACCGGAGGATTTCAAGGCCCTTATCGATGCATTCCACTCAGAGGATATAGGCGTGATACTCGACTGGGTACCTTCCCATTTTCCAGGTGACCTCCACGGCCTCGTCCGATTTGATGGCACTGCACTGTACGAGCATGAAGACCCTCGCAAAGGCTTTCATCCTGATTGGAATAGCTTCATATTCAACTATGGCCGGTATGAGGTCCGCTCATTCCTTTTCTCCAATGCGATGTACTGGATTGAGCAATTTCACGCCGATGGACTGCGCGTAGATGCCGTGGCCTCTATGCTTTACCTTGATTATTCCCGTAAACCCGGTGAATGGGTACCCAACCCATTCGGCGGAAAGGAAAACCTGGAAGCAATTAGTTTTCTCCGCGAGCTCAACGAATTCATTTACAAAGAACATCCCGATATCCAAATGATTGCCGAAGAGTCCACTGCTTTTCCCAAAGTATCAAGACCTGTGTACGAAGGGGGCCTGGGCTTTGGCCTTAAGTGGATGATGGGATGGATGCACGACACCCTCAACTATTTTAAACGCGACCCTATCTTCCGCAGATATCATCATGGCGAAATCACTTTCAGCCTGGTTTATGCATATACTGAAAACTTTACCCTCCCATTCTCTCACGACGAAGTAGTACATGGCAAAGGTTCTCTGTTAAGCCGGATGCCCGGTGATCTATGGCAAAAATTTGCCAATCTTAGAGCCATTTTTGGCTACATGTTTACACATCCGGGTAGCAAACTGATGTTTATGGGCTCCGAATTTGGTCAAACCAGCGAGTGGAACCACGACGCGTCTGTCCGTTGGGACCAGCTTGAAAATTTAAACTTCAGCAAGGGGCTCTTACAACTCATTATTGACCTCAATAAGCTCTATCGTGAGCAGGAAGCCCTCTATAAAAAACAATACAAACCCGAAGGGTTCGAATGGATAGAAGTCAATGACTGGCAGCAGAGCGTGCTGAGTTATGTTCGAAAATCTGGAAATCCTGACCAAGACATCGTAGTCATCGCCAATTTCACACCTATAATCAGAAAAAACTACCGCATCGGGGTACCCTCCTATGGCCAATGGAAACTCATTCTCAATACCGACGATGCCAAATACGGAGGCTCCGGTATGCACAAAAACCACCCAAAAATCTCCTCCGAATCCATTCACTGGCACGGTCGGGAAGACAGCATCTCCATTGACCTGCCGCCACTGGCCGTATTGATTTTCAAAAAAATCAAAAAATAAACTGCTGATTCACTATGGCAGACTGTAGTAAGTATATCTGCATCCATGGGCACTTCTATCAGCCCCCACGCGAAAATGCATGGCTCGAAGAAATAGAAATTCAAGAGTCAGCCCACCCCTTTCATGACTGGAACGAACGCATTACCCAGGAATGCTATCGACCCAACAGCGTCAGCCGTATCCTCAACGACGAAGGAAAAATTGTCGACATCGTCAACAACTACACCTTTATTTCCTTCAACTTCGGCCCCACTCTCCTCAGTTGGCTGGAAAACCACCAGCCCGAAGTTTACAACCGCATCCTGGAAGCCGACATGCACTCCATCGTTCAGTTCGAAGGCCATGGTTCGGCAATCGCACAAGTCTACAATCACATCATCATGCCCCTGGCCAATCGACGAGATAAAGAAACACAAGTCATCTGGGGCATCGAAGACTTCAAAAAGCGCTTTGGCCGCAATCCGGAAGGTATGTGGCTTGCAGAAACTGCTGTCGATACCGAAACTCTTGAAATACTCGCTCAACACAAAATTAAATTTACCATCTTATCCCCATATCAAGCCAGGCGATATCGCAAGATAGACACCGAACATTGGACCGATGGCATCGATAGCCGAAGACCTTACCTCTGCAAGTTGCCCTCCGGTCGCACCATCGCCATCTTCTTTTACCACGCCGACCTCTCCATGGGCGTAGCCTTCAAAGGGTACCTCAACGACGGGAAATACTTCGCACACCAACTCCTTAACGCATTCGACACGCAACCTTCTGAAGCACAACTCGTTCACATCGCCACCGACGGCGAAAGCTATGGACACCACCACCGAAACGGCGATATGGCACTGGCCTATTGCCTTCACTACCTCAGTAAGATGCCCGATGTTAAAATTGCCAACTACGGTTACTTCTTGCAAAAATTCCCCCCCCAATACGAAGTAGAAATTCACGAAAACTCCTCCTGGTCATGCGCTCACGGCGTGGAGCGCTGGCGTAGCGACTGCGGCTGCAAAACCGGAGGCGAACCCCACTGGAACCAAAAATGGCGCACCCCTCTCCGTCAGGCACTCGACTACCTGCGCGACCAGCTCTCTGCTATATACGAAAATACCCTCCGGAATTACCACCCGGACCCCTGGCTGCTTCGAAACAAATACATCGAAATCTTCCCCCAACGAAGCCGAACCAAAACAGTACGCTTCCTCGAACAAAACTTCCAGCGCAACCTCTCCGACTCCGAAATCACCACCATACTCCGCGCCCTCGAAATGCAGCGAATGGCCCTCTACATGTACACCTCCTGCGGCTGGTTTTTCAACGAAATCTCCGGTATCGAAACCATCCAGATCCTCCAGTACGCCGAGCGCGCCATCCAGCTCGCCGAAGACATCGCCCAGGTAGAGCTCTATCCCCAATTTCTCCAGATCCTCGGTCAGGCCGTCTCCAACATCCCATCCATGGGCACCGGGGCCGACATCTACCGCAATCTGGTAGCCCCCAAGCGCCTGTCCCTCACCCAGGTCGGTATGCACTATGCCGTCAGCACCCTCTTCGAAGAAGACGCCCGTAACCTCACCGTCCTCAACTACGAATGCATCGCCGAAGAGCTCACCCGAATCAAAGCCGGCGGCCAGTTTCTCGTAGTCGGCCAGACCAAAGTGCGCTCCAAAGTCACGCAAAGCCAAAAGCGCTTCAGCTTCGTGATCCTCTACCTCGGCAATCACCACCTCATCGGCAATACCTCCGACAGCCTCACCTACGACGAATACGCCTCCCTCGTCCGCAAATTCCGCAACTACTTCGACGCAGGAAACCTCACCGAAGTGCTCGAACTCATCAAAGACAACTTTGCCTCCCGAACCTTCTCCTTTTTCAACCTCTTCAAAGACGAACAAAAAAAACTCCTCGACCGCGTCCTGGACATCCAGGTCAAAAACGCCCTCGACTTCTACGAACGCATCAATGAGCGCACCTTCCTCCTGCTCAACCTCATGCGAAACGAGTCCCTCACCATCCCCGAAATTCTGATCACCAACCTCAAAACCCTCGTCATCCAGAAACTTTACGACGAACTGGCAGCCCCCTCCCTTCCGGACATCGAAAAAATCCGCGAACTGGAAGAAATCATCGTCAAATGGAAATTCCGAATCCCCACCAACAGGCTCAATTACGCAGCCACCCTCAAAGTCAATACCCTGGTGGCCGAATACCACAAAAACCAAAACATACACCTCATTGTAGAGCTTGCCACAGACCTGCTCAACAGCCTGAAAGCCATTGGCATCACACCCCAGCTCAACGAACTCCAGGACCTGATCTTCACCGTTATCAAAGATGGCAAATTCCCCCAATCAGAGCTCTTTGGTGTCCTTCTCCTGGCCAATAAACTTGGAATGGAAATCAAAGGAAAACTCCCCCGGACACGCTGAATACACTCAATTTTCTTACAGGGCGCCTCCCCCGGCCGCTTTCAGTCGGCGGCCGGGGGCCGGTCTACGGCTCCTATTCCCTTTGCGGTTCGGGCATGGCTCATCGGGCTGCGGTGGCTTGCTCTCGCTCCGCCTCCTCGCCCGTGAGCCATATAGCCCGCCCGCTGCAGCTCATATCCGCCTCCGCCCTGGCGCATACGCCCCCGCAGGGTTCAACCTAGGCGAATTCCGCTCCTCCGGCACGCTGCAACCGGAATTTGTACCGGCCAACGGCTGCCGGCCTGGCGACAACGCCGAAAGTGAAACCTAAACAGTGAAAAAAAGGCGAGATGGTTCAGGAGCTTGTAAAGGGCTGGGATGAAAGGAAAAGGGTGGCTGTGGTCATTGGGTCCAGGATGGGATCGGATATGGCCGCGGATGCGGAGATTGCCGGGCATCCCGAGCTAAGCGAGCCGGTGGTTTTAGCTAGTTGTGGCCTGATGCAGTGGCGGTGTGGCGGGAAGTAAAGAGCAGCCGGAAAAACAGCGTGTGCGAGCTATCGAAGTCGGCGAGGAGCAGGGGAGGCAGAGGATTGGGAGGTAGCGGGAGGGTGAGTATTCTGGCTTATGAGTCGGACGGGGTCCCTTGAGGGTTAGAATGTGATGGGCGTATGGACCTGCTGCGGGGGGTACTGCGTGAGGGATGCGGAGGGCGCCCGCAGGGCGGTGCGCAGCGCAGCGGAGCACGGGAGCGAAGCGCACCCCGGAGCAGCCCGACCCCGCGCGGCAAGGCCGTAAGGCCGGCGCGCGGGGGCACGCCCAAAAAAGCAAAAAAAGGTCATTGGACGATGTTTCGAAATGTGAGATTGATACGGCAGCCTTTGGGCGGAGAGGTTTTGGGAAGTGCGTGTAGGTAGTGATGCTGGAATTGCCCTTTCATGATCAAGAGTGAGCCGTGAGGCAAGGGAATTCGGCGTGAGGGGCCTTTGACGAATTTTGGCTTCCAGGCAAAATGACGGGTGGATCCCAGGCTGATGGAGGCAATCGTGGGAGTGGGGCCAAGGCAGGTTTCGTCGTCGGCATGCCAGCTCATGGAGTCGCGGCCGTGGCGATAGAGATTGAGCAGCACGGAATTGAAAGATGCGGGCAAGTTTTGCTCAATAAGGGATTTGATGGTAAGTACAACGGGGTGCCATGGATGGGGTTGAAATTCGTTGCCTGAAAATCTGTATGCTGTGCCTGGCTGGCCCATCCAATACATCAGACGTGGAAAGGGGATGCGCCTGCCGTATATTTTTAAGCTATGTTGCTGCCAGGGTATATCGGTGATTAGGGTGTTGAGGGCATGGTCTGCCAGATTGGAGGGCAAAAAGGATGGATAGAGCACGAGCATGTTTTCTTCCAATTGGATGGATGGGGCTGAAGTCTGAAACCATTCATCAATGTATGCTTGCATCTCTTAGAAGGTGATGTACAAAGTTGCATACATTTGTAAATGTAAAGCAGATAATTCAGGATTTTTTGAAAGGGCTTCGAACAGGTGGTGTGCTCTGGATGAGGGTTACTGCACTATGTGTGGTATTGGCTCTGGTGTTTCCTACCTTCGGGCCTATGGGAATCTATCATCTGCAGAAAAAAATGCTCAGGCGGGAGGTGAAAAAGCAATTGCTTTCGGTGGTGGGATATGAAGAGCTGACGTGCTTTACTAGTGCCAGATTGATGGCAGAGGATGTGAAGTGGGTGGATGATGGAGAATTTGTAATCGAAGGTTTATATTTTGATGTGGTAGAACGGATCGAGTCGGATAGTGGCACGGTGTTGTATTGCTGGCCTGACTACAAGGAGTCTGAGCTTGAGCGTCTGCGTACGGCAGTAGCTTCAAATTTTCTTCGAGACTTGCAGGGCGGTGATCCCAAAGTGTTTTTGAGTTATCTGGTATTTATAAAAGGTTTTCACAGGGCTTTGGATGAAGGATGTATTGTCTTGTGGTCGTCTATAAAAACGGTATTTTGCTATGTCTCACCAATCGGTGAGGATATTAAGGTGTCCATCTTTCGGCCGCCCGACCTGACTATTGTCTTTTAACCAGACCTGATTCGGGTCTTTTAAGAATGTTGATTTCTCTTCGGGCACATAAGTGGTGTACGGATGCTTGTCCATTGTAGTGGACCTATGTGCTTTATTGTCAAAATTTTAATGTATTCTATCAAAACGCAGTACTATGAAAAAAATTATATCTGTACTCATCATTACATTAGGTGTGACTGCTACGTTATTGGCGCAGAGACTCACAGTAACAGACGCGTTCACGGGGGAGCCTGTAGAGCGCGCTACGATTTCGAGCAGAGAACCTCGGTTGTTTACTTACACCAATATGCGGGGTCAGGCTGAAATTAAAGATTTTGCATCTGCATTGCAGATTGAAATCAGATTAATCGGGTATGAACCTCAGATATTTACGTTTGAACAGCTTCGTAATCAAGGTTTTAAGGTATTGCTCAGGCCGTCAAACGTCAGCTTGGATCAGGTGACGGTTTCGGCTTCTCGTTTTGTAGAGCGCAGCCTTAATGTGCCGCAGCGCACTGTAAGCGTCGCGCAGAAAGACATCATGCTGCTTCAGCCGCAAACCGCTGCCGATTTGCTTGGGCAGTCAGGCGAGGTTTTTATACAGAAAAGCCAGCAGGCTGGCGGTAGCCCGATGATTCGCGGATTTGCTACCAACCGGCTGATGTACACGGTAGATGGTGTGCGCTTCAATACGGCTATTTTCCGCGGTGGCAATATTCAGAATGTGATCAATCTGGATCCATTTGTTGTGGAGCAGGCAGAAGTGATTTTTGGGCCCGGCTCCATTATCTATGGTTCGGATGCCATTGGCGGTGTAATGACGTTTCACACGCAGAATCCGGAGTTGTCCCTTGACGATGAGGTGATGGTATCAGGTAAAGTCATTGGCAGATACAGCTCGGCCAATCAGGAAAATACCGGACATCTGACGCTGAATGTGGGAGGTAAAACGTTTGCCTCACTTACTGCAATCAGTTATTTCAGATTTGATGACCTGCGAATGGGAAGTCATGGACCTGATGAATATTTACGGAGGATTTATGCGACGCGAATAGATTCGACCGACAGGATTCTATACAATCCGGATCCACGCGTGCAAGTACCTAGTGGGTACGATCAGTACAACATCCTGCAAAAACTCAGATACAGGCCCTCTCATAAGTGGGATATCAGGTATGGATTTCACTACAGCGAAACATCGTCGTATTCGCGTTACGATCGGTTGCACCGATACAGGGCTAATGGTCTGCCCAACAGTGCTGAGTGGAACTACGGCCCACAAATCTGGATGATGAATCACCTGGCGGCCACCCATCACGGCCAAACTGTTTTCTACGACCAAATGACCTTGAGCCTGGCTACTCAATTTTTTGAAGAGAGCCGTATCGACCGGTCTTTTGGACAAAATCGAAGACGCAACCGTGTGGAGCGGGTGATGGCACATTCGGCAAATGCAGATTTCGTGAAAAGGTTTCAAGAGGAAAATGCCCTGTATTACGGTCTGGAGTATGTTTGGAACGAAGTACACTCTACCGGTACTGATACGCGCATCAACACCGGAGTAACTGAGCCTGCTAGCTCGCGCTATCCCAATGCCGATTGGTTGACATATGCAGCTTATGCCAAATACCAACATCGACTGTCGGATAAGTTGTTGTTGGAAGTTGGTTCCAGATTTACAGCTTTTGAGGTGTCGGCCGATTTCAGGCCAAATCTGGATTTTTTCCCTTTTCCTTTTGAGCAGGAAAATTTATCATTTAGCAATGTAGTGGGAAATCTTGGCCTGGCTTATAATCCGGATTCAAAAACAAAAATCAGTGCTCTGGTCAGTACTGGATTTCGGGCGCCCAATGTGGATGATATCGGAAAAGTTTTTGACTCTGAACCAGGTTCCGTGACCGTACCCAATCCAGACTTAAAAAGTGAATATGCCTACAACGGGGAACTGAGCGTGATCCGAACGTTTTCTGATCGAGTGAAAACTAGCATCACCGGATACTATACCTTTTTAAACAATGCATTGGTGCGGAGAAATTTTACCCTTAATGGTCAGGATTCGATTTTCTACGATGGACAATTGTCCAGAGTGCAGGCCATTCAAAATGCGGCACAGGCAACTGTCTGGGGCGTACAGGCTCTTGTAGAACTGGAGCTGGGTAAAAGAGTGACTTTCAGTACGCAGGCCAATTATCAGAAGGGAGAAGAAGAGATGGACGATGGTTCGGTCAGTCCATCACGCCATGCAGCTCCTTGGTTTGGGGTTAGCAGGCTTACCTTTAGAGCAAGCCGGCTGAATTTTCAGGTTTATGCTATGTACAGCGGGGGCTTTACTTTCGACATGCTGAATGTAGAAGAACGCGGAAAACCAGAAATTTATGCGATAGATCCACTGGGTAGGCCATATTCTCCGGGCTGGTACACTTTAAACTTTAAATCCAATTATCAGCTAAACGGTCAGGTGGGCATTACTGCCGGATTGGAAAACATCACGGATCAGCGCTACAGACCTTACAGCTCCGGCATAGTGGCACCTGGCCGAAATTTTGTATTTGCTGTGCGCGTATCTTTTTGAACCATCAGGCCGCGTTGTGCAGTTGTACAAGTGATGCTTTCGTAGTTTTGAATTTTAGTCTAATGCTGCCTCCTCAAAAGGAGGCGGCTTTCTTTATACCCGTGCAGGATTTTGCAGATTTGGAATCTTAAGGTACTGCATTATCTCCTATTTTTTGAAATCATCGGGTAGAGATTACATTGAGATCAACATGGGAGCTTAAAATTCCAATTTTCTAAAACTCAAGGCAAAGATTGAAGGAAAGGATTTAAAGAGACAAAATCTCTGTCTCCACTAAACGTAAAAAAACCGTCTCTTAAAAAGAAGGAGACGGTTTTTTTTGGAACAATTCCGCGCCCTTGGCCGAACTTAAAAAATATTATTTACATCCCGGGCCCTCATCAGATAGTTTTGTGCATTGGAAGTTTTGCAAGCACATTCATCATTGGTAATGATAAAAGCATTTAGACCGGCCAGGCGTGAACTTAAGCATCCAGCCAGATAATAGGCAGTGTAGGGGCCAGCTGGTAATGTCTTATCTGTTCGGAGGAAGAATTCGTATACCTTTCCATCTTCCAGCGGCCTGGTAGCTAAATAAATTCCCGAAACACGCTGCCCGCTTATTGAGGCCGAAGAGTGATATTTGAAGGTATTGCGATCGAACATATCCGAAGGGATACCGGTATGCATTTGTAAAAATTCAGTGACTTTTTCCTGACTAAATCGTTGCTCATCAGATTGAGCACCTGCAGGCTTAAAAATAAATACGTATGCAATGACAAAAAGGGCTGAAAGTTGGACTTTTATTTTCATGTCTCAAGGAATTTATAGTACAAATTTACTAAGGACACTATAAATACCCATTAAATAAAGCTGACAATATGTCACTAAAATGAAAGAAAACTACCTTTGCAGAAAATCTGAAGGCAAGTATGCATCATTACGGAAACAAAATCATAGACGAAAGCAGGCAAGGGGAAGCCTTGATGTTGGAATCAGAAGGGCATAAAAAATTATATATAGAAAGCTATGGATGTCAGATGAATTTTTCTGACAGTGAAATAGTGGCAAGTATTCTTGCCGGCGAGGGATATTCCACTACAAAAAATCCTGAAGATGCAGATCTTGTATTGCTTAATACCTGCTCCATTCGCGAAAAGGCTGAGCAAACTGTACGAAACCGATTGTCGCACCTTCAATATTTAAAAAAAACAAAGCCTGCCGTAAAAATCGGCGTGCTGGGCTGTATGGCAGAGCGCATCAAGGACAAGCTCCTAGATGAGGAGAAGCTGGTGGATCTGGTGGTCGGACCAGATGCGTATCGAGATCTCCCTGAATTGCTTAAAGAGGTAAACGACGGCCGAAAGGCGGTAAATGTGATTCTGTCGAAAGAAGAAACCTATGGAGATATAAATCCCGTACGACTCGGTGGCAACGGCATATCAGCATTTATTTCAATCATGCGCGGATGCGACAATATGTGCACCTTTTGTGTAGTGCCATTTACCCGTGGTCGGGAGCGAAGCCGAAATCCTCAATCCATCATCGAAGAGGCAGTACAGTTACAGGATGCTGGATATAAAGAAATTACTTTACTTGGTCAGAACGTAGACTCATATCTTTGGTATGGCGGAGGTCTGAAAAAAGATTTTGCTAAAGCATCGGAAATAGCCAGAGCATCTGCCGTCAGATTTGCGGAATTGCTGCGTAGGGTGGCAGAGGCTGTGCCCGGAATGCGCATCAGATTTAGCACTAGTAATCCCCAGGACATGACAGAGGATGTGCTGTATACTATAGCTGAATATCCAAATATCTGCAAATACATACACCTCCCGGTGCAGAGTGGTAGCAGCCGTATTTTAAAGGCCATGAACCGAGGTCATACCCGAGAACAGTACATGGAGCTGATCGAAAAAATCCGCAGCATAATCCCTGATTGCGGGCTTTCGCACGATATGATTGCCGGATTTCCGGGTGAAACGGAGGAAGACCACCAAGACACATTATCGCTGATGGAATTTGTAAAATACGATTTCGGATATATGTTTAAATATTCTGAAAGACCAGGTACCTATGCGGCCAGGCACCTCAGGGACGATGTGCCAGATGAGGTAAAAACCAGAAGACTAAACGAAATCATAGACCTGCAGCAGAAACATTCCCTCTACAGAAACCAGCAGCACTTAGGCAAGACGGTGGAGGTGCTGGTCGAAGGTACTTCACGTAAGTCCGAAGATCACTGGTTTGGCAGAACTACTCAAAATACAGTAGTAGTATTCCCAAAAGAACAAGCGAAACCCGGTGATAGAGTATGGGTAACTGTTGAATACTGTACGTCGGCCACGTTGCTAGGAAAATTAGCCAGTTTATCATGTTGAGAAGTCTAATAGGAACCTTGTTGGTACTGAATTGCAGCAATACAGTATTTGCCCAGAAACTGGAAGACGGAAAATGGGTCGATGACAATCTTACCTTCAAGGTCGTATACGAAAACATAAGAAAAGCAGGAGAGTTACAGCTGTGCATCGCAAACTTGGAAAATGATTTGTGCATTGGCAATCTGATGACTCCATTCGAGGTGTTTGTTTACGACCGAAAAGATTCGCTCATTTGGAGCTCGATCTGGACTGGTACCAACATGCAGCTAAAGTTTAAAAAACGGTTGCCCATGGCAGCTAAAGTACACATCAAGGCCAAAGTCCCCTATGTGATCAATAAACTTACAACTACTAGGATATACCAGCAAAGTCCCCTGGAACTCTTATACGTAATTCAATGAGCAACCTTCAAGATATAAAAAACAGGTTTGGCATTATAGGTAACTCCCCCTTACTGGACCGAGCCATTGAGAAAGCAGTTCAGGTGGCCAATACAGATATTTCGGTCTTGGTGACAGGGGAGAGTGGGGTAGGTAAAGAAAACATTCCCAAGATCATTCACTCTCTATCGCACCGAAAACACAATTCGTACATAGCCGTAAACTGTGGAGCAATCCCGGAAGGAACGATTGACTCCGAGCTATTTGGACATGAGAAGGGAGCCTTTACCGGTGCATTGGCCACTCGAAAGGGCTATTTTGAAGAGGCAGATGGAGGCACCATTTTTCTGGACGAGGTAGCAGAGCTGCCACTTCAGACTCAGGTGAGGCTGCTTCGAGTGTTGGAAACCGGAGAGTTTATAAAAGTAGGCTCTTCAAAAATACAGAAAACCGATGTGCGGATAGTAGCAGCTACCAATGTAAACATGCTCGAAGCTATTCAAAAACATAAATTCAGAGAAGATCTCTACTATCGCCTCAACACAGTGGAAATCCACCTCCCACCCCTTAGGGAGAGGCAAGAGGACATACCATTATTGTTTCGAAAATTCTGCGTTGATTTTGCTGAAAAATATCGGAGACCTCCTGTCAGACTTTCCAAAGAGGCAGAAGACATCTTAAAAAACTACCGATGGCCGGGCAACATACGACAATTGAGAAATCTGGCTGAGCAAATTTCAGTAGTCGAAACAGGAAAAGAAATAACACCCTCAGTCCTTAAGTTGTACCTTCCGGATATCGATAAAGCAAACCTACCGACTTTAATTCCCAATCAAAATACTTCAAGTGCTGATTTTGCCAGCGAGAGAGATATTTTGTATAAAATTTTATTTGATATGCGCAACGATATCAATGATTTAAAAGCCATTACACTTGAACTCATAAAATCAACCGCATCCGGTACCACCGGATTTGCAGAAGAAAATGCAAGTCTTATTCAAAAAGTTTTCAAAAATTCTGAGAAATTACAAGGGACTTACGGAACTCAAAATCAAGGCAACATTGTCATAAAAGAAAATCTGACTCCATCGAATCCAACAGTGAAGCCACTTGAAATTCAGACTAATGAGGATTATGAAGAAGCTGAGGTGGAATCTTTTGATAATGAAGTACTTTCACTTGAAAAAATCGAAGTGGAAATGATCAAAAAAGCACTTGAAAAACACAATGGAAGACGAAAATTAGCAGCCGAAGAGCTAGGAATTTCAGAAAGAACCCTCTATCGGAAAATTAAACAATACAATCTACAATGAAACGCATAGCCACTTACACAGTTAGTATGCTTTTGATTATCTTTCTAATGACTAACTGTTCGGGAGGATATTCGTTTACAGGTGGAGATGTGGGAGAGGCCAAAACTTTTTCGGTCGATTTATTTCCGAATTATGCACAAATCATCAATCCGAATTTAAGCCTTTTGTTTACCGAAAAGCTTAAAGACATTATCCTTCAGCAGACACCCTTAAAATTAAAAGAAGAAGATGGAGATTTACATTTCGAAGGTTCAATAGTTGAATATTCATTTACACCTCTGGCACCACAGGGCAATCAGGCAGCCGCTCAAACCAGACTCACCATATCGGTCAAGGTTCAATTTACCAATAGACTTGACAGCAAAAAAAATTTTGAAGAAAGATTTTCAAGGTTTGTTGACTTTCCTGCAGATGTTAACTTAGCAGCCATTGAAAATCAGCTCATTGATCAAATAAACAGAGAGCTGGCCGAAAATATCCTGAACCGGGCCATAGTGAATTGGTAAGATGCATAGAATCAATCAAATAATACAAAACCCGGATTTAATTCAACCGGACGATTCTGACTTGCTTAAGCAATTCTGTGCCCGTTATCCATACTGTTCTGTTGCACAATTGCTGTATGCCTATTTACTAAATAAGCAGGAAAACTATCATTTTAATGCTCAGTTAAAAATTGCTGCTGTGGTCGTCAACAGCCGTTCCAAGTTGTTTGATTTCATACATGGCAATACTAAAGTCAAGGTAACGAAGTATCATGAAGAACCGGTCTATGTGCAAGATAGCGATAAAACAGATGATTTACCTAGTCAAACATCCCCTGACTACCACGAATGGGAAACTTTGAAAAATATACCCCCTAAGCCTATTCCCGAAAAAGAAAACATTTTCCAAGAGATATCTTTTGACTATGATGGAAATGAAAAGGCATTATCATCTGAATTTCAAGACGAAAACAGAAAAGAATCCACTGGACCGGAAAAAACGGAAATCTTCAGTGAATCTTCCAAGAAATCTGCTCCAGTAGAGATAAATTCAGACGGTGCAACCAATGACCAAAAAAATGAAGAAACATCCAGTAATAGGACCGAACCAGATGTAGATGAACTTAAGCGCAGGATACTCGACAAATTCAAAACATCGAAAGAGATACCAGAGCAAACCAATGAGGTAACCCCCCAAATAAATACTTCAGATAAAAATAAAATCGACCAAAAAACTGAAAAAACAGAATCTATTAAATCCGAAAAGGATAAAAAAACAGAGTCTGCTGATGAACAAATAGAAAAGATTACAAAGCAAACTTTTGAAAAAACTGATAAAGAAAAAACACAAATCAATTCGGCAGTTTATAATCCACCTAAAAAAGATGCATCTTCATCCGATAATCCTGAATTGGTAAAAATAAAAGAGAGAGCATCGAAAATTCTTGAAACATTAGAGAGACTTAAACATAAATATAGTGCAATTGCCAAAAATAAGGATGATAATCATTTACAATTAGAAATCAATCAAAAAACGAATATTACAACAGATGAGAATCAAAAAGAACACGCGGAGCAATTAAACAATGATCTAAGTAAACCGTTGCAGGAGGATGTATCAGATCCTGTCAATTCCAAAATAATTACTTCTGTTGAGAGTAGTACAAAAATTGAAAATATTACACACGAAAAAACGCAAACATCACATCTGGAATCAGATGTCTCTGAAACTGTTCCAATCAGGGAAAGTTATTCTTCTGAATATGATATTTTTGATCTAATAGATCACAAAGATTCCCCATCCTATGGAGGTGATGAAGATATAACTGAGGCGTCGATAGAAATCGAGGACAATGAATCGGCTATAGAATTTGTTTTTGATACACAACCCAGCGAATCAAATGAACCGGATAATTTCGCACATATTCCTGTTGAAACTTCCGAAACAGAACTTCCTCAAAAATCCTCCGTGAAGGAATCAGAGTCAGAACCTCAAGACGATATTTTTACGAAATGGATATTAAAAATAGCCGACAGTAATGTTGATGAAAACCATCGTACTAAACAGGCTTCAGAAACAGAAATAAATCAAAATCAGGGAATATTTCAAAAAAATTCTGAAGCAGATCCAAAAAGACAGGAAAAACTAAAAATAATTGATAATTTTCTCTCCGGAAACATACAGATAAAGCCACGAACATTGACAAAAAGCACAGAAGATATCAAAGATCTCTCTGCTAAATATACCTTTACATCTCCGGATTTAATGACGGAGACCCTAGCTGAATTATATATTTCTCAAGGACATATTGACAAAGCCATTCAGGCCCTGGAAATTTTAAAGTTGAAAAATCCGGAAAAAAGCAGTTACTTTGCCCGCCAAATACAGGAATTAAAAAAGAAGAAATAAAATGTTGACGTTTTTGGTTGTACTCACAGTGCTGGTTTGCATCCTTTTGATTGTGGTAGTAATGGTTCAGAATCCGAAAGGTGGGGGGCTTTCCTCTGCTTTCGGCAGCAGTACCACCAATTTGTTTGGAGGCGTACAGAAATCCACTGATTTCCTCGATAAAGCCACCTGGACGCTTTCCATAATCCTGGTCGTGCTTGTGCTCATGATCAATATTTCTACCGGCATTAACGATGAGGATACAGAGGTGAAAAGCCAAATTACAGAGGCAGTTGATCTCCCTGTGCAAGCTCCAGCTTCAGGACCCGAGCAAAATCCTTAATTAACAATCCTGTGTGTTTGAGGATTGAAACGATAACCTCGACCAATGGCTGGAATAATAGCAATAGTAGGTCGCCCCAATGTGGGCAAGTCTACCTTATTTAACCGGCTTACAGGCCGAAGAGAAGCCATTGTAGACAATACTCCCGGTGTGACGAGAGACCGAATATATGCTGCTGCCGAATGGCTAGACAAATCGTTTACCGTTGTCGATACCGGAGGCTACACGGAGGGATCATCTGATGATTTTGAGTCCGAGATTCGAAAGCAAGCCAGGTATGCTATTGATGAGGCCCATGTAATCATATTGGTGGTTGATGGACGTGAAGGTCTCTCACCTCTGGATGAGGAAGTAGCTGACCAAATACGAAAGTCAGGCAAGCCGCATGTATTAGCAGTAAATAAGATTGATAGCCCTGCTGATGACTATGTAATAGCAGATTTCCTTAAGCTTGGCTTTAATGATGTTTTTCCGATTTCAGCAGTAAATGGTCATGGCACTGGAGATTTGCTCGACAAGGTTGTAGGACACTTGCCCTGCGAGGCCGACAAAAGTCTCGATTTTACTGAGGATCTTCCCAAAATTTGCGTTGTTGGCCGACCCAACGTGGGCAAGTCCAGTTTTCTGAATGCCTTGACCGGAAGAGACCAACACATTGTGTCTGATGTGGCAGGCACTACCAGAGATGCAGTGCATACACGCTACAACATGTTTGGTTTTGACTTTTATCTGGTAGACACTGCTGGTCTTCGTAAAAAAGGAAAGGTCAGCGAGGATCTGGAGTTTTACTCTGTGATGCGCGCCATCAAATCCATTGAAAATTCGGATGTATGCATCCTGATGATCGATGCGACCAGGGGAATAGAGGCACAAGACCTGAACATTTTTCATTTAATTGAAAAAAACAAAAAAGGTGTTGTCATAGCAGTGAATAAATGGGACCTGACAGATAAAACCCAAACAACTGCCTCTGAATTTCGCAAAGCCATTCTGGAGAGGATTAAGCCATTTACCGACGTACCAATTCTTTTTACTTCATCAATTGAAAAAACAAGACTTCTAAAAACATTACAGGAAGCACTGGAGGTTTATAAAAGGAGAAAGGTCCGGATTCCAACCAGCCAATTAAATGAAACGCTTTTGCCGATTTTTGAAAATACACCGCCTCCTGTGTATAAAGGAAAAACGGTATCCATAAAATACATCACACAATTGCCTACACCCAGGCCGCAATTTGCCTTTTTCTGCAACCTTCCCCAGTACATCAAGGAACCATACAAGAGATTTATTGAAAATCAACTGAGGTCAATGTACGATTTTACCGGAGTACCTTTGGATATTTACTTTAGAAAAAAGTAAGTTGCTAAATCGGTTTATACCCTAGTAATGAGAACTTTCTGTATCGGCCATGTGATTTGAGATACTACACCTCTCTGTACATCAAAAACAGTCTGGTGATGAGGTATAAGTAAAATTGGGTTTGAGTAAAGGTTTTTGGTAGATATCGGATTTTTATTCACTGTTGAAGATTCCATTAGAACTGTGTCACTATTGCCAACAGGCCTGATGGAGATGGGGTAGAGTCTTAGCCCTAAAGTAAAATGATGAAGGTTAATTTCGTAAGTGTTCAATTTGTTTTAACCACAATTTTTAGTTTATCTCTGAAGAGTTGCTTTATGATTTAAATTATTTGGATAAGTGTGAAGTGAAATCATGCTCTGTCCTTGCGTAAACCGTTAATAGGAAGAAATAACGGATGCAAATGCAAAATGTTAAATAAATATATAGCCACACTTAAAAATCTATACTCTGAGGAGGACATATTCGCTTAAAGATCTCTGGCTATTTTATGTTTGCCTAAAATTTTGTAAATTATGTTGAAACGAATACTTTCTGCTTCGTTGTTTGGTTTCATTATTAACTCATCATTTGGACAGGTCAACAGCTATATCTTTAGCGTTGATTCTCTCGGAACCTATGTACCTATAACCGGGGGGGTTGTATTGGGCAATGCAACTACTGATGATCAACGGTTTGTAGATCCTTCCCAACCTTTAGGAGGTACCATTGAAACCGGTCCCGGATTCCCAATAGGGTTTACTTTTGTGTACAATGGCGTAGGGTATGACAGGCTCGGCATCAGAGCCGATGGGGTGATACGTCTTGGAATTTCAGCAGATGGTAATCAGGCTGTTAATATGTCAGGAGCAGGCTATACAGCCATAAGTTCTACCTCTACAGCACCTGCCAACAAACAAGCTACCATAGCAGGGTTTAATCGCGACCTTCAGGCTAATGGAGCTTCCTCAGAAATCAGATTGCAGACTATTGGTACGGCTCCTAACAGGGTCTGCGTAGTTCAGTGGACCAACTACAGGCGCTTTGGTTCGAACAATGCTACTGATACCATTAATTTTCAGATTCGATTGCACGAAACAAGTAACTCAGTTAGCATTGTATATGGAAAATTCAGTACTGCAAATGCTTCCGCAACTGTCACTGTTCAGATTGGTCTTAGAGGATTTTCCAATACAGATTTCAGAAATGTAACCACCACCACTACATGGGCCAATGCTGTACCCGGTACCGTCAATACTGCTTCAATGCCTTTTGTCAATACAAATCTTCCAATGGAAGGGCTGACATACCATTGGGCAGTCCCCAGCTGTTTTGCTCCGGGAGCAATTTCTTTTAGCAATGTGACCCATACCTCTGCTACAGCAAATTGGTCAGCTTTAAGTCCATCCATTGGATATCAGATTCAGTTTGGTCCTTCACCATTGACATTGGGCACCGGTACTACTGTGACCATTACCTCAGGCAATAGTTACAACTTTACCGGGCTTACTACCGGTCAGACTATGGCAGTTTTCATACGAAATATATGTGCTGTGGGAGATACTTCAGTATGGCAGGGTCCTTTTACGTTTACACCCAACTGCAATGTCCCCGTCGGCTTCAATGTGGTTTCAGCTGACAGTACACAGATTACACTTGGCTGGACACCTAATGCCAGCGTAACTTTTGAACTCGAGTATGGACCCGCTGGGTTTACTCAAGGTACCGGTACACTTATCACCAACCTCACAGGATCACAGTATACGGTTACTGGGCTTACTCAAAGTACCCAATATCACTTTTACCTAAGGACGCGATGCGATGCTGCTACCACATCCTCTTGGACTCCGGCGCTATTGGGCGCCACTACGTGCGGCACTTTCTCCTTGCCTTTCTTTGAAGATTTTGTTACATGGCCTCCATTGTGTTTTAATTTTTCAACTACCGGTACGGCCACGCAAAACTGGAGTCATTACACCACAGGTGGTGTGAATTTGGCAAGGGCCAATTTTTGGTCTTGGACAAGTGGAATTACGGCTACCATGCAACTGCCACGAATTCAAGTAAATCAATCCAGCTGGATCAAGTATGCATGGTCACATCAATATAATGCTAGTTATCCAAATGATGCTTTGTTCATTTTAGCGAAAATTGACACCATGTCATCCTGGGATACCCTGAAGGTGCATGAAGGCCCAAGTTTTAACTCACCTGGCAGTGGATCCACAACTCCCGGGCAATTTCAGCAAGAGCAAATACTTTTGCCTTCAGTCTATGTGGGCAAGAAAGTAGATGTCAGATTTGTGGCAAGATCCGGTTTCGGCCCTGATGTATTTCTTGATTTTATTGAAATTGAAGCTGTTCCCAATTGTTTGCCGCCATCTGCTGTCACGGTTACCTCTGTGTCTGCTACCAGCGCCAGTGTATCGTTTACGAAAAACAATCCAAATTCTGTAACTCAGTGGGAGGTTGGACTTGTAGGTTTCACACCCGGCTCTGGTCTGCAGGTTGCTTCAGGTTCTGTTACTGGAAATACGATTGCAATTACTGGCTTATCTGCGAATACACAATATGAGATTTATGTAAGAGATAGTTGCGGAGCAAATTCATTTAGTACCTGGACTGGTCCGGTTTCCTTTACTACACCCTGTACGGCTGTACCAATGACGTTTTTTGAAGACTTTACTTCCTGGCCACCCTCTTGTTTTACATTTAGCACCAGTGGCTCTGCTAGCCAAAATTGGTCCCACTTTACCACAGGTGGAGTCAGTCTGGCCAGAGCGAATTTCTGGTCTTGGAGCAGTGGTATTAGGGCAGTGATGAATACACCCTATGTGACCATAAGTCAGCCAGCACAGCTCAGATTCTACTGGTCGCATCTCTATTCTTCCACATATCCTTTGGATTCGCTGATTGTTCTTTCCAGAAACGATAGCACTGGCATAGCAGATACATTGCTGCTGCTAGGAGGGCCCGCATTCAATACACCAGGTGCCGGCAATACAACTCCAGCCCCCACTTTCAGCGAATCCATCATTCAACTCCCATCCAGCTACGTTGGAAAAAACCAGCGATTTGAATTTCATGCCAGAAGTGGTTTCGGGCCGGATTTATTTATTGATGAAATATATGTGGAAAATATCCCTGCATGCCCGGCACCTCAAAACTTTGTCAGTATCGGAAATACTGCAACCTCTGCAGCGTTTAGCTGGACTCAGGGTGGAAATAATGCTTCAAGCTGGGATATCGAATGGGGACCCGTGGGCTTTGTACCCGGATCTGCGGTGGGAACAATTGTCAATGTGACGACCAATCCTGCTACCGTTTCCGGTTTACCATCAGGTACTTGTATTGATTTTTATATAAGAACCCAATGTGCCGCTGTAAACGACTCAAGTGCTTTTGTAGGCCCGGTTACAGTATGTTTGCCCGTCCAGTACGATGTAGAACCCATTAGTTTGCAAAGCCCTTCAGCACTTGGTTGCGGAAGTACCTCCACACCAGTCAAAATGATTATCCGAAACAATGGATTTGATCCCGTAAGCAACATTCCTGTGGTGGTCAACATTACCGGAGATATTACACAAACATTAAACGCCACCTATATCGATACTTTACAAAATGGGGAGAGCGATACTGTACTGATCGGAACCATCAATACTGCTAATGGGGCAAATATGAACATCGTAGCTTATACAAATCTGGCCAATGACCAAGTAAAAAACAACGATACACTGAAGCTCTCTGCTACCCATGTGCCCTTGGCTCCAAAGGCCGATACTGCTTTGACATGTTCAGGTATTGATACCATCACCTTGCATGCTCAAAACTGGCCTGGAGTAAGCTATTTGTGGTATAACTCAGCTACATCTTCTAGTCCTATCGCTTCCGGTCCATCTTTCTTTGTTCCTTCAATCTCGACACAAAACACCTATTACCTCGGTTATGGTTCTTTTATCGGCTCACAGACATTTACATACACTGCAGGTGATATTGCATCTGATATTAATTTTACTACTGCCACTGGTTCATCCAGCTGTCCAGGTGTACTGACTATAAATCTACCTGCAGGAGCAGTGATTGATTCCATCAGTGTGGAATATGACTTTATGGCATTAGGTGGTGGTTGGATGAGCGAACAGAGGTCGCAATTGCGTTGCATCACAACCGGACAGGCAGAAAGTCAGCTTTTTAGCGGAACTGGCTCAACCGGCGGAACTATGTCGTATTCAAGAAGTGGACTCACTATCGCCAATGGACCTGTGACCGGCCCTGTTGTCTTTGAGCTTCATGCCGGAAGGACCTGGGGAGGCACCGGTTGTAACACAACCTATAACTACATCCCCAACAATACCTGGAAAATTACAGTATTTTACTCAGGGGCGCCTTGTTCCAACATCAAAACACCAGTTACCATTGGCACTCAGCCCCTGCCTACAGCGGCATTTACCTACACAACCAATAATTATGTGGTGAACTTTAACTCAACTGTGACGCATTCAGATTCAGTGTATTGGACTTTTGGTTCTGCGGGTACCAGCAGCCAACTCAATCCAAGTGTGACCTTCCCGGGCAATGGGGTATATCCCGTATGTCTTACAGCTTTTAACCAATGTGGAAGCACTACTACCTGTGACACATTGAAATTCAGCATCGGCATTAGTGAAAATCGCCTTTCGGATATGCTCAAAGTGTATCCTAATCCGAGCAATGGTGTATTTGAACTAACATTTAGCGACCAGGTAGATAAATTGCCGGTGAGAATTTTTGACCTTAAAGGTGTAAAAGTTTATGAATCAACCCTTACCTCTGGCAATGGCAATTTCAGTGAAACATTTGACCTGAAGTCATTGCCCAAAGGAGTGTATATGCTAAAAGTAACTACATCCGAAGGCGAAATATCCCGGAGGATAGTATTACAATAAATTTTAGACAGGCACAAACAAAGGCCACCCAACGGGTGGCTTTTTTTGTTCAAGATGGTTTATCATTATTTGATTTTTCGTTTTCACTGCTTCTTCATTCCTTTACTTTTACCCTTATGAAACCTGATTTGACTAAATTTCCTGTGCTGAATTTTTATCCATTACCCGAAAGTGCCGTACTGACTAAAAACGGAGCTAACTACATTTACGACATCATTCGAAAAAAGTGGTTGCCACTTACTCCTGAAGAATGGGTCAGACAACATCTCATCTTTGAACTGCTTCAGAAGGGATATCCGCCCCAGACCATCAGTGTGGAAAAGAGTTTTAAAGTCTATAACACAGAGAAAAGATTTGATGCAGCGGTGTTTGGGAGAAACGGCATCCTGATCCTGTTTGAATGTAAAAAAGCCGGAGACGTTATATCAGATAGAGTGCTGCAGCAGGCCATCAGATACAACCTAGCTCTTAGAAGTTCTTATATCGGGCTCACAAATGGCTTTGACCATTACATTTACCGGTGTAATCAGCAGCAATATACATTGGAAAGCTGCCAAATTCCTGATTTTGTGACATTGAACCAAACAAGATAAAATGGCGAAATCTACTTCCATCCACTATCCTAAAATTATTATCCGTAAGGAAAAAGAAAAAATCTTCTTTCAAAGACATCCGTGGATCTTTAGCGGGGCTATCGGATATATGCCTGAAGACATCGAACCGGGCAGTCCAGTGGTGATCTGCAACTCGGATGGGGCGGTTAAAGGCATTGGTTTTTTTGGAAAGGGAAGCATAGCGATAAGAGTACTCACATTCACTTACACACACCAGCCGGTAGAAGACATTGTGAATGAAAGAATTCGGGAGGCCATTCAATTTCGTCGGCAGCTTGGCTTTTTTCATTCGGATCAGACAAATTGCTTTCGTCTGATATTTGCCGAAGGTGATGCTTTGCCCGGATTGATCGTGGATTATTACGCCGGAGTATGTGTGATGCAGTGTCACCATCCCGGTATGTACAAGCTTAGAACGACAATTTACCATGCGTTGATGGAACATCTAGATGGGCATATTTTGGGAATTTTTGACAAAAGCGCCGATGCCCTGCACGACAGTACAGTTTCCAATAAATGGATATATGGAACGGAAAGAGATGAATTGGTGGTCTCTGAAAATGGGAATTGTTTTCACATCGATATCAGACATGGCCAGAAAACTGGATTTTTCATCGATCAGCGTGAAAATAGAAAGCTTTTATCCCAACTTTGTAAAGGCAAATCTGTTCTAAATACATTTTGCTATACAGGAGGGTTTAGTATTTATGCTCTTAAAGCCGGAGCTGAGGAAGTAGTTTCAGTTGATTCCAGCAGCAGAGCCATTGAAATTTTGGAAAAAAATATAAAAATCAACGGTTTAAACGGAAGCAGGCATCAATCTTTAGTCGCTGATGCCTTTGACTATCTGACCAGGATCGACAGGACTTTTGATATAATCGTGCTGGATCCCCCCGCCTTTGCAAAAAGTCATAAGGTGACTCATAATGCCATCACCGGTTATAAGCGTCTCAATGCGTTGGCCATGAAAAAGATACCTGTGGGAGGTTTGATAATGACATTTTCATGCTCTCAGAACATCTCCGATGAGTTATTTTACAATACTGTGGTGTCCGCTGCAATGGAAGTTGGAATTGACTTTCAGGTAATCCAATGGCTTGACCAGCCAGCAGATCACCCGGTTAGTATTTTTCATCCCGAAGGTAAATATCTGAAAGGTATACTCATTAGACGAATGGCTTAGTGCCTTACCTGATGATAATTGTCATGTAATTCAAAAAGATACAAACGCTAATTTCGAACCCGTAATTTACTTGTTATGAAAACAATTATTTTTCCAACCGATTATTCAGAAAATGCCAATCGCGCCCTTGAATTTGCAATTGAATTTGCCCGGAAAACAGGAGCTAAAATCATTGCAATGAATGCATACGATCTGCCATATGCCGAAACAGTGATGACCCATTCGCTTCTGGAAATTATGAAAGAAAATTCAGAGGCAGGCATGGCAAAAGTGGCTGAAAAACTTAAAAACGCTAACATACCTTTTGAAACACGGTGCCTTGTGGGAAATCCGGTGCGACTGGTGAAAAATCTGGTAGAAGATGAAGGAGCGGAAATGGTCATTCTCGGGACAAAAGGTGCCAGTGGTATTGAAGAAATTCTGATAGGCAGCAATGCTGCAGCTATTTTGCAAAGTGTTACTGTACCTGTTATAACCATTCCGGCTGGTTCTAAATTCAACGGGGTGAGAAAAATTGTGTTTGGTGCCGATTTTAAATCCAAGAAAAACAGTACAGCGCTGCAACAATTGGCTGAAATTGCGGCTGTTTTCAATGCTGAAGTTGTGATTGCTCATGTAATCGTAAATTATGGTATTGATAATCAGACCGTATTGGATGCAAAAAGGCGAATTTCTGATTATTTAAAAGGTATTCCTCACAGATTTGAAGTACTCAGTGGAGAAAATGTAGAAAATACTCTCCTGGAATTTGCTGAACAAGAAAGAGCCGACATGATCGCATTGATGAGCCGTAATTACAGCTTTTTCGAATCCATATTTCACAAATCCGTAACAACTAAAGTAGCTTATCATACAAAACTTCCTTATCTCGCATTACACGAAGACAAGTAATTTAGTTTGTTTTGTATAGCTCCCGGAAAAATTGGATTCCGGGTTTTTTAGTTAAGGAGGAGACGTCCGGCCTGCCTGTGTTGATTGTTGCCTTCGGGTCTCTAATGCTTTTTTCACCTGTTGAAAGACTTGTTCTGTAGTGATGGACTCCATACAGGCATGATCGCCACGAAAGCACTTTTTTTGTCCGAATGCAGAACACGGCCTGCATTCCAGCTCTTTCTGAACGATAAAGTTTTTTGAAATGCCCAGCGGGCCGAAGCCAATATAGGGATGCGTAGGTCCCCAGATGCTCACAACTGGCAATCCACATAAATAGGCCAAATGCATGTTGAATGAATCAAGGGCCACAAAAGCATCTAATGAAGTCATCAGTTGAATTTCTTCGGCAAGGCCTTGTATAGCAGGAATTTGGATGTATTGTGCACTGTCAGGGAAGAGGTTTCTAAAGTTTCTCTTCTCATCCTGGCTACCAAAAACAATGCATTCTATTTGATTTTCGCCCAGCAGGCGGACAAGTTCGGCAAATTTTGATTCAGACCATTGTTTTACTCGATGTTTGGCATAGGGTGCGATTCCCACCTTAAGGCTTCCTGATGATATTTGATTTCCGGTAGCAACGTACACGGGCAAATAAATGTCTTGCCAAAGCACCTTTCCCGGCAAAGCATCGAGATATCTATCTACGGTATGAGCGAGAGGGTAGAGTAATTTATTTTTCCTGCGCGTGAGTTTTCGCTTTTCTGACCTGCCTTTATTAATTCTTGAAATCTGAAAACCCTGAAATCTGAAAAAAGTACTTAGCACGCGGCTACGTAGATTGTCGTGTAAGTCAGCTACCAGATCAAAATCAAAATAATTGACCAGCTGGTCGGCCAGCATTTTCATTCCATTGAGTCCTTTGTAGTCTTTATTCAGGTCGGCAGGGAAAAATTCGCATCGCTCAATGGGCTCAAAGAGGGGTTTAAACTGAGGTCTGGAACACACCAGTAACTCATTTTTCTGGTTTGCACTGAGCCACGCTTTGGCAGCTGCTGCTACCAACGCTACGTCGCCCATCGATGAAAAGCGAATAGCAAGGACTTTCATCGCTATTTTTTGGATTTTTGATAGAGTATCGGATTGGTAGCCGGGTCGTTGTACATTTTAACAGCCCGATAGACTTTCACAATCCTTTTTCCCTCAGCGATATCTGTAAGCAATTGTTTTATAGCAGTTATCAAATCTTTTTTTTGAGTATAAAGGAGATTTAACTTTTTGGAACAGTGCTCGATGTGGTCCTCGGCTGCGTCATCTCGGCTGGCCTCCACCTCCATGTGATAAATTTTCAGAGACAAAATAGATAATCTGTCCAATGCCCATGCGATGCTTTCAGTATTGAGATGTGCATCAGGTCGCGGTTTGATGGTGCTGTAATAATTAAAATAGAAATCATCTATAAGTTCGACCAGGTCGGTTCGGCCCTGATTGAGTGAATCTATTCGGCGCTTAATAGCAAGGGCTTTTACCGGCTCAATGTCTGGATCCCGTATGATGTCCTCAAGATGCCACTGAATGCAGTCGATGCTGTTTTTTTTGTACAACAAGTACTCAAAAGTACCTTCTTCATAAGGTATTTCCACGGACTGATCCACGTTGTCGGATATATGGTAATCGTCAATACTTTGTTCAAAAATTTGATAGATGAAATCTACATCCGTATGAATCGCCATATTCTTAATCTTTTAACTTGTTAACTGCTTCGTGAATTCTAGAAATTGCATCTATTAGGTCGTTTTCTGAAGCTGCATAGGAGATTCTAATGCAATTGCTCGCACCAAAAGCGTCTCCACTCACCGTGCTTACATGGGCATGGTTGAGCAGATACATACACAGGTCTTCTGTTGTGGATATTTTATTCCCCATATAGTGTTTTCCCAGCAGTTTCGAAACATCCGGGAATACGTAAAACGCTCCTTTGGGCAGATTGAGTCTGAAACCTGGGATTTCGGAGAGCAGGTCTATCACAATATTTCTACGTCGGTAAAAAGCTTCGCGCATATATCCGATTTCTGATGGATCGGCTTTTAAGGCCGCTATGGCAGCTCTTTGACTGATGGTGCAGGTGCCACTGGTAAACTGACCCTGGAACTTGTCACATGCCTGTGCAATTCTTTTGGGGGCACCTATATAGCCAATGCGCCAGCCCGTCATGGCGTATCCTTTTGAAAGTCCATTTACCGTGATAACTCGGTCTTTTATTTCCGAAAATGAGGCAAGACTGATGTGTTTTTCCTCAAAGACAATGTGTTCATAAATCTCGTCCGATATGGCATATATATGTGGATATTTCCTAAGGATTTCGGCTATTTCACTAAGTTCCTCGTAGGTCAAAACCGATCCTGTGGGGTTGCATGGAGAGCTGAATATCAATAGTTTGGTTCGTGGTGAAATGGCTGCTTCTATCTGGTCGGCCGTTGGCTTAAAGTCTTGCTCAACTCCTGCTTTTACAAAGACAGGAACACCCTCGGCCAACTGCACCATCGATGTGTACGACACCCAATATGGAGTGAAAATAATCACTTCATCTCCCGGATTCACTAAGCACATAATGGCATTGATAAGGCTTTGCTTAGCACCGGTACTTACCACTATTTCATCGGGGATATACTCCAGATGGTTGTCTCTTTTAAATTTTTCAGAAATAGCCTCACGCAAGTCCAGGTAGCCGGCCACAGGAGAGTAATGGGAGTAGTTGTCTTCTATAGCTTTTTTAGCTGCTTCTTTTATAAAGTCAGGTGTGTCAAAGTCTGGTTCGCCAAGGCTTAAATTGATTACATGAACTCCTTTTGCTTTCAGTTCGCGGCTTTTCCTTGCCATGGCCAGCGTTTGGCTTTCGTTTAGCTCGTTTATTCGCTTTGATAGGGTCATACAAGAGAGATCTACAGATTAAATAGGAATGCAAACATATTGATTTGCTTTAATTCTTTGTTTTGAGATGTATGAAAGGGAATTTGATTTTAACGGAATAGAGTCACTGAACCTTTAAAGTCAAATATTTCGGGCTGGTCATCGTCGGATAAAAACATGACGCTGATCACGTAGAAATATGTTCCGTCAGAACATAATTTATTGGTGAATTGGTCTTTTCCATCCCAGCCCGCTTCTGAAAATTGAGCTGCATCGGCCTCGTAGACAAGCTGTCCCCAGCGATTGAATATACTGATTTTTCCATCGAGGATATCAATCCAACGAATTGGCAAAAAGATGTCATTAGTACCATCTCCATTAGGTGTGAATACATTGGGTAATTTTATATCAGGACAGGAAGGAAGGCAGATAGGGGCAGAAAGTTTACTTTCCTTTGGTATTTGTTGTGGGTCAAATGGATTTATGGTTACAGCGGTGAATGCATAGCAGCCTGCAAGAGTCATTTTTTCTAAACGCAGCGAAGGGGAGGTTATCATGGTCATGGCGGGTTCAACCGGAAAGTCTTCGCTTTTCCGCCTTTTGTAGTACAGATTGTAATACAAGAGGGTCAAATCTTGCATGCATAATCCCGTATCATTGAAGGTTAAGGCAAATTCCAATAATCTATTTTCACAGATGTAATCAGCCGTTACGATTGGAGGGCAGGGAAGAGCTGTGTCAGCAGGGATATCGCAGACAATCTGAGAGCGGTTGATCAGGTGTGTCGGCATATTGCTGCCTGTAAAGTTTCCAATGGTTTTTAGATAATAGCAATAGGTAATACCATTTTGAAGGCCTGTATCGAGATAGGTGGGTTCTGTGCTGAAGCCAATCGAGTCAAATAGCTGGGTAACGGGATTTTGACGATAAGCTATCAGGGTGTCGTTTGTCCAGGGGCCGTCAAAATCGTAGGCTAATCGGATAGCCCTATTGGAGGGTATGGTTTTCAGAAAGGGCTGCGTAGCTGGATATGAGCGATTTACTACTGTTTGCGATGGTCCGGACAGGAAATCCACTCTATATCTGTATATGATGCCGGAAGTATTGAGCAAAGTATCCGTGTAGCTGGTATCGGTCAGAGACGCAAAGTAGGATATTTCAGTGAAGTTGGTTCCGCTGATGCCTTCAGCTCTCATCAGCTTGTAGGAATAGGGGGGAGGATACAGGTTAGTATCAAGTTCTTGCGGTCTGATCCATTTGATGTCAATTCGGCCTGTTGTCTCTGATGTTTCTGTTACATCTGCATTGGTAAGGATTGGGCCGGTTCTGGCCAGCTCACTGCACGCTTCGGCTGAAGCAATGCTTTCAGCGCCGTTTTGGTAATCAGCGACAATTCGGTAGCAATAAATGACTCCCATTTTAGGTACTGTAGTATCGGCAAAATAGGTGGTATTGGAGCCCGATGCATACCCTATTTCTTTAAAGCCAGCCGATTCAGGAATACCCGTCTGGCAACTGTCTGGCGAAAAGTCGGATGTCCCTTCTTTGCGGTAAATTTTAAATCCACGCACTTGATCTGAACAGGAGTATAAATCCCATGAAAGTTCAATTTTTCCCATTGAGCCGACAGCCTGAAGGTTAGCAGGCGGTGGACCGATAACCAGAATTTCAGTGGTCATGTAAGCCGATAAGGCATTTTCAAATGGAGTTAAGGCCTGGTCAACGGCCCTGAAGAATACCTGATAAGGCTGCTGCCGTACATGATTGCAGGCTGTTGTCCATCGAAATGTCCTAGTCACCGATGATGAATCAGATGGTGAACCCATCAGTACAGCTGTAGGAGGTATGATGAAGGGCCCTCCGGTGGCAGTAAGCGTTACATTGCGATGGTCAGGGTCAAACGCTGTAACAGAAAAAGTAAGCGTTTCGCCCGCAACTACGCAGAATGGACCAACCGGCGGTATAACAGGGGGTTGATTGCTGCATTGTCCCACTGTGATTTGCAGATCCCTGGTCACCTGGCTGATCAGTGCATATTGACCGGAAGGAGTCTTTCTGAATTCGGAAATCATGATAGCAAAATTGTACTGTCCTACATTTTTAGGAACGTTCCATTCTAAGTCGCCGGTGAGTTGATTAATGGTTATGGGGTCTTGTACCAGATTAGGAGCATAAGTAGTCTGAAATTCAATACCCCCTGCTCCCCTGCAGTTGACCAATGTGAATACAAGTGAATCTCCATCCGGGTCGAATGCCCCCGGATTATGGATATAAGGTTGATTCAGACAGGCATCGTCAATTGGCGGATTGAGCAGTTGGACGGAGTTGTTAGGACCGAGTATGGGATTGATTACCAATGTAGTTTGTATGTAAAATGGAACAGAAATACTCCCTGGTATATTGCTCACTCCGCCGTTGCGATTGGGGTCTTCCATGCTGATGATGTAAATTCCGGCAGATGGGTAGGTATGGGTACCTCTGTAAATGTTTAGCTTTACGTCGTTGGCATCCACAAGGCTTACTCCCATGCCTATACCCGGACCACAGGAAAGCCCCGTTGGTCCGTTTATTCTGTTGAGTACTGAAGTGGTATTATCCCCCCAAGATACAGTGAGACTGCACCGATCGGCAGCTACACTGGATTCTTTGGTATAGGTGGTAATGGTGACTTCATAGGTAAGGCCAGCTATGTGGCGGTAGGTAATCTCTCCAGCCCTGTTGTGGGTTGCTGAAAGCCATGCCGGGGTTAACAAACAAAAAAACAGAAAATACCGTATCATCCAGCGTTGAAACATGTCACTAATATATTAGTAAAACACCAAATCGGAAATACTTGATTATGCAGTTTCGGCAAATGTGAACTCCGGTTTGCCAGAAGGCAGTTATTTTCAATCGATGCTGTGAAAATCCTTTTCAGTAGAATTCAAAACAAACATCAAGAAAAGGAATTTACTATTTTCCGTTAACGCTGATGGGTAAGAAAATAGCTCTTTTACCGGGGGTATGTATTGGATGTGTTCTTTTTTAAACGTTAAAATATTATGATAGCAGGATTGCGTCGGAACATTACAGTTTCAATCTGCACTGCACCCTAATATCTGAGGCTATGTTCCCATCTATTTGCTGGAGTCCGGAACTGATTATATATCTGTCAGTAAATCTCGTAATGGCATATCTGACCCAAAAGGTCAGACGTTTATAAGAATATTCTGCCATGACATAGGACCTCGTACCTCTATCGTATAGGGCCGGGACTGAAAAAGAGTAGAGGACGTCGTTTTCAAAGGCATAAATCCGACTATCGAAGTCATCTGTATCGTACACGCTGAGCCGATAGGTTATTTTCAGAGGAGTTTTTGGCAAGGAAAAACGAATATCCTGAAATACCAACCAGCCCCTGCTGAGCCCTTTGTGCGATTCTGCCCTCGAAAATTCTATTCTGGAGGCCAGATGGATTCTATTATTTGGAAAAATGTTTTGGTGCCATCGCATGATATATCTTTTTTGTTCGGCTAAAGGTCGAATTACGGTTTCGTCAGGTCCATTGATTTGATTGACTTCTTCTCTCAGGCGCAGGTAGAAGTTGTACCGACGGCTCAAGAAATATTCCCCTTGAATAAATACATCTCTTCCTGTAGTTGGAAGACTGGCTGAGAACCTAGGCCAGTCAAATTGATAAAGGTCTGCGTAAGCATTGATAAAAAGCCTCGGAGCAGCTTCCCAGCGAAAACCTGTGTAAAATCCTCTTTCCGCATCATTTCCTGTACTTTCTGCAAAAGGAGCATGAAAGATAGCAGAGTATTCTTTTTGAAAGTGCCTGTAAAACAATACATAGGTCAGTTTGCTTCCGGCGCTTACATAAGCTCCGTGGGTCATAGCCAGGCCACCTGCCTGGTTGATGGCCATCTCTCCAAACAGCTGAATTGAAGGCAATAATACCTGGTAGTCGAGAGAAGCATTCCAGATGTTTCTTCCTTGAATGTTAAATTGTTGGTACAATGGGGTGGGGGAGGCTAAAGGGGGATCAAAGCGATGCTGTACAGCTGTGGCCCCAATCCTGAAAAATCCAAAATCACCAGTTGCATGTGCACCAACGCTTTCCATCGAAAGGGTTTTTCTTGCTGCTCGTTCGGTAGGTGTTCTATGAAGACCAGTAAGCCTGAGGGACCCACCTTCTACTATCGTTTCACCTGTATCTTCATCGATGATGGTTTCGCTGAGGGCTGATGACATTCTTTTCAGAGAGTAAAAGGCTGATAGATCTATGTTTTTAAAAGTGTAAGTCAAAGCACCACCTCTGAAAAATCGATTTTCGTCAAGACCGTTATAGGGAATAAAACCTCTTCCGAAGCGCTGCACATTGAGCACAGATGGTGACTTTCTAAAGGCAAGTGAGCTCCAAAGGACCAGGCCCTGGCCAAACTGGGCTTGATAGTCTCCAATAATCAATGACTTGAGGCGCTTTTTACCCATCAGGGCTATGTGCCCGCTGTAGAAATCAAAACCCCTTTGTCCTGCCTCCCAAAGTATAGGCTCTCCGGGGTCTTTTTCACCAGTGAATCCAAAACTTAGCTGATTTCCGAACGTGTATCGGTGTCTGATAAATACGCGGCTCGGGTCACCTAAATAGTAGCTACCAATAGTGGTGTCTCCGGCTCTTACCTGTCTTCGAAGCAAATATCCTCGACGTTCTTCAAGTCCCAACTGTACCCGCATCACGGTAAGGTGTCGTCCGCGTGTCAGCATTTCCTTTAAGCTGAATTTCCGGGGCTCGACTTCACCCAAATAAGTAAATGTTTCAAGTTTTTTGATGACCGACTCGTCAAAGCCATTCAGATACCCAAGCTCGTAAAATGTGACTATTCTACCATATTTTCTTCTGTGCTCCAAAAGATTGAATATCTGAAACGCATTTAAAAATCCAAGCTGTGAAAGCAATTCCTTTCCCGCTGTGTTGAGGTTAATCTTATGATCTCTGAAATAGTCCAGATTTTCAGCCCATTGAATGACATCAGCATCCTCTCCCGCCACTTCGGTAATCGCTTCCACTTCTTGTTCCAACTCATTGAGTTCAATCTGTCCGCTGGCTATAAACCAGCAAAATAGGATGCAAAAACCGGTGATAAGTACTTTATTTACCATAAATAGGATACATCAGCACCTGAAATTCCACCCGGGAGTGCTACATGCACAAATGCCAGATTGACCCGCAGGGTTTTGTATCCCCAACCCAGCCCAAGGCTGAAGGCCGAGTTTGTGTGTGAGTAACCAGTCCTGAGCCAAAGATGCTTTTTCCAACCCCATTCTATTCCAGTTTTAAATTGCGCTGGCAGAAGCTCAAATTTTGAAATTTCAGCGAACAAAAACAGCTGCTCTCCAGCTGTGTACCTTGTACCAAATGAAGCACCTACCGGCATATAATCGTTGTATTCTTTTATTCGGCTGATTTGAAAAGGATTGTGAATTACAATGCCAAAGCTAAGCCTTTGATTAAGCGAAAAGAAACTACCCAGGTCTGCTATCGGCTGGAGATAATGACCTCGTTCAGCCAGGAAATAATGAATCAATCCCGTTCGGACGCCTACGGACAATAATTCTGATAAAGGAAGTCCATAACCCACTAAGAAGTGATTCTCAGAAAATCCTTCAATTCCCATGGAGCCAATGCCAAAGGAGAGAATGCTTGTCCGATTGATTCTTTGTACTACGCCTAAATGATAAACATTTAAGTCGGAAATTCCAAACCTGTTTTGCACCGAAAGGCCAATCGATGACCCTTCTATGTCTTGTCCTGCAGCCGGGTTATTAAAGGCCGTAAAGGCATCCCCGAAAACAGTATAAATCCCCCCAACTCCTAAAGCCCGCATACCAACAGCTGTTCCAAGGGGCTGCCCTTGCATAGGCGGAATGGGAATCAGTGATGAAACAACTACCAGCAATACTTTTGAAAAAAAAACCTTGTGCAATGGGGTAAATTATTTGCTGCAATAATATTATACTAAAAGTAATTAAATGCACTCAAAAATAATCATCGCCACTATACTAAGTAATTTACTGATTACCAGAGCATTTTCAAATTATGACCTGCCGATTTTGTTCAAATCCTTTGGAATCGAAAACGGTCTTTATTCTACAGAAATCAACGATGCCCTTTTAATAGACCAAACCTTCCGATTTTTTGGCAGCGAAGGTCAGGGCCTTATTAACTATCGAAAAGGAAACTTTTATTACTATGGTGTGCCAGAGGGATTGAGGGTCCCATTTGTAAATGCCTTAGCTCTCTACAATTCAGATAGTCTTCTGGTGGCATCCGAACATGAAGTGTACTTTTTCAGTCAAAGAAGCAAAAAGTTCTACTTGATTGCTACATTAGAAAATTCCTTGAAAATTCGAAAATTTGTTCAGTTTGAAAATCGCGTGTATTTCCTTTCAAACACCGGTGAATTGTTCTCATTCGAAAAAAACACTTCAGATTTTTTACTCTTAAAATCCGAATTAAAAAATATAAAAAAAGTATTTACATGCCATCTTAGTTTATACGTAATACAGGGTGACTATACCTTATCCGAATGGGAAGATAACTCCATCAAAAAAGTATATGTAAGTAAAGAAAAAATTCTTAATGCAATCGAAAGAAACGGAATAATTTATCTGTTTACAAGTTCAAAAATTATCAAAATAAAAAATCATAATGTTATCGACAAAGTCAGATTGCATAAACCCATAAATCAAATTTATAGTCTGCAAAAAAATAAAAATTATATTGTTGGTCTTACCGGTACAAATGAAATTTTTTTAATCGATGAAAATGACAATCAAAAAATTATCAACTCAAAAACATATATCTTCAGAATTTTTCTATTTGATAATGATGAATTGTGGGTTTCTGAAAACGAACGATTAAAATGCTTTCTCTTAAATTCCATTTACTCGTTTACTTCATTTGATTATCCCGTTGGGAAATTAATTCTGGACAAAAGAGTCATACATGATAATCTGTATATATCTTTTGGAAAAAAAGTGTTGCAATGCGACCTGAATTTAGGTAATATTCGCTTAATATCAGATTTTTTTCACACGAATACCGGCATAGTTTTTCAGATTTTACCTTGGATGGACCACTCCATATTGTTCAACACTGAAACTGGTATTTATCAGTGGTATCGAAATCAATTGCTTCATTATCGTCTGATGAATTTTCCCTTTGATATAGGCAATATAGATGTATTTTACGGTCAGCTGAGTTTTCTGAATGACAAGGGCTTGTTGGTTTATTTTAAAGATAAAAAATATCAATACTTCTTGAATAACGCATGGATCAAACATTACAGAATATCGGATAGTTTACTGGTTTTAATCGATCCGGACATGATAACTTTTGTCCTTTGCAACCTCGATTCACTACATGAGCTTAAATCGTATCCTTTTAACCAAATTACTTCTGTACACTTCGATACAATTTCGAAAGCTATTTGGGTTTTTGAAAATGCTACATTGCACAGGATTTGTTTAAAAGATTTTCATAAAATTGAACAAAGATATTTTGGGACAAATCCCAGATTAATAGAAACCGTAGGTCGAGATAGCCTACTTGTGTTTTCTGATGAATTAAGGCTTCTGATTGCAGGTAATTCCAATTCTACAGCATACACCCTTAAATTTTCCGACTGGTTAACCCGAAATGTTCAAATCAATGCGGTCGTTCGGCATGGGAACGACATTTTTATAGTGAGCGAAAATGGAATTTTAAAGAGTGAATCAGATGACTTTCTTAAACCTCTCAAAACACATTTCAAAATTGAAAAACTACTGGTCAATGGTGTACAAAAATTTCATGACAAACCATTGACCCTGAGAAGTTTTGAAAACACGCTCAGTTTTATTTTTGAACCGGTGTCAGATATTTTTTCAGAGACCAGTTTTCTATTTCGTTTTATCATCATTACAGATCAAAAAAGCGATACAGTTGTGTCATCGGTAAACGAGCTGTATCTGACCAATCTGATTCCGAACCGTTACAAAGTCTTATATCAATTATTTACTCGTACTGGCGAGCTGCTTGATGAGGGGGAAATTTCCTTTCTAATCAAGAAGCCATTTTATCTTACAGGGTATTTTCTCCTTTCATCTTCATTCGCGATTATACTTGTTGTCTCTATTTTCATACGGTGGCGAATGCGACAGCTAAAGGAAAAAATAGCTCTAAAAGAACAATTACTTGAAACAGAAACCAAAGCGCTCCGATTGCAGATGAATCCTCACTTTTTATACAATTCACTGGAATCAATTGAAGGCTATATTCTGAAGGCAGATAAAATAACGGCAGTTCGTCATTTGAATAAATTTACCCGATTGATGCGACTCATCCTTGAAGGAAGTGACAAGGGGTTTCATTCGCTTAAGCGAGAAATTGATTTGCTTAAAAATTATCTCGATCTCGAACAGATGCGTGCCGAACGATCTTTTGAGTATGAATTTGAATACTTTCCAGATGAAAAAGCTTTGGAAAACCATCAAATTCCATCCATGATCCTGCAACCACATGTTGAAAACTCAATTATTCACGGTCTCCGACCTTTGAAGGACCGAAAAGGTCTAATTAAAATATCCTTTTATCTTCGTGAAAAGGAAAATATCATCGATGTATTCATTGAAGACAATGGGGTAGGAAGGATAAAATCATCCGAATTACCTGTAAAAACTGATGTGAAATCAAAATCATTGGCTCTAAAAATCAACAAACAAAGACTTGAATATCTGAGTCAAACTTCAAAAAAACAGCTATTTATAAAAATACATGACAAAATGGATGTTAACGGTTTACCTTCGGGTACCATTGTTCACCTTGTTTTGCCAATTGTAAAATAGAATCTATGGAGGTATTCAAATTGCTTATCGTAGACGACGAACAGGGAATTATAGAGTCTCTATCGTCTAAAGTTTTGGCTGTATGCAACGACGTAAAAATAATTGGTGCGGCCTCAACCATTGACCAGGCGCTTTCTGTCATTGAAAATCATAAACCGGACATCATACTTTTGGACATTCACCTCAATGACGAAAGCGGATTTGAATTAATTCAGGAAATGCAGCTGGCCCTTGATGATTATGAGCCTGCCATCATTTTTATCACAGCATACGATGAATATGCGATTAAGGCTTTCAGAGTTAATGCAGTGGATTATTTACTTAAACCAGTAGACATGGACGAATTGTCAGCCGCCATTGATAAAGCCAGGAAAGCCAAAAGCACTCCTTTGGCAGACCTATCCAAGCAATTGCCACAACAGATTGCAGCACCTCTAAGAGTCGACGATAGAATTCCCGTTTACACAAACGAAGGAATTATTTTTTTAAATCAGGAAGAAATCATCCGTATTGAAACCTTTAAAGCGCACACAATAATAATAAAAACGGATGGACAGAAAATTGAATCCACCAAACCCATCCGGTTTTATGACCAAATGTTACAAAACACATCACTAACACGTATTCATAAATCCTATATTGTCAACATTAATTATGTAAGAAAATACCTCCCGTACAGTGGGGGTTACCTGGAGCTAAACGATGGAGAAGTTTTCTCCATTTCAAGCCGAAAGAGAGAATCCGTATTGAAGAAAATCACATCGCTCTACCAGTAGGCTTCATTGTATTACCCACTTCAGGGACTGAGCCCCTTCGTAGGATGTGATTCGAAGGATGTAAGTACCCTTACTTATACCTTTAACCATCAACGGTATCCGTTGAATACCTGCATCTAATAATAGCGAATCCTGGTATACTATTTTGCCGTCAAGTGAAGTGATAGCAATGGTTGTTTTGCCATGGATTGCTTTTTCAAAATAGATGGTGCATTCCCTTTCTGCTGTGCTTGGGTTGGGATAGATGGATGCTTTTAGTGTAGCAACAGCCAATTCTTCAGTGGTTAAAACAGCTGGGCTGATGTTGAAAAATCTGGATACGGTAAAAAAGATTTGGTCGACCCCATCTATTCGAAGTCTGGCGGCCGAAGCACTGATGTTTGGTGGAAAAATAACAAGGGCTTCCCCGGTATTTGGCCTGCGACCTAAATAGTGTTCCCAGGTCGAACCATTGTTTGTGCTTAGAAAGATGTCAACTTCTTTGCAATTGATGTTTCCGGCATCGGTATTAGCTACATTCCAGGTGATGCGGGAGATGACTCCGGACTTCATTGCTGCCCCCTGATTGGGGTAGGTGATGACAAATGGTCCCGCATTGCCATCCACTGACAGTTGTACCTGCCGGTAGCTGACTGCAGAACCGTCTCTTACCGTGAGTCTGAATCTGAGATTTCTTCCATAGGTCGGTAAAATTTCTCCTACGACATTTACACCGGTGAGAATGGACGGATATCTTGGGAAGAATCTTGTTCCGTGGCTCACAGGCTGAAAACTTCTGAAAATCGGTGCATTTCCGCTAGGATTATTAGGGGCTCCGGAAGGACCTGTGTCAAATTGTTCCCAGGTGTAGGTGATGGGGTCGCTTTCCGGGTCCGACGCATAGCCAATCAGCCTGAAAGGAGTCTCTTTTGGAATTGAAGAATTCGGCAATACTACACTGTCGACAACCGGAGCACTGTTAGGCGTTGTGATACGATTGGCGCAGCTGTTACCGATGCCCAATATGGCAAAATTGTACATTTCACCAATGGAACCGATGTGGAAATAGTCATCCGAATTGTTCTGCAAATTGGGAGGACAGATGCCCGCATATCCCATGATGGTGGAAGCGCTGCCCGGTTCCCACGCCGTTGGACCGTTGCGTTGGCAGGAGTTGTTCTGGGTGTGATTGGCTCCAAATTGATGACCTATCTCATGTGCCACATAATCTATGTCGAATGGGTCACCTACGGGAGCTGAACTTCCGGTTACGCCCTGTGCCTTGTTGCTCAGACACACACAGCCAAGAGCTGCCAACCCACCTCCTCCTGTACTGAAATTGTGGCCAATATCGTATGCATTTGACCCGATAGCGTTGTTGATTACATTGGGATTGGTTGTCAACAGTTGGTTGGAGTTGTTGTTCTGAAAAGGGTCAGTAGCTGGATCGAGAAATATTAATGTGCTGTTGTTTGGTACGAGCACCAACCTGATGGATATATCTCGTTCATACACGCTGTTCACACGATTTATTGTAGTGATGATGGCATTCATTACCGAGGGAATTGTACCCCCGTGAAATTGGCTGTACTCGCCAGTAGTGGTCACTGCCAGCCGGTATTCTCGTCTGATTTTTTCAACTACCACCACATTGTTGCCGATATTTTCGGTCCTGTGCTCCGGATTGAGATCATCCCTTAGCGTAGCACCCGTAAAATGACAAAGGGCCTGCTTGTCAGTGAAGAAGTGCTTTTTAAAATAGCATATTGCCAGCTCTGGTTTGTTCCTGTACACCGGATCGATGAACCAACTTCCTTCGGGATGGCCTGTAACCATAGCAGTAAAACCCCGGGGACCGATTTCGGCCTTCAGGTATAGGGAGGTGTCACCGCTGATGTAATAGCCTCTTATTGCTCGTATGGTCTGAAATTCCTCCATCATGGCTGCTGGCATTACACCAGATTGTGCAATTTTGAAAGTATAAATCCCCCCATCAGGTGCGGGGATACTCAGATATTTAAACGAACACTTTTCCCAAAACTCGCAAGCAGGAGCACTTTTAAAAATCTCTAATATTTTATGGTTGTCAAATTCAAAGAGCTTAAAATCGGTAGCAGATATTTGAGCTTCTCTCCGGTCATATAAATTTCTATCCTTTTTGACAAAGAGTAATTCCTGTGAATGGCCTGAAAGTGCCAAACTAAAAATCAGAAATAGTTGGATTAACTTTTTATGCATAAATTCGGTTATTACAACTAAAGCACAAAAGTAGCATGCGTCAGGCAGTGATCTTTATTGATTCGGACTGTGTATTGTGTGAAAAAATTTCACATTGGATCGCCCGGGTCGACAAAGAAAACAAAATCCTATTGTCTAACCTGGGAGGCATTACTCACTCCCAGTATTCAACTACCAGCCCGGAAAAGGAATATGTTCAGATGATGTACAATGGAAAATGGTTTAAAGGGCCTGAAGTATTTTTTAAACTCCTCGACATCCTTGGATTTCCATATAAGCTTCTAAAAATCTTCAACCTGCTTCCAGGCCCGGTTCTCTGGTTCATCTATTCGCATATTGCACGAAGGCGATACGTCATTTTTGGCCGCAAGCAAACATGTGTGCTGCAAAATCCTAAACTAAAAGAAAAATTTTTACCTTAAGGGTGTTAATTTAGATATCAGATGTACCTTTGCAGCCCTAAATCAAATACCCTAATAATGTACGCAATAGTAGAGATAGCAGGGCATCAGTACAAAGTACGCAAAGACCAGCCTCTCTTCGTAAATAGACTCCATTCCGCTGTAGGCGATGAAATTACATTCGATCGCGTTTTACTGGTGGAGGATGAAAACGGAGTGAAGGTCGGCGCCCCGGTTATAGAAGGTGCAACCGTAAAAGCTGTAGTAGACCAGCACTTAAAAGCAGATAAAGTACTCATCTTTAAGAAAAAGAGAAGAAAAGGATACCAGAAACTCAATGGGTTCCGCCAATCCATCAGCAAATTGATTATAAAAGATATTAACGCATAAAACCACTAAAGTCATGGCACATAAGAAAGGCGTCGGTAGTTCCAAAAACGGACGTGAATCAGAAAGCAAGCGACTTGGCGTGAAAATATTTGGCGGTCAGGTAGCAATCGCAGGTAATATCATCGTTCGCCAGCGCGGCACCCGTCATCACCCGGGCAAAAATGTCGGAATGGGCAAAGACCACACCCTCTATGCCCTTGTAGATGGAATTGTCGAATTCAAAAAGAAAAAAGACAACAAATCCTTCGTATCTGTAGTGCCCATAGAGGCTGCACAAGCCTGACCCAAGGTTTTATTCACCCATTTTAAGCTATCGTCCTCTGGATGATAGCTTTTTCTTTTATTTGCATTTGTTCAATAAGCAAAACGTACATGTCAACAGCCAGGTCCTCAGCTTCAGGTGAAAAAAAAGTAACCACCAATACCGTGCAGGAAATGAAGCGTCGGGGAGAAAAGATCTCCATGCTTACTGCATACGATTACACAATGGCCAAGATGGTAGATGCAGCCGGAATCGATATCATCCTTGTAGGCGATTCAGCATCGAATGTCATGGCTGGGCATGAAACCACTTTGCCAATTACCCTCGACCAGATGATTTATCACGCTTCTTCAGTCGTAAGGGCTGTCAGCAGAGCCCTGGTAGTGGTCGATTTGCCTTTTGGTTCCTATCAGGGCGACAGCAAGCAGGCCCTCAATAGTGCCATTCGCATTATGAAAGAATCAGGTGCACACGCTGTAAAGCTTGAAGGAGGGGAAGAAATAGTCGACTCTATCCGAAGAATATTATCTGCCGGCATCCCAGTGATGGGGCACTTGGGCCTCACACCTCAGAGCATCTACAAGTTTGGCACCTATACAGTCAGAGCCCGCGAAGAGGCTGAAGCCGAAAAATTATACAACGACGCCCTGCTTTTAGAAAATACAGGCTGCTTCTCCATCGTCTTAGAAAAAATTCCCAGTGATCTGGGTCGCAAAGTCGCACAGTCAGTCCGTATTCCGGTCATTGGTATCGGAGCAGGCGCCGATGTAGATGGTCAGGTCCTGGTCATTCACGATATGCTTGGGATGACCTATCAGTTTCACCCCAGATTCCTTCGCAGATATCTCAATCTTTATCAGGAAATTACCACTGCCATCAGTCAGTATGTAGCCGATGTGAAATCCGGTGATTTTCCAAATGAAAACGAACAATACTGACCCCTTTCCATCCGACCTTCCCAACCGGATCAGATACGAAGACAATCACCTGATCATCCTCGACAAACTTCACGGAGAGCTCGTTCAAGGCGATAAAACCGGCGATACCTGTCTGGCTGACTTTGTTAAAAACTATCTGAAAATCACTAAAAATAAACCTGGAAATGTATTTCTTGGAGTCACACACAGACTTGACAGACCCACTTCAGGTCTGGTAATATTTACCAAAACAAGCAAAGCCCTTGCGCGAATCAACCAGATGTTCAAAGACCGAAAAGTCACAAAAATTTACAGAGCACTTGTTGAAGGCTCCCTCCCTCCCGGAGTAGAGATTACTCTCCAGAACTATCTCTCCAAAAATGAAAAAACAAATAAATCCGCAGTCGTTGAAGCCAATCACCCATCCGCAAAACCAGCCAAGTTGATCCTTCAAACAGTGGAAGAATATCGCAACTACAGCCTGGTCGAAATTCAACTCTTCACCGGTCGCCATCATCAAATAAGATGTCAACTGGCACATATTGGCCACCCCGTAAAAGGCGATGTCAAATACGGAGCCCGGCGACCGAATCGAGACGGTTCCATCAGCCTGTTAGCTTACAAACTCCTTTTCCCGCATCCCATAACCAAGCTCCAAATTCACGTCACAAGCGAACAGCCCCTTCATCTTTGAGCAGTACAGCTTAAATTTGTACTAAAAAAAACTGAATCACACACGCGATTACTATGCTGTTCTGGGTCTGAAGCCCGGTGCAACACCCGATGAAATAAAAAGGGCCTACCGCCTTCTTGCCAAAAAATACCACCCCGACCGCACATCCAACCCCGCCGATCACTCCCGATTTAGAGAAATTCAATCAGCCTACGAATACCTCACCGGAAAAACTAAGAAAAAAAGAAAACACTCACAGCCTCCTCCTTATACTCCACATGCCGAGCCTCAACGCACTACATCCACCAATACAGACCATTTCAAACGCAAATACGGCATTTCCAAAGAAGAATGGCTCCGCCGAAAAGCCAATTCAGAGCGCATCAGACAAAAGTATTCAGAAGAAGCCTATAAATCTCTGAAAACCGGTTTTTTATGGGCCATTGCTACTGCTTTCTGCATCAGCGTCGTATTTCCAGTTGGCAAAAGTCTCTTTTATGAATGGATGATCAGCCGGGAGCCGGCCAGCACCCTGGGCAGTATCAGTTATGCTTTTAGTCACGAAATTGGGCTAAACTTCTCTACACCACATGGACAAAAAAGAGCAGAGCTAAGAGGTAAATATTTCGCCGGCACCACCTATTTGCCCAATCTGTTCCCCGCCGAAAAAAACGACCTGTACAAGGTACGGTACTATAGCTCCAACCCAAACTATTTCAAAGTCGATTTCTACGACCTCCCATATACCACTCTCGACAAATATCTGTCCAATTGCCAAAGGGTCATCCAGTCAGGTTCACCTTACTTTCGTCAGCTGCATCCGGACAGAATTACGGAATTTCTTGCCGAAGTTTATACCGAATTCGGCATTACAGGTCTAAGTATGATATATCACCACTCCACAGCTTTCTACCAAAACCTCAGATACAACTCCGTAACCTTCTACTTCTTTAAAAAAAACGATACCTGGAAGCAACTTATGCGCAAATATGCTCATTGATTAGGTCATTTCTCCCTTTAAACTTTGTACGAAAACCACTTAATCACCTCCCGTAAATTGTACTTCTTGCCATAGCGGAGGATTCCAACCCGATAAATCCTGCCCGCCACCCATGCAGCCAGCACAAAAAATCCTACCAGAAAAACCATCGAAAGCCCAATCTGCCACCAAGGTACACCAAAAGGAATACGCGCCATCATGATCACCGGCGAAGTCAGAGGAATGTAAGACAGCACTACAGCCAGATTGCTGTCCGGGTTTTCGACCACAGCTGTCATAGACAATATGGCCAGAATCAGCGGCACACTGATGGGCAACACCATCTGCTGCGTATCCGTCTCATTGTCCACCGTAGACCCTACAATCGCAAACAAAGCCCCATATACCAGATATCCAAACAAAAAATAAAACAAAAACAACGACAGCACCACCGGAAAATTGATGTTCTCAATCGCCTGGATGATCTCAATCGAACGGTCAATATCCATCGGCAAGGCACTACCCTCTCTATCCAGTTCAGCCCTCTGGGCAGCCAGCACACGAGCAGCATCAAACTTTTCCCTGAAAATCAACTGAGATGTCAACACATATATCCCAAAACTCAGTACCACCCAAATCAGAAACTGAAGTAATCCTGTCACAGCTACACCTATGATCTTTCCCATCATCAGCTGAAAAGGTTTCACCGATGTAATGATTAGCTCCACTATTCTACTTGCCTTTTCCTCAATTATACCTCGCATCACCATACTTCCATAGAGAAATATAAATAAGTAGATGAGCAGACTACTGATAAAAGCCAACACAAACTTTACTTCCGTCGACGATTGTCTCTCCTTTTGGGTAGCCTCCTCCAGATAAAATGTTCGCACCCTCACTTGCGTTGTACTCTGCTGCACCACTGCCGGGTCCACCCCCAGCAATTTGAGTTTTTCTTCCTGTATCTTTGACTTAATCAGACTTTCAACAAAGGCTTGTACCTTCAGACTGATGTCGTTTTTGCTGTACATTGCAATCCCTGCCGCTATAAAATCCGGGTCCCAGCTCTCTCCCGTAGGCACATATAGCAGCGCATAGTACTCCCCCTTTTCCAACACCATGGCCTTAGACTCCTCCAGCGAATACCGGTTCGGGTCGATGTATACAAACCTGATGTCCTCATTCCCCTCTTCAAAATCCAGAATCATCGCCTTATCATGCACCAAAATGGTGCGGGTATCCGTCTGAATGTTCGACAGCAAAGCTGGAGCTACAATCAAAGCCCCAAATAACAAAGGCCCTAAAATCGTCATCACCAAAAACGACCTCTTCCGTACCCTGAACAAAAATTCCCTCCTGATAATCAACCAAATCTTATTCATCCCTCTGATTTTTGACCACATCTATAAAAATTTCCTTCATAGCCGGCAGAATCTCCCGCACTGCCTGCACCTGTCCCGTGCCCGTTGCCAGCAGAGCTGTCAGAAATTCATTAATCCCTTTGTTTTCCCTGTCCATCACCCTCACCACCATATCTCCGTTCGGTTGCCCGAGCTTTTCACACTCATATCCGCTTACCACAGGCAGGTCCATACCAGTGCTGGCCCTCACCACGATTTCCCACTCCTTTCTGGCAAACTGTTTTTTAATGCTCCCCAGCGGACCACTAAGCACAACCTTCGAGCGATCTATCAACACAATGTCTTCACAGAGCTCCTCCACTGTATCCATCCGGTGCGTAGAAAAGATGATGGTCGTCCCTCTCCTATGCAGCTCCATCAGCTCATCCCGGATTACACCCTCATTCACCGGATCAAAACCCGAAAAAGGCTCATCCAGAATCAAAAGCTCCGGCTCGTGCAGCACCGTGATGGCAAACTGCACCTTTTGCGCCATCCCCTTCGAGAGTTCCTCCACCTTCTTGTCCCACCAACCCATTATATCGAGTCGCTCAAACCAATATTTCAAAGCCCTTTTCGCCTCCATCTCTCCAAGCCCTTTCAACCCTGCCAGATAAAGCGCCTGTTCACCCACCTTCATGCTTCGGTACAAGCCCCGCTCTTCCGGCAGATAGCCAATCCTGCTCTGGTGAACAGCACTCAGCAGACTCCCATCAAAGAGTATCCGCCCACTATCAGCTGTAAATATCTGATTTACAATTCGTATCAGCGTAGTCTTGCCAGCCCCATTGGGCCCAAGAAGCCCAAACAAACAACCTCTTCGCACACACATCGTCACATCCGACAGCGCCTTATGCTGGCCATAAGCCTTCGATACTCCCTCTATTTCAAGAATATTTTCCATTTCATCAATATTTTGTATTTGGGCGTGCCCCCGCTCGACGGCCTACTGCAGTAGGCCTTTCCGCGCGGGGTCGGGCTGCTCCGGGGTACGCTTCGCTTCCGTGCTTCGCACCGCCCAGAAGGGCGCCCTCCGCATCCCTCACGCATTCCATATCGGCGACGATCCCTTAAACGCAGGCAAATTAAGTCCGAATCACCCTGTCGACCAACGTGAAATCTCCATTAAAACCCTTTTAAACTTCTCCGGGTCGATAGCTTCAGATAGTCAACAGGTTACAAACACCAGATTACACCACTACTTCCTGATTGGTTGAAGGACACCTGCAAACCCTACCCTACACCAGTCAAAAATACAAACCAGGCCATCACGCGTCACTTCTTCACCATTTTTTGAGATATACTACCCTGCTTTTTGTCTGATCCTCACCAAATTAATCTCATCCATATCAATACCTCTTATGAGCCGGTCTGCCGTATCAACCAATCCGAAATTTATCATTTACACGACAATTTATAACTCACATCCCATGCTAATCCATCCATATTTAATTACATGCTGCAAAAGCGACTTCATATCCTTTTGGTTGTGCCACTGCAATAATTTTTTCTATAACCTCTATAACCTTTCGAGCTCACACAGGCTATTGGTATCACAGTATCTTGGAAATCGGCGCCATATAACTGTTTAGTACCCGGAAAGATTTTCGTATAGCCTTCAAATTATCCGGAAGTTGAGGCTGGAGTATCCGGGATTTCATCTTCTTTTTGGAAGTTTTCCGTATACTGAACCTTCTTATGTAAGGCTCAAGAGACAACATGTACGGTTTAAGTTGCTAGCTAATTTTAAGAAGACCGGAGAAAATCATAATATTTATGAACTCAATAAAACAATACAAAGTACCATGTCTATGTAGTGCAGACGCTTTTGGTCCTGTAGCACCCATCAGCAATTGAGAAAATTTTGTCTATTCTCCCCGAAAATTATGTATCGAAACTTCAAAGTTCTACCCAATGAGTACCCATTAGCTATTCATATTGAATGTCGGTAATTTCTTGAATGGCGGAAATTTTCAGTCCAGCAGATTTTTTAGAATTCCATACGATTTCAACTTTAGTTTATTCAGTATTTAGGGTATACATCCAACCCGGATTACATGCACAGATTCATTTTCCATCACCTGCGCATCCATTAAAAAATTCCTGAAAACGGGTTCACACAAAGATTTACAATCAACCACTAACGACACGGTACAGAATTTTGATTTGAAGGATATCAATCGATTTGTTCATTCACAGACGGCAGTGAAGAAGTCCCTACATGCACTTTTGAAGTACAGGTATACTACTACAATTCAATAAATAGGTATGGAATATTTTTCCTCCCATTGAAAATATCATCACAATTCCTGTTGCCGACATTTCAATTTTCCATCACTCAATTTTGTAGTTGATTTCTTATTGTGTTTTTCTTTTTTGAACTTCCGATTATTTCCACCATCAAACTTTCACAAGTCCGACAATCCTCTTTTGTAATGAAATAAGCCTTCCTGTAACAGTTACATCAAAACAAAATGACCGGCAATAGCAAAAACCTCCATCCGGTTCCAACCATGCTTTTTTTACAGTGCTTCAATATCTGTCTCAACAGTATTTGCCTTGCCCACTATTATAAAACATCAAAAAAGACATCAGTATTTCCCTCATTCAATCCCATATATGCTAAAAACTGCTCTTGATTTATTTTGAGCGAAAATTGCTATATAAAGTTGCGCATATTATTAAGTTGAATACTTAAGTAACTGAATTCTTTTGACTCACCGGCGTTAGGGAAGATTTTTTTCAGCATTTCGAGTTTTAATAGTCTTAATAAGGTATTCAACTATGCATCAAAATCTATTTATGAACCTTCAGGCTTATACAGACCTATTACCCATATGCTGAGATAAACAACAAAAAGGCTGCTCTCCGTACAGGAGAGCAGCCCGCATTTTAGTATATCAATTTATCAGTTTAGGCTTTGATTACTTTGTAGCCAAGTTTTTCTACTTCAGCTATCTTTTCTTGAGCGATAGCATCATAGCGAGCCTGGATTTCAGCTTCGATATCTGCTTTCAATGCTTCCAACTGCTCGAGTTCAAATTTTGAAAGAAATTGAGATGCAAATACACTTTTAAGACCTCCTCTGTTGCTAAAATTTGATTTCAGGTAATTTGCAACTGTTTTTGGGGTTAATTTTTCTGCTTCCATTTTTGATAAGTTTTAAATTTCATGACAAAAATAATCAATACAGATTATACCGAAACAAAAAAAATCATTTTAACAATTTTTGAAAGGTTTTTGGTATTTAAATATCTTTTTGAAGCAACTATTCCACACTTTTTTTTGTTTGAAGGAATAGAAATCATGAATTTTGTTATCACATTTACGAGTTCCACTCATCTTCGTTTTAAATGACCATAGCGTTGAAAGTACACAATTTGGTATTTGTACTCATGCGATTTACAATATAGTTTATCCCCTTACTCTACTACCAGGATGCATTAGGTTTAATATTTCATCCGGCATCACATTGGACTTACCAAATTTTCATGATTCAGCATAGGATTCAAATTCTTTTTTTCATTGGGAATTGTGAAATCATCTCATTTACCTTTTCGCCATTAATAGAAGAAAGATACCACATAAAGATTTGTGAATTTTCACTTTTCTGTATCAAACTGTCAGGTCTAAATTCTCATCATAATATCGGGTATTGTTTGAATGTGTACTGCGTAAGGAAACGTTGAAGATACGTGGCAGGTAATTGAAAACTAAATCCAATCGATTTCTGTTTTTAAAAGAGCTTTGGTAAACAATTCCCCTGATTTTAAAATTAAGAGCTAAAAAGTACTTATGTATCAACTCAGGGAAGAAGTATTCATTAAAGATACCATCGAAAATGTTTGGAAATTTTTTGCCACTCCACACAACCTGCAGAGAATCACACCCCCTGATATGGGTTTTATAATCAAGACCCCTGTGCCTGAAGAGATGTATGAGGGCTTGATTATCGCGTATACTGTACGACCTCTTTTGGGCATCCCTACTGAATGGGTCACTGAAATCACCCATATCCGCAGGAACCAATTTTTTGTGGATGAGCAGCGCATAGGCCCTTACAGCATGTGGCATCACGAGCACCACTTTAAGACGACAGATGAAGGAGTTCTGGTTACAGATATCGTCAGCTATCAGCTTCCGTTAGCTCCCATTGGCAATGTATTGCACCCCATCCTTATCAGACCTCGACTGGAGAAAATATTCAACTACAGAACCAAAGTAATCCGGGAAATATTCAAGGTAAAGTGACAGACAATCTCCCCACAGATGTTTTAATGGGTGTAGATTTTGGGAGCAGGTATGCGGGCACTACTGCCATCGCTGTTTACGAAAGTGCCAAGGTATATTTTCTCAGTTGTAAGAAAGATGAAGATGCCGACCAATTTATCTTTCAATCTGCACTGCATTTCCGGCCTGATGCTCTGTTTTTAGATGCTCCCCTCTCACTACCCGGGTTGTACAAAGGCCTGGCAGGGTGTACCGACTATTTCTACCGAAAGGCTGATGTCCAGGCGGGCGCTATGTCTCCAATGTTTTTGGGCGGACTTACTGCCAGAGCTATCCGACTTAAAGACCAGCTGAAAAACCATCAAATACCAGTGTATGAAACCTATCCTAAACTCCTTGCAGTCGAGCTTTCGCTACTCACACACGGCTACAAAGGCAATAAATCAGACCTTCTGACTTGTCGACGGCTCTTGTGTTGCCTCTTCAACCCTAAAATTTCAATTGCAGAAGAAGGCATCACCTCCTGGCATCACCTCGATGCTCTTCTGGCTCTGATGTCTGCCATGAAGTTTGTGAGCCATGAATCTAAAATTTACGGTGATGAAGCAGAGGGTCAAATCTTCTGCTGATGAGTCTTTCTACTTTTATTTTGTCATGAATATAAACCTCATCAGGTATGAACTTCAATTCACTTAGAGCGATACTGTCGATTGGTCATCTGTTGGGATTTTTATTTGTGCAGATACCAGCTTTGGCACAAGAAAGTTGGGTCTATGAATGCAGGCATCTTTGCTCAGAGGATTGTCGTGGAAAAATGTTTATAGAAGGGGTTGATGTGAAATGTGCATGTGAGGATTGTCAGCCTATGATCAGTAGCTTTATAGGAGACCGCCTGGTGGCTTTATATGCCGGGCGCCGTGCTATGGAGGAAGCGTACAAGATTGGTAAATATTTCTATCATTATACCGATGAGCTTAACGACTATGTATTAAAATATTGGCCAAATGACGGATATCAAATCACCAAAGTCGAATATCACAAGTTGGAGGATCGAAGATTTGTAAAGTATTTTTTACAAGATCAATCCGGAAAAAGAACCGCCGTTGCCTTTATGAATGATAAATGCGATAATCATTTCATGATCAGATGTGCCTTGATGTGCGATGAAGGGCCATTTTTAGAAGGTGTATCACCACGCGCTCAATCGTTTTGCCAAAAGAAAAAGTGTTTAATGCAGCAAAAAAAGGTTCAAATTCAACTTTTTTAATACTCCGCTAATCTTTACCTATATTAAAATTTGCGAAAAAACAAGATGCCATGAAAAAAACTACCTTATTTGTACTTTTCCTGTTGAGTACAATTTCCATTGCAGGTCCTGTAAAGGATTTAGCTGCCAAAAGAAAACTGCAGCTCGAGAAAATTTTAAACAATCCGGCTCAGCAAATCAAAGCATTGATGAAACTACCAGTTGGAACCGCTACTCCAGCATACCACCAAAAACCTACTTCAGTGATGATTCCAGATTCATTAGTTAACTATTTCTGGGACGGTAGTCAGTATGTCTTTATGGGGTATGACTTACTTCAGTATTCAGCACAGCTGAAAGTTGATTATGTAAAAAAATACGAGTTTGGCGCACTTTCACAAATAATCGATTTTCAATACCCAGGCAGTACAAAGCCTGTTTCCGTATTGTTAAACAATAATCCGGTACTTTCCACTCAGCCAGATGAAAAAATTGAATTTACTTACGATGCACAAGGCAGACTTATCGTCGTGAGATATTTCGAATGGGTCAGCAATTCCTGGAATTTATTTTCCTATGATTCAATTTTCTTTGTTACGGGAAATGACCCAACCAAACCAACGGAAATTAGGTTTTTTAATTCCAGCGACGGAAGTCTTGCTAAAAATGTTTTATCCGTAAAAAATATCACTTACGATAGCCTCAGTGGATTAGAGAAGAACTTTGTGTTAGCCATAGATCCCTTAATGATTGGAAATCCGATTGATTTTGTGAAGTTCGAAGATTGTACCTGGGAGCTAGGGTACATTAAGATAGAAGATTTGCTTTTGGGCTTGAATGCCATCCTTCTGGAAATCTATCCAAGATATAATCTGTTTAGTGATTTTAATTATTCGGTTGAATATGGCCCAACTTCTTATGTGCAATACGAAATAAATCTGGCAACTAATCAATTCGAACCATCAGCTAGATATTTGACCAATTACAGCGGAGGTAATTTGACCCATCTGACCATTCAGGAGTACGACGGTTCGGGCTGGTATACAGTCGGAAAAATAACTCCTTCCTTGACAAATAACAAGATCACACAGTTAGATGTAGAAGAATTATCTGGCAACAATTATGTACTTATCAACAGAGAAATTTTTTCGTATGATTCGGAAGGTAATTTCAGCGGGAGATTGTTTATTGACTATATGAGCACAATGCCCGATACAAGCGGATATAGATATCTTCGAAATTATACAGGTGGTAAGATTATGGATGAAATCTTTGAGATCAAATCAATTTCAGGTTTTGACCCGATTGAAAAGACAGACTTTTTTTACAAAAGCAATGTTTCCATACGAGAACAGTTTACTTCAGAAATATCGATTTATCCCAATCCTTCCAACGACAGGATCGCAATCACTACACCTGAATCTGAAGCCTTCTTAGTAAGTTTTATTGACCTATTTGGGCGCATTGTCAAACAGCTATCCCTTGAGGATGGCAATGCTGCTGAAATTTCTGTGCGGGATTTGCCAGCAGGAAACTATATTATCAAAATTGAAGGTAAGAATTTTAGGGAAATAAAGCGATTTGTCAAACTGTAGTTGTTTTACTATTATAATCAAAAAGCCCGTAATCTTAAGGTTACGGGCTTTTTAATTCTTTGGATGAATAAAAGTGGTTATAGATTTTGGAATGTGAGCGACTCTAAAGTTTTAAGTATAAAATCTGCTCTCTTATCCGGTGTGTATAATGGAATGGGTATGAGGGTATATCCGTATTGACGATAGGTTTCACATAGGAACTGGTAAATTCGTTGGGCAGTATCCCAGTCTTCCTTGCGCTCCGAATCTCGGTTGTAAATTTCTCTCCATGGCGGTGCGATGAAGGCTGTCTTAAAATAAGAGTTGTTTTTGATCCAGGTCTTCATTTCTGTATCGGGTTTCAGATTGTCAAGGGGCAGATAAGAAATAGAATCGACCACAGATCTGTCGTAAAAGCAGATGCCTTCTTTGCATTCGTAATATTGTTGGGCTCGCTTTTGGAAGACTACTTTGGTAAACTCATTCAAATTTTTCCACGGAAGTACGTCGGAACCTGTGGCAAGGCTATGCCTGATGATTTCTCTTGAAATCTCTTCAAAAACTGTATAACCTCTTTTTTTCAGCGTATTCAGTATGGTGGTCTTTCCACTTCCGGGTCCGCCGGTTATCACAACTCTTAACGGATTTTCTTCCATGGTACGTAGTGAAAAAAAAGAAGGGCAAGCTTACCATATCACACCGCTACAACCCGACACCCTTGCTTCATTCCTGACCTGGGGGATTCACGGGGAGCTGGTTGTATGGGACTTGCCCGATGCAAAGGTAAGTTTACTCTCCGATTAACGAAAACTTAATCCGCGCTAAATCTTATGCCAGTGGAAAAGAGGAAATTGCTTCATAAATTTTTTCACTTCCTTTTGAATTTTTGCCAATTGGTTATCCTTATCGTGATGTATAATGGCTTCGTTGATCCAATAGGCTAATTGTATACAGTCCTTTTCATCCAGACCTCTTGTAGTGATGGCTGGTGTTCCTATTCGGATGCCTGAAGTGACAAATGGCGATTTATCGTCAAAGGGTACCATGTTTTTATTCACAGTGATGCCTGCTTTGCCAAGGGCAGTTTCAGCCGCTTTTCCTGTGATGTTTTTGTTTCTTAAATCTATGAGCATTAGATGATTGTCCGTGCCACCGGAGATAATTTGATAGTTCATATCGAGCAGTGCTCCCGCCATGGCACGAGCATTTTTTTGCACCTGAAGAATATAGGCCATAAAGTTGTCGGTAAGTGCCTCTCCAAAGGCAACTGCCTTTGCTGCTATTATGTGTTCCAATGGTCCACCCTGAACTCCTGGAAAAACGGCTGCATCTATCAGAGACGACATCATTCGTATCTCCCCTTTTGGAGTTTTAAGACCAAATGGATTTTCAAAGTCATTACCCATCAAAATAAGTCCGCCTCTCGGTCCCCTGAGTGTCTTGTGCGTAGTAGTGGTTACAAAATGACAATGAGGTAATGGGTCGTTGAGTACTCCTTTGGCGATCAGTCCAGATGGATGCGAAATATCTGCCAAAAGGAAAGCTCCTGCTTCATCAGCTATTTCTCGAAATTTAGCATAGTTGATATCCCGGCTGTAGGCCGAAGCACCACAGATGAGCAGCTTGGGTTTTTCTTCCAGAACTCGCTTCCGAACATTCTCATAGTCAATAAGACCAGTTTCTTTTTCTACCCCGTAAAAGGCAGCCTGATAGAGTTTTCCGCTGAAACTTACTGGACTTCCATGAGTCAAATGGCCTCCATGTGACAGATCAAATCCCATGATTTTATCTCCTGGTTTTAGTAGCGCCAGGTAAACAGCTGCATTCGCCTGTGAGCCACTGTGTGGCTGTACGCAGGCATATTGAGCTCCAAAGAGGAGTTTAGCGCGGTTTATGGCTTCGGTTTCGACCTCATCGACTACCTCACATCCTCCGTAATACCGTCTGCCCGGAAATCCTTCTGCATATTTATTGGTGAGTACACTCCCCATGGCTTTCATGACTTGTTCGCTAGCAAAGTTTTCAGAGGCAATAAGTTCTACACCATCTGTCTGGCGTCTCTTCTCTTTTTTGATCAGATCAAAGAGATAATCGTCTTTCCACATACAAAAATTAGGTTTGTGTTTATTTTTAGCAGCGCTAATTTCTTGTCAAATATCCAAATCAAATGCATATCGCTCAATTAAAAAACCTTAGTACCTGGGTAGATGTTTCTGATGGTTCTGAATTTCCGGTGTACCATCTGCCCTACGGGCTGGCCAAGATGCCAGATGGCAGCGTTGCAGCAGTTAGCAGAATTGGTGATTTGGTCATCAATCTTCACGCTTTGGCAGCGATGGGCTTCTTACCTGTTGACTTTGATGTCAATGTTTTTTTGAAAGAAAGTTTAAACGATTTTATAGCCTTACCCAAGGCGTTACATTTAAAAGTGCGAAAGGAACTGATGGAATTGCTCATGGGCGAAAATCCTGCTTTAAAAAATGCTGATAGTGCTGTAAAATCCAGGATTTTCTATCCTATCACTTCTACACAGATGTTGATGCCGGTTCAAGTAGGTGATTACACAGATTTCTATTCGTCCAAAGAACACGCTACCAATGTTGGTATTATGTTCAGAGGGGCAGAAAATGCATTGATGCCCAATTGGCTGCACATGCCTATTGCATATCATGGCAGGTCTTCGAGCATTGTCGTGTCTGGTACCGAAATTCACAGGCCTTGGGGCCAGATAGTTCCATCTGCTGGAGGAAATCCGATTTTCTCTCCAAGCAGTCAGCTGGATTTCGAGCTTGAAGTTGCCTTCATTACCCGTCGTGGAAAACCCTTGGGCCAGCCAATCAAAGCGGATGAAGCCGAAGACTTCATTTTTGGCCTGGTGCTTTTCAACGATTGGAGCGCTCGTGATATTCAAAAATGGGAATATCAACCCCTTGGTCCATTTTTGGGAAAAAATTTTGGCTCGACAATTTCCCCCTGGATCGTCACCCTGGAAGCTCTGGAACCTTTTAGGTGTCACGGGCCGAAGGCCGAAAAACCATTGCTTCCGTATTTGCAAACCAGTGGTCCAAAAACCTTTGATATCCAGTTAGAAGTGGATCTCACGACTGAATCAGGAGTCTCAACCACCATTTGCCGTAGCAATTTCAAATACCTTTATTGGAATATAAGCCAACAACTGGCACATCATACCGTAAACGGTTGCAATGTAAACGCTGGCGATATGATGGCTTCCGGCACCATCAGCGGACCTGAACCCGGCAGCTTTGGTTCCATGCTCGAGCTGGCCTGGAAAGGTACCAAACCCCTGGTACTCGCAGATGGTTCCTCTCGGACATTTATCCTTGATGGTGATCAGGTGACCATCAGAGGTTTTTGTGAAAAAGATGGACTTAAAATCGGCTTCGGTGAAGCATCCTCAAAAATTTTACCCCCTATCGATTATTGATACTCATATGGAACAGCGTATTACTCAGGTATTGGACCACAAGCGCATCGTACATATCATAGAGCGCATGGCCTGGCAGATATATGAGCACCATTATCAGGTAGATGAAATCTATCTTATGGGCATTAAGCCTCGCGGAAATTTTCTCAGCAGGCTATTGGAGGAATTCATTCAAAAAATTTCGTCTATCACAATCCACCATTACGAAATAGAGCTGGACAAGGACCAGCCGCATGTATCTGATCCAGTATTGACTCCTGCACTAAAAGATATAAGCAATAAACACATCGTCGTAGTAGATGACGTATTGAACACAGGGAGCACCTTGCTCTATGCACTTAAACCTCTTTTGAAATATCGCCCTGCCTCACTTTCTACTGCAGTTTTAGTAGATAGAAATCACAAATCATTTCCTGTACATTGTGATGTAACGGGTATACAGCTTTCCACATCATTGCAGGAGCATGTTTTTGTAGATTTGTCAGTTCATCCATTTAAAGTGTATTTAAAATGAAAAAAAATCTGAAATTCGTTTACGCAACTCTGCAACTTATATTTTTAATGGTCATCGTAGTTTCCTGCATCAGAGATAACCAGGAAGCAGAGACCGAGTTTTCGGTAAGAGTATATGCGGAAGGGCCTCTGTATGAGGGGTCAAATACAGCTACTGGCATTTGGCAAGTCAATCTTGGCGAACTTTTTCCGGAGCATGATCTCAGAAATAATACCATTAAATCAGCGCGCATTGAATCCGTTGTCATTGAATATGCTCCCGAATTTCCTGTAAAAAATCTAAAGGTTGAACTTACCGGGAGGAATGTGGATATGCAGAAAATAGCTTTTGCCAACAATATTCCCCAGGGCGAAACCAAACCTGCTTTGATTGTAGCTAACGAACAAAAGAAAATAGAAAAATTCCTTGCACTTGATCAGGTAACTGTAGTCGCTGATGTGGATTTGGCAGAAGATTTGGATGATGATTTCTCCGCACTTGTTAAATTTAAATTAATTATTAATTACTAAAACCTTAGTTGCTATGAAGAAGATCAGATTTTTCTTGTCTCTCTTGGTTCTTCCTCTGTTTTGTATGACCACGGCAAATGCCCAGAATGTGGAGGGAGATAAATTAATCGGTGTATGGGAGCCCTCACATGGAAAAGCACGTGTTAAAATTGAAAAAATCGGAGACAAATATTACGGAAAGATTGTATGGCTCCGCGAACCTATTGATCCTGTGACCAACCAGCCTAAAGTAGATAAGAACAATCCCGATGAATCCATGCGGCAAGTGCCATTGAAAGGCTACAGAATATTAAAAGATTTTGTGTACAACGATAAAGGCGAGTGGGTAGATGGCACTATCTATGACCCTGAAAATGGCAACACGTACAGCTGCGTCATAAAAATGAAAGATGAAAATACACTCGATATTCGAGGCTATATAGGAGTTAAAGCACTTGGTCGTACAGATGTGTGGACCAGAGTAGCCGTTAAAAAGAAAGATTGATCTCTTATGGCTAAGCGATTAACACTTTTTACGGTATTTCTTCTGATACTGCATCCCCTTCTCTTCAAAGCACAGATAATCACTGAAGAAAGTGAGAATGATGATGAGGATGAGTATGATTACAGTGAAGTAGAATATCTCGGTACGCCTACAAAAACGTATGCCAATGCCCGAATATTTGGGCTGTCTCCTCAGCGGTTCTTTTCCCTGGGATGGGATGTTCAGCTTCCGTATGAGATGCGATTTACGGAGCTAGGGACATTTCAAACCGATAGCTCTAATCTGAACTTTGATGCAGAAAAAGGCCTCGCTACGTATACAGGGGGACTCAGGCTTCAGTTGATGACGCCTGTTATTTCCAATAACCGGTTTCTCTGGCAATCAATGCTCAATGCATGGGATGTACAATATACAGCCCGAAAACGCAGCCATGAATTCTGGAGAGATTCTCTAGCCCATATGACCGATACTCTTGATAAGTATGGTTTAAGGACGGTTAATTGGGTTAATACCTTTTACGTGCCTTTTGACGAAAAGCAGTTCATTATTGCCCAAATACAGTTGGATCTAAGTGGCAATTTTTCATGGCTCAATCCTTTGGAAGGACAATTGCTGTATTCCGGAGCCGTTTTATATGGACAGCGTCCAAACGACCGAAAGCAATGGGCTTTGGGAATTTCCAGAACCTACAGAGCCGGTGGAATGAATTATATTCCTCTGATACTTTACAATTGGACATCACTGAGCAGAAAGTGGGGCACCGAAATTCTTTTGCCTGCCAGAGGTCACGGTCGCTACACCTTTAGTCCGCGTTCCATGTTGCTCTTCGGGTATGAACTTGAGGGCTCAAGCTATCGGATCAACCAATTTAGTACTGAGGATGTTAATTTTTTAATTCGCAGAGGTGAGCTGCGGTTCAGACTAGATTATCAGCGTCAGATAGCAGGATTTTGGTGGCTGGGTGTTCAGGCAGGATATCGGGTGATGTATTCTTTTGATGCCGACCGGCTGAAAAAAGGGCAATCGGATTTTTTCAATTTACTGCGGGATCATCCCTATGCCCTGAGAAATCAAACCGACGGTGCCTTTTATTTTAACATATCCATTAACTATGTAAGCCCATAATTTTATTTGTTTATGAACTAAAAAACCATGCGAAAGCATGGTTTTTTTTATGGCTGTATGAGAATGAAATTAGACTTTTTCATCAAATCGTCGTAAAGAAAAAAACAATCGGTTTTAGCCCTTTTGTTCCTTTTGTAAAACATACCGCACATATTGTAACCGCTCATTAGGTAGCTGATGCCCAGCTCGTGAGTACCAAAAGTGCGATGTACTCCCAGAGAGGAGACTGTAAAATCCAACGAGTAATTTATGATAACATCGCCTTGACGGAGGTTGAATTGTAAAACGATTGAATCGATTGTTTTTCCCAACAAATAAATTCGCTCTGATCTAAAGCCGCCACCCAGCATAAAACCAGAGTTGAAATCCCGCATTAATAAAACGATGTTTGTCTGCATCTCCTGCTGGTAATTTCCAACCCATCCTATTGTAAGAAATTGAGCATTATTTACATACTTTTCTGTTTGAAGGTGTAAAAAAACATGACCTGTATAACGGATCGGGAGTCTGTTTTCGCTGTAAAAAAATGTTTCTACTGGTCGGTTGATGTGAAACATAGCAAATCCTGCCGAAATATTTGAACCCTTATCGCTTATTTCCATTTTCATCCTGGAACCTGCAGACAGGTCCACTATAACATTGGAGACGACATTTTGAGGATTTACCAAACTGGAATTTCTAACGATACCTAAATAATGATCGAGCTGGTCAGTAAAGAGCAGTCTATCCCAATTTAAAAACCTTTGGCCTACGCCAATAGCTAAACCGGTAGAAACGATGGTTTTTCGGTCGCGTAAAAATTTATTTTTTAGTTTTCTGCTTGTGTATCCTGGTAAATTAACGGATACAGCTCCGGTAATTCGGTGATTTTGAAGAAAACCCTCTCCTCTCAAATCGCTTAAGCCCTGTAATGAAAATCCCAGGCGGTTTGCGTTGCATCCCCCGTTTATTGCAAAGGCATTCGATAAAAAATAAGAAGGAACTCTAAACCATTGTATTCTGGATTGCATATCAAAAGTCAAGTCTCCAGAATAACCGGCATATGCTGGATTTAAGTAGCTTTTATTTATTAGAATTTGAGAAAATACAGGGTTTTGAGCATTGGTAAAAAGTGATAAAATGCACGTATTAAGGATAATCAAATGCCATATTTTCTTTTTCATCTAATAAGAGTCACAGTGCCAAAGTTTAACAATTCACCATTTGATTGAATTTGTCCCGGCCAAATGGTTCCATCATCAAATACCGCAATTATTGTCCAGACATAAGCCCCCATAGGCAAAACTTTTCCGGTGCCTAAATGCCGGCCATCCCAGGGCTCTGATGGGGATCCATTTTCATCTAACTTCTCCGAACGAAATACCAGATTGCCCCAGGTGTCATATATTTTAAGTTCGTATTTCTTAAGGCTGTGCCCTTTTGGCAGAAATACATTGCCTTCACCTACATCCGTCAGATCGGGAGCAAATGCGTTGGGAACTATAAGGTTATATCTCCAAAGCCAGATTCTCTTACACATCATGGAATCACATCCCAGTACATTTTGGGCATAGAGACAGACTTCCACAGAATCATTGCCAAGATATCGCCTTTCATAGGTATATGTGAGGTCTGTTGAGTCTGCTGTATTTCCATCTCCTGTATTCCATCTGTAAATGGTAAAAATTCCTCCTTCATCAGTTTGATTGATAAACCTGACTCGCCTGATGTTTTCTTTCTCAAAATCGAAATTCACCTTTGGTCTGTAATAGGCCTTCACAAATCCTGACTTCGTAACAGTGTCAAGACATCCCAAAGCGGTCTCTGCTGTAAGCTTCACTGTATAACTTCCGGCGTTGAAGTAGGTATGTATCGGGTTGGGAATTCCACTTACGGTCGTTCCATCTCCAAAATCCCATATCCAGTTTACAATACTGTCAACTCCTTGAGTATAAAGAGAGGCATCATTGAATTGGATTGTCAAGGGTACACAACCTTCGGCTGAGTCAGGTGTAAAGTTACTTACTACACCATCTCCGACCAGAATGGTTCTGACCACTGTGTCCCAACAGCCAAATTGATTGCCCCCTATTAGAGCAACATGATAAATGCCCGGAGAAGTGAAAGTAAATGAGGGATTATTAAGCGTAGAAGTGTTGACACCGGGATTTTGCATGTAATCAAAATCCCACACAAATCCGAATGCATTTGTGCTGAGATTGTTAAATTGATAAGTCTGTGGCACAGAACAGCTGTCGCCCGCAATGAGCATCATTGAAAAATCAATGTCTGGATCAGGGTATACATTAACAATTTTTTTGACACTGTCTATACATCCCAAATTGGACTGCTTGATAAGCGTTACGGTGTACTGACCTGGCTGGCTATAGGTATGCTGTGGATTTTGCGTTACAGATGTATTTCCATCACCAAATTTCCAGATGGTCGACACAAGACTGCCCAAAGAAACGGTCGAAGAATCGTAAAAATGTACCGGTTGCTTACTGAAGCATACGTCTTGCGCATAAAATTGAACAGTGGGTTTTGGATATACTGTGATTGGATAGCAAATGCTATCGGGACAGCCATAATTGGTAATTACTTTTAAACAAGCCTGATAAGTACCGGGAGTCTGATACACATACCACGGATGGCTGAGCAAAGAGCTATCACCGGTTCCGAAATGCCAGATGTTCTGGACAATCAAGCCAGAATCCGCCTGACTGGTATTTTGGAAAAAGACGGTATCTCCTTCACATATTTGAGTATTGGCCACGAAATCAGCAATCGGGCTTGATAATACAACAATTTGAGTGGTAATGGTATCAAAACCGCAATTGTTGCTGGCAAATAATGCAGCGGTATAAATCCCTGGTGTGGAGTATGTATAAGATGGATTGGACAGAATACTTGTGGTACCCATGCATTGTTTAGTAATGGGATTGAAGTCAAAACACCATCCGATATACGATGCACCAAATGAGAAATTTTGAAATTGAACCGTCAGGGGTGCACAACCAATCGATGGAGTATTCTGAAAGAATGCCTGTCCGGTATTAGGCGCAACTTTTATCGGAATGGTCTTACTGCTATCACCGCAATCATTATATGCAGTAAGAGTCACAAAATAAGTAGTGTCGAGTGAAGTCCCTGAGTAGGTGAAGGTTTGAACCTGCTGCCCCCAGATTTTTACCAGACCTGTACCGGTATTTACAAATACAGGAAATACAGTTACCTTTTGATTGTTAAAACCAAAGTCGATAACTACGGAATCGGGACTTCCATCGACCAAACCATCCAACTGAAACGTGACCTGAAGCGGAGAGCAACCCGAGTCTGGCAATGCCAGAAAATTTCCTACAGGGAGCGTTTTAATCACAACAGAGTCGGTCATTTCGTTATAGCCGCAGCAATTGCCTACCCGCAATGTGACGTAATAGGTTGTGTCTTCCTTATAGGATGGCATTAAGACTGGGGTATTGGCGACTTGTGCTCCCGAATCGGTATAAAATACTACCTTCTGCATGGCACTATCTAGAGCCCAAAATTCCCAGTAGTAGTAGTTGATAATTCCCTGACTTGAATCCGTAATACTTACACTTGCCGGACCACAAATGGAGTCTGCAGATAACTTAAAGTATGGGGCTGGTTTCTGAATCACACTTACAAATTTCACAATCGAATCACTGCATCCCTGATCTGTAACAACTTTTAGCTTTACAGGAATCAATCCGGTGGTTTGAAATGTGTGAACAATGTTTTTGGTTGAATAATCGATCGAACCATTGTTAAATATGTCCCAATGCCATTGGACAATGTTACCACTCAAGCTGTCCGAGGTACTTAAGTCAGTGATCTGGACTGGCTGTCCTACACAAACAGTATCGGATCCACAACCAGTCACAACAGAAAAATCAGGAACTGGGAGTGGCCTTACCGTAACGGGTTTCTGCACAGAATTTTTACAACCTCTCGAATCCGTTACTTCCAAGGACACGATGTATATTCCAGGTGCCGGGTATTGGTATGTAGGATTTTTACTTGTCGAAGTATCTCCATTTCCAAAATTCCACTTCCAGCTCACAATACTGTCAGCAGGGGTGGACAAATCGGTAAAAGCAATTTGTTCGCCAAGACAAACATTTTGATAATTAAAATCCGGATTCGGTAGCGGATAAACAATAATTTGTTGAATTGAAGAGTCTTTACACCCTGTTCCGGGATGCGAACCTATTAGTTTAATTTCAAAAATTGAATCTGCATTGAGGGACGTATTGGACAAAACAATGGAGAGGTTTTTGGCGGTGGATATCAATGTTCCGTTGATATACCATTCTAGCGCTAAATTCTGATCGCTTGTATCTACTAAGTTAACTGCCATAGGATGACAGCCGGACGTAGCGGAAGCCAGGAAACCAACTTTCGGATTTGTAAAAGTGTAAAGTAATTGTTCGGTGCTATCGGCTTTGCAGTTGTAGGGTGAGAGGGCGATGAGTCGGACGATGACGGAGTCGCCGTCGTTGGCGATGGTGTAGTTCAGGGAG
>NZ_QPJS01000004.1:114617-233645 GCF_003337435.1 Schleiferia thermophila
TTGTTCGGTGCTATCGGCTTTGCAGTTGTAGGGTGAGAGGGCGATGAGTCGGACGATGACGGAGTCGCCGTCGTTGGCGATGGTGTAGTTCAGGGAGTCAGGACCGCTGAAAGAGGCGATGACGGAGTTGTTTTTAATGATTTTCCAGAGGTAGGAGGTGTTGGCATTGGGGAAGAGGAGGGGTTTTACTTTGGAAGTATCGATGGTAAAGGGGGCGCATTCGACGGAGCTGAGGACGTTGAGTTGAGCATTGGCATTGGGGTGTACGGTGATGGTTTGGGAGGAGGAGTCGGTACATCCGAAGGCATTGGTGACAGTGAGGGAGACGGTGAAGGAGGTATCGTTTGTAGAGGGGTTGGAGAAGGTGACGGAGGGGTTTGCGGAGGTATCGGTTAGTCCGTTGCCAAAGTTCCAGAAGTAGGAGAGTTGGGGCAAGTTGGACTGACCGGAGGAGGAGAGGTTGGTAAAGGAGACGGTGGAGGAGTCGCAGACGGAGGTATGGGAAGGGGAGAAGGAGGCGATGGGTCGTGGGTAAGCGACGAAGGATTTGGAGATGGAGTCTTTACAGCCGTTGGAGTCGGTGATGGTCAGGGAGATGGTGTAGGTGATGGAGTCTGCTGAGGAGAGGGGCAGCAGGAAGGAGGGGTTAGGGGTATTGAGGTTGGAGGAGGAGACGTTGGAGGATGGGGAGATGGACCAGAGGTAGGAGAGGTTGAGGCCTATTGAGGAGTCAGCGGGAGAGAGGCTGAAGGGGGAGCAGGAGTTGGGAGGCAGGGAGAAGTTGGCGATGGGTCTAGGCAGGAGGGAGATGGAGTGGGAGGAGGTATCGGAGCATCCGTCCTGGGAGGAGACGATGAGGGAGATGGAGTAGGTGATGGGGTTGTTGGATTGGTTGTCCGGGAAGTAGAAGACGGGGATGGGAGCGGAGGGGTTGGAGATGAGGACGGAGGAGTCGCTGACGGTCCAGAGGTATTGGAGGGGTGTTTTACCGGAGGAGAGGTTGAGGGGGCTCAGGGAGTCGTTGGCACAGAGGGATGGGGGCATGGAGAAGCTGGCCAAGGGTTTTGGTTTGAGGGTGATGGATTGGTAGGCGGTATCGGTACAACCGGTACCGGCGGTCACTACGAGTCGGATGGAGATGGTGGAGTCGGAGGAGTTGGAGAGGTTGAGGAAGGAGAAGGAGGGGTTTTGAGAGGAGATAGGGGTGATGCTGTTGTTGATAGCCCATTGGTACTGGACGTTGGGGGAGGAGTTGTTCAGGACGATGAAGGTAGCCGGGGAGCAGGCCGAGTCGGGCAGGAGGGTGAAGCTGGCAGAGGGGTTGAGGATGGTGTAGAAGAGGTGTTCGGTGCTATCGGCTTTGCAGTTGTAGGGTGAGAGGGCGATGAGTCGGACGATGACGGAGTCGCCGTCGTTGGCGATGGTGTAGTTCAGGGAGTCAGGACCGCTGAAAGAGGCGATGACGGAGTTGTTTTTAATGATTTTCCAGAGGTAGGAGGTGTTGGCATTGGGGAAGAGGAGGGGTTTTACTTTGGAAGTATCGATGGTAAAGGGGGCGCATTCGACGGAGCTGAGGACGTTGAGTTGAGCATTGGCATTGGGGTGTACGGTGATGGTTTGGGAGGAGGAGTCGGTACATCCGAAGGCATTGGTGACAGTGAGGGAGACGGTGAAGGAGGTATCGTTTGTAGAGGGGTTGGAGAAGGTGACGGAGGGGTTTGCGGAGGTATCGGTTAGTCCGTTGCCAAAGTTCCAGAAGTAGGAGAGTTGGGGCAAGTTGGACTGACCGGAGGAGGAGAGGTTGGTAAAGGAGACGGTGGAGGAGTCGCAGACGGAGGTATGGGAAGGGGAGAAGGAGGCGATGGGTCGTGGGTAAGCGACGAAGGATTTGGAGATGGAGTCTTTACAGCCGTTGGAGTCGGTGATGGTCAGGGAGATGGTGTAGGTGATGGAGTCTGCTGAGGAGAGGGGCAGCAGGAAGGAGGGGTTAGGGGTATTGAGGTTGGAGGAGGAGACGTTGGAGGATGGGGAGATGGACCAGAGGTAGGAGAGGTTGAGGCCTATTGAGGAGTCAGCGGGAGAGAGGCTGAAGGGGGAGCAGGAGTTGGGAGGCAGGGAGAAGTTGGCGATGGGTCTAGGCAGGAGGGAGATGGAGTGAGAGGAGGTATCGGAGCATCCGTCAGGGGAAGTGACGATGAGGGAGATGGAGTAGGTGATGGGGTTGTTGGATTGGTTGTCCGGGAAGTAGAAGACGGGGTTTGGAGCGGAGGGGTTGGAGATGAGGACGGAGGAGTCGTTGACGGTCCAGAGGTATTGGAGGGGTGTTTTACCGGAGGAGAGGTTGAGGGGGCTCAGGGAGTCGTTGGCACAGAGGGATGGGGGCATGGAGAAGCTGGCCAGGGGTAATGGGTTAATCACCACAGTTCTGCTTATAGAATCACGACATCCCGTGCCTGCAGTTATCACAAGTTTAATGGTAACAAGGCTGTCTTGATTTCCTGGATTTACCAGGGAAAAACTAGTGTTGTAAGCAGTGCTTATTAATGAGTCGTTTAAATACCATTGGTACATTAATCCTATATCCGAGCTGTTGGAAGTGTAAATACTTTGACCTGAGCATATTGCAGAGTCAGATAAACTAAAAATTGCATTGGGTTGAGGATTTAAATTAACGTGAACAGTATCATAATTTCTGCACTGATATACTGAGTCTTCTACCATCAGATAATACACACTGTTGAGTGTAGGTTTCACCCATAATTGATCCGTTGAGTCTAAAACATTAGAAGAAGAATCAAACCATACGTACAACAAACCAGGATTGCCTGGAGAACCAATTAAAACAGAATCGCCGGGGCAGATATTTTTATTGCCGCCTGCATTCACAGGAGGCAAGGGAATTATGGGTAGTAAAATCGTATCTGTGACCTGGCAGTTGTTAGCATCCGTTACAGTCACTACATAAAGGCTATCTGCAAGACTGGCTATAAGTGTAGTACTTGATGTATTTGTACTGGTAAGTCCGACCGAAGGACTCCACTGATATTGAAAACCACCTCCGCCACCGCTGGCAGTTACCTGAATTTGTATGGTATCAGATTGACAAACAAAAGGCGGTGCATTGTTTGATAACTGAATTGGAGGATATGGTACCACATAAAAAGTTGCACTGTCGGTACATCCTTTTTCATCCACAACAAAATAGTTGATTGAAATCGTATCGGTTATTCCTGTTATAAATACTGTGTTAGAAGTATCTGACTGATTGCAGCTGCAATTCCAATAAGTAAAATAAGGGGGGTTCCCTGAGGTAACCACTGGTGTAAGGGAGAAATTTTCACCATAACACACATAGTAAACCGAATCAACCTGAATTTTTGGCAACTCAAAGATTTCAACTTTCTGCGAGTCTGTCACTTCACCACAAATGTTTGAAATTCTTAATTTTACCCAATAAACTCCAGCCGAATCGAAAGAAATCACAGGCACAGAATCGCTTGGTGTACTTCCTGTAATAAACGACCATCCGACAGGCGGGCTTACACTCCAGAAATACTCCAATGTGCTCAAACTGTCGTAAATAACAGGGATGTGTCCGGAGTCAAGGCCAAATGCGATGATCTGTGGTCCACAATATGCCATCGCTGGCGGCATTTGCAGAAAAGGCTTGCTGATAATGCGAAATACAGTATCGACAGAATCTACACCACAAAAATTTTCCTTGATCATCAGCAATCTGTATTCACCCACTTCATTGATAGTGAGTTGAACAAACCTGGATGCCAGAGAGCCTGAATCCACCGTAAAACCGGTCGAGGGCTGTATTTCCCACCTAACGCGGTTGGGCAGGCATGAGTAAATCGAATCTCCCGCATCCTCAAAGCCAACGGAAAATGGTTTGCAAAATGAAGAATCGTTGTTTATAAATTTAAAATTAATTCCAAGATCGTCAGGTGGTTTTCCTACACATATCACCTTTATGGCTGAATCGGCACCACACTCATCCACATTTCCGACAAACTGTTTGATAGTATATAGTCCTGGTTGGTTAAATTGTACTGTAATATTTGAAGTGCCTGATATCCAATCAGCAGGGTCTGTGGAATTGTTAAACATTATTCCCATGCTGCCAGATAGTACTGTATAGGTGGACGGACTGATACTCCAGACAACTTTTTTATTCGAATCACAAATACTCGGACTTTGAATGAAAATTCCGCCTATCGATGTATCCGTGATCTGAACAGCTGAACTAACACACACCGTATCAGGTACAGTAAAACCTGCAGTCACAGCCTCGTTCAATACAATTCCGTTGACGGAGGCTGTAGTGGAAAAACAGGGGTTTGTCGCTGTGATTGTGACGGTAAACTGATTGGATTTGGTTGGGTCACATGAATTCTTATAAAATATGTGAGTAAATGTATCAGGGGGAGGATGTATGTAAGTATATACAGATGGTACGTCGTTTACGACTACTGTATAGGTGGTGCCGGGTGGATTGGATTGATAATTGGAGAAAATAAATGAGAAAGCTTGTCCGCTACTGTCTTTTGGCAGGCAACGAATGGTGTTGCCCAGTGAGTTGATCCCAATTGCCGGATTGGTACCATAAAACAGCTGTATTTTCTTCGAATTGCTGCACCCATTGGCATTGGTCAGCTCAAGAACCACCTCATAAAGTCCCGGACTGGTCAATGAAATGGGCTTAAAATTCGGTAAAGTGGTTCCGGAGTCGATTACATTGTTGTTAAGATACAGTTTATAAAAGCTGTATATGCTGGATGAAAAGGTTAAATTGAAAGTCTGATTCTGATTAACTGTGCAGAATTTGTAAGTCGTCAAGCCATTGAATATACTAAATTGTCCGGTCGATATGATGGTATCTATTTTTGGAAGATCATGTACCACAAAAGTCATTGAATAGGTACTGATGCATCCAAAAGAATTTGTAATGGTATACGTAATTTGATGCGACCCGACACCAGCCACTGATGGATAAAAAACATTGCCGCTTACACCAGGCCCGCTGAAAAATCCTCCAGCCGGATATCCGCCACTCAGAAACAAAGGGTCGTCATTCAGACAGAAAGTCGATTTTGGAGGATTAAAGTGCACTGAATCAGGAACTCCGATCCAGAAGTATATCGAGTCTAATCGGGTCCCGTTGGTGTCTAAGGTAACTTTGTACACACCGGGATTGGAATACTGAACATTGAAAGAAGCAACCGTAGAACTGGATGGAACACCCCCGGAAGCGCTCCAATTCAGTGTACCGGCGTTGATGTTTGTAGAGAGTGGTATGGCAGTGTTTACACACTGTTTTACGGTATCCGTTTGCGGCTGGCTTTGATTAACCAAAATCCATTGCGGCTGGGAATAAGTTTTTGTAAGAAAAAATAAAAGACTTATTGAAAAATTAAAAATCAATGAAGTCGAAGAAAAATTCCTTTTTCTAAAGGAATTCGAGGGTACCTTGTTCAAGTTGCGCTATTTGGGTAATGAGACTTAAATCTACCGCAAATTTTAATTCAACACGAAGACTTACGTTAAGAAATTTTCAATTTTGAGTAAAAATATTCTGCATTTCGCCACATGCATCTAAACCGCGATCGTTTGTCAGGCCACTGAGTGCTGTTGAGCATTTTTCTCAAACAAGTACCTTTGGTAAACAATCATTAGACCTACTCCCACTGTAATGGACGCATCTGCAATATTGAAGATCGGCTGAAAAAACAAAAACTCCTTCCCCCCCCAAAAAGGTATCCAATCTGGAAGGGTGGTGTGAATCAGAGGAAAATAAAACATGTCCACTACATGCCCAAGCATAAATCCTGCATAACCCCCTCCTTTAGGAAACAAGGTAGCAACCTGATGATAACTATGGTCGAAAAGTAATCCGTAAAACAGACTGTCTATCAAATTGCCCACCGCACCGGCCAATACCAGAGCAACACTGATCTGTGCCACAGCAGGAACATGGTTTCGATTTAATTTGACCAACCAGGTAAATATCCACACTGAGGCTGCTATCCGGAATATCGTCAAGAGATATTTGCCGACGTCACCTCCCCATTCCAGTCCAAAGGCCATGCCCGGATTTTCAGTAAAGTGAAGGATAAACCAATCGGTTATTCTATGCTCCTGGCCCAGCATCATTGTCAGTTTTACCCAAATTTTGAGGGCCTGATCTGCCAGCAGAATCAGAGCTACAATTAATAGATTTTGCCTCACTTTGTTCGGTTATTTCTTCCTTCCTTGGCCTCAATACTGAGTGTAGCATGAGGTACCAGCATCAAACGCTCTTTCGGAATCAGCCTTCCCGTCTCTCTGCAAATTCCATAAGTCTTATTTTCAATTCTCAGCAAGGCGTTTTTAAGGTCTCTTATAAATTTCTCCTGACGGGCGGCCAGCTGTGCATTGGCTTCTTTGCTCATGGTTTCCGAACCTTCTTCAAAAGCTTTAAAAGTAGGAGATGTATCATCCGTACCGTTTCCGGCACTGTTCGAAATAGCTTCTTTAAGCACCTTAAGATCGTACTCCGCTTTTTCTATTTTTTTTAAAATCAAATCTTTAAAAAATTCCAGTTCTTCGTCACTGTATCGAAGTTTTTCTTCAAACATTGGATTTTACTAACTTTTTTCGGCGCTAAAAATACTCCTTTTTCTGCATTTTTACCCCGTGGGTAAAAGATGCCTAAGGTTAAAAAATTTCATAAATACCTGCAGCTCCCTGTCCTGTGCCCACACACATGGTCACCATTCCATATTTGGCCTTTCTTCTTTTAGCTTCATTAAAGAGCTGCACACTTAGTTTGGCCCCGGAGCACCCCAGCGGATGTCCCAGCGCTATGGCTCCTCCGTTTACGTTTGTAATTTCTTCACGGATGCCGAGCTCCCGGATCACGGCCACTGATTGAGCCGCAAAAGCTTCGTTTAGCTCAATTAAATCGATATCATTCAAATTCAAACCGGCTCTTTTCAGGGCTTTTGGAATGGCTTCTACCGGACCTATGCCCATGATTCTCGGTTCCACTCCTGCTACATCATAGGTAATTAATCTCGCTAAAGGTTTAAGATTCAGTTCGTTTACCATCTTTTCACTCATCACCACCACAAATGCTGCACCATCCGACGTCTGCGAGGAATTACCGGCTGTCACGCTGCCTTTTTCGGCAAATACAGGTTTGAGCTTTGCAAGTGCCTCCAAACTGGTATCCGGCCTTGGCCCTTCATCTATAGAAAAAGTATATGTGCGCTCCTGTCTTTTTTCCCGTTCGTCCAGATATACTTCCCGTACCGTCAGCGGCACAATTTCATCTTTGAAAAGCCCTTCAGACAGGGCTTTCAGAGCTCTTTGGTGCGATCTATAGGCAAATGCATCCTGGTCCTCGCGAGATATCTGATACTTTTTAGCCACAGCCTCAGCGGTCAGACCCATGTTGTTGTAGTAGTCAGCATGCACCTTGGCCAGTTCGTAATTTGGGGTCACTTTCCACCCGCCCATCGGAATGTAGCTCATGCTTTCCACCCCTCCGGCGATTATGCATTCAGCCAAACCCGCATGTATTTTGGCTGCAGCAATCGCTATGGTTTCCAGGCCTGATGCACAATACCGGTTCACGGTCATGCCGCCAACCTTTACCGTATCAAGCCCCATGAGAGAAATGAGCCTTCCTACGTTTAGCCCCTGTTCGGCTTCCGGCATCGCATTGCCCACAATCACGTCGTTGATGCGCTCCCGGTCCAGCTGTGGCAATTCGGCCAAAAGACTTTTAATGACCTCTGCAGCCATATCATCCGGTCTGAAAAATCTAAGTTTTCCCTTGGGGGCCTTACCTACAGCAGTTCGCTTAGCAGCCACAATGTATGCGTTCATGGTACGAATTCCTTTTAACTTGTTTGGAGCGCTAAATATACAAAAAATATTATGCAAGCATAAAAACCTACCCGCATCAGCTACCCTCGCTTATTTATTTTTTTGGATGAGGGCGTGCCCTCTGCGGGCTTTGCTATGTACAATCCACCGCATGCCCGCAGAGGTCGGCGTATTCCGGAGTTCCGTCCCCGCCAAAATGTTTTGGCGGGGACCGCCCCGAATGGGGCGTCCTCCATCCGCCTCACGCAGGCTCACGCACCGTTTGTGCTGGTGGTCAGGGTTTCGCGGAATTCCGGGTAATCCGGAAAAAATACTCTCCTTCCAGATGCATTGCAATTTATTTGTACTCGTAATTTTACCAGCACGTTTTTGTCTCTGCTCCATTTTCGCACTTAATGAATAAAGATATTACACCGAAAGATGTCTTTATCTTCTTTCTAAACGCCGGAGTCATTCTACTGCTGCTCATGGCATGGATTCCTGAACAAGGCTTTACACTCCTTGGCCGCAAGATCTATTTTGCCACTTTCAGCGATTTTGGATGGGGTACAACAAACCTGTCAAAAACTCCTTCTTCAGTTACAGACTCCCTGCAGCACTCAGGAGCTCCCGATTCTATTGCCATACAGCCTGCGGCAAGAAAAAAACGCCCGCTATTGCTCTACAGTGGCAAGGTGTCCCCACTGGCCGGATTCTATGAAATTACCACCAAGGGTAATCCCATCAAAGGCACAATTCGCGTGATTCATTACGGCGATTCACAGATCGAAAACGATCGCATCTCCTCATACCTGCGCGAGCGCTGGCAATCGTTGATCGGTGGCGGAGGAATGGGCTATCTGCCCGCTAATGCATGGATACCCCATCTCTCAGCAACACATTCCAACAGCGATAATTGGATGCGATACACAGCATTTGGCAGGTCACATCCCGATATTACCCATCGAAGGTTTGGACCTTTTCAAAGCTTTGCCCGCTTCACTCCTGCCGATACAGCCCTTTGTCATTCGGTCCAGAACGCCTGGATTGAGGTATCTGCGTCCAATCGCGGATTTAAAAATACCCTGCATTATAACCAACTAAAAGTCTGGCTCGGCAATAATGCAATGGATTTTGAAATCGCCGTTTCTCAAAACGGAACTCTTTTACAACATTTCCTAATTCCACCCCTTCTGGAAAAAGATACTGCACTACTTATACCACTGAATGAGATGGGCAGTACAGTCAGACTCGAATTCTCGGCCCGTCATAGCCCCGATGTTTATGGTATCAGCCTTGAGTCTTCTACCGGTCTCGTGCTGGACAATGTGCCCATGCGCGGAGCTGATGGTACCTCCTTTGCCCGTACCGACTTGAAGCAGCTTGCCCATTTCTTCAAAAAAGAAAAAACAGCACTCATCATCCTGCAATTTGGCGGCAATGCCGTACCCTACCTGAAAGATAGAGAAGCTGCCGGACGTAGTGCAGCCAACATCGCCCGTCAGGTAAGACTTCTCCGAAAACTCTCGGAAAATACTCCCATCCTTTTCATCGGACCAAGCGATATGTCTGTGAAGGTAAGAGATGCCTTTGTCACGCATCCATTGCTTTCAGATTACCGAGATTCTCTCATCCTCCACATCACATCAGCCGGAGCAGCATATTACGACCTGATGGAAGCCATGGGAGGAGAGGGCAGCATGGTCAGATGGGTAACCTCCGACCCGCCCCTGGCCGCTACCGATTACATACACTTTACCCCCGCCGGAGCCCGCCTGGCCGCCGAAAAACTCTATGAAATCCTAGAATCCGACCGGATGCAGCATCTGAAAAATCGAAAAAGAAAACCCGAACCTCCTAACCATACACATTCCGTGAATGAACCTGGTATATAAACGAATTTTTCTGACAATTCTAAACCTTCCTTTCCTGGCCTATGCACAGCCAATTTCGGAAATGTATGAGCATCTCAATCGCAGTACCCTTATTTCCCATGAACACATCCGGCTGTTGCTTCCCGGGGGTGATTCAACCCTGAAAGCATTTGCCCATAAGGTCTCAAAACTGGCAGATGGCAGGATCTCAGACCTCAACCTGGTGCACATTGGAGGTTCTCATGTACAAGGTGGAGTATTGCCCAATACAGTACGAAACAATCTTGTCCATCTTCATCCCTCTTTTTTTGGCGATCGGGGCTTGCTTTTTCCCTTCAAATTGGCCGGTACCAACAACCCCCAGGACTTCAAAATCAACTTCACAGGTAGTTGGATTGGACACAGAACGTCCGTAAATAGCGATTTTGCTGAGTTTGGCATTTGTGGAATCACCGCCACAACCTATGACCCCGAAGCCACATTTGCCGTTCAGCTAATGCCTTTCAATGGCCGGGAGTACTTGTATGACCGCATCAGAATTTATCATCCCTTCGGGCCCGAATACATGAAACCCGTCTGGAATGGAAAGGAAAATCTTCTGATTACATGGGAAAATCCGTCTGCTGGTTTTACTGAATTTGTATTTGAATACCCCATCAGCTCCAACCAGTTTATTTTGCGAAGCTATCTGGACTCTGCCCAGAAGTTTGTAATACAGGGCATACAGTTTTTTCTAGAAAAACCATCCCTTGTATACCATGCCATCGGAGTGAATGGAGCCACTACATCCTCTTACCTCAGAAGTGATGCTTTTACAAAACAAATCAGGTATTTGCGTGCCGATATGGTCATCTTTGGAATCGGTATCAACGACGCCAACGTACCACAAGGTAAATTTGATCAAGAACTCTTCAAAGCCAACTACGAACGGCTAATGAATGCCTTCAGACGGGGCAACAGAACCGTCTTCTTCATCTTTCTTACCAATACCGATAGCTATTACCAGCGCAAATATCCCAACAGAAACGCCCTTCTTGCCCGGGAAGCCTTGATGGAACTCGCCGAAAAACATCAGGCCGGTGTGATTGACGTGCTGGAAATCATGGGGGGTATCGGCTCGTCGCGTCAGTGGAAACAAGCCGGTCTTATGACAGCCGACATGATACACCTCACTCCGCGAGGTTACACCCTTGTAGGGCATGCTATCAGCGCTGCGATTATCCGTGCTCTGGCTGAAGTGACAAAGTCAGAACTCAACAACCTTTGATGTATAATTTATGTGGCAGCGAATAGTAGATTTAATAACTTATGACCCCGCTAACCCCCTTATATTTTCAAGATTTTTCTTTTGGGGTTTTTATTTCATAGTGCTGGGGTTTTATTCTTTGGTGTACCCTCAGCGCTTGCTGCGCAATGCTTATCTGTTTCTGGTTTCTCTGTTTTTCTATTATAAATCTTCCGGGCTAAGCATATTGATCCTCTTATTTTCTACCGTATCAGACTTTTTCATCGGCAAGCAAATTTATCAGACCAAACACCCGGTGCTCAGAAAAGCGTGGGTAGGCCTCAGTGTTTTTCTCAATCTTTCGGTTTTGGGATATTTTAAGTATGCGTATTTTTTTACAGATAATTTCAATGCGATTTTTAATACAAACTTTCAGGTTATCAACCATTTTGCACAGTTTAGCAATTGCTTCTTCGGTACATCCTTCCGCATCGATAAAATACTCCTTCCCGTAGGGATTTCTTTCTATACTTTCCAAACAATAAGCTATTCGGTCGATATCTATCGCCATCAGGTGCGCCCGGTCAGAAACATTTTGGATTTTGGTTTTTATGTGAGTTTTTTTCCTCAGCTGGTAGCAGGCCCAATCGTAAGGGCTTCCGAGTTTATTCCTCAGCTTTACAAGCCTTTTCGCCTTACCAGAGAAGAATTTGGACTTGGAATTTTCTGGATTATCAACGGATTGATCAAAAAAATTGTACTAGCTGACTTTATTGCCGTTAATTTTATTGATAGAGTTTTTGCCGATCCGGAGCGCTACGGAGGCTTCGAAAATCTGATGGCACTTTATGGATATACTTTGCAAGTGTATGCTGATTTTTCAGGTTATACCGATATTGCCATAGGTGTTGCTCTTCTCATGGGATTTTATCTGCCACAAAATTTCTGGTCGCCGTATAAGTCTAAAAATGTAGGCGAATTCTGGAAACGATGGCACATGAGTCTTTCTTCATGGTTGAAAGATTACTTGTACATTCCAATGGGAGGTAATCGCAGCGGCTCCTTTTTTAGTTATTTTTCAATGTTTAGCATATTGATCTTCATCGCTTTTCTGGCTAGGAGTTTTTTGATTTTCGCCGGATTTGCAGTCCTTGCACTGGCTGTATGGGCAGTTGGTCGGATTTATCCGGCCTTTAAGCGCGAAGTAGATACCAACATTAACCTGATGATGACAATGTTGCTCGGCGGCCTTTGGCATGGTGCCAGCTGGAATTTTGTAACGTGGGGAGGTCTCAATGGGCTTGGATTGGTCATCTTCAAACAATGGAAAAAAATTCGCCCCTGGAAAAATCCCAATCATCCTGTCCTACAGTTCATCGGTATATTGATTACCTTTCATTTTATTACCTTCACCCGCACCTGGTTTAGAGGCGAAGATTGGGAAAAGTCCATTGCCATGCTCCATCAGATTTACAAGCACTTTACCTTTAGTACCGCACCACAGGTGATCTCTGCTTTTTCTGATGTTTTTTGGGTGATGGCTATTGGTTTTGTACTTCATTGGATACCAGAGCGCTGGAAGGTAAACTATCGCAAGAGGTTTTGTCAGGCTCCTGTCTCCCTCCAGCTGTTTGCGTTTGTTTTGACTGTCTTATTGGTTTATCAGGCGGTATCGGCCGAGCTGACTCCTTTCATTTACTTTGCATTCTGAATTTCAAATCATATACTTTAGACTATTGATTTTTAAATATTTTGAAAGGCCGGTCATTGTAATCGGGATGCATCGTTCGGGCACCTCTATGTTGGCGGAAGCACTTCATCATGCCGGCATCCATATGGGGGTCCACAGAGATCACAATTTCGAAGCTATGCACTTTCTTAGCATCAACCAACGGGCTATGTGGGCGGCCGGGGCCGATTGGGATAGACCAGCGGTACCCGATGAAGGGCACTTCGATACCTGGTCGGCAAAAGAATTGTACAAAATTCACTTTCAAATTAAAAATCGATTTGAATATATCTTTTCCAGGCTGGCAGACAGACCATGGGGCTGGAAAGACCCTCGCAACACCTTCACCCTGCCTCATTGGTTGAAAGTTTTTCCCAAGGCCAGAGTCGTTCATCTTGTCAGACACGGTTGGGATGTGGCTTTATCCCTCAGTCGTCGCAATCAGGTACCGGGTGAAGTCTACAGCTCCATGCTTGACGATCCTTTAAATGGATTTCGTCTTTGGAATGTCTACATCACTCAGGCTATGAAATACACCAATTGCCAGATACTGCACATACGGTATGAAGACCTCCTGGAGTTCGACATCAATACCATTTCTAGGCTTGAGCATTTTCTTGAGCGAAAACTTAAAATACACCTAGAAAAGGTCCTGCGAAAAACATTGGTCAGAAATGTGCATTATCCTATTGAAATTGTGGAAAATGAATGGATTAAAAAGTTTTATCCCCACTGACTTCTACACCCTTTCCAAAAATGAACTACTGCAAAAGTGCAGAATGCAGTTGTATTATGTACAAAGTACTTTTTACTACCATGAAGAAGACCAACTGCGCCATCACGACAAGTATGGGTGGAGCGCTTTGGAATACCTCGAGCATCTGAATGTGATGTTGTACAATTCCAGAGATGCGATACAAACAAATGCCTTTAACAGCCGCTTGTTGAAGCCTGTGCTTTGGCTTGCTGACCGTTGGTACTTTCCAATCTGGCGAAAAAAAGCTCAATGCGGCTATTTTCTGCGCGCTTTTCAACCCATTTCCAGGCAGTACAGCGCGGTAATTCTCAATCCTCAGAAGGTTTTTCAGGATTACATTTCAGTATCCGAGGAATTAATGGAATTATTGACTGGAATAGACGTCTTTTCGCATCCTTTCTCAGATAAGCATTTTGCGTACTTGGCTTCCACAGGAGCAAAAATGTCGTTTTTATTCCATTATGCCGAGGCGATTATTCAATATATGGTTGATATAGTCAAAAACCGGGACTAAAAAAACCCGGTTTTATCCGGGTTTTTTGTATGGATTCAGCTGTTTTTTACTTGTGATGGATGTTGACGTAGCTTTCAGCAGGTATACCACGTAGTTCACAGAATTTGCGAACGGTTTCTGCGTATGTTACCACTTTATCTTTGAAGTAGTTAATAAAAAATTTTTTTTCTTCTTCAGTAGCTTCCAGTTGGTTTAGTATGTTGAGCAGATGCATCTTCATATGTCCTTTTTGTATACCTGAAGTGACAAGTGCGCGAAGGGCAGCAAAGTTTTGAGCCAGCCCGGAAGCAGCTACTATGCCCATCAATTCTGTGGCTGAGGGTTTGCCAAGCAAGGCAAGTGAAAATCGAACCATCGGATGCAGGGAAGTAAGACCTCCTACCACACCAAGTGCCAGCGGTAGTTCGATCCAAAATCTGAATATGCCGTCTGAAATATCGCAGTGGGTAAGACTTTTGTATTGCCCATCACGCGAGGCGTATGTGTGTCCTGCTGCCTCCACAGCTCTGAAATCGTTTCCTGTGGCAATGACCACTGCATCAATGCCGTTAAAAATCCCTTTGTTGTGCGTGGTGGCTCTGTAGGGTTCGATTTCGGCGATTTTTACTGCTCTGTAAAACTTCTCTGCGAACTCTTGTGGAGTGATGTCGTCATCTGCATTAAGCTGTTCGATCGGACATGAGACCTCTGCCTTCACGATACACTCTGGAGTGTAGTTGGACAGGATTCTCATGACAATCTGAACGTGTTTCTCACTTTCTGAAAACTCTTGAGATTCTGCTATCAGTATGGTAAGGGTTTTGGCCATCTGTTCGAGGCATGAATTGATGAAGTTGGCACCCATTGAGTCGCAGGTTTCAAATTTCGCCTCCAGTTGATAATAACCTTCGAGTTTATGGGTTAGGTTTTTGAGTGCTATTGAGAGTATACCTCCACCACGTGCCTGCATGTTGGCCGTAATGTGATGGGTGTCTTCGTAGAATTTAGCCAGATGACGCTCTATAAATTTTTTGAGTTTTTCTCCGTCGCCAAAGTACATAAAGTGTACGTGACCGATTTTGGTGGTGGATAGCACCGTTGTTGTGAATCCGCCCCTCTCGAGCCAGAAGTTGGCCGACTTGGCTGCAGCAGCTACCACAGAGCTTTCTTCAATGGCCATAGGCAGGGCATAGATCTTTCCATTGATCAGAAAATTTGGTGCTATACCAAGCGGAAGATAGTAGTTTGTGATGGTGTTTTCGATAAATTCATCATGGAGTTTCTGAATCTTTGCATCTGGATGTAGATAACTTCTCAAAAAGTCGATGTATGATTCATCGCCATCCAGGTATTCGTTAATAAGCCATTCGATTTTAGCCTCTTTACTCAGCTTGGAAAATCCTTTTATAGACTGGCCTTTGTTCATGGATTTGTTTTTTTCAATTAACTCAAGTTGAAACGAATTCTTTCAATTATTGTTTTAAACTGCTATGTGATATTCGCGCAATGCTTCGTTGAGCGAGGTCTTGAGATCTGTGCTTTCTTTTCTATGGCCTATGATCAACGCGCATGGTACCTGGTAGCTGCCGGCTGGGAATTCTTTAGGAATACTGCCTGGTATCACTACCGAGCGCGGTGGCACATAGCCTTTGTATTCCATTGGCTTACTGCCACTTACATCTATTATTCTCGTGCTGGCTGTTAGCACCACATTAGCCCCCAAAACTGCTTCGCGCCCGACCCTTACACCTTCCACCACAATACATCTGGAGCCTATAAAACAACCATCTTCAATTATGACCGGACTAGCCTGTACAGGTTCAAGGACACCTCCGATGCCTACGCCCCCTGATAAGTGGACATCTTTGCCAATTTGTGCACAGGAACCAACTGTGGCCCAGGTATCTACCATAGTGCCAGCACCCACATAGGCACCAATGTTTACGTAAGAGGGCATCAGTATTACTCCCGGAGCTAAAAAGGCACCATGTCTGGCTACTGCATGAGGAACTACCCGTACACCTAATTGATTATAACCGCGCTTCAGAGGGATTTTGTCGTGAAATTCCATAGGCCCAGCTTCCTGAATTTCCATTTGTCTGATGGGAAAATAAAGTATCACTGCTTTTTTTACCCATTGGTTTACAACCCAATCCCCCTCATTGGGTTGAGCTACGCGTAACTTTCCTTTGTCGAGCAGTTCGATAACCTCTTCGATAGCCTCAGTGGTTGCTTTTTCTTTTAATAGATTTCTGTCGGACCAGGCTGATTCTATAATGGTTTGTAATTCTGTCATTTAAAATATTTTCAGATTCACAGTCCGCAAAGGTATTTCGCCTTTATATAAGCAACTCTAAATTTTAGTTTGGGGGTTCAATCATTGTCTTTTTTGAAAATTTCTACAGCTGTAGCTCCGAGACCGTATTTGGTATAGTCGGCATCGTAGAAAGTAATCCCATCAAAGGAGGATAACATTTTTCTCAATTCCTGCTTCAAAATACCATCGCCTACACCGTGAATGAAAATGATTTTTTTTACTCCTGCTTTTCTGGCTTTAAAAAAATGTTTTTTTGCATGATTGATCTGATAGTTTAAAACATCATTTTTGGTGAATCCTGAATACTTTTCCACCAGTTCGTGAAGATGCAGATCTACTTCCAGATAGACTGGCTTTTGTTTTTTGGCAGGGATGATTGTTTTAACCGGTGCGTCTTTTACATTCAAAGGTTTTGACAATAGTGCTTTGGAAAGGCTTCCTGGTCTGGGAACCAACTTGTTGAGCGGGTATTCGAGTTCAAAGCCATCTTCAGTGAGCAGAAGGGCAAGTTGACCCCTGATTTCCAGTATTTCTGCCGTTCCTTCCTCATCCAGAAAACTCACCCGATCCCCCGCTTTGAAGTTCATGGTTCTAAAATTCTTGCTGCATTTCCTGCTTCAGATAGGCGAGTGCCTTTTTGGTAGGTATGGACTCCATTTCCATGAAATGGTTGATAATCATTTTGCTGAATTCCAAAGCCGTGGTTTCTTCTCCAGCTTCTGAGGAGAGTTTATTGATGATGCCCACCATGGCCGATTTAGCCGTTACAATATATTGCCATGCTTGGTCGCTCACATACATCTGCTGGCTTAGATTGTACTCGTATTCGGACTGAATGGCTTTTACCAACAGGTGTCGGTACTGACGTGCATTGAGGTTTTTGGAGGGCAATCGCATCACAAGTTGTGTGGGTGATATTCGTTCCAGGAAAAGAGCCAGTCGCTCATATGCCTGGAAACGCAATGGCAGAGCTATTTTACTATTTTCTTTATGAATTGAATATCGCCTTCTCTTTTCTTCATTTTCCATAAAATTAGAGAGCAGCATATACGTGAGAATTAACATAAAACCAGAAGGCAATACATATTTCAGTATTTCCAGAATAAGTTCTGTGTTGGTCATTTTGTTGGCTTCTGCTGGTTGTTGTGCACAAATGTAATTCTATAAAGTCCTGGCCGATTTACTTTGGCGGGATTACATTTCCCAGATTTTGCAATAGTTTTCTTGGAACAGAAGATTTCACGATTTCTTCGAGTTTTTGAATGATTTTACTTTTCAATTGATTGCGCGAATACACAAGACTAATTTCCCGTACGGGTCGAGGTTCGGCTATAAGTTTGATATTTTTTTGATTTTCGCCTTTGATTTCCAGTGCCATCAAATAGGGAATCAGTGTATTTCCAAACCCCTCGTCTACTAATTTAATTACAGTTTCAAAATTTCCGATTTCAACCATCAATCCTGATTTGGTTTGCTCTTCAGAGTCGTTGCAAATTCTTAGAACACTGTTTCGGAAACAATGACCTTCACTAAGCAACAGCAGTTTTGAGCTGTTTAGCTCTGAGGTTACTACAAACTCCTCTTTCCATAGAGGGTCAATGGGAGATATATAGGCCATAAAAGGTTCGTAAAAGAGAGGAACTTCCGTGATATTGGGTTCTTCCAGTGGGGTCGCCAGAATGCCTGCGTCCAGATAGTCGCGGTGAAGTTTATCAATGATGGTGGCCGTCTGCAGCTCTTCAACCACCAATGTGACCAGTGGAAATGTTTTTCTGAAATTTCCGATAAACCGATGGAGTAGGTATGGCGCTACAGTCGGAATGATTCCCAATCTGAATTCTCCTTCAAATCGCTCTTTTGCATCGGCAATGATTAAGTTGATTTTATGGGCCTCTCGAAGGACGTTGCGAGCCTGATCCAATATCTTACGACCTAATTCCGTGGGGATTATCGGTTTTTTTGACCGATCGAAAAGCACCACCCCCAGGTCATCTTCCAGTTTTTGCAATTGCATGCTAAGTGTAGGCTGTGTTACATTGCAAGTCTCTGCTGCTTTGCCAAAATGTCGGTGGTCGTCTACCGCTACCGCATATTCCAGTTGAGTGATGGTCATCTTAGAAATTTTGACAAATATAGTGATATTCTATTGATTCGTTAAAATAATAGAGAAAACAATAGATGTCAAAAAATTCACTTAAATATTAAGATATATTAAATTAAAAGTTAATTATATTTTATAGTTCAAATGTTTTAAAATTCTTTGTTCTGATATTGGCTTTTGATACAAACTCACATCTGCTGTCAACAGATAAATGTGCTGGTGCTGTTGTCGTTAGATATGGGATTAAAAGATTGAAAAAAGCTAAACGATGGAAAAAAGTCAAAAAATTTGAGTTTGGAAAGCTGGAATAAAATCATTTTAATGTACTCCCGATATTCAATTAGTAACCACAACCCATAAAAAATATTCTATGAATACATCACCATATACTAGCAAAACTTTGATATTATCATAAAAAAGTCAAAAAGATGTTGATTCGAAATTTTTAAGTAATATATTGAATAATTCGAATCGAAAAAAATTGTAATTCTGTGCTTCTATTGATTAAATAATTTGCTTGCTTTGAGTATACCAAAAGAAAAGTGTATATTATGGTTGTAAAAAAATAAATTTTACATGAATTTTCTTTTAATTTTTTCTGCTATTATTTCGGTTGAGTGACCATCTCCATACAATTTTCCACTAAAATCTCCTTCTTTGCTCATTGATTGAATATATTTTTTAAAAATTTCTTCGGCCTTGTAACCGGCCAGGTGATTGCATCCTGAGGCGACCAATTCTGTCCATTCGGTTTGTTCTCTTAGTGTTACACAAGGTTTTGAAAAAAAGTATGCTTCTTTTTGCAATCCGCCACTGTCGGTTAGTACCAGTTTGCAATGTTCTAGCAACACAATCATATCAAAATAACCAACTGGTTCAATGATTTTAAACTCGGGCTTTGTATTGATTTTTTGGAGATGCGCTGTAGTTCGTGGATGTAATGGAACAACTACCAAAAGCTCCTCATTTACTGAATTCAATCCTTTTACGATCTGCTCAAGTCGGTCTATATCGTCAGTATTTTCCTGTCTGTGAATGGTTGCAAGAGCAAATTCTTTTTCTTTTAAATGAAGTTTTTCAATGATTGTAGAACTTTTTTTTGCTTTTTCAAGATAGTATAATACTGCATCGTACATTACATCACCACAATGTATAATTTCTGTATCAAAATGCTGAAAACCCTCTCTGTAAAGATTTTCCACAGATGTAGCAGTTGGGCAGAACAACAGTGATGACAGTCGGTCTGTCAGAATTCTGTTGACTTCTTCGGGCATTTTCATGTCAAATGAGCGCAGGCCTGCCTCTACATGTATCACCGGTATGTGGAGTTTTATGGCTGCCAATGCGCCAGCAAGCGTAGAATTTGTATCGCCATAGACCAGAACTGCATTGGGTCTGTCTTGCATTAATATTTTTTCAATTTCCTCCAACATCCTGCCCGTCATAGCTCCATGGGGTAGCGAGTGAATATCGAGCTGATAATGTGGTCTGGGAATTTCCATTTCTCTAAAAAATATCTCCGACATTTTCTGATCAAAATGCTGACCTGTATGGATGATTTTTTCATATACACCGGCCGATTTTAGAGCTCTGCTTACTGCAGCAGCTTTGATAAATTGTGGTCTGGCACCAATTACAGTTGTTATGAAATTTTGCATTTATATATAGTGTTTTTAATGATTTTTGAAATTTCTTTTGCGAGGTTTTGTCTTGAGTATTTTTCTGTGTTCTGTACTGATGGTTGCAGCCTATTTTCTTTAAAAAGTTGATACAAGGTTTCTATCTGATGTAAGCCTTTTTCATATGCCTCGAATCCAATAGTTGTTCCCATATTTATTTCACGCAAGATAGTATCTAAATCACCTCCTTCGGGGCCTATTGCTAAAATAAACCTTCCGGCAGCCATATATTCATAGAGTTTTCCGGTTAATATTCCTGCTGCATTCGGTGTATTATTTACAACAAGGAGATTTATTTGAGATAGTTTTTGATATTTTAAGGCTGTTTTTCGTTCTACAAATGGAATATGCTCAAGATAATTTTCCAATCCATAAGTTTCAATACTCTCTAAAATACTTTGATCTACCTTTCCTACAAGTCTGATTTTTAAGTGAGCAGAAAATTCACCAGAGCATTCACATAATTTTTTAAGGATTTTCCACAGAATTATGGGATTTCTCGAGGGAGGTAAGGTCCCTACATGAGTTATCAGAAATTTGTCTTCTGGCTCTACTTGTATTTCTTCAAAATCCTCACCATCAAATCCATTGGTGATCACATGGATTGGTTTGTGAGTGATTTCGGAGAATTCCCTTTTCATTTGTTCTGAAACCACCAAAATGGCATCGGCATGGGTAAGTACTTTTTTCTCGAGCTTTCGATGAATGAAATCGCTGATTTTTGTGAGCTTTAATTCTTTGTAAAAATCTATATTGGTCCATGGATCCCTGAAATCTGCAATCCATGGAATATTTGTTCGTTTTTTCACACCCATTCCAATTAAATGCATGGAATGGGGAGGCCCTGTAGTGATAAGTATATCTACTGGTTTTTCCTTCAAATATTTCGTCAAAAAATTGATGGAAGGTTTTATCCAAAACGTCCGCGCATCAGGAATGAATAAATTTCCTCGGATCCATATACCAAGTTCAGATACGAAACTTCTTCTCTGACCACCTTGAGCAAAGCCAAAACCGGTTTTTTTTCTGTCCTGACCCGTAATCCACCGAAAGAACGAATGGGGCTCGACAATTTTTCTTTTTAGGATTTCAATGCCTTCCGGTATAAGCTTTTCTGTCGAGGAGTCTTCATAGAGTACTTCAGGATTTTCAGGTGTATACACCACTGGTATCCATCCGAGCGTTTTCAAATGTCCTGTAAATCTAAGCCATCGCTGTACAGCAATTCCACCTGATGGAGGCCAGTAGTATGTGATAATCAGGATTCTTCTGGTATCGTTTTTCGTCATCAAAGATTGGGTTCTTCGAAAACCATTTGATTTAAAATCAAAGTTCTATGTCAAACTGAAATACAAAGGAATATGTATTCAAGCATGAAAGTGTGTCTGTGCACTTGGCTCTGAAACTACATTGCCAGCTTTTAATTGGTTTTCAATAATTCTTTAATGCCTCCAAGTGAACTCAACACCCCGGTGGCCTCAAATGGCAGATAGACAGTTTTTGTATCCTCTCCTTTTACCATTTCTTTCAAAGTATCAATGTATTTAATGGCTACCAGGTAGTTGACCGGATCTCCTTTAGTAGTTGCGATGGCCTCTGACACCAGACGAATGGCTTCAGCTTCAGCTCGTGCTAGCTGTATTTTGGCTTCTGCCTGTCCTTGCGCTTGCAGGATGGCTGCTTGTTTCTCCCCTTCAGCACGGTTGATTTCGGCCATTTTCTGTCCTTCTGCTTCAAGTATTTGGGCGGTTTTTAACCCTTCTGCTTCCAGTATCCTTGCTCTTCTATCTCTTTCGGCGCGCATTTGCTTCTCCATCGCATCCCTGATGTCTTTCGGGGGATTGATATCTTGAAGTTCCACACGATTTACCTTCACGCCCCATTTGTTGGTGGCATCATCCAGTATACCGCGAAGTTTTGAATTGATGGTATCGCGTGAGGAGAGGGTTTCGTCCAGATCCATTTCACCAATCACATTTCGAAGGGTAGTTTGTGTGAGCTTTTCAATGGCTTGAGGAAGGTTTTCTATTTCGTACAAAGCTTTTTCAGGTTCGATGATTTGAAAATACAATAATGCATTGATTTCCGTGACTACATTATCACGCGTTATCACATTCTGTTTTGGGAAATCAAAAACCGCTTCTCTCAGATCAATTCTTGGATTTTGCTTATAAACCGATATGGTTTCACCTCGTGGTCCGACCATACTGTATCTCCAGCTAATGGGACGGGGCTGGTCTATAAAAGGCACTATGATGTTGATACCAGAATTCAGCGTTTTATGATATTTTCCAAATCGCTCAATGACCATCGTTTCGCTTTGTCTTACAATGATTAGACCTTTGATGGCAATAAAAACCACCAGAACAGCCAGAAAGATGAGTACGTACATAAGTTAAAGATTTTGTGCCTGCAATATAGAATTTTGCATGTATACTGGGATAACTTCATCATTTACATTTGCCTTTTAAGCTTTGTTTTTTTGAAGATATTAATTCTGATCAGAAGGGGGTATCGGAACTCTCCGGGAGGTGATGCTGTACATGCTTTAAAAACAGCTCATTATCTCCGTAAAGCTGGTATCGATGCAGAAGTTGTTGAAGCTGGTGAAAACTTAAATCTGTACAAATTTGATCTGTTGCATTTTTTCAACCTGGGTAGACCATACGATTTGCTTCCGTACTTAAGCAAGCTAAGGGTACCATTGGTGGTTTCTTCGTTATTTGTTGATTATTTTGAATACGATGTGCGGGGCCGGAGGTGGCCTGTGAGAGATCTGCTGGCATTGCTGGGTCGAGATGGAACGGAATACATGAAAGCTATTATTAAAATGTTCCTTGGGCAAATTCCCGTCCGCAATCAACCTTACTTAAAACTAGGCCATCGGGAATCTGTCCGAAGAATTCTTGACAACTCCCATTGTGTGATTGCAACTACCGGTAGCGAGCTGGAAAGGATATACCAATATGCCGGAACCATTCCGTTGAATTCTGAAATCGTACCCCTGGGAATTGACCCTTTGTTTTTTTCCAGAGACTTCAGTTGGCATAAGCGCAAGGGAATCATTTCTGCCGGTCGGCTTGAAGGTTTTAAAAATATTCATTCTCTCATAAAGGCCTGCGAAACTATAGGAGCAGATTTGACGATTTCCGGACAAAAAGGAAAAAATTCAGGGTTTTATCTGAAGTATTTGCAGCTATTGGCAGCTAATAATGTACAATTTACAGGGCATTTAAGGCCTGAAGAGCTACTGATTCAATATCTAAAACATCGGGTACATGCTCAGCCTTCGTGGTTTGAAACTTCAGGCCTTTCATCACTTGAGGCCGCTGCTGCAGGCTGTAGGGTGGTCATTACCAACAGGGGTGATACTGCTGAAGTGTTTGGAGTATATGCATTCTACGTCGATCCGGCAAACGTAAGCGACATTGCCAGTACTTTGCTGATAGCTCTCGAGACTCCTCCAGCACCCGATCAAAGGGATTTTTTTTACGAAACATACAACTGGGAAAGATCAATTTCAAAATTGTCAGATATTTACCGGAAAGTGTTGAATTATTAATGACAGCACCTACTACATAATCAACTTGGCTACTGAAAAATAGATAAAAAGCCCAATGACATCGTTGGTAGTAGTTACAAAAGGCCCTGTGGCAACCGCCGGGTCTATTTTAAATTTATTGAGTGTTAATGGCACAAAAGTGCCAAACATAGCTGCAAAAACAATAACCGAAATTAAAGCAAGTGAAACAGTTATGCTCAAATTAAAGGGCTTGCCCAATGCAGCTGTAACAGCAAACATGAGTGAGGCACATACTGTGGCCGTCACAAGCCCCACGCCAAGGTCTTTTAGCAGCTTTTTGATGATAGACTCATTAAATGAATCGTTGGCCAGCGACTGTACCACAAGTGCAGCAGACTGCACTCCCACATTGCCACCGGTAGCAGCTATTAAAGGCATAAAAGCTGCCATTTCCGGATATTGAGAAATATCAAAATAATCGACTACCCTCGAACTGATCACTCCTCCCAGCATTCCAATTAGAAGCCAGGGCAGCCTGGCACGTGAAAGGGCGAAAATAGAGTCGTCACTTTCTACATCCTGGGTCAGACCTGATGCCATCTGATAGTCGCGCTCTGCTTCTTCCTGCATCACATCCATTACATCATCAAAGGTGATACGGCCTACCAATTTTCCATCTTTATCTACGACCGGAATCACCACCAGGTCGTACTTTCGCATCAATCGTGCGACCTCTTCTACGTGTACATCAGTCGTGACGCTGATAACTTTGCGGTCGTACACCTCTGCTACAGGAGTTTTGGTAGATGTAGTGAGTAATTTTTTCAGCGATAGGGTCCCCAGTAGTCGGTCCTCGTCATCGACCACGTAAATGGCATGAACTTGTTCTACTTTCTCCGCCTGACGACGCATTTCGCGTAGACAGCGCATCAGTTTCCAGGAAGCATTGACCTTTACGAGCTCTTTGGCCATAATGGAGCCTGCAGTATCCTCTTCGTAGCTGAGCAGGTCAGCAATTTCCCTGGCTTGGTCCGGGTCCTCGAGATTTTGGAGAACTTCGTGAATTCGTTCCTGAGGTAGTTCAGAAATAATGTCGGCCGCATCGTCGCTGTCCAAATTTTCAATGACCTCCTGTGCCAGCTCCCGTACCGAGTAATCCTGAAGTAACTCTGCCCGCCTCTCCTCATCGAGATTGACGATTACTTCTGCAGCCTTTTCTTCAGGAAGGGCATAAAGCAGCAGTTTGGCATAGGGTAAGTCGAGCCTTTCAAGCAATTCGGCTATGTCCTCCGGGTGAAAATCTTCAAGTTCAGCCAGAACACTTTCTGTAGCTCTACGCTCGAGAAATTCAGCAATACGGTCTACAGTGGTCTGATTAAGTTTTTTGGTTTGCAATGCTTAATGCCTTAGTCAATTTTACAAAATCTTCTGGTGAAAGTTGTTCTGCCCGGCGCTCAAAAATAGGGTTTTCGCCTAATTCCATGGAGTAGTTCAACATTTTTAGTGCATTCCTAAGGGTCTTACGTCTTTGATTGAAAGCAGCCTTCACTATTTCTCTTACCCGAGGGAATAACCCCTCCGGACATAAAGGTGTCTCCAGCCGTTGTAATGTGATTACGCCCGAGCGCACCTTAGGAACAGGGTTGAAATTACCAGGTTCAACAGTGAATTCATAAGTAACACGATAAAATAATTGTGTCAGCACGGAGAGAATTCCATAGTCTTTTCCACCGGGCTTAGCCCCGATGCGCAGAGCTACTTCTCTTTGAAACATACCGCCCATCCAAGGAATAAGATGTTGGTGTTCAATAATCTTAAATACTATCTGTGTAGATATATTATATGGATAATTTCCTATAATTCCATATTCCTCACCTTCGAAGAGCGTATTGAAATCAAACTTTAAAAAATCGCCTTCAATTACCGTTAGCTCCCGGAAATTCGCTCTTAAATACTGAACTGATTCGCGATCCAACTCGATAGCCTTCAGATAGAAAGAATCAGATATTAAAAAATTGGTCAGAATACCCATTCCCGGCCCGACTTCGAGCAGATTTTTGCACGGACTATTATGGGCCAGGGCTGCAATGCGCTGTGCCACAGATTTATTGGTCAGAAAGTGCTGGCCCAGAGACTTTTTTGGTCTGACGAACGACATCTGTGCAAAGATGGACTCGAGTAGTTGATAAAAATACAAGAGATTATAAATTATATAAGTCCCTTGGATATAGTAGTAATCAACTATAAACAAGCAATAAGAAAAAAGAAATTTTGAAACCATGTACTTTTAAAGTATCTTTGTTCAAAATTCTTATTATGAGAAATTTAGTTTTTTTATTTACGTGTTTATGTACAATAGCCGGGTATGCACAGACCGAATTAATCCAACTGCGAATTAATGAGTTGGAAAAGCAGAAAACAGCTGTAGAAGGTGAAATTGAACAGCTTTCTGTACAAATACAAAAACTGGAAGAACAAATAACCAACGAAAAGGCTAAGCGAAGTGACCTTCAGAAAGCTATTGAGCAAAAGAGAGATGTCTACAAAACAGGTATTTCAGAAATGGAAGGGTATGACATTGATCAAATGACAGAATCCTTAAAATCAATTGAAAAATCAATATCTTCAAACAATAAAAAAATCAGAAAGTACAACAAAAAAGTTGACCGAAATAACAAGACTATTCAGAAGTTAATGAAACAAAATGATGAATTGAAAGTGGAAATAGCCCTTCTTACCAGTCAAAACGAAACAGCTGAAAAGGAAGCTAAAGCTATCCAGGAAACGATCAAAACAAAAAATCTCACCCGAAAAGCTAAAAGACTAAGCAGGGCTGAAAAAGATTTAGCCAGATTACAACAGCAACGCCTCAAGCTAGACGGAAAATTAGAGCATTTGAACAAACAAAAATCAGAAGCCGAAATGAAGCGAAATACTGCTCTTCACCGACTAGAAACCATAGTGCAAACTCTCCGTATGGAACAAGCTAAGCTCAATTGATTTGTTGAGCAGAAATCCATCTGTGGTAGCGGGAAGCATTTCGCAGATGCTGACGATAATCGTCAGTAAATAAATGGTAGCCCGGACGTTCGGGGTCAGCGCACATATACAGAAAATTGTGGTCCGAAGGGTTGAGTACGGCCTCTATGGCTAATTTAGATGGAAATGAAATGGGTCCCGGTGGCAATCCTTTGTGAATATACGTGTTATAAGGAGATTCAATCTTTAAGTCTTTGAAATACACTCGTTTTGAACGTACTCCCCGCTCTAGTTGGGTGGCAAACACTACGGTGGGATCAGCCTGAAGGAGCATTCCTTTTCTCAATCTGTTGAGATAAAGTCCCGCAACGACAGGCAATTCATCAGCTTTTTTGGTTTCACTCTCGACAATTGAAGCGAGTATACCAGCTTTTATTGGATCGAGGCCAATTTTTCGGGCTTGTGATTTTCTTTCTTCATTCCAAAATTTACCATATTCTTTATGCATTCTTTCAGCAAATTTCTCAGGATTTGTGTTCCAAAACATTTGATATGTATCCGGTAGAAACATCAAAGCAAAAGTTTCTTTAGTAAACCCATATTTTGCTGCTGTTTCTTTAGTGAGGAAATATCTGGAAAACGTTCCGGAATCAGGTTCTAATTTTTTACTTAATAGGTGCGAAAGCTCCTCAAAAAAAGATATGTTATGAAACGTAATAAGTACTGGTGCCTGCATCCCGCTTCTCAGCATGGATATAACTTCTTTGTTTGACATTTCAGACGTTATTTCATATCTGCCTGGTTTTACCAATTTATGATATTTCATCAGTCGTGAGGCCAGATGAAAAGTTGCATTACTTTTCAACATATTTTGATACCTGATACTGTCCAATACCTGATTAAACTCTGCACCTGTGGGTATAAAAAGAATGTGATTTGAGCGAACATTAGGCGAGTCAAAAATATATAAATACATTGAAAAGCTTGCCAGTAGAAGAAAGAATGCTGATGCTCCAACTTTTATTAAAAACTTCATTGAGTTAAAGAATTAATTTCATTGTATAATGAAGGCATCTCCTTTTTGATTTTGTCAAGAAGCTTCTCAATTTTACTTTTTTGCCCCGTATGATTATAGAGCAAAAGCAAATTGCTATATGCTTTAATGTATATTGGATTCATTTCTAAAGACTTAAGTAAAAAAGTTTCAGCTTTTTGGAAGTCTTTTTCCATCAGATGCAAATATCCCAAATTGTTGCTCACTTCATACAGATAGGGAATTTCGGAGTGAACGTTCTCCATTATGTGGATTGCTTCTCTGACCTGTCCGTTTTTAGCTAAAGCTACTGCATATTTCGATTGAAATTCATAGTGAAAAGGCGCCAGGTCTACTGCTTTTTTGTAGTATTTCAATGCTTCTGTAGTGCTGTAGTGTGTTTCCGTGAGATGAGCTACCCGATACCAAAACCAGGCATTTTCATTGCTCCAGGATGAGAAAGTATAGGTACTATCTGTAATTAGATTTCTTATCGTTGGTAAAATTGATAAATAACTATTTTTTATGTCTTTTTTCAAATATAAATAATGAATCCACTCTCTCATATATTCCATCTTATTTACTGAAGATAGCAGCAGATATGCGCTATCGAGATACCAGTTATTCGGTTCAAATCTTTCGTACTGTTGCAAATATGCATTTATTCGACTTTTCAATGTCGGATTGGCATTGTTGATTGAAATTAGAGCTATAATTTTTTCGTTTTTCTGTGAGTTTGATAGTTTTTTATGAACGGCTATTTTATGATCGTGAATGGTCACATGTGGTATATCGATACTTCCTGAAATAGGCATATGACAACTTACACAACTGTTGTTTTTTTTGTCTTTTATTGTTGTTTTTTCTCTGCATTCGTTATCGCTATGGCACGATGCACATTTTTCATTAAAAAATGCATCTCCTAGACTCCGACTACTGATGTGAGGGTTGTGACACGTGGTGCAATCCATTTTTCCATTGGAATTAGTAAAGCAATTGCTTTGTGATAGTCTGTCTGCATGAGATGCCATAATAAAGTGTTCGTCGTTTTCATATTTTGGAAGATAAATATCCATTACGTCGCTAAGCTTCATTCCTGGCCTGAAATCAAAAAATGATTTGCCATTTACTAAGACAGTATTTCCTTGTAAGTGACATCTTTGGCAAAGTTCGAACCTCAATCTTACGGGTAATCTTTTAGGATTGACGATGCTGTAATCAGGTGAAGCGGAGGTATCTGTAAAATTACCGCTGAGCATTTTGTTTACATGTCCGCTGCCCGGACCGTGGCATCGCTCACAGTCGATTCCAAGCGGCACCTTGGAATATTTGTTTTCACTTCCAGCTATAAATCCCGTAGGCATGGCATTGTGACAGCTCATGCATTCGATCCCTATCGGCCTGGAATACCGGCTATTATTTCCCTCTTCAAAACCCGGAGGGAGGTCGAGTCTTTCCGACTGCGTGTAATATGTAAATGGTGCCTGAAAAAGATAGCCATTCAGGTTTATGATATGGGAATTGGTATGATGTCCAGAACCTATGATAAAATCGACCGGTACGTGAAGATTATAGGTAGTGTCACTACCATTCAACCGAAACTCGTGGAGCCACAAATTACCTGCTTTAAAATAAGGCCGATAATAAAATCCTGTGTGTGAATCGTAAACATACTGATTTTCAGAGACCGGGATGGCTGACTTTGAGCTATCTGCAAGACCGAAACTTTTACCCATACCCGTGTGCACAAATGTGGAGTAGATTTCGTAATGACAATTTTTACACGATTCGATACCTACGTAAGAAAGGCTATCACCCAATGCCCACCACTTGTGGAAGTCATCACCTTTTTCTGAGTTGTCTTCATCAGACTTTTGACAGGATACATATATCCAACCTACACAAAATGGTATGATACCAAGCCAATACTTAAGAAGACTTTTCCACCTCATTTGCCCGCACTAACTACTGATTCAAAAATAAGAAAAGCGGTGTGACCAAGTCTAAAATATCCGGTAAAATCAATAACTCAGAAATTTTTGATAGAAATAAACATCGTGATATTTACCTTTTTTTCTGATCCAGTCTTTTTTCACGCCGTTACGTGTAAATCCACATTTTTCAAACAATCGAATACTTGCTTCATTGAATGCAGGAATTTCTGCATATACCTGATGAAGTCCAAGGAAAATCTCTCCCTGCTTAATGATGAGCTCAATGGCTTTTTTTCCGTACCCTCTGTTTCTGAAATCCGGATCGATCACTATGCCAATGGCTGCACGCTGGTTCAGAGCGTCGTAATCGTAAAAATCTATAAGACCAATCCTGTGATCTGGTGTTGACAATACAAATCTTTGCTGTCCTGTGATAGCGATGTCCTGACCTGAGTTTTCTAAGTATTTTTTCAAGGTATAATGACTCCATGGCGAGATGGTGCCACTGACCCACCAGTTATTCCTGTCATTTTCCAATTTAATGAGAAAAGGCAAATCTGAAGGCTCAGGCGCCCTTAAAATCAGTGCATTTTCTCTCAAGCCATTCATGACAACCAGTATTTTCCTTCAAATACAAATTTCGCCTGACCTGTTAAAGAAATTTTTTCAAATTTGTCCGAATTTCTTTTAAAACTTATACTTAAATCTCCTCCAGGAGTATTTACAGAAATGGAATCGTTTATGCCATACAGATATGAAGTAACCAAAGCAGCAGCTGTTACTCCGGTACCACAGCTTAGCGTTTCGCTTTCTACGCCTCGCTCGTAGGTTCGTACGTAAATTGTATTTCCTCGCGGCTCAGAGCAAAAATTCACATTGACTCCTCCCTGATTTTCAAACGTATTGTCAAAGCGCCATTTTCTGCCCTCAAGATTCACATCTATGGTATCTAGGTCATTTTTAAAAATCACCAAATGAGGTGAACCGGTATCGATGTAATACCCGGGCTCTTTCTTCACTGGCAATGAAGTGTCCAACAGTTCAAGACTCACCACATCGTCAATGATCCATGCAGAGTGTATGCCATCTACGGCTCTAAAAACTGCTCTTTTATCAACAATTCCAATGAATTTTGCAAAAGCTGCTACACAACGACCTCCGTTACCACACATGGTGCTTTCACGACCATCTGAGTTATAGTACACCATTTTAAAATGTACTTCCTCGTCATTTTCCAACAGTATAAGTCCATCAGCACCAATCCCAAATTTTCTATGACACATATTTTGTATCAATTCCGTAGTTTTCGGGAATGTAAGCTCTCTGTTGTCGATGATAATGAAATCGTTGCCGGTACCTTGATATTTAAAAAATCTGATGTGCAATTTTGAAAAATATAAGATTTACGCTGCAAATTAAAAAAATCCGAGTAAACCAGATTAAAAAACATTCTTTAATTGGCCAATGTATTTTGTGAACATTGCGCTTTAAAAAATGTATTTAAAAGAAAAATATGAAAAAAGTAAGTATATCGCTCATGATACTAGTGGTTTCCAGCATTTTGTTTTCAGCAGGCATCAAGGACCATCTGGCGAGATTATCAAAGGACCATGGTCAATCAAAGCCAGTTTCCTTCTACAGTCTAAAGGCAAAGACCATAGACGGTAAAGATTTTGATTTCTCAACTTTAAAGGGAAAGAGGGTACTGATAGTAAATGTGGCTTCCGAATGTGGATTTACGCCACAATACAAAAAACTTCAAAAGCTTTTTGATGACTATAAGGATAAAAACTTTGTTATACTGGGATTTCCCTGTAACGATTTTGGAGGTCAGGAACCCGGATCAACCAGTGAGATCAAATCTTTTTGTGAGAAAAATTACGGAGTGACCTTTCAATTAATGGAAAAGGTTTCTATAAAAGGTCCAAATCCACATCCTGTTTATCAATGGCTTACAAAAAAGGAACTCAACGGAAAGTCAAATGCCTCTGTTCGTTGGAATTTTCATAAATTTCTCATTGACGAAAATGGTCAGTGGGTGGAGGATTATGGCAGTATGACAGATCCCATGTCCGAAAAGATTGTTGCATTTGCAGCCAGAAAGTCTTAGTTTTTTCATGGTGTGTTGATTTGAGTAGCCGACCTCATATGGGTCGGCTATTCTATTTACTTTTGGCAGTAAATACAGCAATTACATTGAATAGTTTACAGTCAGCAGTTATCCAATCAATACCTTTTGCTAAAACAGGTATCCTTCCGTCCATTACCCTGGACTATCTAATACATCCTGAGCGGCTCGTACCCTATTACAACAGGTATTTTACAAAAGAAGATTTCTACCGTCAGATACTTGAAAAGCAACTCGAATTCACTGATGAGAGACGCAAGATACTCTACCGTGCATTGAAACGCCAGTATTCAGAGCAGGGCATTGTACTTTCTGCATCTGAGCCTGTAATGACCAATATAGAATTACTGTCTCGAAATGATACATTCACCATCACCACAGGTCATCAGCTGTGTCTTCATACCGGTCCTTTGTATTTTATTTACAAGATACTTAGTGCCATCGCTCAGGTACGTAAGCTGAAAGTGTGGTATCCGGAATATCACTTTGTACCGGTATTTTGGTTGGCCAGTGAGGATCATGATTTTCAGGAGATAAACCACTTTCATCATCACAGAGTACGATTTCATTGGAATTACATGCATTCCGGACAGCCAGTTGGTCGCTTGTCGTTGGAAGGATACAGAGAGCTTTTACAAACTTATTCCGAATTTTTAATGCCTCATAACTCCTCCATTACCGAGTGGCTTAAAATATTGGAATATAGCTATTTGACCAGTATCAATCTCGCTCAGGCAACCCGTAAACTCGTTCACCAGCTGCTCGGACATTATGGCATAGTTATAATAGATGGAGACGATCCGGAGCTTAAAAATGCGTTTCGTTTAATCATAAAAGACGAAGTGCTCCGGCAGGTTTCCAATGAACCTTTGAAGGAAACTTCTGAAGAAATTGGCAGATTGTGGTTTGCCCAGGTAAATCCCAGAGACATTAATTTCTTTTACCTGGGAGACAGCAGGGTAAGAATAGAAAAGGCTTCGGATGGTACTTACAGAGCTGGTCAAAGAGTTTGGAGTACAAGAGAATTAGAGCGAGAAATTGACAATAGACCCGAAAATTTCAGCCCCAACGTAGTGACACGTCCTTTGTATCAGGAATTTGTGTTGCCTAACCTGGCTTATATAGGCGGTGCAAATGAAATCGCATACTGGCTTCAGTTAAAAGGTGTCTTTACAACCCACCAGATGCCGATGCCAATACTTCTGCTGAGAAATTCATTTCTTCAGCTCAATGCCAAAGTAAAGAGGTTTTTGGAAAAGAATGATTTACTCGAGGAGATTTTGTTCCAACCACCAGCCAAAGTGGTAAAGGACCTGATTCGCAAAACATCACCTACGGATTCCAGATTTGAACACTTTTCAAGCCAAATGAAAAAACTTTATGCTGAAATTGAAGAGTACAGTGCCAACGTAGACAAGACACTTGCCGCCAGCGCCCGTGCTCGTATGGTAAGGCATCTGAAAGCCATCGAGTCACTAAAAGCTAAAGTCCTAAGTGCAGAAGCGAGAAAAAACGACCAACTTCTCCGAAAACTCCAGGAAATACACCAAATGGTCTATCCTAACGGGGTGTTTCAAGAACGCTATGAAAACGTTAGCCAATATTACTGTAAGTATGGACAGGATTGGATTGATGTCCTCATGGCCGAAGCAGATATGCCTTCAACCAACGCTATTGTACTGTATTGGCCTGACTAGGAATTGATTCTGATAGATAACATTTACACCGCCCGGAATGGGTACTTCCGATAGCAAATTTGTTTTGTGGTTTACACCTTGGTTTCCTTCCAGAGTTCATAGCACACTTGGGAATTTTATAGAGCGTCATGCCCATGTAGCAGGTTTGGAAGCAGATGTAGAAGTCATTCATTTTACTACAGAGCCTACAGATTCATGTATCATCAAGCCTATAGAGAAGCAAGGTCTCAATGGGATCCATATTTTTAAACCATCGGGTCTGAAGGGTTGGTATCAACTAATCATGATTATCATTAGTCAACTAAACAGAAAGAAGCCTGCAATAATTCATCTCAATATTTTTCACGAAAGTTGGTGGATTGCTTTAATCGCGCGGATTATTTGTCCAAATTCTGTAATTTTTTGTTCTGAGCATTGGACTGGCTATCACAATGGCGCGTTTGAAGAGCTTTCCTGGTGGAGGCGAAAAGCCATTGGATTGGCAGCAAGTCTTGTGGATATATTCCTACCGGTAACTAGGCATTTGGGCCATTCGATGCAGGATACAATTAAAAAAAATATATCTTTTCAGATACTTCCGAATGTGGTGGATGATAAAATTTTTACGTTTTGTCCGGAAAAAGACTTAAAGTATACGTTCCTGCATGTTTCAACCCTTGATTTTAATCACAAAAGACCTGATGTAATTCTTCGGTCTTTTGCTCGTCTTTCGGAAGAGTTTCCTCAAATCACTCTGGCGATAGGGGGAGATGGAGATGTACGACCATTAAAACAACTTGCCAGCCGTTTGGGTGTAGAGCATTTGGTTACTTTTTTCGGAGAGAAAACATCCCCTGAAATTGCAGCATTGATGCAGGAATCAGCATTTTTGGTTCTATACAGCAAATTTGAAAATTTTCCCTGTGTAATAGCTGAGGCATGGATGTGCGGAGTGCCGGTAATCGCTTCAGATGTAGGAGGTATTGCAGAATGGTTAATTCCTGAAACTGGAATACTCATTAACCCCAAAGAGGAAAGCGAGTTGTATGAGGCGATGAAAAAAGTGGTGACCGGTGAAATTTGTTTCGATCGATTTCAGATTGCTAAATATGCTACCGAACATTTTAGTTACGGGGCATTGCGTATGCGATTGCATAAACTTTACACCCAACAGCCAGAACAATGTTAAAGAAACTGTTTCAAACCACCGTCACCAGGGCGTTATCGGCTTTTTTAGGTCTGGTAATTTTATCCATCAATGCCAGATATATCGGCAGTGAGGGTGTTGGAGAAGTGGCATTATTTAATCTTTGGGTCAGTATTTTTTTGATGTTGTCAAACTTGCCGGGGGGCTCTGCCATGGTGTATTATGCCGTTCGTTACAAGTCATCTGAATTGCTCGCGACAGCTTATATCTGGGCTGTTATTGCATTGGTATTGCCAATGGCCGTGTTGTGGATTTTTCCAACATTGCTTCCTTCTCCGGTATTTTTACTTATAGTACTTTTTTTTTACTCTACAGGCTGGGCTCATCAATATTTGCTGGTAGGAATCGAAAAGCTGCACTTACACAATGCTGCCTCGCTGGCAGTGAATTCCACTTTGATCGGAGCCCTAGTTTACCAATATTCTGTTTTTACACCTAAAGCTGAGCATTACTACCTGGCACTTTCTTTAGGTGCCGGAGCTCAATGGCTTTTATCGCTAGTTTTTCTTTGGCCAAGGCTCAGATTAGAAGGCTTTGATTTTAAAATTAATGTTCAATTGATCAAGCAGCTTTTGATAAACGGTTTTCATATACAGATTGGAAATCTGGTTCAACAACTCAACTACAGGTTTACCTATTTTTTTCTTGAAAAATATCAGGGAACAGGAACCGTTGGAATTTTTGCAGCTGTGGTACAGCTTGGAGAGGGAATATGGCTACTTGCAAAAAGTGTCAGCTTAGTTGTATATTCTCGAGTGTCACAAAACGGCAGTGACTTTTCGGCCGGTGTTCTCACGTTCGTCACTGCCCGATGGGTGGCAGTTCTCAGCGGATTGGCCATTCTTTTGCTAGCTATGTTACCGGATGGGGTATACCACAGATTTTTAGGACCGCAATACATGGGTTTGGGACATTGGATGCTACTGATGACACCAGCGGTGGCAATTCTGGCAGCCGGGATGATCTATTCGCATTTCCTCGCCGGAAAAGGTCTGTTTTTTATCAATTTTCTTATATCACTTCTCGCTTTCATACCGATAGTATTGCTAGGAGATCTTTTGACATCTCGTTTAGGTTTGTATGGAGCTGTTCTTCTCAATACATGTTCTTATAGCATCACGGCCGTCGGATCTTTTTTGATTGTTTTGAGACATGTGGATAGCGAAAGCAAAGTATATATGTTCAGATTTATCAATGATATTAAAATCCTTCATCAGCAGTTGAAAAAAGGGCAAGATTGATTTCGCTTGGTATATGGTATAAAACATCAAAATCTTCCCGTTGCGGTGTGATTTTTGACTTTTTACAAAACCTTTGAGTTTGGATGTGGATAATGATTATAAGTTTGTATTGATAATGACGGGAGAAAATTACATATCACTGAGTTTAGCACCGCTTCATGCCGGTGACACCATTTCATTTGCCATCGATGAAATGATTCATCAAGGTACCCGTTCGCTGCCGCTTCTAAGCGATGGGCAACTTATTGGAATTCTTAGACTTGAGGATCTGGAAAATCTAAGCGAAGATTATTTGTCGCTTGGTGATTTGCCACCGCATCTCATAAAGCCAGGATTTATATACGTCGATAGTCATGAGCTGGATATTATAGCTTCATTTGGCATTTACAAGTGCGATGTTTTGCCGGTACTCGATAGGGAGAAACAATATCAGGGTGCTGTATTGGCCTATGATGTATTGACCACTTTTGGCCAATCGCTGAGCTTTAAAATGCCCGGCGGCATTTTGGTACTTGAAATCCCATCATCCGACTATCAGCTAAGCCAGATTGCACAAATTGCAGAGAGTGGAGAAGCCCGAATTTTAAGCCTATACTTAAATGAAATACCGGATAGTCAAAGAATTTTAATCACATTAAAACTAAATAGAGAAAACCTCGACGGCATCATTCAGACTTTTGAACGGTACAACTATGAAGTAAAAGCTATTTTTGGCGAAAGCCAGAGTATTATAGATCTGAAGCACAGGTATGAGTTGTTGATGAAGTGGATTAATATCTAATGCAATTTCATCATCCCATTGTTGATTTCCGACCCCCGGAAGTACAAGACGCAGATAAAATAGGATTGAGTGACACCATTGTTTTTTTAGGTTCGTGTTTTTCTGAAAATATAGGCGGAGAACTCAGGAGGTTGTATCATCCTGTAGTCATTAATCCACAGGGAATTGCTTTTGATCCATTTTCAATCTGCCGCCATTTGACTTTAGCATCAAATACGGAATTTGAAATAAGACCTGTTTCACGTGATGGTTTGTTTTTTTCATGGGATCATCATAGCAGTCTGTATGCGACCACCATCGAGGGTTTGAAAGATACACTTCAGTCAGCAGTATATTCCACACGACTAGCCCTGGAAAAGGCTACGCACGTAGTTATAACTCTCGGAACGGTATACTATTATCGATTGGCCGAAAGTGGGCAACCCGTTGCCAACTGCCACAAAATGCCATCGCATTATTTCAGAAAATCCTTTCTTTCAGTAGCGGATACAGTAGAGGTACTTGTAAGAATATATGAAAACATCAATGTCATTAATCCTACTGCCAAATGTATTTTTACCATTAGTCCTGTAAAGTATCTAAGGGATGGGATAATTGAAAATAGTCGCAGTAAGGCACACTTGATCGCTGCAGTACATGAAGTGGTCAATTCATGCAAGGCCAGTTATTTCCCCGCATATGAACTTGTAACCGATGTGCTCCGAAACTACGAATATTATGAGATGGATATGGCTCATCCTAACATACGTGCAATTTGGGCAGTCTATAATTTTTTTTGTGAATCATGGGTGTCAGCACCATTACGAGCTGCCTTGCAGGAGATTGATGGATTTCTCCGGATGTTGCATCACGAGTTGCAACATCCGGAATCTCAAGCCGCTAAGAGGTGGTTTGTAAACCTTTCAACACAATTGGAAAAATTAAGAAATAAATACCCTTTAGAGCTTAGAGAAACTGACAAAGAGCGATGGGAAAGGCTGTGTGAAATGTTTTCTCCTTAAATCAATGCCAATACAAACCTAAATCGTAGATGGTAAGACCACTTCGAAGCTTGGGTAAGATGAAAGTACTTTTAGGAGGCATTACCAGATGTGCATCGGCAATCCGTTTTACAGTTTCAAAATTGACTGGAGCTATTTCAAAAGCAATGGAATTTTTATGGTTTAAGACCCACTCTCTGGCTTTGTCTCTACCCTCAGGAGCCGGCATATAATGCAGCCTTGAATTTTCTTTGGCGCTTTCAACCCCAGCTATGGGATTTAAAATGTGATCAAAGAGGATGCTCGCATCCAACTGCTGCATTAGATTTTTTTTCTCATACCAATGTTCCGGAAATTTAAAGGTTTGCCATTCGGCGCCGTAAAAGATGGAAAAATAACCCCGATTAGTGACCCAGTTGTCACTCATCCTCTCGCAGTTGGAAAATATGAAATCTAAAATTTTGTTTTTTTCTTCGTCGCTATTGTTTTCGAGTAATCGATAAAAAGAGTCAACTACCAATTCAGTATCCGGCAGCATCATTGCCATGAAATAGGCTGATTCGGGGGTGGCATTCTTTTCATTCACTAGTTTTTTATGCAGCAAAGCCGATGATGCAGAGCGATGATGGCCATCGGCAATGTAGACAGCATCTATCTGAGCGAAGGTCATCTCTATAGTTTCCAGGCTATTAATGTCGTCAATGATCCATAACTCGTGCAGTACACGGTCAGTAGAAGTAAATTCATATTCCGGTCGGATCAATAGATAACGTTCGAAGACCTTATGCAATGAGGACTGCCATGGATAAGTAAGGAGTACAGGTTCGGCGTTAAATCCGGTGTGGTAGAGATAGTCGGCAAACATTTCTTCTCTCTTGGAGAGGGTATGTTCGTGGATTTTAACCCGGCCTTCCTCGTAATCCGCCACACTCACAGCACCGATTATTCCAGTGAAGATGTGCTCCTGGGTGGATTGGCGATAAAGGTAGAAGCACTTTTTTGCTTCAGTGAAGAAAATTCCCTCATCGATAAATTTTTCGAAAGTTTTTCGAACTACTTTATACTTTTCAGACCCTTGTAAATTGTGGATGCGTGCTTCATCGGGATTGATAACATGAAGAAACGTGTAAGGATTGTTGCTTAATTTGTCTTCCAGAGCTTCTTTTGAATAAGTAACATAAGATCTGGTGGCCACTAAATAGGCCTTGTCACGTGTCGGCCGAATGGCTTTAAACGGCTTAAAGGAAAGCATTACAAATGATGTAAAAAAGTGCCCAAATAAAATATATTTACCCGATATTGTAAAAGGTTTAATTAAAATTTGGATGAATTTTCAAATAGTCTGAGAAATAAAAGCATCTATTGTGGAAAGCTCTGTTTCAAAGAAACCATTTATAAAAATAAAACTTCTTTAAGCATAAATGACTGGATATAAAATTTTACGTATTTCGGATATTTAATGTGATATTATTTATATAAAATTCGTTTCTTGTATAGTTTTACTTATGTTATTTATTAAATTAATATTTCAATTTTCAAGACAAAAATAAAAGATGGGTAATCAATATAAAAATATACAATTAGTGGTATTAGAGAGGAAACTTTAAGAAAAAAATTCTATAATTCAGTGTTTAGTTCACACTCAATAAAGTAAATAAAATTATTAAAATGTAGTGTTTCACCGGAATGTAATGAACAGATAGATAATTGTAAAAGCTATTAGGTACAAAAGACCAAGAGATGTGAGTATTTTGTTTATGGAAAAAATCTGTCGGGGAAAAAATCCTATTTGTCTCAGAAGTTGGGTATTGAACCAGGCTAGTACAGGTGCAGTGATAAAACTGATAACAGTGGCCAATGTAACAAGGTCTTTCATATTGGTTTTAAAAAATAAGATCACAACCATTCCACTCGTTGCCACTACCCAAAGAACGAATTCGTTCCAGCGATGAAGATTGCCCTTTCCTCTTGCTATGACGATGCTCTCGGCTATAACCCGAGGATAAGCATCCAAGACAGTAATTACAGTACTGATCATACAGGTGAGGGCAGCTATTTTAATCAAAAGAGAAACAGTAGATCCAAGCGCTACTTCGTACATGGATATCAGTGAGGCAGCAAACCCCACTGCATCTGCAGGCAACTGATTTTCTGTATTATACAAAGAAAAAAATCCTAGCAATAAAAACACCACAGCCAGAAAAGCGGTAGCGATAAATCCAATGTTGAAATCAATTTTAAAGATTTTTCGCGCATCAGGTTGTATTTTAAATTTTTCAACTGACCAGATGCTTTGCCAAATACTAAGGTCTATTGGAGCCGGCATCCAGCCCATTAAAGCAATTAAAAAGGTTATATGCTGGTAATTTCCCCAATCAATTTGGCGCCAGTATGAATGGCTGGGTGCTTGCCAGAGCAATGCCACTGCAACAACAGTAGAAAGGCTAAGTACAGCAATGATCCATTTAATAAGTCGGTCTAATATGGCATATCTTCCACGGATTAAAACGAATAGTGCAATTCCTAAAATAAGTGCAGAGCTCAATCTGATATCTGTTTCAATGCCTAAAACTACATTGAAGATACCGGCAGTCACCAAAGTAACGGCTCCAAGGATACCTGGTACTGTGGTGGCAGCAATACACAAATTTGTGTAAAAGGGCAGCTTCCCGAGTCGATGGTAGCCGATTATCAAAGACTCACCTTTGGCTGCAGCATAATAAGGACCAGCGAAAAAGAAAGGCCACTTCAGCAAGTTGGCCAATACGACCGGCACGATCATCAACAAACCATATTCAGCACCTGCTCGTGTACTCTGAACAAGATGCGATACACCGACAGCAGCACCGGCATAGAGAAGACCGGGACCTAAATTCTTTATTTTAAAATTATTACCTATCATAAATCAAATAGTTTATCCCAATCTTTTACATAATGCGCGGGAAGAGTAAATTTTGTCTAAAATAATTCAATTAGGACATGGACTCTCTTGAGTATTATAGAATTGTGTTTACAAATAAAAAAAGCCACTCATTGAGTGGCTTTTGCTGAGGGTAATTAATAAGATTTAAGCAGTTCCTTTCAATATTTTGTTCCAATACAACCATGGAAGAATATGTTTTTTAAGCATCCACATACTCCACCTTTCTTTAGATTGGTCAAAAGGAAAGGTTTCAATGGGCTGATTGTTGTAATCAAACTCTGCTAAAATAAGCTTGCCATAACCTGTGACCAAAGGACAAGATCCATATCCATTGTATTTATGCACAGGGGATTTTTTTGACATGTAAGTTAAAATATTTCCCACCATTACAGGTACCTGTTTACGTATAGCAGCACCAGTTTTTGCATTTGGAGTATTGGCTGCATCACCACAAGCAAAAACATTCGGATACCTATTATGTTGGAGCGTGTATTTATCTACATCGATCCACCCCAGATATCCATCGGAGAATTGACCAGGTATTTTGGGTGTATCGGCAGGCCAGGCCGTATCTGGTATTGCGAAGGGACTTCGCTTTATAAAATCGGGAGCGCTTTGGGGAGGAGTCACATGGATCATATCAAACGGCTGTTCGACAAGGAAAGATTTTCCATGTTCGTCAGTGGTTTCAAAGATGGCGATTTTTTCATCGCCTTTTATTTCTACCAGGTTGTGCTTATAATGTAGTTTTATTCCATATCGGTTTACCACTTCAAGAAGTGATTTTGCGTATTTTTCAACTCCAAAAATGACTCCTCCACCGGAATAGAAGTGAACATTGGTTCTGGATAAGATGCCGTTTTTTCTAAAATAATCTGAAGCCAGATACATGATTTTCTGAGGAGCCCCTCCACATTTTATTGGAGTATTTGGATTGGTAAAAATTGCATTACCTCTTTTGAAATTGCGAATTGTCTCCCATGTGTATGGAGCATATTGAGGCATATAATTGGTGGTCACTCCATTTTTTCCAAGTGATTCTTTAGCGCCTTTGATCTTGTGCCAATCCAGCTGTATGCCTGGTGTAAGGATAAGCACGTCGTAGGAATATTCGTCACCAGAGGTACATTTGACCACATTGTTATCGGCATCGAAACTTTCAGCAGCATCTTTAATCCAATCAGCTCCTTTTGGCATGCAGTCCTTTTGATCTCGGATAGTTGCTTCCATTTTATACGCTCCACCACCTACCAAAGTCCATGCGGGTTGATAGTAATGTTTTTCTGATGGTTCAATGATGCCGATCTTAAGACCCGGTTTTTTTCTCAGCAACTGTGCAGCCGATGATATACCAGCATTTCCCCCGCCTACCACTAGAATTTCGTAATGCTTGCTCATACTTCTTTTGTATTAATGTTTACGTAAATTTGATATAAATAATACCACAAAACTGTGATTAAAGTCACCTTTTAAGTGATGGAAATTTTGTAATTAACGTTTTCCACACGCGTGTCAATATCATAAGCAATAGCGTTACATCTACTAATAGTATCCAGGCTAGCCATCCGATTAAAAATTAAATTTATCAACAGGTAAAACCACAATATAATTAATGTGGAAACTCCTTTAAAATTCAAAAAAGACACTTTAAACCTGATTGTGGCTTTCCATTTCTATTAAGGAATATATATTTGTTAACTGAAAAGTTCTATCCAGCCAATGAAAAAAGGATTCTTTACGCTACTTTGGTTTTCGTTCATTGTCTCTCAGGCTCAGCCGGTTATCTCCACTGCTTATCTTGAAAATTTCGACAGTGCTACCATTAAAGGGACAACTTATAAAGGTATGGGAACTGGTACTGCAGGGCCAAATTTTCAATGGTCAATCAGCAATCAGCTCCAGGTTTCGACTCCAAATTCTTATACTTCAAAACCGGTAGGAGGAACTCAAGACACTATTTTTTTTGAAACTGATGCTTTTTCTACTGTTGGAAACACCTTTGCCCGCCTGACATTCAAACATATAGCTAAGATATTATTTGTCGATAGAGCTATTCTTCAAATTTCTACGAACAATGGGGCTACCTGGACCACCTTTGTACCAAACAACCCGAATGCCTCCCCTCCTGTCCCGGGAAATGTTGTCTATTTGGGTTTGAGTGAATCTTACAGAACACTTGGGTATTTCAATGATTTATCCTATTCAGGAATAAACATAAACAACAGCACAAACATTTGGGATGGCCCTACAGGGAATACGTTTCCAACCAATAACTGGTGGGTTGAAGAGACTTTTGATATTTCGGCACTGGCATGTGGAACAACTGGATTTCCTCAGGTTAAATTGCGATTTGCCTGTGCTTTTCCCTTTGGCAACGATGGAAATCCCAACCGCCCTTTAAAAGCCGGTTGGTTTCTGGATGATGTCAAAGTAGAAGTTTCTACCTGTGAGCTTTACAACCCTACAGCGACATTCTCTCTTGGAGTATCGCCTCCTTACAACAATCATCCTCTCGCCGGACAATTTGCCCCCGGAAATTACCCCATTGGCATTAGAATTCAGGACAATATACGAGCAGATTCAGCTCTACTATATTACAGGATTAATAATGGTCCATGGCAGTTGAAGTTTATGATTCCAGATGCAAGTATGCCGGTGACCAACCGAGTCTTCAGAGATACCATTTTCAACCTCACAGTAGGCGATACAGTGGATTATTATATCATCGGCAAGGATACATGTAAAAACGAAGTGCGAATGCCGGCAAATGCTCCTGTATCATTTTATACTTTTTGGATTATGCCACCTCCCCCAGGAAAATGTATCCCTGGCTGGCAACCCGGAAACCCGGTAAATCCAAATATTATTTACCCCACGGCTTCCAATCCATGGGTAGAAAGTTTTGAAAGTGCTGACTGGGTGCCAGGTACCGCTGGAGGCGCAGGTACTACCTACAGGGGAACCTTTCCTACCGCAGTAGGGCAAAATTGGTCTGTAACCCCACCCAATAACCAGGCGCCTAACAACTATGCCTGGGCAATCATGGGAGGCAATCAACCTACTCCAAGTCCGGGAACAGGTCCATCAGGAGCTCAAAACGGATCAAAGTATATTTATACCTGGGGAGAGAGAGGTACCACAGGCCAGCAAACCATATTGGAAACTCCATGCATTCAACTTCCATCCGACTCTTGTACAGCTCTGGAATTTTTCTATCACATGTTTGGTACCAACATGGGTTCGTTACGGGTGGATATAGATACCAGCTCGGGAACTACTTCTACGTGGATCAATGGAATTTTTACTATTTCAGGTCAGCAACATTCCTCCAAATCAGCTCCTTACACAAGAGCTGTTGTAAATATTAAGCCTTTCACAGGAAAGTTTGTCAAATTTCGTTTTGTAGCTACTCGCGGAAATGGAATATTATCGGATATTGCAATAGATAATGTAAGAATTTACAATCCTACCACAGACGATGCACGTCTCATGGAGGTGCTAAAACCACAAAACGGATTCTGTGGATATACCTCTACTGAAGATGTTCAGGTACGTGTACAGTCACTGGGTTGCGATACGTTGAAAGCAATTCCCATTGCATTTAGAATCAACAATGGCCCAATTATATGGGATACCATAAAGCAAAACCTGATCACTGCTCAGCAAATTATTTACACCCTCACACCTAAAGCAAATCTCTCAACGCCCAACACGACCTATAATATAAAGGTTTGGGTGGCAGTACCCGGGGATGTAGATAAAACCAATGATACGCTGGATTTAGTGATCTTTCATCCGCCAAGCCATAGCACGTTCCCACTTCTGGTAAATTTTGATGGGACCGGCAATGTCCCTGGAAACTTTTCGGTGCCTGGAAATTACGGTACATTGGCTACCACCGCATGGGAGAGAATACCCAACCCCACTGGAACATCCTTTAATCAATATGCTTGGGGTGTAGGTAAGGGCCTGCCACATCCGATTGAAAATACAGGGCCAATATCGGACTGGTCAAATTATGGAAATTATCTTTTTGCCCGTGGTAACTTTCAATTTGGCAGTCCGGCTACCCTGCAGTCGCTTTGCTTGAATTTTTCCGGGATGACCAATCCGGTTGTTTCATTCTACTACTACATGTATGCACCTGATGTCGACTCGCTGGTAGTAAAATTTTTGGAAGACGGAGGTAATAACTGGATTACACCAACAGGGGGAAGGATAGTGAATACCGGAGCCAATTCACATACCAATCACACGTCTACATGGATTTATCGGGAGTTCAGCATGCAAGCCTTTGCAAATAAATTTGGTAGAATTCAGGTTCAGGCCCACCGTAAAAGTGGAGGCTCGGCTACTTTGGTAGCTATTGATAATCTGTATGTTTACAACAAAATTGCAAACGATGCAGGCATTGAGAACATTCAACCTCCCGGCTTGGGAGTGCCGGCAGGTACTGGACAGTTGCCAACTTTTACGATCAGAAATTTCGGAACGCAGACATTGACCTCAATACCCATCACATATACCATAACTCCTTATTGTGGTAGCGGAGCTGGCACACCAGTGACATACAACGCTACTTGGACAGGAAACCTCGCCCCCAACGCCACGGTGCAGTTTACCCCACAGACTTCTCCGGTATGGCCTACAGGAAGATTTAAAATCTGTGCAACCACCAATCTAACAGGTGATGTCAACACATTTAATAATGAGTATTGCAAGGACGTTACCGGATTTGGCGTACTCCAAGTACCCTACTTTACGAACTTTGATGATTGCAACTGGTCAGATAACGGAATTTTCTCTCAGGGAGGATTACGTCAGTGGGAGTTGGGGACACCCACTAAATCCTCCATAAACGCTGCACAATCAGCCCCCAACGCATGGGTCACTTCACTTTCGAATCCGTACAGAAACAATGCAGAGGAAATTCTCAGATTCCCTCAATTAGCTGGATTTGATACCATCAGATTTCCGGAAATCAGATTTGCTCAGAATTTTTCCTTTAACGATGATGATGCCGGAGTGGTGGAATACGAAACGCCTCAAGGCTGGCAAATTTTAGGTGAATTGCCCTCGGGAGGTTGCAATCAGAATCTCGGTGTCAATTGGTACTGTACTTCACCTAATTTCGGTACAGTCAGCTCGCCGGTTTTCAACGGAAGACCTGCATTTAGCGGAAACTCAGGCGGCTGGATGAACAGTGCTTTTCCACTAAACATGTTTAACTTTAATCCTGCCCCATTGAATCTTAGGTTCCGATTCAGGTCCAATGCTACTGGAACTGGCCAAGGATGGGCGATAGATAACTTCCAGATCTATGTACCTCCCCAAAATAGTGCGGCACCTGTCAATGTGACTACTGTGACTCCTCTGATAGTACCCGGTATAAACAACCAGTTTGTAGTAACCATTCAGAATACAGGAGCTAAAAGATTGGATAGCTGTGAGGTACGAGTAAAAATTGGCAACAATGTAGGGCCCTGGGAGAAAGTTATTTTCCCTGGCAATGGTCTAGAAGTAGATCAGACATTTAACTACACATATCAGGACCTTTGGATCAATCCAACTTCAGGTGCTCATAATGTGTGTGCAGAAACCAGACTTCCCAATGGAAAGGCAGACAATCAGCCTTCAGATGACGAATTTTGCAAAACAATTGTTGTACTCCAAGAACTCAACATTGTTCAGGCTCCGGATTCATCTTTTTGCAACAATTTTGAAGGTCCAGGGGAGCCGAGCTGGGCAACCTACAATGCATTTACCTATGGAAATGGTACTACCATATGGGAATTCGGTACACCTAACAATCCTCCCATTGTTGGTGCTTATTCTGGTACAAATGCATGGATGACAAGATTAAACCAAAACTATAGAGACAGAGATAGCTCAGCTTTGTTTACACCTGTATTTCTGGTTGATTCAAATTTGGCTTACGAAATTAGCTTTATGCATTATTTTGTAACCGAAAAATTCCATGACGGAGGTATTGTAGAAGTATCAATGGACGGTGGTAATTCCTGGAAGCCAGTGGGTGGATTTAAACCACAGTCTTCCTGGTTCAATCAACCATACATCACTGGTTTGGAACTTATCAACCCTGGCTTTACTGGTAATTCCGGTGGTTGGGTTGAAGCGAAAACCACATTTAATTTCCAATTTTCTGGTAAAGCGATTTTTAGATTCAGATTTGGAAGTGATCAGAATATAAATGCTCCCGGATGGGCCATAGATGATTTTTGTCTTAAGGTGACCAGTAAAAGACCTGAATTTTTTATCGGACTGGAAGATCGCGTCATCGATATAGCAGTAGTCGGAGAATTGTATCCCAATCCTGCATCACAGTTGGCTAATGTACCGGTTTATTTACCTAAATCCGGTCAGGTGCATGTTGCAGTGTACAATCTAGCAGGGCAGAAGGTTGTTGATTTTTCAGAACACTATTTTGAAGGTAGAGCAGATGTGCCTATCGGACTGGCAGGCCTTAGAGACGGTACATATGTGGTAAAAATTCATATAGAGGGTACTGAACATACACGAAAATTGGTAGTAAAGTCCAACAGATAAAAACCATCAACTATAAAGCCGTTGCATTTTTTGATGCGACGGCTTTTTGTTTTTAAAGCTTAAAACCTGTTTTTATACTCTGAAAAATGAGCTGACTGTCAATGAAAAGAATCAGCTTAGAGCAGTTCCTGAAGTGCTCTTTGGATTATTTCGTCTGTAGTCAGGTCGCTCCAGTCAAAAGCTACTTGGATCTGTGGGGGTACGCCGTCTTCAGCATAATTATTTCCCTTAAGATCAAGAAGTTGACTTATTGAAAATCGGTATCTCCATCCATTGGGGAGTTGTCCTCCGTTCGGTAAACCTCCACCACCACCGGTAGTATCTCCCACAAGAGTCACATTTGGCAAGGCAAGTGTTAGCACAGCACAAAATGTGGTGGCACTGTACGAACCCCTGTCAATTAATATCATTACCGGTTTTAGATATTGAACCTTGCCGGAAGGAGTCAAGAAAAAGTTTTCTTTTGGCCCGAATTGATCGTGTGCTGGCCCATTTCGTGTAATGGTATATCCAGCCAGAGTTTTTTCTTCAGTAAAACGGCTTAAAAGTTTGGTCACATTGAAAATATTACCTCCTCCATTAGCTCTAAGGTCAATGATCAGACCTTTTGTATCCCTGTATCGTTGGAGAACGAAGTCCCATTGTGCATTGGTAAAATCGTTCAGAAAACTCGAATACCGAATATATCCTACTGCTCCGTCGGCTAAAAAGTCATGCAGAAATGGTCCCGTAGACCATGCATTGGGGATGTAGTGTTCAAGAACTGTACGTCTGTTAAAATTTTCCGGGTGGCGAAGTGCTACATTATATCGCGAAACATTAAAAGGTGCAATCAAATTGGTGTGATCGTCACGAAGGGTGTTGAGCATTTGTGATAATACATCGAAAAGTTCAAACTCTGTACTTTGAGAAGAGAGTTTAGGTTTTAAGGTATCGTAAACGGTTTTCCAGTCAATATTTTTAAGCTGAAAATACGAATATTTTTTATCTACTTCCGTCCATAAATACTCAAAATTAACCAAAGGATCAGTAGTTGCAAGGTCTTTTTCAAACAGTACTTTTTCGCACGCAAGAAGTGTAAAAAGGCTGAAAAGAGCAAAAGTCTGCTTCATAGTTGTTTGATTTTTCTTTCGAAATAATACGAAAATCCCATCCGATGAACGGCCATCTGGAAAGCTTCAAACTGACCGGGTGCATGGGCCGCATCCCAATGATAAAAAAGCGAAAAAGCATTTCCGTTGTACAAATACCAAAGCCATTCGAGCCGGGTTTGTAATCGCCAGCCATTCATATTCCAGCGATAATTTTGTAATGCCCAGTTCAGTGGGCTAGTTTCCGTGCCGATGATTTCTCCATCGTAAGCATAGGCATAGCCGGGGCGGTAGTTAAAATTCAGAATTCCTGAATTTATCTGTACATGTAGCTCACGTCTTCTGGCGGGCAGCATAAATTTGAATAGATAGAAGTTGAGCTTTTTGTCTTTTAACCGGCTGAAATCCCTGACCAACGAGGCAGCAATCATCAAATTGGCTATATTCTCAAGTCCGAGAGCATTGTTAAAGAGTCCTTGATTCACTCGAATGTTTTGTGTAGAATTAAATGCAGGACCCACTTTAATTCTGAATTGGTCGTTTGAAATTTTTCTAATGAAGAAAAGATGGTGATAATACAGATTTATTGTGTTGAAAACACTAAATCCTCCTGACTGCAATACATCGCTGTTTGGTACAGAGGCAAAGGTTGAAAAAATACCGAAGCTAAGTTCGAGTCTCTCATCAGTACGTCCGGACCGATACAGGGCATTGGTAGAAACTGATAGTCCGGGGCCATTGTAGAAGAGTGGTGAAGTAGCAAAGTCTCTGAAAGTAGCTAAACTGAAGGCCATTTGTCCTGAAAAATACATACGTCCGGAGCCGTCATCAAATGCCCCAGAAGGAGGAAAGTGTGCCGCTTGCTGAGCCTGAACACCCAAATAAGAAGCAGTAAAAACCAGATGCAGAATGCGATGAAACATGGCAAATTTTTGTAAATTTAAAAAGTTGAACGGCGATTTAAATGCAATTATCTGCATATTTTAATATGTATCAGAGTTTCTGGTCACTCATTAATAAAAATGAACGAATTTCATCGATACATTTCAAGCACACATATGAACTTGTTGATAGATAGAATCTAATGAAAAGACCAGTTTTAAAACTTACACCTAAACCGATGGATTACATCATTCAATTGATAACCTGGTGTTTTCTGTTATTTCTTTGGAGTTTGTTTTTTTATTATTATGGGATTTTACCTGATGAAATTCCGGTTCACTTTGATTTTGGGGGTCATCCTGACCAGTATGGTTCCAAGGCTATTTTAATAAGTCTTCCACTTTTAGCTACGCTTTTAGTTGCAGGCATTTCTGTATTGGTTCGATTTCCGCATTATTTCAATTATTTGGTAGAAATTACACAGGAGAATGCGCGGATTCAATACACTTATGCTACTCGATTGCTCCGGTTTATAAGTCTTTTACTTGCACTGTTGTTTACTGCTATTTTTTATGAGGTTATTTATGTTTCGCTGTACCGACAAGCCTTTTTTGGTTGGATTATATTGGTTGTAGTCCTAGGTTTGTTGCTTGCAATGATGATAGTGTACTTCATCAATGCAAGTAAGGATCCGACAAACTAAAATTTCTAAGCACTCTATAAAAGGTGTTTATAAAATTTTCCTGTAGAAATGCTCCCAATGGTGGCGGATAATTTCTGGTCTGAAGTTTTCTGCATGGCTTTTGGCTCGTTTGTGTAGCTCGGAAAGAAGAGTTTTGTCGTTCCACAGTTGAAGTATCAGGTCGGCCAGTTGTTCGGGTGAGCCATCTGTTTGTAATTCTGGGAGTCCGGAAGATTCTGTGAGACAGGGTGATGGCCCGGTTATACAGGCGCGCCCGGCAGCAGCAGATTCCAAAGGAGGTAGTCCAAATCCCTCTGCTACTGATGGATATACCGTAAATTCTGAGTGGTAATACCAGGCGGCTATCTCCGCAGGTCTGCTTGCAGTGGTATGAAAAAGTAGATTTTTTTGGCTGAGGCGGCTGAGCAAAGGCTGAACCTTGTGTTTGTACTTCTTTTTTATCCGGCCAATCAATACAAGCGGAACCCTGGTTTTTTCAACAGCATTTAACAGAGATAGGGTATTTTTTCGAGGCTCAATGGTCCCCACACATAGAATGAAGTTTTTGTAAGGCGGTTTTATCAGTGATTGACAATTTTCTGCTGAGAAATATTCCGGATGTACACTTTGATACATCACTGTACAACGGGACCGGTCTATGATGTAGTGTTGGCAGAGCTGATCCAATGTTTCCTGACTGATGCATACAATTTGGTGTGCTGATGCAATGGCCCGCTTCAACTTATAGTCATGCATCCAGCGGTCGAATGCAGTGTAGTCATTCGGACGGGTTCGAAACAGAACATCGTGAATGGTCACTACCACTTTCCCTTTGAAATGTCGGATATCAGCAGGCAATTCGGCCGACAATCCATGAAAGATGTCTGCTTTCACCCGTTGAGCTACTCTTCCCAGGCCAAACCTTCGCCACGCTAATGGTGCAAGTTGCCATAAGCCTTTTGGCAAAATTGTTTGGATTTTTTCAGTCTTAAGCCTTGTATCTGAGATTTTTATGGAAGGAGTAAGGGCAAAAATTTCTTGTACATCGGGTAATGAAGCTGTCATTGCCAGATGATTGCGTGCATAGCTGCCCAAGCCTGTAGTATTTACATAAGCTCTTTTGGCCTCAAAAGCGATCGTCATATTACATGTTGGATGTGCGGTAGCGATGTATCAATATCAGATAGGGAGGTTTTCTGTAATTTGACCGGTATAGAGCATTAATTCCAGGTAGGAAATAAGGCTTTGCAGATAGGATCGCTCCAATCTTAGTTTGGCATTGAGCAGAGAGGTTTGGGCGTTTCTGTATTCGAGATCGCTTATTTTTCCCTCAATATATTGTTGTTCAGCTATTTGAGCCTGTAGAGCTACAGATTCCTGGTTTTCAGTCTCAAGATTATACACAGCCAGATTCACGGATAGTTGATGGTATGCGTTTTCAAAAATTTCGCGAAGCTGAAATTCCAAATTTTTTATTTCCAGAGCAGCGTTTTCTGTTTCCAGTTGCATAGCTTTACGTCGGTTTCGGTCGGCCATACCATTAAAGAGGTTCCAGCGGAAAAAGATACCTGTATTGGAGCCATTGCTAATAAGCGATTTCAGGACACCGATTTCATTTTGCTGACGGTTGATACTGTATTCGCCGAATACGCCAATCTGTGGTAAAAAGTCAGCAAGCTGAGCTTTTTCTGCTTGTTTGGATTGACTTAGTCGCAGGCGTGCCATGGTGAGCTCAGTATTTTGAGTATAAAGCTGTTCTAGCCAGGTAACCTTAGGAGGAAGTTCGAGCAATGGGAAGGTCGCGGGGTCAATTTCGTTGGGCATAAAAGGCTCACCTGTAAGCCGTGCGATGTGATTTTGAAATTGCTGGAGGGTAAGCTGCTCCCGCAGGTAGGTTGCACTGTCCTGGTTGAAGTCTTGTTCAGCGAGGAGCAAGTCAAGTCGGGATACTTTGCCGGATTGGAATTTGGCTCTGGTCAGATGTAGTCTGTTTTTGCTAAGCTGAAGGTTTTGTGCAGAATGAAGCAGAATGTTGCGCTGAATCAGATAGCTATAGTATGTGGTGATCAATTCGAAAAGTGAATTTTCCACGGCTGCTCTGAGAGAAGCATCAGCAAGGAGTTCTTGCAGTTTGAGATTGTTTTTGAGAGCAAACATTCTCAGACCGTCAAATACCAGCCATTCAAGTCTGGCGTTGCTGTTAATGCCCTGGCTTCTGGCATTTTCGGCTGAGCTTTTTTGGCCTGAAAAAAATTCGAGGTCGGTGTTTTGAATGCTTTGGTTGGCACCGGCCACAATATCAACTACAGGTAGCATGCCTGCTTGTCCGGGATTGTTGAGCAGATCAGCTATTTTCAGGTTGTTTCTGGCTATTTGAATCCCTGGGTGATTGGTAAGCACTTTTTCCATCAATTGGCGAAGCTCCTCTTTTTGAGCATTTAGGGATAATGTCAGAAAAAATGCCAAAAGGATAGTGCCGGGTTTAAAGGTTTTCATTGTTCTTTTTACCGGTGAGTATGAGATATAAAGATGGAATGACAAATAGTGTGAGGACCAACGAAAACAGCAATCCACCAATGACTACTACCCCCATAGGAATTCGCGAAGTTGCACCGCTGCCAAGTGCAAATGCAATGGGCACTGCACCTAGAATTGTTGCCATCGAAGTCATTAGAATTGGGCGAAGACGTTGAACAGAGGCTTCGAGCACTGCTTTTTTGATGCTTTTGCCTTGGAGTTTCTTTTGATTGGCAAATTCTACGATAAGAATGCCATTTTTGGTGACGATTCCAATGAGTACTATTATTCCAATCTGACTGAAAATATTGATGGTATGACCGGTGATGTAAAGCGAGAGCACAGCTCCTGTAATGGCGAGGGGCACTGTAAGCATGATGATCAGTGGGTCGCGAAAACTTTCAAACTGTGCAGCCAATACTAAATATACCAGTAACAAAGCAAAAATGAAAGCAAAATTGAGACTTCCGCTGCTTTCTTCAAACTCTTTAGAAGGACCTGCCAGCGTATAGGTAAAGGTATCGTCCAGAACTTCACGTCCGATTTTTTTCATTGCCTCAATGCCTTGACCCAGGGTAACGCCTGGGGCGGGATTGGCAGATACCGTGGCTGATACATATCTGTTGAAGCGGTACAATACCGGTGGCGATGCATTTTCTTCGTAACTGATAAGATTTGACAGAGGTATGAGTTGGTCTCGGTTGTTCCGCACATATACCTTTTCAAAATCGGATGGTTCATCGCGATACAAGCGGTCTGCTTGTCCGATGACCTGATATTGACGGTTGTTCATTATAAAATATCCGAATCGCTGACCGGTAAACATGAGCTGTAGGGTTTGGGCAATGTCGGCAATGGAGACACCAAGCGTGGCAGCTCTTTCGCGGTTGATGGATATGTTCATCTCCGGCTTGTTGAATTTCAGATTGACATCTACAAACTGAAACATTCCAGAGGAGTTGGCTTTTTCTATAAATTCCGGTAATACCTCTGTCAATCGCTCAAAGTTTGGCGCTTGTATCACGTATTGAACGGGAAGTGAAGTGAATCTGTTACCCCCAATTGTCTGGTCCTGAGCTACAAAAGCTCTTGCAAAATTGTATCGTTTGAGGTGTTGGCTTAGCTCGTCCGCCAGTTGTTGTTGAGATTTTGTTCGTTTCGAAGGGTCTTTGAGTGTAAGTCTAACAAAGCCTGAATTGACTGAAATAGAGGCACCAAATCCAGGAGAGGTAACACAGAGTAAGTGTTCCTTTTCAGAGAGTGTATCTGTAAGTTCTATAAGGTCTGTCATGTACTCAAACATGCTTTCATAGGAGGTTCCTTCAGGCGCTGTGGCGATGATTCGAAGCCTGCTTTTATCTTCAAGTGGTGCCAGTTCCGTAGGGGTTTTTGAGCCGATCCATACAATGAGTACTAAACTGACTATCAAAATGGCTATGGAGATAGCGGGTTTGTTTAAAAATTTGCCTAATAAATATTGATAGCGTCTGTTCAGCGAAACAAAAAAAGCTTCGGAAACCTTGTAAAATTGAGATTCACTTTGTCTTCGTCTCAGCAACCGGGAGCTGAGCATGGGTGTGAGGGTGAGGGAAATAAAGGTGGAAATGATGACCGCACCTGATACCACAATGGCAAATTCACGGAAAAGTTTACCAGTGATGCCCTGCAGGAAAACAATGGGCATGAATACTGCTACAAGTGTGACAGTGGTCGAGATAATGGCGAAAAAAATCTCAGCGGCACCTTTATGGGCAGCTTTGATGGGTTTATCTCCTTTTTCAATCTTGGCATAAATGTTTTCCATCATCACAATGGCATCGTCCACAACCAAACCGGTAGCCAGCACAATGCCTAACAGAGTGAGAATGTTGATGGTGTAATCGAATATATAAATAACAAAGAAAGTCCCTATCAGGGATACCGGGATAGCAATGATGGGGATAAATGTGGTGCGCCAGTTTCTCAAAAACAAATATATGACCAATACTACCAACAAGAAGGCAATAATGATGGTGTTTTGCACTTCCTTTATCGCTTTTCGGACAGGAACGGTACTGTCGAAGGCGATGCCAAGTTTCAGATCATCCGGGAGTTCCTTACTTATTTTTTCAACTTTTTCATAAACTCTGTCGGCCAGTTCGATTACATTTACTCCTGGTTGAGGTGTAATGGCAACACCAATCATGGGCTGCCCTCCATTGCCTCTGAGTAAGGAACGTTCGTTTTCAGGCCTGAGTTCGGCTACTCCAATATCTCTTAAACGTACAATCCGGCTGTTTCTTTCAACGATTATCAGGTCGTTAAATTCTTCGGTGGTGGTCAGTCTGCCCATGGTTTTTACGGAGAGTTCTGTGCGAAACCCTTCAACTCTTCCTGCAGGAATTTCTACGTTTTGCCTGCTGAGCGCTGATTGGATGTCTTGTGGAGTTATGCCGTAGTGAGCCATTTTGAGCGGATCGAGAGTCAGTTTCATGGAGTATCTTTTCTCACCCCAGATGTTTATTTCGCTCACTCCGGGAATGTTTTGGAGTCGTTCTTTGAAGATGTTGATACCTATATCTGTGAGCTCAAGCAGATTGCGCTTGTCGCTTTGTACAGTAATGGAAACTACAGGATCGGCATTGGCATCTGATTTTACTACTATTGGTGGGTCGCAGTCAGCCGGTAGCCTTCGTATCGCTCTGGATACTCTGTCGCGCACATCATTAGCAGCATCTTCCAGGGATACTTCCAGGTCAAATTCGACACTTATGGTACTTCGGCCTTCACTACTTGTAGATGTGATGGATTTGATTCCGGAGATGCCATTAATAGATTCCTCCAACGGATCGGTAATTTGGGATTCAATTACCTCGGCATTAGCTCCGGGATAATTTGTAGTGACCGTAACAACCGGCGGATCTACCGAAGGTAGCTCTCTGACACCAAGAAAGGTGAAACTGATAGCACCAAACAGTACAACGATCAGCGTCATCACGGTGGCCAGTACCGGCCTTTCTATACTTAGGGAAGAAAGGGACCTTTTCTGTTGACTCATCGCTTGTTATGAAGGTTCGTAAAGAGCTATTTGTTTGGCTGTCTTCACAGGCATTCCTGGCCTGAGCTGCAGGATTCCTGAGGCAATCACAGTATCTCCTTCGTTGATTCCCCTGAGTACTTCCACATATACCGCATCTCTCTTACCCAGATCCACCACATTTGGTTTTACTATACCCCTGTCAATGGTGTAAATGACCAGCCTGCCCAGTTGTGGTACCACACAATCAGCAGGTACTTTGACTACATCCCTGTAACCCGAAGCTTTTACTCGGGCCTTAACAAATGCACCGGGTCTGAGAAATGCAGGTGGATTATCGATTCGAGCTCTGATTTTAGAGGAGCGGGTGGCACGATTGACTACTGGCTCTATGGCGTATACTACTGCTAAAGTACTGTCAGGGCTCACTTCAGAAAACAAGCTGATTTTATCGCCTTCTTTTACCATACCACTTAGTCGCTCAGGCAGGTCAATATCAATTTTTAAAGGATTGGTCTGCCATAGCTGCAGTAGGGGCTGTTGATTGGTCACAAATGCACCAGGGCTTAAGTCTCTCATTCCTGTAATACCAGTAAAGGGAGCCCTTACCGAATGCTTTTCAATCAGAAGGGCTGCTGCTATTCTATCTGCTTTGAGCTGTTGATACCGGCTTTTGGTAGTTTCATACTCTTCAGTGCTGATACCCCCTGTAGCAATCAACGATTCGGCTCTTCGAAAGGCTCGTTCGGCTTGCTCAAGCTGAGCATCGATGGCCTGAAGTCTGGACTGTGATTCTCTGGCATCGAGCTGAATGAGCAAATCTCCCTTTTTCACAGTCTTTCCTTCCTGAAAGTGAATAGAAGTGACAATACCGGCCACTTCAGAAGTGATGGTAACTGCCTCATATGGGAGTATTTCAGCGTTTATTGTGTACTCTTCAGCCGATTTTTCGATTTTGGCCATGAAATAATCTACAGCCAGTACAGGGGAATTATCTGACTTTTGGCTTTCCTTTCTGGTTTGACAACCAAAATTCATTAGCAGAGCCAGCATAGACATTAAGTTCAACAGACGTATCCCGATGTAAGCTGATTTATTCTTCTGCATAGGAAAGGTTAGCTTTTCTGGATTTTTCTTGTTTGTAATTTATTTTTATAGATACTCTTGGCTCTTTTTCTACATTTTCTATTATTCTTTCTAATACTTTGAAAAATGTTTCTTTTTCTTCTTCAGAAATTCCCTTCAGGCAGATGGAGTTCATTGCTTTGTACGTTTTCTTTATTTCAGGGATTACTTTCTCTCCTTTTGGAGTGATGTAGAGGTATAGCGATCTGCGGTCTTCGGGATTTACCTCTCGTCTTACATAGCCTATTTTACAAAAATGGTCTACTACTCTGAAAGTAGTGACTTTATCGGTTTGAAGAATGTCAGCCAATTGCTGCTGAGTGATCTCAGGCTGGTGGTCGTGAATGGTGATCAGGGTGTAATAGTAGCGATCGATTTCCAGCGTGTTTAACTTCTTCGACACTGCACCAATGTATAGTTTGGTGAGGTAAGCGAAATTAACGGCTAATGGTTGGTTGGGGTCGATTTTCATAGTTTTGGATTATTATTTAGAGATTTTTAGTTACTATATTAATGGTGCAAATTTAAATATCTGTACATACAAATATGAGGCTTACCAGGTATGTGTGTTTGAGCTTCAATATATTGACAATGTTATTTGAAAGTTAAAATTTTAATCTATCCATTTAACGTTTTTAAATATTATTCTTTCAAAAAAAATTATCCTATTTATATTACAAATTATGATTTTGTTGAAATGCTCTCGATCCAATGAAAATTACTGTTTTAAAGCATCGTAAATAACCTGTTGGATTCGTGTTCTGTAGGCTCCTCTAAGCAGCTTTTCATTAGTAGCATCAGGATGTACCCTGTTAGACAAGAAGATGTATACAATCTTTTCTTCTGGATCTGCCCATGCCAATGTGCCGGTAAAGCCGGTATGGCCGAAACTTTCAAAGGACAAACAGCCGCACGTAGGCCCTTGCCCGGATAGTTGTGGCTTGTCAAAGCCGATGCCCCTTCTGTTTCCCTCTGCGCAATATTGACAGCGGATAAACTCTTTTATCACCAATGAGTCAAAAATTTGATGGTTGGCATAGATGCCTCCGTTGGTATAAAGCAGCATCATGCGAGCCAGATCAACTGCATTTCCAAACAGTCCTGCATGGCCTGCTACACCGCCGAGCATCGCAGCGCCCTGGTCGTGCACATACCCTTGGATCAGTTGATTTCTGAAGCTCTGATCCCATTCGGTAGGGGCGATTCGATGGCGATCGAATTTAGTTAAGGGGTTGAAGGACAGTGTATTTGCTCCAATTTTTTGGTATACATTAGCATAGAGCCATTGGTCGAGAGTCTGGTTGGATGTCTGTTCAAAAATTTCTTTAAGCAGGTAATATCCAAGGTCGCTGTAGAGGTATTTCCCATGTTCACCAAGGGGTGATTCGAAAATTTTTTTCAATATAGTGTCCTTGTAATTTCTTGAGATAAACATGCTATCAGCTACTTGATATGGGTATTCAAAAGTTCGCACAGTCGAATACACTCCCGGTCTCCATACCTTTTGACTTACAGTAGCTTGATAAAAGGGTATCCATGCTTGCAGCCCGGCTCTGTGTGTCAAAATATCGCGTATGGCAAGGTGTTCTTTATTGGTGCCTCTGGATTGAGGAAGATAATCACCGATTTTGCCGTCGAGTGAGATTTTTCCGATCTGTACTAAATGCATGATGGCAGGCACAGATGCTGCTATTTTAGTAACTGATGCCAGATCGTATAGGGTTTCGGGCGATACAGGTGGGCTACCTTTTGAATACGTTAGATTGCCAAATGTTTTGTAATATACAATCTGTCCGTTTCTTGCTACCAGCACCTGACACCCGGGGTAGGCGCCATATCCTATTCCGTCTAATGCAATTTTATCTATCGAATATAGTAAACTTTGATTAAACCCTGCAATGTTGGGTGTGGCAAATCCTATCACGGGATAGGAGGGTGTTTGGAGTCCATAGCCCATAGGAAAATCAGGGAGAATACGCACAGGCAATGTTCCGGAAAAGGAACTGTGTCCAAATACTTGGTTGAGTAAGGCCATGCCGGTTTCAAGGTTGTTTTGATAGGTGACTACGACGGCTGAGGTATGTTTCAGAGCTTCATTGTTCATCAGGTCATAGGGATTGCCCATGTGAATCCAAATAACAGGATTTTGCAGACTGGCCAATGTAATAAACCGGTTAAGCGATTCAGGGACTTTAATTTTTACCCAGGGATTTTTGCCGGAGGGAGCTGTGAGGATAAAAACATATTCGTATCTCCAGAGGGTATTTAAGATATACAATGTTGAAGAAGAGTCAAATTGCTTAACTTCTGTTGGCAAAATAGTATTAAAGTAAGTGAGCATCACAGAGTCTGGCTCCCCGCTGGTCAACATCAGAGCTTTACCTTTGTAAGGAGGTAGAATTGGAAGTGTCTTTCCGCGATTGATCAGCAATGTGTTGGCTTTGATAGCCGTTTTAAAGCGAATGTTATCAATTTCTTTTGAATTAAGGTCCTGGTCCAATTGCTCTGTTGGTACAGGTTTGTAATCATGAAGTCCCATCCAATACTTGGCCTGAAGTATTTTTTTGACCTTTTGGTTGAGAACTTCTTGTGGCAGTTTACCACTTTCGATGGCGGCTTTGATGGCAGCAACACCAGCAGGGACATTTTCAGACATTAGCAGTACATCTACTCCGGCCAGTAGAGCAGTGAGGTCGATGTTTTCACGGAGGCGGGCAGACGTAGCACCCTTCATATTCAATGCGTCAGTAAAGACCAACCCGTCGAATCCCATTTGCTTAATCAGCAAGTCATTAATCACCTTCGTGGAAAGAGAGCTGGGCGTGCCTGAATCGTCGAGTGAAGGGATGTTGAGGTGAGCTACCATTATGGAGCCAATCCCGGCATTGGCTAATTGGACGAAAGGACTTAGTTCAGTTGATTTTATTCGGTCAGCTGACTGTATTACAGTAGGCAAGGTAAGATGGCTATCGTCTTTAGTGTCGCCATGTCCGGGAAAGTGCTTGGCACAGGCCAGGATTCTGAGTCGCTGTTGCCCGTGGGCATATGCCTGTGCCAACATTGCTACCTGTGCAGGATCTTCTCCAAAAGAGCGGGCATTTATGATGGGATTATAAGGGTTGGTGTTCAGATCTGCTACCGGGCCAAAATTGATGTGCACCCCTAATCTTCGGCATTGTCTGGCAATTTCGCGTCCCACTTCGAAGGCTATAAGGGTGTCAGCAGTGGCGCCAATGGTCATTGCCCATGGCAGTGCTGACAGAGTTTTCAGACGCATAGCAGCACCCCACTCAGCATCCATTGCTACCATCAGAGGGATTTTGGAAATCTGTTGAAGCGCATTGGTCATTTCGACTTGTTTCACCGGTGTTCCTTGAAAAAAAATGAGACCACCGATATGATATTTCTCAATCATCTGCCGGAGCTCTTTGAAGTGTTTCTCATCTTTGTTGCTGTAAGCAGCTACCATATAGAGCTGACCAATCTTTTGCTCCAGACTCATACTGTTCAATACACTATCGGCCCAGCGCTGATCTTCGTACCAGAAAACAGCTTTTGGATGCTGGGCCTTGGCCGTTAGCAGAAATAACCAAATAAAAAGTTGAGCTCTGATGTACATGGAAAACTCTTGGATGCCAGACAAATCAACTGATTAACGTGCTAAATATTTTAAAAGAAAAAAAATTTTTTTCAAAATGCTTTTGTTACATACTTATCCCTTCTTTTGCTTTTAGACGCTCTTGGGAAATCATGAATTTGGACTGGTAATTTAAGTCGTTTGTAAATGATCGTTACTCCGTTTTGATATGTTAATCTCTTATCTGTATCCGTATTTTTTTACTTTTTTTTCATCGCGTCTCCAGTCAGGATCTACTTTTACATACAATTCGAGAAAGATTTTTTTTCTGAAGAAGTTTTCCAACGATAGACGAGCTTCCGTACCTGTTTTTTTAAGAGCTTTTCCTCCTTTACCAATGATAATAGACTTTTGAGTGTCGCGCTCGGTTACGATTACAGCCCGTATCCGAATAATTTGCTCTTCTTCTTTGAATTCCTCTACGTACACTTCCACGGCATACGGAATTTCCTCCTTATAATGAAGTAAAATTTTTTCTCTGATGATCTCTGATACAATAAATCTTTCCGATTTATCAGTTAACTGATCTGTGTCAAAGTAGGGGGGATGCTCAGGAAGTAGCTCAACCAATCGGTTTTTTAATTCTATGACATTAAATCCATGTAAGGCAGAGAGCAGCCATACTTCGGCTCCCGGCACGGTAGTTTTCCAGTATTGGTACTCGGTAAGTGCCAGTTCCTGGCTGATGGTATCAATTTTATTAATTCCGATGATCAGAGGTACTTTCAGCTGAACGATTTGATTGAAAAGATTTTTATTGTTTGGTTCTCTTTCACCAGGAACGGCCAGATACAGGGCAATGTCAGCATCTTCAAGGGCTTCTTTTATGGTATTCATCATTGTTTCCTGCAGGGCATATTTGGGCTCAATGATACCCGGTGTGTCTGAAAATATCAGCTGGACCCCAGGTTCATTGAGAATACCTAACATGCGTGTCCTTGTGGTTTGTGCTTTAGGGGTTACAATGGCCAATTGCTCCCCGAGCATAGCATTGAGTAGGGTGGATTTACCAGCATTCGGATTGCCGAAAATATTAACGTAGCCGGCTTTAAACGGAATGGATTCTTTCACTTTTGACAAACTATGGCTACAAAATTAACTTCAGCATATCAGGATCCACATTGCCTCCTGTAAGAATTATCGCTACACACTTGTGTTTAAAGGTTTCTTTATGTTTAAGCAATACAGCAACAGGCACAGCACAGCTTGGTTCTACTATTACTTTCAGATGAAATGTAATCCATCGCCAGGCTTCCAGGATTTCACTTTCAGTCACAGTAAAGATATCGGTTACATGCTTTGAAATGATGGAAAAGGTAAGCTCTCCCAGTGAGGTCCGCAATCCATCAGCTATTGTATTGGGCTTATCGACCGGAATAAGCCTGCCAGCTCTCAAGGATCTAAGCGCATCATCTGCATTGGCTGGCTCACATCCAATTACTTTTGTGGCAGGAGCATAGCGAAGTGCGGCCAAAAGGGTGCCTGAAAGCAAGCCTCCTCCGCCCACCGGTACCAGCAGGTAGTCGGGCTCAATGCCGTGCTGAAAGATTTCATATGCACACGTGCCTTGCCCTTCGATCACATCCGGATGATTATAAGGATGAATGAAATGAGCACCTGTTTCTGAAACAATCCTTTCCAGTGTCGATTCTCGTGCCTCGAGCGTAGGAGCACAAAAAGTAATCTTTCCTCCCAGCCATCTGACAGATTCTATTTTTGTCTTTGGAGAATTTTCTGGCATTACTACGTAGGATTGTGTGTTGAACAACCTGGCGGCAAGTGCTACTGCCTGCCCGTGATTACCGCTGCTGTGGGTTGCTATACCAAGTTTCAATGTCTTATCAGGTAGTTTTCTCACGGCATTGATAGCACCTCGTACCTTGAAGGCATGAATTTTCTGAAAATTTTCACATTTGAAAAACACTTTACAGGAGAGACTTTTGTCTATAAAATCGTCTGAAAGCAGGGGTGTTTTTGTTATAAAGCACTTTATACCTTCATAAGCTGAAGATACATCCACAATATTCTCCATTCTTGAAAAAATTTTATACACTGCAAATAAATTGAATTCTACTTTTGTTTTAAAAAAATGATAGGTGACTAGCTTTCTTTTGGATAACATCCAAAGTGCACTGATATGTACTCTGGATATACATGCTAACATTTTGTATTCCAATGCAGCTTTTAAAAAGTTTTTTTTAATTGATGAAACTTACAGGGGGAATTTTTTTGAAGTAATTGATGATACTCAATTTCATCTTCTTAAGGAAATTTTGAAAAGTGTAACCGAGAATAAAAAACACATCAAGGACTTTGTTTTAAGACTTAAAGACAAAGAAAGGCACAGTGGACAAAAGGTTACATGGGAATTTTTTCTTGAGGATACTAAAAACCAAATATTCTGCATTGGAATAGTAAGCCAATTCGGCGAATATATTCTGTATGCCGACAATATTTTTAATCTGGAAACAATCCTTACCACAACCAATGAAAGCAGTATTATACTGTCGAAAAATGTAAAAGTAGAATTTTTTAGCAAACAGGCATATGAAGATGTAAAAAAATTCTTTGGAAAAGAGATAAAAAAAGGAGACGATTTTGACCAATACATTATTCCGGATTTAAGGGAGCTATTCTATGATAAATTTAATGAAGCACTGTCCGGAAATGAAATTTATTATGAAATAAATGTACCCGTTGGACCATCAGAAGGTACATGGTTTTTTATCAAATTCAGTCCCATAAGGTCAGCAGTTGGAGGAATCACATCTGTCCTGTATTCGGCAAGAAATATAGACGATATTAAGAAATATGAACACGAACTCAGCCAACAGAGATTTTACTTAAAATCTATGTACGACAGTGTGGATACAGCCATTGGCGTTTTTGATAAAAACTTCAAAGTACTGTATACCAACAAAAGTGCTTCTGATCTCATCCAAAAGAAATTTGGTAAGAAACCGCGAAAGGGTGATTCGGGATATGAGTTTTTTTATTCAAATAATTTGAATTTTTTTCATTCAAAAATTGAAAATGCTTTAAAAGGAACTTCGGAAATATTTGAGTATGAAGACGGTAACGAAGTCTGGCGTTTTAAAATATTTCCTATATACAATGAAAACCTAACAATAGTTGGTACCTCAGTACATATTTCAGACATTACCAAGCTTAAAGAATACGAACAGAAAATCGTTCAGCAGATAAAATTTTTAAAACAGTTGGCCTGGTCACAGAGCCATGAGCTTAGAGGTCCACTATCGTCTATCCTTGCCATTTGTGAGAATTTAAATCTGATTGAGGATGAATATCTCAAACAAAATGCCCTTACAAGTATTAAAAAATACTCTGACCAGATGGATGAGATTATAAAAAACACTGTGGCCAATATCAATCGACTATCAGGTGACAAATAAGAAATATTTTTATCACACTTTTTATAAAGCCATTTAGATGCTATGTTTGCTTTGTTCTAAGGGGTTTATTTGAATGATTGTATATTGATATGAAAAATTTAAATGTCATAGTTCTTATTTTTTGGGTCCATCTTTCATTTTCCGCCCGGTTGAATGCTCAGGATCCCAAACTGGAAAGTCAATTTAAGCAGATCGGCATTGATTACAGCTATGACCAAAATGGAAACCGGTATAAATTTATATTCGATGTAGGGGATGGGCGGACTCAGCTGGTACTGATGAATGCCAATACTTATGATGTGGCAGGGACTAAAATTCGGGAAATCTATTCCGTCGCGGCCAATACCCAAAACAGAACGGATTATAGCCAAAGAACCTTATTCAATCTATTGGAAAAAAATTTCAATTACAAAATTGGAGGCTGGCAAATGCACGGTGGGGAGCCTCCGTATCAGCTTCAGTTTGCCATCCGTATACCCGCTTATGTAGATGATGATTATCTTCTAGAATTGCTCATACAGGCGGCCAGAGAAGCCGATCAGATAGAGAAAGAGCTCACCGGTGAGGACGAGTTTTAATCTCCATCATCTATAACTTACCCTGGGCTTATACTTGACTGTGAAATGCATAAGCGGGGGAATGTTTTTCCCAATGCTCAATTCAGTTGGTCCGTTGCTGTCTGAAAATTTTTAGTCCTTGAGGTAGGAAGAATAGAGTTTGTATAAGCTCTTGCACACACAATCAGATTAGAGGAAAAAGCTCTCATCTGGGGTTGGAAAGGCGATATACCTTGCCATGGTTTCAGACTTCGGGTACACAAACCTTCGGTAAGAGTTAGTGGTAATCCAATCTGCGGGAGTAAATCTCATGTTCTTTTCAAACAAATTTTGAACGCATTCAATTCGTAGTGGTAGACTACAACTGAAATTTCCTGTATGTGGTATTTCAATAGCTACCGATTACTTGTATTAAATATACAGAAATGCTGTACAGTTTGAACGTCCAAACGTGCCGTATTTTGTCTCAAATGGGTTCAACTAAATCTTTATACGCTTCATAAGTTTAATTCGGAACGGTGCCTTACCATGGTAGCGCAATAATGAAACGGCATTATCTCCACCTTCAGTATCTGCAACGAAATGTGCCTACTTGGTTAAACATCCTTTAATGTCATTATTTTAGAACCTTTTTAGTTGGCAGTCCAATGCTTGTGTAGAGACGAAACTGAACCGGGAAAATCTGCCCCAGGACCATTGAGTACATCACTGAAACATACAAAAACCAGTACTCCAACTTTTTTCCAAATTGGACGCTTAGAACTTGCAGACAAAATATACTTCGCCAGTGTATGTCCAGGTTAGAAATTGATAATAAACACCAACAATTGATATCAAATGGCCATCGTGTCGTTTTTGTAGTCCGGTTTATCATTTAAATAAAACAATAACTAGACAAGAATGTGACTTTAAAAATGCGAGATCTGATAACCGACTTCCTCAAATACTTGTGGCAGTAACTTTTAGCAAATTAGAGATGTGATACATTCGAAATCCTTTCTGTATTGACATACAATCTATCTAATCTAAATTCGTAAGAATGGATGAATCAAAAATACCAAATAAATGAATTGAAATTTGATAGAAAAAAACTTTTTTTAATACGGATTTGAGGTCAGAGCATTGCCTGAAGAAATGTTTTCGACAAGTAGATAAAATAATTGAATAGATTCGCGACAATTGTATTAAGTGCCGGCTGTTGCAGAGCTATGATATGTATCATAAAACCCCGATTTGCATGTTACATCGGGGTTTTGAAAAACGGCGCAAAAGATGTGTTTTGCTTTTTTAGGTTTGATTGATTAGGATGTCAGTTTGATTATGCCATTTTGCCATTCTTTTATAAGCATATTCATTTTTAAACTGTATCCAACGGTTGCCAAAAGCAGTACGAAACAAATTGTCCAAATGTCGTACGATGAATATATTGGAAACAGCCTCTGCCAAATGGGGTAGTTTGTGAGGCACAGACCTCAGCGCAAGTGAAAATCCGGCAGTATCATATCGCATGTAATGCCACCAGCCTTCTGGCATATAGAGCATATCGCCATGCTGAAGCTCTGCATGGTAAAATGTGATTTTTTTCAATGCCGGATATTTTTCGAAGTCAGGATTTTCAAAATCTATCTCTTCCAGACAAATTGTGGAAAATGGCACATGATATATGTATTGCCGGGCTGAAGGCGGAGCTATCAATGCAGTCTTATATCCCGCAAAGTGATAGTGGTAAATATTGCCCAGGTCTATATCGTAGTGCATAAATACTCTGGAACCAGCACCAGCAAAAAAAAGCATTGGCATACTCCTTAGCAGTGAAACTCCCAGATCAGGATAGACGATATCGTCTTTGAGCTGGGGTATTTCTTTCATGAGGTTGTAAAGAAAAATCCTGTAAGTACTGTCACCGGCCAGCAAAAGATCGATATATTCTGCCAAAGGCATGCTGGCTACGGGTTCATTCACCTTGCGCGATGCATCTACTTTACTATTGTCGTATAAGGGTACAATTTTATCTTTTCCTTGAATTTTAATATATTCAAACGACCACTTGCTGTAAGCAGGCCAATCTTTGGCAGCTCCTTTCACTATCACAGGAATTTGAAGCTTGTAATAGTGGTTAAGGAATTGTTCTTTGCTGAGATGGTCTATTGTTTCTATTGGTTGGATAAACAACTGTCTCATAAATACCCTTTTGGTCTTGGCAAAATTACTAAAAAGTAGGCCATATTAACACTAAGGTAATATAACCGGAAAATATGCGGAAAAAATGACAATATTTCAGATGTAACTGCACAAATTTCAGTTTATTAAAACGGCTATTCTTATGTGCATAGGATTGATGTCATAATTGATGGTAGTCTGATTATTTTGCCTTTTCATATGAATTTTTGGAACTACATAGCCAATCGACCATCCAATAGCTGCACCTGCTAATACATCTGTAAAGTGATGTACTCCGGAGTAATATCTCAAAAATCCTGAAGTTACAGCAGCAGTATAAGTACTAATCAAAAGAATTTTTGATAATAAAGTCTTATCTGAAATTGTCGAGTAATATCCATGCACAAAGCCTACGGCTGAAAATGCCAGAGCTGTATGTCTGGAGGGAAAAGAATTCAGACTCTCAATACCCCGATAGCCTACCGGATTGTAATTACCTGAATACACCTCAGGCCTCGGTCTTCTGCTAATGAGTTTTAATGTGGTGATAGTTAAATAGGTAGTTAAATAAGTTTCTATTCCCATCACAGCCATCACGGCCAATGGTTTGTTTTTTTTAACTTCAAAAGCCAGCAAGGTGGGTATTGCTAGTGTAGCGATCATGCTGTAATGACTCGTTCGCTCTGCACAATAGTCATACGTTCTATAGGTAATTCGATCTAAAACAAACAAATCATCCCTCGAAAACCCTATAAGATCGTCTCCGGTGGGAACTGCTAAATTTGACCTAAGAGCAGGATGTAGAAGGAATAGTCCTACGTTAATACCTGATATAGCGGCTTCGGTGGCCAGATTCAGGCTGAATGGGAAATTACTTTCTACCTGTCCGAAGGCACAATTCCAAAAAATAAGAAAGATTTGAAAATCAATTATTTTTCTCAATTTCAAGTTGTTGTGAAGCTTCTTTAAGTTTTTCGAACCACTCATGGCCATATTTTCGGATCAATGCTTCCCTGACAAACTGGTACACTGGAACGCTGAGTTCTCGGCCCAATTCACAAGCCGGGTTGCAGATGTGCCATTTGTGATAATTTACGGCTTCAAAGTTTTTGTATTTGGTTATTCTTACAGGATATAAATGACATGAAACGGGCTTTCTGAAATGCGTGGCGCCGGCTTTCCAGGCTAGTTCAATTCCACATTGGGCTGTACCATCTGCAGCAAAGACCACATATGCACACTCACGTCCTTCTACCAGTGGTGTGACGGCTTCACCATCGCGCGAATCTCTAGCCCATGTACCACTGCGCTCTATGGCAGCAACTCCTTCTGACCTTAGAAAAGGTTTGATGTTCGGATACTCCTGTTCCAGGATTGTTGTTTCTTCAGCTTCCAGAGGAGCTCCAGAATCACCTTCCACACAACAAGCACCTCTGCACTTTGATAAATTGCAGACAAATTCTCTGGTCATTACCTCTTCAGACACCACTGCACCGTCAATTTCTACCGCATACATAGTTCTTCGATTCTTGAAACACAAATAAAAATAGTGTCTGCAATAAATACGCTATAATTGTTACTAAAGAATTTGACCGAATGAAAGAAAGTTTTAAGCCACAGTTTATTGGTTTAAAAATCCTTCATTAGTATTGCAACCTCACCTGTTTCAAATCCATTTCCACATTATGCACCATCCAATCATATCTTCAAATACCTACAAATCTCTTAGACAACGGTTGAAAGAGCATTTGCCGTCGGGTAGCGTTGCCATTTTGGTGGCCAATGATATTATGCCTACCAATGCTGATGGCACCATGCCTTATATGCCCAATAAAGATATCGTATATCTGACCGGAGTAGACCAAGAGGAGACTGTGCTTATTCTTTTTCCAGATGCAGTAAATCCGCAAAACCGCGAGATCTTACTAATCAGAGAGACCAACGAACACATCGCCCGCTGGGAGGGAGAAAAACTCACGAAAGAACAAGCCAGGGAGCTTACCGGAATTCAAAATGTTCAATGGAGAACACAACTTCCTCGCATCCTGAAAGAGGTAATGGCGGAGGCTGAGTTTGTATATTTAAATACCAATGAGCACTTGCGACGTGATACACAGGTGATAAGTGCTGAGCATCGCTTTGCTCTTCAGCTTCGCGAAGAGTATCCGCTACATCAATACAGAAGACTATCGCCCATCATGCACTACTTGCGCAGTATCAAGCATCCGGAAGAGATTGAAGTGATGAAAAAAGCTGCAGAAATCAATACGGCAGCTTACTTGCGTATACTGCGTTTCCTGAGACCGGGAGTCACTGAATATCAGCTTCAGGCGGAATTCATCCATGAATACCTTAATTCAGGTGCATCGGGTTTCAGTTATGAGCCCATTATCGCTACCGGCGCCAATGCATGTATTTTGCATTATATCAAAAACCATTCGCTGGTGAAAGATGGGGACCTGGTCCTCTTCGATGTGGGATGCTGGTATCGCCACTATGCCAGTGATGTAACACGATGTTTCCCGGCTAATGGTACTTTTGATCCCCGACAGCGGGATGTATACAACGCAGTCCTCTACGTACAAAAAGAAGCCATGAACATGCTTCGCCCGGGTATATTACTTGCTGATTACCATAAAAAAGTGGGTGTGTTAATGACGGAGGTTTTAATAGACCTACACCTAATCACGCGCGAAGATGTGGAAAAGCAAGATACCGACTGGCCTGCATACAAAAAATACTTCATGCACGGCACATCTCACTTTCTTGGTCTTGATGTGCATGATGTTGGGCTATGGCATAAGCCTGTTGAAGCGGGTATGGTCTTTACCGTAGAGCCGGGTATATACATTCCTGAAGAAAAACTTGGCATTCGGATCGAAGACAATATTCTGGTCACCGATGATGGATATGAAAACTTTACTGCAGGTATTCCCAAAGAAATTGAGGATATCGAATCGGCAATGAGATAATCAATATCGGGGAGTTTCATCGCGCAATAAGATGGAAATGTGCTGGTTTAAGAGGGCAATATCATCGGGATTCGTACCATCGTAAAAGCCGCGCAACCTGCCTTTTGTGTCGACCAGTACTACATTTTCGGTATGAATAAATCCGTGGTCATCATCATCGCTAGGTCCTGATTTTACTGCAAAATAGACTTTGCGAGCCAGGCGTTGAATCTCAGCTTCATCAGCCCATAGAAGCCACCAGATGCGGCTATCCAACCCATGCAATTCGGCATACCGGCGAAGTACGGGTACAGAATCGATAGCGGGCGTCACTGTATGTGAGAGAATAATTATATGAGGATTGTTTTTGTACGCTTCCTGTACGGACTTTAACTCGCGCGTCATATCAATGCAGATCGATGGGCAGGTAGTAAAAAAGAAGTTGACGACTCTGATTTTTCCAGCTAGGGTTTTGCTGGTTATAGTATCGCCCAAATGATTGACAGCGGTAAAGTCCCCTGTGGTAAAATTTCTGCCTATGCGTCGCAGACTGCTGTCTACGAGCTCAGGGTTGATATCTGCAGGGTTGTATATGGGAAGTCGTTCAGGTTCCTTGAGAATTCGGCCTCCGATGTAGTAAACGATGACCAGCAATATCGACGTCAAACTCACTACAGTGATTTTTGCTTTCTTTGTCATAAATCTGAGAAATTATAATCAAGGATATGAAAATACAAGACAAATCACCGATGTAAAAACACCATTTTGAAAAAATTGCTTTAAAAAAATCTCTTAAATGACCAGAGTAGAATCCCGCCCTGTTCTGTCAGTAAAAAATTTACAGATTACCAGTAAAGACCCATTTTTTCAGCTGGTTAAGGGGGTTTCATTTGAAATAAAACAAGGTCATCGGCTTGCCTTAGTAGGCGAAAGTGGTTCTGGTAAGTCATTGATATGCAGGGCTATTTCAGGATTGCTCCCTCAAGGTTTGAGTTCATTTGCCGATGAAATGAGTCTTCAAAACGGAACTGAGAAAATAAATTTATGCCACAACAGTAAACAAGAAAAGCTTTCAGGCTTCATCGGATATGTATTTCAAGAGCCTATGAGTGCTTTAAACCCCGTACTGCCGGTGGGTCGGCAAGTACAGGAGGCAATAGAGCACGAGCCAGGCACCTGGAGTGAAAAGAAACAAAGGGTACTTTATTGGCTGGATAAGGTCAAACTACCTTCACCGGAAACTACGTACAAAAAGTATCCGCATCAGCTCAGCGGAGGTCAGCGGCAGCGTATAGTAATCGCTATGGCCATGATCAAAAATCCTATATTGTTGATTGCTGATGAGCCCACGACTGCTCTGGATGTAATTGTACAAGCAGAAATTGTAGAGTTGATTGCCGAATTGTGCCGAGAGGGCCGTACATCTTTGCTCTTTGTGAGCCATGATCTGGACCTTGTCGCAAAATTTTGCACCGATATTCTGGTGATTAGACATGGGGAGAAAGTGGAATATGGAGATTTGAAAGCAGTGATTCGAAAACCTAATCATCCCTACACCAGAGCACTTCTACTCTCAAAACCAAGACTTGACCACAAACCTCTCCGGCTTCCGGTAGTATCTGATTTTATTGGAGAAAAAAATACCTTGAATTCTGCAGCAAAAGCCGGTTTCGTATCCGATGTACACCAACAGAAAACCAGGCATCCGGTTGTAACCCTTCGGTCCATTTACAAAGTATATCGCCAATCCAACAATTTTACGGAAGCAATCTCCGGATTGGATCTTGTAATGTTTAGTGGTGAAACTGTTGGACTGGTAGGGCCATCCGGCTGTGGAAAATCCACATTAGCCCGAATTCTATGTGGAATAGAGAAGCCAGATTCTGGAGAAGTTATCATTCATTGGCAAGGCAGGAGAGCTGATGTCGTACAGCTGGTGTTTCAGGACCCATTTTCAAGTCTCAATCCGGCTTTAAGCATCGGTAATCAGGTCATGGAGCCGCTGATTGCAAAGGGAATTTCGCGGGATACAGCCAGAAAAGAAGCAATGGAAATGCTTAAAATTACAGGTATTGAACCGGAAAGATTTTCGGACTATCCACATCGGTTTTCGGGTGGTCAGCGTCAACGCATTGCCATTGCTCGAGCTTTAATTTTAAAACCAGCACTGGTAGTGCTCGACGAAAGTGTGGCTGCATTGGATGTATCGGTGCAGGCAGTAGTCATCAATCTCCTGAATGATTTAAAAGATGCATTTGGATTGAGTTACTTGTTTATTACCCACAATCTGGTGATTGCTCAGTATTTCTGTGACAAAATCCTAGTCATGTATCAGGGCAAAATAGTCGATAGCTGGTCTGGTAAGCTACCTGAAAGTCTTCAACATCCTTTCAGTCAGCGCTTGTTTCAAGTTGTCAGGGGCTAAATCCCAATACAGTAGCCTGTAGCTGTGGAAAAAGCTGATTAGGCGTTGCTCAGAAACCTGCTTTGATATAGTTCCAGCCTTCTTTTTGTTTCTTAACTATGTGAACTATTCCGGCTTTCACAAAGCCGGCTTCATCCAGAATGTCTTCTCTGGGGACATTGCGTTCACTCATCGAAAATTCACAAGCTTTGAACGTGACGCCCTTAGATGTAAAATGAGCAATTTTGTCCTGTACTTTAGATTTTGATTTTTGCAGAATGCTCAATCCCGGTCCGTGACATACTACTTCAATCATCACACTGGGCTCTACGCTGGTGATGTTGGTAAGTTGTTTCATGAGCGCTTTGTGCGCGAGGGTGTCGTCCGTTGTAAGCTGAAAGATTATTTTCAGTGGTTCCACTTCGGGAGTTTTGCCCCTTTTCTGAGCAAAGACACTGAGCACTGCAAGGCTCATGGACAAGGTTAATAAAATGGATTGGATTCTCATTTGACTATTGTTTTTTGCTTTGGTTGTAAAAAGAAAGTATGGGCTGCCAGGGTCCGAATTTGTGTTGAATTTCAGAGAATGTGTCAGCATAAGGACCAAAAGGGTGGTCTACAGGTTTTTTGCTCACATCGGGCCAATCTGTAGGTACAGGTTTATGGGGCCGTGGTTGTGAGTTTACGTATGCTGCGACGTCCCATGCTTCTTCATCGGTGAGCATTGGCATTTGGTGTGTGGCTCCCAGTGGCATGTTGAATTTTACATATTTTGCAAAGTTGGTTATCCGATACAGGCCTGCAGCATCGTTGTACGAATCCTTACCCCAAAGGGGTGGATAGAGATATTCGACACCATCCGGATGCTTTAAACCTTGGCCGTCGGCTTGATGGCAGCTTTGACATTTTTGCTGATAGACAATTTTTCCCTTTTCCGGATCAGCAGGTCTATCGAGCATATTGAAGTCTTTTAATCCAGAACCAGGAGCTCTTTCACTTTTTTTCACGTTCGAACCCAAAAATTCGATGTATGCTTTGATGGCTTGCATTTCTCTGCTTTCAGTTTTGGGAGCTGTTCCATTGAGGCTTCTTTCAAAGCAATCGGTTACCCTCTTGTAGATGTCTTCTTCTGTACCGCTTCGAGGTCTGTATTTTGGATACATAGAGGCTACTGAGCCATAGTTGTTTCCAAATGGTTTTGTGCCCGCATCAAGGTGACAATTCTGGCAGTTCATGCCATTGGTAAGTTTTGCTACCGAACCATTTGGCCCGAGATATTTGGCAGTATGTGCAATCAGATCTTTTCCATAGAGCACCAATTCCCTTTGTACAGGATCTGGTATTGTCTCCGGAAGAGGAGCAATCCACAGCTCTTCTTCGCTTTTTGAAGCAGATAATTGTACAGATTGAGTTTGTAAACCAGAATTTGAAATTTTACTGTTCTCTACAATGACCACTACAATGCTGACGAGGGTCACTGTGATAAGTAGCCAAAGAATGGTTCTATTTGTTTTCATAATACTACGCTAATTTTAACTCAGTGCGGCAGTTTATCCATCAATAAACCATAGAGATACGTTCCTATCACGGCAAATACCAGGACTATGAGATAAGCTGAATATCCGTACCCAATGTTTACCACGATTGGACCAGGACATGAACCTGCCAAAGCCCAGCCCAGACCAAACAAAGTGCCTCCGAAAATGTATCTCTTGTAGGTTTTATCCTTTGGAAAAAAAACAATTGGATTACCGTGAAAGTCTCTCAGCTTAAATTTTTTAATGAGAAATACTCCAATGGCTCCAATGGTTACTGCAGTGCCTATAATGCCATACATGTGAAATGCATCAAAGTGAAACATTTCATATATTCGATACCAAGAAATGGCTTCCGATTTAGCCATGATAATTCCGAATAGGATGCCAACGAGTACAAATCTTACAAGCTTCATAGTCAGGTAGTATTATTGAGGATTAGAACAAAAGGGGGAGAATAAAATGACTCATCAGAATACCTCCGATGAAAAAACCAATTACAGCCACCAGCGAGGGAACTTGCAGGTTGCTCAATCCAGAGATGGCATGTCCTGATGTGCAGCCACCGGCATATCTGGAGCCAAAACCAATCAATAAACCAGCAATCGAAAGAATCAGGAATCCTTTTAAAGTCACTACATTGGTCCAATCTACCAACTCTGCTGGTTGCATTCCTGCCGGTGGTGCAAAATTGATCTGCTCCAATCGCTCGATAGTCTTTTCTGAAATAGCTACGGGTTCCTCCTGATAGGAAAGAAAGTTTTTTGCGACAAAACCTCCTATGAATGTCCCGACGAGGAAGAGTAGGTTCCAGGATTGAGTTTTCCAGTCAAAATCAAAGAATTTCACTTTTTTTCCTGCACCAGCTAAGGTACAAATGGTTCTAAGGTTGGATGAAAACCCAAACGATTTACCAAAAAATGTAATAATAAACATGACCACTGCGATCATAGTCCCTGAGAACCACCATGGCCAGGGTTTCATGATAAAATCAATTAAGCTATTTGTCATAGATTCTAAAGGTTAGTAAGGGTTTAAACATGTGATTGACCAACTTCTCGGCGATACTTGCGTAAATCAGGCTTCCTTTGCCATGTGTACCTATGCAAACCAAATCGGTGCTGTGCATCTGATCAAAATGGAACACTCCCAGCTCTACATCTCTATCTCTGATGAAGTGAATTTCGTAGTTGGATAGTCCTTCTTTATCAGCATATTCTCTCATTTTTTGTTCGATTGCTGACTTTTTCAACTCCTCCTTCTCATCATTGAAGATATGAAGTAGAATCACTTTGGAACCAAATGCTGATTGAATTTTTTTCATCAAACTTATGTCAAACTTTTCTTCAACATTGAAGTCATGAACGAAGAGAATATTTGTTAAATCACTGGAGCTTCTGTCGCATCGGACAGTAAGTACCGGAATATCCGATTTTCTTACCACATGCTGTGCTTCAGTACCTGATATTTTATCTCTAAATTTTTCCTCGCCTTTGGTCCCCATGATGATTACATCAAACTTTTTGGACCTTGCAAATTCCACGATTCTTTCTGTGATTTTTCCAAGCAAAATGTGGCTTTCGGCAGTGGGGAATTTTTTCTCTTTAAATTCCTTCAATTTCAGGTTTGCATCATCGTACAATCTCTGCATTGATGCGGGACTTATGTCACCGCATGTGGTGATGTTCCCACTTTCTGTTTGCTCTACTGTTTCGGGCACATTCAATACATGTACAAAGTGTATTTCTGATGGTATTTTTTCATTAATTTTTCTCGCCAATATCCAAGCATATTCGGCTTGTAGAGAAAAATCTGTTGGAATGAGTATTTTCATTTTATTCATATACAGTTTATGTAATGAGTTTTTTGCTAATTTGATTCAATACTTTCCGATTAAATGTGATATGTATCACATGTACATACATGGAATAAAGAGAAGATAATTCTTCTCTTTAGTTTGATTTTTCGGACCGTTTGCTTACCTCTGAGTCTTTAGCTTTTTGTCCACTTCCATCCAGGTGCCTCCATTTACAGCATTGGTAATGCCGTTTTGTTTCAGAATTTGCAATGCCCGTGCGCTGCGCGCTCCACTGCGGCAGAATACGACAATTGGCTTATCGGTTTTTAATTCACTGAGCCTTGATGGCAATTCATGCAGTGGGATGTTGATGGCACCCTTTGCTGAACCTTCGGCAAACTCCTGTGGAGTACGCACGTCTATGAGTAAAGCTTTATTGTAATCGATATTGTGTTGATTCTGAGCCATTAAATAAAGACAACTGCTCAAGGAAAATATCAGGATAAATAAAACGTTTTTCATACCTCTTAATATTGGTTGCGCAATACATCTTGCCAGGTACCCGCATTAATCACATTGGTGATTCCATAGCTGTTGAGAATCTGCTTTGCCATTTCACTTCTGTTTCCTGAACGACAGAATACGACAATGTTTTTTCTGTTTTGAAATTCAGAGAGATGATATGGAATCTGGTCAACAGGAATGTTGATGGCGTTGCGGGCAGAACCTTCACTGAATTCATTTGGCGTGCGCACATCCACCAGAAGAGTGCCCTCTTCATTTACAATTTTATTTAGGTCTGTTGTCGGTGTCATAGATTTAGATTTTAAATAAGTTCTTTAATGATGATGTAAATGCCCATTACGAGCACAAACCACCCAAAAGCAGGCTTCAGTTTCTTGCCATCGATTTTTTTTGAAAGTGAACTTCCAATAAGGATCCCAATGATGGCCATGGCAGATACAATACCGATCAGTTTCCAATTGATAGGGGTATCACCGCTCTCTCCGAAAAATCCAATCAGTGATTTAGCCGCTATGATCACCAGTGAAGTTCCCACGGCTTCTTTCATGGGCAGCTTGCTGAGTATTACCAAAGCAGGGATGATTAAGAATCCTCCGCCGGCACCTACCATTCCAGTCAAAATACCTACTACGGTACCTTCCAGTAAAATCAAAGGATAGTTGAATTTCTGAACTCCTGCACCGGAAAGGTCTCCGGGTTTAGGTGAATCCTTTTTGATCATGCTCCATGATGCGGCTATCATCAGCACAGCAAAAAGTAGCATGAGAAGAATGGACTTGGTAATAACCAAATTACCAAGTGAAAGGACCTGATCCGGAATGGCAGGCACAATGTAGGCTCGCGTAGCAAAAACCGCTGCGATCGATGGAATTCCAAAAACTATGGCAGTGCGGATATTGACAAGATTTGTTTTGAAATATGTATAAGAGCCAATGGCACTGGTAAGGCCAACGATAAACAGCGAATATGCTGTGGCAGGTACCGGATCAACACCCAATAAATAAACCAGAACGGGAACTGTCAGAATGCTGCCACCTCCCCCGATAAGACCTAAGGATACACCTATCAATACCGAGGCTAAATAACCAAAAATTTCCATGTGATTCAATCGATTTAGAGGCTCAGGCTTCGTTCAATGAAGCCTGAGCTTTGGAGAAATCCGTACGTTAATCATTCGTTGACGAGCTCTTCACCGCTGGAAACCCATTCATTGATGCCAGGTGAATAGTTTTTTACATTAGTGAATCCAGCTCCTGCAAGGATAGAATATCCGATTGAAGCTCTATCGCCACCCTGACAATGAATAACGACTGTTTTGTCTTTGGGTATGAGGTTTAAATTTTGAGGCAGGGTGCCTACAAATACGTGTTTTGCATTCTTGATATGTCCTGATTTGTATTCAGAAGCACCTCTTAGATCGACTATCTCTACTCCATTTCCAAGCATTTTCTTTACTTGTTCTTTGTCGACAAATTCCACCTTCTTCAGTTGTCCACCGGATGAAGTATACGCTTCTGTAGATGAAATATAACCCAGGACATTATCCAGTCCAATTCTCATCAATTTGCGTGCGATGTCTTCCAGGTGTTCTTCGGATGCTAGCAGCATAAATGGCTTTTCGTAGTCCAGATACCAACCTGCCCAGGTGGCCAGTGCGTTGTTGTTTTGAATGTTAATGCTGCCTGGGATAAATCCATTTGCAAATTCGTTTTTAGGTCTGGTATCCACCAGTGGAGTGCCGGATTTAAAGGCTGTCAAAAATTCCTGATCAGATAGTTTTTTGTATTTAGGAACCTCAGTGACCAGCTTTCTCTCAACTTTGTTGAGTTTTTTCATCGTAGCAAAATATCTGGGAGGTTCTGGCTGGTCAGACAGCAGGTAATCGATGAAAGCTTCTTTATCGTTGAGCATCCTAAAAGCCCAATTTCTGATTTTTTCATATCCCACGGTAGAGCTGGGCACTGCTCCAAGAGCCTTTCCACATGCTGAACCCGCTCCATGTCCCGGCCATACTTGTACATAATCAGGTAACTCAGCAAATTTTTTAAGGGACTCATACATCTGCTCAGCACCAACTCTTTGTGTACCTGATTGACCGGCAGCTTTTTCAAGTAAGTCAGGGCGGCCTACATCACCTACAAAAACAAAATCACCGGTAAAGATCATGACAGGCTCCGGGCTTGCCGGTGTATCGGTCAGTAAAAAGCTGATGTGCTCGGGTGTGTGTCCTGGAGTGTGTAGTACTTTGATTTTCAAATTTCCCACCATTACCTCATCTCCGTCTTTCAAACCAATGTGAGGAAAGGCATACTGCCAATCGGGTCCCCCTTCGTCGCTGAGGTAAATATTAGCTCCGGTTAGGGCTGCCAATTCTCTGCTACCCGATAGGAAATCGGCATGAATATGGGTTTCAAAAATGTGGGTAATGGTCAGCTTGTTGGCTTTGGCAATTTCGAGATACACGTCCACGTCCCTGCGCGGATCGATCACTGCCGCAACCCCGGCTTTCTGACAACCAATTACGTAACTTGCCTGAGCTAATGTTTTGTCATATACGTGTTGGAAAAACATAACCTTTTTATTTTGATTTTACTGATGCAAATTTCTTTATGACTTATATCATCTTTTTGGTACTTAAGTTACAAAGTGCAAATACTGACAGATTAGCTACGATACATACCGACAGATTAGCTACGATACTGAGGTAAATAATTGATTGTTAATATATAAAAAATTATCCGATAGATTGCAATACTCATTTAGAACTTTTTGGCTAAAGCTTATGTGGGCAGGGAATTCATTACGTTTAAACAATAAAAAACCCGCTCAGAATCGGGTTTTTACCACCTTTTAATGAGCGGGTATTGTAAGGGATTTCTATGCAGTTTATACCTTTAAGGTACTGTATTACAATTCAGTAGTTGGGCATACATAATCGGTCATCCTGAACTTTCCGGTTTCTTTTATAGCTTTAAAGCCCCCTTTTACATCCACTAGATGTTCATAACCTCTGGATTTTAAAATGGAGATAAAAGCCATCGACCTGTACCCTCCGGCACAGTGAACATAGTATTTCGTATCGGGACTGAGCAATTTCATACTATCGTTTATATAGTCCAGGGGGGCGTTAATGGCTTCTATCAAATGTTCACTGTCGTATTCGCTTTTTTTACGTACATCCACTATATGTACTTCTGAGTTTTTGTGTATCTGCGCCAGCTCTTCTGCTGTGACTTGCTCAACTTTATCAATCTCAAATCCAGCTTTTTTCCAGGCTTCGAAACCTCCATCGAGATATCCAATCACATTGTCAAAACCCACTCTGGCCAATCGGGTGATGGCTTCCTCTTCCCTGCCAGTATCGCATATCAAGAGGATGGGTGTATTTACATCTGTGATAAGGGTACCAGCCCAGATGGCGAAGCTACCGTCCAATCCTATGTTAATAGAATTGGGTATATGTCCTTTGGCAAAATTTTCAGCAGAGCGAGTGTCTAGGACAAGAGGCCTTGTTTCTGTGGCCGTGATTTCAAACTCAGTGGGTTTTAGAGGTCTTTTGGCCCTTTCAAATACATTGTCTATTGATTCGTACCCTTTTATATTCATTAGAACATTAGCTGGGAAATATCCTGGAGGCGGGGTCAAACCATCTAGCAGTTTGGCAACAAATTGTTCGCGGGTCAGGGACGGATCCAGGGCATAATTGGTTTTTTTCTGATTGCCAAGGGTATCAGTAGTCTCCTTGCTCATTTTTTTGCCACAGGGGCTACCTGCTCCATGTGCAGGATAAATTATGATGTTGTCCGGTAACGTCATTATTTTGTTTCTAAGCGAATCATAGAGATGGGAAGCCAGTTTTTCAGGTGTAAGATCTTCAACAACCTTCTGAGCCAGATCGGGGCGGCCCACATCTCCTATAAAGAGCGTATCTCCTGTGAAAAGAGCTTTTTCTTGACCATTTTCATCCATTAATAAATAGCAGCTGCTCTCCATGGTGTGGCCAGGTGTATGCAACAGACGAATTTTTACTTTTCCGATTGAAAATTCCTCTCCGTCTTGGCCGATGTGTGCTTCATATCCGGGCTCAATGAGCACAGGACCCAACACGATGGTGGCCCCTGTCTTCTTTGCCAGATCTACATGACCGGAGACAAAGTCAGCATGATAATGAGTTTCAAATATGTATTTGATTTTGGCTCCTGATTTAGCAGCTCTATCGATATACGGCTGAACTTCTCTCAATGGATCAATGACAGCAGCTTCGCCATCGCTTTCAATATAATAGGCGCCCTGAGCCAAACATCCGGTATAAATTTGTTCGATTACCATAGCATTGAAATTTTAAGGTTGATATCTGTGACAAATTTTTTAATAATTTACCAATTCAAACAGTAGTACGAATCACCTATTCCGATGATTAAAATCAAGTTTTTATTTGAGCAATGGTACTTTGAAAAAGAGTGGTTTGCTCAAAAAACAGGTCTTTAATGTAAAAATAATATATTATTAAAAAATATTTACTGTACACCAGCTTCAGCTCCTGTATATGATATTAACTAAATTTCGTGTAAGTGTTTTGAATTAAAAACTGTGTTATCACTAGGTATTTCACTTGGTATATGAATTTTTTAAAAAAAATTATCCAGGCAGGAAATTTATAAATGGATATCATATGCAATTTTTACAGTCTTTTATCCATCGTTTGTGGTAAGGCTTAGTCCATTCTGACCTTACATTTGGGCGCAAATTCCAAAAAATGAATTTACACGAATATCAAGGTAAGGAAATTCTCAGCACATTTGGAGTAGGCATTCAACGAGGCATTGTAGCTTCTACACCCGAAGAGGCTGTAGAAGCGGCCCGTAAACTCCATGAACAAACAGGTACAAATTGGTGGGTGGTAAAGGCTCAGATACATGCCGGCGGTCGTGGCAAAGGTGGTGGAGTCAAGTTGGCTAAATCTCTTGAAGAAGTAAAAGAAAAAGCTTCGCAAATCATAGGGATGAATCTGGTAACCCCTCAGACTCCCAGAGAAGGTAAAAAAGTCCATCAGGTACTTATAGCTGAAGACGTCTATTATCCGGGGCCTGGTCCTACCAAAGAAATTTATATGAGCGTTTTGCTCAACCGACAGATAGGCAAATTCATGATGATGTATTCACCTCAGGGTGGTATGGACATAGAAGAGGTGGCAGAGAGTCATCCTGATCAGATTTTCACCGAAATTGTAGAGCCTTCTACAGGTCTCCTTGATTTTCAGGCACGCCGTATAGCCTTTAATCTCGGGATGCAAGGTCAGGCATTCAAAGAAATGGTCAGGTTTGTACATGCCCTCTATAAGGCCTTTGTATCAATTGACGCCAGCTTGTTTGAAATCAATCCAGTGTTAAAAACTTCTGATGATCGAATCATAGCCGTGGACGCCAAAGTGGTACTAGATGACAATGGACTGATTCGCCATCCGGAATATACAGCACTGAGAGATATCAGAGAGGAAGATCCCACTGAAGTAGAAGCAAGGGAAGCCGGTCTCAACTTTGTAAAACTCGACGGAAATGTCGGATGTATGGTCAATGGTGCGGGGCTGGCCATGGCTACCATGGACATCATCAAGCTCTACGGAGGAAATCCTGCTAATTTTCTCGACGTGGGAGGTACGGCAGATGCAGCTCGGGTGGAAAAGGCTTTTCGCATTATTCTGAAAGATCCGAATGTGAAAGCCATTCTGATCAATATATTCGGCGGAATTGTCCGATGCGACAGGGTAGCTCAGGGAATTGTTGATGCTTACAAAAATGTTGGAGACATTCCTGTGCCGATCATCGTCAGATTGCAGGGTACCAATGCCGAAGAAGCCAAAAAAATCCTGGATGAAAGCGGACTTAAGGTCCATTCGGTCATAGCTCTGCAAGAAGCTGCTGAAAAAGTACGAGAATTGGTTGGTTAATTCCATACAATCGCAATTCCCATGAAATCCGTCATTTTTAATGACGGATTTTTTTCTGTTAGCCGGACAGCTCATAATTAGCCTTTGTTTAGAACTTATCAATAAAAAATGGCCTATTTTTGAAAGAAAAATTTCGAAAATGAGAACAAATCTTTTGCTATTCACCGGTTTACTGACAGCATTCGTAGCTCAGACGCAGTCGCTTCCTCAGCTCAACATTGGCGATACTGCTCCATTGACTGATATTCGAATGAATGCAACGGACGGTAAGTCGTACAGTCTATCCGATGTCAAAGGGCGAAATGGACTTGTTGTCATTTTCAGCTGCAATACCTGTCCTTTTGTCTTAGGCTGGGAAGATCAATACAATCTCATTTTTGAACAGGCAAAAGCTGCAGGTCTTGGAATGATCCTAATCAACAGCAACGAAGCTTTCAGAGAAAAAGATGATTCTTTTGAAGCTATGGTGGCACATGCTAAAAAGAATAAGTATAAAATGCCGTATGTGGTGGATGAAAACCACCAATTAGCCGATGCATTCGGAGCGCAAACTACTCCTCACGTCTTTGTATTTGATGCGGAATGGAAACTTGTTTTTAAAGGATCTATTAACGATAAATACGAAAATAGCAAAAGCGGGAACACCCCTGCTAAATTTTACCTTTCCGATGCCCTTAATGCCATTAAAGAAAACAAACCAATAGAAGTAAAAGAATCAAGAGCCATTGGATGCTCTATTAAAAGGATAAAAAAATCATAACTAGTCAGGCGCTCATCCAGTTCCTAGCTTGCTTAAGCCACTTATGAGTAATCTCAAAAGAGTAGGACAGCCCATTTTCAGGTATTTGATGCTGCCGATCATCTGTTTACCTTTTGCCGGTTGTCAGGTTACTGAGACAGTTCTGAGTAGTCAGCGCGAGCTTTCTACTGTAGAAATCACGGATACGCTAGGATATCTTGAGCCAAATCTTGTATTGGCTACTTCAGATGGAGATGTGGTCTTCGAGGGATATCTGAAGAAGCCCTTTCGATATCGTCATCAGGAGCATGTACGCAAGGTTTCTAAAGTCAAAGGAAATTCGAGGTACAAGCTTGGCGCAATGCTGCTAGGTGCTGCGGGTATTACAGCCGGATTGTCGAGTATTAGCCGTAACTCTGATAATCCCGGTAATTTTCCCTATTATCTTCTAGGAAGCTCTGCTGCTTTGTTTGGAGTTGGTCTTGCAGGTATGTATGTAGATACATCTTATTACTATCGCCTCTCGGATTCGTATAGCTTTGACACCATCACCCAAACAGCAGCAGGTCTATCTGTATCCTTGTCTTTGAACGACTCAGAGACCTTTTCTGCTCAATTCGACACTACAGGCCATTTGAAGATAAATGTCTTCAGGGCGTTTAAACAATTTCCAAAGTATAAAGTCCATTCACATGACACTCTAACCTTTTTTTATGAAGACCGCAGGATATCCAAAAGCATAGCCTTGTTTACAAAGATGGTTTTTATGAGTAATGCAGAAATACATCTGTACTCCCAGCCTTTTTCTCAGGATCTTCCAATGTTTTCAGTGGAAGAAGGGATATTTATCCATGCCTCCGAGCTACAAGACGAGCAATGGATAGAGGTATCCCTGGCTGGTCGGTCTTTTTTTGTGGAGCGAAAAAACCTTATATCAGTGTACACCAACGTTCGCAACTACTCGGAAAACCTACCTGATATAAATCAGCTGTTGAATACATTTTTAAAAAACAGTGCTCAACGCTTTTTGACGAAATCAACGGCTGAGACCGATGAGCAATATCGAAACAGATTGCAGAGATTTGAGGCCCAAAAACTGACCTGGTTCAATCAAGGCCTGGAAGTGTACAGCCTTTGGCTTCGCGACAGACTTTCCCTAAAAAAAATTAACCTACTGGAATATGATGCTAATTTTCAATTATATCTACTGGAAATAGACGGTCTGGGCACATTTCCTGTGCGCGTTAACAGAGCGAACCTCAATGTATTTCAAGAAAACAGCTCGAAAATCACGCTTACCAACATTAAGCTTCAATATAAGGGTGAAGCAATTGAAATTGATGAAATAACCCTCTTTGATCCCATCACACAGTCCTATTATTCCTATGAAGAACGCATGAGAAGGACATCGAGAAACTCCCGGATTTGGGATAAAACAGGATTTAAAAATTTTGGATTGAAAAAAGAAATTGTCCAGGAATTTTTTGCCAAATCGCTACAGGATTTTAAAAATACAGAAGATGAATACATTCTACCGGTGGGCGAAAGGGTTTACAAAACTTCCGTTGCAGTGGTAATGGAAAATTCGGAATACAAACATTATCCAAATCCTTCTGCCACCATCAGTGCCATTCCTCTATTTAAGCAAATGACTTTGCAATCAATGGGTATTTTACCGGAATTTACCATTGCAGAACAAAATGCAACTATGGCCGATATGTTTCGAATTTTCGGACAGTCGGGAATCTCTGAGAGTGCAATTCCAAAAGCAAAAGGTAGCGATTCTGCATTGCTTTTTGTTTATTTCAGGGGCAACTTCTTCTTTAGCGATAAAAAGGAAAAGATGTACCTTTTACCAATTGATGCTCATCCGGATTTTGTAGATTTGACTGCCATTGATATAAAAAACGTAATTGAGACCTCAAGAAAAAAGGGATATGGAAAAATTGTCTTTTTACTCGATGGTACTTTTTATGGTACAATGCCAGATACATCCAGATTTTCAGTCTCAAAAAGTAAAGATGTAGCGATTCTTGTGTCTTCGGCACCTGGCCAACAATCATATGTTCACCCCCGTACACTTACCAGTGTGTTTCTTCACAGATTTTTAAAGGAACTTTCTGCCAGTCAGGGTGTGATTACTGTGGGCGACATATTCCAGCAAATGTGTTGCGGAATGCGAAGTTTGCCATCAGTGGTCAGGGAGTTTCATCAGCAAGAACAGTTACCAATTTTGTTCGGAAACTCCCAGATAGAAATTTTTAAACCCTTATATGAACAACAGTAAAAAAAGAATTGGAATTTCATTTAGTGGAGGTGGAGCCAGAGGGATAGCTCATGTCGGGGTTTTGCAATACTTACTGGAACTGGGGCTTACTCCTACAGCTGTATCCGGTACCAGTGCAGGCGCCATCGCGGGGGCATTGTTTGCAGCAGGTTTATCTCCATTGGAAATTCTGGAGCGGGTTAAAGTAAATTCGGTTTTTAAGGTGTTCACTATCAAAAACCTGAAATTTGGGCTATCGGATCACAGTTATCTCAGGCAAATTCTTGTTGAAAGTCTGCCGGCAGACGATTTTGGCGCATTAAAAGTCCCTTTTTATGCCTGTGCAACCAATCTTACCCTTGGTAAATGGGAAATATTGTCAGAAGGGAGCGTGGTAGATGCAGTCGTAGCTTCATCGTCCATTCCTGTAGTCTTTCATCCTGTTAAAATCAAGGATTATCTCTATGTAGATGGCGGTTTGCTCAATAATCTTCCTATAGAACCACTAAAACAACACAATTTGAAAATCATTGGAATCAATATCAACATTCATGGTCCGCAGGATGGTATTGATGGCATTTTTTCCATTACCAAGCGAATTTTTGACTTGGCACTTTGGGCCAATACAGAGTCTAGATTCAGAAAGTGCGATTTGGGGATAGATATTCAAGAAACTTACGAGTTTGGAATTTTTGAATTTGACAAGTATCAGGAATTGTTTGAAGTAGGTTACAATGCCGCCAAAAGGCATCACGAACAGATTGTGCAGTTGATAGAGGAGTAATATCGGATGAAGGAAGCATACTACGGATATGTATAAGACAGATTACTAAAGGTTTGGCTTAAGTACATTGGTGAGTTTTCCATTTTTGCATCTCAAGGTTGGTGCTGGAAATTTCAATATGATGTTGTAGTCGTGGGTAGCCATCAGCACCGAACGGTCTGATTGAGTCAGGTAGCGGATTAGTCGGATGATGTCCTCTCCGGTATCTGGATCGAGGTTGCCGGTAGGTTCGTCGGCTATGATGAGCTTAGGGTCGTTTAGCAGGGCACGGGCTACAGACACGCGTTGCTGTTCGCCTCCTGAGAGCTGGTGCGGCATTTTTTTAGCTTTACCTTCCATTCCTACAGAGGAAAGAACATTCTGAATGCGTTCGTTTATGTGTTTTTTTTCTTTCCATCCGGTGGCTTTAAGTACGAAGAGAAGATTGTCGTATACATTTCGGTCGGGAAGGAGTTGAAAATCCTGAAATATGATACCCAGCTGTCTGCGGAGGTATGGAATTTTATGTCGTTTTATAGTATGAAGGTCAAAGCCTGCAACGTACCCTTTTCCAGCAAGTAAAGGAAGGTCTGCATAGAGCGTTTTCAACAGTGTGCTTTTTCCGCTTCCAGTTTCGCCTATCATGTAAATGAATTCACCAGGATAGATGCTAAGGTGAATGTCAGAAAGTACAGGCTCATTGGCATGGCCTACAGAAGCTTCTTCAAGCAGTACGATGGGTTTTTTGTTTTCCATGGCATCAAAGTTTGTAGACCACACCTGCCAAGGCCAGAAACTGCTGCGCGTGATAGCCAAGGTAGTGTTCGTAGTGGTTGAAAAACATATTGTTGATGCTAAGGAAAAAGCTCATTTGTTTGCTGTAATGATAGTTAAAGTGCAGATTGGCATCGGTGTATGGCTTGAGGATAGCATTGATTTCAGTGTTCAATGCCTGGTCGAAGGCGACCCGCTCTCCAATAAAGAATACGTCCATTCCGATGTCAAAGGCATCCCCATTGGAGTATTTTAACTTGATTTCATTTCTCCAGCGTGGTAAGTGCCATGCTTGCTGGCGTTTCATTTCATAATGGTTAAAATTCACAATCCCTTCGGCATCTATGCTTTTTGTGAGTTTTACGGATAGCTTGGCTTGCAAGGGCACTTGTGTACCATCGAGGTAAAGAACTTCAACTCCTTTTATTGCATCCGGAGTTTTATAGAAGAAAGGATTTCTGTAAAAAATTGGTAAATTTTTCCAGTCAATATACCCGGCATTCAGATGAAAACTTGCACCGGGAAAGATAAGACCTGACATTCCGATTTGTCCGTGTATTTTCTGGGTATAATCGAGCTCGATACCAGGAGTGATAAATAACCAGGAACGACTCAGAGATTGGAGGGTGTTGAGCTGAAAATCGTATTTGAGGAACCCATCAAATTCGAGAACATCAGCTATTAGAGGCACTTTAAAACGAGCCTCCGGAAAGATGAAAAAGTAAACTTCGTCAGGTTCTTTTTCGTATCCGGGAATAGTGATTAGGTTGTTGCGCTGATAGTTGCTCAGCACCATGTTTAAACCGAGGTCAAAGGTCAGATTGTTATTTGAGAAATTCATAAATGGCCTGATCCTGAAGGTATTGGCCTGAAAGGCCAAGGCATTTGCATCGATTGTATTGTAGTGCTGCATGTGTTCGTATGCGAGCTGGACTTTCAGGTTTCGGTTGTCGTTTCGTGCAAGTTCAAAATCAATTGGAAGGGAAGCGTGAAATTCGGCAATGTTATACCGGTCTCTCAGAAAATCAAATCTAAATCCCAGATTTGACATGGCAAAGGTCCTGACCGGGGTCAGGCGCATTGCATCCACTCGTGTAGTGGATATGAGATAGCTCTGTACAGCAGGATTTCCAATTGTAAATGTGTCCAGTGGGGGAAGGCCATAATCTGGCAGGCCGTAATATTTTACCCGATCGTAGGTAAGATGAGATGTGGCTCCAAGGCTGTAATTGGAAAAAAAGTGGCGATAGTATACCAAACCTCTGGTGGTTGAAAGGCCGTTGTTGTCAAATAGAATTTTTCGCACCCCGGTGCGGGTTGAGTAGTGATTGAAGCTGGCGCCAAATGCATTGTTTCGGGAGCGGTCGCTATCGTACCGAAATTCGAGTAGTGGGGTAGTGTAAAGTCCAGCACCTGCCCTGAGGAATGTACGCGGGATAGGTTCGACCGCTGTTTTTGTAATTTTTGCGGGTCTTAAAGGCTCCGGTGTATAATCGGTGGGCAAAATGATGGGCTTAATTTCAAATTTAACCGGAATGCGGCTCCTGGTAGTGTCTTCGGTGCGGGGCAGGTCGTTGAGTTTCTGAGCATCTTCAATATTGGCTTTGTAAGAGCCAATGACTTCGAGTTTGATCTGCCCCAGGCTTTCTCCCTGGCTCCACAGTGCATACTGAGTCAAAAGAGCTGATGCTGTCAATAGGGTGCGAAATTTCATTTTCCTGGTGTTTATTTTTTCTGGATAAAGGATTTAATCTCGTTTTTCAGGGAAAGGGCTTCTTCTACCAGCTGGCTTGATGAATTGGACTTAATCACAAAATCAAGCGAAAAGTCGGCCTGGAAATAGTCTTTTTCGCCAATGAAGCATCTGGCCAATAGAATCAATGCTTTGTCCCTTAGTTGGATATTTTCGGGGAAAGCTTCTACAAGGTCGTAAATGAGCTTTTTAGCCTCTGAAAATTTCTGATTCTGATAGTGATAAAGGGCTAGATGGTACATACTTTCGGCACGGTAGACACCGCTGCCTGATTTGGATAGCATCTCCAGGTCTGCAAGGGCGAGTTCTGTCTGTTGCAAGTTGTAAAGTGAAATGGCCCTGTAGTAGGTGGCTTCTTGACTTAGGGCCTGATCAATTTCTCTGCGTTGGAGCACACGTTCTGCCAAATCACGGCATTGAGCCCAGTCGCCCAGCTGATAGGTGATACGCATCAGCTGATTTTCTGCCTGAATTTTATTGTTCTCTCGTACCGAGGGCCATTCATAGAGTTGTGTGTAATGGCGTTTGGCTTTAGCCCAGTCTTTCAGTTCGTAGTAATAAGTTGCGATTCTAAGGTTGGCTATTTCGTAGAAGGCATGTGATGGACGTTGGGCAATTTTTTCGTAAATGGTCACGGCTTCGGCCCTTTTGGACAGTCGCCAATAGCTATCGGCCATATAATTTTCAGCCCTTTGCACAAAAATGCCTTCAGGAAATCTCTGAAGATATTCTTCAAAAGCACGAGTTGCTTCGTTCCACTTTTGAAGACCATAGAGCTCATAAGCCGAATTATACAGAGAGGAGTCGAGTTGACCTCTGGAGATGTTGCCGAGCTTGTTGCGATCTACCCAATCCACATACTCACCCATTCGGTTTGTCTCTGCGTAGATAATTCGAGCAAACGCGATGGCCTCAGCTGCCTCCGGCGATTCTGGATATCTGGCCACCAGGTTTTTCAGTACTGCAAGGGCATCGTCAAATTTTCTGGCATTTTTCAGTGCTAGTGCTTTGCTCATTTGAGCTCGTCTTACCTGAGGGTGTGAAGGATGATTTCTGACAAAGTCATCGTACGCCTGAACAGCTTCGGTGTATTTGTCCATCATCATCCAGGTATTGCCCAGTTCCATTCGGGCTGCTGCGCGGGTGTTGTCTGTAGCTCCTGATTCGATTAACTTGCGTAGAACACTGATTTTTTCCTCGTTTTTGTTCAGCAAACCAAGAGCCAGTGAACGCTGAAACCGAGTGTAATCGGCATCGGCACCTGCAGCCTCAGCACGAGCGTAAAAATCCTGGGCCAGGTCAAATTGGTTGATCATCATGTAGGCATCGGCAGTGCGCAATAGTGCATCTCGTCTGCGAGCAGCTGTGATATTTTTTTCAGATAAAAATTTTCTAAATTCGGTGGCTGCCTGCGAAAACTGTTGCTTCTTCAAGTAACAATAGGCCTTATTGTAATAATGATTGGGAAATTCCTGAAGAAGAGAGGCCTGCGGTGTCGCTGCAAACTTACTAAAGGCGTTCAGCGCTGCATCATATTCCAGAAGTTGATAGTAAGTCTCTCCCATCCAATAGTATGCAAGAGCGGTAATTCGCGGATTGATTTGGTGATTTAGACTGTTTTTGAAGTGACCGATTGCCTGGGCATACTGGCGGGAAGTGTAACTGCGAACTCCCAGAAAATACTGAACACGCTGATAAGCCTCCTGCATTTCAGGGCTGTCGAGTCCCACTCTTTCGATAGCTGCTGCAGCACGCGCATAGTCGCTGCTGTTGGCATAAAGACTTGCCAGCAGTCTGTTGATTTCTTTGGTATGTCGGCTGTTGGGAAATTTTTTTAAAAACTCTTCTGCCGATTCGATGGGATTTTGAAACGGTGAGGTTTCTGAATAATTGATTTTTACAAAATTGTAAAAAGCATCTTCTTGAATTTCCTTGTTGATGCCGATCATAGAGGCTGCCTTGAAGGCTCCGGCTGCTTCCCGGGTCATGTTGAGCTTCAGATAGCAATCGCCAAGCATATAATAGGCATTCTGAGCAATTTCTTCCCGGGCATTGGTTATTTTATTGAAAAATTGTACAGCTTCCTGATACTTTTTGAGTTGATAATAGGTGTATCCAATTTCATAATAATCTGTTTGTGATGGTTTCCCCCCTTTTTCCAGAAAGATAGTGTAGTAAATCAAAGCGTTTTTATAGTCTTGCCGGCGGTAGTATGCATCGGCTATCAGTTTTGCTATTTCCGAAGCTCTGGCAGGTTCGTCGCCTTCCAATATTTCCTTACCTACTTCGATCAGTTTTACATAATCACCTTTTTTGTAATAAATATGTGCCAGATAATATGGCACAATCCCTCCAAAATTTTTGTCCGATCTCAGTTTTTCAAAGTTGACCAGGGCAATGTCATAACGTTCGTTCAGGTAGCATATGTAGGAGTAGTAGTATAGTGCCGGAGCAGCATATTGGGTTTTTCCGTCTTTAATGGCCATAAACTGCTTTTCGGCTTCTTCAAATTCGTCCTGTGAAAACAGACAATAACCGTATTGAAATTGAATTTTTGCCTTCTCAGTAGTATTCATTAATGTCCAATCCGCCTGTCTGTAGTATTTGATTGCTCTTTTAAACTGGCGGTTTTTAAAGAGGAAATCAGCCATATACAGCTTTGCTTCATTGGCTTTGGCACTTGTTTCATGCTCAGCTATAAACTTCTCAAGCAAATACTCACCGTCCGGATGAAGCATTTGCACAGCTGCCACAGCTCTGTAGTATTCAGCATTGAGTCGCTGGTCGGCCGTCAGATGAGCATTGTCTGCCAGCAGTCTGGTGAATACATCTCTGGCTGCTCCATACATTTCCTGCTGAATGTAGAAGATTCCGGTCTGAAATTCAGCTTCTGGCGAACGTTGAATTTCTGTGAGTTGGCCGTGTAGAAGCGCGGGAAGAACCACCAACAGTCCCAACGCAGTCTTTCTGATATTTCGTGTCACACCTGGAATTGATTTTTGGGGTAAAAGTAGTCAAATGCTATTTTCTCAAAACGGGTCAACAGGTACTTTTCTGCATCCAATAACTATTTGTGCGCTATGGATATTGTAACTAGGATTAAGGCGATTTGATCAGGTGACCGGCCAGCTCTGTGGAATACATCCTTGTAATTTAATCTATAGAAATATATGAATATTGTAATATTGCGATGAAATAAATGTAATATGGGTATTTCAAAAACAGACTGTTTTACAGATCGACAGAATGCGTTGGCTCAGCAGTTCAAAGCACTTTCTCATCCGGCAAGAATTGCGATCGTAGAGCACATACTCAGGGTCAATTCCTGTATTTGCTCTGATTTAGTGGAGGAAATACCATTAGCTCAGTCTACGGTTTCCCTGCACCTTAGAGAATTGAAAAATGCAGGTATCATCAAGGGAAGTATTGAAGGCAATTCTCTTTGTTATTGTCTCAATGAAGCTGTGCTCAATGAATTGAGGGAATATATTTCTGATATTTTGAATAAAATCTCAGGAAAAACGGAATGTTGTTAGTCAATCACAGAATGAGAAACACAGCCGTATGGAAACCATTGTTGTGGCCAATGGATGAAATCAATTTCAAATTCCAAGCAGAAATGGCCATGCCCGAAAATTTACGTGACACTCGCAAAGGTCTGTTTAGCTGGCATTGTTTAGATTGGCTTGTAATCCATTGGTTACAACCCGTACCAATTATCCTATCGAAGTAAGCCAGTGGTGAGAGCTATTGTATCTCTTCTCTGCAATTTTCGAAAACTCATTGATTTGCTTAATGGCCCTATGAAGCATTTATATCGAAATAACGTGGTGGAAGATCTGGCTGAAGCCGATGGTAGATACTGGAATAGCATGGTGAATGGCATGTTTCAGTTCAAATCAAATCGGGGCAACTTGCTCGATATCGGATTCTGTGTTGTGCTGGTCCTGATGCAGAAGTCAAAAATTCTGAACAACTTTTAAAAAAATAGAAAAGTGCTCGTTGAAGGTTCATTTGTTTTTAATCTGTGTACATATGGGAAAATTTGAAAAATATCTGACGTTTTGGGTTCTGCTCTGTATAGTGGCAGGTATTTTTATAGGCTATATAGGAGGCGAAAAGATAGAAGTAATCAGCAACTGGAATATTGCTACGGTAAATATTCCTGTAGCGATTTTGGTCTGGTTGATGATTTATCCGATGATGGTCCAGATTGACTTTTCGTCGCTTGTCAATCAATGTGTCAAAAAACTGGAAAGGACTCGGACTTACCGTTTTTATCAACTGGTTGGTGAAGCCGTTTACCATGGCATTTTTTGCCTGGATTTTTTTCGAAAGAATTTTTGCTGCTTACATTCAGCCAGAGATGGCCAAAGAATACATCGCTGGAGCCATCCTGCTGGGTGCAGCTCCATGTACAGCTATGGTATTTGTATGGTCGTACCTGACCAATGGGGACGCAAATTACACGCTGGTTCAGGTGTCGATTAATGACCTGATTTTACTGATTGCCTTCATACCAATAGTAAGGTTCCTGTTAGGTATTACTGCCGTATATATTCCGTATGATGTGTTGGTCACATCGGTGGTCATCTTTGTAGTGATTCCTCTCGGGGCGGGATATTTAAGCCACAGGTACCTCATTCGGCATAAAGGGCTCGAATGGTTTACATCACAGTTTTTACCGGCGCTGAAACCTGTTTCAGTTATTGCGTTGCTTACAACCCTGGTATTATTGTTTGCTTTTCAGGGATTTAAAATTGTAGAAAGACCATTTGATATTCTTTTAATTGCAATACCGCTGACCATTCAGACTTATTTTATTTTTTTCATTACCTGGGGCATAGGCAGATATTTAAGACTGAGGCACGCGGTATGTGCTCCGGCTGCTTTGATTGGCGCAAGCAACTTTTTTGAATTGGCAGTTGCTGTGGCCATATCCCTCTTTGGGCTGGAATCGGGAGCTTCTCTTGCCACAGTAGTAGGGGTGCTTATTGAAGTGCCTGTAATGCTTTCGCTGGTGGCTGTAGCAAACCGTTGGAAATATTAATTAAAGATTATTACCTTATGAAAAAGAAAATTTTAGTACTCTGTACAGGAAACAGTTGTCGAAGCCAGATAGCGGAAGGCTATCTTAGACATTTTGCCGGCGATAAGGCAGAGGTCTACAGTGCGGGAGTGGAAACTCATGGAGTCAATCCACGCACCATCAAAACTATGGCCGATGATGGCATTGACATCTCCCATCACACTTCCAATTATGTAGATGAATATTCGTCGGTGGATTTTGATTTTATCATCACTGTTTGCGATAGTGCCCGTGAGAGATGTCCATATTTCCCATCCAATGCTAAAATTTTTCATCAAAGCTTCCCTGATCCGGCCAAAACAATCGGGACTGAGGAAGAAATATCCAATGCCTTTAGAAATGTAAGAGAGCAGATTAAGGAGTACTGCAGAAGTTGGGTAAATGAAAATCTGTAAAAAACAAAAAGTCCAAAAGATGTAGTATTGTCAGTACATCAAAGAGTTGTGAGCAAAGCCATTAGAAAATTTCCAGGCATTGGAAAAGCTGACATTCAGAGATACTTTTCAAAGGCCGTAGTGAGTAGTCAAGCTTTGTCATTTTCAATCCGGGGGATGACCAATAAATTCCATCTTTGGAGAGGCTTATTCATCGCTTATGAGAATATTTCGACCTACAACTCCCGTTTTTTCTGTATTGTATTGAACAAAACAGGTATTTTTTAGCAATTTAACATCGATGAAAGCCTTTAGCTAGATATTGGAATTGGTACAGCAAACCGATATCTATGAACAAAGTTACCTGAGCAGAGTAAATGAAACGAAGATCTGGCGCGAAAAACAGGTAGAGTCTGGCGGTGTCTGTTCGAAAAAATTCGAACCGATTTCGCCCAAAACCGATAAAACTCGCGGGGCGGGCGGTATTCCCCCCAGACCTCCCTTCCGCCCGCCCCGCGGAAGGCGACCTTTTCGGATTGGACGATTTCAAGTTTTTCTAATCCGCAAAGGGCGGATTACTCGGCTTCGCCGAGCTTGGCGGCAAATTCTTTTATAAATTTATATTAGAAATATCATTTTTGTAAAGTTTTCTAATAATATCCTCTAAAGGATGAGAGGTATTATTTTGTACATAATAGTCTGCAATCTGGATTGCGTATTCTGCTTTCCCAGTACCAAACAATTCTTTAAATGCTTTGCTTATCTTATTTGGATATTTACTCTTTATTTTCTGTATATCTGATATATTTCTTCCAGTAATATTTGCGATATCTTGGTCAGGAAATAAATCTTCGATTTCTCCTTTTGTATTAACTAGAATATTTTTTGATTTTAAATCATTTATCAGTTTTTTTGATTTTAAATCATTTATCAGTTGGGGTATATCTTTGTTTTGATAATTAACCCCGATCTCTCTACATAACTCCTTAAGTTTATTCTGTTTTGATGGATCTAAAAGAAAATCTTTATCAACAATTGCACAATTATACTGACCCCCATGAGGAGTGGACACGGTGAAGTTGTAGAGGTTAGACTCTCTGCATAAGCAGAGAGATATAACCTTAAGAGGAGGTAAGAGATATGAAGCAAAGGAAATGGACAGCAGAGGAGAAATTAGCAATAGTCCTTGAGGGGTTAAAGGAGAAGAGGTCTGTGACTGAGATATGCAGGGAGCACAAGATCAGCCAGACCCTGTATTACAGGTGGAGGGATAAGTTTCTTGAGTCAGGCAAGAAAGGGCTTATGAATGGTTCATCTAATGACAACCACTACAAGGCAGAGATAGAGAGGCTACAGAGGATAATAGGTAAGCAGGCAATACAGATAGAGATATTTAAAAAAACAGAGGAGCTATTGGGAACAAGATAGAGGCGGTAGAGATGCTAAAGGGATCAGGATACACGACAAAGGCAGCCTGTGAGGCACTGGGCATATCAAGGAGCAGTTATTACTCAGTCAGGAAGGTAAGGGTTAGTGAATGGTCAGGGGGCTGTAAAGAAGATGAGCTTCTGGAAAGGATAAAGGAGATAAAGGCAGAACATCCATTCTGGGGATACAGGAGAGTAACAGCATGGCTTAAGCATAGAGAAGGCCTAAAAGTCAATCACAAGAGGGTTCATAAAGTGATGAAGGGACATGGGTTACTTGCCACGCAGACAGTTCATAAGGCAAAGAGGGTGTCTCAGAGGGGCAAACCAAGGGCAGAGAGGCCGAGGCAATACTGGGGGATAGACATGACGAAGTTCATGATACCAACCATAGGGTGGGTCTATCTTGTAATAGTGCTTGACTGGTATACAAAGAAGATAGTGGGATGGAATCTCTCATTAAGGAGCAGGGCGGTTGAATGGAAAGAGGCATTAGAGGCTGCAATAAACGAGGAATTTTCAGATGGGGTAAGGGGCAAGGGGCTTAAGCTAATAAGTGACAATGGATCACAGCCTACAGCCACATCCTTTATGAGGGATATGGCAGTGTTGGGCATAGAGCAGATATTCACCTCATATGACAATCCTAAGGGTAATGCGGATACTGAGAGGGTAATGAGGACGATAAAGGAAGAGGTAATCTGGCTTAATGAATTTGGGAGTTTGGAGCAAGCAAGGCAGAGGCTTAAGAGATGGATAGAGGTTGAGTATAACAGGCTGTATGTTCATTCAGTCCTTGGATATAAGAGTCCAGAGGAGTTTGAGGCAGAATATTATGCTAAAGAGGCACTAAAGGAGGCAGCATGACCTCTACAACTTTTAGGCATAAAAAATGTCTTGACAAATGGGGTGCAGTACAATTCCTCTGCTTGTTTTTCGTCTTCATCTAGTGGAATATGTTCATAATTTTTTTGCAACAAAAAAGTTATATCTGCTTCACCACTGGATATTTTTGATTTTAAAGCACCTTTTTGTTTCTTTGTTAAGTTAGGAAGTGTAAACAAAATATTTTTATCATCCTCTGTTATGTCAGAAATAACAACTTTTATTTCGATTGGCAAATTTATATCAAAGTAATCATCTTCCTCAAATTTTATGTAAGCAGGATTTTTAGCTCCTAAAACCAGATTTAATGCACTAAAGATATTGCTCTTACCCGCATTGTTTTTCCCAACTAAAGCACAATGAACCGTGGGGAATTTTATTATCTGTCCTGCTGGATCAAAACTTCGATAATTTTTTATTGTTAATTCTGTAATTCTCATTATTAAAAATTAATAAATTTCTTAACTTTCTCTCAAACTTTTCATCTTCTCATCAATTTCATCATATAATTCTAATCCCGCCTCTTCAAATACATTTAACAAATCTTCATATGTTCTTTCTCCACCGAGCAAATCCCAAAATTCTTCACCAACTAATACTTCCTGTTCTAGATCAAATAAACCTTGCAATGTCCACCTCTCATATGACTCCGGTTCGTAAGGATTATAAGGAATGGCAACAATAGTCTTTATATTCACATCTTGATTTTCGCTACCACGCATAGCAATCCAATCTAATAATTGTTTTTTTATGCCTGTAAATTCGTTTATATTAGGCTTTGCTGTTTTAATCTCAAAATAATATTCAATTCCTTCTTGAGTCTCCACAAACAAATCAACCCGTTTTTTTAACTTCCTTCCTAAATCACCTTTAGTAGCTACACTCAAAACTTCTCGGGTTTCTTTTTCCTTGTTAGGTTTTCTTTTTGCTGCCCTCAAATCTCTCATTATCTGATCGATTTTCAGGACAGCTTGACTACTTATGTATCCTTCCAGTTTTCTATACTGATCTATCGCTTGTTTTGCTTTAGATTTAGCTATAATTCTTCCCACATGCTCAAAGATTGATTGCCCCAACATTGTATTAACGGAGTGAATAAAAGAAAATAAAGCCATTCTATCTTTACCTAATAATCTATAATGGAACGGCATCGAATTAGTTTCTGGATTGTAGCTTGCGAGTTTCTGTCTGATCTTTGTAATCAGATATTGTTTTATTTCGTTGTGTTGTTCTTTTGTTAGTGCCATAAACTTACCTTTTATTTTTTAAATGGAAAATTATCTCTGAATATGGACTTTTATCTCGTTCAGTTCGATTTAAAACTGGTCTCTTAAACCTGTTTACAATTTCGAGGCCAGATTTTTCTGCTATAAGCGGATAAAGATTATATTTATCATTTGCAACTAAAAATATATCAAAATCATCAGCTAAAAACAGCTTACAATTTTTCAGAACTTTCGAAATACCCTCAACATAAGATTTTCTTGCTTCCTCTCCCTGTCCTTTATACAGGGGACCAATTTCTAAGTCATCTTTTCTCTCAAAACCAAAAAGTTCATAAGCATAAGCGTGTTGTTCATGATAATCAATTTGCCCAACATAAGGTGGTGAAGTAAAAATTCCCCTAATTTTCTTTTTCTTAAAAATTTCGTAAAGTATTTTGTCTCTTTTCTTTATTTCTTGCTCAATATCAACTGTCCTTGAATCGGCAGGAATTACTACCCATCGAGCATTAGTTTTAATTTTTTCGAATTCTTCTAGCCTCTTTAGGGTATCGTTAGCATACCTTGAGAACCAATATTTAATTGAAAATAGCGGTTTGCATATTTTTTTATGTTTCCAGCAGTAATAAGTAGTTAATTGTGGTTCTTTTAATGTGGCTAAATCTGAATGTGTTGTGGCTCGGCAAGATCGAATAGTTCTACTTAGAATAACGGCTAAGATCTTTTTATTTCTTACATCCCCAACCTGTTTAATTAAATTAAAAGCAAAATCAATTTCTTTTCTTACGTTATCTATATACCATTTATCTAAGAAGCTTTTATGAGAATCTTGCCTTAATTTTATATTATACTTCTGGATCAATTCTTCATATTTTTTTAAGAAAATTTGTTCCTTCTCTAAACCATATTTTTCTTCATCAATAATACCTCTATTAACTTTATATTTATAATCCGGACTAGGGAAAAATTTACTATTAAATAGATAAAGTTCTTGAACAAGCTCTTTTTCAAAGGCTGTAATGTTTTTATTAGTCCTGAATGATAAAATTGCTTTCTCTATTTTTCTTATATCTTCTTTCAAAGATTTTAAATCATAATTCAATAATTTAACTTCTGTAATCATGCAATTGAACCGAGAAATGTCGATCCCTATGGAATGCATTTTCAACTCGTTAGCCTGCACAAGAGTAGTACCAGATCCGGAAAAAGGATCTAAAACAATATCTCCCTCTTTGAAATAAACTTGAGTTTTAAAATCGTCAGTATGACTGTCAAGAAAATATTCAACAAGTTGCGGAATAAATTTTCCTTTGTAGGGATGTAATCGATGAACATGTTTTGTTCTTTCCTTTTCACGCACATGCTCAAATGACAGTGCCCAATTTAAATCATCTCCTAATTTCTTTCTCCAACTAAGCTCTCTTCTTCCGTGATATGACTCGTAATATCTCTTTAAATCATTGATATCAACCTGTGTTACACCATTTCCATTATATTTTCTTACTTTGCCGTACTGAATTAAGTAGGAAATATTTGACTCAGTTATAGTTCTATTTAAGAATTTACTAGCCCATTCACTAGCCTCTTTAATCGTTAATAGTTGCTTTGTTTTTGTCATAGTTGTACTCATTTTATTAAATCATCCAATGTTGTATTCAACGCCTTTGCGATCTTTGCCACTACATATACAGAAGGCTTCTTAATAACACCCGTCTCAATCTTGGTTAAAGTTGTATAAGGCACATCAGCTTTACGGGCGAGCTCGTCTTGAGACAAACCAAGATTAGTTCTTAACTTTTTGATTTTCTTTCCTAATTTATTCCCTTGATTATTCTCCATATTTTGATATCATAATATTGTTGATATTTTCTTCTTTCATTATTATACTAACAAATATAATAAAAGCAAGTAAATTTTTACAAGGCAAAGATGAGAAAAAGCCCGCTTTTGGCCAAAATAAAGTTCGAGCCGATATTTTTTCAGGTTCTTTGGCAGTTTTTCAATCCGAAAAGGTCGCCTTCCGCGGGGCGGGCGGAAGGGAGGTCTGGGGGGAATACCGCCCGCCCCGCGAGTTTTATCGGTTTTGGGCGAAATCGGTTCGAATTTTTTCGAACAGACACCGCCAATTGGTATTCTGGGGGGAATTTAAAAGGGCACGCCAGCCGATTTTCCCTTTAAATATTTTTTTACCTTTGCGTGCGAAGCACGCAGGCCAAAAGCGGGCTTTTTCGAAGTCTATTCTTAAGGTGAAACTATGAAATATTTTATTTATGCTAGAAAATCAACAGACAGCGAAGAAAGACAGGTTTTATCAATTGAAGCTCAGCTTGCTGAGTTAAAAGAATTTGCCGCCAAAGAAAAACTTGAAATCGTCGCCTCGCTTTGCGAGGCAAAAACTGCCAAAGAACCTGGCCGAACTGTGTTCGGCGAAATGTTAGATAGAATTGAAAAGGGCGAAGCCCAAGGAATTTTGGCTTGGCATCCTGATAGACTGGCAAGAAATTCCATTGATGGCGGAAGGATTATCTATCTGCTGGACACAGGAAAACTTAAGGATTTAAAATTTCCTACTTTTTGGTTTGATAATACACCACAAGGCAAGTTTATGTTGAATATTGCCTTTGGGCAAAGCAAATATTACATAGATAATCTTTCAGAAAACATTAAACGAGGACACAGGGCAAAACTACGAAAAGGTATTTGGCCAAGCTTTGCCCCTCTTGGATATCTCAACAACCATAAGACAAAAGGGATAGATATTGATCCAGAGAAAGCACCGCTTATCAGAAAAGCGTTTGAATTATACGCCACTGGAGAATATACGCTAAAAGCAATTGCAAAAATTTTAAAAGACGCAGGACTTAGAAGCTACAAGGGCAAGGTGCTTTCTGTTTCCTGTGTCCAGCGAATGCTTAAAAATACGTTTTACTATGGTGTTTTTAGGTTCAATGGCGAAATGTATGATGGAAGCCACGAGCCAATTATTTCCAAGAAACTTTTTGATACTATTCAACAGGTAATGAATAACAGAGGCAAGAAAAAGCGAAAAAGAAAACATAACTTTGCTTTTTCTGGGCTTATGCGTTGCGGAAATTGCGGTTGCATGATTACTGCTGAAATTCAAAAGGGATATATTTATTATCGTTGCACCAAGAAAAAGCAAAGATGCAATGAAAAGTATTTGCGCGAAGAAAAACTTGTTGAACAGCTAAAAGCAATAATTCAAAAAGTTTCCTTGCCAGATGAATGGGCAGAGAAAATGTTGGAAGAAATTGAGAAAGAGAAGGAACAGGCCAAACAAGAAACAAAATCACTTGTTCAAAATCTATTAAAACAAAAAGTGGCAATTGAAAGGAAGATGGACAGACTGCTTGATCTTTATATTGAAGGCAAGGGTATTGAACCGGAAGAATATCAAGCTAAAAAACAGAAACTTCTTAATGAAAAACTGAAAATTCAACAGAAGATTAAAGATTTTGAACAAACAGGAAATAATTGGCTCGAACCAATGAAAAAAATGATTTTAGCCAGTAGCCAAGCCAAAATTCTATCGTCGCAGAACGACAATTCTCAAATTCGAGCATTTCTAAAAAATATCGGCTCGAACTTTATTTTAAAAGGTAAAAAATTCCAATTTGAAGGGAAAATCGGCTGGCGTGCCCTTTTAAATTCCCCCCAGAATACCAATTGGCGGTGAGGGGGGGATTCGAACCCCCGGTTCCGTTGCCGGAACGACAGTTTAGCAAACTGTTGGTTTAAGCCACTCACCCACCTCACCAGGGATGCAATCTGCTATTGTTAACGTGCCGCAAATGTAGGACTGACGTTGGTATTTCCAAATCCGAAGAAAATAAAATTTTCAATTCAAATCTGCCTCCACGTTTGCCGATTGTGTCTGTTGGATGTACAGTTCGGCATACAGTCCCCCTTTTGCAATCAATTGTTCATGGGTGCCTTGCTCTATAATTTTTCCTTGGTCAAGGACCAGGATCTGGTCAGCGTCTTTTACAGAGGAGATTCTGTGAGAAATGATGACAGCAGTAGTGTTTTCGGTTAGGGAACGTAGATTTTTCAGTATCCGATCTTCGGTTTCAGTATCCACAGCAGAGAGGCAGTCGTCTAGAATGTACAATACGGGATTACGGGCAATGGCCCGTGCCAAGGCGGTTCTTTGTTTTTGCCCTCCAGATAGCGTTATGCCTCGTTCACCAACTCGCGTTTGATAAGCCAATGGAAAATCCTTAATGTTGTCAGCCAGGTCTGCAAGCTCGGCCGATGTGTAAATGATCTCTTCCTCGGCCGTATCCAATCCAAATCCAATATTGTTGAACAAAGAGTCTGAAAACAAGTAACTGTCCTGAGGCACTGCACCTATGGCTTTTCGGTAGTTTTCGAGGTTTATGGTTCTCAAATCGCGGTCGTCGGCCAATACGATGCCCTCTGTAGGGTCGTATTGTCGCAGTATCAGGGCGGCAATGGTGCTTTTACCCGTCCCGGTCTTGCCTACGATTCCCACTGTGCTTCCGGGCTCGATTACAAAGCTGACTTTATCAAGCGCCTTAACGCCACTATCAGGGTAAATGAAAGTGACCTCTCTGAATTCAATTTTTCCTTTGAACTCAAAAGACTCCTTGGTAGGATTGGAAATATTGGGTTTAGTTTGAAGAAATTCGTTTATTCTCTTTTGAGAAGCTTCGGCACGCTGTACAATAGAGGTAACCCAGCCAATGGAAGTAACCGGCCAAGTCAGCATATTTACATATAGAATAAATTCTGCAATGTTTCCTGTGGTGAGATTTCCCGATAGGGTTTCCAGGCCGCCGATATATACTGTGATGAGGGTGCTTAGCCCAATGAGAAACATTACCAAGGGCATAAAAAGAGCATTTACTCTATACAATCTTTCATTTATCCGGCTGTAGTCAGCGGATTCTTCAGAAAAAAGGTCAGTAAAAAAATGTTCTTTAGAGAATGCCTTTATGACTCTGATTCCGGAGAAGGTCTCCTGAGCTAAAGTACTCAGGTCAGATAACTTTCTCTGAACGGCTTCGCTGCGTTCGTTGATGCGTCTGCTGACTTTGTATATTAAAAATGACAAAACAGGTAAAGGAAGGAGTACATACACAGTAAGCTTGGGGCTTATGGAATACATGATAGGTATCACAATGGCAAGGGTGATGAACACATTGATGCCATACATTACTGCCGGACCTATGTACATACGCACCCGGCTCACATCTTCAGAAATCCTGTTCATCAAATCACCGGTCGAATTTGAGCGGTAAAAGCCCTGGTCAAGAAGCAGGTAGTGATTGAAAATTTCATTTTTTAAGTCATACTCGATTCGGCGACTCGCGACTATGATGGTTTGGCGCATAAAAAAGGTAAAAGCCCCTTTGAGCAGAGAAGCACCAACGATGACGGCCGCATACCAGGCAAGTACGGAACCTATGCTTGTGTAGTCTATAGCATTTCCTTTTTGGTACAGCTGGATGACTTCCTCTACCTTGTCAAAACTGTTTCGTATATACTGCGCGGGAAAGATGCCGAAAACAACCGAAATCGCCACAAAAAGAGTTCCGGTAAGGAAGTGCCATTTGTAATTGAGAATGTATTTATTCAGGTAAAACAGGTTTTTCATGAATCCCTAAGACCAAATAATTTGAACAACAATGCTGTGTGATTGTAGTTTTGCTTCGCATTTTAGCACAACAAATGTACTTAACACAGAAGCCAACAAAAACCAAAACATTCATGGTAGAAAAAGTTCACCCGGTCGTTTTTAGTCACGATTTTTTCGATGGCCATGAGCAAGTGGTATTTTGCCACGATGAGGAAACAGGCCTGAAAGCCATCATCGGAATCCATTCCACAGTGCTTGGTCCAGCACTTGGAGGTACCCGCATGTGGCCTTATGAAAGTGAGTCAGCGGCATTATGGGATGTCTTACGGCTGTCCAGAGGAATGACCTTCAAAGCTTCACTGGCAGGTCTGAATCTGGGGGGAGGAAAAGCGGTAATCATTGCAGACAGCCGAAAAGACAAAACCCCGGAAATGATGAGGGCATTTGGCAGGTTTGTAAACAGCCTCTCCGGAAAGTATATTACTGCTGAAGACGTCGGAATTAAGGAAGATGATATTCGATATGTAAAGGAAGAAACCGATTTCGTGACGGGCATTCCTACAGAAATGGGAGGAAGCGGTGACCCCAGTCCTGTGACTGCCTATGGTGTATTTGTGGGGATAAAAGCAGCAGCTAGATACAAGTGGGGGTCAGAAGAGCTAAAAGGACGTAAAGTCCTCGTACAGGGAGTAGGCAATGTGGGTCTGACACTGGTGAAATACCTTTCTGAAGCCGGAGCAGAAGTATGGGTTCAGGATGTATACCCTGAAAAGATCCGCGAAGCTGAAGAAAAATACAATGCCAGAGCATACACCGGACACTTCGCCGATGCTGAGGTGGACATTTATTCCCCTTGTGCACTGGGAGCAACGCTCGACGAACAGACCATCCCCGCATTGAAATGTTCTATAGTAGCTGGAGCTGCCAACAATCAATTGGCTGATGAAACGCATCACAGCCGGATGATCCAGCAAAGGGGAATTCTCTACTGTCCGGATTTTTTGATCAATGCAGGTGGCCTTATCAATGTGTATTCCGAAATAGCCCACTACGATAGAGCGGAAGCATTGCGTAGAACAGAAAACATCTACCATACATTGCTGGATGTCATCACTCTGAGCGAGAAAACGGGAATCACCACGCACCAGGCAGCTTACCTAAAGGCCAAGGAGAGAATTGAAAATCACAAAAAAATCCCGGTATAACACCAATGTTAACACGAAGACAAATCCGGATAAAAACCTTTCAGGCCCTGTTTGCATATTACCACTCCACCATTGATGTGAATGCAGGTGTAGCAAATCTTTATAAAAGCTTTGAATCCATCTACGAACTTTATTTATTTGAGCTCAGAGGGATTTTAGAAGTCAGAAACTTTGCCATGGAGCTCATCGAGAGAAGAAAACAGAAAATTAAACCCACATTTGAAGACCTGCATCCCAACCTTCGTTTTGTCAACAATAAAATTCTGCTCAGATTAGCAAATGACTCAAAAGTGGCAAAAGCATTTGAGAAAAAGAAAATCAATTGGGGTGACGATCGCGAACTCATCGGCAGAATTTTCCAGCAACTGCTGAAAAGCGAAGCCTACCTTACCTACATGAATGGTACCTCCGGAATGGACGACCTTGAATTTATCTTATGGTTGTATTCAGCCTTTTTTGCCAACAATGAAATTGTACATCAACTTTACGAAGACAAAAACATTCATTGGGCTGAAGAACTCGAGCCTGCTCAAATGTTGGTCTGTCAAACACTACAAAACATTGCAGAGGAAAAGTCAAACATTCTATGTGATATTTTCAAAGATGAATCCGACCGGCAGATGCCTGAAATCCTCTACAGAAAAACCATAGAAAACGACAAATATTTGGAAGAACTCATCATCAAAAAAATAGCTAATTGGGAGCCTGACAGGATAAATATCTCTGATATGATTCTCATGAAAATGGCTATTTGTGAGTTCCTGTTTTTTGAAGAAATTCCAGTCAAAGTCACGATCAATGAATATCTGGACCTTTCAAAGCTCTATTCAACCCCTAAAAGCAGGATTTTTATCAATGGAATAATTGATAAAATTGCACAGGAATTGACCGAGCAACACATTGCAATCAAAACTGGAAGAGGATTGTTACAAGAATAAACGTAAAACCAACTATGATGAATTACAGAATTTTGACCATTCTGCTTGCCGGTTTCATTTTCAGTGCTGCCTGTGACAATGCCAGCAGCAAAATCCGTAAAACCGGCGTGGGTACAGAAGTAGTTACATCCGATGATCACCCGGTCTTCAAATTCGAAAGTGAAGAACACGACTTCGGAATCATTGAAGAGGGTACCATTGTAACACACGAATTTGTTTTTACCAATGTAGGCAAATCGCCATTAGTCATCACTAATGCACAAGGCAGCTGCGGCTGTACTGTGCCCGAATATCCGAGAGATCCGGTAATGCCCGGAAAAGAGGGCAGAATTAAAGTGTCATTTGACAGTTCAAACAGAGCTGGCCGACAAGACAAAACAGTAACTATTACGGCCAATACTGTCCCCAACACCAAAATATTAAAAATCACATCCGAAGTAGTAAGAAAAAACACACAAAACCCATAAATACACCACCAAAATGAATATCTTATTCACATTGTTTTTACAAGGACAACCCTCAGCAATAGGCTCATTTCTACCCTTTTTGCTTCTGATTTTAGTTCTTTACTTTTTCATGATCAGACCACAAGTAAAGCGACAAAAGGAAGAAGCAAAATTTGCAGAGTCGCTGTTGAAAGGTATGCGAATTGTCACAGCAGCCGGTATACACGGTAAAATATTAGAAGTAGGTGATACCTATATTATTATAGAAAGTGAAAACAGCCGTCTGAAAATCAACAAATCAGCAGTATCAAAAGAATTAAGTCAGGTTTACAGCGATTTGAATGCCCCTATATTGGCAAAAAAAGAAGAGAAAGAGGGAGAAAAGAAATAGGATCGGAGCACATCCCCTGGCAAATTCCGAACAATTTTAAAAGCCGGATGCATTGCATGCCGGCTTTTTAAATTCAGGATAACCGGCCTGTAATCAGGTGCCTGCTTACTGTTAACGCATCTATAAATACAATTTCGTGGGCTGTATTGCAGGAATTATCATTACCTTTGCAGGCCAAAAAATAGTCTAACCGGGTTTCGTACTCTTTAAATCTGAAATTAAATGGCAGTAAGACTCAGACTTCAAAGACATGGTCGTAAGGGTTATCCCTTTTACTTTATCGTGGCAGCTGACAGCCGCAGTCGAAGAGATGGTAAATTCCTGGAAAAAATCGGAATTTACAATCCAAACACAGATCCCGCTACTGTAGAAGTAAATTTTGAATCAGCAGTCCGCTGGATACAAAATGGTGCTCAACCAACTGACACGGTGCGTTCTATTCTTTCAAAAGAAGGTGTACTTCTTAAAATACACCTCATGAAAGGAGTAGCCAAAGGAGCTCTTACCGAAGAGCAGGCAGAAGAAAAATTCAACAAATGGCTGGAAGATAAAGCAGCCCGTCTAGCAGCTAAACGCGAGCAAATACTCGCGAAAAAAGAAAAAGCCAGACAAGCACGTATCGATGCCGAAAGAGCTTACAACAACCTGCGTACAGAAAAAAAGAATGCAGTAACTTCGGAGGAAGCCTCTTCCTCTTCAGAAGAAAATTAAGTCCAGGGATGTTTGGATTTAGCCTGTAAATGAGCAAATCTAAGCTGATACCTTTTGGAAAAATTATAAAACCACATGGCCTCAACGGACATGTGGTTTTTAAATTGTACAACGACAATCTGGATATTTCCAATCTCGACCACCTTTTTATAGACATTGGAGCCGACACACTACCGTTTTTAATAGAATACATTCAGACCTTGCCCAAAGGTTTTAAAATCAAATTTGAAGAATTTTCAAAACTCGAAGACACTACAGACATCATTGGTCGGGAAGCGTTTTTACGAGAGCACGACTACAACCGATTGCTTCAAGAATCAGGAGTTGAAGAAATACCCATACTTGAATATGCGGCATTTATCGAAAACGAAAACCAACCCTTTGGAAAAGTTGTTTCAGTGCTCGAAAACAAATATCAGAACGTCATAGAAATAGCTCACAATTCCGGGGCTCAGGTACTTGTCCCCTGGGTTGAGCCATTTATCGTCTCTATAGACCACAGCAATAAAAAAATCATTTTCAGATTGCCAGAAGGTCTTCTTGATATGTATCTGGGAAAAAAAATAATTGGTTCCTGACCAAAGGTGAGTACCCTGAAATATCACAAAATGGTTTCGATATTGAAAAGTTTAGCCCTATTCGGAAAGGGGAGAGTTAAAATTCGCAATTTCCCGGTGTTCTTGGAAATGGAATAACGTCGCGGATGTTCGACATACCGGTGACAAACTGCACCAGTCGTTCAAATCCAAGTCCGAAACCGCTATGCGGACAAGTGCCGAACTTTCTGGTATCGAGGTACCACCAAAGGCTATGTTCACTGATGCCAAATTGTTTGATTTTTTGCAGCAGCACATCATAGCGCTCTTCTCTTTGTGAGCCACCTACTATTTCGCCAATACCCGGCACCAATATGTCCATGGCTCTCACAGTTTTTTCATCTTCGTTGAGCCGCATGTAAAAGGCTTTGATAGCGGCCGGGTAATCGGTGATGATCACAGGTGTCTTAAAATGTTTTTCAACCAGATAGCGTTCGTGCTCACTTTGCAGGTCGATACCCCATTCTACCGGAAACTGGAATTTTTTCTTTCTATGGTATGATGAGTTGAGTAAGATATCGATGGCGTCGGTGTATGTTATTCGTGCAAAGGGATTTTCCAGAACAAAATGCAATTTTTCCAGCAGAGGCATTGAACGCTGATCTGTAGGTTTGGATTTTTCTTCATCTGCTAGTCGTTGATCCAGAAATCTCAGGTCTTCGCTTGCTTTTTCCAGGGCATAGGAAATGATGTACTTGAGAAATTCTTCAGCCAGTTCCATATTGTCGGACAATTGGTAAAAGGCCATTTCTGGTTCGATCATCCAAAACTCAGCCAGATGACGGGTTGTATTTGAATTTTCAGCTCTGAAGGTAGGCCCGAATGTGTATACTTTGCCTAGTCCCATTGCCAGTAGTTCGGCTTCCAATTGGCCACTGACGGTCAGATTGGCTTCTTTTCCAAAAAAATCTTTTGAAAAATCAACTTCACCGCCTTCAGTAAGCGGAATGTTTTTTTTGTCCAGTGTGGATACATTGAACAATTCACCGGCACCCTCTGCATCCGATGCTGTAATAATAGGAGAGTGTATGTAAAAAAATCCATTTCGGTTAAAAAAGTCGTGAATAGCATAGGCCAGGTGATGACGCACTCTGAAGACTGCTCCGAAGGTACTGGTCCTTGGCCGCAGATGAGCAATCTCGCGCAAGAATTCAAGGCTGTGTTTTTTGGGTTGAAGAGGATATTTTTCAGGGTCAGATTCACCCAGAATTTCTACACTTTCGACCAACATTTCAATCGGTTGGCCTTTTCCCGGTGATTCAGCAATTTTACCCTTCAATGTAAGGCATGTCCCTGTGTTTATTTTTTTCAGAAGAGTATCATCAAACTTTTCATAATCAAGTACGCATTGAAAATTGGAAACCGTACTGCCATCGTTGAGAGAGATAAACCGGTTGCTTCTAAACGTCCGAACCCATCCGCTGAGAGTAACGAATTCTCCTATGGGCTTTTTCTCATACAGTTCGGCAACGGAATATGTGCTTTTCATCGATAATGCAAGCTTATTTTTAAGGCCGGCAAAGCTAATAAGCACTTTTAATGCGGCCATAGTTGGTCATTTAAAATGGTAATTTATTAACAATCAATTGAAAAACAAATAGCATCAATCGACATTTGCACACATTACCTTAGGGTGTAGTTGTATTAGATTTTTATTTCCTTTATTTGCTAAAAAATAAAAAAGAATGAGGCAAATTCTACATCTAGTATGGTTTTTATGTGCTACAATTTTGGGTAATCATTTGAATGCACAAGTATTTGTAGCCTCGCCTTCATTAAACACCCAATTGTGTCAATGCGATACGGTTCAGGTAACCTTTTACGTAAATCCCGGAGTGCTTCAAAGCAATAACGTAATTCGAGTTGAAATGTCCGATCCGGGAGGAACCACCTTCAGCGGTAATTTTATTGAACTTGCTCCACTGCCTTTCGGAAATAATGTTCCGCCAAATGGACCCGTGCACGGTACCGTGGGAAACATTCTTGCAAAAATTCCATGCAATACTGCTCAAGGAGCATACCGCGTGAGAGTGACTTCGAGTTCGCCCGCAGCCGTCAGCGACTCAAGCGCCATTATTGTAATCGGAAAAAGACCACCTTCAAATTTTACAATATCAGGGGGATTTGTCAATCCTAATTTTCCAACCGAATACAGATTTTGCGAAGGAGATACACTGACATTTACCGGTCCCACACCAGGAATTGGCGAAACATTTATTTATGAATGGAGGGTAAATGGGGCTCCGGTTCCCAGTTCAAACCAGCAAACGTTTAAATTTTGGCAAACTGCCTCTATATCTCTCAGAGTATCACTTGGTACATGCGATTCGATCTCAAAAGATACACTTGTTGTATCGTATTTGCCCAATACCAATATTACCGTAGTGCCTCAGCCTGGTGTGCTGGCCATAAGTGCAGATACTTTCAGATTTTGCGACGGAAACTTTCTGACACTTCAGGCACCCGTTGGACCTTCCTATTCGTATCAATGGTTGGTCGATACATTGGATTTGTTCAACAATCCGCATCCAAAAGCCCTGGCCGGCAGTACGCTGGACTCCAAAGAAGTTTACGTGGCCGGCAGATACCGAGTGGTGGTTGATGACGGTTTCTGTCAGGATACTTCCGACTACATAACGGTGATTACTGACTTCCCGCCGGTTGACAGTGTTGTGCCTACAGCGATTCCTGGTCTTTCCAATAAAGGATTAGTCATTTGCTCAGGTGATTCTACTATGTTGACAGTTCTTGACTCCTCGGCGGGACCCGATGTCAGCTATCAATGGCAGATTTCGTTCCCCCCTGGCAGTCCTTTTATAAACATAGCAGGGGCTACGGATCCCTGGTTTAAGGTAACTCCGGTCATCAATGGTATCCCTGTAGATGATACAGCTCAGTACAGAGTTGTAATTTCAAATACCACTTGTACATATGTTTCAAATTTCCTGCAGGTAGATGTCGTAAAATTTCCGGAAATAAGCCTGAATACTCCTAAAAATATTCAGATTTGTGCCGGCGACAGTGTCACTGTAGTAGCTTCTGCCAATCAGCCGGGTGTAAATTTCTCCTGGTTGCTCAGTCCCACTCCTTTGAATTCAAATGCCATAGTATTAAAAAATCCGGGTACTTACGTCGTTAGGGCTACCAATCAAACCGGATGTGCTTCTTTTGATACGGTCGTCCTTTCACTGAGCAATCCAATAGCCAATGCGGGTCCTGATCAGGTCATTGAGATTGGCCAGTCCGTCACACTCACCGGTTCCGGTGCGGGTCCGGGAGGTATGTATTACTGGTTTGCCAATAAACCCGTCTCTTTCAGCAATCCACTTGCTCAGACAACCATTTCCATTCCCCAAACCAATAAGCCGGATACCATTACATATTATCTGATTGTTACCGATGTCGGGGGGTGTCAGGGAATTGACAGTGTCAAGGTTTTTGTTATCGAGCCACCTAAGCAGTTGGACAGCGTAGAAATCTTCAGCCGTGTGCCTAATCTTGTCACCCCTAATGGCGATGGCATTAATGATGTACTTGATCTCTCTGAACTGATTGGTAATCAAACCTGCGAATTGGTAGTGATGAACAGATACGGAAAGGTGGTTTTTAATGCACTACCTTATGCCAATAACTGGGCGGGGACTGACAATGCCGGAGCGCCCTTGCCGGATGGAGCTTACTACTTCCTCGTCGTTTGTGATGATGAAGTCATATACAGAGGTTCAGTTACGATTATCCAAAATCAGTTTTAACTAAATGCGCATCCGATGAAAAGATTATCTATATTTTTGATGGTAAAAATTTGCTGCCTTATTCCTTATACAGCACTTAAGGCACAGCAGGTCCCACTCTACAGCAACTATTTCTTTGCTCCCTATGTGTACAATCCGGCCATGAGCGGGCTGACTTCAACTCCTGAACTTTCGGCCATCTTTCGCCGTCAGTGGACCGGCTTTGATGGGGCACCTCAAACGGCTGCCCTGGCCTTCAACGGTCAGTCCGCATCCAACAAAGTAGGCTACTCTGTGTACGCATACAACGATCAGGCGAGTCTGTTAGAACGCAATGCAATCTATGCCAACTATGCTTATAAAGTCCAATTCGGTGACCGAAACTTCATTGACTTCGGGCTTGGGGCCGGATATCTCAATCAATCCATAAATGTAGATTTGATACGCAACCGGGAACGTTTTGACCCTGCCGTTTTCGGTCAAATCAATGGAAGGTCCATTTTCGATGTAAATCTAGGGGTAAATGCCAGAATCAACAATCTGATGGTCGGTGTTGCTGTACCTCAGCTCTTTTCTACTCCCGTCAGATTTTTGGACCAGCCTACTGCTCAAGTGCTCTTTAGTACCTACCGCCACTACAATGTGATGGCTCAGTACGACATCAATGTACAGGGTGATCGCGCACTGCTCAGTCCTCTTGTAATGATACGAGGAGCGCAAGATGTACCTGCTATGATAGATGCCGGCGCTATGCTCCGATTGCCCCGTTATGGTCATCTGGGCTTTATGTATCGTACCGATTACGCAGTGACTTTGAATTTCGGAGTCAATATCACCGACCAACTCATGATTGGCTATGCCCATGATTTTTCCATCTCCGAATTTAGCCGGGCAATGGGCAACAGCAATGAAATCATCCTGACCTGGAGATTTGGAAGCAGTTCAAAAATGGATCGACTTGAAAGCGAAATAAAAAGATTAAAACAACAACAAAGCAAAAAAGATGAAAACACCGAAAAAGCCATAAAAGAAAAACTCGAAGAAGTACGAGAGGAAATCAGAAGAGAATACCAACGTCAGGCTGAGCAGCAGCCATCACAACAACCCCAACCAACCACACCCGACAAAAGCAAACCCACCACCCCTGCCCAGCAGCCGGCCACCCCTCAACAAACAACAGGATACACTTCCGGAGGCCAGCCCATTCAAGCTTCTGAATTGGCCAGCAATGTAACTCCCGGCTCAAAGGGCTTTTATGTAGTAGCAGGAGTATTTTCAAGTCAGGCCAATGCCGAAAGGCTGGTGGCTGACCTCAGGAAAAGAGGCTTCGATGCCAACTTTTTCCAAGACACCAACAACAAAATGTTTTACGTCTATCTCTTTAAATTTGATAATTACAACAGAGCCAATCAAGTACGTCAAAACCGCATCGATGGCCGCTACAACGATGAGCTATGGATCAAGATTGTAGATTAAACTAAAAAATCATCTGTAGCTAAAATTAAAACCGCGGATACAGACGTATACCGCGGTTTTTTTATTGATACGCTCTTTAAGCCAGTCACATTCGCCTCTTATCAGGCTGAATTAGTACCGCTCTCTTTCCGAAAAGAAGAAATTCGATTCGATGACTGCATTCTCATCGCTATCGCTCCCGTGAATTGCGTTGGCAGCTATGCTTTTAGCAAACATTTTTCGAATAGTGCCCTCTTCAGCCTTGGCCGGATCGGTAGCACCAATTAGCTTCCTGAAATCTTCAACGGCGTTTTCTTTCTCCAGTATGGCAGCTACTATTGGACCCGATGTCATATATTCGACCAATTCGCCGAAAAAAGGACGATCTTTGTGAATGCCGTAAAATTTTTCAGCCTCAGCTTTGGAAAGCTGAGTTTTTTTCATTGCCACAATTCTGAAGCCTGCACCTTCAATTCTGTTTAAAATAGCACCTGTGTTGCCATCGGCTACAGCATCCGGCTTGATCATTGTAAACGTGATACGTCTTTTCATATAAAGAAAATGTTTTGACGGCAAAAGTATTGAAGCATACAAGAGGCAGCATTTGACCCCATGCTTACAAAAACCTAAAAATTTTTAGATTCACATTTGGCGACAATCGATCCCCTACGTCCATCCATGGAATGTATGAGACCTTTAAAATCAGGACCCTTGCCGGATTGCCTCTACCGGATCGAGCCGACTGGCGCTTCGGGCCGGAGCATAGCCTGATACCAAACCAATTACCACGCTGATCACCACCCCTTGAATGATGTTTTTTGCACTTAAGTAAAAAGGAAACTCCAGGATCCCTGAAACAACCAGCAAAGTAATGCCCACCAATACCAATCCAATTAACCCACCCACAAAACACAGTGCTACGCTCTCGGTCAAAAATTGCTGAAGGATAAATCGGGCCGGAGCACCGAGCGCCTTGCGAATGCCGATTTCAGAGGTTCGCTCTTTCACGCTGACAAACATGATGTTGGCAATTCCAAATCCACCCACCAGAATAGAAAAACCGCCGATGAATATACCAGCTATTGTCACTATGTTGAAAATCTGGTCCAGACTTGCGCTTATCAGAGATATTTCGTTCAGGGCAAAATTGTCTTCAACTTTGGGTTTAAGGCGACGAATAGCTCGCATGTGCTGGCGAAGTTCATTCTTATATTCCGCCAGCGATACTCCTTCGATAGGTCTGGCCATGATAAAGCTTCCTTCAATGCTGTTGGGATTTACAATCCTCAGTCCAAAACTGGCAGGAGCCACGATGTTCTGGTCGTTGTCATTGCCCACCAGACTTTTTCCTGTTTTATCAAATACACCAATTACCGTAAGTTTCTTTCCTTTCAGCTGTACCTTTTGTCCAATCGGATCTATTCCGGCAAATAAACCCTGTGCTACATCATAGCCCAATACACATACCTGAGACCCGCTTTTTCCTTCCTGCTCGTTAAAAAACCTTCCGGCTTGAATGTTCTGATTCCAAAGTTTGATGTAATCTGCGGTAGTAAACAGCACTGTAGTGCCTTTCACCTCATTGCCCAGCGCTTTAGCTGTCGCACTGATGCCAAAACCATACACCAATTTATCGCTCAGCCTCGAAAGCTTTTTAAGTTTTTCGTATTCAGAGTAGGTAGGCTCCGGCCTGTTGAGATACTTCCACCACGGATATTCACCCCCTCCTCCCCATGGCCACTTTTGAATGTACAGTACATTTGACCCTAGCGACTGTACAGAGTCCCTGATGTTTTTCTCCAAGGAATCCACCATGGCAAATACGGTGATGATGCAGTAAATTCCCACCGTAATCCCAAGAAGCGAAAGCAGTGTTCTGAATTTATTGACACTCAGCGAATTCAATCCCAAACGTATGCTCTCGCCAAGGAGTTGCAGTTGTTCTTTGAAATCAGTTCCCATCGCCCGTGTGTCCTTTTTCCGTTACTTCAAAGTGTGTAGCAGTTTTTTTGGTTATTTTCAGGATCGAACCGATTAAGGCCATCATCGCTACCGGAATGTGGAAAATGGCCCTTGCAAGCTGCGCGTCGTACATGTTGGCAGGTACCGAGGCCAGCATTGCCAGATAATACATAGCGGTAAGCACGATCCAGTTGCACTGCAAGTACGGGCTAAAGTAATCCACCAACGCCAGGATACCAAGCAAACCGATCAACAGCACTTTGGGTATGAGCGCCATCTGAAAGCACTTGTCAAAATAATCAATATTGCCTTTGGTAATCAGGTGCTTTACTCCGTCGAAGAAAAAATGACGGAAAAAATAAAACTGTGCCCCCAGCCAACGGGTACGCTGCTTGCCGAAGTTTTTCGTGGTCGATACCTTCTCATCATAAACATAAGCGTGTTCAAAATATTCTATCGTATGCCTGTCCTTGAGCAGCAGCATTTCCAACAACTTGTCTTCTCCTGCAGTATCGGTGATTTGCGACATGTATTTCCTAAACAAGTTAAATTCAAATACCATCCCTGAACCTATCAGAGCAGCCGAAAGCCCCAGATTTCGGTGCCCCTTCCGGAAAATGTGGTTGCCGATTTCTTCGTTTGCTGAGTCCAGTACTGCCATGGGAGTATTTCTGTTTTTTGCAGTGCGGTGGGCCTGAATGATTTTGTAGCCACTTTGAAAGGCATCGGAAACTTTCCTGAGAAAAAAATGAGCCATCACATTGTCACTGTCAAGTATCACCACGGCTTCCGGTGGGTCCTGGCTTAGGTACTCGAGTCCTTTGTTGATGCTTTTGGCTTTGGTGCTGTGCTCAAAGGATACCTCAAGCACCTCAACTCCCGTTAAGCGCAACTTCTCCACCGTCTCAGGCTTAAATGAATCTGCCAATACTACAATCCTCCGGTATTCAGCCGGATAATCTACCTCCAGCGCTTTTTTCGCCGTATCCACGATGATATTATCCTCCTTGTAGCCAGGTATCAGTATGGCAAACCGCGTAAAGGGCATACCTCTTTTCAGCTTTAGCTCATGTGGAGCCAGTCCGGCCATACCAAAAATGAAAAAGTAAAACACTTGTATGGCTATGAGCGTGTACAGAACATTCTCGATATATTCCATTATTGCAGTATGGTTAAAACAAATTCAAATATTACATCTGAGCCAAACCTTTCGCAACCGACGACTGTAAATTTTTTCGTTCATGGTTTTCTTTGTCAAAAATATAGTTGTACATGTTCCCACGTGCTGTTTATCTGCTAGTAGCGTTTAGTTTTTCGATACATTTCAGCATAGCACAAAAAAGGCCGAAATCAGCAGATATAACCTATCCTCAGGAAGTACACCTCAAAAATCTCAGACAGTTGACCAACGGTGGCGACAATGCCGAAGCGTACTGGAGCTTCGACAACAAAAAGCTCGTCATGCAGAGCAACAACCCGGCCTGGGGTCTTAAATGCGACCAGATTTTCTGGTTTGACATTCGCCGGGATCATCTCTTTCAGTCTCGCCCCACTATGGTGTCCACCGGCAAAGGACGGACCACCTGTTCCTTCTTCTTACCCGGCGATACCTTAATCCTCTTTGCCAGTACCCATGAAGGTGGCGACGAATGCCCCCCGGAACCCGACCGCTCAGAAGGTTATGTGTGGCCCCTTTACAATACTTACGACATTTACGTAGCTGACCTCCAGGGCAACATCGTAAAAAAACTCACCGATCGCCGTGGCTATGATGCCGAAGCCACCGTTTCACCCAAAGGCGACAAAATAGTTTTTACATCCGACCGATCCGGCGACCTGGAGCTCTGGGTGATGGACATCGATGGATCCAACCCTGTGCAAATCACCCACGAACTCGGTTACGATGGAGGAGCATTTTTCTCTCCCGATGGCAGCAAAATCGTGTTCCGAGCCAGCAGACCCAAAACTCCAGAGGAACAAGAAGAATACAAAGCCCTCCTTGCCAAAGGTCTGGTCAAACCCTCCAACATGGAAATTATTGTCTGCAATGCCGATGGCTCCGACCTTCGCCAGGTCACAAACCTCGGCAAAGCCAACTGGGCCCCCTACTACCACCCCGATGGCAAACGAATCCTCTTCTCCTCCAATCATCACAGCCCACGTGGGTTTCAGTTCAACATATTTATGATCAACGAAGACGGCACCGGTCTCAAACAAATCACTTTCGACCCCACCTTCGATGCCTTCCCCATGTTTTCCTGGGATGGAAAAAAGCTCGCCTTCAGTTCAAACCGAAACAATGGCGGTACCCGCGATACCAACGTTTTTATCTGCGACTGGGACGAAGAAGGCAAGCCTGATCGATTAAAAAACAAGTCCAGAAAGAGACTCAAAAAAACTACCTCCCCCAAAAGCCCATGAAAACTCTCGGCATCATCCCGGCCCGCTATGCCAGCACCCGACTGCCCGGCAAACCCCTCATCGACCTTGCCGGCAAACCCATGATACAGCATGTCTACGAGCGCGTACTTCACAGCGTAGACCACCTGGTAGTAGCCACCGACGACCAACGTATAGCAGACCGAGTTGCAGCTTTTGGCGGACATGCGGTTATCACATCCCCCCATCACCCAAACGGCACCTCGCGCTGCAATGAGACTCTGAAAATTCTGCAGAACAGCGGAGAACATTACGATGTAGTCGTCAACATTCAAGGCGACGAACCCCTCATCGACCCACAGCTAGTCCAAAGACTCATCAGCGCATTCAGCCATTCGGCCGTTCAAATCGTCACAGCTATCCGTTCTGTAACGGACCCAGGTGAGCTGGTCGAAGGCCCTGTATGTGTCGTCACCGACCACAGCGGCCGGGCACTCTACTTCAGCCGAAGTGTCATCCCCTTTGTGCGCGACCTGCCCCGCCACCTTTGGCTTCAGGCATACCCCTTCAATCACCACATCGGCATCTACGCCTTTCGGACCACTATTTTGTCCCACCTGGTAAATCTGCCCGAGTCACCACTCGAAGCCGCCGAAAAACTCGAACAACTCCGCTGGCTGTATGCAGGCTACCACATCCACTGCATATCCACTACTTTCCAAAGCATCCCCGTCGACACCCCCGAAGATGTCCTTAAGGTCAGAAAACTATTGACCCAATGCCTCTGAAACCACCATTGCAGTACTATGCCCACGGCAAGCTGCTGCTGACCGCCGAATACGCCGTTATCCACGGCATCACAGCCCTGGCCTTGCCCACCCGATACGGACAGTCGCTTACCCTCACTCCCAACGATAGCCCCGAACACCTCAGGTGGACAGCCCGCGATCCAAATGGCAGCCCATGGCTCGACATCATTTTTTATACCCCTGATTTTCAAATCGATCAAGAATCTCAGGAAGCCAATCGCCTGCGTTCAATATTGCTCCAGGTGGCCAGCCTCAACCCCGATTTCGACCCCATAGGCTATCAGGCCGAAACTCACCTTCAATTTCCCCGCCACTGGGGGTTAGGCAGCAGCAGCACCCTGATAGCCCTGATCGCTCGATGGGCACAGTGCGATCCCTTCCAGCTCTTCTTTGCCACCCAAAGTGGCAGCGGTTATGATCTGGCAGTGGCACTGGAAGGCCGACCTGTCCTTTACACCCTCCGGCCAACCGGCCCCGACTACCGTGCAGTAGACTATCATCTGCCAGCTCACGACACCCTGTACTTCATCCATCATGGCCATAAGCAATCCTCCGATGCCGAAATACGCCGGACAGCCAACAAACCTCCGGATCCACATCTACTTACTGATATTCAGCACATTTCCAATCAAATTGCCCAAACCACTCAACCAGATGACTTTGACTATCTGCTGAGCCATCACGAGCAGCTGATCAGCCGCCTCATCGACAGGCCCCCTCTCAAAGAAGAAAAATTCAAAGATTACCCGCACCTGATCAAATCCCTTGGAGCCTGGGGGGGAGACTTCTTCCTTGTTCGCGCCAACGATCGCACAGACCTCCAGTATTTCCGGCAGCGCGGTTACACCACCATCCTATCCGCTTCCGAAATTCTGGCTGGCTACGCATAGCATTTAAATTGTTATTTGGGCGTGCCCCCGCGCGCCGGCCTTGCGGCCTTACCGCGCGGGGTCGGGCTGCTCCGGGGTGCGCTTCGCTCCCGTGCTCCGCTGCGCTGCGCACCGCCCTGCGGGCGCCCTCCGCATCCCTCACGCAACTCCCTCTCCCACACATAATCCCCCTCTGACTCTGACCACTTCTGAAAAAGGTGAAAGATAGACTACCAACAACTTTTGAACTGGGTATGACTTTTCGCGTAGCGACTGCCTCAGGATTGATTCCAGCAGCGCCACCTGAAGCCTTGCAACAATATTTTTTTTGATTTGAAGAAGAAGCACAAGAAATTCGATGTAGTCGTCAGAAAACAACACATTTTTACTGTATATGCGGAATGCCAGTCTTTCTTTGGCTTCCGTAGCCTCTGCTCACAGTCTTTCATTTACCGAATGCAAGCCTTTTACCGTAACCTTCTCCCGCAATTTTTCCTGCTTCAGGTAGTACATCCACTCGTCTTTCGGGCTGCGAATCCGGTCGTCAAACCAGGCCACATGGATGAGCACGATTTCCGGATACAATTCCCCGGGATAGGTACATCCATACCACAGCATCAGATCAGGCGAGAGAGCAATCGCATCGCCTTGATGAATTCCGACCACCGAAATTTTTTGCCGGGCGAAGTCTTTGTTGGTTTGCGGGTCGAGGATTTCCTCTATGGAGATGTCCATATCGAGCATGACCGAGAAGAAGCCCTCCGGGATGGAGAAGTCGCTTTTTTGGCGGAGCATGCGTTGTACGGCCCAGTCGAAGGAAATCAGGGGTCGGTCGTTGGAGGGGATGGATTTAGGCATTGAGAGAGGCTTTGGGCAGGAGGAAACACAGGAAAATTTTTAACAAAGCCGGGAAGAGGAAGGCAGCAGACAGGAGATTACCGGGGAAGGACCGTCAGATAGAGTGTGGCAAGGGCAGAGTGCACATGGGGGAAGCAAAGAGGCCAGGCGGGTCAATACGTAAAAAACCTCGCAGATGAGCCGTGGCCAGCCAAGGAAAAGCCACATTTTATATCTTTACAGCAGACAGGGAAGTAGAGAAGACGTAGTATGTCCATGAATATCCGTGTCACAAATATCACCTTCCAACAAATCAATCCCACCGGTTTCAGCACACCCTATCGCTTCAATGCCAAAGAGCTCGACTCCGAAAGCGGGCTTTTCTAATACGGAGCCAGGTACTACCACCCAATGGTGAGCAAGTGGTTGGGTGTGGATCCGTTAGCAGCCGATGCACCAGGGTGGACACCCTACAATGCAATGTGGAATAACCCACTCCGATTTGTCGACCTAGATGGCAGATGGGCAGTTGACCACAT
>NZ_QPJS01000005.1 GCF_003337435.1 Schleiferia thermophila
ATATTCCTGTTTAACACTTCTTTTGCCTTCTCGCCTCCCAATTCGCCTCTCCAAAGAACTACCCGCTTCTAAAAAAACGGGCTGCAAAGGTAAAGATGTATAATTCAAACTGGCAATACTCCACAATACTATTTTTACAAAAAACTTTTTTATTTAGAAATCATTAATGACCAAGAAGAGAAATACCTTGGCAACCCGTTGCAGAATATGAGGTTATTTATTTGAACTTGAATATTTTGGCTATTGTTTTCCCCAGGTCATCCAATTTTTCAATTGAGTCAGTCATCGAAGGATTTTTCAAATCCAGGTTTTCTGAATGCTCGGTAATATATTGGATTGGATACACCAGTATAAAGTTGTTTTGCATGAAATATTTATTGAGATAATGAGGCACCTTCACCATGTTGAGTTGGTAAGAAGGCTTGTGAGGGCGGCTCAATTGAATAATTATATTATCATCTATCCTTACATCCCTGGATAATATCAGAAAGTCATCCCAGTCATCAAATACATTAAATTCGCAATTGATAGGTTGGCGCTCGTTGATACTTTTAATGATTTTGGAGGTGTTTTCGGTGGAATAAAATACAACTTTGGCTCCTGAGTTTTTTGAAATGTTCCATATCTTATACATCCAAAATAAAAACCCTATTTCTTTTTCTGCTTTATCGGGCACTACGACCAAATGTCGTTTGATGGTTGCTAATGGTTGTGCAGGTTTATAGATAAGTGTGGTGACGTTGTTTTTTGCCAGGATTCCTTCTGTCAGGTTTCCAAGGAAATTTTTGGACAGGCCTTTCTGGGGATTTAGTCCGAGTATCAGTTCGGTTATTTTCTTTTCTTTTATCGTTCCCGTAATGGCATTAACAACATTTACGTCATATCGCAAAATGTCTTGCAGCCTGACGTCAGCCCCGGATGCAGTAATTACCGCTTTTTCAAGAATTCTTTTTGCTGCTTTATCCGTAATCTCATCTCCATACTCTTCAACTACAGTGAGCCCATACAGACCCGATTTATTTTTGGGAGATTTAATTAAAAGTGCCAGCTGAACTAATTCTTCAACTTGTTTTTCCTGATGAGAGGCTATGAGTATACGCTCTTCTTCTTCTGTCTGTTCATCGCTTTCTTCATTGCTCATTTCTTTTAAAGCGAGTGCCTGCGCTCCTTTCTGTGCTGCAAATGAAGCGATAGTGCAAGTGACGAGAATCATCAAAATTGTACCGTTCAATACGCTGTCGTTTAAAAGCCGGACGGGCTCTATTACTTCACCAATTGCCTCGGCAGCTTTGATTTCTTCTACATTGAGAATGATATTGTACCCCACCAAAACAGCGGCAAGTGTGGCAGCTGCCTGAGCATTGGACAATCCAAAAATGACCAAGCGCTCGTCTTTTGAAAAACCAAAAATCTTTTGAGTCAGGAAAGCAGCTAGAAATTTTGAAGAAGTGGCAGCAACTATCATTACCGCTGCTACAAGTAGTGTTTCATACCCGTGAAAAAATACCCGGTAATCAATAAGCATCCCGACTCCAATAAGAAAAAAAGGAATAAAAAGTGCGTTTCCTACGAATTCGATTCTATTCATTAAAGGAGAGGTATGAGGAATTAATTTGTTAAGGGCTAAACCCACTAAAAAGGCCCCTATAATTGCTTCAAGTCCTGCAACCTCTGCAGCAAATGCACCGAGGAACAACAGAGCCAGCACAAAAATGTATTGGGAAATACTGTCATCGAAGTTTTTAAAAAACCATCTGGCAAGAATAGGAAATCCAACTAGTACAACGGTGCCAAAAATTATTACTGATATGATCAACCGATACCAAAAGCTTTCATCCACATTGCCGGTAGCCATACCAGCTATTACTGCCAACACCAAGAGAGCCATCGTGTCAGTAATCACCGTACCTCCAACCGTAATGTTTACCGCTCTGTTTTTTGTAATTCCAAATTTGCTGATTAAAGGATAAGTAAGTAAAGTGTGCGAGGCATACATGCTGGCGAGCAACACAGAGGTCATTAATGAAAATTTCAATATGTATTGGCCCGAAAAAATCCCCAAAATCATTGGAATCGAAAAAGTAAGCAGTCCAAAAACAAGGCTTTTTCCACTGTTCTTTTTAAATTCTGCCAGATCTATTTCAAGACCCGCCAAAAACATTATGTACAACAAGCCGGCATTACCAAATAAAATAATGCTGCTATCACGATCCATAATGTAAAACCCATTAGGACCTATTAATGCACCTGCTATAATTAATCCTATTAAATGAGGAATTCTGATTTTGTTGAGTAGTAGCGGTGCAAATAATATAATGAATAAAATGAGAGAGAATATTAGAACGGGATTCTTCAGTGGAATGGAAAAATTTGTATCAAGTGCCAAAAATGTCATAACCTTCTTTCAAAATTTTCAGTCGCAAGATATAGAAATATTCGAAATAGCACAGGTCCTGAGTAAATTAAATAGGTTTACACAAAATTTTATCTGCGAGGTCAAAAATTTATCTACCTGAATATCAACAAAAAGTAGGTCTACACTACATGCTCGTATCTGGCCCGATTGAAAACCATACCTTTGCCCTCTAAAAATTCAGCAAACATGCCCGTGTTTTCAATGACAGGCTTCGGCAAACACTCTTTTCAAGTAAAAAATAAGAACTATACTATTGAAATTAAAACCTTAAACAGCAAACAATTAGATCTCACTCTAAGGATACCTCCCGAATTCAGACCCCTTGAACCTACTATTCGAAAAATCATGTCCTCTGCTCTCGAAAGGGGTAAGGTAGATGTGGCAATATATGCCGAAAACTGTTTTGATTATCTTCCATTTGACGAAAAAACATTGCTTAAATACGTTTCGTATTTTAAAAAACTTTCGGAAAGTCAAAGCATCCACTCAGATCCGCTGCTTGCTGCACTGCGCATGCCCGATTTGTTTAGTTCGCCTATTTCCGAAGATTTCAGCACTGATGAAATTTTTCTGATTGAAAGTGAAATTTTTCAATGTGTATCATCTGTAATAACGCATCGCAAGGAAGAGGGTCAAAGTTTAAAAACTGAATTTCAAAGGGCTTTGGGAGAAATTAAAAAGCTCCTGAGTCAGATTGAACCTTATGAACAATCCCGTATTGCTCACGTGCGCAGTAAACTAATGAGCAATCTAAAATCTCTGGGCGATGAGTGTTCTTTCGACACCAACCGTTTTGAGCAAGAACTCATCTATTATCTCGAGAAAATGGACTTCACTGAGGAAAAAGTCAGACTTGCGAGTCATTTGAATTACTTTGAAACGACCATGGAAAATGAAGCTTCTTGCGGCCGCAAACTCAATTTTATTGCTCAGGAAATGGGAAGAGAAATTAATACTCTTGGTGCCAAGGCCAATCACGCTGAAATCCAAAAAATAGTAGTTCAGATGAAAGATGAGCTTGAGAAAATCAAAGAGCAAGTTTTGAATGTATTGTAAAACCAAGAAACCAAAACCTTGAAAAAGCTTCTCATATTTTCTGCCCCATCGGGAGCTGGGAAAACCACGATTGTACGACATTTACTCAATAAATATCCGGATCACCTGGAATTTTCGATCTCTGCAACCAGCAGACAGCCCAGAGCTCAGGAAGTAGATGGCAGAGATTATTACTTTCTATCCAAAGAAGCATTTCTTGAAAAAGTCAAAAATGACGAATTTGCTGAGTGGGAGGAGGTATATACCCAGACATATTACGGAACATTAAAAAGTGAAATTGAAAGGATTTTTAAAAAAAATAAATCAGTGATATTTGACATTGACGTGATCGGTGGGCTAAATTTGAAATCAAAATTTGGCAACAATGCATTGGCAGTTTTCATAGAGCCGCCTTCAATTGAAGAGTTGAAAAAAAGATTGATGGAAAGAAATACCGAAACGCCGGAAAAGCTAAAGCAAAGAATTGAAAAGGCGTCTAGAGAGTTGAAATACAAAAGTTATTTTGATGCGATAATTGTAAATGAAAATCTCGATGCTGCTTTACGCTTGGCAGAAAAATTAACAGAAGAATTTCTTGAAATCAGAAAATGAAAAAAATTGGATTGTACTTCGGTACTTTTAACCCAATTCATATCGGGCATCTGATTATTGCTCAATACTTTTACAATGAAACCGATCTGTATGAAGTTTGGCTGATTTTAAGCCCCAGAAGCCCTTTTAAAATAAAAGAAACAATCGCTGACGACCGCCAAAGGCTTTACATGGCTCAACTAGCTTTGGATGGAATAAGCGGAATAAAAGTATCCGACATTGAATTCACGCTTCCCAAGCCATCATATTCGGCCACTACTTTAAAAGCTCTTAAAGACAGATATCCCGAAACGGAATTTGTATTGCTTATGGGTGCTGATAATGTAAAAAGTATTAAAAAATGGCATTTGTATGAAGAAGTAATCAGTAAACATCAAATTTACATATACCCAAGGCCCTACATACGGTTAGATGCAGATGAGGCTGAACTAGGCGTATTCTTCGAAAAAGCACCTTTAATCGACATTTCTTCAACCTATATCAGGGATTGTCTTAAAAAAAAGAAAGACATCAGGTTTTTACTTCATCACAAAGTGTGGAATTACATTGATTCTACCGGGCTATACCGATGATTTGATGAATACGAATTTTATATCAGCACACCTACAATAATAGCGGTGAACATAGAGGCCATATTGCCACCAATGAGTGCATATATTCCGAGTCTGCTCAGATCACTTTTCCTGTTTGGAGCCAATGAGCCGATGCCGCCAATTTGAATGCCGATGCTTGCAAAATTCGCGAAACCACACAGAATGTATGTAGCAATGATGATGGACTTTGGATCGACAAATCCGCCAGACTGAATGATTTGACTCATCGAAACATAAGCAACAAATTCGTTCAAAATGGATTTTTCGCCCAATAGCTGTCCAACCAGCACGATGTCTGTGCCATTTACTCCCATAAGCCAGGTCAGGGGAGCCAAAATGTACCCAAGAATAAATTGCAAGGATAAGCCTTGATATTGCCCTTTGGTAAGTGTTTTAATCGCCTCATTGATACCGGCCAATTCCCCAACTGCATTCATCAAAATGTAGTTCATAAGGGCTATTAAAGAAATAAATACCAACAGCATCGCTGCCACATTTACAGCCAGCTTCAAACCATCTGTAGTTCCGTTTGCAATGGCTTCGAGAGCGTTGGAGCCAATTTTGTTCTGCTCTATGTGCATTTCTTCTGAGAATTTTTCTGTTTCAGGTAATAAGAGCTTCGATGCGACAATTGCCCCTGGAGCAGCCATTACGGAAGCTGTGATGAGATGTTTTGCAAAAAAAACCTGCATTTCCGGGTCATTTCCTCCCAAAAATCCAATATATGCTGCAAGTACTCCTCCTGCTATGGTAGCCATTCCTCCTGTCATTACACAAAGCAATTCCGAACGCGTCATTTTGCTCAGATAGGGTTTGACCAGAAGTGGTGACTCGGTTTGACCAAGAAAAATATTTCCTGCGGCAGATAAGCTCTCAGCTCCACTGAGCCTAAGAGTGTATTTCATAAACCAGGCGAAGGCATACACAACTTTTTGAAGAATACCATAGTAAAAAAGCAAACTGGTCAAAGCTGAAAAGAATATCACTGTAGGCAGCACCTGAAATGCAAATATGAACCCAAATGATTCGGTATTTTCGATGATGCTCCCAAATAGAAACCGTGCCCCGTTTTGGGTAAAAGAGAGCAACAACACAAACTTTTGACTGATGAAGTTTACAACATTTTGAACCCATACTAACTTAAGCACTGAAATGGCAATCAGAATTTGAATTGCCAGGCCTTTGCCAATCAACCACCAATTGATTTGTTTCCGGTCTTTTGAAATCAAAGCGCCAATTATCAAAAGGACCGTAAGCCCAAGTATACCTCTCAGTAGCGATTGAAGTGAAAAGCTTCCGGTATTGAATGTTCGTATGGCCGACGACAGATTGTTATTCTCTGAAACAACAGGCCGTTCTGCTGGAATATTTTCTGACATATTGATCAGCAAACCCTCAGTATGGCCATCTAAAGAGTCCAACTGCACCTCAGCAGACTGAGCAAAGCAGTAAGCAAAATGGAGTAAAAAAAACAGGATTACGGTCAGGAGTAGTCTTGTCTTTGTATTCATTATTTTGTTCAGAGATTAAACAGGCAATATTAACTAGTTAATAATTATTTTTTTGTTCCCGCCTGTTCATCTCATCTCGTATACGCGCTGCTAATTCATAGTCTTCTGTTTCTACGGCTTTTTGTAGCATTTTTTTCAGTTGTTCTGTGGTTTTATTGGTCAAAGATGTCTTTTTCTCAGGTTCATTGGTTGAAGTTTTGTCAGTATGAATTGGTCTATTGGATTGCTCGGGGTTTTCCAAAACTACACCTGCCTTTTCAAGAATTTCCTCGGTTGTGTAAATCGGGCAATTGAATCTGATAGCAAGGGCAACTGCATCTGAAGGTCTTGAATCGATCAAAACTTCCTGATCACCTTGATGGCAAACGATATATGCATAAAAAATCCCCTCTTCAAGTTTATGGATGACTACTTCTGTAATTTCTATTCCAAATGTCTCAGCGAATGATTTGAACAAATCATGGGTGAGGGGTCGGGGCACGGCCATTTCATACTCCACGGCCATTGCAATGCTCTGTGCCTCAAATCCTCCGATGATAATAGGAAGGCGTCTATTTTGAACATCTTCGCCCAATACGAGCGCATAGGCACCGGATTGAGTCTGACTATACGACAGACCTTTCAGATAAAGTTGCACCTTTGTCATGGGTGCAAAATTACGTCAACATTATTGGGCTTTAAATTTTCTTATTGCCTCTGTCAATGCAGGTACTACTTTAAAAGCATCGCCCACGACTCCATAATCTGCAGCTTTAAAAAACGGTGCTTCCGGATCGCTGTTGATGACGACGATGGTCTTTGAACCACTGACTCCGGCTAAATGCTGTATGGCACCTGAAATACCTATGGCGATGTACAGCTGAGGATTAATGGTAATACCCGTCTGGCCTACGTGTTCGCTGTGAGGTCTCCAGTGCATATCGCTCACAGGTTTTGAACACGCTGTACTTGCACCTAATGCTTCTGCAAGTTCTTCAATCATCCCCCAGTTATCAGGAGATTTTAATCCTCTTCCAGCAGATACCACAATTTCAGCCTCAGGCAGTGGTACTTTTCCTTTTACTTTATCAATTTCAACAATTTGTATTTCAATGTTTGTTTCCGGGGTGTGGACAATTTCTTCTACTTCTCCCTGGCCTGTTGATTCGGAAACGCCAAGGGCATTTGGTAAAATGGAAAGAATATTTACTTCAGACTGACTTTCATAGTATACAAAACCCTTATTCGAAAATGCACTTCTCTTTACGGTCAGAGGGGTGACTTCTTGAGGGTCACTTACCACGTTGGTTATCAATGCTGCATTGATTTTTACGGCAAGTAGGGGTGCCACCATCTTTCCTGTAAATGTTCCTGACAATACCAAGGCTTTAGCCTGAATTTGTTCTGCCACATGAGCAATGGCCTCTACATATTTATAATTGTGAAAATGCTGGAAATGCTCCCCTTTTACAGAAAATGTTTTTTTTATTCCGTATTTGCCCAGTACTGATGCGTCATCAGAGGCATTTAGAACAATTGCGTAGGCATCTGTCCCCAGTCTGCTTGCAAGTCTTGCGCCGTATGAGGCGGCTTCGTAGGAAGCTTTTTTCAATTTTCCTTCCCAGGTTTCTACATACACTAGTACACTCATGACAAAAATTTTTTTAAATTTAAATTACTTTGGCTTCTTCATGAAGCAGGCGGACCAACTCTTCGATATTATCTGGATCGACCAGTTTTACAGATGCTTTTGAGGCTGGTTTTTCGAATAAAACAGCTTTGGTTTTACGCTCGCTTTCAACTGGTGCAACCACTTTGAGAGGTTTGGTTCTTGCCTGCATTATGCCTCTCATATTTGGTATTCTAAGGTCGCTTTCTTCTACAAGTCCTTTCTGACCGGCAATTACGGCAGGTAGAGATATAATACTTTTTTCCTTTCCCCCATCGATTTCTCTAATTACAGTGGCTTTTCCGCCATCTACTTCCAACCCCACACACGCATTTACAAACGGTACTCCCAACATGGCAGCAACCATTCCCGGGACTTGAGAGCCGTTGTAGTCAATCGATTCTCTTCCACCGATGATCAGGTCATATCCTCCCTCTTTTGCCTGAGCGGCTATCTGTGATGCGACAAACCAGGCATCAGTTGGCTCAGCATCTATTCGTATAGCATCATTTGCTCCTATGGCCAGTGCTTTTCGGAGCGTGGGTTCGGTTTCAGATGTACCGACATTAATTACCGTGATATGGGCACCTTGCTTTTCCTGCAACCAAATGGCCCTGGTAAGGCCAAATTCGTCGTAGGGATTTATTATAAAGGTAATTCCGGATTTATCAAACTCCGTATTGTTGTTGGTAAAATTTATTTTAGAGGTTGTATCGGGCACATGACTAATGCAGACAAGTACTTTCATTATTGCTTATTTTTGATGTCAAGTTGGTTGCGAAGGTAATGTTGATGTTTAAAAAATTAAAATTTATATGCATGCATAACATTTTATTTAGCATGCAGGTTCAACTTTTTTTCAAATCGTTGAAGGTTCTGAGCACGGGTGCTAAACCATAGTATTGAACGAGTACAAAACGCTCTTTTCCAGTTTGGTCAGTGATATATGCATGCAGTCTGTCAGGATCATACTTACCTAAGTTGGTATAAAATTCCTCTGATTCTTCACTTGCTTTGATGTGATAGGTTGTGAGTTTTCTCCAATATCCATTGGATTTCCAGACGGTGATTTCAAAGGCAGGTACTGACGCTTTTAATGAATCCTGCCTATTGTAGATAGGGTCCTGAGGCAGAATAACTCCTTCGTATTCTACAACCCTAAAACCACCCAGGTAAACAGCACTTTTGATTGTATCAGCTACAGCCGTCTTTCCGGTTCGATCCGTGAGAAGGAAACCGTCTTCCTTGACAACCAATTCAAAAGATTCCTGAGGTTGATCGTAGTTAACGTATTTTACTTTTGAGATTTCCAGGTTGTCAAACCCCCAAATAATTTTTTTAATCCAAAGTGCTTCGTTTGCAAAAAAGCGTGTAGATAAGAACCCATTAAATCCAGGTATAAACATGGCATACGGATTTTTTCCATTTTTGAGCATCATATAGGTGCCCATTTCATCCATTGTTTCAGTGCCCACGTAAAAATGTCTAATTAATTTATTTCCAGCATATACTTTAACTTCTTTGCCTGCGCTAGCCATACGTTTCAGCACATTGTCTCGTGCGGATTCCGGAACGAAATTTTTGAGGCGTACCCTGTACAGGGTTTCGAGCAATGTTTCAATAGCATCTTTTCTGGTTAGTTCTCCGGAACCCGTTCGCCACACATTTCCATCGCGTACCAAGGTGACTGATTGGGGTGTTTTGTCACTGATTATAATCCTGGTTATTGAGGCTGTATCTTCTATGTGAATGGTGTAATCTTTTTTAAGTCTTTCCAAATCATCTTTTTTATTGAAGAGGTTCCACACAATCCAAAGTAACATCAAGAGCGCTACGGCAACCCCCACAAACTTTGCCATTCCTTTCATTGCCTTGTAATTAAGGTGCTAAAGTACTGTGTTCTCGATAGCATTTCCTTTCAAAAAAATGTTAAGGAAACTATTTGTATCGAAATGCAATCAGCCCCTCTCCGTTTGTAATTTCAGCTAGGGACGAATCATTTACTGAAATGAGGAAACAGGAAAAGCGTATTTCAGCTTCAATATATTTTTTTTCAGAAACTGTAAAGTCTCTCAATGATATGGTAAGTAATTTTTTATCTTCATTTAAAGCTATTTCTGTGGATTTGGTCAGTTGCTCACTGGCAAACATTTCGATAAGTACACTTCCGGGATGGTTTCCGGAGGAGGTTTTAAAGGGTAGCCCTTCAGAAGAATTTAGTAGGTGTACCAAATCTTTTTCTGGTCGTTCGGTGTTTTTTTTACTAAAGAAAGTGATTCTGAAAAATTCATTTCCATCCAGGTGCAATTCATACACAAATTTCCGATTTCCGTCTGAGTTGATGAGAACAAAACTTCTGGAAAACATTGCATTTTCTCCGACCCGGTATTCATATTCAATTCCATTGATGTTCCATTTTAAATACAAGGGTATTACAAAAGCGTAATCAGGCAAACTATCTTTTTTGGAACAAGAATTGGCTAAAAAAGCCAGTACTATGTACAAAGTTATTTTTCTCACAAAAATTTAAAAATAATATTTCCATTCGAATCCTATATCCCAACCGTAAAATCTGTCTATATTGGCATTTTGTACACCGCCATATGGGCTTAACTTCGTGAATATCTCTATAGAGTTTTTTTCAGAAATTATCCAGCCCAGCTCAGTCCTGAAACCAGGATTGATCCCGGGAATCCCTGCATCGTAGTTTGATGCTCTTTTTCTTCTTTCATCAGTCTCGACATTAAGAGAGGGAATCTGTGTTTTCATTCCTAAAATGGCTGACTGGTATAGCAGGATATCTGCAGTAAATGCACCTCCAATATAGGTTCTGCTGTTATTCAAATAATATTGAATGCCAAGTGGAATTTCAAGCCAATAGGTACTTTGTACATAGAGTGTGTAAATATTTATTTGTTCTACATCGTATATTTCTCTTGTCTTTGAAAAAATATTGAGATCTTGATTGCCTCTGTGGACATATCTGAATCCTGTGTTCCATCGGATATTTTTTCGAAGGACACCTGAGAATTGTACGCCTAAACCGGGATGATTGCCTCCCATAAAATTACCTCCATCGATAAAGTGATTGTGCAGCATATAGCCCAATGAAAGATTTACTGAAAATTTCTTTCCGTATGTATTGCCACTCGATTGATAATCGGCAATCATATTTCGTAATCCTAAGGTGTTTTGATGAAATTCTGTCATTCTCTGAACTGCTTCGATATGTTTTGATGCATCAGTTACATCTGGATGGGATAAAATTTGAGGTATTTCTTCCCATTCCTTGGGATTTTCATCGACCGAAACATTGGATATAATTGTTTCTTTAATCTGTTTTTTTTGTGTGCTTTGAGATGTTTTTTGGAGGATATCTATAGGTATTTCTTTCTCAGTGCTGGTAACTGTCGGAGCAGAGTCCATTTTATCGTTGGTTACTGGTTTTAATATGTGTAAATCACCCTGGTGATGGCTAAATCGATTTGAGACATAGAAAAATCCTGCTAAAGCAATCATTAATGGAGGCAATATCAAATAGGACATTACCGACCGATTTCTTTTTCTCTGAAATTTTTTCCAGGCAGAATGCTCATCAGGGGCACTATTGTATATTCTTTCAAATGCCTCTTTAAACAACCGGTCAAGCTCGTTGTAATCTTTTTCGATTTTCATTTGGATTTTTTGAGCTTTTGCTGCAACATTTTACGCGCCTCATGAAGGAGCAGCTTGCTGTTTCCCTCAGTGATTCCAAGTGCTTCGGCTATCTCTTTGTGAGAGAATCCTTCAATAGCAAAGAGCATAAAAACCATACGTCTGCGTTCGGGTAATTGATGGACAAGGTTAATTAAGTACTTGTAATCATACTCTACTTCGGGAGCAGTATTATGGTCTGCTATTTTTCTGATCGCATCATCCATAGGCTGGAAAAATTCTTTGTTCTTTTTATTAGCCCTTAGAGAGTCTAGTGCGGTATTTACAATTACTTTTCTGATCCAGCTTTCTACTTTTTCATAATCCTCTAGTGTATTGATGTGCCTGAACACCTTAATCATTGCTGTGTTAAAAACCTCTAAAGCATCGTCGTGATTGGGGATATATCTGAGAACAACCGAGTAAAATTTCTTGTAAGAATATTTGTAAAGTTCTTCTTCGGACTTACTATTTCCACGGGATAAACCGGCTATCCAATCAAGAACCGACTCAGCGGTACTTGATTGACCAATATCATGGGTCAGAGGTATTGACAGGCTGTCCAATTTATCCCGTTTACCCATTATGTAACGGAGTAAGTACGCAATTCGTTAGAAACAAATGTAAAACAGAAGTACGAAGTCACTCCCTTGAATCTTATTTAGGATATTGAATTCTATTGTGATAGATGTTCATTATTTTCTTTTTGAGCGTTTTATTTACTTCACTTATTTCTGATAGGGTAATGTTGGCATGATCAAATTGTTTTTGTTCCATGAGGCTTTCAAATATCTGATCTATTTGTTTTTCCATTTGCGCCTTATCTGCTCCGGCTTGTGCAAGACTACGACACGATGCCTCAACACTGTCTGCCAGCATCAGTATAGCCGTCTCTTTTGAGAAAGGTGTGGGTCCGGGATATCGAAACCGCTCCTCCGATGATGTGATGTTTGGGAAATTTTTCAGGTACAGTTTGTAAAAATAGTGCACTTTGGTGGTTCCGTGATGGGTTCGTATAAAATCGATGATTGATTCGGGTAGTTTTCGTTCTCTGGCTATTTTGATGCCTTCTTTTACATGGTCTATGATCACACGGGCACTTTCTTCAAAAGACAGTTCGTCATGAGGATTGTACCCTGTGATTTGATTTTCGATAAAATATTGCGGGTGGTTCATTTTACCGATGTCGTGATACAATGCAGCCGTCCGGACCAATAAGGTATTGGCACCGATGGCAGATGCTGCACTTTCAGCCAGATTGGATACCTGTAAGCTGTGGTGAAAGGTGCCGGGAGCTTTTTCTGCCAATTCTTTAAGCAATGGCATATTAGTATCTAAAAGCTCCAGTAGACTCAAATCGGAAATCAACCCAAAGATTTTCTCAATACTGTAAATCAGTGGAAAAGCAAGCAAAATCAAAAAGGCATTTATCACCAGTTTAATGTAATTGTTCACTCCATACTCAAACACCTCCCCACTTGTGAGTTGAAGAGCAAAATAAATTAAAATATACACTGCTATAATCTTAAATACGGAAGTGAAAAGCTGACTTCTTTTATAAATAGATTCGACGGTAATGATGGAAAAAACTCCTGCAGTAAAATGCAGAATGTAAAATGAATAAACATTGTGCAGGAAAATACCTAACAATAAAAGCAAAAGGAAGTGTGTGAATAATGCAAGTCTTGTGTCAAAAAAAGCTTTTAACACTATTGGCACTATTGGTAAAGGGATAAAATAAATCCAATCTTTGTCCTTGAGATATGCCTGAAGCGTAGCAACAAAAAAAATCAAAACAAGACTAAGAATCATCAGTAACTTTGAGCTGTCTTCAAAAATATTCGGTCTGAAAAACAACAAGAATTGATGGAGCATTATCAGTACAAAAGCTACCAGAATCCAACGTCCAAGCAACACCCAATATTTGTTTATTCCATTAGGGTATCCGGTGATATATAATTCTCTGTAGTACTTAATCAAATCGTCTAAATTTCGGTCGATAAATTGTCCCTTTTTTACCAGTAATTGACCTTCAGAAATCACAATGTTTCCTTGCATTCTACTTAAGGATATATCGGATTCCCCAGATGATTTTTGAAGTAAAAATGCATTGTGTCTTATTTGAATTTTCAAGTGTGAGGATAGGGTTTCATCGACCAGACCATTTTGTCTGAGCATTGAAAGTATAAAGCTTATCACCTGGGCTTTACTGTGAAAATCACCTGCGTCAGCTTCCATTGTGTCTCCTCGCGGGCCAAACAAGAACAGACGTGAATTGTCTGAAATCTCTAAAAAATCGGAGTCTTCAAGTACAAAGCGATATTTCTGACCGACAATTTTTTTAATATCAAGGGTAAGTTTGTCATCCATCAAGTTGCTCAATCCACTTAAATCTACAGAGGGCTTTTCACCAGTGTAGTAAAAAAATTTTAATGTTTCGGAATTTTGTGTTTGAGAGATGCTGAACGGCTTTTTTATGCTTTGGTATACAAAAGAGAATTCGGCGTACAAATCTTGATTTTCCCACTGTGAATTTATTTTCCAATCATAGGGAAATCTTCTCGTATCGGGCAGGAGGAATGTGATGATAAGAGAGAACAGTCCAAATAAAAATAGCTCTTTGTTTTTTATGAAAGAATTTTTTAGGAAGATGATGATTTTTTTAATTGTTTTCATGCAAAACAATCGGCTAAATTAATCTGCAATATGGGCAAACTGAATTTCATATAATTTACTGTAGTATCCATTATTTTTCATCAATTGCTGATGGGTTCCCATTTCTACTATTTTGCCTTTTTTAAGTACGAGTATGTTATTGGCATGTTGAATGGTGCTCAATCGATGTGCAATGATGATGCTGGTGCGGCCCTGAGTGATTTTTTCAATAGCTCCCTGTACGAGGAGCTCTGTTTGACTGTCAATACTGGAAGTAGCTTCATCTAAAATAAAAATGGCGGGTCTGGCCAGATAAGCCCTAAGAAAGGCAATGAGCTGACGCTGACCGGTACTGAGTGTTGCTCCCCTTTCCCTTACATTGTAGTTCCATCCGCCAGGCAGTGATTCAATAAAGGACAGAATACCGATCTGGCGGGCAGCCTCTTCTACTTCCTTTTGTGCATACTGCTGACCCAGCGTGATATTTTTCAATATGGTATCTGAGAAAAGAAATACATCCTGCAGGACTACGGCCATCTGGCTGCGCAAACTGCTGAGGGACACTGTGCTGATATCTATGCCGTCTATGTAAATCCTTCCTGATTGCTGTTCATAGAAGCGGGAGAGAAGCTGTATGATGGTGGATTTTCCTGCGCCGGTAGCTCCAACTATTGCCAGCGAAGTGCCTGAGGGTATTTCAAAGCTCAGATCTTTAAGTACCCATTCATTTGGTTTGTATCCAAAAGTCACTTTGTCAAATACGATGTGCCCTTTAATGGGCGGCATCACCTTACCTTGTTCTTTTTCGGGCTCGTGCTGGTCATCCAGCAGGTTAAAGACTCTAGAAGAGGCCACTATACCCATCTGAAGGGAATTGACACGGTCAGCCAGCTGTCTCAATGGTCTGAAGATCATATTGATGAACATAATCAAGGAGGTAAGCTCCCCAAGTGAAACGTCCATTCCAGATACGGCCCACCACGAGCCTACACTCACTACCAGTGCAATGGATACAGCTGACAACAGCTCCAAGAGGGGAAGAAAGATGCTAAAGTACCAGATTCCTTTAATGTTGGCATCTCTATGTCGGGCATTAATGCGCTTAAACTTTTCGTATTCTTCTTTTTCGCGACCAAAGATCTGTACTATGCTCATGCCGGTAAGCCTTTCCTGTACAAAGGCATTGAGATTAGCTACTTCGTTTCGTACTTGCTGAAAAGAGATTTTTATGTTTTTCTGAAACCAACGTGTGGCGATGTACAATAAAGGTAATACTGAAAGTGAAATCAGAACCAGTCTGTAATCGATGAAATAAAACATTGCAAAAAGCATAGCCGCAACTTTCAGCAAATCGCCTATGATTACCAGAAGACCTTCTGAAAAAATTTCAGATATTACCTCGATATCACTGATGGATCTGGTGACGAGATTGCCTACAGGAGTTCGGTCATAAAACGAGAGTCTGAAGCTCATCAATTGCTTGTAAAGAGAGGCTCTTATATCCTTGATAATGTTTTGACCGAGAAAGTTTGCCAGATATGTATAAAAGTATTGTCCGATACTTTCGGCAATCATCAGCAGCAGGATACCCACTGAGAAATTGAGCAGGAGTCTGTAATCTGAAAGCAAAATGGCGTCATCAATAGCTTTTTGCACCAGGATTGGTCTGGCGGAAGTGACCACCGAAAGCAGGATGACCAATCCCATACCTGCATAAAATTTCTTTTTGTAAGGTCCCAGGAATCTGAAGACTTTACGCAGGGCGGTTAGATCAAATGTATTATTTCTGTCTTGTTTTTTCATGCAAAAAAATGGTATCCGGATAACATACTTCTGTCAGATAAAGTGCATAAGGTGCAGCGGATGAACCCGCTATTTTGCGGTCGCCACTTTGTAAGATGCACGCAAAGTCTCGGGATTTTAGTTTTCCGGTGGATACATCCAGCATGGTCCCTACGATGGCGCGCACCATATTTCGCAGAAACCTGTTGGCCGTAATAGTAAATACAGCACCATGCTTAGTAGGTTTCCAGTTGGCGTAGCTCACATTGCACAAAGAGTGGCTGTTGCTACCCCCTACTTTTTCAAAACAGGAAAAATCCTTTTCGCCGAGAAGCAGTTCACACAAGGTATTGAGAACTTGAAGATCCAGTGGAGTCCAAAGCCAAAGCAAACTGCGGTGATGCAGGAAAGGATTGGGAGAATAATGGACAAAGTATTTATAAGTACGGCTCAATGCGCTGAACCTGGCATGGGCATCCCCAGGCACCTCAAATATTTGTTTCACTGCTACGTCGGGGTATAACACTCCGTTAAGGGATCTTACTATTTTGTTTGAATCAGGAATACGTTCAGCCAGGTCAAAGTGTGCAAACATCTGCAGAGCATGAACTCCTGTATCGGTGCGGCCAGCTCCTACGGCATAAACTTTTTGTCTGAGCACCAAAGAAAGAGCCTCATTTAGTCTTTGCTGTACTGTTACGGCATTTGGCTGAATCTGCCAGCCGTGAAAGGCCATTCCATTGTAGGCAATTTCTATAAAATAGCGCAACGATTTCAGTACTTTACCTTTGCAAAGGTACATGTAAACGACTCCATACCATCAAAAAGATATTCTTACTTTCGGACACACACTCTTATATAGACACTGCCATAAGCCGATATGCCTCTACGGCAGACGAGGTTTGGCATGCCGGCGACATAGGATCAGTAGAAGTCACCGATACTCTGGCTGCACTGTCGCCCCAACTTCGGGCTGTGTATGGCAATATTGACGACACCTCACTGAGGTTGCGCTTTCCTCTAGATCAGGTTTTCGAGATAGAAGGTCTTAAGGTCTGGATCACACACATTGGGGGCTATCCGGGGCGCTATTCAAAACGCGTCAAAGACCTTTGGCCAGAAATTAGACCTAATTTGTTCATTTGCGGGCATTCCCACATTTTAAAGGTCATCAAGGATACAAAAAAACAATGCCTGCATTTGAATCCCGGGGCTGTCGGTCATCATGGTTTTCATCAGATGCGCACAGCTCTCCTTTTTGAACTATCTGAGGGCACTGTCAGAAATCTGGAGATCATCGAATTCGGTAAACGCGGTATGCTTTAATGAAAATAGCTGTTGTAGGTCCGGAATCAACCGGAAAAACCCAATTGTGCAAAAGACTCGCCCACTACTATGGAGGTCACTGGGTCCCCGAATATGCTCGTTACTACCTGGCGACACGCAACCATCAATACCAGGCAGAAGATCTTACACAAATGGCTGGAGGCCAATTATTTTGGAGGGAGCTGTACAGCACTTGCTTTCCTTCAGGCTATCTCTTTTTCGATACTGCACTAATCACTTACTGCATCTGGAGCCAATGGAAGTACCATTACACGCCATCTTTCATTGAAAAAAACTTTGAAAACGAGCACTTTGACCTCGTTCTGCTCACCTATCCCGACCTTCCCTGGACCTATGACCCCCAGCGCGAGAATCCTGACGACCGGGAAGCACTCTTTGAACGACACCTGAAAATCCTTACCGAGCGAAATACAAACTTTCATGTCGTAAGTGGATTTCAACACTATAGAATACTGAATGCCATACAAATTATCGAAATGGAGAAAAAAAATCTCCACATTTAAAATTTTTCCCTTTGTTTTGTAAAAATTTATCTAACATGAAAAAAATTTACACGCTTGGATTGGCCCTTTGCATCGCATTCACAGCTTTTGGCCAGCAGAGAAAGACAGGTAAAACCACTTACAAAAACCACCAAAATTTAACTCAACACTTCAAAAGTACAGGTGCCGAGGCAGTCAACGACACACTTTCGGCCAATGTTCTTCCTGGATGTAACCTTGGACCTACGCTCCTTCAGTCAACAAATGGAGGTTTTGTAGCCGGTACCAATGGATATGGAGATGTAGAAAAAGCTCAGCGCATTCAAACCAATACACTGGGTACTATTCACTCAGTGCTGGTAGCTTTTGGCGCCAAGAAAATAGTTGGTACAGCTGACAATATTAATGCTATCATTTATAACGTAAATGCAACCAGTGGCTCACCAAGTGGCACCGGCGTAGCTACTTCAGAAGCTGTAAGCGTATCCAATATTGATACCTCTGGACAATTCACTCGGTTTTCTTTTGCTACACCGGTCAGCTATTCGGGCGATTTCTTTGCCAGTATTGTGGTGTCTGGCGGCACCATCAACGATACTGTGGGAATATTGCATACCGGTGGAAATTGTGGTGGCGGTTCGGCCTGGGAGCGTTGGGATACCGGTCAATGGTATGCCTTTAACGATCCTAACTCATGGGGCCCTAATACGGATATTGTGCTTTACATCTTTGTCGAAGTAGAAAAATCTGGCAATATCGGTCTTGACAATGCATTTCTGCTCGACAGAAATTCTGTAAAAGTATTCCCCAACCCGGCACATGACCTGATTACCGTATCATACAAGCTGGCACAAGGTACTAAAGCGCTCTTTACCATTCACGACCTTACTGGCCGTACTGTTCTCTCCGAAGAGCTATCAGCCGCTTACAACGGTCTCAATGCTAAAAATATCCGAATTGGCCATCTGCCTGCCGGTGTATTCACCTACACGCTGAAGACTGCTACCCAATCCATCAGCGGAAAGTTGGTAATCCGGTAAACCAGGTTTAAATTTATTTAAAGGTTGCTGACCCGGAATCCCAGTGATTTCGGGTCTTTTATTTTCATGACAGGTGATCGCCGGTGATTTGATCGGCTGATCGGGTTTTCTTTTTGTTTATGTTCTTTTTACAGACGTGTTTCGAATCATAGGCCAGTGTACTATTTGATTAATTGAATTTTTTGGACCGTGGAAAAAGAGCAGGAAGTTCCTTCGGCTACTTGGGTTAAAAATCTGTAGTTGACTTGAATGGTTATTTGGGTTTTTGGTGCAGAACTTCATCTGTAATCTTCTGGTTGGATGTGATGCGGAGGAAGTAGTTATCAGTTTATGCATGCGTGCGTGTAGTCAACCTGCTGAAAACTGCTGTACACCTTTGGTGTAAATATTTTTTTAGGTGCAGAGGGTGGTGCATCCGTTTAAACTTATGGCTTTTGAATGCTGGACCTGTAGGAATTATATCAGATGCTATGGTTGGGGCGGAACTCTCTAATGAGCGGGAGATGAGTTGGTCTTTATATGCAAAGATTGCATATAGCAGTGATTTAATGATTTTTCTTAAATTCGAAAATTTTTAAGCAGGGTGTGGTGCCAAATGGTTTGCAGACAATGAGACCGGATGCTGATTGAAAATGTGTTGGGTAATTTGTGTTGTGGGTGGCATTCTGAAGGCACCTGTGCCGGAGTGATGTATTGCGTGAGGGATGCGTAGGGCGCCCGCAGGGCGGTGCGCAGCACGGGAGCGAAGCGTACCCCGGAGCAGCCCGACCCCGCGCGGTAAGGCCGACGGCAGGAGGCCGGCGCACGGGGGCACGCCCAAAAAATTTAAAATGAAGAAAATGGTGCAATAAATATATTTGAAGGGTTTTAAGAAAAATGTGGCGATGAGATTGCTGTGTTTGGTTTTTGCATTAATGGTCTGCGGCTCGGTCGATGGGCAGGTCTGGTATGATATGATTTTGAATGGGGAGCGAGATTTTCGGAAGATTAGGGCACATGCTGAGGAGTTTTTTTCGCAGAAAGTCACCCGGGAGAGAGGGATTGGATACAATTGGTACAAACGGTGGGAATACCATCAGCTGCAGGCTATAGGGGAGGACAGTCTGCTGCCGGTGGTGGATGTAGCGGATGAATGGACTGCTTACATCAGCCGGCAAAGGAATAGACCTGAAAGCTTTGCGGGCAATTGGGAACCATTGGGTCCTGTGGCCTGGTCCGTGCTGAACAACGGATACAGTCCGGGCCTTGGTCGGGTAAATTACATCTACCTTGATACGCTATACAGCGGAACGATGTATGTGTGTACGCCTTCAGGTGGACTTTGGCGCAGCTACGACGGAGGGGTCACCTATACGGTGCTTACCGACCAGCTGGCTTCAATAGGTTGTGGTATGGTGGTAGTGAATCCACTGGATACCAATGTATTGTATTTGGCTACGGGCGATAATTTCGGGTCGGATACCTACTCGATAGGGGTGCTTAAATCGACGGACTATGGCCAGACCTGGCAGCCAACGGGTCTTAGTTACGTGCAGTCGCAAATGGTGAGAATATTCAGATTGGTCATGCATCCAGTGGATACAGCTACGCTTTTGGCGAGTACATCGCAAGGTATCTTTCGCACGACGGACGGGGGCTTGACATGGGCGCTGGTGAGCAGCCTGCAGGCGCGAAGTCTTGTGTATAATCCAAAAAACCCGAATACGGTATTTGCTGCCTTTAAAACACTGATCAGAAGTCACGATTTTGGGGCTACTTGGATTCAGGTGACGGATACTGTGCCTCCGGCAAGCGCTGTGTCGAGAATGGAGGTGGCGATTTCTCCGTCAGATACGAGTGTGGTCTATCTGCTGATTGGAAATTCGGAGAATGGCTTTTTGAATGTGAGCCGTTCGGCTGATGGGGGTCATACTTTTGAAGTAAGGGCTACAACACCCAACATACTTCATCATTCGCTGCAGGGTACTGGTACGGGTGGACAGGCCTGGTACGATTTGGCCATCGCGGTGGATCCGGTAAATCCAAATATCGTTTACACTGGTGGTATCAACATCTGGAAATCGGTAAACGGGGGGCAGTCATTTGCCATTAATACGCATTGGGTATATACCAATCAAGGTTTGCCGTATGTGCATGCGGACATTCACTATCTGGGATTTTACAACGGGGCACTATATGCGGGCTGCGACGGGGGTGTCTATCGCACTACCAATGGAGGGGCCAGTTGGACGGATTTGTCGGAAGGATTAAAGATTACACAGGTCTATCGGCTGGGCACGTCGCATACGCATCCGGACATAGTGCAGTTTGGGGCTCAGGACAACGGGAGCATGAGGAGATTTCCGGCTGGTACCTGGAAACAGGCCTTCGGAGCTGATGGAATGGAGACGGTGATTGACTATTCAAATCCAAATATTGCGGTGATTAGCTATCAGAATGGAGGCTTGCTGCTGACTATGGACGGTGGAAATTCGTTTACTGAATTTATGAATGGAGTAAATCAGCCTTCTGGCTGGATTACGCCGTTTGTACTACATCCTACTGATCCGGAGCGCTGGCTGGTGGGTAGGCGTGCTGTGTGGGAAACGTACGACCGTGGTGTAAGCTGGGGGACTATATCGCCGTCTGATAACGTAAACATAGGCGCTTTGGCCTGGTCAAAGTCTGATCCTCTGGTGATATACTTTTCGAAGGGCAATGTGCTGAGAAAAACTACCGATGGAGGTGGAACCTGGAGTATTGTGAATCAAGGATTGCCGTTTCAAAATATTTCGAGTATTGCCATCCACCCCACTCATCCAGATCATGTAGTGATCACGTATAGTTCATTTGCAGCCGGACAAAAGGTATATCGCACGCTGAACGGTGGTGCCACATGGACTAATATTTCTGAGAACCTACCGAATTTGCAGGCTTGGTCGGTGATTTTTCAGGAGAATAGTCCATTGGATGCCATGTACCTGGGCATGGGAATCGGGGTGTATTACCGCGACAGCACCATGGCGCAGTGGGAGCCTTTTTTCGATGGTTTGCCCAATGTGGCAGTAAGAGAGCTGGAAATAAATTACAATAACGGCAAGCTTTATGCGGCCACCTATGGACGTGGTGTATGGTATAGCGATTTGAAATTGATAACTTCCGGCCTTTCAGATGGTGGTCTCTTACCTGCTGTGGAGGTCTATCCGAATCCCTTCCGTTCGGAATTCAAGATAGCCGTGAGTTCCACCGGTGTAGTGGAAATATGCGACTTGTCTGGCAGAGTGATCTACGAAAGCCCGATAGAGAGTGATAAGGCTGTTCTCAAGCCAGGAAAACTGCCAGCAAGCATCTATCTACTAAAATTTCAAGATCGGCATGGACGCACTGTGATCAAAAAAATCGTCAGCCGAGGTGACTGATGTAAAATGGGGTACATAGGACGAAAATTTGACTTCTTGAAAAAATCATTTGGTATCCTGAACGGAAACCGGATGAACCGAAAGACTCTATGATTTACTTACGTGTGATCAGACTTCAATCAGTTGGCCTTTGAGGTCAAGCCGGAGGGGATCACCTGTGTGCCGTGTAATGGTGGTTCCTTGGTGAGAGGTGTTGATTTCGAGGATTCTGCCGTGAAAAATGATTTTAAAACTAAGTCGCTTCCAGTGGCGCGGCAAGACTGGATTGAAGTACAGTTGTTGGTTTCGCACGCGCATGCCTCCGAAACCTTCGACTACGCTCATCCAGGTACCGGCCATTGAGGTAATGTGCAAACCTTCGTGAACTTCCTTATTGTAATCGTCGAGGTCAAGTCGAGAGGTTCGAAGGTAAAGCTCATAAGCCTTGTCCAACTTGCCGAGTTTGGCAGCCAGGACTACGTGTACACAAGGACTAAGAGAGGATTCGTGTACTGTGCGGGGCTCGTAAAAGTCAAAATGGCGTTGGTGTTCATCGGTTGTGAAGTGGTCTTCGAAGAAGTAAAAGGCCTGCAAGGTGTCTGCCTGTTTTATAAAGCATGATCGCAGGATTCGGTCCCAACTCCAATGCTGATTGATAGGGCGCTGGGTATGTGGTATTTCGGATGCCAGTTGTTGTATTTTGTCCAGGTAACCTTCTTGCTGTAGGTAGATTTGATACTTTTCAGAATAGGGGAAATAGATATTTGAAATGATTTTTTTCCAGAGAATGGGCTCTGATTGTGTATCAAAATTGGTTTTTTGAAAGACATCGCTGAGCTCTTTTGGGTACTGGTTTTTTAGCAGTTCAATGGTTTGGAGGGTATACTCCAGGCACCATCGGGCGATGTAGGAAGTGTAAAAGTTGTTGTTGATGTTGTTTTCGTATTCATTTGGTCCGGTTACACCGAGCATTACATACTGCTGCTTCTCTTCACTCCAGTTAAAGCGCTGTGCCCAGAACCTTGCGATGGCGATCATCACTTCAAGGCCATAATCAGCCAGATACCGGAAGTCGCCTGTGTATTCGACGTATCGGTGTATGGCTTTTACCATGGCTCCATTGCGGTGAATTTCTTCGAAGGTAATTTCCCATTCGTTGTGGCACTCTTCTCCATTGATGGTGACCATGGGATAGAGGGCTGCTCCATCCGTGAAGCCAAGTTTGCAGGCATTTTCTATTGCTTTGGGCAAGTGACGGTAGCGATAGAGCAGCAGATTACGGGCGACCTGCGGGTCACGGGTACTGAGGTAAAAGGGGAAGCAATAGGCTTCGGTATCCCAATAAGTGACTCCGCCGTACTTTTCACCGGTGAAGCCTTTAGGTCCGATGTTAAGGCGTTCGTCTTCGCCGGTATAGGTCTGATTGAGTTGGAAGATATTGAAACGTATGCCTTGTTGCGCTTCCGGATCGCCTTCAATGACGATATCGGATGTTTCCCAGATGGCAGCCCATGCTTTTTTTTGTTCTTCAAGCAGTGCATCAAATCCGGCCCGCATTGCTTCCGAGGCTTTGTAATCGGCTTCTTCCGCGATTTTTTCAATGGGATAGTTGAGGGAAGAAGTAATGGCTGCATACTTATAAAGGGTATAGGTAGTGCCGGCCTGGGCATTGATTTCAAAGCGATTGGCTACATATTTTTCGCGTTTGATGTTTTCGGGATACAGTGTAAGGTGTCTGCTGTCGGCTTCGAGTTCATAGCGCATGGCAGCTGCTACGTGAAAGTTGGTTTTCTTGGTTGCGGCTACATTGATGGCTTTCTGGGAGGCTACAGAGGTAAATACTTCATCCCAGAATTTTTCTCCATAGTTGGAATCTTCGTTGTACACATCAAAATCCAGATAAGGTGTATAGGAAATTTTTGGAGAAAAGCCCCTGGGCGTAATGGAATAGCGGATGGCTCCTATTTCATGTCTTTTCATGGAGATGAAGCGAAGGGCTTCAACCTCAAGAGTTTTAAATTCGTCGAATTGTGCGGTAAATTTTCTCAGCAGATAGCCTTCTTTCATATTTAGCTCTCGATAGAAGCCGGAAACTTTCACTTTGGCAAGGTCAAGTGGCTGGCCGTCGATGGAAATGTCAATTCCAATCCAGTTGACAGAATTGATGACTTTGGCGAAGTACTCCGGATAGCCATTTTTCCACCATCCCACTCTGGTTTTATCGGGATAATATACTCCCCCGATATAACTGCCTTGCATGGAACGACCTGAGTAAGTCTCTTCAAAATTTGCCCTTTGTCCCATCCGGCCATTGCCGATTGAAAAAAGGCTTTCGGAGCAAGGATGAAGAGCTGGGTCAAAGCCCTTTTCGATGATTTTCCATTCGTCGGTGATGATGTATTTTCTGTGCATGGGAATGTTGTAATCAAATTATTTGTTTAATACTTCTGATATCACAATAGATGGGGTAAGAAACTCGAGTGAGCCGGCCTGAAAGTCGGCGATTCCTTTGGGCAACATGTAGCCGATGCCGACTGTGTACATGCCGGCACCTTTAGCGGCCTGAATTCCTGCCAGAGAATCTTCAAACACAATGCATGAGAGAGGGTCGACGTTCAGCTCACTGGCACCCAGCAGAAACACTTCCGGGTCGGGTTTGCTTTTGGTAGCTTTGTTACCATCGATCAAAACGTCGAATAAATGTTTAACCCCGAGCTTTTCGACGATGGGGATGGCATTTTTACTGGCTGAGCCGAGGGCTGTTTTGATTCCGGCCTCCCGGGTAGCCAATAGAAATTCTCTGGCGCCAGGCAACAGGTCGTTTGCGGAAACTTCCTGGATATACTGCAGATACCATTGATTTTTTTGTTCTGCCAATCTGATTTTTTCTTCTTCAGATAAGGTGATTCCTCCCCACTGCAGGATTTTGTTGAGGCTTTCCAGACGGCCAACACCTTTGAGTTCTTCATTTTTTTCTTCACTGAAATCAAAACCAAGTTCATTGGCCATTCTTCTCCAGGCTTTGAAGTGATAACGGGCTGTGTCGGTTATGACTCCATCGAGATCGAAGATAAATGCTTTGATTTGCTGATTCATCATCTGCGGGCGGTTTCCTTTTTAATCAGGCCAATAATGATCAGCTCGGCTGCCAGGGCGTTGGTAGCTATAGGTACATTATGGTTGTCGCAGGCATCGAGCAGAGCCTGAATATCTTCGTGATTGGCTTGTTTGATGGAAGGGTCCCTGAAGAAGATGACAAAGCTAATTTCACCACTTTTGATCATTCGGGTAATTTCCTGATAACCGCCACTTTCACCCTTATTTACATGGAGTATATCAAGCCCTGGAGAGGCTTTTTCAAGGGCTTCGGCTGTACGTCCTGTAGCTACAAGTGATTTGCCCCACAACCAGTCTTTTCGCTCTGCAAGGAAACTGCAGAGCATTGGTTTGAATCTATCGTGAGCGATCACGGCTATTTTTTTCATGCTTCGGAATTTTCGAGAATTTTCATGTATTTGATATGATAGTTGATCAATCCTTCCAAGGGTTTTTGAATCACATTTGTAATTTTTAAACCAAGGGAATCTGCTACTTCAAAAAGATATTTTCGGAAATGGTATGCTACGGAGCCTACAAAGTTGATTTCAACTTCACGAGCGTTTTTATAGCTGAGAACGTGAGTTTTTAAAAACAGCTCAAAACCTTCTTTTACAATTTGTTGAAAGATAGGTAAATTTATGTGTTTATACACAAAAAGGCTGAAACTGGCGAGAAAAACATTGGCGTAGGGTTCGTTGTAAACTCGTCTGAAAATATCAGCCTTTTCCATTTTATAGGTATTGCGGAAATCCTCAGACACCTCTTTGGGTAGTTGCTTATAGAAATACATGGCAATCAATTTTTTGCCCAACCAACTGGCACTGCCTTCATCGCCAAGGATATAAGCCAGGGCAGGTACTTCCTGAAACAATTCGTTTCCGTCGAAATAACAGCTGTTTGACCCGGTGCCTATTATGCATGCAATTTCAGGATTGCCATTGTAGGTTGCATAAGCAGCCGCTTTCAAGTCGTGATCTACATGAACCGTAGCATTTGAAAACACCTTTCTTAGACCGGCAGCTATGATTTCGTTGTAATATGGTGATTCGCACCCTGCACCATAAAAGAATACTTTTGAAATTTTATCAGCATACATGCGAATTGTCTCAATTTTTGACAACTCATTGAACACTAATTCGCTGCTGTGAAAAAAGGGGTTAAACCCCATGTGCTTGATTTCTTCGAATACAGTTCCATCTTCGTTGATAAGCACTGCATCGCATTTTGTTGATCCGCTTTCTGCCAGATAAATCATCGGATGTGAGATTAAAAGAGGTGTCAAAAATACACTTAGTCAGATAAGGATTCAATCCCTTTGATTCCTATATGTATGAAATTCAACCAAAGGTACGCAATTCTAAAAAATTTGAGACTCCGAGAGAATGTATAAGTCTGATAGAGAGTTAAATTAAGATGAAAAATTCTCCATTGCCTGCATTGTTGAACTATTTTAACGGTTAGCCCAGATGTTTCTTAATCCACTTTCTGGAATCCGGAACAATATCCAGGAGCAGGTCTTTGAAATGTTTTTCCAACTCTTCTTTGTATTCATATATGACGGCAGCCGCTTCGCTGAGTCGATTAGAGTATTTGGTTCGGCGACTCATACCGTCAAATGCCTTTTGCAAGCCTTCAATAGTGCTGTACGATTGAAGCCAGTTGTAACGAATCATATAGGTCATCACAGTCCGAAACTGAGCAGGGAGTTCGCCTTTGTATTCAAGATATTCATTGTAAAAACCTCGCACATACTCGTCGAGAGCAATCTCAGAATACACATCCCAATTCAGCGCCAGAAAGTGGTCATACGCCAGATCAACAACGACGGCGGCATAGTGCCCCTGATGTGGAGACAGCAAAGCCTTACTTCTCTTAAAACCATGGTGACCATCTGTATATTCATCAATCCAATGATGATAGCGATATCCAAGCTGCATCATTGGCGGATAGCCAGATAGCTGAGATGCCGGAAGGCCGTCTGCCATGAGATTGCCTATTCTAAACTCAGTGTTGTCAATGGAAAGAAATAAATGCCCCAAAAAATTCATATTGTAAAGCTAAGGTTTGAAAAGATACAATTAAACCAATCTGAAGGCAGAAATTTGAAAAAATGGATAATGAACAAAATTGTTTCTTTTGCAATTGTATCATTATTTTTGACCAATAGTTTCACAAATGAGGAGGAAGTACAGCATTGGATTAGGTATTGGATTAATTGCAATAATATATGGCAAATTGGCCAGTTACAGCGGTGGATTTTTTAGTACAGGATATACCGGTTCACCTGGTGATAATGGAATGAGCTGTGTATCCTGCCATGCAGGATCACCGGTAACTTCGACACAAGGGGCCATTACTACCAACATACCACAGGCAGGTTATGTGCCCGGACAAAGCTATACTGTGACTGTGACCGCCCAGCATCCTACTTTTAATGTTTTCGGATTTATGTTGACTGCAGAAACTTCGACAGGAGCAAAGGCAGGGACCTGGTCCATTCTTAACGCAACAGAAACTCAGCTCACTGCAGGCGGCAATTATGTTTCCCACACTTCATCAGGCATTTTTGGCTCATCAAACAGCAAGAGCTGGACAGTCCAATGGACAGCGCCCACACCTGGTGTTGGGCCTGTGACATTTTATGTCGCCATTAACAGAGCCAATGGAAACTCAACCACATCCGGCGATCATATACAGATTGCTTCTTTACAAGTTATGCAATACACTCCACCTCCTCCACCGCCGGTTTCTGTCAAAATCGACACTGTACTTGACGAAAGATGTTTGAATGGTTGTAATGGAAGTATTCAGGCATCGGCTACAGGAGGAATTCCACCGATCACGCTGTCAATCACGGGCAATAGTTTCACTAATCTATGTGGTGGTCAATATTGGGTAATTGCAACCGACAGTATCGGACAGACAGATTCTGTGTTAGTACAAGTCAAAAACGGTTCAAATCCGCCGATACCCGATATTCACTATGACCAGGCCTATTCATTGCTTTATACTACCGCAAAGGCTCAGGGATATGAGTGGTATTATTTTGGTCAAGCCATCCCAAACAGCAATAATGACACATTAAGTCTTACAGGAATGCAAGCAGGAGAGTACTCTGTAGAAATATCTGACTCCCTCAGCTGTAGAAGTATGTCTCAGGTCTTAAGCATTATCTTTGGAAATATTGCGGAAGGCAATGCTTACAGGTGTGTTGTTTATCCCAATCCGGTTTTATCGGGAGATTGGTTGTTTATTAAATATGAGGGAGGGCCGGCTACAATTCAAATACTAAGTATTGAAGGTCGCTTGGTATTATCCGATAAAATTTATCACGGAATTCATTCGATAAACACCCATACTATAGCACCTGGAGTATATCTTTTGTTTTTGAAAAGCAGCAAAGGCGATCTGAGGACTGTAAAATTTCTGGTAAAATAACTACGACATAAATGCACTTATTTTCAACCTTGAATTTTCGAAAACTTCAGGAGAAAGTTTAAGCTTTGGCTTTGAAAAATTTAAATCATCTATCTGATTGATTGGCATGAGGTGTATATGTGCATGCGGAACTTCTAATCCTACAACTGCTACCCCTACTTTTATACAGGGATAAGCTGATTTGATTGCAAAAGCTACTTTTTTGGCCAGGGTCCACAGTTCGGAATAAATTTCGTCAGGAAGGTCGAATAAATCGTCTACCTCAATTTTTGGAATTACTAAAGTATGACCCTCGACTAAGGGGAAAATATCCAGAAAAGCAATGCAATTTTCGGTTTCTGCCACGATGTAGGCCGGAACCTCTCCTTTGACAATTTTTGTGAAAATAGAGGCCATAAGTGTTTAGTTTTTATTCTACAGAAATTTCAAGAATTTCAAACTCGAGGATACCCGCAGGCACCTTGATAGCTACTTTCTCACCCACTTTTTTACCGACAAGACCTTGTCCGATGGGCGAGTTGATTGATATTTTTCCCTTTTTCAGATCAGCTTCAGATTCAGAGACCAAGGTGTACGAAACCACTTGTTTAGTTTTCAAATTTTTTAGCTTAACAGTGCTCATCACCATTACTTTGGAAACATCCACATCGCTTTTGTCCATAATCTTGGCATTGGCAATAAGGTCCTCTAATTTGGCTATTTTCAGTTCCAGTAATCCTTGTGCTTCTTTTGCCGCATCGTACTCTGCGTTTTCGGAGAGGTCTCCTTTATCACGTGCTTCAGCTATTTGCTGAGAGATTTTAGGCCTTTCAACATTTTTAAGATATTCAAGCTCTTCTTTTAATTTTTTCAAACCTTCAGCTGTCAGATATGATACTTTGGTCATACGTCTTAATAATTGATAATGAAGTTAAACAATAAAAGAATGAGACCTCAAGCAGAGGCCTCATTCGGGCGACAAATATAATGAGAAATCGTCAGAGCGTTAGACGTATTCCCAGTGAGTGTGTGCCTAAGAATGGAGTACGGGTAGCTCTGAAGGAATAGTCCAGTGCAAGATTGTTGCCACCGGCGTCTTTTGACATTGGTAACATAAATGAAACACCTGCTGCAAGGCCGGTATGCACATTGGTTTGTTGGCGGTCAATTCTATTGTCAAAGATTGTGTAACCGACCCGTGCCATAAAAGTTTGCCTGAAACTATACTCAAGACCGAGTCCATATTCATCTTTTTGTAGAGAATTTGACTGGAAGTTGATGGCAGCGGTAAGCATTTGATCCGAACCCAGGTAAAAGTCGTAGCTACCACCGATTACAAGGTTTGAGGGAAATTCAAATTTAGCTGATCGGCTGCTAAATGTCTGAGAATACCCTCCTCCCGGAACCGTCGCCTGTATGGACAGTCCGTCTCCGCCAAATGCAGCAGAGGGGCCAATATTTCTGAGTGTAATTCCAAACTTTAAGCGATTGTCTTTACCGGTATGGTATTGTACACCGGCATCCACCAACAAGGCTGAAACGGATAAGTTTGGAAGACCTTGGTTATAGAATTTTAAATTAACCCCTCCAAAAATACTTTCGGTGAATTTTTGAGCATAACCACCCGTAATAATTGCTGCATATGGTGATATTGTAGATATTCCTCCATCTGGCTGTGCCTCAGTTCTGACGATCAGGTCACCATAGGAAAAATTACTTAAAGAGATGGCTAACGCTCCACTACCTCCTACAGTTTTAACTAATCCAATAGAATTGATTGTGATATCACTTCCTGAAAGCCACTGGGTATTGCTGAAGGCAAGCTCAAGATTTTCGACATTAGCTATGCCTGCAATGTTCAGAAAAACAGACTCAACACCACGTACTCCTGCAGTATTCACATTGCCCCAGCCAGAATTTCTCGCCCATGAATTGTTGAGCAATTCACTTGCACCAGCTGAACCCACCCGTTGGGGGTTTCCGGCAAACAGTGAGCCTGACACCAGGCTCACTATTGTTAATATGCTGATTTTCTTCACTTTTTTAGTTAAATTATTGTTTTAGAATGCGTTTAAGTCCACTGGTCTCATGGCACCGAACCATTTAATGACCTTATGTCCTATTCCTGGAGCATCTACATGAATTATGTACATACCACTGGCGATGGGTATGCCATAATTATTTCGTAAATCCCATTCTACCCAAGTATCGGAATTATCTTTTGTAATGGTTCGCACAAGTTCACCGTTGGTGGTAAATATATTCACGTTGCAACGGATAGGCAGATTGATGATTTTGACTCTGTTGTCGAGCTGCGATGTTTCATACAGAGAATACGCAAAGTAGGGATTAGGAACAACTCCGATCAGATCCAAAGCATTTTTTGCGGTTTGCAGATCGTTGTTTTTAGCTGCTATGTTCTTTGTGCTGAATTTGTACATCGGAAATCCTCCGTTGCCATCAGGGTTGGAGCTAAAAGATGTTTCATATCTGTCAAACGTCCGCGAGACTCTCAGCTTGATTTTTACTTCCGCCGGCATACTGACGTTGGGATCCACATTATATCCCGGAGCTGTTAGCGGAATATTGGCCCAATCGATATTTCTGAAAACGGCTGCTCTGGCGATCGGTTGGCTGAGGTTGTTAATTTCATTGAAGAGAGGAAAATCCTCTGGGGCATCGCCTCTGTAAGTTAAGTCAATAGGTTGTCCTTGTCCGTTAAGCCCGTCGGCAGCAAACACATAGACATAGTGCTGACCTCCGAAGACAAAATTTCCGAGTTTGTCCTGTACTTCCGAAGTGGGATTCCATTTCATATCGTTACCCCTTTGTCCTACTCTGAAAGAGTTTTCGCCAAAGGCCATGCATAGTCTTCTTCCGGTTTCTACATCGATTGCATATCCAGGGAAGAATGACCAGCCTTGTGGTATGGAGGGATCTTCCACCAATTGGCCATTAACGAGACTTAGGGACGTACTTTTTCTCAATTCAAATTTGGCTGCATTTCCAATCGCAAGTGGCGGCTCTTCACAAAGCTCAAACACCGGTACGCGTGTCCATTTTGAACGGTCATTGGTAATGACGACGTTTATGGAACGAAGTAATGAAATATCCCTCCTCGGTGTCTGTGCTCTGGCAGGTCCCATTCCGAGATTGTTGGGTAAAGCCAGCGTGTTGGTTCTGGCGAAAACGTAAGGACCCCATGTACCATCCACAAATGTTGCAAAATACCTGCACGGATCCATGGGCTCCGTCACATTGCTGTTTGGCAATACAAACGTGGCATCAGGATACAGGTTTGCCGGGGGAGATGTAGCTACTGTATTTGTTCCTACGGCAATCCAGTTTCTCGGGGTAAAGGAGGTGTTGTCGCTTACACCGGACAGCCATGCCTGAGTAGGAACGCTAAATTCAATACTTGAGCCAACTACGCCATTTCTGTACGTGCATTGCCAATCTCTTCCTGGATTGTTAAAATTTGAAACGGTAACGGATAACCCCAACTCAGGAATTATTTGTTCATTTGGGAAGCTCAAAGTTGTGTCACTAAAAATCGGATTGACTAGAGTTCCTCCACTGATCACCCATTTAGCTGTGTCACCCATACCCAGCAATCGGAGGGTAAAGTCACCTGCTGGTACTCTCTTTGGATCAACAACTTTAATATTTACAGGACCAAAACCTGGTAGGTAGGCCAATTCGTCTGCTCTTCCTTCTCTAACTATTTTTTCCTCAATATCTGGTCTTAGTTCAATAAAATTACCCATATTGCCAAGTCCTTCATATCGAATGATCTCAGGTGAATCGCCATAGTTGGCACCGAGAACCAACCCATTTTGTTCAGGTTTTGTGATACGAGGTATTCCTTTAAAGACGACGATACCTTCCGCACCGGAGGTTTTCCGACCAGGCAAGAAAGGAGTTTGTTGCGTTAATTCGGGTCTGGCTGGATCGAAAGGAGCAAATTGGTTTACTGCATACGCTATAGCAATAAAATAATAATCCTTATGATTTATTAACCTTCTGTTTGTACCTGTAGCGAATGCATCCTCAATTATCCTAAACGACATTTGTATCCCATCGTTATTTGCTTGAATGGTCATATCTTGAGGCACAAGTGCATTCATGCTTGCATCTCGGGTGTAATTGATGAGTTGCGCATGTTGATTTTTAATATCGCACTGAGCAACGAGTCGTGAGAGAGAAGGATTGTATAAGTCGGCCACACTTACATTGGCATCTCTGAGTTGGAATATTTGAAATCCTTCAAATTTGTAATCATAATACCCTGTATCGCGGGCTTCTTGAATTTGTTGGGGAGTAGCACCAGGAGGATCTGGAATTAATGGATCTCTCTGACGATATCTGAGATTGAAGTTATTGGAGGTCTCATCATACATCAAGTTAAGAATTAATTCTCTATCCAGTTCCACGATTTCCAATTTAGGACCATCTGGACCATCAAGCAATTGGAAGCAATTATCGAAAAGTTTTTGAGCCTTATCGTCAGCAATGATTACAAGTTCCATGGAGGCGAACAGATCGTCTGAGAAAAAGTTTCTGGCCCATACAGCCCCTGTAGTAATAAAGTTGAGAGCTCCTGGTGCCAGAGAGAAGGGACCCGCGCAGTGAAGACCCCTTTTGTCAGCCTTATTTGCGGGTGACTCCCACCAGCCACCATTGGGCAGTGGAGCATCTGGCTTATAGGCTCCTGTGGTATCGTAAGACAATCCGGGATAAGCAAAGAAAGTCCTCTCTCCACTTCCATCGACAGTAAAACCATCACCATTATTGGTGTTGCCTTTGCCACTTGGATTTTCTATGACTAATGGGTTTCCGTTTCTCCAGATGCACTGCAGGTATTGATAAAATTCAGCTGCATTTCGCGGGTCAGTCGTATTGGGATTTACCCCTGGGCTTCCTGTATTGTTGTAATACATAAACCCACTCATGATAATTCTTTCATTTCTTCCAATTGAAGGATCTTCGGGCTGGCAAACTCCGAAATCGTCTCTGACACCATCAACACATCCATCTCTGTCGTTGTCGATTCCATCAAAGTAATCAGCAAAAGGTCCCTGGAAAAAGTCAAGACCTATAGCAGGTGGAAAGGGTCCATACCCCAGTGGACCGGCATCGACGGGTTCAGCATTATATACATATCCGAGTCCTCTTGCTATATCGCATCCAATGATATCATCATAAGGATTGCCCAGGTCTGCATCAAACCAGGTCCCGAAAAATGTATTGGTAAGTCTGAAGGTGGATTTATTGAGAATGCGATAGTTGTAAAAAGTCATGTTGTTGATTTCATCATTGGTGGAAAAAGCAAAAGCCTGTGCTCTGATTTCAAAACCTAAAGCACCGGCCTGCGTTTCTGTGTGTATATTTCCTCTGTCGTTGTATACCCACCAAATGGTCATGTCCCCGTAGAGCAAATCCACTTCTTTTATGCGGCAGTCGAATGATCGGTCTAAATCGTATGCCGGGTAATCAAATCTGTAATCGTACAAATCGTTGCCATCTAAATCCATAAATGGAGCCAATCGAAAATCCAGCTCACCATTAATGCCATTACCTGGCCAATCGCGGATGATGGTCGGCACTTCGTTCTCGTAGTTAGGATAACGGACTGATACATCGCAATCCGGGTCTTCCTGACATCTGAGCCATCCTCTGTGTTTTTCGACCTGTGAGCGGAAAATGATCCAGAATCTGTCATATGTCCGACACACTTCGGCATTGACGCTTGCCAGGCCGTCGTTTGACAAAGGGCCAGGCCAAAAGTCATTACCTCTTTGACGATAGGTCATGGCCGCCATTTTCAATTGGTTTCCTTCGTCAAGGCCTCCCAGCCATAAGGCCCCGGCAAACATGGAATGCCTGTTAGACCCTTTGGGCACTTCGTACCTTGGCTGATTGAGGTTCCACCACATATCGCCAGCGGCTAATACGGTAGCTCTGACGTTGTTGAGATTTAAATCAGCCTGTGCTGTGGCCGGAGCACACAATTCAGAAAGTGTTCGACCAGTTCTTTTTTTAGGACTTCCGAGACCCGGAATTTCTCGGGCTCCCAAGTACACTGCATTGGCCAGAAAAGTAATGATCCACAAAAACCGCATATACTTCATTTTAACTCGATTAAAAATTAAACATAATACCTAGGCGAATACGTCTGGGCAACCCAAAATTAAATGGACTTAATAGTCTTACATTATACAGGTCAATGTAAGATTGGGCACTTACCTGTGAATTAATCGCGTTTATTGCCTGAGGAGAGGTCAGGTAACCATCGTCATCGGGCAATCCGGTGTAGGGATAAACCGCTACAACATTTCTTGTGTTCAAGGCATTGAGCACCTGAAGATAAACATCCAGTTGTTGTGATTTTTTGCTGTCTTTATTCAATTTAACATCAAATATTTTATTTACACGAAGATCGACTCTCAACTGCCAGGGAAGTCTTGAACCATTTACCTGGCCGATCAATGGGGATTGTGTTTCTGATGCATTGATAGGGTAGGCAAACAATCTTCTGGAATAAGGGGTCCCTGAGTTTGCAGTGACCAGAATGTTTACCCCGGCATTTTCAAAAACTTTTTTGTTAAACCATACTGGCCCATTGTAATTGACTCCTTTTCCGTAGCGATAATCGAGTCTGGTTACAATCCTGTGTCTGGTATCAAAGCTAAGAGGAAGAATGTATCTGATGTTGGGTTGACCTGATCTTGCAAGGTTGGCTCCTGAGTTAGGGCCAGAACCTGTTCCATCTGCAAACTGCAAAGTATAATTGGCCGTAAGCGACACATTACCGGTTCTTCTCAGGTCGTATTCAAATGTAAATCCTTTCACAGTTCCAAAGTCTCTGTTTCCATAGGTAATATAGGTATTTGGATACGCTTGGGTCAGAGCTATTGTCTGCATCATATCGCGCATCTCGCGGTAGAAAGATGCAATTTTTAGTACCGACCTTGCAGAAAGCACCTGTTGAAAACCTATTTCATAGTCAGTGGTTCTCTGTGGCCTTAAGTTTGGATTGTTGATAGGATCTAATAGATTTTTACCAAATTCCAGTTCGAGATATTCAATAGGGTTGAACCTCGATAGCCCTACATCAGGACGCTGAGCCAACACATCGTAGTGCGCATAAAACAAAGCTACATCGGAAATCGGGAAGTTGAAGCTAATCCGGGGCATCACAACGACCTGCGGACGGTAATCAGTGAAAGAATTTGGCCCGAGTCTTTGATTTTCTGGTCTGTCGTATAGGACTGGTCTCACGTTTCCTCCCCCGAGGTCGGCAATCAGTTTGGGGTTGTCAATTCTACGGCCTTGTACATCGTACCAGTCATTGCCATTTCGAAAACCTACTACATTAGAGAATTCATTTCCACCAATGAAATAATTGTAGTTGTCTACATATACGGCAAAGTTGTCGCCGATATTGGAGGGAATGGTACCTCTGATGTTGGGGAATATGCCATTTCTGACTTCGCCTACAGACACTCCAGGATAAAGGTTGTAAGGATCTTTTAGTACCGGCTGGTTCAGATCGAAATAGTCAACACGAACTCCTACGTTGAATCTCAAATCGTAAAATTCAAATTGGTCTTGAATGTAACCGGCTACATATATAGGTTCGAAGGCTCCTATAGGTCTAAGAAGTCTTCCGTCGGCTCCCCTTCTTGTAAAAAAGTCATTGATGGAGACTCGGCGGTCGGATATTCGACCTGTATGATCAAATCCATAATAATTCACCAGTCTCGAACCACTTAGGTTAATAAGTTCATCTGCAGCAAACAAATCCAATGAAAAAATAGAGGGGTCGTGACTAAAGACATTCAAAAAGTCAAGACCATTCGGATCTAGTCCTAATCTTCTACGAAATCTTTCGTCAAATGCATTTTGCTTTCCGGCATCAAACTTTCTCGGATAAAAAATGGTATCTAAAAAAACGCCATTTTCATCGCGAACCGGCATGGGATTTCCAAAATCCAATTCCCTGATGTGATCGTTTTGAAGCTGTTGCATGAGAGTCCACAATCCATTGGCTCCTACACTAAAAGCCCGGTCTACCCTCTGTTCAAATTCAAAGCCGGTGATAATTTGATGACGTTCATATTCAAATGAAAAGGACCCTGTAACTCTGAATTGCGAAAATCTTCCTTTGCTGTAGCCAGCGATCTGGGCACCGACGTTACCCCACAGGCCATTGTAAACGGTTTGAGGATTATCCCCGTTCCACAATGCACGACCTTGACGAAGAGCATCGTAGGTGCGTGTATTGCCTAGGAAGGGATTTTGACGAACAGTCTCGTAAAAAATTTCAGTATAGCGCGCTCTTATCGGATTATATGGACCTGGTCTAAAAGTAATTGCCGTGTCAAAAGGAACAATAGCCAGCCAACCTGTCAGCCCGGTCGCCGTGTCTGTGCCGTATGTGTAAAAGAAATCTTGGAATCTATCGAAATACCCAATGTGACCGTAAGCAAAAATGTTGTCGCCAAAGCGAGGGTCAAAACTTCTCCTTTCATTTCTTTGGTAATCCACTTGTATTTGATAGAAGGCATTCTTTAGCTTAGAAGATCCTTGATTGCTGCCAAGGGTTTGCTGAAAGCGTCCAAACACGGCCCAGTCAGTATTTCTGGATTCTCCGTAAAACTCATAATTAAAGAGAGAATTGAGAAAACTCGGATCTTTTCCCCATCGCGATGAAAGACGAACTCCCATCAATATTCCTGTATTGTCATTAAGTTTAATATTAAAATTTGTTTGCATTCTGAAATCATTTCTAGCTGCATTCAGGCGTGCCGGAATCTCTTCCAAATCATCCATTGTGATAAATTCGGAATTGTAGAGCACACCTTGCCCAAGATTAGCAGGTCTCACTGGTGTTTTTTGCAGATCTCTTAATACATCCTCTCTGACGCGATACTGCTTTGTATAAAAGGGGCGAGGGTCAGCCTGGTATTCATATTCGGATGAAAACAGAAATCCTACGATAGGTTTACCCTTCTTTTTGATCAATGGGCCTCCGGCCGTAAAGCCGAACAGGTTGTAGTGATAAGGGTCAAAAAGTGAGGAGGATAATATTTCTGCTTCTCCATAATATACCGGAGAGGGTCCTTTGGTGGTTGTGGATATAACCCCCCCGATGGCATCACCAAATTGCGCCGGGACTCCGCCGGTATAAACCTGTTGCTGAGCAATGGCACCTTGCGGAAGCGAAAGGCTTCCTCTGACCTTAACACCATCTATAAAATAAGTCGTGGCGTCTTCACGACCTCCACGAATACTGATACCACCTCCCTCAACTGCCTGAAAGGCTCCGGCTGCAGTAGCTGCCACGGCTGCCACATCGCGGATGGCCATGTTGACGATTTCTTCGGAGGTCACTACAGTTTTGTTGTCAACCAATGGTTTCTCCCACGTAATGGTGACTTCGGTTAGCATCTCAGTGGCTTCCTGAAGTGGAATATTGAGTGTGGTAGCTTCATTAGGTTTGATCAAAATACCGGCAATTGTAGCTTTAGCATACCCAACAGCCGTCACTTCAACATAATAGGTTCCAGGATTTAGCGGAGATATGTTGTAATTGCCATTATCATCTGCAGCTGTTCCCTTTACTATGGCCCCGGCTTTGTCCTTGACCACTACATTGGCAAACGGTACTGGCTCTCTTGGATTGGTTTTTTCAAATACTCTCCCCAGCAAACGACCCGGACGTTCCTGTGCATAAACATTTAAAGCAAACACTACACAGAAAAAAATGAGTAATCTATTCGCCATTTTTAAAGTTTAAATTTGGGTAAATTTGGACGGGTTAAATTAAAAACATTTTAAATTAAGAGCCAAAAATGCTCTTTCATTTTTTTTAAGTGAAATTTTTAGTGTAACATTTTGATTTTATAATTGTTATCTTTGACCTACAAACAAAGGTTGTATTTGAAACTTTTTTATGGGCTACCGGCGTTTAAATAGACTGCGCAAGATGCTGCTTTTTTTCTCAATAAATGTATTATCTGTCGTGATGATTGGATGTCGAGAGCAGCGTCAGCATCAGGTTCCCAATGTACCAGTCGATGAGGTTATTTTTTTAAATCTTCCTTCGAGTCTACCACTGCAAGCACCGGGCGGGTGGATTTACCATCCCGGCGGGTTCAGAGGTCTTTTGATTTATCGTGCTTTCTTCAATGGTAATGCCGACGATTTCCGAGCTTTTGACAGGACCTGCCCGTCACATATAAATGAGCCATGCGGATTGGTCCACGTCAGCGACGACAATATTATCAGTAGGTGTGGATGCGACAGTGCAGGATATATTCTCTTTGATGGCACTCCAGAAGCCGGGAATCAATCATTGCCTTTAAAACAATACCGCGTACAATTTTTTGGAAATAGCATCCGCGTTTTCAATTAGAAGTTACTTTTTCTTCTTTTTATTTGCTATAAAATTGAGTTTATGAGAAAACTGTCTGGCATTTCCGCCTTCACTATGGTATTGCTCTGCACTCTGAACGCCCAGAATTATTACCAGCAGGGATTTTTTCTGAGAGCTGGAAACTCTTACACCTTTAGCATGCCATATTCCTTACCTTTCAATCAATGGGAAAACCGTACACTCACTGATTCAACTGCCAGCATCCAAACTCAATATTTCTCACCGGGTTCCGGACTTTACGCTCATTTGGGATTTGGCTATCAGGTTAATGATATTTTCCGGTTTGGATTGGATATTGGATATCAGTACAGCAGTTCATCCACAGTAAAGGACATCTACTCTACGAGGATTGACACCATTGATTTCTCTTTTGAATCGCCAAGGACATTGAAATCCAATGCCTTGCTCTTCACTCCGGAAATCACTTTTATGCTCCCGATGGAATATATTACCAGGCCATACCTAAGAGTAGGTTTTCCGATACTTATCGGTGTACTGCAGGAAAAAAATACGGTGGTATTGCCTTCCAACAATAATTTTTTTGATGTAATAGAATCCCATACCAATCATGTCGGTAGGTTGACCTTTGGCTTCAGTGGGGCTATCGGCCTTGAATGGGTTTTGAGCGACAATTTGTTTTTCTTCACCGAAGTAAGAGCCTTAGGAGCTCATTTCACACCAAAAAGTTCTTCATTGGTGAAACTGGAGGTCAATGGCGTTGGTGAGCTAAATCAATTGGCCATTTACCAGAAAGAAACGGTGTATGAACGCAACCTGACATTTACAACCAATGACGAACTGGTGGCTAACCAGCCAACAAAAGCATCGCCCTTTAATCTTCCATTTAATCACGTTGGAATTTCTGCAGGGCTGACCATACAGCTCTTTTGACAGCAATTCAGACAATGTCTACTTTTATTTTTTAGTTATTCCAGAAAATAACTTAAATGGAAAGTGTTGCAGCAATCTGCAATAGATGTTTGTTTAATTCCTTGTTGTGTTTTATTGCTTTTTCAAAGGGCACAAAGACAATCTCCCTTCCCTGTCTTCCTACCATAGCATTGAATTTACCATCGAGCAAACCTTCAACTGCAGCATATCCCATCTCACTTGCGAGGACCCGGTCATAAGCCGATGGACTGCCACCGCGCTGAATGTGTCCAAGCACGGTAACTCTCACATCGTATCGGTCGAAATTCTGTTTTACTGCCTTGGCCACTTCGTATGCTCCTCCGCTTTCATCGCCTTCGGCTACAATTACTATGGAGGAGTGTTTCTGCCTGTTCCAGCCATCTCTCAGTTTTTGAATTAAGGCATCGATGTAAGTAGGAGTTTCAGGCACCAGAATGGCTTCAGCACCACAAGCGATCCCAGACCTCAGAGCGATAAATCCGGCATCTCTACCCATTACTTCTACAATAAATAACCTGTTATGCGAAGCTGCAGTATCACGAAGCTTGTCCACTGCCTGAACTACCGTATTGACGGCAGTATCGTATCCGATGGTCGAATCAGTTCCGTACAAGTCGTTGTCAATGGTTCCCGGGGCTCCTATGGTCTTAATTCCGTGCTCTTCGTATAGAATTGAAGCACCTTTGAAAGAACCATCGCCACCTATACACACCAATCCCTCGATGCCGTACTTCCTCAAATTTTCAGCTGCCTTTCTTCTTCCCTGCTCAGTGCGGAAATCATCGCTCCGGGCAGTTTTAAGAATGGTGCCGCCTCTCTGAATGATGTTGGAAACATCACCCGAATTCATCGGTACAATATCGCCCTCAATCATTCCCTGGTAACCTCTGTAAATTCCGAAAACTTCGAGACCTCGGGATAAAGCGGTACGAACTGCAGCCCTGATACAGGCATTCATACCGGGTGCATCTCCTCCTGAAGTAAAGACTCCAATTCGTTTCATGACGTCAGTAAATTTTGAACTGTTGTAAAAGTACCGGAATTTTCCCGTTGTATAAAGCTATGGAATGGGAAGATTTCAAATCCATGTACTTGGTATGCTCTCTACCAGCTGATAAAACCCAGCATTCACCTCCTGGGAATGACTTTTTGAGCCGTTTACCAAGGTCTTTAAAAAATGGCTCATAATTAATTTTCAATCTATGGTTATAGGGAACATTAAGAATCACAAAAGCATCTTCCACAACCTTATCCCAGCGCAAAAAATCCCAGTGTATCAATTGTACCTGTTCGTTTTTTTGTATTTTTTGCAGGGTTACTTCAGTGGCTTTAAGGGCGTCCGCATCACTATCGATTCCGATAAATTGGGCAACCTTTTCGCGGAAGACATCCTTAAAATTCATCGTTATTTTGAGAAAGATTTCTTCAAAGTTATCCCAATCAAATTTTCTGAAAGCATACGAAGTACGATACCGATTGGCGCATTCTTTCCTTTGAAGCAAAATTGCCTCAGAAATCAATGTCCCACTGCCACACATTGGATTGATAAATCTTTGCTCGCCGGAATATCCGGCTAATCTTAAAATTCCATGTGCCAATACCTCATTGATAGGTGCTTTTGCTCCCATCACCTTATAGCCTCTTCTGTACAGAGGAGCACCGGAAGTATTTATGTATACAGCTACTTTTGATTGATGTACGTATTGATAAAATTCTGCATCCGGGTATTCTCTGTCTACATTGGATCTCTTACCAGATATATCTCTCTGCCGATCAGCAATTGCATCTTTTAACAGTAGAGAAGCATAAAGAGAATTGTCAAAGTAATTGCTTCCAAATACATCACTTTTTATGGAAAATGTTTGAGTGGTAAGAAGGTAATTTTCCCATTTGAAATCCCTTATGCGAGTTGTGTACTCTCTCTTGTGATGCGCTTCAAAATGATAAAGGAGAATATACACATATACTGCAACCCCGCTGCATACGTTTAATTTTACTACCAAATCTGCATCTCCCTGACAGATTATACTTCTTTTTTGTACAGATATAACCACGCCACCGTACGCAAGGATGTCTTGCTCGAGAAGCTGCTCAAAACCTGATACCGTTTTGACTAATATGGTATACATCATTTATAAATAAATTCCACTTTTGGCGGGTTGTTGTTGTCATATTCCAACTGAGTAAAAACAATGCTGGCTGTAGCAGAATCTCCTTTTTTGACGGCAAAACTCAGACTGTCCAAATACACCATATTTCCCTTATTGGCCTTTACTACTAGAATGAAAGCTGAGTCTTCGAAGATATTTTTCACATCGGTTTTAATTAAGGTTACCGTTTGTTCATCAGAAATTTCGTACGGTAAAATTTCATAAGTCACTAATGGGGTTTCTGTTTTTTTTGAGAGTTCCTGTGTATTTCTTAATGTGTGGTCGGCATCACAAGCCAATAACACATACCCTAAAATGGTCAGATTAATGAAGGTTGTAAGCGCGAATAATGATTTCTTTTTGCTCATATTAAGTGGTTATAAATATTGACGTATGCACTTGACGCATTCGGCCGGATAGCTTAAACCAAAAATAGCTGCATGGACCAGCAGGGGATAGAGCTGATATAGAGAGACTCTTTCCTTAAAATCAGATAAAAGAGGGTTCGACGACTGATAGGCTTCGTAAAAGGATTGGCCAAAGCCTCCGAAAAGCATTGTCATGGCCAAATCTACTTCTCTATGACCATAATACACTGCAGGGTCGATAAAATAAGGTTCACCCTCTTCGGATACCATCAAATTGCCTCCCCATAAATCGCCATGCAGAAGCGACGGATGTTCTTCCGGTAAAAGAGCCGGAAGTTTCTGTTCCAATCTTTCAAGCATCGAAAGCACGGAGGATGATAAATGACCCTTTGAATTAGCTCGTAAAGCCATAGGCCAAAGTTTACTGTGAAAATAGCACTCGTGCCAGGTCTTGAAGATTCCATTGACTTGTGGCTCTGAGCCGATGTAATTGGGATGTTCCAATCCATAAAAGTTATATTTTTTGCTGTGAAGTATGGCCAACGATTCACCGGCTCTATACAAGGATGTTTGCGTTTTAACTCCCTGATTAACCCAACTGAGAATTAGGAAATCTCGATCCACAGCGATTATGGTTGGAACATTTCTCAATCCGCTGTCTTGCAGAAGTCTCAACCCTTCAGCCTCTTTGGCGAAAAAATCTCCCGGAGCCTTTTCAGAAGTTGTTTTTAAAAAATAAGAACCTCCGTCTCTAGTTATCAATTTGTAGGATTGGCCAATACATCCGCCATGTACCGGCTCAAAACTCAGCTGCGATTTGGGGACTTTTACCCTGACGGCAATGGACTCCAGGACCTCGTTCCTTATCATCTGGTCAATACTGCTTCATGCACTGTTTGTTCAAAAAGTTGCAATGCTTCAGCGACAGAGCCGTAAAAAGTTCCTCCTGCAGCATTCTTATGGCCACCTCCATTGAAGTATTTTCTGGCATACAGATTTACATCATGGTCGCCTTTGGACCTGAAAGAAATCCTGATTTTTCCATCCTCCTCCCGCATAAATGCTGAAATTACAACTCCCTTGAGTGATAATCCCATATTGGAAAAACCTTCAACATCTTCTCTGCGGCAACCTGTCGCCTGCAAGTCACATTCGGTGATGTAGGAAACCGACACTACACCGTCCAAAATCACCCTGAGATTGGAGAGCATGATGGTCATCAATTTAAACCTCTCAAGGGAATTGGAATCATAGAGATATTCATGCACAGCGGTATGATTGAATCCCGTATCGAGGAGGCGTGCCACTTTTCGATGTGTTTCCGGTTTGACTGTATCAAATCTAAACGATCCGCTATCGGTAACAATGCCTGTATAAAGGCATTCTGCAATGTCTTTTGTAAGCCAGTTGATATGGCTGAAGGCTCCATCCAAAACATCAAAAAGCAATTCACAGGTACTGCATGAGGTACTATCAGAAAAAGCGAGATTAAATTCCTGATCCGGTTGCAAATGGTGATCGATTAAGACTTTTGAAGCTGTCACGTCTGCAAGTACTGCCTTCATTGCCTCACCGGTGCGGCTCAGGGTGTTGAAATCCAAAGCAAACACCACATCTGCATTTTTCAGGGCCCTGGTGAGGTTGTCCGAATATTCAGTAAACGGCTGGTATACTTCAAATTCAGGTAAAAAACGTAGATTTTCAGGGGCATCGTTTGGACCTGCCACAATTACCTGCTTGCCTATATTTTTCAGGAAATGATACAATGCCAGACTGCTGCCTATTGCATCTCCATCGGGATTGATGTGGGTAGTTATTGCAAAATTGGTTTTTGTCTCAATCAGCTTTCGAAGTGATTTAAATTTTTCTTCCATGGTTTTTAAAGGGTGTAAAATATGGCTTGTAAGGAGTTTGGGCTGAACAGTTACAACGGCAAATATCCCTCCAGCAGTTCCAGTCTTCTGGCCCATGTGTTGTGCATAGCCTCTGAGATAGGTGCATTGGGTTCGTATGGTTTTTTTAAAAGAAAATACATCGCATCTCTCCAGCTTCTGGCATCTTCTGCTACAATCACATGAAGTGAATTTTTATCGACCAGGTCAGGCAGTGGAGTTGTAATTACTGGTTTGTTACACGCCAGGTATTCATAGTATTTAGTTGGGAAAACTCCAGAAGTTTTTTCATTGATTAAATATGGAATGATTCCAATGTCGAGACTATTGACTGCTTCATTCAGCTCGAAATACCCAATCCTGCCGGTGAATACTACATTCTTATACACATTTAGAGCCGTCTTAGTCGAGTTTTTAAAATTTCCAATAAATACAAAGAATATTTCAGGACAAAGTCTGATCACCTCACTGAGCAATTGAAGGTCCACTGCTAGATCAGTGCCCATGTATCCGGCTATTCCTTTATATCCTTTGGCAAGGGATTTTATAGATTCCATTCCTGTAGTTGGGTAAAATCTTCCTGCATCCACACCTTGTGGCAGATATAGGATATCTTTTCGAATACTCATGTAATCCGATATGGTATTCACATTGTCTGCAGTGACCAGATCAGCTGTTTCAACTGCTTTTGCCTCCAAGTTTTTTGCTTTTACAGATAGCTCAGACATCTTTTGACGTCGGGCAAACAAATCAAGCCACTTAAATCCTCCCTTTTGAAAATATTTGAACATAAATCCATTGACATATCCAGAGTAAATCAAAGACTCCTCCGGCGGGAATGCTTTACTGCTTACAAGTTGATAATTGATGCAATCGCTCCACCAGGTATAATGAATTGGCAGGTAGAAATGATTTACAAAGTGAAAGTTTTCCGCTGTAGGATTGGCAAGCAATCCTTTTTCAATTTTTTGTCTGTTGACCCAATAGTCTTTAAACTTTTTCAATACATGTGGCAATGAATAATTGATCAATCCATAGGGTTGGTGAATGTTAACCGCTTGAAACTTCCGGCTCAATCGGAAAATCAATTCGTGCTGCCTCTCCCAATTGTGATTCCAATGGACCGTAGGAAAAGCCGTTAAAAGATTGAATTTCAACTATTTTTTCTTTTTCTTTCTGTAAAGTACAAACACATGCATAGGAAAACCCTGAACATCTTGACTATATGCCGAATGCAGTATCCAGCCTTGTGAAGCAGCCGCATTTAACACCTCTGCTGCCGTTGTAAAGTTGGGTGAAATCAGCTGTCTCAACTCTGCCTTTGCAGTTGATGCGGCAGAAATTTCTGCAATCAACCCCATGTTTTTCATATCGGTGAGCTTTCTGTCTACATCGGTCTGGGCTGTGTGAAGCTGCAGAGCCGTCCTCAATACATCCGATTGGGGTGGCTCATAGACCGAAACAATGGCAAATTCCGGATTCTTTAGTGCTTTTTGTCCAAAAACCGGAATGGCAAGAAGTGCAAGAAGCACCAGAGCAACTACATTTTTATTCATCCTAAAAAATTTATTTAAACCATGAAGCATACATCACGTAATTGTTGGCGATTCTCATTATTTCACCTTCAAAGAGGGATTGATCGAGATCTTTAACTTTTTTTGCCGGTACACCCGCTAAGATACTACCGGAAGGAACTCTGGTACCTTCCAGCACTACAGCACCTGCTGCGATGATACAGTTGCTTTCGATCACACAGCCATCCATCACAATAGCTCCCATACCTATAAGCACGTTGTCGAAAATGGTGCATCCATGAACTATGGCATTGTGACCGATTGAAACATTGTTGCCAATATTGGTGGGTGCTTTTTGATAAGTGCAGTGAATGGTCGCATTGTCCTGCACATTTACTCTGTTTCCCATTTTGATGTAATGGACATCACCTCGTACCACAGCATTGAACCATACAGAACACTCGTTACCCATCACCACATCACCAACTACTACAGCGGTGTCAGCCAGAAAGCAGTTGCTTCCAAAGCGAGGTGACTTGCCATTAACAGATTTTACTATTGCCATTATAAAAGTGTGAAATCAGTGTACAAAGGTATTTTAGTACACTCTCAATCGAACCAATACCAGATACTTTTGTACTGATTTAAAGATTTGACTAATGCAAACCAAAAAAATACCAGTAAGCGTCTATGCCGAAAGCACACCCAACCCCGCGGTAATGAAATTTGTAGCCAACAAAATGCTGGTAGAAGAAGGGGCTTATGAGTTTAAAAACATTGAAGAGGCTCAGATCTCACCTTTGGCCAGTCAGTTATTTCATTTTCCATTTGTAAAAGAAGTATTTATCACTGCCAATTTTATCGCTATTGCCAAATACAACATCACAGACTGGAACGAAGTAGTTCAGGAAATCAGAGAGTTTATTTACCAATACCTGGCAGAAGGGAGGGCTGTAGTGCTTCCGGCAGCAAAATCATCCGATATAAATGAGCCGGATTCCGGTACACATAGTTCCTACAGCCTTTCCGGCATTGAACTGCCTGATCCGGACACATTAGATGAGGTTGAACGTCGCATCGTGGAGATCTTAGATGAATATGTAAAGCCAGCCGTCGAACAAGACGGCGGAAACATTGCCTTCGCAGGCTACAAGGATGGCATCGTGAAAGTTGTGCTTCGGGGCGCCTGTTCGGGGTGTCCATCATCTACACTGACTCTCAAAAACGGGATTTTGTCGCTGCTACAGAGGTTGCTTCCTACTTTGGTCAAGGATGTAGAGGCAATTAATGGCTGATTCCTGAAGCATTCACCATGGGATATTGTATTTGTCTCTAATTTCGCCACATGTTAAAAAATACCTTTTAAAATGCTAACTCTGATTGAAAATTTTCCCAAACATCTGGTAGATGCAATGATCACTGCGAAGAAGGCCTCGTTCAAGCAGTCCAATAGAGCAATAAAGAATGTGATCATTACCGGATTAGGAGGCAGCGGAATTGGTGCCTCTATGGTGCAAGACCTCCTGTCGCCTCATGCTGAAATTCCCATCATCGTCAATAAAGATTACCACCTGCCGGCTTTTGCTGACGAAAATACTCTGGTTATTGCCTGCAGCTACAGCGGTGAAACTGAAGAAACCCTCGCTGCACTGGCAGAAGCCGAAGAGCACAGCTGCGAAATCGCCATTATCACATCCGGTGGCACACTCCTCCAAATGGCCAAAAGCAAAAACTACAATTACCTGCAGATGCCAGAGGGCAACCCTCCGCGATCTATGATTGGATACAGCCTGGTATATCAGCTCTACATGCTGGCATATTACGGAATTTCCAGGCTGGCCTTGGATAACGATATCATACTCAGCTCCAATTATCTCCTCGAATTCAGGGAAAAAATCCAATCACAAGCTAGATACATAGCTGTGAGACTGCATAAAAAAATACCGGCTGTATATGCCTGCAGCGGATTCGGAAGTCTGGCAGAGCGGTTCAGACAACAACTCAATGAAAATTCAAAAATGCTTGCATGGAACGGAACGGTTCCCGAAATGAACCACAACGAACTGGTCGGATGGAAAGGCGGGGACGAACACTTTGCAGCCATATTCATCCATACCCCCTTTGACGACAACAGAAACGCCAAAAGGACAGAAATAAGCTCAAACATCATCCAGAACTTTACCTCTGGAGTTTTTCACATCCACTCCGAAGGCGAAACTCCACTGAGAGCTTTCTTTTACCTCATCCATATTACAGATTGGATTTCGTATTATCTAAGCGAGTTGAACGGGGTAGATGTAATGGATATATCAGCCATAAACCAACTAAAAGGTGAATTAGCCAATTTCAATTGACAGAGCTACAAAGCACAAGGCGAAAAGTTAAAATTCTTCGCCGGGGACTCACCGAATATGCCACTGCCTGGGCAGAGCAAGAGGCTTTGTTCAAGGTCGTAGAACAAGGCAAACTGCTCCGTCGAAAGGGTCAAACAGACTTCTTTCCGGTCAACTATCTCATTACCGTAGAGCATCCACCGGTGTACACCCTAGGTAAAAGTGCCAATTCAGGCAATCTGATTTATCCAGAGGAATTCTACACAAGCAAAGGTGCACAAATATTTCACATCAACAGAGGCGGTGATGTCACCTTTCACGGACATGGACAGCTTGTCGTCTATCCGATTTTTGACCTCGACCAATTCTTTACCGACATTCACCGCTACTTGCGATATCTGGAAGAAGCCGTCATCAATACCCTGGCAGATTATGGGGTTCAAGGTGAAAGGTCACCGGGTGAAACCGGTGTATGGCTCGACCCGAAAGGAAAAAATCCAAGAAAAATCTGCGCTATGGGTGTGAGAGCAGCCCGATGGATTACCATGCACGGTCTGGCTCTTAATGTTAACACGGATTTGAGTTGGTTTGACTATATAATTCCCTGTGGAATCAAAGGAAAAAGCGTCACCTCTATGGCCAAGGAAACCAATCAATATATTCCATTAACTGAAATTGAAGAAAAACTCCTCAAACATCTAAAAAACCTCTTTGAATTTGAGGAGATTTCAGACTAAAACGGTGCATTTTCCAATGCAAGCCAGAGTGCCAATGAAAACCCTCCTCCTGATACAAAAATCAACCAATCCCTGTGTTTATAATTTAGTAAATTCTGAACCAATAACGATATTCCCAGTATAAAAGCCACAACCACTAGTTGCCCCCACTCAATACCAAGATTAAAAGGAATCAAAGCAGACCAAAAAGAATCCGTTGATTCTGTAAGCATCGAGTAGTAATTGGAAAAACCAAAACCATGGATTAAACCAAAGAAAAAGGAAGTCCATCGAGCAAGCTTTGCTGACTTTTTTTCAAGTGCTACAAGATTACTTACTGCCGTAATTACAATAGTAATTGGTATAAAAAATTCTATCCAAACTTTTGAAGGCTGATACAACTGCAATGCTGAGACAATTAAGGTAAGTGAATGCCCTATGGTAAAAAGGGTAACAACGATCAGTATGTTTAGCAACTCCCTGGGCTGATACCTGACTATCAGCACTAAAAGAAATAGAATATGGTCTAATGCAGCCAGGTCTGTTATATGTCCATACCCCAACCAAAAATATACTGAAAAATTTTCCATTTTCAGAATGTATGCGTTTTTCTATTTCGATAAAAAATGACAGTATTTGTTTTTGCTTGCCTCTTCAAGTAGACAATATTTATCTGATTGGCAAATTCAGATAAAAATATGGTATTTGTCACTGTTAACTTCTGGTTCTCTTCAAAGTGAAATTCGGAAGTGACAACAACAGATTCCCCCTGGTCTGTCACATTTTTAAAATGTATTTTCACATCATTATCATTCGAAGAAATTTTAAAGTTTTCCCTGAAATATTCAAAGACCTTTTCCTTTATATTAACACTCAAATCATCCAATGAAACATCCAAAACCTTTTCCAGGTCATCCTTAAACACTTTTATTTCCAAAACAGCCTTATCTCCATAAATCGAAATTGTGGAAACACTCATATAAAAATCGTGTGCTATACCAATAAATGCAACTTTTAAAAAGATAAATATTAAGGACATCGTACACTGGTAGTTTTAGTTGTATCCATGTAAATAATAATTGCCTCCTCTACACAATTACGAACGACGAAATATACCTTATCAACCCCTTTGGATTCGAACAAATATTCCGGACAGTCAACGCCTCTAATCCTACTTTCGCTGAAGAGAACTTTTGACACACCAAGTAGACTATCAACATCCAACAACCCCTTCATTTCTAGCCTGTTTACCTGACATAAAGCAAACTCGGACCAGGTAAAGCTTTTTCGACGAAGGTTATCCACTACTCTGTCCTGCGGAAAGTAGGTACACGAAATATTTCTTCCACCAAATAAAAAATTTACAAGAAAGACGCCTAAAATGACACCTGAAAGGTAAAGGATGATTTTCTTTGCCATAAGTACATGGCAAAAATACTTTCATCCATTGATAAAACGATGAGAAACCCACTAGTGTCGCTTTTTATTTCCATCGTTTTGAACCTGACAGCCATCGGTCAGAGTCAGCAAATTCCTGCTCCCGATATATTCACTCAAGAAATCAGCGTATTTAGTGGTTCGTTCAATACGCCTATCTATTCCATTAATACGGATTCCTTGGGTTTTATCTATCTATCAACTGACCGGGGAATGTTTAGATATAATGGAATTAATTTTCAAAAGATCAATGATGGTGAATTGCTAGACCCTTCATTTAATTCCATTACATTTTTAAGTGACAAAAGGGTTATGGCGATTAATTTTTATGAAGGAGTTTTTGAGGTAATAAATAATACATTTTTTAAAAAAGATATACTTGGCATTAAAAGCAATAAATATACTTTCCTGGATTTGGCTGAAAAAGATGGAAAAATATACTTACTTACGGATAAAGCACTATTTATTTTAAATAGAAATTTTGATATTCTTCACAGAATTGATCCAGACACAAAAGATGAGACTGTAAAAGAATTTTCTCAATTGCATATCCACAAAAAATCTGTATTTATTACAACTTCTGGAAAATACTTATATAAAATTAATCCTGATGGAAATTTTTTAACATACGAATTGCCATATTATTGCAAATGGATAATTACCTCAGATCAAGAAAATATTTATATTAAGTGCAGAGATTTGAATTCCCCTGTTTACATATTTAAAAACAATGTACTTCAAAATTATTTTGAAGTTTTTCAAAACAGTGAAATCACTACATTTAAAATGAATAAAATTGGAAGTGAATTCTTCTTTTGTTCATCCTCAGGTCTCTTTTCATATCATCCAAAGAAGGGTATTTTTAAACAGATAATAAAGGATAAGAAAATCAGCGATATAATGATAGATAGAGTAGGAAACTACTGGGCCACATCTTTAGATGGAAAGCTGATTACATGGAAGACAGAGGACAAGAAAAAATTCACCCTTCCAATTAACGATGAATTTGCATTTACCACAAAATTAGACCGAAATAAGTTTATAAGTGCATCCAGTCAAAATAGATTTTACAAAATAGATTTTAAGAACAATCTATTTCATTACCTGGGCAGGTTTGGCGTAGATGACATAAAGTTTCTACACTACACGAAAGACGACGATCATGTGTACTTTAAATATGGAAAAATTGATTTGAAATCCCAATCGTATACATTTATGTATCTGGGAAATGACATGATTACAACACCACTCGGAGAAAAAGTTTTTTTATTAAACAATCGAGTGTATTACCAGCCAGCGGGAAAAGATTGTATGGCACTCAATCAAAAGAAAAAATTTATCGAATGTCTTACACTTCTACATGAGTCCAGAGCAAAAAGAGCCGTTTGGTTGGATAGTTCTATATATATCTTATCACTGGATGGACTATTAAAATACAAAAGAGATACTTTGGTAGAAGTAACCGATAAATCCACAGGCAAAAGAATCAAAGGTGTTGACCTAATAGCAGACTCAGAAAATAAATATTGGGTAGCAACTAATCATTCGACTATCGATGTATATTATCTGGATTTTCATAAAAAAACTTTTGATTTGAAGTATATTTTTCCGGAAAACAATTCCATTGTAAAACTAAAATATTACAAACCCTATGTTCTTGTCATCTTTAGAAACGGGGCATTGCTGATTGACCAAAAATCGTATGAAATATTCGATGTATCGAGTATTTTAAGCGCTTCAGATATGCAAGTGAGTGATGTGGAAATAGAAGACGATTTCATTTACTTTTTCTTCAGTAATAAAATTATTGTTAGTCCGATCAAGTCAGACAAAAAGATTTTATCCAAAATATTTGTAACAGGCATTTCAGACCTTAAGGCAAAAAAATATAATTTAAATTCACCTTCTGTAAAACTCAAAAACAACAGTTTCTTCGTAGAGTTTGACTATTTATGTCTAGGTGAATCTGCTGGCATTCGTATAGCTTACCGCATAAAGGATATTGATACAAACTGGAATTTTATCATTGCAGATGCCAACAAAATCTTTTTTCCCTACATGGAGTCAGGGGATCATTTATTGGAGTTGAGCGTTGTTGACCAAACGGGAAAAATCATTTCAAACCTGGCAAGCATAAGCGTATCCGTTCCGAAACCTTTTTATTATTCGACGTATTTCTTTGTAGTTATGCTGATATTGATGGTCATGGCATCAGCTCTCATTATTTACTTCAATGAGCAAAAATCCAGGAAAAAAGAATTATTGAATAGTCAAATTAGAATTTCAAAACTCACAGCATTAAGGTCCCGGATGAATCCACATTTTGTCTACAATATTCTCAATTCCATACAAAGTCTGATCTACATTGGAGACAAACGTTCAGCTAGCAGTTATTTGACAAAATTTTCAGAATTGATGCGTAAGGTGCTAGACTTATCGGAAAACGAAAATATTTCACTCGTTGAAGAGCTGAATGTCATTGAGTTATATCTTGAGCTCGAAAAGCTTCGACTTGGTGAGGACTTTAAATACAGCATAGAAGTTGACAATGAACTTAAATATTTAAATCCTGAAATTCCCGGATTTTTCATACAGCCTTTTGTTGAAAACTCGATAAAACACGGGCTTATGCACAAAAGAGATGAAAAAAGACTCCTGATCAAAGTAGAAAAGGGTACCAACAACGACATTCGCATCATAGTAGACGACAATGGGATTGGACGAAAAAAAGCTGAAGAAATCAATGCCCGGAGAAATGTAAAAAAGTCATCATTTGCACTGGAAGCTATCCGAAATAGAATACAATTAATAAATTCGCGTCTTAAACGAAAGATTGTGTTACAGATATTTGATAAGGTTGACCTGAATAACCAGCCCTCCGGCACTACTGTAATCTTAAGTATACCAATCGAATTTGACCTTGAATCCTGAAAACGAATCTCTATGGAAGATATCAAAATAACAGCCTTAATTGTAGATGATGAACTACATGCAAGAAATGTATTGCACAGCTTGCTCTCGGAATATTTTCCTGAAATCGAAGTAGTAGGTGAGGCTAAAACTCTACCTGAAGCCGTCAGACTTATCTCGGATTTAAATCCCACAGTAGTTTTTTTGGACGTAGAAATGCCGGAATACAACGGGACCCAAATATTTGAGTTCTTTCCGGAAGGCAATATACATTTCAAAATAATCTTTGTAACTGCTTACAGCGAATATGCCGTCACAGCATTTGAGCTCAGTGCCGTCGACTACATCCTCAAACCCATATCTCCAGAGGCTCTTTCCAGGGCAATTACCAAATTGAAAGCCACTTTAAACAATGATATCACCATAGAAAGAGAGCGGCTAAATGCTCTGATTGCAAATATTAAGAATCCTGAAGAAGCAAAACTCGTACTTCCCTCCAGCGATGGTCAGGCGGTGGTCAGGCTAAACGATATTGTGTTTCTGAAGGCGGACAGTTCCTATACTGAAATTTATCTTGCAGATGGTTCGAAACTTTTTTTAAGCCGCAAATTGCTGGAATTTGAAAAATTACAAAACATTGGACCTTTTTTACGAACTCATCGGTCCTATATCGTAAATCTGAACAGGATAAAAAAAATTCTGAGAAACGATGGAGGATTGGTCATGGACAATGGCAAAGAAGTATCCTTGGCATCTGATAAAAAGCAATTGCTTTATGAAAAACTGAATGCTATCAAATTTTGACTTCTTCCCCAAATAATTTTTTGAAAAGCTCAGAAATTATCCCTTTCATAGCTCCATACAGATCGTCGATTGCCGTATCATATCCGGGGAAAACATCTATGGAATAATATCTCTTTAATTCCAACAACAGAAAGAGAAAAAAGAATAAAAAAACAATGACATAGATGATTTCGAGTACAATTTTTACATCTTCCAAAAGCAATAAAAGTTTGGAAAAGCGGGAAGGGCTCTTTTTCTTTTGATTCTCATTATCCATTCATGTGAACAAAAATTAAATAGTGGCACGCCTGGCGCGTTCCCAGGTTGCTTTTTGTGTTCCCCTCAACCATCTGAAAAATCCAGCAAACACAGCATAATTCATCAGCGTGAAGTAAAACGGAACAAACAGCAATTTTACTTTCATTTTTTTGCTTTGAAGATACCATCCCAGGAGAGCCAGTACGTAAAAAATTATCTGAGCAATTAGGAGAAAAACATAGACTCCCCCCCTGTTTGCTAAAAAAATGTTCAGTATAAAAATTATCGGCAATACAAAAGCAGCAATACTCCATCTGAGTACCCGGTGAGATGTGTAAAGGAATGTCAGCAACGGATGTCTGAAAACATTGAATGCAGGCAATAGCCTTGACATGCTTTGCCATCCTCCGGCACAAATTCGAACTTTGCGCTTTAGCTCTTCCTTTACATCGGCTGAGGCTGTTTCCATAGCATATGCTTCAGGCTCATATATCACTCTATATCCTTTTAATGCAATGCGCATGCTTTGCATGAAATCGTCCAGTATTGTGTCTTCTTCCAGGTCCTCCACCAGATCGGTCCTAAAGGAAATGAGTTCTCCGGCCGCTCCTACTACGGTGCGCATTTCCGAATCCATTTTTTTTAAGGTGCTTTCATACTTCCAATACAGCCCTTCACCGGCTGCTGATGCGCCCTCTGCTTCTTGATTCATGATCCTTTTCTCTCCACTTACAGCCCCTACTTCAGGGTCTTTATAGTGTTTTACCAATTCGCGAATCGCATTTTTATTGAGCAGTGTATTGGCATCACAAAATACTACTATGTCGGATTTTACAAACCTCATCGCCCTGTTTTCGGCGGCTGCCTTGCCGGCCCTTCTGTCTTCGTGCAGCACTTTAACCCTTCCATCTTTTTCAAGTAGCTCTTTAGTGCGATCCGTAGATCCATCTGTGATAAAAATGATTTCAAATTTATCTTTCGGATAATCGAGCTGGAGACAGTTTTCTACTTTTTTAAGAATAAAATCTTCCTCATTGTAAGCTGGCACGACCAGTGTGACCGTAGGCTCAAAGACTTCGTTGCGTTCAGGTGTGGTCTTTTTGCTAAATAAGCGCTTTATTCTCAAGAGAATAAAGAGTATCATTCCATAGCCCACATAGGCATAAAACACAATGAAGAGCAAAAGCCAAAAAACCGTTTCCATGTTTTATCTTTTTTTCTGAGCAGAAAAGTAATGCGTGAAATATTTGAGATTGTATTTCAAACGGATCCAAAGCGCTTTTGCTATCGGTCCATCGGCTTTCATCCGCCTGGCAGATGTGTAAATAAAAGCTTTTGCCGATGGTACCATTCGAATCTTGCCAAATTTACTGAGTTCAAAGGCCAAAGTCCCATCACTACCTCTTTTCAGTCTTTCGTCGTAACCGCCAATTTGCAAGGCGACATCTCTGACATACGCGCTACTGGCACCTCCGCAGTTGAGGTGAGGTCTTTTAAAATTTTTCAGATAAACACCTAAAAGTTTGATGTATTGATAGATGTAAAGCGATATGGGATACTGATTGTCGTCGTCGTAAAACACATGAAGGCTATAGGTACAGACCACGTGGCTGTCTTTGAGCATGGGTTGAATCATCAGCTCCGGCCATTTGGGCTGGTAAATGGTGTCTACATCTCCTGAAATTACAAATTTGCCTTTAGCAGCTTTTAGTCCAGCGTTTCGTGCCCGGGCAATTCCAGGTGTTGGTTCGAAAACTGACTTCACGCCACATCTGTCGAGAAATTCCTGAGTCTTGTCGGTGCTGTTGTTATTGACTACAATGATTTCAATCGGATACTTGCTCTCAATATCTGCCAAACTGGCCAGGGTTGGCAATATGTTTTCTTGTTCATTCCAGGCGATTAACACTATCGAAATTAGAGGGTCAGCTGGCTGAAACTTTTTGAATTTTTGGTGAATAGACTCAAAAATTGTCGGATCTACCTGTTCGAAAGGGATTTTTCTGAGCTTTAGGTACGCCCTTATTGGTAACGGCACGTAAAATCTGGACAGTCTCAACATGGTAGCTGTGTTAATTTCTCAATTGGGTAAAATAATCAGTGAAGTTGTTTAACTGTTTTTTTACGCGGATAAAAAAAGCCCGGCCAATTTTGCCATCAGCTCTCATACGTCGGTTGCTGGTGTAAATGTAAGCCCGACGACTTTTGACCATTTTTAATTTGCCTTTTTTACTGAGTTCGAATGCCAAGGAGCCATCTTCCCATCGGATTAAGTCGATATTGTAGCCTCCCGCTGCCAAGGCATCTTCTCTTCGAAAAGCCATAGATGCACCACCACAATTGAGATGTGGCCTTTTGAGGCTGTGTAAAAATTTATTCGCGTGTTTAAGGTATTGATAAATATGTAGTTCCACCGGATACAGCATGTCGTCTGTGTAGAGTACGTGCATGGAGTAAGTGCCTGATACTTTTGGTTCTGAGACCAAGGGAGCCGTCATTTGAATGTGCCAATCTGGAAGATATACGGTATCTGTATCACCTGTTACGACATACTTACCTTTTGCCTGAGACAAACCACATTGCCGAGCTGGACCTGCCCCGACTTTCTTTTCCACTATGGTCTTGACTCCAAGTCGTCTAAGTATTTCTGTTGTTTTGTCTGAGGAATCGTTGTTTACCACCAAAAGTTCGATCGGTATGGAAGTATCAAATTCGGCTACACTTGACAGAGTACACAATATCCGATCTTCTTCATTTCTGGCAATGAGAACGACAGATATTTCGGGATTTGGATGATTTAGTTGGGTCAACTTGTTGCGCCAGTAGGTCCATTGATTTTCAGGAATGGTCTCGATTGGTTTTTTGAGCCATATCAGATGTTGCTTTACGCTGCGTGGCAAGACAAACCGGGGCATACAATGGGAATTTATGTTAGTTGTTTATAATGGTTCACCAGTTGGGAGGCTGAGTTTTCCCATTTGAATGTTTTGGCTCTTTCATATCCGCGCTCTATCAATGTGTTTTTTAATTCCTGATCTCTAAGAACTTTCCGGATAGCGGAGGCGATGATAGAAGGATTGTGAGGATCTACCAACAGTGCTGCCTGACCAGCCACCTCAGGCATTGAAGTCACATTGCTTGTAATCACCGGAGTTCCACAGGCCATTGCTTCCAGTATTGGAATTCCAAAAGATTCCCGAATGGAAGGGTAGAGAAACAAATCGGCTAATGACAAGATAGCCGGTAAATCTGTGTTTTTGATATAGCCGGTAAAATGTATTTGACCGATGATCTCAGGGATTCCATTTTTTTCCAAAAGGTTCTTGACAAAATCCCGATTGAGGTCCCCCAAAAGCAATTTATGTGACTGATTTGATTGTTTACTGAATTCGGCAAATGCTTTCAGGGTGTTTTCTGTATTTTTTTTGGGATCTGTATTGCCCAGAAATACGATGTACCTCTCCGGAAGGCGATATTTTTCGGTCACTTCCTGCAATTTCCGGCGATCGGTAATTTTTTTGAAATGACTGCCCACTCCATTGTATATCACATATAGTCTATCCTTGATGGAAGGTAAAAAACGCAGGACATTTTCAACCTCGTACTGACTGACGGTAAGTACCCTGTTGGCCGCAGGTATGGCAGCTTTGACAACCCATCTCCTGTACATATTGCCAAATCGCTGGTAGGGAGTATATCCTGGAGCAAACAAAGGAAACTTTTCCAGGTAGATGACATCGTGAAGTGTGACCAAAAGCGGGATGCTGTGCCAGACCGGTGCAGTATTGGAAGTGCAGTGCAACAAGTGCACCCGGTCGCGCTCTGCACGGCGAGGCAACCAGACTTGCTCCCACAGCGGATACGGCGCTTTATGCACTATCACCTGAAAATTGCCTCCGGACTCGATGCACGGGTCATCGCCTTCATTTACATAGATAAAATATTCATTTTCATTGTCAATTTTTCTCAGTGCTTTCAACAATTCCAAGGCAACGAAATCCATTCCGTGCTTTTTTCTTCTGAAAATCCGCTGAGCTTCAAATCCGATTCGAGCCATCGCATTAAATTTTTTCAACGACCAAAGGCCTGACTTTGGCCGAATGTGTCAGATTCCAAAAAAATGCTTTCCAGAGGGCTTTGAGCAATCTGTATTCTCCTTTTGACAGAAATCTAAAAGTATTTACAGGCATTGAGACGAGGGTAAAAAAAATCCAGGCCGAGAGCAATCGTGTGCCACTGAAATTCCTCCTGGCAAAAAGGAGTCTGTTTCTGTTGAGATAATATACTTTGAGAGGACTCATTCCGCCCACTGACACAGACTCGCGGTGAATAATCTGCGATGTGCCCACATACCAGATTTCATAGCCGGCCTTCCTGATTCGTTCATTCCAGTCCACCTCTTCATAATACAAAAAGTAATCTTCGTACATTTCTCCTACTTTTTCAATTACTTTACGTGGGACAATCATGGCAGCTCCATGAATGTATGAAGTAGGTCGTATATCGCGATATTGACCCACGTCCGGCTCCTTGTAGCCGATTCCTTTGTTTCTCACAGTGTAAGGATTGATTGGCGTAGTACCGGCATACTGCAGCAATCCGGGAGGCTGATGATAGACTATTCGCGGACTGGCCATACCACATTCGGGGTGCTGTTGGAAGTGTGTGACCAGAGGTTCAAGAAATCCGGGTGTTACCAGCACATCGTTGTTGACAAAAAAAATATACTCTCCTGTGCAGTGCTTCAGACCAAAGTTATTGCCGCCGGCGAAGCCAAGGTTTTTACCAGTTTTTACAAACTTTATTTCGGGAAAAGTCTTCGGTATTGCATCAGGAGAATCCTTCTCACTGCCATTATCAACGATAACTATCTCTACATTTGGGTAGCTGACTTTTTTTAGTGAGTCGATTAGCTCAAGTGTCATTTGTGTCTGATTAAAATTGACAGACAAGACACTTACCAGCGGAAAGGATTTCATTCAGGTAAATTCTGGCAGTAAATGTATTTAATCCCCTCAAATACAATAAATGATTTTCTACATAGAAGTTCTATGGGTTCGCAATAAAAAATCCACTTTTATGCTGCGCAAAGGGGTTATTGCAGTCTGTAGTATCGAAATTTTTCAAGGTGTTAAGTGTTCAAAATTAAGTTTAGCCGCACATTGTTTGTTGACACTGAGCCTTTGGAAGAAAAAATAGTTAGATAGTAGCAACATCGAGGTATTTTTGTGTGAAAGTTTTTCGAAGGAATGAAGCAATTCCAATTGATACTGTTGTGCATTGGTTTTTTGTCCACCCAAAGTCAGCCCAAAAATCCGGAGCCTCTGATTGAACCCCTTGGCAAAAAGTATGTTCTTATCGATCGTGGCATTACAGGTTTTATGTACAGCATCGATGGTCAGTGGATCAGCAGCCCGATGAAAATTCCTGCTCGACTAAATTCCAGAGATAAAGAGGGCTTTAAAGTAAAAGACAATTCTCTGGGTACAGACAATATCAAATATCTCTACATGCATCGAATCAAATACGGCAACACCCAACTCTATGTATTGTACAAATTTTACACTGTGGGGTATTATAAATATGAAGCTACGAAGAAAGGTTGGAAAGAGGAAATCAGAGCATACTATTATGTACTTGATGATGAAGGGATTCAAAGTATTTTGAACTCTCCGAAAGAAGATGTGATGCTCAAAATAAAGATTTACGATTCTGGTGAAATTGGCCATACCAAACCCTCCAATGTTCAGAAAAAAGCATTGCTTCAAATCCGGATAAAAAAAGAATATGACAGGCAGTTGATCTTTCACATTGACAGGTCTCAGCCAGACGGATTGGTAAGGTTTTTCTTCTACTCACAGCACAAAGTATTTAAGGATACGGAAGGAGTTATTAAGCCTGATTTTAAGATTTCAGGCAGATCTCTATATGCTCAGCAAACCTTGCTTCAGTACATGTATTATCAGTTAGAGGCAGAGGAATTGGACAATTTTTTAAAATTGATCAATCCAAAGTTCAAAGACGACGAAGAAGAACATGTCTCAAACGCAGGACAGAATTAATCGATTCTTTCAAAACGATGTCGTAGCAGAACTGCTTCGATGGTTGGCTTTTTTGGGTTTAGCAGCTTTCACTGCTGTCCTCATCGCAAAAAAAGGCATCGCCATTGGGGCCGTACTATTGGCATTGCCGGTAGTGGTCGCCTATTTTCTTCTGTTTTTCAGGTATCCCAAGTTGGGTATATATACTTCCCTGGTTATCAGTTTTGTGCTTCCGATGGTCAACCGCTGGGGCGATTATTACGGCATTCCTCTGCCTCCCCTTGGATTGGGGGTGGACATCCTGCTTGTACTTACCTACGTGGTTGTGATTCTGAAATACTGGAGGCGGGTTGATTTTTCGGCATTGAGCAATGATGTAATGCTTCTTCTTACCATATGGATGGCTTATATCATCCTACAAGTTGCCAACCCACTGGCCTACAGCTTCGCGGCCTGGTTTTACTCCATGAGGGGTATTGCATTGTACCAGTTGCTGATCATCGGGCTGGGATTTTGGATGTTCAATAGTAAAAAAGACTTTTACAACTGGCTTCATTTGTTTCTCGCCTTCTCAGCCCTGGGCATTTTGTGGGCCATTAAACAAAAGTTCATCGGAGTATCTCCGGCTGAGCAAAAGTGGCTGGACGACGGAGAGGCCACCACACATGTGCTCTTTGGCAAGCTGAGAATTTTTTCCTATTATTTTGATGCGGGCACTTTTGGGGCAGCCATGGGGCATGTAAGCATCGTGTCAGCGGTGCTTTTTCTAGGACCCTATTCCAGGGTAAGGAAGACCTTTTACTTCTTGATGGCATTGTTTGGTTTTTATGCGATGATGCTCAGCGGCACCCGTGGTGCACTGGCTGTACCCGGATTGGGCGGCATAGCTTTTTTGGTAATGTCAAAAAATGTGAGACTTCTGCTGGCTGGAGCATTGGTCATGATCAGCGGCTTTGTATTCTTGAAATACACCACTCTGCTCCAGAGCAACTATGAGGTCAATCGACTTCGAACAGCACTGGATAGCGACGATCCCTCACTCAACACCCGAAAACGAAATCGAAAACGACTGACCGAATATCTTAGAGATAAACCTATAGGTGGAGGTGTGGGGACTACTGGTAGTTGGGGTAAAAGATTTTCACCTGGCACCTGGCTGGCTGATTTTGAACCCGATGGTCTCTACACCCGAATCAGGGCGGAAACCGGCCTTATCGGCCGTCAGTTTTATGTTTGGATGTGGCTGTATATACTCTTTAAAGCTATCTGGAAAATCTGGAAAATGCCTGCCGGCACAGAAGAGCACAATGTATCCATGGCTCTCATGGCCGGCTACGCCGGCATTCTGATGGCCAACTATGGCAATGCTGTCATGACACAGCACCCGATAAGCCTGGTCACTTTTCTGTCCATCTCCACAGTGTATACCATCCATCGCTGGAACAATCCGACCAAGCCCTATCGCGACAAGGAATGGTAGCCTGTTGCCTGAAAACAAAAGAACCACATATGCCGTATCTAAGTAAACACAAAGCAATGAACATTACCATCCTCTCCGGAGCTACGCGCGGTTACAGCAATTCTGTTTACGTGGCTACGCGAATCAAAGATATACTAACCTCTATTGATCGCAATCTGGATGTATTGCTGATCAACAACAGGGAAGTCCAGCTACCGGTATATGAAGACAACGATTTTCTCGACAGCCGGGAACTGGAAGCCATCCAAAAGGTTTCATCCCAGCTAAAAAGCGCTGATGCGCTGGTCATCGTTTCTCCGGAATACAACGGAGGAATGGCAGGAGCTCTTAAAAACACCCTTGACTACTTCAGAAAAGAATACGAATGGAAACCTATGGGCCTGGTCAGTGTCACATCTGGTACGCTTGGCGGCCAAAATGCCATGAATCAAATGGCTGCCTTCGCAAGCTATGTGGGAGCATGCCTGTGTCCTACCCGATTGCTCGTAAGCCAGGTCGATTCGGTGGTCAAAGCTCCGGCTTCTCCAGAAGCGTTGAGATTTGAAACCAATGCAAAAAAGTTTTGCAATGATTTGCTTTACTTTACAGAAGTTGTAAAAACCGGCATGTTAAATCTTAAAAACAAGGAATTTCTTAAGCAGATCTAATTACCTTTGTTAAAATGTTTACTCCCATGAAAAAAATTAAAATTTTTGCTTTTGTCTCCGCATTAGCGCTCTTCTACGCCTGCAATTCCAGTCAAAAAGAGGAAGAAACCAGTGAACAAAACACGGAGATGTACGAAGAAGAAAATGAGGATGCGCATCACGACCACGATCACGACCACGGTCAACACACAGACCACCATGGTGCCGACCAGGCAAATGCAGATCAGTCAACTCCCGCCCAGCAACAGCAAACAAGCTCCCGTACCAAAAGAACTGCTACCAGCCAGGAAGAACAACCCGGACAAACAACTACTCTAAAAGAAGCTATACAGCAACAAGGCACACAACTTCAAACGCCACAGACCCAGGAACCTGGGGAAAAAAAGACTCAGGCCTCTGATGATGCCCAAAAAGCCACTCAGGAGCAGCAGAAAGAGTACCGCAAAGATTTGATGCGCAGAAGCCGAAACAATACTGAAAAGACTGGCGAAGGCCAATAAATTATCTGCTTAATTTGGAAAGAAGCCGCCCCAAATGGTGGCTTTTTTATTTTTGAACACCCTATAAAGCCTGGTTGTCAGCTATGCCGCTCTCTAAAAGTGAAATCAAACTGATACGGTCCCTACGACTTAAAAAATACAGGTATCAGCACCAACTTTTCGTAGCCGAAGGAAAAAAATTAGTAGAAGATCTCTTGCTTTCGAACGCAATTCCTTACAAACTACTCTCCACCGATGAAACAGACAGCCATACCTATCAATATATCAGCCCGAAGGATATGGCGTCGATTAGTCTACTGGAAGCACCCTCAACTCATTTAGGCGTATTCCACATACCTGCTGAAGTCCATATTGAGCAACTACAACCCAAACAATTTTTTGCCCTTCATGCCCTGCAAGACCCTGGAAATCTCGGTACTATCATTCGCTCAATGGATTGGTTTGGTCCGGTACCTGTAGTCATTTTACCGGGCACTACCGATCCATTTTCACCCAAAGTAGTTCAGGCTTCAATGGGAAGTATCTACAGGGTCCCAATCATCAGATGCCGGCCTGATGAGCTGTTGAATTATCTAAAAAAAGAAAACATATCTCTCCTTGCTGCCCATATGACCGGACATCCTATTGACCAGTTTTCGGTTCCAGCCCGTTTTTGTCTGGTTATAGGCAATGAGGGAAAAGGACTGACAGACTTTTCTCTTCTGCCAGACTTTTTGGTAAGCATCCCACCTTCGCCACTTTCAAAAGCCGAGAGCCTTAATGCCTCCGTATCGGCAGGAATCCTGGCTTACCGGCTATTTAGCTCAGGGAGCAGAGATATTCTTACAGTTTGAGAACCCCGTTTTGTGCGTCGCCTATACCAGCCGGCACCAGATCATCGGCCTGGCTGTCGTTGATGTAGTCGGTTCCGTTAATTACGTATCTAAACTGATACGTAGAATCTTTTGGAAGCTCTACCTGAAGGCTGAATCCACCGGACTTGAGCTTTTTCATCGGGTGAGCAGAAGGGTCCCAGCCATTGAAATCGCCAACCAATGAGGCGGTCTCAGCATTGTGCACTTCGGAAGCATCAAGGGTGAAGCTCACCTTGCACACATCTTTGGTCTTAAAGTATTGCTTTTTGATTGCCATAGCAAGAAAATTTGTTGACAAAATTAGCAATCAAAAATTCTAAAGCAAACTTAATCAATATTTTACACATTTCCTTAAGCGTACCCAACTCCTGTACATTTCGTACTACTTTTCTGTTGTTTTCAAAGTTTGGTTTTGTTTTTCCAACGATAGCTTAAACATCATGTAAAGAAAACCATGTACAAAGTACACGACTCTTCTCCAGATCTGCCAAATCCTTTTACATTAGTTTTGATCATACTCACATCAGGGCCAGTAGTGTACTTAGGTACATTCGTATAGAAAAATTAGAAAATATCCGTCCATTCTTTTTTACATTTGAGAGATTTGAAACTGTTGTAAATTTTTTATTTTTTTTTGACGGAAAATATTCACCATTAAAGAGTCCAATAAGCTTTGGTTTTAACTAAGTTTTTTGATTTGCCGGTGAAAAACTTCCTGGGTTCCTATTTCAAAATCAGCTGATGCGTGATATCGTTCCTTTAGTAGTTGCACATCAGATGGAAGGGGCTTTAGAATAGGCGATTTTCCTTAGTAATCCGAGATATTGAAAAGGATACATTCATTTTTTGGTTGCGCAGAGAACAATATTTAATTCGCATGCTATACGCGTTCCTACTCTACAACCTATCAAATCCCCGGTCTTGGACAGCGGAAGGGATACGTGTAGGGCATTGTGCTGTGCAATACATCGCAGAAGTAAACTTATCTGCCTCCTTGACAGCCATTGATCTCATGTACCTTTGTTGTTGAGACCAGGAGTAATTTGAACGTTGACACCGATAGAAGCACTTCGACAGTATTGGGGGTTTGATGCATTCCGGCCATTACAGGAAGAAATTATTTCCTCCTCAATGAACGGCGTGGATACCCTTGCTCTGCTTCCGACGGGAGGAGGAAAATCGCTGTGCTACCAGGTGCCGGCACTTTGCCTGCCAGGGTTGGCGCTTGTTATATCTCCTTTGATAGCTCTGATGAACGATCAGGTAGCTAACCTGAAAATGAAAGGAATAAAGGCAGCAGCCATCACCTCACATCTCTCGAAGCGGGAATGGATTGATGTGCTCGACTCCAGCGAGAGGGAAGATCTGAAACTTCTCTATCTGAGCCCGGAAAGACTCCTGCATCCCCTGGTACTGGAAAAAATCACTGCTAAAAAAATTTCCTTGATAGCAGTAGATGAAGCCCACTGCATCTCCCAATGGGGTCACGATTTCAGACCAGCCTACAGGAAAATCGCTCAATTCAGAAACGCCCTTGGTATCGACATTCCTTGCCTGGCACTCACAGCTACAGCCACACCCCGGGTCGTGGACGACATCGTTCGATCGCTCAACTTCAGAAATGGCTATCAGGTGTTTAAAAAAAGCTTTCACCGACCCAATCTCAGCTACAACATCCGTCTGGTCGAAAACAAGGTTGACGCTCTTATAGAAGCCTTGCGGGCCGTACCTGGAAGCGCAATTGTATTTATGCGCCAAAGACTAAAAACCGCGGAAGTGGCCCAAGTACTCAAAGCCAGAGGCATCAGCGCTGATTTTTATCATGCAGGGCTTCCGGCTCAGCTACGAAAGGAAAAGCAACAAGCCTGGATGGACGATAAAATCCGGGTAATGGCTGCGACCAATGCTTTTGGTATGGGAATCGACAAACCGGATGTACGTCTGGTGGTCCACCTCGACATAGTCCCCTCGCTTGAAGAATACTTTCAAGAGGCCGGCAGAGCCGGCCGTGACGAAAAGAAGGCCTATGCAGTCTCCTTTATCACTGCAGCTGATCTCAGGAAAATAGAGCAACTGTTGCAAACAGGCTATCCCACCATCGATGAGATCACCACCCTCTACCAAAAGCTCCACGAATTTCTACGATGTGCTGTCGGACAAGGACAATGGGATAAATTTCCATTTTCAATTCAGAAATTCGCACAATATGTCAATCTCCCCAAAAGCAAATGTTACGAAATCCTCAGTTGGCTGGAGCGGGAAGGTTATATTGCCCTTGACGATGAAGTACTCCAACAATCAAAATTAAAGCTGTATCTGGACTTCAGAGATTTTGACAAGCGATATGCTGCCCACTCGGATATGGTAGATGTGGTAAAAGCAGTCCTGAGACTTTATGAAGGGGTCAAGCATTCATCTGTTGATATCGAAGAAAGCCGCATCGCCTATGCAGCAGAACGCTCCGAAAAACTGGTCAGACGTGTACTGTACCAATTGAGCAGAACCGGCGACGCTGACTACCACCCTAAAGAAACAGACGGATATATCACATTGCTCACCAATCGAATTGAAAAAAAATACTTTACCATCAATCATAAAGAATATAACGAAAGAAAACGACACTACCTCGACCGACTGAAAGCAGTTAAAAGTTTCTATCAAAGCACAACTGAATGCCGGGTGACCATGCTGCTACGCTATCTTGGCGAACATCGCCCGCAACCCTGTGGGTGCTGCGACTTTTGCAGAGATGCCCGAAAAGCCCGTAATAACGACCTCAACCCTGACCTGCTGCGCAAAGCCTCTGAAAATGAATGGATCATACGAGATAATACGGGTAAAATACTTTGGAAAAATTCGGTGAACAAGTCATAAATAGCCCTTGTATCGACATTACATTTGCCCGGATAACCAATCGATAAACGAGAAGAAAAATGAATTTTCAACTGACCGAAGAACACATAATGATCCAGCAGGCTGCAAGGGATTTTGCACAGAATGAGCTGTTGCCCGGTGTCATTGAAAGAGATACTCATGAAAAATTCCCCGCCGAGCAAATTAAAAAAATGGGTGAACTCGGATTTATGGGCATGATGGTCGATCCTAAATACGGAGGTGCAGGGCTGGATACCATCAGCTATGTACTGGCCATGGAGGAAATTTCTAAGATCGATGCATCCGCTTCCGTATGTATGAGTGTCAACAATTCACTGGTATGCTGGGGACTGGAAAAATATGGAACCGAAGAACAGAAACAAAAATACCTGGTTCCCCTGGCCAAAGGTGAGATCATCGGTGCCTTTTGCCTCTCCGAACCTGAAGCCGGTAGTGATGCTACCTCCCAAAAAACCACCGCCATCGACATGGGCGACTATTACCTGCTCAACGGTACCAAAAACTGGATTACCAACGGCAACTCGGCCAGCGTATATCTGGTCATGGCGCAAACCCACCCCGAAAAAGGCCATCGCGGAATCAACTGCCTGATTGTCGAAAGAGGCATGGAAGGTTTTGTCGTAGGTAAAAAAGAAGAAAAAATGGGCATACGTGGCTCCGATACACATTCGCTCATGTTTACAGATGTGAAAGTTCCCAAAGAAAATCGCATTGGCGAAGACGGATTCGGATTCAAATTTGCCATGAAGACCCTCTCCGGCGGACGCATTGGGATTGCTGCCCAGGCACTGGGAATCGCTTCAGGAGCCTACGAGCTTGCCCTTAAGTACAGCAAAGAGCGCAAAGCCTTTGGCAAAGAAATCTATAAGCATCAGGCCGTTGCCTTTAAGCTCGCCGATATGGCCACTGAAATAGAGGCTGCCCGCCTGATGACCCTTCGCGCTGCATGGCTCAAGGATCAAGGTCTTCCCTTTGACAAAGAAAGTGCCATGGCCAAGCTCTTCGCCTCTGAAATAGCTATGAAAACCACGGTCGAAGCTGTGCAAGTCCACGGCGGATATGGCTATGTAAAAGAATTTCACGTAGAACGACTGATGCGCGATGCCAAGATCACTCAAATCTATGAGGGCACCTCAGAAATTCAGCGTATCGTCATTTCCAGAGCCATCCTTGACCAGTAACTGTTCAAGCTCACAGGCAGGTGCTTCAGCCTCTGAAAAATCTCAGAGGCTTACTTAGAATTCCATTTACTTGAGTTTGAATCCATGACTTTACAAAATACATTTCAATCAGACCATTTATTGCTCAAAGCCCTCCGCGGTCAAGAGGTTTCAAGACCCCCGGTGTGGATGATGCGCCAGGCCGGCCGATACTTGCCGTCCTACATGCAATTGAGAAGAAAATACGATTTTTTTACCCGGGTCCAGACACCAGAACTCGCCTGTGAAATCACCCTCCAGCCTGTAGACCAAATAGGGGTGGATGCAGCCATTCTGTTTAGCGACATTTTGGTAGTGCCTCAAGCCATGGGTCTTGAAGTCCAGTTAGTGGAAAACAAAGGCCCCTACCTTCCAAAAACCATTGAAAACCGCTCCGACATCAATTCACTCGTAGTATCCGAAGCAGCCGATCGACTAGGCTACGTCTATGAGGCTATACGGCTGATAAAGTCTGAGCTCAATGGCAAAGTACCTCTAATCGGTTTTGCCGGAGCACCATTTACCCTACTGTGCTACATGGTAGAAGGCAAAGGCTCAAAAAACTTTGACAAAGCAAGGCAATTTTGCATTCGCCGGCCGGATCTGGCACACATGCTACTTGCCTCCGTTACAGAGGTCACAACAGAATATCTGAAACGCCAGGTACAGGCCGGAGCCGATGTGGTTCAGGTCTTCGATTCCTGGAGCGGACTGCTCTCACCGGATGATTTCAAAGCATTTGCTGAGCCGTATTTGCTATCCATAGCGGAGGCACTGGCGCCATTAGCTCCTGTCATATTATATCCAAAAGGCTCCTGGTATGCGCTACAAGACCTCTCCAATTCGCCTTACGTCGCTGCCCTGGGAGTAGACTGGTGCATCAGTCCGTCAATGGCCCGCAAATTAACCGGTAGTACTATCACCTTGCAGGGCAATTTTGACCCGGCACATTTGCATGCCCCCGTCGATCAGATTAAGAAGGAAGTTCACCGTATGATCCGGGAATTTGGCCATCGCCGTTACATCGCCAATCTCGGCCACGGCATCACTCCCGATGTGCCGGTTGACCATGCCAGAGCCTTTGTAGATGCCGTAAAAAGCTATACGCCGGATATGTGATGTTCAACGCATTTTTGCTTTGAATTGAAACAAATAAGATGGGTTTTGACTTAAATTTGTAGTCAAGGTCGCCGATAATGAGAGGTAATGCACTTGTTTTTTGGATGATTGTCGGGCTGGTGGTTGTTGCAGCCTGTTCCAAAGATACCAAAGGGGCTGAACCTGTCCATACACCGACGCCGTATCAGCTGAAGGTTCCAAGAGGGTTTCCTCCCCCATTGCTCAACCCCGACAATCCACTCACTGTAGAAGGAGTTGAGCTCGGACGTCATCTTTTTTACGAAAAAAAACTCTCCCGCGACAATACCTTGAGCTGCGCCAGCTGCCACAAGCAGGAATTTGCATTTTCCGATGCTCCTAATCGCTTCAGCAAAGGGGTAGATGGACTCAGCGGCAGTTTCAATGCCATGCACATTGTCAATATGGCATGGCTGCAACACTTTTTTTGGGATGGCCGCTCTCCAAGTCTCGAAGAACAGTCCTTTCATCCGGTGGTCGACCCTCTGGAACTGAATACTACCTGGGAATCTGTGTTGGAAAAGCTCCGGCAGACCCCCAAATATCCGCCTATGTTTAAAAAGGCCTTTGGCACAGAAGAAATTACAGTGGAAAGAGTCACTAAAGCCATCGCCCAATTCGAACGCACGCTGATATCAGGCAACTCCAAATTTGACCAGTGGCAGAGAGGTGAAGCTCAACTCACTGAGCTGGAGCTGTTTGGTTTTACCCTTTTTGAAACCGAAAGAGGAGACTGCTTCCACTGCCATGGCTCCACCACCACAGGCAATCTTTTTGGCGCTTTTGGTCAATTGGTCTTTACCAACAATGGCCTCGAACCTGACGCCACCATGCCCCCAGGCCGAATGAATGTAACCGGTAATCCCGCTGACCGCGGGAAATTTAAAATTCCTTCCCTCCGCAATGTAGCCGTTACCTTTCCCTACTTCCACGATGGCAGATTCCAAAACCTCCAGGAAGTCATCGAATTCTACAACATGGGCGGGCACCCCTCCAACACCATTGATCCCAATATGAAAGCTGCGGGTGTAGGTCGCAACTGGACTCAATACGAAAAAAGCGCCTTACTGGCTTTTTTAAACACCCTCACTGATGTGGAATTCCTTACCAATCCTGCCTTCTCCGATCCAAATGAAGAGTAAACAAGATTATACGACACTTTATTTTTAGATATTATTTAACATTATTCATTTGGAAATATACCCCCCCCCCTCATATTTGCAAAGCTTTAACTAAAAGTGGCCATCTGGTTAAGCACTTCAACCCATTGTTTAACCAAAAAGTTAACGTAATGAAAAATGCAATTTTTGCCCTATTGGCCATGGCAGCCATCTCCTTCAGCTGTCAAAAAACCGAGCCATTCACGCCCCAAGCCCAAGTACCTGAGTTGAGTCGTGTACCCGATACCATTTACCGGGCTACGTTTCTGCCTAATAAATGGAGTGGTACAAAATTAGAATGCATAAATGAAAAAGGTGATTGCTTTGATGAGGTGGAAGTCAGAACCATCCCCTCGGATCAACGAGACCTGCTGGCAGCTATGCTCACCATGGAGCCGGCACAAGTAGCCGAAGTATTTGCCAACAACCGGCTCAGTGCATTCGCTGACTTTGCCAGACCTGAATTTGAAGACATTCTTCAATACCTCAGCGCCCAGGGCGCAGTGGTAGAAAAAGTACTTGCTCAAAACACAGATTTTTATAAATTTAGCTCCACAGAAGGTACGCTCTTGTTCGTAATTCCAGTGGTCAATGATTAAAACATACTATTTACCTACAGCACAGGCAGGTTTACTGCTTGTGCTTTTTCTCTTTGCATCATGCAGTCAAAAAAAGCAAGAAAAAGCACCCAATATGGTGCTTGAAAGAGAAATCTATCTGGGCGATCAGCTGTATGAAAAAATACAAATCAACTCAATAACCGATGAGGGAGTTTTTATTCTAAACAAAGGAAAACAACAAATATGTCTGCATACCGAGGATACTGTGCTATACTGTGTTGATTTAAAAAGATATACCAATGGCAGGCCTGTTTTTTCGTGCTCATTTCTCGATACGTGCAACTTTATGCTTGATGTACTTAATTATAATGACACTACAAAAAGTTTCATGGGGATATTATATGATGACAGAACATACATCAATTACATTGTTTCGAAAAATTGCGTCCTGAAAGAATTTATAATCGACGATTTTTCAGGCCATGAAGATGCAATACATTTATTGTATGGATTAAAAAATTTTTCGGACAAGTATGTTGTACTGGAAAGACTGCCCCAGGAAATAAATTATTCAAAAGTTAATCAAGCTTCTTATTTGGAATTGCGTGATTTTGAAGGGAATCTTTTAAACAAAATCACAGAAGACCCCAGTAAAATAAAATACAATTTTTTATACGCTGTTTGTGAAGATGGGCTATATTTTGTAAAAGCTGAAGATTCCTGGAAAACAAACAAACTTTTAGGTTTAGATACCGTGTATTTCATGAATGAACATGAAATAAAACCGGTATTTTGCTTCCCAATGAAACCATATAAATCAACGTTAATTGCCTACTGTCCTGACACAAGGTCTATTGCATTGCTCTACATTATATTGGATGAAACTTCTGAACACTACAACCGGAAAGTAGTACTTATCTATAACCTGGACAAAAAAACACACTATTACTTTCCTGTTCGCCGGGATTTAGTATTTATCCCCTTTCAAATTCACAAGGGAAAACTATATTTTCACAAATACAACCATGAAAACCATACAATCAGCCTTTATTCTCATACTATTCGGCATTAAAACCATCGGGTGTTCTTCAGAAAATCGCGATTTTCTGGACATTTCACCCCAATCCGAAATCACTGATAAAAACTACAACCTCATAGTCATCAACCCCAAGCAATGCTTCTCCTGCATCAGAAAAAACGAAGAACTCATTGAACAAGCCAGAAAAGACACTTCACAAGAATATGTAATACTCCTGCCAACCAATTTTTCATGCGTTAACCCGGCCTACAAAGGATTTACTTTAGTCTACTACGAATTAAACCGCTCTACCTTCCCATTCGATGAGTCGTTTATTGCCAACAAATACAAGCCGAAAGGAAATAATCTGATAGTGTATAAAAATTAATCCACCTGCACAAGCAGTATGAAAAACAGAAGAATTCTGAAAATATCTATCCTTAGCTAATTAAAAGCTCTTCACTGTAAGAGGTTAAGCCCGTCCAGGCTATTGGTTCTGAGTCACCTGCACAGTAAGAATAGCTTCAGTGAATTCGCTGTATGTATGACACCAGGAATCGCATGATTGCTGTTTGTTTATCAATTTCTCGAAGAGCATATTCTGCCGGGATTGTGGTGAATGCCGGAAAAATCAGTTTGTCCGATATTTCAATGACTGTGAAACCCGAAAAGAAAAAATTGCTCTACTTTTGGCCAAAAGCAATAAGCAATGGCATTTAATTTATTGAAAGGAAAAAAAGGGATCATTTTCGGAGCTCTTGATTCCAACTCCATCGCCTGGAAAGTAGCAGAGCGTGCTTTTGAAGAGGGAGCGAAATTTACACTGACCAACGCTCCAGTAGCCATGCGCATGGGTGAAATACAAAAACTGGCCGAAAAAACAGGTTCAGAAATCATTCCGGCAGATGCTACATCGGTCGAAGACCTGGAAAATCTCTTTGCGAAATCCGTTGAAATACTCGGTGGTCCGGTCGATTTTGTTTTGCATTCGGTTGGCATGTCGGTCAATGTGCGCAAAGGCCGCCCATACACGGATCTCAACTACGACTGGCTGGCCAAAGGATGGGATGTATCGGCGGTATCTTTTCACAAAGTACTTCAGACCGCCTGGAAACTAGATGCCATTGCCGAATGGGGCAGCGTAGTGGCTCTTACGTACATAGCAGCGCAGCGCACCTTTCCCGACTACAGCGATATGGCCGAAAATAAAGCCTATCTGGAATCCATTGCCAGATCCTTTGGGTATCACTACGGAATCAGGAAGAAGGTTAGAATAAACACCATATCGCAATCCCCTACACGTACCACGGCCGGCAGTGGTGTCAAAGGGTTTGACGCTTTCATTGATTACGCAGAGAAAATGTCGCCTCTCGGCAATGCTACCGCCGATGACTGTGCCAACTACTGTGTAGCGCTCTTCAGCGACCTGATGCGACGGGTGACCATGCAAAACCTTTATAACGACGGAGGCTTTAGCAGCATGGGCGTGTCCGAACTGGTGATGAAGCACTTCGGAACCGACTAAGTCTCGTTGACCAAAATTTTTTGGCAGAAACCGGCATCTGTACAGCCGGTTTTTTTGTTTAAGACGGTACAATGGCAAATCATACATGAAAAAGTTCGCAACCGTTATTTTTTCTTTGATAAGTTTCACACTTGGAATGAGTACACATCCGGCTACAGCACAGCCATCGCTGCAAGGTTATGTGCGTTACTTTCCGCTGCTAAGCATGGATCGCAGAGATTTCAGCTTTTCACCAGTCAATCATACGATTCACAACAGAATAAACTTCAGTTATTCGCATAGCTTTATTAGGGTATATGCCGGCCAGCGAACCAGGCTTTTTTCAGGCCCCAACGCTTCCAATCCTTTTTTTAAAGCCTTCCTGGAAAATGACCTGAATGGCCCGATTGACATGAGCTTTGTGCTGCATCAACGAGGTGATTTTCTGGCCCATACCATTACTGATAGATTTTACCTGGATTTTATGGGCGATACCTGGCAGTTGTCCATCGGTCGTCAACGCATCAATTGGGGTATCAATCTTGCAACCAACCCGCAGGATTTGTTTAACAATTACTCCTTTTTTGACTTTGACTATCCGGAGCGACCGGGGGCCGATGCCATCCGGGTTCAACGATTTCTTAGCCCAACCTCCCGAATAGAAGTAGCTGCTGCTCCCGGGCGAAAGAGATCTGCCGCAACACCCGGCAGGTGGGAAGTGCAGAATTCGGTGCTTGCCGCCTTATGGGCGTTTAACAGCAACGGCTATGATGTTCAACTGACAGCCGGCTACTTCAGACACCGGTGGCATGGTGGCATCGGCTGGGCCGGACATTTGTGGAATGCAGGCTTCAAAGGCGAAATCAGCTATTTTCACGATATCGAGCCACTGCAGGGTGTTCGGCCCGGAAATATAACCGCTACCATCAGTGCTGATTACAGTTTTGAAAATGGAGTTTTCCTGACCCTTGAAACTACTTTTAATCAGAGAAGATCCTCCGGCGGTGGGTTAAATCCGCTTACAGCCCTCATCCCCCGCAGCGCTGATGATGTGGCTTTTTCACAATGGCAGGTGCTGGCCGTAGCAACCTATCCGATTAGCCCGGTGCAGAGTTTTACCTTATCAGGCATCTGGCTCCCGGAGGAGAAATTGCTCTTTGCCGGCCCCTCTTATGTGTACAGTGTTTGGAAAAATGTGGACATTAACTGCCTGGCACAGCTCTTCTTCGCTCCAAAAGACAACCCCATCAATGCCGCAGGGTATACGCTGGCACTACTCGCCACATGGAGTTTTTGAAAGACTTCGGATTTCTGAATTGAAAAAAGCCGGACTTTGCCGGCTCTTTGCTCTGTGTACATGTTCATCTGGTCAACTTGTTGATCCGGTAGGTAGCGCTATGGTGTTTTCCGGACAGCTTTAAAATATACAATCCCGGGCGCAATTTGGCACCAGAGTCGTCTGCCCCGTTCCACCAGTAAAGTTGATTTCCAGCTTCTAGCTTCTCTCCTTTGAGTAAGGTGTGCACCTTTCTGCCACCCAGATCATATATTTCCAGGGTAATTTCATCGGGCAGAGAGAGGTAAAAGTCGATGGAGGTCCCGGCTGAGGTCATGGGATTGGGATATGTCCTGAGGCCCGGATCGTCTAAAAACCTGGTAATTTCGATTTCATCCGTTGATAGTGGTATGACGGGAGACAAGTCAGGAGCAGGAAGCTGCAGAGTCGTGTAAATGCGGTATTCGCCCGGCTGAAGGGTGATTTGTGCATTCAGATCGGTCACATTCAGGCTGGTGCTGGTAAAATATTCATACCAGGTGCCCGTCTTGTTAAATCCCGGAACAAAGGAAATGGGTTGTACGTGAATGTTTCCAAGAATGACCACATCCATGGTCGGGTGGTAAAGAAAAATTCTCTTGATCAGGCCTCCAACATCGAGGTTAAAATTATTGGTCGAAAAAGCAGGATATTGGGTTTTAAGTTTTGAAACCGCTGCATACACTTTATAGAGGCGGGCCCTGTTGGTCACCTGAATGTAATCCCAACGTATGGGCTTGCGATCGGTACGGCAGTTGGGACTTATTGTTCCGTTCGAACAATAATTGATTGAATAGGGATACCCCAATTCGTCAAACTGCCACCACATTTTAGGACCAGGAATGGGAATCAGCAAAGCAGCGATCATCTCAGAGCGTTTCAAGGCTGTGTTGAGCTCCCTTACATTATGGGCCTGATTGGAAGTATTGCCAAAGTTGAGCGCTTCATACACCAGTCTTTCCTCGTCATGGCTCACGGCATATCCTATCAGATGGGGATGATTCCATCCTCTGGCTTGATGGGATACCCAGCTGAAATTGCTATTGGACTGAAAACCCAGGATGCTTTGCTTGTATTGCTCGTGCATCATTCCCCAGAGCATCATTCCGTTGTTGGCAAGTACGGTTTCTTCGTCGTTGTCGGCAAAGTGCTCCAGAATCACATAAGCAGTGGAATCGACACTCCAGATGTGTGACGAATAGTCCAGCCAAATGTTGATACGGCTCTGGTCGTACTGATTCCAGGCAGCTATATTGCCAAGGGTGAAGTTTTGGGTAAATCCCTTGGAAAGGTCAAACCGATAGCCGTCGATCTTAAATTCTCTGATCCAATACTCCATTACGCGTTTTGAGAATTGGCGGGTGTGCGGACTTTCGTGATTGTAGTCATAGCCTACGCCAAAAGGATGGCGGTCGGTTTCGTTAAACCACGGATTGTCGGGCGTTGGCTGTCCAAACTGGCCGGCATTGGGATTGAAATACATCCGGACCTGCGGATTCTGACCAAAGGAATGGTTCAGCGCAATATCGAGTATTACGGCGATGCCGTTGCGATGGCACTCTTCTACAAAGCGTTTAAAATCGTTTTTTGTTCCGTAATATTTGTCTACAGCAAAGTAAAACATGGGGTTGTACCCCCAGCTTTCGTTGCCTTCAAACTCCATGATCGGCATGATTTTCACGGCATTGATGCCCAGTTCCTTCAAATAAGGGAGGGTGTCTTTCAGCGATTTGAAATTGTGGGAATGGATAAAATCTCTTACCAGCAGTTCATAAATCACGAGTTTTTCCTTCGGAGGCCTTTGATAGCTGATGGTGGTATCCCATTGATACGGCTCTTCACCCGGTTGCAGTACGGATACCACATGCGAAGTTTTTCCATAAGGATAGCCGATCAGATTGGGATATACGGTTGGAGGGATAAAGGGATCGTTCCAGGGATCGAGTTGCAGATCGGCGTATACATCCCCCACTTGTAGCAGGGTTGAGTCGATCCAATATTGATATCGGTATTGCTGTTTTGGGGTAAGGCCATTGATTTGAATCCACCAAATATCTCCGTTTTGGTTTTTTTTCATGAAATACTTGGGATCGAGCTCCCAATCGCTCCAATCGCCTACTGCATACACAAATTGTTTATTAGGTGCATGCAGACAGAGGATCAATGACGAGTCGTTTAAGTAATTGATTCCATACTTAATGTTGGCCGGAGGATTTTGCACAGATACAGGTGGCTGTACGATAAAATAAATTGAATCGTGAACAGTGGTTGAGCCATTGGAAGCCTCGAGCGAAATGTAGTGTTTTCCAAACCCTAGCAAATTGGTATTGATGCTGGCTGTGATGGTTTTAGCATTGGTTTGCTGACTGATTGTAGTGCCGTTTACTTTAATGCTCAAAGTTCCAAAGTCGCTGGAAGCACCTTCAATTTCGATCACCTGATTGATTTGCCGGATTTGATGGTTTCCGAAAGGTTTAATAAGCTTCGCTGCAAATTGGCCCGGCTGGTAGACATCTACGAAGATGTCGCTTCCATCGGCATTGCGCCCTACCCTGGTGCCAGAAGCATTCCGGAAAACAAAAGCCATCTTATGCACTATGGTGCCGGTAGGCAGGTTGTAAAAGGTAGGGATGTGATAGGTGATTTGATGTTTGTTGTTGCCAATTGGAGTCATGAGCACTTTTGGGTCTGCCGTACCCCAATTGCCCTGCACATGCATCCAGGAAGTGGGTGTAGGACTAGTATTGGTGATGACTCCAGTGTGAGCGTAAATGGGCACGAAACCAGCAAGAGCACCATTGCCTTGGGTAGCATCGTAAATGATCGTGACCGTATCGTTTTGAGTCGGAAAAACAGGGATTGTAGTTATTACCTGGGCATGCACCCCAATCCCTGCCAGGCATACAAACAATATTTTCCTCATGTCTGCTAAAATAAAATTGCTAATATAGTGTAATAATTACACTAACCGAACAGCATTAGGTAAATCATATCATTTTTCTTTTCTATATACAAAAATTGGCCTTTCAAAGTCTTCATCTTATGAACGAAAGCCCGCACCTAGTCAAATTTTTGCAAGATTTGGAACACCAGTTTTGCCAAGCCGAAGCATCCGAAATATGTACAGCAGTACACGAACAGATGCGTAGCTCTGCAAAAAATCTGTACAAATACCTAATCCTGAGAAGCTACGATATGCGACAGGCTCAACAAGAGCTCCACCATCTGGGTCTGTCTTCTTTAGCGGCCGCTGAAAGTCATATCCACTATCAGCTGAGCAAAGTGCTGGGATGGCTCTGTCCTGAGTACATATCAAATCCCTGTTCTATTGACGATTTTACAGGGAGAAAATTGATTGCCGATAGGACTGAGATGCTTTTTGGTCCAAAAAAATCAACCCACGGAGACCCCTTACCTGATGGTTACCATAGACGAAAAAGCATTTGGCGATCCCCGATATTTTGATCAGCTGCTGCTCCACGGAATGAATGTGGCCAGGATCAATTTTGCTCATACTGATGAAGCAACGGCAAGGTCTATGATTGCGGCTCTCAGAAAATCCTCGGCCAGGGTAGGTATTGCTTGTAAAATCTACATGGACCTGGCCGGTCCAAAAATCCGGACCGTGATACCAGGGAACAAAAAAAAGATCAAAATTCAAGCAGGCGAAATAGTGAACCTGTGCACGCTCAACTCAGAACCGAGAGATAAAAAAACGATATGGGTAAGCGAAGCATCCATCTTTCAGACCGTATCGCCGGGCGACAGGGTCTTTATCGACGATGGAAAATTCTATGGAATTGTCGAAAAAAACGACTGCGATAAAGTAGCGGTCAGAATCCTTCGAACCCCTCAGGAAAAAGCTGAAATAAAATCCGATAAAGGAATCAACCTGCCCGATACACAGCTAAATACACCGTCTCTGACATCCGAAGACATAAAACATCTCCGATTAGCCGGGGAGTTTGCTGATCTTATTGGGTATTCATTTGTGCGAAAAAGGGAAGACATCAAAGTGTTGCGAACCTACATGCGAGAACTTAACATTCAGGTTCCGGTCATTTATAAAATCGAAACATCAGAAGCGGTTGAAAATTTCCCGGATTTGCTCATAGAGGCCATGCGCGAACCTTTGTTTGGAGTAATGATTGCCCGGGGAGACCTGGCAGTAGAGATAGGGTTTGAGCGGTTGGCTGAGATTCAGGAGGAATTGCTTTGGCTGGCAGAGGCGGCCCACATTCCCATGATCTGGGCCACACAAGTGTTGGAAAACCTCAACAAAACCGGGATATTGACGCGCAGCGAGATATCAGACGCCGTAATGGCTTCCATGTCCGAATGTGTGATGCTCAACAAAGGAAGGAACATCCATCAGACCATGAGGACCTTATCCGACATATTACAGCGCGAAACATCACATCGACAAAAAAAGCGCTTCACCATGCGATCCCTCAGCATAGCAAAGCGCTTTCTGCACAAAATTCAATAGCCAAAATCAGGACACGGCCTTGAGATGTTTGAACACATCGGAGTGTTCCAGCTGCATGGAGGCATATTCCACGCTGAGCACAAAGGTGTTTTCCTTAATTTGCATGGATGGCAGCTCAAACATGGCTTCCGTGAGAATGGTTTCACAAATGGATCTCAATCCTCTGGCTCCCAGCTTATAGCTTACCGCTTTATCCACGATGTAGTCAATGGTTTCGTCCGGTACTATCAATTCAATGCCATCGAGGGCAAAGAGCTTTTTATACTGCTTGAGCAATGCATTTTTGGGTTCTGTAAGTACTCTGCGCAGCGCCTCTGCGTCCAAGGGTTTGAGATGGCACACCACAGGAAGGCGCCCCAGCAATTCGGGAATCAGACCAAAAGTCCTGAGATCGGAGTGATTGACATATTCGAGCAGCTGCTCTTTGCCAAGAGACCTCTGAAGGCTGGAGTGATAGCCTACGGTTGTGGTGTTCAGTCTTCGGCCGATGATTTTGTCGATTCCCTCAAAGGCACCTCCGGCGATAAACAGGATGTTGCGCGTATCGACTTCGATAAACTTTTGCTCAGGGTGTTTTCTGCCGCCCTGTGGCGGTACATTTACCTTACTGCCTTCCAGCAGTTTCAGCAAGGCTTGCTGTACACCCTCGCCCGATACATCCCGGGTGATGGAGGGATTGTCACCTTTTCTGGCAATTTTGTCGATTTCGTCAATAAATACAATGCCTTTTTGTACTGCTTCCACGTTGTAGTCAGCAGCTTGCAACAAGCGTGTGAGAATGCTTTCCACATCTTCGCCCACATAGCCGGCTTCAGTGAGTACAGTGGCATCAACCATCGCAAAAGGCACGTCGAGCAGCTTAGCCACTGTACGTGCCAGAAGGGTTTTACCGGTACCCGTCTCACCGACGAGTATGATGTTGGATTTTTCCAGTTCTACATCATCAACTTCCGCACTTTCGCTAAAAATTCGCTTGTAGTGATTATATACAGCCACAGAAATGACTTTCTTGGCCATGTCTTGTCCGATCACATATTCATCGAGATACGACTTGATTTCGGAGGGTTTGTATATCTTGGTTTTTTTCTGACCGGAGCCGGGTTTGCGTTTTTTAGGTTCCTCACCCATTTCAGCACTTACCAGGTCATAGGCCTGCATCACACAATAGTCGCAGATCAGGCCGTTAATGCCTGTGATGAGCATGTTTACATCATTCTTTTCCCTCCCACAGAAAGAGCAAAACTGATGGTCAGGACTTTTCATCAGGAGTTTGCATTTGTTTTTTTAGAGAGCAGAATATCGTCGATCATGCCATATTCTTTGGCTTCTTCGCTGCGCATCCAGTAGTCGCGGTCGCTGTCAGCCGATATTTTTTCAAAAGGCTGTCCGGTGTGTTGTGCCAGGATGTTGTAAAGCTCATCGCGAACCCTGAGCGTTTCCTTCAGGGCAATTTCCATATCAGAAACCTGCCCCTGAGTACCGCTCATCGGCTGGTGTATCATGATGCGGCTGTGCTTCAGTGCAGTTCTCTTGCCTTTGGTTCCTGCACACAGCAGTACGGCAGCCATAGAAGCAGCGATGCCCGTGCAGATTGTGGCTACATCGGGTGCCACCACTTGCATTGTATCGTAAATCCCTAAGCCTGCATACACCGATCCGCCGGGTGAATTCAGATAAATCTGAATGTCCTTTTTCGGGTCAACGCTCTCTAAAAACAACAGCTGTGCCTGCACTATGTTGGCTACCTGGTCGTTTATAGCGGTTCCCAGGAATATAATCCTGTCCATCATCAGACGGCTGAATACATCCATCTGGGCCACATTCAACTGACGCTCTTCGATGATGTAAGGAGTCAACGAATTGGCCAGATACGATTCCACGTTCAGAGATGAAATGGATTTATGTTTTATGGCATATTTTTTAAATTCTTTACCGAAGTCCATTGTCAAAGCTATTTTTGATTAGAAAGTATTTCTTTGAATTGGGTAAACGTCACTTGGAAGGGGTTTGTTTTTACGGATTTAATTTTCTCAAAAAGAGCCTCTTCATACACCCGATCATACATGGTTTCGGATTGACGACTGTCGTTGAGGTTGTTTTCCACAATTTGGACGATCAAATCCTTAAGGGCCTCCCTTTTTTCTTCATCAATGCTGTTCAGGTGTTGATTGACATAATAATCTCTGACCTGCTCCCTGGAAATTTGTATATCCAGAAGCTTATTTATGGCTTTGCTGATGATGTTGCTTTTGATTTCGTACTCAAGCTGAGGGTATATGGATTCGAACTTTATTTCTTTGTTTTTTTCCTCCCGACTCCACCATTTTTCTAAAAATTCTTTCGGAATTCCATTGATTTTCGCTTCTGCTTTGGTCTTTATGTGTTGTATGTACACCCTTAAGGCGTCTTCGTTCAGATACTTTTCTATTTGTTCACGAATGGCGCTTAAAAGCTCCTCTTCGTTGTCAAACTTTCTGCTGTGTCCGAAGATCAAATCTTTCAACTCATCCATGGAAGGATCTTCGAAGCGGACCATTGCATCAAAGTGCAGATGATGCGCGGCTGTCAGTTCAGAAAATTTTTTATCATCCGGATTGACCAGAAATTCAGCAATGCGAATTTCCGTGTTTTGTTGGTCAAAAGCACTTTTAAATTCATCCAGTTTTTCGGGCAGGATGTCGGATTTGAGCACTACAACTGCATGGTCATGCGGCTGGCCGGGCTGCTGGTGGTCGTCATGTGCTGAGGTATGAACCAGAACTCTGAATCCATCGGCTTGAGAAAAATCATCGGTTGTTACGGTTTTCTTGTTTCGGATTTTGATGTTTTCCAACTCTTGTGCAAACTCCTCATCCGTCAGATACACCTGATAGAGGACTTCGCTGTGCAAATCCTCTGTGGAGAGCTCCAAGTCAGGTTCTAAGGCATATTCAAAGTGAAAGGCAAGATGTTCACCTGTGGTAAAATCTGCCTCCGGTGCCAACTCAGCCAAAGGCTCGAGTAGCAATTTCAGATTTTTTTCTTTCAATTCTTGATTGAAATAGGAATAGACCTTTTGGTATGTTTCATCAAAACCCAAACCTTGTCCATACATTTTCAGCACTACAGCTTCCGGTGCTTTGCCCGGACGAAAACCCGGTATGTTGGCAGTGCTTTGTACTTTTTTTAAGGCTTTTTTTCTCTCAGCAAGGTATTCTTCTTTCGACACAGTTATGGTCATTCGCTGATGATTATCAGAAAGTTCTACGGTCGTATTTTCCATTGTACGCTAATCAGTTTGAACCGACAAAACTATCCAATTCCAGGGTATTTTATTGGACTTTGTTAAAAAACCACGTAGTCAAAAAAAATAAAAAGGTGTTTTTAACAACTTTGTTTTATTTCCTTTAAAATTATTCTACTTTTACCGCATTATTAATCCCATCCAAATGAAAAATATGTTACATTCCGTAACTCTACTCCTATCAGTATTTTTTTCAACTTTGAATTCCATAGCTCAGCATGGACATTTTGTAGTGAGCAGTACCATAAGCTTTCTGCAGAATAGCTCTCCACTTGATTCGAGGGAATTTGCCAGATATAAACTAAACACTGCTCTGACCCCTGAAATTGGCTATCAATTCAATGATAACTTTTATGCAGGCGCTTTTTTGTCCGTTGGGATCTTGAACGGTGCAGACATCACGCGCTATTACGAAACTACTTTTTTCTCCCCCGGAGTTAACGGTCGTTTCAATTTTATGCCGCTGATTAGTAATCGTACGAAAGTCAGGTTGGAAGCTGACGCTGGCCTACAAGTGTTGTCCTTCTACGGCACATTGTACAACAGAAATTCCAATGCCCGCCTTAGCCAGGTGCCTGCCAACAGAAATACCCTGAGTTTTGGACCGGGTGGATATTTAGGTGCGCGCATGGCCTTCCCGGTATCGAAAAGTCTCGGAGTTACAGTGGGCTACCGATGGCATGTGCTTAACAATCCATGGATCGATTTGGTCAAAAAAACTACGGACGAGTCTTTTTCATTCATACACGATGTGCATGTAGATTTGAGACTTTCCTTAGAAAATATGCTGAAGGGTAATGAAGTTCGAGTGGACAGAAAAAAATACCAAAACCTGAACACCCAATTACAAGACCTGCAGCAAAATCAACAAAGACTGGTTGCCAGCAATGAAGCCAGACTTAAAGAGAAAGACGACCAAATCGTGGCAATGGCTCGCGAAATCGACAGCCTGAGGGCTTACATCGCCTCCATGCCCGAGAGGGAAACGGATAGCGACATGGCTCCTGCTGTTTCCTCATCGACCAGAAGTCCCGGAAAACAAGTTGACCCTATGGATGCGGTCAAGACCAAAGCCTTCCGAATCGTCGTCGGCAGCTTCCCCACTCAGCTCATGGCTCAATCCTATATGGAAAAATCCCCGCTGAACAATCCGGATATGTTTGTGGTGTATGTAGAAGACCTCAAAACCTACAGGGTCATTTACAAATCGTATCCTACACGCGAAGCCGCTGCAAAAGACCTTGGAAAGGTGCGTGAATCTGTGAAAACTGCCTGGATCATCTATTTTTGAGTGCTTTTAATTTAGGTTCTATTTACTTCAAAACTCTGTGGTTGGATGTTCTTCTTCCACAGAGTTTTTTATTTTGATGCTGCTATTCTTTTATTCTCCGACTCTGGAAATCTAAAGCTTTTAGCCCTGTAAGTACTAAATTCGTAAAACATCATACTGTTCAAATGCAAACTATAGCATCTCTAAACATAAGAAAAAATTTTTTCGATTATTGGTCATCCGCATTAACAAAATGAATTCATATTTCATTCTACAGAAATGAAAACCCTATCGATTGAATTTCGGAAGATAATTTATTTAAGCTAAACACCGAGCGGGTTTTGTTCAAAAAATTCATGCTTTAAAAAATTATTCTCAGTGGGTTTAAAAGCACCGGAATGCTAATACCATATTGATGAAAAAACTCTGTAGGAGCGATATGTCAATAAACCGGCTTTGAAGAAAAGCGACGAATATGATTAATCAATACAAACCAGGGAAATGTTGACATCATCTCCAAATCTAACAAAAAAACAAGTTCTGCAAGGATTTTTAATTCAATAAAAAACCCACATCCGATCAAGCCGGATGTGGGTAAAACCTGATCATAAACCAATGTATATCAATCTTTCCTCTCCCTCTGTTTACGGGCATATTCGCTGATGCCGTAGGTAACACCTGCAGCTGCCAGCAGGCCAATGATGCCATCCAGAGGAGTGGGATTGTTGGGCATTCCGGGCTGGGCAATCAATACCATCGGCAGTATGGCTGTCAAAGTCAACACAAGCTTTTTCATAGCGATCAATATTTTGAAGATTAGTAAACAAACTTTACGGTGGTCTGACCTTCGCGGCTGATCAATTGGACCATGTAAACTCCCGGACGCAGGGAGGGAATTGACCACCGGGTCAGCTCTCCGGCTCCGATAGCGATGACTTCCTCTGCTATGCGCTTGCCGCTTACATCCACCAGCCTGGCGGTAACAGGCCCGCTGAATCCGAGTGATTTCAGATGGATGCGGCCGTCGAAATACCATGCCTGAAGTCCTTTGATTCCACCGGATGACAGCTCCTGCTGGCCTACGTTGATCTGGTTGTAGTGCAGCACAAAGCGATCTTTGTTCATCTGTGGAGTGTGGGTGAAGGTGTAGGCACTTTGATTGTTTTGGAATACGAAGGTGGCATTGGTCTGCTTGTCTTCCAGGGTCACTTCGATGGTCGGGTCTATTTCATCCCGGTTGATGTGGAAGGTGAAGGTGCCTTGTACATCGCTTTCAAACCATACCGGCACGCTGGCTGTGCCCGTAAACGCCGGTAGATAGTTGAGTGCAAAGGATTGCATGCCGCTGCGGCTGTACACATTGTGCATGCCAGCATCGTTGCGCAGTTTGTACCCATCGTACAGGCGGTCGAAGCCAGGTGTACCATTGTTGTGGAAGCTGATCACAGCCTGATCGTCATATCCGTTGGCCGTGTTGGTCACTTTGATTCGTGTCAGCACTTCCCCGGCACCTGGTTTCTCGATCACCTGAGTACTGTTGGTGCTGCGCTGAGCGATATCGGCAGTGAGCGGCTCTGAAACAGTGGTTCTGATCCAGAAGCCCTGCATGGGTGGAATGTACCGACGATTGGAAGTCTCCGAAGTATTCCAGGCGACCCAGCCGGTATTGGTAGAGTTGCGGATGTAGATGGCAGCTCCTGTGTTGGGTCCGAGGGTCTGGCCGTTCCAGTCGTAGGAGGTCAGGTATGGATTTGCCAGGCAGTTCCAGCCGTCCGTAGGCCCGTCGATGGTGGGGAAAGTAGGTGTATTGGTGTACCCCAATGTAGCTGTCAGATTGGCTGCACTTCCGTAATTTCCGGTCAGCGACACGGCACCGGGTATTGGTCGGATAAAGGTGCCAAAGGGCGAATTTCCGAAGTAGGCCACATATCCGAGTCCGCGGATAAAGTTTTCGGTCGCGCTGGCAGGTAATACATAATCGCCTGTGGAGGCATCCCAACGGCGCAGCGGAGACTCTGTCGCACTGGTCACATTGAATTCACTGGTGCCGTCGTGCAGCTGATTGATGGGCACAGCAAAGGGCGATCCGATGGTATACCAGCGGGCGTTGTTGGGTCCGGTGGATGCATTCAGATACATCTGGCGGGTGAAGGTGCCGCTGCCCCTCACCGCTTGCTCCAGCAGGGAACCATAGCCTGAAGCCGTGGCTTCCAGCAGCACATTTCCGTTGTTGGCTAGGGCTGATGCACTGCCCATGGTCAGTGAGCCGCCGGCTTTTACCGTGAGGGTACAGCCAGTGGCGATGAGCAGTTCTTCATCGAGATTCACGGCTGAAGAGATCTCCGGCTGGGTCACTGAACTATTGATCACAGCTACCACAGTAGATGCCGTAGGTACGGCACCATGACTCCAGTTGGCAGTATTGGTCCAGGCGGCTGTGCTGCCGAGCCAGACTCCGGGTACTGTGCCTTCGTAAGCGCCTTTGGCAGGGGCGGTAGCGCTGCGGGTAGCACCTGTGATGTCGGTAGTTATGCCGCTGATGGGTTGGGCAAAATAGCCGTTGAAATCCGTAGGTGTCAGATCAGTAGAGGAGGTAAAGCTGGGATTGCGGCTGATGGACATTCCGTCCTGACCGGTGGCCGTCTGCCAGTCGGTGAGGGTGGTGATGTTTGTATTACCAAACATTCCAATATTCTGCGCAAAATAATTGTTGAAATTGATTGTGCTAAAGGGAAGGGATGAAGATTCTATTGCGACAGCGTATCTCGTGCCGGTAGTCATCTGATTGGCTATCACGTTGTTTTGCAGTACGTTTCCGGATGTCGTAATGTTATGCACCAATACTCCGGAGCTGTTAGCAGCATTTGGTTGATTGGTCACCAGATTGATGGAATTGTGTGCAATCAAATAGCCCCCTCCGCTCTCCAGCCGTATTCCAACTCCATTATCTGTTCTATTACCAGTCCATCCTCGTCCTCTTATATTGCTGATGGAATTGTTTACTACCGACAGGTTTGTGCTGGATGAGGTTGAAGCTAACCGAATACCGCTCATACCCCATGCATTAGAATGAAAATTAAATGCGTTATCAATTATGTTTCGAGCAATTGTGCCGCCGGATTGAATCCCAGCAACAGCTATCGCAGCAGGGTCATTGTTGTTAATATTAGCTAAGATACCAGTAATGGTATTGCCCACCACGGAAATGTTTGACTGATTGGATACAAAAATACCTGAATGACCTATGGAATCTCCCACTGCTAACGGGACAATCTGATTGAATGAAACCAAATTGTTATCCTCTGCTGACGTTGGACCAACTAAGACAATTCCATATAGAGCTTTTCTTATGATGTTTTCTGTATACAGATTATCGGAATTTGGAGCCAAAGCTGCAGTTCCAATGGTCGGTCCGCTGGAAACAATGGCGGCTAAAGTGCCAGATGTTGAACCTCCTTCTAATATACAGTTCCTGATCACATTGTTGGTAGCGCCATTTCCGGCCGAAGGTGAAATCAGCCAAATACATGCTGCCGATGATGAGGTACTGCTATTAACTATTCGAAGATATTCGCCACTGCCACCAAACCTTCCGTCGATGGTGACCCGATCCGCTCCATTAAGGCGTATCAGGCCGCCGGCAAACGAACCGGAGATCAGTCGCGGGTCGGCATCATCGGGTCGGATGGTAATGGTATATCCCCCCGGCGAGACTTCTCCAAATTCATTCAGAGCTACCGTGCCAGGCTCCGTGATATCGCTGATGATCTCAGCGATCAGATCACCCCCCAATAGTGAATTGTTGACCGCCTCAAACAATCCTCCGGTGCCCGTCAGTGTGGCATAGGTGCCTCCGGTGCCCACCGTTACCGTGCCGGAGAGCGGAGTAGCTATGGAGTATTGATTGATTGTGCCTCCAATGGGAAAATTAGCAGCGGTCAGCGCCACAGAAGTGGGTGCGGTGGCAAATGTACCGGAATTGATCCCCACATTGGGCGTAGGTGCCAGGTCCTGTGCCACTACAAAATATTGAATCACATCGCCGGCCGACACAGCACCTCCGTTGAGTAGGGTGTAGTCGATGGTAAAATTGAAAGGAGAGGAAGTATTGGAGGCTTCCACAAACTTCCAGCCGTTGTCGGAGGAGGTGTTTCCTGCGAAGGTATTGTTGTCCGATGACTTTTTGTAGTAGATCCTCGGCCGTGTGCCGCTTGTCGTATTCACTCCGCTGACGTCGGTAATGGTGGCAAAACCGGTCAACACCCGTGAAGTGCCCACAGGACCATTGCTAAGCGCAGTGTAGCTGATCGCCGGAGCAGCTAAATCTGCGACTTGTTCATAGGCCCCGATGGTAGGAGTCGTAGCACTTCTCGAGGTGCCGAGAAAATCCACCGTGATACCGCTGATCGGAGTACCCGCTCCTACTAAGGGAGAACCCGGCTGAGGAGAAAGATTTGTATTGGAGTTAAACAGAGGATCTGCCGAAATGGAGTTGGCATCCTGACCGGTGGCTGTCTGCCAGGCGGTGAGGGTGGTCACATCGGCTGAACTGATAAAACCAAGTATTCCCTCCGGACCGGATGGATAATAATCGTTGTAGTTGATCGTGGTAAAGGCTGAAGCTGCTGCTGCAGAGTAGATGGCATAACTCTTCGATGTGGTATTTCCAAGATTGTCCATGCTGTTGGCAAACACATTGTTTCGAATGTCCAAATTGCTTGCTCCGCTACCCACATACAAAGCTGTTGTAATCGTTGATGTTGCCGCACGGGTATATGTATTGTACATGTTAACGCTGTTGTAATAGAGGTTTATACCGCCAGTGGTGGTAGTTAAGGTTGAAGAATTACCAATAACCCCAATCACAATACCCATTGACGAAGAATTGCCGAAAGCGCTCCAGTTATCGCCTGTAACTCCGTACACCACATTGTTTGCCAGGGTGATGTTGCTGGATGTGGAGCCAGTACCTACTGTAATCCCTCTGCCACCATAACCGTCTGAGCCCGTATAAGCACTTCTTTTTACGACATTGGATGAAACCATGGTATTGCTCACCCCTGTTTCCAGCGAAATGCCTACAGGGGCATTGGATGTACTTTGTTGTACATCTACCTCATTGCCAGAAATGGTAGAGCCTAAAACATTGCTTACGCGGATGCCGATGGCTGCGACGCTCGTACTGCAGGTTACTGAGTTGCCTGAGATGGTCAGGTTGTCTAAGCCGCCGGCTGAGGTAGAAGCCGTTCCAAAGGCATAAATACCATTGGAGGCAACCGTAATGGTGTTGTTTAAAATGGAATTGTCATCGTTGTCGGCACCCGAACTGCCCAGGGTACTGCCTCCAAGGTGAATGCCATACGTCGTAGCAGCGATGGTACCGGTAGAGATTGTACAATTTCGTATCGTATTGTTGGTAGCCCCCTGGCCTGCTCCGGAGCTGATGAGCATAAATACGGCAGAACTGCTTGTCGAGGTATTTTGAAAGGTCAACCAACTGCCACTGCCACCAAACCTTCCATCGATGGTGACCCGATCTGCTCCATTCAGGCGTATCAGGCCGCCGGCAAACGAACCGGAGATCGTTTTACTGCTGGCATCGGCCGGGCGGATGGTCAGGGTCCAGGGACCTCCGGATTCTGTAAATTGATTCAGAGCATTGGCGCCGGTTTCCGTCAGATTGTCCAGAATTTCGGCTACAATGTTTCCGGATACGATTTTGGCATTGATATCCGCAAACAATCCTCCGGCTCCGGTAAGCGAGGGATAATCACCTCCGGTGCCTACCGTGACCGTACCGGAAATGGTGGGGACAATATTGAACGTATTGATGGAGCCGCTGATCGGGAAATTTCCGGACACCAGGGCCACAGAAGTGGGTGCGGTGGCAAACGTACCGGAATTGATCCCCACATTGGGCGTAGGTGCCATATCCTGTGCCACTACAAAGTATTGAATCACATCGCCCACAGACACCCCGCCACCGTTGAGTAAGGTATAGTCGACGGTAAAGTCGAAAGGTGAGGATGTATTGGAGGCTTCCACAAACTTCCAGCCGTTGTCGGAGGAGGTATTGCCCACAAAGTTATTGGCATCCGTTGATTTTTTGTAATATATCCTAGGCCGTGTGCCGCTTGTCGTATTTACCCCACTGGGATCGGTGATGGTGGCAAAACCGGTCAGCACCCGCGAGGTAGCCACAATGTCGTTGCTTAACGTGGTGTAGGAAATCGAAGGCCCTACTAAATCCAGCGGAGTCATATTCCCTTCAAAACCTCCGATATCAGGTGTAGAAGCACTGCGGGTGGTGCCGTAGTAGTCATCCGTAATTCCTAAAATGGGCACCCCTCCGCTTTCAATCTGGGTTGGGATGTTCAGGTCAATTTTCAGAAAGTCAGCAGAACTGCCTGAGATGCTCTGGAAATTGGGATTTTCGGTCACAGAGGCTGCATCGCGGGGCGCTACACGGGCCTTGTAGTCCGAAAGCGTCTGATCCGAATTGGTCCCATCGAAGAAAATCAGATTGGTGGTGCTGGGCGTTCCGGCATAAAACAAATTGTTGTTGGAAGCGCTGGCAAAATTTGCAAGAGCAGTACCCGACCTTTGATAGGCAACTGTTCTACCCGTGCCGTTGGCCGTGGATACATTCACAAAAATGTTGTTGCGCATGGTCAAAGCTGCTGTAGTAGCTGTGGCATTAGCAGTAACAAACAGCGCTGCCGAACCAAAATTTGTGGCCGAAGAGGATGCATCTAAATAAACTGTATTGTAGGATAAACTAATTGTAGTATTTGGTGTAGCAGTTGTAATATTAATGCCTCTTACAGCTGGAACTGTCGCAGCACTGATACCTGCATTGGGGGCTTTGATGTCTGCAATCAGGTTGTTGTAAATATTTGCTGTACCCGCGGTACCTAAGCCAGCTAGAAGCATTCCGGAGACGATCGGGTTACTGGTGGACGTGCTCTGGATGTTGTAGATCTTGTTTTTAAACACATTGGGGGAGCTGCTGATGTTTTCGATGCCAATTATCGTGGTTCCGGCGCCACTGATGCTGTGGACAGTATTGCCGGACATTGTTCGAGTACCAGTGGTTGTCCAAGCATAAATGCCCCTGACTATTCCTGTTCCGTTATGAGTTAGATTGTACACTAAGTTATTGCTATATGTTTCTATCGTTGGGCTTGCAGAACTTCTGATTCCATTCATTTCACCCGAACCACTTGTTTTGATGCAAGACAAATTATATACTTGATTATCGTTAACAGTTAAAGTACTGGTAGGGACCTGTATACCGTACATGATTGAAGCCGTACCTGAGCCACCAATGCTCATATTGGAGACTACATTGTTATTTACGTTAACCACCATACCGCTGACACCACCAGATACAAAAATCCCAATGGTCGTTCCGCCTGTAGTTCCGGTTCGGGATATGTTGTTTACGGTGTTGTTGTTTACATTGAATGTGGACGCGGCATTACTTCCGGTAGTGTAAATTGGATACACTGCTCCACTACCCGTCAGAGAGGCAGTAGAATAGCTTAGATTTGTAACGCTGTTGTTGGTAATATTTAAAGTAGCGGGTGCAGCAGCACTATTAAATATTCCGAAAAACGACGCACCACTGGTTGCTGTCAGGTACTCGCCGGTGATTGTGTTATTGGTGATGTTTACCGTATTGCTTGCCGGTGTAGCTCCCATTCCGCTTTCAATAGCAGCGACTTGTTGCGTTGTTCCACCGCCTTTGATGGTGACGTTGTTGTAGGATATGGTAGCATTGGCGCTGAGGCCTGCCTGAGCAAAGATGCCTCTCAGGGTGTTGGGATGATTGACTCCGGCTCCGTCGTTGTTGTTGAGGGTATTGTAGGAGATGTTGATGCTCCATTGGTGGTTGGCGCGAATTCCGGCCGCCGGATTGGTCGCACTGGGTGCCCCTCCGTAGTTAAGAATGGTGTTTCCGGTGGAAGCGCTGGTTCCGCCGATGTCGTTGTTCAGGTCACCAAGAAAGGTTAAGGGGTCAGGATTAGGCCCGACTCCTGCAGTGGCAGCAAAACCACTGAGGGCGATGCCGTAGTTGCAGTTTTGAATGGTATTGCCGTAAAACTTGTTGTTTGAATTGGAGCCGGAAGCGGCTGAGGGTGTCAGGGCAGTGGTAGCGGCTGTTCTGGTGGAGTTGATCACCAGGATGCCCACAGAACCTTCTACCATAGGCCCGGAACCTGACGCATTGTTTACTCTATTGAGTGTGATGGTACAATTCTTTATTGTCACATTCTGACATCCGTCGGCAGCACTGGCCTTAAACAAGGCTAATCCAAACTCCATCGTAGCCGGGTTGGCTGCATTTGGATCCAGCAAGTCAATCCCATCAATGGTCACGTAGTCGCTGCCCGACAATGCCCAGATCCCATCCGGACTTGCTGAAGTAGGTGTGGAGGTACCGGTGTAGGCGATGATTTGAGGATTGGCTCCCACACCGCTTTTTTGAAAGACGATGGGGTTGGCAGCTGTGCCAGTAGCCGTAAGTACAATAGTGGATAGGATGGTTTCCGTATGTCCCGCAGCCACATTGAACGTAACCCCCCCTGCACCTACGCCGTTGGTGTTGAGGTCCGCTACAGCTGCAGCGATGGAAGCATAATCGCCCGGGATGTTTTTGGTGCCCGTGAGGGGCTGGGCATGCAGGCCCCAGGTCAAGATGGCCAACAAGGTTATTGCGTACACTTTTTTCATATGGGAAAATTTACGTGCAATAGTATTTCAATGCTTTTTATCTTGCAAGCATCATTTGTTAAATTATGCCATTTTCTTTACGTATTTTATTAAAAAACGAATTTTTTATTTTTTTTACCTTACTGATTTCTAAGTGTTTTTTCTTTTTATTTGGTTGCACGATATATTTTTTTGTAAGATTTTATTTGTTATATTTATAGCTTAACATTGCGGCAACATTCGCAGTAGTGCATTGACAAACCATTGATTATCAAAAAATTTCTGATGACTGCACCATCAAAGTGGCAAAAAATTCGTTTAGAGAATTACCGGTAGGCACAAACAATTGGCATATCTATTTGTCTTACATTCAAAACAGAAACAACATGTTTGGACTCTTCCGGAAAAAAGACCCTCTGAGCGAACTTCAGAAAAAATATGAAAAAACAATGGCGGAGGTGCATAAGCTCTCGCACGTCAACAGAAAGAAAGCCGACTTGCTGATGGCAGAGGCTGACAACATCGCGCGCCAAATCGAAGCATTGAAAAAGGCAAAAAACCGATAGGACAGGCCGATGCATTGCATTTCGCGGGTTACACAAGAAGCAGTCCAAGTTGAATGCGGCAGGTGCATCTGTACAACAATGCAGAGGCCCAGGCATCGAACAGCACCTGAGAGGAGCTGTGTGAAGCAAAAACCACCACATATTTTGCCCGGACACCTCCTGGTCGAAGGTGCAACGCGAGGTTATACAAAATTTCAATAAAGTGCATCCCTGAAAAGTACATTTGCCTCAAAAATTTGAAGTAACCATGAACATACCCGCTGATCTTCTCTACACCAAAGACCATGAATGGGTGCGCATCGAAGGCGATATCGCAACGGTGGGCATCACGGACTTTGCTCAAAGCGAGCTGGGCGATATCGTCTTTGTGGAAATCGAGACCCTGGGCCAGACATTGGAGCGCGAAGCCGTATTTGGCAGCGTAGAAGCCGTAAAAACCGTCTCTGACCTATACCTGCCTGTTTCCGGTGAAATCGTGGAAGTCAACGAAAAAATCAACTCCAATCCCGAGCTGGTCAACAGCGACCCTTATGGCGAAGGCTGGATGATAAAAGTGAAACTTTCAGATCCATCTGACCGCTCCGGACTGCTTTCTGCCTCTGAATACCAGCAGCTGATCGGCGCCTGAACCGACTGTAGAGGGTGAGAGTCCGACCGTTGGATTTCTGATACAGGGGTTTGGGCAGAAGCAGGGCGGATGGATGGTGTCTGTAATGCTTTGCATCTGCTCACGCCCCTTTCAAATATGTAAATCGATGGAGAAATATTTTCGCTGGATGCCCTTTGCTACATACACTGCAGTGCTGACCTATCTGCTGCTGATTCCATCCGACCGGCTTCCCTCCCTGCTGGCCGAAACCAGCGACAAGATTCTCCACTTTCTGGCCTTTGCCCTCCTGATGTTGCTGTATCTGGCCGGGTTGAGCAATTTTTTCATACGTCGAAAGGTGCACATGCCCTACCTGGTAGCGGGCTTTGCGGGCCTGAGTCTCTTCAGCGGACTGCTCGAAATTTTTCAATACTTCATCCCCGGGCGCAGCGGGAGTCTAGCCGATTTTGGCTTCAACAATCTGGGGCTTTTGGCGGGAGGTTTTTTTGCCCGGATGGTAAACTGTCTTGTTTCATCTTGCACTCCCTCTGCTTCCGATTAAAGCAGCACGGCAGTCAAGCGAATCAAATTCTTTTTTACACGGTAAGTTATTAACAATTCGTGTGAATTAATGTTGGCCTCATTTGGGCTCGTTTCATGAATTGCATTGGCCTTTTCTAAATTTCAGCAACTTATCCCGTGCAATTTCTGTTTTATGTTAGTAAATCCGTTGGATTGTCGAAAACTAACATTTGGTACTTCGGTTTTTATTTTTCAGTTTTGAAACACCTTGGGAAAACGTCGCTCAACTGAGCCCCAGCCTGTTACATATATTATTGAAATTCAACATTTTAACTAAAAAACTATGGCCACAGAAATTGAAAAGACTACAGAGCCCTTGCTGATGGAAAACAAGGACCGCTTTGTGCTATTTCCCATCCAACATCACGACATCTGGCAATTTTACAAAAAGGCAGAAGCCTCCTTTTGGACGGCCGAGGAGATCGACCTGCAGCAAGATCTGACCGACTGGAGCGATAAGCTCAACGACGACGAGCGCCACTTTATCAAACACATCCTCGCATTCTTTGCCGCCAGCGACGGCATCGTCAATGAAAATCTGGCGGAAAATTTTGTCAATGAGGTCCAGTACACCGAAGCCAAATTTTTTTACGGCTTTCAGATCATGATGGAAAACATTCACTCTGAGACCTATTCCTTATTAATTGATACCTATATAAAAGACCCGGTAGAACGCGACCGGCTCTTCCACGCCATTGAAAACTTCGACGCCATCAAGGAAAAAGCCGACTGGGCCTTGCGCTGGATCAAATCGCCGTCCTTTGCCGAAAGGCTCATTGCCTTTGCAGCTGTGGAGGGCATATTCTTTTCCGGGGCCTTTTGCTCGATCTTCTGGTTGAAAAAGCGCGGCCTGATGCCGGGGCTCACCTTTAGCAACGAACTCATCTCGCGCGACGAGGGCCTGCACGCCGACTTTGCCGTGCACCTGCACAACCACCACCTGGTAAACAAAGTGAGCCAAAAACGCATCACGCAGATTCTCGACGAGGCCCTGAGCATCGAGCGCAAATTCATTACCGAAAGCCTGCCCGTGCGCCTGATTGGGATGAATGCCGACCTGATGACTCAATATCTCGAATTTGTGACCGACCGACTGCTCTCCGAACTGGGCTGCCCCAAGCTCTACAACGCCACCAATCCGTTTGACTTTATGGAAATGATTTCCCTGCAAGGCAAGACCAACTTTTTTGAAAAACGCGTGTCCGAATACCGCAAAGCCCGCGTACAGGTCGAAACACCAGCCGCAGAATCGGTAGCCGTAAAAGACGAAATTTCCTTCGACGCTGATTTTTAAACCGTTTAACCCCAACCTAATTGCCAAAACTATGTATGTAATAAAAAGAGACGGCCGTAAAGAGACGGTGAAATTTGACAAAATCACCTCCCGCATCGAAAAACTCTGTTACGGCCTCAGCCCTCTGGTCAATCCCATTTCCGTGGCCATGAAGGTAATCGAGGGCATCTATGACGGAGTGCACACTACCGAGCTCGACAATCTGGCTGCTGAAGTGGCTGCCTCCATGACCACCACACACCCGGACTACGCCATGCTGGCCTCGCGAATAGCTGTGAGCAACCTACACAAGAACACCAAAAAGTCGTTTTCCGAAACCATAAAAGACCTCTATCACTACATCAACCCAAAAACCGGAGAACACGCCCCGCTGATCGCCGAAGACGTGTATGAAATCGCACAAGAGCACGCCGAACTGCTCGACAGCGCCATCATCTACGACCGCGACTTCGGATACGACTACTTTGGTTTTAAGACCCTGGAACGGTCCTACCTGCTCAGGATCAACGGACAGGTGGCTGAGCGCCCTCAGCATATGCTGATGCGCGTATCGCTGGGCATTCACAAGCGAGACATCGATGCCGTGCTCGAAACCTACGACCTGATGAGCAAGCGCTATTTCACCCACGCTACCCCAACCCTGTTCAATTCCGGAACGCCCAAGCCCCAAATGTCGTCCTGCTTTTTGCTCACCATGAAAGACGACAGCATCGAAGGCATCTACGACACCCTCAAACAATGCGCTAAAATCTCCCAATCAGCCGGGGGTATCGGACTGAGCATTCACAACATAAGGGCCACAGGCTCCTACATCCGAGGTACCAACGGGACCAGCAACGGCATTGTGCCCATGCTGAGGGTCTACAACGACACGGCCCGCTACGTAGACCAGGGAGGCGGAAAGCGCAAAGGCTCCTTTGCCATCTACCTGGAACCCTGGCATGCCGATGTATTTGAATTCCTCGATCTGAAAAAAAATCACGGAAAGGAAGAGCTCCGCGCCCGCGACCTCTTCTACGCCCTTTGGATACCCGATCTATTTATGAAGCGGGTGGAGAAGGACGAGCATTGGACGCTGATGTGTCCCAACGAATGTCCGGGGCTTTGCGACGTGTACGGCGAAAAGTTTGAGCAACTCTATGAGCGATACGAAAGAGAAGGCCGTGGCCGCAAAAAAATCCGCGCCCGCGATCTATGGCAGAAAATCATCGAATCGCAGATCGAAACAGGCACCCCGTATATGCTCTACAAAGATGCCTGCAACGAAAAAAGTAACCAGAAAAACCTGGGCACCATTCGCTCCAGCAACCTCTGCACCGAAATCATCGAATACACAGCTCCCGATGAGGTGGCCGTGTGCAACCTGGCCAGCATCGCCCTTCCGATGTTTGTGGATGCGGGCAAGTTTAACCACAACCTCCTCTATGAAGTCACCTACCGGATCACCGTGAATCTCAACAAAATCATCGACCGCAACTACTACCCCGTGCCCGAAGCAGAGCGCTCCAACAAGCGCCACCGCCCGATAGGCATCGGCGTACAGGGCCTGGCCGATACGTTCATCAAGCTGCGTCTGCCCTTCACCAGTCCGGAAGCCAAAATGCTCAACCGCGAAATTTTTGAAACCATCTATTATGCAGCTCTGAATGCCTCTTGCGATCTGGCCATCTTCGACGGACCTTACGAAACCTACCCGGGCTCACCCATATCGCAAGGCATCTTCCAGTTCAACATGTGGGGGGTAGACGAAAGTCAGCTGAGCGGACGCTGGGATTGGGCAGAGCTGCGCCAACGCATCCTCAAAAATGGCGTGCGCAACTCACTGCTGCTGGCACCTATGCCAACCGCATCCACATCGCAAATCCTCGGCAATAACGAATGCTTCGAACCCTACACCTCCAATATTTACACCCGCAGGGTGCTTTCCGGTGAATTTGTGGTCGTCAATAAACACCTGCTGCAAGACCTCATGGCGCTGGGGCTGTGGAGTGAAGAGATGAAAAACGAAATTATCAAAGCCAACGGATCCATTCAGCACATCGACATCATCCCCCTTGAAATCCGCGAAATATACCGAACGGTTTGGGAGCTGAGCATGCGCGATATCATCGACATGGCAGCTGACCGCGCCATCTTTATCGACCAATCCCAGTCGCTCAACCTGTTTGTAGAAGCTCCTACTCTGTCCAAACTCTCCAGCATGCACATGTACGCCTGGAAAAAAGGACTGAAAACCGGCATGTACTACATGCGCACACGGCCGGCAACCGATGCTATCAAATTTACCGTGAGCAAAGAATCCTCACTTACCCAACCCACGGCTGAGACCACCCCAAATCTATTGCACCGATACTCCTACGCCGAGCGCGAGGCCGAAAAGCGCGCTGCCGAGGAACTCGCCCGCAAACGCATAGAAGCACTTGCCACACAGCAACGCAATCATCAGGCGACACGCCCGGCAGAAAAAAACACTCAACCTGACCTATTTGCTCCGCAACAGGATGCCCCCGCTGCCGACGAAAGCCAAAAAGCCATCGCCTGCAGCCTGGACAATCCCGATGCCTGCGAATATTGCAGCTCGTAGACTTTTACCCGTACCCGTCATCATAAGCCGGACACCCTTCCGGCTTTTCTTTTTGAAAAAACATAAATTCAATATGCCAGAACTCATTATAATCGCAGCCATAGCCCAAAACCGCGCTCTGGGACGCAACAACCAATTGCTTTGGCATCTGCCGGCCGACCTTCGCCACTTCAAAAAACTGACCATCGGACAAGTTGTACTGATGGGAAGGCGAACTTATGAATCCATCGGCCGCCCCCTACCCAACCGAATCAATGTGGTCATCACCCGCAATCGCGACTTCCATCCGCAGGGAGTGGAAATCTTTCACTCGCTGCAGGAAGCCATCAAAGCCAAGAATGACTGTGAAAAGCTCTACATAGCCGGAGGAGCGGACATTTACCGACAGGCATTGCCGCTGGCCCACCGCATGGAGCTCACTATCGTACACCGAGATTACGATGCTGATACATGGTTTCCGGAGTGGAATCCGGACGAATGGGAAACCCAAAACACACAGCAGATCACCGACCGAGATTCCGACACAGAAGTACAGCTTACTTTCCTCTCCTTGATTCGAAAGCAAACAACATCGCCGTAATCAAAAAAATTATTAAATCAATCCCGATCCAAAACCATCGTCCTCCCGTAAAGTTACTTATCTGACTATGGCCTGGATGTTCGGCGGGAATTGTGTGTGTAATATTGCATCGGATACGAGAGCTCAACGTTTGTGGAAAAGCAGATATCATTGGACGAAATAAAAAGACCTGTTGCACAGGAGCTGGCACTGTTTGAAGAGAAGTTCCGGCAGGCCATGAAGTCCAATACCCCTCTGCTGGACAGAATCACACACTACATCATTCGCCGTAAAGGAAAGCAACTCAGACCCATACTGGTATTTCTGACTTCCCGATACTTTGGCCAGGTAAGCGAACAGACCTACCGAGGTGCTGCATTGATAGAGCTGATGCACACTGCTACTCTGGTACACGATGATGTAGTGGACGAAGCTTATTACAGAAGGGGATTTTTCAGCATCAATGCGCTGTGGAAAAACAAAATAGCTGTATTGATCGGCGATTACTTGCTTTCCAAAGTGTTGCTGCTGGCAGTAGAACACGGCGATTTTGAAATGCTGAGACTCGTCTCTACTGCCGTGCGTGAAATGAGCGAAGGGGAGCTGCTACAGATCGAAAAGGCACGACGGCTGGACATCGATGAGCACGTGTACTACGAAATAATCAGGCAAAAAACCGCTTCGCTGATAGCGACTTGCTGCGCTGTGGGCGCTTATGCAGGGGGGGGCAGTGCAGAACAGGTGCAGTTGTTTACAGAATTCGGGCAGCACCTGGGTATGGCCTTTCAGATCAAAGACGATTTGTTTGACCTCGACCCGGATAGCAATTCCGGCAAACCTTCGGGTATTGACATTAAAGAGCGCAAGATGACTCTGCCACTGATTTATGCCCTGAACCATGCCGGTTTTTTAGAAAAAAAACAGATTTCCTACCTTGTAAAATACAAGAGCAACGATCCCAAAAGCGTGAAGAAAGTCATTGATTTCATCCTGGGAAGCGGAGGAGTGGAATACGCCAAGGAAAAAATGAAGGAGTACCATGCAGCAGCCATCGAAATACTGCAAAAGCTGGGGGGTGGACCGACGGAAGAATCGCTGAAACTCTTGTCGCTATACGTACTCCGGCGCAAGCAGTAGAAGAAATCAGGGATGGTGTAAAAAAGTGCAAGAAGACATGTTTACAGGAATCATTGAGACATTGGGCGAGGTAAAGTCCATAGAAGCCGAAGGCTCCAACATACATTTTGTGATTGAATCGGCAATAAGCCATGAGCTCAAAGTAGATCAGAGCGTGGCGCACGACGGCGTGTGCCTCACGGTGACCGATCTGCCGGGTACCGGACGGCATCGCGTCACAGCCATTGCCGAGACCCTAAAGCGCACCAACCTGGGTAGCTGGAAGCCAGGCACATTGGTAAACATCGAACGAGCCATGCAAATAGGCGGCCGACTGGACGGCCACATGGTGCAGGGCCACGTTGATACCACAGCCGTACTGGTCTCGGTAACCGACCAGGGAGGTTCCTGGGATCTGGTATTCACTCACCCCGAAAGTCCGGAATGTATCACTGTGCCCAAGGGGTCGATATGTGTAAATGGCGTGAGCCTGACAGTAGTAATTTCCCGGTCGGATTCCTTTTCGGTATCAATCATTCCCTACACATGGGAGCATACCAATCTGCGATTGCTGAAGCCCGGGGACCGCGCCAATGTAGAATTTGACATTCTGGGCAAATACATTCACAGATTTTTAGCCGTTTATCGCCAATAAAACATCGGACATCTGAAAGCAAACGGGCACCACAGAGACTCTTGCAGAGAGTATCCAGGCGCCCGTTAGAGATGATACATTTCAGGTCCCAGGACCGGCGAAGTGAGAGCGTTATTTCAGCTTAAAGTTTTCGAGGAACTTGGTGGTGTAGTTTCCATTGATGTAGTCAGGGTGGTCCATGAGTTGGCGATGGAAGGGGATGGTAGTTTGAATGCCCTCAATGACAAACTCGTCGAGTGCCCTTCGCATCTTGTCGATGGCTTCTTCACGGGTCTGGGCGGTAGTGATCAGTTTGGCAATCATGCTGTCGTAGTGAGGCGGGATCACATAGCCGGCGTACACATGCGTATCGAGCCTTACGCCATGACCACCCGGAGCGTGAAAAGTAGTGATGCGGCCCGGACACGGTCTGAAGTCGTTATATGGGTCTTCGGCATTGATCCGGCATTCGATGGAATGTAGCTTCGGATAATAGTTTTTGCCGGATATGGGTATTCCATAGGCCACTTTGATTTGTTCGCGGATGAGGTCATAATCAATGACCTGTTCGGTGATGGGATGCTCCACCTGAATGCGGGTATTCATCTCCATAAAATAGAAGTTTCGGTGCTTGTCCACGAGAAACTCTACGGTACCCGCGCCCTCATATCTGATGTATTCGGCAGCTCGAACGGCAGCTGCACCCATTGCCTCGCGCAGCTCAGGTGTCATAAAGGGGGAGGGGGTTTCTTCAGTAAGTTTCTGATGCCGTCGCTGGATGGAGCAGTCGCGTTCGGAAAGGTGGCAGGCTTTGCCCGTAGAGTCGCCTACGATCTGAATTTCGATATGGCGGGGTTCTTCGATGAGTTTTTCCATATACATGCCATCGTTGCCAAAGGCTGCTGCCGCCTCCTGCCGTGCGGTTTCCCAGGCTTTTCGAAGTTCTTCTTCGTTCCAGACGGCACGCATGCCTCTCCCACCCCCACCGGCAGTAGCCTTCATCATCACCGGATAGCCGATTTCACGGGCTACAGCTATGGCATGGTCGAGGGATTGGAGCAGCCCGTCACTACCGGGAATGGTCGGCACACCGGCTGCTTTCATTGTGGCTTTGGCAGTAGCCTTATCTCCCATTTTTTCGATCATCTCAGGAGAAGCACCGATAAATTTGATGCCGTGCTCGGCACAAATTTTCGAGAATTTGGCATTTTCGCTCAGAAAGCCATAGCCCGGGTGGATTGCGTCGGCATTGGTAATTTCAGCAGCTGCTATGATGCGAGGGATATTCAGATAGGATTCTTTGCTGGGAGGCGGACCTATGCACACGGCCTCGTCGGCAAAGCGCACATGGAGGCTGTCCTTGTCCGCAGTAGAATAAACAGCTACTGTCTTGATGCCCATCTCTTTACAAGTCCGAATGACCCGCATGGCGATCTCGCCACGATTGGCAATGAGTATTTTTTTAAACATAATACTCCTGATTGAATTATTAAGTATTTGATTTACAATGGCTCTACAAGAAAGAGCGGCTGGTCGTATTCCACGGGCTTCTGATCGTCTACAAGTACTTTTACGATCCGCCCATCGATTTCGGATTCAATTTCATTGAAGAGTTTCATGGCCTCAATGATGCAGACCACCTGTCCTTTTTTGATTTCTGAGCCCACTTCTACAAAGGGTGGTTTGTCGGGCGCCGGTCTGCGGTAGAATGTGCCTATCATAGGCGATTTGATGGTGAGGTATTTAGACTCGTCGGCAGCCGGAGCAGCGGGTTTGGCAGGCTCAGCAGGTGCTGCCGGAGAGGCTGCTGAAGGTACCTCTACCACCTGGTGAACAGGAGCCGCGTGTGCCACTACAGGCACTGACTCTACCGGATAGGTGACCCCGCTGTGCGTTTTGATGGTGATTTTAAAGTCCTCTGTTTCGAGACTGACTTCTGAGGCACCTGATCTGGCCACAAATTTTATTAGATTTTGTATTTCTTTCAGGTCCATTGCGCTATGATTTTACATGGTTTAGATTCAGAATTTACTCAATATAAGGTTTACCTACGGCACTGCCGTCATATGCCCATTTTACGTATACAGCACCCCATGTAAATCCTCCTCCAAAGGCAGCCAATATCAGGTTGTCACCCTTTTTCAGCTTGCTTTCGTAGTCCCACAGCAAGAGGGGTATGGTGCCGTTGGTGGTATTTCCATACCGGTGAATATTGAGCATCACTTTAGTGTCGTCGAGGTTCATTCGCCTTGCGGTAGCATCTATGATTCTCTTGTTGGCCTGGTGTGGTACCAGCCAGGCGACATCATCGGGGGATAGGCCGTTGCGCTCCATGATCTGAGCCGCCACCTCCGCCATATTGGTCACGGCAAACTTAAAAACAGCCTGTCCTTCCTGATGCACAAAGTGTTCGCGGTTTTCTACCGTGCTTTTGGTAGGCGGGTACATACTTCCTCCGGCTTTGATGTAGAGGTATTCCCGACCTATTCCATCGCTGCGGAGGATGTGGTCCAATACTCCGTACTGCTCATCGCTGGGCTCCAGCAACACGGCACCACATCCATCGCCAAAAATCACACAGGTAGTGCGGTCGGTGTAATCGATGATGGAAGACATCTTATCGCCACCAACCAGCAGCACTTTTTTATAGGAACCTGTCTCCACAAACTGTGCAGCCGTCACCAGACCGTACAAAAAACCTGAACAGGCAGCCTGCAGGTCAAAGCCAAAGGCATTTTTTGCTCCGATTTCGCTGCACAAATAGGCAGCAGTGGAGGCCACCGGCATATCCGGCGTGGTAGTACTTACGATCACAAGGTCGATTTCGCTGCCGTCTATGCCGCGTTTTGTAAGGCATTCGGCTATGGCTTTTTTTGCCATATACGATACTCCAAGACCCTCTCCTTTTAAAATTCTGCGCTCTTTAATGCCCGTCCGCGTTGTGATCCACTCATCAGAAGTGTCTACCATGGTTTCGAGCAGGGCATTGGTCAATCTGAATTCAGGAACATATCCTCCAACAGATGTGATGGCCGCCGTGATTTTGCGATCCATAATACAGCTGATAAATAAATTTTTTAAGGCTGCAAATGAACAAAATTCAATCTAAACTATACGAACAATTTACATGCTTGCATAACATTGAGGTAAAATACCACACATAAACGTGCAAGGCTGCATCCCCCCTGAAATGCTTTCACCAAAAAACGGCAGGGCCGATAGATTTTTTCCGATGGACTACGAACTACAACAGCTCCATCCGCCGATAGCCAATGCAGCAAAAAAATGCTTCACAAGTTTTTTTTAGCAATTAACTAAGAATCATCAGTGATAGAATAAGATTTCGGCCTCTTTAAGTTAAAATAAAAGAAAGATGCATCGGGACTGCGGATTTAACGGATTTTTTTATTTCTTGCAGCCAACTTCTTTGTAAAAAACCGCCCCTTCGGAATGACAAATGAAAGGTACATTAAATGGCATTCGAGCCACTTGAACATGGACATTGAAATGCTGGTGTACGGATATAAGGGCATGCCCTTACTCATTTTTCCTACCAGCATGGGCAGATTCTATGAGGCGAAAGATTTCAGACTGATACATTCGATTGACTGGTTTCTGAGAGAGGGATTTTTCAAGGTGTATTGTATTGATGGGATTGACCGCTACAGCTGGTACAACAGATCTATTCACCCTGCCGACAGGGTTAAGAATCACATTTGGTACGACCTGATGGTGTATCGCGAACTGGTCCCGTGGGCCATGCACGAAACCGGATTTGGAAAGGTAGCTGTGGCCGGGTGTAGCTTTGGTGGTTATCACGCGGTGAACTTTGGTCTGAAACACCCCGACAGCACCAAATACATCCTCAGCATGAGCGGAGCTTTTAACATCAAAGGCAGATTGGACGGCTACTACGATGACAACGTATATTTTAACAATCCGCCGGACTTTCTGCCTAACGCATGGGATGACCACTTCAGAGACCTCTTTGTGTTTCTTGGAGCCGGTGAGTGGGACATCTGCCTGGGCGACAACTACGAAATGGCCGACTTACTCGGTCGAAGAGGTATCCGCAACTGGCTGGACATCAGGCCGCGTGAGGTTCATGATTGGCCCCTTTGGCGCATGATTTTTCCGCACTATTTGTCAATGATCGTCAACTCACAGGTATAAAAATTTAAACCCGCAACTATGAAGAAAATAGGAATTCTCTTTGGCATGGAAAGAAGCTTCCCCAAAGCTTTTGTGGAGGCCGTAAACGAAATGAATGTGGACGGAATCACGGCAGAACCTGTACAGGTAGACGTCGTTCAGCAGGCAATTGGTACCGATTACGCAGTAATCATCGATCGAATATCGCAGGATGTCCCCTTTTACAGAGCTTACCTGAAAAATGCAGCTGCAGCCGGTACTGCAGTCATCAACAATCCATTTTGGTGGAGTGCCGATGAAAAGTTTATCAACAACAGCATCGCCATATCGGTAGGTGTTCCAGTGCCAAAGACCGTACTGCTGCCGAGCTTTGCCAGACCCGACGATACCACCGATGCCTCTTTCAGCAATCTGGCTTTTCCGCTTTCCTGGCAAAACATATTTGACTATCTGGGCTTTCCGGTTTTTATGAAACCACATGCCGGCGGTGGTTGGAAGAGTGTCTTCAAAGTACACAATGTGGATGAATTTTTCAACGCATATCACCAAACCGGCCAACTGGTGATGATGGCTCAAGAAGCCATCGAATTTGAGGAATATTACCGGATTTACTGCATCGGACGGAAATATGTACGCATCATGCCTTATGAGCCTCGCAATCCACATCACCTGCGCTATGTAAGCGATAAGCATCCCTCAGCTGAAATGGAAAAATTGCTTACAGATTACGTGCTTCGCCTCAACAATGCCCTCGGTTACGACTTCAATACCGTTGAATTTGCCGTTAGGGATGGCATTCCGTACGCTATAGACTTTTGCAATCCTGCCCCGGATGCCGATGTACATTCGGTGGGCGAAGAAAATTTCAGATGGGTCGTCGAACACGCTGCCAAATATGCCGTGGAGAGAGCTCAGGCTCACAGAGATGGACAAATGAACCTCACCTGGGGCGACTTTGTCAAACGCTCGGTAACCGAATCAGAATTACCTGCCAGCGAAGCATCAAAAAAGACCTCAAAGTCTGGATCCTCTAGAAGTAAATCTTCGAAAAAAACCACTTAAAAAATTCTTACATGGGACTGCCTAAATTTACCCTCGGCGTAGAAGAGGAATACATGGTAGTACATCCCGAAACACGGGAACTTACCAGTCATGAACAGAAAATCGTGGAAATAGCTTCCCGGACGATGGACGATAAGGTCAAGGCTGAAATGCACCAGGCTGTGGTGGAGGTCGGTACTTCCATCTGCAACAATGTCCATGAAGTGCGCGATGAAATCCGAAAACTCAGAAAAAATGTCTCAGACATAGCCGGAGAATTGGGACTGAGAATCGGTTGCTCGGGTACACACCCCTTCTCCCTCTGGACAAAACAACTCATCACCCCAAATCCACGATACGATGAAATCGTAAACGAAATGCAAGAAGCCGCCCGAAGCAATCTGATCTTTGGCCTACATGTGCATGTGGGCATGCCCAACAAACCTACCGCCATGCACATCGCCAATACAATGCGCTATTTTCTGCCTCACCTTTATGCACTCAGCACCAATTCACCCTTCTGGGAAGGGAGAAATACAGGTTTTAAGTCCTTCAGAAGCAAGGTATTCGACAAATTTCCACGCACCGGTATACCCGACTATTTCGGAAGCTATGAAGATTACATGCGCTATGTAAATCTATTGGTGAAAACCAACTGCATTGACAATGCGAAAAAAATCTGGTGGGACTTACGTGTGCACCCCTTTTTCGACACCATCGAGTTTCGGATTTGTGACATTCCGATGACCTGTGAAGAGACCGTTTGCCTCACCGCACTCTTCCAGGCACTCGCAGCCAAAATCTTCAAACTCCGGCAGCAAAATATGGGCTTCATCATCTACCAGCGAGCCTTGATCAACGAAAACAAATGGCGTGCAAGCCGATATGGCATCGATGGCAAGCTGATCGACTTTGGAAAAGAAGAAGAAGTGCGGGTGCGCGTGCTGATCGAAGAGCTCCTCGACTTCGTGGACGATGTGCTCGACGAGCTCGACTGCCGGAGAGAAGCTGAATATGCGCTGAAAATACTGGAAATGGGTACAGGAGCCGACCGCCAGCTCAAAGTGTTTGAAGAAAGCGGAGGAGACTTTATCCAAGTAGTCGACTACATCCTGGAGCAATCCATTTGCGACTGCGATTGACTTTTTTGCCAAATTCCGTGAACTGTTTACCTGCAGCGGGAGACTTTTTTGTCTAACCGACACGGTTCCACTCAATTATTGAGCACCGATGAGTTCGAACCAGCATTTCCATAGTGACCTGACGCATCACCTGTGATTCCACAGATGATGGTATGATGCCGAATTGGCTGAAGAGAAAAATTCAGCAGTCCATTGATTTCAATCAATCAACACCCCGATATGCTTCTAAAATCTGAATGTATCAGAAATATGCTCCACCGTATGAGTGGGTTTACACAAGAGCTGCTAATTCATCCGGCCCGGAGACAAGGGTATTGCCTGTAAAATCCTTGCGAAGCAAAGCCTGTATCAACAGCTCCAAATGCTGGTCATTTCCGATAAAATCAAAAGATTCCCTGACCAGAGTAATCGTCGGGGTTGTAACCATTTTCAGAAAGTTCTTGTATTCTTCGGAAAGTCTGAGCAGATATTCTGAAGGGATGTTTTGCTCAAAACTCCTTCCTCTCGATTTTATGTTGGACATAAGAGTGGGCAGCTCTGCACGAATAAAAATGATCAAATCCGGCCCACGGATGGAGGAAAAAAGCGCATCGAAAAATTGACTGTAAAGGCGGAACTCTTTAGGCGAAAGATTTACAGAGGCAAAGAGCTTCGATTTCAGAGGATGGTAATCGCTTACTACATCTGGTTGAAACAAATCGGATTGGGTCAAAATACCAGACAATTGTGCATATCGCTCCGCCATGAAGGCCATTTCCACCGTAAAAGCCCATCGCTCCGGACTGGTATAAAATTCCTCCAGAAACGGATTGTCGGCAAACTGCTCCAAGACAAGGCGGGCATTGAGTCGCTGAGCGAGCATTTGGGCAAGTGTAGTCTTACCAGCGCCAATATTTCCCTCTATTGCAATGTATTTACCGAGTTTCAATTCAACTTTTCTATTTTGCTGTCGTCTCCACACTCGGAGAGCAATTCCATACAAGTCTTTTTTAGCACCGGATGCACCCAGTCGGGAGAGATTTCTTTCACCGGAACGAGGGCAAACTTACGCAAGTGCAGCCGGGGATGAGGAATGCATAGTTCATTGGATTGATATACCAATTCATACGAATGAATGATGTCGATATCGAGTTGCCGCGACTGATACCCCATACCCGAATTACGTCTCCGGCCAAATTGCTTTTCAATTTCCAGCACGGTGTGTAAAAGTTCATCAGGTGAAAGTGAGCATCTAACCTCCACGGCCATGTTCAAGAAGTCGTCACCAACCATCCCCCAGGCCGGTGTTTTAAAAACAGAGGATTTTGCGACAATTTCAAGACCCGACTGAGCCAATACCATCAATGCTCCATCAAATGCCGTCAATACCTCACCTTGATTTCCCCCCAAGAGGAGTACATAATGATTTTGTGAATTTTGCATATTGCCGTTTCTGATGACCAAACTATTATTGTATCATTGCAAATGAAAAATATTCCGCACAATGAAAACTTTTTTCAAAATGTTAATAGCCAGCATCCTGGGTGGTGCCATTTTGCTATCATTGATCATTTTTATCATCGCTGGCATTGGCATGGCCAGCAAAAAAGAATTTGTGCTGAAAGAAAATACCGTACTGAGCATTGATCTCAATATTCCAATACTCGAAAGAAACTACAACAACCCCTTTGAAAACTTTGACCCATTTACCGGGGAGCCGCAGAAGAGCGTTGGTCTGTACGAGCTGATAAAAGCCATCGACGAAGCTTCCGAAAATGAAAAAATTGCTGGTATTTACCTGAAAGCCGGAAGCGTACAGGCCGGATTTGGCACCTTAAAAGAGTTAAGAGATGCCCTTCTGCGCTTCAAAGATTCCGGAAAATTTATTATCGCCTATGATGAAAACATGTCGCAGAGAGGCATGTACCTGAGTAGCGTAGCCGACAGCATTTATGTGGCTCCTGAGGGTATTGTCGAATTTGGCGGCCTATCTACATCTATTCCCTTCTTCAGAAAATTTCTGGAAAATGCCGGCATTAAGGCAGAAGTGGTGCGTGGCAGCAACAACAAGTTTAAATCGGCCGTAGAACCCTACCTGGAGTATGAAATAAGCGAAGCAAACCGCCAGCAGATTTCTACCTTACAGCAATCCATCTGGGCCGTGATGCGAAGTGATATATCCAAATCGAGAAACATAGCTGAAAATACACTGGATGACCTGGCTAATACACGTGAAGCTACCTTGCCGGCAAAAGCAGCCGAATATGGTCTGATCACCCGACCTGCTTACATCGATGAGATCCGAAATGTACTTACAACACTTACCAACAATGAAAAATATGACGATGTACATTTTGCAAATGCCTCACAGCTTCTGTCGACAGCCAGAAAGGAAAAAACAAAAGTTGTGAAAGACAGAATTGCTATCGTATTTGCCCAGGGAGAGATCAACAGCGGAGAGGGGAGCGAAACACAAATCGGCAGCGATCGCATCGCGGCTGCCATTCGCAAGGCCCACGAAGATGACAAAGTGAAAGCGATCGTACTCAGGGTAAACAGTCCGGGTGGCTCTGTACTCGCCAGTGACATCATTCTCAGAGAGGCTATCCGGGCCAAAGAGAAAAAGCCTTTTATTGTATCCTTTGGCGATCTGGCTGCCTCAGGTGGTTATTACATCTCCTGTATGGCCGATACAATCGTAGCACAACCCACCACCATCACGGGTTCTATTGGTGTATTTGGCCTGTTTTTCAGCGCTCAGGACCTGCTCAACAACAAGCTGGGTGTACGTTTTGATGTAGTGAAGACCCACGAATTTGCAGACTTTGGCGCTGTAGACCGCCCGCTCAAAGAAAGTGAAAAGAGATTTCTGCAGCAGTATATCGATAAGTTCTATGGCGAGTTTTTGCAAAAAGTGGCAACAGGCCGTAAGCTGGATTCGCTTTTTGTGGACAGCATTGGCCAGGGCAGAGTATGGACAGGTGGATGGGGCCTGAAACTGGGACTGGTCGATGTGCATGGAGGTCTGAATGATGCACTCAAAATAGCAGCAAAAAAAGCCGGTCTTGAAACCTACAAAGTCGTAGAATATCCGGAGCCAGAAAACCCCTTAACTGCGTTTCTCAAACAATTTGGCCTTGATGCCACCAGCCGAATGAAAAAAGAGCTGGGGATGCTTTATCCTTATTACGAGAGGATTAAAAACCTCTACAGTCAGCAGGGACTGCTCATGCGAATGGAGTACGATCTAATGTTTGAGTAATCCGTATTGAGCCGGAAAAGCGAAATTCCCATCACAGATAAAGCACGGAGAGACTTTATGCTACTCTCTGCGCTTTTCGTCAGTGCACTGATCACGTGCAACCTGATAGCCAATAAATTTGTGGCCTTGGACCTCGGTTTTAAAACGTTTATCATCTCGGCTGGAGTACTGCCTTATCCCATCACTTTTCTGATCACCGATATCTTATCGGAAATTTACGGTAAAAAGAAAACACAGGAAGTAGTTTTGTTTGGCTTTGCAGCTGCGCTGTTTACGTTGTTGATACTATTGCTCGGAGCATCTTTTGAGGCCATACCCAATTCGGTAGTATCGGATGAGACCTACAATCAGGTGTTTAAAAACTCATGGAGACTCATTGGTGCTTCGATGGTTGCATACATTGTGGCTCAACTGGTCGATGTGCGTTTATTTCACTTTTGGAAGCGGCTGACCAAGGGCCGGATGCTATGGGTCCGAAACAATTTTTCGACCATATTGTCCCAGCTGGTTGATACGACTTTGGTGGTTACCATCATATTTATTGGGCGGGAAGACCTCCCCACAATAGGCAGGTATATCCTGGATGGATGGATATTTAAAGTCATCATCGCAGCTCTGGATACACCCTTTTTCTACGCGGGTGTATATTGGTATCGCAAAAAGTATCACCTGTCCTCTGCCCATCAGGAAGTGGACTTCTAAAAGATATGAAAATCCGATCTCACCGAATTCAATTGTTTCTGCTGCAGGTAGCAGTCATAGCTTTGAAGATCCCGTTTCTAACCCTGGGGTTCGGACCTGAGGAAGACGCCTGGGGACATGTGTACAACATCATTGAAATTTTTGAGCAAGGCCATTACATAGTGTCGCGTCTTCCCGGTCATCCGGCCTACGAAGCACTGATGTTTCTGCTTTTTCCGCTGATTGAGTTTCCATTTATCATCAATGTACTTTCAGCTTTGGCAGCGGCTTTTGCCATTCGTGAATTTTATCGCATTGCTGTGTTCATCGGTATTAAGAGGCCTGTGCTGTGGACCCTGGCTTTTGCTCTGATGCCGGCATTCTTTTTAGGCAGCACCTATGCCATTGATTACAGCTTTACAATCTGGCTGATCCTTCTCTCCACAAGAATGCTCCTGAAGCGCAGGTATGTTTCGGCCGGATTGGCCATTGGGTTGGCCACGGCCTTTCGCATTACCTCATTGGCCATGTTGCTTCCTGCAGTTCTGTATCTGTACATGCAAAAGTCCAGATTCAGAAATTACCTCTTGATCCTATTATCTTCTGCCGCTGTGTCTTTGGTTTTTTACACACCGGCTATACATCAGTATGGTATTGGATTTTTCGATTATCACAAGCCACCCGGTCCGGGATTTTTAAAGGCCTTTTACAAGCTCACCTTTGGTGCCATAGGAATTATGGGTGTTGCAGGTTGTATCCTGTTGGTCATCAATGTGGCCAAAAATTCAATTGGACAGGTGGTCATCGGTCTTAAAAATCCGTTTTCCATCTATCTGCTTAGCGGATTGATGTTGTTTGTCTTGTCCTACTTGATGCTTCCAGAAAAATCGGCATTTGCCATACCCATTTACACCTTTTTATTTCTGATTTTGGGCACTTTTGAAAACAAAGGTTATCAGGACTACGGACTGGCGATGATGTGTATTTCGCTCTTTGCATTTGGCATCCAGTTTATTCATCCTTTTAGAGGAGCAAATCCTTTGTCATATTCCATCTCGGTGCAGTCTGCCGATCAGGAAATTCAGTTCTCTCCTCATGTGGGGCTTTATTTTTCAGAACTTCAAAAAAGAAAAAACAAACTGAAATATGCCAATGCTGCTTATGAAACACTGGCCGGAATGCCTCCCTCCCAAACAGCGGTAATCACTGGTTGGTGGTATGCACAGCTCAAAACAATGGAATGGCTTAGGGATGAAGAATTGCCTGTAAAACTGGTCTATTACGTAAATGAGAAAGAGTTGGAGGAATTGGTTCGTCAAGGCTATCAATTCCGACATCTGGAAGACCTCCATGAGGTAAACGACCGGCTAAAAAACACCAACATTCAATTACGATCAGAACCCATAACCATCAGCTACGATGAGCAATGAACACATCACAACCGGACAGGCACCTAAACCCGTAGGTCTGTATCCACATGCCAGGAGAGTGGGAAACCTGCTTTTTCTATCAGGCGTAGGGCCAAGAGTGGCAGGCTCAGGCCCAAACGATTCGGCAGTACCCGGATTGGTCCTCGACCACAATGGAAATTTTAAAGAATTTGACTTCGAGGCACAGGTTCACTCTGTATTTCAGAATGTGAAAGCCATATTGGAGGCCAGCGGCAGCAAATGGGAAAATCTGGTGGATGTGACCGTATTTCTGGTGAATATGAAAAGAGACTTTCACACCTTCAACCGCATCTATGCAGCGTATTTTAAGGACAATCAACCCTGCCGTACTACGGTCGAAGTCAATGCCCTGCCTACACCTATTGCCATAGAACTGAAGTGCATCGCAGTAATAGAGTGAACCATTGATTTTACCGGGCTTATACATCACAATAGTAAAGGAAAACCCCCTTAAGTCTGGCATGATATCGGGCGGGTGATTGGCCACAACATTGTAGCCAACACCTGTTTCGCCCATCACTCTTTCTCACTCCATAGCAAATGAGGTCGATAAAAGATGCAAATTCCGAAGTGCGATTGGTCTCTACTTCAGGAGCTACCGGGTTTGGTATGGGGAAATTGTTGCTCTTATTAATTTTTTTTCACTTGTAAATGCACTTCCTGATGTGCTGCTTTGAAAGTATTTGCCTGATGAAATTTGTCTTTTCTGGTTTTAGTGAGCGTATATGCAGGCAAAGGCACTTATCCGAGATGAACGGTACTGATTACCTTCTCACTTAATGTGGTAAAGCTGGTAAAAAGTACTAATTTCCAGACTTTATAAATATGGAAAATGAGATGCTGAACTTAAAAAAAAAATCCCGGACTTGTGGTCCGGGACTTTAAGTGGCTTAAAGCGATTAACACAAAATTTACCCAAATGAAAAAAGCGCACTTAATTGGAAAGAACGTTGATCATTTAAGGTCAATCTTTGTACCAAAAAGTGACTTTTGAGGGTCAGGGTTGTTAATGATAGATTAAAATTTGAAATAATTACACATTGAATCTAAAATGCATGATATCACCGTCTTTTACCACATACTCTTTGCCTTCAATGCGCAGTTTGCCGGCTTCTCTCACGGCTGCTTCTGAGCCATATCGGATGTAGTCTTCAAAAGAGATGACCTCTGCTCTGATAAATCCTTTTTCAAAATCGGAATGAATTACCCCGGCTGCTTTGGGTGCGGTATCGCCTTTGCGTATGGTCCATGCTCTGACTTCCTTTTCGCCTGCAGTAAAAAAAGTCTGCAGGTTGAGCAGCTCATATGCGGCTCGGATCAAGCGGTTAACTCCGGGTTCTTCAAGACCCAGCTCTTCAAGGAATAGTCTGCGTTCTTCATAGCTCTCGAGCTCGGCAATTTCACTTTCAATCTTAGCTGCCAGCAGAAGGACGCCGGAGTTTTCGGTCTTGGCGATTTCTCTGATTTTTTCCACCCATTCATTGCCGGTAGCAGCGGATTGTTCATCTACATTGCACACATAGAGTACAGGTTTGGCGGTGAGCAATTGCAAGCCCTTGACAATCTCAGTTTCATCCTCGTTTTGAGGGACAAACATTCTTGCATTTTTTCCTTCCAGCAGGAGATTTCTAATTTGGGTCGTGACGGCCAGTTCCTTGGCTGCTGTTTTATCTCCGGTTTTAGCTGCTTTTTCTATCCTGCTGATCCGTTTTTCTATGGTTTCAAGGTCTTTGAGTTGCAGCTCGATGTCTATTACCTCCTTGTCCCTTACGGGATCTACTGAACCATCTACATGGATGATGTTGGGGTCGTCAAAACAGCGAAGCACATGAAGTATGGCATGTGTTTCTCTGATGTTACCGAGAAACTGGTTGCCTAATCCTTCGCCTTTAGAGGCCCCTTTGACCAAACCCGCAATATCAACAATCTCTACGGTAGCCGGTACCACTCTTTGTGGTTTGACCAATTCGGCGAGCTTCTCAAGCCTGGGATCCGGCACATTTACCACGCCCACATTCGGCTCTATGGTGCAAAAAGGAAAGTTTGCACTCTGTGCTTTGGCATTTGACAGACAGTTGAACAAGGTGGACTTCCCTACATTTGGGAGTCCTACAATTCCACATTTCATTTATTTACAATACAATAGACCGGCAAAAGTAGATGAACATACGATTAAACATTCTATAATTTTCGATGAGCTGGTTTGGTTTTGAAGTGTGCTTTTGCCTTGTAGTCCGAAATTTTTTCTCCGGCTTTCAGAAGCTTAAGCTGGATAGAAGCACTTACTGAATGAAAGTATTTTCGATTTTCAATCCTTTGAGTATTTCAACGCATTGCCGGATCTGATGATCATCAATGTTGAGGTGAGTCACCATTCGTAGCCATCCCTGACCCATATAGATGCATCTGATCCCATTTTTTTCCAGCGTTTTCTGAACGTGTATTGGATCAGCGGAAGTCCGGAAAAAGATGATATTGGTCTCAGGATCAATCACTTCTGTCACCCAGTCAAGTTTTTTTAGGGTTGTTGCAAGATCAGTAGCCCGCCGATGGTCGTCGGCCAGGCGCTCAATGTGGTGGGTGAGTGCATAGATGCCGGCAGCCGCCAACAAGCCGCTTTGCCGCATTCCTCCGCCGAGTCTTTTGCGGATGCGCCTGGCTTTGGCTATAAACTCCCTATCGCCCATCAATAAGCTTCCTACCGGACATCCCAATCCTTTGGACAAGCATATGCTCATGCTGTCGGCCAATCCGTGATAATCAGATGGTTTTTCCCCTTTTGCTACCAGCGCGTTGTAAATCCTTGCCCCGTCGATATGTACTTTTAGTCCTAGCCTTCGGGCCTCATCAGACAATTTTCGGATGTGTGAAACTGCGTAGCATGTACCTCCTGCTTTGTTTACTGTATTTTCCAATGAAAGCAAGGATGACCGGGCATGATGGTCATCAGCCGCATTGATGTTCTGGCTTAGCGAACCGGGAGCTATCATTCCTCTTACACCGTCGAGCAGCCGCACACTGCAGTGGGCATTGGCAGCTATTCCCCCGCCTTCATACCAATAAATATGAGAAAGGCGATGGCAGAGTACTTCGTCGCCGGGTTGTGTATGGACCATGATAGCGATTTGATTGCACATCGTCCCTGAAGGGCAGAACAGTGCCGCATCGAAACCCCAGATTTCCGCTGCCATTTGCTCCAATCGGGCTGTTGTCGGATCCTTGTCGATCACATCATCGCCAAGAGGGGCCTCCAGCATGGCTTTTTTCATTTCGACAGTTGGAAGGGTCACCGTGTCGCTGCGCAAATCGATGCTTTCGGTAGTCATTGATTTTAGTTTTATGCAAATAAAATTTTTAGTTAGTTTGTCAAATCAAATATTTTGTTTCTTTTCAATTGGATAAAACCATCAGGCTTATGCTTCCAAAGTTTTGTATTGTCCGATATCTTTCGTTGGCCTTCTTGCTGGTCTTTGCTTCTACATGTACCCATCAAAAGGCACGTCAGAGCAGCAATGAAATATGTAAAAATCAAGGTATAGAAGTGCCTGAATGGGCAAGAAAAGCCCCCATCTACCAGGTAAATATCCGACAATTCACTCCTGAGGGTACGATCAATGCATTTTCCAAACACTTACCACGACTGGCAGAGATGAATGTGAAAATCCTGTGGATCATGCCTGTGCAGCCCATAGGAAAGCTCAACAGAAAAGGCCCTCTTGGAAGCTACTACAGCATCGCTGACTACCGGTCGGTGCATCAGGATTATGGCACGCTTGATGACTTCAGGAATATGGTAATTGAAGCACACCGACTGGGCATGAGGGTAATACTTGACTGGGTGGCCAATCATACGGCCTGGGACCATCCATGGATTGAAACGCATCCGGAGTGGTATAAAAAAGATGAAAACGGACGCATTGTGCCCCCCATACCGGACTGGAGTGATGTAGCACAGCTCGACTACTCAAATGCCGAGTTAAGAGAAGCCATGAAAAATGAAATGAAATTCTGGATTTTTGAAACAGATATTGATGGATTTCGATGTGATGTGGCTGAAATGGTTCCGGGAGGCTTTTGGTCCAATACATTTCGGGAACTCAACCAAATAAAACCTCTGTATCTGCTGGCCGAGGCCGAAGGCGTTGAAATGCACGAAAATTTCCACGCCACCTATGGCTGGCACCTGCACCATATCATGAACAAAATCGCTAAGGGCGATACCACCGCCGAGGCCATTGACAGCTATCTCGAAACACAAAACAAGGAAGGCTACAGAAGCAATATGCAGCGCATGTATTTCACCAGCAATCACGATGAAAACAGCTGGAACGGAACGGAGTTTGAGCGATTGGGACCGCTTCATCAGGCGATGTTTGTCACCATGGCGTTCTTGCCTAATGCAGTGCCGATGATCTACACCGGGCAGGAGTCGGCCCTCAACAGGAGATTGAAATTTTTTGATCGCGATCCGGTAGACTGGGCAGATTTTCCCCTGATGGATTTTTACAAAAAAATCTTTGAACTCTACACCACCCATCCGGCTGTGACAGCCGCCTGCCCTACCGGTGATTTTCTCCGACTCGACAATGGTCCATACCCCAATCTATATGTATACATGCGGGCAAAAGATGACAAAAAAGTGCTGGTGATAGCCAATATGGAAAAGGAAACGGTTACTCTGCCTGAGCTGGAACTTATATTCGGAGAGTGGACAGATCTCTTTACCGGAAAGAAAAAAACCATAAAGGCAGGTACAGAAATCGCTCTCGGCTCGGGTGAGTATTTAGTTTTGTACATCTGATACATCGTTTGGCGATGTGTTTCTTTTTTCTTCAGAAGTTGTGGATTTTCCCTTCTTGTTGGAAAGAGGGACAAATTGATTTCGCTCGAGCATCATCATCATATTGCCAAGCCGTATTTGGTATTTGTCCTTTCGGATGTCGGTGATTTGACCGATTAGATTGTTTTCCAGTACACGGATCTGATCGCCCACTTGCACCGGAGCCGTCAACAGCTTTTTGAGATTTTTACTGGTTTTTTCTTTCTTTTCCAGCTGTTCGGCTTGTCGTTTCCGGTTGTTTTCTGCTGATTTTTCCTGAAGAAGTTTCCAAAATTTCTGACTGATGGATTTTTTGTTGGAAGAGATGGGGTTTTGCTCCCAGGCATTGACCAGTTGACTAAACCTGCTGCCCCAGATGAGTTTGTCGCTGTGGTGGCGGTTGATTTCGCTCTGCTTTTCGAGCTTTTCTTCCAGTTTTTTGATTTTTATTTCCTGGTTTTCTTTCAGTGCGGAGAGTTCGGACAGTTGCTTTTCGAGTTGCTTTTTTTGGTATTCGAGGTGTTGTTTTTCCTGTTGAATGCTTACCAGCAACCTATCGATTTCTACCGTGGAGTTTTCGAGTTTTTCCTTAGCTCTTTGAATGATGAAAGGGGGTATTCCCACATTTTGAGCGACTTCGAAGGTGTAGGAGCTGCCCGGAGCACCAACCTGCAACTGGTAAAGGGGTTGCAAGGTCTCGCGGTCGAAGAGCATAGAGGCATTTTCCACATTGTTGAGCTGGGCAGCCAGGGCTTTTATTTTATTGAAATGAGTAGTGATGACGGCCAATGCACCGGCACTTTGAATTTCTTCGAGAAAGACCATGGCAATGGCTGATCCCAGTTCGGGATCGCTGCCACTGCCAAACTCATCTATCAGCACAAGCGAGCGTTTGTTCATCCGACGCAGCATCACTTTCATCCTTTGAAGCCTGGAGCTATAGGTAGAGAGTTCATTTTCCATGCTTTGGGCATCTCCGATATCGCCGAATAGGCTGTGTACAAGGCCGAATTCACTTTCCGGTGAAACGGGTATGGGGAAGGCGCTCTGCAACATCATGGACAGAAGACCCACGGTTTTCATGGCGACGGACTTGCCTCCGGCATTAGGGCCGGAAATCACCACTATACGCTTGTGCCGACTCAGCTCGATGTGGAGAGGTATGGTTTTCTTTTCCCTTTGTCGATTGTGGAGCAGAAGCACCGGATTGAACCCTTCGACAATTCTGAGGGTGGTCGGATGTTCCCTGACCGCCGGAATGCAGCCGTTGACTTCAATACCAAACAGCGCCTTAGCTTTACACATGTCTAAATCTACCAGGCGATCTTCAAATTCTTGCAGCACCGGATAGTACACCGAAATTTTCAGCGTCAGCTCCGTGAGTATTTTCAGGATTTCGCGTTTTTCATCATCTACGAGTCGAGCAATTTCATTGTTGATTTCAATGGTTTCAGGAGGTTCTACAAATACCACCATATTTTTGCCGCTGGAGCCGTGAAAAATGCCGTTTACTTTGTTTTTGTGCGAAGAAAGCACTGCCAAAACCCGGCGGTTTTCGTGAACAGACTCTTTGAAATCAGCTAAAAGTCCGCTGGCCTCCAGCCGGTTTACGACTTTGTAAAAAATCCGGTCGCACTGCTGTCGTTTTCTTTGCAGCTCTTCGCGTATGGCGGCCAATGTCGGTGAGGCAGAGTTTTTTATGTTGCCTTTGTTGTCAAAAACCTTGTCAATGGATTGGACAATTTGTGGCTCAGGCGGTCGATGTTGAATTTCTTTCCAGAGGTTTGGGCACAATTCTCTGTTTTGATGCAGAAATTTGTATATGTTTTCATAGCCTTCTGCTAGCTGGCGTATGGCCATGAAGCCTTTTTCGTCTACGGTGCCACTTCCGGTCTTGAGAATTTTGAAAGCCTTGGTACAATCCTCGTGAGCCAATGCAGGTAGACCATTGGTTCTATTGATCAGGAGCATCACCTCTTCCACTTTAGAGAGCTCTGCAGTCAACCGATTAAAATCGGTATGAGGCACAGCTGTCAATACCTCTTGTGCTGCTCTCGCAAGCGTACACCTGGAACTTATGTGCTCTTTGATTACATGAAATTCAAGTATTTCTGCTATGTTTTTCGGATATAAATACAACCTTCAGAGTCTTTGTCAATACCTTTGCAAAGGTGCACATACATTGGGCATGTTGCACTGGTGCAGAAAAAGACTGTTTTTTTGGACTTTTGTTGCAAAACGGGATTCTATCAACAACGCTGTTTACCACACAAGCTTGATAATGTGTGGGTTGTAAATATGGCATTATTTGATGTTTACTAAATACAAACCGTACGAACAAAGAAAAACGGGTTTTTTCTGCTCTTTTCTGTAGCGCTTTTTTCGGCCTGTAAGAAAGAGGATCAAAACAATCCGCTACCTACCCCGTCAGAGTTTAAAGACCTTGTGGTGAGTCCCGATTTCAAATGGAATACGACCCGAAACTTTACCCTTAAATTCATAGGGTTTACAACCTTAATGCCTGAGGCTTCCGGTGTGCTTACCATAGAAACTTTGCCGGATGGAGGGGGAATTCTCAGAGTTCGACACCGAAATGTGGTCAAACAGAGGTTTTGAGCTGATGCTGCCGGGCTTGTAAAGAAAATCAGTGTGGCCTACAGTCTTGTTGAAAAAGAAATTCAGGTCGATGGCACTTTAGCTGAATTCACACCGCTTCCCGACCTTGACAGTGAGGATTAGCGCGTTTTACTAATGCATCTGTTTGTGAAAAAGAAATGGTTTGCTGCTTTCATTACCTGGATGATAACGGCAGTCCCTACCACCAAAGCACAGGTAACGCTGAATGCTGAATCCGGCAGCGGGCAGGTATTATGTGACCAAAAACAACCTTCCATGGGCCATTCATTTGCCTGTACGGTTTGATTATCCGACGGAAAAGTCAGATATACTGAAAGCCTATAAAAAACTCGCTGACTGGGCTCAGAGCAATGGAGAATTGTATACCGATTGGTATCTGAACCTTCCGGGATACAGGGATCCTGAGTTTATCTACTGATTCAGGGAATTCCTGTCGACATAAAGGGCCGGCGCATCTTATTATGCGTCGGCATTTTTTTGTACCAAAATGCGCTCGTCCTTTGGGGTGATGAAGTCACCTGTCATGCTGATGCTCGTGACCATCTGAACTGTACGCCTCGGGTCGGCCATTTGGATGAGTGAGCGCAAAGGGTGCATCTGGTGATTTTTTTTGGTTGAGGCTCACGGGGGATGAACGTGCATGACATCTGTCTGGTGGAAGGCCGTAGAGAGAGCCTTGCGTGAGGGATGCGAAGGGCGCCCTCACGGGCGGTGCGAAGCACGGGAGCGAAGCGCACCCCGGAGCAGCCCGACCCCGCGCGGTTAGGCCGCAAGGCCGGCACGCGGGGGCACGCCCAAAAAATCTTCAATACACTGTGTGCATGGAGTGGTGTTTTTTGGGATATAAAAGTGCAATTGCAGTCTTTTTTTGTTAAATTGGGGATTTGAGTGAATGTCTGGGTGCAAATTACCGGTGGAGTGTGCGTTTGTTTATAAATTGTAGCCCAAATCATAGGACATAGATGCGAGTATACTTGTTGGTGGGTGTCTTTTGGATGTTGTGGACCCAAGGTGTGAAGGGACAGGTGGATTTTGAATATTACGACAGCATTCCCGTGCTATGGAACAACTCTCCCCTGCCTCAACCGTGGACAGGGGGTATGAGCCATATGCATTTTGCGGAGCTGGATCTGGATTTTGATGGTGTGGAGGATCTGCTGGCACTGGACCGTATGGGCAACCGGGCAATGGCTTTTCTGAGAAAAGGGTCTGGACAAAATTTTTACTATACCTACAGCTATGAAGTCAGCAAAAGGATTCCTGAGCTGAGAGGATTTGTGATAGCTGCTGACATCAACTGCGATGGGAAAAAAGATTTGTTTACGGGCAATCAATTTGCGGGGATCTTGCTGTATCTCAACACCTCGACCCAGGGCCAGCTGCAGTTTACCAAAAATCCGAACGGGGATTTTCTGTTTTCTCAATTTGGCACGATCAGTTCCACGATTTTCAACAATCCCCTGTCGATACCGGTCATTGCGGATCTGGATGGTGACAACCGATTGGAAGTCATCAATCAAAGCGTATTTGAAGACCGGTTTGAACTGCACAGGGCGGTGCAGCCTTGTACCACGCATTTTGAGCAAATCAAACTGTGCTGGGGTGGTTTTGTGAAAAGCGATTTGTTTTTGTCGCTTCATTTGATGAGCTGCAGCATCAACAACTTGTATGAAGATGTGATACTGCCTGAAAAGGTGCAGCATCTCGGTGCTGTAAATGCTGCATTAATGGACCTATCGGGCAATGGAAGGCTGGATATGCTGATGAGTGAGGAAGATTATCCGACTATGACGGCTGTATTCAACACAGGTACCTCCAATATCAATGCCTGGATGACTGGTCAGGACACGGCCTTCCCGTCGGGAAATCCCATCTATTTGCCCTACAGCCCGTCGCCGGTCTTTATCGATCTTGACAAAGATGGAAAAAAGGACCTGCTGCTCAGTCCGCGACAGAGAACCGGCAGGATGAAAAACAGTGTCTGGTATCTGAAAAATGTCGGCACAGGGCCGGCTGCGCAATTTCAATTGCAGACCAAATCGTTTTTGCAGGACCAATCGCTCAATCTGGAGTATGCCGCCTATCCGGTGATAGCAGACCTGGATGGAGACGGCAAACCTGACCTCATCGCAGGTCATCACGGACAGGAGATCGACAGTGCTTTGTACAGAGGACGGCTGTACTTTTTTAAAAATACCGGGACAGCGTCGATGCCGGTCTTTGAACTGGCCGACACCAATCTGGCCAATACATGGGGGCTGAATGCGGCCAATCTGTATCCTACTTTAGGGGATATCGATGGTGACGGAGATCTGGACCTTATCGTAGGGCTCTCCGACGGGTCGCTGGTCTATGTGGAAAATACCGGAACGTCGACAAACCCTCAATGGGCAGTACCGGTGAGCAATTTCCAAAATATTCAAGTGGGCCAATGGGCAGCTCCCGAACTGGTGGATGTGGATGGTGATGGCAAACTGGACCTGTTGATCGGCAATCGCCTGGGGCATATTCTGTACTACAAAAACACAGGCACGAGTACAAATCCGGTCTTTACATTATCCAATCAGAAGTTTGGGGGTGTAGATATGCGCGGGCCTTTTGATTTCAACGGGCACGCCATGCCGCGCCATTTTCGCTTGCAGGGAAGAAGCCTCCTGGCTGTGGGCAGCCATACCCAGGGGATTCATCTATTTGACAGTTTATCGCTTATTTCCCAAAAGCCTGAAAGCATCACACAGTCGATAGGCAATGGGTCTCACCAGCTCAATACAGCTGACCTTACCCCGTTTGGAATCAGTCGCCGAACGGGTAGAAATCAGGTGCTGTATCGGGCACAGGACATTAAAGATGCCGGTTTGGTGGCCGGGAGAATAACACAACTGGCTTTTAACTTGTCTCTTTCAGGAAATTTTTACATCAGCCAGGGAATCAGTATCAAAATGAAAAACACCAAACTGAGCCAACTGCAACAATTTGACACACTTGGCTTTACGGAAGTTTACAATCAGATGCTGATTCTTTCGACGGGTTGGAATGTAATTCCGCTCACCACTACTTTTCTCTGGGATGGTCATTCGGATTTGGTGATTGAATTTTGTTTTTCACAGAATATGCCTTCTCAGGACCTCGTCATTACGGGACACGATGCCGGATTTCCAGCCAATGCCTATGGCAATATTCAGGGTTTCAACACCATTTTTGCCAACGGGTGCGCAATGCCGTATCTGAATACTTCCACACTCAGACCTGATATCCGAATCACTTTGTTGCCATCCCTTTACAGCTACGGACAGCGACTGGTAGAGGGGCACCTGAATGCTGCTGCACTGCACGATTTCGATGGCGATGGATGGCCGGAACTGATCCTGGGCAATGCCTCCGGAGGCTTGCAGTTTTTCAAAGGAAAAGTGCCTGCAAATCTGAGCGTTCCGACTCATGAATCCACTGAAGTGTACAAGGGGATTTCGGTGTTTCCCAACCCTGCCTCCGATATCATCAATCTGCTAAACCATGCAGAAAGTTCTGAAAAAACTTTGAAATATGCCATGTACAGCCTGGACGGCCGAAAGGTTTCTTCAGGAGAAGGTGTGTGGTATGGCGCTCATTTTCAAATAGATGTGTCACAGATGCCCGCAGGTATGTACATTTTATACCTTCAGACTGCCGACCATGGGGCACAGGCTTTGAAGGTGTGTATCCGTCGTTGACAGCCTTGCAATGAAGTATTTTTGAGGCATCGTTTGTCCGTTTGAAGGACAACTTTTGCGTTGTAAGTAAAACCGATCCGACCAGGCATGAAGGATAACTCCACTACACTGATTGTGCAAACCGATGCGCTGAAGTATGCATACCATCATGAAAGTTCGTTTTTGTACCGGGACATTCATCTCGCCCGAAATCAAACTTTGTTTGTGTTGGGGAAATCAGGCTCAGGAAAGACCACCTTGCTCAACCTGTTGGCTGGCTTTTTACTACCACAGTCGGGAAGTGTTTGGATCGCAGGAGAAAACCTGGCCCGAATGTCGCAAGCGCAAAGAGACAGATTCAGAGGGAGGAATATTGGCATTGTGTTTCAGAAAAACATTTTTTTGAGCTCTGTGACCGTGTGGCAAAACCTTCAATGGGCAGCATATGCTGCAGGTCTCCCGTTTGACAAGGAACACGCCGGCCGGCTGCTGGAGCAGCTCGGCATTCAATCAAAGTCCAGCAAGAAACCCCATACCCTGAGCCAAGGTGAACAGCAAAGAGTATCCATCGCCAGAGCATTGGTCAATCGGCCTGCTCTTTTAATGGCCGATGAGCCTACCTCAGCTCTAGACGACGAAAATGCGTTGGAAGTAATCCAGCTGCTAAAAAATGCCTGCTCCAGCCACGAAGCTGCTCTGATTGTAGTGACCCACGACCGCAGGATTGTCTCATCGGAAGATTTGATTTATTACACCACACCATTTCAAACCCCTTCGCCTCAATGAAAAATATACTCCTGGCCTTAAACAACTTAAGAGACACACCCGCCAGAAGCCTCATTTCGATATTGCTGATGGCTTTTGGACTTGGCATGATAGGTGTAATGCGTTTTTTTTCAAAAAATGTGGAAGCCCAGTTTACCAGCAATTTAAGGGGAGTGGATATGATTGTAGGAGCCAAAGGCAGTCCATTGCAACTCGTGCTTTGCGGGATCTATCACATTGATGCACCTACTGGCAATATTCCGCTGCGTGAAGTTGAAAGCCTGCGAACGAACCAATGGGTAAAAGAGCTCATTCCGCTGAGCTTGGGCGATAACTATATGGGCTACAGAATAGTTGGAACTGATTCGTCCATCTACTCGCACTACGGCATAGAAATGGTGAAAGGAAGGCCCTTCCGAAAGCCGATGCAGGCCATAATCAGCGAACGGCTAGCCAGGGAACTGGGCATTTCGGTCGGACAGAAAATCGAAGGTACACATGGACTTACAGCCGGGGGCGAAGAGTCGCATCACCATCCGTACAAAATCACTGGCATCTTCAAAAACACCGGCACAGTAGCGGACCAACTCATCTTCACATCACTGGAAAGTGTGTGGGAGGTACATCACGACCATGGACATGATCACAGCAACGAACACGAAGATTTGGAGATTACCCTGGCTCTCATAAAATTTACCGGACCTATGGCCAATTTTACCTTGCCGCGCCTTGTCAATCAAAATTCATCCATGCAGGCAGCGCTTCCATCCATTGAAATCAATCGCGTATTTAATCTGCTGGGAATCGGGATGGAGGTGATTCGTTGGATAGCCATCGTATTAATTGTTCTCTCTGTAGCAGGTATTGTGTTCGCTTTGTTTCAATCGTTGAGTGGTCGCATGCATGAACTATCGTTGCTGAGAGCTCTGGGCTACAGACCTTTCGGCATATTTTCGATAGTGCTAAGCGAGGGATTGCTGATTTCGCTGCTGGGTGGAATAATAGGTGTACTGCTCAGCAAGACAGCTCAGTATTTTTTGGCTTCCTTTGCTGCCGGGACATTTAAATACAGGTTCGACTATGAATTTGGCGTTGATGATATTGCCTTGCTATTGGTATCTGCTGCCACAGGCATCATAGCTTCTTTGTTTCCGGCAATCAGGGCTTATTCGAAGTCTGTAGTCGTTACCATTCAGAAAGCCTGATGGTGAACCTGGGTTAAAATTGTTTGAGAAATCGCATATCGTTTTCGCTGAGCATTCGGATGTCGGGTATTTGATACCGGTTCATGGCAATGCGTTCGATTCCTATGCCAAAGGCAAAGCCCGAGTAGACCTCAGGATCTATTCCACAGGCTTTCAGCACATTGGGGTCTACCATGCCACAACCTAAAATTTCCAGCCAGCCGGTGCCTTTGGTAATACGGTAATCCACTTCATTGTTCAGGCCCCAGTACACATCCACTTCAGCACTAGGCTCTGTAAAGGGGAAGTACGAAGGTCGCATCCGGATGTTACTCTTTCCAAAAAAGGATTCTGTAAAATAGAGCAGCGTCTGCTTGAGGTCAGCAAAGGATACTTTTTTGTCAATGTACAGACCTTCTATCTGATGAAAGAAACAGTGTGACCTGGCCGAAATGGCTTCATTTCTGTAAACTCTTCCGGGTGCCAGTATCCTGATGGGTGGTTTCATGCTTTCCATCGCACGAACCTGAACATTGGAGGTATGAGTGCGCAGGGCTATATCAGGGTTTTTGGTCACGAAAAAAGTATCCTGCATGTCGCGGGCCGGATGCTCGGGCGGAAAATTCAGAGCAGTGAAGTTGTGCCAGTCATCTTCTATCTCAGGGCCATCCATCACCGAAAATCCAATACGGGAGAATATTTCCACAATCTCTTCAATCATTTGAGAAACCGGATGACGGCTGCCCACAGGTAACAAACCTGCCGGACGCGTATAATCCTCTCCTTTATTTTCTGCTAGTGAGGCTGCTGCTATGGAATTTTTCGCGTCATCAAAGATTTTTTCGGCCAGCTTCTTCAACTCGTTTAAAGGCTTGCCTAGTTCTTTCTTTTTTTCACCTGACACATTTTTAAAGTCTTCGAACAACTGGGCTATGAGCCCTTTCTTGCTCAGATATTTCAGTCGAAAAACCTCGAGTTCTTCAGAAGTATTTATCCTGGATGATTGAATTTCAGCAATTAAATTTTGAATAAATTCCACATTTAAATGAGCCATATCAGGAATCCTTGAAGATTAGAATGCATTAAACAAAACAACATACAAAGTTGTGTGTATTTTTTTCTAAATAAAAGTAAATTTGCTCAAGCAATTTTCTTTGGAAACCCGTATGATACAACATAAAATCTTCAGGTCACTTGTGTGGCTGATTTTGGCAGCGATGGTATCTGCCTGTTCGCCGGATAAAAAACCATATAAAGTGACTTTCCGGGTAACTCTGCCTGACGGAAGACCAGTTCAAAATGCTTTTATTTATTTGTATACCCCGGTTGAAAACTCCCTAATTGACGGAATAATAACCACCAATCAGCTCGGCGAAGTCACCTGGCAATACGATCATAAAGCAATCATAAAATACGAAGCTTCCAAAGCGGGTTACAAGAGATGTGATGTCATTGAGCTCAGGCAAGGCACTATTTTCGTGGATGTGGTTATATATCCTGAGAACGATCCCAGGAGGGCATGTTTACCTCAATAATCATAAGCTATGAAAAAAATATTTGCCTTATCGGTTCTTTTGCTGCTTTCTGCAGCGTGCAGCGTTGAAGACCCTGTTTACAACTTCAGAATACGCGTGGTCAATGAAGCCAGGCAGCCTATTGATTCTGCCTTTGTGTTTGTAGCACCCAATGTACCCAACTCCATCGTTCAATTTTCTGGATATACCAACAGAGCCGGAGAAGTCACCTTTACTTACGACAAAGAGGCCATTTTCATAGTAGAGGCCAAGCGAGGTCTTGACTCCATCACCATGCTGCTGGGTTGTGGTTATATCAAACTCAGCCCGCTGCAGGAGGCTTTTGTGCAAATTGTGGCTACGCCAACCAACGACCCCGACGACGGATGCTTCTAAACCTTCGGATTTGAACTATGTATTGTTGTTTACCAACTGATTTGGTCCCCCATGTTTAAGTGTATCCGGGCAAAGGTCTATGGTCGTGTACAGGGAGTTTATTTCAGACAATATACATTTCTCAAAGCCAAAGAGCTCAACCTGGTGGGCTTTGTAAAAAACGAATCCGATGGAAGTGTCCTCGTAGTAGCGCAAGGTTTCCAGGACCAGCTGGATAAATTTATCGAATTCCTACACCAGGGCAGCCCTGCATCGCAGGTAGAGCGCGTGGAATGGGAATATCAGCCTTTGCACTTCTTCCAGCGATTTGAGGTAATTAGATAAAATATAAGTAAAGTGGTATTTTCTGCTCCTCTCTATGTATACAATTCCATGCAACTTTGATTCGAGTAAATGAATCCGATAAAAAGTACAACCCTATCGCAAGAGGTAAACCCAGGATTCAGTTGCGAAGGACTTAATTTTGATTGTTTTGCAGGAATACTATTCATTCTCTTTGGAGAATGGGAGGCCATGTAAATGACAGATCTGGACTGTTTTGTCCAACCATTCCGGAATTGATTTTTTTAGCCATCGGAAAATACATATTTTGCATGTGAAAAATACAAAAAACGGTTCATTAAATTCATACAGCTACCCCATAGTACAGCCGCAAAATTTTGTCGTAAAATGGATGTGTATAATTGAGAATAATGAAATACCAATTGTGATAATATCTCAACTTTTTAAAAGCGTTTACATACGGATAATCTTCTAAATACTGCGGAACATATCCTCTTGTAATATCAAAAGAAATCTGTACCGCGCTCTGTCGGTTAAAAAATATTTTGTAAAGCGGATCATACGCATACCACTTGCCATTCATCCATATTTCCACGATGGTATGTTCCGAATTCAGGTGTACCCTTCTGGCCGGGAAAGGGCATTCTTTAATAAACTCCCTGGCCATACGGTAGCAGTCACCATCCAGATTGCTGGCCAGTGAGTCAAAATATTCAATATTGAAATTGATGCGGTTGGCTATGTAATTTTTCGGATAAATAAAAAATAATGGAACAAGCATTACTAAATATACCAATCCTGCAATGGCTAATAGTATGAGAAATTTCCTGAGGTTTTTGTTCAATGTCGCCGGAATTGTCTTAGAATCAAAATTGAATCTTTCAAGGAAAGGAAACAATTAATAAAATTTTAATTTATTGGTTGCATATTTAACCATTCATTATGACTAACCACTTGTCTTGAATGCTTCAATTTTGTTCTGCTACGAAATCAACAGATTCCGCACTTTAAGTATTTAAACTATAAAAAATGATACCTGTAATTTTTACTTAGCAGAAGTCAGTTTTAGGTAATCATCAATCAGTTGAATCAATGCCTTTCTACTTTTCCTGTTTGAATACATGTCATCGACTACTACTTCGCTGTTGATCAGGAGAGCTATTTTTTTACCATCAATCAATTTTTCCCTAAGTAGCATAAAAACACCTTTTAATTCAGCCGCATCCCTTGGAAAAAGTAGCAATGTGTCCTTTTCCACCAGAAGCGAAGCTAAAATTAGTTCTTTCTTCCGATAGGTTTCAAAATTGGGATATAAATAAGCTGTTTCAGCAATCGGATTTATGATTAAAAACACATCCATTTCATCAGGTTTCAAGGCTTTTTTGAGCCGTCTGAAACTGTACATCAAAAAACCCGAAGGAGTATCTGCACGCACATCGAAATAGTACGACCGTACATTTTTAAAATACAACAAGGACGACTGCGTATAGTGGAGCTGATCCGGAAGTGTAGTGTAGTGCTTTTTATTGTAGAACAACGCGTTGATACATACAATAAAAACCAGACCCGAAATCACTAATTTCAACAAAGGTCTAAGCTCATATTCTTTGGCTGTCTGCCTGCTCATGTGCGATGGAGTATACTAATGTATAAACAGAAAACATGTCGATATTTGTTTTAAAAAAAAATTCTTATGAAATTTACTCTGGTATTGACATTCGTATGCTTCCTTCTTTCGTTTACACAAGACAACCGGTTGATTCTTCGCTTATCGGAAGGTCAGACGGTCAAATACACCAATCAACTGAGCACCATTACCTACGCCGATGAAAACATGCAATCCCCTGTTGCCAAAGGAGAATTTTTATTTAATCAGCAGCTCACCATTATAAAGGCCCTGGAATCTGGCTATGAAGTAGATTTAAAACTTCTCAGAATCAAGTTTAAGCAAGAAAGTTCACGCTGGAGCATGGACTACGACAGCGACCGCAAGGACGCAATACCCGACGGCAGAGGCGGTATGATGGTTATGATTATGAACTCGCTGTTGGAAGAGAAGTACAAACTGGAGGTAAACAACACCGGTAAAGTCGTCAAAAAACCCAAAATTCAAACTCCCGACGGCAACGATATCGGAGCAGCTTTTGGAAATGTTTTCATCGAACTGCCGGGCACCCCCGTGAGAATAGGTGACAGCTGGTTCAATGAACTCACCTTCAGAAACACAAAAATTCAGCTCATGCATACAGTAACCGGTGTTGTGAATGGGTTGATAGAAATGGACACCGAAATAGTGGGGGACGAATACTCAAGACCCGGAAAAACGTACATTGACCCGGCTACCGGTTTATTGGTCAAATCAGAATTTGAGACCATCAGCAAGCAGTTCAATCAAATGTTGGGCTCAGAGACTTTTGTCAAAACAAAAGTCAACATTCAAATCATGCCATGACCTACAGCAGCTGGCAGGATAAATTTTTGGATTTCCTGCGGTCTAAACCTCCTCTACCCGGAGAATCAGCTCACGAATTGGTAGCACTCAAGGGCAGAGTAAAAGCCTCAGAGCTGAATTCACTTATGGTACAGCCAAAAATTTCGGCTGTCGCTGTAGTGTTCGAAAAGTTCATCGACGAATACCGGATTGTGCTGATTAAGAGAAGAGAATATGCAGGTGTACATTCTGCTCAGATAAGTTTTCCGGGAGGGAGGAAGGAGGGCCCGGAATCCGAACTGCAGGCCAGTTTGCGCGAATTGTATGAAGAACTAGGCGTAAAACTCCATGCTGACCACCTGCTCACTTCCCTAACTGAGCTCTACATACCTCCCAGCAATTTTTTGATGTATCCTTTTGCCTTTCAGGTTTGCGAACCCTTAAAAATATACCCCGACCCCGGCGAAGTAGCAGATGTGCTCTACCTGCCCCTTCAGAACCTGACCAAAGACCCCTGCTTCCAGCCTCGGAAAGTGTCGGTAAATAATTTTCAACTCTCGGTGCCAGCCATCGAACTCAACAACCACATCATCTGGGGCGCCACCGCTATGGTGCTGGCAGAAATCCATGTACTCGTAAAAAAATTCCTCACCACCCACTCCTAAGCAGATACTGCTGGAGAACCTATAGTTTTTTCTCCCGGCCCACTCCTTGAAAACCTGCTCCGGTACTTTCATCCAGAGTGATTGGCAATTGGAATAAAAACGTAGCTTTGCCGGTAGAATTCTTCTGCCAATGAGCGTAAAGTTCAGAGATCCTTTCGGCTACTCTTACCTTATCAAGCGATTGGTCATCTTTGTATTTGGTATTGTAACCCAATTTCGGTTCAACCTCCAGTTCAAATATCGCATCACCGGCTCCCGACACCTGAAAGATCTGCCAGACAAAGGTGTGCTCTTTGTCAGCAATCATCAAACCTATTTTGCAGATGTGGCTTTTCTGTACAATGTATTCAATTGCGTCCGATACGGAGTATTTGACCGGATCAACTGGCCTTGGTTTATTTTCAATCCAATGCTGAACATTTACTTTATAGCCGCCAAAGAGACCATGAAATCCGGACTCTTGCCCAAAATTTTTGAATACGCCGGTTCTATCTCCATCAAGCGAACCTGGCGCGAAGCAGGCCGCGATGTCAACAGAGGAGTCGACCCGAGAGACATCGAAAAAATCCTCAAAGCCATTGAAACAGGATGGGTAATTACTTTTCCCCAAGGCACCACAAAACCCTATGCCATCGGACGACGCGGCACCGCTCAAATCATAAAAATGGCAAAACCCGTCGTAGTCCCCATCGTAATCGATGGATTCCGGAGAGCATTTGACAAAAAAGGCCTCTTCATTAAGAAAAAAGGTGTCACACTAAAAGTAACCATCAAACCCCCTCTGACCATTGATTACAACAACTCCCCGGAAGACATCATGAATCAAATCATGGATGCCATCGAACAAAGCGAACACTTCCAGCCTAAATTCATCAAACCAGGCATCCGAAAAAGTGAATAATCCCATCCCAACACTTTTCACAAGTCCCGTTAAAATGTAGGTATACATACATTCTCCGTTCCATTCGGACACCCTTGCACTTCACAGCATTATTCCTGTATCTTTGTAACTCAAGTATCTGTCCATGCATCAAAAATTTACATCCATATCGCTGATTTGCCTGGCCGCACTGGCCTGCAACAAAGACATTGAAAAAATCCTAGATTTTGAATACGAAGAACGCAACATTTACATCGCACCGGTCTTCTTTTACAGTGGTGCTGTAGCAAGGGCAGATACCCTTTTTGCCACCTCTTACAACACCTATCTGCAAATCGAATCAGCCAATCTGATATTTTCTAACTTCTTCGTTTCTACCGACATAGATACCTTTTATACCGATTCCCTCCTGCGAAAACAAAGCATTTTTTCCCTTACTTTCCAAGGCAAGGTGCCCGCCGGATACGTCAGGTCCGGAACTTTTAGAGGAGGAGGGTACGGCTGCCAATTTGGCCTTGACAGCGCTGTCAATTTCGGAACCCGACCCGCCGACTATCCCCCCAGCCACCCGCTGGCCAATACGGCAATTTGGGAAAAGGACGCCGGCTACGACATCCTTCAGATCAAAGGAGTTGTCATCGACAGTGCTGCTGCTGACAGCACTCAGATCGTCAAACCCTTTCTAATCCGCGTGCGCAATCTGCTCAATTTCGAACCCATTCCCCAGTTCCAGCTCAAGAATTTCAACATCGACAATCAAAGATCAGCCACCTTCGAATGCTACATCGGCCTTGAAGCCGTGCTCAATCTCTACAACCTTCATCAAACCCCCATCATCGGAGGCAATCCATTTACCCTTGGTTCCCAGGACAGCATGAAAACCATACTCGAAAACATTCTAATCGATTTCCAATGAACAAAACCCATCTTTACATCCTCACAACGCTGCTGCTAAGCAGCTTAATGTCCTGCAAAAAAGACAATCCGGACCAAATACCCGCACTGGCCACCCTACAAGTCGAATTTCAAGTGACAAACCATACCACACCTGTAGGGTTAAATACACCCATACAGCTCACCGACGGGCGACAAATCACAATACTCGAACTCAAATACTACATCAGTCATTTAAAATTCCTGCATCAAAACACTGAAACCAATCCCCGGGAACCCGTACTCGCACTCATCCAGCACCTCGAGCCCGGAAAAAACTCCCTGACCCTTCAAATCGCCCCCGGCACCTTCTCCGGCCTGAAATTCTATCCCGGACTCGACAGCATCACCAACAATTCCAACCCCGTAGACTTCCCGCGTGAGCACCCCCTCAGCGCCTTCTTCAACATGCATTGGAACTGGAACCTGAAATACCGCTTTGTACTGATGGAATTCAGAGCCCTCGACTACACACCCCCCATACCATGCTCCTTCCACCCAGGCACCAACCAGCTGCTCACAACCACCATCCTACCCTTTCAGCAAGAACAAGTACTCCAAGCCGGAAAATCATATAAACTGACCATCGCCCTCGACCTGAACAAACTCTTCGATGGCCCTTCAGGCTATATCGACTTCGAAACCGAAAATCAGGCACACGCCGACCCAGGCGACTTCGAACTTACCAAAAAATTTATGGAAAACTTCGCTGCAGCCTTCCAAATTGCTTACTTTACTCCCCTACCGCAATAAATCACTCCCTTTCACTCCTACATTTAGTACCTCATAAACCCGGTAACTCCTCACAATACCTTACTTTTGCACCGCGAAAAGTGAACCATACGGCTTCATAGTACAATGGATAGTACGTGGGTCTCCGGAACCCAAGATTCCAGTTCGATTCTGGATGAAGCCACTACCATCAACCCACCTCTTTCACATACTTACCCACACAGATGATTACAGCATCAGGAGTCTCCCTCCAGTTCGGAAAACGCGTACTGTTCGATGAAGTAAACCTCAAGTTCCACGGCGATAACTGCTACGGAATCATCGGCGCCAACGGAGCCGGAAAATCCACATTCCTCAAAATACTCACCGGCGAAGTCACCCCCACCTCCGGCCGCATCGACATAGAACCAGGAAAAAGAATGGCCGTACTACGCCAAAATCACAACGAATTTGACCTATACCCCGTACTCGACACCGTCATCATGGGCCATAGAGAGCTCTATCAAATCATGAAAGAAAAAGAAGCCCTCTATACCAAAGAAAACTTCACCGAAGAAGACGGTATCCGTGCGGCAGAACTCGAAAACCGCTTTGCCGAACTCGACGGCTGGAACGCCGAAAGCGATGCAGCAGCGCTACTCTCAGGCCTGGGTATCAAAGAAGACCTCCACCACAAACTCATGAACGAGCTCTCCGGCAAGGAAAAAGTCCGCGTACTACTCGCACAAGCACTCTTCGGCAACCCCGACATACTCATCATGGACGAGCCCACCAACGACCTCGACGTCTATGCCATCAACTGGCTCGAAGACTTCCTGCTCAACTTCAAAAACACCGTCATCGTAGTCTCACACGACCGCCACTTCCTCGACACCGTCTGCACCCACATCTGCGACATCGACTTCGGCAAAATAAAACTCTACACCGGCAACTACACCTTCTGGTACGAAGCCAGCCAGCTGGCAGCCCGCCAAAGAGCCGCAGCCAACAAAAAAGCCGAACAAAAAATCGCAGAACTCAAAGAATTTATTCAGCGATTCAGTGCCAACGTATCCAAGAGCAAACAAGCTACCTCCCGTAAAAAACTCCTCGAAAAAATCAATATCGAAGAAATTCAACCCTCCAACCGCAAGTACCCCGCCATCATCTTTCAGCAAAACCGACCCGCCGGAGACCAAATCCTCGAAGTCAACAACCTCGCTGCCTTCGACACCGACGGCACACCCCTCTTCCGAAACATCACCTTCAAAGTCAACAAAGGCGACAAAATCGCCTTCCTCGCCGACAACCCCCGCGCCATCACCCTCCTCTTCAAAATGCTCGCCGGCGAGCTCCAACCCGACCATGGCAACATCTTCACAGGCCAAACCATCACCATCGCTTACATGCCAAACGACAACTCCCAATACTTTCTAAAAGACCTCAACCTCATCGACTGGCTGCGCGAGTACTCCCCAAACAAAGACGAAGTCTACATCCGCTCCTTCCTCGGTAAAATGCTCTTCTCCGGAGAAGAAGTCCTCAAATCCGTACGCGTACTCTCCGGAGGCGAAAAAGTCCGCTGCATGCTCTCCAAAGTCATGATGACTGGCGGCAACCTCCTCATCCTCGAAGAACCCACCAACCACCTCGACCTCGAATCCATCACCGCCCTCAACAACGGCATGGTCGACTTCCCGGGCCAAATCCTCTTCACTTCATTTGACCACGCCCTCAACCAATCCGTCGCCAACCGCATCATCGAAATCACACCCAACGGCCTCATCGACAAGCTCATGACCTTCGACGAATACATCGAAAGCGAAAAAATCAAACAACAAAAGCAAGAACTCCTCTACGCCTTCTAAATTCCACAGCATCCGATTTTTAATGTTTTGGGCGCCTCCCCCGGCCGCTTTCTACCAGCGGCCGGGGGCCGGTCTACGGCTCCTATTCACCTTGCGGATCGGGCGTGGCCCATCGGGCTGCGGTGGCTCGCTCCCGCTCCGCATCCTCGCCCGTGCGCCACACAGCCCGCCCGCTACGGCTCATATCCGCCTCCGCCCTGGCGCATCACCATCCTGAATCCTGATAACCAGAACCCTTTGCTCCATACAAATCTCATCAACAGCTTGCTTGCAAGTCCACCATGCAAAAAATAAGTACCCATCCCATTTGACACACATCCGAAATTTCAACCAAACCGCTTAATAAAATCAAAAAATCCAGGTACCTTAATCCTCAAAAATGCCACTTCAACATTCAAATTGATAAATTTTAACAACCTTCAAAAAATAAAAAACAGACTACCACACATCAGAAAAAAAACATCAATTCTAAACACCATATTTCACTGAAAAGCCCGTCGTAACCATCTTCAAAAACAAAAAAAGCAAAGGACTTTTTACACGCTATTCCTGAAGCAAATCAAGTATCTGTAAGCAAGACTTCAACAAAAACACATTTTAGCCATATAATAGATGATCACAGTAACATTAAGGCAAGTCGCTTACACCTGCCAGCAGAAAGTATCCAGCATCTTGTTTGAAGAAAGCTTTTTTCCGTAACTGTTTAGCGGCATAATTTATACCCCTTCACACAAACCTCGGATCGGCCTCCATCGTGTAGCCGCATTGGTCACAGGTGCGCAAAGCTTCAGAACCATAAAACTCCCTGAAATGAGGCAGAAAATCCTTCTCAATATCCTTTAACTCAAAGTACACTTCGTACAGCTTGTGGTTGCACTTTTCGCAAAACCACAGCAATCCGTCCTGATAGCCCTTATTGACCCTTACGCGCTCTATTACAAGCCCGACACTTCCCTCCGTACGAATCGGCGAATGCGGCACACCGGGAGGAAGTAGAAACATATCCCCGGGACCTAAGCATATGTCCCTTGGCTCGCCATCTTGCTGAATGCGCACGGTAATGGTGCCTTCCAGCTGATAAAAGAGTTCCTCGGTTTCATTGTAATGATAGTCCTTACGCGCATTGGGACCCCCCACTACCATTACAATGTAGTCAGTCCCCTCTGGGTAGAGGTTTTTGTTGGCCACAGGTGGCTTGAGCAGATGCCTGTTGGCCTCAATCCAGGCTCGCAGATTAAAAGGCTCTCTAATATTCATGGCAGTGTAAAGTTTCAAAAATCCAAATATCTTTCGCCAATTACATTCAGATGATGGTCTTCATGCCCGGCAATGATAAAAGCCAGGTCATTGGCGCAGGTTTTCCATCCATTCACCTTTCCTTGAAAAAACAATTCCTCCCTGGTCATCTTCTTGAAGGTGTGCAGTGTAAGATTCCGCACCAGCAAATATTCGTGATACAATTCGCTGATTCTCATCGCCTCCAGGTTGTGTTTCGAGCTTTCTGCCCACTTATTTTGATCAAAGGCAGGTAAATCCGAATCATCAAATCGACCCATGGTAAAGGCGCGATATAAAAATACCCTTTCAGCGTCAATTACATGCCTGATCACCTGCCCAAGTGTCCATTTGCCCTCAGCATAGCTGTACTCTACCTGAGCCGGTATTAGTTCCCTGAGCATGGCCATCATTCTCCTTTTGCCCAACTCTAACAAGGGAATTAAGTCACCATCAGGAAGCCTTTCAATATACCCCTTGTAAAAATCAGGCACCTGTTCTGGCAAAGGTCTTTTGAAATGCATTGGGATATGAGTTAAAAAAACCGTACTGTTTTGACTATCCTTCCTTTACGAGCTTTTTGTACCGGAATCGCTTAGGAGTGGTTTCGCCCAGTCTCTTTCGCTTGTTCTCTTCGTATTCTGAAAACGACCCCTCGAAGTAGTACACCTTGGCATCTCCCTCAAAGGCAAGGATGTGTGTACAAACCCTGTCCATAAACCATCTGTCATGTGAAATAATCACAGCACACCCGGCAAAGTTTTCCAACGCCTCTTCGAGTGCCCTGAGAGTATTGACATCCAGGTCATTGGTGGGCTCGTCCAGCAGCAGCACATTGCCCCCTTCTTTTAGCGCCATCGCCAGATGCAGGCGATTGCGCTCACCTCCGGACAACATTCCTACTTTTTTATTTTGGTCAGAACCGGAGAAATTAAACCTCCCCAAATAGGCTCTGGTATTGATTCTACGACCCCCGAGTTCAAATTCTTCTTGTCCGTCGGCAATGATTTCAAAGATGGTTTTGTCGGGGTGCATCTTTTCGTGAGATTGATCTACATAAGAAATTTTAACCGTATCGCCTATGATAAACTCACCGGCATCCGGTTTTTCCAGGCCCATAATCATTCGGAAAATGGTGGTCTTACCAGCACCATTGGGACCTATGATGCCCACGATACCGGCTGGCGGAAGGTTAAAATTCAAATCCTCATAGAGCAGTTTGTCGCCATAGGCCTTGGCCACGTGCCGGGCTTCGATGACCTGAGTTCCAAGTCTGGGTCCGGGGGGAATGTAGATTTCCAGTTTTTCCTCCTTTTCTTTCTGCTCTTCGTTGAGCATTTTCTCGTAGTTGGCCAGACGGGCTTTTGATTTGGCCTGGCGCCCTTTGGGATTCATTTTTACCCATTCGAGCTCCCGCTCCAGGGTTTTGCGTCTTTTGCTGGCTTGTTTTTCTTCCTGTTCAAGACGTTTGGTTTTTTGCTCCAGCCAGCTGGAATAGTTTCCTTTCCACGGGATTCCCTCACCGCGATCGAGTTCCAGAATCCAGCCGGCCACATTGTCCAGAAAGTATCGGTCGTGAGTTACGGCCAGTACGGTACCCGGATATTGCTGTAGGTGATGCTCCAGCCAGAGCACACTCTCGGCATCCAGGTGGTTGGTCGGTTCATCCAGGAGCAGTACATCAGGTTGTTTGAGCAGCAGCCTGCAGAGTGCTACACGGCGTTTTTCACCACCGGATAGCACCGATATGGGTTTGTCGGGATCGGGGCATTGAAGCGCATCCATGGCGCGTTCCAGTTTGGTGTCGATCTCCCAGGCGCCGAGGGCTTCTATTTTATCCTGCAGTTCTGCTTGTCGGGCCATGAGTTTGTCCATCTTTTCCGGATTTTCATATACCTCCGGCAGGCCAAACTGATCATTTATGGTATTGTATTCATCGAGCAACGCCATCACATCCGATACTCCTTCCCTTACGACTTCAATGACTGTCTTGTTCGGATCGAGTTGTGGCTCTTGTTCGAGATATCCCACCGTATAGCCAGGCGACCACACGACATTTCCCTGGTAATTTTTATCTACACCGGCTATGATTTTCAGTAAGGTACTCTTGCCTGAACCGTTCAGACCCAATATGCCGATTTTGGCCCCGTAGAAAAAACTCAGGTAAATATCTTTGAGCACCGTTTTGTTGGTGGATGAGTAGGTCTTGGTCACCCCACTCATCGAAAAAATAACTTTTTTATCTTCTGACATGGTTACAAGTTTGCTTACTTTACAAGTATTAATACATTCCAAGCTTTGAACACATCCTCACATATTCCTGCGCCCGGAAATTCACTTTCAGTCTGCGAATATCTGAACTCGCTGCCAATTATTCCATTCGTTTTTGCGGTAATGCTCTGCTCACAGAACCTATCAGCACAGTCATTTTCCGTCAGAGGATTTATCTACAACGACAGCCGCACCCCCCTTCCTCTGGAAAACATGCACATCCGGAACCTCAATACCGGAAAAGGAACCATTTCCCTTTCCAACGGCTACTTCCAGCTCAATGCCAGCATTGGAGACACCCTGCTCATCACCGGATTAGGCTACAAAAATCACTACCTCTTTATCGACCATACCTACAAAGCTGAAATCGTAAAAATAATGCTCGTTGAGAAAGCTGTGGAGCTCAGTCAGGTAGATGTGACCGGCTACCGCCTCACTACCAACAACCCCCGGCCCATGGAAATAAAAGCACCTCTGATCCCATCAGAAAAAGAGTTGAAAGCTCCCGGCAGAAGCAAAGCCACTATCTCCAGCCCTATTGATTACCTCTATCAAATGTTGAGCTCCAGACACCGGCAACTCGAAGAACTCGAAAAGCTGGCCGAAAAAGACGAATTTATCGAAAAACTCGACCTCAATAACAATAGGGAAATCCTCCTTGAGCTCACAGGATTGGACCAGGAAGGTCTGCGAATGCTCATCTTCTACTGCCAGATGAGCGAAGAAAAGATTTATTCCTCCACAGATTACGAACTGATCATCTCCATGTTGCGTTGCTATCAGCACTACAGGACACGTAGAATGTTTTACGACAAGAAGCAGTGACATGTCCCTTTCCTTGACCATCCTGGGCAGTTCGAGCGCTACGCCCACTGCCCACCTGTTTCCCTCCTCCCAATGGCTTGAAATTCAGAATCAACATTTCCTGATCGACTGTGGAGAGGGCGCTCAGATGCAAATCCGAAAAAACAAACTGTCCTTTGCCAGGCTCAATGCCATCTTCATCTCACACGCACATGGCGACCATTTCTTCGGTTTGATGGGCCTGCTCAGCAGCCTTGACCTGATGAAACGCCAGAAAGAACTCCTCCTCTTTGCCCCTCAGCAAATCCTCGATCTCATCACCAGTTACTTTTATACGCATACCCCGGACCCCTTCTCCTATCCCTTGACCATGACACCCATCCAACCAGGAGCCACCTATGTACTTTACCAAACACCTTACATACGAGTCATTACCTTCCCGCTCAGCCACACCATCCCCTGCCAGGGATTTGCCTTCGAAGAACTCTTCCCCTACCGAAACATCCGTCCCGAAAAAATCAAACAATACTCCATTCCTGTCTGCGACCTTATGAACATCAAAAAAGGCAGCGACTGGACAGACGAAAACGGCAGAATCATCCCCAACCACGAACTCACCCTCCCTCCCCCGGAAGGATTGAAATACGTCTATTGTACCGATACAGCCTTCGTCGAAACTCTCCGGGAATTGGCAGGTACCTGCGACCTGCTCTATCACGAAGCTACCTATAAAAGCTCCGAACGACACATGGCACCCATCACAGGTCATTCCACCACCATCGAAGCTGCAAGGGCCGCTCAGATGCTGCAAGCCAGATATCTGCTGATAGGCCACTTCTCCACCCGGTACAAAAATTCTCAAGAACTCGTAGCCGAAGCCAGATCCCTCTTCCCCAATACGTTCTTTGCTCGCCAGAACACCCGATTTGCCCTCGATCGAAAAACCAGACAACTCACCATTGATGAACTTTAAAATCCCCAAAAAACCAGATATAAAAAATCCCCGCTCTGCATTAGCTGTACTGTTTATCACAGTGTTTCTCGATTTGCTCGGATTCGGGCTGATCATTCCCATCCTGCCCATCTTCGCTAAAGAACTCGGCGCCAATGGCCTGATGATCGGAATCATCGCCAGCAGCTATTCCCTCATGCAGTTTCTCTTCTCCGGTTTTTGGGGAGCACTCAGCGACCGAATAGGTCGCAGACCCGTTATACTGACCAGCATCCTCATCATGGTGGTCGCCTACCTGGTCTTTGGCCACGCACACTCCCTGCTTTTGCTCTTGCTTTCGAGAATCCTGTCGGGCCTGGGTGCCGCAAACCTCTCTGCAGCACAAGCCTTTATCTCAGATGTTTCCACCCCTGAAAACCGCGCGAAAAATTTTGGCCTTATCGGGGCAGCCTTCGGACTTGGCTTTATCGTCGGACCTCCCGTAGGTGGTTGGCTCAAAGATTCCTTCGGCATCCAATGGGTCGGTTATGCAGCCGCATTTTTCTCCCTGATTAACTTCCTCCTGGCCCTGCTTATCCTGCCCGAAAGTCTTCCCCAAAAAAACACCGGTTCCCGACTCTGGCAAAACCCTTTTAAAAACATCATCGATGCGGTCCTCGACACCCGTGTCAGCCCTTTATTCATCATCAACATTATTTTTATCACTGCCTTCTCCATGATGCAAATTACTGCAGCCATACTCTGGCACGAAAGGTTCAGCCTCTCAGATGCCGAAGTAGGCTACACCTTTGCTTTCGTAGGCGCATTGGCCGTCATCATTCAGGGCACCCTCCTGGGGAGGTTCACCGCACGCTATCAGGAGAAAAAACTCCTGGCTGCAGGCACCGTGCTGATGGCCTTCGGACTGCTCAGCATGCCCTTTGTACCCATACATCTGTTTGTCCCGCTCGAATTGCTGGCGCTGGTATTGATCGGATTCGGCAATGCCTTTATCAACCCCATGCTCAGTACCCTGCTCAGCAGCGAAGTCAGCAGCCTCCAGCAGGGCTATTACCTGGGCACGCTCCAGTCTTCCGGCTCCTTTGCACGACTGATAGGCCCCATATTAGGAGGCACCATTTACGACCTGCACTATACCATGCCCTATGTAGCGGGCTTTTTGCTCATGGCCGTATGCTTTATGCTATCCTTGCGCTTGCACAACAGGATTGCTCAAAATCCAACATGAATTTCATCCCTGCCAGCTGCCTCCATTTTCCGCAACCTAAAAAACAAAAAGCCGACTCACAGGCCGGCTTTATTCGGAGGAGCACTCCGCACGTCTATAATACTTTTAAAATCTGAATCTCAAAAATCAAATCCGCATCCGGCGGAATCACTCCACCAGCTCCGGCACTGCCATAGGCCAGTTGAGAAGGCAGGTAAGCTAAGACATGGTCCCCCTCCCTGCACATCAGAAGCAATTCATCCCAGCCCTTGATCACCTGGCCTGCACCTGCTTTTAGCGTGAAGGGCTGTCTGTTGACCGAAGCGTCAAATACGGTCCCGTTGATCAGCATACCCACATAGTGCACAGTCACCATGGAGCCTGCCCTGATCTCCTTACCATGGCCCCGTTGCACAAATTTGTATCTCAGACCGGTCAGTGTCCGATCCATATCCGCTATCATTGTTTGGATTTCTTCCTGCACTTGCCGGTCTTGTTCCTTGCGGAAATCCAACAGCGCATCCATCTCCCTGCCGAAAACCTCCACCGGATCATAATCTGCCAGCTCCTGACCGATGCGTTCTATGGTAATTCGCTCAATCACATCACCTTGTCGGATGGCATACACCACATCCATCCCCTCCACCACCTTGCCAAACACCGAATGTTTATCATCGAGCCAGGGCGTTTCCACATGCGTGATAAAGAACTGCGAACCATTGGTATCCGGTCCGGCATTGGCCATCGACACTACCCCCGGCCCATTGTGTCGGAGGTCCGGATGCAGCTCGTCCGGAATGTGGTATCCAGGGCCACCTCTGCCATCGCCAAGAGGGTCTCCCCCTTGAATCATAAAATTCTCGATCACCCTGTGAAACGTCAGACCATCGTAATACGGCTCCCCGGCAGGCTTGGCCTTATTGGGCATTTTGCCCTCCGCCAGTCCCACAAAGTTGGCCACCGTCACCGGGGCTTTTTCATATTCCAGGTTTACCTTAATGGCCCCCCTATTCGTCTCAATGACCGCAATCAATTGATTTTCCATCTTCTATTCCTGTTTAAAAATTTTATTTTTTGGGCGCATCCCCCGGCCACTGGGTCCGGTGGCCGGGGGTCGGTCTTCGGCTTCTATTCCCCTTGCAGGCAGGCGTGGCACATCGGGCTGCGGTGGCTTGCTACCGCTCCGCCTCCTCGCCCTGTGTGCCACATGGCCTGCCCGCTTCGGCTCATATCCGCCTGCGCCCTTGCGCATTAAAGCTCAGAAGCCGGAGGTGCTACACCCCCGGCTTCTGAGCGTGTACCATCTGGCATGTCACGCCCTACTCTACCGCCAGTACTTCCACATCAAAAATCAAATCTGCATTTGGCGGAATCACCCCACCAGCACCTCGCTCTCCATATCCCAGATGGGGAGGAATCAGCAACTTCACTTTTGTTCCCGGGCCAAACATCTGCAGTGCCTCATCCCAGCCTTTAATCACCTGCCCCATTCCCACCTGAAAGCGGAAAGGCTGACCCCTGTCCAGCGAAGAGTCAATTTTTTGCCCGTCGACCAGCGTAAGGGTGTAGTGACATGTTACAAACTGGCCCTTTTTGGCCGGTTGTCCGGTCCCCTCCTGCATCACAATGTAGGCAAGTCCGCTAGCTGTTGATTGGGCCGCACTTTTCAAATTTTCAAATTCTTCCTTTGCTTTTCTGGCCTGAAGTTCCCTTTTCTCCCGAATGGCTTTGCGGCTTTCTTCAAACGTCCTGACAGGGTCGTAATGCTTCAGCTCTTTCCCGATCCTGAGAATGGTCACCGACACAATCTCATCCCCTTGCTGGATGGCATTGACCACTTCCTGACCCTCCACCACACGACCAAATACGGTGTGGCGGCCATCGAGCCAGGGCGTTTCCTTGTGGGTGATAAAAAACTGAGACCCATTCGTATTAGGCCCTGCATTGGCCATCGACAGTACACCCGGCCCATCGTGCTTTAGCTCAGGCACTATTTCATCTTCAAACTGATAGCCCGGTCCACCAGATCCATTGCCCGACGGGTCACCCCCCTGAATCATAAAATCTGCTATCACCCGGTGAAATTTCAACCCATTGTAAAAAGGCTCACCCTTCTTGCGGGCCGAGTTTTCAATCTTTCCTTCCGCCAGTCCCACAAAGTTGGCCACGGTCATGGGCGTCTTGTCGTGATACAGTTTCAGCGTGATGTCGCCTTTGTTGGTTTTTATCACAGCATAGAGGCCATCCTCCAGCCCGGATTTTGTTTTGGGTTGGCTGTTGCATGCTGTGGCCAGAAGCACAAGGGCCAGCAACGAAGTCACTTTTCTCATTCTATCTTTATTGTTTTGCGATTTTTTCAATTTTGATGCTGTAGACCACAGGCTGGCGCATTCCTACCTCGTCCAGGTCCCCCGCCAGCCCAAATGCCAGAAACGAAGGCAAAACCATTTGCACACTATCGCCCGGTGAAAAGAGCTTCAGCATCTCGTGAAGACCTATTTCCGCATCTTCTCTATCGATCCTCAGCGTGCGCAAAGCCGGTTCATCTTCATAAATTCTCTTTCCATTGAGAAGTTCCATCTCGCAGGTAAAATATACTACATCGCCCTCCTTAGCTTTCTCGTTATTCCCGGACCTGGTGAGAATCCGGTAGTACACTCCGTTTTTGTGTACCCTGTAGTCCCACTGGCGTTCGGTCACATACCTCTCTATAGCATTGGTTTCAGCCTTCAGATATTTGCGGTTGGCTTCGATCAGCTTTTCCCTGTCAATATGCTGATGAGGGTCCTGAACTTCTCTCTGAGCCTCGCGATTGCGCTGGCTGCACCCCCATAGGATCGCTACACAACCTATTATTACATACAACAATCTCATGGTTCCCTGTTGAAGGCAAATATACTTCCGTCTGCACTCTGCAAAGGTCCACGTGCCCATCCCTCTCCTACAAAAACTACAAAAACGCTCTCAAAACCTGAAACCCCCTCTCTTCCCGCTTTTTCAGGTCCCGGTGTAATCTTACCGGCTAATGTTGTCCACGAGCCTTTTTATTCCTTACAAAAAAGACGGAAAGCCCCACGACAAGCGCACACACGATAGCGATAGATGCCGGAATGGCCGGATTTCTCACTTCCACCTGCATGTAAGGCGTCAATCGCATGTAGTAGATGCCAAAGTGCACCACCAGAGCAGTGACAGCAGCTGCCAATGCTGCAATTTTATCAGGGTTTCTGCTAAAAATACCCATCAATACAGGAAAAAATGCCGCTCCAAAAAATGCATACACCCCATTCTGCGCCAGCATTGCCACCGAAAGATTCGGGTGCTCAATCTGCTGCTTCGAAATCACAAACGCTACGATACCTATCAGGAATATCACCAGCCTGTTAATCTTCACGACCCGATTCGGTTCGGCTCCGCGAAAGAAAAATGGCTGAAGCAAGTCCACCGTCAGTGTGGTCGAAAGCGACTGTATGAGCGACTCAATAGTCGAAATACCGGCTGCCAGCAATCCAAATACCACCAAAACCCCCAATGCAGGATGAAATCGCTGTGTCACATATGTGCTCATCAGGGCATCTGGTTTTATCACTTTGCCATCCATCTGAAGGTCCGGAAATTCAAGTCGCGCATACAACCCGGCAATCACCACCATAAAAAACAGCGATTGCACCACCACCCCACTAAACAGATAAGGCCTCACCTGGCTATCCTCTTTGAGCAAAAGTGATTTGGTAATGATGTGCGGCTGACATATCACCGCCACCCCTACAATCATCTGGGCAAATACAATTTCAAAATAATCTCTGAACAGAGGACTTTCCGCATTGGTCGGGAGCGTCAGAACAGGGTCGATCGCCTCCAGCTTGCGCAAGAATCCCCTGAAACCGTCAGCAAAATGCTCCAATCCGCTGCCCAGCAATATCAAAGCCACCACCAGCATCAGCAAGGCCTGTACCGCATTGGAATACACCATGGTATTTGCTCCCCCGAAAGCCATGTATCCATACACAAATACCGTAATGCCAAACAGCACAAACAAATGGTGCACACCAAGTGCGGTGCTGAGCACCAGCGTCAACCCCACGGTAATCAAAACCAAAAAGGTAATCAGCAAAAGCGATAGAATAGCAAAGAATACAGCCAACCTCCTGCTCGTGTAAATATTGCCCATCCATTGCGAGAGCGTTAATGCCCTGGATGTAGTACCGACCCTTCTGAACCTTCTGGTAAGCACCACCAGCGAAATCAGTGCTGCCAGCGGTAGTGCGATGGCATAACTGATCACCCCGCTTATGCCGTAATATCCGATCAGACCCGGATTGATGATAAAGGTAGCCGCACTGGTCATACCTGCCGCCAGACTCAACCCCACAAACCAGGGTGAAAACATCATGGAGCCGAGTGCAAAATCCCGGATATCGCTTGTTGAACGTCTTGAAAGGATTGTAAAATAAGCCACAAACCCCACCCAGAGCACCAATACGGCAGACACAGCTACTACCATAAGTACATGCTTTCCACATCTTTTGTGTAAAGATATGGACTCAGCCATCCGGTAATACGTGTGAATAAATCAGTTTTATAGACATAAAACCTTTTGGCCCACAAAAATTCCCTAAAGCCCCTTATTTTCTGTAAATTAATACCGAATTGTATAACCCGACACTTTTAAAACCACTTTCGCCATCGGTAGTATATCTCCTCTCGGGCACCAAAACCCTCATAAAACCTCCTAAGTCCGGGAATATCCGAGCCCTCAAAATCAAATATGTCGGCAAGACCAGCTTTCAGAGTAAGGATGTGATCGATCAGAAACGTTAAAGCGTGTGTTTGCTTTCCGTAGTCAGAAGTGGCACTGAAAAAGAAAACAACTCGTCCTCTGTACTCCAACAAAAAAATCCCCGCAACCGCCGTATTGGACTCATCATACAGGGTAATCTGGTATCCGAGCTTTTTGTGCAGAGCCACAAACATGATCTGACGCAGAGTAGCGTAGTGTTTTGCAGTTAAATGGGGCAATTCACGGCCTTTATTGCTCGCAAAAAGCCTGATGAGTACATCGGGCGAATCGTTGTAAAACACCTGATGGGGATATCTGGCTGCCTTGGCCAGATTTCTTCTTGTGTTTTGTGTATACCGCGACCGAACACTTTCGGGAGTAGCATTGCTCAGCGGGACAATCAGGTTGGTTCGCGGGGTAAGTGTTCCTTTGCTCAACCCAATGACAGGGTTGCCGGCATTGAAATATACTTCCTTGTATACATAGCGGGCCGGAATTTTTTCCAAAAATTCAGAAGCCAGCTGAGTTGAGACCTCCTCCCTTGAAAAAATCCCCAGCTGTTGAGTCCCGTATGGCCGGATTAATGAGGGAATTACCCTTCGAAACTTTCCTGGAGTTAAGGGCATAACCGCCCTGTAATCGTCGCAAATCAGAGCATCCCAACCATTTGACACAATGTCCAGATACCAACTCAGCCCATACACCAGTGCATGCCTGTCCAGATGAATGGTCAAATCCCATTCCTGAGTATCCACGTCAGCATTTTTAACCAATCGGATCATAACCTTTTGCTAATGTAGTCTAACATTTCCTGGTGCAGTTGGTTCCATCCCCTCCATTCCGGCTGGTATTCGCTAAAGGTCCTGTTGTGCCACACCGTGATCAGATGACCCCCCACGCTATACACCTCATCAATCAGAGAAAAAATGACAGGTGCTGCCTGTTTTGGACTGTACTTCAAGTAATCGATAAATGTAGTCTCCATCAGTGCAAAGGGGTGAATAATCAGGTCGGTTGAAGTTTCCATTTCAAGGTCGTAAAATGGATAAGGTGTACAAATACCAGCCCTGAAACCAGGTACCTGCGCATATCCCATGGAATATTCGTCCGTAATACCCAGCTCCATGAGGTGGCGAAATGTGGACGGCAAAAAAAACCTCAGATAGTGCATCCTGCTTTTGGTGATGGGTCTTCGGATGGTCGATTCCAGACTCGTAATTTCATATTCGAGCTCTTCAAAATCCTCACTGGCCCTGTACGACGGATGAGACCCAACGCTGGCAAAATCTGCCACAAATTTGATATGCTGCTGATGACTGGGACTATGAATGGGCAAATTCCTGTCGAATGGACCAAATCGGGAGTAGAGGTAAAAATAAATGACTTCAATGCCCAACCTCGAAAAAAGCTCTATCTGATAATCAATGGTATCAAAAGGGTCTTTTTTTCCAAAAAAAACTGTCAGAAAACGGTTTTTAAATTGCAGGAAGTTCAGTGACCTCAGGTCGTTGATTAGACTGCCTATGGACCTTACAAACCCTTTTCCCTTGTAGGCATAGGTATTGTCCACATCGATCGTAGCCGTGTAGGTAAATCCGGATTTCTTGATCTGAAATCCCCGGTACTTCTGACAGATGCTCTCACGCAGTCGCAGACACCAGCGATTTACTACAGGTTTTTGCAAAAAGCCCTGTCGGAATGCCAGGGATTCCGTTGGCTGAAATCTACCATGGACATCTTTTACATGAGGCAAGTATTCTTCATACCTGGAAATTAGATAAAACACTGCTGAAAACACATCGAACCTCAGCTCACAACATGCTTCTCCAAACAGCAAATCTCCACCCACAGGATCTACCACACACCTGACATTCTGCTCAAAAATTTCGGTCGACTGCAGCAATCCGGATGGATAAATCCAGATTCCTTCCGGCTGGCGCTGAGTACTGTAATTGATTTTCGGCCCCTGATGGTTTTTGTATTCTTCAGGCGAAGAAGTCAGTTGATACCGGCAGGGAGTTACATACTCGAAGATGACCTTACACGTGTAGACCAGTCGAGGAGTGATTTTGTCAGCATAAATCAGCAATAGATCATTCACGCCGGGAGGACTGTAAGTGAAGTTCTTTTACACGCCTGAGCAACTGTGAGGTAAAGACAAACTCATTTACATTTTCATTGTCAGTAGTCAGAATGTCAGCCTTGTTTCCCTGCCAGGCTTTGTATCCGTCTTTGATCAGTATCACATTGTCTCCGATTTCCATCACCGAATTCATGTCGTGAGTATTGATCACTGTAGTAATGCCAAATTCGAGAGTAATTTCCCTGATCAGATTATCGATCACAATGGATGTCTGTGGATCAAGCCCTGAGTTTGGTTCGTCGCAAAAGAGGTATTTCGGATTCATCGCTATGGCACGAGCTATGGCTACGCGCTTTTTCATGCCTCCGCTCAGCTCTGCAGGATATTTTTTATTCGCCCCTTCCAGATTGACCCGGCCCAGACAGAAGTTCACCCTGTCTCTCATGTCGGCCTCTATCATGTTGCTGAACATCTTCAGGGGAAAAATGACATTTTCCTCCACAGTGAGGGAGTCAAACAAAGCACTGCCCTGAAATACCATCCCCATCTCTGTACGGAGTGTTTTTCTTCTTTTAAAGTCCATCTCCGAGAGCGGTTCGCCACTGTAATAAATCTCACCCCCATCTATATCGTAAAGACCGAGAAGCGATTTCATAAAAACTGTCTTCCCGGAGCCGGATTTTCCAATGATCAAGTTGACCTTTCCCGGAAAAAAATCCGCCGAAATGCCTCTTATGACTTCCGTGTCTCCAAATTTTTTAATCAGATTTTCGACCCTGATCATCAGCTGAGTATGAGTTGTGTCAAGATATAGTTGGCAAGGATAATGATAAGACTGCTGCTCACCACAGCCTTTGTGCTGCTATTGCCTACTTCCACGGCTCCGCCTTTTACATAATATCCGTGAAAAGCAGAAACACTGGTGATGATAAAGGCAAACACCACCGTTTTAATCAAGGCATACGTGACATAAAAGGGATTGAACTCCAATAGCAGACCTTCAATAAAATCCTGAGGACCTATCATTCCTGTGAGCTGACCAAAGACAAATCCTCCCAATATTCCCAAAAACATGGACATGCTGATCAGTATGGGATTGAAAAATACTGCAGCGACAATTTTGGGCAGAATGAGGTAAGAGGCGGAATTAACTCCCATAACCTCCAGGGCATCGATCTGTTCGCTCACTCGCATAGTACCAAGAGTAGATGCAATATTGCTGCCCACCTTGCCGGCAAGTATCAGACTGACCATAGTAGGTGAAAATTCCAGGATGATGCTTTCCCGGGTAGCTATGGCTATATAATAAGCAGGTATTAAAGGATTTTCAAGATTCAGAGCCGTCTGTATCGTCACGACAGCACCTACAAACAAAGAAATTATGGCCACCAGACCCAGCGAGTTGATGCCCAAGTGCTCGATCTCTATTAAAAAAGCTTCAAAATACATCTTTTTATTCTCAGGCCGGCGAAAAACTCTTCCCAGCATCAGCACGTACCGGCCAAAGTCTTCCAGGTATTTATAGAAATTCAAAGCATCCTTGATTTACAGACAAAGGTAAGGCGAATAAGTCGGCCTGCAGGTTTTCAGATTGCTGTATCATCAAGCCATGTTGTGATACACATTCTGCACATCGTCGTCTTCTTCGATTTTTTCCAGCAGTTTTTCCACCTGTGGTTTTAAGTCATCCTGTACAATACGGGTTTCGAGCGGTATTCGCTCAAGACCTGATGAAATGACCTCAAGCCCCAGCTCTTCGATGCCTTTCTGCAACTTTCCGTAGTCGGAAAAGTGGCCATATACCATCAATGTGTTGTCTTCTTCATCTTCAAAAAATTCATCGGCTCCATAGTCGATGAGCTGAAGCTCGAGGTCTTCCAAATTCTGGTTGTCAGGTTTCCGAATTTTGAACTGACACTTGTGTTCGAAGAGAAAATCCACTGAGCCACTTGTGCCAAGGCTGCCGTTGTGTTTATTGAAGTAGCTGCGCAGATTGGCCACTGTACGGGTAGGATTGTCGGTAGCTGTTTCTATCAAGATAGCTATGCCTCCGGGCCCATATCCTTCATATACAAGTTCTTTGAAATCGGCTAGCTCCTTGTCCGTAGCTCTTTTTATCGCCCGTTCGATGTTTTCCTTAGGCATGTTTACCGCCTTGGCGTTTTGCATCGCTGCTCTCAGGCGAGGGTTGGTTTCAGGGTTCGGACCCCCTTCTTTTACAGCTATTGAGATTTCCTTTCCTATACGGGTAAAATTTTTGGCCATGGTGGCCCAACGCTTAAATTTTCTTTCCTTCCTGTACTCAAATGCTCTTCCCATACGTATGGATCATTAAGAAGCGCAAAGTTAGGTGGGGAATGGTATTGGGAAATTTTCAGATGCAGACACTGCATTCACCTTTAAGTGGAACAGTTACGATATCGGTAATTGATTTTTATTAGAGATTGTGCTGCAGATTAAAGATTGTCTGTGAAAGTATAAAAGCCTTAAGCCATGTGGTCCAATTAAAAACCACCTACATAAAGAAACCATTTACGTATCGGCAATTTCCCAAACGGGCCCTATGTCGCTCTCCGATTGTTCAAGGGCAGAGACAGGTGAATGGAATTTGTTTTTGAATGACGTACACTAAATCTCCAGATATTTCGGAATGACCATTGATGAGCTGGTCAACTTTGCCGGCAACCTCCCCGATGAAGTGACCATTGAAGATAAAAGCCTGATGGAACAGGTACTACCGATTGCTGAACTCGAACCCGAAGAAAAAAATATGGTCTTTAAAATGATCGATACTTTCCTGACCTAAAAGAAGTTTAAAGACTTCTTTCAAAAGAACGTGGCCGCTCTATAAAGAAAAAACCCGGACTTGCCGGGTTATTTACTTGCATATACTTTTACTCTCTTTTTATTTGCAGTTTTTTAATTGCATCACATTCTGTAAAAAGCAAAGGGACTACCTTCTGCTGAAAATATAGCCTGCCTGCCTCGTATCCTTTATCATACCCTGCATCTTTCCGACTTGAAAAATACAGCTCCAAATCGGCTTGATATTTCTTAACTGTAGTATTGCTACAGGTGTCTAAGGAGGCTGATACTTGCTCATTCATAATTGCAAAGCCGTATTCCCCAAAACATTTGCAAATATCGTCTGAAATACGCTTTTCTAATGGCAATTTCTGTTGGGCGTAAATAGAATTAAAGCATAGCAACCCTATTATGTAAAGGTATTTAATTGACTTTTCCATATTATTCAAACCACTCTCCTTTTTCAATAACTTTCAATAAATGGCTTACAGATAAACTTTTTTTGTCCTTCATATTCCTTCGAAAAACCCTCTTAATCAAAGATAAAATAATAAACTCATCTTCTTCAAAATATTGATAATATGGAAATGAACTCATATTAATATTAAACTCAGATTGAAATAATTCAATAAATCTATCATTGTCTTCTGAAAGAGTTTTGAGATTATTTATTTCTGTATCGTAGCTAATATCCTTAACTCCAAAAACCTCATTTACCAATGATTTAAGCTTATTGAAATCTTTATTACTATCCATAATTACTTATTCTGCAAGTGCTGAAACTATCCAACTCCAATAACTCTTCCAGATGGAATAATAAAATTCCTATTGTAGAAGGTTGCCTTATCTAAAATATCCCTTTGTCGCAAACATCAAATTCTTATCAGTCTATCCTTAACATCTGTCGGCAAATTGACTAAAAAGTCACTTTTTATGCCTTTCAAAATCTCCCGAATATCTGACTCTGCTTTTAATACCGAATAATTTTTGTCGATTTCTTTAAAGCCATGCTTGATTGCATCGCAGTAAAAATCTAATAAATTATAGACTAAATTCAGATCCCCCTGTTTAAAATCTTTTCCATGCTTAGTTGAAATTTGATAGATTTCATCATCAATATCAAAGGAATAGTCTCGATTACCTTTCCGAAATTCTTCTGACCATGCCAATGTTTTTTCTAACAAAGTTCTCAGTTCTTTAATAAATTGATCCATTATCGCTTTACTTAAAACCTTTTCCAAAAGTCCCCTTGATCTCCTGGTTTCACCTGCCAAGGCCTGTGCCTACCTATTCCTCCTGGTCCTCGTCTATGGTAATGCAAACCATTTCTCAAGTCCAAATCAATTCTAAAATTCTTACCAGTCTTAAACAGAGTAGTCCCTCTCAATGAAGTATTTGACAACATCCGTACGCTTCCAATCCCAACACCAGACCCTGTATAAACTCCTCTTGTCACTGCTATCTCCAAAGCTTTTTCAGTACCAAACCCAAGATCATATCCCATTTCATAAGCTGACATATTTGGGATATTTTGCATGTAGTTAATGATTCTATCAGCCATCTGAGCTCGCATCATCATACCCTGAGGGCAAGTTTGACATCCTAACATTGCCATATCAAGGATTCCCTGCCCCAAATCTTTCCAACCTTGTGTTGTGCCTAAACTGGCAAAGAAATCTACAGTACTTCCAATACCTGCTCCAAAGCCATCAACAAAACCACTTCCGAAACCTCCATTACTTTCACTCCTTGGAGCAGTTACAGTTACTTCACCTAACATGCCTCCAATTGCCGTCCATTCACCATTTGTTAAAATGAAGTCCCAACCTCCAAGCGGATTCACAATATCTCCTTCTTTTGCTGTGGAAGGATCTGGACAATAAACGCATCTACCATCTGGGTCTGTAAAAATAATCGGGTTGTTCCAAAAAGCAGTGTAAGGGGACTTATCAATTTGGCTTGGATGGTCTGCCAACGGATCCACACCCAACCACTTGCTCACCACCGGGTGGTAGTACCTGGCTCCGTAGTAGAAAAGCCCGCTTTCGGAGTCGAGCTCTTTGGCATTGAAGCGATAGGGTGTGCTGAA
>NZ_QPJS01000006.1 GCF_003337435.1 Schleiferia thermophila
AGCGCAGATGGTACTGGCCCACAAGCCGGGAGAGTATGTCGCTGCCCTCCTTATAATTTGTAAAAACCCCGGTTCGTGCCGGGGTTTTTTGTTTACCTTTATTTTCTCCCTTCAATTACTATTTATGTAAAGCTCAATCCTGCTTAACCGCCTATATTTGCCAGCAGTTAGATTGAAATTATTGTATGAGTCTTCTTGTTGTTGGAACTGTTGCTTTCGATGTACTCGAAACACCCTTTGGAAAAACTGATAAAATAATCGGAGGTGCAGCTACTTATATCAGTCTGGCAGCATCTTACCTGTTGCCTGAAATCAGATTGGTCTCCATTGTGGGCGATGACTTCCCCCAGGAAACAATCCAGGCATTTCAAAATAGGGGCATAGATACCAGCGGCCTGCAAATTAAATCAGGAAAAAAAACCTTTTTCTGGAAGGGTAAGTATCATCTGGACATGAATACCAGAGATACTGTAGAGACTCAATTAAATGTACTCGGTGAATTTGACCCTATCTTACCAGAGCACTTCAAGGATAGTAAATACCTAATGTTAGGCAACCTAATGCCAAGTGTTCAGCAAAGAGTACTTGAGCAATTGCACATGCGCCCGAAACTCATCGTATTGGACACCATGAACTACTGGATGGATCACTATTGGGAGGATCTGATGCTTAATCTGAAAAACGTTGATGTATTAACCATTAATGACTCGGAAGCCAGGCAGTTATCAGGTGAATATTCCCTGGTCAAAGCTGCAGTTAAAATTCTCTCGATGGGTCCGAAATATCTGATTATCAAAAAAGGCGAACATGGTGCCTTACTCTTCGGCGAAGGTCAGATTTTTATAGCTCCAGCCTTGCCTCTGGAAGAAGTCTTTGATCCAACCGGTGCCGGCGATACGTTCGCCGGTGGGTTTATCTCTTATCTGGCAAGAACCGAAGATATTAGCTTTGAAAATATGAAGCGTGCAGTAATACATGCTTCCGCCATGGCATCATTCTGCGTCGAAAAATTCGGAACCGAAAGATTGGAAGAACTTTCTCTCGATGAGCTCGCTCAAAGACACAAGCTCTTCCGTGCTCTGACACACTATGAAATGGATTTAAATACCATCAATCAACTTGTTTAAACATCCTGAATATGTATGGGACATTGAAGACGCGCCTTCGGGAAGAATTGAAAAGCATTGAAGAGGCTGGATTATATAAAAAAGAAAGAATAATCACCTCACCTCAGGGAGCAGAGATTACCCTCAGTACAGGTCAAAAAGTATTGAATTTTTGTGCCAATAACTATCTGGGACTGTCATCTCATCCTAAAGTATTGGAAGCTGCCCATAAAGCCCTTGAAACGCACGGATTTGGAATGTCAAGTGTCAGATTTATATGCGGCACTCAAGACCTACATAAAGAACTGGAAGAAAAAATATCAAAATTTCTCGGTACAGAGGATACCATTTTGTATGCTGCAGCTTTTGATGCAAACGGTGGGGTATTTGAGCCTCTTTTCAATGAATTGGATGCCATTATTTCAGATGAATTAAATCACGCCTCCATAATCGATGGAGTCAGGCTGTGCAAAGCAAAGCGCTACCGATACAAGAACAATGATATGAATGACCTGGAAGCCAAATTGAAAGAGGCAAACCAGGAAGGGGCCAGGAACAAAATCATTGTTACAGATGGGGTCTTTAGCATGGATGGCTTCATTGCACAATTGGATGAAATTGTAAAATTGGCAGAACAGTATGATGCATTGATAATGATAGACGAATGCCACTCCACTGGATTTATCGGGCCAACAGGCAGAGGTACCCACGAATTCCACAATGTAATGGGTAAAATCGATATCATTACAAGTACCCTTGGTAAAGCCCTGGGTGGTGCTATGGGCGGTTTTACTTCCGGTCGAAAAGAGATTATTGACATGCTGCGCCAGCGATCAAGGCCCTATTTATTCAGCAATTCATTAATGCCCGCCATAGTAGGAGCTTCCATAGCAATACTGGATATGCTAAGTGAAACTACTGAATTACGGGATAAAGTAATGCGTAATGCAGCCTATTTCCGATCAAAAATGACAGAGGAAGGGTTCGATATCAAACCCGGCATTCATCCCATCACACCGGTCATGCTCTACGATGCCCGCCTTTCACAGTTGATGGCCGATGAGCTGCTCAACGAGGGAATTTACGTAATAGGATTTTTCTACCCGGTTGTACCTCGCGACCAAGCTAGAATCAGAGTTCAACTATCTGCTGCTCATGAAACCGGACATATTGACAGAGCAGTGGAAGCATTTGTTAGAGTTGGTAAAAAGTTCAATGTCATTTAAAAAAACAGGTCTTACCTTATAATGAGCAATACAATAATGAAAGGCTTTGGAACAAAAGCCATTCACGCCGGACTGGAACCTGATCCTTCAACTGGGGCGGTAATGACACCGATCTATCAGACCTCGACCTATGCACAAGAGGCTCCGGGAGTACACAAAGGATTTGAATATTCAAGAACACACAATCCAACTCGAAAAGCTCTGGAAAACAATCTTGCCGCATTGGAAGGAGGAAAACACGGTTTGGTATTCGCTAGTGGACTGGCAGCAATTGATACGCTTCTAAAAACTTTACATCCTGGTGATGAAGTAATATCAACCAATGACCTTTATGGGGGTACCTACAGGCTTTTTGTGAAAGTCTATGAAAAACTTGGATTAAAGTTTCACTTTGTCCCCATGCAGGATCTATCCTCAATTGAAAAAAAAATAAACGAAAAAACCAGACTGATATGGGTTGAGACTCCCACCAACCCAATGCTAAATGTGATTGATATAGAATCAGTGGCGACATTAGCAAAATCCAAAGGAGGCATTTTGCTGGCAGTCGATAATACATTTTCGTCCCCATATCTTCAGCAGCCTTTAAAGTTGGGGGCTGATGTGGTGATGCATTCAGCTACAAAATACATCGGCGGCCATAGTGACCTGGTAATGGGTGCTTTGATTACATCAAATGATAATTTAGCTGAACAATTGTATTTTCTTCAAAATGCTGCTGGAGCCATACCAGGACCAATGGATTGTTTTTTGGCTTTACGAGGGATTAAAACCCTCCATGTACGAATGCAGCGCCATTGTGAAAATGCAGAAAAAATAGCCAGATTTCTCAGATCCCATCCTAAAGTTGAAAAAGTCTTCTGGCCCGGGTTTCCGGACCATCCTGGTCACGATATTGCAAAGAAGCAAATGAGAGCTTTTGGAGGGATGATTTCCTTCACTATAAAAGGAGATCGCGTGGAAGATGCTTACAAAGCCATATCTTCTTTAAAAATTTTTACGTTAGCGGAATCTTTAGGCGGTGTAGAATCACTTGCAGGACATCCAGCTACCATGACACATGCCAGCATTCCCAAAGCCGAAAGACTAAAGTCCGGCCTTTCTGACTCTTTGATAAGACTTAGCATAGGACTGGAAGACGCTGAGGATCTCATCGCAGACCTTAAGCATGTTTTGCAATGAAGAACAAAAAATTTGCAGTCATTGGCTTGGGCAGGTTTGGGAGTGCTATTGCAAGAAAACTGTCCCAGAGAGGTGCCGAAGTACTGGCCATTGACATCAATCAGGATCGGGTAGAGAGCCTTAAGGACGATGTCGCATATGCTGTTTGCCTGGACTCCACAGATGCAAAAAATCTTGAAGCCCAAAGCATTGAAGAAATGGATGCCGTGGTGGTGGCCATAGGGACTAATTTCCAGGATCTAATACTTACCACATTTGCTTTAATGGAGCTGGATGTAGAAAGAATCATAGTGAGAGCTCAGGATCCGATTCAAAAGCGGATATTGGAGAAAATAGGAGTAAAAGAAATACTATCGCTTGAAGATGAGGTCTCCAATAACGTGGCAGAGCAGTTGCTTAATCCGTCTGTATTGATGAGCATCCGACTACCGGATGACTACGAAATTATTGAAGTAAGAGCACCCCGAATTATCTGCAACCGCACTTTGGGAGATATCGGACTAAGAGAAAAATACAGTATTAATTTAATTACCGTGATGAGAAAAGGAAATCTAGACGGAAAATTTCACATTCTCGGCGTACCGGATGCGTCTACAAAAATTACAGAGGATGACATTATCGTGGTTTTTGGTCGTTCCAATGATATTGACCGGTTTTTAGAAATTAATCAGTAATCAGATTTCTTTTGTCTTCTCGTTGATTTGCCTAATTATTTCATCCAGATTCCATAATTCTTTTTTCAATAGTTCATACAATTCTTTTTCATTTAGTTGAAATTCAGTTGAATTTTTTTGGAGGTCATTGGACTGCTGCAGTAATTGGATTAATCCTAGTGCATTGGCTACAGGTTTTCGGACCACATGTGACTGAATCCAGGCTATTTCCCTCAATTTTTTGTTTTGTTCCTTTAATCTCTTCTCTGCTTCTATTTGTTCTGTAATATCCATACATACCAGAATCAATTCCTTCAGATTGGTTTCCTCATTTTCTATCACTCCACAGTTGGCCAATAGGACTATGTCGTTCGATAGGCCCTTGATGGAGAATGTGATGGAATTATCCATTTTCTCCAAGTTTATTTTATCTATCAAATACGATAAAATTTTCTCTTTTTCATTGTTATTAATTAATTCAACAAAAGGCCTGCCTAAAATTTTATTTACCTGATATTTCGAATAATATTCTATTGCCGGAGATACATATTTGATGCTTAGCAAATGATCTAACGAAAAAATTATTCCATGGGATTTGTCAATCAAAGTACGGAAATAATTTTCGGATCTTTTAAGACGCTGTTGTGATATGACTTCAGTAGTAATATCACTAAAGATGATTGTAGTTCCTCTGAGATTTCCAATGCTATTTTTAACTGCGTAAAATAAAATTTTAAAATGGTATGGATTTGGTGTATTGATTGAGATATAGTCATGCGAAAATTTTTTTTCTTTACTTTCCTCGATGTTTTTGAAAAATAGAGCACGAAGATCCTTTTCTAAAAAAATATTAGACAGATCTTCTCCTTCAGTTATTTGTTTGTTTGACAACAATTTGATTATTTCTTTTGCTTTTTCGTTGAGAAGTTGGACTTTTAATTCATTATTTACAAAAAAAATTCCATTTGGAGAGCTATCCTGTATGGATTCTCTGAGGAGATTTGATGCGTTTAATTCCTGATTTAGCTTTTCTAATTCTGCAATTTGAGGTACAATTACAAAAGATAGAATAGATATAATCAATATCACAGATGCAAATGAAAAGAGTAAATTTGCTCTTTCATATTTTTTTGCAATTGTATCCGTATATTCAATGAGTTCCATCGTCAATAAATTAAGGGACTCATAATTTTTACTCAAGTAATTTACTACTTCTAATATATTTTTTTTATCCTCATTATCAGAACTTAAATACAATTCAAATCCAAATGCATTTACATCATATAGTTCATTCATTATTTTTAAAAATTCTGACTTTTTATCTGGTATGATATCATATTTATTGATTAGATTTTTCGCAAATTCTATCGTTTTGAGATTTTCTTGAAATAACAATGGAACATTGCGGATATTTTTATCAAAATATGAAAGAAGTACTTGTGATTTAAGGGCAGCTGTTTCATTTCTTATTCTAGATGAAACTATGAAAAACTGGTTAAGTAAACTCTGTCTTTCCTGACTTTTTTTGTAGTAATAAAATTGTGAAATAGATATGGTAATGGAAAGTGCAATAAGAAAATATACCTTAGCCGATAATTTTACGGGAGAATTCATCAATGTTAATTCATCGAACTTTCTAATTTCAAAAGTAGTGTATCCAAATGGTCAGCCTGCTCAATTTTTTTGTCGGTTCGCCATCTTTTTATGCGAGGAAAACGCAAGGCTATACCTGCTTTATGTCTTTTACTGGGTTGAATACCTTCAAAAGCTATTTCAAAAACCAACTCAGGTTTGACGCGACGAACGGGACCAAATCGCTCCAGGGTATTCTGCCTGATGAAGCGAGCTACAAGGCGTATTTCGTCGTCAGTAAGCCCACTGTAGGCCTTGGTAAAAGGTACTAATTCCTCACCCTTCCACAAAGCAAATGTGTAATCGGTATAAAGATTAGCCCGCCTTCCATGTCCTCTCTGGGCATATACCAACACTGCGTCTATAGTCTGAGGGTCTATTTTCCATTTGTACCAATCACCTTTTTTTCTTCCGGTATGATAAATTGATTCTTTTTTCTTCACCATCAGACCTTCACTTCCCATTTCATTTGCTCTGGCTCGCAATTCATCCGCTTCTTCCCATGAATTACATCTAAGCAAAGCCGAAACATCTATAATATTTACATTGAGTTGAGCTACCAAATTATTCAGTTTATTTTTTCTTTCAATAAGGGGTTTAAGTCTAAGGTCCTCACCATTGTATTCAATAAGGTCATAAGCTCTGAATTTTACGGGATACTGTGACAAGATTTTTTTGGATGGTTTTTTTCTTCCGAGGCGGGGCTGCAAGCTGTGAAAGGGTGCTGGATTTCCTTGATTGTCTATGGGAATAATTTCGCCATCTAGCACTGCGTCTGGAATACATTTATTTTCAAGTTGTGTAAAAAACTCGGGAAACGCGTCAGTAATTAGCTCTTCTCCTCTTGACCATAGGGCTACTTTTTGGTTATTCATTATGAGTTGTCCTCGGATTCCATCCCATTTGTATTCGATAATCCAATTTTCAATATGGCCTAAGTTGTGCGGAGCTTCCTCCAGGGGGTAGGCTAAACAAAATGGGTAGGGTTTTATCGAGGCTTTGGAAGGATGCTCGCAGAACAAACTCTACCAGCTGGTGGTGCTCGGATCCCAATTTCCAGACAATCGCACAGCTACATCATCTTGGGTCAAATTCAAACTTTTGGCAAGAGCCTTGGTCAAAAGCCCTTCAGAAATCCCGAGTCGAAATCCCCCTAAAATCATTTTGTTAAAAACAAAGCGCTCATCGGCAGTCATAAGCAGCCATTTTTCTGTGATTCTGCACTTTTTTTCCTCCGGGCTCAATGGCGTAATAGATTTTATAAAATCCATAGCTTCCTCCAGATTTTTGAAAGCTTCACCTTGACGGTCGGCAAGTATTTTCGATAGAGTCTCTGCGAGGTCTCCTGCTATGTGCCACGACTCTTCCACAATCCAAAGAGGAAGACCAGCCATTTCAGAGGCCCACTTTCGAAGTTCTGTACTTGTGGCAGCTCTTTTCGGTTTTTTACCTGAAAAGAGCGCTACAACCCAGAGTTTATCATTATCATTTGCATTCGAGAAATACCAACTCAATGCGGATATTTTTTCATTGGTTTTATTGGTAGTATCCAACAATTTTATCAGTCTCGTAAATTGCTTCATACCGCTTTAACAGCCTGCCCGGATAAATCGTTTGATTACCATATTGGATATTCCTTTAATGATGCAGATATATGAACCGGTTTAGGTCAATTTTTTATCGGAGAAATCTCATCGGGTATTTACTCCAAAATCAAACTCTTTTATGTAAATGAGAGACCTGCTGAATAAAAATTTGCCCTATTACAGCAGTAATTATTGACTGAGATCCTTCAAAAATTCAAGCGTCATGAAGTATACATGCTTACTTGTGGTTAATGACATATTGAAGCATTTCTCTTATATCTTTCCCCATATTACAATGAAAAACCCTTCTCCCTCCAACCTGCATATTAAGTAGTGTTCCACCCGAAAATGATTAAGGGACTATAGCCAGATTGAGTACAATTACATTGTTCTTTTCAGATTTGTAAACTCGTTGAATTTAATCACTCTTTGAATGATTTTTTTTTATTTGATAGATGCATCATAATCTCAAAGTCAAAATGCTTTAAAATTTGTTTTGGAAAACGTCTTATTAGTTTCAAAAGATGTATTGATTATTAAAAAAAACGTCACTTAATTGAACAAAAAAGCCCCCTTACCTAATTGTTTAATGAAAGGGGGCGTAAGGATTTTGTGGCCTCAATAGGAATCGAACCTATATCTAAAGTTTAGGAAACTTTCGTTCTATCCATTGAACTATGAGGCCTAAAACCGGCTGCAAAAGTAGCATAGTAATCTTTTCTTTACAAGGCAGCAAATGGGGAATCGGGGGAATTAGCTGCTCCTTCCTGAGGTGTAGGTTTCCCATTTTACGAGCAAAGAGGCCATGTCTTGTGGAAGGTTTGATTCGAAAGTCATACGCTGTCCGGTAGCAGGATGGTCAAAACTCAATGTTTTGGCATGCAGGGCATGCCTCGGGCAAATTTCAAAGCAATTAAGTACAAACTGTTGATATTTTTGATGTCGAGTACCTTTTAATATTTTATCGCCTCCGTACTCCCAATCGTTAAAAAGAGGATGCCCAATGTGCTTCATGTGCGCACGGATCTGATGGGTACGCCCAGTTTCTAACCTGCATTCGACATGAGTAATATATCCAAAGCGCTTTAAGACTTTGAAATGAGTAACCGCATGTTTACCAAGGCCACTATCAGGAGGGAAAACGTCCATTACTTTTCGGTCTTTCAGGTTTCTTCCTATATTTCCGGTTATTGTCCCTTGGTCTTCATGAAAATCGCCCCAAACAATTGCCTCGTATGTCCGTGAAGTGGTGCGATCGTAAAATTGCCTGGCAAGGTGCATCATGGAATGTTCAGTTAGGGCCACAACCATAATGCCGGAAGTGTTTTTGTCAAGTCTGTGCACCAGACCGGGTCTTACGGCATCGGTATTGCCTTTTGGTAGTTGCTGATGGATGTGATACAGCAGACCATTGACTAAAGTACCTGAATGGTTTCCGACACCCGGATGAACGACAAGGCCTGGTTGTTTATTTAAAACAATGAGATGTTTGTCTTCATAGAGTATGTTAAGAGGGATGGGTTCGGGTATTAGCTCTGTTTCTCGAGGTGGATGTGGTAATACTACACTCACGACATCCCCGGCCTTTACTTTGTAGTTGGATTTTACGGGTTTTCCATTGACTAAGATGTTGCCGGCTTCTGCTGCCTGTTGAATTTTGGTTCTGGATGAGTTTTCAATGAAATTGTGTAAAAATTTGTCAACCCTGTAAGGCTTCTGCCCCGGCGTAGCTACAAACCTGTAATGCTCATATAGCTCCTCACCGGATTCATCCGATAAGTTTTGAAGCGGGCTTTCGGTCACGGGGCTACTTAATTTTTTTTAATTAGTTTCAGGTGCTGTGTGTTATGGTTTTTAAGGTTTGTCAACCTGACCAAATACATTCCATCCGGGAGGTCATTGATTGGTACTTCGGTCAGTTTTCCGCTTGTGGTCAATCGTTTTACAACTTTCCCATCAATGGTGTACATCTCAGCCAAGTAAGTTTGATTTTCAGGTATTTGGATAAAAAATCTTTCGGATGTAGGATTTGGAAAAAGGGCAATGAATGGTAAATCAGACAGTGTTTCTTCGGAGACAGACAGGTCAAGGGGTTGATACCTGAAGTAGGGCCTTATCATCAGACTGCCCTGGAATACACTTTGAAACCAATTGGTGCCATCACCAAAGACCAGGAGATGTCTTCCGGGAGAGTTTACATCGAAGCCAATGTTAAGCGGATGAATGGTTTTTTGTTTAACACCAATGTATACAGGTGTATTGATATAGACTGATTCGGACAAGGGGTATTCGATGAAGTTCTGATATCTGGGGGGGTATTCTGGTCTTAGCCATTCCGGAGACTCATAGAGCTTAGTTGAGGGGATGCCTTGAAGATTTTGATATACGACAATTTTGAATTCGTTTTGGGTAGCATCTACACCGGCATATACAAAATTTATATACAATCCAACCAAAGTATCAGGAGTTAAGGGAGTGAGGTTGATGAGCGTGATCGCTCCCCCCTGGTCCACGATTCCAAACGCTCTCTCAGGGCTTCCATCATCATAGGAATAATAATTTCTGAATTCCTGCCGATGAGAAATGGTATCGTTCTCTCTCAGACCTGCATTTGCTCCGGCGAAGAAACTTTGCACATCGATCGAAAATTCTCCTGTTGGAGTGAAAGGAAGGGATAAGGGGTTGGTAAAAGGTTGAATGAATTCGACTTCAGTATTGTAGGGATGATTGTCGTCAATAGTTGGGCTGCCATTACCTGATGCGATCAAATTTGGACCCGAAAAAGCTCTGTATTGGCCTAATACTAGATTCTGCGAGCCCGGGAGCCCGTTTTTGCGATATCTGTGAGACACTTGATCTACCAGCATAGAATTGTTAAAGGTCCACCAAGGCACTGCCGAAAAAGCACCGCTTATGACCTGTGGATGCTCTTTGACAAAAGCAGGGTCAGCGATTAGAGTATCATTGGCATTTCTGTTGGCATCTAAGTACACATAGTCAATATGCCATTCATCAAAAGCTCCTGAAGGAGCACCGTAGCTGACAAATCTGAATCTGAAACCTTTTTTTAAAAATTTGACGTTGTCTACGGGAATCATTACTAGTTTGAAAGGGGTTAAGGTTTGATTCTGAGGGCCAGTTTCGCGCCATACGGAGGTCCATGTACTGTCGTCGGGGCTCCAGAAATAAAGTGCAAGACTATCGTCGGGCTCTGGAAATTCGCCCAAACCTCCGGGTTGGTAGTAAAATGATAGCCATACATTGGTGCGATTTGCCAGATTGATATATCTGGAGGTCAGCATATCACAGGTGTCAGTGGCGATTTGGGTAGGATGGTATGGTTGGCCATATTCGTCGAGCCCATCAAATGTGGCTGTGCCTATAGTGATCTGACCTGTGGCTTTATTTCTGGTGACAGTTACCTGAATATCAGACCAAATAGATTGGGAGGGAAGAATAGAAAGATAGGAAAAATCATCAATAACAGGCAGCTCAATGGTATCGCTGCTCAAAATTTTGGCCTGCGGAGGTGCCATGGGCGTACGCAGCGGTGTGTAAAGCATCTCCCTGATCTGAGCATTTGTGTGGGATATATGAAGAAATATCCACAGAAGTGGTACTATTTTAAAAATCCATCTCTTCATGATTCTGTTGGATGCTGAAGTAAGATAACGAATCCATAGGCATTTTATTGTAATCACTTGTTAACCATATGCTTATCTCACTTCCTTTGAATATGGTTTTCTTGATGGTAGGCATAGGCTCTTGTCTATACACAAATGCTCTGGACGTATCTGTTCCGGGTTCAATGTTTAAATATCCAATATTAAGCCCGAGTTGCGAAAGGATTTGCCTGGCTGTTGTAAAATTCTTTCCAAGAAGATAAGGCACCTCCAAAAGTTCACTGTCCAGACCCATCCCTACAACGAGGTCTATTACCGATCCTTTAGGTAGGTAATCATTGGAAGTTAGCTCCCTTCCCATATGCTGGGCAGCCACTACCATGTCCTTTCCAATATAAGGTATAAAGGTGATTTTACCCACTTTAAAACCTTTGGATTCCAGATCGTAAACAGCTCGTTTTCTCGACCTTTCTACTAGATTAGGAACTTTCACCAGTCTTGGCCCTGAGGGATTGATGGTCAGTTTGATTATTTTTCCAGGTTTTACCAAAGCTTCTGGTGCGGGATATTGACTTAATACGCTGAATATGGGCTTATCCGGATAATACTCTGATGAGTCCAGTACCACGAATTTTAGTTCGAGTTTTTGTAAAATATCTTCTACTTCACTCAGTGAATATCCTGAAAGGTCAGGCACTTTAATTTCCTTTCCGTGCAAAGTATAATAATTAGCCCACCTCAAAAAACCAAAAATGAAAAGAAAAACGAGAACAAAAAAAATAAGAAGCTGGATGACAAATGTTTTGGAAGTTAAAAACTTGATAAAGTTCATTTATGCAGATTTTATGGCAAAGGTAGACATGCTGTAGTTTCATAGCATTGGTACTATTTGAAACCTTCTCTGTCTATGAGATTGTAGTAAAAAATACAGTATATAGCTCGAAAGCCGTCTTTCCAATTTATTTTTTTTCCTTCGTCAAATGTTCTTCCGTAGTAGGAAATCCCTACCTCGTAGATACGGATACCCGGAACTCTGGAAATTTTTGCAGTGACTTCTGGTTCAAATCCAAACCGATTTTCCTTCAAAGTGATTCTCTGAATTATGGAAGTCCTGAAGAGTTTATAGCAGGTTTCCATATCCGTGAGATTGAGGTTAGTAAACATATTGCTCAGAAAAGTCAAAAATTTATTTCCGATAGAGTGCCAGAAAAAGAGAATTCGGTGAGGATTGCCTCCCATAAATCTTGATCCGTAGACTACATCTGCAAATCCATCAATTGCTGGTTTGAGCAGCATGTTGTATTCTCTCGGGTCATATTCGAGGTCAGCGTCCTGAATGATGAGGAATTCACCTGTAGCATGTTTAATTCCCGTACGCAAAGCAGCACCTTTGCCCATGTTGACAGTATGACAGATGTATTGAATGTTCATCTCCGGGTGCATGGAGATATATTCCCGGATTTGAAGATCTGTATTGTCTGTGGAGCAATCGTTTACAATAATCACTTCTTTCTGAATACCCTCAATTAGCTCAGCACTTCTTATTTTGTTGAGTATGTTTTTGATGGTATTTTCTTCATTAAACACGGGAATTACGATAGACAACAGTCGGAATTCATCTTTTATTTCGAACATTCAATTTGGCAATGAGGCCGCAAAAATACTTGCTTTGCCTGACTTTGTTTTTTATTCCGATTTAGAATGGAAGTAGCTGTTGCGGTTTTGGCTTACAACAATTTGAATCATCTGATGAGGTATCTGCCCGATCTGATTTCCTGCAGCCAGAATGCCAGAGTAGTGGTGATCGACAATGGATCAACGGACGGTTCGGTGGAATGGATCAGAGAGCACTGCCCGGCTGTTGATGTCATAGAGTTAGGGAACAATTTTGGTTTTGCCGACGGTTACAACCGTGGGTTGAAGCAAATAAAATCAGATGTATATCTTCTGATTAACAGCGATGTAAGAGTAAATAAAGGTTGGCTTGAACCTTTGACCAATTGGCTGGAGAAAGAGCCAGGAATAGCTGCTGTACAGCCAAAAATTTTATCTGACAGACAACCTGACAGATTTGAATATGCAGGCGCTGCCGGTGGATTTGTTGACTGGCTGGGATATCCTTTTTGCAGGGGAAGAATTTTAGAAACATTGGAAATAGACCTTGGGCAATACGACTCTGTAACCGAAGTCCATTGGACATCAGGTGCTTGTATGGCTGTGAGAGCCCGCGCCTTTGAAGAATCCGGAGGTTTTGATCCGGTCTTTTTTGCACATCAAGAGGAAATTGACCTTTGCTGGAGGCTCAGGAAACTTGGTTATAAGCTAATTTGCGAGCCAAAATCGGTAGTATATCATCTGGGAGGAGGTACTTTGAGTTATCACTCGCCCAGAAAAACTTTTCTGAACTTCCGAAACAACCTACTGATGCTGTCTAAAAACATGGATTTCCCGAGAGTAATTTTTGTCATTTTTATCAGGTTGATACTAGATGGAATAGCTGGAATAAAATTTCTGATTGAAGGAAAAGTTCTTCACTCCTGGATGATTGTCAAAGCGCACTTTTCCTTTTACAGATTGATACCGAAAGTGGTAAAATACAGGCGATTCCGGTCAACTACAAAATTAAATTCCGTAAAACTCTGGCCTAGGTCAATTTTATCAGAATACTTTCTCAAAAGAAAACGGACATTTTCGCAGCTTCCTGCCTGATGGATGTGCTTTATCCTACCATAATTCTGGTTTCCGGATATTTGTAGGATTTGCTTTTTGATTCCCGGAGAAGGGAGTAAGCAAGTGTAAGCGGTCCTATTCTACCTACAAACATCGTAACCATAATAATGATTTTACCGGGAACGCTAAGCTCTGCTGTTATACCTGTGCTCAGCCCTACTGTTGCAAAAGCACTTACTTGCTCAAAAGACAGCTGGAGCAGCGAAAATTCTGGTTCAAAAACCGACAGCAAAAAAATTCCGATGCTAATCGTGGTAATGGCAAAAAGCATGATCGAATAGGCTTTCATCACCAAATCGTATGGGATGGTTCGCTTGAAAATCTCAATGTTCGCCCGGCCTTTAATAATGGTATACGTACCGATGAAAATCAGTACAAACGTGTTGGTCTTGATGCCTCCACCTGTGGAACCGGGTGATGCGCCTATAAACATCAGAAAAATCAATAGAATCAGCGTAGGGGCTGCCAATAAGCCAATATCTACTGTGTTGAAGCCAGCTGTACGAGCGGTAACAGATTGAAAAAATGACTTAACTAAGCCAACAAAAAGAGAGTCATCAGCCAAAATCCCGTTCCTTTCAACCAAGAAGAATACTACCATGCCAGACAGTATCAGGATTGCACTTGCATACAATGAAATGCGCGTGTCAATCTTCAAACTAAGCCATGGCTTGTTTTCATCTAATCTCCTTTTTTTAATGGATAAAATATCATAAATGTTGGAAAATCCCAGGCTTCCAATTATAATCAAAATTCCTATAATAATGTGATACCAATATGCAGTGGAAACACCTTCTGCCATCAGACCATTTTCATGAGTAGAAAATCCTGCATTATTAAAAGCAGATATGCTGTGAAACAATGCGTCAAAATATCCTCTAATGAAAGATTTACTCTCCTGATAATAAAAAGTAGAAAACAATACGACAGACCCAATCAATTCTATGGTAAATGTGTAAGTAAAAATGCGCTTTAACAAACCTGATGAACTGGACAATGAGTCCGCCAGAAGGTTGTTTTGCATGATGCTTTGCTGGCGAAGGCCTATATTGTTTCTGGTGAACAGCACCAGCAACGTAGCAAAACTTATGATGTTCAGGCCTCCAAGCTGTATCAGAATCAATATCACCAGCTGTCCTTTGAAAGACCAAAACGACCCTGTATCAACCACTGTAAGACCTGTTACACAACTTGCAGATATACTGGTAAACAATGCATCCAAAAATTCCGGCGACTTTCCCGTCACATTCATTTCAGGCATTAGCAACAGCGCAGTTCCAATAGTAAATAGAATTAAAAAAGAATAAATAAATAATAAACTCGGATTAATTTTTATCGTATCAAGAATAGAAGATGCTTTGCCAAATTCAATTAAAAAAACTACTAAAAAATATATCTGAATGCCCGCATTAAAAAAGGCATCTACATTGTCAATATTCAATAAATTTCCTGTCTCTTTAAGTACATTAAAATCGAAAAAGTACAGGGAGATTAAATTGATTAGAATAAGCAGCATCAGTAAGGCTTCTATCTTTGTTTCTTTGATAAATTGAATGGGATGAAAATCGTAGATGATCTTAATAATGTATTTCGTCAAATAAAAAATCAGTGAAAACTGTACTATTTTAAATACAAGTGTTTTTTCCTGAGCACTAAGTTTATATCCGTAATTAATTACTAATGCGCATAAAGTTACCAGGGCAATTACAAACGAAGCTCTTCTCAAAAAATACAAAACCCCTCTCTTCGAAGGGTACAGCCGGATGTTGATCCATTCCCGAATTTTATTTAAAAGAGTCATTGAACTATATAAGGGCCATTACAGCTGATAATTCACATACTCTATCCATTCGGACATATCGTCGGTTTCCATATATCGACTAAATATGTGAATCAGATCTTCGGAATCAAATGTTCTGATTTTGTTAATTTTTTTGATGTGAGTAGTAGCTGTGTAAAAATTTCCTTGCAGCGTATACAAAGAAGCTAAAATAATTCGCAGATGCAGATCATCGCGATACAATTCGACCGCGACTTTCAAAATCCTAAGTGCTGATTTTACTTCTCCCTCAGTGACCAGCACTTTAATGTAGTATAGAATAATCTCTTTGTCAATTTGGTGGTTTTCGAGCAGATCTGTGGCCAGCTCCATCCCATCTTGAAAGTATCCTCTCTTAAAGAGGATTCGGGCTGCCAGCAGCGTTCCGGAGAAGTCTGTATCGAGTTCCAGCAGTCGGGTAATGTAATCAATCAGTACATTCTCATCTTTACCTGTAAGGTCGTAAAGTCGAACCAATGAAGCTAGGATATCAGGGTTGGTCCGATCTTCTTCATAGGCTTTTTCAAGATAAAAAAGAGCTTTTTTGAATTGATGCAGTGCCTCGTAGCACCTGCCGAGACACATATAAGAGTGCGAGGTAAAGATGTCGATTCCCAATGCCTCGTTATAAATTTCAATGGCTTTTTGATAATTTCCTGTTATCTCATATGTATACCCTAGGTCGTAGTAAGGGGCTATGTAATTTTCGTCAATCAAAATGGCATATTCATACGCCCAGATGGCTTTTTCAAAATTGCCTTTCTTGAGATAAAGATTGCCCAGATTGTGCCAGGCTACCTCATTGTAGGGAGATAGATCGATGACTTTAGTCAATAATTCAATGGCTTCATCCGTTTTATGAGTCTCTTCAAAACACGTAATCAGGTTGTGCAAAAGGAAAGGATCCTCAGGGTTTTCTTCAAGCAGATTTTTCAGTATTTCAATGGCCGTGTAGTAATTTTTGATTTCCATAAGCTCAGCGGCCAGAAAGCTCAAGGCATCCGTATCTTCTGGATAGAGCGAAACAAGCTTTTTCAGATATTGGATGGCCAGATGGTGATTTCTTGTTTTTGAATGAATATCTGCCTGTAAATAAAGCACATCTGGGTTTTCAGGGGCAATCTTTTGAGCTTCTTTCAGCATTTTTCTCGATTCATCTATTCTGCTTTGGTCCAGATAGAGTTGTGCTTTTCTTATGTAAAAGTCAGGCAAGCCGGGGTAGATTCGGATACCATAATCGGCTACTGCCAGTGCTTTTCGAAATTCTTCACTGGCAAAGTAATAGTCGATGATGATTTCCAGCTCTTCAGTATCAAAGAACTCTTCCCGGTCTTCAGCCATCATTTTTTCAAATCGCATGACCAGGTCTGTGGTTTCGTCAAATTCAAAGTCAGGCATATACAGCGATTGAAGTAATACCTCAAATATGGCACAAAGATATGACAGTGCATACCATGGAGGATTATTTTATTAACAATGGGCAGTTGCGTCGAACCAATCTACTATTCCAAAATTCGATTAGGTTTGTCGGGATTTCTCACATATATGAAAAAAACATTTTTAACATTTTTAAAGGGGATGGCCATGGGAGCTGCTGATATAGTACCTGGTGTGTCTGGCGGAACTGTAGCCTTTATCACAGGTGTATATGAAGACCTGCTTGCTGGAATCAAAAACCTGGGCGGTCCTGCGTGGTACACTTTGAAAAAAAGAGGATTTAAAGCCTTTTGGCAACAGAGCCGGATGCCAATACTCTTACCTTTGATAATTGGAATAGGATTTTCAATAGCCACCTTGTCCAGAATCATTCAATTTGCATTAAATGAATACGGTCTGTTTACTTGGTCTTTTTTCTTTGGCCTCATTATAGCCAGTGCGTTTTTGGTATTTAAAAAAATCGAAAATCCCACACCTGCAGTTTGGTTATTTTTTTCGGCAGGGCTTATTCTGGCACTGGAAATCACACGTTCAGCCCCGGTTTCAATACCTGAAGGTACTATTTATATTTTTATTTCCGGTTTTGTGGCTATTTCAGCTATGATTCTTCCGGGTATTTCAGGTAGCTTTATCTTATTGCTGCTTGGTAAATACGATATCATATTGCAGGCAGTTACCAGTTTAGAGCTTGGAGTATTGGTGGTATTTGCCATGGGCTGTGTGGTCGGGCTCATCACCATGGCCAATATCCTTTCATGGTTACTACAAAGGTTTCATGACCAGGCAGTAGGTCTTTTAAGTGGGTTCATGGTAGGGGCGCTTTACAAAGTATGGCCATGGAAGAAAGTCATAGAAACCCGAATCAATAGTAAAGGAATTGAGGTACCTTTTATAGAAAAAAGCATCTGGCCCGGACAAATGGAATCAGATCCCATGGTCATGGGCTGTGTCCTATTTTTTGTTGCAGGAATTATTTTAGTAGTCAGTATAGAGTGGATAGCCCGCAAATCCAAGCCAAATCGCCTTGAAGACTAAATCTTTTAAATTAGGGTTGGTGGGATTTCCGCTTTCCCACAGCCGATCGCCAGAGATTTGGCAGGTGATTTTTAATAATCTCGGTATTTCCAATATTTCTTATCACTTGTTTGAAGTAAAAGATGTGACACAGATACTACATGTGCTCTCACAGCCGGATGTAGTAGGCGTCAATGTGACCATACCATACAAAAAAAAGGTAATTCCCCTCCTCAGTGAGCTCACTGCACAGGCTGAAGGCACCGGAGCAGTGAACACCATTGTAAAGAGCGCGAATGGTAAACTCATAGGCCATAACACAGATGTAGAAGGTTTTAAAGAAAGTCTTAAAAACTTTCTTGGCTCAGAAACCATTGAGCAGGCATTTATTCTAGGCACGGGAGGCAGTGCTTTGGCTGTGAGCCTGGCATTGAAGTCATTGGCCGTAGACCATTACTTCATCTCCCGAAAGCCAGGTGGGGATAAAGTTTTGACATACGATGACATAAATACACCCATCACGGAGTTTCCAAAACTTATTGTCAACTGCACACCGCTGGGAATGTATCCAAATGTCTCTACCTTTCCGCCCATAGATTTTCAAAAAATAAAAGCTAAGAGTTATTGCTTTGACCTTGTTTACAATCCAGAGACTACCATTTTTTTACAAAAATGTAAAATGAGAGGTGCTTTTGTAAGAAATGGTATGGAAATGCTACATTTACAGGCCATTAAGGCATGGGATTTTATATCAAAACATATCCCATAACTACTTGATTATTTGACCCTTAATATTGTCACATGAGCAATAATTTTTCTGAACAAGAGGAGATGAAGACCACATTTGTAGAAAATGAAGTGAATAAAACTGCCATCACTGACAACGAATCAACGGCAAAAAGTGAAGAATTGGATGACAATGTTCTCGAACATCAGGACGATGAAGACCATCATGAAGCCGATGAGCAGCACAGTGACAATATTTTCAAACATTATGAAGAGGATTCTCCTGAAGAGTTATACAAAAAGGCTGTAAAGCTCATTAAAAATGAGCTTGTCACAGAAATTAAGGAACACATCGAGGCTATCAAGCGCCATATTCTCTTTCACCTGGACGAAGAGCGAAGAGAGAAACTACAGGCATTTGTCGAGGACGGGGGCAATGAGATCGATTTTTCTTATGAGCAACCTCTCAGACAGAAATTCAAAGAAATTTACAGCGAATTTCGGCAAAAGCTAAATGAATACTACAAAAAAAGAAAAGAAGAGCTTGAATCCAACCTTTACCAGAAAAAATTGATCCTGGAAGAGCTGAAAACTCTTTCGATGAACGCTGATATAACCGAAGAAACATTTGAAAGAGTTCGCACATTGCAGGACAATTGGAAAAAAATAGGCCCGATTCCATACAGTGAAAGCGAACACATCTACCGGTTATATCACTTTTACCTGGATAAGTTTTACGACAATCTTAAGCTCAATAAAGAGTTCAGAGATCTGCACTTTAAAAAGAATCAGGAGAAGAAAGAAGAAATCATTCAAAAAGCAAAGGAACTGCTCGAAAGCGATTTCGAGAAAATTTCAGACCTAACTAAAGCAATTAAATTACTCGAGAAAGAATGGCGAGAAGTAGGCCCTGTGCCAAAAGAAAACAGAGAAGAGCTTTGGAAGACTTTTAACGAAATCCTGGACCAAGTAAGGGAAAAAAAGTCAGAACTTTCAGAGCTTATTAAGAAAGAAAGAGAAGAAAAAATACAGCAGAAAAAAGAAATACTTCGTGAGCTGGAAACCATTGATCTGAATGAAATTAAAACGCACGATCAGTGGCAGGAGCTCATCAATAAAATTCCTTCCTACACCGAAAGATTTAAAAAAATCGGTCGTGTACTACATCCTGAAAACGATACAATCTGGCAGCAGTTCAATTCCACTATCAGAAATATAATCAGAGCTAAAAATGCTTTTTACAAAGCAATAAAACAGGTACAAGGCACCAACCTTGAAAAGAAAAGAGAATTGGTAAGATTAGCCGCAGAAAATGTAGAAAGAACCGATTGGGATGAAGCTGTTAATTTCTTTAAGAAAATTCAGTCAGAATGGAAAAAGATAGGTCCTGTACCAAAAAAATACTCAGAATCTGTCTGGACCGAGTTCAGGGAAACTTGCAACAAATTTTTTGACCGGTATCACGAGTATCTGAAGGAAAAAGATAAGGAACTTTTTGATAATCTTGAAAAGAAAAAACTCTTTTTCGAAGAGCTTAAAAATATCGCTGAAAGCTCAATTTCACCTGACTATCTGACCCAGCAAATTGAGCATTGGAAATCTTTAGGCAAAGTGCCTCCCGGCAACCAGGAAATTGAAAGAGAATTTCACAAGCTGATTGATTCGTATTTCGAAAAGTTAGACCTCAATAAAAATGAAATCTACCTGATCAGATTTGAGCTTAAGATGAATAACCTTTGGGAACAAGGCGATAAACTGGCTGTCTATAATGAAAGGCAGCGCCTTGTTCGCATGTACGATGAGGTAAGGAAAGAGCTCAACCTCCTTGAAAACAACATCAATCTGTTTACCTCAAAAAGTGGCGGAAATCCCTTCGTAAAAGAAGTAGAAAAAAACATTCAACGGCATAAAGAGAATCTTGAGCTTATCGTCAAAAAACTGGAAGTATTGAATAAATTTTCTTTTGAAGATTTGAAAGTCGATAAGACTCGTGACTCAAAACCGCGAAAAAAGGACAAAAAAGACAGAAAAAAGCGATGACTCAATGATGATACCTTTGAATTTTTCGGCCGGGTCAGGAAGATTTGGTAGCAAATTTTTTTCTGATATTCAATACTATTAAAATCAAAATAACCAAAATACTTGCAAAGGCACCATACCACTTGACCATTTGCGCGTTGCGTCCAATGAAAAATATAGTGTTGTTGAATTCGGGATATTCAGACGCAAGCAGAATAAAACAGGAGTTTTCTGTGAAATCTGCCAGCATACTGATGATGGGAAGAAAGGCAAAATTTTTAAGAAATTTACTGTCTAATCCTGATGCAAGCAGAAAAATTGTGTAAGAAAAGAAAACCCCGTAAGCCAGCGGATATAAAAAATCATTGGCCTTAATCACATCGACATAAACTCTGCGTCCATCGGGTCCACCGGCTTCTAAAAATGCGATGAAATCATCCTTGGATATACCAATGGACAAATCCGGTGGATTTTGATTGACAATTGGTTTTAGAAGTTGTTCGCCTGCTGTGCGAAGTCTGTTCTCAGCGTATAGTAAAAAAAGCAATGAAAGAATCCAGATTATCCAACGCATGATGGTGTAAATATTTTTTTCTGCAGCAAATGTAGATTTTTGGCATTTTTTTAGAACATGGTTTAGAAAAATTATTTATGAAAACGCTGAAGTTGTTTTTATTACTACTTTGCATAGGAGGCAATGCACAGTCAGGTAGCAACAGCGCATATGTGTTGCCTTCGGTGAAGGTGTCGGCTGTAAAGCCTTTTTCCACTGGTGAAAGGTTGGTGTATTCCATATCCTATGGATTACTTACAGCCGGTGAGGCAGTTGTCAGCGTAGACGACTTACAACAGAAAAATGGTAAAACCATTGCCCATATGGTAGGGATAGGATACTCCAAAGGCATGTTTGAGTGGTTCTTTAAAGTCAGAGACCGGTATGAAACGTACTACGACATTGACAATCTGGAGCCTGTAGAGTTTATCAGAGATGTGTACGAAGGGGGGTATGTAATTAAAAGACATATTATCTTCGATAATGATAAGAATACAGCAGTGGATCTGATGTTGGATAAAAACAAAGTCTTCAATCTGGAGGATAAGACACAAGACATTTTTTCAGCTTTTTACTATGCAAGATTTACAGATGTAAAATCTCTGTCACCTGGAGCCGTGATACAGATTCCGGTGTTTCTCGATCATGAAATGTTTCATTTTCAAATCAAATACATGGGTGATGAGGTTTTAAAAACCAAATTTGGAAAGGTTAAGGCCATGAAATTTAAACCTTTGGTACAGGAAGGTAGGGTTTTCAGAGAGAAGGACGCAATGACCATTTGGGTGTCGAAAGACGATAATAAAGTGCCGCTGCTGATAAAATCCGAATTACTGGTTGGCTCTATCAAAGCTGAGCTGATTCAGTATGAAGGGCTCAAAAATCCTTCTGTTTTGCCATAAAGCCTGGTTATTCAATATCTGTGTCCATCCTGTTCAGAAATCTGTTTAACCGTCCACGAGTGCCAGCGGTATAGGTGTAAGGTTGCTTTCCTTTTTCTTCTTTTTTACGGGCGTCAGGCTTTGTATTGACAATGATGTCCAGTAGTTCTTGGTCAGGAGAGTAAAATTCCATAACATTTCGACGGTATTGGAAGAAATACACATCTTTCTTTCCGAGGTCAATGTAGATTGAAATTTCATCCCCTCTTCTCTTGCGGGCGATTTCAAATATTCCGTTTACTTTTTTGTTGATTTGTGTCTTTCCGACTGTGCCTATGCCTATCAAACCTTCGGAAAGAAAAGAGTTGGTTTCAGGGTTCCATTTCAGTTGAAGATCGCTGAAAGTGATTGTGCTGAGAAAGGGCTTTGGAACTTTTTCCGGTAGACCTGTTTTTCTGAATTCGTCGAGAAATCGCTGGCGCTCCTTACCTTCAAGCATTTCATTGATGGCAATGAGAAATGCCCTTCGTGTTAGATCGGCTGACGGAAGGTCTGAGGCATCTTTGAGTTTTTGAGTAATGGCCTTGAGCACATCGTCATTGAAGTGAAAATCAAAACCCATCCACATATCGATGGTTATTTCGTCATTTTGGAGTCTGTGTCGGATGGTGCCATATGCATCAATTTCTACCAGGCCGGTCCGATCGCCAAACGAAAGACGCCCCTCTCCATACATTTCACAAGTCTTGATGTTTAATGCCAGATAGTTTCCTTTTGCATCGGGGTTTTTGACTTTTTCAGCGGAGGTGATGATGTAACTGTTCATGGACTTGTCGAAATACAACTGACCGCCAGCAAGTATAAGCTCGAGGTCAGCTTTCGGACTTTCTTTTGACAAAAAGGCTGAATAGCCCGTTGTTGAATCGTTGGAAATGTAAATGCCGTTGAAAATTCTTGCTTTGTTAAGTTCGTCGGCTGTTTCGGGCAGGTCAATTACTATATTGTTGGGATCGATGATGGATTTAAAGGGAAACCAATCGGTCTGAATGCGGCTGCAGGCGTGCTGGATTAAGGTGTAGCCATCGAAGGTTAATTGTTTTTCGGGTGCAGTGAGGAGGGCCTTTCCATAGAAGGCAAAATAAGTGCTTAGGTAAAATGCGTCTTCTTCTTTGATCTGAGCCCGTGCGTTCGTCACTCCTTGCCTGTTTACGCTGATTTCTTCAAAATACAATGGCCAGGCGGTATTGTCTTCATCGATGTAATCATAATAGCCGGAGCCTGAGTAGTTGTTTCGGGAAGCAATCTTTACGGTTGCTTTTTCAAATTTGTGGTATTTGGTGTGGCGATTGGCGATGATTTGTGCATTTTGGAGGGTACGCATTTCTGCCTGAGGGTCTATTATCACATATCCTGTATCGGGATATATAGTAGCATCTGCAACTTCTATTTCAAAAGCTTTGAACACCTCCAGATAATTTTCCACCATTTTTAACTTTACGCTATTGGCCACAAACTGAAGACTGTCTTGTTCGCGTTTTGTACTGACCATGCGAGAGGAGGGCATCTGACTTTTTTTCATCACTTCAATGGATTTTTCGGCGATGTGCCAGTCGGCATGGTCCATAAAGGCTATGTATTGATGCTCCGGAAAATTCATATATTGAGCCGGAGAGTGCAGGGTGAAATTACCTTTCATGTGATCAAAGTTTACATAGGCTGTGGCTGCCAGGGTCTCAAATACCCAAGGACCTGTATCGTAAGGCCTTACCCTGAAGTTGGATGTATCGGCAGAAAATTCCCTTCTTCTGAAAGAAAAATTTCTGGATTTCATTTCAGAATTCTGAAAAGCAATTGCGGCATTTCCTGTCAGTCCTGCAGGTGAAAGCGCCATAGTGCCTTCGGCTTTCATCTTTATGTCGTCGTACATTTGAAATGGACTGATGGTGTTTTTTGTAAACATGACATCATTTTTGGGCTCCCAGTGCAGTACTACACCTTGGGCAGCCAGAGTGGGTACATTGTATTTGCTGTCTTCCTTGATGGAATACGATACGTTTAAAGCATTTGTAGAATCCGGAAAAAAGAAAAATTCAGATGCTATGGCAGATGAGGTCAGATAGTCGATTCGGCCGTCACCTCGAAGTCCCAGGTTGGAAAGCGATAGTTTTTGGGAATAGGTGCCTTTGCCCCCATAGGCTGATAGGCCTTCGGCAGCTGTCTGCATTTCAAAGCCAAGCGAATAGTCGCGCTGTACTTTGATGGTCTGCTGAATGTCGGGAAATATGCCGGCACTGACCAGTGTTCCGTCAAAGGAAATACCCTCTGTTTTCTTATTGTCGAGGCTGTCAATGGTGAACGGTTCAAGTCGCACATAGAAGTTCTTTTTGTTATATGCGCCATTGTGAATGGAAGGTTTGTCGTAGTAGACGTAGCTTTCTTTAATTGAGCGGAAAATGGGATATTCACCAAAAGATTTTCTCCCTGATTTGTTGTTGGGTTTGTCAATGTCGAGTTGACCGGTGAGGTCAGCCAGCACACTTTGTACATTGACCAATGTGGTTAAGCCTGTAGCATCTTTTTCAAAACTTTCAACAGCAAATCTCATGGAATCGATGGCAGGCATGTCTATGATGAAATTGTCGTATTTAAATTTAAATTCCCTGCCCCAAAAGCTGAACCTGCCTGCCACAATCCGACCGGCAAAATCGAAATTCAGATTTCGGTGCATGACGATTTTCTTGTCCACCGGAAAGAGTCCTACCTTTTGTGAATCGCTTAACGTGATGACTGATACACCGTCTATTATCAGGTCTTTAGTCAGCAAACTAAGGGTAGCATTTGGTTTACCACTGACGGATGAAACAAACTGGATGACGTCAAAGTCCCTTTTATCGAGGTAGTTGTCGATATATTCGTACGTTCGGGGCAGTATCGTGGCTGTGTGTGTGTTCAGATCGTACTTAAGAAAGCCCTCTATTGCCAGATTCATCAGAAAAATTTTACCATTCTGAGGATTTATGCGCAGGTATTGAGCTACTTTGTCTGCTTCCAGAGTCTCTGAACCGAAATATTTACTCATTTCGACGACTTCCATCAGAGGGTGTTTGTTGCTTAACCCACGCAATCGGTCCATGCGTTCTTCGCGGTAGTATTGTGCTGATTCGAAGGTGGCGGGGATTTCTATTCCCTGGTTGATATTGGTAATAATCATCTTTTCCTCGCCCATTTTCCAGGCAAGTGTCTGAAATCGCATGATCAATTTGTGATAGGAGTCCACGAAGGGAGATTGTCCCAATCCCTCTTCTTGCCTTATGAGCGTAACAATTCTCTGCGAAGGAACGATTCTGTAGTAAAGCCTTGGATGATAAATGCTATCTTCATCAAGCATTAGCGAAAGCTCCACGGCCTCCGAAGTGAAGAGATCGGGCTTCAAACTGAATCGCTCGCCTCGAACAATGAGTTGAGGTTTTTTCTGATGAAAATGAACCAGTGTAGCGGGGGCATCTGTGGTGCCCGACGCAAATACTCCACCGCCCACTACCGAAAATCCACCAATGTAGTCTACATCCTGCAGTATTTCTTTGATCAGGATGTCGTTTCGGTATGCGTAAAATCGGGGGAATATAGCTGATTCGGGTGTATTTCTGCTGCTGAGGCGTTCTTCCAACCTGCCGAGTACAGGCTCTTTGAGATATACCTGTGTGTAGAGTGTTACGCTGTCAGCTTCAAAAAATGCTTTGGATACGTTGATCTGATAGTCTGAAAAGCGGGCTGTCGCAGAGTCTCTGCTCAGCCCGGCCCTTTCCCAATAAAGAGAGCCGCCGGTTCCTTTCCAGGTCAGGGTTTTTGGGTAAAAAATCCCACCCGTTTCTTCGATAAATGTGGAGTCGCCTCTGAAAGTGGCATAAAGATCCGTTGCAGGAATTTTAAATAAAGGTTCGTCCGTAAATTCAAATTCAAATACCCCGGTATATACCCATCTGAGTTGACCATCGTTGTAAAGTTCGCTTTTTAGAAAAGCTCCATGTATCACGGAGAGATAATCTCTGATGGCTTTGTTGGGATTTTTTGCAGCAAAAACTTCAAAATCGCGATGAAATTTTGAGGCTTTATCCGTGTCCTCTTGCTCTGCCATGTGAGCGAGTATTCTGAACCAATGCTCCCAGGCATCAAGATCGAGCATTCGCTTTTTCAGAAAGGTGTTGCTGGTTTTTACAATCAATTCAAAGTCAGTACGCGATAATTTCCCCGTAGATAGTATCTGAGCTATATGATTGACGATCCTGGTGGCTCGGTCTTTATCTTGATCTTTGAGTATCTCCAGAACTTCGATCTTCCAGGCTGCTGTATCGGCTGAAAAACTCCTTACCTTCTGTGCTTTTAGCTGAAAGCTAAAACTTAATGAAAACAACAATAGTGTGAATGAACGCAGGGTTGTGTATCTCATTCCTCTTTTTTGTAGGTATAGTGAAGCGAAAGCCAGTTGTTGAGTTGAAAACGATTGTTTAAGCGCAAATCGTGTGCTAAGCAAACCCGGTGAATTTCATCGAAGTCACTATCATAGAATCCTGAAACCAACAAACTGCCACCCATATTCATGTGATGCACGTATTTCGGGATATCGGCCAGTAATACGTTCCTCTGAATGTTGGCAAGCACTATGTCGAAAGTGCCGCTGATGGAGTTGGCATCTCCTTGATAAACAGGCAGGTCTACGTGGTTGAGTAAAGCATTCTCCATTGTATTGGCCACTGCCCATTCGTCTATATCGATTCCTGTAGCATGTGCAGCCCCTGATTTTAGGGCTAATATTCCTAGAATTCCCGTGCCACAGCCCATGTCAAGTACATTTTTGCCCTTAAAATCCATGGCCCGCATCAGCATGCACATGCCGTATGTGGTGGAGTGGTGACCGGTGCCAAAAGCCATTTTTGGATAGATGGTAATGATGTGCTCAAACCCCTCTTTGTCGGGATGAAATGGAGCTTTAATGTATAAAAAACCTGGAATTTCTACAGGCGAAAAATGTTTTTCCCACTCTTCGTTCCAGTTTTGTTGGATTTGTCGTTCTGTGGTGTAGCTTATCTGGGTCTTGGCGTTGTAGCGGCTTATGATCAGGTGTACATTATCTGTCCGTACTTCACTTTCCAATCCCCATGCTGTGAAACCATTGGCGTGATCTTCAAACATGTCAAATCCAATTTCGGCCAGTTCCGCAATCATAAGGTCTTTCCATGGATCTGTCTCTGACAGAGCAAAGTGATAGCCAATAAACACAGTATTGTGCTGCATTACTAAAAAAATTGCTTTTTCAGGTACAAATGTAGGCTTTTGGCCAGTGGTCTGTAAGGCGGATGAGCAGCACGGTACACCAAAACTTTTATCCGCAAAATCGCATCAGCTGCTTCTAAAATGGAGATTTGTAGCGACAAAAAAGTTCCGAATGGATTGGAGGTGAGCTCTCCCTGTCCATACCCTGCAAAGTTCTCAATATTTTTGTGCCGTTATGGACAGGGAAATTTTGAAGGAAAAATGGGAACGCCTGGTTGGACTGTTGAGTCAGAGATTTAGTCAGGGTGAGGATCTTGACCTGGATGGTATTTTGTTTTTAATCGGAGTACAGGAATTGGGCAAAGGCTACAAAAGGTTTAAAAAGGATGAAAAAATCAACTTGATGCACATAGCCATTTGCAGACTTTTACAGCCTTATGGTTATTATGAATTTGAAGGGATAGACTCAGATGGATGGCCGCATTACCGCCTGGTGCAGGAGCTTCCCCGTTTGAAGCCCGGCGAACAATCCTGGCTGATGAAAGAAGCCGTCATACAGTATTTTGAAGAGCTGGACTTAATCTGATGTTTATGACAAAACTAACTATATGGATTACCGGCGCAAGTGCCGGATTTGGCAAGGCTACAGCGCTAAAGCTAGCTGCCGAAGGACATAACCTTGTCCTCATGGCCAGGCGCGCCGATCGCCTGGCTGAGGTGGAGAAAGAGTGCCAAATGTCGGGTTCGAACACTTTGTCGCTACCTGCTGATGTCAGAATTCAGCACGATATAGAAGTCGCAGCCAGTAAAGCTGTTGAACATTTTGGCCCGCCGGACGTACTGGTCAACAATGCAGGTCTGGCTCTTGGTCTCGACAGATTTGACCTGGCCAATCCGGAGCACTGGAACACCATGATCGATACCAATGTAAAAGGACTCCTCTACATGGGCAGAGCTGCTGCCAAATACATGATTGAAACTGGTAAAGGCCATATCATCAACATCGGCTCTCTGGCGGGTAAAGAAGTCTATCCAGGTGGACACGTGTACTGTGCCACCAAGCATGCAGTGGAGGCCATAACCAAAGGCATGCGACAGGATTTGTTTAAGTTTGGCATTCGCGTGAGTCAGATCTCACCCGGTCTTGCCGAAACAGAATTTTCCACCGTACGATTTGAAGGCGACCTTCAGCGCGCTCACAACGTTTATAAAGGCATGCAGCCCCTTACAGCCGAAGATATTGCCAACTGCATCCACTTCGTTATTCATCAGCCTCAGCATGTCTGCATTCACGATATTGTACTGACGCCTACTGCACAGGCAACCTCCACATTGATCAATCGAACGGGCCAATGACCCAGACATTGCACCCTACAGACGATGAGCTTTTCTACTTCCTGGCACTGCACATGATTCCAGGGATAGGTCCTGCTTTGGCCAAAACCCTCATTTCCTATCACCACACTGCACGCCAGGTATTTCAGACTAAAATTTCTGCCTTAAGTACTACTCCCGGTATTGGGCGGGTACTTGCAGAGCGCATCCAAAACTTTCTCAAAGATCACGGCCGGCAGGTCGAAATGGAATACAACTACCTTAAAAAAAACAACATACAGATACTCGCCTTCTACTCACCAGACTTCCCCAGCCGACTCAAAAATATCCCCTCCTCGCCTTCCATTTTGTTTTACAAAGGCAATATCAACCTAAACGATTTTCACCTGGTAGCCATCGTAGGCACCAGAAAAGCCACTCCCTATGGCTCACTTGTCACTAAGAAAATCGTAGAAGACCTAAAAAAATACAATGTCTGCATAGTCAGTGGTCTGGCTTATGGTATTGATGTTATTGCACACAAAGCCGCCCTTGAACACGGCATACCCACCCTGGCAGTTTTAGCTCATGGACTCGACAGAATTTACCCACCCCTACATACCCCCGTCGCCAAAGAAATCTCTGCCTCAGGAGGATTGCTCACGGAATATTTCCGGGGCTCTAAGCCTGATAAAGAAAATTTCCCCGTCAGAAATCGCATCGTAGCCGGTATGTGCGAAGTCGTAATTGTAGTGGAAGCAGCCGATAGCGGAGGAGCTTTGATTACAGCAGATTTTGCCCGTAGCTATCGTCGGGAAGTCTTCGCTGTACCGGGAAGATTAGGCGATGTGTATTCCGAAGGAACCAATCAGCTGATCAAACAAGGCGAGGCGCACCTTTTTACCGATGCCGACGACCTTGCCAATATCCTCCATTGGGATCTGCCCGGCCGGGACCAACGGCCTAAAATCATTCAGGCCGACTTGTTTCCCCATCTCACCGATGCAGAAGCTGAGATTTACCAACTCCTTAAAAGTACCGAAAAAGTCCACATCGACCAAATTATGATGCAGACCGATCTGCCCCTCTCAAAACTACTGTCCATGCTCACAGAGATGGAGCTTAAGGGGGCTATTATCAGCTTACCTGGAAAAGTATTTCAAGCCCTATGAGTCTAGAACAGTACGAATGGATTCTAAAACAGCAGGAGATAACCCCCGATATCCTCGAACTGAGCCGGCAGCTCGATTTTATCCCTTCTTACAGCGCACTTCTCTACAACAGAGGTATCACCTCCTTTGAACTGGCACGGAAGTTTTTCAAACCCACCCCAGAGGATTTGTACAATCCTTTTCAGCTGGCCGATATGGACAAGGCCGTCGACCACCTTTCTGAAGTCATCCGAATGGGTAAAAAAATCATGTTTTACGGCGACTATGACGTAGACGGAACTACCTCTGTGGCACTGATGTCCCGATTCTTCAGAACCTTTTATCCCAACTTTACCACCTACATCCCAGACCGATATACCGAAGGTTATGGCCTTACATCCGTAGGAATAGCCAAAGCCGCTGCCGAAAAAGTTCACACCATTGTGGCCCTGGATTGCGGCATCAAATCACTGGCCCTCGCCAGCGAAATCGGCAGATTAGGAATGCACCTTATCGTCGTCGACCACCACACCCCTGGTGCGGTCCTGCCAGAAGCTGTGGCCGTTGTAGACCCAAAACGCCCCGACTGTCACTACCCCTTCAAAGAGCTTTCTGCCTGCGGACTGGCCTACAAGCTCGCCCTGACTCTGGCTCACAGGCTGGAGCTCGACCCGGAATACGTTCACAGCATGCTCGATCTCGTGGCCCTCAGCATCGGAGCTGATATGGTGCCCCTTGTCGATGAAAACCGCACCCTCATGAAGCTGGGCCTGCAAGTGCTCAATCAACACCCATCCCCGGGATTACAAGCCCTCATCACTTCAGCAGGTATCAAGACTCCTGTCACATCACATCATATCGGTTTCCTGCTGGGCCCCGAATCAATGCCGCCGGACGTATCGAACACGCCAATCTCGCCCTGTCACTCCTCACCACCGACCAACCCTGCCAGGCCAATCAAATCGCTCAGGAAATCGAAAAACTCAACACCGAGCGAAAAACCACTCAAGACCTCATAGCCTCCGAAGCCATCCACATGGTAAAACACAACCCCTCCCGCTATCGCTATGCCATAGTGCTTCAGGGACACGACTGGCTAAAAGGCGTAATCGGCATCGTAGCCGCACGACTCGTTGAGGAATTTCATCGACCTGCCATCGTATTCACCCGCAGCGGTGATTTCCTCGTTGGCTCTGCCCGCAGCATCCTCACCGTAAACATCTACGATGCCCTTAACTTCTGCAGCCACATCATCCATCAGTTCGGAGGTCACAGCCATGCCGCCGGCGTCACCCTGCTGCCCGACAACTTCGAACTCTTCTTTCACTCCATCAGCGAGGTGATTAAAAGACAAGCCACGCCAGAAACGTTCAAAAAAAAACTCTTCGCCGAAGCCGAAATCAAACTCGCTGACATCGATGACAAACTCATCAGACTCTCCACAACTCACCTACAGCCCACCGGCATCGGAAATCCAACCCCACATTACATCAGCCGAAACCTCAAAGTACTCAACAACAGCCGATTGATCGGCTCCGACCAATCCCATATCAAGCTCTACCTGCACGAACCCGAAACCAATACATATATACAAGCCGTATGGTTTTCTAAAGGCCATCACTTCCCCCACATCATCAATGCCGGCACCGTCGATGCCATCTATACCCTCGACTTCAACACCTTCAACGGCCACTCCGCCAAGCAACTCAAACTCCTCGACCTAAAAATCAATCCATAACCAGCCCTGTCCATTAAACCGCCTCCTTCACCCTTTTTAACAAAAATGCCAAGGCTCGACGCACCCAAAAAATAAAAGATACACACCCTATCTTTACACCATTTCACCCAAACTTACCCAAATGAACATTACTCAGCTCGCGGCCATCGACATCGGCTCCAACTCCATCAGACTGCTCATTTCCAATGTGATAAAAAGCAACAAAGAAGTCCACTTCAAAAAAATTTCACTCACCCGACTACCCGTCAGACTCGGCAGCGACTCCTTCACCAAGCAGAAAATATCAAAAAAAACTGAAAGAAAAATCATCGCCGGAATGATGGCCTTCAAATACCTCATGGAAGTTCATGAAGTATCCATCTATCGCGCCTGCGCCACCTCAGCCATGCGCGATGCTACCAACGGCCCCAAAATCATACAGGACATCCACCAAAAAACTGGCATACACGTCGAAATCATCTCCGGACAGGAAGAAGCACGCCTCATCAAAAACAACGAATTTATCACCAAACTCCTTCAAAGAGAGCCCAACATACTCTACATCGACGTCGGAGGCGGCAGCACAGAGCTCAGCCTCATCCAAAAAGGCCTGCTTACCGCCTCCGCGTCCTTCAACATTGGCACCGTTCGCCTCCTGAACGGCCTTGTAAGCGACAGCGATTGGTACTCCATTAAAGACTGGATTAAGCAAAATACCTCTCACATCAAAGACCTCGCAATGGTAGGCAGCGGAGGCAACATCAACCGCCTCTTCAAGCTCAGCGGCAAGCCCCAAGGCGTACCCCTTACCCTCGAATATCTGGAGAGCACCTTTGACTACCTCCAAAAATTCAGCCGCCAGGAGCTCATCCTCAAGCTCGACCTGAATCCCGACCGCGCCGACGTCATCCTCCACGCCTGCCGCATCTACCTGAGCGTTATGCGATGGGCAGGAGCCGAGCTGATGTATGTCCCAAAGCTCGGCCTGGCCGACGGCATCGTCCGGGAGCTGTACCATACCTTAACCCACTCCTCCCCTCCCAGTCGCAAGTAAATTTATCACCCCGGGTGCTTAACCCCCCGGCATTTCCACCATCGCTTTACGGATTCCAATACGTTGGGCGCCTCCCCCGGCCGCAATATCTGCGCGGCCGGGGGCCGGTCTACGGCTCCTATTCCCCTTGCAGTTCGGGCGTGGCACATCGGGCCGCGGTGGCTTGCTGCCGCTCCGCCTCCTCGCCCGTGTGCCACACGGCCCGCCTGCTGCGGCTCATATCCGCCTCCGCCCTGGCGCGTGTTACCACGCTCAACCAGCCTCCAGGTATTCATACTCAAGCCAGCAATGAAGTACTTCCACCAAGATACCAGCCATTTACCACACATTTAGCAAGTCACCAATCCAGTTTTACCAATCCAAAGCAGAATTACCCGCACCAAGCACAAGTAATTTCAGACTGCTGTCTGTATCTATCCCTGCACACTTTCTCCAATGTATCCTTGACCCCTGACTTTTTCAGACCAGCACAAGTGATGACGGCCCCTCTGACACATCCCTTGTCATCCGCATCTCCTTGCATCCCAGTCTTTTAACACAGCAGCTTTTCTAATCTCAGTTATCAGCATCCAAAGCCAATACCTGAGTTTTTTACAGTTGTCTCGTTCCGGCAAGTATTCCTTCCGGCATTTTACACGGGTACCGCTACCAAAACTTATAGAATTCACCTCCTTAAACGGAGAACCCGTTCAACTTCAGGCTAGAAGAGTCAATTTATTGAATATCGTAAATCTGAATCACTCCCAGAAGTTCTTCGGTCATCTCATCTATCACCACCAGACTGTTGATTTTATGATCAATCATTTTTTGCTCAGCCTCTTTGAGCGATGCCGTTTGATGAATGGTTTTTGGATTAGGAGTCATGATTTCAAAAGCGCGCAAATCAAAAGCATTTTTTCCCTTTTTTTCGAAGAGACGTCTGAGATCACCATCGGTAATAATGCCTTGCACCCTTCCATTGCCCTTGACAAGAGCCAGCCCAAGTCTACCAGCGCTCATCGCATTGATAACAATCGCTAGGGAGCTTTCCGGAGGCACAACCGGAAGATTCTCTGTACGCATGTGATCCTTTACCTTGCTGAGCAACCTCCGGCCAAGACTACCACCCGGATGAAAGCGCGCAAAATTTTCTTCCCTGAACCCTTTAATTTTCATCAGGCAAATGGCCAGCGCATCGCCCAGGGCAAGCGTTACTGTGGTAGAAGAGGTAGGCGCCAGCTCCAGTGGACAAGCTTCTCTGGTGATGGCAATTTGTATGTGAGCATCGGAATTACGCGCTAGTGTACTGTCGCATTTTCCACTTAAGCTGATCAGCTTGTTGCCATTGAGTTTCAGATACGGAATCAGTTTCAGTATTTCATCTGTTTCACCGGAATAGCTTATAGCCAGTATTGTGTCCTGGCTGTCGATCATACCCAGATCGCCGTGATAGGCTTCTGCCGGATGCATAAAAAAACTGGGAGTACCGGTACTGGCCAAGGTAGCCGAAATTTTACGCCCGATATGTCCAGACTTACCCATACCGGTTACTACCACCTTTCCCCGCGATTGGCTGATAAGCTGTACGGCCCTCAGAAATCCATCGTCAAGTGAAGCAGAAGTGAGCGCCAGCGATTCAATTTCAATATCAAGGGTTTTTCGCGCTGTTTCGAATATTTCAGTTGGATTCATCGGGCAATTAATTCGACGAGCAACTCTTCAAAACGGTCCAGATAGTACATATTTGCTGCATCACTAAGGCCTTTAGGCGGATCAGGGTGTACTTCAAAGAAGTACCCATCCGCACCAAACGCCTTGGCAGCCAGAGCCATAGGTTTTACCAGCGCGCGATTTCCCCCGGTTACGCCCCCTCCGGGCTGTTGCACGGCATGTGTGCAGTCCATGATCACAGGTACACCATGCAGCTTCATGGCAGGAATGTTACGGAAGTCCACTACCAGATTGTTGTATCCCATTATGTTCCCCCTTTCGGTCAGCCACACCTGCTCGTTACCGGTGCTTTTAGCTTTCTCCAGAGGATATTTCATATCTTCAGCCGTTAGAAATTGAGCTTTTTTGATATTAACTACACGTCCGGTTTGAGCTGCAGCTACCACCAGGTCAGTCTGCCTGCACAGAAAGGCAGGAATTTGTAGCACATCCACCACTTGCCCGGCAGGCCCAGCTTGATAGCTCTCGTGAATATCGGTGGTCACTTCCAGTTGATAGCGCGATTTGATATCTTGCAGCCAGGTCAGCCCCTTTTCCAATCCGGGCCCCCTGAAAGAGTGTACCGATGTGCGATTGGCCTTGTCAAAACTGGATTTAAACACGATGCGGTATCCCTTTCTGTTTTTGATGTCGTGCAGCACTGATGCCACCTCGTCCAGCAGACCGGGACTTTCCATCACACATGGGCCTGCAATCACTACAGGCCGGGACTTTGAATACTCGTATAAGGAAGTCATCTACAGCTCTTTTTCAATAAACTCTTCCAGTTTGCTCTCCAGATTCTGAGCTTCTACCAGCATGGTAAAAATCTCTCTCAATACCCCTTCTCCTCCTTTTGCCTCGCAGATGTAGTCCACCGGATGATACTTCTGCACCAGACCATCGGCTGGCGCAACCGAAAAACCAACCTGTTTAATGACTTTCAGGTCGTTTATGTCGTCGCCTATGTAGACAATCTGCTCATCCGTCAATCCATAGGTTTGCTTAAAGAACTGATAGGCTTCGGATTTTTTCTTTACGCCGGTTTTGACAAAGTGAACTTTCAGGGCTTCCATACGAGTGGCCAAAGATGTGGAATGGCGTCCCGAAATACATCCAAGCACAAAACCACAATACCGCATAAACGGAAAAAACTGGCCGTCTTTTACATGAAAGGCCTTTATTTCCTCCCCACGGCTGTCGATGATGATCTGTCCGTTTGTCAGTACTCCATCTGCGTCAAAGAGCACCGCTTTGATGGGTTGGAGTTTGAGTTGTAAAAAATCGTTTATCATTGTACCGGTTATTTTTTCACAGCGCTGCAGCCCGCCATGGTTGTAATACGGGTAACTTCCGTTGGGGGGAGGGTTTCATTGCGAATCATCAGCTCTTCCACCATCCTGCGGATCACCATATTGAATGCTTCTGCCACCGGTGTGTTTTCTTGCAATATTGCCGGGCGGCCTACATCCCCGCTTTCGCGAATGCTTTGTACCAGCGGTATCTGACCAAGAAAAGGTACGTTTAGCTCTTCAGCAAGATATTTACCCCCATCTTTGCCAAAGATGTAATAACGGTTTTCGGGCAATTCGGCTGGCGTAAACCAGCTCATATTTTCTACCAACCCGAGCACAGGTACATTGATGGAAGGTATGCGAAACATGGCCACTCCCTTTCGGGCATCGGCCAGTGATATGGGCTGTGGTGTAGTGACTACTACCGCACCCGTAAGTGGGACGCTTTGTACCAGCGAGAGGTGAATATCACCTGTACCCGGTGGCAAATCCACTATCATAAAATCGAGCTCCCCCCAGTACGTATCCCAAAGTATTTGGTTCAGAGCTTTGCTGGCCATGGGTCCGCGCCATACCACAGCCTGATTGGCCTGAGCAAAGAAGCCAATCGACAAAAGTTTTACACCATAGCTCTCCACAGGTTGCATCATACCACGGCCGTTTACCTGTACCGACAGCGGACGGGCATTGGGCACATCAAACATGATGGGCATGCTCGGTCCGTATATGTCAGCATCTACCAGTCCAACTTCAAAACCCATTCGGGCCAGCCCTGCCGCTATGTTGGCTGATATGGTGGATTTGCCCACTCCTCCCTTGCCGGAGGCGATGGCAATTATGTTTTTAACTCCCGGAATCTCACTACCTCTCAGCCTGGGGATATCTTCTTTGGCATTTTCGGCTACTGAAACATTTACCTTGATCTTGGCCTTTGGATAGGCGTGATCGTGTATGGCTTTCAGAATGTCAACTTCAAGTTTTTTCTTATTATGCAAGGCAGGTGAAGGTGACTGTACATCTACCACTACTTCGTCGCCAAAAATTTGAAGATTCAGCAGACGTCCTGCTTGTACGATGTTTTCCGAGTCGCCCGGAGCTGTCACATTGGTCAGGGCCTCACGTATCGTGCTTTTTTCCAAGATTGCAAAATTTTTATATGTGCAAAGGTATTTACCTGGAGAGTGTTTGTATTGTTTATGTCGATTATTTATGTGGTCTGCAGTTAATCGCTGTACACCAGGCATACGTAAATGGTTTCGGACTCGATGTATACTTATGTGCTTGTACCTTTGCAACTCAAACCAAAACAATCTGCTATGGGAAAGGGAGATTTAAAGACTAAAAGAGGTAAAATCCACCGTGGTACCTATGGCAAAAGAAGGCCTAGCAAAAAGAAAAAAAACACCCAAAATCCTGCTAGGCCCGCACAAGCAAGCGCCTGAAAAGGCGCTTTGTTGTTTTTATTCTTAAGATCGGAAAAGAATCCAGTCGCCTCCTGACCTACGGACATTTACTGAAAATGACTTTGTACTATGTCGCCGGATTTGCTGGTGATCAACGGGTATTCAACTCATAGCGGATAAAGAGCACATGCATCAGTGTAGCCGGAAACCAATCTCCTCCTCCGGCCATCGAACATCTCCCGAATAAGATGCTGAAAACAAAAACAGAAAATACAATCTTTATTTCTATAAAATGTTGATGATGGACAACCAACCGCTCTGCAGCCAACGGGTCTATCGGATATTTTCGTGCCATATGCAGGCTTTGATTGTAAGGCATGCCTGCAATGCATCCAGGCCCAAAAAATGGAAAAAATCTTCCGCATGCTGGTCTCCTTAAGCCACACTTTCCTCACCGGCTGATGGAAGGGAGCGAAACAGATTTTCCAGAAAAACGGAAAATTCCCTGAAAACAGTAAAAAATCATATCCTTTCCGATAAATAAGCCCAACCTTGAATCTGGTAGGAGACTTCCCCGACCAGGGGTTTTTCCATGTACATCATCGTCCAAATACCTAATCGCAATCTTACTGATTAAATATTTATGCGTACGGGGAATTTTAAGGAATCTCAAACCAGTTAAAAAAGTTAATTTGCACCCATCTTTTTTCTCACCGAAAAAAACATCCGATGAAAAAATTCAATAATCTAATTCTTTTAGTCATTATGACGCACTTTGCCATAGGTCAAACCCAGATCGATATTCGTAAAACAGAACTGAGCAACGGACTGAGGGTAATCATGCATCGCGACAATACCATGCCCATTGTAGCCGTTGGAGTGTTGTATAAGGTTGGCTCTAAAAATGAGCTTCCCGGGCGTTCGGGCTTTGCACATTTTTTTGAACATCTGATGTTTGAGGGGAGCGAACACATCGCAAGAGGAGAGTTTATGAAACTCATTCAAGCATCAGGAGGTGTCAACAATGCGTACACCACTCATGACAAAACCTACTATTATGAAGTCCTGCCCAGCAATCAGCTCGAAATGGCCTTATGGATGGAAAGCGAAAGAATGCTCCATGCCAAAATTGATACCATAGGTGTGGAAACTCAAAGAGAAGTAGTAAAAGAAGAAAAGCGCCTTCGAATCGACAATCAGCCGTATATGTCCTTTCAGGAAAACCTTTTCAAACGCGCCTACAAAATCCATCCCTACAAAAGCGTTCCTATTGGCACCATGGAAGACCTCAATGCCGCCAGACTTGAAGAGTTTATGGATTTCTACAAAACCTTTTATGTCCCTGAAAATGCTGTACTCGTAATTGCCGGGGACATTGAATACGACAATGCCGAAGCATTGGTCAGAAAATATTTTGAAGACATCCCGCGCGGTGGACGAACCATACCCAGACCTGATGTGACCGAACCACCCCTTGAAGGCCAAATCGTCGATACCATCTACGACGACATACAACTACCTGCTGTATTTGTAGCGTACCGCATGCCATCGAAAAATTCAGACGATGCCCTGGCGCTAAGCCTAGTAAGCCGCCTGCTCAGCACAGGAAACAGCTCACGACTTCGTAAAAAACTCGTCGATGAACAGCAAATTGCGCTCGAAGTAGTTGCTTTTCCCTACGACCTGGAAGATGGAGGGCTTTTCATTACCCTGGCTTTGGCCAATTTTGGTAAAGATCCCTTGGATATCCTGAACAGCATGAATGCTGAAATTGAAAAAGTTAGAAGTGAGAAAATATCCGACCGCGAATTCCAAAAGCTTCTCAATCAATTTGAAAATCAACAAATCAGTCAAATGGGAAGCATGCAGGGTATAGCAGACCTGCTGGCCGAATATGAAGTGTTTTATGGCGATGCCAACCTGATCAACACCATGAGCCAAAAAATAGCTGCCATCACTCCCGAAGACCTGATGCGGGTAGCCAATGCCTACCTCGATCCCAGCAAAAGAATTGTACTCTACTATCTACCCAAAACCTCTCAACCATAATTCAATGAAAAATATTTTTCACACAATACTTACAGCAGTGATGATGACAGGTGTAACCATGGCGCAGACATTGGACAGAAGCAAAAGACCCGAACCCGCTCCTGCCCGCGAAATCCAACTTGGAGACTACAAAACCTTTACTTTGAAAAATGGCCTTAAAGTAATTGTAGTTGAAAATAAAAAATTGCCGCGATTGAGTCTGAATCTTGTATTCACGTATGACCCGGTACTCGAAGGCGAACGGGCAGGGTTGGGCAATATTACCGGTGAGCTTATTAAGAACGGCTCCACATCCCTCCCTAAAGAAAAGTTCAATGAAGAAGTAGATTTTATAGGCGCCTCCTTGTCAACTTATTCAACCGGAGCCAATATATCCGGGCTGAGCCGTACGGCCGAAAAACTCTTTCAACTGCTCTCCGAAGTGGTCATTAACCCTGCCATGGCAGCTGAAGACTTTGAGCGCATTAAACTGAATGCCATATCCGGAATACAGGCTGCCAAAGATAATCCATCGGCCATCCGAACCAATGTGACCAATGTGGCCTTTTTTGGCAAAAACCATCCATACGGAGAGGTAGAGACCGAACAATCCGTAGATAAAATCACCCTCGATGATTGCATACGCTTTCATCAGACTTACTTCAGACCCAACACAGCAATTCTTGCTGTAGTAGGCGATATCAGCCAGAAAGATGCGCGCAAACTCGCTCAAAAATATTTCGGCAGATGGAAAAAAGGGCAGGTTCCGACAGCTAAATACCCCTTCCCAGCCAGTCCTCAAAGTCCCGTCGTTCATTTCAGCAACAGAAATGCTTCTGTACAATCTGCCATTCATGTAGGTAATGTCATTGACCTGCCACCCGGCCATCCCGATGCCATCGCGATGCGGATTGCAAACCAGATCCTTGGAGGTCCTGAAGGCAGACTGTTCCTAAACCTGCGGGAAACTAAAGGGTATACCTATGGAGCCTATTCCAGATACAATACCGACAGAATCGCTGGCAGCTTCTATGCTTCCGCTGAAGTGAGAAACGAAGTGACCGACAGCGCTATCTCCGAAATTATAAAGGAAATCAAAAGAATGCGCGACGAGCTGGTCACTGAAGCTGAGCTCAATCTGGCAAAAAAATACATATCCGGAACCTTTGGCCTATCGCTTGAAAACCCCCAGACCATCGCCCGCTTTGCCATTGATATCGAACGCTACAACCTGCCAAAAGACTTCTATAAAAACTACCTGAAAGCCCTCAATGCCGTTACAGCTGAAGATGTCCGTACCGTTAGCCGCAAATATTTCAATGTTGACAGAGCTCATATTGTTGTAGTGGGTAAGGCTTCCGATGTAGTGGAAAAACTCAGGACTTTTGGAAGTATACAGTTTTATGATGCTTTTGGCAATGAAATCTCTGCATCTGGGCCAGCAGTAGCCGACATGAACATAAGCCCTGAGCAAATCATCCGAAACTACATCGCAGCCATCGGATCTGAGCAGGTGATAAACTCAATCAAAGATATCACCACCGAATACAGTGCAGAAATAACTGGAATGCCCTTCAAAGGCAAATTCATCACCAAGCGACTGTTGACCAACCCACCCATGATGAGTAATGAATTACTCGTAGATGGAATGGGCTCGCTCCAAAGAACTGTTTATAACGGAAAAAAAGCCCGTACTACATCCATGATGGGCGACTCAGACATCCCCGATGAGCAGCTCGATGATCTTCGCCAGCAGGCCATGTTGGTCGGAGAATCTCTATATCTCAATCCGGAATATTCATTGAAATTGACAGGCGTGGAAAACATCGATGGACGCCCTGCTTATGCACTCGAAGTCAAAGACAAAAGAGGTAAAATCACGATGGAATACTTCGACACAGAAACTTTCTACAAAGTCCGACAAGAATTCCATATGGAGACTCCCCAGGGCAAGTTGAGTATTTACGTTGAAATGGGAGATTACCGCGATGTTCAAGGGCTGAAAATACCGGGAAAAATCCGCCAGGGACAGGGCAATCAGTCCATCCAACTGACCTTTTCATCCGCTCAAATCAACAGCGGGCTTAAACCTGAAGATTTTAAACTCTGATTCCAATTTATAAGGCAACCACCGCTTCCTTCCTGAAGGAAAGAAGCGGTTCCTTGTTTCTCAATGCTCTTATTTTATTGACCTATCACCGACCTTTCCGGTAATCTTTACTTTTGTGGCCTTCTTAACTAAAAAAAATTAGCCTATGAAATTTACCAACAAGCATGTTGAGAATGTAAATTTCCAAATAACATGTACTACAGAAGAAAAAATTCAATCGACACTCAACCCCTCAGAGCGCAAATACTTTGCTCAGAAGGATGTAAAGTTTATTCGACAGGATAGCCGGTGGTTGGTGAAAATGCCTGAAACATCCCTTGCTGAGCCAGAAGCCTTGGAATGGTGCAGAGTAACAGGTTCAGAACTGGTACCTGAACTGGAAAAGTGGACCGATGGAGCAATAATTATTAATGGCCCTGAGAAGTTTGTTCTGGCTCTGGCAGAAGGTATAGCCCTGGGAAGTTACAGGTTTTCCCGATATCTGAGTAAAAAGCCAGAAGTACGGCTAAGCCAAATGATTTTACCAGAAGTAACCGACCAAAATATCAGATACTTGACGGCACTGACCGAGGCAGTTTATGCTACTCGTGATCTGGTCAACACTCCAGTGATGGACATGAATGCTTCCGACCTCGCCGGATATTCCGTACAACTTGGCAAAAAGCTCAATTTCTCGGTAGAAATTTTTGAAAAGAAAAAAATTGAAGCGCTCAAAATGGGGGGCTTGCTTGGCGTAAATAAAGGATCAATTGACCCTCCTACCTTCACGGTTTTGGAATACAAGCCTACCAACGCTGTCAACGATAAACCCATAGTACTGGTAGGAAAAGGGGTAATGTTTGATACGGGTGGACTTAGTCTGAAACCGACACCCGGATCGATGGACAGCATGAAAAGCGATATGAGCGGAGCAGCTGCAGTGCTTGGTGTTTTCCATGCAGTAGCTGCATTGGAGTTGCCCATTTTTCTGGCAGGGCTTATTCCGGCTACTGACAACAGACCGGGTGAAAATGCCCTCACACCAGGTGATGTGATTACTATGTACGACGGCACCACAGTGGAAGTGCTGAATACCGACGCCGAAGGCCGTCTGATCCTGGCTGATGCTCTGGCATATGCTAAAAAATATGAACCTGTTTTGGCCATCGATCTCGCTACTCTCACAGGGGCAGCCGTGATGGCTGTGAGCAAGCATGCCAACGTGGTGATGGGCACTGCCGATGAACATACTTTCCACCTGTTGGAAAAGGCAGGATATGCTGTTTACGAACGCTGTGTAAGGTTGCCTCTCTGGAAAGAATACAAAGACATGCTCAAAAGCCAGATTGCCGACCTTAAAAATATCGGTGGGCGCGAAGCCGGGGCAATTACAGCAGGCAAGTTTCTGGAACATTTTACCGCTTATCCATGGATTCACATTGATATAGCTCCTACAGCATTTTTAGAGGATAATGGCAATGCATACCGGGGCAAGGGTGGAACCGGTACAGGGGTGCGTCTGCTGGTCGAATTTCTCAAATACTGGATTGATGAGTACCGTAATTAAACCCGTACTTGGCATTACCTGCGGGGATCTCAATGGCATCGGCCTGGAAGTCATCATTAAAACCATGCTTGATAATCGGGTTACTGAGTTGTGCACTCCAGTGTTGTTTGCTTCCTCCAAGGTGGTCTCTTATCATCGAAAAGCACTCAACATCACAGATTTCAGCTTCAACATCATCAACGATATATCCCAGCTTAATCCCAAAAGACCCAATCTTCTGAATGCATGGAAGGAAGAGGTTACATTGGAATTTGGCAAGCCAGATCCAAATGTAGGTAAGTTTGCGGTAAGGTCCCTGATGGCTGCAGTTCAGGCACTTAAATCAGGTACCATTGATGCCGTAGTCACTGCCCCTATCAACAAGCACGTCACCCAAAGTGAGGAATTCAGATTTCCAGGGCATACGGAGTTTTTTGAGCATCACTTTGACGGTACATCGATGATGATCTTGTGCAGTGAGCAGATTCGCATTACACCGCTTACGGTCCACGTGCCCCTGTCCAAGGTACCAGCCATGATTACAGAAGAGATACTTTTGGATACTATCGCCAGGTTTGAGCGAAGTCTGAAGATTGACTTTGGCGTTCGTAAGCCAAAAATTGCAGTGTTGGGTCTCAATCCTCATGCTGGCGATACGGGCCTAATTGGTTTGGAAGAAGTCACGACCATAACACCGGCTATTGAAAAGGCTTTTAATACAGGTATCCTCGTCTATGGGCCATTTTCAGCTGATGGATTTTTCGGCAGTGGACACTATAAAAAATTTGACGGTATTATCAGCATGTATCACGATCAGGGGCTTATTCCCTTTAAACTGATGGCCTTTGAGCAAGGTGTTAATTTTACAGCTGGGCTTAGCATTGTACGTACATCGCCCGACCATGGGCCGGCATACGACATTGCCGGAAAGGGATTGGCGGATGAAAACAGTTTTAAACAGGCAGTCTGGACAGCTTTAGACGTATTGAAAAACAGGAAGCTGCACAAAGAAATAACCACAAATCCGCTGCCCTATGGCCAACAGAAAAGCAGTCCGGAGGAAGATGTTGTGCTTGATATCTAACTCAGTTTTTTGATTGCCAGTGAAGGCCAGGTATCTCACACGCACAATTTGGGTGCTATCGCTCGTGAGTTTATTTACTGACGTGGCCAGTGAGATGATTTACCCGATTCTTCCCGTCTATTTGCAGTCAATAGGTTATTCGTTTGCTTTCATTGGTGTGCTTGAAGGGGTGGCCGAAGCCACTGCAGGGCTGAGCAAAGGATTTTTTGGTCGGTGGTCAGACCAGATTGGCAAGCGACTGCCATTTGTTCGTCTCGGATATGCATTGAGTGCCCTTTCCAGACCTTTATTGGCCGTCTGGACTCATCCTGCAGGTATCTTTTCTGCCCGCACTGCCGACAGATTTGGCAAAGGTATCCGCACCGCTGCACGGGATGCTCTGTTGGCTCAAGAGGCTTCACCAGAGCACCGGGGTGCAGTTTTCGGTTTTCACCGTTCGATGGATACTCTCGGTGCAGTATTTGGACCGCTGCTGGCACTTGGCTTTTTGTTTCTTTTTCCTGGTCAGTATGTCTGGCTTTTGTTCTTAACCTTTATCCCTGGGCTAATTTCTGTTTTTCTCACATTTCTAATCAGTGAAAAACCCGTTCATTCGGTTAGTGGCCACATGAGGATCCCATCGTTGCTAGTATCGCTGAGCTATGTCAAATCAGCTCCTAAGCCATACAAAAAAATCCTTATAGGTCTGATTTTTTTTGCCTTGTTCAATAGTTCAGATATGTTTTTGCTCCTCCGTGTCAAAAGCGCCGGATATTCAGACTATGAAGTGATTGGGTTTTACATTCTTTTCAACCTCTCGTATGTGCTTCTTGCCTGGCCTGTCGGTATATTGTCTGACAGAGTGGGAAAGAAGTTCGTAACTACAGTTGGTTTTTTAATTTTTTCATTGGTGTATGCACTATTGGCTATGCAGACAGCCCTGCACGCGATGCTCATCGCCTTTGTTCTATACGGCGGATTTTATGCCTGCACCGAAGGCGTAGCCAGGGCATGGATCTCTGACATCATCCCTCATAGAGACCTAGCTACGGCTATTGGAGCGTATACTGCTTTACAAAGCATCAGCCTGATGCTGGCCAGTTCATTGGCAGGACTGATATGGCAGATGTATGGGCCTGTGCCTGCTCTGTTTGTCAGCGCTTGCGCAGCTTTACTCGTGAGTGTTTATTTCAGTCTTGTAATGCGCTCGAACCATACCGGTATCTGAAGAGGAGGTCTTCAGAATTCTAAATACTGGTCTGATATCCGAGGCTTACCGCTACATTCTGAAACTTGCCAAACATCAGGTGCGTATTCATAAAAAAGCTCTTCCAGGTCAGAAGTGCTCCAACTCCCGCATTAAAAAACTGATTTGACCGGCTGAAGGACACTGGATCAGTGACGCTAAATCTCAGGTTTTGCAACACCCCTGCCGGTACACCTAGATAATCTGAAAATGTGTAATTAAACGTTCCCTTGAGGTCGGCGCTGCTTACGTTATTTATGTAATTTAACTGAATGTACGGTTTTACAAAGCTGAATCTCTTGGTGATCGTCAGGTCAATGGCGTTGGTACGGCTTTCCAGAATGAATTGATTGGGATTGGCATCTTCGACAAAATTTTTTCCGACAAATGTCAGCTGGTTAAAACTATATCCCACAATAACATCTATCGGCAGGTCAAACCACCCCAATGGATTGTGTTGAAGTGAAAATCCAAACGAACCAAACTGAATATCATCGCCTATAATGGTGGGGATGTATCTGAGCCCGATACCGGTATGGACAGGTAGCCAGGCCCCTAGCTGCACAGCTGCTGTGGGAATCAGTGTCACTCCAATGTCAAAACCATCATTGGCAGGAATCTCAGCCCTCACATGGTGGCCTCTGATGGGGTCAAACACGCGGTTGCCATTGTTGTCTGTTACGTAGAAGTAAATTTCATTGTCCGTTTCTCCACCCACGATGGTTGGTAAAATATTGTTGCCTGGATTTTTGAGCTCAAAATTTTGAGTTCTATCAAGTGAAAAGAAATCAAAATTTGCCATTGTAATAGGAAGAAATGAAGCACCGGTATTCAGATTGATAGAAAAGTTGTACGATTTTGAGTTCTCATAAGGCAAGTTCCACAATAGTGGGCTGATATTAGCCGTTCCATCAAAGGCGGGGCGCAGGTACGCTTCAAGATAGCTGTTCAAATTTTGCTTAAACTCATTCGCGATTCTTTCATTGTTGAACTGGGCCTCTGATGTAGTGGCCACGCTCCAAAGGAGTATTGGAAGTACAATTTTCCGAATCATAGCAAGGATATTTGGTTCCAGGTAGATATGTATCTGGTGCACAAATATCAAATAAATTGGTGCAAGCTATCTTTCAGGGTGCTTTTTTTGCAGAAAGTTTACACTTCTTCCTCACTTTTAATTTGGTTCAGTGAATTGGATTGACTGGTTGGTGATTTTTATTAGCATAGGTTTTATAGTGGGATATGGCGCCTGGAAGACGAGAAAAGTAGCTTCTTCCGGCGATTTTCACCGAGGCACCAATACATCCTGGCTTACTGTAGGATTATCTGTAATGGCTACTCAGGCCAGTGCTATAACATTTTTGTCAGCACCCGGATTGGGATACGAAAGCGGATTGAGGTTCGTACAGTTCTATTTCGGATTGCCAATTGCCGTATGGTTTATTTCCAGGTTTTTTATAGATGAATACTATAAAAGCCGTGTAATTACTGCTTATGAGTATCTGGAAAGGAAATTCGACCTGAAGATCAGGCTTTTTACTGCCTTTTTGTTTTTGATTCAGAGAGGATTGGCAGCAGGGATTACCATTTATGCGCCGGCTATTGTATTGTGTGTATTGTTTGGTTGGGACCTTGTAACTACTTGTGTAGTGGTGGGATTAGCCGTGATTGTATACACGGTTTCCGGAGGTACGCGTGCTGTTTCGATTACAGGAAAATGGCAGATGGCAGTAATTTTTCTTTCCCTGTTTGTGGTTACAGGGATTCTCATCTACAGCATTTCGGGAACAGCTTCTCTGAAGCTGTTCTTGGAGGCGGCCCACCTTAATGGCAAACTGCAGTTACTCGATTGGAGTTTTGACCCAAGTACACGCTATACCGTTTGGAGTGGTTTGTTGGGAGGGTTCTTCTTGTCGCTCAGCTACTTTGGCACTGATCAGAGCCAGGTGCAGCGATATTTATCGGGAAGTAATGTCCGTGTGGCCCGCAAAGGATTGTATTTTAATGGTTTATTGAAAATTCCCATGCAGTTGTTCATCCTTTTTATCGGAGTCTTGGTTTGGATGTTTTTTTCTTTTGCTGATGCGCCTATGGTGTTTAACCCTTCATTGCGCAATCAGATTCAACTTCAAAATCATCCTGAGCTTCGCCGACTGGAAAATCAATATAGCGAACTGAAAAATCAACTAAAAGACTACGTTAAAAACAATTCAGCACAACCTGAAGCGATTGCGTCACTTTCGGCAGCAATCGCATCAGTAAAGCAAGAATACCTGGAGCAATACGCTTTCTTAAGTGATACGAAACCGCCTAAAGATACCAATTTCATCTTTCTTCACTATGTTGTACATTATCTGCCTCACGGGCTGATAGGTTTGGTAGTGGTAATGGTTGTGTCGGCAGCGATGAGCTCTACTGCCGGTGAACTCAATGCCCTTGCCACTACTACAATGATCGATTACCTCGATCGCCTCGGCATAATTGGTCCAAATAGCAAATACCACCTATTGTGTTCTCGTGTCGTAACTTTTTTCTGGGGTCTTCTGGCCATTGCTTTTGCCATAATAGCCTCTTTGTTTGACAATCTTATTGAAATGGTCAATATCCTCGGTTCCTTATTTTATGGAACCATTCTTGGAATTTTTCTGGTTGCCTTTTTTGTGAAAAAGACCTCTGCACCTTTTTTATTACTCACGGCCTCTGTTGCGCAGATGGGCATACTAGGTCTTCATTTCCTCCAGCACAAATTTCCCGGTCTCACTGTCGAATACCTCTGGTACAACCTCCTGGCTTCGCTTTTTGTGTTTTTATCTAATCTGTTTTTCAGCGTTTTAAACCGAAAAAGTTCAATTTTCGAATAACATATACCCATTGTTTCTTGCAACAAGTCGTACAGACGTGAACTTTGAGTATGAATAAAATTTTCATTAAGCCTACTTGTACATTTTTTCTGGCTGCCTGTATATTTGCAGCCCGATTGCGAGAATAGCTCAGTTGGTAGAGCACGACCTTGCCAAGGTCGGGGTCGCGGGTTCGAGTCCCGTTTCTCGCTCAAGAACCCCCTCCGTTTGCTCGGAGGGTTTTTCATTTAGCCCGGGTGGTGGAATCGGTAGACACGCAGGACTTAAAATCCTGTCTGCAGAAATGCGGGTGCGGGTTCAAGTCCCGCCCCGGGTACTCAGGCTTCTGACTCACTTCCAATCCCTACCATGCTGTGCCCGACTTCCGACTGTCAAAGGCTGAATTAATCAAGAAAAAAACAGAATTCGAACTACTGTTTTCAAATGGCGCCAGCAAGGTCATTTTTCCGCTTAAAGTGTTGTTTGTTAACAATCCCTCAAGACGTGTCGCCTTCGCAGTGCCGAAACGGGTTTTTAAAAAAGCCCATGACAGAAACCGGATCCGACGACTGATGAGAGAAGGCTACCGGCTCAATAAAAATCTCCTTCCGCAGGGCAATAATGATTTCTTAATGTTGTTTATATATATCGGAAAAAAACTTCCAACCTGGAGTGAAATAGACCTCTCCTTTAAGAAATTGGCACGGGAATTTCCCTTTGTTGAACATCAAGGCAAGCCAGAAGATGAAAAATAAGCATGTACTCAGATTTACCGTTGTAGCCCTGTTTCTCATTTCCGCTACATCGCTCAACTACTTCGAAATACACAAACAGCTCGATATCTTCTCACATATTTTCAAAGAGATCAATCTCTACTATGTGGATGAAACCGATCCGGCCAAATTGATGGACAAAGCCATTCAGTCCATGCTCAGCTCGCTTGATCCGTATACTACCTATATCAAAGAATCCGAAATCGAAAACTTCAGAATTCAAACTACCGGACAGTACGGAGGTATAGGAGCCAGCATCCGTAAGCGAGAGGACTATGTGATGGTGGTAAGCGTGTACAAAGATGCTCCTGCAGATAAGGCCGGTGTAAGACCGGGTGACTTGCTTCTGGCCATTGACGATAAATCGTTAAAAGGTTTTTCCGACAGCGAAGTCAGTGCTTTGTTGAAAGGTAGTCCGGGTACCCAGTTTACCTTAAAGGTACAACGCGGGGACCGCATATTGGATTTGAAAATTAACCGTGAGGAAATCCAGCTCAAAGCCGTCCCTTATTGCGGGTATGTGGCACCAGGCATTGGATACATCAATCTGACCAACTTTACCGACAAAGCTTCCAAAGAAATCAAGGATGCATTGACAGACCTGCAGAAAAATGCTGATCTGAAAGGTGTAATCCTCGACCTGAGGGGCAATCCCGGAGGTCTACTGTCAGAGGCCATTAATGTTTCCAATATTTTCATTCCAAAAGGCCAGGAAATCGTAAGTACCAGAGGAAAAATTAAAGAATGGGAGCGCTCGTACCGAACCTTGGACAATCCGGTCAATACCGATGTGCCTCTTGTAGTGCTTATCAACAGAGGGTCAGCCTCTGCTTCCGAAATTGTATCCGGAGCTGTGCAGGATTTAGACAGAGGAGTTGTGATCGGACAGCGCTCTTTTGGCAAAGGACTTGTTCAGCAAACCAGAAAACTCAGCTATGGCGCCCAACTCAAAGTAACCGTAAGCAAATATTACACACCGTCCGGCAGGTGTATACAAGCCATAAACTATTCCCAACGCAATGAAGATGGTTCTGTATCTTCTGTAGCCGATTCGCTGAGGAGGAGTTTTACTACAAGAAATGGACGAACTGTCTACGATGGTGGAGGTATAGACCCCGATATAGTGACCGAACCTCGAAGATTCAGCCCTATCCTTTCAGCCTTAATTCAGAACAACCTGATCTTTGACTGGGTTACTCTCTTCGTGGACAAAAAAGGAAGAGACAAGATTGATGTCAACTTTCGGTTGTCCGACAATGAATGGACTGCCTTTAAAAACTGGTTAAAAGACAAAGAGGTTTCTTATCAGACAAGAACTGAAAAACTCCTTTCTGAAATCGTTGAAACGACCAAGGATGAACAATATTTTGTCGAAATAGAAAACGAACTAAACAAACTGAAAAAGAGATTCCAACGCTCGAAAGAAGACGATGTAGAAAAAAACAAACAAGAAATCGTCCGCTATCTGGAAGAGGAAATAGTCTCCAGAGCCCAATACCAGGAAGGAAGAATCCAAAAATCACTTACTGCTGACCATGATGTGGCTGAAGCTATCAGGGTATTGACCCACCCCGATGAGTACAGAAAAATCCTCAATCCCTGATGACAGTGTCCAACCATAAGCTGCGTAAAACAGCTTTTTGGATTCTTTCGCTAGGCATGTCTTATTATGTTGCCCTTTTGCCTTTTCAACCACCCTGGCTTCCTGCATCTGCTGGAATGATGGTAGCAGGCATCGGGTGGCTTATCAGCCTGACGTCAAATCCGAGACAGCTGACCATCAATTGGCCTGCAGCCTGGGTATATCTGTGCCTTGTACTACTCTATCTCTCTGGTCTGCCGACCTTGGATGTCCCGGAGTATCGCCAGATAATGAATACACAAGTTCCCTTACTTTTCTGGGGTTTACCTTTTGTAGTATATGATGAAGATTTTTTAAGGTATTCAAAAACTTATCTGCCAAATATTTTTTTGGCTTCGTCCATTTTTTCTGCACTGGTTTTTATTGTATATTTTATTGCGATTGAAATTTCAGATCCCTCCATTGAATATTCGAAAAGGTCTCCTTATTTTTTCCTCCCCGTACATTATTTAAGCCTGTATTACAACGTTGCAATCGTACTGCTGCTTAGGCAGCCCTGTTTTATTAAAAAATCCTTTAAAATCGCAGCGATATCCGTTTTGATTGCTGCTGTAATACTTCTCGCATCCAGAATACAATGGGTGGTTCTCTTATTCATTTTGATTATTCATTTTCTCAGTTCAAAAAAATTCAAAACAAAAAAAGTCCTGATGTACTTTATGTTGCTATCAGTATGTGTCACTTTGCTGTATGTATTTGTACCTGAGGTACATCGAAGGATGCATGAAACCTTAGATGAAGTCAGAAGCTTAAAGGAGGTTAAAAATGGAAAGCAAACCAATCACAGGAAATTTATCTGGAAAGAAGCGCTTCAACTGCTGAGTGAAGTTCCAATCACAGGGTATAAGCCGGGACTGGCCGATAAGCTTTTGATGGAGCGCCTCAGCGCATGTGATGAGAAATTCTGGGATGGCGAAAAAGTATATTATCTGAGAGACGGCTTTTATAATTACCACAATCAGTTCCTCCAATCCCTGGCCGAAAGGGGAGTAGGTGTAGTTTTTCTTTTTCTCGCCTTGCTGTTGCCTGTGTTTTATGGCCGAAATTGGCTCTGCACAATGATGGTTCTAGTCATTGCCTTTGCAATGCTTACTGAATCCATACTTCAGCGGCAGGCTGGTGTATTCCTGGTCGCTACTTTCCTGCCCATGATCGTGACACTATCAACGGTCAGAAAAAAAACCTGAAACTTTTCAGACCATTAATTCAATGGCTATTCTGTCAGATATGAAAAGATAATCCGGATGAAGGATGATATGGTTTTTTTCTTTTTTTAACTGATTCTTTTCTATCAGTTGGTCAACTTTTTTTAGCCATTGGTCCTTTTGTTCATCCCTCAATAAATTAAGACACCTATCCATATCAATACCCCAGATGGTCCTGATACCTGTTATGACCAATTCGTTAAAGTGTATTTCCGGAGTAAGCAGTTCTTCTTCATACCATTTTTCACCATTAGCTAAAGACTTTTCATAGAGGGCATTGTTTGAGATATTCCACCTGCGGTGTGTGCCGGTATAGCTATGAGCAGACGGGCCCAATCCGATATATGGCTCTCCTTTCCAATAGTTGCTGTTGTGGAGCGCATGGTAGCCGGGCAGCGCGTAGTTGGAAATTTCATACTGCTGGTAGCCGGTAGAGGTCAGTAGTTCACGCGCGGCAAAAAACATTTCTGCCATCAGCCCCTCATCAGCTTCCTGAATCATTCTTCTCCTGACCATATAGTCAAATGCAGTTCCTTCTTCGCGGGTTAAAGAATAAACACTGAGATGCTGAGGTTGCAAATCAATGGCTCGGTGAAGATCGCTAAGCCATTGGTCCATGCTCTGCCCCGGAAAACCAAAAATCAAATCAACATTGTACTTCAGGAAGCCCGCTCTCCGGGCTTGTTTCAGTGCATCAAACGCTTGTTGCGAAGTATGATTGCGATTAAATTGCCTCAAAAACTGCTCGTCAAAAGTCTGAATACCAATACTAAGGCGGTCGATTCCCAATCCAAGCCATTCTTCGAGTTTCTCAGGCAATAGGTCTTCAGGATTAGCTTCAAGGGTGGTTTCTTGCGATGTAAGTCTAAAGTTTTCCCGTACCGAGTGCAGAATTTTCTTTAATTGCCCGGGATGGAGCAGGGAAGGCGTCCCACCGCCTATATATAATGTGACAAAATGAACCTGGCTAAACTCTGATGCCACTAGCCCGGCTTCATGGCAAATGGCCTCTACGGTGCTGTTTATCGTCTTTAGATTGGTCGAAAAGTGGAAATTGCAATAGTGGCAAGCTTTGTGACAATATGGGATGTGTATATAAATGCCCGGCATAAGGGTTGGAGTTCGTTAGAAACCAAATTCCACCTGAAAGGTAACAAGAGCATCTCTTCTCCTGCCCAGGGAATTGTAGATATCCACATATCCCGTATTGAACTGACCCTTCACCCGATGACCTCTCAGATATCGAGTGATTCCTACCACATATTCGTCAAAACGCGTGGCCACATCTTTAATGCTTCGGTCAGGCTTTGTGGTGGCCAGCCTGAGGGCTACCTCCCAGCCAGGGATAAAATATTTGCTGAACTGACCAGCAAACCCCTGACCTTTGTATACAAAGGCTACCTCACCACCAGGCCCAAAGGTGATGGGGTCCTCCAACTGCCTGTAAAAATGTTCGGCCTGCAGAGCCCACCCCCTGTATTTGGCCATCACATCCGTAATGTAGGTAGTAAACGTCCTTCTTTCAAACAGAGGAAATCCAATTTGTCCCCCGGTGCGGTTTGTGTTTTTGTTTCTGGAGAAACCACTTGCCACCGAAAGTTTTAAGGTTTTTTCCAGCTCCAGGTCACCCTCGGTAAAATCACCGGCATTGTTAAACTTTCCAAATGGAAGCCATTCAAGTCGGGCTGTCAGACACAACCCCGTAGAAGTGATTTGTGCATTTCGACCTTCGCCGGTAGTCAGTGCTGATTTCAGATTAAAGTATTGCTGACCAAACTTTTCACTGTAGTACAAGAAAAAACCAAAGTCCCTGTCCAGATTAAAAGTAGTGTTTGCCAGGGAGCGATCGGCAAATTGCAAACTACCTGATGAAATCACCCTCTGCCGGTTTCCCGGCAATTTTGACTGCCCAAAACCCATATACAACTTTTCGCTGAATACATAATACAATATGGCATCCCGTATGGTCTGTGGAGTGTTGCTTCTGTCCAGCTCCTGGTCGGCCTGCGAAAACGACAGTTGTACATAGTACTGTATCCTCGGACTCAGCAGGTAGCCATCGAGCCGGAGTCTCAAGCGTCTGACACGCGCATCATATTCCGGCAGCTCTTGTTGGTCGTGGACAATCATACCAAAGCGATTCTGTATTCTCAGCCTAAGATTTAGCAAAAAAAGTGTATCTCTCTGCAGACTTACTCCGTCTTGGATTTTTACCAGAGCCCTTTCATCCGTCTCGTTTTGACCGTGTAAGGAAAGTGTAACAAGTGCCACTATTAGGATAATCCAGTACTTTCTCAAATGAGCAGCGTTTTTTTGAAAGATGATAATAAAAAAAGCCCGTAAAAGTATCAGCCAACCAGATAATCTTTAATAAGACATCGGTAAATTTATCCCTGGATATAGAAGACGGAGAGCCTTGGAAGTTTATCTGATGAATATCGGGACCTCATCTCTAAAAAAAATCTCACAAAAAACAATCTATGCCACTTCAGGCCCCTTTTGCCGGCCGAAACTCCCTGAACAAAAGCCGGCGGAAAGCTGATTTGATCCTATTTTTGTTTATATGCTCCGGTACTTTGTTTACGCCCTAATATTTGCTATTGAAGCTGTCACCAGCGTCCATTCACAATTTTATTACGGCCTGGTCCAGCAATTTGGCAAAAACCGGGTTCAATACAATCAGTTTGAATGGGGTTTTTACCGGTTTGACCGTTTTGATATATACACCTATGCCGACAATACCCTGTATCCACAGGCAGTTGCCAACCTTGTCTTCCGCAATTTGAAAGAGCTCGAAGTAATCCTTGAAGTCAACCTGGAAGGCAGATTTCAAGTGATTCTATTCAATACCCATGGCGACCGCCTACAGTCAAATCTCAACCCCGACATCAACCAACCCGCCAATTCTACCAGAGTTATCCTACAGGGAAGACAGTCCACTCTTCTCCTGCATTTTACGGGAAGTTACCAAACCCTCGAACAGGAAATAAGAGCCGGACTGGCACGGCTACTCCTACACTTTCAAATGTTCGGTGACCTCCAGCCAGCCGGCATTGATTTAATGCGGATACATTTCCCGGACTGGTTTACCGAAGGATTAATCTCGTACCTTGCCTATGGAAACGACGAGCGGATTTCCTGGCAGATTTTAGAACTTCACTCCCGAAACGCCTTCCGACGTATCAATACCCTTGATGCCGATTTGGCCAGACTGGCTGGTCACGGCCTTTGGTCTTACATCGGATTGAACTACGGCCGCGGAGTAATCAAAAACATCCTCTTTACAAGCCTTATCCACCGAAGCCTCGATTATGGAATAGAATACGTCCTCGGCATCTCCACCAAAGAATTAATCAAACGCTGGAAACTCTCCAACGACAAGTGGCTCAATGACCTGCAAAACTACTCCCTGCCAAACCAATCCATCGCCCTGCTCAAGCTACACAGCCACCACAGCATCACAGCACTAGACCCCAATCCATCCCTCAATCAACTGGCCATAGCCTCCGTTAAAAGAGGCAAGCGGTATGTACATCTGTACACCTTCAAAACAGGCAAGAAGAAAAGACTTTACACCTCCGGCCATCGAAGTTATGAGCCACCAGACCACCAACTCCCTATACCAGTCTGGAATCCATCCCTACCCATCCTGCTCATCATCGACGAAAAAAACGGATTCATCAGACTCAATTTCTACGATTTCGAAGAAAAAAAATGGACCAAAAAACCCCTCTATGGCGTTACCAAAATATTTTCAGCCAGTTACAGCCCCGATGGACAAAAACTCCTACTCAGCGCCATGAAAGATGGGCGAACCGACATTCTGGAATACGACATCCGAAACACCTCCCTCAAAAACATCACCTCCGACATCCACACCGACCTGTATCCCATCTACATTTCAGGCAACGACTGGATTGCCGTATCCACCAACCGTACCCAGCCGCCCCAACCTTCCAAAGAACCTCATCCTGAATTACGACCAGAAAACCTTCAAATCTTCCACCGCAAACAGGAAGACAAAACCACCCTGCTGCTTGCCTCCGACAATAAATCCGGCCGTCCTCATAAGCTCAAAAGGGGTACCCTCATCTATTCCGAATGGTCTCAGAATCTGTCAACTACCTTCACCTTAGCAACCCTCGACAGTGCTGTTACTCGTGTCGATACAGCCATACATTACCGCTATTATACCAACACAACTCCACTGGCTGAGCTTCCCGGTATTATTTCCCATTACGCTCCGGGACCTGATAGTTCGACACTTATACTCTCCATTACCGACAGAAAAGGACGTCCGCAGATAATACTTCAAACTATACCCGACAATACATCAAAAACCAACCTCCAGCCATTCAAAACCCACCAGCTCTCCGATACCCCTCAGACCATCACAGGCATCCGCTCTAAAGTCAGAACTCCCCTCTACGAATTTTATATAGACGATTATGAATTTGACCCCCGACTCATCGATAAATATCGCCCCACCGGCAAAAGCAGGCCAGCAGCCCCCACACAGCTCCAGGCTCCGTCCATTTTATCAAAAATACAACCCCTCGCCCGAAAACAAGAAGATGTCAAACTTCCCCCCCGCAGACCATACCTCCTCAGCTTCTATCGCGACCACCTCTCCTTCAATCTCGACAATGCCTTCCTTATCCCCCAGTACCAACCCTTTACCGGCAGACCACAACCCCACCTGCTCAATCCTCAAATCAACGCAATGACCAGAATCACTGTGGCTGATGTGTTGAAAGATTACAAACTACTTCTGGGATTCCGCGCAGAGCTCAACCCCCTGGCAGGCCGGTCCTTGTCCCCAAACCATGAACTGCTGCTTTGGTTCGGAAACCACAAAAAACGCTGGAAACACGAATACACCCTCTACCGCCGAAGCATGGTGGTCACCGGCAACCAACCCGTCTGGCTCAGATATCTCACCCACGAAGGCCAGTACAAAGCCATCTTCCCAATTGACGAAGTCAGGTCGATACACCTCAGCCCATCCTACCGGCTCGACACCCGCATAGCACTAGCCCGCGAAGCAAACTCACTGCAGCAACCCACCGAGTACCAACACTTCGCGATACTCAGAGCCTCCTTCGTACATGACGAATCCCTCAGCCGTGGCATCAATCTCTGGACAGGTTTCCGATACAAAATATTCAGCGAATACTACCGAAATCCCCTCCGTACCGGTTCAGGCCTCTTCACCGCAGGTCTCGACTTCAGACACTACCTGCCCACCGGCAGGTCAGCCATTTGGGCAAATAGACTTGCCCTTGGCACCTCCTTTGGACCTGAGCGCCTCCTGCACTTTCTCGGAGGAGTCGACAACAACTTTACCCCAAAATTCGACGAAAACACTCCCATTGCCACCACCCAACAGTACATTTTCCAAACACTGGTCACCAACATGCGAGGCTTTTTCCAAAACGCCCGCAACGGAAACAATTTCGCCCTCATCAACTCGGAGCTCCGACTGCCCATCTTCCGGATGCTCCTTCAGCGCCCCATCCGAAACAACTTCATTTCAAACTTCCAACTCCTGCTCTTCAGCGACGTAGGCACCGCCTGGAACGGCATCTCACCCCTCAGCCCCGAGAATGCCATCAACACCACCATCATCGACCAAGGCAATCTTCGCATCATCATCGACAGCCGCAAAGACCCCCTCATCGCCAGCATAGGAGCCGGCATGCGACTGGTACTCTTCGGCCACATCGTTCGCATCGACTACGCCCGCGGTATCGAAGATTACACCCTGCTGCCCGGCATGTTTCACATATCCATAGGGTTTGATTTTTAGGGCGTGCCCCCGCGCGCCGGCCACCTTCACGTGGCCTTGCCGCGCGGGGTCGGGCTGCTCCGGGGTACGCTTCGCTCCCGTGCTGCGCACCGCCCTTCGGGCGCCCTCCGCATCCCTCACGCATAGCCTAATCGTCAATCCAGCCACCATTTATCCTCCCATCATTTCATGTAAATCTATCCCCTCATCTTTTAACCTCCCGGTCCGGATGCTCCCTGTTTGGAAGACATAATTAACCCCAAATCACAAGACTGCGCATCACCACCTGCCATTCATGGCATTGAAAATTTGCCAATACTCCTCACACTCAAACAACAGCTCAGCAGCATCGCGTTCTCCCCTAGCATATTCAGGCCCCCGGGAATAGTTGACTATTTTTATAAATTTCCCACCCATGAAGCAATACCTATTTATTTACCCGGTTCGCTTTTTAATTTACCTTAAATGTCCTAAATGTCCTCTCCTATTTCTTCAATCACAGTTACCTCCAACCGACCAACTCAAGCCTAAATTTTTTCGTTCTTTTCGAAATTTCAGAAGGTGGATAAGTTTTTATTCTTTCCGGAGCCTTAGCCTTCTCATAAAAAGTGAATTTTACTCCACCATTGCATGAATCTCTCCTCAGGTTCTTTTGTAGAATCTTCATCGGGTTTAATGCCGGGGTTTTTAATTTCACTCCTCCTATGAATCATTGCTTCACCCGGGCAGCGATACCTTTTATGCCGAGTGAAGTATTCAGCAAATCACCCATTTACCTTTTTCCAAATCCTCAGAATTATTAGGGTGAAGTTCATTGCATCAGAGCTATAAATAGTACAGCTGGCCGAAGAGCATAAAATAAAGATAATTCCCCTTGACACCATGCGTTGTAAATTCCATGTATGTTCAAAAGTAATTGAATATGAAGCATATAGTTATTTTACTCAAGAAGTGTACTGCTGTGACCTTTTCCCAGGTCCTATTTAAAATTTGTAAGCTTCCCAAATAAAACAGCCCGCACATTATCAGGCGCATCGAATCCCCTAAAAATGCCTCATTGTCCACATCCCCTTTTCAGTATAGCTACACCCCCGGATATCACACAACGGGAGCAATTCCCCGTTTTGCAATCAGTAAAGCAGGCCTGGCATCCACAAACTAATCCCTTCTTAACCATCACATCGTCAATCAGTTGTTTTTAATCAACCTCCTCTTGGGTCTTCCACCAAATCAATAAAATGTAGATACACAGATTTTACATACATTTAACCTCCAACCAAAAACGACCCATCTGTGAAGCGTATATTATTGATATACATGGTATTAAATGTGCTTTATGCCGCAGCACAGACCGAGCAGCCAAAGCCTGGCATCACCGAATCCGACGAGCTCATTACTGTATACAAAGATGCATTAGTGGTCACGGAACCGGGAGCTACCCCTCAAAGGCTCAACATTGCCGTACGCAAAGGCCGGATTATCAGAATCAGCACTCAGCCTCCACAGCCCGGAGAGATTGTTAAAGATTGCTCAGGCATGTATTTATACCCCGGCTTCATAGACCTGATGAGCAACTATGGACTCTCTGCTGCAGAACAGACTCCTGCACGCCGACCCTTAGGACCCATTAAATATGATAGAACACGACATGGTGCACGTCATTGGAACGATGCCATCCGCTCCGAATTTCACTCTTACGAAGAATTCAATTATCAAAAAAAACAGGCCGACGACTATCAAAAAGCCGGTATCACTGTCGTATTGACCCATCGCCGTGATGGAATAGCCCGCGGCAGCGGAAGCCTTGTACTCACAGGCCATGCATCTGAAAATCACCTTATACTTCGCGAAAGAGCCTCCATGCACTACTCCTTCACCAAAGGCAGCAGCACACAGCCCTATCCCACTTCGCTCATGGGTTCTATAGCATTGCTCCGACAGCTATTCAGCGATGTAGATTGGTACCGCAAAGGCGGCCGCGACGGCTCCATCAACCTCGCCATAGCCTCTGAAGCAGCAGCTCTGGGTCTGCCCGCCATTTTCGAAACCAGAGACTTCTACGATATCTGGCGCATTCACGCTCTGGGACGTGAATTTTCCAGAGAATTTATCATCCTGGGTAGCGGTCGTGAATATCAGAGAGTCACAGACCTCAAAGCCCTTAAACCTAAACTCATTCTTCCCCTTCAACTGCCAAAGGTCCCGGACGTCTCTTCACCTCTGGAACTTAAACACATCACCTGGGAAAAACTCGCCCATTGGGATATGGCCCCCTTTAACCCCGCAATCCTCCACCGCGAAGGAATCACATTCGCCTTTACCACCCATGGACTTAAAGATAAAAAAGACCTTTGGAGGTCGCTCTCCGAAATGCTAAAAGCAGGTCTCGACACAGCTACCGCCTTGGCAGCATTTACCACTGTACCAGCTGCGTGGATAGGAGCCGATGACCTTATCGGCCGCATCAAAGTAGGACAGGTGGCTTCCTTTATCGGCCTCGAAAAACCCTTCGGCACAGAAGACAATCGCGTATTGCTCCACCTGAGCTATGCCGAAAACATCTTTGAACCCATCATCAAACCTTCTCCAGGAGTCTACACAGCTACCTTGCACGATACCACCGCTCAGCTGCTCATATATCCATCCGGCAATAAACTCATTTACAAATGGACAGCAACCGATACCCTCGACGTCGTCGCCACACTCCAGGCCTACAACATTACCCTTAAAATCCCCTTAAGCAAGAAAAACAAAACTTATCGAATCCTGGAAGGCACCTTCACCCCAAACACCATTTCAGGCTACTACCTCGACCAAAACGGACAATTGCACACCTGGACAGCACATAAAACTGCTGACCTGCCCGATACCTCTAGGCCTAAAAGCGATAGCATCCGTCAAATACCCGATTATACCAGATTTCCATTCACCGCCTGGGGACATAAGAGTCCACCTCCCGCAGAGCATCTGCACATCAAGGGAGCCACCATTTGGACCATGGAACCCCAGGGCAAACTCGAAAATGCCGATATCATCATTCGCGAGGGCAAAATAGTTGCCATCGGAACCAATCTGCCGACACCGCGTGGCGCGCAAGTGCTCGATGCCAAAGGCATCCATATCACCCCGGGCATCATCGATGAGCATTCCCACATTGCCATCTATGGTGGTGTTAACGAAGGCTCCCATTCCATAACTTCCGAAGTGCGCATCGGCGACGTCATCAACCCAGATGACATCAACATCTACCGCCAACTTGCAGGTGGAGTTACCGCAGCTCAGTTACTGCACGGCTCTGCCAACTCCATAGGCGGACAAAGCGCCCTCGTAAAACTACGCTGGGGAGCCCTGCCCGAACAAATGAAAATATCCGGCGCACCGGGCTTCATTAAATTCGCCCTTGGCGAAAACGTAAAACAAAGCAACTGGGGCGAAGGCAACGTCACCAGATTCCCTCAAACCCGCATGGGCGTAGAACAAGTCTTCGCCGACGCCTTCAACCGTGCCAAAGAGTACGACCGCAGAAAAAAAGCCGCCCAAAAAGCAAAAATACCTTTCCGCACAGATTACCAGCTGGAAGCCCTGTCCGAAATTCTCAACGGCTCCAGACACATCACCTGCCACTCCTATGTGCAAAGCGAAATCAACATGCTGATGAAACTAGCCGACTCCCTCGGCTTTAAAGTCAATACCTTTACCCACATTCTCGAAGGCTACAAAGTCGCCGACAAAATGAAAGAACACGGCGCCAATGCTTCTAGCTTCAGCGATTGGTGGGCCTACAAGTGGGAAGTCAAAGACGCCATACCCTTCAATGCAGCCATTCTCACCCGCGTAGGCGTCAATACAGCCATCAATTCCGACGACGCCGAAATGGGTCGGCGTCTCAATCAAGAAGCCGCCAAGACCGTTAAATACGGTGGACTAAGCGAAGTTGAAGCCCTCGCCACGGTCACCATCAATCCTGCCCGCATGCTCAGAATAGACCACCTGACCGGAAGCCTAAAACCTGGCAAAGACGCAGACCTTGTCCTTTGGAATGGCCACCCGCTGCTCAGCAGCTCCTTTCCACTGGCCACCTTTGTCGATGGACGCCGTCTCTACGACTACCACAGCCAAAACGAGCATCGCCTTCGTATCGATGAAGAAAAAAACAAACTCATCCAAAAAGCCCTCTCTGCCATCGCTCAAGGCAAGGAAAAAGAAAAACCCAAAGCCGACCAAAACTTTATGTATCACTGTGAAACCATCATTCAATATGCAGCCGATGAAGACCTGGATTAATGCACTTCCACTGGCCATCCTACTTTCTGGTTACACCTACGGCCAGTCTACCTTTCATGCTCTTATCAATGGTCGCATTTACACCGGTACCTCCGTCATTGAACAAGGATTTGTCACCTTCAGCAATGGCGTCATACAAGCCGTCGGTTCCATGGCCGAATGGCCGGATACCCCGCCTTCAGGAGCGCGTATCATCGATGTAAGCGGCCAGTATATTTATCCCGGATTCATGGCACTTGACTCCCGCGTGGGCCTCACCGAAATCGACGCTGTACGAGCCACACGCGACTTTGCCGAAGTAGGTTCCTTCAATCCTCATGTACGCTCCCTCATCGCCTACAACACCGACTCCCGCATCATCGAAACCATCCGCACCAATGGCGTACTCATCGTACAGCCGGCGCCCACCACCGGAATCCTCAGCGGTCAGTCTTCTGTTATGCGTCTTTCAGGCCACAACTGGGAAGAAGCCGTCCTGAAAGCTGATGACGGATTTTACCTCAACTGGCCTGAAGCCATCGAAACCACCGGCTGGTGGGCCGAACCGGGCGACGACCAAAAAAACGAAAAATATCTCCAACAAACCAAGGAAATCGAAGAATACCTCTCAAAAGCCCGTGCATACGCCCTCGACCCCAATCCCCCCTACGATGTCAAACTCAGTGCCCTTAAATCCCTCTTTACCGACCCGAGCCGGCGACTCTACATTCGAGCTCGCCGTGCCCGTGAAATCAAAGACGCACTCCACCTATGCTCCAGATTAGAAATTGCACGACCCGTAATCTCTGGTGGTTGGGAAGCCGACCTTGTAGCCGACTTGCTCCGCCAAACCAATACACCCGTAATCCTCGACCGCCTCACACGACTTCCCGACAGCAAAGACGAACACGTACACAAACCTTACTATCTCCCGGCCATCCTCGATAGCCTCGGCATCACCTTCGCCTTTTCCTACACCGGCAGCATGGAAGCCATGGGCACCCGAAACCTACCCTTCACAGCTGGCATGGCCACCGGATACGGACTCTCCGAGCTGGCAGCCATTAAAGCCATTTCCGCCAACCCTGCCAAAATCGCCGGCCTCGACCACTACCTTGGCACCATTGCACCCGGTAAGGCTGCTATTCTCTTCGTCAACCCCGGCAACGCACTCGAAATGCTCACCAATAATCCCTCCTACATCTTTATCCTGGGAGAAGAAATCCCTACTACCAACTTTCAGACCGACCTCTATCACCACTACCTGAAAAGATACCAGCTGGATTAATCATGCCCGAATACTGCTACCCATGCCCTTCTTTTCAGTCGTAATTCCCGTGTACAACGCCTCACCTTACATCGAAGAGTGTCTGCATTCCGTCATTGGCCAGTCTTACAAAGACTTTGAAATCATCATCGTCGACGACGCCTCCACCGACGACTCTCTGCACAAAGTCCGACAATTCTTCGAAGCCTTTCCCTCCTTCGAGCCAAAAATTCTCACCCACCCCACCAATCGTGGCCTTGGAGCCGCCCGCAATACAGGCGTCTTTCGTGCCAATGGCCAGTACATCGCTTTCCTCGATGCCGACGACTACTGGGCCATCACCCGTCTTGAAAAAGCCGCATCCTATCTCGAAATTTTTCCCATCTGGGACCTCCTCTATCATCCAGTAATCGAGTTCTACAACGGCAAGCGCCGAAAGCGCCATGCCCGCTTCACCACCAGTCTCGACGATTTAATCCTCCACGGCAATCCCCTTGTGCCCTCCGCCGTGGTCCTGAGCCGTCGCATCGCCCTCGAGCATCCCTTTGTCACAGATCCCGCATTCCTCGGCGTAGAAGACCTCGACCTATGGCTCCGCCTGCTTCAGGCTCAAATCCGCACCGCAATGATACCCGAGCCCCTGACCTTTTACCGCATCACTACCGGCCTTACTTCACAGATCAGCATACACCTCAACCGCTGCCACAAAGTCTTCAGCCGCTACTTAAAAGAAGAATACATAACCCCAGCCATGCAGCGTAAATATTACGAAGCAGCCCGACTGATGCAGAAGACCGGACGTCACCTTCGAGCCGAAATTTTCTACCGTTGGAGCAATCAGACCAATATCAAAACCAAACTTTTACGCCTGCTTAATCGCTTTAAAATCGCAATATAACATCCTTTTTTTTAGATTCTTGGATTTTCCTGAGGGCGTGCCCCCGCGCGCCGGCCTTGCGGCCTTACCGCGCGGGGTCGGGCTGCTCCGGGGTGCGCTTCGCTCCCGTGCTCCGCTGCGCTGCGCACCGCCCTGCGGGCGC
>NZ_QPJS01000007.1 GCF_003337435.1 Schleiferia thermophila
TTTTCTGATAAAAGGACCATGTATATAAGTATATAACAAGGGTAGAGCCCCAGTATCGACAGGTTGCAATCTGTGGAATAAGTATAATGCGCAACACCACGCGACCTTGAAGGGTTCAAACGTTTTATGCTTGTAAGCGTCCAGGGTTCGGGTTTTTGTCATGGTTTTATCCTGGCAAAAACACAGGCCAAAAACCGATGAAATTGGGGTATGCTTGAAACCGAGGGTTCAATAATTTTAAAATCATAATCTTTTAATCTTTTCGCTCCTCTGGGGTTTTAAGCCTGGAAACCTTCCGATTTTTCAAACGCTAAAGCCTTAAAAATCTAATTAATCAAATCTGAGTCATAAGCTCTCTGAGTTCCGAAGACGCCTAGTAGACTTTAAAACATAGGAATATAGACAGTTACGTGTTTGAAACACTGGGTGCAGTATTGAACGTTGCCATGTATTTATTCAATTAATCACCGGTACAATACAATCTCACCTCTTTTTGGGGTTTGTGGGTTGCCATCTCTGTCGGTATAGCGAATGAGGTAGAGATATACTCCTTCCTGGACGGGCTTGCCCTGGTATTGCCCGTCCCAACATTCTTTGGGGTCGGTACTGCTGTACATCATTGTTCCCCAGCGATTGAATATTTGTATGTGGTAATCTGCTACATTTTCTGCCGATACCTGGAAGCAATCGTTTACCCCATCGCCATTGGGGGTAAAGGCATTGGGGATGTAAATGGGGTAATCCACAACAGGGGGCGGGGAGCAATCTTTTTCATAAACTACTAGTGTGTCTGTATAGCTAAAGCACTCATTGTAGGTGTGTACATAATAGACTCCTGCTTCATATATCTGAGTGGTAGCTGTGCTATCGCCATTGCTCCAGAGTATGCTTACTTCTTGAGGTACTTGCACACCCAGCCAAGCCGATTGCCCAAGGCACAGGGTTTCTGGATAAGGAGCTATTTGAGGACTAAAATTGTAGATGTAATTGACTACAATGGTATCGTAAGCGCTGTAAAGTCCATCTATACTCACCTGTACCCAGTACGTACCTGCTTGATTTACTGTAATGCTTGGCGTGGTATCGCCTGTACTCCATAGATAGTGACGGGTTTCATTTTCCAGCATATAAGTACTGTCAATTACCTGTGCGGTAAGCTGCAAGGTCTCGCCCTCACACAGGGTAGTATCGGCAGGTAGCTGCACTGTGAACAAGGTATCGCTGCATTTATAAAAATGGAAGTCGTCGAAAAAAACAAAGGAATAAAAAGATTGGAACATGGCTTGTGGATCGTTATTAAAATTTCTCCTTCGAGATAAACTGGTAGATGAATCAATAACATTAAATGAGCTTGGAGATAAGTTGGGATCAAATATTCCTAAGGAAAAATGATTGTAATGGTCATTGACACTTACATTAAATAAAACCTTTCTCCATTTGTCGCTTTTATTTATTGATGAATCATTTATTGAAACAACCAAAGAATTATTGACAATATCCGTATTTGAAAAACTAAAGCTTGGTAGATTAGCTAAACTTACAATACTATCTTTGGATAATGCGATATCAATATTATTTATTTGAAATGAATTTCTAGAATCACTCCTTACAAAAAAATAACCACAATATTTATCTATTTCTGTAGTTTTTTTTAGAGGAATACTTATAATTGGAACTGAAATAACCCAATTCCAATTAACACCAAAAAATTGTCTAGCTTTTACAATAGAAAATGCAAAAAAATGGTCTCCGTTAAACGCATTTAAATTTTGATTATTTAATATGGAATCTAAAAGGAAATTTATAGTAATTGGATAATAAAGATTTGGATATATAATCCAAATTTGACCAGAACCTGTAAAGTGAGAATATCTAATTGAAGCATCATACCAATCAAAGTATCTTCCTTGAATGATATCAGGATGCAAATTTTGACCTGGCACTTTAATATATGGACAACCTATGTTATGTGGACAAGGGCCATGATTTTCAAAGGAGTAATTAGAAATCAAATTTTGTCCCTGCAATTGGTTCATTATAATGAAGATGAAAAAGAGTACTTTTTTCATGAGAATAAAATTAAATACACACAATATGGCAAATATTTAGAATACTGTGTGTTATTGTTTTAAAAATAATTCTAGTTCTTAACAATCCTGTGTCTGCTTTGTCCTGCATCAGAGTTTATTTGCATTATATACATTCCTGAAGCGAGATTTTCTAGGTTAATTTGCAGCTGATCAGTGAATTCGGTGACCTTATAAGAATATACTTTTTGACCTATTTGGTTAATAATCATAATATCGTGATGATAAGTTTTTTTGCTTAATTGAATATTCAATAGGTTACTTGTAGGATTGGGATATAAGTTGGTTGCAATAGCTGGTAATTCATCAATAGTTAATCCTCTATTAGAAGGAACGCTATTACATGAAGATATTGTTGCAGAAGAATTATCAGTGAAATCAGGATTTAATGATCCCGCCCATGTATTAGGATTAAAGGTTAAGCCTTGAGATGAATTCCAATAGTATGTTATTGGAAATCCAACATTCAAAGTTCCTTCTAATTTAAATGGATAGGAATGCATTACCCACTCATTATTAGCACTTTGTGCAGGTGAGCCTATGTTGCCAATGTTCACATTTTGGAAGTAGATCCCTCGGGTATTGATAAATTGATTACACTCTATTCGGGTAAAGAGGAGGTTGTCTATCCCAAAGATAGAATAGCATAGGTTTTCAAAGATATTATTGCCTATCCAAGTGTTAAGTGAGTTGTTGGTATATAGGCCATAAATGGTCCAGATATCGCAGTTGCTACTCATGGCCGTATTGGCATGGGTTATGTAATTTTCACCTACCACAGCATTTTCGCAATTATCTAGGCTAATGCCTCTAAAGGTATTGCCTGCGAGCTTACCCGTTATTTCATTAAAATTGATGTATAAGCGTTTGTTTATGGTCCAATTAGGGTCGCTTAGGTGGCGCGCAATGTCAATGCCTCTCGCTTCTATATCTGTTAGAATATTGCTATGGATTAAGGTACGATTATAAAGGGTTTTTGGGGTGCCCAAATAAATTCCGGTAGTATAATTATGTATTTGATTATGTGATACATTGTTGTTGCCTGATTGGTTTATGAGGTCTAGTTTAATTGCATAAGATCCATTGTTGAAAGTATTGTACAATATATCGTGAATTCCGTTGAGTGATTGAATTGCTGTATTGTTGTTTATAAACTCGTTAAAGGCAGTGCTTGAGTTGCCTATGTTTAGATAAGAATCTTTGCCTACTATTCCATAAGGGCCATTTTCCAATCGGTTGTTTTCCATGTACAATTGAGAGTTGATGGAATAAACGATTGGGTTTTCGGTATTGCCCTGTACAATAAGGTTGTTGATTCCTGCGCTCTGGTCACCAATGTAAACTTCATAACTGTTTATTAATACAATAGCTTGATGATAAAAATCGGCTATATAAGTGTAGGGCATTAAATTAACAGTCGATGATGGCGATTGTAGGATACCGTTGTGTCCTTCCTGCCAAATATCGACTGTATTTTCTGTAAAAACTACGTTGTTTGAACCTGCTGTAAAATTTTCAATTAAAAGGCTTATCATATTATTTGAAAAAGTAGAATTGTCAATCAACACAGTGGGATTGTTGAGCGCCCAAACTCCTCTAATGCCAGCTTCAGTATGTGTTTGTGTAATGGATAAAGTACTGCTCGGGTCATCTACTACAATAGCATCCCATCTATATTCATTATTGCAATTCACAATGCTGCAATTGGTAAATTCTACAGTGTAAGAAGCATCAATAACCAACTGAGCATCCGGAGCAAGATTAAAGATGCAGTTATCGAAAGTATAGTTTTCATCTAAATGCACAGTACCATAAACATCAAAAATCATAAATGAGAAGAATCCACCTCCAATTTTTGGGCTAGTGGGTTCTTGCACAAAAATCTCATTACCTACACCATTGATACAACAATTCACCACCGTAGAACTTAAGGTGAAAACATTGAACCCATTGGTATAAGTAATGTCAAAAGTGCCAAAATCTTAAAAATCGGTAATGTTTACAGAGCTTAGTGTGAGAACCCCTGTTGAAGAATTAAAAGATTGGGTTGCAGTAAAGCCAACAGGAAAAAAGCCTGTAACGGAAAAAGTTGGATTGTGTCCAATCACTTGAAAAGTAGCTGTGCTACCACAAATGCCCACGGCATTACTGCCCACTGAGCTGGGTTGTAAACTAAATTGGGCATTAAGCCAAGTGGGAGAAAGGGTCAATAATCCTGGAATCATTAGGCTTAGGATTAGGGTTACAGAGTTGCAGAGTTGCAGCGTTGCAGCGTTGTGAGTAGATACTTGTTTCATAGTTCAAATGGAAATGGTATGTATATTTCAAAAATAATTTCTTTTTTAAAACATGCAACCGTTTATATGTTAAAATTTTAGAAAAAGTTTAAGATTGCGGATGTTGAGTTGACTGATTTTCTGATAAAATAAAAGGACCATGTATATAACCAGGGTAGAAGTGAAGGGTGTACAAATATTCACTGCGCAAGTGCACCAAAATCTCACGAGTTGCGCGACCCACTGGCTAACTTTGAGGTGATAAGACCTGCACGAAAAGCTGTCAAAAGGAAATTGCCTGAAGCATCTGTGGTAAAAAATATAAAACCTCTTTAATCTCTAGCACAGTCTTTTCTAGCCACTTAATTGTGATGTTCGTCTATTACCAAACCCTCAATATTTAACGGACAATTTTAAGCAGAGCCTATAAGCTCTAAAAGCGTAAGAAGTGTAAAAAAAGTGGTTTATAATCAAGAAAATTTTTTAATAGTTAGGTAGTTGGGAGTTTGATGGTTCTAAGTTGGGTAGTTTGGTGGATTTGTTCACAGTTCAAAGTTTGAGGTTAATCTGATAACTTTAATATTTAAACTTTGAATATTAATACCATATGTAAAAAATATTTCAAATCTTCAAAAGTCATTAAACATTAATCATTGACAAGTGACAATTGAAACTCCAAATCCGACATCTACGCTGCCGCCGGCATTTTCAATGTTTTTATTCCTTTCAACTAGGTCAAATGAAAGAACCCACCAACGGAAGAATGCCAATTTTTTTGAGATAACACGTATTCATAAAACATTCTTTTTGCAACAATGCTGCACAACTACACGAGCGCGGAAACGCATAATGGTAAAGCGAATATTCAAAGAGGTTTAAAGGTTGTGGGGCGCTATGAAGAGAAAAGCCTAATCCAATTTAAAAGCGAGCCCAATTTCTGCCATAATGCTTCCGTGATTATTGCTCAAGTGATGGTAGCGTGTGGTAAGTGATAAATCCATTTTTGCATGTATTACATACAGAGCACCTGCTCCAATAAAGTAAGTAACTCTATTGATATACAATTGATAAGGTACTAAATGATTAAACTCAGCTATAATTTGATTATCTAGGCCTACTGTAACTTCTTCTATGCCTACTACATAGTGTTTTCTAACCTGCAAATAACTCAATCCTAATTCACCCATTACGCTCCATTGATTTTTTAAGTTAAAGGATTTCATAAGCCCAAAATCCAGTATGGCTTGATGACTATGCGCTGTGTAATAACTCTTTTCTTCGCCATTGATATCTCTTCCTAGCCAATCTTGAAAACCAGGATGTTCAAAGCTATAAGGCACACCCTTTTCAAGCACAATACCTCTATTACCACCGCCATACATAAAACTCCTGCGGAGCAATAGATTAAACTGATAAACCTTTGGAGAATTGTACTGAATACTCAGGCCATAAGCATGTAAATTACTATGATTCATATACATATAAGGCAAAGCTGCATAAACTTCACCATATTTTTGAGCCAATAAAGAGGATGACTGAATTAAGCATCCTACAAAAACTAAAATCTTGTACCTAAACATAAACTCATGCTTAAAAAATCACTATATAAAATATGATTATAATCGGCTTGAATGCCCAATTGCGTATAAGTACCTAATTGGTATCTTAGAAATGCAGAAGCGTTGAAATTAAAATTTCCCAAAGCATCTCTTGCTAGCTGACGTAAATCTCCGTAGATATCCACATCTATATACCCTACCACATTGCCACTCTCGTAAACCTCAAAACGATTCAAACCACCTCTTGCATAGAATCCTCTATGCATGACCATTTCATTTCTTAGTGCCGAGATTAAGGAGAGCTTTGGGTAACCAAGATTCTTTATTTCATAAAACACACCCAAATTCAAGCCCATTATATTGAATAAATCTGTAATCTTAATATTATCAGGTATATTGCCATTTGGCAGAGGGTCTCCACCAATTGGGAAATAGGCATTATTAGGATTATATGGGCCCGTAAAACCATGAAATAAAACTCCTTCATAATTTATCCTCTCCCAATACTCAAACCTATCGTAAAACAAACCTAGATTTACTCCAAAACCCTTGTGTAGCTTCCTGAAGTAATTGATTTCTAGCTTATTAAAATCAAAATTATCTACAGCAAAAAACTGTTGACTTAATTGAATTTCGCTTTTGCTTTGAGCTGTACCCAAGAGTGAGTAAAAAACTAAAATGCAAAATGTTGTTTTTTTCATTTCTAAAAATCGTAGTACAAACCTAAACTTCAAAAGAAGCCACAAGCGTTAAAGCTAAAAAATGACCCTAAGAAAAATCTCACCTCCTCTCACAGCAATTCACCTCTTCGGTACTGTGGCAAGATTTTTCTACTTTGAACAAGCCGCAAGGCTAAGGGTCATCGATAATTTCCGCTGCGGTGTGCTTATTCAAAAATGGCTACAGGATAGCGAAAAAATTAAAACCTATAACCTATACCTACCATAAATTGTATAAAAGCATCCCATTCATATGTGAAGAGGAAGGGATTGTTGCGCAAAGGTGGTTCATCTCTTCGAAATTCTTTGAAATAGTAGCTGCCTATGCTAAAACCCACTTGAGCATTGAAATACAACTTATCATTAAGAGGAAACTGCCCTCTGAGATAAGCGGTATTAAACAAAAATGTTCCCTTTTCTCCAATGACTCCTTCTTCTACTGTATAAAATTCACGAATTGAGCTAAAAGATGGGTCTACTAACTCTTCTAAGAAAATATAATTAAGTTTTTTGAGGCTCAATCTATGTGCATGAATAGAGTAACCTATAAAAAAATGATTCTGTGAAATACTAGCAAATCTTTTCTCAGTGAAAAAATTTAAGCCAATTACATCCGTGGTATTTATTCTATAAGCGCGCTTTCTATACACATAATTATTTCTATCATGTGGTATGTCATTCAAATGAAAATTAAAACCCCCACCAAAATTTAGTTTTTTTCTTTCTATTCTCAGGTTTATTTGTGCTCCCTTGTGAGGAAGTACTCTACCAATGCTTACATCCAAACATACACCTAGTGAATCGCGTTGGGCTATGCTGGGTAATGCCACTAAAAGCAAAATGCCAATGGCCAATAAATGATACTTTGTTTTCAAAATTTATATTTTAATGAAACATTGTATGTAATTGTGAATGCTTCACCACCCACAGCTCTAAAAAATTTGCTAATCAACCAATCTGCACCACTCACTAGATTATCATCAACATAGTAGTAAAAAACTATACCCGGTAAGGCACTCATTGAAATAAAGAGATTGTCATACAATCTTCCATCAAAACCCAAACCCAAACTATACATCCAATTAAATGAAGGGTCAACATCTAAATTATAAATATAAATTGCGTACCAATTTCCATCGTCCCCAATAAAAGTAGGAGACATTAAATCAATTACATGTGCAATGTAATTCACAAAAAAATTATTGACAAAGTACAGTCTATTGTTATTGTTCTTTATCCAATTTCTTTCAATACTTAGATCCAATCCAAATCTTTGGCTGTTATTAAATGCCCAGCCCCTATTAAAATGAATATTTCCTTGATTATCTGTAGGATATACATTGATGAAATAGTTTAGCCCAAGTTCAAAGTTCCAATTCTGCCGCTCATATCCTCCAGCTACAAAAGTATAATGACCAAAATGCTTTTTTGAATATCCTGATTTGATGCTCCAAGGCTGTGCATGCATCATAATGGGTATTAAAAGTATCATTAACAAACAATTCTTCTTCATTTTTTGGAAATAATTAAAAAAGCTCATACAGCAATTTATATGAGCTTTATCATCTTACTATTGTGTTCTTATCATTTTGAAATCTCCCAAAGGCTCGTTAATCCAATTATTTGCCCACTGAGAAGGATGCCAGCATATCCAGTCGTAAAACTTTATGGTTGGAGTTTCTTCAGGTTTGTAAGCAAAATAATCATTTGTCCAAGTTCTTTTCGACCTAGAAAAAATTTCCACCTTTGAACCATTGGCCAAAACTAAATATGTACCACAATGAATTTTTCCACCTTCAAACCAATCTCTTTCTACGGAATTCCAGCAAGTATTGCATTTATCTATTCGCTGTTGCAGATTTACTGGTCTATCCGCAACTTCATTCCACATATATAGCCATTTATTTATATCATTTTTATTTACCTTTTTAAATATGCTGTAAGCAAACGGATAAGGTATATGATCCCAAGCACCTGTAAAAGAGCTATATGCTAGCCTTGAGCCAAAATTCCAAACCTCAGAATCTCCCCATCTCTCATGTCTTACCTTTATTCTAAAATCATAGGTGGAGAATTTATCACCAGCGGTTGCAGGTGGCATATCACAATTCACACAATTGTCAATTTCAGAGGGAGGAGGTGGTGGTGGAAGTTTTATTCCTGTATAAAACCAAGGTGGAGGACTTAGTCCTAAAGCTACATAATGATAACCAGGGTTTACCGATACAATTCCAATTACCATTGTTTCGCAATTTATGGATCTATTTTCATCAATAATTACCTCTTCCCACGCCATGTTTGTAGCATTAAATGCCACCCTTATACTGCATCGCCATCTATATTCGGATAATACATCTCATCATCCACATCTATCGCTGGTGTTACCAGCGGAATATAGGTATTTGAAGCTTCAAAAATATTGTATATAGAAATTGCAAGCTCATATTTATAGCCATCTACATCCATACTACTTTCTAATTGGTCAATACAATTAAAACCTGCACATCCATTGCCCATTACAGTTGATAATTCATTTGCAATTTGCAACGCAAAAGTACTGTCTTCTTTTCTAAGAGTGTAAAAAGGCAAATCTGTACTTCCCGTTCTTTGATACCAATAAGCAGCGGCAGAATGTAAATTATAAATAAAGCGGGGATTCAAGGCTAAATTTCTAATGGCAATACTTAATTGATACTTAGCAATAAAATAATTCTGTTGCTCAAGAGTAAGATCATAAGTAAAAATTGTATTTGAGTCTTGTTGATTTTCTGGATACGCATGACAGAAATGACTCAGAAGGGTTTCGGGTATTTCCGAAAACATAGGTTTTGCATCTAAAGATTCTTTTTTGTCCTTCTTACAGCTGAGTGCTATAAAACATGACAGAATCAATAATGAGAAATTTTTTAAAAGATTCTTTCTTTTCATTTTTTGGTATTTTAAAATTAATACTCAAAACATTAAAACCACACATTGATTCCTAGTTTATTCTGAAAAACCCATTTACTACCCTCGTCAGATACATTCCTTCCGATACCTCCGTAAACGCTGAGTCCTAAGTCTGCAATTTCTGTTAACCTAAATCTGTAAGTTAATTGACCATTAAACTTAAAATGATTTTGAACCAACGGCACTTCAAACTCCTCAAAACTAAAGCCTGTGCTTGGTGTGCCAAATATGATAATTGGCAAACCTTCATCTCTGCTTACATAGTAGCCAATATTATAACCAATCCATAATGGTAGATTATAGGATGACTTTAAACTATATAAATGTGAAAATGAAAAAAAATGACCTATGATATAATCATTTAAAGGAAATCCATTGCCTGTAGAATCTTTAATTGTATGACTCGTTGCATCTCTATAGTATTCATATTTAAAACCAAATAATGAATTGCCAACTTCTAGGTAAGATGAAATTCCAATGCCATGTCTGCTAAATATTTTTCGATTTATCTCCAAATCTTCATTAATAATATGATTGGCAAGATGAAAATTAGAAAAATCTGGATAATTAAACACTTCAAAAGAAAATGTCAATTTATCAAAAAAACGCGTTTTCTCCTGACCATTGCTATAAAAAGAAAATAGTATAAGTAATAAGCAGAAAGATTGTTTCATCTATCTATATGCATTAAATTTGTATGAAACACCCAATCGAACTCTATCAATTCCTAATCCTATATAGTTTTCTAAATCTGGATTTAGTATTTTATACGTCTCATTAAATGTAAAATAGTCAATCTTACAATTAAGACTCCATCTGTCGTCGATGACATATCCAGCAGCAAGAGAGTATCCACCTATAAAAAGTCTATTCTTTGTAAATAATCCATCCTCCAAGTCCATTATCATACTTGCGTCAGTACCATTAATAAATCCAAGACCAAAGTATAGTGAGTTAGTTTTAACACGAATATATTTATTGAAGTATAAATATTGAAGTTCAAAATGAGTAGTCCTTCTTCCATCAGTCATTCCTTGATAGTGAAAAAGTCTTTCAGCTGAAATAGAGATTCCTGTTTGATTATGCCTCAATTCAAGGCCCAAAGAATGGGAATTCAAAAAGGTTTTGTCATATCTATTTTGGTCAATATTTAATTTTGCAAAACTTAGATTACTAAATAAACCTAAATTAAAAAACAAGTCTAATTCTTGATTTTTTGAAACTTTTGTATGAGCTCCGAACAATTCATGCTTGTAAGTAAGCATGTATGTGGTATTGAAATTAGCAAAAAATGAATTTGATTGAAATGTATATATACCATTAAATAATACATTAGCTTCTATCCATTTCATTTTGAATCCAAACATAGGGACAATGTTTGTATGTCTATTAGGATAATACTGTGAAAATATATTATTATAGGTATTTGAAAGACCTATTCCAAATTTTAATCGACCTAAATACGAATATAAATTATAATAGTAATTGTGAATATCTAAATTTAACAAGCCATTTTGGAAAGGATAAATTACATCAAATTTTGAGTAATTAAACTCTAAGCCCAATCGATATTTTTTATAATAAATACCTACACCGATAGAAGGAGAATAAGCTAAAAGATCAATGCCTCCAGGAAAAAATGGCAATGGAAACATTTCATTACTTGGATCTGTAATGTGAAGTCCTGTGAGGAGATAAATATTTCTACTTGATGTTTTTGTTGTATCACTAGCTTCTAATTCTTGAAAAAAACTTACTGCAACCAAGAAGATTGCAGTAAATATTTTTAAACAATTAGTATTAATACGCCTTAATATGTATATCTCCATACCCATTATAATTGATCATTTTTGAATACTTTCTTTCCTCACCTATACACCAACATTTATTCTTTTCAACAAAAATTAGCTGATATGGCTTGTCTTTCTTCTTGCTATCTACACTCGCTTTTATCCGTAGACACTTATCATCAAAAGGGAGTGCAAATGTACTTTGATATATTCCGCAAATTGAATTAAAATGTACTATTCTTTTTCTCGTGGCGAACCAATCATATTCATAAGTTGCGGCTAGCCATTTTTTACAATTTGCATTTACATCAGGTAATCCAGGATGCTGTAGGTTTACATTTCTATTGATTGAGATATTTGAGTTAATATCATCTTTATGAACGCTTTTTAAATCATAAGCTTTTGAATTCCAGTAATCATGAATATGGTCTAGATTCATAGTTCTTACCCTCCATTCACTATGTTTCGTTCTTGATTCATTCCTTTTTGTAATATGACAATTCTTGTATTGTATGTAATTAGCATCATTACATACATTGCCAGGAGCTCTTGGGTCAAATAGAATTTCACCATTTTCTGTTGAATCGTGATGTCCATCAATGATAACTAAGAATAAGTGTTCATCATTTTCATCAATATTATATCCAACAATTAAAATTGGAATATCAGTTATTGGTAAAATTGACAAATCCAATGCTTCATTAAGTTCTGCTCATCCAAACCTTTTACCAATTAATATTTCGTCCCAATCATTACAACCTTCATTTGGATACCAAGCTGGAACAAAATCTCCAATAGAGTCTTGGAAATCTGCTTCTGCCCCTATACCAATTATTGCCTTTGATAAGAACCAATTGCATGTTTGAAAATTATCTACTTTAATTGATGGTGGAAACTGAACATTATCATATACCAATGCACTTTTTAAGGAATTATAAGAATAACCATGATTAGATAACTCATTCTCTAAATCTGTAAAATAATTATTATGAATTGATAAAAAATCATCTAACAACAGTTCACCATCTTCATTCAAATAGTTTCTTACATCAAGCAAAAACTCTTCGTCACAAGCAAAAATCCTCAAGCTCTTTGCTAAATAATATAAAGCTCTGTCGAAATCTTCTTCTTCACTATCATAAGGATTGTCTAAATAATTGATTAGTGGCTGTGGCAGATTTCTAACTATCTCATACAATTCTGGTTGTCCAGAAAGTTCTGGCTTTGGCACATTAATTAAAGCTTGAAAATCTTTTTTACAAGATGAAAAAATCATCGATGTTACTACTATAAATAGTAGAGTTTTTAAGTTTTTTATTTTTTGGTATTTTAAAATTAATACCACAAATCAAATGTAAAAAACAATGTGTGTGTGAAATAGGCTAAATTCAGTGTGAAATAGCCTAAACACTTTGTTAAAGAAAATCGCAGACTATTATAATTAGTAGTTTTAACATATCTTACATTTGTTATGCATGCATAACATTTTTGTTTTTAATACAAGTATTACTATTAAAATGTAGTGTTAGTACATGTGTTTAGTTACAAATTCACACATTCACCTCCTCTCACAGCAACTCACCTCTTCGGTACTGTGGCAAGATTTTTCTACTTTGGGGTAGAGGTAGATGGGTAGAAATAGTACTTCCGACATAATTTTATAATGATATTCTCTTCTTTAAACCAAAAACTTATAGCAAGGCATGGGTATAGCATAAACGGGGATTTTCTCCCCAAAATTTGAAGGGTAGCTGAGTATGGAGAAAAAAACAAATCAATTATTTCGCGAAAAATGTACAGAAACCTGGCACTTTGTCTGTTTAAATTTCACTCTTTTTATCTTATAAAAGCGATATATCAGATCTCCTATTCGTTCCAATGAACAATCACTTTCTCATGGCTAATCATAATCAAAAAATAATGGATTGTATGGACTAAAATTAAGAAAAAGGTCAATAGTAATATCACAGGAATTTTAAATGGATAGCGCAAAGATTGATTGTAATTTCTTCGTATTTGCTCATGATAAATCAATGAGTTTACACATTGTGGAGGGATCCGATGTGCTTTTTTATCATTTAAGGATTCTTCTTCAATTCAAACAATACTTTCGGTGGTGCAAATAGTTTGGTTTAATCGGTCCGAGGTGATTTGCGTGAGGGATGCGGAGGGCGCCCGTAAGGGCGGTGCGGAGCACGGGAGCGAAGCGCACCCCGGAGCAGCCCGACCCCGTGCGGTAAGGCCGACGCAGGAGGGCCGGCGCACGGGGGCACGCCCAAAGGAAAAAAATTATCTTTTAGATTAGCGGCCGTGTAGTGTAGTGTGGATGGGAAAGCAATCGCAGGGTGAATCGCTTTGGGGCCCTCTGAGGAGGTATGTACCGAAGGCGGCTTTTGGATATGTGGAGGAGCTTCTGAACAGGGAGGTAATCTACCTGAAGGTGACCAGGCCTAAAAAGTCAAGGGCGGGTCTTTACTTCTACGATGAGAAGTGCGGCAGGCATGTAATTTACATCAACGGAAATCTGGATCGGTACAATTTTCTGATTACGCTGGTCCATGAGTACGCTCATCTGGTGGTGAGGAGGCAGTATGGTAAGGCTGTGAAGCCGCACGGGGTGGAGTGGAAGCGTGCGTTTGCGGGGCTTATGCGGCCATTGCTGAGGGTGGAGGTGTTTCCGGAAGAGATAGTGAAGTTGCTGGCCTTGCATATGCGTAATCCGATGGCTACGCACTTTCGCGATCAGGAACTTCTGAGTGTGATTAAAAAGTATCAGCAGCACTGAAGGCCGGGAAGGGTGGGGGAGTGGAGGCTGTGGTCGTTACCTTTGCGCGAAAATTGAGATATAGATGCTTGGATTGAAACTGCCGACCGACCCGCGTTGGGCAGATATTGCTTCAAAAAATCTGGAGGAGATTCTGACGGATCACGCGTACTGTGAGCAGAAGGCTGCATCTACGGCTATATCGCTGATTGTGAGTTTTCCGGAATTTCCGGATCTGGTGGCTGAGATGGCTGCTCTGGCCCGTGAGGAGATGTCGCACTTTGAGCAGGTGCACAAGCGCATTGTGGAAAGGGGCTATCGATTTGGGAGAGAGCGGAAGGATGTGTATGTGGCCAGGATTAACGAGTTTTTTCCGAAGACGGGCGACCGGCTGGAGCGTCTGATTCAGAGACTGCTGGTCGCTGCGCTGATAGAGGCCAGGAGTTGTGAACGCTTTAAGGTGCTGAGCGAAAACATTCAGGATGAAGATCTGTCGCGCTTCTACCGCGGGCTGATGGCTTCGGAGGCAGAGCATTATACGACTTTTCTGACCTTTGCCCGCAAGTATGGTGGCAGAGAGCGCGTGGATGCTATGTGGCGTGCTTTGCTGGAATACGAGGCTGAGGTCATAAAGGAATTTGGTAAAAAAGAACACATCCACGGGTAGATGCTACGCTTTGAGCTGGAAGCGATGGATCCGGGCTCCAAAGCCAGAGCTGGTCGTATCGCTACGGACCACGGGGTGATTGAAACACCCATTTTCATGCCCGTGGGTACGGTGGGTAGTGTAAAGGCTGTGCATCAATATGAGTTGGTAGACGATGTAGATGCCAAAATCATCCTGGGCAATACGTATCATTTGTATTTGCGACCCGGTACGGATGTGCTTAAGAAGGCTGGTGGTTTGCATCGCTTTATGGGATGGGAGCGTCCGATACTGACCGATAGCGGGGGTTATCAGGTTTTTTCTCTGGCAGAAAACCGCAAACTCACTGAGGAGGGTGCGCGGTTTAAATCACATATCGATGGAAGCTACCATATGTTTACTCCTGAAGGAGTGATGGACATTCAGCGGAGTATAGGAGCTGATGTGGTAATGGCCTTCGACGAATGTCCGCCCTGGCCGTGCGATGAGCGCTATGTGGAGGAGAGTATGCATCTGACGCATCGGTGGCTGGAGCGGTGTATCAGGCGTTTTGATGAGACACCTTCATTGTATGGGTATGAGCAGAGTCTGTTTGGAATTGTACAGGGGGGTACTGTGTCGCGGTTGAGGAAGGAGTCGGCCGAATTTGTGGCGTCAAAAAATCTGTCGGGGAATGCCATTGGGGGTCTTTCTGTGGGTGAGCCGGCGGAGCTGATGTATGAAATGACGGACCTGGTCACCGACATCTTGCCTGCTGACCGACCGCGGTATCTGATGGGGGTCGGCACACCAGAAAACATCCTGAATTCCATTGCTCTTGGGGTGGATATGTTTGACTGTGTGATGCCAACGCGCAACGGGCGGAATGGGATGCTTTTCACGACGGAGGGCATCATCAACATCAAAAACCGCCGTTGGGCGGATGATTTTTCGCCTATCGACCCAGCGGGGATCAGTCGTGTGGATTTTCAGTATTCGAAGGCGTATCTGAGGCATTTGTTTGTGGCTGATGAATTTCTGGGTCGGCAGATCGCATCGGTGCACAATCTGGCCTTCTACCTCTGGCTGGTGCGGGAAGCGAGGAGGCATATAGTTCAAGGCGACTTTGTGGAGTGGAAAAATGAAATTTTGCCAGTGATTAGCCGCAGGTTATGAGAATGGAGGATGGACATGGCGGCTATCCAATCAAAACACTTTAAACTGAAGGACAATGTATACGTTGATAAAAAATTTACTGTTTTTGCTGGATCCGGAGCGGGCTCATTACATGGCGATGGATTCTTTAAAATTGGCTCGTCAGCTGCCGGGTGGTGAGTTGCTGCTCAGGTTACTGTTTAATGCAGAGGAGTTCAGACCGTTTGAATGGAAAGGGTTGACTTTCAGACATCCGGTGGGGCTGGCAGCTGGATTTGACAAAGATGGCCGGTATCTCAGAGAGCTTGCCTGTCTGGGTTTTTCGTTTATAGAGGCCGGGACGGTGACACCGCTGCCTCAACCGGGAAATGCAAAACCCCGACTTTTCAGACTGCCGAAAGATCAAGGCCTGATCAATCGGATGGGTTTTAACAATCGCGGAGTGGTGGAACTCAGGTCGCGTTTGCTGAGGTCGAGACCCAAGGGAATGGTGATAGGTGGTAACATAGGGAAGAACAAACTGACGCCAAATGAAGAAGCACAAAGGGACTACCTTACGTGCTTTGAAGCCCTGCATGACCAGGTTGATTATTTCACCATCAATGTGAGCTCGCCCAATACACCCGGTCTGCGGGATTTGCAGGAGAAGAAACCCCTGGAAAACATCATCACGGCGCTAAAAAGGCACCCTTTGCAACGCGAAAAATATCGCCCCATACTCCTGAAGATAGCACCAGACCTGACCGAGGGGCAAGTGGATGACCTATTGGAAGTAATGCACAACACGGGCCTTGACGGAGTGGTGGCAACCAATACCACCATTAGCCGAGATGGGTTGAAGACACCGGCAGATCGACTTAAAGCCATAGGCGCTGGAGGATTGTCGGGTGCACCGCTGAGGGAAAGATCTGACCGCATCCTGAGTCAGCTGGCCAAAGGATTGCCTCAGGAGGTCTTGCTAATTGGAGTCGGAGGTATATTTGAAGCAGAGGATGTCCGCCGGAAGCTCGATTTAGGGGCACATCTGGTACAGGTGTACACGGGGTTTGTATACGAGGGGCCGACTTTGGTAAAACGCATGATTAAAGAACTGAAAAGCAATGGAAAAAACTAAATTAAGCGTTAACATCAATAAAATAGCCACCCTGCGCAATTCGAGAGGTGGCAATGTACCCGACGTGCTTCAGGCGGCTATCGATTGCCAGCGATTTGGTGCAGAAGGCATTACCGTACATCCACGCCCGGATGAACGGCACATTCGCTACAGCGATGTACGAGCCATACGGCCGATTATTACGACCGAATTCAATATTGAGGGATATCCATCAGAGAAGTTTCTGCAGCTGGTCGAAGAGGTCAGACCACATCAGGTAACGTTGGTACCGGATCCACCTGATGCCCTCACATCCAATGCCGGATGGGACACACAAGCACATCTGGATTTTTTGAAAGAAGTAATAGCCCGCATCAAAGCCACCGGGGCAAGGGTTTCCCTTTTTGTAGAGACAAATGAAGAAGACATCAAAGGAGCAGCTCTGGCAGGTGCTGACCGCATTGAGCTTTACACGGAAGACTATGCCAGGGGATACAACAAAGACCCTGAAAATGCCGTGGCACCCTACGCCGTATGTGCAGCCATAGCGCACTCTTTAGGCCTAGGCGTAAATGCCGGCCACGACCTGAATCTGGATAATCTGCGCTATTTCGTAGCTCAGGTACCGCATCTACTGGAAGTAAGCATCGGGCATGCGCTGATTTCGGATGCGCTCTATTACGGGTTGGAAAACACCATACAAATGTATCTGAGACAGATCGCACTGGGACATCAGGACAAGCAGGCGCAATCTTCCGAAAGTACTTCAGTAGCTGACTGAGGGCAGCGCCGTGAGCCTTCAGGAATTGGATTCGGATTCATCGGTCGGATTCATCGGTTGTTTCGGAGCTGCTTAGCTTATGGGTGGTGGGATTGTACTTGCCTTTAAGATCGTCATGAAGGGAATTTTTCCAGAGAGGGATACCCGTAAAGTACGAAACCCTTCCGATCAGATGCGCACCTACCGGCGAAGTGAGAAATACAAAAAAGACAATGGCCAATACCCGGCTCACGATGGATTCAGTACCAAAATGTACGGCTGCTGATGCGAGCATCAGACCGATGCCGAGGGTTACGGCTTTGGTAGTCACGGAAATGCGCAGATAGATATCGGGCATTTTTACAAAGCCAATGGCTGCCAGCAGAATGAATAAGGCGCCTAAAGTAGACAATCCAAGGATGAGAAGTTCGTTCATTCCTGTTTATTTTTCTTTTCAATGTAATAACTAAAGGCTACAGTGCTTAGAAAAGCTATAAGTGCGAGCACCATGGCAATATCGAGAAACGGTGCCCGATCACTCACAATGCTGTAAATGGCTATGATGCCTATGCCGATGGTGATCAGCAAATCCACTGCTACAATGCGGTCAGGCATGGAAGGCCCCTTCAGAAAACGGTAAAACACCAGCAGCATGCTGATGACCAAAATGGGAAGAATTACAAAGTATAAGTAGTCTTGTACGGTCATCGGGTCAGTTCTAAGATTCTGCGTTCGAAGCCCTGTTTGATAGAGCGTATAAATTCTTCTTTGTCTTTGACAAACATGCCGTGTACGTAGAGTACCTTTTTGTCGTCGCTCACATCGAGACTAAGCGTGCCGGGAGTGAGTGATATCAGGTTTGCAAGCAGGGTGATTTCCAGACTGGTGGTTACATCGAGTGGAATGCGCACGATGCCGGGAGCCATATAGCTTTTTGGTGTGATCACATCATAGGCCACCTGCAGATTGGCTTTAAGCAGCTCGTAGAGAAAGAAAAAAAAGAATGCTATGACCCGGGGGACCAGGATGAAGTATTTCTGGCCAGAGTCGTTGCCGGAGCCAAGCCCACGGCTGATCAGCCAGAGAATAAAATAGCTCAGTATAAAACCGAAGAGGAAATTTTTCACAGAAAGAGCTCCCGTAAGGGCCACCCATACAAAGGCCAGAAGATTGTTCATCAAAAATTTTGCTCTCATTGTTGTTCAGCAGATTTATCAGGCAATACGGTTTGAATGTAGTTTTTTGGATTCATCAGCTCAGAAGCAATTTTTTGGGATATCCTATGCACATCGGCAGCTCTGAAAGCGATAATCAGAGATACGGCTGACAGTAGCGCAATAGGGGTTATGTATTGAATTTTTTCAGCGAGTGTGAAGAGGTGCCAAAACCGGAAGTTAGGTCTTTCGGGCAGATTCTCTGCCGGGCGCCAGAAGACTTCGGCCCAAACTCTGGCGATCACCAGCAAAGTGATCACGGTGCCAAAAGCCAAACAAATGGTAATGAAAGAGCCTCCTTCGAGGTATGCAGCTTTAAAAAGGTCAATTTTTGGCCAGAATCCGGACAAAGGCGGTACTCCTACCAGTGAAAACAACGGAATGGCCAGCAGGAGAGACAGCCGTGGATAGTACTGATAAAATCCTCCTAATCTGTCGATGTGGTGAGTTCCCTGCACCCGATACAGCAATCCTGAGACCATAAAAAGATTGGTTTTGACTACGATGTCGTGTATCATGTAAAAAACTGCTCCGGTAACGGCTAGCTCGGTATGAATGCCAAGTGCAATCACCATGTAGCCTATATGGCTGATAATCAAATAAGAAAAAATTTTTCGCACGTTGGTCTGGACCATAGCCCCTAACGAGCCGGTGATGATGGTGAGCCCGGCCAGGATAATCATAAGGGTATCGATAATAGGGTCTTCAAAAAAGACCAGAGTAAATACTCTGAGCATGGCATAGACCCCCAGCTTGGTCAGCAGCCCTCCAAATATGGCTGCAATGGCTGCCGGAGGTGTGTGGTAGGAGGCTGGCAGCCAGAAATACAAAGGAAAGATTGCCGATTTAATTCCAAAGCCTACCAGAAATAAAATGGCTGTGACCTCTACCAGCCCTTTATTGGGTATGGCGGCAACTTTGAGGGCCAGATCGGCCATGTTGAGCGTTCCCGCCAGGCCATAGAGTACTCCGATGGCTGTAAGAAATATCGTGGAAGCCAAAATATTCAGTGTAAAATATTTCACTGCACCCTCCAGCTGTGGTTTTTCACCACCTATGGTGAGCAACACAAAGGAGGAGATGATGATGATCTCAAACCATACGTATAAGTTGAAAATATCGCCCGTGAGAAAAGCCCCGTTTAATCCGGCAAACAGCAGATGCATAATGGGAAAATATCCGAACCGCATGCGGGCCTCCACGATGTTGGCCAGCGAAAAGAGACTTACGGCAAGTCCGGAAATTGAGGTAATGAGAACCAACACCGCCGAAAAGGTATCGCTGACAAAGACAATTCCGAAGGGTGCGGGCCATTTGCCTGCATTCATCGTTAAAATGCCTTGGCGATAGACTTCTGTCAGCAACCACGAGGCAATCAGAACTTGTATCACATTGCCCGATACGCTCAATTTGCGCTGTAAACGGGGATTAAACCAACTGAACATCTGGGCAACGGCGATGAGAAATTGCCACAGGACAGGTACTATTACAAGATTTGATGTCATAGATCGTCGTCGATGGTGTTTACAGTATCAAGGTCATCTGAATGCAATGCCTGATACACCTTTTTGAATAGCACGATGGCAAATGCCTGCAGTCCGAAACTAATTACAATGGCTGTCAGAATCAATGCCTGCGGTACAGGGTCTGCATACAATTCTGTGAGTACTTTGGCATCTGCCGGTATAATTGGTGGTTTGCCTTTGGCGATGCGCCCCAGCAGGAAGATGAGGATGTTGGCTCCGTTGCCAATGAGGATCAGCCCAATAATCAGCTTTACCATGCTACGGCGAAGCATCATAAAAAGGCCTGCACCATAGAGCAAACCTGTGACGATGGCAAGTAAGATTTCCATATCAGGCTACTTCTGCAAGTGTGAAAATGATCGTAAGACTAACACCCACAACGACCAAATACACCCCAATGTCAAAAAAAAGCGGTGTGCCGACCAGTCCAATCACATCCAGAGGTTCTTTCATCCACTGAGCTGCCATAAAGGGCTCTTTTTTTATCACCATTGGATACAAGCCGCTCAGAAGAGATACCGAAAGGCCGAGTGGCATCAAAAATCCCGGGTGAATGCGCAGTAAGTGTTTTGTCTCATTGAGACCATTGGCAAAACTGTGGAGCACAAAGGCGATGGAAGCAATCAATCCTCCCACAAAGCCACCTCCGGGCAGATAGTGCCCACGCAATAAAATGAAAACGGAAAACAACAGCAACAAAGGAAGAAGATAGTCCGACGCTTTTTTTAGGATGATGCTTTTCATTATTCCCAGGTTTTTTCATTGTCTTTTAATCTCAGCTTCATCAGCCCGAATACGCCGAGAGCGGCAATGGTAAGAACTGTGATTTCGACCATGGTGTCTGCTCCCCTGAAGTCCACAAGAATTACATTCACTACATTTTTGCCTTTAGCCAGCAAATACGAGTTTTCGGCATAAAATTCAGAAATTTCCCGGTTGACAGGCTCATTGATTACTTCAAGACAGAGTACAGTAATCATCAGACCAAAAAGCAAGGAAATCACGGCATCGCGTATTTTCACTACATTCGAGGAAATATTGATGTATCTAGGCAGTTTGTAGAGCACCAAAACAAAGAGAATGACGGTAAGTGTATCAATGGAAAACTGTGTCATAGCCAGATCGGGTGCGCTGTAGAGTACAAACATCAGACTGATGGAGATGCCAAGGACCCCCATTGCTGCCACAGCGGCCAATCGCGATTTTGCCAGCAGGATGTAAAAAATGCTGAAAATCATCAGCAGAAGAATGACTGCTTCGTACAAGGTGACTTCTGATATTTTTTTAAAATCAATGTAAATATGCACCCCATGGTAAAAGGAATAGCCAACCAGGGTCAACAAGAAAACCATTATGGTCATCACATACCACCTCAGATACCCGTTTTGAAGAATATCGGTATACCACCGACTCAGCCATTTGGTTACAGACAGGAATTTTTCATAAATAGCCACTGAGGAGTAGGACAATTTTTCCACCTTAAGTGCAATGCTTTGCCCGGGCACCAACCGGGAGTAGAGCACAATTCCGCCGGCAATCGTAGCCAGGGAGAGGAAAAACACTGTGTTAAACCCGTGCCAAAGTTCTAAATGCACCTTTATGGTATCTCTACCGGCTGCCTCTACCAGTGCATGTACCATTTGTTCGGCTCCAGCCGGCCATATACCGAATATCAAAGTTCCGGCGGTAAGGACATACACCGGCAGTTGAAGCCAGAGTGACACCGGGTGTTTCAAAGTATGAGAGGCTTCCCTGCCGCTGAAAAAAGGCCTGAACCCCACCCAAAAACCAGCTGCAAACAGCAAAAGACCGGTGATAAAGGCGGCTGCAATGGGCACCGGAGAAGTTTCGGCGTGAAGAGCACTTTCGTACATCAGCTCCTTGCCAATGAAACCAAATGTAAGAGGCACCCCGCCGTGACTTAATGCTGCCACTGCACCGGCTACCGCCACTCCCGGCATCACATGCCTCAGCCCGTGCAGAGCAGTCACATCGCGGGTATGCGCTTCATGATCTACTATGCCCGTAACCAGAAACAGCGCGGCCTTGTACAAGGCGTGTACCAGTATAAATGCAGCTGCCGCTACAAGCCCTTCGTTACCCCCGATGCCCGTCAGAAACACCAAAATACCAAGTGCGCTGAGGGTAGTGTAGGCAAGTATGCTTTTCATATCCGTAAAAAAAAGCGCTTGCGCGGCACTGTACACCATACTTACTCCACCGACTGTCATGAGCAGAGGTTTCCAAACAGGAAGTGCGGAGTATATAGGATACAATTTCAGCAAGAGAAAGACGCCTGCTTTGACCATCGTAGCCGAATGCAGATAGGTGCTTACGGGCGTTGGTGCCTTCATAGCTCCGGGCAGCCAGAAGTGAAATGGAAACTGTGCTGATTTAGTAAAAGCAGCCAATATAAACAGCCAAAAAGCTATCCGGCCGGCCTGGCTGGCCAAGACAGTTTCCCGCTGGTCCAGCAATGCCTGAAAGGAAAAGCTCCCCGTCACCGTAGAGATCAGCACTGCTGCAATCAGCAATCCTACACCCCCCAGTCCGGTGATGGTAAGAGCTCTGAGAGCTGCCTTGCGCGACTCCCGATCTTCATAGTGAAAACCAATCAGAAAAAACGATGATACGCTGGTCAACTCCCAAAACATAAACAGCATAATCAGATTATCGCTCACCACAAGACCCAGCATAGCCGTCATAAAGAGCGACAAAAAGCCGAAAAATCGGAATTTTTCGGGATGTCCTTTCAGGTAATAATGCGAATAAGCAAAGACCAAAGTACCAATACCACTGATCAGCAAAGCAAACATGCGGGAAAGGCCATCTACCCTCCACTCGAAATGCACCCCCATGCCCTGCTGCCAGCTCACAAGCCCCAGAGCGGGTACCTCTGATCCAAAAAATACGGCAAAATATGTAAAAACCGCTAAAGGCACTAAAAAGAAAAAGGCGCTGAAGCCATCCCTGAGGTAATCTTTGAAAATTACTAAAAACAAAGACAGCATGCCCCCAAGCAACACAGCGATGAGCATCATATAATTACCAAATCCTGTTTCCAACGGCAATACTAAAGAAATTTAAACACCGCAGCAAATTAAAAAAGGATGAAGGAAGAATCTCCGGTTCGGAAGCTTTTAAGAGCACAAGAAGACAGGCTGCCAAGAGATGCTCTGCCTGAATATAATTTGTTTTTGGCTTTTGGTAGCGGAGTTAAAGAGGGTATCCGGCTAAGTTGTTTGTGGTTTTAAGAACCTTTTGATTCAAAAAGCAGAGCAAGTTTATCAGGGGGGAGGGGGTGAAAGGTAATTCTCTCGAATTTCGTCGGACAAGGGGTTTTTCAGGATTTTTGTATTTTAAGGGGTCTTGCGTGCCGATAGGTTTGTTTATGCAGTTGGTCTTGTTTTTTCGGGATTTTCGGTTTGATTTCAGATGAGTTGTAAGGCCGGCGATGAGATGTTTGAAATTGAAGTGGCCAATCTACCGGAATATGCGTAAGTGGTTTTGATAATCGAAGGAGGGTTTCTGGCTGCATTTTGTTGAGCGGAACCAGAAACCCGTGCATCTGTCGTGCACTTCATCAGACTTGTAGTTATGAGGAGCGTATGTGCACCCGGAAATGCCGGTGCGGCTGTACAGGTTTTTCCAATGGTTTTTGAAATGATTTTTACTACATCGGATTATCGATTTAAAGGAAACATTTTGAGCTATTTAAGATCAATGTAATGCGTTTATACAGGAAGCGGAGGCGAATTTCGGAAATTGGAAAGTACGGTGTACTTCTTAAGCTTCATACAGCGATGCTCATGGATCAATGAACCTGATGACTTGTGAAAAAGCCGGTGAAAGCTTTGGGCGATCATTCTGACAAGTGAAGTAGAGACGAAAACCTTTCCCAGAGCGGCCATCAGGCAGTTTCTGATTTTTGAAAATTCAGCGCAAGGTGTCTGAAGCAAGGGGTGGGTCGGGGCAGTATGAGGTCAGAGCAGCAGTCGTTTTGGCCCGGGAAATCGGTCAGGGGAAGTGGTGTAGAGGAGTTTAAGATGGCGGCTGGTTGAATTTTGCGGTATTTCGGCTGGGATGGTCCATTGCGGGTGTGATACCCTGCGGGTGTGACCTTGAGGGAGGGGTAGTGCGTGAGGGATGCGGAGGGCGCCCGCAGGGTGGTGCGCAGCGCAGCGGAGCACGGGAGCGAAGCGTACCCCGGAGCAGCCCGACCCCGCGCGGTAAGGCCGCGAGGCCGGCGCGCGGGGGCACGCCCAGGAAAAAATTAAAATGAATTATTTAAGGCGTCTGCCGGTGCGGTCTTTGCCGGCTTTTTCGCGCCATTCGCGCAGGGAGTTTTGGATCATGTCGGCGTAGGAGAAGGGTCGGTTGGCGGCTTTGGCCTGTTCGTTGCCGAGCTTGAGGGCTGTGTTGCCGGCATTGATGGCTTCGGTGAAGTTGCCACGGCGGGCTAGGATTTCGCCACGGAGGTAATGGCTGTACCAGTTGTCTGGGCTGAGCTCGATGGAGCGGTTGATGTAGTCGAGGGCGCGGTCGAGATGGATGTTTTTGTTCAGGAAGTATTGGGCGGAGTTTCGGTATACACGCCAGTCGCGGCTGTTTTCTTTAATGGCGCGTTCGATGTTGGCCATGGCAATGTTATCGACTTCTACCTGGAGGTTGATGGGGATTCGGGTGTTTTCCCAGGCGAGGGTGAGGGTGGCGGTGTTTTCGCCGATGTTGTCGATGGAGATGGTGAAGGTTTCGGTGGGTTCGGGAGCGTCGGCAGGAGTGACGTCAAATCTGAGGGCGTCTTTTTTAGGGTCGTAGCCGTCGGCGCCCCAGAGGGTGGTGTCGGTGGTGAGGATGATGGTCCAACGATCGGGGTTGGGTATGGTGAGCAGGCCGTATTTGCCGGCGCGGAGTTGTTGGCCTTCGAGGGTGATGTCGGTGCTGAAGGTTATGAGGGTGATGCGGTTGGCTCCGGTGCGCCATATCTGGCCGTAGGGGACAAGCTGGCCAAAGATTGCTCTTCCGCGGGCGGAAGGGCGGCTGTAGTCGATGGTAATGTCGGTGAGGCCTACGCGTTGTAGGAGGTAGGCTTTGGGGCTGGGTTGGGGGAGCTCCTGGGCGCTGAGCAATGTGGTGAGGGTGAGCAGTGTGAGAATGGTTCGAATTGGTGTCATGATCTTTTATTTAGTTGATGGCAAATTAACTGTAGGATATCGGATCGGGTTCAGGGGGAGATGCAATTCTTTACGCTGGTATAACAGGTGCGGGTGTAAGTTTGCATCGGAATCGATTATCGTTTGGCATGAATTCATTAGTTGTGACCTGGGATGTGTCCAGGATTTTGGTGGATTTGGGGGTGGTGGAAATCAGGTATTACAGTGTATTGTTTGCGCTTGGTTTTGTGCTGGGGTATTTTATCATGAAGGGGATTTTCAGGGAGGAAGGTGTACCCGCAGATAAGCTGGATACGCTGCTGACTTATGTGGTAATAGCTACTGTAATTGGGGCACGACTGGGGCATGTGTTTTTTTATCAATGGGACTACTACAGTCAGCATCCGGAGGAGATTCTGATGATTTGGGAGGGAGGACTGGCCAGCCATGGGGCTGCCATCGCCATCATGGTGGCCTTGTGGATTTACTCGAAGAGAGTGTCGAAAAGGTCTTTTTTCTGGATTATCGACCGGGTGGTTATAACGGTAGCACTGGCGGGTAGTCTGATTAGATTGGGGAATCTGATGAATTCAGAAATTTATGGTAAGCCGACAAATGGAAAGTTTGCATTTGTATACGTAAACCCGGTGAGGGAGGTGTTTGACCGATTTTTTGGGAGCGAGGTGAAGGAAATCGAAATAGTGAAGACGGATGAGTGGGTGGAAACGGATTCTTTGAAAATGCCGGTGTACGCGGTGAAGCTACGGCTTGATGAGCGTATTGCTCCAGAAATGGTGACAGCTCATCTGAGCGGAAGGCTTTTGCCTTATCTGAGGCATTTGGATAGCGATGAACAGAATTTAGTGCCCTATGAGGGGAGTGTGCCTGAGGTGGTGCACAATGGCACGAATCCTCAAGTGGTTGTGAAGCTACTGGGAGTGCCAAGGGTGCCAAGCCAGATAGTGGAAGCTGTAGCATATCTGTTGATATTTTTAGTGCTTTGGCTGATGTTTTTTAAGACGCCAATGAGGCAAAGGGAGGGCTTTACCTTTGGGATGTTTCTGGTGCTGGTGTTTGGCTTCAGGATTGGAGTGGAGTTTTTCAAGGCCAATCAGGTGGCCTTCGAAGATGAGCTTATGCTCAATGTGGGTCAATATCTGAGCATTCCGCTGGTGCTGGCAGGGGCAGCTGTGGTGGTGTATTCGCTGACTAATAAACCTGTACAAAAGTGATGAGGAATGTAATACTTGCTGCAGTAGGACTGATGGTAGTGGCTACGGCATGCACAACCTCTGACGAGCAAAGCAATGAGGTAAACACGCAAAGGGTGTACGAGCCAAAATTCAGACATGATGGATATTTGTGGATATTGGACGGAAGCGCCAAGGATACCATCGCTTTGCTGGAGATTGAAGTGGCGGTTTCGGATGAAGAAATTCAGTATGGCATGATGTATCGCAGGTCAATGGCTGAAAACCGGGGGATGCTTTTTGTGATGAAAAACGAGCGGCCGCAATCTTTTTGGATGAAGAACACGTACATACCTCTGGACATTGTTTATATCAATAGTCAAAAGCGGATTGTGAGTATACAAAAGGAAGCTGAGCCGCTGAGCGAGCGCTCATTGCCTAGTTACGAACCCGCTCTGTATGTATTGGAGGTAAATGCCGGATACTGCGATCGCCATGGAGTGAAAGTGGGGGATTTGGTACTTTTTGAATACAACCGCTGAGAACAATGCGCATCGTAAGCCTTGTGCCATCGCTTACGGAATATCTCTATCACCTTAAGGCCGATGTAGTGGGAATTACAAAATTCTGCATTCATCCGGAAGAGTGGTACCACACGAAGCCAAGGGTAGGAGGCACAAAAAACCCAAATCTTGAACAAATAAAGGCACTAAAACCTGACTTGGTCATAGCCAACCGGGAAGAAAACCGCAAGGAAGATATCGAACACCTGAAGAGGGATGTTCATGTGCTGCTGACCGACATTGTAACGCTGGAAGATGCCTACCGCACCTTATACCACATTGGTGAAGCTGTGGGCAAATCAGCTGAGGCAGAGGCCATTCTTGCTGAAATCAAGCATCGCTGGGAGGGATTGAAACATTGTCTGCCTCCCTGGCGGACACTCTACCTTATCTGGAAGAGACCTTACATGGCAGCAGGTAGGAACACGTATATACACCACGTGATGGAGCATGTAGGGTTGGTAAATGTAGTCAAAGAGGAAAGATATCCTAAGCTAAGCACAGAGCAGATCATTGAGTTGGAACCAGAGCTGGTATTGCTCTCGTCTGAGCCATATCCATTCAAAGACAAGCATATAGAAGAGTTTCAGTCCATGGTACCGAAGTCGGCAATAAGGCTGGTAGATGGCGAAGCCTTCAGCTGGTATGGCTATCGGATGATTCCAGGGGCAACGTATATTTACCAGTTGAAAAAAGAGCTGACGCAGAACAACAGAAATTTTTAACAATAGCTATGAGAAATTTTCATGCATTGCTGGCGATTGCATTTCTTCTACTGTTTTCATGCAGGAAATCCGAAAATCAGGCTGAAAAAGACGATGAATTAATTCGCCGGTATCTTGCTGAAAATAATATTGAGGCTACTCGCACAGCCAGCGGCCTTTATTATTGGATACAGGAACAGGGCAATGGTCCCTTCCCTACGATAAGCTCCCGCGTGAGGGTAGTGTACAAAGGATATCTGCTTGATGGGACGGTGTTTGATGAGACAGATCCGGCCGGTTTGGAATTTGATATGGCAGGTCTGATTAGGGGTTGGCAAGAGGGTCTTACTTTTTTTAGGGAAGGGGGCAGGGGAAAGCTATTTGTGCCTTCTCATTTGGGATATGGTGCGCAGCAGGTGGGAAACATTCCGCCAAACAGTGTCTTGATTTTTGATATTTTTTTACTAAAAGTCAGGTGAATTCTGAAACAGAGAAACAAAATCTCTACAATAAACAACGGGGAAAAAACTCGCGGATAGTGCCGGTAGTACCATGCCTTAATTTTAATCTTTGTTAGCCTTATTTTTTTTGAAATTTGACCTTTGCATAAGTCTTCAATGAAAAATCCTAAGAGTCAACAGCTGACCATATACAATACCCTTACGGGACAGAAGGAGAGATTCGAACCTCTGAATCCACCCTATGTGGGCATGTATGTATGCGGGCCGACTGTGTACAACGATGTGCACCTGGGCAACTGCCGGACATTTATATCCTTTGATGTAGTGTTTCGCTACCTGCAGCACTTGGGCTACAAGGTGCGATACGTGCGCAATATAACCGATGCGGGTCACCTGGAAAATGATGCAGATGAGGGCGAGGATAAAATTGCTAAGAAAGCGCGGCTCGAACAGCTCGAGCCCATGGAAGTGGTGCAAAGGTACACAGTGGGATTTCACCGCATCATGGAGCGCTTTAATGTGTTGCCCCCCTCCATTGAGCCGACTGCTACCGGGCACATTGTAGAGCAGATTCAGCTAATCCGCAAAATACTGGACAAAGGTCTGGCCTACGAGGTCAACGGCTCTATTTACTTCGATGTCAAAAAATATATGGAATCGGAGCCTTATGGTGAGCTAAGCGGCAGAAATGTCGATGAACTCATCGCTGGAACTCGGGAGTTGGAAGGTCAGAGCGAAAAACGCAGTCCTTTGGATTTTGCACTCTGGAAAAAGGCATCGCCTACCCATATCATGCGCTGGGAGTCTCCCTGGGGTGAGGGGTTTCCGGGCTGGCATCTGGAATGCTCTGCCATGAGTACCAAATATCTGGGCGAACAGTTTGATATCCACGGCGGGGGGATGGATTTGAAGTTTCCTCACCATGAGTGCGAAATAGCCCAATGCAAAGCTGCGAATAACAAAAAGCCTGTCCGCTACTGGATGCATGCCAATATGCTCACGCTCAACGGCAAACGAATGAGCAAGAGTACAGGCAATACCCTGCTACCTCAGGAGATTTTCAGTGGACAGAATGCGTTTCTTTCCAAACCCTACTCCTCAGCTGTGGTGCGGTTTTTCATATTGCAGGCTCACTACCGAAGCCCGCTTGACATCAGCGATGAGGCCCTTCAAGCTTCGGAGAAAGGTTTCAGGAGATTGATGGAAGCCAAAGAGACCCTTAGCCATCTAAAGGCTGGTACGGTGTCCGACTGGGATGTTCAATCTGCCATGGCCAGAGTCTATGAAGCGATGAATGATGATTTCAACACTCCGGTGGCCATTGCTGAGCTTTTTGAGATCGTCCGCTACATCAACCTGATGAAGGCTGGTGAACAACACCTCTGTGAAAAGGACTTAACGGAATTAAAAGACTTTTTTCACCGGATGGTAGAGGATGTCCTGGGTCTGAAAGACGAGCAACGGTCGATGCTGGATACCGCGCGTTTGGACGCTGTGATTCAGGTGCTTATCGATATGAGACAAAAGGCAAGACAGGACAGAAATTATGCTTTGGCGGACCAGATAAGAGACCAGCTGCTAAAAGCCGGTATTCAGCTCAAGGATACCAAAGAAGGAACCACCTACACTTTGCTATGAAGTGGCTAAAACTGGTAGGTCGGGGACTGTCGCATTTGTTGATTTTACCGGTGAGAGGGTATCAATATCTGATATCACCTTTATTTCCAAAAGTTTGTCGCCACACTCCCTCTTGCTCAGAATATATGGTGGAAGCATTGAAGATATGGGGTCCATTTAAAGGGCTCTGGCTGGGTCTGCGACGATTAATGCGTTGCCATCCCTGGGGTACCTGGGGATACGATCCGGTGCCGAAACCACCGCACACCAATAAAGACTGATTCTCACAGGGTGCTCAATATTTGAAGGCCTTTCTTTATCATTTTATCGACCACTTCCTCAGGCTTTGAGGAGAATTCCCCTGTGATTCTATTGGCCAGAATAGCATTGAGCGACACAGCTCTATGCCCCAAAAGGCGGCTGAGCGCATAAATTCCGGCGGTTTCCATTTCAATGTTTGTGAGGCCAAGGTCGGAAACAAAATCTGCTTCGCTGCGCAATGCGCTGAGTTTGGAAGGGATTCTGATGCTCCTGCCTTGAGGACCGTAAAATCCGGAAGCCGTGAGTGTAATTCCTGGTATAAAACCCTCATTGGTAAATATTTCAACCAGACGTTCATCTCCTATGGCATGGTAAGCCATCACGCCGGGCGCCAATTCTCTAAGGTTTCCAAAATCATAGCCTGTTTGCAGACCGTCAATACCCCATGCAGACGTGCTCACCAGCAGAGTTCCCACGGGATAGTTGCTTCTGATGGCACCTGAGGTGCCCATCCGGCAGATAATGAGACTGCGAGGAAAGGGATGTGGTACGCGTTCTGGAAGGAGCACATTGGTGAGAATATCCAGTTCGTTGAGTACTATGTCCACATTGTCGGTACCTATCCCTGTAGAAATTACGGTCATCGGACGTCCGGCAAAGGTGCCTGTAATGGTGTAAAACTCCCGATACTGCCGTTTGACGCGTATGCTTTCAAAATGTTGTACAACTTGCTCTACCCTGCCGGGGTCACCCACAGTGATGATTAAATCAGAAATCTCCCCCGGATGCAGATGAAGATGGTATACCGAATGGTCGTCATTGAGAATAATCTCTGATAAGTGTAACATAAGCTAATTCAAACAGGGATGCAAAAGTATGCGTCAAGATGCCCTGCAATCGGCTGGTTGGTCGAATCGATATCAAATGCTAATTGATTACTTAAGGGTTTTAAAACCTGTATTGATGAATTTGATAACTTCACTGTTAAAAGTTTCGGAACCTTCCCACTGAACAAAGTGACCACACCGGGGAATCATAACCAATGTTGAACGGGGTAAGCGTTTGTAACCTGCCTGAGCTACATCTTTAGTTCTGCCCGGATTGAGAAACCGGTTAGGAATCAGATTATCGTTCTCGCCGAAAATTACCAGCACAGGTTGGATAATTTTTGGTAGCAAATCGAAAACTGGCTGATTTACCATGCCTTGTATACTTTTGGGAATAATGAAGCAATATCCGTCAAAATCCGTGGCAAAACGCATGGCCAGGCGATCGCGGATCATAAAATCAGCGTCTTTCGGAAATTTGTAAAAGTTATAGCCGAAGTTGGTCTGAATGGTCTGTGCGGGTGTGAGTGCTGTGCTGCGAGCAGTGACAACTTCTCTAAACCACTGTTTCTGCCCCTCGTGAAAGGTTTCAAATCCTGCAGGTGCTGCCAGAACCAGGGCTTTTATCCGCTCAGGATACCTCAAGGCAGTGACCATGGCAATCTGTCCACCCATTGAATGGCCAACCAACACAACTTGCCTGATGCCTAATTTATCGACCAATGAAATGACGGCATCGGAAAAGAATTCCATTGATCCTTCATATATACCCTTGGATGACTTTCCGTATCCCGGGAGGTCTACTGCTATGCATCGGTAATATTGGCGGAGGACTTCCACATTTTTTTTCCATGCAGGCAGATAACTTCCTAATCCGTGAATAAATAACAAGGTTTCAGGTCCAGTGCCTTCATCGGCATAGGCTATTGTAATATTATTGTCGATATTGAGTTTTTTGACTGGAAAAGGATATTGAAGCTCATCAAAGGAAGAGATGCGCTGATAGTTGTCCATAGAAGTAATAAGTTGAGCAATGCTGTAACTACAAGCCATCAGGCCTAAATGGAGAAAGAGTATCTTTTTCATGGAATTCGTTTTTAAAACAACAACCAACGGTAGACGAAAAACAGAGTCCAGGGATTGACAGGTCGTGCACTGACCCCACCATTTACCAACGGGCTGTCGTAGAAGTCACCCAACCACAAATAAGCTCCATGCAGTTCAAGGTTCATAAACACTTTTGGAGTGTACTGGACCCTGAAATTGATTTCCTGACCTATAATGAAGCCACCATTTCTGGGAGCAACATTACTCAGGGCAAACGCTCCTCCGATTTTTCCATTGAGCTTGTGAGGAATAAAATCCTTTTGGGCATTGAGCATCAGCCCTGTGACGCCAAATCCAAGGTTTGATGGATCAGTAACAGCCGCCACAAATCGATTCACCACATTCCCATGGGGAAACAGAATATAAGCGCCGTGACTGATGTAGAGACTCACCGGGGAGCCCCAGGTATTTCCGGTGAGTATTCCGGAATATTTGTTATCGTTGAGTGAATTGGCATCACCAGATGTATACACGGCGTCGAAATGTAGGATGTCGCCGAGTGTTTGTCCATATTTGTAAGCCAACCTTATGTTGGCAGCATATCCTCCAATGTCGGCTCTTTTATAGAAGTTTCCATCCTGAGCCAGCGTATCAACTCTTCCAAAATTATAATTAAAAAAACCATTGAATGCCCAGGGTGCCATGGCATGGTCGGCATTGTAGTTGAAAATGGTACCTAACCAGCCAATATCGGCCTTGTAGGAGCTACTAAGGGGGAAGCGGTAGGTGCCATTGTAATCATTAAGTACTGAATTAAGTCCCTGACCCAATATTGAAGGTCCTCCTTCACCATTACCCCGATCGCGCACATAGTCAGCACTGAGGGCCACACGCCAGAATCGTGCTACTTCACGTTCGTACATCCATTCAAAGCGTTGTACATCATCATCGTCCTGAGGATTGTTTTCGTAAAACTGCCAAAATCCAAATTTCATGCGGTCAAAATCCCCATCGTAGCGAACGCTGATTCCTGATGCATCTGTACCCCAATAAAAAAGGCGGTATCCGGTGTTGGTTAGTTGTTCAAAAAGGGTGAGGTAAGCATTGCCTGGGTGGTCAAACATGCGCTGAAGACCCAACAGTACTGACCAACGACGAAACGGAAGTAATTCAAGCTGAATATTTTGCGTTTGAATATTAACCTGGTCGGCAGATAGACCTCCACCGAAATTACCACCAACTCCATATGCAACATCTCCCCAGGTAAAGTCAATTTCAAAAGAGGTTCGGAGAATTGCTTTGCCATTGAGTAATTTGGGAGAGTATATTAAAAATGGGAGCAGTCGTTGTTCAAAATATTTGGCTTTTAATTCGTTGGAGGTATTGGTGGTGTTTTGTCCAAAGAGCCTTCCAAAAATCTGACCTCTGAGAAAATCATTTGTCGGAAAATAGTTGCCAGTCACATATTGGTTGTAAAACAGCGCAAAGACTTGAAGCTCTTTATCGGCTTTTTTAGGGATTGACCTGTCCAGCTCTTTTAAGGAAGGTGGCTGCACCTGTGTATACGTAGTAAAATGATCTAGCAATAGAACAAGGAGAAGCAATTTCCTAATCATATTCAGGGTTTTTAGGGCAGAAAAAAAGCTGATAAGATCCTTCCGGGGCATCTTACCAGCTCACCATTACTGTGGAATCATTGAATTCTCACATAAGTCTGAACGTTCGCTTGCCCCAGAGCACCTCCATTGGTACTGCCAAAACCACCTTGTGGAGTAGGAGGTACGGCCTGAATATCAGGTTGGGTTTGTACAACTTCGTATTTCATCGTGTTGCCGGTGATTTCAAATATTCCTTCGCTGATTAGGGCCGATGGTTGGGTTTGCTCCAGGCGAATGGTCCAAATGTTATTTACATTGCTCTTGGCTTGTGTATAAGTACCCGAAAGAGTTGGAAGTTGAGCTCCATCCTGGTTCCACTGTCGAACTTCATAGGTGTTATTGCTGCGGAATTCTACCCAAATGGAGTCGACCTGAAATAAAGCTACCAAAAGAGGAGCCACATTGCTTTTAGACGATTGCCAAATTCCCTGTAGCCCGATGGGCTGATTGTTACCATTGTTATCGTTGTTGTCTTGTTTTTTACAGGCACTGAAGACAAGGATCAAGGATATACCTGCTACCAAAATGTTGTTGATTTTTTTCATTTTCTGCTTGTTTATTATTGATGTAAAGTTAAGGAGAGATTAAGAAAAACTTGAATTACTTGCCGATAAGCACTATTATTGACATAATTGATTTTATCTGTAAAAATAATGATATATCATTCAATACGAGCGATATAGAATTCTGAAATAATAATGGACATTGACTGACAGTAAGAAAAGGTTTCTTTAAGCAGTCAGTTTGCAACAAGTAAAATTACTTTTTAGATCTAGAAAATTTGTTTCATACTTGCAGGTGAAAAATATCAAATACCATGAACAAACCAAAGTTAGTTGCCGGCAATTGGAAAATGAATACCACTTTGTCTGAAGGCATTGCTTTGCTGGAATCCATCATTAAAGGTGTGAAACTATTGAAAACCAATACCAAGATTGCTATAGCGCCTCCTTTCACTCATTTATCCGAATTTAGAAAGGCATTAAAAAATACTGATGTTTGCTTGGCTGCTCAGAATGTGAGCGATAAACTGCAAGGAGCCTTTACAGGTGAGATTTCTGCATTAATGCTCAAAGATCTTGGGGTAAAGAAAGCAATCGTAGCGCATAGCGAGAGGAGACAATATTTTGGCGAGACAAACGAAAGTGCCTTGTTTAAAATCAAAACCCTGCTCAAACAAGACATACATCCTATCTATTGTGTGGGTGAGCTTCTTGAGGACAGAGAAAGAGAAAGGCATTTTGAAGTAGTAGAAGAGCAAATAACAACAGTGTTGTATCAATTAACGGAAGAAAAACTGCCAAAGCTTACCATAGCATATGAACCAGTCTGGGCTATTGGTACCGGTAAGACTGCAACTCCTGAGCAAGCGAATGAAATGCATGAATTTATTCGTGCTGTTATTGCAAAACGGTTTGGGGAAGACTTAGCAGGGCAGGTAATGATTCTATACGGCGGAAGCGTCAATTCCGGTAATGCCAGTGCTTTAATGGCTCAACCTCAGATAGATGGCGCATTGGTGGGAGGTGCTTCGCTCAAGGCGGAAGAGTTCATTGCTATCATTAAAGCAGCAGGTTAGAAAAAAATAATTTCATTGAACAACTGGAGACTATCACTTTTTTTAGGCCGGAGATTAAGCTTCAGTAAATCTGAAAGCAACAGCTTTTCGGGGCCAGTGGTCCGATTGGTTACTATGGCAGTGGCAGTGTGTTGCGTAGTCATGCTCATTGCCATAGTGACCGGTACTGGCCTCCAGCAGGAGATTAAAAATAAAATCTACAGTTTCAGAGGGCATATTCAGGTCAAAAAATACATAGACGAGTCTGACCTGAGAGAAAGTGAGAGTATCAAACTCACAGACGAGATGCTTTTAGCCATCAGCAGTCATGAGGCAGTAAAATTTATTCAAAGTTCCGCTTACAGAACAGCTGTCGTGAAGTCGTCTGAATTTTTTGACGGTGTAGTTCTCAAAGGAATTGACAGAGATTTTAATTCCGAAAATCTAGGCTTTTATCTCCAAGAGGGGAGAATATTTTCTATGACAGAAAAAGATATTTCCGATAGTCTGGTCATTTCCTCACACCTGGCCAGGGTCTTGGCAGTATCATTGGGTGACAGAGTGGCTGTCTATTTTATTAGAGAATCTCCTAAACCCCCATTGCTCAGATACCTTTACATATCAGGGATTTACGAAACAGGTGTTGAGGATGTAGACAAGCAATTTGCCTATGCTGATATGCGATTGATCAGAGAAGTTAACCGATGGAACGAAAATGAAGTAGGATCTCTCGAAATATTTTTAAAAAAAGGCTATGACCCTCAAATGGTAGCTTTTGAACTGGAAGGACTCTTGCCCTATGATCTTCAGGCACAGCCGGCAGAGGACGCTTTCAGGCAATTGTTTCAATGGATGAGCCTTTTTGATATAAATATCCTGATTATCATCATTGTAATGGTTGTAATTTCAGCCATTAACCTGAGCTCCGCTCTGATGATTCTCATTGTAGAGCGTACGCGGATGATAGGTATGCTAAAAGCACTAGGGGCAGAAAATGGTTTGATATTTAAAATTTTTCTCTTTAAAGCATTTGTGATATTGAGCAGAGGCCTTTTAATGGGTAACCTTGTAGCCTTGGGGTATGCACTTATACAAAAGAAATTTAAGCTGATAAAGTTAGATCAGACTGCATATTTTGTAGATAGTGTACCTGTTTACTTCCAATGGAATTGGATTTTGTACGTGAATGCAGGTACTCTGCTCATTTGTTTGTTGATGATGCTCTTACCGGTTCGGTATATTTCACGTATTCCAGCCACCAAAGTCCTTAAATTTGAATAATTTCCAATGATAGTCTTTATGTTATGACTCTTGAGAAAGAGAAATTTTTAAATGATAACCATAGGTCGGTATTTTCTAAAGAAGCGCTATTGCTCATATAATTGGTTACCTGTGTTTGTGCATTCTATGAATTGATTGGGCGAAGTGTAGATCTGATAAGGACGATTTCTTGATTAGTTGGTACATTTTTTAAGGAGATTTAGGGTAATTATTTGCATAAAAATTTGATATACAAATAGATGTAAAAATTGCTTAAAAATATTTACATTGTGCTTGCGCAAAAAGAAAACACGCCTTTACCTTTGCAGCCCGTTTTTTTAGAAGCGGGTAGTTCTTTGGAGAGGCGAATTGGGAGGCGAGAAGGCAAAAGAAGTGTTAAACAGGGATAT
>NZ_QPJS01000008.1 GCF_003337435.1 Schleiferia thermophila
GACCAGCTCATCAATGGTTAATCCGAAATACCTTGAGATTTTGTTCACGGCATCCAAAGACAAATTTCACTCACCTGTCTCTACCCTAGAATAATCGGAGAGCGACATAGGGCCCGTTTGGGAAATTGCCGATTTGTAAGTTGTTTCTTTCTGTAGGTGGTTTTTAATTGGACCACATGGCTTAAGGCTTTTATACTTTTACAGACAATCTTTATCTGTAGCACAATGGCTAATAAAAATCAATTACCGATATCGTAGCTGTTCCACTTAAAGGTGAATGCAGTGTCTGCAGTTGCAAGAATCAGCCGGCATTACAATGTGCTTTTTGGGAGCCCTGGGGTGCAATGGAGGGTTCATCCCGGTCATGTAGGTACTGCAGAGAATAGAGACAGAAACTTTATCAAGTAGAGGAGGAAAAGAATATCGTTTTCCAAAATTTTAAAGACTTTGGATTTAATGTGAAATTAAGTTAAAAAAAAATCGCCTCAATAGGGGCGATTTTTGATGTGGTGTGGGAGGGAATCGAACCCCCGACACAAGGATTTTCAGTCCTCTGCTCTACCTACTGAGCTACCGCACCATTTTTTTTACGGGCTGCAAAGGTAAATTCATGGCCTAATTTTGCAAAAAATTTTTTACAGGACTTGAAAAAATATTTACTTGCCGATGTGGGAAACACGTTTACTAAAATCAGGATTTACGAAAATTCTGAATATCAATTTTTAACCTTCCCTACGATAAAACCTGATGGGAATCCTGATGGCAAACAATTGCAAGACCTTGTATCTGCCAATCAAATAGACGATGTATTGTATAGCACTGTGGTACCTGAGTGGCATCGGATTTTTAACAATCTGGAAGTAAAAGGTGTTGTGCGCAAAGTATCTGTCCAGATGAAGCTTCCTTTTGAAATGAAGTATCAGACTCCAGAAACACTTGGCTCTGATCGCATCGCTTTGCTGGCTGCTGCAGCAGAAGCCGGCTTCCATCATCATTGCACGCTCATCGTAAGTGCAGGTACCTGCATCACCTTTGATATACTTCACGAGAGGACTTACCTGGGCGGAGCAATATCTCCGGGGCTAGCAATGAGGGCAAAAGCCATGAATCACTTCACAAAGGCTCTTCCGCTGGTAACTGTAAATCTGATTGATATACCTGTAAATGGTCAATTGTTCATCGGGCAGGATACTGCTCAATGCCTCTGGGCCGGGAGCGTGCAATCAGCAGCATTGGAAATAGACCAATATATTGATCGTTTGAAAAGCAAATTTTCAAAATTAAAGATTTATTTAACAGGAGGTGATGCCAATACTTTGGAAAAAATGATAAAATCTGACATCTTTGCGCGTCCGAATATGTGTTTGGATGGTTTAAATATTCTCTATAAGCTAAATGCATAAAATCTTAGTTATAAGCACTCTTTTAGTATTGCATTATTCTTTTGGACAAAAAAATTCTGTATCAGCCTATTCACAATATGGATTGGGTGATGTTCAATGGGGGGTTAACGGTCGCAGTATGGCCATGGGAGGTATGACTTTGGCCCAATCCAATGCATTGTTTTTCAATATTGATAATCCTGCCACCCTTAGCGTTGTGGAGCTAACCACCTTTGACCTGGGTTTAAACAATACTATTTACAGCATATCAAATTCACAATTAGCGGAAAACATCAGAAATTATTCTACTAATTTCTCTCACATCAAATTTGCTGTACCTGTTTCCAAGGGGCAGACATTGTCGTTTGGTTTTGCCCCCTATTCATTTATTGGATACGATATCCGGTCACTTGAAGTCAACCAGGACCCAATTCCCAACGTAGCATATCGCTTTACAGGAAGTGGAGGTTTCAGTCAATTTTACATTGGTTTTGGCAGCCGCCTATTCAAGGGGTTGTCGTTGGGAATATCGGCACGCTATCTCTTCGGAGATAAGGAACGACTTAATCTGATACTTCCAGACCTTTCCAATGCGCTGAATACCAGGAACAAAACCAATATTCGGCTCGATGGGCTTACCTACAACGCCGGCATTACCTACAGCTTTAAGCTTTCTGATAAGAACGAATTGGTGATAGGGGGAATCTTTGCTCCAACGGTGGCAATAAAATCCCGTTATGAAGATTACAAAATTAGTTTTTCCGGTGGTGAATTTGGCAATCCAATTGACACATTTGGTATTTCAAAGGCCGAATCTACAACAGCCATACCGATGCAATGGGGTGGGGGTATCAGTTTTAATCGATATTCCAATTATCATGTTATTCCGGCCTTGTCTTTCGGTGCGGAAATAAGGTATATACAGGGCAGTGAATTGCTACTTCCCGTAGAAGGAAATACCTGGCAAAACTCATTCAGATATGCCATAGGAGCCAGTGCCATTCCCCGGTTTCTGATCGATGGGTGGGAAAGGAGTACAAATTATTTCAACAGATTGGAATACAGGCTAGGAGGCTTTTATGAGACGGGTTTGATTGCACTCAATGATAAAAACATTAGTCAGATTGGCATAACTTTTGGCCTGGCACTTCCGCTGCGCATCCGAGGTCTGGCTCCCGGTGAGGTAAAATACAACCATATTAACATCGGAGCTTTGGCCGGTCGCAGAGGCACCACCGAAAACAATCTGATTCAGGAAAATTTCATCCGATTTTTTTTCGGTGTCACACTAAATGACAAATGGTTTATCAAATACAAATACAGATAGAATATGAAAGCAGGTAGATTTTTTCTGACATTTGTTGTAGCTCTTGCATTTTTCCAACGAAGCACTGCACAGGGTGGGTTTCAAAATGCCAGTGAGGACTGCAAAAACAACTATTCCATCTTCTTTGAGCTCTACAAGACAAAAAACTATGCAGAAGCCTTCGAAGGCTGGAAATACACCTTCGACAATTGTAAGGAGATGACTAAAAATATTTACATCTACGGTCCTACAATTGTCAAAGCAAAAATTGATGCTGAAAAAGATCCTAACAAAAAGAGAAAACTCATTCAGCTTCTATATTCCATCTACGATGCCAGAAATCAGTATTTCCCTGAAAAAGAGGGATATGTGATAGGACTTAAAGCAATGGACATGATGGTATATGAACCACAGTCCGAAATGGAAACCGTATTCAATACCTTTCAGAAAGCACTTGAAATGGAACCTGCCGAACACAGCGCGGCTTTTTTCAATAACTACTTCATCATGGTAGTGCGTATGTATCAGGCAGATAGTAAGCAATTTGACCTCAATAGAGTGTTTGAAACCTTTAACCTCATTTCAGAGGCACTCGAGATCAACAACAATAACTACAACCGGCAGATCGAAGAGATTCAGGCCAGGATAGATGCCAATCAGGCCAATGATAAAGACTTAAAGACCAAAGAGAGACTTGAAAAGGAATTGGAAAACTACACAAAAGTTGAAACCAACATCGAATTGCAAATCGCCAAAATTGCTACTTGTGACAGACTCACAGCTCTTTACAACGACCAGACTTTTGAAGCCCACAAGGAAGATATCAACTGGCTAAGACGTGCTGCCAAACTGCTGCAAAAAGAAAGGGAAACGGAAGATGGTGAAAAAGAAAGCTGCATCACCATGCCCATATTCTTGAAAATAGCCAATGCACTGAACAATCTGGAACCCAGTGCCACCTCATCGAGGTCAGTAGCCAAGATAGCCCTCTACAACAAAGATTACAATCTGGCAATTGAGTCCTTTAAAAAAGCTGCCGAACTTGAAGCCGACCCCGTAAAACGAGCTGACGACTGGAGAAGAGCAGGAGAAGCCATGCTCCTGAAAGGACAACTGGAAAATGCCAAATTAGCTGCTCTTAAAAGCATTCAGCTCAATCCCAGATCCGGAGAAGGCCACATCCTTCTGGCGAAAGTGTATGCAGCAGCCGAGGGAATCTGCGGCAACAACGTATTTGAAAAAAAGGCTGTGTATTGGGCAGCCATCGACAAGCTCAAAACTGCAGTTTCTATCGATCCTTCCGTGGCCAACAAAGCCAAAAAACTTATCGCTGAATATTCGAAACGATTACCCGATAAAGCCATTTCTTTTCAGTTTAACTGGAAACAGGGCGACAAGTACACCATTGGCTGCTGGATCAATGAAACGGTACTCGTGGATTTTGACTTAAAGTAATGGACCTTTTAAGAATGGTATCCGGCACTGCAATCCAGATTGCAGTGCTTTTTTTATGCTTCAGGTGCACCAACAATCCGGAACTAGTCCGTCAGATCAATAGGATAGATTCCTTACCAGTGGAGCAGAGGGAAAATATTCACCTGGTATACACCGATAGCGGACTAAAAAAGTTTGAAATGAAAGCTCCGGTAGTGGCATATTTTGACGACCAGCAAAATCCGAAGTTGGAATTTAAAGAAGGGATCCAGGTGTGGTTTTTTGATCCTGAAGGCCGTGTAGAAAGCGAATTGTCAGCCGGATATGCAATCAGATATCCGACATTGGCAAAATGGGAGGCCATGAAAAATGTTATTTTTGTAAACCGAAAAATGGAAAAGCTTGAAACCGACCACCTCATATGGGAGGAAAGTTCCGAAAAAATTTATTCTGAAAAAAAAGTGACAGTGACTACCCCAAATGAAATTATTGTAGGTGAAGGCTTCGAAGCTGATCAGTATTTTAATACATACAAAATAAAAAGAGTAACCGGAGAAATCCTTTTAGAAGATGAAACTTAGCAATACCATCAAAATTGTTGAAATTGCATGGTTAGTGGTTATCACTATTTGCTTATATGAAATCGTACGCAATACAGTGCTTGGCTCGTATGAAAAAATTTCTTTATATGCGGTGGTTGGTGCCGGAGCCACTGTGATGTATTTTCTGAGAAGAAATCAGAGAAAACGCCTAAGCCGCAACGAGAAGATCAATTCAGATTCCTGAATGAGTCCTGCGCTATATGTAAGTTTATCTCTATTGCTGTCGGCATTGTTTTCCGGTCTGGAGATCGCCTTTATTACTGCTGATCGGTTCTTTGTAGAGGTCGAGCAAAAAAAAGGTTCATTTGCCTTTAAAATTATTTCTTTTCTCAATAAAAATCAGGCCATGCTTCTGGCTGCATTGCTGATTGGAAACAATTTGTGCCTGGTTCTGTATGGCTTGTTCATTCCTGATTTTTTGAATCCTTTCTTACCTGGGGTGGCCAATGAATATGCCTTGCTGGCTGTACAAAGCGTTATCTCAACGATTATTATTCTCATTTTCGCTGAATATCTGCCAAAATCCATTTTTCAGAGCATGCCCCACGCTATGCTTGGCCGTTTTGCAGTATTTGCCTGGTTGAGCTATGTGTTTCTGTGGCCATTTACATGGTTGTTGGTCAGATTTAGCAATGGCATTTTGAGGGTCATTTTTAGAAAAAAGGCTTCCGGAAGGCAGGAACAGTTGGTTTTTACCCGGCACGACCTGACGCAGTTTTTTAAAGACAAGTACCAAAACAGTAGCCTTGACGCACGTGGTGAGCATGAAATAGAGATTTTTAAAAATGCTCTGGAAATGGAAACCAGGCGGTTGAGAGAGTTTATCGTTCCCCGTACTGAAATTGTAGCTCTGCCCGTAACCGCGCGAATTGAGGATCTGAAGAAGTTGTTTGAAGAATCAAATCTCAGTAAGATTTTGATTTATAGAGAAAATATTGATAACCTACTTGGATATGTACATGTATATGACCTGATAAACAGCCCTTTGGATATAACCTCAATACTCAGGCCCCTTCGGTATGTGCCTGAAAGTATGACAGCCAGCGAAGTCCTGCGACTGATGACCAGGGAAAACCGGAGTATTCTGGCTGTATACGATGAGTTTGGAACTACTTCTGGCATTGTTACCATCGAGGATGTAGTAGAAGAATTGTTTGGAGAGATAGAAGATGAGCATGATACCGAACCAGACAACAATCAGGAAATTAAAGAAGATGGTAACGACCTCATAGTAAGTGGTCGTGTGGAAATCAACAAACTCAACGAGCTCTATCAACTCAAATTGCCGGAAGATGAAAATTATAGCACCGTATCCGGTCTGATTTTTCACCATATTGAGCGAATACCTGAGAACAACGAAGAGATCGAAATACATGGCACAAAATGCAGGATCGAATGCGTGGAGCACACCCGAATCCAAAAGGTAAGGCTGCTCAATGTCTTGAGCGAATAACTTCTTTGCTTGGCCTGGATGTTAGTGTATATTCGCACCCTGATTTTTTTAACTTTTCAAATTTGCTCGTAAACAAAATCTGATACATGGCTACTTTAGAAAGAATCCGCAAAAGGTCTGGTTTGCTACTTATCATGGTAGGTCTTGCCCTTGTGGTTTTTGTACTTACTGACCTTTTATCGTCAGGCAATTCCATTCTTAGAGGGGATGCCGTAAATGTGGGCAAAATCAATCGCGAAGCCATTGATATTGTCACTTTTAACAGACTGGTAGATGAAAGGATTGAAATCTACAAACAACAGTCAGGGGATATAGCTCTTGAAAATGCCTCCAGAAAGGATTTTGCCGATGTAATTTGGGATGAACTTGTAAGAGAGAGAGTTTGGGGAGCCACCATGCAAAGATTAGGTTTCATCGTAACACCGGAAGAGCTGTACCAGCGTATAAAAAATGATCCGAATATTCAGCAGGCACAGGTTTTCAGAGATCAGATGACGGGTAGTTTTTCAGACGTACTCTTTCAAAATTACATTCAACAGTTGCAAGACAATCAGAACAATGACCAGGAAAGCCGCGAGCGCTGGCGGCAATGGATCAACTTCGAAAAAGCCATCCGGGAGCAAACCGCTCAGCAGAAGTACATCAAAGCCGTAGAATTAGCCATTTATGTGCCTAAGCTATTTGGCAAAATGGAGCTCTTCAACAATATGCAATACTACAATGTGGAGCTTGTGGCAAAAACCTATGAGTCAATTCCTGATTCGCTAATTGATGTAAAAGAAGCGGATATCAAGGCCTGGTATACTAAAAATAAATCAAAATTCAAACTGGATGAGCCCATCAGGTCCATCCTCTACGCAAGCTTCCCCGTTACCCCTTCCTCGGATGATGAAGAAGCCGTTCGTACTGAGCTCATCAGCTACACCCTGCCTTCTGAAAAGGTAAATCCTGATGGTACGGTTGAATCCATTGAGTCTTTTATAGAAACTGAGGATGACTCTGCATATGTTGCATTGAGGAGCGATGTTCCGTTTAACAGGGATTTCATACGCGAGTCAAAACTCGAGGGACAGGATACAATTTTTAAGGGAAAGTCACCGGGTTTTATCCATGGCCCTTATCTGGTGGACAACCAATACCGTCTAACCAAAGTGAGCAAGGTAAAGTATTTACCAGATTCCATAAAGGCACGTCATATTCTAATTTCTTTTGCCGGAGCGCAGAACAGTCAGTCGGCTCGTCAACCCATGGAGGCAAAACAGATGGCGGATACCCTGCTGACCTATCTAAAGGAAAACCGTACTCAGTTTGACAGCATCGCCAGAGTGCTGAGCGACGACAAAGGTTCTGCTTTCAATGGTGGTGATTTGGGCTGGTTTGGTCCGGAACAGATGGTAAAACCCTTTTCTGAATTTTGTTTCACCAATTCATCCGGTGAAATGGGAATTGTATTCTCCGAATTTGGATTCCACATCATTGAAATTCTCGGACAAAAGGGTTCAGAGCGTGCTTTACAGCTTGCTACCATAGTACGTGAACTATTACCCAGTGAAAAAACGATTGAAGAAGTGTACAGCAAGGCCTCCCGATTGGCCTCAGTTGCGTCTGATCCCTTGCGTTTCGAACAGGAAGCTGCCGCATTGGGTACATCGATACGACCTGTAACGGACCTCACTCCTATGCAGGAGTTTATAGTAGGACTTGGTCGTAACCGCGAAATTGTCCGCTGGGCTTTTAACCCGGAAAGAAAAGTTGGCGATATTGACATCAACACATCTGAAGGAAAATCGTATGTAGTGGTCAAGCTCACTCAGATCGAAGATGGTACATATCGCTCTCTTGAGTCGGTTAGGGATCAGGTAAGGGAAGGCGTTTTAAAAGAAAAAAAAGCTGACCTTGCCTTTAAGCAACTCAAGGAAGCAGCTCAAGGCAATTCAGAATTGAAACCAGTGGCTGATAAACTCGGTGTAGGAGTTACGAATGCCAGAATAAACTTTACGTCAAATATCATTGCTGGTGTTGGCAATGATCCTAAGGCCGTTGGTTTTATCTGTGGTCTGCAGCCAGGGCTGCATCTCACGCCTTATCAAGGGAATATAGCTGCCTTTGTAGTCAATGTAAAAACCATAGAACCTGTAAACGACCCCGGTGACTACAGCACCTACACCAAAGGTCTGGAAAGTGCTGTAAAGCCATTTGTGCGCTCACAAATTTTTGAGTCAATCAAAAAGTCCGCCAGGATACAGGATTTGAGACACAAGTTCTTCTAGTAGATTTTTACACCAGAAAAAAACCGGCTTTCAAAGCCGGTTTTTTTATTCAGAAGTGGATGAAAGAGTAAGCAATGAAAAACCGCCAATATCCTTTTTGAAGGAGTAGTGGCGGTATTCTCCCCTTGACTTCTGCTGAAATTAATAATAGCTTTTTCTTCGGACTTTGGCGATATACTTGCTCAGTCGGATTACTTGGCGTGTGTATCCGTATTCATTGTCGTACCATACATAGAGCACTACTGAGCGTCCGTCAGGATGTACGATGGTGGCTTTGCTGTCAAAGACCGATGGGCAAGGGTTGCCTATGATGTCGGAACTGACGAGCTCATCTGAAATGTGATACATAATCTGTTCTACCAGGTCGCCCTGCAAGGCTGCCCGACGCATGGTCTGGTTGACGTCGGCTAGAGTTGTGGTGGAAGATAGGGTCAGATTGAGTATAGCGAGAGAGCCATCGGGCACAGGTACACGGATGGCATTGGAGGTGAGTTTAGGACCCAGGCCGGGAATGGCTCTGTCAACAGCTGAACCGGCACCGGTTTCCGTTATGACCATATTGAGTGCTGCAGCCCGACCACGACGGTATTTGGGGTGCATATTGTCTACTAGATTTTGGTCGTTTGTATAGGCGTGGATGGTTTCGATATGGCCTTTTTCGATCCCATAGGTATCATTAATTACTTTTAACACCGGTACAATGGCATTGGTGGTGCAGGATGCGGCTGAAAATATATTTTCATGGTCTGGGTCGACGCTGCGTTGATTGACTCCGTGCACCAGATTGGGGATACCTTTTCCCGGAGCAGTTAGGAGTACTTTGGAGACTCCCTTGCTACATAGATGTCGCGAAAGGGCTTCGCGATCGCGGTAAGCACCTGTATTGTCGATCACCAGAGCATCGTCAATGCCATAGCTTGTATAATCGATGTCCTCTGGTTTTGAAGCTGCAATCATAGCTACTTTTCGGCCATTGATTATGAGGGCTTTGTTTTCATAATCCTCGACCACAGTGCCCGGAAATGCTCCATGTACAGAATCGACCCGTAGTAATGATGCACGCTTTTTAATGGAAAGTTCATCGTTTTCACGTGTTACTATGGCACGTAATCGAAGTTGTTCACCTCTGCCTTCCTGGGCGATAAGCTCACGGGCTACCAGGCGCCCGATGCGGCCAAATCCGTAAAGAATCACGTCTTTCGGTTTGATGGATTTGCGGTTTTCAGGGCCAATAAAGTCTCTTAGCTGATGGCGAATGAATGTGGAGCGGTCTGAAAACGGATGTCCTATTTCCAAATATTCTTTTGTTAGCCGGCCAAGGTCCATGCGAGCTGGGCAGATATCTTCCTGCAGCAAGGCTCTGGCCATGGCAAGGGTGTCCGTGATTTTAAGTGGTACACCAACGACCTGCTCAGCATAGTGATGCAGATGGAGGATCTCACCGGGTCGTCGGTCGATAAGTTGATTGCGAAACAAAACGGTTTCTATACCCTTATCGTACCACAATTCATGAATAGCTTTAATCAGTTCTACACAGTTTTTCTCATTTTGGATACGGTCTTCAACCGCTTTTTGATAATCTTCGAGGCGAATCATATTGGACTTGCGATTTGTTTTCAAATGTAGGGTGATGATGCACCGCTTCAAAAAGTTACAAAATTTTTTAAATACCTGAAAAAGAGCGTAATAAATGGTTATTTTTTGGTGTAATTATTACACTTATTCAGAGTTTTTTTCCTGTAGATGCTTATGGTTTGGGGATGGTTTTTTCAATTCCTGTATTCGTCGATAAGCTGCCTGTTCGCGCTCGTTTTTACCGGGTGTATAGAAGGTCGTGCCAATAAGCTTCTCTGGCAGGCAGGGCTGTGCGATGATGTTGTTTTCGAAGTGATGAGGATATTGGTAATTGCTGCCATAGCCCAGATCTTTCATCAGTTTTGTTGGGGCATTTCGCAGATGCATTGGCACAGGGAGATTGCCGCTGAGCTCTATTTCTGTCAATGCTTTATTTATGGCCTCATAGGCTGAATTACTTTTAGGCGATTGTGCCAAATAGATGGTGCACATCGAAAGGGGAATTCTGGCTTCCGGCATTCCGATTTTGTGCACTGCATCCATGGTGGCATTGGCCAGTACCAATGCCGTGGGATTGGCCAGGCCTATATCTTCTGAAGCCAGTATCAGAAGTCTTCTGGCTATGAACATGGGGTCTTCGCCACCGGCGAGCATTCTGGCCAGGTAATAAACAGCTGCATCAGCATCGCTGTTTCGGATACTTTTTATAAAAGCTGAGATAAGGTTGTAGTGGTCTTCTCCTGTTTGATCGTGATAAGGTGTTTTGCGTTGGAGAATTTGCATGCACTTTTCGGCGGTGAGTTTTTCGCCTGGAAGTGCGTGCATGGCGAGGAGTTCGAGCTGGTTTAGCAGTCTGCGCGCATCGCCATCGGCCAGCTGAATGACAATAGAAGGATCCTCCAGTGTGATGTGTAGCTCTGAGATGATGGAGTCTCGGGTAAGGGCTTTGTCGATCAGTTTTCGGAGGCTCTGATGGCTCAAAGGTTCCAGTACATACACGTGCATTCGGGAGAGCAGAGCCTTTTGTACTTCGAAGGAAGGATTCTCCGTAGTTGCACCTATAAGCACTATTCTTCCCCGCTCTACTGCATGCAACAGACTGTCTTGCTGTGTTTTGTTAAAGCGATGAATTTCATCAATGAACAAAATGGGAGGTGATTCTTTAAGGAGAGGTGGTGTAGACTCAATCTGCTGAAAGATGTTTTTAATGTCTTTTATACCGGATTTAATTGCTGAAAGATAATGAAATTTCCGGTTGGAAGAATGAGCCATGATTTCGGCCAAAGTGGTCTTGCCGGTGCCCGGTGGACCCCAAAGGATCATAGAAACCAGGTTGCCAGTACGAACCATGTACTCAATCGGTTTTCCCGGTGCGGTCAGATGTTCCTGACCGATCACCTCTTCCAGCTTTTTAGGTCTTAGTCGCTCGGCTAGCGGAGGGCTTGGCATCTGCTTTTATTTTCGATATGAATCAAAAATAAGAATGAAAGAGGTGCCAGCCCCTGGTGTAGATTCAATTTTCAAAGAACCGTTCATGGCTTCTGTCAGTTCCTTAATTAAAATTCTACCAATGCCAGTCCCTGACTCACCATCGGTACCTCGGGTAGTAAAACTGACTTTAGGATTGAAAAATTTAACAAGTTCTTCTTTGCTCATTCCCTTGCCTGAATCTTTAATTTCGATGACACTTAAATCATTTTCTTTGGCATAGGTCTTAATAGTTATTTTTCCATTTTTAGGGGTGAATTTCACGGCATTGTCCAAAATGTTTCTGACGATTACTTCAAGGTAAAATTCATCTGCTGCAATCTTGCCAACAGGATCACAATCCAGTATGAGTTCAATGTCTTTATTTAGGATTTTTGACTTTATCTGTTCTTCAACTTTTTTAAATACTTCTAGTGGATTTACGTGCTGAATTTTTGGTCTGAGGTCTGATATATTAATGCGAGAAAACAAGAGTAGATTTTCCAGAATTTGATATGTATTCTGAGCAGATTTATAGAGCATATTGTAAAATTTGGAATGTGTCTTTCGAACGTCTTCTGAATACACTTCAATCAATCCTACCAGGTTGGAGATACTGGTTTTCAAATCGTGTCCGATGACTGATAAAAATTTAGTTAGAAATTGATTTTTTTGTCGAAGTTCATCAGTGATTTTTTCCAGTTCGGCATTTACATTTTTGAGTTGTTTTGTTTGTTTTTCTACTTCTTCTCTGAGCAATAGATACTGGTGTTTGATCAGATTTTCCTTTTCAATAGTTTCCTTGATCAGCTGGGCTCTGAGTTGATTTCTTTCTTTCAGACCGATATACAGTCGATCGGTGATGGCAAGAGCAAGAAATGTGATATCCAGCAAAGAGCCATATTGCGATGCATGAATAAACAGCGGATGATTGGGGATCACATTCATTCTGGCCAGAATAGTCAAAATAACACCCAACAACAGGAAAGTAAATGCCACTACGTAATACCTTGCAGGTCTGTAACCTCTGCTCAGAAGGAAGATACCTGCCAAAAGCATCAAAAAACAACCAATGGCACCTACCAGCTGCACCAAACCATTTGCCATATCTTTGAAGCCAAGAAATGGCAAGATAAACACCGGCACATTGACCCAAAAAACTCCCCACAATACCTTTGACCAAAAGGGAGAAAAGTCTTCAGCTTTTAAAAATTTAATGGAAAAGATCGTAGTAAAAATTCCCAATCCAAAGATCATGGGTTCATAGGAATTTATTACCGGAGCATTTGGCCAAAGAAATCTAAAGGTATATCCATAAAGATGGAGAGTAATGATAGCAGTCGCTAGGGTATGAAAAATGTAATATATAAATATTTCGTCTCTTATTTTTCTGAAGAGAAATAAACTATAAATGACAACGAGGACTACAAAGCCGATATAGATGCCTTGAAATATGCCTTCGCGATTGTTCACGTAATTAAGTGCATTCCAATTATAAAAAGTAGCTGAAAACTGCACATTGTAAAAACTCCTGATTCTAAACAGCAACAAATACTGCCCCGGTGGTATACTAATTTTAAAATAATTGCCGAAGATTTCCCGCTCTCTGAAAGGAAATGCCGAGCCGGTAACAAAACTCTTTACAACTTCACCCCGATCAACCAAAAAAAATTCTACTGTATCGAGTATCGGATAATTAAGCCTTAAAATAATATGTTCGGCAGAATTATTTAGAATCTGGGCACTGAACCATACCGGATATTGAATGTTTCCGAAGTGAACCTGTGGCTTATGCCAGTGGGTAAAATCCAGAAGGTGTTCTTTGGCTTGTATTACCGTCATGGAATGGGTGGAGTCGATCAGATAACTCAGATGCTCGGATACGGGTTTTTTGTAAGGTTGATGTAATTGGGTTGAAACGGAGATGACTCTTCCATAGGCAGAAAAGCTTTGGAAAAGCATAAAGATGAAAAGTGTAATGCTGTGTAGACGGGGCATTGCTGACTTCAGGAGCAGAACAAATTTCGGTAAAGATACTGTTTTAACTTTGTGGTAGATTGTGATTAAAAAAAAATGAAATCATCGATTTTATTGCTGTCGCTTACCGTCGGAATTTTTGCAGCTAAATGCCAGGAACAAAACCGTAAGGATATGAATACAAATAACGAAAATTTTGCCGTTCAACTCTCGGATGAAGAGTGGAAGCAAAGGTTATCTCCGGAAGAATATTACGTACTTCGAAAAAAAGGGACGGAAAGACCTTTTACCGGCCGATTTTATAAGCATTTCGAACCGGGTGGTGTCTATGTGTGCAAAGGATGTGGCCATGAGCTCTTTTCTTCAGAAAGCAAATTTGACAGTCATTGCGGGTGGCCAAGCTACGACCGCACTCTGAGCAACAATAGTTTGATTGAAAAACCCGATTATTCATTTGGTATGATTAGGACTGAGATTCTCTGTGCCAGATGCGGTGGACATATTGGTCATGTGTTTGATGATGGACCTACAGAGACGGGTTTGCGATATTGTGTCAACTCTGTGGCCATTGATTTTAAAAAAGTTGATAAATAATTGTCTTGAAAGCTGCAAATTACAGCACACCCATGCTTCGACTCAGATACACATCAGAAAACGATACGGCGATGCCGAAACGGGACTTCTGGATGCTTCCGGTGGCGATCGGCGTCCTTCTTTTACTGGTGTATTGGGTCGATAATTACTTTTTTCTGGACCTATACAAGTTTGGATTGCTACCGCGCTCATGGTCTGGTCTATGGGGTATTTTGGTCACTCCTTTTGTTCACTCCAGTGTCTCGCATCTGTTGAACAACTTACTCCCATTGGTCTTACTGGTGTTGGCTATCAGGTATTTTTATCCGGCAGTTTCTACCCGAGTACTGATATCCGGCTACCTGATCACAGGAGTGTTGGTGTGGTTTATTGCAAGAGATAGCTATCACATTGGTGCCAGTGGCCAGGTGTATGCGTTTGCCTCATTTCTGTTTTTTAGTGGCATCATCCATGGCAAGATTCATTTGCTCGCTATTGCATTGCTGGTCGCTTTTTTGTACGGTGGGTTGATCTGGGGAATCTTTCCATTTCATTCACATGTTTCCTGGGAGTCGCATCTTGCAGGAGGATTTACCGGATTGATTACAGCATTGTATTTTCGCCATCATGAACCCTTTTACACATCCCCTTTTAAAGATATGGAAGCCAACGAGACGGCCTATATCCGACATAGCCCAAGGGCACCTGTTGAGTATGAAACCAGCATTACTGATATCCGTTATCGATTCATCACCTATCACATCGAAAAGAAGAAGTAATTTTTTGATATGTTGCCTTGTGCTGTTGACCGCTTTTGTTTCAGCGCAGGACATTTTATACATAGAGCATAGGAGCAAGCCTCCGCAGCTGCGGATCAGACCAGGAATGGAAATAACCGTAGTGCAAAGTACAGATACTTTAAAAATCAGGGGTTTAGTAGGAAAAATCGGGCATGAAACCATTGAAGTAGACAACTTTACCGTGGCTTATCAGTGGATTGATGAAATTCACTACCGAAACGAATTGGTGTCTCTGCTGGGATATGCTACGATAGCTGCCGGAGTTTTTGCACTTGTCATTCCTCCGATTAACAATGCCTACAACAAAATGCCACTCTGGGACAGGGATTATTTGATAGCGGGAAGTATTTTGGTTCCTGCTGGTTTTTTTGCCACTAAACTAGCAGTTAAAAAGTACAAGAAGTCAAAAGGGTATTACTGGAAACATTATTATATCGATTGAAAATCAGCGGTTTTATTACATCTGTCACACTACGAACTGCTGTACTGGCAGGTGCAATAGCTATGTACAGCTGCTCTACCACCAGATTTGTACCCGATGGTCAGGCACTTTTGGTCAAAAATTCATTGCGGATAAGCGATCGGAATTTTGATCCGGAGCCATTAGAGCCCATTATCAAACAGCAGCCCAATACCAGATTACTGTTCATCCCACTTTCGCTATATGTGTACAATTGGGGAGGTTTCTTTAAAAAAATCGGCGAGGCTCCTGTGATTTACAGCGAAAGCGAAGCACAGCGAACTCGTCGGCAAATGCAACTTTATTTACAGAATTCCGGATATTTTCACGCAGTAGTACAACATATCGCAAAACCCCTGAATAAACGGAAGTCAAAAGTAGAAGCACTATACGATATAACACTGAACGAGGCATTTACGATACATCAATTCATTCTTGCCAACAGGAATGAAATCATTGACTCTGTAATGTCGCATCACATCGGCTATCCCAAAATTAAAGCGGGCAATCGATTGGACTTCAATCTGCTGGATGATGAGCGTGAGCGGATTGCCGCTAGTCTGAGGCAGCACGGCTTTTTTGGATTTACGAAAGATTTCATCAATTTCGAAATTGATACGATAAGTGCACCTAAAAATCAGGCGATTGTGCAAATGAACATTCTGCCAAGGCCTGTAAGAGGCAGAGATTCGGTACTGTATGTTGAGCATCATCCTTTTACAATCGACCAGGTACAGGTACATCTGATACCCCGGCGGGCAGAATATCGTACGGAACCTTTTCACATTCATCACAAAGGATACGATTTGTATTTTTATCAGGAAAATCAGTTTCATCCCAGAGTTTTTACGGATGTGATCGAGCTGACCCCCGGGACTTACTATTCAGAAACAGCAGTCAGAGAGACCTTCAGACACATCAGCTCACTGAGATTATTTACCGGGACTGACATTTCTTTCAGACAATCAGATCCGCTGAGCGACCGACTGTTGGCAGAAATACGGCTCTCACCAGAGAGCCGGCAGGGGCTCACTGCGACAGCGGAGGGCAGCATATCGTCGGGGCAACGCGGTGTAAGCGGTAGCCTGAGCTGGCTCAATCGCAATACCTTTGGCAAGGGGGAGATTTTTTCACTATCCATAACCGGGCTGCTGGAAGTGCAGCTTTCACAAGGACAGACCGGTGGATTCAATACCCTGGAGCTTGGCGCAGAAGCTGCCTTGAATTTTCCCCGGTTTCTGTTGCCTTTCAATACGGAGGGGTTGGTGCCGAAACGAATGGAGCCCCGAAGCAAATTGTCTACTGCTATCATCAGGCAGCAGAGATTTCAGTTTGACCGGGTGGTCTACAGGGCTGGCCTCAACTATTTGTGGAGAGAATCCACACACAAAAACCACCAGATTGACTTGCTGGAGCTCAACTACATCCGGCTGTTTAAGATTGACCCTGCATTTGAGCAAAGTGCCATTTTGTTGTTTGGTTTTCGGGATAATTTCATTGCATCTACCCGGTACACATTTACGTACAATACGCAAAAGCCTACATATCAGCCCCAGGCCACCTTCTTTCGAGGTGTAGCAGAACTGGCAGGTACGGGGATTTTGCCCCTGATCGATGCCGTATTTAATCTGCCTAAGGATGATAACGATGTCAGCAAACTGTTTGGAGTGGCGTATGCACAATATGTAAAACTGGAAGTGGACTTCAGAAAATATTTATACTTCAACTCCAACAACAGCCTGGCATTAAGGCTTTTTGCAGGGTATACACGTCCATACGGCAATTCATTTGATACGCTGTATGCTTTTCAGGCGCCTTTCGAAAAGCGATATTTTATTGGAGGGGCTAATGATCTGAGAGCATTCAGGGCTTTCTCTATTGGGCCGGGCACATCACCGGCTGCTTTACCTATCAATACAGCACCAATCAAACTGTTGACGTCGGTTGAATATCGATTTACCGTTTACAAGGCCTTTAAATCAGCTCTATTTTTGGACGCTGGAAATATTTTTTACGAAAATCTGCCCGTCAGAGGCACAGATAAGATGGTAAAAGATTTTGTTCCTGAACAAGTGCTTACTCCGGAAAATTTAGTACAATCCATAGCCTTGGGTACTGGGGTGGGGCTCAGATACGATCTGAGTTTTTTTATCATCAGGGTAGATGTGGGTATTCCGATATACAATCCGGCATTTGCACCCGGTGACAGATGGATATCACCTGCTATGGTGAAATATTGGACTTTTCAGCCGGGTTTAGGTTTTCCTTTTTAATGAGCACCTTTTATGAAGACAATATTTCGCGTATTGCTGAAATACATTCCGAGACCATGGCTGATCAGAGGTAGTTATCTGGCAAAAGATCTGCTTGCCCTGTTGATGTATGGCAAGAAATACGAAGACCCAATCGATGGACGTACTTACCGAAGTCTGCTTCCTTACGGATATGGAGACCGGCAGAGGCCAAATGTACTGGCTCCCGGCTCCCTCAGTCTGGAGCGACACCGGTTGATGTGGGTGTATTTGAGAGATTGTACAGACTTTTTCAGGGCTAAACTGAAGGTGCTGCACATAGCGCCAGAGCAATGTTTTTACGGAAGGTTTAAAAAAATGAAAAACCTCGATTACACTACTGCTGATCTGGAGTCTCCCTTGGCCGACATGCACTTTGATTTGCATGACATACCGTTGCCAACCAATACGTACGATGTAGTTTTTTGCAATCATGTACTCGAGCATGTAAACGACGATTTGCAGTGTATGCGGGAGATACTCAGGATCTTGAAACCAGGAGGGTGGGCTATCATGCAGGTACCAATGGACTATAGCAGATTGGAGACCTTTTCGGATCCTTCAATCACCGGCAAGGCTGAGCGAGAGCGAATTTTTGGACAATATGACCATGTGAGGGTGTATGGCATTGATTATCCCCGGAGACTGGAGAAAGCTGGTTTTAACGTGCTGTCATTTGACATAAAAAAACATCTGAGTTCATCGCTCATCGAAAAATACAGAATACAACCGGAAGAAATTCTCTATATAGCAGAAAAACCGAAATAATTTCATTTTGTAACGATGGCTGTGTTTAGTTTTGCACTGAATATCAGACCGACAACAACCCCACTCGCATGAGACTGGAGGAAGAAATAAAGCAGAAAACCTTTCCGAATGAATTTTCAAAAGCAGTAGTGAATATTTTGTATACGTACAGTTATGTGTATGTAAATATTCAAAGATTTCTGAAAAAATACAGCCTTACCCCGGAGCAGTACAATGTGCTGAGAATTTTACGAGGTCAGTACCCGGAGCCTTGCACAATCAACACCATACAAGACCGTATGCTTAACAAAACGTCGAATGCATCGCGACTCGTGGACAAGCTTGTGGCAAAAAACCTGGCAGAGCGCCAACTCAATGCTTCTGACCGCCGACAAGTAGATGTAATCTTATCAAAAAACGGCATTCAGCTCTTGGCCGAGCTGGATAAACCTGTTTCAGAGCTGCACAAACAAATAGTTCAACTACCTGAAACTGAAGCCAGATACCTCAATCAACTGCTCGATAAGCTAAGGGGTTGAGAAATTCTTATCTTTATCCCTTGATTTTTGAAGCGTACGCATGTATGTAAAGATATTTGTGTGTGTATATACATTGATCTCTGTAGCACTTTTGGCCCAGCCAGTAGTGATCGAGGGAAAAATAACCGGGGCAGAGGGCAGAACCATTGTGCTGCTTGGGTACAACGGAGCCGAAAATTTCCCTATTGATTCGACGGTAGTAGTAACTGAAAAGTCTTACTTCAGAATGAGATCAGAGATTCCCTATCAAGGGCTCTTTAAACTGATGGTAGAAAAAGGACAAGGTCGCAACCAAGACCGGTATATTGACCTGATTTTGTCCAATGGCTCAGAGATTCAATTCAGTACGGTTTTCCCTTACCTTACAGATTCACTTAAGGTGCAAAAAGGCAGAGAGCTAAGCTACTTCCATGAGTTTACCAGGAGCTACAATGGTATTCAATACAAAATAATACTGCTGGCAGAACTACTGCAGAGATACCCGGCAGGGGATTCTTTTTATAATGTGGCGGAGCAAAAAATACACAAGCTCAGCCAAGAAAAAGCCGAACTCTTCAAGCGATTCCGTGATACGGCCTTTCCGCTGGCCAACAGGTATATTTCCATGTTGAGGCAATGGGATGCAAAAGGGGATGATTTTTCCGGTTCTTTTTACAGGGGCATTGACCTGAGCGATACCCTCTGGACACGCAATGTGCTTCTCCATCAGAAGATAGGACAGTACTATTCCTATCTGGCCAACAATCAGTCCTTCCAGGATTTTCACACGATGAATAAAAACTTTATTGACAGTGTTTTAAATCCCTTAAAGGTCAACGAAGTGCTCTGGAAAAACATTTTTGCTTATTTGGTACGTGCATTTAAAGCGATGAACTACCCGGAAGGGCTCGAATACTTAAAGGTGAAATACATGGAAGGGGATGTTTGTACAGACGGGGCGAACTTGCCGGAGATTGATGAAATCCTCGCCAATCTGGAGGTTTTGAAACCGGGAGCTCCACTGCCGGAAGGGATGGTGCAGACCCTTGAAGGCAAGGAACTCTTAGTGCCGGCAGAGCTGCCGGTCAGCGGATTGAAGCTAATGATTTTCTGGTCACACAAATGCAGGCACTGCAATGAAAGCAAACCGTACTGGGAGGACTTATATAAGAGAAAATCGCCAAAAGGATTGAAGGTGGTAACTCTGCACAACGGAGATACCCGGCAGGAATGGTTCAGAGCCATTGAAGACCTGCCAAAGGAATGGATACATCTGCATGACCCGCTTGGATGGAATGGGTACACAGGCCGTCTTAAAATTACAGGGACACCTGCTTACATCCTCCTGGATGCAGAAAATCGAATCCTGAAAAAAACATTTGACTTGATGGAAATCGAAAGTATTTTAAATAACGTCCTTTAATTTCATGGAAAAAATTCTTAACTACATCGATGGGAAACTCATTGAACCTGTAGGTGCACAGTACATCGAAAACATTGAACCAGCGACAGGCAAGGTGTACTCACTCACTCCAGATAGCGACCACCGGGATATTGAAATGGCCTACGAAGCGGCTAGTAAAAGCTTCCGAAAGTGGGCAGAACTACCCGCGGCCGAGCGGAGCAGGATACTGCTTCGGATATCGGAATTGATTGAGCAGAATCTTGAGACACTTGCACTGGCTGAAAGCAAAGACAACGGAAAGCCGTTGAAGCTTGCGCGTATGGTAGATATACCGAGGGCCCGAGATAATTTTTCTTTTTTTGCCACAGCTATATTGCATACTTCTACCGATACGTATGACATGGGTCTATCGGGGTTTAACTACACCTTGCGACAGCCGGTGGGTGTGGCAGGGTGTATCAGTCCATGGAATCTTCCTCTGTATCTCTTCAGCTGGAAGGTGGCACCTGCACTGGCAGCCGGCTGTACAGTTGTGGGCAAACCTAGCGAAATCACTCCCTATACGGCCTATCTGCTAGGCCAACTGTGCATCAAAGCCGGACTTCCTCCCGGGGTTTTCAACATCGTGCATGGCTACGGGCACAAAGTAGGCCAAGCTATAACAGAGCATCCCGGCATCAGGGCCATATCATTTACCGGAGGCACATCGACGGGTAAACGAATTGCTCAGAGTGCTGCTCCACATCTTAAAAAACTTTCGCTGGAGCTAGGAGGAAAAAATTCGACCATCGTTTTGGAAGACTGCGATTACCAAAAGGCATTGAGTACGGCAGTACGGGCTTCGTTCAGCAATCAGGGACAGATTTGCCTCTGTGGTTCTAAAATACTGGTGCAGCGAGGCATCTACGATAGGTTCAAAAAAGATTTTGTGGCCAAAGTGTCTGAACTGAAAGTGGGGGATCCGTATAGCGAAACCACACAGATGGGTGCGCTGGTATCGGAAAACCACCTGGAAAAAGTACTCAGCTATATAGATTTGGCACAGGAAGAAGGGGGCAAAGTCTTGACGGGTGGTCAACGCATACAACTACCGGCTCCCTTCGATGGAGGATATTATCTGGAACCTACGGTGATCGAGGGGTTGCCGGCTACCTGCCGTACCAACAGAGAGGAGATTTTCGGTCCGGTGGTGACCTTGCTGCCGTTTGACACGGCTGAAGAGGCTATAGCCATGGCCAATGCTACTGAGTATGGCCTGGCCTGCAGCATCTTTACCAGCGATCTGAATTCAGCTCACCTCATGGCCAGGCAAATAGAAGCAGGTGTCGTGTGGGTCAATACCTGGCTGCTACGGGATCTGAGAACGCCATTCGGGGGGATGAAGTCCAGCGGAATAGGTCGGGAGGGAGGAAGATATGCCCTCGAATTCTTTACAGAACCTAAAAACATCTGCGTGGCCTACTGAGGGTCATAAAGTGAAAGTAGTGGCAAACCATATTTTTGTATAATAAATCAACACACTGTGGATAAACTCAATTTAAAGCCTGTAGAGGTTGTTTATGATATTACCCCGGAGGAATTTCATCAACACTTTTTGTTGCCGGGCAGACCTGTCATTTTGAAAAATTACACCAAAAACTGGAAAGCCGTAGAGAAGTGGAATTACGATTACTTGCGTAAAAAAGCCGGCCATGTGCCTGTGAAACTCTATGGAAAATGGCTTGAAAACAATCCGACGGCGATCGAAATGCCCCCTGTGAAAGAGGTGCCTTTTGGTGAGTACATCGATATGCTGGAACAGGGGGTGAAGAGCGATCTGCGGATTTTTCTGTTTAACATTTTCAAGCATGTGCCGGAGCTGCTGGAGGATTTTGAGTTTACGCCCATCACCACCAATTATCTGAAAGATTTTCCTTATATGTTTTTTGGGTGTGCCGGCAGCGATGTGAGGCTTCACTATGACATCGACCTGTCGAATGTGTTTATCACTCAGTTTTGCGGTACGAAGCGAATTGTGCTCTTTGACCAAAGCCAGACGAAGTATTTGTACAAATTTCCGCTCACTACACACAGTGCGGCAGATTTGATGGAGGTGGATTTCAAGAAATTTCCTGCACTCAAGTATGCGCAGGGGTATGAATGTGAAATTAACCACGGGGATACGCTCTTTATGCCGAGTGGAATCTGGCACTACATCCAATATCTGGACGGGAGCTTTTCGCTGAGTCTGAGGTCGTTGTCACCTACGATACCGGGTAAGATTCAAGGGGCTTATAATGTGTTTGTAATCCGAAAACTGGATGAGCTTCTGAACAAGTATTACAAAAATTCGTGGAGCGACTTCAAGCTGAAGCGCGCGATTCAGAAAACCAATGAGATAGTGCGTGAGCGTGAGCGGGAGCGAAATCAGGTATGATGGCCAGGATGGTTTGAATCGTGTAAAAAAGCTGTCGGATGCCTGCGTGAGGGATGCGGAGGGCGCCCGCCAGGGCGGTGCGCAGCACGGGAGCGAAGCGCACCCCGTAGCAGCCCGACCTCTGGCGCCCAAGGCCCGGCAGCCTTACCGGGCAGGGCGCCAGAGGGCACGCCCAAATGAATTCATGGCTTGGTAAAAAGTGAGTCCGCTGTTTTAAAATTGGCAAAAAATCCCATACACTTGCACGGCATTACATACATTGAATGAACACAATAGAGTTTTTATTTAATAAGATTTACACGGCGGAGGGCCTGATACGGGCTGTGAATGTGGAGAATTTTCTCGGGCACAAGGTGGCGCTGGTCAATGGTTTTCCGCATGCACCTTCGTTTGAAAATATTGTGAGGCTGGTGCGGCTTTCGGAAGATTGTCAGACTCGAATATTGGTATATCCTGTGGACTATGCCGAGGGCGATCCGGTGCCTGGTTTTGCGCTGATGCTGGCGGCTTTGTATCCGGTGGATGGCATCGGACTGGTGGCTGAAGCTGAGTGGAATGAAACGGTACGCATGCTGGAAGATAAGTGCGTATTGATTGATTTTGAGGCTGATGGCCAGGAGTAAGACGGCTTTTGTATGCCAGAGCTGCGGGGCTGTACACAGCAAGTGGCTGGGGCGCTGTACGGCATGTGGAGAGTGGAATACGATAACGGAGGAAATTGTCAAGTCTGAACAAAAGGTGCCGGCCTGGGGAGGACCTGCTTCGGGCACTGGTGTGAAAAGCCTGGCGATGCCCATTGCTGAGGTGATGCATAAATCAGAGCATCGGCTGCCTACGGGCGATGCAGAGCTGGACAGGGTGCTGGGTGGTGGTCTTGTACCTGGTTCGCTGGTGCTGGTGGGTGGTGAGCCGGGTATTGGCAAGTCGACGCTGATGCTGCAGCTGGCTTTGCACCTACCGGGGGTAAGGGTGCTGTATGTAAGTGGAGAAGAGAGCCCTCACCAGATTAGGATGCGTGCTGAGCGACTCAGGTCTGTGGGTGAAGGGTGCTACATACTGTCGGAGACTTCGGTTTCGGCCATTTTTGATGAGATTCGCAGGGTGCAGCCTCAGCTGGTGATTGTGGATTCGATTCAGACGGTATACATGGAGGGGCTTGAGTCGGCTCCTGGCAGTGTGAGCCAGATACGGGAGTGCGCTGCTGAATTTATGCGGTATGCCAAAAGTGAGGATGTGCCGGTGCTTCTGATCGGGCATATCACAAAGGAGGGGCTGCTGGCTGGTCCTAAGGTATTGGAGCACATGGTGGATGTGGTACTGAATTTTGAGGGCGACCGGCATCATTTTTTTCGCATTCTAAGGGCACAGAAAAATCGCTTTGGCTCTACATCGGAGATTGGGATCTATGAAATGACGTCTGCTGGTCTGGGTGCGGTGAGCAATCCGTCGGATGTGCTGCTTTCGGCCGAACGGCAGTCGCTGAGCGGCAATGCAGTGTGTATGACGCTGGAGGGGGTGCGTCCGCTTGCAGTGGAGGTGCAGGCGCTGGTGAGCTCAGCTGTGTATGGTACACCGCAGAGGAGTGCGACGGGTTTTGATGTGCGTCGGCTCAATATGTTGCTGGCGGTGCTGGAGAAAAGGTGTGGATTCAGGTTGGGTCAGAAGGATGTGTTTCTGAACATTGCGGGTGGTATCAGGGTGGATGATCCGGCTCTGGATGCTGCTGTGGTGGCGAGCATACTTTCTTCAAACGGGGATGTGGCGCTTTCGCCTGAGGTCTGCCTGGCGGCTGAGGTGGGGTTGTCGGGAGAAGTAAGACCGGTGAGTCGCATTGATACGCGTATCGCAGAGGCGGAGCGATTGGGTTTTAAAGAGGTGGTGGTTTCCAGATTTTGTAAAATACAGGAAAAGTTGCATCGCATTCGCATAGTGCAAGTGGGGCGGGTGGATGAGTTGTATCAGAAGTTGTTTTAAAGTATTGATGTAGCCAGAAGCAAGTGGTTCATTTTTTCTGATAAAATATGGTTTCCCCTGAAAGTAATCGAAACGGATATTTTACTGAGGTTGTTCGATTTCTTGTGCTTTTTTTTAAAAGTGGAAGTGTCAGTTGTAGCAAGGAATTGTGGGTGGTTTGTATGAAAATGCCCGCCTCCATGTGTATTCTTTAAAACTGAAGGGGGCCAAGTGGGCCAGGATTGTCAAGGAGACGGGCAGGTAAGCTTTTAGGAGGTATTAAATACGAACGAGCTGGTCGATGGCCATTTTTACATTGGAATAAATATCAGCTATACTACCTTCCATCATGTAGCATGGTGCGGTAATGATTCGGTTATGATGGTCGATGTGGATATCTCTAAGGGTTTTTTCGATGGTTTTTACACCGAGGGTACTGACAGCTGTGTGGGTACCCGCAATGTCGTATGGGGAGGGCTCTGCTGTGGAACCCAGCGTCACTTCGGCTTGATAGGATGTATCCTGAAGTGCTTTAGCCAAAATTGCCGGTGCAACGCAAAGAGCGCAGATGGGTTTTCCGAGAGCCAGGAAGTCCAGGATGGTTTTTTTCACATCGGGGTCTACCTCGCCTTCAGGCCCGTCGAAGGCCCACTTGCTCCAGTTTTTGGCCGCTCCAAAGCCACCGGGCATTACAAGTCCGTCGTAATGAGAGGCGTCGAGTTCTTTAAGGTCTTTGACCTGGCCACGTGCTATTCGTGCGGATTCGATTAAAATGTTTCGGGATTCGGGCATTTCTTCGCCGGTAAGGTGATTGATGACGTGATGTTGGTTTTTGTTAGGGGCAAAGCATTGGTAATCGGCTCCATTTTGCTTTATAGAGAGAAGGGCAAAAGTGGCTTCGTGGATTTCCGAACCGTCGTAGACACCGGATCCGGCCAGTAGTACAGCGTATTTTTTCATGGTTGAAATGTTTTTTTCATTTTTTACAAAAATAAACTTTCGCACTGGGAAGTGTTACTTTTACAGCAGTATTATTTGGAGTGAAAAGTGATATGAGAAGTGAATTGTCTTTTGCCGAACAGATTTTGAGGGGAATTCCAGAGGAGTTGCCCGAGCCCAAACCTTATGACCCTACGGTTAATCACGCTCCGAAGCGTCGCAATATTCTCACAGTCAAAGAGGAGGAGCTGGCGCTGAAGAATGCTTTGAGGTATTTCCATCCGAGGCATCACGGGGAGCTTTTACCTGAGTTTTACGATGAGCTGAGAAGATATGGTCGAATCTACATGTATCGTTTCCGGCCGGATTATGAGATGTATGCCCGCCCTATAGAAGAATATCCTCATAAAAGTCTGAAAGCTGCAGCCATCATGTTGATGATTCAGAACAACCTGGATCCGCGGGTGGCACAGCATCCTCATGAGCTTATTACATACGGAGGCAATGGAGCGGTATTTCAAAACTGGGCTCAGTATCTGCTTACGATGAAATATCTGGCTACAATGACCGACCAGCAGACGCTGCATATGTACAGCGGGCATCCGATGGGGTTGTTTCCCAGCAGTGAAGAGGCTCCCCGGGTAGTGGTAACTAATGGGATGATGATACCAAACTATTCCACTCCGGATGACTACGATCGCTACAATGCTATCGGAGTAACGCAATATGGGCAAATGACGGCTGGTTCGTACATGTACATAGGTTCGCAGGGCATTGTACATGGCACTTATATTACCGTGCTTAATGCACTGAGAAAGGTTTATCCTGATGATGAAAATCCTGCAGCGGGGCGATTGTTTGTAACTGCAGGACTGGGGGGCATGAGTGGTGCTCAACCCAAGGCAGCCAAAATAGCTGGTTGTGTGTCGGTAACGGCTGAAGTCAATCCTAAACCACTTTATACCAGATACGAGCAGGGCTGGGTGGATGTAGTGGTTACGGATATAAGTACATTGTGTAAAAGGGTAAAGGAGGAACTGGCAAAAAAATCAAACACTTCTTTTGCCTACCTGGGCAATGTGGTTGAGGTGTGGGATGCTTTTTTGAACGAAGGCATCTATGTGGATATTGGAAGTGATCAGACTTCGCTTCACAATCCGTATGCGGGTGGATATTATCCCTATGGTTTGACTTTTGAGGAGGCCAATCAGATGATGGCCGATGAGCCGGAGCGATTCAGGTCCATTGTCAATGACTCCCTAAGACAGCATGTAGACCTCATTAACCAACACACGGCAAGGGGGACGTATTTTTTTGACTATGGAAATGCTTTTTTACTAATGGCATCCCGGGTTGGTGCTAATATCATGGCAGAGAACGGGGAGGATTTTCGCTATCCCAGCTATGTGCAGGACATTATGGGGCCCATGTGTTTTGATTTTGGCTTCGGACCATTCCGCTGGGTATGTACCAGTGGCAGAGATGAAGACCTGAAAATCACTGATTCAATCGCCCGTGATGTATTGGAAAGGATTTACCAACATGCTCCTGTTCAGATTAGGATGCAACTCAGGGACAACATTTACTGGATCGAAAATGCCTGGAAGAACCGGTTGGTGGTAGGGTCAAAAGCCAGGATTTTGTATGCTGATAGTGAAGGGCGTATAGAAATCGCAAGGGCCTTTAACAGGGCTGTTAAAGAGGGGAAAATCGGTCCTGTGGTGCTAGGACGTGATCATCACGATGTGAGTGGAACGGATTCGCCTTACAGGGAGACTTCCAACATTTACGATGGCTCTGCATTTACGGCTGATATGGCCATTCACAATGTGATTGGTGACAGCTTCAGGGGGGCGACCTGGGTGAGCATTCACAACGGAGGAGGTGTTGGTTGGGGGGAGGTGATCAACGGTGGATTTGGATTGCTACTCGATGGATCAACACAAGCTGAACGCGCACTTCAAAATATGTTGTTCTTTGATGTTAACAATGGAATAGCGCGCAGAAGCTGGGCCAGAAATGCAAACGCTTTGTTTACAATTGAGAGAGAAATGAAAAGGCGAATTGATCTGAATATTACTATACCGCATCCTGCTGATGAGACATTGATCCGAAAGGTCCTACAAGCCAACTCGGGGCAGCCTCAGGTGAGCATGTAAATTAAGGATTCCTTTATGAGCTCAGGTTCAATCGGAGTATTGAGTTCGAAAGTTCCAGGTTTTTTGATCAGGGGCATGTAGAGTTTCTGTCCGATTGATTTCTTGTCCATATAAATGTAATCGAGCAGTATTTCGATGTCACTTGTAGTAATGGCGGGTCGTTGAAAGTGTTTTTGAACGATATTTTTGACAATTTTTAATTCATCTTGAGAGAAGCCAATTTTGTAATTGGAGATAAACAGCTCAGCAATCATTCCCCAAGCAACGGCTTCACCATGGTAGAGTTCATCTTGCTTGTCGAGGTGGAAGGACTCGATGGCATGTCCTATGGTGTGCCCTGCGTTGAGAATTTGACGGATTCCATTGTCTAAGGGGTCATTGGTTACGATGTGTTTTTTTAGTGACAGACATTTTTGGATCCATTCGTCTAGATAGCTGTCCAGACTATCGGGAAAGTGGATTTTAAATTCATTCCAGAGAGGGGCGTCCAGAGCGATGCCATATTTGAGTATTTCTCCAAAGCCTGAAAAAAAATGGCGTTCATCGAGGGTAGCCGTATACTCTTTATCCAGTAAGATGTATTTTGGAGGGTAAAAAGTTCCAATCAGGTTTTTAATTCCTCTAAAATCTATACCTGTTTTGCCGCCATATGCGGCATCGACCATAGCGAGTAAAGTCGTAGGTATGTTGATGTAATCAATACCTCTCATGTACGTAGAGGCTACGAAACCTCCCAAATCGCTTACCGAGCCACCGCCAAGATTGATCAGGAGGGAACGTCTGTCGGCCTGTAAGTCGACGAGTTCACGATATAGATGGATTACAACCTGGATGTCTTTACATTCTTCTCCGGGTTCTACTTCTATTTGGGAAATGTGTATGCTACAATCCAATTTATCAAAAAAATCTACTGCACATAGCTCTTGGGTATTTGAGTCTGTCAGCAGGATGATTTCACTGTATTGTTTGCTATCAATTATTTTTCTGAGATAAGTATAACCTTCAGCAGCATGAAGGATTTCTGAGTCAAAGAAGGATTTTTCCCGGGGCATGTATTCTTATGTTTTTGCTTTCGATTTCTTTGACAATTATTTGAATCACCTCAAAAAAAGTCTTTAGCTGCTCAGGAGTTAGTTTGCTCATGATATGGTTGTTAAAGGCTTTTACTGCTTGTCTGGCTTCTTCTCGTTTCTCAAGGCCTTCGGCTGTAAGTTTGATGATGACTACTCGTTTGTCGGTGGGATGAGGTTCTTTGACAATCAGGCCTTTTGATTCGAGGTTTTTCAAAATTCTGCTCAGGCTGGTGGCTTCCATTCCCATTTTAGGTCCTAAAGCGGTTGCCGGGGTGCCATTTTGAAGGTCTATGTTGAGCAGCACGTTGCCACTTGCCCAGGTAGTATTGTATTTGGCTGCTATATCGTTGTAAAATCTGCTGATGTATTGCCAGGCAAATTTGATTTGAAAATCGATGGTTTCTTCCGGTTTCATGCATTTGATCCTTTACAGTAGTAGAGTCAATTTGGAACCAATTTCTGAATGGTTTGAAAATTCTACTTCAAATGTATAAAATTCTATGTGTGCATTAGACTTGGAATAAATGAATTCTGGTTACATTAATATTTGGACAGATACTGTGGTTGTGTGAAATAAAAAAAAATCCGCCTCATATCACTGAGGCGGATTTAGGAAATTTCGGATACCAAGTGGGTTATTTGGCGATGGTCAGTTTTCGGTTGATTATACCTGCAGTGGAGTGGACTCTGAGCAGATAGCTGCCGGAGGGCAGGTGGCTGAG
>NZ_QPJS01000009.1 GCF_003337435.1 Schleiferia thermophila
CCTCCGATACCGTTCTGCCGGTCGTCTGCTTTTCCTCCTGCTCCCCCTGCCCGCCTACCTCCCTGGTCACCTTCAGAGTTGACCTCGGCCTCCTGTCCCCTGACCCAAACGGCGTACACATCGCCGGCAATTTCCAGGGCTGGAATCCCGCTTCCACACCTCTGACCTTCGACACCACCGGAGGCTTCTGGTACTTGACCACCTCCCTGCCCGAAGGCGATTCGGTCTTCTACAAGTTTGTCAACGGCAATACCTGGGGAAATGACGAAAACGTGCCAGCCACTTGCGGCATCGGGGCCCCGGCCAACCGATGGCTGGTCGTGCCCACCTCCGATACCGTTCTTCCGGCCGTCTGCTTTGCCTCCTGCTCCCCTTGCCCGCCTACCTCCCTGGTCACCTTCAGAGTTGACCTCGGCCTCCTGGCCCCTGACCCAAACGGCGTACACATCGCCGGCAATTTCCAGGGCTGGAATCCCGCTTCCACACCCCTGACCTTCGACAGCACAGGAGGCTTCTGGTACTTGACCACCTCCCTGCCCGAAGGCGACTCCGTCTTCTACAAGTTTATCAACGGCAATACCTGGGGAAATGACGAAAACGTTCCTCCTGCCTGTGGGATCGGAAACCCCCTTAACCGATGGCTGGACGTGCCCACCTCCGACACCGTTCTGCCTGTAATATGTTTTAGTAGTTGCACCCCTTGTACACCATTGCCTAAGACTTCAGAAGTAACAATATCTGTAAATATGAAAGGGCAGTCGGTATCTCCTGAAGGTGTACACATTGCCGGCACTTTTAATCAATGGAATTATTCGGAATATAAAATGACTCAAATACAACCCAACATTTATCAAGTGGCCCTAACACTTGATACAGGAGCTTTTATTCTTTATCGATTTTCAAACGGAAATACATTTATAAATCAGGAAATCATAAGTGGCACATGTACCATGTTTGGAAACCGATTCCTTCATGTTCCGTCTACCGATACAACGCTCCCTGTAGTGTGTTTTGGGCTTTGCGACACTTCATGTGCAACCCTTTCAATTGAAAACTTTTCGCTCGATAGACTCAAAGCAGGCTTTTCGGATGATGTATTGTTCATTAACGGATTACCATCCGGGGGTTATCCTGTACGGATTACGTTGTTTGATTTACTTGGAAAGACAATTTTTCAGATAAATGAATTTTCGCAACCGGTATGGAAAAGACACGCATCTTTGCCCGCAGCACCATACCTTTTGAGAATCGAACTAGATGGGAAAGAACGCAACTTTAAATTACTAAAAATACACTAATGTGTTATTCAGTAAGTTACCTGACACATAAAAACGAAATATACGCCAGAAGGCTTGGAATACCTACTGATAAAGAAACCTCTTTTTTTGCACAACTGGACCAGATTAGAAATTACATAGGAGTAGCCTGGTACAGAAGCGGATTTGAATTTCCAGGATTACCCGTACTTACTTTTTTTCCAGAATTAAAGGTTATCCCAGGCTTTTGGGGACTCATCCCGCATTGGGCCAAAAGCAAAGACAAGCAAAAAGATCTTATAAAACACACGCTAAATGCCCGAATAGAAACCCTGTTGGAAAAACCATCGTTTAAAAAAGCTACAGAAAAAAATCGATGCATTGTTATGCTCGATGGTTTTTTTGAATACAAACACATTGAAAAAAAAGCTCATCCATATTATATAACATACCTCGACAAAAGGCCAATGCTCATCGGAGGAATTTATGAAATTGCACCAGACAACATTCCCTTTTCAATTACCCTCTCAATAGTAACAAAGCCTGGTAATGCTTTAATGACAGAAATTCATAACAAGAGTCAGGCCGGCGAACCCAGAATGCCACTTATATTAGAAGGAGATTATCTTCAAAAGTGGACATCCTCTCCCGCACAAGAAGCAATACAAGAATGTAAGAATTTGGAAATTAACAATCTTACGGCAATACCTGTGGGCTCACTTACCGGTAAAAATGGAATAGGCAACAAGCCACAGGCTCATATTAATATTCATCTAAATCCAACTTCTCAGTAAATTGAAGCTATTTTTTAATATTGCAAACCCAGTGCAGGTGAAGATTCACTGCATTCAATAATGGAAATACACCGAATTACAAAACATTCATCTGCTTTTTTTTTAATAGGTGAAATTTTATCACTTAATATATCTTTTCTGATAGCTCTATTGACAAGATTTAATGAAAAAACACCTTTAAGTGAAGAATACTATGATTATTATGTACAACTATTTCTTCTTTTGAATACTACATGGATCGCTTTATTTTTAAATTCATGGAAAACAAAGTTTCCTGAAAATTTCACCTCTCTTTCAAATTCGTTTAATAAAAGATGGCTAGGTCTTCTTATCATTTATGCTCTTTTGCTTGTAATTCTAAAGGGATATTATTTCTCCAGAATTTTCGCTGGTATTTTATTCGTATTACACTTGATTTTCGGAAATGTTTTACTTTTAATAGTGTCGAAAACAATACGTTATTTTCAAAAAAAAACCAAAGAAGTTAAAATACTTTTGATTTGTGAAAATAATTCCAAACCAAATGAAATTGAAAACGCAATCAATAAAGAATTTCATTATAAGGCTAATGTAGATAAAATTAATTTTCAGAAAGATATACTATTGACGGAGAATATAGGGAAAAATTATGAAGTAGTGATAAGTGCAATAAAAGATGTGGAAAAATTATTGGAAATACAAAGATGGTGTGACATCAATTATATAAATCATTATATTTTTTTTTCAGAATTTCAACCCATCTTTAGAAGTGCTGAACTGATAAAGTATGTATCAGCAACTTTTCTTAAAATTAGGGACGAGCCATTAAATTTACCTCTAAATAAATTTGTTAAATACTTTTCAGACATTGTTTTATCAGTATTATTTCTAATTGTTTTATCTCCATTAATGTTACTGCTATATATTATTCTTTTCATTAAATGGAATAAAACGCCAATTTTCAAACAAAAAAGATATGGTCAAAATGGAAAAATATTTACAATTTACAAATATAAAACTATGGAGAATAATTCAACTCCTGCTATCTGTAGTTTTATGAGAAAGTTCAGCCTTGATGAGTTGCCACAGTTAATCAATGTATTAAAGGGTGATATGTCAATTGTAGGCCCAAGACCTTACCATTTGGAAGACATTACAAAATTTAAAGAAAAAAGCAAAATTTTTATGGTTAGGCATTGGGTAAAACCAGGGATCACAGGACTTGCACAAATACGGGGGTATAGGGGTAAAATTATGGACGACTATCATTTTGAGGAACGACTAAGAAACGATGTGTGGTACATCGAAAACTGGAGTCTGACGCTTGACCTGAAAATTCTTGTATTAACTATTTTTCAAATTCCAAGAGGTACATAAAACAAATCAATGAAAAAATTAAATTACTTGGTCAGAAAATTGTATTATTCATTGGATCCCTCCTCTCGATTATTGATTAGAAAAATTATATTTTTTCCCATAGATTTTCTAGATTATATTAGAGGTTCCAGGCATCCATTTCAGCCTCCAAAAGGACTGATTTTTACTGGAAGAGGTAACTTTATCAAAACTGGAAAACACTTCGCTGATCTATTGAAAAAACATGCAGGACTTACTGCGGATTCCTACATACTTGATGTTGGTTGTGGCATAGGAAGATTGGCCGTGTCTCTTACTGATGTATTGGGTACAAGAGGAAAATACGAAGGATTTGACATTGTAGAGTCAGGAATTAATTGGTGCAAAAAAAACATTAGTACAAAATTTTCAAACTTTAATTTTATGCATATTCCTGCATTCAATACACTGTATAATACTAAAATAAATATACGTAGCTCACATTTAAAATTTCCCTATCCGGATTGTTATTTTGATATAGCGGTTGCCACTTCTGTTTTTACACATATGCTATACGATGACATGATACATTATATCGAAGAAATTCAACGAACTTTAAAGCCAGGAGGCAGAGCTATGATTACATTTTTTATTATTGATGAAAACAGTAAAAAACATATGAACAATAGTGAAATCAATTTTCGGTTTACAAGAGGAAATTATTTTATAATGGATGAAAAAGTTCCGGAAGCAAATGTTGCATATTCAGAAGAATTGATTAATGAAATCTTTAGACAGAGACACTTTGATATACTATTGCGTATTCCAGGCAGTTGGAGTACTGCACCTATATACCGAAATAGCCCTGAATTTCAAGACACCTTATTTATAAAAAAATTGCATTAATTACAAAAGTGTATTGCATTCAACCTCTTTTAAAATAAATGAGGAGTGTACTGTCATAATATTAGGGATTTTTGATAGTTTTTCAACAATGAACTTGTGGTAAGACTCAATATCGGCACAGGTCACCAGCAAAATATAATCGTATTCACCGGTCACATGAAAGAAAGTTTTTACCTCTTCAAGATTTCGCACATTATTTTCAAAATCATAAATCACAGCCTCATAATGTTCTTTGATTTTGACATGCGTCAAAACCGAAACTTTAAATCCAAGGGCCGATTTATTTAAGACAGTTTCATAGCCCATTATGAAACCACGTTCTTCCAGTTTTTTAATTCTTTCCAGTACACCTGAGGGGCTTTGGTATCCGCTTTCCGCAGCGATCAATTTCAGGGTAGCCCTTGCGTTTTTTTGTAAATACTTTAGAAGAAGGTAGTCACTATCCGTAATTTTTGTAGTTTTTCTTTCAGTATCGCTCATTTTATTGAAAATTATTCACAAATATAATTTAAATTAAAATATATTTCTGAAAATAAAATTATTATTGAATAATTTTTTGTTTAATATACTTTTGTTTTAAATAAAAATTACTATGCAACCAGAATCCTTGATGATGACCTATGGCTACAATCCTCATTGGAGTGAAGGCGCCATAAAATGTCCAATTTTTCAGACATCTACTTTTGTATTTAAAACAGCCGAAGAAGGAAAAGCTTTTTTTGAGCTCGCCTATGGAAAGAGGTATGCAAAACCGGGAGAGATTCCTGGATTGATCTACAGTCGATTAAATAATCCAAACATGCAAATCCTCGAAGAAAGGCTATGTCTATGGGATGAAGCAGAAGAAGCAGCAGCATTTGAAAGTGGAATGAGTGCCATTGCAACCACATTGCTGAGTTATCTGAAACCGGGAGATGCACTCATTTACGGCAACCCTGTTTATGGTGGCACACACCACTTTATAAACCACTACCTGGTATCTATCGGGGTTGAAGTTTTACCCATACATCCAAAGCAAAGTCTCCGGGAAATAACTTCTGCAATCGAAGCCAGTAAACTGGCGAATAAAGTTAAAATGATTTACATTGAAACCCCCGCAAATCCTACCAACGACCTGTTTGATATCGAATTGGTAAGTCAACTGGCCAATTTTCTGATGAATTTCACCCAATCAAGGCCTAAAATAGCAGTGGACAACACCTACCTGGGGCCTGTATTTCAGCAGCCCTTAAAACATGGTGCTGACCTTGTATTGTATTCTGCTACCAAGTACCTGGGAGGTCACAGCGATTTAATTGCAGGAGTCGTACTCGGCAAAAAAACAGACCTCGAACAAATCAAGCATTTGAGAACCTTTCTTGGTAATATGATCAGTCCAAATACCGCATGGCTACTCATGCGAAGTATTGAAACTTTGAAAATCCGAATGGAAAAACAGCAGGAAAATGCGCAAAAAGTAGTGCAATGGCTTTTGAATCACAGTAAGATAAAGAGAGTGTATTATCCGGGAATAAAGTCACAAGGCACTGAACAAATAGAAATATTCAAAAAGCAATGCCTTGGTCCTGGTGCAATGATTTCATTTGATATCGAAGGAGGTGAGAAAGAGGCTTTTACATTTTTGAACAGGCTAAAATTAATACATCTGGCCGTGAGCCTAGGCTCAAATGAATCTCTTGCACAGCATCCCTATTCCATGACTCACAGCGATGTACCAGAAGATGATAAAAAATTACATAACATCACACCTTCTATGATCCGGCTCAGCATTGGGATCGAACATGTCGATGATATTCTTGCAGATTTACACCAAGCCCTGAATTTTTAAAATTTTCTGAGAAGTAAAACAGATTTTGATGAACAGTCATCAATGCTTTCGGTAGGATATATATCAGGAAAATAGCGTATATTTTTAAAAATACACAGTAAAAACTGACCTATATCTTAATTATTTGCTTTCAAACATCGCATGGCGAAATATTTTTTTGATGTAAAGAATATGTTTTTTCTATATTTCGGCCGCTAAACAAAACCTTACCTAAAGTAATCCTTATGAGCGAAGATCCCAAAGTAAAATATGAACTCGAATATCCGGTGAAATGCTCCAAACCTCTATTATTCCAATTTCTAAGCACTCCAAACGGACTTGCTGAGTGGTTTTGTGACGATGTCAACAATAAAGGAGATATCTATACTTTCTTTTGGGGTGAAACAGAACAAAAAGCGAGAATGATAGGGAAAAAAGCCGACCAATATGTTAAATTCAGGTGGTTAGAGGATGAAGAGGCCGGACTTAAAACTTTTTTTGAATTCAGACTGGTAGAAGATGAAATCACAAATGATTTGTCCTTATGGGTTACAGATTATGCCTATGAAGATGAAGTAGAAGAGTCCAAAAAACTTTGGGATAGCCAGATCAACGACTTACTTCATTTGCTGGGGTCTAACTAAACACAATGAAAACATACCGTATTTCAAGACCATTTCTACTCATTGCTACCTTGTTTTTTGTAATCACTACTTTAATTTCCCTGGCATTTGATAAAACACAAATTCACATAACAATAAATTCGTATCACCATCCATTTGCAGATTACTTCTTTAAGTATGTGACGTATTTAGGTGATGGTTTTTTATTTGTGCCAGTAATAGTTTATTTTACTTATTTAAAAAACTTTAAAAAATCACTATTTTTTTCCTTTGTTGCTGTCCTTACTTTACTCGTTACAGGATTAAGTAAGTCGCTTATATTTCCAAATATTGACCGACCTTTATCCGTAATAGGAGCCGAGCATTTACATCTTGTTGAGGGTGTTAAAATCCACACGAAATACAGTTTTCCTTCAGGTCATACTACTGCGGCATTTGCCTTCTGGGCATCCCTATCTGTATTTTTTGACAGAAGAACAGGAATTCTTTTTTGCGCAATTGCTATATTGGTTGCTTTAAGTCGGGTATATCTTTCCCAACATTTTTTGGTAGATGTAGCAGCAGGTACATTTTTAGGAATTCTCATCGCTCTATTTGGGATACGTTTTTTAAATTTTCTCAACAAAAAAAATGAGAAAACTTACTGATATCACACTTATTTCCCTTATTTCAGCAATATTATATTTTCCATTTTTAGGCAATGTACACCTATTTGATTGGGACGAAATAAATTTTGCTGAGATAGCAAGGGAGATGAACGAGACAGGAAAATATATTAATGCTCAAATTGACTTTCAAAATTTCACTGAAAAACCACCTCTTTTTATGTGGTTACAGGCGATTAGTATGAAAATTTTTGGTGTTAATGAATTTGCTGCAAGATTTCCAAATGCTTTTTTGGGTGTTTTAGTATCAATAGTGTTGTATCTCATTGGTTCAAATACCATTTCATCAGTATTCGGTTGGATATGGACATTGATGTGGTGGTCTTCCATATTACCACATCTGTATTTCAAAAGTGGAATTATAGACCCCTGGTTTAATTTTTTTATTTTCACAGCTTTTTATCTGATAATTAAGCATTATCACCGTTATAAGAAAGGCAATAAAAAACTCACTTTACTAATTTATTCAGGAATATTTTGTGGACTTGCACTCTTAACAAAAGGACCAGTCGCACTCCTGATACTTACTCTGGTTTTTTTAGTGTATTGGATTTTTGAAAAATTTCGATGGTTTCTTCCCTTTTGGCAATATTTGGTATTTTTATTTGTGAGTTTATTTACTTTCTCAATTTGGCTTCTGGTAGACTACTTCGTTAACGGACCTGATTTTATCATCGAATTTACTATTAGACAATGGGAACTTTTGACAAAGCCAGATGCAGGTCATAAAGGATTTTTTGGATATCACTTTGTGATTTTATTTTTCGGATGTGTTCCATCATCATCTTTTCTCATTGCCTACCTCTTTGATAAGGCAGTTAGTGAACGAAATTTATTCGTAAAGGATTTAATTAAATGGATGCTAATATTGCTATCAGTGGTAGTAGTATTGTTTTCTCTGGTAAAAACCAAAATTGTTCATTACAGCAGTCTTGCTTATTATCCAATTACCTTTGTAGGTGCTTATTATGCATATAAAATCCTAAGTAAGCAACTGCCTGTAAACAAGATTTTGAAAATTTCCTTTTTTACTCAGTTTATTGCATTAATGATCGCGTCATTTTTAGTACCATTTATCTTTTCAAATAAACAATTTATTACTGATAAAATCAAAGATCCGTTTGCTGTTGAAAATCTCGAAGCTTCATTAGTAATTTGGAGGTTTTTGGACTATTTCCCCTTACTGCTAAGTATAGCCTGTTTTGCTATCTTGATAAGCTGGCGTAATAAATTTAATCGTCTTAAACTTTTATTGTTAACTGTTATAAACATCTTATGGATACAATCCTTTCTATACCTACACACAGGAAATATTGAAAGAATAAGTCAAGGAGCAAATATTAGATTTTTTAAATCACTTAAAAATCTGGATGTATATCCAATCACTTTTAATTACAGAAGTTATGCTAATCTATTTTACTCAGAAAAAAGACCTGCTTCCCATCCAAATGCTGGTAATATGGAATGGCTGTTGTATGGAGACATCGATAAACCAGTCTACATCTCAGTAAGGACGTATCATCTCAATGAATTCAAAGAAAAGGTAAATGATGCAAAATTTATCTACAGTGAAAACGGATTTTATTTCTTCAAAAGGGAAATACCAAATGCAGGACTTAGTAAATAGGTAATTGAATTTCAATAGTAGTACCAAAATCTATTTTTGATTCTACTTTAATTGTACCTCCATGGAGTTCCACAATTTTTTTTACAATACTCATTCCCAATCCATGAGTAGGCTCATTAGCGGTTCCAACTCTTGAGGCTCGTGTAAATGGTTCAAAAAGTATTTTTAGCATTTCATCTGACATACCTATACCTTGATCCGTTATTTTAAGTATTAATTTTTCATTATCCTTAAAAGCCGCAATTGTTATTTTAGTATTTTCATTACTAAATTTTATTGCATTGGAGAAAATATTGTGAAATAATCGTTTGAATAATACCTGATCTGAATTAATATAAATCTCTTCTATTGAAGTCTCGACCATAATTTTTTTACTCGTATATAATGACTGCATTTCTAATATTGTAGTTTCAATTATTTCTTTTACACAAATATTAGAAAACATTTTATCTTCTAATTTTTTTTCACTTTTGACGAAATCAATGATATCCTGAATTACAGAATTTGCATTTTCGACTAATTTTATAAGATAGAGATTAAATTCGTTTGAAGAAATTAAATTATCCCGGCGTAATTCATTTAAAGAAGTAATAGAATTTATTGGTCCGCGTAGATCATGAGCGACCATACTCATTATACCTGATTTCTGTAAATTAACTTCATTAAGCTTTTCATTAATATTATTCAACTCTTTATTGTATCCTTCAATTACAATGTTTCTATTTTTTAGTTTTACATTGAAATAAAAATATAATAGTAACACAAAAAATAATATGAAAATTATAACTATATATATTAGTTTTATGTATTTTTCACGTTGCAATATTTTTTCTTGTTTTAATTTTTCATTTTCAAAAATTAAGTTGTATTTGGCATCTAGCAAATCCACATAATTCTCAAAAAAACTTTTCCCTCGTTTTATCGTCTGATTTGACTTTTTAGACTTTTCATATAATTTTAGAAAATACTTTGATTTTTCCAAATTTTCATCCAAGTAGTACTTCATGGAATAAAACGAGATATCGGCTATAGATTTATGCAATGAAAATTCTATAATTTTATCAAAATACAGATCCATGTACATGAGAGCCGAATCAGGCTTGTCATTTTCAAAATAAGAGACAATCAAATGCCCAGCTGTGATGAATGCATCACGTTGATCAAAACCTATTTTCTCATTTATTTGTATCGACTCTTTTAAATATTCCAATCCTTCGTTAACTAAACCTGATTTTACATATAAATTTCCCATATTTCCTTTCAGCACACCCATAGACTCGTAAAGAAAATTGACGAGCTGATTGTAAATGAGAGGCTCATAATTTTGTTTATTTAATATCAAAATATCCCTTGATTTATTGATGTATTCTTTACACGACTGAAAATAATATCTCGCCATAGGAAGGTCATCCGTTTTTAAATAACACAGGGCGATATTTGAAAACAATTCCTGCAATCGATTAAAAAGATATACGTTATCTTTATTGAAATTCTTGATGAAGAATGCATAGACTAAAGCTCTATGGAAAAAGTCTCTGGCTTTAAAATAATTTTCTTGTTTATAGAGAATCTGTGCAACGTAATAATTGGAAAGAAATAAAAAGTCGGTGTCATGTACACCTTCAAAGTAGGCAGATCGAAAAAAAACATCAACAGCCTTTTCTACCGAGTCTGCTAACAGATAATATAAACCTTCAAGCAGGTTTTTCTGTGTGTTGAGATAATGATTGGATGATTTTATTTCAGAATTATGCCTGATTATTTCGAATACTTCCTGAAAATTATTATTTAAAACTGCATTCCTGCTTTTGAGTATGTTTACAATCAGAAGAATATTATTCTCGTATTTTGACTCTTTTTTTGAATAAAGTTCGTCGATAAATACATCTATTTGTTCAGCGGTACCATAAGATCTTAGAAATTCTATTTTATGTATTAAGTATGAGTTTACACTGTCATTATCCGATAGTCTGTATTGTGCAGATGTATAGTGAAATAAGAAAATTGTTATGAATGTAAAAACAATCGAATAGTTTAAAAAATGCTTCAACCTTTTATCATTTCGCTGTAAATTTAGGCTAAATGTTGCAATTCATACCATTTTTTGTACAAACTGGCATTTTTTTTCATTAGGTCGAAATGCGTACCTGATTCAATTATCTTTCCCTGATTGATCACTATTATTTTATCTACCTTTCTGACCGTTGATAGTCTATGAGCTATGATAATGGACGTTCTGTTTTCCATAACCTTCTCCAACGCCAATTGAATAAAATGTTCCGATTCAGAATCCAATGAAGAGGTGGCTTCGTCTAGAATTAATATTTCTGGATTTTTTATTACAGCCCTGGCAATTGCAATTCTTTGCTTTTGTCCACCGGACAGCTGAACACCTCTCTCACCCACAATGGTATTGAGCTTTTCAGGAAATTTTTCAATAAAGTCCCAGGCATATGCAATTTTTGCAGCTTCTATGATTTGCTCTTCTGTAGCTTCTGGCTTGCCGTAGGCTATGTTTTCTCTTATTGTTCCCCCGAAAAGCAGCACTTCCTGAGGCACGACTGCCAAATGTCGTCTTACATCATATGGTGAAAGTGATCTGTAATTGATGTCGTCCAGATATATATCACCTGAATAATTGTTGTAGAGTTTACAGATCAACGACACCAGGGTACTCTTTCCACCCCCGCTACTACCTACTAAAGCCACCTTTTCACCTGGTTTTATTTCCAGATTGATGTGATTGAGCACCAATACATCCTTACGACTAGGATAGCTGAAGGATACGTCCTCAATACGGATGTGTCCTTTGACCTTAGTTTTGGATGTGATAACAGATATTGAGCCTTTATCTTCGGCATCCAATTCGCTTTTGTAATCAAAGATCCCCAGCAATTCATCTGTCGCACCTATGGCTTTTTGTATCCTGGTGTAAATATCCGCCAGGCCACCGATGCTACCTCCGATAAAACCGGAGTAGATGATAAAGGAAAAAAGTTGGCCTGTAGCCATTTCACCCCTGGCAATTAGCAATGACCCCAGCCACAGTACAGCTACCATAGCTCCAAACAATCCCAAAATGATAAAAGAGGCAAAAGCACCCCGGACGACTCCGGTTTTAATGCCTGTATCTCTTGCTTTGTCTACCTCTTTGTTGTATCTGATTTTTTCATACCATTCATTTACAAAGACCTTTACATTGTAAATTCCCTGAAGTGTCTCATCGAGTACTGTCTGACTGGAGGCAAGTTCGTCCTGTACTTTTTTGGATAAACTCTTTACATATCTTCCAAAGAAGATGGTAATAAGCACAACGGGTGGAAGTATCGCCAGCATAAAAAGTGTTAACCTCCAGGAAGTATAGGTTAAAAGGGCTATTCCGCCGGTAATTATCAGCAGTTGCCGAATAAATTCAGCTAGGGTCGTCGTCATGGTTTCCTGTAGTACTACGATATCGTTTGACAGGCGACTTGTAAGTTCACCGACCCTTTTTTTATTGTAAAATGAAATCGGGAGCTGTATCAGATGGTCAAAAGTGGCTTTTCGCAGGGAAGCAAGTGTATGCTCGGTGACCTGAACAAATAGAACTATTCTGAAATATGAAAAAACTGCTTGCACCAGCAAAACTGCAATCAACGTAAAACCTACCTGATTGATAGCAACTTGAAAATCATCTACTTCTGTAGCATCTACCAGGTCACCTAAAAGTTTTGGAAAAAGTAAATTGGCCGCTCCTGACAACAAAAGAAAAATCAATCCCAAAAAGAGCTTCCAACGATGTGGTTTTAAAAATCTGTACAGTCTAAATATTTTCCTTAGGGAATTTGCATTGAGTCTTTTCATATCGCTTAAGTCGCACAAAATAATGATACCATTCAGTTAAATTATGCTTATAATAGTGTATCTTAAGGTGAATATATATACAATAGAATTTTTCAATGGTTTTAATGAATTATTTAAAACAAATGAAATAAATTAAAAAGTAACTTTATCCAACATTCGCAAAATTCTTAAACTGTGCAAAGGATTAAAATTAACTTGAAATTCGTATAATGTTTCTATAGGTAATAAGTTATTTGAATTGTTGATCACAGTATTTATGTCAACGATGGACTTTTGAGCATTTCCATATCCAAAAAGCAACATATTACCTTTTAATATTTCAAATAAGTGGTCAAATTTTACATTATACCGTGCTTTTACTTTTGGAAAAAAACCAAAACATATCAATAAAGTCAATAAAAAATCATAGATCAATTTTATGACAGGTATTTTCTGTGATTCCAACTTATTTTGACCTGATGAAAGATTTAAAATTTCACCTGTACCAACAAAAACATTCTCAGTTGGTATTTTAAATAAAAAGGTAGTGTGTATTGTCGATAGTTTTTCGAGTATGTCCAGAGATTCTCTGTAAGAGACAGTGTCAGAATCAAACACTACGTAGTCAGGTTGTGCGATCAGAAAAAATAATTTTAATTGCGGAAGCTCACTTTTCACCACCTCAGGATTGATGCATTTAACTGATAAATTTTTGGGGAGCTGATTCGTTAAACTATCCGGATTTTTTGTGATTAAAACAGTGGATAGAAGTGTTGTTTTCTTTGCTATTTCTATGATGTTAAGACTAAGCAATACATTTCTATAAATAAATGACCATAAAAAAGCCCAAAGAGTGCCAAGAACAATTATGGCTCTTGAAAATCGCCAATTTTCAGGACTCAATGCATAGAGAATCAAAATAACAACAAAGCCAAAGAGTAAACCCCGAAATGCTGAATTTGCCTTTTGATGTCTCTTATAGCCACCTGACAGTAAAACCCCTGTTACAAGAAGCACTGTGTAGAGAGGTAAAATTCCATATACGTATACATCCGGATATTCGCCTCCAGAAATGAATCTGTGATTTTTTTCCCAGTAGTCGTGAACATACCAAAATCCGGCATAAATAGCTAAAAATTCAAAGACCGGAAGACCAAGAGAAATTATTAACCTCTTCAATGCTGCAATCAGAGCAGTAAAAATTATCCCAATACTGATTAGGATATTGTAAAAAAATGCATTGCCTTTCCCAAAGTATTTAGCGGAGAATAAAGCCATTGCTTTGTAAAATACATAAACATAATTCAAAGTACCTTTTTTGGTGCTTTCTCCTTTAAAATGAAGTATTTTATCTTCTGCAATATAAAAGTTTTTATAACCTTTTCGAAGTATTTGATACGAAAAATCTATATCTTCACCATACATAAAATATTCTTCAGGGAGATAGCCTATTTCTTCAGCTACTTCGCTTTTCACAAGCATAAATGCTCCAGCCAATATTTCTACATATTGATTTTCTAAAGGCGATGTATTTCCCAAATAATATTTGTTAACCACTGCTGATCCGGGAAAAAGCCTGTAAAGTCCTGTGATTTTGAAAAACGAGACCCGGGGAGTCGGTAGACCTCTTTTACTTTCCGGCAAAAAGTGCCCGCTGCCATCAATCATGCGAATACCGGCTGCTCCAACTTCAGGATGCTCTTTCATGATTTTCAGACAAGTATCAAATATTGTTTCAGGCACGATGGTATCCGGATTGAGCAGAAGGTGGTAGGCACCTTTGGCTTCTTTCAGCGCTATATTATTGGCTCTGGAAAAACCCAGGTTTTGGCTGTTGGCGATCAGTCGCACCTGAGGAAAATTTTGTTTTACCATATCTACAGAGTCGTCCGAAGAGGCATTGTCCACAACAAAGACCTCAATGCCATGTCCATTGGCAGCTTTGAAAACTGAATCCAGGCATAGCTTCAGATAATGGCAAACATTATAAGAAACAATGACTACCGATATGTCCGGCCTTACCTCCATGCTCCCGGGCCAGTTATTTCCGGTTTTATAGTACTGAGATACATCAATCTGTACACGTCATACAACCAAAGGGGTCCATTGTTTCGAACTAAAAAATCAGCAAGAAAATTTCCGGCAAGACTGTATAAAATCCTGAGCAGAAGGGTAAGACCAAATGACTGCATTCTGCTGTAGGTTTTATATAATTTTATATCGTCATCTACCTTTCCGGAGGCTATCATTCTCGAGAGATTTTCAAGTGCTTGATTGGTTTTTTGTAAAAAAACTACACTGTCGTCGACCTGACTATGGCATGCTGCATTGTCAATGTGCAAAACAGGAACAAACCGATATTTCAAGTCATAGCCCATCATGGTGTCTTCGTAGCCGTATCCCAAAATCTCTGTGTGAATGGGTAGTTGCAGATATATATCTTTAGGTATCAGAAAATTGAATGTGATAAATGAAGCATAAGGTCTTGCATTTCGGTCAGAAGCAGACTTTACTTCCCTGAAAATTCCATAGCTGTATCTGAGTTTTCGCTTTTGAGCATCAGGAAGGTTAAGACAATACTCTACTCCCCCGCAAACGACCAGATTGGGTTTAGCATACTCCAGATACGTTTTTAGAAAATTGCGATTGCATATTAAAGCGTCTTCATCCAAAAAAAGTAAAAAATCAAACCTTGCCTTTGATGCAAGGTAATCTCTGTTTCCTCTTCTACCCAGATTTTTCGGATTGATGAAAGCGTGAACATTGGTCAATTCATTGAGCTTTTGATATGTCGCGGCCATACCCGAATTGGGATCGTCATCTGCAATGAGAATTTCAAACGAAATTTTGAGCTCATCTGCCTGAGCGTGGAGCTCCCTGACGGTCTGGGTAGGATCAAAGTTGTACGTTGGAATTAATATCGAGATCATGCAAGCAAAAACGGGGTAAAGATATTAAAGGTCGCATTACTGTTTAAACGGGTTGCTGCGCTGAAACTTGTGTTTGAAAATTAGAACTTATTGCAACCATTGGGCTAAATATTTCAACCTGACAACAGCTGACAATCAATAATTACAACTTATCATCTGTAAGCAGATACATTTGGATGGACATTCACGCTATGATTACCTGGTTGATATATTTGTCAAAATTATTTGAAGGTATGAGTTGTTGCCGGATACTTTCTCTAGTGATAGCCTTAATAAGTACGTATACCGCTACCGGACAGGAATTTACACGAGTAGTTAATTACGATGTGTTGAAAAATATTCTCCAAGGGGGGGCTCCTCTCCCGGCTGAGGAAGTTTTCCGGATCAATGGCTTTTTACCAGATATTGCCGAAAGGGTTGAATTAGCCATTTATGAGAAAAAACAAAGAGGAGAACCTATTGAACGACATGTTTTTAATAGACCCTTCAATCTGGCCATCGACCAGTTTGAATTTCAGGTTTCACCATTGCACAGCGATAAACTTTACGTCTTTCAATTCAGGTACTTTGCAGCAGCCACACCGGAACAATTAAGGGTGTTGCAATTGTCGTTAAACTCCAATTTAGAAGCAGCGGTCAAGGCAAATTTTCAGTTCAGAAAAAACCGCATAGTCAGCCAGCAAACCTCAAAACAGTTATTAAAAACCTTTAACCAGGTGGTCCTTCAAGGGCTTAGGGATTTCAGACTGGCCAATGGTCGTGTGTTTGAAGGATTTAGTACCCTTTGCGAAGAGAAAATCCGACAAATCGAGCGAACCAACTTGCGAATTGCACGATTCAACATTGCATCGAGATCAAAAAACCAATCCCAAAAAGTGCAATATGCAGAAAAGCTGATTGATGAACTTATCGGCCTTTTGACCAGCGAAGTAAGCCAATTTCTGAGTCCGAATATGCTCATTCAGATAGAGGAAAAAACAGTGATAACAAGGACTGAAAAACTTCCCGGTCACATACCCGTCAACCTAGGGTACTCCATCGTCTATTTCGGAGGTAATTTTGACAATTTCAACTATTCAAACACCCCCTATCTGGGTATATCATTACCGCTTGCCAACAAGACATTCAACAGATATTTGGGAGATGCATCTTTGTCTATAGGTCTTCTGCTTCAAAACATTAGCAACGAAAACCAACTGTACACAGGTCCTCTGGTGGGGCGCCCCCTTTACGCGGCACTGGGCTATAAATTGTTCAACGCAGTCCGTGTGCATGCTGGAGGCGCAATACTGTCCGAAGATCACGGCAATGGAAACCCGGTCGGGCTATCGCTCAGGCCTATGGCAGGCTTGTCGCTGGAGCTGAATGTATGGGTGGGATTTGGTAAACGGAAAAAATGAGATGATGCGGCTTTTTTCTGCAGTTGTTGTTTTTTTTAGCTTTGAACTCAGCTATGCCCAGCTGTATCCACACAAATGGAGCATTGTAGTTCACACGGGTTTCAGTACCTATTACGGCGATCTGACTCCCTACAATCTCCAGTACGACGGAGTGTGGAAAACTCTTGGCCACATTTATACATTCAATCCCAATTATTTTGAAGGCCCGTCGTGGCAGCTATCGCTGAATCGCCTTATCAACAACACCGTCTCCTTTCAGCTTGGCAGTTCACAGATTACATTCAATGCCAATGACCGCTTTGTCAAGCCAGATGGGACCTTGTGGACTGAAAGCCAAAACTTCTCCCGAGGCTTAAATGTAAAAACCGAGATCCGTGATTATTCTGCAGGCTTCGTTTTCAGAACCGACGATGGCAAATTGCTATCCCACAGATCCATCTTCGCTCCGTATCTGGGAGTTTCTGCTCTGCTTATCCGGTTTAGATCCTTTGCTGACCTAAGGGATGAGGAAGGCAATTTTTACAACCTCTCTGATCCTCAGGTCCGTCAAAATGGAATATATGAAACGCCCCTTCAGCAACTGCGCACAGAAGGAATAGACTATGATCATCTGGTGCCTGGAGCCAGACTCGACCTGGGCTTCAGAGTCCGACTTTCTGGCCAAATCAGTTTGCTCCTTTCGACTCAATGGACTCTGGCTTTTACCGACTACCTGGACGATGTAAGCGGCACTTATCCCTCCTCCTTCCCTGATCAACTCACGCAGCGCGCATCCGATCCCACCGATCGGAGATTTATAACCTCCCAAAGGGGCGACAATCAGCCATATGACGTTTACTTTTTTCACTCCATCGGTCTTCAATGGAGTTTTGGTACCAGAAAAAGTCTTAGAAGATTCCCTACAGCAGGGGGATTTGCTGCGCCACCAGCTGCTCAAAACAAACCAAGCAAATTCGATCCTTTGATAAAAAAAGAGGAATATCTCTCAACTTCAGATACAAATTCCATCATCAGACTTGAACAACAGAAACTATCCATTCAATCTCTGGAAGATCGACTAGATCTGCTTTCTCAAGGCTTTTATATCCTCAATGCCAGATTACAGGTCAAAGAAAACGAAAGCAAACAATCAGAATTGATAAAACTCTCTGACCAGCTCAGTGACAGTATCGGTTATTTAAACGATTTGCTCAGGGAAGTCGATCTGGACACTATTTTGCCAAAACAAGTGAAAGATAGTCTCTCCCTTTTTGTTTTTACCAGGAAAAATTTACACAAACAATCTTTGGACTCTCTGAATACCTACAGAAAAAAACTCATTGCAGAAAGCGATAGCCTGAAGATGTGGCTGTCCGACAATGGTGACCTGATGGATGGCTTACTCAGCGACCGGAATCTGGCAACACAAGTCGGCCGTAAAAAAAACATAGCTCCAGACTCGCCCGCCTTCAAACCGGCTGTTGAAAACAAACCTCAAATGAGTGAAGTTGAAGAAAAATCACAATCGCTGGAATCCATTGCCCGCCACACCGGCAACCGACTGAAAGATACGGCACAACTTGTAGTGGATGAAATAGAACTCGATGATACTTCTGAAGCTCAGCCAAAAAACATACACACCCAAAACAGGAAAAGTGATCAAACTGCGGAAATTGCCAGTCCAGACAAAGCTGCTGCTTACCCACCGACCTACCAAACCAGAAGACCAGTACGCGCAGAACCTCAGTCCTTTAGGCAAAGGAGGGAAATCCCCGCTTCGATAAAAACCGCCCCCGCGACCACCTCATTGAGGGACAGAACTCCGGAAGTAAAGTTCCAATCTACAGAAATCAATGCTGAACCAAAATCCGAAACGAAGGATAAAACCACTGGTTCACAGACCGATACATTGTTTTATGCCAGGATTACTACCATTTTAAACCAGCAAACTGAGGCATTAAAACTCCTTGTAAGTGAACTGAAGGAACTGCAGAACTCGCGCCGGCCATCAGGAAATGTCTTAGACGGTAATTCTGTTTCATACGACAGAACTATTCCTCCCATCGACTCCTCTCTTTTTGGTCAAAAAATTCCGGTTCCCAAATTCGCAGATTTCAAAAGCAAAACAACTTTCTTTTTTGATAAGGGAAAATCGCTTCCAGACTCTGCCGACATTCTGATGCTCAGGCGAATTGGAAGGTTCCTTGCCGATTCCACCGAATCCTTTATTTTAATCACAGGATTTGCCGACAACACAGGAAGCATAGCGGCCAATTTAGAACTTATCAGAAGCAGGATGCAAAATATCCGAAACATTCTTATTGAAGAAGGAGTCAATCCGGTTCGGATCAGAATGGAAGTCGGAGGCGTAGTAGTAAGAGGGCGACCAAAAGCCAACAGTATGGACCGCAGAGTAGATATTACTTTTTTCTGGTAGTTTATTAGCAGCGGGGCAAAGGTCATTATTTCGTCTGGCACAAGGGTATTTTATCCACTGATTCCTTTTCGTTGCATCGTAGGCTGAAAAAAACCCGTGGTCATTTAAACCACGGGTGTATTTGTTTTACAATGCGGGATACCTGGATTTTGTCACGCAGGCTGGAGATTTTTCACCTCTTCCAGATTGGCGTACAACTCTTCATCGGTAAACGTATGATCGGTCAACTTACCTGCAAAGTAGTCCTCATAAGCCTGCATGTCGAGATATCCATGACCACATAAGTTAAACAGTATGGTCTTGGATACACCTTCCTCTTTAGCCCTGTTAGCCTCTCTGATCACTTGAGCAATGGCATGGGTGGCTTCGGGTGCAGGGAGTATGCCCTCTGTTTCGGCAAATTGTAAGCCAGCTTTAAAGCACTCAAGCTGCTGTATGGCCACGGCTTCGATTATGCCATCTTTCAGCAGTTGGCTGCAGATGACACTGGCTCCGTGGTATCTGAGCCCTCCGGCATGAATAGCAGCCGGCATGAAGTTGTGGCCTAAGGTGTACATCGGAAGCAGCGGAGTATACCCCGCAGTGTCTCCAAAATCGTACATAAATTTTCCTTTGGTTAGTTTCGGGCATGAGGCCGGCTCCACGGCTATGCATCTGGTCTTTTTGCCTTGGGTCAGATTGTCTCTTAAAAAAGGAAAAGATATACCAGCAAAATTAGATCCTCCACCCAGAGGTGCTATCACAATGTCAGGATAGTCTCCGGCCATTTCAAGCTGTATCCTGCATTCTTCTCCAATGATGGTCTGATGCATCAATACATGATTGAGCACGCTTCCGAGTGCATATTTCGTATGAGGATCGGCAGCTGCCATTTCTACAGCCTCTGAGATAGCTATTCCCAGGCTTCCACGATTATCGGGATCTTTGGCCAAAATGGCTCTTCCGGCATTGGTCCTTTCGCTGGGTGAGGCATACACCTGAGCTCCATAGGTTTTCATGATCACCTTTCGATATGGCTTCTGGTTGTAGCTTACTTTTACCATGTACACCTCGCATTCTATCTCAAATTGTTTGCAGGCAAAAGCCAATGCTGTCCCCCATTGCCCGGCTCCAGTTTCTGTAGTAATGCGTTTTACGCCTTCCTTTTTATTGTAATATGCCTGGGCTACGGCTGTGTTAGGCTTGTGTGAGCCACTGGGGCTGACACCCTCATATTTATAGTAAATTTTTGCCGGGGTATCCAAAGCTTTTTCCAATTGATATGCTCTGAACATCGGGGTTGGACGCCAGATTTTGTATACGTTTCTGATTTCCTCCGGTATCTCGACAAAGCGCTCAGTTGAGACTTCCTGCTTGATCAATTCCATTGGAAACAATGGTGCCAAATCCTCCGGACCAACGGGCTGCTTGGTACCCGGGTGCAATGGCGGCAACGGCTTGTTGGGCATGTCTGCCAGGATGTTGTACCAATTTCTTGGCATCTGCTCTTCTTCAAGAATAATTTTCTTCTTCATAAGTAGGAACATTTGTGCAAAGGAAAACAAAATCCCACTTATTAAAAACAGCTTAAGAAAACAAAAAACCCGTATGCTACCTAAAATTTATATCTCAGAGATACAGAGATGTTAATACCCGTTTCATCAGAAAAGTATTTCCAGCGATTCAAAAAATCCCGGTAGCGCTTATTCAAGGCATTTTCCATTAATATCGATACTGCAATATAATTTTTTTTCAAGGGAATCGAAAAATCTACCCCTGTATGAAACAATACATATCCCGGAGGTGGAGGCATAAAATCCTGGTTTTCAAAAATTCTTCGCTGCCGATCCACCATTAATACGTGTATGCGCCACTCCCCGCTTTTTACCCGCTGAACCTCAGGCAATTTTATTCTAAAACCAGCCTCAGCCCGATTGGCCGGCATCCACGCTATAGGCTTTTGTTCACTGAGGTGATGGGCATACAGCACAGCCGACTTTATTTCTAAACCTACCTGCTCCGTTATCTGATACTCAGCTATTGCATCAGCTCCTGCCACCAGACTTCTGTCGTATTGGCGATAGGCAAATACTGGAAAAGCCCCTCTGATGGTGCTTCTGAGCTCTCCGGTCGGCTCCAGATTGATAAAATCACCAAACAAATACCCATAAGCATCCGCCCTTACAGTTACTTTACCTATGTGAACCAGGCTATTGACATGCTGTTGAAACGCCTTTTCTCTACGAAGCTCCGAATTCCCCTCTTCTATACCCGCTACCCCCTGATGCAGCCCAAAACTAAACAGCTCATTGATCTCCGGAATCCTGTTTGTCAACTGAACTTCATAGTCCAGACGGAAATTTTTCCGTTGAATGAGGTTAATGGTCGAATTCAGGGTAAAACCACCGTAATACCTCACATCCTCCAATACTTCCAACGGTATGCTGCGCACTATGGGAAAAGCCTGATAATATACCCTATCGTAGCGCAAACCCCAGGAAACCTCTTTTTGCCAAAGCTTCTTTTGCCCTGAGTAATACAGGCTTGCCCTGTGGCTTAAATAGTCTGGAATCAGGGGCAAAATACCAGTCCCCGGCAGGTTGGTATTGTCGGTGATGCTGTATTGGATTCCCAGTTGATTGAAATTTTTGCTGTATTTCACCTCACCAAATGCCAGCCACTGATACAAGCTCAACGCCGGCCTGTCGTTTTCGCCACTCCGGCGAAAGTCAAACTCCTTTCTGTCGTTTATCTGCGCTCCAAGATCTACCTGTACTTCGCTTTGATTTCTCAGGTGAATTTTTGTCTTGCTGCTCAGCGTCAGATGCATTACTTCCTGCCTGGGCAAATCAATGTGATAGGAAAATTCATCCCGTGTAAAAAAGGGTATCTCCCTGCTCATCGCTTCTTTTAAATCCTCTACATTTCCGATATGAGCACCCCTCAGGATGCCGATTTCAGTGCGATAGAAATCCACATTCAAAACCGTATTCCACACCGGAGTGAAGTTTTTTTTCCAGAGCAGTCCTGCCGACCATTCCTGCATTCCGGTGTTTCGCATGTAGTAGTTAGGAGTGTGCATATCGCCTGACCTCTTGAAGGCCGCATCCAATCTGATTCCTCCGGCATCCGCAAAACCTTTATCCAGTCGAAGATGCTGCCAGTGACCTCTTCCGTTGGTCTCAAATCCAGCAGCATAGCTGCCATGCCAGTGGCTATCTGCAAATGCCGAACTTTTACCAGCCAGCATAGCCCCTCCAAGATGACCTGCCGGCAGATGCACCGGACTGATTCCCCTCACCACCAGTATGCTGTCGTAAATAAATGCCGATATCTCCGGCGCGTGGTCGTTGCCCCACTGCTGGCCTGCCTGCACCATTCCGTGATTTAATACCGCTATTCGCTGCGCATTCATCCCGCGAATGATGGGTTTCGAAATGTTTCCCCCGGTTCTGAGCACCTGCACACCCGGTACAGACGTGGCAATATCAGCTATAGGTTTAAACTGCTGACGCTCCCGTATCTCCGTTCTGATGGCCTTCATCCGCACCTCTTCCAGCGATCGCCTATTGTCGGTAATCAGCACCTCTGGGAGCTCGATTACAGAGTGGGAAAGCATCGCTGTGAAGGATGTATCGCTCCTTATAAGGAAAAAACCATCGAAAGGACTGCATCCAAAGTGAGTTATTGACAAGTGATAATGTCCCTCGCAGAGCCCTTTAAATACTGCAACACCTTCCTTATCCGTAAGCTTTCCGGGACCTCGACCTCTTTCGCTGCGAAATACCACAAAGGCATCCGACAAGGCTCTCCCGGAGCTTTTGTCCACCACCTTTACCTCTACACGATACCGGCACTCATCCTGACCCATTGCACAGGTCAGCATCACCACCAAAAACAGGCTAAGGCAATACCTCCACATCAAAATCTGCCTGAATATCGGTAGACCCTCCGGCGTTGGTTATATCCCCTGCAGACACTCCGGGTGCCGCCTTATCCGGATAATGTCGTAAGATTATTGTTAACCGCCCTGCTGATGGAGTACCGGCCTTCACCTCCATCCTCAGCCCCAGAGGCCTGCCATTTCGATCGAAATCTCTGTACGTAAACTCCAGATCCACTCCATCGGTCAGGTAAAAAAACTGATGATCCACATCCGTAGCCAGAATATCTGCGTTTACATCACCAGGCGGATCCTGAGTTTCATCCAGCAGCGTAATAAAACCATTGTACAAAGTGCCCGCCCGTATTTCACCTTCTTGAGAAACCACAGGCGGAATCCCTCCCATCCCGTCAATGTCAAAAAACCTCAACACTACGGAATCCGACGGAACAGCTTCATTCCGAAGCGTCAAAATCAGCGTGGTAATCAATTCATTTTCTTTGGGCACTACGGGCTTTTCTTTCGTACACGAAGTAAAAATCACTGAATTCGCCACCAGAACCCCCGCTAACAACAGTGCTTTTTTCATTTAAATGCAACTTTGTTGCAAAAATAGTATTAAATCACCATTTAAAAATTCACCCTGTAATGTTTAACAGCTTGTAAAGTTTGTTACATTTGCAGCCCCTTTCCGACAGCCTCGAAAAACTCAGAAAGGGTTTTGAAAATGAAAAGTTTAACCACTTCATTTTTTAAATGCTGTCTAAAGAGTTTTTTTTAAAAAATGAATACAAACCATTCTTCATGAACGAAGAACAAAAAACCATCGAATCAACTGAGCTCGAAAATCAAACTCAGTCCGAGGAAGCACCATCCACTTCCGAAATCAACCCAACCCCAGAATTGGCTCAGGCCGAAGCATCCGTAGAAAACCCAGTAGAAAACCCTACCGAGGCAGCTTCTTCTGAAGAACAACCAACCGAAGAATTTGACTGGGAAGAATTTGAAACCGGTCTGAAAAAATTCACCTCTGAGAAAAAAGCCGAAATCACTACCCTCTACGAAAAAACCATCGGAAAAATCGAAGAGCACGATGTAGTCAAAGGCAAAATCGTAGCCAAAACCGAGCGCGAAGTCATTGTTGACATTGGCGGAAAATCAGAAGGCGTAATTTCACTTAACGAATTCCGATACAATCCTGACCTCAAAGTCGGCGACGAAGTAGAAGTCATGATCGATCGCCGTGAAGATAAAAACGGACAGCTCGTACTCTCCCACCGCAAAGCCCGCGCCCTGAAAGCATGGGACAGAGTCAACGAAGCCTACAACAACGACGAAGTAGTCCAGGGCTTTATCAAATGCAAAACCCGCGGTGGAATGATCGTGGACATCTTCGGTATCGAAGCCTTCCTCCCTGGCTCCCAGATTGACGTACGCCCCATCAAGGACTACGACGCCTATGTCGAAAAAACCATGGACTTCAAAATCGTGAAAATCAATCACGAATTCAAAAACGTAGTCGTATCGCACAAAGCCCTCATCGAAGCCGACCTCGAAGAGCAAAAACGCGAAATCATCTCCAAACTCGAAAAAGGTCAAGTGCTGGAAGGCGTCGTCAAAAACATCACCTCCTACGGAGTCTTCATCGACCTGGGCGGCATCGACGGACTCATCCACATCACCGACCTCAGCTGGAGCCGCATCAACCACCCCAGCGAAGTGGTCGAAATGGACCAGAAACTCAATGTCGTAATCCTCGACTTCGACGAAGCCAAAACACGCATTCAGCTCGGCCTCAAGCAACTCACACCCCATCCTTGGGATTCACTCGATCCCAACCTTAAACCCGGCGACCGCGTAAAAGGAAAAGTCGTAGTCCTAGCCGACTACGGCGCATTCGTAGAAATCATCCCGGGCGTAGAAGGCCTTATCCACGTGAGCGAGATGAGCTGGAGCAACCACCTGCGCAGCGCCCAGGACTTCGTAAAAATCGGCGACGAAGTAGAAGCCGTCATCCTGACCCTCGACCGCGAAGAGCGCAAAATGTCCCTCGGCATGAAACAGCTCACCCCCGATCCCTGGGCCGACATCGAAACCAAATACCCCGTTGGCTCCATCCACGAAGGCCAGGTGCGCAACTTCACCAACTTCGGCGTATTCGTCGAACTCGAAGAAGGCATCGATGGCCTCGTACACATCTCAGACCTGAGCTGGACCCGCAAAATCAAGCACCCATCCGACTTCACCCATATAGGCGCTAAACTCAAAGTCGTAGTACTCGAAATCGACAAAGAAAACCGTCGCCTCAGCCTCGGCCACAAACAAGTCACCGAAAATCCATGGGACGTCTATGAAACTCTCCTCGAAGAAGGCTCAGTACTCTCTGCCCGCATCACAGAAATGGTAGAAGGCGGAGCCAATGCCATCATCGAAAACATCGGCCTCGAAGCCTTCGTGCCCAAGCGCCACATGGCCAAAGCCGACGGCACCCACCTCAAAATAGATGAAGTAGCCGATTTCAAAGTCATCGAGTTCAACAAAGACCAGCGCCGTATTGTGCTCTCCCACACCGACCTGGTAAAAGCCGCTGAAGCCGAGGCCAACGAAAAAGCCGCTAAGAGCACTAAAGATGCCGTCAAACGCATCCAAAGCAAAGTAGAAAAAACTACCCTTGGCGACCTCGAAGTGCTCTCACAGCTGAAGGCCGACCTCGAAAAGAAAGAAGACAAATAACAGACACTCAACCCTCATAAGCCGCCCTCACAAGGGCGGTTTTTTTTATCCGCTTCCAAATTTCGAGCACCTCGCGGCAGCATAAAAAAAGTATTTGGGCGTGCCCCCGCGCGCCGGCCTTGCGGCCTTACCGCGCGGGGTCGGGCTGCTCCGGGGTGCGCTTCGCTCCCGTGCTCCGCTGCGCTGCGCACCGCCCTGCGGGCGCCCTCCGCATCCCTCACGCATACCCTCACCACAAGCCACCCGCCACTTCGGTGGAAAATCTCGGACAATCACAAGGCTTGCCTGCCCTGCAGCCTTCCACTACCAATACTCCGAAAGCCAGCAGCACAAAAATCACTACTCTTCTCATGACCTATTTAAAATAGTTCGCACCTTCCTACGGTCCGGTTTGCCTGTCTGCGTCACAGGCAATTTTTCCATAAACCTGATTTCCAATGGTTTTATTGCTCTGCTAATTGCCTTTTCAGCATACAACGCATCGATTTGTCTCATCCATTTTGCAGCATCTTCCGACCCATCCCCCTCTATGACCACTACAATCCGCTCACCAAACACCTCGTCTACTACTGAACTCACTACAAAAGCCCTATCAGGCAATACCTCCGAGAGCAGACTCTCCACATACTCAGGGCACACCTTCAGTCCCCCACTGTTGATTAAAAAGTCCTTTCTACCCTTCCATACAAAGGCATTATCACCCGTGAGCTCCACCAAGTCACCTGTACAAACCTCCCCATCGGTCACACCAGGATACCTTACATGCAATACAGATTCCTCATCCACCCGGATGCACACCCCCTCCATCACCTTGTAAGACGCTTCATATGCCGGAGCCAGCTCCCTGAAAGCAAAATTGGTCAACGTCTCCGTAGTCGAAAACGATTGATACACCCTACCCCGCGCACGGTTTCTTATCAGCTCCAGTGCTCTGGCCGTCAGCTGTCCCCCACCCAGTAAAAGCACACCCACCCTGTTCAATACTTCCACATTGCGCACCAGTTGAGCCGGAGTCAGAGCTGCGAAGTCCACTTCAGGAATTTGGTACCACACCATAGCCGGCCTGAACCAGGTCAACTTCCATCCCATGTACATAGCTCTGAGCAGCATCATCCGCCCGGCCACGTACCGCAAAGGCAAAGCCAGCAGGGCAGTTTTCACCCCCTCAAGCTTCAGACTGCTTACAGTACCACGTATACTGGCCTCCACAGCCGACTTCTCAAAAAAATAGGTTTTCGGCACTCCGGTACTCCCGGAGGTGGATACTGCCAACCGGTCCAGCATGTGGTTGTAGAAAAAAGAACAGGTCTCCTCAAATAAACGCACTTCCTCCTCATCCAAAAAAGTCATTAAGCCCGAGGTCAGCCTATGCAATCCCGGAAAACAGGAAAAGTCAATTACCATCATGTACAACCTTCAAATTCCTGTGCGTACCATCGCATTTCGGGGCATGAGCAGAATGTTTACAGCCACACAATGCCACTTTAGCCGGTTCCTCAATCTCCAGCACGACAGGCCTGAATGCACTGCCCTTATGAGATCCATCGCAAAAGGGTTGTTTGCTGCTTTTTCCACATGCACACCACCAGTATTTACCAGGCTGCAATTCCAGTATGTATGGCGATTTTTGGGCAATCTCAGGAGTATTCATGTTACAATAAATTAATGAGCTAAAGATAGCCATGTTTTTTTAGTATTCAAAGGCTATGTTTACCTCTGCTTTTTACTAGAATTTTACATTCGGCATTCGTTCCTGTTCATCAGATGGGCACCCTTTCCCATCCAACCCATTCAGATTCAATCCATCCTCCACATATCAAGCAAAAAAAGCTTTCAGCCACATGTTTACACATTGAACTCCTGAGTCATAAGGCCAGCCCAGCTGGCAAAACAAACAATAAATTGCAATTCCCTAAAAATCCTGTAACATGGTTACTAAATAACCTGTCAGCTCAAAACACATGCATTACCTTTCAGACATGTTTCCAACTGGCGGATTTTGCACTGGTCATTGCATTTTGTACTAGGTAGATCCAACATACGACTACTGCATTATGAATTCTTATTAAATCCACCCTCACCCTCTAAAATACCTACTGCGATTCCTTGGTTTTTTCGTTGAATTCCATCTTATGTACACCAGCTCAAGAAAACTTCTACCATAGAATTATTGAGTTTTTTAAGCATCATCAAAATCCATCACCATATCCTAACCTATGGATCAACCATAATGCTACAGGAACAGTAATAGGGTGAGGCGTTGTTTGACTTCCTGTATCTCCGCGGTCAAACCTCTTTACCTGTTTCTAATTACCGCACATAGCACCTATTAACCATTGATGAGCTGGTCAACTTTGACGGCAACCTCCACGATGAAGTCACCATTGAGGATAAAAGCCTGATGGAACAGGTACTACCGATTGCTGAACTCGAACCCGAAGAAAAATATATGGTCTTCAAAATGATCGATACTTTCCTGACCGAAAAGAAGTTCAAAGACTTCTTTCAAAAGAATGTAGCCGCTCTATAAAGAAAAACCCGGACTTGCCGGGCTTTTTCTTTAACATTATAATCTATTGTTTTACCCCGTTAATTACAACAAGACCTTCTTTTATATCTATCTGTAA
>NZ_QPJS01000010.1 GCF_003337435.1 Schleiferia thermophila
AGCCAACCAGCACAAAACCGTTCCGAGCCTTCACCTTGCCGGGGTATGGTTAGCGGAAAACGGATTTAAGCCGGGCGATACGGTAGAGATCACCACAAGGGAAAAGCTTTTAATCATCCAACCCGTAAGCCGTGTGCAGGAAGAAATTACCGCATACAAAGAGGAGTTGCAAGCCATGAAACAACAACTAAAAAAAATGCTGTAAATGGACATACAAGAAATCAAATCCCGCCTGACCCTTGCCGAAGTAATAAAGCACTACGGATATAAAGCAGACAAGCACAACCGCATTAACTGCCCGTTCCATGATGACAAAACCCCAAGCATGCAGCTTTATTACAAAACGCATACAGCGTACTGCTTTAGCTCCAACTGCCGGACAAACGGTAAAAGCCTTGATGTAATTGATTTTGTAATGCACAAAGAAAACAGCAGCAAGCACGAAGCGATAAACAAGTGCAAAGAAATATTAGGTTATCAGAAACCCGACAGTAAAGAACGCTACCAACCTGAATTAAGCCGGGAACAGTTTTTGGGCAATATGTATCAATACTTCCGTAATGCGGTGCATAACTCCAAACCTGCAAAGGATTATTTACAGCACCGGAGCTTAGACCATAAGAAAACCGAAATCGGTTACAATGCGGGGCAGTTCCACCACGGAGCAAGGAAAGATGAAAACGTAATTGCCCGATGCCTGTAATATGGTTTATTGATAGACAAAGGCATTACCGGAAGAACCGGGGAAAAAGCCTACGGAGTTTTTGGCAAATGGTGTATATGCTTTGCCCTGAAGAACCGGGAGAATGAAGTAACAGGCTTATACTTCCGCAGTACGTTGAACGATAAGGAGAGCAAACACTTTTACCTGAAAGACCGCAAAGGACTTTATCCGAGCTATCCACCGAAAACCACAAAGAAACTGATATTGACCGAAGCGATCATAGACGGAGCAAGTTTATTACAGGTAGAAGCCATTGCAAAGGAATATGAAATACTAAGCTGTTACGGAACCAACGGACTAACCGGGGAACACCAGCAGGCAATCAAAGAGCTCCCGCAGTTGGAAGAAATCATATTCTTTTTTGACAACGACAGTGCCGGAAAAGAAGCGGTAAAGAAATACGGTGCAATGTTGCGGGCAGAATATCCAAAGCTAAAAATCACGAGTGCGGAACCGATAAACAAAGACATCAACGAAACCTTACAGGGACACGAAGAAAGCATATTTATAGAGCTACTGAACCAAAGAACAGCACTTATTTTTTCAAATGAGAAATCAGTTGAAAATAAAATAACTGAACAACCGAAAGAACCCAGGACAAGCACCGGCAACAGCATAGACTTTTTAAAGAGAAAACATTTACTGAAGAACCTGAATGCAGAAATCGGAAAAGCGGGAATAGTGGGAGAAGAAAACAGCCGTATGTTATTGTTCTTAATCATTATCAGTTATCTGAATAAAAATCCGTTACACGCATTGATACAGGGAAGTTCAGGAAGTGGAAAGACCAGGCTATTAAAGATTATCAGCTACCTGATGCCTGATGAAGATGTAAAGCGATACACCCGAGTAACCGACAACAGTTTTTACAACCAGGACGAATACTTTTTTGTAAACAAGCTGATATGTTTTGAAGACTTGGACGGACTGAAAGAAGATGCACAGCTTGCCGTAAGAGAGTTACAGAGCAACGATATACTAAGGACATCCACGAGTTTAAAAGACAAGAACGGCCAGATCACCGGAGGCGAAAGAATCGTAAGAGGACCGATAGCAAGTTTAGCCTGTACCACCAGAGGCGAAATCTATGAGGACAATATCAGCCGTTCATTCCTGATTGCAGTAGATGAAAGCAAAGAGCAGACACTAAAAATTATCCGCTATCAAAATGAAGTATCTGCAGGAATGATAGACCCACAAGAGCAAAAGAAAACAAGCCAGTTTATACAGAACTGCATTAGATTACTCAAACCCTATGAAGTCATTAACCCATATGCCAACAAAATACAACTGCCCGAATCAGCCCACAAGATTAGACGCTTAAACGAACTCTATCAAAGCTTTGTAAAGCAAATCACCTTACTGAACCAATACCAAAGAAAGCAGGACAAGCAAGGGCGGTTAATCACCGAAACAGCAGATTTACAAACCGCTTGTGAAATCCTCTTTGAAAGTATCGTGCTGAAAGTAGATGAATTAGACGGCAGTTTAAGACAGTTTTTTGAACGCTTAAAATCCCACCTGAAAGACAAAGAACAGGAGTTTACACAAAGAGAGCTTCGCCAATCCCTGAATATCAGCAAAGCCCAGTGCAGCCGATTTTTTAACCACCTGCAGGAGATGGAATACATCACGGCCAAGTACTCGGGAAACCAACGGAAAGTATGTTACAAAGTGGATTATTGGAACAACTACGCCAAAGTAAGGGCACAGATAAAGGACGATTTAATGAACCAAATCGAGGGACTCGATTCGCGAACACCTTTAAAATCAATTATAGAAGTGAGCAAATAGCAGGACTATAAACCAAGAAAGGAACAATACGGAACAATCTTGGAACAATCATTTTAAGTCCAAACCCTTTTAAATCAATGCTTTTAAGATAGAAATACTTCAACTGTTCCCTGTTCCAAAAAGTGTGTATATATGGGAAGACCTTCAAACATCATAGTAGTAACAGAAGCTTACCAAAAATTAGCCGAAAGCTTTTACCAGTACCAAAAGCGGTTGGGCTATGTAGAAAACAGCTACAAAGCAAGGTTCAATTACCTGAACGAGTTTTTACAATGGTTGGAGCAACAAGGACTTTTAGATATTACCCAAATCCAAGCCCCTGAAATCAACCGCTATTACAGTTACATCAGTTCACGGCCAAGTAAAAAAGACGGAGGGGCATTGAGCCAAAAAACAACGCACAGCCATATGCGGATTATCCGGGATCTGTTTGAAATGCTCTTTAGAAGCGGACAAATACCAATCAATCCCTGCAGTACGCTCAACTTTCCTTATCCCAAAATCAGTGAAGAAAGAACCGTATTAGACCAGGACGAAATCAAACAACTTTATCAAGCCACAGAAACCGCCCAGGAAAGAGCCATTTTAAGTTTAGCCTATGGATGCGGATTAAGGGTTGGAGAACTCGTAAAATGCAATATTGAGGACATTAGATTAAGAGAAAAAATACTGATAGTGCCACAAGGCAAAGGCAATAAAAGAAGAGTTGTTCCAATGAGCAGCGGAGTATCCAAAGACTTAGCCAACTACTATTACAACGAAAGGGACGAGCTGACCAAAGGAAGAGACTTTAAACCCAATCAAAATGCATTTATGCTGCACTCCAGAGGCGGAAGAATGAACAAAGACACCTATAACAAGCACTTAAAAAAACTGATAGAAAGAACCGGAAACCTTGAAATGAAAGAAAAACAAATCACTGTTCACAGCCTTAGACACTCGATAGCCACGCATCTTTTAGAACAAGGAATAGCAGTAGAACAAGTCAGAATGTTTTTAGGACACAGTCAATTAGAAACCACACAGATTTACACCCACATCAGTCAAAAGCAATTAGAAGATTTAATCAGTTGATTTTTTTCTTTCATCTGAAAAAACCGAAGGATATGAATTTACGAACCTATTTAGAACAAGAATACAGCCCGACCTCCATCAACAGTTATGAACTGATGATAAACCGCTACATCTTGGCAATGGGGGACCGAGCGTTAAAAAATCATCCGGGGGATGATTTTAGCGAAGGGGCCAGCTTGCAGGGAGGCGCAGAGAAAGGAACTTATACGGACGTTTTGGACTATATCGGACTTTTGCGGGAACAGGGCTTACACCCCAAATCACTAAGAAACAACCTGTTTGCAATCAAAATCTACTATCGGTATTTAGTGGCCATAGGAAAACGCAACGACCACCCTTGCAGATATTTATACCTGAAAGACCAAATAAACCGAGCCATCCAAGTAGAAAGCCTTTACCCCAAAGAAATATTAGAAGAACTTTACGAAACCCACCAGAGCAAAAACCCGGACAATCAGAACAGAGATAAAATCATTATCAGTCTACTCATTTACCAAGCCTTGACAGTCCTTGAAATATCCCAACTCAACACAAGCGATATCGACCTTGAAAACGGAACCATAAAAATCAAAGGAAATGTAAAGAACAAAGGCAGAATATTGAGTTTAAAGCCCAAGCAAATAATGTTGTTCCACAACTACTTAAAGCACGATTACAAACGCTATCAAAGGAGACAGAAGCCCAGTAAACGGAAGGATTATTTTTTGCTTGGTGACGAAGGTTTACAGCTATGGGCAGGCGGGATAAACCGAATGATCAACCGGGACAGGAACGAGCTTGAAAAGTTAATCCCACTCAAAATAAGACAGTCCGTAATCGCCCATCTACTCAAAGAAAACAATGACGTTAGAATCGTTCAGGAGTTCGCAGGACACCGCAGAGCTGCAAGTACAGAAGCCTACAAACAAACAGGATTAGAAGAACTGAAATCAGCCATTGAAAGACTGCATCCACTCCAATAAAAAGAAATCCATCCCACGAAAGCCCACCCACGGCCAACGCTCACGCTCCGTAAAACTCCGCTGCCAACGCAGGAAAAGCGGTGTTCCGCCTTCGGTCGTCAGCAAATAAAACCGCCAAGCCGTCAATGCACATTTTTAGGAAGTGTTTATTTTTTTAAAGGCCTAAAAAAGAGCCTTGCCGCCCTTCGGGTGCTCCGTAAACTCCGCAGCTTGTCACTTTTATTGCGTTCCTCAATCAGTTGTCACGGCAGGCTACTTTGTCTGCTTTTGCCGCTTCTCTTCACTCCGCTAAAGCTCCGTTCCGTTCAGCCGCAACGCATCCACCGCCTGCCATAATTTTGCTCGCCTGCGGGTCGCTGCGGGCTGCGGCTTGACTTTGTTTGATTGCCTTCCCGATGCTCCGCTACTCTACGATCGGGACAGGCCGGCAGGTAGGTAGCCCTTGTGTAGTGCGCTCCGTTGCACTCCGCTTCCTACATATGCCATCCCCCGCAGTTCGTTCCTCACTGCTCTCGGTCTGGCACCCTTGCTCCACTCGCAGGGCGGCTCGCAACCTCCGTTCGTACCTCTCTCCGGTGGCTTGGTCACTGTCCGCAATCCGTTCCGTTACTCTCCACTCATTGCAGCCATTGCCCAGCCGTTTTAGCCGCAGGCGCTTTTTCCTGCCTTACGCACTTATCCAACCCACAGGAACCCCGACAGGTAATAAAATGGACATCCTTGGAAAACCAACCAAAAACACAACAAAAAGAAAAGCAAAGTTAGGCTTGCATTGGCTCGGCCCGTCAATGTCAAGCCCTTCGGGTTTTGGTAAAAAAATCTCCACCCTACCGGGTAGTATTTTTTTACCAAAAACCTTGACTGTCCGGCCATGCCGCCAGTGGAGCAGCTTTCTTTTTTTTCTGTTTTTTTCTTTGTGGAAATGTTTATTAGGGGGAAATGAAGCGGATTTTTTTCTTTCAAATGAAATAGCTGTAAGAACTGAAAAGGCATCAGTTCCCTGCGGGGCTTTTTCAGATGAAAAAAAGAAAATATCAGGTGTTTTTATTATCTTGGTGGCCTGAAATAAAAAGATATTTTGGAATCGTTCTTTGATTGGGAAACCGTGTAGGGAAAAGTGGGGATAGGGTAAAAAAGCGTGCAGAGGTTTTTAAGTGTCGATCCTATGCACTCCGAGCGAAGTTGGTTAACGCCATATAATTACGTGCAGAATAATCCAGTGAATCTTATTGACCCTACCGGGATGATAGATGTGGATCCAGACCCTCCGGGAGGACGTTTGCCGGAAGGGAATCCTAATTATGGTATACCTCAATTTCCAGAAGGTGGTCTTGAAGGCCCTCCTCAAAAAATAGAACTTCCTACTAAACCTACTCCGGAAGTTCCAAGGGGGATAGACCCAAGCAATATTCCATCGAGAACCCCGGCAGATGTGCCAGTTGAGACGCCTGCAGAAAATAAAGTTGATTGGGGTAAAGTCACATCGGGAACGATTACAGCAATTGGTGGTGGAGCTGCAGCTGTATTTGGAATTATGGGAATTATCAGTGGTGTTGCTTCACCAGCGGGTGTTGCCGGAGTTACTTTTGGTGTTCCAACTATGGGGCTTGGTATGGCAACAATGATAGATGGCTTTCAGGGAGGCAAACAGTCGTTCCCCAGCGGACCTTTGGAAGCTACGGACATTGGTTTTGGTGGAGATGGATCTATGGGACAAATATTAGATGTTTTCTCAGGGGGATTTCCTCGTAATGCAGCCTCGGCCTTGTTTATGGGGTATGGACTTTACAACTCCAATATAGGGCGGGCAATGCTTAATCCACCACTTATTGCCCCTCAACCTCCTTCAGGTAGTATGCCTTATATCGCTCCCAGAGATAACACAAATGTTGCAATGCCAATAATCAGGTTTTAATATGAAAGCATATCGTTTTAATCATAAGTCACAAACACAAACGTATTCGTTTTTAACGGTTGTTGCTGTCGTTTTGGGTTTTTTGATCTTCATGGGGATGGAGGAATATAACTTAAGCAAAGAGGTTGCGTATTTAATTGTAGTTGCTCTTTCCGGTGTTTCTGTTCTTTCTGCAATAAAGAAAGCAAGCAAACGAATCGAGGAAGTAATGATTGAGGAAGATGTATATACGTTTTATTTCATGAATAAACTCAAGTCCTCGGTTAAAATTCCACGGAAAAAGGTATCTGTGGTAGTAGACAAGGACTTTGTCGAGTTCAAATATCTGACAGGAGAATTTATTGGAAGAGCCGAGCGTAGCGCATTAGAAAAGTCGTATAGCTGGGAGGATTTGCTTGAGAATATAGAATAAAGACGAGACAATTTCCACAACCATTCTATATTAAAAAGGGGTTCGAGAAAAGTATGGTAGGCTATAGCTGGCTGTGTTCGAACCATGTTTACTCCTGTTTTATATAACAGGAGATTTTTCTTTTTTCATGGGCTGTTTAAGGAGGTCTTGTATTGAATCCCCGTCCATAATCAAAGGTACGGGTTTATCGGTTTTAAATTGGTATGGACTTTCCAGATGTGTTTTTGGGGGTTGCTTGTCTTTTGGGGGGCACCCTGTACACATGTGGGGGTAGTATCTTGGAGCTTGGTATTGGTTGTTTTTTGTTGTTATCGTATCTTTTGTTTGTGCGGCCAAAGCAGATACCATAAACAAGCAGAACAGCGTATATACCTGTTTTTTACAAAGCATAGGTTTTTCTGTTTTTAATTTCCCGGATCACAGCATCGAGATTAAAATACACCTGTTCTTTTTCCTGTTCGGAGAACTCGCGTAGTTCTTTAAGCCGTGAGACCATTTTAGGGTCTTTAAGCAGGTTGTCATCTTCTGTTTCACCGAGCAGGTAACCTACCGTGGTATTTAGTAGAGTGGCCAATTTTTTGGCTGTTTCAATGGATGGTGTCATCTCGTCACGTTCATAGCGGGAAATCACGGACACCGATGTATTGAGTTTATTGGCCAGTTCAGTTTGTGAAAGCCTTTTTTCTTTCCTGAGTGCCGCAATTTTTTTACCGAATGAGATCATATGAAATAACCTTAAAAGGCTTGTTATGGCCTTGTTTTGTTGTGTTTCTACAAAAATACGAACCTCATGCGATAAATAAAAATTGTTTGCGATTTGGTTATTTTGTTTGATTGGATTAATTTTGACCGAAAAAGGTTCAATAATTTTTTTCATCATGAGCAGAAAACGCACCATAACGCTTCAAACACGCCACCACGATCGCGCCCACGGAGAGTACAAAAAAGCCCCGTGGCTGAATATAAGCGGGCTATGGTTGGAAAAACTCGGTTTTCATGCCGGGGATAAGGTAGAGATCACCATGCGTGAGAAATTACCAATCATCCAACCGGTGGAACAGGTGGCGGAAGATCAGGAGGATTATAAGGCCAGGTTCGAAGAAGTGGAACGCGCACTGAAAAAGCTGTTGTGATTGAGATACAGGAAATCAAAAACCGCTTAACCCTTGCAATGCTCCTGCAGCATTACGGC
>NZ_QPJS01000011.1 GCF_003337435.1 Schleiferia thermophila
AAGTCTGATAAGTCAAACCCGCACTCCCAACTCCACCGGCTTCAGCACACCCTATCGCTTCAATGCCAAAGAGCTCGACTCCGAAAGCGGGCTCTACTATTATGGGGCGAGGTATTATGATCCGAAGGTGTCAGCTTGGTTATCGGTAGATGCTCTTAGTGATAAGTTTCCCAGTTGGAGCCCCTATAACTTCTCTTTAAACAACCCTATCAACTTAGTGGATCCGGATGGAAATGCTCCTGGAGACCCTCCACGATTTGGAGGCTCATTTGGATTTACTTTAAGTAGCGGAGGTCATATGTCTGCCAGTATTGGAGTGGGAGTTTCTTATCAAACTCCAAACTTCATGGGAGCAGCAAAAATATCTGCCAGTGCGTATAACTTCGGATTAGGCACCTCTCACGGATCTACCGGGATGCGCGGTTTACAAATGGATTTAGTAGGAAGTCTTAGTGCCACAGGTGGTTGGGGTTCTGCTAATGGACTAACATTAAACACTTTTTCCAATAATGCTAGATCGGGAGTACAGAATACCTTTAAGAACTCACTTACATTAGGCTCAAACTTTGTATTCAACTCAAACGGGCGAAATCAACGAGTAGGTTATGTAGGTCTAAGATCTGGAGATGTGCAAGCTGGAGTTTACAACGATTTTTTCCCAGTCTTAGGAGATAGGGATGATCGTTTCTGGACTGGTGGCGGCTCACTTCAATTTTCTACAGGAGCGACGTCATCCCTTACGATGGGAACCGATGTGTTTACTGGCGAGCGATTAGGTAAAAACCCTCTAACGGGTGGATGGCTTCTGAATGGCAGCAATCCTGCGGGCGGTAAGTTTGGTACTTATGCTCAAACTCCTGGGCAGCAACTCTTGAATAACGGCCAGACTTATTTTCGAGTGGAAAATGGAATGCTTATGGGAATTGGTTCCGTAGGAGGGCAAAACCATATGTACTCTCAGGATGCGATCCATAATACTTTAGGACACCCTCTGTTTCTGTCTACAGCCTTAGGTCTTTGATAATGCGGAAAGGATTTGTTTGCGCTGTTCTTGTAAGTACGCTTAGTTCTTGTGGACTGCTACCTCCAAAGTGGGTCTCAGACCTTAAACAAGAAGGAGTTAGGCAGCCCGTGCAAGAGGCATATCACTTAGAAGATGAGTCGTTTAATTACAATGAATTAATTGATACAAATGCTGTTTACACCAGTACAAATGACTGGGTATTTACCAACCAGCGAGGAAAGGTGGTTCAGGGCGAAACTATTGCTTATGACTTCATCCGGTTTTCAAATCATGGTCTTGCTTTTATCAGTCGCTTTAACTATCAAAAGCCTAGTGTAAAAGAAGTTAATAGCTTTAATAATGGTCAATTTGTGTATTATACTACTGAAGGAGATGTGTTAAAGCTTGAGTTTTATAATCACGACAGAGGGTACTTTCAGTATTGGTATGGTAGGATAAAGGACGATGGTATTTACTTTTATAAGTACAAGGGTCGTCCTTGGGGTACTTCAACCGGTAAACTAAACTTTATTTACCACAAAGAGCCTATTGAAGTTAATCAGCCTCTAAACTTTCCAGGAACCCGGCCATGAGAGCCGGTTTTTTTTTAGGAGGCGTATGCCTGTCTTGTCTTATAATCCCTGAGCAGTGCAGAAACCACCCTGATAACGGTGTTCCTTTCCTCGGCCGGCAGCTGGTCCACTTCCTTGTACTGTTGTATCACTTCGGCATGGGAAAGCGAAGAAGCGGCCTTGTCATCTGTATTACCGTGCAAAAGGAAATCCATTGAAACGCCAAGCTCATCGGCCATTTTGGCCAGCACATTGGCCGGAGGGTTCACGCCCTTGGCCACATAACGGCTCATCTGGGCTTTGGAAATACCCACCCTTTCGGCCAGTTCGTTTTGGGTCAGCCCTTTCTGTTTCCTTATCTGGGTTATCCTGTTGCTTATCGTCTCCATTTGTTCCGTAAAAGAAATTATCAACAGCAAATTTAGCTAATCTGCCTACGATAAGAAACGCTTTGTTCCTCATTGTTGATAAAGTGTACCGTGCTTTTCTTGCGGTTTGTTTCATTTAGGTGTTTTTTTGTTCCCTAAGAGAAACAGAAAAAGTTATCCACATGGAAATCCCGGAGATCAAAAGCAGGCTGACGCTTAAGGAGGTTTTGGATCACTACAACCTGAAACCCGACAAGCATAACCGTATATGTTGCCCCTTCCACGATGACCAAACCCCATACCTGTGAACACCCTGAGCCATAGCGGCATAGGGGGGAGCTATACCACCTATTATGCATACGATCAGCTCAACCGCCTCAAGCATACGACCGAAACCTATCAAACCCACCAACAATCCTATACCTACCACCTGAGCATGCGCTACAACAAGGTAGGCTAAATCAGAAAAAAACACGCGCTGGTTGAAAGGCAGAAGATATCTTTGTCACAGACCTGATGAATGCCCCCTCTGTACCATGCGTCAGCACCATGCCCAATCCCCGCACATCCTCTTCTACTACCACCCTGACTACCTTGGTCATGTGGAGTATGTGACCGATGGAGCCGGAGTGCCGTACCAGTACTTCCACTACAGCCCTTGGGGGGAAAGTCTGATAAGTCAAACCCGCACTCCCAACTCCACCGGCTTCAGCACACCCTATCGCTTCAATGCCAAAGAGCTCGACTCCGAAAGCGGGCTCTTCTACTACGGAGCCAGGTACTACCACCCGGTGGTGAGCAAGTGGTTGAGTGTCGACCCAATGGCTCATGAGCGGGAATGGCTATCTTCATACAACTTCGTTCAAAACAATCCTATTCTCAGAGTAGATCCTGATGGTAGATTGGATGATATTGTAATTACGGGTGAAAATAATTCCAGTGTTACGATCAAAACGGACCTCATAGATGTCAGTGTCAATGCAGGTTCGATAGTAGGTGATTTAGGTGGCAATTATACGCTTGAAGGTACAGACGTTTTAATAGCTGCACTTGATATTGTTGGAATTGTTGACCCCACAGGAGTTGCAGACGTGGCAGCTGCAACTTTAGAGGCAAAACAAGGTAATTATGGAAGTGCTATTTTAAGTGGTTTGGGTGTAGTTCCTTTGATTGGAGACCTAGGGAAAGTAGGTAAAATCGGGAAGCATATGAAGACCATTAACAATGCCATTGATGGAGCAAAGGCTGTTAATGGAAATTCCAAAGCAAGTACCAAAGCTCAACATGTGTATGAAATATTTGAGACAGGAACAGGAAATGTGGTAAAGACCGGTATAAGTGGTGGAAAAGTTTCTCAAGCAGATAAATCGTATAGAGCTACTAGTCAGGTGAATCAAATGAATAAAGCCTCAGGCTCAGGGACATTTGATTCTCGTATTGTTGAGAAAATTCCTTCATGGCCAGGAGCAAGACAGCAAGCTTTAGATGCAGAAAAAGCTAATGCCGCGAAGAACAGAAGCACATTAAATCCAAACTACCATAAAAGACCATAATAATGAAGCTTAGGTATATATCACTTGGTTTAGAATATAATTATTATAGTAAAGCTGATAATCTACTTCGTTATGATTTTTTATTGCGCACTCGCTTTATAAGTAATTACTTTTCTCGTGAGGTTCGAAAATACAAGATTGAAGTTGATGGATTTAATATGCTTTCCATTGCCTTGCTACCTGATATTAATAATTCATATAGTTCATTAACAGCTATTAATGTGTTGGAAGTATATCTTCCTTTTAAGAGAGAAAGATATGATTTGGTTCGAGGTACCAATGATTGTAATTATTATTTAGAATTGTTTGAACGTGGTTTTCTTGAGGCTTCAAAGTCTAGTAAAATACCATTACCCATTTTAATGGATATACTTCAGGCATTTAAATTGGGGGGGTGTTTAAATAAATGGACTCACAAGAAAAAACAATTTAAAAGTGAAAATTTAAGTATTGAATTAAAATGTGAGTTTGACACCAATTGTTTTCAGCTTAGGCTAATTGTCAGTTCATTAGCTTCAAAAGAGATATTTTTTAATGGCATAATCGCTAGAACTGAACCAGATGAAGTGCTGTTCGAAAAAATGTTTAAAGATATCTTGATAGAAGATGATAAAATTATTGTCACTGATAATTCTGATAGTCCACGTTTTATAATTAATAAAATCAAGGCAAAACAGGGAATATTAGACTACCAGATTGAGGGAAGATCAGATGTCAAAGATTTATTAACTTATGGATTATGAAGTAAAACCCGGCTAGTCCGGGTTTTTTCTTTATAGAGCAGCCACATTTTTCTGGAAGAAGTCTTTAAACTTCTTTTTGGTCAGGAAAGTATCAATCATTTTAAAGACCATATTTTTTTCTTCGGGTTCGAGTTCAGCAATCAGTTTTACCTGTTCCATCAGGCTTTTATCCTCAATGGTCACTTCATCGGGGATGTTGCCGTCAAAGTTGACCAGTTCATCAATGGTCATCCCGAAATACCTGGCGATTTTGTTCACCGCATCCAAAGACAGATCCCTGTCGCCAGCCTCTACCCTTGAATAATTGGAGCGGTGCATATTGACCAGTTCGGCAATCTGCTGCTGGGTCAGCCTTTTTTCTCCTATATGTGCTGTTTCGTCTAACTAATCTGCTTGATGGTTGTATTTTACTTGAAATGTTCTCAAGACCATATGAATAACAACGGCATAAAAAATTGAGGAGCTGATAGTCGGCAGAATGACGCTTTAATAGGTGCTATGTGCAGTATTTAGAAACAGGTAAAGATGTTTAACTGCTGAGATACAGGAAATCAGACAACACCTTACTCTACCAATGCACCTGCAGCATTACGGCTTGAAAGCCGAAAAACACAAATACTTACAGTAGTTTTTTCAATCTCACTAAACTCATAAAAAAAATCTTCCGTTTTACTAAATCTCCAGTATTTTAGCTATACTTCTGCAAAGCGATGAGGGGGTCTGCAATTGCAAGGACAAATCGGCAATACAAGGTGCTTTTTGTGAGCCCTGGGGCGCAAGGGATGGGTCATCCCGGCCATGTGGAGTATGTGACCGATGGAGCCGGAGTGCCGTACCAGTACTTCCACTACAGCCCTTGGGGGGAAAGTCTGATAAGTCAAACCCGCACTCCCAACTCCACCGGCTTCAGCACACCCTATCGCTTCAATGCCAAAGAGCTCGACTCCGAAAGCGGGCTCTTCTACTACGGAGCCAGGTACTACCACCCAATGGTGAGCAAATGGTTGAGTGTTGACCCCATGGCAAGCGAACGCAGCTGGTTGACACCGTATAATTTTGTGCAGAATAATCCAATTACGAGGATTGATCCTGATGGTAGATTGGATACCAAGTATATTGATGAGGAAGGAAACCTCTTGCTTGAGACTAATGATGGTAGCCAAGACATTATCACTGTTCCCAACGACAAGATAGAAGACTTTAAGTATTTTGGAGAGTCGTACAAGAATGATGGTATGAAACCCTTGTATGACAGTAAAGGTTGGAATGACAACATGAAGGCCGAGATGTTGGGTTTTGAAACCACTAACCAGATGGAGAGTGTTTTGGGGGGCTTCACCAGGCAGTGGTCAAGACAAAAGGCAATCAATTTCCTTCAAAACCCCTCTATTAAGAATGCAATGGCAATGTCTTTTTCGGAGGCTTTAAGCCAATGGACAGATGCTGAAAAGGTTATGGCAGGAGCATCAATTGGGGCTATAGGGCTTTTGTCGATGAGAAATGTTGTGACCCAGACTTCCGTAGGGCCGATTAAAGGCTATACGAGACACGGACTTAATCAGGCGATTTCCCGAAATTCAGGACGTGGGGTACACCCTTCGGCAATTAAAGATGCTGCATTAAATCCAATTAAGGTAATAGAACAGTCAGGAGGCCGGATAAAATATGTAGGTAAAGACGCAACGGTAATATTAAATTCGGAAGGGAAAGTAATTACAACCTATGGAACACCCAGATCACGCTAAACAAGATATTTTTAAAGTCAAGCTAAGTAAGAGTGAAGCTCTTTTTCTTAAGGACTTGATCTCTGTGGACATAGTTCAACAGGGAGCTGACTTTTATGTTCTAGGGTCGAGGGGTCTATATGTCGACTTACTGGATAAGCTTTCAGATAAACTCTCAGAAATTGGGTTGGATGACAAAGACATCCCAAATGAAAAGGGTTTGAGGGTCGAGAATTTAATCGACAAGTTTTCAGCTATTGTTTATGATTAATCATGTGAAGTTTATAACCGAAAAGCCCGGGAAGTCCGTGCTTTGGTCATTTCACATCATTAAGCACTCCTGAAAGAGCATCTTTTAGTTTTTTCTTTCCTACCAGCGCATCTACAAAGGAAGACACCATTTTCTTTTCTTCTTCATTGAGTGTCTCCACCAGTTTGATTTTTTCCATCAGGAAAGCATCATAAGAATTTACATCGGCCAGTTTATCATCTGTATCAAACAAGTCCGAGAGCTTCACGCCCAAAGCTTTGGCAATCTTTTCCAATGTACTTAAAGAAGGCTCGTTTACACCGCTTTCAATGCAGCTGTACATAGGTGCTCCCATTCCTACAGCAGAAATCACCTCTTTAGCGGTCTTTCCTTTGGCTTCTCTGATACTGTTTATTTTTTTCCTATGTCCAAAAATCGCTTGTTTTATTGCTAATAGAGGTAACAAAGGCGCTTAAAAGTAACGCTAAAAGCAATTATTTTGGAATGATGGACTTGTAAAGTTGCTTAGTATGGTAATAATATGTAGTTCTGCAGAATTAACATTCAAGGCAAAAAATAATTGAAATGGAGATAAACGAAATAAAACAACGCCTGACCCCAACCAATGCATCTGCAGCATTACAGGTTGAAAGCCGACAAGCATAATTGTGCTTACAGTAGTTTTTTCAATCTCACTAAACTCATAAAAAAAATCTTCCGTTTTACTAAATCTCCAGTATTTTAGCTATACTTCTGCAAAGCGATG
>NZ_QPJS01000012.1 GCF_003337435.1 Schleiferia thermophila
CTTTACCTTTGCAGCCCGTTTTTTTAGAAGCGGGTAGTTCTTTGGAGAGGCGAATTGGGAGGCGAGAAGGCAAAAGAAGTGTTAAACAGGAAAATGGTTGTTGGATGAAAGCCGGATTGTTTTACCTTTGCAGCCCGAATTTAGAACAGGTAATAAGACAAGTAAGTTCTTTGAAAATATAGGTTAGCAGCAGACGGGGAAGTAGAGAGAGCGGGACAACGGATTACAACGGAGAGTTTGATCCTGGCTCAGGATGAACGCTAGCGGCAGGCCTAACACATGCAAGTCGAACGGTAGTCAGCAGCAATGTTGACGAGAGTGGCGCACGGGTGCGTAACGCGTATGTAACCTGCCCCATACTGGGGGATAGCCTCCCGAAAGGGAGATTAATACCCCATGGTAATACTGAGTTGCATGACTTGGTATTTAAAGCTGAGGCGGTATGGGATGGGCATGCGTCCGATTAGGTAGTTGGTAGGGTAAAGGCCTACCAAGCCTACGATCGGTAGGGGAACTGAGAGGTTGGTCCCCCACACTGGTACTGAGACACGGACCAGACTCCTACGGGAGGCAGCAGTGAGGAATATTGGGCAATGGCCGCAAGGCTGACCCAGCCATGCCGCGTGCAGGAAGAAGGCCCTATGGGTTGTAAACTGCTTTTCTCAGGGGGTAAACCCTCTTACGTGATAGGAGGCTGAAAGTACCTGAGGAATAAGCATCGGCTAACTCCGTGCCAGCAGCCGCGGTAATACGGAGGATGCGAGCGTTATCCGGATTCATTGGGTTTAAAGGGTCCGTAGGCGGTTTGTTAAGTCAGGGGTGAAATCCTTCAGCTCAACTGAAGAATTGCCTTTGATACTGGCAGGCTAGAGTGCGACAGAGGTGGATGGAATGTGTCAAGTAGCGGTGAAATGCATAGATATGACACAGAACACCGATTGCGAAGGCAGTTCACTGGGTCGCAACTGACGCTGATGGACGAAAGCGTGGGGAGCAAACAGGATTAGATACCCTGGTAGTCCACGCCCTAAACGATGATCACTTGCTGTTGGTTCGTCAGATGAATCAGTGGCAAAGCGAAAGCGTTAAGTGATCCACCTGGGGAGTACGGCCGCAAGGTTGAAACTCAAAGGAATTGACGGGGGCCCGCACAAGCGGTGGAGCATGTGGTTTAATTCGATGATACGCGAGGAACCTTACCTGGGCTTAAATGCAGGCTGACGGACTTGGAAACAGGTTTTTCCTTCGGGACGGCTTGCAAGGTGCTGCATGGTTGTCGTCAGCTCGTGCCGTGAGGTGTTGGGTTAAGTCCCCTAACGAGCGCAACCCCTACCCTTAGTTACCAGCGGGAGAGCCGGGGACTCTAAGGGAACTGCCCCCGTAAGGGGAGAGGAAGGAGGGGATGACGTCAAATCATCACGGCCCTTACGTCCAGGGCTACACACGTGCTACAATGGCGGTTACAGAGGGCAGCCACCTGGCGACAGGGAGCTAATCCTTAAAGACCGTCTCAGTTCGGATTGGAGTCTGCAACTCGACTCCATGAAGCTGGAATCGCTAGTAATCGCGCATCAGCCATGGCGCGGTGAATACGTTCCCGGGCCTTGTACACACCGCCCGTCAAGCCATGGGAGCCGGGGGTACCTGAAGTCGGTAACCGCAAGGAGCTGCCTAGGGTAAAACCGGTGACTGGGGCTAAGTCGTAACAAGGTAGCCGTACCGGAAGGTGCGGCTGGAATACCTCCTTTTTAGAGAACTTTTGATAAGTAAACCGACTTTCTCTACCTTCACTGACTGCTAACCGCATTTTACGATCTTTGACATATTGGCTAGGAGCGAGAGATAACGATAGTAGAGAGAAGTTAAGAAGGGCACACGGGGGATGCCTTGGCTTCCGGAGGCGAAGAAGGACGTGGTAAGCTGCGATAAGCCGCGGGGAGCTGCACGCGAGCGTAGATCCGTGGATTTCCGAATGGGGTAACCCCTCCGAATGAATTCGGAGATCTCCGTATAGGAGAGGCGAACCCGGGGAACTGAAACATCTAAGTACCCGGAGGAGGAGAAAACAACAGTGATTCCCTTAGTAGTGGCGAGCGAACGGGGAGGAGCCCAAACCCATGGTGTTTAGGCACTGTGGGGGTAGTAGGACCGACGAGAGGCATGCACATTCGAAGCCGAACAGTTTGGAAAGACTGGCCATAGGAGGTGAAAGCCCTGTAGGCGTAAGGATGTGAGATGTCAGTTGGTATCCTGAGTAGCGCGGGACACGAGGAATCCCGTGTGAATCAGCCGGGACCATCCGGTAAGGCTAAATACTCCCGGAAGACCGATAGTGAACAAGTACCGTGAGGGAAAGGTGAAAAGAACCCTGAGTAAGGGGGTGAAAGAGAACCTGAAACCGTGTGCCTACAAGCGGTCGGAGCTACGTAAGTAGTGACGGCGTGCCTTTTGCATAATGAGCCTACGAGTTGCGCATCACTGGCGAGGTTAAGGGCTTAAGGTCTGGAGCCGAAGCGAAAGCGAGTCTGAAGAGGGCGTATAGTCAGTGGTGGCAGACGCGAAACCTAGTGATCTACCCATGGCCAGGCTGAAGCTTCGGTAACACGGAGTGGAGGGCCGAACCAGTGAGCGTTGAAAAGCTTTTGGATGAGCTGTGGGTAGGGGTGAAAGGCTAATCAAACTGGGAAATAGCTCGTACTCCCCGAAATGCATTTAGGTGCAGCCTTGTGGTGGAGTATGTCAGAGGTAGAGCCACTGATAGGATGCGGGGGTTTCACCGCCTACCAAATCCTGACAAACTCCGAATGCTGACATATATACACAGGAGTGAGGGCCGGGGTGCTAAGGTCACGGTCCGAGAGGGAAAGAACCCAGATCAACGGCTAAGGTCCCGGAGTTATCGCTAAGTTGTTCAAACGAGGTCGAACTGCATTGACAGCTAGGATGTTGGCTTGGAAGCAGCCATTCATTTAAAGAGTGCGTAACAGCTCACTAGTCGAGCGGTTTGGCATGGACAATAATCGGGCATAAGCGATACACCGAAGCCTTGATGCTCGTAGGAGCAGGTAGGGGAGCATTCTGTAGGCGTTGAAGGATAGCTGAGAGGCTTACTGGAGCGTACAGAAGAGAAAATGTAGGCATAAGTAACGATAAGGCGGGTGAGAAACCTGCCCACCGAAAGACTAAGGTTTCCCGGGCGATGTTAATCAACCCGGGGTAAGTCGGGAGCTAAGGCGAGGTCGTTGTAGAGACGGCGTAGCTGATGCCAAATCGGTTAATATTCCGATACCTGCTTATAATGCGAAGCGGGGACGAAGCAGTGACACCTCCGCCCGGTGACGGAAATCCGGGTTAAAGCTTGTAGGTAGATTGGCAGTAGGCAAATCCGCTGCTGATGCCGAAGGTGATAGTACTCAGAGTCTACGGACGATGAGATAGAGAGGGTAATCAGACTTCCGAGAAAAGCCGCTAAGCTTCAGTTATAAGCAGCCCGTACCGTAAACCGACACAGGTAGTCGAGGAGAGGATCCTAAGGTGCTCGAGTGAGTCGTGGCTAAGGAACTAGGCAAATTAACCCCGTAACTTCGGGAGAAGGGGTCCCTGCCGTAAGGTGGGGCGCAGAGAAATGGCCCAGGCGACTGTTTATCAAAAACACAGGACTCTGCGAATTCGAAAGAAGAAGTATAGGGTCTGACACCTGCCCGGTGCCGGAAGGTTAAGAGGAGGGGTTAGCCGAAGAGGCGAAGCTCTGAATTGAAGCCCCGGTAAACGGCGGCCGTAACTATAACGGTCCTAAGGTAGCGAAATTCCTTGTCGGGTAAGTTCCGACCTGCACGAATGGTGTAACGATCTGGGCACTGTCTCAGCCACGAGCTCGGTGAAATTGTAGTCTCGGTGAAGATGCCGGGTACCCGCAATGGGACGAAAAGACCCCGTGAACCTTCACTACAGCTTAGTATTGACTTTGGACAACGGATGTGTAGGATAGGTGGGAGACTGAGAAGCTGAGGCGCCAGCCTTGGTGGAGTCGTCGTTGAAATACCACCCTTTCGTTGTTTGAAGCCTAACCACTGGAGAAGTGGGACAGTGCTTGGCGGGTAGTTTGACTGGGGTGGTCGCCTCCAAAAGAGTAACGGAGGCTTCCAAAGGTGCCCTCAGCACGCTTGGCAACCGTGCGCAGAGTGCAATGGCATAAGGGCGCTTGACTGTGAGGCCGACAAGCCGATCAGGTGGGAAACCAGGGCATAGTGATCCGGTGGCGCTGTATGGGCAGGCCATCGCTCAAAGGATAAAAGGTACTCCGGGGATAACAGGCTGATCCTTCCCAAGAGCTCACATCGACGGGGGGGTTTGGCACCTCGATGTCGGCTCGTCACATCCTGGGGCTGGAGAAGGTCCCAAGGGTTGGGCTGTTCGCCCATTAAAGTGGCACGCGAGCTGGGTTCAGAACGTCGCGAGACAGTTCGGTCTCTATCTATTGCGGGCGTTAGAAATTTGAGGGGAGCTGCCATTAGTACGAGAGGACCGTGGCGGACGCACCTCTGGTGTACCTGTTGTGGCGCCAGCTGCACCGCAGGGTAGCCATGTGCGGCAGTGATAAGCGCTGAAAGCATATAAGCGCGAAACATACCCCGAGATGAGATTTCTTTTAAGGGTCGTTCGAGAAGAGGACGTTGATAGGCTGCAGGTGTACAGGCAGTAATGTCATAGCCGAGCAGTACTAATTACCCGTAGACTTCCTCAACAGCTCGTTATCTCTGCTTCAAAAGCCGATATGTCAGTGATATTGGACAGAAGTACGGAAGACTTCGAGGGTGGCTATAGCGGTGGGGATCACCTCTTCCCATTCCGAACAGAGAAGTTAAGCCCACCAGCGCAGATGGTACTGGCCCACAAGCCGGGAGAGTATGTCGCTGCCCTCCTTATAATTTGTAAAAACCCCGGTTCGTGCCGGGGTTTTTTGTTTA
>NZ_QPJS01000013.1:0-465 GCF_003337435.1 Schleiferia thermophila
CTGAAAGGCCCATGCGCCAGTACAGGGTAACGGCGTGAACTCAATGGCACCTGGGTCAGGGGTTGTGGTTCTGGGGGTTCCGTTGATGTCGGTAGGGACGATGGAGAGCAGATTGGCCCCTATGTTGTTAATCGCACCGGAGGATGGGGTGTAATCATTTTGGGAAGGATCTACAAATATTGGATTAGCCATTACACTGGCGCTGTCCAGACCAAGGGCCTGGAAATCTGCCAGTGTATTGACGGCACTTCCGCGGAAGAAAGAAGCTATCGGCATGTTGGCAGCGGGGTCTTTGAAGTATGCATTGTTGCTTACGGATATGGGAGCGGTGGCATTGCTGATATAGGTAAGGATTCTGTCGCCGGTGCCTGGTCTGGAGAGGTAGGAGAGGTTGTTTCTGATTTCGACTCCGGCTGAGACTGCACCGGCCACCCAGATCATGCGGGTAGCAGAGCTTGACGTGGT
>NZ_QPJS01000013.1:561-4705 GCF_003337435.1 Schleiferia thermophila
GCCTGGTCTGGAGAGGTAGGAGAGGTTGTTTCTGATTTCGACTCCGGCTGAGACTGCACCGGCCACCCAGATCATGCGGGTAGCAGAGCTTGACGTGGTGTTTGACGGAGCATCAAATATGATCGTATTGTGGAAAATTTTGGTGTGGTTGGTTGCACCTGACAGATAGATTCCATAAAAAACTCCATTGGTTTGGATGTCGTAAATCAGGTTGTTGGCAATGACGTTGGGATTGGTGTCAGTACCTGCAGCTGCACTAAAGAATATTGGATAGGAAGTAAACGACATCGAGTAGGGATTATCGCCATGTGCATTGTGGATGCGGTTGTTGAAGACTTTGACACCGCTGCCACTGGTGCCCAGGTAGATTCCATAGAAGGTTGAAACAGTGGATCGGGTGGGTCTGCTGATGTCGTTGCCAAAGATTTCCCAATCATCTTGGTTTAGTCCATATATTCCGTAGAGGTAAAAATCTCTGATTACGTTGTTGATGATTTTATTGCCTTGAGCTCTGGCTGCGGAGGATTGTCCCACGTTTGTGATGCCGTAGTATCCGCCGATGATTACGTTGTTTTCGATCAGGTTGTTGTTGCCATTGGGGCCAGTTGATATGGCGGATGAAGTGCTATTGCTGAAAGCTATGCCTGCGTAAAATGTCGAAGTCGAATTGGTGTTGGAAATTATGGAACAATTCCTAACAACATTCCAGTCAGCCTGATTGGTAAACAGCATTCCGAATCCCCAGTCGCCGGCACTAGCAATCACTGTAAGAGAGTCAATGGTCAGATATTGGGTGCCGTTGAGTACTATTGTAGCTCTATCGTTGGTGTTGGGGGCTACATATTCGAGGGTATTTCCATTTCCGTTTATTTGGATGGTATTCGTAGAGGAAGTGCCATTGACAGAGCCCAACTCGAATTTTTCCAGATAAGGCCCTGAGAAAGGTGCTACATTGACGGTCACCGGGCCACAGACTCCGTAATTGTTTAGAGCTTCTGCTAAATCGGTAAAACTGACAAAATTGCTACCGGAAGGAGCCATAAGCGAGTTTAGGGTGTATGTACCTGAGAGACCTTTTCTTATTCCCAACAATTCGACGGTATTGTTGGTGGGGTCTGTATCTACACCCGGGCCGCTGGCTGTGATGGTAGCAGTTATATTATAAATAACTGTATCAGAGACATAGAATTTACCCAACAGGATATCTACAAATCCGGAAGAGGGCAATACACCTGTCCATGTGACGGTTCCGGCAATTACAGAATTTACACTCCATTGAATTGTCAACGTATTGACAGTGTCTTGACCGATATTTACGGCTCTAACTTCAACCGTAGCGGAATCACCGCAGATTTGTCCGGTGGGTTGAATGAAGGATTGTAGTCCGGGATTGGGGCCAGGCGGTGGGTCAAATTCAAAAGCTCCAGGATCTGGAAAGGCGGACCTTGGGACACTATCAAAGTCAAACGGCACTAATGCCAGCAAATTTTTACCGATACCGTTGACTTGAGGATTGGTAGGAATGTATTGATTAAGAGCCGGATTTATAAATTGGGGATCGGCCATTACACTGGCGCTGTCTAACCCAAGGGCTTGAAAATCAGCCAGTGTATTGACGGCGCTTCCGCGGAAGAAGGAAACTAACGTCATGCTGACATTAGGGTCTTTGAAGTATGCATTGTTGCTTACGGATATGGGAGCGGTGGCATTGCTGATGTAGGTAAGGATTCTGTCGCCGGTGCCGGGTCTGGAGAGGTAGGAGAGGTTGTTTCTGATTTCGACTCCGGCTGAGACTGCACCGGCCACCCAGATCATGCGGGTAGCAGAGCTTGACGTGGTGTTTGACGGAGCATCAAATATGATCGTATTATGGAAAATTTTGGTGTGGTTGGTTGCACCTGACAGATAGATTCCATAAAAAATTCCATTGGTTTGGATGTCGTATATCAGGTTGTTGGCAATGATATTGGGATTGGTGTCAGTACCTGCAGCTGCACTAAAGAATATTGGATAGGAAGTAAACGACATCGAGTAGGGATTATCGCCATGTGCATTGTGGATGCGGTTGTTGAAGACTTTGACACCGCTGCCACTGGTGCCCAGGTAGATTCCATAGAAGGTTGAAACAGTGGATCGGGTGGGTCTGCTGATGTCGTTGCCAAAGATTTCCCAATCATCTTGGTTTAGTCCATATATTCCGTAGAGGTAAAAATCTCTGATTACGTTGTTGATGATTTTATTGCCTTGAGCTCTGGCTGCGGAGGATTGTCCCACGTTTGTGATGCCGTAGTATCCGCCGATGATTACGTTGTTTTCGATCAGGTTGTTGTTGCCATTGGGGCCGGATGATATAGCGGATGTAGTGGAATTGCTGAAGGCGATACCGGCATAGACGGTCGATGTGGAGGTGGTGTTCGAGATAATGGAACAGCGCCTTATTACGTTCCAGTCAGCCCCGTTTCTAAATAGCACGCTAAAACCTTGAGCACCTGAGTCGCTGCGGATGGTCAGGGAGTCGATGGTCATGTATTTGGTTCCATTGAGCTCAAGTGTGACTCTATCAGTTGATACTGGTGAGGTATAGCTCAGGGTATTTCCATTACCATTTATTACAATCGAGTTAGCAGGAGATGTTCCATTGATTTCGCCAAACGATACTTTTTCCAGATAAGGGCCTGAGCCTGGAGCTACATTGACGGTGACCGGACCGCAGACTCCGGCTGAGTTGATGAAATTGGCAAAATCTGTAAAAGATTGAAAATTTGTGGCTGAGGAGGGAGCATTTTTATTTATTGTAAAAGTACCTGAGACAGCAGGTGTTCTTACTACAGTCAGAGTATCGTTTATATTATTGGTGTCGAGAGTATTATTGGGATTGGATGTCCATACTTTTATGGTATAAGGGATCGTTGAAGAGAAATTAAATGAGCCAAGAGTTACTTGAATGGTGTTGTTTGATGTACCAAAAGTGTCGAGAGGTGTATTGACTGAAACCGGGCTTTGAAGTACGCCGTTGACAGACCAATTGACAGTTACGTTGTTTATGGTATTATTGCCAAAATTTGCTACAGTAGCGACTACGTTGTGGATGCCGGGGCAAAAGGTTTGGGGAGAGTCAATAGAGACGATTCCGGCATCGTTTGGCGCCAGATTTAAAAGGCGATACATCACCCCACCGTTCAGCTGACGAGGATTGAAAAAAGAAGTCTGTCCGGGATTGAAGGTAAAGGCACTGTTGCCATCTACAATTATGGTTATGGTTCCGTCCGTGAAAGTGGGGATATTGGTATTAGTGGTAGAAAATACATTGCCGGTCCAATGAATGGCAAAACCAAAAGTATCACCTGGCATCATAATGACCCCTACAGATGCTGGCACTACCTGAGGTACTGGGTTGGTACTTGCAGGGCTTATTCCGTTAAATGAGGAGGATTGTCCTAGCTGAATCCATCCGTTGGCAGCATTGATTCCTGCTGGTTGTCCATTGATTTTTTGCGGATTATACCAAATTGTGGCAACACCCGAGGAGGTTGAGAAAGAACTTAACAAACTATCGATAATGACAGGTTTGTTGGTAGTCAGGTTAAAGCATATTCCCCCAAGTGTGTTCCCTCCACCTGACAATGGTGGCACAGTGGTAAATGTAAAATACTGTGCATGGATAAACGAGACAGATGTTAAAAATAAAAGTAAACTTTTTAGAATGACTTTGTAAATTTTTTTCATATTTTTTTAAATTTTGTTAAAGTTAAGTAATACGATCTGACTTTACATTTAATTAATTATTAAATAATTGGTTTTTTGGGTGTATAAAATTGAATTTTACTCTGTATAGAATTTGTAAATAAGCATATTATGCTTTTAATTTATGTAGATTTGTTTTCAAATTTAACAAAATATTTGTCATACAAAGCAATAAATTATAAATAGCCGAAGGTCAATCTGGTGTCGTATATAAAAGAGGCTTTTTGATTTTTTGCGGAGATGAGCTACTTAAATAAAAAAATCCGCCTCATATCACTGAGGCGGATTTAGGAAATTTCGGATGACAAGTGGGTTATTTGGCGATGGTCAGTTTTCGGTTGATTATACCTGCAGTGGAGTGGACTCTGAGCAGATAGCTGCCGGAGGGCAGGTGGCTGAG
>NZ_QPJS01000014.1 GCF_003337435.1 Schleiferia thermophila
GCCGTAATGCTGCAGGAGCATTGCAAGGGTTAAGCGGTTTTTGATTTCCTGTATCTCCATCACAACAGCTTTTTCAGTGCGCGTTCCACTTCTTCGAACCTGGCCTTATAATCCTCCTGATCTTCGGCCACCTGTTCTATCGGTTGGATGATTAGTAATTTCTCACGCATGGTGATCTCTACCTTATCCCCGGCATGAAAACCGAGTTTTTCCAACCATAGCCCACTTACGTTCAACCAAGGAACTTCTTTCTCCGCGCCATACGCGCGTTCCTGATACCGGCTGTGGAGGGTTATTCTGCGTTTTGTGCTCATGAGTGAAAAAAGTTTTTCTATTTTTATATGCGGAACTGATTACGCAAGACTATAATACATTTCTCAAATATCCAAAACACACATGCCTTTTTTATGAACTGCATTACTCGTATACTTGCAAAACATCTCGAAAAGAGTACGTTTATGAGTAATGAATTAGGCATTGGAGGCAGAATAACGCTCCTGAGAAAAAGTAAAAACTGGTCTCAAATTGAACTGGCTAAACAAATAAATGCCTCAAGAGAGATTATTAGCAGATACGAACGCAACGAAAGCCAACCTTCCATCGATATGATGGCTAAAATGGCCAAAGTATTTGGCGTAACCGTTGATTACATGATCGGACAAAGCGAAAGTGCTTCTTTTGATAAAGAAACCGTAGGAAGGATTAATGACATTCAAAAAATGGATGCCAACACTAAAAGCGTTCTCTTTAATGTAATTGATACCTACATCCAAAACTTTAAGACCAAAAAAGCCTTCTCCGGATAAAAAACAGTGTCATGAAAATATTACTGGACATAAAGGACGATAAAGTGGCTTTTATCATGGAGCTTTTGAGCAATTTCAAGTTTGTCAAAGCAAAGCCTCTTAGCCCATATAAAACCCAAGTACTCGAAGGCATACGTGAAGCCGTCGAGGAAGTAAACCAAATTAAAGCAGGAAAGAAAAAGGCTAAACCCTTAAGCGAGTTCCTCAATGAGCTTTAATGTTGATACCATAGCCCCGTTTAGAAAAGAGGCAAAAAAACTCATTAAAAAATACCCTTCCCTCAAAAAAGAATTCGCTGAACTTGGAAGCTTGTTTCATCAGACCCCACTACCGGCACTGCTCTTGGCAATAATTGCTACAAAATACGTCTGGCCATCGCTTCAAAAGGCAAAGGAAAATCCGGTGGAGCAAGGGTTATTACCCATTTTTACGTGGCCAATAATACCGTCTTCCTGATCTCTATTTACGATAAATCCGAACAGGAAAATATCCCTAATAACGAGATTAAAGCGCTTTTGAAGCTTATTCAGTGGCAGTCGCACTTCAAAACTTCGAAGAGGTTTTCTAAGAAAATAGGAGACGTCGCTACTCAACCTCTTTTTATCTGGGAAGGTTACAGGAATTAGGTTTTTTTCATTCCTTTTTCAAAACACCTTTAAGCTGTTCGCTCGCATCAAGCTTTTCCCTGAAACAACTTGCCCTATAAAAAAAGTGTTTTTTGAGCTTATACTTCAAAAACAGTGCTGACTTGTAGGGCGTGTTGTTGTGAAAATCTTTTGACAGTGTGAGATATGCTGTTTCGCCATCCACTGCTTCCGTTTTCTGAAAATAATAGAACTGGTACGAGGGGGCACCACGCGTAACTGTCACCAAAACCAATTCCACGCTATCCAATCGATCAACGGCTTCAAGAAATGGCTCTTTGTTTTTACTTGAATAACTCAAAGGAATTTCTTCCAAACACTCTATTAGCATTGACTGTCCTTTAAACTTCTCTTTGTCTTGAAGTTCTACAGTAGACAGCACAAATACCAGCTTAATTGAAAACAAGAACATTATGATCATATTCAGTTTTTTGTTTTTTAATCAACGTAAGTAAACATATGCCATAGAAAATGCCATCACAGTATACAAAATATCTATCCAGCTTAGTTTAACTTTTCCACGAGCAAACTCTGATACAAATCCACGTCCGGAAACAAGAACTAAATCCTTGCAAAACACTCTAAAAGACCATAAACGAAATATATAAGTCATTAGAAAGTAAAGCAACACCAAGATGAAGATTTCAAGACTAACAAAAAAGTAATTCACTCCCCACAAAACAATTAAAATTAGCATATTAGATAATTTAACTAGCAGGGAAGTAGTAATAAATAATCCAAAAAATATAACATTATGTGGACTTGAACTCAGATCAACAGAAAGCAAAATGTTGTAGAGTATTACAGTCAACATAAATAGAAAATCGGCTACCCAACCCCTTGGTTGTTTTTCATTTTTTCCCCTTCCAAACATCTTTCGTTTCTATAATATTAACTCCCTTGTCCATATAATCTAAGCCTCTGATAAACTTATTCGTCATATTCAGTACTCTTCCAGCCTCAGGGATTAAGTTCACACTTGGCCTTATGTATCTATCCCAAGCACCCTCCTTTTTGTCTCCAAAAAGATCTTCTCCTGTACTCATTGTTTTAATAGAATTTATCGCCGCAGTAGGAGGCATCCATAACGCAACTGTTTCAGCAATCTTTGGCGCCACATCTTTATCTGCTCGTTCACCAATTCTATTCCAAGTACTCAATCCGCTCCTCATATTTCTGCCCTGCCACGCATCAAAATCACTATCGATCATGTGTGCAAGTGTTTTATAAGTCCCGGGTCTGTCTTTCCCCTTCTTAAAATCCACCATATGGATTTCGTCTAAATTCACATCAACATCATCATTTCCTCCTTCGTTTGCCGTACTCCAAGAAGCCCGCCATCCTCCATCAATTTTTATAACCTCACCACCTGCATGTTTAGCAGCTTCGTCTTGAGCTAAAATCTTTTCATCTGAATTAAACAGGTTTCTGAAAAACCCGGCTCCTTTTACCCACATTCCATTTGGGTCAGTGAGGTTCACAGGATTATTCATTACATAATTGTACGGAGTATGAGCTGGATACAAATGATACATTGGATCGACACCCAACCATTTGCTCACCACCGGGTGGTAGTACCTGGCTCCGTAGTAGAAGAGCCCGCTTTCGGAGTCGAGCTCTTTGGCATTGAAGCGATAGGGTGTGCTGAAGCCGGTGGAGTTGGGAGTGCGGGTTTGACTTATCAGACTTTCCCCCCAAGGGCTGTAGTGGAAGTACTGGTACGGCACTCCGGCTCCATCGGTCACATACTCCACATGACCCAGGTAGTCGGGGTGGTAGTAGAAGAGGATGTGCGGAGGATGTACTAAAGTCTGTAACCCTGTATCCTCATTGATAGTATGTCCATCACCCTG
>NZ_QPJS01000015.1 GCF_003337435.1 Schleiferia thermophila
GGAGTGCGGGTTTGACTTATCAGACTTTCCCCCCAAGGGCTGTAGTGGAAGTACTGGTACGGCACTCCCGCTCCATCGGTCACATACTCCACATGACCGGGATGACCCATCCCTTGCGCCCCAGGGCTCACAAAAAGCACCTTGTATTGCCGGTTCGTTCTTGCAACTGCAGACCCCCTCATCGCTTTGCAGAAGTATAGCTAAAATACTGGAGATTTAGTAAAACGGAAGATTTTTTTTATGAGTTTAGTGAGATTGAAAAAACTACTGTAAGTATTTGTGTTTTTCGGCTTTCAGCCCGTAATGCTTAATAACTTCCGCCATTGTCAGCCGTTGTTTGATTTCTTCTATGGTCATACCTGTATGCGCTTTAAGGTTTAAAAAATTGTTTGGTCATTATTGACCATCGCAAAGGTAAAATAAAATTTCCATTATTGACCAACTAAAAAGGTCATAAAGATTAATTTTTTGCTCATAATTGTCATAATGACTAACTTTGCAACAAATCACAAGCAGATGACAGTAGGCGAAAAAATAAAGCAAGTCCGCAAGGAGAAAGGATTACAGCAAAAAGCGGTAGCCCTTGAGATTGGTTTAGACCAAAGTAATTACAACAAAATTGAGAACGGAAGGCGTGAACCCTCTGTAGAAGTGTTGCAAAAACTTTCGGTTATTTTCGGGGTTACGGTAGATGATTTGCTAAACCCGGATAACAACCAACCAAGTCCGGTAACTGTAGAAGATAAAACCGTTACCGAAAAAATACGGCTGATTGAACAGCTTGAAGATGAAGATAAAAACGTGATTTATAAAATGCTTGATACAATGCTGACCAAAAAGAAGTTTCAGGATTTCTTTCAGCAAAACATAGCAACTAAATAATTTGGATATGAAATTACAGATAATACAGGACAGCAAAGGAAAAGCTACCGGAGTTTACATTCCCATCAGCGAGTGGAAGGAACTCAAAAAGCAGTACAAGGACTTGGAAACTTTGGAATACGAAGAGCCTACCAAAGAACAGATTTTACAGGAACTCAAAGAAGCGGTAAAGGAACTTAAATTAGTGGAACAGGGCAAACTTAAAGCCCGACCTGCAAAAGAGCTTTTGGATGAGTTATAATATTTCTTCTATACCGCTTTTCGATAAGCAGGCTAAACGACTGGCTAAAAAATATCCTTCGCTTAAAAGAGACTTGGCCGGGCTTATCGAAAAACTTACCGATGAGCCGGAACAGGGAACGGCTCTTGGCAATAGTTTTTATAAAATACGCCTTGCCATTGCTTCAAAAGGGAAAGGAAAATCAGGTGGTGCAAGGGTCATTACCTACGTGAAAGTAGCCCACAATACCGTTTACCTCACTTCCATTTTCGACAAGTCCGAAAAAAGCACCATCACCGATAAAGAACTTGAACAGATTTTTAAACTGATTCCATAAAAAAAACCGCCAAGCTGTTAAGCCTGACGGTTGCCCTGTGTTGTGTAGTTTTATTTCTGATAAAACTTTCTTGGTGCTGTCTCACTATCTCTTGTATATCCTGTATCTATCAATACACTGTACCCCATTACCCTAATAGGTATTTCTATAGGGTCTCCATATAGTTGCGGACTACCATAAAAACCAATCATTATACTATCACCTTCCAAATTTATATCTGCAATATTGTTTGCTCTACAGATTGTATCAATAGCACTTCCTTTTGTTGCTACAATGTAGTCTGGTGACTCTGAATATGCCGCAGAATAAAAAAACCAAGCTATAGTCATATTATCCTCTTGTATTTCTTTTAAATACAATCGCTTACTGCCCGTTTCAAAACTTGGCACGGGGAGAAAAAAGTAAAAATACCCGATGATAACTAAAATTAAAACGGCTATTGAAATTAACATCACTCGGATTTTCATTGCCTATTTTTTATAAAAACTTCCAAAGTACCCATAATAAATATAACTTCCCGAATATGTATGTTCTCCGTAATATGGAAATCCCGAGTTATATCCAGTTCCTTGATTTGCTTTTTGATTGTATTTTCCAACCTCTGGCATTACTTGCTTGTAATACCAATCTGCTCCCATAGTAAATGGCTTGGTACTTCTCATATTGGCACCGAAAGTTATATTCCCAACTGCCCGAAGTGTGGTAATGATAGGTTTACCATCTGCCGTGTTCCCTGCTTTTATTGCGGTGTATTTGTCAGCCCCTAAACTAACTTTAAAATCTAAAGGTCCTCCATTAGCAGACATTTCACGTAAAATCTGTAGCGCACCATAGAAGGTGGCTGGAGATTGCCTTTTTATCTCTTCTGAAAATAACTCCTGCCCCCAGTCTAACAACCTTTGTGCATCAGCGTTATAAATGGTCGCTGTTGTATATTTATTGGGCTTTACTGTTCCTGTTACCGTTAGCTTATCAAGTCTAAATGTAACATTAGCGTGACCTTTAAACTCTCCTGTTTTGTCATTCGTCAACATAAAATCAGTAGGTTGCATTGTAGTCCCAATCACTTCCCCTGTCCTTTTACCATCAGCACCTCTAACATAAATATTATTATCCCCATCATCTTTTGCTCCAACCACAGTGTAAGAACCATCTTCATTTTTAGTAACATCTGTACTTTCAAATAATCCATCTGGGTCAACCCAATAAACTGGATTACAAAAGAACGCTCTGTACGGTGACCAACCCGGTGCAGCACCCGCCATTGGGTCAACACTCAACCACTTGCTCACCACCGGGTGGTAGTACCTGGCTCCGTAGTAGAAGAGCCCGCTTTCGGAGTCGAGCTCTTTGGCATTGAAGCGATAGGGTGTGCTGAAGCCGGTGGAGTTGGGAGTGCGGGTTTGACTTATCAGACTTTCCCCCCAAGGGCTGTAGTGGAAGTACTGGTACGGCACTCCGGCTCCATCGGTCACA
>NZ_QPJS01000016.1 GCF_003337435.1 Schleiferia thermophila
TGGAAAAGATTGCCAAAGCTCTGGGGGTTTCGCTTTCGGATTTGTTCGCTTCTACCGATGAACTAAAGGAGATAAACTCTTACGATAAATCCATTATGGAGAAAGTGGCTTTACTGGAAGCTCTCAGCGATAATGAAAAGCAAACCATTTATACAATGCTGGATGCTTTTATTGGTAAACAGAAGTTAAAAGATGCCCTTTCAGGGGTGCTTAAAGATGTAGAATAAAAAAGCCCGGCAAGTCCGGGCTTCAAGGATTACTGCTTTTTAAACACATAATCTTCAGGAAAGATAAAATTAGATTTTACCCAATTACCTTCAGGGTCTGTTTCCCATCTTCCCTTAAACACAATCACATTTCTTTTAATTTCAAGTTCGAACTTTATATTTGGTGTTCTGTGTCTTGATTTTTCTGAAAACTCTTTATCATAAGCCCCTTTAATTTGATGGATTTTTAGCGTGTTGCCATCCAAAGCATAAGAACCGTACGTTGTATCTCCCGTCTCACAACTGTAAAACTCGTACTTATTCTGCTCCTTGAACTTCCAATAATCTTGACAGCCATCAAAATCATAAACCCATTTCGTATCAATCAGTTCATCTTTTTGAGCCATACACGAAGTATTCAGAGTAAGAAAAAGAATACAGCAGAGTTGAATCATAGTTACTTTCATCTTTCTGCGATTTACTGTTTAGGAACTGTAAGAACTGGCTTAGCCCTTAAATAGTAGGATCCTTTAAAGCCTTCTGCATTCTTTATAAATTCTCGGTAGGTAGGCAAGGTACCTGGGCCACAACCACCTGTTTGACAGCCTGCAGATATAGGACTTCCAGAGCTTGTTGAGAGCGAAGGACGGGCATAGTTCCCCTTATGGAAAAATACTTCATCTATTACGTGCTGATCTATTGGCTTTAAGGTGCCATCAGCATTATAGTTTTTGGGATTATTAGGATTACCCTTAACGTTTCGCGTGTTGCCGAAGTTGGCGATTTCGGAGCTCAAAACTGTCAACCTGCACAAAAGTTTGATAGAAATACTGAACTTCATTTAACCACTGAACCGCCAATTTTGGCAACACGCTGTTACCGCCCAGTGCTTCTGTTTTCTGTCGTTCATGTCCCTGTGAAATGCCGGTAAATGTTGAGTTTTAAGTTGTCCACCGTTAAAGTTCGTGTCTGTCTGTTGTGGGCTGTGCGGGAGCAAAGTTTTATTTTTTTGAAGGGAAGGGAAATTTTTGTTTTTTAATTTTTTCGGAATGGAGAAAAGCACACTCTTTTGCAAGCTTTGGATTGAGCAGTTGCTTTGAGCGGCTTGCAAATGTGTGTGCTTTTGAATGTTGGCATTATTCCGATTTTTCTTTGTTTTCAATTTCTTTCTTCTTTTCGTAAATATCTATCAATGAATCAAGATGTTTGGATTGATAAGTGTATGGCTTGTAGTGTTTCTCATAAGTTTTTCTATCATAAGCCTTATCTATATAAAATTGATACCTAAATTGGTATTCACTTTCATAATCTTCAAATTCAGGTAAACTTTCTTTTCTAGTCTTTTCATTTTTACTCGTATCTTTGTTTACTGAATCTTTCTTTTGATTATGAACTTGGATAGTATCTATATTTTTGTAAATAGTATCTTGAGTCCTTAATGAATCTTTTTGTTCAGATCGATTACCTTCTGAACACGAACAAAAGATCAAGCAAAAAATAGATATAGTTATAAATTTATTCTTCATTGATTCCATCTTGATTACGTTTTATTTGTTCATTAATTAAATTTGAATAAGTTGCAGCTTGTTCAGGATTAGATTTCTGAAAATCTTCCCAAGCTTGTGTTCTTCTTAATCCATACCATGACATTGCCTCATACCAATCATCTGTATGATAGTCAGGAACCGTCCCTCCGCTTTTTATAATTTGAGCATCGAATTCTTTCATGGCTTCTACAAGCATACCTCTATTAAAAGCCCCCATTTGGTTGTGGTGTCCTTCTGGACCTCCCCTGTCAATGAGAAAGTCTTTATGTCCAGGATATCCATCATATGTTCCTCCCGTTTGTTTGTGTCTTTCATATCTTCTTGCATGGTCTCCCTCATGAACCAATGCCATAAAGAGAAATGTTTGGTCAATACCAATTTCACCTGATTTGTTTAAGACATCAGAATTTATTATTATTCTATGTTGACCATATTTACTAACAGGATTACTTGATGACAAATAAGATTGAGCTCTTGCAACATTAGTATAACCACTAGGCGTACCATCTGAACCTTTTAACTGGTCCATATGCACCCAAACATGATTGTGATTAGCATAAAAATTTTTCATTACCCCTCTCCAAACAGAATTTTGACTAGCGAGTTCAAAAAAGGTATTCATTGATGTGTTCGATTTTAACTGACTTGTTGGTATAACATCTCTGCCGTCTGGGTCAACAAAGACAAGAGGGTTGTTTGCAAAGGCAGAATAAGGCGACCAAGTGGGGTATCTTCTTGCATGAGGGTCAATACTCAACCATTTGCTCACCACCGGGTGGTAGTACCTGGCTCCGTAGTAGAAGAGCCCGCTTTCGGAGTCGAGCTCTTTGGCATTGAAGCGATAGGGTGTGCTGAAGCCGGTGGAGTTGGGAGTGCGGGTTTGACTTATCAGACTT
>NZ_QPJS01000017.1 GCF_003337435.1 Schleiferia thermophila
GGTATCGCCATCAAACCAAAGCTGCACGGAAACATAATACTTGCCATAGTTGGGATACTTGATAACAGGGCTCACAACCGAAGAATTATTAGCAGTGCCTAATCCAACAGGGTCACCAAAATCCCACCATACGCTGTCAATGATATTTTTATAATTAAGGTCTAAATGAACGCTATCGCTACAGGAAGAAAGCACCTCAAAAGGAGGGGGCATGAGTTGGTTTGTACTAAGGCCAGGGAAAGATGCAAACAAACTCCAATCGGGAAATGTATGAAAGTTCATTTCTATCTGTACATTGTTAATATCAGAATCTTCGGGATTTATAATTCTGCATAAAAATTTATTTTCAGGGTTATTTGGTGTTTGGTTAGTTAAAGATATTTGATTTCGTTTAGCCAACATGAAATAAATATTACCATCTGGCCCCACTTGAGAATCAAGCCAATATTGTGTTGTTCCTGATGAAATTAATTGTAAGGGTTGAGGTAATGGGATTTGTACATGTGAGTTATAAAACGCTAAAGAATCTTTCGCGAATAAATCAGCTCTCTCAATAAAGAGTTGATTATTCCATGAACCGAACATATAAATATATCTTCCTTGCAAGGTTATACAATATTTTATAAAGGCTTGAGTATTTTGATTATTAATACCTGGTTTTAACGGAAAAAACAATCGATTAGTAGGATTTATGCTGAAATTAAAATTATTTTGATGCTTAAATCGTTCTAAAAAAGTGTGATGTATTCCATTAGAATCATATTTCTTTCCTAAGATAAAAAACGTCTCTGTTAATGGATGAAAAAAAAATAATTGTTCTGGAAATAACGATGTATTGTTTTGTCTAATTATATTATGGTTTAATATTTCTTGAAATCCTGTGGAATCAATTTTCACAATAATTACTGCTTTATTTGTTCCTGGTGCATCTATCATAAAAAAAATATTTCCTTTTGAGGAAATTGGCGTTAAATTTATTCCTGAATTAGCTCGATTTATAAAACTAACTGGGTTGGAATTATTATATGTATCAATTGAATCTATAGAAATAATTGTGGAATTATTTAATGTTATTTTATTTAATCTAATACTATGATTTTTTGTAGAAATATTTTCCGGTTCACCATATACATAATAATGAAAAATAACATTTTTATTATTAGAAAAATTTATGAAAAATGATGTTTTATTTTCACCAAAAAGTAAAGTATTAGGGCTAAATTTGTACTCATAAACCTCTCCTCCAGATATAATATTGTTATTTTTATCATAATACTTTCCATTTAAAAAATACAACAATATTTCACCCTTTTCATCACAATATACAGAACTTTGATTGTAGTCTCTATGATTCGGTTCATTCGGTATATATGGAACATTAAAAAAAGAAACCTGCGGTGTAGTAAAATCCATACCCAATCCTTGCCCAAAAATCCATTGCTTGGCTTGGTGTTGAGCCGAGCCAGGAAATGAGAAATGTAATGCAATAAAAAATAGTATATACCTTTTCATTTTAATAAACAATGATTTTCTGAGTATTGGTTTTTTGCGTTTCTTTATTTTTTGCTGATACTACATACATGCCAGGCTTAAGCAACAAAAGACCTTGCTTTATATTCAAACCTTCATAGGTGCCTATTCTTTGTCCTAAAGTATTATAGATAACATAATCATTTTTTTGAATAAGAATTTCATCCTTAGCGAGCACAATTTCTGCATTTTGTTTAGAAATAGTTTCAGGCAATCCGGTAGGGTTTTGAACTATGTAATGGGGATTGGCCTGTGCATTGGCTATTTTAAAATGTAAATTGTTGTCTTCGCTCCACCAGCAGATGGCATATTCCCAATCAAATCCGCAATTTCCTGAAATGGAAGGATACAGCTTGTTGGGCCAGCCTATTGTGGGTGCTTCATTAACTTCTTTAAAGTACGTTGCAAAGTTTATCGGATTATTAGGCGGTATGGGTGGTATGTTCATATCATACCAAATACCTCTACCTATAATATCTGAAAAACTTGAAATATGAGTCGTACTCCAAATAACATCATGATAATCACCAGTAGTAGCAATTGCAGGCATTTCATTAATACCAGATAAAGGGCTTGATAATGTATTCCAACCGCTTTGATTGCCATGTACTACTGAGTTTGCAACACCTGCAGTAACAAAATAATCAAAATTAAATCCAAACCCCAAACCCTCAATGCGAGGTCTAACTTTTTCAAAAGGTGGGTTTAAGGGTAATGGGTTAGAAAAAATTGGGCTTATGGTTGAAAGAAGATCTAATAATACAACATTGACATCTATCTGAAAACTTCCCGGTGATGTGACTTCTTCACCGACGAAGGTAAAATTCAATTCATCTTTAGATAATGATGGATTCTTAATATAGTTTATATCAGGATGAAATCTGCTCGCACTATAGGTTCTCAATCCATTGAAAAGAGGAACCATGTTTGCCGGACCGAAATTTGTACTTAATGTTCCCAATCTATAGTACAAATCATGCCCACTTGAATTGTCTTTATACACTACTGCAATTTCTTCCGGAAAAGAT
>NZ_QPJS01000018.1 GCF_003337435.1 Schleiferia thermophila
GGTATCGCCATCAAACCAAAGCTGCACGGAAACATAATACTTGCCATAGTTGGGATACTTGATAACAGGGCTCACAACCGAAGAATTATTAGCAGCGCCTAATCCAACAGGGTCACCAAAATCCCACCATACGCTGTCAATGATGTTTTTATAATTAAGGTCTAAATGAACGCTATCGCTACAGGCAGAAAGCACCTCAAAAGGAGGGGGCATGAGCTGGTTTGTACTAAGGCCAGGGAAAGATGCAAACAAACTCCAATCGGGAAATGTGTGAATATTCATTTGTACTTGAATATTATTTGAATCCTTGTCTTCGGGGTTTACAATTCTATGTAGATACTTGTTTGAAGAATCGTTATTAGTATTATTAAAACTTGATGATGGACTTTGAGTAAAAATTGAAAAATATATATTTCCATCAGGTGCTGATTGTGCATCAAGAAAATATTTGTGTTCAAATAACCATATTCCAGGAATATATTGAGGTAAAGGTATTTCCAAAATACTATTGTAAAACTCAATGGAATCTTTTGAAAAAAGATCACCACGAAGAATTTTTAATGGCTGATTTGGTTCATTTGTTTGATTTCCAAAAATGTAAACATACCTTCCCTGAATTGTCGTACTTATTTTTAAATTTTCCAATCTTAAATTGTACTTGTTAGGAAATATAGTATATTTTGGACTTTGAAATATATTTTCAAAGTTAAATGAATTTATATGTTTTGTTTTTACAATAAATGTGTGAGGTAACTGATTCAGTTGAAAAAGGTTACCAAAGGTATAAATATTTTGATTAAGTGGATGATAGAAATGGAATAAATCAGGTGCCATATGAAAATTTGGTAAAAATTGCTGAGTAGTAAGGTTATGATTATTAATTATGTTGAAGCCAGTTGTATCAATAGAAACCAATGTTGCAAAATGAGTAATGTCTTCTTTTGGCAGTAAAATTATATTTTTATCTAAAATTGGTATTGGATTAATATTTATTGGCCTTTGAAAATTATAAAGATTACTTATTGGAGAATTTGGTGCATACGTATCAACTGAATCAATAGAAATAACTGTATTGTTTAATAATTTTATTTTATTTAATCTTATCTTAAGGTTATTTGTCCATCTAGGCGGATAGAATTCTCCAAATACATAATAATGAAGTAATGTATTTTCATCTACATCAATAAAAAATGAAGGTTTTGAATTATTGTGAACCAAGTGAGTACTTAGCATATAGTTATGAACTTCTCCTCCAGAAATTAATGTAAAATCTTTATCATAATATTTGCCATTAAGAAAATAAATAATTAATTTGCCATCTTTACCACAATATACAGAACTTTGATTAAGATCATTATTGTTATTCATTACTGCTGTCCATGGTGTGCTAAAATAAGAAACCTGAGGTGTAGTAAAATCCATACCCAATCCTTGCCCAAAAACCCATTGCTTGGCTTGGTGTTGCGCCAAGCCAGGCAATGAGAAATGTAATGCAATAAAAAATAGTATATACCTTTTCATTTTAATAAACAATGATTTTCTGAGTATTTGTTTTTTGCGTTTCTTTATTTTTTGCGGATACTACATACATGCCAGGCTTAAGCAACAAAAGACCCTGCTTTATATTCAAACCTTCATAGGTGCCTATTCTTTGTCCTAAAGTATTATAGACAACATAATCATTTTTTTGAATAAGAACTTCATCCTTTGCGATCACAATTTCTGCACTTTGTTTAGAAATAGTTTCGGGTAATCCCGTAGGGTTTTGAACTATGTAATGGGGGTTGGCCTGTGCATTGGCTATTTTAAAATGAATATTATCGTCTGTTCCCCACCAGCACATGGCATATTCCCAATCAAATCCGCAATTTCCTGAAATGGAGGGATACAACTTATCAGGCCATCCCATAGAACCTGCATCATTTACCTCTTTAAAATAGGCATCAAAAGTAACGGGAGCATAAAAAACTCCCCTTCCAATTACATCAAAATTACCAGATATATGTGTTGTACTCCATATTACATCATGATAGTCTCCTGTTGTAGCAATTGCAGGCATTTCATTATCGCCTGTAAGACCGCCAGATATCGTTCCCCAACTACTTTCATAACCATGAATCACTCCGCTATTGATCCCTGAGGCAACAAAATAATTCAAATCTGCACCTAATCCAAGACCATCAATTCTTGGTCTAATATTATCAAAAGGGCTAAAAACAGCAAAAGAGCTTGCAAATACTGGACTCATCGGAAGTGAAAGATTTTCAATAAAAACATCAATAGCAAAATTTCCTGGAATAAATGCATCTTCCCCTACAGCAACAATATTTAACTCCTCTTTTCCTGTCCAAATATTTTTAATATAATTAATATCAGGATGAAATCTGCTCGCACTATAGGTTCTCAATCCATTGAAAAGAGGAACCATGTTTGCCTGACCGAAATTTGTACTTAATGTTCCCAATCTATAGTACAAATCATGCCCACTTGAATTGTCTTTATACACTACTGCAATTTCTTCCGGAAAAGAT
>NZ_QPJS01000019.1 GCF_003337435.1 Schleiferia thermophila
CATCGCTTTGCAGAAGTATAGCTAAAATACGGGAGATTGAGTACACCAATAGATTTTTTTTATGAGTTTAGTGAGATTGAAAAAACTACTGTAAGTATTTGTGTTTTTCGGCTTTCAAGCCGTAATGTTTTAATTACTTCCGATATTGTAAACCTGTTTTGATGTCTTTTATATCCATTGAAAAAAGTTTAAAATTTTTACTTGTCAATATTTGGTAAAAAAGTAGAACATCTATATCAAACCACAAAATTTTTATGGTTTCAATAACTCATATTTTGTCTGTTTCTTTGCGTTATCATTTAATAACAGGCTTTTCAGCACCACAAATACACAGTATATGGATAGTTTCGGTAAAAAATTATGAGAAGCAAGAGAAGTTAAAGGCTACTCCTAAGATGAACTGACAAGACAAATCAGTTCACATCATTCTATTATTGGCAAGTACGAAAGAGACGAAGTAAAACCGACTGTTGATGTAATTAAGAAGCTCTCAGAAGTTTTAGATACCACCATTAGTTTTTTGATGGGCGAGACAGAAAGCCAAAATGTTTTTAAAGACCCTGTAATGTTTAAGCGTATGGCAGAGATTGAAAACTTGCCACAAAGAGACAAAGAATGTCTTTTGCTTACCGTAGATAATTTTATTTAAGCTACTAAATTGAATATATGCTATAAACGACAAAAGCCCGATTGCGTGGGTTGTATTAGTTTGGTTTATTCTTCCCTAATCAAGCTGTCTAAAAAATCGTAAAACTCAAGAAATAGGGAATTAAACTTTATATTACTGTATATCTTCGTATTCTCTTCAATTATTTTTTTACCATTAAAATAGACCAAAACTGATATTACGTGATAATCTGATACAGGTGCTGGTTCTTCTTCTTGGGATAAAATTATTTTTTCATTTTTATCTATGTATAATTGGTTGATAAAACGTAAAAATTGTTGAATAATTAGCGCTTCATTCACATTTTTTTCAAAATTAAAGTAAGCACTTCGTATCTCTATCTTTTCTTTTGTGTACGAAAAATGATACTCATTCGCTTCTGTACTTTTCCAATAATTTACTACTATGCTGTCCGCTTCTATTTGAATTTCTTGCTTCATTTCCTCTTTATTTGAGTGTTGGGTTTCACTACTTGAAGATGGTTGATTACAAGAACCAAAAAGATATAGCATTGCTATCATTGTCAAAAAGTTCATAATCCCACTCATCTTTTATCTTTATACTTGTTGTATAGGTTTCGATATAAGGGGTCAACCGTTGTCCGCCCTGTTTCTTCTTTAGTGTATTTTAATAAACTTCTCATATTAAATCCTTTATAATCATCTGTTGTTTTGTTCCATAGGGGCTTATAATTGATAACATTTTTATAAGCTAACCTATGAGATTTTATATATTCATAATTCCCCTGACCTTTCTTTATATGCGAATACCACTCGTGAACTACCACTGATGATTGAATATTTTCAACCGTAGTTTTATATGTATATTTATCTGTTCCTGTAATTCTATCATTCCACCCTTTATACATACTTTTTGGACGAGAATTCCAACCACCTGCATCATTTCCGTCATAATATATTTTCCCGCCTTCAATGCTACTCATACTAAAGGTTTCATCATAAATCTGTTGTCCTTCCATCTGAGAAACAATATGTGTCCAAATTTTTGATTTGGCATCTCCAGACAATTCACTTCTTACTCTGTCGTAGGTATTTGCATCTCCTCTTTGGGTCCCCACATTAAAACTTTCATCATAAAGTAGGTCAAAGGCCCCCATATTACTAAAATCTTTATCACCGTCATAAATGATAACTTGCCCCGTAAACCCTTCTTTTGTATTTCCCCGATAAGTACCGTCTGAACCGTAGACTGGTTCGTCCAAAGCTCCGTCCGGATCAATCCTTAAAATTGGATTGTTACTGCAATAATTGTATGGTGAAAGGGATTCTCTAAGGTGTGCCATCGGATCCACACTCAACCATTTGCTCACCACCGGGTGGTAGTACCTGGCTCCGTAGTAGAAAAGCCCGCTTTCGGAGTCGAGCTCTTTGGCATTGAAGCGATAGGGTGTGCTGAA
>NZ_QPJS01000020.1 GCF_003337435.1 Schleiferia thermophila
CTACCGACATCAACGGAACCCCCAGAACCACAACCCCTGACCCAGGTGCCATTGAGTTCACGCCGTTACCCTGTACTGGCGCATGGGCCTTTCAGGCCGATAGCGTCTATCCCACTGGCGCATTGCTCAGCTGGCAATCCACCGCTGATACATTTCAAATCGAATGGGGACCCGTAGGCTTCACCCCGGCCACCGGACAGGGTACACTCATCAACAACATCCCCACCAAAACCTATCAACTCTCACCCTTGCCCGTCGGTATCTGTTTCCATGTATATCTCAGAGAAATCTGCAATGGCACCCCAGGAGTGCTCACCGGTCCTCTGACCATCTGCACCCCTATCCAGTTTGATGCCCAACTGGTAGAAGTCCTCGGGCTCTCTGCCAGCTTCTGTGGGGATACCAACACACATGTAAAATTCGTAGTCAAAAACAATGGTTTTGATACGATAAATAATCTTCCCTATGGACTGATTGTATCCGGCGACATCACCCAATCCATCACCGGAACCTATTCCACTCCCATTCCTCCCAATGCCACAGACACCATCTCAGTGGCTACCATCAACACCTCCAATGGCGGGCTGGTGCAATCCCTCTCCTATGTAAACCTGACCAATGACCAGGTCACAGCCAATGACTCCATCCAAACCAACATGGTCATCATCCCCGCGGCACCTCAAGCTCTGCCAGCAACCGCCTGTGCCGGCGATACCTCTGCCACCCTCATTGGCCGACCTCTGCCCGGCGTAGGCTACGAATGGTACAACGCGCCCACTGGGGGTACTCCCATCTCAATGAGTGATACTTTGGTCGTATCCAACCTGGCAGCCACCTACTACCTGGCTTATCAGGAATCTGCTGACTCCCTGCTCACCACCATTGCCGCTGGCAATTCCCAAAACGGCAACATGTTTGACGTCGATATCAAAGGAGGCTCACTGACCATTACCGGATTCACCGTATCCCCTAATACCACCGGGCAATCCACCTTCGAAATCTATCACCGCCCCGGAACGCATGTCGGATTTGAAAACTCAGCCGCCGGTTGGACCCTGCTGCAAACCTTCAACGTAAACGTCACCCAGACCGGCCCCTTTACCAAACTGACCTTCACCAACCCCATCACCCTCTCCCAGGGCACTCATGCCTTCTATGTGACCCGCGTCGGCGCCTCCGTCAACTATACCAACGGTACTGCCGTGGGCAACATCCTGGCCTCACACCCCCGCATCGATGTGAAAGAAGGCATCGGTAAATCCCATCCCTTCGGCTCCACCTTCTCCCCGCGCAACTTCAACGGGTACATCCACTTCGGCACCGAAGCCTGCTCTGATGTGCGAACTCCAGTGACCATCAGCATCATCGATACCCCAACGGTCAGCTTTACCTACACCATCTCCAACTACACCGTATCCTTCACCTCTCAAACTACACATGCCGACTCCCTCTACTGGAACTTCGGCGGAGCAGGCAACTCCAGTGATGCCAATCCAACCTTCACCTTCCCGCAAAATGGCGTCTACCCGGTCTGCGTCACCGCGTTCAACTCTTGTGGCTCTGCCACCTACTGCGATACCCTGAAATTCGCCATCGGAATCGCCGAAAACCGCCTGGCCAACCTGCTTAAAGTGTTCCCCAACCCCAGCTCCGGTGTCTTCTCATTAACCTTCACCGACGACCTGGCTGCCCTACCCATTGAGGTCACTGACCTTACCGGAAAACTTATCCTGCGCAGAGAATGGACCAGCTCATCCGGTCACTTTGACCTCACACTCGACCTCAGCCACCTGCCCTCCGGCAGCTATCTGCTCAGAGTCCACTCCACTGCAGGTATAATCAACCGAAAACTGACCATCGCCAAATAACCCACTTG
>NZ_QPJS01000021.1 GCF_003337435.1 Schleiferia thermophila
CTGACTGACAAAGTATCCGTTGACATACAGTGTTATCGGATGCATCTTTATGGACAGTGATCCACTCTGACCGTTGACCGACACAAACTCCTCTGTCAGAAGCCCCTTGACCACGCGTTCGCCCCTGTGGTCGTAGAAGTTATGATGCAATCCCGTGGAGTTCATAATGGCCATTAGTCGTTGGTTATCATCCCAAAAATACAGGTCGGAGTTTTCGTTGCGGGCTATTTCTGTTACGCTGCCTTCTGCATTGTGCGAATATAGGGTGTTTTGGTTGATTGAGGGTGGACGGCGTTTAGAATGTTTATTTCCAAACAATTCCCAATATTGGGACAAGGTGTTTTGGGGTTGTTTGGAGTGGGGCTGGGTTGTACGGCAGAGTAAAGTTAAGAAATCAAATCAAGCATTTACTGCAGAGTAAATTAGGGCTACTCCCAAAAGAATACTTCCTACAGCTCCTATTTTTACGCTTAAATCATGTGACAGATACGGCAACTCCTTACTTGTAGGATGTCTTAAAACCCATATCAAGGAAAGTGTCCCTGAAATCAAAAAAACAACCCCAGCAATAAACCAACCTACATCCATACTATTATCTATTTATAAGGTAATCCGCCACTCCTGATCTCGCATTATTTCCTCCTTTCAAAATATTTCCTCCTTGAGTTCCTATAATTCCTCTTGCCACATTTCTATCAATAAACTTATTCGCTGCTCCCGGAATTAAGGCATTCGCAGTGTTCAAAACTGCTCCTGTATTGTTCCCTTCTGAGTAGTCAAGAGCAGCAGCTCCCAAACTGGACACTGTTGACAATGTATTTCCTATAGCTATTAACCCTCCTGCAATAAGCTGAGCTCCGGGAATAAAAGCAGCTCCATAACCAACAGCGGAAACCCCAGTTCCTAATTGTCCTGTAACATGAGTTGTCAACTGTGCAATCCCCCTAAGAAAATCCCCATGTGCTCGATGAACTGCTTTTACAATAGGATTTTGCATTGTCCTTTCATGTTTAGACAGCGTCCTTACTCCCGTTTCACTTTGAGCTCCTGATGATGATGCTCTCGGACTTGGATCATCTGCTCTATTTCCTGATGGAGTAACCGTAACCTCGTCTATTTCACCACCAACACCAATCCACTCACCATTTAAAAAAACATACTCTTGTTGGCCGTGAGGATTCGCGATGTCTCCTTCATTAGCGGTTGATGCATACGGACAATCCGGGCATCTTCCATCAGGATCAACAAGGTTTACAGGGTTATTCCATGTATACGCATAGGGCGATTTGTCTACTTGATTAGGGTGGTAGTATAGTGGATCCACACTCAACCATTGGCTCACCACCGGGTGGTAGTACCTGGCTCCGTAGTAGAAGAGCCCGCTTTCGGAGTCGAACTCTTTGGCATTGAAGCAATAGGGTGTGCTGAAGCCGGTGGAGTTGGGAGTGCGGGTTTGACTTATCAGACTTTCCCCCCAAGGGCTGTAGTGGAAGTACTGGTACGGCACTCCGGCTCCATCGGTCACA
>NZ_QPJS01000022.1 GCF_003337435.1 Schleiferia thermophila
TGGTGATCTCTACCGTATCGCCCGGCTTAAATCCGTTTTCCGCTAACCATACCCCGGCAAGGTGAAGGCTCGGAACGGTTTTGTGCTGGTTGGCTCTGGGCTGCTGCTCTGCTTGTAGCTTGCGTTTGCGGATGGTTTGCTTTGCTTTATCCATGTTGAAAAATATTTTTTGGTTTCGCCTCTTGTTCAAATTTGCATCAAAACTACTATATCAAACTCAAACAACCAAACCTTAACCAACTTTTTTTATTCACTTTTGAACAATATATTTGCAAAACCTGATTATATCAGCATCATTTAACGCTAATAAGGAGGTAAAATGGATACTTTTGGAACAAGATTAAGGGATTGCCGCAAGGCTAAAGGGCTTTCGCAAAACGAACTGGCCAAGTCGTTAGAAACAAATCATTCCGTTATTGGTAAATACGAACGGGACGAAGTAAAGCCCTCCATTGATGTGGTTAAGAAGTTGGCCGCCATGCTTGGAACTACTTCGGCTTACCTGCTCGGTGAAGCGCAAAGCGATGAGCTTTTTAAAGACCCGGATATGCTCCGAAGATTACAGGAGATTAACGCACTGCCTCAAAAAGACCGAGATTGTATTTTGTATAACCTTGATGCTGTGCTACGAGATGTTAAGACCCGCAAAGCTTACGCATCAACCAAATAAAAAAGTCCCGGTGTTCGGGACTTTTATTTATCACTAATTGTCTTGTAAGGGATAACTGGATTTTACCAAAGTATCGGAGCGGATTTCTTTTCTTAATGGCTGCGGGATTTTTTCTATTAAAATTATTGTGTCCTTCTTAATTATTCCTTCTCTTGTTTCATATCGGCCACCATCGCCCGGCAAAAAATATTCCATCTTAATTGTATTTCCGTTAGTGGTATAGTAGCCAATGGAGGAAGCTGTATTAAATGAGTTTCTTTCATTTAATGTCTGACTCATCTCTTTTTCCCAGGTATTATCAATTATCATTCTTCCATCAGAATAAAATCCCATATAACCGATTACTACGCTTCCATCGTAATTAACGAACTTTTTTGTAGAAACGTAAAGCAAATGGTTATTGATTAATTCATTCGCTTTAAACGGCTCTTTTGGTATTGAGAACTTTGGATGCTTGGGACGATAAGCATTTTTAGTTACCCACATGCCTTTATTGCATGCAAACAAAAAGAGAAGGGATATAAAGATAGCTGTCTTTCTCATATTTAATTCCCCGTGCCTGTTCCCCCGCTTGCATTAACACCTCTGTAATTGTAATCATAGGTGGATTCATGGGAGATATTGTTATGAATAAAATTCTGGAACCATGCATCTGAAAAATACTCTAACCTCATTCCGTTATATTGAATGAAGTTGGAAGCTTTATTCAACGATTGATGATACCCGGTTTGTGGGTACTTGCCACCAACACCAAAGCCAGGATAATCCATTAAACGGTAGCCACTAAAGTTTTGATACCCGGCTTCAA
>NZ_QPJS01000023.1 GCF_003337435.1 Schleiferia thermophila
GCAGCCGATGCACCAGGGTGGACACCCTACAATGCAATGTGGAATAACCCACTCCGATTTGTCGACCTAGATGGCAGATGGGCAGTTGACCACATAGATGTTACCAAGAATGACGATGGTACTTTTACAGTTGTTGGAGGTGAAGCCAATGCAGACAAAAATATTTATGTTGTAGATGGAAGTGGACAACGTACGGGAGAAGTTGTTGGCGAAATGCTTACCGAATATTCTTTTCATGGAGAGGATGGAAGGGCTATTGTTGGAGCAATTATCAACCCAAGGGACAACTCTGGCCAAACATTTATGGATAATGATATTATTAAAGGAAATCCAGGTTTGTTCCATTATATGAGAAATGCTACTGGCGGTAAGAAATATGATTTTAAGAGAAATGGGACTAAACCTGGTGACCCAAATTATAACAACCCTCAATATCACTATAGAGGGATGTCATTTAATGGAAAGATCGCTTCAGCTAGAGATATTGGAAATTATGCTGCCGGATATGTAGCGGGAGTGAAAGGGTTTAGTTGGGGTTCTTCCAGACTAGCTTTTGATGCTCTAGAAAGTTATCAAAAGGGAGGTTTAGCAACTGAAGGTCAACCGACACAGCAAGCTCAAAGGTTAGGACATAATGTAGGGTATTCTATTTATCAACAAAGAAAATTTGAAAGAGAATGGCAGAAAGCAACAAACCCGTGGCCTCCTGGACCAAAATACTAAGAAAGCTTATGAAAATTGCTGGCTTATTTATCCTGTTGATAATATTGTTTTTGATTTGGTTTGATCAATCACGCTCTTTTTATTGCATGTCAAATGACAAATGCATCACAGTATGGAAACGTTTAGGGAATAAGTGTTATATAATTCCGGGCAAGTATTATGGCATATTAAAGCCTTCTGATTATGTTAAAACTACAAATGATAATGCCCTCACTATAATTTTTGATGATTTATCAGGATATGACTTTGTGATTTTCAATGACTACGGTAAAGAGTTGGAAGTAAATTTATCAAAAGAAAGGATAAAGTATTTTAAAAATTTTGAGAGAGATATTTTTATAGATGAATTTTATGTCAATGAACGGATTAAAGATAACTTGCCTTATTTACAGATAGATATAAAAGAAGGTCTTGTTGTAATTAACGGGGTAAAACAATAGATTATAATGTTAAAGAAAAAGCCCGGCAAGTCCGGGTTTTT